>CAWIDE010000035.1:0-194715 GCA_963834715.1 uncultured Pseudomonadota bacterium | reverse complement strand
CCCATCCCTTGCATAACAGCAACGCCGCATGTATGGTTGTTGGCAGTTTGGATCGTGGCTGAGACAATGCCGCCACCAACACCAAAATCAACTCCTGCTGGATGGATCGCAGCGGGAGCGGTAGGGGTGATTGCCGTTGGGACGGCAGCGGCTATTCTGCGCCCGACGCTGCTGCCAGAGGCACCGATTACGGGAGCGCCGAATCCGGTACTACCGTCTCCGGTCAGTCCTTCACCTCAGCTGCCATCATCGGCTGCGACGGCGCCGCGGTTTGACGTAGTCCGGATCACGCCGCAGGGCGAAGCGGTTATTGCGGGCAGGGCGGCTCCGGGCACTGAAGTTACGGTGCAGGAGGGCAACCAGATCATCGGGCGCGCCCGCGTTGGAGCCGACGGTACTTGGGTTGTGACTCCAGCGTCGCGATTGCCATCCGGGGCAGGGGCACTGACGGTTGCCGGACCGGATGGAAAAGCCGGGCCCGATTTAGTGCTGGTCTCCATTCCTGCTCATCCGGGACCTGCCCCGCTGGCAATCCTCACGGCACCGAGCCACCCACCCACCGTCCTGCAGGCGCCCGCTGGAAAGTTAGGTAATCGGCTCGCGCTGCAGGCCCTGGAGTACGGCCGGTCGGGACAGATCCAATTCAGCGGACGAGCCCCACCAGGGGCGAGCGTCCGTTTGTATGTGGACAACAAGGCAATCGGACAGGCCGTCTCCGGCAGCGATGGTGGCTGGACGCTCAGCGCCGCGAGCGCGGTGCCGCCTGGAATGCATCGTCTGCGCGTCGATCAGCTTGGGGCGGGCGGAAGGGTGATGGCAAGGATTGAGTTGCCGTTCAACCGAGAAGTGGTGCCCGAGACAGGTTTTGCGTCCGGTAGCGTTATCGTACAGCCGGGCCAATCGCTATGGCGGATCGCGCGGGCCGCCTACGGTCAGGGCATGCGGTACACCGTGATTTATGCCGCGAATATCGGAGAGATTCGCGACCCCAACCTGATCTACCCGGGACAGGTGTTTGCGGTTCCGCCCAAGCGGTAAGATTTGGTCCTGTATTGCCGAGATAGACCTCTGTCGCCATAAGCGCCGCAAATGGCTGCCGCCGACACACTGCGCCTTGTGTTCGCCCCTCCGCACCGGGCGGGCATGCCTTTCGTTATCGGCGGCATCGTTGTTTGCGTTATCGGCTTGGCGATCGCGCACTGGCTGGCCTGGCTGGCCGGGTTGTTCGTTCTCTTCTGCCTTTATTTCTTCCGGGATCCGGAACGGGTCGCGCCAGGCAGGCCCGGGTTACTACTGGCACCGGCGGACGGGAAAGTGGTGTCAGTGGCTCCCGCGGTACCGCCGCTGGAGCTTGGCTTGGGCCCCAGCACACGATGGCGTGTCGGGATATTTCTGTCGCTGTTCGATGTTCACGTGAACCGCGTACCGGCGGACGGAACGGTAACGCGCATCGCTTACCGGCATGGCACGTTTCTTAATGCGAGCTTGGACAGGGCGAGCGACGAAAACGAGCGCAATGCCATCGCGATCCGGATGCCAGACGGGCGAGACGTCGCGGTGGTGCAGGTAGCGGGCTTGGTAGCTCGGCGTATTCTGTGCGACTTGCGGGAGGGGGATGTCGTGCGTGCGGGGAACAGGTTCGGCATCATCAGATTTGGTAGCCGGAGCGACCTTTACCTCCCGGAGGGCATCCGGCCGCTCGTGGCGGAGGGGCAGACGATGATCGGGGGAGAAACGGTCATCGCGGATCTGGCAGTCTCATGACGGTGCCGCTGTGGGAGCGGGACGGGCCGATGTCCCGGGTATCCCCGATCAAGAGGCTGCGCCGTCTTCGACGCCAGCGGGTCAGGCCGCGGTTTAAGGGGCCATCATTCAATCGGTTGATCCCCAATCTCCTTACGCTGGTCGGGTTGTGCGCCGGGCTGACGTCGATCCGGTTTGCACTGTCCGGGCATTTCGGACCCGCAGCGGTCGCTATTGTGGTCGCGGGATGCATCGACGGGATCGATGGGCGGATCGCGCGGCTCCTGAAAGGCACCTCCCGATTCGGAGCTGAGTTCGACAGCCTGACCGACTTTCTATGCTTCGGCGTGGCACCTGCGCTGGTCATTTATCTTTGGTCGCTGGAATGGCTCGATGGCGTAGGGTTCATCCCGTGCCTCCTGTTCGCCGTATGCATGGCGCTGCGGCTCGCGCGCTTCAACGCCTCTCTGGAAGCAGGACCGGGTCCAGCCTACGCCTACAATTTCTTCACCGGTGTCCCCGCGCCGGCCGGCGCTGGTGTGGCGTTGTTCCCATTGTTCATCGGGCTGGAGGCGAACGCACTGGACGTACCCTGGCTGGTCGCGGTGGCGCAGAATCCGATTTTCTGCTCGTTAATGCTGGTGGGAACGGCGCTGTTGTGCGTCTCCACCTTGCCAGTATGGAGCTTTAAGAATTTCAAAGTGCCGGCGGAGTATGTGCTGACCCTGATGCTCGGCGTCGGGCTGTACGCCGCGGTGCTGGTCGCCGAGCCATGGGCAGCGCTGGCTGCTGCGGGCGCGATTTACCTCGGGATGCTACCGTTCAGCGTGCGTAGCTTTCACCGCCTGAAGCGCGAGGCGGAAGCCGAAGAGGAGAGCGAATAAGCCGGTCAACTCCGTTCCGGGGTATGCCGATGGTGGCGGTCCTTTTCACCGCCCCCACCAGAGACCCGGCTACGATCAGGATTGGTGGGTTCGCCCGGGACCGGCGGATCATTCGCGGGCGTGCTGCCGCCTTTGTGGCCGGTGAGCTGGTCCACAGCCTCAGGCTGTGTGCGGTCCTGGTGACTGCTTCCAGGACCGCCAAATCGTTCTGTACCCGGGCTCTTTTTGGAACTCATGAACGGCTCCTTGGATGAAAGCTCGTCAACGGGCGCCGGACGCCCCCGGTTGCCGCGGGCCGTGACATGCGGGGTCATCGTGACTGATGGCGCGCGGCTGCTGCTGGGGCACGCGACGGGATCGCCGCGATGGGACATTCCCAAGGGGATGGCGGATCCAGGAGAGGACTGGCGCGCAGCGGCAGTCCGCGAATTGGCCGAGGAGACCGGCCTGGCAGTTTCGCCGACGGACCTTGTGGAACTCGGGTTGTTACGATACCGACCTGGAAAGGATCTTGCGCTGTTCGTCTGGCCAGTCAATCAATTCCCCGATCCGGGAGAACTTCGTTGCGGATCCACCTTCACCACGCGCTATGGGGCGGTGCTACCGGAATTCGACCGGTTTGCCCTGGTTTCGTGGGAGGAGGCGCCTGCGCGGGTTGGCAAGGATATGCGTCGGGTGCTGGAGCAGGTGCGCGCAGGTCTGGGAGCTGACCCGCGCTTGCGCTTAGATTGACCCCTGCTGTTTGGGCGATTAAATCAAGCGCAATCGCTCGATATCGAACGATCAGATGAGGGACTGACGTGAGAGACGTTCGCGATGCTTTGATGGTGGGCCGCAACACCGAGGGCAAACTGGTGCGGCGGCCCTTATCGCCGCACTTACAGATCTACCGTTGGCCGATCAGCATGGCGCTGTCGATCAGCCATCGGGCCACGGGCATTGCGGTATCGGTGGGTACGCTGATGCTAACGTGGTGGCTGGTGGCCGCCGCTACGTCCGACCAGGGGTTTGCGACCGTGCAGAGCTTCCTCGCCTCCTGGTTTGGCGTGCTGATACTGCTCGGTTGGTCGCTGACCCTGATTTTCCATCTGTTTTTGGGTATCCGCCACCTAGTGTGGGATGCCGGATATGGCTTCGATAATCGGGTTTATCGCCTTACGGCGTTGCTGGTGCTGGCTGCGACAGCGGCGTTGACGTTGATCGTATGGATTGTTGGATTGGTGGTGTGGTGATGCCAAACGTCGAGAAGAGTCTGGACGTCGAAATCCTGCGGTCTCAGCTCGGGCGGGTGCGCGGGCTTGGCGCAGCGCGGGCGGGATCCGGCACGTGGTGGGTGGAACGTTTGACGGGCATCGCGCTGATTCCGCTGTCGCTGTGGTTCATTGCCTCGGCGATCAGGTTGGAGGGCGCCACGCGCGCGGACGTGATCGCGTGGCTGCATGCTCCGGTGCCATTGGTGCTGATGCTGTGCCTGATCATTGCGACATTCTGGCACATGGAGATGGGATTGCGGGCTTCGATCGAGGACTACGTTCATAACGAAGTCGCCCGCCTGACGTCGCTGTTGTTTATTCGCGGGCTCTCGATCGTGCTGGCCCTGTTCTGTTTCATCGCGGTCCTCCGGCTGGGCCTGTAGGAGGATCACCATGGACGCGATGACGATGCCTTCACAAGGCGCGTACAGCATTTTGGATCACACTTACGACGTGGTGATTGTGGGAGCAGGAGGATCGGGACTTCGCGCCACGCTGGGTATGGGTGCAGCCGGTCTGAAGACCGCGTGCATAACCAAGGTGTTTCCAACGCGCAGTCACACGGTTGCTGCGCAGGGCGGGATTGGCGCCTCATTGGGCAACATGGGCCCGGATGACTGGCGCTGGCACATGTATGACACGGTGAAAGGTTCGGACTGGCTCGGGGATCAGGACGCCATTGAGTATATGTGCCGGGAAGCGGTTCCTGCGGTGTACGAGCTCGAGCATTTCGGGGTGCCGTTCAGCCGGACGGAAGACGGACGGATTTATCAGCGCCCGTTCGGTGGGCATATGGTAGAGTACGGCAAGGCGCCCGCGCAGCGGGCGTGCGCCGCGGCAGACCGCACGGGACATGCGATCCTGCATACGTTGTATCAACAGTGTTTGAAGCACGACGTAGAATTTTTCGTCGAATACTTTGCGCTGGATCTGATTATGGATGAAGATGGCGCTTGCCGGGGGGTCACCGCGTGGTGCCTGGAAGACGGCTCAATCCATCGGTTTCGATCGCAACTGGTAGTGATGGCCACCGGCGGCTATGGCAGGGCGTATCTCTCCTGTACGTCAGCACATACATGTACGGGCGACGGTAACGGAATGGTGCTGCGAGCCGGGCTGCCGTGCCAGGACATGGAGTTTGTGCAGTTTCATCCGACGGGGATTTTTCCGGCCGGGTGCCTGATAACCGAAGGGGCACGGGGTGAGGGCGGTTATCTGACCAATTCCGAAGGCGAGCGCTTTATGGAGCGGTATGCGCCGACTGCGAAAGACCTGGCATCCCGTGACGTGGTCTCACGGTCGATGACGATCGAAATCAACGAAGGACGAGGATGTGGGCCGCAAAAAGACCACATCGGTACTGCATCTGGAGCACCTGGGGGCGGAAATCCTGCATGAGAGGCTGCCGGGCATTTCCGAGACGGCACGAATTTTCGCGGGTGTGGACGTGACCAAGGAGCCGATCCCTGTGCTGCCGACCGTGCATTACAACATGGGGGGGATTCCAACCAACTATCACAGCGAGGTTTTGAACCCGACCGAGGAAAATCCCGATGCGATCGTGCCGGGGCTCATGGCGGTTGGCGAGTGCGCGTGCGTTTCAGTGCACGGTGCCAACCGGCTGGGGACGAACTCGCTGCTGGATCTGATCGTATTCGGGCGGTCCGCGGCGCACCGCGCTGCCGAAGTGATTAAGTCCGATGTGGGGCAACCGCCATTACCGGCGCGGGCGGGGGAGGCCTCGCTGGACCGTTTCGACCGCGTGCGCCACGCAAGAGGCGGCACCCGGGTTGCCGATCTGAGGCTCGATATGCAGCGCACGATGCAGGGGCACGCGGCGGTCTTCCGCAGCAGCGCGAGCCTCAGTGAGGGTGTGAAACAGATGCACCGGGTGTGGGACGGGTTGGCCGACATGGCAATCTCTGACCACAGCCTGATCTGGAATAGCGACCTGATGGAGGCGCTGGAATTGCAGAACCTGATGGACAACGCCATGACGACAATGGTCAGCGCAGAGGCCCGGACAGAAAGTCGCGGCGCGCACGCGCATGATGACTATCCGGAGCGAGATGACCAGCACTGGATGAGGCACACGTTGGCTTGGTGTGATGACAACGGTGAGGTGCGGCTGGCCTACCGTCCGGTGAGCATGCGTACGCTGACGAACGAGGTATCGGTGTTTCCGCCGAAGAAGCGGGTGTATTGAGGTCAGCCAAGCTGAGCTGCAAGGAATAGCGAAAAATGGCGGAGTTTACTCTTCCCCGGAACAGCCGGGTCATGCAGGGCCGGGCGTTCAAGGCTCCTGCTGGGGCGAAACGCGCAAAGGAATTCAAGATCTACCGCTGGGATCCTGATGCCGGCGAGAATCCGCGGTCGGATACGTATGAAATCGACCTGGACGCCTGTGGCCCGATGGTCCTGGATGCGCTGATTAAGATCAAGAACGAGATCGAATTCGACACTGACGTTCCGCCGGTCGTGCCGCGAGGGCATCTGCGGGTCGTGCGCGATGAATATTGATGGCGGCAACACGCTGGCCTGCCTGAAGCCGATCAGTGAAGTGGAGGGCGCGGTAAGGATTTATCCGCTGCCGCATATGGCGGTGGTCAAGGATCTGGTGCCTGACCTGACGCAGATTTATGCACAACTTCGGAGTATTGACCCATGGCTGAAGGCGGACACACCGGCGCCGCCTGATGCCGAGAGGCTTCAAAGCAAGGAAGAGCGGGCCAAGCTGGATGGGCTATGGGAATGCATCCTGTGTTTTTGCTGTAGCACCTCGTGTCCCAGCTACTGGTGGAACGGCGACCGTTATCTCGGGCCGGCGGTGCTGCTGCAGGCCTATCGATGGATCGCTGACTCGCGGGACGAATACGCGGGCCCGCGGTTGGACGCGCTGGAGGATCCGTTCAAGCTGTATCGCTGCCATACCATCATGAATTGTACTGATACCTGTCCGAAGGGATTAAATCCGGCCAAAGCGATTGCGGCGATTAAGCAACTTATAGTTGAGAGGCGGGTGTGAGGACTTACTTTAGGACCGACTGGCAGCGTCGTAGCGCGCGGGCCAGTCGCCGCATTTTGCCGCCGGGGAGCGAATATTGTAGCATTGGTAGCTTAGGGTCGAGCAAGACGACAACCTGCTTGGCCCTTGCTATATCCCGCAGGGTTGGTGGGGGCTGCCGGAACTGGAATTCGACCAGCGGCGTGCCACTTTGGTCAGCCGCAACGAGCCTGTAGTCCACTTGGTATGCATGCCGCATCTGTACAATTGCCGATCGCGAGCTAGCGGCGCGCAGAGCGTCCCAAGCCGGGTCGCTTGCCAGGACCCGCTGCAGGCCTGACTTGCTGAAGTCAAGCACGACGGCCTGGGTCTGATTGAAGAAGTACATGGAGCATTCGTTTTTGGTCGGCGGCTCGATGACTGCCGCGCCTTCCGTTCGCCACCAAACGGTTGCGCCGATTGATGAATGCAGAGATGCGACCAGAATCAATGAGGCTAGCATGGAGCGCGCATAGCCTGTCCGCCGAGTCGGGCCAGGTACAGAAAATTAGAATAATCGCATGTCACGTAGACAGCCTAAGTAATTACAGCGGGCGAGATCCACCCGCGAGTCCGTGTTCAGCCACATGAACCACCGGGCGGTTCGCGTTGCCCGGATAGCTGTAGGTGATCGTTTCACTACACGTGCCGTTGCCACCGGTGGTGATGCTGATCACGGCGCCCGCGGTGCCAGGCGGGACAGAATATCCCGGCGGTATGTGAACACAATTGTTCGCAAGCGTCCGCCAGCTCGTAGAGCAAGGCCGATAGCAGCCTAGCCTACTGTTCTTTGCCGTTCGCAATCGTTCGCGTATATTGGCCTCCGAGTGTGGGTTCGCGTGGGGGTTCTGAAATGGCGATCCATAAGCTGACGGCGGCCAAGGTGGAGGCGCTGGTCAAGCGTGGTAGGGCCGAAATGGTGGGGGATGGCGGCGGCCTGTGGTTGGACATCAAGGGGCCCGGCAAGGCGAGTTGGATCCACCGCTACCTCGGCCACTACATGGGTGTGGGGGGCTATCCGGTGATCACGTTGTCCGCGGCCCGCGAAACCGTGCTCGAAAATCGCCGGCTTCTGGCCCGGGGGATCGATCCTCTCGAGTATCGGCGGGCACAACGGGCGGCCGCCAAAGCCGAGCGTACTCTAGCAGAGGCAGCCGCGGTCACGTTCAGGCAGGCGGCCGAGCGATACATCAGGGCCCACGAAGCCACCTGGACCAATGTCGATCATGCCCGCCAATGGCCGCAGAGCCTCCGCGATTACGTCTACCCGGTGATGGGCGACGTTCCTTGTTCCGCCGTCACGACAGGTCTCGCGCTTCAGGCGCTCACACCGATCTGGACCGGGAAGCCGGAGACCGCCAAGCGCGTGCAAAAGCGGATCGAAAGCGTCCTGGACTACGCCAAGGTGCAAGGGTGGCGGACCGGCGAGAACCCCGCCGCCTGGAAAGGCAACCTGCAATTCACGCTGCCGGCCCGGAATAAGGTCGCCCCGGTCGAGCACCATGCCGCCTTAGATTGGCAGGCTATGCCCGGCTTGCTGCTCAAGCTGAGCGAGAACCCGGGCGTCGGGGCGCTTGCTCTGCGGTTCCTCGTGCTGACCGCCGCCCGCAGCGGCGAAGTCCTGGGGGCCTCATGGGGGGAGATTGATCGGGAGGCCCGGATCTGGACGATCCCAGCCAGCCGCATGAAAGCCGGGCGCCCGCATCGGGTGCCGTTGTCAGACGCCGCAACGGCCCTCCTGCATACAGTCGAGTCGCTCCGGGCTGGCCCCGATAGCCATCTTTTCCCGGGGCGCCGCGGGCGCATGGCGAAAGACGCGTTATCGGATGCATTGCGCACTGCTGGGTGTAGTGCTGCAACGGTGCACGGGTTCCGCAGCACGTTCCGCGTCTGGGCCGGTGAGACCACGAACCACGCGCGTGAGGTGGTGGAACATGCGCTGGCCCACCGAAATCGGCGATGAGACCGAGCAGGCTTATGCGCGCGGCGATCTGTTCCAGAAGCGCCGTGGGTTGATGGATGAATGGGCCGCGTTCTGCTCGCGCCCGCTGCCGGCGGAGGACGACAATGTCGTGGAGCTGCGAGCGACTGCGGTGGCGTGATATAACCCGAAATCGGCGGGGATAGGCTGATCCCGACGCGTCCGGCATCCGCCCGGGCTTCCCCGCCGACCACCATGCGGAGCGCCAACGGAGGCGCGATATGGGCGGGATCAATGCGTCGAAGCTCAACCCGGCTGCCGCCTCGGGGAGCGACGAAATAACAATCGCCACGGTCCGGGTATGGTTCGAGAAAGCTGCACCCCGCTGGCCTAAGCCGGATGATGATGTACTCGCTCCCATAGCGCGGGCCTGCAACCAGGAAAGGCAACGGCAGGCCATGCTGAAGGTCGCACGGACCAAACGGGGGGAGATGCTCGAATCCTTGCGTAAGGCGATTCAGCGAACATACACGGGGGCGGAAAAGATCCTGCACGAGCTGCCGAAGCTGATAAAAGCCACCGAAAACCGGATGCAGGACACCACGACCGTCATTGAAGATCTGCTTACCCAAAGCTCAGCGGATCACCACGAGCTGCGCGCCCTCGCGACAGTCTGGGCGCAAGAGGACGCCGAAGCAGTCGAGGCGCTATTGCAGCTCCAACAGGCTTTAAAGCGTGTCCAGCCCTTTATCAAACCACGGCGCAAGCAAGGCGGACAGCGTACAGACTGGAACGATTTTGCCATGCGGATCGCCACCGATCTGCTGCTGGTGCTGCAACGGTGCGGCCTGAAACGCACTACGGTCCCTCTCATAAGGCTGCTGCAACCTATCATCGACGCAGTCTTCGGCGGCATGCCTAGCAAGAACGCGGTTGCCGGGGTTCTGAGACGATGGACAACGGAAGCTGGTTCTACCAGGTCCGGTTCTACCAGGTCCGAAGCGGAGCTGAAAGCAGTCCTCGGCCGGCCAAGGCTTAAGTTCTCTCCCGAAGACGAAGCCAGGATCGTGGAAGCACAAAAGGCCGCCCCGCGCGGGACGGTCCGGTTACGCCGGGCCGGCTTTTCCCGTTCGCAGCGAGATCAGGCCATCGACGCCTGGCAAAAACGCCTCCGCCGTGCGCTGGAAGATTGAACCGGGGGCATTCGCAAGGGCAGGCACCTCTTCAGGATGCCCTGGAGGTCTAGAGGACCAGGCACGGACTCCCGCCGTCTAGAAAAAGTCGCGGACAGAAAACTTCGCGACGACTGAGCGGGGGGTTATCTGCGTCCCACCTGAGCGTCCGTCTGAATAACGAGGAACTCACAGACGGAACCATGAATACGAACCCCCATTCCGCCACCAGCCCTCGGCCCCTGGCTCACCCCATTAACGACGCAGCCTACCTGCTGGGTGTCGGCCGGACGACGATCTACGAGCTGATCAAACTAGGTAAGCTCAAGAAAGTCGCAATCGGCGGGCGCTCGGTAATCACTGCTGAGTCAATCGAGAAGCTGCTTGCCGACGCGATTGCGGAGGCCGCCTGAAACCGAAGGCGTGCTCAAGGACGGTGATGGCAAGATTCGCTACCAGCCGGCCATCAATTTCCGCGACCGCGAGACGCGCACGCGCTCGAGCGCGGCGGTGATGGAGGCGATGCCGCGGGCGCACCCGGAGGTGTTCGCCTCCGAGGAGCGTGCGCCATGACCCGCGCCTTCGAGGCGCCCGCGGCAAGCCACCTCCGAATTAATGGGGCAGGCCCGATAAAATGCCGGGCCCGGTCCACGAAGGCCGAGGTGGAGGAAAGACGCGCTGCTTTCCTCCAAATAATCGAGGCCCAGCAGCCCATGACGGTCCGGCAGGTGTTCTACCGCGCGACCGTTCTCGGATTGGTGGAGAAGACCGAGGGCGGCTACGCCAGGGTGCAGAACGACCTCGTTCTGATGCGCTCCGGCGAACTGCCTTATGGCTGGCTAACCGACAGTACCCGATATCAGCGCAAGCCACGATCGGTACGAAAGTGTCGATGAGGCACTCCGGGCCACGGCGCGGTTCTATCGGAAAAATCTCTGGGCTTCTGCCGATTGCTACGTCGAAGTGTGGATGGAAAAAGACGCCCTAAGCAGCGTCATCTATCCGGTCACTGCGGAATACGATGTGCCGCTGATGTCGGCCCGCGGATACGCATCGCTCAGTTTTCTGCACGAGGCGGCCGAGTGCATCGCTGATCTGGATGTTCCTGCATACATCTACCATTTCGGCGACCACGACCCAAGCGGTATCAATGCAGCGGAGAAGATCGAAAAGACGCTCCGTGAGCTGGCGCCTGACGCCGAAATCTGTTTTGAGCGGGTCGCGGTTACGCCGGAGCAAATCAGGCAATGGGATTTGCCCAGCAGGCCGACGAAGACCACGGACACACGAGCGAAGAAGTTTGGTAGCGATACGTCGGTCGAACTGGACGCCATTGAGCCTGACCTGCTTCGCGACCTGGTGCGCGCATGTATAGAACGGCATCTTGATGCTGATGATCTGGCCATCCTGCAGGCGGCCGAGGAAAGCGAACGTAAGCTTTTAATCGGACTGGCCGAAGGGTTGGCGCCATGAGCACCGCCGACCTGCCCCGCAGTCTTCGCCGATTGTATCGCCAGATACGGAAGGCCGGGTGGTGCTGGGAGCGGCTGGGCAGCGATCATATCATGTTCTTTCATTCGAAATTGACTGGCACCGTCATTGCCAGCGGCACCGGCCGCGACCGATCCCGCGAGCACATCATCCGCCAAGACTTACGACGGTGCATGGAGCGCCGGCCATGAGCATCTTGACCGCCCGCGATCTCGTCAGCCGGATGAAAGTGAAGCGCTATCCGCGTTCCTGGCGCGGTGACTGTCCATGTTGCAACTACCGCGGGGCGTTCTCGATCCGTGAGGATAAGGCCGGCCAGGCACTCTTATGGTGCACGAACGGGTGCGACCGCGATGCCATCAACGACGCGGTAACCCGTATCATGGGCGGCTCGTGGACGCCGCCGGACCGCCCGGATGCGAAGGATGCGGCCGCAGCTAGAGCACGCAAACAGGCAGCCGCGCTGCGGCTATGGAGCGGCTCCGCGCCAGCGCTTTCCACCATCGCGGACCATTATCTGACCAGCCGTGGCCTGCCCGGCCTGACCGCGTCCCCGACCCTGCGGTTTCGCGGCGATTGCAGGCACCCCGAGGGCGGCCGCCTGCCCGCCCTGATCGCGCTGGTGACAGACGCTGCCGGCAAACCGATCGCGGTGCACCGCACGTATCTGCGACCGGACGGTTCGGCGAAAGCTGATGTAGAACCGCCCAAGGCCAGCCTTGGCCCGATCTGGGGCGGCGCCGTTCGGCTCGATCCCATCGCACCCGAGCTGGTGATCGGTGAGGGGGTCGAAACCAGCGCCAGCGCGGGGCGGTTGATCGGCCTTCCCGCGTGGGCAGCAGTCTCTGCTGGGAATTTGGCGAAGGGCCTGATTCTGCCGCGGGAAGTGCGGCGGGTTGTGATCGCTAGCGATCCCGATACCGAGGGCCGCAAAGCCGCACGCGCGGCCTGGTTCCGCTGGCGAGGCGAGGGGCGCGAGGTGCGGATTGCCTTGCCGGAGCGCGACGGTTGCGATTTCAACGATCTATTGATTGCGCGGGAGACCGCACATGCCTGATCCCAAAACGAAGTGGCCACCTGAGGCGCTCAAACTGGCGCAGAAGCTCGGAGTTTCGCTCCGCAATGGCGACGGCGCCGAAAAGGACGCGGCCGATCAGGGCCTGGCCGAACCTGATGGCGAGACAGCGGACGGCGCCAATCGTAGTGGCCAAGACAAGCCCGAAGCCACATCGGACACCCAGGCCGATGATGAGCCGGCAGGCGCGCCTAAGCCGCCGGGAAACGGTGGGTTCACGATCAACGACGAGCCGCAGGAAACGCTATACGAAACTGTGGAGCGGCTCGCGAAACTAAGCCAGCTTGATTATGACCTGGTGCGCAAAGCCGAGGCTGAACGGCTGAGCGTGCGCGTCACGACGCTGGATGCCGAAGTGGCAAAGACCCGCGGCAATGATCCATCGGAGGTGATCGGCCAGGGGCGGAAACTAACCATCGCCCGGCCGCAGCCATGGCCCGATGCAGTGGACGGAGCTGCCCTCTGGGTAGGATCGCGCGATACTTGACCCGGCATGTATTCCTGCCGGCTGGCGCGGCCGATGGGACCGCTGTCTGGGTGGTGCATACCTACTGCTTCGACCGCTTCCGGCACACGCCGCGCCTGGCCTTCACATCCTCGGATAAGCGGTGCGGTAAGACTACGGCGCTGGACTGCATCGACCGGCTCGCCTGCTGCCCGCTGACCACCGCGAACATCACGGCGGCGGCGTTGTTCCGCACAATAGAACTCGCGAAGCCAACGCTCCTGATAGATGAGGCGGACACCTTCCTGAAGGACAATGAGGATCTGCGCGGCGCAATCAACGCCGGACACAAGCGCGGCGGGCAGGTGATTCGGTGCGTGGGTGATGACGCCGAGCCGCGGGCGTTTTCTGTATTCGCCCCGGCGGCCATCGCCGCCATTGGCGCGCTCCCGGGCACCATCGCGGATCGGGCACTGCGGGTGCGAATGCAGCGCACAACACGCGCTGAGCGGCCGGAGCCGGTAGATGCCAAAGCCGAGGCCGAGGGTGCCACGCTGGCACGGATGGCAGCGCGGTGGGTGCAGGACCATGCGGCAAAACTGCCAGAAGCGCCCACGCTTCCGCCCGCCCTGTTCAACCGGGCGGCCGATAACTGGCGCCCGTTGTTCGCGATTGCCGAGCTGGTTGGCGGCGGTTGGCCGGAGCGGCTGACCGCCGCCTCGGCACTGCTGATGCCGGATGATGACGATGAGGGCCGCGGCATCCGCCTGCTGGGGGACATCCGGGCGATCTTCGCCGCACGGCGGGTGGACCGGATCGCGTCCGTGGACCTCATCGCCGCACTGGTGGAGATGGAGGACGCGCCATGGGGCGAACTGAACCATGGCCGGCCTCTCACCCCACACACGCTCGCGCGAATGCTCCGCGCCTACGGCATCGTCCGGGCACCCGCCGGGACGGCAAGGACACGTTCAAGGGTTATCTCCGGGAGGCGTTCGCGGAAGCGTGGCGCCGTTACCTATCCGAGCCCGTCCCCGAAGGGGGTGAGGATCGGTCACACGGTCACAACGCGCAGAAACCCTCGGTTTCAGCCGGATCGGAACGGTCACACGCCCCGGATGATGTGACCGTTGCTGAATTGGTGAACCCAGCCGCAAAGGCGGAGTGTGACCGTGTGACCGATCCTCACCCTCTTCCCGAAGGCCCAGCACCGATGTGGGAGGTTGACCTTGGGTGATGCCTATCTGGCGATGGCCCGGCTTGAGGCCGCCGGGGTAACGCTGATCCTGTTACCCGATGGCCGCATGCGCTGGCGCGCCCAACGCCCGCCGCCCGATGAGCTGGTTGCCGAGGCACGGCAGGACCCGAGACGACATCCGCGAGCTGCTCCGCATCCGCTTGGCTGAACCACACCGGCTCCCTGAACCGGAGACGCTGCCATGAGTGCCGCAGCGGCTCTATCCCGCATCCAAGCCGCTGGTGGCGAAGCCCTAGTCATTGATGGCCGGCTCAAGCTGCGGGCTGCCCGGCCGCTGCCTGACGCTCTGGTGGCCGAGGTGCGCGCCCACAAGCCCGAGCTGCTGGCCCTGTTGGCGGCGAATGACACAGCGCCCGATCCCGAACCCACCACCTTTTGCCCGACCTGCGGCTGCGGCCTGTATTGGCGGGTGTCCGCTATCGAGCCGGGCGGCCCGGGCCCCTGGCAGTGCGCTCGCCTGCGTCGATGCGCCGCGCGACGTGTGGCAGGATGGCTGCTGCATCCTGCCGCCCGATCCGCTCCCACCGGGGCGCTTCATGCCGAAGCTCCCGCAGCTCCGCACTCAGGATGTGCAGGTCGAGGCGCCAGCCAGGACCACATCGCCCATTCCGTGCGATCCCTGCCCTGATCCTGCTACGTGTGCCTTGGCGGGCAGGTGCCGGCGCATTATCGACGCCCGGGTTACCGAACTGCTCGCAGAGCACGAGCGTAACCCGGCCGTCAGGATCACGGACCGCGATAAGGCGCTAGGTTACTTCCGTGCCCGTGCCGCCGGGGCGCGGCGCACTGCGAGACGTGCTGGAGGAAGTGCAACGTGCCGCACAGGAACCCAATCAGCGGCTGGAAATCGCGCGTGCCATCAGACCGCTTATGAGCGGCATTGCAGGGCCGTTGCACCTCGGGTACATGGGCGCCACCCACTTCGTCCTGTACCCACATCGGGCGGATCCTGAGGATGCTATACAATGACGCCTCAGAACAGGGCCATATCAGGAACCGTTACGTGAGCGCAAACAGCACCTCATTCAAGCCTGGAAAGTCGGGCAATCCCGGTGGCCGGCCTGCCGTTCCTGCTGAAGTGCTTGACGCGTGCCGAGCGCTCTCGCTGGAGGCCGTGGAAACTCTTAGAGGTTGGATGCGACAAATGGATGATCCTGCCACAAGCGTGAGGGCCTGCAATTCGATCCTGGACCGCGCCTGGGGCAAGCCCGAGCAGACGATGAATGTAGCCGGTGGGTTGGACATAAATGCGCAGCGCGCGGAGACGGAGGCGATGGTCGAGGCGCTGAAGCGGCTGGATATAACTGAGCTGCGGATGATGATTGGATTTTACCGAAAGGCTGGACTGGCGCTGCCCGGGGAGCGGTAGGGCTGGTGCTGGCCGCGATGGGCCGGCAAGTCGAAGTCGGGTTTGCGCGCGGGTGAGGTTAGCTGGCGGAAACGCCTCCGCAGCGGCGACAGCTCAGGCGCAGCCTGCGGGCGTCTCCACCTCGCTAGCCCACGAACAGCCCCACGATTCCAGCCGCCGCAGGTTCTCCGGGTCTGCCGGCACGAGCACCAGCGCGTCCTGGTTATCGAGCTGCCCGGGCAGGGCGTGCTACAGCCTGATAATGATGCGTCATGATCCTTCCGCCGCGCCGGCTACCCCTAAGGGCGGCCGGCCGCGCGATGTCTGTCCATCGCGGGGCTCGCTCCGCCAGCGCCGCTATATGGTTCGCAAGGCGTGTCGGCTGACCATCGCCTATGCGCAGCTCTCCCCAATGAGATCGTCGCCTTGCGCGCCCTCGGCTACCTCCGCCCTAATGAGACGCCGGACGCCACCGGCCTTGGCCTCGCTCTGGGGCGCCTGCTGGATCGGTTTGGGCGGCCGGAGAGCTGGCCGCGGGCAGGGTGATCCGCGCGCCCTCTCGCCTTTCGTGACTGATGCGGCTACACCTGGAGCCGTTCCAACGAACACCCTAAGCATGACTCGCCGCGATTTGGGGTTTTTTTGCCTCGCGTGGTAAACTCGCTGAGTAGGGCAGGATGTGCGTTTCGGGAAGGGCGCTACGTCAGGATGAGTGTCATCGAACCGTCGTCTCTTTATGATCCACCACGATTGCGGCCACGGAGCCTTCTTCCGACAGCGTTCTATGAACAATTGGGTGGCAGGATCATCGGCGTCGTAACGCTCACGCCCTATGACTTCTGGCGTCGCAAGCATGCGATGCACCACGCGGCTGTGGGCAACCTAAAATTTCGGGGGATGGGCGATATCAACGTAACCGCTGCGAGTTGCCCACCTGGGATAAGGTGGGAGTAAGGGCGAAGCACTCTGCTCTGTGATTGAGCGCGGGGATGTCGCGATGGCAAATGCGAGTTTTGATGACTGTGATCAAGACGGTCACCAGCGTAGCACGTATCGGCGGATCGAGCTGATAACCGGAGAGACGCAGCGGCGGCGCACTACCGCCTCCCAGCCGGTCTCATGCGAGCGGGCGTTCAACCTTGGTGCAGCACGATGGGGACGAATGCGGCGATCGGAGCTGTCATCGTTTTGATGGGGCGGCTGGTCGGAATGGGACCGTTTCTTCTGGCGACTGGCCCGGTCGAGACCGGCGGCTTCCACGACCACGTATACGGCACCGGTCATGCGACTCCAGGCGTTCGCCGCGCCCCTTCCCACCGTGGGGTACTGCTCGTCGAGCGCGTCGAGCAGCCCTCAGTCTCGTGTCCGAACGCCCAATCTAGACCGAACTTCCTAGCCTCGAGACACGCAAGTTACTGAAGCATCTATACATTCTGTCTCGCGACCTGTGGATTACTGGCTACAGTTGACGCCGAGGAGATTGAATGCCTTCTGCTGCAGCGGTGTTGGCCTTGTGACGACGGTAAGGCGATAGTCCGGTGTGATCGCGGTGGTGATGGTGTTGCGCACTACGGTTGCCAGATCGCCGAGCAATGAACGGAAGCTATGCACCGGCAGGCCGTCCGTGGTGAGCCCTGTGGTCTGCTTGGCGATGGCAGCCGGGGAACGTTGCGCTTCCGACACTACGCTGTCTCGCAAGGCTTCGGCCGCTTCCCATCGGCGTCATCGAACAGCATTGGCGCCAGGCAGGTCCGCATATGCCATTCGAGGTAGTAGGCTAACATGCACAGGAAGACGTGGGCCCGCACGCGGTCTGCCAGCCAATGATGGACAGGCCTGATCTGCAGATCGACGGTTTTGATGCAGCGAAAGGCCCGCTCCACAAGCGCAAGCGACTTGTAGCTTCGCACGGTCGTGGTGTCATCGAGCGCGCTTTCCGGCAGGCTGGTGCGCACGACATAGACGCCATCGGTTGCTGCTTCAGCGACGATCTCGGCGGTCTTGCGGGCGAAGCTGAAGACGGTATCGGTGATCTCGATGACAAAATGCTTGCCTACCTTGTGCTTGTTGATCACCGCGCCAACCGCGAGTGCGTTCCGCGCAGCGCCCCGGAGGGGATTGCGCTTGCGAGCGACCGCGATCTGGATACGGGAGAGGTCACGTTCGGTGGCGGCCAGCAGATCCTCCCGCTTGCGGGCGCGCTCGACGGCGAGATCGGGATTACGGCAAACGATCAGGCGCTCACCCGGAAATTCGGGCGCCGTGATACGGCGAAGTCGCGCTGATCGAACAGCGAGAGTTGCAAAGCGCCGGTTTCCATCAACGCCTTGATCGCCGGCGCGCGCAGTGCCGCGATCCAGTCGAAGCCTGCCGATTTAACGTCATTGGTGATGCGTGCTTGGGTGATCATGCCACGGTCACCGACCATGACCACGTGGTCGAGATGGAACCGCCGCTTCAGCTTTTCGATCTGATTGGCAAGCGTAATCGGATCGGCGGTATCGCCCTCAAACACCTCGATGGCGATCGGACAGCCATCGGGAGCGCAGAGTAGGCCGTATATGATTTGCAGCGTGCCCTTCTTGCCGTCGCGGCTGTAGCCACGCTGGGCGAGCGGGCAGCAGCGGCCTTCCATGTAGCTTGACGAGACATCATATAACACCAGTGTGCCATCGCTGAGATGGCGCTTGGCTAAGGCTGTCTCGATGGCAGGCTGGCGTTCCAGCAGCCAGTCCAGTGCGGCATAGAGTTCGTCCTCGTCGACCTCACCGAGGCCAAGCATTTCGCCAAGGCTCGATGCAGCCGTGGCGGAGGAAAGTGCACGAGCGGTGGCGAGCTTGGATGCCGGCTCGATAATGCGCCCGATCATCAGCGCGAGGGCAAGATCACGGTATCGCTCGCGATCGCCGAGCATCCGATCAAGCCCTATCTCCGGGCAGTCCCGAGCGCTGCTGCAACGTGCCCGTGCGGCAGACTGCGGGTGATGGTGAACGCATCCCGCTCGGCCGGAATGATAACGCCGCCTTTGAAACACCGCGCAGGCCTTCACGTGCTCGGCGGGCCAATCGGAGAGGTTGCAGATCGTGCGCTTACGGACCTTGCCATCCTGGCGGTAACTCTCGCGCAGCAGAATGGCGGGAGGCGAGTTCCGATTCTTGGAACAGCTTCGATATACATGGCAACGCATTGGCACAACACCGCCGCGATATACAAGTCCAAATTTCCGGATTACATGGCTACGTTTGGGACCAGTCTCGTGCTTCTGTCCTTACTGTTCCTGCCACTTCACACTCTCCGAAAGAAGGAAGTTCGGTCTAGAAACGGAAATCTACCATCAGCATCGGTCCGCCATAAGCCAGATGCTTCACCACGGCGTCGTCGCGCTGCTCGAACGACAAATAGCGGTAGGTTGCTGACAGAGCCGCCCAGCCGATCTGGTAACCCAAACGGACGCGATCTGCCAGGTGAGCCGTGAAACGCCACCGCCGATGTCGAAGTAGTAGGGAATGAACCAGGGCGTAGCGCCAAGACGAACCCGCCCGCGCAGGCCGCCAATGCCGTTCCAGATATCCTTACTGGCGGAGACGCCCCCAAGACCGCCGAGTGTAAAGCCGCTGCCCCGCGGATCTGTTACCGACAGCGCCAGGCTGAAATCGGTTCTGGCACTTACCGAGAGAAAGCGAAACCCGGCGATCAGGTCGAGATTGCCCCAGTCGCCCTGCAACAGGGTGTAGCCACCCGCAAGGGTCCAGATAGCGGTCTTCAGGGTGGTGCTGACGCTGGTCTGAACGAGCGCGATATGGGTATAGAGGGCTGGCCGAAAAAATCGACGGACTTGATGTGGCTTTGGTGCTGCCGGCGCTGAAGCGGGTGAACATGAAATCTGTCAACAGCGAGAACGGGCCCTTCCTGACATCGGCCGCAAACGCCGCTGCAGCATCAAGCTTAGATAGATAATCGCCGGGCCCGCTCGAAAGGTCAGTCGGTAATCTGGCGCCGAGATTATCGGGCAAGTTGTAATTCAGCGTGACGTGGGCCGTAGGCAACCAAAGATAGGGCGCGAAGTTGAACATCCAGCCCGTTTGGCTCGCGGCTGGTCCCTGGCTCACCGGCTGTTGGGCGCGAGCCGATGACCACGCCCCGGTCAGCAGCAGCAACGCGAACACCATCTCGGTAAGCTCTCGGTTGAGCATCACTCGTCCCCCATCGATTTTATGGGACGCGACCTTAAACATTCTCAGGGGCTGGATGCTAGAGGCCCAAAACGGAGGCGGCAAAGCCTTTTTAGCAGGCGAGGCGCTAGCTAACGCGATCGCGGGCGACGTAAATGTCGTTGCACTGACCATCGGCCGCACCCGCCCGAGCAATACCACACGGGTAAGCGGAAAACCCTAATCGCGCGCAAAGGCGGCACTCCGGCCGGCTTCGAGAAAAGCCCCGCCATCGAGGCGCCCGAAGATTTCGATCAGCGGCGCCACCAACCCGGTCCATCCGGTCGATGGCTGGCACCGATGCTGGCGCCGTTGTCGCCATGAAAGTATTCGTAAAACAACAGGTGATCCCGCCAATAGGGATCGCGCTGGAACTTCTCGGCGCCTCCGAACACTGGCCGCCGTCCGGACTTATCTCGCAGAAAGATGCGGGTTAGCCGGCTGGCAATCTCCCGGGCAACCTCAAACAGATTTATCGTATTGCCCGAGCCGGTGGGGCACTCGATCCTGAAGTTGTCGCCGTAATACAAATAGTATTGCAGCAGGGCGCGGATCAGCAATACGTTGACGGGCATCCAGATCGGTCCGCGCCAGTTGGAGTTGCCGCCGAACATCCCGGTATCCGACTCGGCCGGAAGATAACCGACCCGATATTCCCTGCCCCTGAGCCCAAAGGTGTAGGGATGATCGGCGTGATAGCGGGACAGCGCGCGGATCCCGTAGCGGCTGAGGAACTCGCTCTCGTCAAGCATGCGCGAAAGGATGCGCCGTAACCGGTTCTCGTTCACCAGCGCAAGCATGCCGCGCTCCGCCACACCGAAATGCCCCGGCCCGGTTGAATGAATTGACGTGTCGAGTTCCGGCATGCGCCTTAGGCACTCGTACGTTTGTGCAGTCAATCTGGGGAAGCCGCTCCCGCTGCCATCGCTCGACGACCGTAGCGGCGCAAAGCGGCAGCAGACCAACCATTGAGCGGACCTTGAGTTCGGGTCGTACCGCCATCGGGCAGGCGAAGCACGTCGTAGTAGAAGCCGTCCTCCTCATCCCACATCCCATCCGGACCAAGTCCGTTCATGGCGTGGGCGATCAACACGAACTGGGCAACAAAGTTCGTCGCCAGATCCTCATAGGCCGGCTGCGCCGCTGCCAGCTCAACGGCGATCTCCAGCATGTTCTGCGCAAATAACGCCACCCACGCCGTGCCATCAGCCTGCTCCAGATAGCCCCCTGTGGGCAGCGGCGCGCTGCGGTCGAAAACCCCGATATTGTCGAGCCCGAGAAATCCCCCTTCAAACAGGTTTCTGCCAGAACGGTCTTTGCGGTTCACCCACCAGCCGAAATTTGAATTGAGCTTCCCAAACACCCGCGTCAGAAACTCCCGATTGCTCCTGCCCCTCGATCACCCGCTCCATCCGGTACACGAAGATCGTGGCCCACGCATGCACCGGCGGATTAACGTCGCTGAAATTCCACTCGTAAGCGGGAATTTGCCCGGTCGGATGCAGGTAAAGCCCCGTAAGCAGGAGATCGAGCTGCTGCTTGGCGAAGTCGATATCAACGATGGACAGCGCAAGCGTATGAAAGGCCAGGTCCCAGGCGGCGAACCAGGGATATTCCCATTTGTCTGGCATGGAGATGATATGTTCGCTGAGCATGTGAAACCACTCACGGTTCCGCACCGAGACCTGACCCGATGACGGACGCATCGGATCGACACCATGCTCTTTCAGCCATTTGGCGATATCATAGGAGAAATATTGCTTGCTCCACAGCATTCCGGCCAATGCCTGCCGCATCACGTTCGCTGCATCCTCGCCCACACCGGCAGGGGTTATCGCCCGATAGAATTCGTCGGCTTCACACCGGCGCGCCTCGACGATCTGCGCGAATTGCGTGCCGAAAGGTTCGTCGATACCAGGTGGGACATTGTTCAGTCGCAGCCGGATAACCGCAGTTCTCTCTGCTCCCACTCGCAACTCGTAATGTGCAGCCGCTTTGGTTCCGGTGCCATTCGGGTTGATCGCTTCCCGATTGCCCGCTACGATATAGTTGTTAACCCCGTCCTTCACATAAGGGGTCAGATTGGCAATCCCGAAAAGACGCTTGTTATTCGTCTCGTTTTCGGTGAACAGCAGCCGCACATCCCCCTCGTAGTACAGGAAATAATCCCCCAGCAGCGCGTCCCTCGCGGCAATCGCACCAGCGCCGTCCTTTCGGGACACGTCCTGCAGGATTGATCTGGGCTCCTCCGGCCACCAAGTCCAAAAATTGCGAAACCATAGGGACGGCAGAACGTGGATCACCCTCTCGTCGGGTCCGCGATTGCATACGCTGATTTGGATCAGCATGTCCGTCGGTGCGACCTTTGCGTACTCGACGAATACGTCGAAGTATCTGTCGTCATTAAATGTTCCAGTGTCAATCAATTCGTATTCCGGGTCCCACCGGCCGCGACGTCTGTTCGTCTCGATCAGGTCGAGGTACGGAAATTGATCCTGAGGGTATTTGTACAGATACCTCATCCCATGATTGCCCTCGCTGTTGGTCAGACCAAACACCCGCTCCTTAAGGATCGGATCCGTGCCGTTCCACAAGGCCAGTGCAAAACACAATCGTTGCTTGTCATCACTGAGGCCAGCAAGGCCATCCTCGCCCCAGTGATAGGTGCGCGAACGGGCCTGGTCATGGCTGAAATAGTTCCACGCGTCCCCGTTCTCGCTATAATCCTCGCGGACCGTGCCCCACTGACGTTCGCTGAGATACGGCCCCCATTGCCGCCACGGCACCCCCTTCTCGCGCGCTTCCGCGAGACGCGATTCTTCGGCTGTGATCGCCAGTTGGCTGGTCGGCATCCGTATCATAATTTCCTCCCGCTTGGGGCCGTAAGGACGGCGCTATCCGACCGCCTTGGCCGGGCAAGCCCAGCAAAGGTGAGGTCGGACAGTGCGACCGCGAAGCCGACCTACCGGTTGGCGCTGCTGGTTGCCTGCTGGAGATGCCGGAGCACTTCGTCCAGGTTGAATGCAGCCGGCTTCTGGCGTGGCGGAAACTCCACGAAGTTCTGAATTTGCCCCGCGACAATCGCCTGCATCTCGTAGAGGAGGTAGGCGTGGGAGATGACCCAGTCCCAGTAGGTGTTCGAGTTTTCATCCGCCCGCTCAAACGGGTCGCGTCGAAGGTTGAACATTTTGGGCGCCCGCAGTTTGACGAACGGCTCGAACCAGCACATTAGCTGCTTGGCCCTCTGTTCCATAAGCACGACTTTCCAATCGCCCATTCGGATTGCCAGAATGTCGCCGTCATCGCTGATGTAGAAGAAGAACTTCCTGGACTCTCCTTCGCCTCGCCGGTCAAATAGGGCAGCAGGTTGTAGCCGTCGATGTGCACCTTGAAGGTCTTGTCCCCCGCCTTATGACCTTCAAGGAGTTTCGCCGAAATGTCCGGCTCTCCGGCGGCGGCGAGTAGCGTCGGCAGCCAATCCTGGTGTGAAGCGATATCGTTGAACACCTACGCGGCTTAATCTTTCCTGGCCAACGCACAAACACAGGCACGCGCCAGCCTCCCTCCCAATTGGTGTTCTTCTCGCTGCGGAACGGGGTGATGCCACCATCCGGCCAACTGTTATAGTGCGGGCCATTGTCGGTCGAGTACATGACGATCGTGTCGTCAGCGATTCCGAGTTCGTCCAACTTGGCCAGCATCCGACCGATGTTCTCATCGTGCGCGACCATCACATCATTGTAGTCCCCCTGTCCACTCTTACCTTTGTGTTTCTCGGCGCAATGGGTCCGGAAGTGCATGGCAGTGGTGTTGTACCACAGGAAAAACGGCTTGCCTTCCCGGTGAGCCTTATCGATGAAGCCCATGGCGTACTCAGTGACCTCTTCATCGATGGTTTCCATGCGCTTCCTCGTCAGCGGCCCGGTATCCTCAACCCTCTGTCCGCCCTTGCCGTCCGCCCAACTGTGGAGCACTCCACGGGGTCCAAACCGCTTCCGGAACGCCGGGTCTTTCGGATAGTCCGGCAGCTCCGGCTCCTCCTCGGCGTTCAGGTGATACAGGTTGCCGAAGAACTCATCGAAACCGTGCATTGTGGGAAGGAACTCGTCCTTGTCGCCCAGGTGGTTTTTGCCGAACTGGCCGGTGAAGTAACCGAGTGGCTTCAGAAGGTCGGCGATAGTTGGATCCTCCGCCCTCAGCCCGACATCGGCCCCCGGCATGCCCACCTTGGTCAGCCCGGTTCGGATCGGATTTTGACCGGTGATGAAGGCCGCCCGCCCGGCCGTGCAGCTTTGCTGGCCGTAGTAATCGGTGAACGTGCACCCCTCGTGCCCGATGCGGTCGATGTTGGGGGTCCGATACCCCATCTGCCCCCGGTTGTTGTAGCTGATATTCCACCAGCCGATGTCGTCGCCCCAGAGAATAAGGATGTTCGGCTTACCGTTGGGCATCTCGATCTCCTTTCAGCCGTTAGTCGGTGTACTTGGGCGGGGTGCGTTCGAGCAGAAGTGCCCGCAAACGCTCCGGCCCGATCATGCGAACGGCTTCCCCAACAGCGATATACGGTATTAAAATCAGCAGCATGAGCAGGCTGCTGGCGAACACCTGAAAAAGGGTGCCACCCCATAAGCCCCGGACTGAGGCCATGACGCTTCGGCCGTGAATTAAACCCGTCACGACTTCCTCGGCAGCAGATAGCGCCATTAGAAACAGGAGGAAGAATACCGATTTTTCCAGCAGCGCGAATACCAACCGTTGAGGGCGTCGGCGCTCGCCAAGTTCAACCGCGTCCCCGATCATAACGAATTTGCCGACAAGTAGCGCCTCGATCGCGGCGGCACCATAAGGCCAGTAATCAATCCCGTGGGCTTGCAAAATTGCGGCCTTATAGAGCGCGATAGCTCCGAAACAGACATAGAGATAGGCAGCGATCATCCAAAACCGGACGAGTTCGTGACGCACTCGTGTCCCAATATTCGCAGCTGCATGAGACATTTCATTTGCTCCTGAACCGGGTGGTGGCAACGATCCTCGTTCTTCGGGTTACACGAGACGCAGCAGCACGGCAAAAAAAGCGAACAGACCGATAAAAACCAGCAAGACGGCAACGGCGACAACCGGCGATTGCAGTCCCTCTCGGGTCAGCCCGGCGATTGGCAGGAAGGTTTCACCCCACAGATAACGAACCGTCCACAGATACTGCCACAGAGAGATTAGAAGCGCTAGGACACCACAGGAAATGAGCGACAGCCCCAGATATCGCGGCGCGCCTGGGGCGTAGGCCGGGTGAACCTGCGGCATCCCTTGCAGGCGTTCGAAAAACTGAACGATCGCAAATCCAAACCCAATCAGCGAAACCGCAGTCCTGAGCCAGGCCATCATCGTGCGCTCAAGGCTAAGCCGGGTTCGGACCCAGGCCATGTGGCTGTCGGCTGTAACCCTTACCTCGAATCTGGCTGTATTCGCAGCGGCACTTGTATTTTCCATGTTCGGCGTCTGCACTGCGCGGCCCCAGTCTTAAACTCTGAACACGCATCGGAACCCGACATGGCTCATGCCCGTGTCGATCGGCTGCGCATGGCGGGCGGCGGGCCGGTAACGGCGGCAATAATTCGGCGCGCACAAATGCGATCCACCTTTGACGACCTTGCGCGGAATGCGCGCTGCGCCCGAGCACCGGTCGTAGCTGCCGGCCTCCGGTCCACCGCGCGGGTTTTCCGGAATGCAGCAGACCTTCGGCGCATCTCCGGTGTGCCGGGCCGAGTACCAGTCCGCGGTCCACTCCCACACATTCCCAATCATATCGACCAGACCGTAACCGTTCGGCGGAAAGACTTCCACCGGCGAGGTTCGCGCATAACCATCGGTGGCGAGGTTTTCGTTTGGAAACTCCCCCTGCCAGGTGTTCGCCATATGTCGCCCGCCCGGTGTCAGTTCGTCACCCCAGGCAAACTCGGCCCCGTCGAGCCCGCCGCGTGCCGCGTATTCCCACTCGGCTTCCGTCGGCAACTCCTTGCCCGCCCAGGCGGCATAGGCTGCGGCATCCTGATACGCGACGTGCACCACCGGATGATCATCGAGACCGCGGTTCGACCGGCCCCGGCCATAAGGCCGGCGCCAGTTGGCGCCGAACTCGAATCGCCACCATTGCGACCAGTCTCGAAGATCCACCGGATGCCGCGGCGGCGTGAACACAAGCGAGCCGGGCTTTAGCATGTGCGGCAATGCCCCCGGATAGTCCTTCGCGTCGGGCGCGATCTCAGCGACGGAGACATAGCCGGTGGCTTCGACAAATTGCTGGAACTGGCGGTTTGTAACCGGTGTGCGATCGATCCAGAACCCGCTGACCGTTACACGATGAACGGGCGCTTCCTCCGGGTAATGCCGATTTGAGCCCATGACGAAGGTGCCGCCGGGAATCCATGCCATGCCAGCGTGGGTACGATCTTCTCCCTTCGAGTTATCGGGTAACGACGTTCTGCGCGCTTGAGACGTCATCGAACTCCCTTCACAGCTAATTTGAACCGGCCAGGCGGGGACATGAAGCCGGCTACCGCCGCAACGTTCTGCACGCCGTTGACGATACTTGCGCGATCAAACAGCCGCCGAACCTGCGTTCACGGTGTTCTAGCCAGCGCAAGCGTCAGCTCGAAAGCCGGACGATAATTTCCTCCTTGCCAATCGACAGCAGGACACCGGAGCTCGTGCTGTAGAGATGCATGATTATGCCGGCCTCGTTCTCCAGCCAAAGCTGGCCCTTACCGCCCCGCGACAACCCCGCCGAACCGCTCCCCTGCGTGTAGCGGCCCGTGAAGTCGGCAACGTTCGTCAGCTTGTAAACCTCGCCCGATGCGGTGATGCGATCCGCACCCCCCGGCCCTATCACGGAGCCGAGCAGCCGGAACGGATAGCTCCGACCGTTGAAACTCAGTGTGCCGCTGCCCCCGCCATATCCGGCGACAAAGGTTTCCGTCAGCGAGACGGTCCCGTCGGGCGGCAGACCCTGAATGCTCTGTTCCGTCGGAACCTTCAGCGAACATCCGGCCAGGCCGAGCATTGCTGCGATCGTAACACCCTGGGCCACAATTGACCGCATCAGCGGCTCGCCAGTTTTTCGTCTGATCATCATCCCTCCTCTCGCTTTAGGACCGGCTAGTTAAGGGCCAGTTCGTTGCAGGTTCATCAAGTACGTGCAACCAGGATTGCCGAACGGTCCTGGAAAACTGGCCTGACCCTTGAATGAACTCTGCTCGAAGCGGCCTATGATCCATATGCCGCCATAAGTCATTTGCAAATTGCCGTCGGGCTGAATAGTCCCTCGGAAACCGCCGAACCGAACCCGGTTACCTGCCACCCTGAATCCGTGGACCGGAGGACCGTTCTGACATTGGTTGCCATTGGTGGTCAGCACCGCCATGGACCCGGCGTAGTTTCCGTCACGGCTGATAGGCATTGCCTGAGCCGCCGTCTGTGGCGGCTCCAGATTGTGGCGGCGCGGCAAGCCCGCCTGGCGGTGGCCGCATGACATTAAGCGCAACGGGACCGCCGGGTGTATCAAGCATAACACGAGGCGGGGTGCCCGAGCAGCCGACCAGGGCGAGCCACATAGCACTCAGGCTCGCCGCCGACACCCACACTCGCCACCGTTCATATCGTAGCATCGCTCCTTCCCCAATGTATTTTCGCTGGTCGCGCGCGGCGGCAAACAGAAGCAATTAGTAGGGCGGTGGATAGGGATAGGTACGGCCTATACGGCGGCGGCGGATATCCGTAGGGAGGAGGAGGGTAGCCATACGGAGGATAGTGCGGCGCGACGGCAGCCCCGTACCAATAAGCCCGCCGCGCGGTGCGTCGAGCCACACCCGCAAATGACAAAGGATCCACGGCAATCCAATAATATCGATGAACACCGATGCTGGCCCATCAGCGTTCGCCAGGCTACCCTCCAGCACCCGGACATCGAAGGTCAGGTTGTCACCTTCGAGCTTTGGACTCTTCAGCTCGACAACAAGGTCTTGGGCCAATCGACCGTCCCCGCTCATGACCGACACCGTAGCATTGGGCGCATCCTTGACGAAGCTGCCATCAGCGGTCCATTCGTCAAGCACATCCGCCGTGAGCAAATGACCCGCGGCCCGCACGGGCCGATCCGCAAAAACGATCGAGTTGGGACTAACACCAACCAGAGTGAGCGTCTGCCCCTGCAGGCTCGCACCGTGCGCGTTCATTACAATCAGCGACGGCTCCATCGTGAGTTTAACTGCGCCAGATGACGCTTCGTTAGCAGGGCTTGCGACCCGCGATGGGCCAGGGGCTTGCGTCTGAGCGGAGGCAGCGTGCGTGATGGGCAGCAGCGCCATAGCGGTGATCAGGGCGCACAGCGTACTCGTCGGCCTCATGTTCCCACTCCTCGTTTGGTATTCGTCGCCCACTCTGGCAGAGCCGTGTGCCGGGGACCAGTGAAGGGCGTCGCCAAACAGATCAGCCGCTCACCGTCATCGCGTGGACCGGCGCCTCCTCGGGATAGGATCCATTCGCGCCCATGCGGAACATGCCAGCAACCATCGGCTGCATCCGTGATGGCGCTAGGGCAACTTGATTGCCGCTTCGGCGCCGATGAGTTAGGCATCCTGGCATCTCCCCGGTCCGGTGAGCCGAGCCGTAGTTTAAATGCCGGCCGGCGACTATGCAGATTTGGCAAACCCGGTGTCAAGCGAGGCCCTATGCATCCTATTTCATTGAGACCACCACCGCGTCACCGCCGAGACTTAGCATCAGTCCTTCGCGTTTGGCCTTCAGGTGCATAATGACGCCGGATTCGTTTTGCAGCCAGAGATCGCCCGCGCTCCTTGTCCCCAGGGCAAAGCCGTACTGGGCTTGCGCGTAGTTGCCGGGAAATTGCGCGACGGTGTTAAGCTTATACACCTCTCCCGCTGCATCGATTGTGGAGGCCCAATCCCGCCGATCCCCAGACCCGCTACCTTGAACGGGTATGCCTGGCCCTGGAAATATAGTGTGCCGTGTCCTCCGCCGCCGCTACCGATAAAGGCGGCCTGAACCGCGCGCACCTCCACCGTAGCATCTGGGGTCAGCCCGGCTACCGCGCTGGGGCCGACTTTGCCCGAACTTGAGCATGCTGCAAGCAAGGACAATGTCGCGGTGATGCAGAACCGCCGCCCGTAGCATCGTTCGCGCATGAGGACCCATCCAGTCATAGGTGTCACCCACAATCACTACTCGCCTTCCAGAGCGGCCCGCTAGGCCCTATTCGGCGAAAACTGGAGGTCCTAATCGCATGCAAGCGTTCCCCGCGAGGGGTGCTCTAGCCGCTCCTATTCACCAAGCGCTGTGAAAAATGGCTGAGTCGCACCGCCGCGAATTCGGGCAGCCTCGGCCGTTGCGCCTGTTTCATCGCGATCGGACCGGATTGTTGGTTGGGGTTGATGGGAAACGGGTTCGACGGGGCGCCTGCCCCGCGGTCTATGGAGCGGCCGGCACCAAGCTGTGGGCGAGGTCGCGGAACAATGCTGCCTCAGGGCAGGCGGCAGCGAAAGCGACCCGCACACGGGAAGCGGTCTCAATTACCCGCGCCGCGACCACGACACTTGCCGAGCTGCAATGCCAGGGACTTATCCGGCATCTGGGCTTGAGCAACGTCACATCCGCTCAACTCGCGAGGCACAAATTATTGCCGAAGTGGTGTGTGTTCAAAATCAGTACGATCTCGTGCACCGCCAGGACGACCCCCTGATCGAAGAGTTTGGAAACAGGGCATCGCCTACGTACCGTTCTTTCCGCTCGGCGGCTTCACACCGCTTCAGTCCGAGACATTGTCAACAGCGGCCGGAAGGCTTGGCGCGACGCCGATGCAGGTGGCGCTCGCTTGGCTATTGGCCCGCGCGCCGAATATTCTGGTCATTCCCGGCACCTCGTCTCCGGACCATCTGCAGGAGAATCTGGCGGCGGCGGAGCTGACCCTATCGGAAGATGGTCTTGCCGAGCTTGGGGAGATCGGCAGCAACATTGCCTAATCGGCCCTACAACGAAACACGTCCACAGGACCGCGTGGACATTGCCCGATCCCGAATAGTCTCCACAGAAAGCGCGTTTCACAACCGACGGGGAATGTA
Organism: uncultured Pseudomonadota bacterium; assembly: GCA_963834715.1. Taxonomy (GTDB): domain Bacteria; phylum Pseudomonadota; class Alphaproteobacteria; order Acetobacterales; family Acetobacteraceae; genus CAVSUZ01. The sequence goes on along the minus strand of CAWIDE010000035.1, from coordinate 164,741 downwards.
ACGTGCCAGCGCTGCGGATCCGAGCATCATGATGCCCGCCGCAGCGAACACAGATGGCAGCGCGAGCGCCGATAAAAGCGGTGCGCAGACCAACGGCGGACCAAGCTGCGCAACATCACGATAGCTGACGAACACAGTTGTCATCTCGGGACGCTCGTAGGGATGGACCGCACGCAGGAACAGCAGATTGCCGGCACCATCGATCATTTCTGCACCAAATCCAGCCAGCACGAGTGCTGCCGCGCCCACCCAAGGCAGGTGGAATGCCGCGGCAGTGGCTACGGTCATCAGACCTGCAGTCCCATACCCGGCGGCCAGTAGCGGCCGAAGGCCGTAGCGCCGGCCGACCCAGCCCCACAGCGGCACCAGGAATATCCAGGCGGTGCCGATCGACGCAATGGCGCCGCCCGCCTCAGCACCAAGCCCGGACACCACCGCAAAAATCGGCGTATAGATGTAGAAGATGCTCCACCAGGCTGAGCGAGCACCCGCCAAGCCCCAAGCCAGGCGCAGCCGCGCTGGGCGAAGAACGTGGCACGTAGCGCAGCGGGTTCGGCGGCTTGCGGCAGGACGGCGTCAGCTCCGTGAGGTGCAGGCACCAGAACAGGATGAGCAGTAGCATCGCGGCGACCGCGGCGACAGCGAACGGCGCCGCCAAGGCAACGCGCTGCTGGAGATAGACACCGAACCAGGGACCAAGGGTCAGAGGAACGGCACAGGCGAAAATGCGTGCCGGCTCGAAACGGCGCAGCTGCTGGCGTGGGATGTGGTCCAGCACATAAAGGTTGCTGATGACCTCGATGCACGCGAAGGCAAAGCTGCTGAGCGCCAGACCGCAGGCAAATTCCGACAGAGCGCCCCTCGTCAGCAGCGCGGTACTAATGATCAGCAGCGATGCGCCGAGGCTGAGCACGAACCGCCGTCGAATTAACTGTGCCAGCCAAGGAATGCTGAGGCGCGCCACCACGGCGGCCAGACCGGCGGCAATATAGAGCAGCGTCACCGCACGGGCGGTTCCCAGCAATCGCAGTGCCTCAAGTGGGACGACGGTGAGCAGAACCGACTGCGCCACACTAGGGACGATGAACAGGCTCAGGAAGGTCGGCGTCCTGCCGCGCGGTGCGGCGTGGACGATGACCGAGTTTGCCGGGGCAGACGCGCTCATGCCGGGCTGGCGGCGCGCATTCCGTCCACCCGCTCGCGATGTCTGTCACCGTCAGCGTCTGGATGAAGGGCCCCTTTGCCGACGGCCCGCTGTGCGCCACCAGATCCGCCTCCACATACCCGGGCGGCGGATCGTCCCAACCATCGATGCTGGCGGAAAGTTACCCTGCCATGGCTGACACGCCCGAGCGATCGCCCGCAAAAATGGCGACGCCGCAAATAATTCTGATTGGGGTTCTCGGCTGAAGCGTTCCCAAGCGCCTCAGATCCGCAAACCATCACTCCCGCGGCAACGGCACCGCGTAGGCCCGGAACGGCAATCTCGGCGGGCCGTTCTTCTTCGGCTCGAACAGGCTGCCCAACTGACCTTCGAGCACCCAGCCGACGGCGCCTAGCTGCACCACCGAGACCGGCACGTGGAACCCGCTCTTGACCACGCCGATATTGGCCTTATCCCCACTGGTCGTGATGATATCCAAGCTCCCGGTGCCCTCGATCATCAATAGCGAGTTGTTGCCGAACTTACGCATGCCATCGCACAACGCGATCGGCTTGGACGGTTGCAGCTCCGTGATCTTGCCCGCGCTGTCGTCCTTGTTTACGTCGATGCGGAACAGCGCATTTCCGTTGTAGAGATTGACATAAAGATTGCCGTCGCCACCGAATGCGATCCCGTCGAGACCGGCGCCGTTTTTGACCAGGAAGCGGTCATCTGTCGCCCAAATCTCGAACTCCTTGGCGCCGGGCTTCAGGCGCAACACGTGCGGCTGAAAGGAATCCGTGACATATTGGGAACCATCCGGGCCGATGGCGATATCGTTGCACAAGGTCCGGTTCCCCGGCAGCGGATAGCTCGCCTTCACATTGCCGCTGTTCAGGTCAAGCGCCTTGAGCTGGGTCGGCTTCTGCCCCGGAACCGACACCCCAGCCGAAGAGAGATCGGACGAGCACACCCAGAGCGTCCCGGCCTTCTCGTCGGCCAGCACACCAAGGACCGAGAGGAAGCCCGCGTCGGCCTGCTTGACCCACAGCTCGGCCTCACCCGCGCCCGGCGCGGCACGATAAATGTTGCCCTCCGCCAGGCTGCCGATGATGAGGGTACCATCCGAGGTGGCGGTGATGCTCTCCGGGTAGACGCGGTCGCCGGGAACCGCGACCACGGATGGCGCCGCTGCTCTCGCCGCACCGATGCTGCATGCCACCCCAACGGCGCCGACGGCGAACACCTTCCCTACCGCGCCGATGCGCCGTATTAGCCTGTCTTTGCTGCGCAATTGCGATGGCATCCTCGTGCCTCCCTGACTTCTATAGCGAAATTGGTATGCCCCGTAGTAGATGAGGAGGCAATTCCGACCGCGACATTGCGAGGAGCGGAGCGACGAAGCAATCTCGTCCGACTCCTCGCAAGAACTACGACTTTACTTAACTGCCAGCGACACAGCAGGCTGGGGAACAGCGAAAATCACCAAGGAGTTGCCAAAGTTCAGGCCCAACCTCTGCATCATGATGTTGTTGCCATTGGCCGCATTGCCGCCGGCCGCCACAGCAACATACTGCCTGCCGCTTACCATATAGGTCACCGGCGGTGCATTGACCCCGGCGCCCATCGAGTAATGCCACAGCTTCTGGCCGGTAGTTGCGTCGAACGCATTGAAATTACCGTCGAACTCCCCGGAGAAAAGCAGATTGCCGGCCGTCACCAGCAACCCTCCCAACATCGGATAATCCGAACGATACTGCCACTTGATTTTGCCAGTGTTAGGATCGATCGCCGACAGAGTACCCGAAGGCTCAATCGCCCCCGCGGTGTTCTCCTTGGATTTACCGACATCTGGCTCGCCGAGCTCCATCGCCCCTTCCGGGGTAATCGGCTGCAACACGCCGCCCAGCCGCACGTGTCCCGTTACCGTCTCGTCAGTGCTCGCCGTGTATTCCCAGGACTTATTTGTTCCCTGCACATAGAACAAACCCGCTTTGGGCGAATACGCCTCCGGCGACCACTCATTCCCGCCCTGTGCACCAGGATAAACGTTAACGTACGCGTTCGTCGGGGGCGGCGTCCACATATTGGCGCTCTGCATCACGAAGGGCTCGGATTTTCGGATAAGCTGCCCCGTGTTCCGGTTCACGATGAAGACCTGCCCTTCTTTGCCCGCCTCGGCCGCCGCTGGAACGACCCGTCCCTGATCGTCTTTGACATCCAGCAGCACCACTGGCGCCATCGCATCATAGTCCCACACGTCGTGCGGCACCTGCTGGTACCACCAGGCGATCTTCCCGGTGTCGATGTGCACCGCAACTATCGAGTTGGTATAGGCGTTGGCGCCCATCCGAACCGAACCGTCATTGTCCGGATTGGGATTGCCCGTTGCAAAAATCACGAGCCCTTTGGCCGGGTCAATCGCCGGCGTGTTCCACATCGAACCGCCACCGGTCTTCCACGAATTGCCGCTCCAGGTGTCGCCGCCCGGCTGCCCCGGTTCAGGAATGGTATAGAACCTCCAGATCTCCTTGCCCGTCTTCGCATCGAATGCGGCAACGAAATTTCGCGTCGGGAACTCAGCCCCCGACGTCCCGATGATCACCTTCCCTTGATAAACCTGCGGCGCCATTGTGATGGAAAACGCAGCACGTGAATCCTCAACCTGCGTATTCCACACCTCCTTGCCCGTATATGCATTCAGCGCAATCAAGTGCGCATCCAGCGTCGCCAGAAACACCTTCCCATCAGCGACTCCCACGCCCCTGCTCTCGGGACCGCAGCACAACTGCGTATAGCCCAGCTTGGCGGTGTAATTCCAAAGCTGCTTCCCATTGGTTGCATCATACGCCATCACGTGGTCATATGGCGTCGAGATAAACATAATCCCGTTAACAACCATTGGGCTGACCTCGAAACTCGCCGCCACTCCGGTCTGGATATTCGCCACCGGGACCAGCGAGCTGACATTCTTGGCGTTTATCTGATCAAGCGGCGATACCGCTGGTTATCGTACGTGCGGCCATACAGCAGCCAGTTGTTTGTGTCCTGATCCGCCCCCAGCAATTGCTCATAATTAACATCGACATTTACCGGAACTGGGACACTGACCCCCTGCACCGTACCAGGGGGATGTGGCGGCTGCGGCGATGCCTGCGCATACGCTGCGCCAGTGCCGATTTCCATCACCAGGGCGAGCAGGCTACCCCCTGTCAGCATATTGGCTGTGAAGCTCATGGCCATTTCCTCGTTTCTCCCTCGTTCATGAACGCGTTCAAACACCACGCCTCACTGTTCGTGGTGTCCGCCTTCGGTTCGTTATCTTGTTAGTGCTGCGGTTCGATCTTGATCGCCTTGAGTTCCTCCTTGCTGTCTCTTAGCTCGTGCGTGCCAGCAGGATACCCATTAACTTCAAGCATATATGCCATGATGTCCAGGTACTGCTGTTTGGTCAAGCTACCCGGAGCCGTCAACGGCATATGGGTCGCCATAAAGTGATAGAAATACTCAGCAGATATCTTCTGGTATTGGGATACGCTCAGAAATTGCTGCCCAGCTAACGCAGGACCAACGCCTCCCTGCAGGTGATCGCCGTGACACACCGCGCAGGTCTTGTCATAGACCTCTTTCCCTGCCGCCGCCTGGGCCCTCGTATAATCCCGGCCGCCACCCGATTGCGCCCACGCACCGGCAATTGGACAGCAGCTCAAAACCAACAGGACCGTGCTAGTTCTCATCGCCTTACTTATCCCAACGATTTGTCATTGCGAGACCGAAAGCGCCGAAGTAATCTCGCCCAGGTTGTGCGCACCGCAGCAACGCACCTCCGTATCTTCCGCGCTGCACGAAGACCGTCACCCGGCAAGGTAACCCGTTTCTGATGAATGCGCCCCAAGGCAGCTTGGTGTGATGGTCGCTCATAGTTGTTGTGGCTGATCGCATGGGTAGTAATCGTTTTGTTTGGGACCTGGGCCGCCTGCAGAGCCGGGAGGGTTGCTGACCGCAACCCGCGTGCGCGAACCGCCCGGAACGACTGGCCGCGCCGAAAGCTACATGCCGGAGGCGTCATGAAATCTCTCACGCGGCCGGCCGATCAGCCTGGCAGCCAAGCCAGCAGGGTAGGTGACGAACGCGGCCAACGCGTTACATGTAACGGAGTTGGCGAGGCGCAACGTGCCGGTGATCGGGATGCGCGTGCTCATGCTGGCACATAACGCGAACAATCTAGGCGCTGTGAGTTAATCACGGAACCGAGGCGCTGGAGCTGGCTTTCGAGGCCGATGAGCTCGAAGTGATAGCGAGCGTATCAGCACTGAATCAGCACCAGCCTGCCTATGACTTGCCCGGCAGCTTCAGCCCAGCCTTTCGATAAAACCCAATCAACAACCTAAGTTCGCCAATCTCCAGCCGCTTCATTGCCTCCACCAGCGCCTCCGTCTCAGCGCGCTGGGCGTTTACATCCAGCGATCCGGCCAGGTTCATGGTTTACTCCGGCTTGCCCCAGGCGCGGTCTAGGATCGAATTGCAGGCCCTTACACTTGCGGCAGGATCGTCTGACTGGTGCATCCAATTCCTAAGAATTTCCACAGCCTCCAGCGACAGCGCCCGGCACGCATCAAGCACTTCAGCAGGAACTGCAGGCCGGCCGCCGGGATTGCCCGACTTGCCTGGCTTGAACGCCATGCTGTTTCCGCTTGCGAAACGGCCGTTGTTGCGGTCACTGTTCTCAGCCGTCATCGTAGCGCCTCGTCGATCATCGCCCGATAGCGCAAAGGAAGAGAACACCTGAAAGAAAAGGTATGAGGTTGAAAACGTTGCGCCTCGATGCCCCTGACGCCCAGCTCAGTTGAAAAAGCTGCATAATGGCTTCCTCGCTGCTCCTGAGGTTTGGCAGGTCGTCTCGCTCCGTTGCTGAAGTTCAAATACTCGCACAGATTATATCGCCTCCACTCTATTTTCAATGATCTAAAGCAAGGCGGCCGGACCGGTTGGTGATACACTGGGACGCGGGAGTATGCCCCTCTTCGTGGGGGTGAAGCCGGAGACGACACTGGCGGAAGCATCCGTCAGCGGAACAGTGGGAGGCGCGGAAAGTGGATGGGACTGGCTTTTAAGGTTCTTCCCCCACCCAGGCTGCTGACTCTTGGCATGGTGGCAGCCACACTGGTCGGGGTTATCAGGTTGGAATTACGCGGCGGACCGCCGAATGAACTGCGAGCGCCAATGCCACCGCCCAGCCAGCAACAAACGCGGGTTTCCGTGTCGGCCTCCCGCAATCAGGACGACCAGAATGTATCAACCATCTTAGCGCGCCCGCTATTCAGTCCGACCCGGCGGGCACCAGCCTCTGCTCCTGCCCCAAAAGATGCGCTTCCTGAACTGCCGCGCTTAACCGGCGTGATAGTGACCCCGGCTGGGAATTGCGCGATCTTTGCCGGGACGGGAGACAGGAAATCCGTCGTTATTGGGGAAGCTGCGCGTATCGGTCAGTACGTTGTTCGATCAATTGAGGTAAATGCGGTGACAGTTAGCGGGCCGGGAGGCCAACGCGTTTTACATCCAGCATTCGATCCCAACCCGCCTCGAGCGCCAGCACCCATTGCACCAACCGTCGCGCCGATTATTGCGCCGCTACCTTACTCACTTACCCATCAGGCGAGGCCGCGAGATCGTGACTGATGAAAAGATGAGCCCGAACTCCCACTGCCACAGCCGAGGTAACGCGCCAGCTATCTCGAAAATGGGCTTGGTAATGTCCGCTCTCGCATCGGCTGGCGCCGTGCTGACGAGGGACACCGCTAAGCGCTTTTAGATAACTGGCGATAGCAGCCCGGACCATAACTTCGCATTCGCCCTCTGATACAACTGGCCCGCCGTCTTCCAACGGACCATCGACATTGCCGCAGCGACGGCTTCAGTAATCGGGCGGCGGGGCTCGGCGGTCATTCCGTTATCTCCCTTGGCCTAGCGCTCCACTCAGCCAGACCATATCCTTCGCCGCGAACGTTAGCCAGCGCCTTGGACGAAGAAAGAACACTGGAGATGTAGCCGAGCTGGTTGCTTCCCTCCGGCAAAATGACTCCCTGCGCAACGACATTCGATAGGATTTCGCGAGATTTGCCCTCCGCTCTATGCGCCGGAGATAATCTCGTGCCGCCTCTATAATTTTTCCCCTCATTGAGCGGCCGGTATGACCATAACTGGGATGATCCCCAGGATAGTTATCAACCACATGACTCCCGGAATCTCGGGCGAGCATCTGGGCCGGTCTTCCTCTTTACGCGTCCTCCGCGACCAATCCGCGCTTAGCACACCCGCCTGCTGGCGATGGGCGCGGCTTGCGCCCGGAGCGTCGGCCATCATCGCAGTGGCAATCGCCGCCGCATTTCTGGCAATCCACACAAAAATAACAGACCAGCCGCTTACGCCAGCACTGGCATTTGCGTTCCTGAATAGTTGCCATTTCACTTCTGCTCGTTTCTGGGGGATCGGGGTCATTCATCGCTGAACTGGACGAAGCGTCCGCTTGGCCATGTGCGGATGATTTCGGCCACCATTGGAAGCTTTCTGAGGGCGGATGGGCGTTCTGGCTGGGGCGGCTTGGCTGCGGACTTACTTTCCGCGTCGGCGGCCACGGCGCGAGCACGGAAGTAGTCCAGCGCCTTGGCGTGATCGGTGATGCGGATGGCCGGATTCCGCTCCGCCTGACTGAGCAGCTCAGCCGCCAGAGGTCGATGGCACTCGCTAGATCGGGCGCGCCGATACCCGTGACACTGCTGACTCTGGTGACACAGCAATCTCTGTATCGTTCCGGCCTCGCTGTGTCAGCTGAGTCGGCAGTGTCAACACTTCGCAGAGGAAAGCTTATGAAAATTCAGGGTTTCAGCTTTTGCGCAGTTCCGAACAAACCACGAGGTATCCTCAAAACCGCAAGCGTGTAGGAATTTAGAGCTAGATAAGGCGACCTTAGGAGGCGTCTATGAATAGGGTTCGCGTTCTTTCTGCCTTGATTTGCGCGATAGCTTTGAGCCTGGTAGCTCCGATTATATCGTACGCCGCGTCGATCACAGGTACCGGTCCCTACTCCGGCCCCTCCGGATTCGCTCGTGGTATGGGTTCCACTATGTACTGCGGGAACAATCCGGAGAGTTGGGTTCGCTCGTCAGCGGTGCTGGACACCGAGAGCGGGCAACTCGACACCACGGTGCAGCTTGAAACCAACTCGACGCTTGCCGGGCCCAAGGGAAAGGCAACCGTGAATGTCCAAGATGCGCGAGGAGCAACTCTCGCTGCTATCGTTTCCGATCAGGTCGGTATGGGGGTAAGCCGCCCGGAAAGGCTGTGATTCGCAACTTCTCCAAGCCAGTAAAGATTCCCCAAGAAGTCTCTCGAAAGGCCGCCTCACTAACGGTTCTCGCACAATGCGAAGGGTCAATCGGCCAGCTTTGGGGAATCGACGCTGGAGACGTAATTCGGAGTATGAAGGTGGCACTTACGGCGTTAGGTGGTTTGATCCTGCAGGGTGGGCCGCCCGCCAAGCCTGATGACATGAAAACCGCTTTACGACGGCAGACCGCGGCCGTTGCTGGAGGGGGAGCCAGCGCGGCTGATCTGCTGGGGGACGGCGCAGGATCGCTCGTACAGCAGGATCCTCGATACCAGGAGAATGCGCGCCTGCTGCTCGGACTGACAACTGGCGGTAGTCAAAGCGAGGATCGGATATGGGGTGGGCTGCCCACCATGGGATATCGCAAGGTGGTTGCAATTAAGACAGCAGATGATCGCCTGTGTACCGGGGTGATTATTTCGCCCAACACCGTCTTAACTGCGGCCCACTGTGTTTGTCCTGGTGTGAGCGCCGTCGATGAGGCGAACGGAGACTTGGATCACTTGGCTGCTCGGCATTTGCTTGCGGCAAACCAGCCGAGCAAACCGACGATGCGAGACTGCCATGCGCCAGCATCAACGCCTGCGGATATCGGGCTGATCCGAATCAACGACAGCTTCGCTCCCGATGATCCAGTCGTATTCGCCGCAACTCTGGCGATCAATGGTGCACCGTTTATCAGAGCGGTGGGATTTGGTCTAAATGAGAACGGAGTTGCAGGGATAAAGGAATACGTTGACATCCCGGTTGCGTCATCGAACTGCGGTGGTGTGGTGTCATCTCAACCCGATAGCTCCCGGTACGGGTGCACGCCCACTTTTGAACTCGTTGCAGGTCAAAGCCATCTTAATCGGGACACGTGTCATGGAGATAGTGGTGGCCCCGTTTTTCTGCACGTCGATGACGGAGCGGGTTCTTATAAAGAATACCTAGCCGGTATCACTTCTCGGGGAATCCAGCGACCAGGCTTTCGCGAGTGTGGCGACGGCGGAGTTTACACCCGTGTTGACCGCGAGATCCTGCAATACATCAAAGAGCAAGGAGTGGCGGTTCAGGTACAAGGTCATTGACGGCTTTCCACGCTGAACCTCACGAATCCCCTCATTTTCCCTGACCGAGGTATGGACGCGATTTGGTTCGCCTCGGTGGATTCGCGGCGACAGCGAAAAACCAAGAAACCAAGTTGGACCTAGCTTGAAATAAACGCATATCATCAACCATGATGATGCTGACGTCCAACGTAACCGCTGCGAGTTGCCCACCTGGGATAAGGTGGGAGTAAGGGCGAAGTGCTCTGCTCTGTGATTGAGCGCGGGGATGTCGCGATGGCAAATGCGAGTCTTGATGACTGTGATCAAGACGGTCACCAGCGTAGCACGTATCGGCGGATCGAGCTGATAACCGGAGAGACGCAGCGGCGGCGCACTACCGCCTCCCAGCCGGTCTCATGCGAGCGGGCGTTCAACCTTGGTGCAGCACGATGGGGACGAATGCGGCGATCGGAGCTGTCATCGTTTTGATGGGGCGGCTGGTCGGAATGGGACCGTTTCTTCTGGTGACCGGCCCGGTCGAGACCGGCGGCTTCCACGACCACGTATACGGCACCGGTCATGCGACTCCAGGCGTTCGCCGCGCCCCTTCCCACCGTGGGCGTACTGCTCGTCGAGCGCGTCGAGCAGCCCTCAGTCTCGTGTCCGAACGCCCAATCTAGAAACGGAAATCTACCATCAGCATCGGTCCGCCATAAGCCAGATGCTTCACCACGGCGTCGTCGCGCTGCTCGAACGACAAATAGCGGTAGGTTGCTGACAGAGCCGCCCAGCCGATCTGGTAACCCAAACCGGACGCGATCTGCCAGGTGAGCTGTGAGCCGCCACCGCCGATGTCGAAGTAGTAGGGAATGAACCAGGGCGTAGCGCCAAGACGAACCCGCCCGCGCAGGCCGCCAATGCCGTTCCAGATATCCTTACTGGCGGAGACGCCCCCAAGACCGCCGAGTGTAAAGCCGCTGCCCCGCGGATCTGTTACCGACAGCGCCAGGCTGAAATCGGTTCTGGCACTTACCGAGAGAAAGCGAAACCCGGCGATCAGGTCGAGATTGCCCCAGTCGCCCTGCAACAGGGTGTAGCCACCCGCAAGGGTCCAGATAGCGGTCTTCAGGGTGGTGCTGATGCTGGTCTGCAACGAGCGCGATATGGGTATAGAGGGCTGGCCCAAAAAATCGACGGACTTGATGTGGCTTTGGGCGCTGCCGGCGCTGAAGCGGGTGTACATGAAATCTGTCAACAGCGAGAACGGGCCCTTCCTGACATCGGCCGCAAACGCCGCTGCAGCATCAAGCTTAGATAGATAATCGCCGGGCCCGCTCGAAAGGTCAGTCGGTAATCTGGCGCCGAGATTATCGGGCAAGTTGTAATTCAGCGTGACGTGGGCCGTAGGCAACCAAAGATAGGGCGCGAAGTTGAACATCCAGCCCGTTTGGCTCGCGGCTGGTCCCTGGCTCACCGGCTGTTGGGCGCGAGCCGATGACCACGCCCCGGTCAGCAGCAGCAACGCGAACACCATCTCGGTAAGCCCTCGGTTGAGCATCACTCGTCCCCCATCGATTTTATGGGTACTGAATTTTAACATTCTGAGGGGCTGCATGCTAGCAGCCCAAAACGGAGGCGGCAAAGCCTTTTTAGCAGGCGAGGCGCTAGCTAACGCGATCGCTGGTGACGTAAATGTCGTTGCACTGACCATCGGCCGCACCCGCCCGAGCAATACCACACGGGTAAGCGGAAAACCCTAATCGCGCGCAAAGGCGGCACTCCGGCCGGCTTCGAGAAAAGCCCCGCCATCGAGGCGCCCGAAGATTTCGATCAGCGGCGCCACCAACCCGGTCCATCCGGTCTGATGGCTGGCACCGATGCCGGCGCCGTTGTCGCCATGAAAGTATTCGTAAAACAACAGGTGATCCCGCCAATAGGGATCGCGCTGGAACTTCTCGGCGCCTCCGAACACTGGCCGCCGTCCGGACTTCATCTCGCAGGAAGATGCGGGTTAGCCGGCTGGCAATCTCCCGGGCAACCTCAAACAGATTCATCGTATTGCCCGAGCCGGTGGGGCACTCGATCCTGAAGTTGTCGCCGTAATACAAATAGTATTGCAGCAGGGCGCGGATCAGCAGTACGTTGACGGGCATCCAGATCGGTCCGCGCCAGTTGGAGTTGCCGCCGAACATCCCGGTATCCGACTCGGCCGGAAGATAACCGACCCGATATTCCTGCCCCTGAGCCCAAAAGGTGTAGGGATGATCGGCGTGATAGCGGGACAGCGCGCGGATCCCGTAGCGGCTGAGGAACTCGCTCTCGTCAAGCATGCGCGAAAGGATGCGCCGTAACCGGTTCTCGTTCACCAGCGCAAGCATGCCGCGCTCCGCCACACCGAAATGCCCCGGCCCGGTTGAATGAATCGACGTGTCGAGTTCCGGCATGCGCCTTAGGCACTCGTACGTTTGTGCAGTCAATCTGGGAAGCCGCTCCCGCTGCCATCGCTCGACGACCGTAGCGGCGCAAAGCGGCAGCAGACCAACCATTGAGCGGACCTTGAGTCGGTCGTACCGCCATCGGGCAGGCGAAGCACGTCGTAGTAGAAGCCGTCCTCCTCATCCCACATCCCATCCGGACCAAGTCCGTTCATGGCGTGGGCGATCAACACGAACTGGGCAACAAAGTTCGTCGCCAGATCCTCATAGGCCGGCTGCGCCGCTGCCAGCTCAACGGCGATCTCCAGCATGTTCTGCGCAAATAACGCCACCCACGCCGTGCCATCAGCCTGCTCCAGATAGCCCCCTGTGGGCAGCGGCGCGCTGCGGTCGAAAACCCCGATATTGTCGAGCCCGAGAAATCCCCCTTCAAACAGGTTTCTGCCAGAACGGTCTTTGCGGTTCACCCACCAGCCGAAATTTGAATTGAGCTTCCCAAACACCCGCGTCAGAAACTCCCGATTGCTCCTGCCCCTCAGTACCTGCTCCATCCGGTACACGAAGATCGTGGCCCACGCATGCACCGGCGGATTAACGTCGCTGAAATTCCACTCGTAAGCGGGAATCTGCCCGGTCGGATGCAGGTAAAGCCCCGTAAGCAGGAGATCGAGCTGCTGCTTGGCGAAGTCGATATCAACGATGGACAGCGCAAGCGTATGAAAGGCCAGGTCCCAGGCGGCGAACCAGGGATATTCCCATTTGTCTGGCATGGAGATGATATGTTCGCTGAGCATGTGAAACCACTCACGGTTCCGCACCGAGACCTGACCCGATGACGGACGCATCGGATCGACACCATGCTCTTTCAGCCATTTGGCGATATCATAGGAGAAATATTGCTTGCTCCACAGCATTCCGGCCAATGCCTGCCGCATCACGTTCGCTGCATCCTCGCCCACACCGGCAGGGGTTATCGCCCGATAGAATTCGTCGGCTTCACACCGGCGCGCCTCGACGATCTGCGCGAATTGCGTGCCGAAAGGTTCGTCGATACCAGGTGGGACATTGTTCAGTCGCAGCCGGATAACCGCAGTTCTCTCTGCTCCCACTCGCAACTCGTAATGTGCAGCCGCTTTGGTTCCGGTGCCATTCGGGTTGATCGCTTCCCGATTGCCCGCTACGATATAGTTGTTAACCCCGTCCTTCACATAAGGGGTCAGATTGGCAATCCCGAAAAGACGCTTGTTATTCGTCTCGTTTTCGGTGAACAGCAGCCGCACATCCCCCTCGTAGTACAGGAAATAATCCCCCAGCAGCGCGTCCCTCGCGGCAATCGCACCAGCGCCGTCCTTTCGGGACACGTCCTGCAGGATTGATCTGGGCTCCTCCGGCCACCAAGTCCAAAAATTGCGAAACCATAGGGACGGCAGAACGTGGATCACCCTCTCGTCGGGTCCGCGATTGCATACGCTGATTTGGATCAGCATGTCCGTCGGTGCGACCTTTGCGTACTCGACGAATACGTCGAAGTATCTGTCGTCATTAAATGTTCCAGTGTCAATCAATTCGTATTCCGGGTCCCACCGGCCGCGACGTCTGTTCGTCTCGATCAGGTCGAGGTACGGAAATTGATCCTGAGGGTATTTGTACAGATACCTCATGTACGAATGTGTCGGGGTACTATCGAGATAGAAATAATAGTCTTTCACATCCTCCCCATGATTGCCCTCGCTGTTGGTCAGACCAAACACCCGCTCCTTAAGGATCGGATCCGTGCCGTTCCACAAGGCCAGTGCAAAACACAATCGTTGCTTGTCATCACTGAGGCCAGCAAGGCCATCCTCGCCCCAGTGATAGGTGCGCGAACGGGCCTGGTCATGGCTGAAATAGTTCCACGCGTCCCCGTTCTCGCTATAATCCTCGCGGACCGTGCCCCACTGACGTTCGCTGAGATACGGCCCCCATTGCCGCCACGGCACCCCCTTCTCGCGCGCTTCCGCGAGACGCAATTCTTCGGCTGTGATCGCCAGTTGGCTGGTCGGCATCCGTATCATAATTTCCTCCCGCTTGGGGCCGTAAGGACGGCGCTATCCGACCGCCTTGGCCGGGCAAGCCCAGCAAAGGTGAGGTCGGACAGTGCGACCGCGAAGCCGCGCAGCGTGTGGATCGGCGTGCAATTTTGACCCGCTTTTGGAGTGCGCCCCTGGGGGTGGACGGGATCACGCTGCGGTTTTTACTCATCCCTGGATGAAAGACGGGGCTCAGGTCATTCCCAACTTCATTCTCAAGCGTCGCTCCCGTCTATTTCTTAACCGGGCGCGGCATCGGCGTCACCCCGACCCTGCTCCTCCGCCGTATACGGCAATGTCATAGACCCCATAGGGGGCGACTTTGCCAAGCTCAGGCAGCTCAAAGTCATGCACGCGAACTTTTTCGGGATCTCCCTGATGGCGCAGCTCACGGCCGCAGTTCTTAAAATCACCCACCAGCTCTTTCTTCTTCGTGTCCACTGAGATCGCGGGTTCCCCGGCCACAATCGCCGCTTTTACCGTCGCATTGATGTGGGCGAATTGCGCATCCCGATCGGGATGGTTCGCGCCTTCGCGCGTCTTGCGGTTCGCCTGACAGCTGTATTTCATTTCGCGCAGCAGGTTCGCCACCACGCGTTGGCTGGCCTGGAACCCCCGCGCTGCCAGTGCCTTGACCAGGTGGCGCAGGCTCCGGCTGACCCAACGCAGCGGCGAACAGGGATCGCCACGGATGGCGTCCTCGATCAGCGCCTCCAACGCTGCCGGCAAGCCCGGCTGATGCGCCACCGCGCTCTTGCGTCCGCCGCCAGGACGGCGCACCCGCTCGCCGATGTCGTTGTGCCCGGATCGAAGCTCCGCGATGCCGCGATTGATCGTGCTGCGGGCCAGACCCGTTGCCGCCGCCGTCGTCGTCACCCCGCCATAGCCCTGCGCCATCGCCTCGTTCGCCGCAAACAGCCGCCGTCCCCGTTCGTCGAGAAATCTCTCCGCCTGCTGCCAGCGCGCGCGGATATCATCAATATCGATCACCCAGGCAGACTGACTTCCTGCGCCGCGTCGCGCCTAGCCACATTTACGATTCTATTCCTGCGTTGTTCTCGCCATCCCCAATTCGTTTGTTTCTCGGCGGGTCCTAAGTTTCCGACGGCGCTACCTATGGGGAGTTCTCGCTAACGCCAACCGGCGATACTGGTAATTCGAATGCGATGGCTGCGATCATGCGGTCGAAGTTATCGGCGGCTGGATCCACGCGAGACGGTGTAGGCTACTGGGTCTGCCCACTTTTGCCCCCGGCCCTACCGGCCCCCTGGGGCTGCTCCTGCGCGCCCGGTGCTCTGATTGCCCGGGCTGGTAGCGTCATTGCGGCTTCCGGCGCGGCAGCGCCCGTCAGATGAGCGTCGATGCTCTGGGCCATCTCGAGATGCTGCATCACAATGGGCAGCACCTGGGACGCAAAGCCCTTCAGCTGCGCATCCTGCCCCGAACCGATCTCGTATTCGAGGAGCTGCGCCGTCTGCTGATGGTCGATGATCTGGCCCCGGATATAGGTGCTGTCAAAGGCGGCTCCATGCACCTGATCGAGCTGCTCACGCATGGTCCGGTGCTCCGCATCCGGCGTGTTCGGCAGCGGAATGCTGGCGGCTGCGGCCAGCTCCTTGAGTTGAGCGTTCGCCTTTGAGTGATCGCTGACCATGCGCTGACCGAACTCGCGGACCGCGGACCTCTGGGCTTCATGCTCCGCGAGCTGGCCGAGCTCGACCTCCGACAGACCGCCGGCGGCTGCGGCACGGGCAAAATTGCGATCCGCCACGTTCGGCTGGTTCGGCACCGGCATCCCTGGGCGCGATTGCGGCGTCCCGGATGTCATGCCCGCAGGGTTTCCCTGCTGGGCCAGCTCCTTGAGTTGAGCGTTCGCCTTTGAGTGATCGCTGACCATGCGCTGACCGAACTCGCGGACCGCGGAGCTCTGGGCTTCATGCTCCGCGAGCTGGCCGAGCTCGACCTCCGACAGACCGCCGGCGGCTGCGGCACGGGCAAAATTGCGATCCGCCACGTTCGGCTGGTTCGGCACCGGCATCCCTGGGCGCGATTGCGGCGTCCCGGATGTCATGCCCGCAGGGTTTCCCTGCTGCTGCGCCCACCCCGGTGCGACGGCGAATACGGCAATGAACGATGCGGTAGTGAGCAGTCGTTTCATGTCATTCTCAGGCTACGGGCTCAGAGCGCCAGCATGTAAGCGACCAGGCTTTGCTTCTCGTCCTGGGTCAGCTTCAGGCCGAGCACCAAGTTGAAGAATTCGACGCAATCCGCGAGCGTCAACAGCCGCCCATCATGCAGGTAGGGCGGCGAATCCTTAATGCCGCGCAGCGTGAACGTCTTGATTGGCCCATCTGGCAGCATCACCAATCCGTTTACAGTCTGCCCGGGCCGGTAGAAGCGTTCGAGCTGCACGTCATGCATCTGGTTATCCATGAACGCTGTCTCTGGCACATGGCATGCAGCGCAGCGGCCCTTGCCCATGAACACGCGCTCGCCGGCCAGCTCCTGCTGCGTCGCCTTGCTCGGATCGAGCCGCCCGAGCGGGTCGAGCTTGGGGGCCGGCGGGAAGTCGATTATGTCCTGCATCTGGCCCATGAACGCGACCTGGTTCGTCCGGTCGGGAAGGTTCGCGCCCTTGCGCGTGGCGCTGACGTCGTCGCCGTTGAAATATGCCGTCCGTTGCTCGAACTGGGTAAAGTCTTCGACCGAGCGCAGCGAGCGTTTCGAGCCGTGGATGCGCTGGTTAAACAAGCCGCGCAGGCTTACCGTATCGAGGCGGAAGCGGGCGGCCTGTGGGCGCACATCGGGTGTCTGGTGGAAGGCCGCGTTGGTGTGGAAATTCGCGTGGCAATCAAGGCAGGTCACGCCGAGGCTTTGCTCCGCCACCTTGCGGTCCTCGGTCTGATTGAATTCCTCTTGCGGGAAGGGCGTCAGCAGCAGCCGCAGGCCCTCAAGCTGCACGGGCGTAAGTATCCCGACCATCAGCGCGTAATAGTTCTTGATAGTCAACAGCTGCCCGTGGGAGACGTCGCCAAACTCCGGGTGCGTCGTCAGATAGATTGGTGGCGGAAATTCCGGCGTGAAACGGTCGGGGATGTCGAAATCCACGTCAAAGCGCCGCAGGTCGCGATCCTCCTGCCGATGGATCTCGTCGATCTCGACCTTTGGGAACACCTGCCCGCCGGTTGCCTGCTTGACATGCGGCAGCGGCATGAACCCAGGTGGCAGTAGTCCCCGGTCCCGGATCTCGTCGGGCGTCATCTGCGCGAGACTCTCCCAGGTCACGCCCTGCGGCAGCTTGACCCGCACGCCGCCCTGCACCGGTTTGCGTCCGCCGGACATCATCACGCCCGGGATCGGCTGGTCGGCGAGGTCGTAGCGCTGCTCAAATACCTGCTGCTGCCGCTGGATCACCTGCGGCTTCTCGGCCTCGTCCTGCGCGCGCACTGTAGCCAGAGGCTGGGCTGGAAGGGGACGGTATGACGCGTCGGGAGGCAGCTGGTCGGCAACGGCCGGAAGCGTGAGGAGAACCGCCGCGACAACGGGCGTCATACGTTTCAGGAGCATCGACGTTACCTTACCCTCCATTTCCTGCCAGGGAGGCGGTTGCGATGTCGTAGACCTCACGGCTGTTCCGGCGGCGCGCCAAGACGCGGCTCTTTGAGGGCTCTTGTAGATGGACTGTAAGAGATGTGGGGTAACAGGAGTGCGACCGCGGCTCCGATGTGCTTCACTCAGGCGCTGCAACAATGGATGGCAGGGCACCCACGCTCAACTACCCTGCGCGCCGCACTGGCACCAAAAGGAAAAGTGACAGTGCTGACATCCTCCAGCGGCACTGAGACATCAAGCGAGGACCCCGCATGGGAGCACGGCGCGTTCACCAAGGCACTGCTCGATGCCTTCAACGATCCGGCCGCCGACATCAACCACAATGGGCTGATCAGCCCGAACGGCCTCGGGAACTACGTCACGACCCGCGTAAAGTCGCTCACCGGCGGCGCGCAGACGCCGGCATGGAAATTTGGTACCGACACGACGTGTTCGCCGCGGGGATGTGAGCCAAGGGGATCGGATCGGAGTTGCCCCCGAAGACGATCTTTGGGGCGGCCCCATAGCGACACGCGAAGAGGGCCTCTGGCAGGCGCACGCGTTTTCCACTGTCGGTCCATCGCCAGAGCGGTGTCCTCGAGTATAAGCGGGCATAATCTCGCAGCTTCGCTTGGTAGTCGAGGTGTGCCAAGCGTGAACTGCGTGCGCCGTCCGCGGAGGTTGACTCAACGGCGGTGGTCGTCGGATCGACCACCCATCCCAGGCCCACGCCTAAGCCACGCCTCCCAAGCCGCGTCGTGTCCCAGGATGTCCCCTAGATGCGGTAATGGGGCCGCAGAAGGCAACGGGCTACCGGAGGGTGGCTGTCCCTCTGTGATGATCAGAACAGGATCCGAGATTGGTCGGTCCCAAGCATCGCGAAGGAGAGACAGCCGTGGAGTACTATGCCGCAGTTGACGTGTCGCTGGAACTCAGCAGCGTGTGCGTGGTGGATGGGACTGGCAAGATCGTCCGCGAGACCAAGGTCGCGAGCGAACCCGAGGCGCTCGTCGGGTGGTTTCGCAGCCTGGGCCTCACGATTACCCGCATCGGCCTGGAGGCGGGCCCACTGTCTCAGTGGCTGCATGCTGGGCTGACGGCGGCCGGGTTGTCGGCGATCCTGATCGAAACACGCCACGTCAAGGCAGCACTGAAGGCGATGACTGTGAAGGCTGATCGCAACGACGCCCGCGGCATGGCCCACCTGATGCGTCTGGGCTGGTTCCGGCCGGTGCACGTCAAGACGATACCGGCGCAGGAGATCCGGGCCCTGCTGACCGGTCGGAAGCTACTTCTCGGCAAGCTGCGTGCGGTGGAGCTCGGCATTCGCGGTCTGCTACGCGGGTTTGGCCTGAAGGTCGGAAAGGTGAGCAAGAGCGGCTATGAGGCTCGCATCCGGGTACTGGTCACAGGACATCCGACGCTGGAGCCGGTTGCGGAGGCGATGCTGCAGGCGCGAGCGAGCCTGCGAGGCGAATGTGGCAAGCTGCATCGAATGTTATTACAGCCGGAACGCCCAAATCTGTAGCGTAGGACTGTCGGAAAACCTCTCTGTGCAGGTTTCCGTGCAGCCGGCCAATCCGACATGGGTTTTCGTGCAGGAATTGCCTGAACTTTTCGACTGATTCCGGTCCCGGTCTGGAGGCCGCCGCAACCTGGGGTGCCACGGCCCACCTGCGACCTCTGGCCGATTTCCGCAGCTTGCGCGCGGCGACGTTCTCGGTCTGTCTGCTTATGCTACAAAAATGGGCCGTTCGTTAGTTCCGGCCAATTCAATACCAACCCTGTTGCACTTTGGGCGCACCGAGGTGATCAGCCGCCTATCGGGCGCGCGTCTGATGTAAAGGTCGTGAACGGCCGGCAGCGATGCCGCAGGATGAGTGACAGGGCTCACGCCCCTGCCCCGCTTCACTGGTCGCCCCGCCAGGCCATCAGGAGCCGCGCCAGGCGCCCCCTTCACCTTCCGGGGATGCATCAGGACGACGGCTCGGGCCGGTCGCGGTCCGTGCGCAGCCGATTGCGTTCGCTCTCCTTTTCGATTTGCCCTGCAATCGCCGCTTCTAGGTTCGACTTCTCGATCTCGAGGCGCTTCACGAGGTCCCGGTCCGGGGACGGACGCTTAAGTTCATCGGCGATCCGCTTCTCGATGGCGGCGTGGCGTTCCTTCAGGGACTTAAGCCGGGCCTCAAGCGGGAGTGCGTCCCGCTCCCGCTTGGCTGCCATTGCTTCGCGTATCCTGCGGCTCATGGAGGCAACGCTTTCCAGTGCAGTGGGCGCAATGCCGCCCTCGCCCCCTCTTGCTGCAGTGCGCTGACCTTGTGCCCCCGCGGGGACCGTGTGGCGATTACTGCGCTCCTGCAGGAGCACCGCCGCCCAGCCGAGCACGAGCAGGGTGATAGGAACTCCGAACAACGCAAAGGCTGCGGACCAGGTCATTCCTCGCGAAGCCCTCGAAGCGCGCGACGCGCCAGCAAATGTAAGCTGACTGCGACGAGGAACCAAAAGTCGCAGCCGACCACCAAATAGATCAGCCGCGTGCGGTCCCAGCCCACGATCGCATTGATTATCCCGCCGGCTACGCAAGCGGTGGAAGCGCGGTCGATGGCGTTCGCCAACAGCTTCACTTGCTCGTTGTGGATCGAGGGCACGGGCCGTCATTCCCCCCGCCAAGCCGCCAGGAGCCGCGGTAGGCGCCCGCGCCCCCGCCGCTCGGCCTCGACCAGCCGCAACACCTCCGCAGCCTCCTCGGCGATCCCGAGCCGGTCCTGAAGTGCCTCGGCTTTGCCCTCCGCCTTGGCACGGGCCTCCTTCTCGGCGACCAGCTCGCCTTGCACGGCCTCCTGCGCCTCCCGCTCGGTCCGCAGGTCAGCTTCCGTCCGGTCTGCCCGTTCGTGTTGGGCGGCAAGCAACCCGGTCAACCCGGCGCAGGCTCGCCTAGTGCCGGCCGGCGGCCGCAGCCCGAGCAGCCATCGCCGCCATGCGCGAGCCGACCGACCCAATGGTTCAGGCGGCTTGGAACAATGTCCGTAAGTGGGCACATTCATTAACCAAAAGGGCCTTTTGTGCAAACGCCGCCGATGATTGGCGCGCGATGATCGACGAGGCGTTGAGATGACGGTTGAGAACAGCGACCGCAACAACGGCCGTTTCGCAAGTGGAAACAGCATGGCATTCAAGCCAGGCAAGTCGGGCAATCCTGGTGGTCGCCCTGCTGTTCCCGCCGAAGTGCTTGACGCGTGCCGGGCGCTATCGATGGAGGCTGTGGGAATTCTTAGGAACTGGATGCAACGGACTGACGATCCTACCGCAAGCGTGAGAGCGTGCAATTCGATTCTCGACCGTGCCTGGGGCAAGCCGGAGCAGACGATGAACGTGGCCGGCGGGCTGGACATAAACGCGCAGCGCGCCGAGACCGAGGCGATGGTGGAGGCGATGAGGCGGCTGGATATTAGCGAGCTAAGGATGCTGATTGGGTTTTATCGAAAGGCCGGGCTGAAGCTGCCGGGGGAGTAAATGATGGTGGGACTCTGCCACCCAGCTCCTGAAGAAGATCGCCGAGTCCCCCCTGATTTGCGCCAGTATCCGGGTTGCGGCGAGGCAGCACCTGAGAGATTTGGCTGAAAACCGCGCGCTGGAGGCCGGCAAGGGCGCCGAGACGGCGCTGCGCGGCTAGCGCAGTCTGCCAGCCCCACCTACATGCGGGGAATGTTGGCCTTGGTCACCGACCCCGAGCTGCTGGCGACCTGCGTGATGCGGGGATCGATGCGCGCCTTGTGTGGATGCGGACGAGGACGGCGACGCGCTGGTGCTGGTCGAGCCTGGTGCCGAGAACCTGGACCAGCTGGCACGGTGGCTGGGGGCATGGCCTAAGGTGCTGGTGCCGGAGGCGGGGTAACCTGTTCGCATTTGTTCGCCGCCGTTCAGGGCTTTTTCGCTGGTCGGTTTGTGGGTTGACGCGGGGAATGGTCGTGTAGGCGTCGGAAATCCAGGGCCTCGGCGGGACAGAATATCCCGGGCCGAATGTCGCCTCAGTGAGCTGCTGCGGACCGGGTATCGGCGCCTGCATCAGCGCTGCCGTCTGCGCTTGCATGGCGTTCATCTCGGCAATCATTTCGCGGAACATGGCATCGGCCGTGGCGAGCATGTGCTCAGCCTGGAGTTCGATTGCAGCCGGTTGAAACGCCGTGAGCGCCTCCGGTTGGGCGGCCGGGCACCCGGGCTGGGGCTCCCCAAAGCGGGAACAGCAAGACCTGCCAGCGGCAGCACCAGGCAGGCCCCGAACAAAACCCCGTTGTTCATGGTGGTATCTCCTTCGGATTGCTGACGAGCGGCACATTGGCGCGGTCTGCTTGAGCTTTCCTTCACGCTGCGGGCATCAGGCGCTTCATGAACGCGGAAAATCGATGGCGGCGAAGCTCGCTGCGGGCACTGGCATCCCTGGTCATGTAGTTCAACTGAATGCTGTAACGCTGCCCGGTGAATGTCTTGTGGCCATGCCAGGCGGTGGGACTGTTGGGGAACACCAGTAGTGTGCCATTCACTGGCGGCACTTCAACCGCGTAGTCGTCCAGGTCGGTCGGGCTGCGGAGGAGTTGCAGGCACCCCTCGTGTTGGGCGAAGGCATCGTTTTCGGGATTGAGGTAAAGCAGGACGGTGACCCGCTTGGTCCGGGAATCGGTGTGTATCTTGCCATCCCGCTCGTTGGTCCAACCGCGCAACGTCAGCATGATGGGCGCGTCATCCAGATGAAGGTCAAAGCGGCGAGCAATCGCATCCCGGAGAGCTGGCCCTTCCAGTTCCTGTATCAGAGCCGCGGCCATCGCGCCCAACCGCACGGAGCCGGGTGGAATGGACCCGCGCCGGCCGAGCGGCGGTAGATCCGCGAGGACCCTCGCCAGGCCAGCAGGCGGGACGAAGTGCGGTACCACAAGGTGCGGAAAAGGGTCGGTGCCCAGGGGGGCAGCTTCCAGGGCAGCGTAATCCAGGTTGAGCATCCAGATCTCCTTCGAATGCGCCTGTAGCATGAAAAGGGCTGTGTTGAAGCAACGCCTGCAAGCCGGTAAGTCGCTCGGTAAATGGACACCCTGCCCGAGATAACCAGCGGGCCACTGCCCGCGTATCGGGCCAAGGTAGCGGCCGGAGAACTTGCGCCCGATTCTTCGCAGGCGCTGGCTGCGGAGCGGCTGCAGGACCTGTGGGTTCAACTGCGCGGCTATCAGCCACCCTCGCGGCATGGCAACGGCAACGGCTTTCTGTCGCGTTTTCTGCATTGGCGCCCGACGGAGGAGGTGCCCGAGGGCGCACCGAATGGCTTGTACCTGGTCGGCGAGGTTGGGCGCGGTAAATCGATGCTGATGGACCTGTTCTTCGCAACGGCGCCCGTGGCCCGCAGGCGGCGAACCCATTTCCATCGATTTATGCAGGACGTGCACGGGCGAATCCATGCGTTCAAACGGGCGCATCAGGAGATCGACGATCCAATACCGCCGCTGGCGGACTCGATTGCGGCGGAGGCGACACTGCTATGCTTCGACGAGTTTCAGGTGAACGACATCGCGGATGCGATGATTCTGGGGCGGCTGTTTCAGGCGCTGTTCGAGCGGGGCGTTATTGTTGTCGCGACCTCGAACACGCCGCCGGATGACCTGTTCAAGGGTCAGCCGGGGCGGGACGCGTTCCTGCCGTTTATTGCCTTGCTGAAGCGCCACCTCGATGTGCTGGCGATCGAGCAGGGGCGGGACTTTCGGCGGGCGCGGTTGCGGGGAATGCGAACGTGGCATGTGCCAGCGGATGCACGGTCGAGGCGCGAGCTCGACCGTGCTTTCGCCGAACTGACGGGTGGCGCGTGCCCACGTCCGAGGACTTTAGTGGTAATGGGCCACAGGCTGACGGTTCCGGCGGCAGCGAACGGCATTGCCCGGTTCAGCTTTCACGAGTTGTGTGGTTCGGCCCTCGGGCCTGGCGATTATCTGGCGCTGGCGACGCACTTGCAAACCCTGATCCTGGACGGGATTCCGCGTTTGTCGCCAGATAACTACGACGCCGCGCGACGCTTTATCACACTGATTGACACGATGTACGAGCACCGGATGAAGCTCGTAGCCTCGGCTGATGCACAACCGGACCAATTGTACGAGCGTGGCGAGAACGCTCCGATGTTCGTGCGAACCGCATCCCGGCTCGATGAAATGCAGAGCCAGGAGTGGCTCGCGCTGCCGCACCTGCCGTAGTTACACCGGCAATTTCAGCAGCCTATCCGTGTTTCCATGGGCGATTTTCGCTTTGTCCTCGGGCGAGATCGGCAGGTTGTCCAGGAATTGTCGGCCGGCGGCGTTAGCGGAGAATGGGTAATCCACCGAGAACAGGATCCGGTCGGCACCGAAGGTGGTCAGCGCGGTCATGAACGGCGGCACCGTGAAGAACCCGCTCGTCGTGAGCCAGACCTGCTGCAAGATCGTGTCCGCCAATGAGCGCCGGCTGATGTTCCTGAGCTCTCCACCCACCACCGCCTCAGATCGTGCCAGCATGAACGGCAGCGACTCCCCCATGTGACCGATGATGAGCTTCAGCTTGGGGTGCCGCTCGAGCGCGCCGTTGAGGGCCAGGCGCAGCACGTGGATAGCCGTCTCCATATGCCAGCCCCATCCGGCGATTGACAGCATGAAGCCAAGCGGTTCCGGCAGGCCGGCGTAGTACGCATCGCGAACCGGTGCCGGCGGAATGCCAGGGTGCAAATAGATGGGCGCATCGAGCTGTTCGGCACGGGCCAGGATGGGATCGAAGCGCGGATCATCCAGGAAGCGTCCGTCGGTGAGACCGTTGATCAGCGCACCACAGAAGCCGAGTTGGCCGACGCAGCGCTCCAGCTCATCCGCGGCGGCCTCCGGGGACAGCATGGGCAAATGTGCGAAGCCGGCCAGACGTTGCGGATGGTGGTCGATCGAGCGCTTCAGCGCGTCGTTGAACTCGCGCGCGAGGGAGATGCCATCCTGACCCGGGACCAGGTCGGCGCCCGGGCCGGCGAGCGATAGTACCTGAACGCTGATGCCAACGGCATCCATGTCGGCAACGCGCGCTGGGCCGAGGTCCTGCAGTTGTGGTTGCTTGATGGTCTGGCTCCAGACTGCTCCGGGCGGTGGAAAGCCGCGGCGGGTAATGGCGTCCCGGTCGATGCGGCCGACGAGGGCCGGGACAGTGAAGTGCTCTTCCAGGGCTACGATGCGCATGAATGCTCTCCGTTTGGCAGGGCCGCCGCCCGGCTTGTCCCCTTGCGTTCGTTGGGATAGCAACCGGAACCCGCCTGGATGACAATGCCACGGTGGGGCCTGTGTTCCACCCGAACGAGAGGTTCCCATGGCCCGCCATAAGATCGCGCTCATTGGTGCCGGCAACATCGGCGGCACGCTGGCTCATCTGGTCGGGCTGAAGGAGCTGGGCGACGTCGCGTTGTTCGATGTGTTCGGCGGTGTGGCGGCGGGGAAGGCGCTCGATCTCATGCAATGCGGGCCGGTCGAGGGATACGACGCGGTGATGACCGGCGGGTCCGACTATGCCGCGATCAAGGGCTCGGATGTCGTGATCGTGACTGCGGGGTTTGCCCGCACGCCGGGCATGTCGCGGGACGATCTGATTGGCAAGAATGCGGGCGTGATTGCGCAGGTAGCCGAGGGGATTCGCAATCATTGTCCCGATGCATTCGTGATCGTCATTACCAATCCGCTGGATGCGATGGTCTGGGTCATGAAGGAGAAATCTGGTCTGCCGGCGAACCGGGTTGTTGGCATGGCAGGGGTGCTGGACAGCTCCCGATTCCGACTTTTTCTCGCCCAGGAGTTCGGCGTTTCGGTTGAAGATGTAGCTGCATTCGTGCTGGGCGGGCACGGCGATACGATGGTGCCGCTGATCCGCTACTCGACGGTTGCCGGTATTCCGATTCCTGATCTGATCAAGATGGGTTGGACCACGCAGCAGAAGATCGAGGCCGTCGTGGAGCGCACGCGCAATGGCGGCGGAGAAATTGTTAAGCTGCTGGAAAAAGGTAGTGCGTTCTATGCGCCGGCGACGTCGGCCATTGCCATGGCGGAGAGTTATCTGAAGGACAAGAAGCGCGTGCTGCCCTGCGCGGCCTGGCTGACCGGCCAGTACAGCGTGAAGGACCTTTATGTCGGGGTGCCGGTGGTCATCGGCGCAGGCGGCGTGGAGCGGATCGTTGAGATCGAGCTTAATGCGCAGGAGCGGTCGGCGTTTGAACAGTCCTGTGCGGCGGTGCGGGAACTGATCGAAGCTTCCAAGAAGCTGGTCGGTTGAGAGAGCGCCAGGATGAACATCCACGAATATCAGGCCAAGGAGCTGTTGAAGCGCTATGGCGTGGCCATGCTCGACGGACATGTAGCCTGGACGGCGGATGAGGCGGTGGAAGCGGCGAAGAAACTGCTTGGCCCGGTGTATGTGGTGAAGGCACAGATCCATGCGGGCGGGCGCGGCGCGGGGCACTTCGCAGATGATCCGGGCGGCAAGGGCGGGGTCCGGATTGCTCGGTCGCTGGATGAGGTGCGGGCGGCGGCGCAGGCGATGCTCGGGCATGTGTTGGTTACGAAGCAAACAGGAGCCTCCGGTCACAAGGTGCACAGGGTTTATGTTGAAGCTGGCTGCGATATCGCGCGTGAGCTCTATCTGTCGCTGGTGGTGGATCGTGCAACCGGCCGTGTGACGATTGTCGCTTCCTCTGAAGGCGGGATCGAAATAGAGCAGGTGGCGGCGGAGAGGCCGGAGAAGATTTTAAGGGCAACGGTGGATCCGGCGAGCGGGATTTCCGATTTTCATGGGCGACGGCTGGCGTTCGGGCTGGGTTTGAAGGGCAACCAGATCGGTGCGTTCACGCGCTTTGTAAACGCGATGTATGCGGCGTTCATCGGGCTGGATTGCTCGATCGTGGAGGTCAATCCGCTGGTTATCACCGCCGGCGGAGATATTATCGCTCTGGATGCGAAGGTTGCGTTCGACGACAATGGCTTGTTCCGGCATCCTGAGCTGGAGAAGCTGCAGGACGAGTCAGAGGAGGATCCGCGGGAGCTGGAAGCGGCGCGGCACAGCCTGAACTACGTGGCGCTGGACGGCAATATCGGCTGCATGGTGAACGGTGCCGGGTTGGCGATGGCAACGATGGATATCATCAAGCTCTATGGCGCGACGCCGGCCAACTTCCTGGATGTGGGTGGAGGCGCTACCAAGGAGCGTGTTACCACAGCGTTCAAGATCATTCTCTCTGATCCCAATGTCGAGGGTATATTGGTCAATATCTTCGGCGGAATTATGCGGTGCGATGTGATCGCTGAAGGCATCGTTTCAGCGGCGCGGGAGGTGAAACTATCGGTGCCTCTGGTCGTGCGGCTGGAAGGTACCAATGTCGAGCTCGGCCAGGAGATCCTTGCGCGGTCGAACCTGCCGATCATTTCCGCGGACAATCTCGCGGATGCCGCGGAAAAGATCGTGAATGCGGTGCGGGAGGCTGCCTGAGATGGCCATTCTCGTCGATGCCAACACTCGGGTGATCACCCAGGGGTTTACCGGGGCGCAGGGCACGTTTCATTCGGAGCAGGCGATTGCGTATGGAACGAAGGTGATGGGGGGCGTCACGCCCGGCAAGGGTGGGTCGGTGCACCTGGAACTGCCGGTGTTTGACACGGTGGCGGAGGCGAAAGCGGAGACTGGCGCCGCGGCGACTGCGATCTATGTTCCGCCGCCATTTGCGGCGGATGCGATTCTGGAGGCGATCGACGCAGAGATGCCGCTGATCGTCTGCATTACCGAAGGGATTCCAGTGCTGGACATGGTGCGCGTGAAGCGCACCCTAGACGGGTCGAAATCACGGCTGATCGGGCCGAACTGCCCGGGCGTGATTACCCCGGATGCCTGCAAGATCGGCATCATGCCGGGGCATATCCACAGGCGCGGGTCAGTGGGGATCGTCTCGCGTTCCGGGACCCTGACCTATGAGGCGGTCGCGCAGACGACGGCCGCCGGTCTTGGCCAAAGCACGTGCGTAGGGATTGGTGGCGATCCGGTGAAGGGAACCGATTTCATCGAAGTGCTGGAGATGTTTCTGGCCGACGAGGAAACAAAGCAGATCGTGATGATCGGCGAGATCGGTGGCCAGAGTGAGATCGAAGCAGCGGAGTTCCTGGCGCGCAGCAAGGCGAAGAAGCCGGTGGTCGGGTTCATCGCAGGGGCGACGGCGCCGCCCGGACGGCGGATGGGGCATGCCGGGGCGGTGATCAGCGGCGGGCGCGACACTGCGGCCGCCAAGATGGAGGCGTTGCGGTCGGCGGGCATCCACGTGGCTGACAGTCCGGCGGCACTTGGCAGCACCATGATCAAAGTGCTTCGCGACTAGCTGGACCATCTGGCGACGGTGGCACCTGGGTAGCGTAAAAGGCGCCAATGACCTGGTCCGAAAACCCAAGCTTCGGACGCCGAGGGTATCACCACGGCAACCTTCGCGAAGCGCTCATCGATGCGACACTGGCGTTGATCGCCGAACGGGGGCCTGCGGGGTTCACCGTGACGGAAGCCGCCCGTCGTGCCGGTGTCAGCCCGGCCGCGCCTTACCGCCATTTCCGGGATGCAGAGGCGTTGCTCTCGGAGGTGGCGCTTCGCGGGTTCGAGCGCTTTGGCGCCGCGCTGACCCGGGCGTGGAACGACGGCCGGCCTGATCCCAGGACGGCGTTTCAGGCCATGGGAAAGGCCTATCTCGACTTTGCCACCGCCGAGCCAGCGTATTACGCGGCGATGTTCGAAACGCAGCTTTCGATGAGCTATCCGGAGCTGTCCGCCGCGGCGGATCATGCCTTCCACGTGCTGCGGGGCGCCGCGGAACAGCTTTGTGCGCGCATTCCCAAACCAGACCGGCCGCCGGCGCTGATGGTGGCTCTGCATGTGTGGGCGATGTCGCACGGCGTAGCTTCGCTGTTCGCGCGGCCCGATAAGGCCCAGAGGCCCATTCCTATGGAACCGCATGAGCTGCTGGAAGCCGCCGTGCTGGTGTACTTTCGCGGCCTGGGGCTGATCGGTGGCGGGGATCGCGAGTTGGCTTGACCACGGCGCGGCGAACCCCAATGTAAATGTGTCTTACATTCACATGGGGAGACCACATGTCCAGCGTAGCAAGTTCGCCTTGGTATCATGAGCGGGATGGCTGGGGAGGCGGGCTGACGCCCTGGGTCCGGGAATTCGACCGAAAGCCCGTTTGGATCGGGCTGATGATCCTGGGCTTCATCTGCTGGTGGCCGATCGGCCTTGGGCTACTATTATTCCTAATTGGGAGTGGACGAATGGGATGTGGGTTCAGACGGCGCTACGGCGCTCACCGGCATTGGGCATCATGGTGCCAACCCAGCAGCGGCAATCGCGCGTTCGATGAATATCGCGCGGAGACGTTGCGCCGGCTCGAGGAAGAGCAGCAAGAGTTTGCGAAGTTCCTCGACCGGCTGAGGTTCGCGAAGGACAAGGCCGAGTTCGACGAGTTCATGGCGCAGCGCCGCCGACCGTCGGAAGGCGGCATGGAGGTTTAAGCACCCAGGCCTGCGGCGCGAGCAACCCGGCCCGCGCCCGCAGGGGCTGTCTCCCGGAGGCCGAGTTCTATATGCAGCGGGCCAACCAAACTCCGGGAGTGACTTCGAATGGCGGGCGTGGACGTCCTGGCGTCGGCTTTCAGCGGGGCCAATGCAGCTTTCCTGGGTGATTTGTATGCCCGTTGGGCGACTGATCCAGGCGCGGTCGATCCAAGCTTTGCCGATCTCTTTTCTGCCCTGAACGACGAAGCGCGAGCGGTGTTGGAGGAGGCTACAGGCGCCTCCTGGGCGCCGCGGCCGCGGGTTTTTGACGGCGTGACGGCCGTCCGACCGACGCCAGAGGTAGTTCCAGATATTAGGGCCAGCATCGTGCAAAGCCTGCGCGCGCTGATGCTGATCCGTAGCTACCGCGTGCGCGGCCATTTGGAAGCGCAGCTCGACCCGCTCGGATTACAAATCCCGAAGCCGCACGCCGAACTGGATCCCGCCACTTACGGGTTCACCGAGACGGACCTGGACCGGCCAATTTTCATTGACAATGTGCTAGGGCGCGAGACGGCCAGCCTGCGGGAAATCCTGACCATCCTGCGGCAGACCTATTGCGGCCATGTCGGCGTGGAGTTCATGCACATCCAGGACCCCGAACAGAAGGCCTGGATCCAGCGTAAGGTGGAGGGAGCCCCCTGGCTCGCGGCCTTCGATACGGACGCCAAGCGGACCATCCTTCGGCAGCTTACCGAAGCCGAGGGCTTCGAGGCCTTCTGTCAGCGACGCTACGTGACAACGAAGCGATTCGGGCTGGAAGGCGGGGAAGCAACCATCCCAGCCGTACAGGCGATTATCGAGACTGTGGCGCGGGAGGGCGTGAATGAAATCGCCATCGGGATGCCGCACCGCGGCAGGTTGAATACCCTGGTCAACATCGTGCAGAAGCCACTGACTGCCCTGTTTAGCGAATTCAGCGGAGGCAGTTTCAAACCGGACGATGTGCAGGGCTCCGGGGATGTCAAATACCACCTCGGGACATCGACCGACGTCGACATTGACGGCCGCCAGATACATTTGTCGTTGCAGCCAAACCCGTCGCATTTGGAAGCGGTTAATCCGGTCGTCGTAGGCAAGGTCCGAGCCCGGCAGGATCAGGCGCGCGATACGCGCCGGCGGTCGGTTATGGGCATTCTGATGCACGGCGACGCCGCATTCGCCGGCCAGGGCCTGGTTTACGAGACGCTGGCGATGAGCCAGTTGATCGGGTACCGCACCGGTGGCACCGTCCACGTCATCGTGAATAACCAGATCGGGTTCACGACAGTGCCGGCGCACGCCTATTCCGGGCTGTACTGCACCGACGTGGCGAAATCGATTCAGGCGCCGATCCTGCACGTAAACGGCGACGATCCGGAGGCAGTCGTCTTCTGCGCCCGGATGGCGGCGGAGTTCCGCATGCAGTTCAGCACCGATATTGTCCTGGACATCGTTTGCTACCGCCGGCACGGCCACAACGAGACGGACGAACCAGCCTTCACGCAGCCGATCATGTATCGGGCGATCGAGGCGCAGAAGACCACGCGAACACTTTATGCTGAAAAACTCATTGCGGACGGTGTCATTTCCTCAGACGAAGCGCAACGCATGTGGGACGAGTACGCCGCGAAACTGGATGCCGCAAACAAGGCTGCGCAATCGTATAAACCGAACAAGGCGGAGTGGCTTGAAGGCCACTGGACCGGACTGTCGCAGGGCAATGGCGAGACTGAGAGGATGGAGGAAGCAACCGGCGTTGATGCCTCGGGTACTGAAGCAGGTGGGCCATGCGCTAAGCACGGTCCCGGAGGGCTTCAACGTGCATCCCCGTATCTCGCGGCAACTACAGGCCAAACAACAGATGATCGAAAGCGGGGAGGGGATCGACTGGGCGACCGGGGAGGCGTTGGCGTTCGGAACGCTGCTCCTGGAAGGACACCGGGTGCGGCTGTCCGGCGAGGACTCGCAGCGCGGGACGTTCAGCCAGCGCCATGCGGTGCTGGTCGATCAGCAGACGCAGCACGAGTATGTGCCGCTGAACAACATCGCGACCGAGCAGGCGCGGATCGAGATTTACAACTCATTGTTGTCGGAGGCCGGTGTACTGGGCTTTGAGTACGGCTATTCGCTGGCCGATCCCAGAACCCTGGTATTGTGGGAGGGGCAGTTCGGTGATTTTGCCAACGGCGCGCAGGTGATCATCGATCAGTTTCTGGCGTCCGGCGAGACCAAGTGGCTGCGGATGTCCGGGCTTACCTTGTTGCTGCCGCACGGCTATGAAGGCCAGGGACCGGAGCACTCCTCGGCACGGATTGAACGGTATTTGCAGCTTTGCGCCGAGCACAACTTGGCTGTATGCAATTTGACGACTCCGGCCAACTACTTCCATGCGTTGCGGCGACAATTGAAGCGGAACTACCGTAAGCCGTTGATTGTGTTTACGCCGAAGTCGCTGCTGCGGCATAAACTGGCTGTCTCACCGTTGCACGAAATGGCGACTGGGAGCACCTTTCAGTTGGTTATTCCTGAAACCGATGTGATCGCTCCGGCAGATCAGATTAACCAGGTCGTGCTCTGCACCGGCAAGGTTTATTACGACCTGCTCTCGGAACGGCGAGAGCGAAATATCAACGATGTGGCCATTTTACGGCTGGAGCAGATCTATCCGTTTCCCGAGAAAACACTAGGGAGGCTGCTCGATCCTTACCGGAACGCCGAGCTCGTCTGGTGCCAGGAAGAGCCGGAGAACATGGGGGCCTGGACATTCGTCGATCGGCGAATCGAGAAGGTGCTGTCCAGCCTGCACGGAAAGGCCGCGCGCCCGCGGTATGTCGGGCGCACCGAGGCCGCCAGCCCAGCGACAGGGCTTGCCAGCACGCACGTAGCGGAGCAGACGGCGCTGGTGAGCGAGGCGCTAGGGTAAGGACCAGTCATGCCTACCGAGATCAAGGTGCCGACCTTGGGCGAGAGTGTCACCTCGGCAACTGTGGCGCGGTGGCTCAAGGAGGCGGGCGCTCAGGTCGCTGCTGACGATCCCTTGGTGGAACTGGAAACCGACAAGGTCACGGTAGAGGTGAACGCGCCGGAAGCGGGCGTGCTATCGGTCATCGCGGCGCCGGAAGGAAGCGAGGTCGAGGTCGGGGCCGTGCTGGGTACGCTGGAGGCGGGGGCCGCCGCGACCAGCACGGTCCCGAAAACGGCTCCTAAGCCCGCATCGAAGGAAGTTCAGAAGCCGGAAGTACCGGAAGTGAGAGCCGCAGCCAACCCGCCGCCGGGCATCAACCCGCCGCCGCGCGCAACCGGTCCGGTTGCGCGCGGCGGCGGGTTGACCTCGGAGGCGAAGCATGCGCCCTTGCCTGCGGCCGCCAAGCTCATGGAGGAGCAGCACCTTGAGGCGGAGCAGCTCGGGCCCGGCACTGGCAAGGACGGCCGTATCACCAAAGGTGACGTCCTTGCGTTGCTCAACCGGCCTGCTCCGGCGGCGCCGCCGACGGTAGCGAGGCCACCGCGCGAAGCTGATCAGCGTGAGCAACGCGTGCGGATGACGCGGCTGCGGCGGACCATCGCGGCGCGATTGAAAGAGGCTCAGAACACCGCGGCGATGCTGACCACCTTCAATGAGGTGGATATGTCCGCGGCGATGGCTCTGCGCAACGAATACCGGGAGGCATTCGAGAAGAAGCATAACGGCGTGCGACTTGGATTCATGAGCTTCTTCGTGCGCGCCTGCACGGTCGCACTGAAGGAGTTCCCGGCCGTGAATGCCGAGATCGATGGCGAGGATCTCGTCTACAAGAACTTCGTGCACATGGGCATCGCCGTCGGCGGTCCGACGGGACTTGTCGTTCCGGTGATCCGGGATGCGGACCAAATGAGCTTCGCCGAGATAGAGAGAGCGATTGCGGATTTCGGTCGGCGCGCGCGGGACGGGGCCTTGAAGCTGGAGGAGCTGACCGGCGGCACGTTCAGTATTACTAACGGCGGAATCTATGGCTCGCTGATGTCAACACCAATTCTTAATCCGCCGCAGTCGGGCATTCTCGGGATGCACAAGATCCAGGAGCGTCCCGTGGCAGTTGGAGGCAAGATCGAGATTCGGCCGATGATGTATCTCGCTCTCTCATACGATCACCGGATTGTCGATGGTCGAGAGGCGGTTTCCTTTCTGGTGCGAGTGAAGGAAGGCGTTGAGGACCCACGCCGTCTGTTGCTGGACGTTTAGCGATGGCGGACGGGGATGATTTTGACTTGATTGTTGTCGGTGCCGGGCCGGGCGGGTATGTCTGCGCGCTACGTGCGGCACAGCTCGGCATGAGGGTCGCCTGCGCTGAAAAGCGCGACACGCTTGGCGGCACCTGCCTGAACATTGGCTGTATTCCATCCAAGGCGCTGCTGCAATCGTCGGAGAACCTGGCCGCCGTCACGCACGACTTCGCGGCACACGGGATCGACATTGCCGGCGTGACAGTGGATCTCAGGCGGATGATGGCCCGCAAGGCTGAGGTGGTTTCCGCCAATGTCAAGGGCGTCGAATTTCTGTTCCACAAGAACAAGGTGAGCTGGTTGAAGGGCGAGGCACGCATCGTGGCTCCTGGCCGAGTGGGCATAAATGGCAGTCAATACGCTACGAGGCATATCGTTATCGCGACTGGAAGCGAGAGCATGCCGCTGCCCGGCGTGGACGTGGACGAGCGTCAAATCGTGACTTCCACGGGCGGACTGGAACTGGATGCGGTTCCGCCGCACCTCACTGTAATCGGTGGTGGATATATCGGACTGGAGCTCGGCAGCGTGTGGCGGCGTCTGGGTGCCGAGGTCACGGTAATCGAATTCCTTGACCGAATCGTGCCCGGTATGGATGCCGAGATTGGACGGAGTTTTCAGCGGATATTGAGCAAACAGGGGCTTACTTTCCGGCTGGCGACAAAAGTCACGGGTGCGCGCGGTGGTAACGAGGGGGTGATGCTGACGATAGAGCCGCGGGACGGCGGCAACGCGGAGGAGTTGCGGGCCGACGTTGTGTTGGTCGCGGTCGGGCGTCGTCCTTACACGAATGGCCTTGGGCTGGAGGAAACTGGCGTGCTGCTCGACGAGCGAGGTCGAATCAGGACCGATAGGAACTTTGCCACCAACGTCCCTGGCATATACGCGATTGGCGATGTGATCGCGGGGCCGATGCTGGCGCATAAGGCCGAGGATGAAGGTGTCGCTGTTGCCGAACGCCTCGCCGGTCAGGCGGGACATGTTAACTACGGAGTGATTCCCGGAGTGGTCTATACGTGGCCGGAAGTGGCCGCGGTCGGCCAAACCGAGGAGGAACTCAAAGCCGCAGGTAGCGAGTACAAGACTGGCAAGTTCCCGTTTGCAGCGAATGGCCGCGCGCGTGCGATGGGCGATACCGACGGGTTCGTAAAAATTCTCGCCGACAAGGCGACCGATCGACTGCTCGGCGCGCACATCATCGGCCCCGACGCTGGAACGTTGATCGCTGAACTGGCGACCGCGATGGAATTCGGGGCCTCGGTCGAGGACGTTGCGCGCGTCTGCCATGCTCATCCGACGCTGAGCGAAGCCGTGAAAGAGGCTGCTATGGCGGCGGAGGGGCGCGCCCTGCATATCTAGGCCATGAAGCCAATCGGGCTGACCATGGGCGATCCCGCGGGGATCGGCGGGGAACTCACGTTGCGAGCATGGCTGGCGCGCAACCGCCCGGAGGCTGCGGCTGCGCCGTTTATAGCCTTCGATGACTCGGATCGCCTCGCCGCGCTGGCGCGCCATATGCGCTACAAGGTGCCGCTGCGGGAGATCGCCCATCCCTCCGAGGCGGCTGCAGCATTTCCGAACGCGTTGCCGGTCATGCCGGTTCGCCTTGCTGCTGCGCCACATCCTGGCATGCCCGAGGCAGCCAACGCCAGCGCGGTAATTACTTCGATCGAAACCGCCACCCGGTTTGCCATGGTCGGCGAGATCGGCGCCGTAGTCACCAATCCGATCAACAAAGCAGCGCTCTACGGTGCCGGCTTCGCATATCCCGGACATACCGAATTGCTCGCGGCGCTGACCGGCACGAGCGGCCGGCAGGTGATGATGCTAGTAAGCCCCATGCTGCGCGTTGTCCCAGTAACGGTCCATGCCAGCTTACGGGAGTCGATCGCGATGCTCAGTTCGCCACTGATTGCGGCGAGCGCACGCACCACCGCGGAAGCCTTACGCCGTGATTTCGGCATCGCGCGGCCGCGTCTCGCGATCGCCGGCCTCAATCCGCATGCCGGGGAAAGCGGTGCTTTGGGCGACGAAGAGCTTCGCATTATCCGGCCGGCGATCGATAGTCTGCGCGCTGCTTGGGAAGACGTATCCGGTCCATGGTCACCGGATACCATGTTCACAGCTTCGGCGCGCTCGCGCTATGATGTGGCGATCTGCATGTATCATGATCAAGGCTTGATCCCGCTGAAGACGCTCGACGTAGATCAGGGAGTGAACGTGACATTAGGATTGCCGATCGTGCGCACGTCACCAGACCACGGAACCGCTTACGATATTGCCGGTCAGGGCGTAGCCAATCCCTCCAGCTTGATTGCCGCATTGCGCCTCGCGGCAGAGCTCGCCGCGCGGCGGTGAGCGAAACCTTCCGGCAGACCCGCGGGCGGCAAGCGCAGGTGCTCGGGGTGGCGGCCGAGGACGCGGCGTGCCGCGCGCTGGAAAAGGACGGCTGGATTATCCGCTGCCGCCGTCTGCGTACCGAGGCAGGCGAAATCGATCTTGTGGCCGAAAAAGACGGGTTGCTGGCGATTGTCGAGGTGAAGGCGCGGCCGACCCTGGCGGATGCCGTTGGGGCGCTTACGCCACGACAGCAGGCGCGTTTGCTTGCCGCGGCCGAAATTGTGCTCGCCGCTCATGCGGAGTGGAGCACGCATGCCGGGCGCTTCGATGTTCTGGTGGTGGATAAGAGCGGTGCGGTTCGCCGAATTTGCGATGCGTTTCGTGCCGGGTGATGCAGGACCGTCACAGTTTTCGGCCAGGCATCCTGTGGCGGAATGCGAGGGCTTCGGCCACATGCGTGCGCCCCACTTCGGCGGCGCCGGCGAGATCAGCGACTGTGCGGCCGACCCGCAGCACCCGCGTATATCCGCGCGGTGACAATCGCAGCTTATCGACCGCCTGCCCTGCAAGTGTATGTGCTTCCCGGGTGAGGCAGATAGCTGCGGGATCTGCTTCGGCATTGGTCAGACCGTCCCCGTTTCGTGTGGTCTGAAGTGATCGTGCGCGGGCCACGCGGGTGGCGACCGTCTCGGTCCGCTCACCCATTGGTGCGCGCGCCATTTCGGCGGCCGAGGCTGGTTGCACCTCCACGACCAGATCAATGCGATCGAGCACCGGGCCGCTGATACGGCTCTGGTAATCTTCACCACAACGAGGTGCCCGGCCGCACTCCCGGGCGCCATCACCCAGATAGCCGCAGCGGCAGGGGTTCATAGCCGCGACGAGCTGAAACCGGGCCGGATAGGTCACGTGCGCCGCAGCCCGAGCCACCGTGGTGCGGCCAAACTCCATCGGCTGGCGTAATGCCTCCAGAGCCTGCTTAGGAAATTCCGGCAGTTCGTCCAGGAACAGCACGCCGCGATGGGCCAGGGATACCTCACCCGGCCGGGCGCGCTGGCCGCCGCCTGTCAGAGCGGCCTGTGACGCCGAATGATGGGGTTCTCGGTACGGCGGACGCATGACCAAACGGCCGCCGTCGAGCAGACCGGCAACGCTGTGGATCATGCTGACTTCGAGCGCCTGGGCGGGCGTTAGATCCGGCAGCAGTCCCGGGAGGCGAGCCGAGAGCATGGATTTTCCAGCCCCCGGGGGCCCGATCAGGAGCAGGTTGTGGCTGCCGGCTGCGGCGATTTCGAGGGCACGTTTTGCGGTCTCCATGCCTTTCACTTCTGCGAGTTCGGGACCGCGTATTGCGTCGGCAACACCCGCGGGTTCTGGGGGGGAGAGGACCTGGCTTCCTTTGAAATGATTGATCAAGGCGAGCAGATCGGGCGCTGCCAGCACCTCCAACTGGCCAGCCCAGGCCGCTTCCCCACCCTGCGTACCGGGGCAGATGAGCCCCAGATCCTGGGCCGAGGCGCCGATGGCCGCGGGCAAAACGCCCGCGGCAGGGTGCAGCGTTCCATCGAGATGCAACTCACCAAGCGCGGCGTAGCCGCCAATCTCGGCGCGCGGCACGATATCCATGGCCGCGAGCACGCCCAAGGCAAGAGGCAGATCGAAATGACTACCTTCTTTCAGGAGGTCGGCAGGTGCGAGGTTGATCAGGATGCGACGTGGCGGCAGCGAGAGGCCCATTGCGGAGAACGCGGCACGAACTCGCTCACGCGCTTCACCGACCGCCTTATCGGGCAGGCCGACGATGAGGAAGGCGGGTACGCCGGGCGAGATTTGTACCTGCACTTCGACCGGGATGGCCTCGATCCCGGAAAACGCGAAGGTTCGGACCCGGGCAATCACGGCCGCAGAGTTGATGGCGTTCATCCCGGCAGCTTGTGCGGAAAGGATGAATGTTCGGATAATGCGATTACCAGGAGGAACGTTTCCGGAGCTTGCTTGACAGCGGGTGAACCCCCGACTAGAACCACCCGCTTCAAGCGACATCGCATGATTTCTGAGGCGCATGGCACACACCGCATCTGCGCGCAAGCGCATCCGCCAAACCCTTCGCCGGACTGAGCGCAACCGGGCGCGTAGGTCACGTGTTCGTACGTTTGTCAAAAAAGTCGAGTTAGCGATTGCTAGCGGAGACAAGGAAACCGCTACATCCGCGCTGCGTGCCGCGCAGCCCGAGATGCAGCGGGCTGCTTCTAAGGGTGTTGTGCATCCGAATACGGTCGCCAGAAAGCTGTCCCGACTGTGTGCGCACATCAAGGTGCTCGGTACTACTTGAGATTGGTTCCGGTTGACGTTGCGTTGATGTGATGATGTAGAGGTTTCACTTGTAGCGGATCATGCGCGCAAGTGCGCGGTTATGGCTGCTTGAGCGACCTAAGGTGCTGATAATCTTCTTGCTTTCGCATTCTGTTCAAGTCGAACGCTAACTTTTCCATTGCTTTCGCTAGAGCCGTTGCGGTAATTCTTAGCCGTCCGTTAAGCAGACTGGATTTTCGTTGTGCACCAACTGGTTGGGTCCGGTGCTTCGCGTCGTCAACTATTTTCAGCGGCCTGCAAGAGCCGCCACTTTGGGGATGGTTCGGTGGCATCAGACAGCGTTGCAATGCAGCACGTACTGACCGCAGAGACTGAGGAGACCGCTGAAGCCGACATTGATCTCGAGGTATGCTGGGAGAACATCCGGGCTCGGCTGCAGGCCGAGGTGGGTGAGGTTGAATATCGGACCTGGCTACGTCAGATCGCCCTAGGCGGTATTGATGGCGATGAAGCGATACTGTTGTTACCGACACGGTTTTTACGTGACTGGGTGCGTGAGCATTACGAGGGGAGATTGCGCGCTCTGGTGCAGTCTGAAATCCCTTGTGTGCGACGCATTGAGATTAGGGTTGCTCCAGCAACTCGGCTGAGCGAGCCTGCACCTGCAATCGCTGCCACGCCTGCCGTTATCCTGCCGGTCGCACGGAATGAGGACCGGAATGAAGTATCCCTCGACCCGCGATTCACCTTCAGCACGTTCGTCGTCGGCAAGCCGAACGAGTTCGCATACGCCTGTGCTCGTCGGGTTGCGGAAAAACCGTCAAGCCCCGGGTTCAACCCATTATTCCTTTACGGGGGCGTCGGTCTCGGCAAGACGCATTTGATGCTGGCCATCGCGTGGGAACTCGCGAACCGTCCATCAGGTTTGCGACCCACCGTCGCCTATCTCACGGCCGAGCGTTTCATGTACCGGTTCATTGCGGCGATCCGCAATCAGTCGACAATGGAGTTCAAGGAGCAACTCCGTAGCGTGGATGTTCTGATGATAGACGATCTACAATTCCTGACGGGGAAGGACAACACGCAGGAGGAATTCTTTCATACCTTCAATGCACTTGTGGACGCTGGCAAGCAGATCGTCGTTTCGGCCGATAAATCACCTTCTGATCTGTCCGGACTAGAGGATCGGCTGCGTACACGCCTCAATTGCGGTATGGTTGCCGACCTACATGCGACGACGTTCGAGTTGCGAATTTCCATCCTGGAGGCGAAGGCGGCACTGGCTGGTATTTCGGTCCCGGGGAAGGTCCTGGAATTTCTCGCGCACAAGATCACCAGTAATGTGCGCGAGCTGGAAGGAGCGCTGAACCGCGTGATCGCTCATGCCGGGCTGTTTGACCGATCTATAACTCTTGAAACCACACAGGAAGTGCTGCACGACATTTTGCGCGCACACGACCGACGTGTCACAATCGATGAGATCCAGAAAAAAGTTGCGGAACATTATAACATTCGCCTAACCGACATGTCGTCTGCCCGGCGTGCACGCAACGTGGCGCGGCCGCGCCAGATCGCGATGTTTTTGGCCAAGCAGCTGACGGGGCGGAGCTTGCCGGAGATCGGCCGAAAGTTCGGTAATCGCGACCACACCACAGTTATGCACGCCGTATCCCGAGTCACCGAGCTGATGGAGCGGGATTCGAGTTTTGCCGAAGACGTCGAACTGTTGCGCCGGATGCTGGAATCCTAGCTGGGAAGCCTTGTCGGTCAGCTTCCAACCCGTTCCTTTTCGTCGGCATTGACGCCGAGCTGCTTGAGCTTCCGGTGGAGCGCGCTGCGTTCCATGCCCACGAACTGCGCAGTACGGCTGATGTTGCCGCCAAATCGCAGGAGCTGCGCTTGTAAGTATTGGGTTTCGAACAGATCGCGCGCCTCCCGCAACGGTAGAGCCATCATATCCGCGGTAGGATCGATGTTGAGCAAAGCTGGGGCATTGGAGGAAATTTCAGGTGGGAGCATATCGGGTCGGACCGGGTCGGACGGGCTGCCCGGAGCCATAATCAGCAACCAGTCGATCAGGTTACGCAACTGGCGGACATTTCCGGGCCAATCGTAGGCCTGCAGTGCGGCCGTTGCATCGGCGGAGATGACGCGGCGTGGTATGCCGGAAGTCGCCGCTGAATGTGTCATGAAGTATTCGGCGAGCGCCGGAATATCCTCACGTCTCTCGCGCAGTGCCGGCATCCTCAGCGGCACAACCGCCAGTCGATAGTACAGGTCTTCACGAAAACGAGCTGCCGCTATTTCGGCGTGCAGCTCGCGGTTGGTTGTGGCGATCACTCGAATATCGACCTTCACCCGTGCTGAACCACCTAGTCGTTCGAACGACTGGTCTTGCAGCGCGCGCACGATCTTGCCCTGGGTCTCCAGAGGCATATCGGAGACCTCGTCGAGCAACAGTGTGCCGCCATGCGCCCGCTCGAGGACGCCTGATCGCCGCGGATATGACATGGGATCCGGCCCGGCTTCGACTCCAAACAGCTCCTCCTCAAAGCGGGCCGGAGCCAAGGTTGCGCAGTTCAGGATGACGAACGGTCCGGATGAACGACGTGAGCGCATGTGAATACTGCGTGCCGCTACTTCCTTCCCGGACCCGGCGGGCCCGTGGATCAGTACGCGTGAGCCTGTGGGGGCAACCCGCTCGATCTGTGTACGTACGCTCGTAATAGCTGCAGAGGTACCGGTCAGCTCGCTTTCCGATCCGGCCCGCAGCCGCAGCTCGGCGTTCTCCCGAGCTAAGGCGGCAGCCTCGAGAGCCCGCCGCACCACGAGCAGCAACCGATCGGATTCGAACGGCTTCTCGATGAAGTCATATGCGCCTTGCTGAATTGCCTGCACGGCCATTTCGATCGTGCCGTGGCCCGAAATTATCACCACCGGCACCTGCGGCTCCTCGCGATGAAAGGAGCTGAGGATTCCGAGCCCGTCCATGCGCGAGCCTTGGAGCCAGACGTCGAGGAGCGCCAGCGACGGGCGCCGGACGCGGAAGGCGGCCAAGGCCGCATCGGAGTCACCGGCCTGCCGTGTGTCGTAGCCTTCGTCGCGGAGAATCCCATCGATCAGCAGGCGGATGTCAGGCTCGTCATCGACAATCAGGATGTCATGCGGCATCGGCAATTCTCTGAGGCAGGATGAGGGTCGCTATCGCGCCCGGACCATCGGGTCGGTCGTCAATGGCGAAGCGTCCCCCATGATCCTCCATGATCTTCTTTACTATCGCTAGCCCGAGTCCGGTCCCCTTGGGTTTGTGGGTGACGTAAGGTTCGGTCAGCCGGGCACGATCCGCCTGGGGCAGTCCGACGCCGTTGTCCGTCACGACAATCTGCACTTCGCCGTCCAGAGAGCGTACCACGACCTCGATCACGCCGGTATCGTTGGCCGCTGGGCGCATTGCCACCGCATCGGCGGCATTCTGCAGCAGATTCATCAAGGCCTGCCGAACCATTCGCCGGTCGCAGACGACAACCGGGCCGCGCTCGGGGATATCGGCTCGCCAATCGATTTGGGGCCGTGCGGCCTTTTGCAGCACCAATGCCTCCCGTGCGATGCGTCCGAGATCCTCCGCCTTGATAGACGGTTGGGGCATGCGCGCAAACGCCGAAAATTCGTCCACCATGCGTCCGATGTCGCCGACGTGACGCACGATGGTTTCGGCGCATTGCATAAAAGTGTCTGGATCCGAGGTGATTTCGCGCCCAAATCGTCGCTTCAGTCGCTCCGCCGCCAGCTGGATTGGCGTGAGAGGATTTTTGATTTCGTGCGCAATGCGCCGTGCCACGTCAGCCCACGCCGCCTTGCGTTGCGCTGCTTGCAGTTCAGTAATGTCGTCGAATGTCACGACGAAGCCGGACGGAAACTCGCCTGCCATCTGCGCGCTGATTCTGACGAGCAGCGTGCGCCGATTGTTGGAGGGGCCGATTTGCAGTTCGCCCATGTGGGGATGTCGCGGATCGCTCTTCGCGGCATGAATCAGCGGAGTGAATTCTGGTGCAATCGCGGTAAGCGATTCGCCAGTTGCGGCCAGGAGGTCAACGCCGAGCAACTCGTCGGCCGCGCGGTTCGGTAGCTCAACCCGGCCGTCCACATCAAGGCCTATCACACCGGCCGAGACGCCGGAGAGCACGGTCTCCGTGAAGTGCCGGCGGCTGTCGATTTGCCGGTAGGCTTCCATCAGCTCGGCGCGTTGTGCCGCTAGCTGGCCGGTCATGCGGTTGAAGGCGCGCGAAAGCCCAGCGATCTCATCGTCCACCCGGCTT
This sequence comes from uncultured Pseudomonadota bacterium, assembly GCA_963834715.1. GTDB lineage: Bacteria > Pseudomonadota > Alphaproteobacteria > Acetobacterales > Acetobacteraceae > CAVSUZ01. The sequence goes on along the minus strand of CAWIDE010000035.1, from coordinate 122,258 downwards.
TCGGGTACGCGAACCTTGAGATCGCCACCGCGAACCCGGTCGGCGGCATTCATTAGTCCCCCGATCGGCCGCACGATCTGGTTGGCCAGCATCAGGCCGATCAGGACCGCGGCTGCCAGGACCAGTAAGGCGACGATGGCAAAGATCCAGGCGAAGGCCACCTGCAGCCAGGAACGGTTCTGATCCAGCCGGTTATACGCAGCGACTGCCTGCTCTGTGCGTTGCATGTAATGCAGGATGGCGGGGTCCACAGGGCGCCCGACCATGAGTAGCAGCGGGGGTATCGAGTTGAGCTGCACCAGGGCTCGCACCCGAGTGCCATCGGCCGAATCGAGCACGACCACGTCGCCCTTATCCGCCTGTGCGATGGCCCAGGGCGGGGGCGGTTCCACGCCAAGACCACCGAACAAGCCGGCGGAGGCCATGACCTGCCCGGTGGCCGGATCGTAAATCACTGCCTCTGTCAGGCCGCGCACGGCGGTCTGGCCCAGGAGAATCCGTCCGAACGCGTTGGGATCGAAGGCCAGCACGTCGCCGGTGCGGTTCAGGTCGGCTGCCATCTCCAGCGCGACAGCGCGGATGTTGTCACGGTGTTCCTGCAGGTAGCCGCGTGCAACCTGAAGGGAGTTGGTGATTGCGTTGCGGACCGGATCGTTGAACCAGGCCTGAATACCGAAGTGGAAGAACGCGACGGCGAAGCCGGCAACTACAATGGTCGGGGCAACCGCGACGCCACCGAACAGCATGACGAGGCGCACGTGCAGGCGTGAGCCTGCGGAACCGCGCCGGCGTTCAACCCAGACGCGGGTGAGGCGACCGGCCGCTACGACCCCGAGTAGGAGCAGGGCACTGAGATTGGCGAGGACCAGCCCAACGCCTGCTCCTGGGCTGACGCCCGAGGGCTGGCCGCGCGCGAGGATCAGGAATGTGCTGACGCCCACCGCAAGGGCCAGCATCACCAGAGCAATGGTAACGGCACGGCCCAGCAGGATGTCGGCAGCGCGCTGGGTCCAGGACCGGCGGCCCTCTTCTGTCACCCCGGCACCGGTAGTGGATGCCTCAGACGACCCCCCGAACAACGGAAATCTCCAGATCGCGGATTTTCTTGCGTAGCGTATTGCGGTTCAGCCCCAGCATGGCTGCGGCTTTAATTTGGTTGCCGCGCGTGGCAGCCAAGGTCAGGCGGATCAGCGGACGCTCAACCTCGGCGATGACCCGATCGTAGATCCCACTGGGGGCGAGCCCGCCCTCATGGGAGGCGAGGAATTGCCGGACATGCCGTTCGACCGCCCTGGACAACGGCTCGGCACCGCTCGCACTGGTGGTTTCCTTCTCCAGGATGGGTTCCGACAGCTCTGCGCCGATGATGTCGGCGGCGATGACTTCGTCGGGGCAGAGCGCGGCGAGGCGGCGGATGAGGTTTTCCAACTCGCGGACGTTGCCGGGCCATGAGTGCATCTTCAGGCGCTCCAAGGCGCCCTGATCAAGTTGCTTGAGGGCTAGGCCATCGATTCTGGCCCGGTCCAGGAAATGTCGTGCTAGCAATGGGATGTCCTCAAGCCGCTCGCGCAGGGGCGGCAGGCGGATCGGCACGACATTCAGGCGATAGAACAGGTCCTCGCGGAAGGTGCCCTGGCGGATGGCGGCGCGAAGGTCACGGTGGGTTGCGGCAATGATGCGAACGTTGGCCTTGATGGGCTGGCGTCCGCCGACGGTGGTGAACTCCCCCTCCTGGAGGACGCGGAGGAGACGAGTCTGGGCCTCCGGCGGCATATCGCCGATCTCATCAAGGAACAGTGTGCCGCCGTTGGCTTGTTCGAACCGGCCCTGGCTGCGTGCCAGGGCGCCGGTGAAGGCGCCGCGCTCATGGCCGAACAGTTCGCTCTCGATCAGTTCGCGCGGAATGGCGGCCATGTTGATCGCTACGAAAGGGCCATCGCGGCGCTTGCCATAATCGTGCAGAGCGCGAGCAACCAATTCCTTGCCGGTACCGGACTCGCCGTTGATCATGACCGTCAGGTCGGCCGTGGTGAGCCGGGCAATGGTGCGGTAGATCTCTTGCATAGCCGGGCTGCGGCCAATCAGGGGCAGCTTGCCGTTGCTGTCCTCGGAGAGATCGGTCTGGTCGACGCGCCCGGAAGGAGCGGTCAGCGCCCGGCCGACGACGGCGATCAGCTCATCCAGGTCAAACGGTTTGGGCAGGTACTCGAAGGCGCCCTGTTGGGCGGCTTTGACGGCAGTCATGAGGGTGGATTGAGCGCTCATGACCACGACCCGCAGATTCGGACGGACGCGGCGGATTCGGGGGATCAGGTCGAGGCCGTTTGCGTCTGGCATTACGACGTCGGTTATTACGAGATCCCCCTCGCCGTCCTCGAGCCAGCGCCACAGGGTTGCGGCATTGCCGGTGCTGCGGACCTGGTAGCCAGATCTCCCGAGGGCCTGGGTCAGGACGGTACGAATGGAGCGGTCGTCGTCAGCGACGAGAACGGTGGGGGGCGTGGCACTCACGGATCGCTATCCTCATCTGTCACCACCGGCAGATGAAGCCGGAACTCGGTCCGGCCGGGTCGGCTATCGACCTCGATCAGCCCCCCATGGTCGCCGATGATCTTGGCGACGAGTGCAAGACCCAGGCCGCTGCCTGAGGCTTTGGTGGTGATGAATGGCTCGAACAGGTGCGGGAGGATATCCTCCGGGATTCCGGGTCCGTTGTCGCGGATTGAAACCAGGAGTGGCAGATCGAGACGGCGTGGGGATCCGGCAACCGCCAAGCGCATTCCGTGCTGGAATGCGGTGCTCAGCACGATCTCGGGATCCTGGCGTTGGGAGAGCGCTTCCGCCGCGTTTTTTACCAGGTTGAGCACGGCCTGGATCAATTGGTCCCGGTTGCCCCACACCGGGGGCAACGAAGGGTCGTAGAGTTCCTGAAACCGAATGCCGGCGGCGAAGCCGTTTTGGGCAAGTCGACGGACGTGCTCCAATACCCGGTGCACGTTCACGGCGGATCGGGCGAGCGGCTTTTCGCCGAACATGTCCATGCGGTCCATAATCGCGCGGATGCGGTCCGCTTCGTCCTTAATGAGTGTTGCCAGCTCCCGGTCCTGCTCTGGCACGCTCGCTTCTAATAACTGCGCGGCCCCGCGAATGCCGGAGAGGGGGTTTTTCACCTCGTGGGCCAGGATGGCGGCCATGCCGCTAACGCTGCGGGCGGCGCCGCGGAAGGCAATTTGCCGATCGAGGGCGCGAACGGCGGAGGCATCCTGCAACAGGAGCAGGATGGAGCCCGGTTCATCTGGGAGTGGGGATCCTTGCGCGGCGATATCGCGCTTATGGAGGCGCGGGCTCTCCAGCGTGAGGTCGTAATCACAGGCGGTAACCTCGTGGGTACGGACCTGCTGGAGCAGGAGAAAGAGCGGGTTATCCGAAGGGATGATGTCGGCGAGGTTCAGGTTGCGGAGTTGGGTGAAGGAGATGCCCAGGAACTGCTCGGCCGCGGGGTTGGCGAAACGGAACCGGTCTGCGGGGTCGAGTATGACGACGGGTAGCGGCAGCGAGTTCGAGGATTGTGCCGGAATCCACGGCTGGGTGTGGGGTCCGGTTGATCCCGATAGCGGCATACGATCGGTTGCGTGCGGTACCGCTCATGCTGCTTCTGCCAGTGCTTCGGCGCGGTTGAGTGCGCTTCGGGTAATGCCCTTTGCGATGAGCCTGTCGAAATAGTCGTGGACCAGACGGATCACCGCATCGGTGTCGTCCAGTCGCATGACCGTGGCGCGAAACTCGGCCGATCCTGGCAGGCCCCGTGAGTACCAGGCCACGTGCTTGCGGGCGAGCCGCATGCCGGATTCGCGCCCATGCTGGGTGAGCATGGCGTCATAATGTGAGAGCAATATGGCGCGCTGCTGGTCTAGGGATGGCTCGGGGAGGGTGGTGCCGGTGCGCAGGTACTGGGCGACGCGGGCGGGGAACCACGGCCGCCCGTAGCAGCCACGGCCGATCATTACGCCGTCTGCGCCGGAGCGGTGCAACGCAGCGGCTGCGTCCTGCTCTGTGAGGATGTCGCCGTTGGCGATGACCGGGATGCTGACGCTCTGCTTTACCTGCCGGATGAAGTCCCAGTCGGCGTTGCCGTTGTAGAACTGCTGGCGGGTGCGGCCGTGCACGGTGACCATGCGGATGCCGCAGTCCTGTGCGATCCGGGCGATGCGGGGGGCGTTCAGGTTCGTGTGGTCCCAGCCCATGCGCATTTTGAGAGTCACCGGGACCGGGACGGCGCGGACGGTTGCTTCCAGGATAGCAGCGGCGTTTGCCTGATCTCTCATCAGGGCGGAGCCGGCCTGTTGGCCAACTGCCACTTTTTTGACCGGGCAGCCGAAATTGATGTCAATCAGGTCGGCGCCATGGTCTATCCCGAGGCGGGCGGCCTCGGCCATGGCGACGGGCTCGCAGCCGGCGAGCTGCAGCGCGGAGATGCCACCGCAGCCGTCCACCTCGGCCATGCGAAGCGTATTGCGGTTTTCCCGGATCATGGCCCAGGAAGCAATCATTTCGGAAACGACCATGCCGGCGCCTTGCTGCTTGGCGAGGCGGCGGAACGGCAGATCGGTGACACCGGACATGGGTGCCAGGATCACTGGCGTTTCAATGCATACGCCGCGGCCAAAGTCGATCGGGCGAAGCGTGGTTGCTGTGTTACGGTTGCCCATGATTTGGGCAGATTAGCGCCACAGGGGGCATGTTGCAATGCAGTATAAGAGTAGGCAGGCGATTTCCATCCTGAAGCCGATAAGAACGTCGCGGCAAACTGGTGTGGTCGAGGATCACGGGAGGTTCAGAGCGGACGTTCTATATGCGTAAGCGGTGTGTAAGCTGGTGTGCGGGCTTAATGCCGGATGCGCTTATTGATCGTTGAAGACGAGGCGGATCTCGCCGCGTTGACGCGGCGTGCGCTGATCGGGGCAGGGTTCGCGGTGGATGTTGCGCCGGGCCTCGCGGGCGCCGAGGACCATGTGGCGGTTGCCCCGTATGACGCCATTGTTCTCGACCTCGGGCTGATTGATGGGGACGGCCTGACGCTGCTGCAACGCCTTAGGCGAGCTGGGAGCAGCGTTCCAATATTGATTCTGACCGCGCGGGATGCACCCGAAGACCGGGTGACCGGGCTGGACGAAGGGGCGGACGATTACCTGGTGAAGCCGTTTCACATGGCGGAGCTGGTTTCGCGCGTTCGCGCGCTGCTGCGGCGGCCAAACGCCGTGCTGGGGGTTCGGCTGGAACTGGGGAATCTAGCGTTGGATACAGTGAGCCGGCAGACAACAGTGAACGGTGGGCGCGTGGTATTGCCGCCTCGGGAAACGGCGCTGCTGGAGTTGCTGTTGCGGCGTCAGGGGAACGTGGTGACGCGGGAGACTCTGGAGCAGAGTTTATACGACTTCGGAACGACTCTGGGTTCCAACGCGCTGGAGGTGCTGGTGCACAGGTTGCGCCGGCGGCTCGCGGAGGCCGGAGCAGACGCGGTCATCCACACCTTGCGGGGTGTGGGTTATTTGCTTTCCGCAGCCGAATGAGATCCCTGACCCATCGCTTGGTGCTGCGCCTGATGATTGTGCTGATCGCCGCAATGGTCCTTGGGGCGGCTGCGATCGGCTGGCGCGCTCTGGTCGCGATTTACAGCCTGGACGATTACCCGCTGCAGTCGGAGGCTCGGGTGATCGCATCCGCTCTGCGGAGTGGGTCAGATGGGCACGTGCGGGTCGATCTCCCACCCGCTCTGGCGGTGTTGTTTTCGATGCGGAAGAATGAAAGCGCGTACTTGATCGCGGATGCCGCTGGTAAACCGCTACTCGGGTCCAACCCGTCTGTAGATACTACGGTGGCAGACCTGTTACCCAGGCGAGCTGGCTTGTTTCGCCTATCGCCAATGCCCGGGCATCCAGCCGGGCTGATCGGTTATGCAGCCCAAGCGGGGAAATGGCGGATTTTCGTGCTTCAGGGCCGCGAACAGCTTGAGGCCCTGGGGCATTCGCTGATCAGGGAATTTTTCACGACCGGGCTGATGCTATTGATACTAATCGGCGCCGTGGCAATCCTGATTGCGGCCTGGACAGTGCGCCAAGGACTGGCACCAGCGCGGGCGGCATCGGCAGCCGCGCTGGCCATCGGACCGTCACGGCCGGGGCTGCGGCTTCCGGAGGAGCGGCAGCCGGGTGAGATTGCGCCTCTGGTTCGGGCGGTGAACGAAGCGGTGGCGCGTCTGGAGGATGCACTGGCGGCGCAGCGTCGTTTCGTGGGGGATGCCGCGCATACGCTGCGGACGCCGCTTGCTGTTCTGATGGCACGGCTGGATGCACTACCGGACAGTGCGGAGAAGGCAGGGCTGCGCCAGGACGCGAACCGGATGGCACGGCTGGTCGGGCAGATGTTGCAGATGGCGCGGATCGAGGGGGCGCCTCTGGATGTTTCTGGCGAGATCGATCTTCGGGAGGCGGCGCGGGAGGTCATCGCCACGCTAGGCCCTCTGGCGGTGCGGCGGGGGTTGGATCTTGCGCTGACCGGCGGAGATGAACCGTGTCGGATCCGGGGGAACCGGGCCGCGCTGCTGGTCGCGCTGGAGAACCTGGCGGACAACGCGTTGCGCCATGCGCCGGCAGGGAGCGTGGTGGAGGTTGGCCTAGCTCCGCCGGCGCGAGTGAGCCGTGCTGGATCGTGGGCCAGGGCTGGCGCCTGGCGAGGCGGAGTTGATTTTCCGGCGGTTCCAACGCAGCCGGCTGAGGACGGCGGGCGAGGGGGCGGGGCTCGGCTTGGCGATCGTGGCCGAGATAGCGGCGGCTCACGGCGGATCGGTGCGGGCTACCGCACGCGAGGGGGGTGGGGCGGTATTTACCCTGGAGCTTGCGGCTGGTGGGTCATAGGCACACATATCGAGGCCATGGACAGGCGGAAGTTGATTCCCGAGCGCTGGCGCGTGTTTCAGAACGTGGCGAAAGCGCCGGAAGCCACAGAGAAGGCTGCAGAGCAGGCGGAGCCGAACAAGCCGAGGGAGATCGGCGGACCGGCCGGACCAGAGCCGACGCGATATGGTGACTGGGAGCGGAAGGGGCGGTGTACTGATTTTTGACGCCGCGGGCTGCTCTCGCCCGGTGACAGCAGATCAGAATACCAGTTGCTGCCAGGCGCCGTAGGCGACGGCAGCGAAGAGCTTTGGCAGCAGCACGCCCTGGATGACCTGGATCAGGATGACCGCGATCCAGGGGCTAATATCGATGCCGCCGAAATTGGGCAGGAAATTGCGAATTGGGCGCAGGATGGGGTCGGTGAATCGATAAAGGAAGTCGCCGATGGTCCAGACCATGCGGTTGCGCCCGTCGAGGATGCCGAAGGCGATCAGGATGCTGAACACTGCTGCCAAAATGATGGCCCACTTGAGGATGCCCAGAGCGTAGTTCAGCAGCACGAAGATGACGGTGATCATGTTGTGTTCCAAGCAAAGTGGGCGGGAACCTAGTCGCGGCCTCGCGCGGAGGCAACTGACGCCGAGGACAGCGGGAAACGTGCCTGGTGAACCGGTCGCGGCGACCCGTTCTATCGCGCGGTGGGCCTGGATCGCCGCGCCGCCGCGAGCGGCGGCTCGCGATGACGTGGAGAGCAGCCGGTGTGATAGAGTTGTGGCATCACGTGGTGCGCGCCAGGCTAGGGCGGCTGAGCCGGGTGCGCCGCATGATGACCCATTGCTGCAGCACCGAGAGCAGATTGTTGGTGGTCCAGTAGATCACCAGGCCTGCGGGGAAGCGCGCCAGCATGAAGGTGAAGATCACCGGCATGAACTGGAAAAGCTTGGCCTGGGTGGGATCGGGCGGCGGTGGGTTGAGCCTCTGCTGCAGCCACATCGAGAAGCCCATGATGAGTGGCCAGGCGCCCACGTGCAGGAACGGTGAGATGGTGGACGGATCAAAGGGGAGCAGCCCAAACAGGTTGAAAACGTTGGTCGGATCGATCTGCGAGAGGTCGTGAATCCAACCATAGAACGGAGCCTGCCGCATCTCGATTGTGACAAAGATGTCCTTGTAAAGGGAGAAGAACACCGGGATCTGCACAATCATCGGAAGACAGCCGCTGGCCGGGTTGATTTTCTCGGCTTTGTAAAGCGCCATCATCTCCTGCTGCAGTTTGGCCGGGTCGTCTTTCATCCGTTCGCGCAACGCCGTGATCTTGGGGCTGAGCAGTCGCATCTTGCTCATCGAGCGGTAGGAGTAATTGGCCAGTGGGAAGAACAATATTTTCACGAACACCGTGAACACGATGATCGCGAGGCCGAAATTGCCAAGCAGACCATTGAGGAAGTCGAGGCAATAAAAGATCGGTTTGGTGAGGAAATAGAACCAGCCCCAATCTACAGCATCGACAAAACGTACGATGTGATATTCGTTCTGGTAATTCTGCAGGATGTTCACCACCTTCGCGCCGGTAAACACCAAGGTGGCGTTGGTGGCGGTCGCCCCTGAGGCGATCGTTTGCGGCGTGGGTGTGGCATAATCGACCTGATAATGCCCCGCGTCACCAGGGATGTAGCGGTACTGCACGGTGCTCGCGATAGACTGATCGGGGATTAGCGCGGTCAGCCAGTATTTGTCGGTTATTCCGCTCCAGCCACCAGTTCCGGTAGCGCTATAGGCCACGTCACCGGGCTTGTCCTTGGCGTCATCGCGGGTCTTGGCATAGCCATAGAAATGCTGGGTTCCATCAGAGACACCTGTCAGCCCTTCGAACAGAATGTAATACCCTGAAGTCTCGGGGGTGTAGTCGCGGCGGATCCGCTGCCAGGGATACAGTTGGATCGGCGCGCCGGTGTGGTTCGTGACCTCCTGCTTGACCGAGAAAATGTAGTGGTCGTCGATGGAGAGCAGGATGTGGAAGTCGAGTCCGGCGCCGTTGTTCCAGGATAGGGTGACCGGATGATCCGCAGTCAGTTCGGGCGCCGAGGCGGTCCAGATCGTGTCGTCGCCGGGTAATTTAACATTCGATCCCGACGCGGCAGACCAGCCGAACTGCACGAAGTAGGGGTGTGCGTTCGACAGCGGAGCGAGCAACTGCACGTCGGGCGAGTCGGGTGCGGTCGTCTCCCGGTAGTGGTTCAGGATGAGGTCGTCGAGACGGGCACCCTGCAGGTCGAGAGAGCCGCGGACGGAGGGGGCGGCGATCTTCAGTCGCGGCGCGTTTTGCGCCAGAGCTGGAGGTGCGGCAGGACTCGCGGGTGCGCCAGCTTGCGGGCCGCCCTCCGCCGGCGTCGCGCTCTTGGCCTTTGGCGCCTGCTCGCTCTGCTTCGTGGGCTCTGGCGGATGCGGCAGGTAGCGGGTGGCAATGAGCTGCCAGCCCAACAGGATGGCGATCGAGACAACGATCGCGACGAACAGACGTGTCTGATCCATCAAGTCCCCATATCGCCGCTGCAGGTCAGGCTGCGCGAAGCCTGCGCGGAGCGGCACTGGCACGCGGGCACCGGGTCGTAGCCCCCGTGGTTACAAGGATTGCAGCGGAGGATGCGCCAAGCGGACAGGCATGTCCCGCGCAGAGCGCCGTGCCTACGCAGGGCCTCCAGGGCATAGTCGCTGCAGGTCGGGAAGAACCGGCAGTTTGCTCCGATGAACGGGCGGAGCGTCCACTGATAGATCCGTACGAGCACAATCAGGACCCAGGCAGCGGGACTCACGCCAGCCCCACGCGTGCGAGTGCCCTGCGTAGGTCGTCTTGGAGTCCAGAGAAGGGGCGGGTGCGGGTACTGTCCCGCCCGATCAGCACCAGGTCGGCGCCGGTTAATGGGTGCCGAGCCAGTACAAGGCGAGCCGCTTCTCGCAGGCGCCGCCGGGTGCGGTTACGGACGACGGCATTACCAACCTTTTTAGTGACGGTGAACCCGATGCGCGCCGGTGCATCGTCATGGCGAAGCAGCGCCTGCAGGACGAGGCCCTCGGTCGGGATCTTGCGGCCTTTGACGGCGGCACGCTGGAAATCCGCCCGGCGCTTCAAGCGGGACGCTGGGGAAGGCATGGCGGAACAGTCCCACGGCTCAGGCGGACAGGCGCTTGCGGCCCTTGGCGCGGCGATTGGCCAGCACCTTACGGCCACCGACGGTAGCCATCCGAGCGCGAAATCCGTGCCGGCGTTTCCGCACGAGCTTCGAGGGTTGATAGGTGCGCTTCACAGCCGCTCTCCAACAGAAAATAGGCCGCCGCCGGGCATGCCGGGGGGCCACTTCGGCGGCGGCTTATAGGGCCGCGTTGGAAGTGGGTCAATGAGCGCCCAGACGCGTGGTTGGGGACTGCGTTGCCAGATCGCCACGCGCAACACCCACCGATGCTCTCCATCTCAGGGGCAGACAGCCTCGCAGATTCACGCGAATCACTGCTACAGCGAAGTTCCGACTCGGGCACTAGGTGGTCAACGGATGGACATCACGACACTGCGGCGAATGGCCGTGCTCCGAGCGTTTCCAAACCTACGCCCTTTGGAGCAGGCAATCGCAACTGCCGGTTTCGTGCAGGCTGACCCAATCCGCGCGCCGGCCCGCGCACAGGACCTCATTCTCCGCCATCGTGTCACAGGGTATCGCGCGGGCGACCTTGAGCGACGCTATCCAAGGCTCGCCCTGGAAGAAGGGTATCTCTACGCCTACGGCTTTATGCCGGCACGCGTCCGGAGCCTGCTATTGCCGCGGCACGATCCCGAGGCGGGCGACGGCCGCTTCGTTCCGACAGGCCTCGCAGCAGACGTACTTGCCTGTGTCCGCGAGCATGGGCCCACACACCCTGCTGCTTTGGAGGCGCACTTCGGTGCTGCGCGTCAGATCAATGCCTGGGGTGGAGTATCCAAGGCGACGACACGTGCGCTTGAGAAGCTGCTGCGTCATGGGCTGATGCGGGTGGCGCGCCGAGATGCGGGGATCCGGATTTATCAGGCCACCCCGGAGCCGGAGGCCGAGTTTGATCCGCAAAAGCGCCTGGAACAATTGGTGCTGTTAGTCGCATCGGTGCTGGCTCCTGTGGCGGCTCCGACGCTCGGCGCAGCCACAGCCCGCCTTGCAGGAACTGTTATGGGCCCGCAGGTGAAATATGACCCCCTGGGCGCGTTGGTCCGGACTGGGGCGTTGGAGGCTGCCGTCGTCGATGGCGTGCGGTATCTCTGGCCCGCAGTTACGAACGGAGACGATCGTAGTCGCCGCAATGTCCGCTTTCTCGCCCCGTTCGATCCACTGGTCTGGGATCGCCGCCGCTTCGAACACCTCTGGGGCTGGCCGTACCGTTTCGAGGCCTACACCCCGCCCGCCAAGCGCCGCCTGGGCTATTACGCGATGCCGCTGCTCTGGGGATCGGATGTGATCGGCTGGGTCAACTGCACGCGCACTGGTCGCGGCCTGGACGTAAAGGCTGGTTTTGCGGGCCGCAAGCCGGGCGCGGACTTCCGACGCGCTTTCGAGGCGGAGGTCGAGCGCATGCGGAGCTTTCTCGACGCGGCTTATGGCGCGTAGCCGGCGATGAACTCCGGGACGCGGTCGAGGGCATCCTGGCGGGCGGCCTCGTTGGTGCCTTCGTGGGCCTGGCCTGTCCCGTTAGGTGGCGTAGCGAGGCCCGCCAGTTTGCGGATTGGGACGCCGGGGCGGTCGAAGTCGTGCCAGGCGCCGGGGTAAACGACCAGGGTAATCAGCCTGGGGTATTTCTTGGCCAGGACTTCGCATGGGCCGGCGGGCGTCCAGTCATCATTCGCTCCAACCAGAAGCAGTAGCGGACCAGAGGGAGTCCACCCATTCTGCGAGACCGTCCGGCAGCCCGGATAGAAAGCAACGAAGCGAGAGAACAAGCCAGGGGGCGGGGGTGGATTGTCCTCGGCGGTGTAAAGAACAGTGCCGCCGCCGTTGGACCAACCGATCAGGGCCACTCCGGCCGAGGGCACCTCAGGTTGGGCCTGCAACCACTCGGCCGCGGCGATGGCGTCCTGTCGCCGTAGGCCGGACTCGGTCACCGTTCGGATTGTCGTCCGGCACTGCGGTCCCAGGCCGCGTGATCCGAAGCTGTCGGGGAACAGAACGATATGGCCGGTTTCGGCCAGCCGCTTGGCCCACTGTGTTTCGCGCGCCGGAATGGGGCCGGCGCAGCCATGCAGTGCCACCACTGCGGGAGATTTGACCAGGCCAGTGGGGCGCACGAGGACCGCGTTCAGCGACAGGCCGCTCGGGCCCGGGATGGTGACGCGCACGGGCATGAGTCCGGCGGCTTGCAGAGCCGTGAACAGCGCCAGAAATGCCTTCACGGCGTGGTCGAAGCGGTGGCGCCGGGACGGATCGTGATGCCCTGGTCGCGTAAGTGGGCCAACACGACTTTTGCGCCCGGATCGCCTGCCTGGGCCAGCTTCTCGGTCTCGGCCGCGAGCATCTGGAACTTCGCGCGCATAGTGGCGGCCTGGGTCAGCCCCGTCTCTTGCGCGCGCTGCAGGGCCATCAACGCGTTGTGCTCACGGACGAGCTGCTCGGTCTGGAAGGCGGTGATCAGAAAGAAGGCCAGCACGACCAGGGCCAGCGGAATGTCGAGCCGGACGTCGTTGGGCATCAGGGCTTTGCGGGAGCGGTAAAGGGCACTCCTGCCGTCTTCAGCAGCTCCTGGATTTTCGCGTCGTTCCCGCTGCTCGCCTGTTGCACCAGGGCGCGAGTCGAGCAGGGTGTTTACGGCGTTCAGCCGCGCCGCCTCCGCGAGCGTCTGCTGGCGGCGGTTGGCCTCCGCCTGGGCCGAGGCATTGATGCTGGCGAGTACGATGTTGACGACGACCAGAACCAGGCTGACGCCGGCGAGCAACGTGGTACCTGACACCACACGGTGCGGGTCCGGGGGCAGTATCTTTGGAAGCAAGGCCATCACGCTGCATAAACGATATGCAGGAGAGGAAGCAACGTACGGGGAAAACCAAAGACTCGGAAGGACTTCCGCCTTATGGTTGGCGTTCTGACGCAAGAAGGCCCCCGATTCGTATGGCAGCCGCCGCCCGTTCGCTTCCTCCGCCACGCCGTGTGGTATCGCCCACGCTTCGCGCCCTGATGCAGCGGCGGGCGGCGGAGATGTCCGGCCTCGCGTTGGGGTGCGCCGGATTGGCTCTGCTGATTGCGCTAGCGACCTACAACCCATCTGACCCGAGCCTGGATACCGCGACCAATGCCGCGGCGATGAACCTGACGGGTCCAGTTGGGGCGGTTGTGGCCGATTTGCTGCTGCAAGGGGTTGGGGTGTTTGGCGCGCTGCCAGGCGCTGCTTTGCTCGCCTGGGCGTGGCGGATTGCGTCGCGCAGGGGGTTGGGGAGCGTGGGGGCTCGGCTGGCCGCGATCCTCGCGGCGATGCCGCTGGCCGGAGCCACACTCGCCGCCGTGCCGCGGTTGGCGGCGGTCGCCTGGCCCAGCTCGGCCGGCCCTGGCGGCGCGGTCGGGCATGTCCTGGCCCCTGCTCTGCTGGAGCCGGGCCGGGGGCTGCTTGGTCCGGTGGGCGCCGTGCTGGTGTGGATGCTCATGGCCGGGTTGTCCTTCACGCTGGTGCTGCTGGCGCTTGGGTTGTCGTCAGGCGAGTGGCGCGCGACCTGGCAGTTCCTGGGGCGGGTGGCCCGGTTCTCGGTCTCCACGGGTTGGAGCGCGGCGTGGCTAATTGGCCGTGCCTCAGCACCGTTGCTCGCGCTGACGCGGTTGCTGCGCCGTGCGCCGGAACTTCCGGTCGGGGACGAGGCGCGGGAGCCGCGCTTGTCGGCGCCTCGGCCTGCGGCGCCGCCACCGACCATCAGACCGGCGCAAAAACCGGCTCCTGCGGCCCGGAAGCCGCGGCAGGAGAGTTTGCCGCTGCATGAGGGCGCATGGCGGTTTCCGTCGCTTTCGCTGCTCAAACCGGCGCCGGCGCGGGCCAGCAGCGGTCCGAGTGCTGAAGCGCTGGAGGCCAATGCCCGGCTGCTGGAGACGGTGCTGTCGGATTACGGGGTGCAGGGGAGCATCGTGGAGATCCGCCCGGGCCCGGTGGTGACGCTGTATGAGCTGGAACCGGCGCCGGGGATACGGAGCGCTCGGGTGATCGGGCTGGCGGACGACGTGGCGCGCAGTTTGTCGGTGACGGCAGTGCGGATTGCGACGGTGCCGGGGCGGAATGTGATCGGCATCGAGGTGCCAAATGCGAAGCGGGAGACGGTGTTTCTGTCGGAGCTGTTGGCCTCGGAGGAGGTGCAGCGTCATACGGCTCGGCTGCTGCTGACGCTGGGGAAGGATATTTCCGGCAATCCAATTGTCGCGGATCTGCAGCGGATGCCGCATCTGATGATCGCGGGGACGACCGGATCGGGGAAGTCGGTCGGGGTGAATGCGATGATCCTGTCGCTGCTGTACCGCCTGTCGCCCGATCAATGCCGGCTGATCCTGATCGATCCGAAGATGCTGGAACTGTCGATGTATGAGGGGATTCCGCACCTGATGGCTCCGGTGGTGACGGAGCCGGCGAAAGCGGTGACCGCGCTGAAGTGGACGGTGCGGGAGATGGAGCGGCGGTATCGTGCGATGAGCCAGCTCGGAGTGCGGAATATCGGCGGTTACAACGACCGGGTGGCGGAAGCGCGGGCCAAGGGCGAGGTGGTGACGCGGCGGGTGCAGACCGGGTTCGATCCGGATACGGGGCGTCCGACGTTCGAGGAGCAGCCGCTGACGCTGGAGCCTCTGCCGTTCATCGTGGTGGTGGTGGATGAGATGGCGGACCTGATGATGGTCGCCGGGAAGGATATCGAGGCGGCGGTGCAGCGGCTGGCTCAGATGGCGCGGGCGGCAGGGATTCATGTGATCATGGCGACGCAGCGGCCCTCGGTGGACGTGATTACCGGCACGATCAAGGCCAACTTCCCGACGCGGATCAGCTTCCAGGTGATCAGCAAGTTCGACAGCCGGACGATCCTGGGGGAGCAGGGGGCGGAGCAACTGCTGGGGCAGGGGGATATGCTTTACATGGCCGGAGGCGGGCGGATTACGCGCGTGCACGGGCCGTTTGTTTCGGATCAGGAGGTGGAGAAAGTGGTCGAGTTCCTGCGCGAACAGGGCGAGCCGGCTTATGTGGATTCGGTGACTGAGGCGGAGGATGATGAGGGCGCGGCGCCTTTGGCAGGGTTTTCCGTTGGTGGTGGGAGTGAGGGGGAGAAGGGGTTGTACGAGGCGGCGGTGGCGCTGGTGGCTCGGGAGGGGAAGGCCTCTACGAGCTTTGTGCAGCGGCATTTGAATATTGGGTACAACCGGGCGGCGAAGTTGGTTGAGCAGATGGAGAAGGAGGGGGTGGTCGGGCCGGCGAACCATGTGGGGAAGCGGGAGGTTCTGATCCGGGCGGGGATGGAGGATTAGGGGGAGGGTCGTTGCGGTTGGGAGGTGGTAGAGTTTGGGAGGGGTTCACACGGAGGACGCGGAGGTCATCACGGAGGGTCACAGAGGCGGATGCTGGAGGTGCCGGTTGCTGAAGGAACGGGGTTCGGGGCGCTACGTGGGCCAACGAATTGTCAGTCTCTATAGTTGAGTGCCGTCTCAGTAGTTGTCGGGCTCGGGCGATAGTGACGACGAGTTGTGAGAAGGGTGCGGACGGGCCATGTGTTTGTTGCACAAACGGAGTGGTCTGGGACAGTCGGTTTTGAGAGGGTCACTTCGGGGGTTTGCGGAAGTTCGAAAGGGTCACTTCGCAGGTTTTGAGACGAGTGAAAGGGTCACTTGGGCAGTTTTCGGGGACGGCAAAGGGTCACCTGGGGGTTTTCGGGCGGGTGGAAGTGTACGCTTCGGTGCCGAGTAGGCTGGCTTTGCGCAGCATAGACCTCGATCTGTTCTTGACACGTGCTATGCCACTCAAAATAACGCCTCATCCAGTTGAAGGCGAGCGTCGTAAGCACAACAACCCTCGAGTTCTATCCGGACCCGGTAGCATCCTGGTTTCAGAGATCGCCGCGTGATCCAGCCGGACTTGCCTGGTGGAACTGGCTCCATTGTATGCTTAGTTAATGCAATAATATTCGCGTTGTCTTCGTCCCAAACCAGCAGTCTCAATGAGATCGGCTGGCCGTCCCGCCGAGGGTGAAGACTAAAGACCACGCCATCTTCTTGAAACGCAACATGGTCCACGTAAGAGTAGCGTTTCTCAAAAACTCGCATATCATCCGAGACGCGAATCAGCTTATTCCATCTCTCAGCATGAGATCCAAGCTGATACAGCAGCATGCCGCGCTCTGCCTGCGACCGGCAGATCACCCATTGAATACTGTCCGAGACGCGAAGAGGAGATGGGGCCAACACCTCCGCGGACCGGCGAACCCGAATTATTCGATCGTGTGTTGCTGAGTCGTGAAACCCGCTGTTCCAATCTATGCCCGAGAAGAACTGCTCTGAATGATCATCCTGCGTTGCCGAAGACTGCATATTGCCATCTGAAAAGCGCACTCTATCGAGTGTCAGAATTTTTCGTGCATCGAACACGAGCATTACCAGCACCGGCGCCTGCTTGCCGCGATAATATTCCGACGGCTTCCTAATACCTTATATCTGAAACTATGTCGGAGTCCGCGGGCGGAAATATAGGCGGGCAAAGTCATGAGCACGTGTCCGATTTCCGATCAGCTCAGCAGGGGCAACATCTATGGCGCGGACATTTTCTGAATGCGTCCGCGATAAGAGGTTCCCACAGCGCAGTATCAGGGCAGCGTTTGAGGTGGACCCCACCTATGGGACCAATTTGGCCCGCTGCTTAGCTACAGCCCCCGTCCGGCTCTCGTTCTCCCTTCTTTCAAGCTAACCATAAACCTCTTCCTGCTGTTGTGGCGGCTGTGGATATGTGGGCAACGCGCCAGCGTTGTCCAAGCGAGGCGGCATATCCACAGCCGTGCCCGCCAGGCCGGCCCGCCACACCGCCATCGGCATGTGATGTCCCAGCGCCTGATGCGGGCGCAGCTCGTTGTAGAACTCCATCCACGCGCCGATCCCCAGCCGCGCTTCGCGCGCGTCCGCATAGTCCTTCAAGTAAACCTCCTCATGCTTGAGCGAGCGCCACAGCCGCTCGATGAACACGTTGTCCATCCACCGACCTCGGCCATCCATCGACACTGCAATCCCGGCCCCAAGCAGCGTGCCGACAAATGCGTCACCGGTGAATTGGCTGCCCTGGTCCGTGTTGAACACCTCCGGCCGGCCGTGTCGTCGCAGGGCGTCCTCTAGTGCGTCCACGCAAAACCCCGCGTCCATCGTGTTCGACAGCCGCCACGACAGCGCCGCGCGGCTCCACCAATCCATCACTGTCACCAGATACAGGAACCCACGCCGCATCGGAATGTAGGTGATGTCCGCGCACCATACCTGGTTCACTCGCTCGATCCGCACGTCCCGGAGCAGATACGGGTAGATTTTGTGTCCAGGCCCTGGCTTGCTGGTGCGCGGCTTCGGCCCCAGCGCCGCGATCCCCATCACCCGCATCAGCCGCTGCACCCGCTTGCGGTTTACCTTCTCCCCGCCCGTGCTCAGCGTCGCCGCGATCCGCCGCGAGCCATAGAACGGCCACGCGACGAACACCGGGTCAATCCGTCGCATCAGTAACAGCTCATCCGCGTCATGCTCCGGCTTCGCCCGATAAACACCCGAGCGCGCCAGCCCAAGCAACGCGCATTGTCGCCGTACTGAGAGCTGTCCGTGGCCGCGATCGAGCATCGCTCTCCGGCCCGCCGCGCTCATCTGCCGGACCTCCGCGCTAAAAAATCCCGCTCCACTACCAGCTCGCCGATCTTGGCGTGCAGGTGGGCGATTTCCTTGGCCGACTGCCCGTCGTCTGTCCCGGTCCGGAAAACCCGTTCGGCATGTTCTAGCAGCTGCTTCTTCCAGGCGTAGATCTGTGTCGGATGCACCTGGTAACGCACCGCCAGCTCGGCCACTGTCGCGTCTTCCCTCAGCGCTTCCAGGGCGATCTTCGCCTTCAGCGCGGCATCGATCCTGCGTCGGGTTCTGCTCATGTTCCGCTCCGTGTAGCATGGACGGAACCGGTTCGGTTTATAGCTTAGCGGGTGGTCCCAAATTCGGGGTCCACTTCAGTTCTCAACGGGGGCATGATGAAATAGCCGGCCCGGCCATTGTGCTCGATACGTTTGAAAGGGGGCGTAGAGTCTGGTCTCCCACTCGCTGATGTGGGCCTCAATAAACCCGCTTCTCAGGCCCATGCAGAGGAAACAAGCTCCGCCCGGTCAGCAATACCGTTGCGAGCCCGTCGCTTAAGTTCCAGGGCTATCTCGGGTTCGGACGCTCTAGCCTTCTGAACTTGGACTGGCGAACATCGGGAAGGTTGCTTAGTACCGAAATCACAAAATTTGCTTGATCACCGGCCGACCACTCGACCATCTCGTGCGTTAACAGACCCCGTGCAAGGGAATACCACAACTCCGCCAAGCTGTCCGAATCAATGAGAAGTCTTAACCCCCTCGTAATCGATCGCCAGGGTTTTATCTTCGAGCATTTGTGCGTAAAATGGTCTCTTAGTCACATATTCGTTGAATGAGCCGTGAGAGCGGGTAAGCAGATCCTCCAACACCCTAGCGAATTCCGCGAACGACTTTCGGATCGCGGCTCCATTCTCGCCCGAACACTACGCCATGACGTGCTCTGGGAAGTCGAGCGGCACCTCGTAGTCATGAACATAGATTTGTATTGGAAGCTTCGATAGATACCTTTCCATCAGGGGCTTGACGTCCGACCATCTCAATCCGCCGTTTCCACATCCAAGTCTTCGGAAAGGAAATCTCAACTATTCCCCGCTTATCATATTCTGCTACGAATTTCTGCAAACCCGCCTCGATCCACTCAAGTCGCGACGGATTGCGCCAGTGCTTTTTAGTCGGGAAATTGAGTACCCATTGATCCGATCCTCGCCAAAGCTACAACTTCCCTGGTTCCAGAGTTTCTTGTAAGCTGCAAACATCTCAGGATAGCGCAACTTGAAATCATGGGCGATGCCTTTACCCATGATGCCAACGCAGTTGACCGTATTCACCACAGTCTGCGCGTTCGATTCCAGGATACTAGTGCGATAATAAATCAGCATTGGCTGGCTGTTTCGTTACCACCAAGGTCATTGTGGTTCCTCTCACTCTGGCCAGTCGAAGTGAGATAGTCTGGGGAGCCATGATTTACCATATTTGGCGGTCTCTGGAAGAGTCCCCCTGCTTCAATGGTGCGCGTTTATCCGGCAGCGCCGAGTCGCTCCTCGATACCCCGTTGGGAGTAACCATCGCGACTAGGGGCCCGGCACGGTCTCCAGGGTGCTAGGATGTCAGACATGGAAGCAGTCTCGCACCTTGATCCGAACAATCAAGAACATTTCGCAAACCACATCCGAACCTGCGCCCCAGCAGGAGAGACGCCGTTGTAAGGTACATCCGCGGCCGAAGAAGGCTACTCCGAGTCTCGCGCAAATGAGGGACTTGGCCAAGAACGGCAAGGTAGCGATCGTGACCGCCCCGGCGCGGACATTACGAAACGGCTCGCCGGCACAGCCTCGCGGTCGTCGTCATGTATGCGGGCTGGGTTGCCGAAGCCGAAGCGCTGGCGGCCTAATCGCAAATCCAAGGAGCTTCGGTCTATCGCCAGAGCTGACGGTTGGCCCTGCGTTCGATGCGAACCGGGTCGCGGTGCTGCTGGGCGCCGGATACAAGCGGGCGAGGCCCAAGCACGGTTCTACTGGAAGTTGCTCGCGACGGCGGAGTGGCGCTTTGCGGCGTGGACCAGGCACGAAGGTAGACGGAGGCACGAATGAACGGCGGGAAGCTTGTCCAGGCGACAGGCCCTACAATCGCCGGTTCTGGCGCGCTCGGCATGGCTGTGAAACTCGAAGAGATGATGGAGCGGCTCCCGCCACGGCGGTGAGCGCGGGGGAGGCGCCGGTGACGCTGACCGGGTTCGAGGCACTTAAGGGCGCGGAGACTGACAAGGCCGCTCGCGCAGGGAAATCCCGCCGATCCGATGCGGCCGGTTAGGGCAGCTCCGAATATGTTCTTCCGCCCGCTGTAGTCCCGACAACACATTCATCGGGCAAAGTGCGGCGATCGCCACCCCCGCCGATGTCGCTGACAGTTTCCGACGTAACAGTCCTACCCGGCCTGCTCCGGTTGCCGTTCAGCCGAACGCGTCGTTGTTTGCCCTGCCTTGAGACTCCCCGCCCAAGAAGCGGTCGCACGCACCCGCAGATGGGAACCAAACGGAATACGTGAGGCCTCGAAACGGCGAGGTAACGGAAATCGTCACCGACGCGACATTACCACCGCATTTGTGCTCTGCGATGGTGTGGGCGAGCCCTTCCGACCGAAGATATTCCTGGAATGACGAAGGTGTTGGCGTCTTGGGCAACAATTCGGCGGCGGGGTGACACTGGGTGTCAGCATAGTCCATGATGGTCCACGCGCGTTCCGCAGGGTTCGCAGCCAGTGCCGGTGCGCAGAGAAGGCACGCTGCTACGAATAGGGTCAGCCTGATGGGTTCAGCCGGTGGCTGCGTCATTGGAGCCTCGCTTCGAAGTCAACTACAGGAATGGCCAGCTTAGGTCCGCGTGGGCGTCAATGAAATGCCCTCTGCGCCGTCCTGGGGGTTCGGCGGGGCCGATGCCGGGACTGCGAGGCAGAGAGGCTGGGCAGACGCCTGTGGAGTGGTTTGCGTGGCGGCAGCAAAGATCGTCGCGGAGGCTCACGGAGACGGTGCACGGTAGCTGCCGGGGTAAGCGGCCGGGGCGGAGACTTAGGAGGGGAGGATACTGCGGGCCAATACAGATAGGCCGCAACACATCAGTTATGGTATTCAGAGAAGGCAGGATGCTATCAATGCCATCCTGACCGACCCCAAGGGACGCCTGGCGTTCCGTGTGCGGTTCAAAAGAGGGAGGCGCTTTATGTTGACGTTCATGTGTTTCCTGAACTGGACAGACCAGGGTGCAAAAGCCATCAAAGACCTGCCAAAGCGAGCGGAGGAAACCAGATCCCTGATCGCAGGATTAGGCGGTCGACTGGTGTGCGGATACGTCACAACCGGCCAATACGACGGGGCTCTGGTGGTCGAGATGCCTGACAGCGACGCGATGACCAAGTTTGTGATCGCGCTTGCATCACGGGGCAATGTACGCACCACAACCGTGCAGGCGTTCCCACCGGAGGAATTCGGAAAGCTCGCTGCTGCGGCGCCTTGACCCTGTTATGCGGTGACGCGTCGCTCCACGTTTGCGCCGCGCTGCGCAAGGCCGAGGTCAATCCACTGGCTCAGCCAGCAAATCCCTAATGCAGGCAGCAATCTGCTCCCGGTCCGCCGGGGTCATGCAGAACATTGCAAAGTGTGCCCACAGGCTGTCGATGCCCCTGAACTTACTGTTCGGGATCAGCTTTTGCTCCACCTCGCAGTCGTCGGGCGGGAAGAACATATCGCGGGAGAAAGGCACCGCGTAAGTCTTCGCCTTGATCCGGCCGAGCGCTCATACAATTCCCAAACGGCGTTTGTAGGGATCCACGACGGGGCCGGGCATTGCGAAGAAGGCGATGCGATGATTGGCTTTATCGTTGGTGCCGGTCTGCCAATTCCAGTGTCACCAGGCGGGCTATGGTGATGGCAAGATAGAATTGCCCGAGAACCTCCTCTAAATTGGCAAGACTGCGGGCGAACGGATTGAGCGGGACGATGTCGCCGTAGCCAGTGGTGGTCAGAGTTGCGAGGCTGAAGTAAAACATCGTGGCGAACTCGCGCGGGCCACGCACTGGGGCGGGGAGGTTGGCAAAAGCGCCGGGGACCAGCTCCCACATAAGGCTGAAGGCGATCGCGAAGATTGTCGCCAGGCTTAGGTATACGACGGCGGCGCCTTGGAGGCGATGGAACGTGATACGGCCGGGGGCATAGACCGCGTGCGCCACTACCCAGGTCAGGGCTGAAAAGACGAGCATGAGCCCGCCACGGCTGAGCACATTCGCGGCAATCGGCGACCATTCGCGCACGAGCACCATAGGCGCAATGATCGCCGCCAAACCCAGCAGGATCATCACGATTGCGACGCCTCGGTGGGAGAGCAGGACAACAACGGTCAGCACAACCAGCAACAGCAACAGGACGACCCGCTCTGTGAACAGCACGCCAGTCGCCGCCAGTGGCAAAGCGAGAAACATCAGAAAGAGCTGCAGGACGAGCAGGACGGTCAGGCTCGGATCTCTGACGCGATCCTGCCAGGCATGAAGCGACGCTCGCTTGTTGTCGAGGACAGAAGCTGGCGGATAGCGACGCATGATTGCGTGTCTCGATGATCTCGGCCGTCATTTTAACCGATTAACTCCCCTTGCCTAGGACCTGCGCCAGGCTTCGAGGCGAGGACTTCAGGCACTCCTTCGCCATCTATTGGTTGCCATAGTTGTTGCGTGTCAAACCGGCCGGTCGGCTGGGGATGGCCGCGTGCGTCCAGCTCCATCATTTCGACGGTAGGCTCCGGGCCGACGATCTCCTTAATGGTGGCGAGCCACTTGATCTTTATGCCTTCCGACGGCGCCTCGTCGGCTTCAAGGCTGTGGGCCGGCATATGTGCCCGTCACGCGGGGGTGCCTTGACTCTCATCTGTCCCGAGCCGTTCTATCAGCAATATAATGCGGAGAGCCGCGGGGGCCGCGGATAGACTCAATGTCCGCGAAGCGAGTATCTTAAATCTAATCTCCGCGGCTCTCCGCGTTAAATTATGTGTCCGCGCGAACCGCCGCAGCCCATCCTTCAGGCGCTGTGTGTTGAAATTCAACAGCAACCCTGCCGGATACCCGCTAAGCCGCAAGTATGTCAGCAGTTGCGCCTTTGCCCAAGCTCGCGATGTACGTTGATCGCCAGCCCTATCACCCGCTCGCTTAAATCGTTGTTGACCAACGCGTAGAACGAGCTCGCTGTGCCAGCTCCTCCCACCCCGCCGTCATGCCGCGGAGGAACCCCGAACTCATCCAGAGCCCAATGCTGCCCCGGCGGCAAAAAAGGGCTGTTCAGAATTGGGTTGTCGAGCGCGGCAACCTCACAACCCAAGAGGACCCTCGTCGCCCTCTCAACGCTCGAGTCCATACCGAACCAAACTCGCCGACGATACGTTGTCCAATCCCCCTAATCGTCCAACGGTATCCTTGTCAGCCCCCGAAACCCGCCATCGGCACCAAGCCATGCCGAGCGAGGTCCCCGATACGTTCCACCCAACCCCGCCGCCCTATTCAATGGCCCCGCCCGCGACCGCAACACTTGTCCCTCGCCCGAAACGCCGCTATGTAACCCCCATGCTCTGCTGCGGCATATGCATGGCCTATCGCACCGCTCGCCGTGTGGCGCGCGCCGCCTTGCGTCTGCCCCCCTTCGGCCTGCTCCTTCGACTTACGCGCCCCTGAGCGTCACGCCGGGTCGCTGAACGCCGGCACCGCCCAGGGGATTATCCGGGGCGGAAGCCCCTGAGCCAGAGCCGAGGTTCACACCCGTTAAGGAGCGCGCCAAACATGAGCATCGACCACCCCAGCTTCGGTAAGCTGGACAACGACCGCATCATCATCTTCGATACCACCCTGCGCGACGGCGAGCAGTCGCCCGGGTTCTCCATGAACCTGAACGAGAAGATCCGCATGGCCGAGGCGCTGGCGGAACTGGGGGTCGATGTGATCGAGGCCGGGTTCCCCATCGCCTCGCCCGGGGATTTCGAGTCCGTTAAGGCCATCGCGGCGAGCCTGGGGCAGCGGGACGACACCCCGGTCATCTGCGGCCTGGCACGGTCCGGCCGCGAAGACATCCTCCGCGCGGCCGAGGCGGTCCGTCCCGCCAAGCGCAAACGCATCCACAGCTTCCTGTCCACCAGCCCGTTGCACATGAAATACAAGCTGCGGATGGAGCCGGAGGACGTCCTCCAGGCTGTGATCGCCAGCGTGGAACTGGCCCGTCAGCACACCGACGACGTCGAATGGTCCGCCGAGGACGGCACCCGGACCGAGCCCGACTTCCTGTGCCGCTGCGTAGAGGCGGCGATCAAGGCCGGCGCGACCACGATCAACATCCCCGATACCGTGGGCTACGCGCTGCCGGAGGACATGCTGCGCATCTTCACCATGCTGCGGGAACGCGTTCCGGGAACGGAAAAAGTGGTGCTGTCGTCACATAATCACAACGACCTGGGGCTCGCGGTGGCGAACACGCTGGCGGCCATCGCAGCCGGGGTGCGGCAGGTGGAGTCCACCATCAACGGTATCGGCGAACGGGCGGGAAATGCGTCGCTGGAAGAAATCGTCATGGCGATCCGCACCCGCAACGACCGCGTGCCCTACAAAAACAACGTCAAGACGCGGAACATCCTGAAGGTCTCGCGGCAGCTTTCGACCATTACCGGCTTCGATGTGCAGCCGAACAAGGCGATTGTGGGACGGAACGCATTCGCCCACGAGGCCGGCATCCACCAGGACGGCGTGCTGAAGAACGCCGCGACCTATGAAATCATGACACCGGAAAGCGTGGGGTGGACGAAATCCAACCTGGTGATGGGCAAGCACTCGGGGCGCGCGGCATTCCGCGACAAGCTGCGCTCAATGGGCTACGAAATCGGCGACAACCAGCTCAACGTGGCGTTCCGGCGATTCAAGGAGCTCGCCGACCGCAAGAAAGTTGTGTACGACGAGGATATCGTCGCGCTGGTCGATGATGAGGTCGTGCGGGACCACGAGAGGATCCAGTTTGTCTCGTTGGATGTGCACGCCGGGTCGAAGCGGCCGCAGCAGGCGGAGCTGGAACTGGAAGTGGATGGTGTTGTGAGACGTGCCGTGGCCACTGGCTACGGTCCGGTGGATGCCACCTTCAAAGCGATCCGGGAGATCTTTCCCCACAACGCCAACCTGGTGCTGTTCTCGGTTGGCGCGGTGACAGAGGGAACCGACGCGCAAGCGAAGGTGACGGTGCGACTGGAAGAGAACGGCAAAATGGTGGACGGGCAGGGGGCCGACCAGGACACCATCGTCGCCTCGGCACGTGCGTACGTACATGCGCTCAACAAGCTGCTGGTGAAGCGGCTGCGGACGGAGCCGCAGGCGCTTTCGGCTTAGGGCGTGGCCGCCTCAGGCGGAATCGCCGATGGGAGCTTCGGGGTCTGACGACTCAGGTTGAAGGGCCGATTGGGCCTGCTCGATCACTGGCAGGAGATTAGCGATTTTGCCTTGTTCCAGCTCCTCGAGCGCCCCCTCTAACGCATCGGCAACAGGGGCAAGTGGATCACCCCCGGCCGCAACGGGCGTGCCACGGGCCGAATTGATGGCCTCGATGGCGGCTTCAACGGATTCCTGCAACTCACTGTCAGTAACGGCCTCATGGACCCGCGCTAAAGCTTGAGTCACATCCCGATCGGACCCGGCGGGAACCGGCTGATCTGCTTGGCGCTGCGTCTCCGCCGCCTCAGGCTGTTCACCTGACATTGTGCCCTCCTTTGGGGAAGCCTCAGAACAAAAGAGTGGGACTTAAGTGTTGGGACCGGCGCTCAATTGATGGTGACGCTAGGAAAGTTGCGCGACTATTGATCGGGAAGTGGGCACTGCCTTCGCCGGAAGCTGTTCAATGCTCAGGCAGGCATTTAGCGCCTCCCGCAATGAGCTCACATAGTGATCGGCGCCGATCTCTCGGCGAGCGGCTTGGTTGCGCAGAAACGGGTCGTTTGCCGCCCAGAAGCCGATCAGTATCGCCGCGCCTGGCAGGCGCTCCTTAACCCGTCGGACGACAAACCGAAGGTACGCCGGACCCCCACTGATATCGAGACATGAAATGCACACGAGGCCCACGTCAGGCGCGTTGAGGGACGCGATCTGAGCCCGTGAGACAGCCTCATGCGGGACTGTAATTGTTTTCCTGCCGTGGTTTTCCAGGAGCTGTGCCAGCATTGCGGACGCCGCCTCATCGAGCGGCCCGCGACCGGCGACGCAGAGCATGGGAGACACTTCCCGAGGGCTTTTTTCGTCGTCGCTCATGGTGTCCTGCTGCTCAGGCGACCGCTCGACATCAGCGCGGGTCGCCAACTCACGCAGGAGCTCCATCACGGTGAGATTGATCCTGTCGATCCGTTCCGGAGACAGCACACCTCTGTTCGCATCAGCGGCCGCCAGTTGGAGGCCCCCGAGCGCCACCTCATCGTAATAAGCCGATAGCGAGTGTTCAGCGAGAAAGCGTTCGGCCTGCTCCTCGGCCTCTTCGGGATCGCCCGCCAGAATGCGCTGATAGAAATTCTCCATTGGTGTCAGGGGCGGCCGGTCACCGAGCATGATATCGAGGAACTGCAGGTGCTCGATGTGCCGGCCCAGCACCACCAGGCAGAGCGTCAAAGGGGTCGATAGAATGAGGCCGACCGGCCCCCACATCCAGGTCCAGAAAATCGCCGCGATAATGACGGAGAATGGCGACAACCCCGTGCTGTGACCATAGACGGTTGGCTCGACCACGTTGCCCATGACCAGCTCGGTTGCGACGTAGAGCAGTAGCGTCCAAAGAGCCATGCTCCAGCCTTGGCCCACCGCGGCAGCAAGCAGCACTGGCAGGACCGCCGCGGTATAGGAGCCGATATAGGGCACGAACCGCAACAATGCCCCGAGGATGCCCCACAGAACGGGGCTCGGTACCCCGATTAAAAGAACCCCGAAGCCGACGATCACGCCAAAGCTGCAGTTGATCCCAAGCTGGGTAAGGAAATAGCGGGATAGCCGTCGTCCGGCATCGTCCAGAGCCGTCGTGGTACGATGGATGTCGCCTGATCCAGCCAGGCGAATCAGACGGTCGCGAAGATCCTCCTTCTGCAAAAGCGCGAAGACCGCGACGACTAAGATGATACCGAGCGTCGCGATCGGGCCGAAGATAGGCTCCAGGACGCGCCGGCTGAGCTCCAGGGCGGACGAGGTCGGTGTTTGAGTGACCACCACGGGAACCGGCTTCGATTGCGCCGGTTGCTCGGAGGCACCAGGACTCCCAGGCGGTTTCGCTGGCGGGATTGGAGATTGTTGGGGCAAGCCTATGCCCTCAAGCTTATGCACCAAGCCGCTGAAGCGATCCGAGAGATCCCTCCCGATGAACTTTTGCAGGGCACCTACCTTCGCCTCGATCGTTGTCTGATATTGCGGGACGCGTCCCACCAGCGCGGCGATCTGAGTCCCGATGACACCTCCCAGGGCGAGGATTACCCCGATGGCGATCAGCACCGCGAGAAGTGCAGCGAACACCCGAGGCAGCCAGAGGCGGCGCAGCAGCTCCATCAACGGGCTGAGAAGAAAGCTCAGCAGCACCGCCAGGGTAATCGGGATTAGCACTTCACTAGCCAAATAGAGGGTGCAAATGACCCCGGCGGCGACAACAACCACGGCAATGGCGATGATGGCCGCCTCTAGCCTTCCGGCCGATGCACTTTGATGTATCGGCAGCGGCATTGGGGGCATCGCGCGCTTTTCACCCATAGGCATCTCCGATCCTGGCGCGCCGGCGGCGGATTCTGCGCCAGAAAGGTTCACCCGAGGCTCCGTCGGAGCGACCTCGTGGCGGTTGACGTCGTCATCAGCACCTTCCGCACGGCAATCTGGGCGCCATGCGCACAAAAAGATAGGGCGGGGTTATGAAGCTCACTACGGGGGTCAGAGCCGCGCCAGTGCCGCGATGCGCGCCCCCAGCGCGATAAACACCGCTCCCATCACCTGCTCGATCCTGCGGGCGAAGCGGCGATAGCCGGCTTGAATGCCGGGCCGGGAAAACAGATAGGCCACCGCGACGGCCCACAGCACCTCCTCCGCCGCGACAATACCCAGCGCGGCGAACCGGACCCAGAGTGGAGCCACGGCCGGGATGAGCGCGACAAAGATACTGCTGAAGAAGATTACGATCTTGGGGTTGGTGAGGCTGAGGCCAAACCCGGTGAGGGCGGCGGCGCTCGCGCGGGACTGCGGCGGGCTGGGCCCGGAGTGCGTGCCGGCGGGTTGATGGAGCCAGGCTGCAAGGCCGAGCCAAATGAGGTAGACGGCGCCGGCCAACTGGATTGCGCCATAGATCATGGCAAAGCGGGTCATAACCATGGCCACGCCAAACGTCGCGGCGGCCGCCCAGAGTATGGCTGCCATGGCCACCCCCAGCCCGGTGGCAAGCCCGGCGGAGCGCGATCGGGCGGCGGCGGTCCGGCTGACCAGGAGAAACGCCGGACCAGGTGAGATAATGCCAAGCATGTTGGCGAAGGCGATCCCGGCCAGGGTGGCGCCGTAGGACAACTCAGGCTTCCTCCGTACGAGGACGATGGCGGTAACGGGGGCCGTTAGCAAGCCGCGGGTTTTGTCTCGCGCCGTTGCCTCGCGGGTGCTACAGGGGGCGCAATGCTGGACAACCCGTTTGTAGAAACAGCCTGGCGCAAGGCGCTGGAGGCTCGCGGCAAAGACTGGGTCATAGCGGAGCTGCGGCGGCGGCCCGGGCGGCCGCAGGACGTGGTGTATGATATCGTGTTCGAGCAGCCGTACCCCACGCGGGAATTCTGCGAGCAATGGTGCATAGAGCAGGACAACAAATTATTTCATGTGTCATGGCAATTGTTTGTTATGATCGGAGTGGCGGCGGTAGCCGTGGTCTGCGGTTTTTTTGGCGCCGCCGGAATCATCTCGCCGCGGGTCCCCGCGCCGGCATTGTCGATGGCCTCCAGGCAAGGGCAGGCCGGAGGCGTGGGCTATGCCGGGCATAGCGCTTCAGACACGATCTATTCCACGCCGCAACACCAAACAGCAAACCAGAGCGGGACCTCTTTGGGTGCCGCTTCGGGATCTTCAGCGCGTCCGCGTCTGCCCTCGGTATGTGATTACCAGACGTATCAATCGGCGGAATGCAAAACGCGGCGCTAGAATATTCGTTCCTGTGTATGATTTCGAGTACTTCAAATAAAAAATGATCCGCATCCGGATGTGTTCTTAACCAGGATGATTGTACTTCGCGGAATCACGTTCACTTGAAACCGGCGAATTCGGTTCCTGCGGTCGTCGCGGGTCCCTTATCCTTTGGTATAGGAGCGGTGCGCCTGCGCGTCAGTGCCAGGGGATCGGCGAGGCGGGTGGCGCCACCCACAACAACGGAGAGGCTAGCTATGGCGGATACTGTATCTCGGCGCCGCGACCAGACCGAAAATGAAGCAGGGACCGAAACGTTGACAGCGGCAGCTGAAGGCATGGCCCACGCCGCGCGATTGGCGATGGATCAGGGGCAGGACTTCATCCGCCTTGCCATCGAGGCCGTCACGCAGACCCAAGCTCCAATGGCCGAACGCAGCCTCGCGGAAACCATGCGCCTGTCTGACGGCTTCGGCCGTATCGCCGATCTGTACTTCCAGTTTGCCGAGGATGCGATGAGTTGCGCCAACACTCTGGCTCTATCCTATGGCCAGATCGGCGAAGCGCTCGGGCAATGGCCCAAGCTGGCAACCGAAATGGCGGACAGCGCGATGAAACGCCTGGCGAATGTCCCGCAGGAATTAGCCCAATGCCATACGCCTTCTGAGTTCGTCCGTTGGCAGACGGAAACTATGCGGAGCGCGATGGAAAACATGATCGCGGCGCAACTGAGGATGTGGCGATTTGCCGGCGAACTGGCGGAAAATGCCGCAAAGCCGCTGAAGGCCGGCCCGCCTGTCCCGGTATCAATTCACCGGTGAGCGGACCGCCCCGGCTGAGGCCTGCAGCGCCAGGATCAGCCGGTCGGCGCCGTTCTCAAGTTCCGCGGGCAGGCTACCGGCTGCCTCACTGGCCTGAGCGTAAATCTGACGCTCAAGCTCAGGATCCAGCGTCCGCCCTTGGCGGAGAGCCCAGATAAGCAGGGCGACAATCCCTGAAAGGGCTGCGACACGGCCCTCCAGGTTCAGTAAATGGCGTGCAGTTTGATTGTCCATCATCGACTCGGGCAACGTGCATCCATTCTAGCAGTTGCCAAGATCGACAGAGGTTGAAATTCTTCACAGACACCAAATTATCCGGCGGGCGCCGTCATAATGCGGTAATCCTGCAACACTGAACTGAAACACCGGGCACCGCTGGAGCGCCCGGTGTGGCTTTTCCGCTACTGCTGAGCCGGAGCTGGCGCAGGAGCCGGAGTGCCTGGCGCCGGAGCAGGGGCCGGAGTGCCTGGCGCGGGAGCGGGGTTGGCTGGTGGCGCGCCGCCCATGGACTCACCGCCACTCATTCCGCTCATTCCGCCGGAGCTCTGGGAGCCCTGCGGCGCCAGGTTGCCGAGGTTCATCGCCTGCAGGGTCGGGACGTCGATCTTGCCAGTCGCTTGCAGGTTATTCTGCTGCTGGAACTGCATCACCCCGTGCTCGGTTTGCGGACCGTACACCCCATCGATTTGGCCCGGATACAGGTGATCATGCTTCAGCGTGGTCTGTACCTGCCGTACCATGCCGCGCGTGAGTTCGACGTTCTGCGGCGGTGGCGGCGTCGGTGCAGGGGCTGGAGCGGGAGCCGGAGGAGGAGTTGCTGCGGCCTCCTGATGGCCGCCACCAAACATGGAACATCCGGTCATGCCGAGCAGAGCGCTAACCGCCAGGGCGCTGGCGAAGCTGCGAGCCTTTACCATTCCTCTCTCCAATATCTGTTATCTGTTAACCGGCTGAACTTGCAGCCAGCCCCACCGTCATCGCCGGCCGGGCTTGATTTCGCTCGTGACGCATTCGGTGGCGTCGCGCAATGCATCTGGCTAACGAATGCGTGTGAGTCACGCGACCGTGATCATCCTTTTCAGGCCCGCTTGCGCGACGCCCGATGACCTGCGGCGGCCGCCTTTGCCGGCGCCTTCCTGTTCTCTGCCGGCGCCTTGCGCGCGCCCTCCTGGCCCTTGCCCAAGCTTGCCTTCAGCGCCGCCATAAGGTCGATCACTTCTCCTCGTTTCTCTGACGGCGGGGGCTCCGGCTGGATGCCTTCGCCCTTGAGCTTGGCCGCTATCACTTCGCGCAGCCTGGCTTCGTAGCGGTCCTCGATATCCGCCGCCTCGAAGGCCGCCTCCTGCCGTCCGATAAGCTGTTCCGCCAGCCTTACCATCTCGGGATCCGGCGTTTCCCCTGACACAGGCCCGAACAGCGCCTTGGAATCATAGATTTCCCGCCTGTCGTGCAGCGTGTGCAGAACGAGCCCGCCATCCATCGGCAGGATCACCACGGCACGTTCCCGGCGGGCAATCACCACCCGCGACAGCGCCGCCTTTCCGGTTTCCCGGATTGCCTCTCGCAGGACCACATAGACGTCCTGTCCGGCCTCGCCGTCCGGCGCCAGATAGTAGCTCGCGTCGAAGTAAATCGGCGGAATGTCCGCGGCATCCACGAATTTGTCGACCTTGATCACGCTCGATGACTCGACCCGTGCTTTCTCGAAATCCTCCGGATCCAGCAGAACGTACCGGTCCTTCTCGAACTCGTAGCCGCGGGCGAGGTCGCCGCGCTTCAGCTCCTCGCCGGTTTCGGCATCCTGCGTGACCATGCGGATGCGGTTGCCTGTTTCGGGGTTGATATAGTGGAAGTGTAGCTCCCCGCTCGCGCGATGGACTGTGTGCAGTGCAATAGGGCAGGACACTAGCGCCAGCCGCAGATGTCCGCGCCAGACGGGGCGTGGTGCCGTCGCCATTTCGTTCTCTCCCCTGTCACCGGGTTAACAGCAGACGTTCGCCAAACAATTCGGTTTAGTACAAGCGTCTGCCATCGGAGTCACGCCCGTTTGGGTCGTCTGACTGTGCCGCCACGTGGATTTCATGGTCTCCGGTTCGGAACCGGGGCGGTATGGCGGCGACTTTCCAGCCCGGTGCCAATCTCGCGACCAAGCCCAGACTGCTTGCCGCATTCCTGCTCGTGGCCGGCGTGATCGCGCGGTGGTGAGGTTGGCCGCGAACCCAATTGAGCGAAATGAACAGGGTTCACCCGATCCGTCGCGCGCGATCCGTTGCACATCGCGGTGAGGCAGAGCCGTTTCACGCCCGTTTGAGTCCTCCACAATCGGTAAGCCATGTTCATGTCGCGGCGGTGATAGTGTGAGGTGGGATGCCAGCGATCTTCGGGCCCGGAGCGAATTTGGCTTCCAAGCTGGGCCTGATCGGATTGGCCGGTTCCGCGTTGGCGGTGATTGCCTGGTGGTGGGGTTCACCACGAACCGATTACAAAAGGAACGATTATTGGTTTGTGGATCAGGTGGTGCCGTTCAGTCATCAGCATCACGTGGCAGGCTTGGGACTCGACTGCCGGTTCTGTCACATCGAGATTGAAAACGCCGCGACGGGCAGCATGCCCCCCACGCATGTTTGCATGACCTGCCATTCGCAGATCTGGACCAATGCGAAAATGCTCGCGCCGGTGCGCGACAGTCTGGCGAATGACCAGCCTCTGGTCTGGAATCGAGTGACCAACCTGCCGGATTACGTGTTCTTCAATCACTCGATCCATATCGCCAAGGGAGTTGGCTGTTCCGAATGCCACGGTCCAATCGATCGCATGGACCTGACCTACAAGGCCAGAGACATGGAGATGACATTCTGTATCGATTGCCATGCTAATCCTGGACCGCGGTTGCGACCGGCGGATCAGATTTACAACACTGAATGGCAACGCAGCGAGAAGACGCCATCACCCCAGGCCCTGATGGCGCAGTATCATATTCCCAATCGCGACCTGCTGGACTGCTCGGTGTGCCACCGATGAGCTCTCGCCAGTGGCGCTGCATCGAAGAGTTGGAACGCAATCCGGCTTTTCTGGAACGCGCCGCCCAGGAGTTTCCTATGCTGGCCGAGGCGCTTGCCGGCACCCAGGGCACGCGACACGGGCGGCGCGACATTCTGCGGCTGTTTGGCGCGGCACTCGCCATGGGCGGCATCAGTGCCTGCACGTCGGGCGAACCATCCGGCGTGCTCATTCCAGCCGTGCACATCCCACCCGGGCTCGTACCGGGGCAACCTGATCACTACGCCACGGCGCATGTCCATGCGGGCTACGCACTCGGTACGGTTGTTACCCATCAGATGGATCGGCCCATTAAGGTAGAGGGTAATCCCAAGCATCCGTCCAGCCTGGGTTCGACGGATGTATTTGCTCAGGCGGAAGTACTCAACTTCTACGACCCGGCGCGCGAAATGCAGGTGATGGGACATGGGGTATTATCCGATCGCCAGAATCTGCTGACGGCGATTGTCAACGCCCGCGAACAGATCGCCGCAAGTAAAGGCGAAGGTATGCGCCTGCTGACCGGAACCGTTACATCACCCACCCTGTCGGCCCAGATCGATCGGCTGCTACAGACTTATCCTTCTGCGCGTTGGCATCAATGGGAGCCATTCAATCGTGACAGCGCGCTGAAAGGCGCGCAGATCGCGTACGGGCGCGCGGTGGATCTCCTGCCGCATCTGGATGCAGCGGATGTAATCCTGGGGATTGACAGCGATATTATCGACGGGGCACCCGGCCGGGTGCGCTTCGCGCGGGATTTCGCATCACGCCGCAATCCCACCCGCACGCAGAAAATGAGCAGGGTGTACGCCATCGAGGCTGCGCCCATGCTGCTGGGAGCGGTGGCGGATCACCGATTTGTTGCCGGACCCGCGGCGATGCACGAAATCGTCGGCGCCCTGGCGGCCGGCATTCTGTCTGGCAGTTCCGCTGGTTCCGTACCGCCCTGGCTGCCGCACCTGGTTGATGATCTGAAGGCCGCGCAGGGACGCGCATTTATCCACGCGGGTCCGCAACAGCCGGCCGAGCTGCACGCCTTGGTTCACGCGATGAACGAGGCGCTTGGAGGGCGCGGTAAAACCTATGACCTGATCGAGCCGGTTGCGCACCAGCCGACTTTGCAGGCCGAGTCACTCGCGCAGCTAGTTGCCGATATGCACGCTGGGCGCCTGACGACGCTGCTGGTGATCGACAGCAATCCGGCCTTCACCGCGCCTGGCTTGTTGGGCTTTAACGAGGCGTTGCAGCGTGTCGGAGCCAGCTTTGCGCTGAGCCGTGAACCGGACGAAACCTCTGCCGCGGTCGCCTGGTCGGCGCCGATGACGCATTCCTGGGAAAGCTGGGACGATGCGCGCGGTCATGACGGTACCGCCACCATTCTTCAGCCACAGGCACTACCGCTGTATGGCGGTATTGCGCCCAGCGAAATGGTGGCGCTGTTCATCAGCGGCTTTGCACCAACCCCGCTGGAAATGGTGCAAGCCACCTGGAAGGACCGGCTGAAACCTGATTTCCCAACCGGCTGGCGCCACGCGTTGGCCTCCGGCGTTGTACCGAACACCGGCAGCGACAAATCGGATGTAAGTTTGCGGCCGGATGCGGCACGGGCGGCTCTGCCGCTCGCACCAGGCGGAAATCAGCATCCTGTTCCGCACCGATCCTTCGCTGTGGGATGGGCGCTACGCCAACAATCCGTGGTTGCAGGAGCTGCCTCGTCCGCTGAACAAGCTTACCTGGGACAATCCCCTGCTCATCTCGCCAGCGATAGCCGATCGGCTGAAGGTGAAGAATGGCGACCTCGTGGAGTTGGATGTTGCCACCCGGCGGCTAACCGTGCCGGTATGGATGCAGCCTGGACAGGCCGCCGACGTGGTGGTGGCTTGGTGTGGCAACGGGCGGCGTGTGGCAGAGGGTGCGGGGCACGCTGCAGGGTTTGACTTCTATCCGCTGACCGGCGCGGCGCAGACCGCGACGCTGAAAAAGGTGAAAGGGCAATACGAGCTGGTCAGCACCATTCACCACAATCTGCTCTTCCCGAATATCGATGATATCGTGAAGCACGCCACGCTGGAGGAATTCAGAGCACGTCCGGATTTCGCCAAGAAGCCGGAAGAACCTGAGATCTATCACCGCCATCCCTACGGCGTGGCGCAATGGGGCATGAGCGTCGATCTGAACGCCTGCATTGGCTGCAATGCGTGCGTGATCGCCTGCCAGGCGGAGAACAACATCCCCACGGTGGGCAAGGACCAGGTGGCGCGGGAGCGCGAGATGCACTGGTTGCGCATCGACCGCTACTACGAGGGTACGGTCAGCGAGCCGCACACCTTCTTTCAGCCGATGCTGTGCATGCATTGCGAGAAGGCGCCGTGTGAGCTGGTCTGCCCCGTGGGGGCGACAGTGCATGATTCCGAAGGGCTGAACGTGATGATTTACAACCGCTGCATCGGCACGCGGTTCTGCTCCAACAACTGCCCGTACAAGGTACGTCGTTTCAATTGGTTTGATTACGGCGGTGAGCAGCATCGCCCGGCGATATCCTGGAACCCGAACGTGACCGTGCGCGGGCGCGGGGTAATGGAAAAATGCACCTACTGCCTGCAACGCATTGCGGCGGCGCGTATCGCGGCAGACAAGCAGAACCGTCCGGTGGGGCCACAGGAGGTGCGTACCGCCTGCCAGCAGGCGTGCCCGACCCACGCGTTTACCTTTGGTGATAAAGCAAATCCGGACAGCGACGTGGCAAAGCGCAAAGACAGTCCTTTGGATTACGAGCTGCTGGAGGATCAGCACACACACCCGCGCACCACCTACGAGGCACTGGTGCGCAACCCCAATCCCAAGATCGCGGAGACTTCGGTGTGAGCGAAAGCGCCTTTGAGCCTGAAGCGCTGATGGCCGGAAAGGCCCGGCCTCGCCTGGACGACCCCATCATTCTGCCGGGACCAACTCTGGGTTCGATGACCGATCGGATCTGCGCCCTGGCGCTGCGCGAGCGGGCGTTTCTGTGGTGGTGGCTGGCACTGCTGCCGACCGGGTTTCTTACGCTAGTGCTGATCGGATCGATCATCTGGTTGTTCTATGCCGGCATCGGTATTTTTGGTACGGGCTGGCCGGTGATGTGGGGATTCCCGATCATCAACTATGTCTGGTGGATCGCGATCGCTTCCGGCGGAACCTTCATCTCCGCCCTGTTTTACCTGATGCGGGTCGAGTGGCGGACATCGACCAACCGGATTGCCGAATCCATGACTTTGTGCGCCGCCGCCTGCGCCGGCATCTACCCAATTCTGCATCTCGGGCGGCCATGGCTGTTCTATTGGTTGTTTCCGTATCCCAACACGATGGGATACTGGCCGCAGTGGCGCAGCCCGCTGATCTGGGATTTTTATGCACTGCTGACTTATGTGACCGCCTCGATACTGTTCTGGTACTTGGGGCTGATCCCCGACTGGGCCAGTTTGCGTGATCGCGCGAGGACGCGCGGCAAGCAGATTTTTTATGGCGTATTGGCGATGGGTTTCCGTGGCACCGGCGCGCAATGGCGCCACTGGCATGCGACCTATGCCGTGCTGGCTGCCATCATGGCACCGCTGGTGTGCTCGGTACACAGCATCGTTGGCTTGGATTTTGCTGGAGCCGCCACGGTGGGATGGCATTCCACCCAGTTTCCGCCGTTGTTCATCTTCGGCGCGTTCCTCTCCGGCTTTGCCATGGTAATCATGCTGATCCTGCCGCTGAGACGGCTATTGCGATTGGAACAGTTCATCACCGGGCGGCACATCGATGTGCTGGGGCGGCTGATGGCTACCAGCAGCCTTGCGTTGGCCTATTCTTACATTATGGACGCGTTCACCACGTGGTACGGCGCCGAATTTGCGGACCGCATTATGTTCGCCGAACGAACCACTGGTTATTATTGGTATATCTATTGGGGGACGATCCTGTTCAACATTCTGCTGCCCCAGCTCATGTGGGTTCGCCGCCTGCGGATGACCCAGGTAGTCATGCTGCTGGTCTCCATGGGCGTGATCCTGGGCATGTGGTGCGAACGCTACGAAATCGTGGTGACCAGTCTCCATCGTACGCATCTGCCTTCGGCCTGGGGACTTTTCCACGGGAGCTGGTTCGACGTTTCCACCCTGCTGGGCACTGTGGGATTTTTCTTCTTTGCAATGCTGCTTCTCGTCCGCCTGGTGCCGCTCATCTCGATGTCTGAGATGCGGGCGCTGCTGCAAGAGAAGCAGTCATGAGCGGGTTGGTTGCCGCATTCTCAACCGAAACAGCGATCGAGCAGGCGCTGGACCGTTTGCGTGCAGATCCGCCGGGCAGAATTGAGACATACACGCCCAAAGCACTGGCCGAGGACGAAAAAGGCACCGGTTCGCCACTGCCGCTGATCATTTTCATTGCCGGCATCTTGGGGGCCGCCGCGGCTTACGCGCTGGAGACGTACGCAGACGTGGTGAACTGGCCGGTGAACGTCGGCGGCCGGCCGCCGTTCTCCTGGCCCGCTTTCGTGCCAGTGGCGTTCGAGATGGGCATCCTGTGGGCGATCAGTGCTGGTTTCTTTGGTTATCTGATTGCCGGGCGTCTCTCGCGGCTGTGGGACCCGGTGGATGAGTGCGCTTCCATGCGTGAGGCAATGCGTGATCAATGGGTGATTGCCGTGTACAGCAGCGACCACGCCGACCTGGCGCGGGCACGGCGCATTCTGGAAAGCTTTCAGCCGCTTTCCATCGAGTACATCTCACCGGAGCCGGAGGAGGTGCCGGCATGAGAGCAGTCCTGCTCCTTGCCGCCCTCGCCCTGCTTTCCGGTTGCGATGACATGAGCAACCAACCCAAGCAGAAACAGTATACTCCCGCGGTGGGCCCGGCGCCGAAGCCGAGCGGGGTCGTCAAATTCGAAAGCAAACCCGCAACAGTGCCGCCGGTCACGCTGGCCCTGCTGCAACGCGGGCAGACGCAGTTTCGCATTTATTGCACGCCCTGTCACTCGGAGTTGGGAGACGGCAACGGCATGGTGGTACAGCGCGGCTTTCCACATCCCCCCAATTACGAGGAGCAGCGGCTGCGCGATGCACCATCGCAGCATTTTTTCGATGTGATTACCAATGGATATGGCGTGATGTACTTCTATGCCGACCGGGTGCAGGTGGCGGACCGCTGGGCCATCGCGGCCTATATCCGGGCGCTGCAGCTCAGCCAGCATGAACAAGTCGCGGATCTGGACCCCGCCGAGCAGAAGCGGCTGCCATGACGCGCGACCGCATCGAACAGACGGCCTGGATCATCTGCCTGGTCGGCTTGGCGGGTTCGATCATCGGCTGGATCGTAACGCCGCATCTGTTTCCGCACGCCTGGCTGGCTGCGCTGGCCTGTTGGATCGGCTGGCCGCTCGGCTGCATGGCCTTGTTGCTGATCCACTCCATCACCGGGGGGCGCTGGGGCGAGGTGATACGGCCGCAACTTATCCTGGGGGTGATGAGTTTGCCGCTGGTGGTGATCGCGGTCCTGCCGCTGATCCCGGAGCTGCACGCCCTCTATCCCTGGGCGCGCCCCGACATCGCGCGCGATCTGGGAAACACGCGCTATCTGAATGTGCCGTTCGTCTGCGGCCGTGGGGTACTTTATCTCGCGCTCTGGCTTGGACTCGGCGGCCTGGTTCTGCGCGCGCTGCGCCAACCGGACCCGGAACGCGCGCTGCACCGGCTTTCCCCGTTCGGTCTGATCATGCTGATGCTGACCGGGACGTTCTCCGGATTCGATGCGACTTTATCGCTCGACCCGCACTTCAATTCCAGCATCTGGGGCATGATAGTAGCTGGTGAATTGGTGCTGCTGGCGCTTACGGTCGCAACATTTTACACGCTGTTGATCTCATGGCCCGAGCGAAGGGCGATCGAGGACCTGGGCAAGCTCACGCTCGGCCTTCTGGTGCTGTGGGGCTATTTCGTTTTTATGCAGCTTTTGATCGTGTGGAATTCCGATCTGGCGACCGATGCGCCGTGGTACGTGGCGCGATCGGCAGCGTGGCTGGGGAATCGTAGCTTATATCACCTTTATGCTGCATTTCGCGGTTCCGTTTCTGCTGTTGCTGTGGCCGCAAATGCAGGGATCGCGGCGCGCCATGCTGGCGATCTCCGGCATGCTGAGCTTTGCCGAGATCCCGCGCGCCTGGTGGATTGTGATACCGGCGGCGGAACGCAGCCTGTCCTGGCTCGATTGCTGCACGATGGCGGCGGTGCTCGGCTGCGCCGTTGCGATCATGCTGCGCTTTCCCCGTTTGAACCTGGCCCAGAACTGGGTGCACCAGCATGGCTGAAGATATCTACATACCCGACGCACGCCATGAGCGGCGCGACGTATCCGGCCGCTTCATCCTGTTCGCCTTCCTGCTATTGATGAGCTCGGTCGCCAGCGTAGGCCTGGTAGTCTGGGGCGTGTTTCCGCGGTCCACGGCGGACAAGCGCATTGTTAGCACTGCCAACGATTTTCCCGCGCCCGCACTGCAGCCGGATCCCCGGCATGATTGGCAGACATTCCACACCGCGGAGATGCAGCGGCTGACGACGTATGGGTGGATCGACAAATCAAAGAGCCTCGTTCACATCCCAATCGATCGTGCGATGGAAAAGCTGGCGAAGAGCGGCATTCCGGGATGGCCCGGGTCCACCACCGCCAGCCGGTAGCTGGGGGCGGATATGAATTTCTTTCTCCCGGTCGCTTCAAACTTCGCCCCCACCGTCGATCACATAATGATTTGCCTGCTCGTTATCAGCGCGGGAATGCTGCTGCTGGTGTTCGGGCTGATATGGACGTTCATGATCCGCTACCGCGCCAACAGTCCAATCGACCGCGGGGCGATCGCCGAACGCACCTGGCGATTTGAGATCGCCTGGACCACTGCGACATTCGTCGTATTCATCGGCCTGTTCTACTGGGGAGCAGACGTTTATCTGGACGAATATCAACCCCCGCCGGGTGCCATGAAAATCTCGGTGATCGGTAAACGCTGGATGTGGAAAATAGAGCATCCGGGCGGCCAGCGCGAGATCGACACCTTGCATGTACCAGTGGGGCAAAAAATCCAATTGATCATGACCTCGGAAGACGTGATCCATGATTTTGCTATCCCGGCCTTTCGGATCCGCCATGACGTGCTGCCAGGCCGGTACGAGACGATCTGGTTTATCGCCGACACACCCGGCACTTACGACATTTTCTGCACCCGGTTCTGCGGCACCGAACATTCGCGGATGCGTGGTGATGTGGTGGTTATGACACCGGCGGACTACCAGCGCTGGCTGGAGCAGAACGGAACCTCGGGAACGCTGGTTGCCGCCGGGCAGCAATTGTACATGGCGCTGGGATGCAGCGGCTGCCACAGCGGCAATGGCCCGGTGCCCTCCCCATCACTGAAGGGTGTCTTCAACAGCCCGGTGGCGCTGACCGGTGGTCGCGTGGTGATTGCCGACGCGCAGTATATTCGCGACTGCATCCTGTTTCCGGCAAAACAACGCGTCGCCGGCTACGGGGCGGACATGCCTTCGTTCAACGGCAAGGTAAGTGAAGCTGATCTGGAGAAGCTGGTGGCGTATATCAAGTCACTCGGGGCGGAGACGGGGTCATGAGCAGCACGGCGATTGAAGCCCGCGAGATCAGCACGAGCTACCTGGGCGAGAATTTCCGCCTGCTGGGCTGGCTGACAACAACCGATCATAAGCGCATCGCGGTTCTCTATCTGATCAGTATCACCATCTTCTTTTTTGTTGGTGGCACAGCGGCGGCATTCATACGCTGGAACCTGATCGTGCCAGAGGGGATGCTGCGATCAGACGAAACCTATAACCGGCTGTTCACCATGCACGGAATTGTCATGGTGTGGTTTTTTCTGGTGCCCTCCATCCCGGTCACGCTTGGTAATTTCTGCATCCCGCTGATGATCGGCGCACGCGACCTTGCGTTTCCGAAGGTCAATCTGCTGAGCTGGTATCTGTTTGTAACCTCCGGGATTGTGCTGTCGTACGCGTTGTTTGTCGGTGGCGTGGACGTCGGCTGGACCTTCTATCCGACGCTATCGACCAATTACAGTAACGGCTTTGTTTTGCTCGCCAACACGGCGATTTTCGTCAACGGCTTTTCCTCTATTCTGACGGGGCTCAATTTCATCATTACCATCCACACGTTGCGGGCACCGGGAATGACGTGGCACAGGTTGCCAGTGTTTATCTGGTCACATTACGCGACCAGCGTGATCTATGTTTTGGCTACGCCGATCCTGGCAATGACGATGCTGTTGGTATTTTTCCAGCGGCTGTTCGGAGTGGGGGCATTTGACCCGCAGCTAGGTGGGGATCTGATCCTGTTTCAGCACCTGTTCTGGTTCTACTCTCATCCGGCCGTCTACATTATGATCCTGCCGGGCATGGGCGTGGTTAGCGAGATTATCCCGTGCTTTTGCCACAAGGGACTCTTCGGCTATGAGTTCGTGGTGTGGTGCAGCATCGCAATCGCGGTGATTAGTTTCTTCGTCTGGGGGCATCACCTGTTCGTCTCCGGCCAATCCTTGTACGCCAGTGTGGTGTTTTCCCTGGCGTCTTATGCCGTGGCCGTGCCGTCCGCGATCAAGGTGTTTAACTGGATCGGGACCATGCACAAGGGGTTCATCCGCTTCGATGCACCGATGCTGTATGCTATCAGTTTCATCGGTTTGTTCACGTCCGGTGGGCTGACGGGATTGTGGCTGGCCTGTCTGGCGGCTGACGTGCATCTCAGCCAGACCTATTTCGTGGTCGCGCATTTCCATTACGTCATGGTGGGTGGGATGGTATCGGCGTTTTTTGGCGGCCTGCATTTCTGGTGGCCGAAAATAAGCGGCCGGATGTATCCGGAAATGTGGGGTCGCGCAGCGGCGCTGATCATTTTCATCGGCTTCAACATGACTTTCGCGCCGCAATACATTCTTGGCTACACCGGCATGCCGCGGCGCGAGGCCTCATATCCACCGAAGTATCAGGTGTTGAACGTAATGTCCTCGGCCGGTGCTTCCGTACTGGCGCTCGGTTATCTTTTGCCGTTGTTTTATCTGCCGTGGTCACTGTTCCGCGGCCCCAAGGCCAACGCCAATCCCTGGGATGCGACCGGGCTTGAGTGGCAGACGACTTCGCCGCCGCCGGCAAAAAACTTCTATGCTACCCCGGT
Source organism: uncultured Pseudomonadota bacterium (assembly GCA_963834715.1). Classification (GTDB taxonomy): domain Bacteria; phylum Pseudomonadota; class Alphaproteobacteria; order Acetobacterales; family Acetobacteraceae; genus CAVSUZ01. The sequence continues at coordinate 80,287 of CAWIDE010000035.1, read as the reverse complement.
GGTGACCTGGGACCCGTACGACTACAAAGAACCGGAGCGGCTGGAGCAGCGGAGCTATCATGGCTGATGCTCCGGCAGTTTCCCCCAAAGCACTGACGATACCTCAGGAATTTCAGTACGCCAGCATTCAGCACCAGGCGGATGCGGCGATTGCCGGCATATGGCTGTTCCTGGCTCAGGAATGCCTGTTCTTCGGAGGGTTGTTCCTGACCTGGATTTACTGCCGCTACTGGAACATCGCGGGATTTGATGCGGGAAGCGCGGAGGCGCAGCTTTGGATTGGCAGTATTAATACCGGCATTCTGGTCACCAGCAGCTTCGCCTATGCGACCGCGCTCGCTCTTGTTCAGAGTGGCCGGGACCGCGCCATGGTCCTGATGTTGTGGATCGTGGTGCTGCTGGGCGTCATCTTTCTGTGCCTGAAGGGATATGAGTGGCATCTCGATTTCGACGACCATACCTGGGTGCTTGATCCTGATTTCAAGGTAAAAGGCGCGCTGGAAGGCGGTGCCAAGCTGTTCTGGAGCTTCTATTGGCTGGGCACCGTTCTGCACGCCGCGCATCTGACAATCGGTATTGGTCTTGTCCTCTACGTCATCATGCGGGGGCGACGCAGGGATTTTTCCGCCGCCTATCACACCCCGGTTGAGGTCGTTGGGATTTACTGGAGCTTTGTTGACGTGATCTGGCTCATTCTCTGGCCGCTGATCTATCTGATCGGGAGAGTGTCGTGATTTGTCGAATTGTGCTGCTGGGAGTTGGCTGGGCGGTGTTGATGGCATTGGCCGGAGGGGAATTTCTGATCAGCGCGATGCCGATGGCACTGCCCAACAGGCCGGTGGTCCTGCTGCCGGCCGGCCTCATGGTTCTGATCGTCGTATTCGGCTTCATGCGCCTAGCCTCAGCGCCGGTCGTTGCCCGCGGCTTTGCGGTTGCGGCGATGTTCTGGCTGGTTCTGCTGCTCGGGCTTGGCAGTATGGATGCGCTCACGCGCCATGTCTGGTGGGTGCACGGCTATATGCCGAAATAACAATCGCGATCGTCATCCCTGGCGCGGCATTATTTGCTCCGCCAACATACTCCACCAGGACGCACCGATCGGCAAGATCTCGTCATTGAAATCGTAGCTGGGGTGGTGCAACTGCGGCTTCTCGGGGCCACGGCCGCCACCCAGCATCAGATATGCGCCTCGCTTAGCCCGAACTTCCTTCTTTCGGAGAGTGTGAAGTGGCAGGAACAGTAGGGACAGAAGCACGAGACTGGTCCCAAACGTAGCCATGTAATCCGGAAATTTGGACTTGTACTCGCGGCGGTGTTGTGCCAATGCGTTGCCATGTATATCGAAGCTGTTCCGAATCGGAACTCGCCTCCCGCCATTCTGCTGCGCGAGAGTTACCGCCAGGATGGCAAGGTCCGTAAGCGCACGATCTGCAACCTCTCCGATTGGCCCGCCGAGCACGTTGAAGGCCTGCGCGGTGTTCTCAAAGGCGGCGTTGTCATTCCGGCCGAGCGGGATGCGTTCACCATCACCCGCAGTCTGCCGCACGGGCACGTTGCAGCAGCGCTCGGGACTGCCCGCAAGATAGGGCTTGATCGGATGCTCGGCGATCGCGAGCGATACCGTGATCTTGCCCTCGCGCTGATGATCGGGCGCATTATCGAGCCGGCATCCAAGCTCGCCACCGCTCGTGCACTTTCCTCCGCCACGGCTGCATCGAGCCTTGGCGAAATGCTTGGCCTCGGTGAGGTCGACGAGGACGAACTCTATGCCGCACTGGACTGGCTGCTGGAACGCCAGCCTGCCATCGAGACAGCCTTAGCCAAGCGCCATCTCAGCGATGGCACACTGGTGTTATATGATGTCTCGTCAAGCTACATGGAAGGCCGCTGCTGCCCGCTCGCCCAGCGTGGCTACAGCCGCGACGGCAAGAAGGGCACGCTGCAAATCATATACGGCCTACTCTGCGCTCCCGATGGCTGTCCGATCGCCATCGAGGTGTTTGAGGGCGATACCGCCGATCCGATTACGCTTGCCAATCAGATCGAAAAGCTGAAGCGGCGGTTCCATCTCGACCACGTGGTCATGGTCGGTGACCGTGGCATGATCACCCAAGCACGCATCACCAATGACGTTAAATCGGCAGGCTTCGACTGGATCACGGCACTGCGCGCGCCGGCGATCAAGGCGTTGATGGAAACCGGCGCTTTGCAACTCTCGCTGTTCGATCAGCGCGACTTGGCCAGTATCACGGCGCCCGAATTTCCGGGTGAGCGCCTGATCGTTTGCCGTAATCCCGATCTCGCCGTCGAGCGCGCCCGCAAGCGGGAGGATCTGCTGGCCGCCACCGAACGTGACCTCTCCCGTATCCAGATCGCGGTCGCTCGCAAGCGCAATCCCCTCCGGGGCGCTGCGCGGATCGCACTCGCGGTTGGCGCGGTGATCAACAAGCACAAGGTAGGCAAGCATTTTGTCATCGAGATCACCGATACCGTCTTCAGCTTCGCCCGCAAGACCGCCGAGATCGTCGCTGAAGCAGCAACCGATGGCGTCTATGTCGTGCGCACCAGCCTGCCGGAAAGCGCGCTCGATGACACCACGACCGTGCGAAGCTACAAGTCGCTTGCGCTTGTGGAGCGGGCCTTTCGCTGCATCAAAACCGTCGATCTGCAGATCAGGCCTGTCCATCATTGGCTGGCAGACCGCGTGCGGGCCCACGTCTTCCTGTGCATGTTAGCCTACTACCTCGAATGCATATGCGGACCTGCCTGGCGCCAATGCTGTTCGATGACGCCGATAGGGAAGCGGCCGAAGCCTTGCGAGACAGCGTAGTGTCGGAAGCGCAACGTTCCCCGGCTGCCATCGCCAAGCAGACCACAGGGCTCACCACGGACGGCCTGCCGGTGCATAGCTTCCGTTCATTGCTCGGCGATCTGGCAACCGTAGTGCGCAACACCATCACCACCGCGATCACACCGGACTATCGCCTTACCGTCGTCACAAGGCCAACACCGCTGCAGCAGAAGGCATTCAATCTCCTCGGCGTCAACTGTAGCCAGTAATCCACAGGTCGCGAGACAGAATGTATAGATGCTTCAGTAACTTGCGTGTCTCGAGGCTAGGAAGTTCGGCTTAGCCTCCAGCATGTAGGCGAAATCCTCCCCGCCCATGGTCGGATGCTTCATCGGCGAGACCCGCCCCGATCCAGCCACCGCTTCCGCCGCCTTCACCGCCACCGCCGTCGCCTCCTGCTCATTCACGGTGGCGGGATAAGCCCGCCGGAACTCGACGCCGGCACGGGCGCCGAAGCTGGCCGCAATGCCCGTCGCCAGCCGGCGCACCCCGGATTCCAGCGCGTCCCCAACCTCGTCCGCGAACCATCGGGCAGTGCCTTTCATCTGCGCCGTTTCGGGAATCACGTTGAAAACATGCCCTGCGTTGATCTGCGAAATCGTCACCACGCCCGCCGCCGTTGGCTCGATGCTCCGCGACACGATCGTCTGCAGTGCGGAGACAATCGCGCTGGAGACCACGATAGGATCCACCCCTGAATTCGGATGCGCCGCATGCGCGCCCTTGCCAGTTACGGTAATTTCCAGATCGGCCACCGCGGCCATGACCGGTCCGACGCCCCAGACGAACTGCCCGGCCGGCAACGCCGGCCAGTTGTGCAGGCCGAATATCATGTCCATTGGGCAACGCTCGAACAGCCCTTCCTCCACCATGATCTTGCCACCGGCCAGGTTTTCCTCCGCCGGCTGGAAGATCACGTAAACCGTGCCGCCGAAGTTCCGGGTCTCCGCCAGGTATTTCGCCGCGCCGAGCAGCATCGCGGTGTGACCGTCGTGGCCGCAGCCGTGCATCACGCCGGGAGTTTGCGACCTCCAGGGCTGGTTGCCGGCTTCGGGGATCGGCAGGGCATCCATATCGGCGCGCAGCCCAATCGCCCGCCCGCTCTGTCCTTGGCCGCGGATCACGCCAACCACGCCGGTTTTCGCCAGCCCGGTGATGACCTCATCCACCCCGAATTCCCGCAATTTGCCCTGCACGAAGGCGCTGGTGCGATGCTCCTCCAGTCCGATCTCGGGGTGGGAATGCAAGTCCCGCCGCCAGGCGGTCATTTCGGGATGGAACTCGGCAATACGGTTAATGATTGGCATGATGGGCAAACTGCTTGGGGGCGAAAGTTCGCGCAAGCCCTTCGGCCAGCGGGATTGGCTCAACGCCGAGCTTCCGGCGCATTGGGCCGATATCGAACGCCTTGTCCTCCATAAGCCGCCGTAGCTCTGCGGTCTCCACGCGGGGCAGTCCTGAGATCAGGCGGCCGGTCCGGGCTAGCGCCATCAGGGCTGGGCCCGGCAGGCTTACAACGGGCCGCCGCCCGGCGCCGCTGGCTTGGCCAACTGCTTGCACGAAATCCCGATAGGGCAGGGGGGCCGGCCCAGCGATGACGATGCTCTCTGACCCGGTCCAGGAGTGCGCCAGGACAGCGCGGATGCAGCGCGTGACGTCGTCCTGGTAGATCGGCTGCACCAGCGCCCTCCCGCCGCCCGGCAGCGGCACCACGGGCAGCCACCGCAGCAGTCGCGCCAGCCGTTGCACGTTGTTCTCGCCCTCGACCCCGTAAATCATGGTCGGGTGCAGCATCACACCGGCGCGGCCGGAACCGAGGAAGGCGGTCTCGCCCTCGATGACGCCCGTGGCGTGGGCATCGGGCCAGCGGGTGAACTTCCTCGTACTGCCCAAGAATACAAAGCGCGCCCCTGGCGGCGCTGCCGTCAGCACCGCGCCGGTGTACCGCGCATGGGTACAATTCACGACCCAGCTCGCGCCATCCAGCGCGCTATGCAGCCGGGGGTGATCCGTAACGTCCGTCAGCCGGGCATCCTCCGGTCCCGGCCAGCGAGAAAGGTCCCGGACCACGGGCACGAACGGCACGCCATCGCCCCGCAAGCTGCGGCAGAGCGCGAGGCCGCTGCGGCCCGAAGCACCAATGACGCAGATCAGCTTTGCCCCGGGGTGCGGCTCAGCAGCCGCTCGACCAGCACCGCGGCGATAATGATCGAGCCAATGGCGGTGCCCTGCCAGTAGGGCGATACGTTCAGCAAATTCAACCCGTTGCGAATGAAGACCATCACGAATACGCCGGCCAGGGTGCCGATGATCGATCCTCGGCCACCGAACAGGCTGGCGCCGCCGATGACCACGGCAGCGATTGCATCCAGCTCCAGGCCGGTCCCGCCGATCGGGTCGATCGACAACACGCGGGAGGCGAGGAAGATCGCGGCCACCGCACTCATAGCGCCGGAGATCACGTAGGCCAGCACGCTCCAGAGCGTGATGGAAAGTCCGGCGACGCGGGCAGCTTCCACGTTCGATCCGATGGCGTATAGCGTGCGACCGCCCTTAGCGAAGGTGAGGAACCACCAGCAGAGGGCATACAGAACGATCAGACAGATGAAATCGACCGGCAGGCCTGCGACCATGCCGCTTGAGATGTTCTGGATCGCGGGCGGCAGGTCGGTGATCGAGCTGGCATTGCTCAGCACGTAGGCCATGCTGCGGCCGATCGACATCATCCCGAGGGTCACGACGAACGCCGCGACACGGCCGTAGGTGATGATCACGCCATTGAGCAAACCGGCGAAGCCGCCGGCGAGCAGACAAGCAATGACTTCGGCGAGAAGGCCGTGGCCCCGGCTGATCAGGCCCAGCACGATGCCCGTCACGCCGGTCAGCGACCCGACCGAGAGATCGATCCCACCGATCAGGATCACCAGGGTCTGCCCCAGCGCGACCATGCCGGTGACGACGGACTGGTCCATGACGTTGGAGAGATTGCTGACCGTAAGAAAGTACGGAGACAGCAGCGATAGCCCTGCCATCACCACGATGATCAACAGCAGCATCCGCAGCTCGATCTGGTTGGCGAGCAGGCGAAGGAAGCGGCGGTAGGGGGTGGGCCGCCGACCGGGGGTCTCGATTGCGGTGCTCATGCCGCCTCGGCGGGGGCGGACAGGGCACCGGCAATCTCCGCGTGCACCGCCACGGGATCGAATCCTGCCGGAACGCGCCCCATCGTCAGCCCGACAAGTCCCAGGCTGTGCCCGCGGCGGCCATGGATGGGCATCAGCAGGCTCGAACGTCCGCCGTCGTGGATCACGCCGTCGCTTGCCATGGTCAGCGCATCGTGGATAGCCGTCGCTTCTATCAGAGGAAAGCTCCCGCCCGCGAAGCCCGGATCAGCCGCCGGGTCATCGCCAACTCGATCGAAGCAATAGACCCGCCCCGAGTTTATCGCGATCCAGTACGCCACGCCGCCATAGGTCTGCACCAGCGACTCCAGAACCGTGTGCGTCCGCTGGGCGGAACTGCGCGGCGCCGCAAACATTGCCAGCTTCTCGATGTCCAGAAAGCCGGCCGGGATGTCAGTCACGGTGACCCCATCGCTGAGCACCACCACGCGGTCCGCCAGTCCGATAACCTCCTCGAAATCCGAGGAGACTACCACGCAAGCGACGCCTTGTGCCGCGATCCGCCGCAGCAGAGCGTAGATGCTGCGCCGTGTCCCGATATCCACGCCCCGGGTCGGCTCGTCGAGCAGCAGCACCTTGGGTTCCAGCAACAGCCAGCGTGCCAGGATGATCTTCTGCTGCATGCCACCGGAGAAGGTGAGCATATTGGCATCGAGCAGACGGTGAGCCGGAAGCTCCAGCAGATCGAGGAGCTTGCGGATGGCCTCGGTCCGCTCGGCATACCCGAGGACCGGGCCCCGGTGCTCACCTAGATGGGCCAGCAGCAGGTTCTCCCGGACCGAGAAATCCGGCACGACGCCCTGGACGCGCCGGTCCTCGGGAACAAAACCGATGCCCGCCCGGATCGCCTCCCTCGGGCTTGCCGGACGGAACGGCCGGTCCCCCAGCATGATGTCCCCGGAACGGGCAGCCCTGAGCCCGAAGATAGCTTCGAGCGTCTCCGACCGTCCGGCGCCGACAAGTCCCGCCAGGCCCAGAATCTCGCCCTTCCTCACCGCGAACGAAACATCCCTCACCTTGGGCGGGCTGCTCAGGTGCCGGACGGCCAGCACGGGAGGTCCCTCCGCACCGGTTCCTGTGTCCGACGCGGCATAGATGTCCGCGAGCTCTCGTCCGACCATCAGGCGCACCAGTTCGCCCTGAGTGAGCGTTCCGGTGCCGACGCCCTGCGCCACCACTTTGCCTTCACGCAGGACGGTCACGCGATCGGTGACGGCGAAAATCTCCTCCAAGCGGTGGGAAACGAAAATCAGCCCATGCCCGTTCGCGGCCAGCCGCCGCATGATGTCGAACAGCTGCTCGCTTTCATGCAGCGACAGTGAGGCCGTCGGCTCGTCGAAAATGATAATGCGGCTGTCGAGGGCTAGGGCCTTGGCGATTTCCACCAACTGGCGTTGCCCGATGGAGAGATCGCGCACCTGCGCATCCACCCGCAGGTTCCCTTCCTCACCCAAATCCCGAATAATCCGCCGTCCCTGCTCTCGCAGTGCCTGCCAGCGGACCCGCCCGGGCATGCCGAGGCGCGGGAGCATGATGTTCTCCAGCACTGTCATGTCCGGGGCCAGCGAGGTTTCCTGCGTGACCATCGCGATGCCACTGCGAATCGCCTCACGCGAGCCAGCATGGCGGATTTCCCGGCCGTCCAGCAGCATCCTTCCCCGGTCGGGTGGGATGTGACCGGAGATGATGCGGGAGAGGGTCGATTTGCCGGCCCCGTTGGCGCCGACAAGGGCGTGAACCTCGCCGGCGCCGAGCTCGAAGGCGACTCCAGTCAGGGCCAGAGTCGCGCCGAACCGTTTCCAGATGTCGGTGAGTTCGAGCAGAAGGTTACTCGCCGAAGACGGTTTTGGTGATGGTGGGCAGCACTTGTTTGATGTTGTCGCTGGTGACGACCTCGATGGGAACCAGGATCTGCTTTGGCGGGGTCTTGCCGTGGAGATGGTCGAGCATCGCCTGGGCTGAGCGCTGCCCCATCAGGTAGGGCTGCTGCATGCCGGAGCCGACGATTTGGTGATCCTCGATCAGCTTGACGAACTCGGGGATGCCATCGAATGCCGCCACCAGGACCGAGTTCTGCTTGCGGGCTGCCTGAAGCGCCCGGAGGGCCCCAAGCGTCGGTTGGTCCGTCTCGATGAACAGGCCACGCAGGTCCGGGTGGGCGGTGATCATGTCCTGGACGAACCTGAAAGTCTCGTCAGAGGTGTAGCTCTGCATCTGAGATAACGCCGCCTCCTTGATGCCAGCCTCGCTCATGGCCTTCCTGAAACCGGTGGTGCGCGCCTTGCCGTTGTTCCGGGCAAGCGAAATGGTAACCAAGCCCACCGTGCCGGTCTGCCAGCCCTTGGCCTTCATTGCGTTGGCCAGCGCCTGACCGATGCCGTACGCGCCCTGGTAGTTATCGGAAATAATAAACGAGACGTATTCGCCGGAGGTCGTGCCGATATCGGCAATGACCACTGGGATGTTGGCTCGTTTAGCGGCCGCGAGAACGGCGGGCGCAGTTGAGCTGTCGGTGGGGGAGATGATGATGCCATCGACCCGGCGCGCGATGGCGTCCTGAGCGTTCGTAATCTGGGTCTGGGCGCTGTTGTGGCTGTCGTAGGCGGTCGAGGAGCCGCCGGCGGCCTTGGCCTCGTCGTCGATACCCTTGGCGAGAATGCGCCAGAAGGGGAGGTCGAGGCCGGGGGTGAGGTAGGCGAGGCGCGGCCCGGCCGCGAAGCCGGGGCGGATGCCGGCGGCGAGGATGCCGGTTGAGGTGATGACGGTGCGGCGTGAGAAGTTGCGCATGGGTTTCCTCCCGGGGGTATTGTTGGGGCGGGACTGTTGCGGGGGAGGGAGGGAGCGTCAAGGACCTGGAGGTTATTCCGACTGGCTTCCCACGGCCTCGAACCGCTGTATCGCTTCGGGAGCCTGGGCTGCGGCGAGCAATGCGGTCCAAGGCTCCGGCGGGTTTCCGCCAGCCCCGTCTGCCGCTGGCGCCTCCTCGCTGAATTGCTCTGAAACCCCCACGCACAGCCGCGAGGGCATTTTCAGGCTAAAGACCCATATGCTGCTGCACAAATGGCGCGCCCACGGTGTCATTGCGAGGAGCGCAGCGACGAAGCAATCTCGTTCGGTCAGGCGCTGATCAGACCGGGCTGCGACGCCAGCATTTTTCCCCGCGGTGGTGCCCGCCGTGCCCGGTGCGAGACTGTGTCAGCCACGTAGTTCGCGCGTCCGGTTGGCGTGGCTCGCGCGGCTAGAGCAAGGGAGTGCAGGGTGGTCGCGGACAGCAGTTCCGGCGCCGAACACCACGAAACAGCCAGATTGCGCCAAAGGCGCCGCCCGCAACCGATGGCTGGCATGCGCCACAGCGCGGGACTCCGGCTGCTGGCCAACGTGGTCCTGTTCAGTTTATGTGTCACTTTGATCCTCACCCTCGTGCAGCTCTATCTCGATTATCGTCGGGATGTCGGCGTCATCGAACAGCACCTAGAACTGATCAGTCGCAGTTATCCCGGCAGTCTTGCGGAGGGGCTCTGGAATCTGGACAAGAACCAGCTACGGTTGCAACTCCAGGGGATACGTAGCCTCCCCGACATTCAGGAGGTCGAGGTCCGCGAAGTGACCGAGGACGCGACCCCCCTGGTCGTAGCCGTCGGCGAACATTCTCAGCACTCTGTTATCACGCGCAAGTATCCACTCTATTACAAAATCGGCGGCACCGAGCAACTGATAGGCACGCTCTATGTCGAGGCGACGCTGAGGGGAGTTTATAAGGGACTGCTCGCAACGGCCTGGAGGATCCTGATTAGGGAAGGAGCGGAGACGTTTGTAGTAGCGCTATTCCTTATCTATATTTTTCATCGTCTTGTTACGCGACATCTCTTCGCAATCGCGTCCTTCGTTGACAGCTATAGGATCGACGCTCCACCTCCGCCGCTACTGCTGCAGCGTACTGCCCCTCGCCAACCCGACGAATTGCAGCGAGTGGTGGACGCGTTTAACGCGCTCTCCGACGAACTGCAGGTCTCCTATCGCAGTCTTCATGACGTTAACGACCAGCTTGCCCGGGATGTCGCAGCCCGCCGCCTGACAGAGGCCATCCTGCGGGAGCGGGAAGCTCAGATCCGCCGCCTGGTTGACGCCAACATCCTCGGCATCTTTATCTGGGATTTCGACGGCCAGATTCTTGAGGCCAATGACGCGTTCCTGCGCATCATAGGATACGACCGCGACGATCTCGCCGCAGGCCCCCTGAGCTGGACGAAGCTGACCCCGCCAGACTGGCATGAGCGCGACGTACAGTGGATACAACAGCATAAACTTACCGGCTTACGGAGCCCGATCGAGAAAGAGTATTTCCGGAAAGATGGCAGCCGTGTGCCGGTCCTGGTCGGTGCGGCGAACTTCGAAGACAGCGAGAGCCAAGGCGTCGCCTTTGTCATCGACCTGACCGAGCGCAAGCGCGCTGAGGAGGCCCTGCGGGAGAGCGAGGAGCGCTTTCGCACCCTCATGCAATTCTCCTTCGACGTGTACTGGGAGAGCGATGCGGAGCATCGCTTCATCCGTCAGGAGTTTGCCGAAGGTCTGGCCGACGCGCCGGCGCCAGGCTCCGAGATTGGTAAGACGCGCTGGGAAGCGCCCTACCTGGAGCCTGACGAAGAAGCCTGGCGCAAGCACCGGGAGACGCTCGATGCCCACCTGCCGTTCCGCGATTTCGAGCTCGCGCGGCCTATGCCTGACGGCAGCAAGCGCTACGTGTCCGTCTCGGGGCTACCGGTGTTTGACAAGGCAGGGCGCTTTATCGGCTACCGTGGCGTCGGGCGGCATATCACCGAGCGCAAGCAAGCGGAGGAGAAACTGCGCGAGAGTGAGCGGCGCTACCGCGAGGTCCAGATGGAACTGGAACACGCCAACCGCGTCGCGACAATGGGGCAGCTTACCGCCTCGATCGCCCATGAGGTGAACCAGCCCATCGCTGCTACGATCACCAACGCCCAGGCCGCCCTGCGCTGGTTGGCTCGTCGGACGCCGGATCTGGAGGAGGTGCGGCAGGCGCTGGGTCGTATCGTCGAGAATGGAAACCGCGCCGGTGATGTCATCGGCCGGATCCGTGGTCTCCTCAAAAGAGCGCCGCCCCGGATCGCCCCCGTGGAGGTCAATAAAATGATCCTCGAGGTCGTTGCCCTGGCTCGCAGCGAGCTGGTGAAGAACGGGATCTCGGTGCGGACGCAGCTCGGTGACGGCTTGCCGCTCGTTCCAGGCGACCGGGTTCAGTTGCAGCAGGTGATTCTGAACCTGATCATGAACGCCGCCGAAGCCATGAGCGAGACAAGCAATCAGTTGCGAGACCTGCTGATCAGCACGCATATCGAGCCGGATGGCGTGCTGGTCGAAGTGCGGGATTCAGGACCCGGACTGCCGCCGGCGACCCTCGAGCACTTGTTCAATGCCTTCTACACCACCAAACCCGGCGGCCTGGGGATGGGGCTTTCTATCTGCCGGTCGATCATCGAGGCCCATGGCGGACGCATATGGGCGAGCGCGAATGAGCCCCAAGGGGCGACATTCCGGTTCATTCTCCCCTCCCATCCTGGCTAAGGTAGCCGCCCCGGATCGAACCACAGCTCCTTGCGCTCGATCGGCACCCACGCCGGCAGCAACGGGTTCTTTAGCCGCTCCTATTCACCAAGCGCTGTGAAAAATGGCTGAGTTGCACCGCCGCGAATTCGGGCAGCCTCGGCCGTTGCGCCTGTTTCATCGCGATCGGACCGGATTGTTGGTTGGGGTTGATGGGAAACGGGTTCGACGGGGCGCCTGCCCCGCGGTCTATGGAGCGGCCGGCACCAAGCTGTGGGCGAGGTCGCGGAACAATGCTGCCTCAGGGCAGGAGGCAGCGAAAGCGACGCGCACACGGGAAGCGGTCTCGATTACCCGTGCAGCGACCTTCATCAGCCGCAGCCGAATGGTGGTGAACTCGGCGGTGGTCAGCGCGTGTGCCTTGGGGATGCCGTCGCGCACGTTGAGTAACAGCCAATAAGCTGCGGTGTGAAGGATGAGCCGCATCTGATTGGCAAGCGGTGCCCGACATGAGGTGCGGTCGGAGGCAAGTTGGCTCTTGTGAAGTTTGATCAGGTTTTCCGCCTGGCCGCGCTCACAATAAAGCGTATCATACAGCCACTCAGCGCTGCCCGTGGTGATGTTGCTGACCACGAAGCGGATGTCGAGGCCGAGAGTGGACGCCTCGATGCGGGCCGCGATACGACGCGAACGCGACCAGGATTTGGCCCGATACTGTGTTTCGGTGTAGCGCCGCAGCAGCGGGGAATTGGCTTCGGCGCGACGGACACGAACGTCGTCAGTCTGCCGGCTCGACCAGGCGGTGCAGCACGTCGTTGCCGGACAGGCCGAAGACGTAGCGAATACCCTCCGCTTCGCACCAGTCCATCACCTCTGGTCGGCCGTAATGGCTGTCACCGCGGATGGTGATGCGCGTGTTCGGCCAATGCCGTCTGATCTCGCGCAGCAGGCGCCGCAGGTGACGGCGGACTTCCTTCCCCGATGGGGTTTTGCCGGGCCGCAGCAGCACCGCCACCGGCCGCGCCGTGGCAGTGTCATAGATATGGATCGGTAGAAAGCAGCGCTCGTTGTAATGGGCATTGAACAACGACAGCTGCTGATATCCATGCACCACGTCCACGGTGTCGTCGATATCAAGCGTGACCGCCTCTGGCGGCACTGCATAGCTGGCGCAGTAGAGGCCAATCATCGCCCGCATCATTCGGATGATCTCGCGCAGGCTGGGGGCGTTCTCCCACCGCGACATGGTCGGCTGCGAGCACAAATCGCGGCCGCTGGCGGGCAGCTTGCCGCAAGCCAGTTTGAAGGCCGGGTCGCGGCGCAGGTGATCGAGGTCGTCGGCGTCCTCGTAGCCGCAGGCGATCGCCAGAATGCGCGCACGCAGGATGTCACTCAGCTGATGCACGATCCGGCCTGGATCGCGATGATCGGCAATCTCCGCCGCCAGTCGATTACAGATGCCCAGACGTCGTTCCGCCCGCGCCAGCAAGATGACGCCGCCATCTGACGTGATCCGTCCGCCATCGAATGCCGCGGTGACTTTCTTGCCTGCAACGGCTGGCAATGCGAACGGCTCGGTCGTATCCTCGTGCATGGCGGGTGTGGCACCGGTGAGATTGCGATTCGGATGGCGTCAGGCACCCAATTCGTAAGTCACAATCACCACCTTACGCGACACCCGCCGACGAATCCCTGCTATGCGATGAATAAGACAGGTTAGGTTGATCACGACCCGTTGGCGGACATTCAGGTCAGCCAGGAGCTTTCCGCAGTACTTGGCAAACAAGGCGTCGAAGCTGCCGTCGGCAACCATGCGCTCGAGCCCGGCGGTGAGGCGTGCCGCCAGGTGGGGGGCGGACCGGCTGACGTAGTAAGCGTCGCACAACGGGTAATGAAGCAGGAGGTGCTGCTCGATCGCGAGATCAGGATAGCGTTTGCCGTAGGCCGCGAGCTCCTCGGCGATCTCCGAGAGTCCGCGCGGGAACAGATCGAACCGGCCGTGCAGGAGCATCAGGAACAGCGACTTAAAGTTCGATGTCGTTTCGACCGGGATCCTGTTGAATTCGTAGATGCGGACATCAGTCCAATCGCTTCCCTGGCCGACACGGAAATGGCGTAACTCCTCGATGTTGTTGACACGGGAGAGCCGATCCTGGTTGCGCCGGTCGATCAGAGAGACCCGCCAGCCCAGCAGCCCCTTGTCGATCGGGAATGGCACGGGGATCATCTCCTGCTCGGGGAGCGGCTGTCCGACGCCTGCCGCCAGGATGTTCACCAGGCGCCCTTCGATTGCCAGCTCGATGGCCCGCGCGTCCGAGATTGTTTCAGTGAACGGCTGCTCCTCATAAGGGCCGTAATCGGGTCGCGTCCGCTCCAACACCTCGCGCAGGAGCGCGTGCTCATAGGGGTCGAGGGACCAGGACAAAAACTCCTTCGACTCGAGCGGCCTCACTGCATCATCGGCAAGCACCTGACGCGGCGGAAAGGCCAGCAACAGCGAAGCAATCAGCAACCTTCGCCGCATCATCGCCTCCCCTGGTTTCATTGTCTTGAACGGCAGCCCTGAACTGGCAGGAGACTAGCCCCGGCACACCATCTTTCGCCAGGGAGACGCCAGGGAGACCCTTCCGGCGCGGCCCTGATCTTGCACACAAGCTCTTCCAGGTACGGCACCCACTCCAGCCCGACCTGGGCCGCTGGATTTAGACGCTTTCCTCCCCCTCAATCGGTGCCAAGGAAACGCAGGGCGGGATCAGCGCCATCTTCCTGGGGCAGAGCATGGATAGTGACCTGGCCATCCTCGACCCGGAAAGCGATGCGCCGGCCGTAGCCGACACCAAGCGCCTGGCGGAGGGCCTTGTGCACTGTGGTTTGGTCCTTGGCGCATAGAGTCCTCTCAATGTGCTTGCTTCGCGGCATCGAGTCTCCTTGCCGGCCTGGAGAGGGTCAGCACTGCGGATTAGTTAGCGCGCGGCGGGTATCATTGTGCTCTGGGCCGAGGCGCCGCTCAGCTCCTCGAGGCTGAGGCCCTTGGTCTCCGGCAGCATGAAAATCGTCACGGCGAGGCCGACCAAGCTGACCAATGCGGCAACGCCTTCTGCCAGATGCAGGCCGCCCCAGTGCATGAAGATGGGGAACAAGAAGACGCCGACGAAGCCGCCGACCTTGCCGGCGGCGGAGGCGATGCCGTGGCCCGTGGTGCGGGCCTCTACCGGGAAGAGCTCGGCCGGGTAGATGAAGGTCGTGGAGTTGGGACCGAACTCGGTGAAGAAGTAGCTGATGCCGTAAATGATCAGGAACAGCACGACGAGCTCCTCGACGCCCGGAATGATCGCCATCAGGCCGAAGGCGAGCGCCATCATGAGGAAGCCGAGGTTTTGAATTGCCTTTCGGCCCATCCGGTCCATGAGCCAGGCCGCGACAAAGTAGCCCGGGACGGCGGCAACCGCGAATACGACGAGCTGCGTGACGACGTGCCAGATCAGCGAGTTGTCTGGCTGGATCGCGGCCGGCACGCGCGGACTGCTGACGGTATTGCCGTAGTAGGCGAAATCTATCAGGAACCAGGCCGCACTGGCGCCGATCAGCCGAATGAGCAGATCGCGGCGGGCGAAGCCCTGGGAAAAGGGCAGCTTCCGCCGTGGCTGGGCGTCGGCCGCGGCACGCTTCTCCGCAGGGGGAGAAGTCGTAGATTTGCTGGGAAAAGGTTGGAGTCTCGTTTGATTGGCGAATCAACGAGGTCTGGTTTGGCGACCGGCCCTCAGCGAAGGAGCACCCCGATGGAGAGAATACTCGGCAAGCGAGCGGAGACGCGAGCGGTTGAAGGTGCTGATGAACGGCGAATCGGCTGACGTTGTTCGGAACTGCTGCGGTTGGCAGCCCGGCTGATCATCGAGGAGGCATTAGAAGGCGAGGTGAGCGACACGCTGGGCCGTGATTGCTATGCCCGTGGTGCGGTGCCTGGCAGGGGATACCGCAACGGCTACCGGACCGAGCGGCTGAAGAGCGCCGAGGGCGCAATTGAGTTGTTCACTCGGCAAGAGAGACCTTCACGGGCGGCCTCCGAGGGTCGCTAGAGCTAATGTTGACCGCGTGATCAGGCCCCGCCTGCTGCCTGGCGACATTAGCCAGGGCTAACGCTTTGCGAGTGACCGCGGCGTTCGACTTCACGTCGAATGTCTCACGTACGCCGTAAGCGCCCTGGTAGTTATCGGAGATAATGAACGAGACGTATTCGCCGGAGGTCGTGCCGATATCGGCAATGACCACTGGGATGTTGGCTCGTTTGGCGGCCGCGAGAACGGCGGGCGCAGTCGAGCTGTCGGTGGGGGAGATGATGATGCCGTCCACGCGGCGGGCGATGGCGTCCTGGGCGTTCTGAATTTGTGTCTGGGCGCTGTTGTGGCTGTCATAGGCGGTGGAGGAGCCGCCGGCCGCCTTGGCTTCGTCGTCGATGCCCTTGGCAAGAATGCGCCAGAAGGGAAGGTCGAGGCCGGGGGTGAGGTAAGCAAGGCGCGGGCCGGCGGCGCAGCCGGGGCGGACGCCCGCAGCGAGGATGCCGGCCGAGGCGATGGCGGTGCGGCGTGAGATATTGATGGCGCGCATGGTTTTCCTCCCCTGGGGTGTTGGGCGGGGACTGTTGCGGGGGGAGGAGGGGGCGTCAAGGAGGGGCGGGCTTTGCCCTGCGTCGAAAGCGTTTGTGCGGCACCGGTCTCCTAATCGTTTACAAGGATATGAGAATTGATGGCGGCTCCGCCGCAGCAAACCCGTCTGGCGGCAGCCGCCTTTCGTCCAACGGGTATTTCATTTACGTTCCCCCAACCGGCGCTTTCTGGCCGCGTTCTTCGAGCTTAACCTTAGCTGCTGACGAGGGGAGGGAAGGACGTATGTCACGACGCATCACCCGCATCACCGCGCACGACGTGCGGTTTCCGACGTCGCGTAACCTGGACGGTTCTGATGCCATGAACGCCGCGCCGGACTATTCGGCGGCCTATGCTTTGATCGTGACCGATGCCGGGGATGGGCTGGTTGGCCATGGCATGACCTTCACCACTGGTCGTGGAAATGAAATTTGCGCGCGGGCCATCGAGTCGCTTGCGCCGCTGGTGGTCGGCCAAACGCTCGAGGGGATCACGGCGGACATGGGCCGGTTCTGGCGCGTGCTCGCAGGCGACAGCCAGTTGCGCTGGATCGGTCCAGAAAAAGGCGCGATTCATCTCGCAACAGCAGCGATCGTAAACGGCATCTGGGACCTGTGGGCGAAAGTGGAACGTAAGCCGGTGTGGAAACTGCTCGCCGACATGGCACCCGAAGAGATCGTGCGCTGCATCGATTTCCGCCACATTAAAGATGCGATCACGCCGGAGGAGGCGAGGGCGCTTCTTTCGAACCAGTTACCCGGTCGCAAGGTGCGGGAACAGGAGATGCTAACCCACGGATTTCCTGCCTATACCACTTCGGCTGGCTGGCTTGGCTACAGCGAGGATAAACTGCGTCAGCTCTGCCGGGACGGCGTTGAGAAAGGTTGGACGCACTTCAAGCAAAAAGTCGGGGCTAGCTTGGAAGCCGACCTACACCGCGCCCGCATAATCCGCGACGAGATCGGCGAGACGCGGTTCCTGATGATGGACGCGAACCAGGTGTGGGAAGTTGATGAGGCGATCGCCAACATGCAGCGCCTTGCCGAATTCCATCCTTGGTGGATCGAGGAGCCGGTGAGTCCTGATGACGTCTTAGGGCATGCGCGTATTGCCGCAACGCTGCGACCACTTGGGATAGGGGTGGCCACCGGCGAGCACTGCCAAAACCGGACAATGTTCAAGCAGTTTTTCCAGGCCAAAGCGCTGGATTTCTGCCAGATCGACGCTTGCCGACTTGGGGGCGTGAACGAAGTCGTCGCAGTATTGCTGCTCGCAGCCAAATTCAATGTGCCGGTGTGTCCACATGCGGGCGGGGTCGGCCTGTGCGAGCTGGTCCAGCATTTGTCAATCTTTGACTACATCGCCGTTTCCGGCTCACTGGAAAACCGGATCATCGAATATGTGGATCACCTCCACGAGCACTTCGTAGATCCGGTCATTATTCGCAATGGCCGTTACATGCCCCCTCAGGCTCCCGGCTACAGCGCCGCTCTGAAGGAGGAGTCCCTACGGGCCCATCTTTATCCTTCGGGAAGCGTTTGGCGGAGTTGACGCGATGGAACGAGGGCTGACGGGACCAAGCCTAGGGCGGCCAGCCCGAGACCCTTTTCGGGAAGCCTATCGCGTCCTATCTTCAAAGGCATGAGTGAAACCCTGGCTCTGTTCGCGGCGCTGCGGCAAGCCGCTCATGCAGACGTGGTTGACGCGATCGAGCAGCTGGCCCGGGAGGCACCCGACCATGCGCTCTGTCGCATCAACGCGATCGATTTTGCACGCTGTTCAAACCTTGACGAAGAACGGGCCATTGCGGGCTTGCTGCATGCGACCCGGCTAGGGCTGTTTGATCTCCACTGGAACATTCTCTGCACCGCCTGCGGCGGCGTCCTCAATACGAATACAACCCTTAAGACTGTTACTCGACCAGAATATCGCTGTGCGTTTTGTGCAGCCGGCTACGAGCCCGTCCTCGACGAGGTCGTTGAAGTGACGTTCACCGTGAATCCACGGCTGCGCGTGATTGCTGCCCACCATCCCGAGACACTTCCGCCCCTGGACTACTATCGGCAGATCTTCTGGAGTTCGGGGGTAGATCTGCCCCCAAAGGAGACCTTTGCCAGGGTGATGGAAGAGGTGACGCTCGAGACTGTCGAGCTGCCGCCCGGCGACAAGGCGATTCTGTCTCTCGCGCTACCTTTGGGGCTGGCGATCGTGTTCGATCCGGTGACACACTGCGCGCAGTTTATCGAGGTAAAAGGTGAGGCCACACGCGAGCGGCAGAACCTTGCGATACTGCTTGACAGGAGCGCAGCACCGCCCGCGGTGGCAACGCTTCACCCAGGGCCAGTCCGGCTCAACGTCGAGAACCGCGAGAATACCCGCGCGTTACCGAGCGTTTGGATCTCGGGACCGGAACTCGAGCAGCTACTTTCCCGGCGAAGGCCGTTCGTCTCGGCGAAGCGGCTGCTCAGCAATCAAACCTTCCGTGACATTTATCACGCAGATACGCTCGACGTCGAACAGCGGCTCAAGATCACCAGCCTTACGTTCCTGTTCACAGACCTTAAGGGCTCTACAGCACTTTACGATCAGGTGGGTGACTTAGTTGCCTATGATTTGGTGCGCGCGCATTTCGGGGTGCTGACCGATATCGTCGGCGCTGAGACGGGTGCAGTGGTGAAGACGATCGGAGACGCGGTGATGGCGACCTTCCCGACGCCGAACCGGGCCGTCGCTGCAGCGCTGCGAATGCGTGAGGCCATGCGCCACCTCAATGAGGAGCGGAGGCGTAACGATGATCTTCTGCTTAAGATCGGCATCCATGAGGGACCTTGCCTCGCCGTTATGCTGAATGAGCGTCAGGACTATTTTGGCCAAACCGTCAACATTGCCTCACGTGTACAGAACCTCGCCTCCTCGCAGGCAATCTATGCGACAGGATCGGTGGTCGATCATCAAGCGACAGCAGAGCTACTCGAGAAGGCCGGTGTATCGCCCGTTCCCCAGCGGCAAATCCTCCGGGGCATTGAGGATAGTCTCAAAATCTACGAACTCCCCTGACTGTTCGCTATTGGACCGAGACCGACCGCGTGCTCGCCGCTCAGCTCCTCGAGGCTGAGGCCCTTGGTCTCCGGCAGCATGAAAATCGTCACGGCGAGGCCGACCAAGCTGACCAATGCGGCAACGCCTTCTGCCAGATGCAGGCCGCCCCAGTGCATGAAGATGGGGAACAGGAAGACGCCGACGAAGCCGCCGACCTTGCCGGCGGCGGAGGCGATGCCGTGGCCCGTGGTGCGGGCCTCTACCGGGAAGAGCTCGGCCGGGTTGATGAAGGTCGTGGAGTTGGGACCGAACTCGGTGAAGAAGTAGCTGATTCCGTGGATGATCAGGAACAGCACGACGAGCACTCGTCCAACTGGCGGAGCAGATGGGGTCCCGTTGCGGCGGAAGCGGTTACGCCGCTCATTCGCTTCATTCCTTCGTTAAACCGGTAGAGAGACGAGCGGTTCACGGTGCGGTTGCGGCAGTGAAGATGAAGCTTTCATGGCGGCCTCGGCGCGGCACCCTCGCGTGATGGATGTAGCTGACGAGGGGGAGGAGCGGGTGCCTTCGGTGGATTTCGTGCCGAGGTAGAGGCGCATGACGGATCCAAGCCATGCCGCCGTAGGACCGAACACAATAACCATAATCTCTTTGATATTCTCCAGCGAGATGCCGAAAAGTCCCGCAATCATCGCAAGAAGTACTTCAACAGCAAAAATACCTAGACTGGCGGCGAGGAGAGGGGGGGTCCGGGTAGTGGCGACGAGAGGGGGGCCGAGACCTTAAAAAGCCCTAACGTAGCGCGAGCGTGTTGCTGCGTTTTGGTGTCCGGCCAACCGGTATGACAGCGACTTGCTTCATCGTGGCTGCATCTAACACAGACACGGAATTGAGAGCTGAATTGGAAATGAAGACACGCTTGCTGTCTGGTGTGAACGAGATCCAGTTTGGCCTAGCACCGGTGGGTGGTTGCCCGGCATTCTGGTACACGGGAAGCCGGACATCGCCGAGCAACCGAAGATCGGGGAGGGAATACGCGAAGACCGCATTGGCAACGATACTATTGACCCACAGGGTCTTTCCGTCTGGCGCGACGGCGATGCCGTGACACGGCGTGATTTCGCGTCCCTCAGCGTTTCCGAAGCCAGACGATAGATCCGGTAACCTGATCCGCGCTACTTCCTTCCGCGTTGCAAAATCCACGATCGCGAAGCCATGGAACTTCGAAAGCTCGACGAAGATGCGCTTCGTCGAGCCGTCGGAGTTGGTCTCAATCGCCATCGGTCGGACGCCTGCATCGAACCGCACTTCCCAAATAGGCTGCTCGGTTTGCAGATCGATTACCGTGAGCATCTGCCCCGGGATAGAGCCGGCTACGGCGTATCTGCCGTCGGGAGTGACATAGACATTGTGCAGCGGTCCATTGACCGGAATGCTTTTTACAAGTCTGCGAGCGGCAATATCGACCACGTCGAGCGCACCGTGACCCTCGTTGATGGCCACCAGTACCTGCCTACCATCTTTGGTCACAGCGATGTTGTTGGGATGACCGCTGAGCAGCACCTCGTCGATGATCTTTCCGTGGATCCGATCGACGATGTCCAGCATGTTGTTGGATTCGCTGCTCACATATATCCGGCTACCATCAGGAGAGAAATTGATGCCGTGCGGCATCGCAATGCCATCAATCACCTGCACGACCGTATTGGTCGCCGGGTCGATCGCCTCAACGCGATCGCCGAGGCTGTCGGTAACATAGACCCGTACTTGGCCAGCGGAAACGGTATAGGGTAAAAACACCAGAGGTAATCCGAAAAGTGCCAAACGGCAATATTTGTTCAGCCACATCCCACGGTCCTTTCCACTTACGTTTTCGATACCGGTCGATTCGGATCCCGCGCTATGGCCGGCTTGTCAAGAAGAGATGCCGCGGAAATTGCCGTAAATGGCTGGAATGCCGCACCCGTCCTCCACCCCGCAATAGCGCTAGCCCGAGGCACCACATTGGCCAGCGCCAAAGCTTTGCGAATGACTGCGGCATTCGACTTGACGTCGAATGTCCCACGTAAGCTCGCAATCAGCTCCGCCGTGCCGGCATCGACTTCGAAGGTGGTAACAGCCATTGGGACACGCTCATACCGAAATCACATAGGAATTATATAGCTTGGCCTCGCTCGGTCTATTCTCGCCGGCTCTCTGTATGAAATCCTTATGCCCGCACACCTGCGGCAGTGAGCACCGCCAGGTCGCAACCTTGGTCGGCCTGAAGCACCTGGTCGGCCACGATCCGATCCCAGCCGCGGGCCGGCTTCTCCGGTGGCCGCCACCGATTACGGCGCCGGCCGAGTTCGTCTTCCGGGACAAGCAGGTCAAGGCTGCGGTCCTTGACCGAAAGACGGATGCGATCGTTGGTTTCAATGAGGGCGAGCGGGCCTCCGGCCGCGGCTTCCGGGGTGATGTGCAGAATGATAGTGCCAAACGCGGTACCGGACATGCGGCAATCACTGAGGCGAAGCATGTCCTTGACGCCCGCTTGGGCGAGTTTCCTGGGGATTGGCAGATAGCCGGCTTCCGGCATTCCGGCTGGGGTCAGCGGCCCGGCGTTCTTCAGGACCAGGGCGTCTTTTTCGGTCACTTCCAGCGTAGGATCGTCGATGCGGTTCGCGAGATCCGCCAGGCCATCAAAGACAACGGCGCGGGCCTCGGTTTCGAACAGGACCGGGGTAGCAGCGCTCCGCTTGAGGATGGCGCCCCGAGGCGCCAGCGAGCCGAACAGGGCGACGAGGCCGCCGGCCGGAGAAACAGGTTCCTCCCGGGATTTGATGTAGCGGCGGTCCACGAAGGCGGGCTCAGTCAGCCGGCCAGCCAAAACAACCCCGGAAGTGTCGATTGCGCCAAGATGCAGGTGGTCGCGCAGCTCCCAGAGCAGGGCGGGGAGGCCTCCCGCGGCGTGGAAGTCCTCCATGTAGCCTTCGCCGGTGGGTTTCAGATCGACCAGTACCGGGGTGCTGTCCGAGAGCTGGTTGAGACGCGAGAGGCTGACTTCGATGCCACGGCGGCCGGCAATGGCCGTCAGGTGAATCAGCGCGTTCGTGGACCCGCCCAGGGCGAGGAGCACGCGCAGCGCGTTCTCCACCGCATGCTCGGTAATGATATCGGCCGGCCGGATAGGCCGGCGGATCAGCTCCATCGCGATCGCCCCGGCCTGCTCTGCAGCTCGCAGGCGGTCGGCATGGACGGCAGGGATGGAAGCGGCTTCGAGCGGCATTATGCCCAGCGTGGCGGCGATGCAGGCCATGGTGCTGGCGGTGCCCATAACCCCGCAGGTGCCCGCCGTCATCGCAAGACGCCCCTCGATCTCGCTGATGCGCTCCGCGGACACGCGGCCAGCCCGGGACTGCGCCCAGGTACCCGGCGGCAATCGGTGCACGCGGACAGGCGCTCCCCCTGGAATTGCGTGGCCAGCATCGGGCCGGTCACGAGCTGGACACAGGGGATGTTCGCCGAGGCGGCGGCCATGAGCTGGGCGGGAACGGTCTTGTCGCAGCCGCCGACGAGAATGGCGGCGTCCATCGGCTGTGCGGTCAGCATGGCTTCCGTATCAAGAGCCGCCAGGTTCCGGTAGTGCATGCTGGTAGGCGAGAGAGACGGCTCGTTCAGCGAGATAGTGGGGAAGGCGAGGGGGAGGCCTCCGGCGGCCAGGACGCCGCGTTTGGCGGCTTCGATCAGCTCGGGGACGGTGCGATGGCAGTTATTGTAGTCGGAGGCGGTGTTGACGATGCCGACCACGGGCCGGTCCAGCATTTCCTGGGAGTAGCCCATCGATTTGGCGAAAGATCGGCGAAGGTAGAGGGAAAAAGCGCGATCGCCGTAGTTGGCGGTGTTGCGGGCGAGGCCATGGGTTTTTTCGTCGGGCATGGGAGGAGGGTAGCACCGGTTCAGTGGTCAGTGGTCAGTGGTCAGTGGGTCAGAAGAATGGTCGCGGGGTGGGCTCGAGCTGAAACGGGCGGGCAAGGATATCGTTGTTGGATAGATTGGCGGGCCAGGTCAGAGGCGGCTACACCGGCTTCATCGAGGCTCTGTGGAGGTGTAACCGCTTCCGGTATGTTTTTGTTAGGGAGGCGTTCAGAATCCGGCTAGGATGTCTGTTATGGCGTCTCGCTACAGAGAATTTACGGCCGTGGTCGAGACCCATTGGTCTCTATTTACAATGGTTAGGGACAATTGGGGGTGGATCGCGGCCGCTCTTGGCTTGAACGGTCTTAACGGCTGGCTGGCCCGGGTCTGGCAAAGCGCGGCGGGGCTACGTGGTATCAAAAGGCGCTTTGGACAAGCGTAGGCGTATAGTCACTGCGTTCACAGTAAGCGGTATTCGAGCCTCTTTGGCATGGCATTGCCGCTCGATCCGCGAGGAAGGAGCTATAGCTGCTGGCATCTCATGGTCTGGCCATACTTACACCAACGGCAGCATCATCCAGGGAGGAACACATCGCCTGGTCGAAATCTTCGGCACCGACCAGCTTCGTTCTAATTTAACTTTCCGGACTGCTAAGTACTTGGTCCGGGTATAGTTGCGTACTTTTCCTGTCACGTCGAGAAATGCGAATTTTTTGGTCTTCCAGGAGCTCAATTCATTGATCCGCGGTACTCGGGTAGTCTCGCTAGTTCTGCGCCCCTATCTACTCAAAGTCGGCCTCGGATCGAGGTCCGGCGCATGGATTGCTCCGCTTCGCTCCTCGCAATGATGCGTGATACAGGTTGATTGAGCAGCGCGATGGAGGTTAGCCTACCAATAACCGTCGCGCGTCGGCTGGAGAGGGACATCACATGCGTAATCGCGGGGTAACCAGAAGACCGCTCCAGGGTGCAGTGCGAACCTTAGTGCTTGCCGCCGCTGCTCTCCTGACGCTCCCGGTGATAGCGCTTTCAGCGGACGGCCTGGCGGTGCAGACCGATGCCGGGGTGGTTATCGGATTGCGGAACGATGGGATCGCGGAGTTTCTCGGCATCCCCTATGCCGCGCCGCCGGTCGGTGATCTCCGCTTCAGCGCGCCGCAGCCGCATGCTCCGTGGTCCACGCCGTTGCAGGCCACTCAATTCGGCAGTCCATGCCCACAGACCAACCGGCTCAATTCCGCCAGCACCAACGAAGACTGTCTGTTTCTGAACGTGTTTGCGCCGCTTTCCGTCGACGATCAGGGTGCCGGAGAGGATGAGGGTAGATTGCACGGCCGCCGCCCAGTGATGGTGTTTGTTCACGGTGGCACCTTCAACTCTGGAAACGGTGGCGTGACACCTGGCGGCCCGGATTATACCGGAACTGACATCGCCAAGCTTAGCGGCGTGGTGGTCGTCACCATCAATTACCGGCTTAGCTTCCTTGGTTTCCTGCCGGCCAAGGCGCTGGAGGTCAATGGGACAGCCGGCAATTACGGAATTGAGGATCAGCAACTGGCATTAAAATGGGTGCAGGACAACATCGCGCAGTTCGGCGGGGATCCGCATAACGTCACCATCTTCGGCCAATCCTCCGGTGGTATCTCCATGCTTTATCATCTGGTATCGCCCGGCAGCGCCGGCCTGTTCCAGCGCGCGATCGTGGAGAGCAGCGATGACGGCGCCTCTGTCTCGCTGGCGCAGGCGGAGCAACTGTACGCACCGGTGGTCAGCGCACTTTGCCCGAACGCCACCGACGTCGCGGCGTGTCTGCGTGCGTTACCGGTGCAGAGTTTCCTGGCGCTTGAGCAAGGTGGGGTAAACGGCGGTCCGATCATCGACGGCGTGATTGTGCCCGATCAGCCAACGAAGCTGTTGGCAAGCGGGAAATTCAACCACGTGCCGGTGATTGCGGGAACCACCGGCGAGGAGGGGACATATTTCATCACCGTGGCGATCAACGCGGCCGGGCGGGAACTGACTGCGACCGACTACGATAACACGCTCTCGGCGGATTTTGGCGCGAATGCCGCGTCAATCGAACAGCATTACCCGATCGCCACTTATGGCACACCGGCTCAGGCGCTCGCGGCGATCGAGACCGACTCGTTCTTTGCCTGCCCCACCGACAACGTGCGCACGCTGCTGTCCAACTCGGTGCGGGTGTTCGGCTATGAATTCAACCAACCGAACCCGGTGCAGAACTTCCCGTTTCCCGTGCCGACGCCGAACCCGTCCGGGATCGTGCTGGGGAATACGCATACGGCCGAGTTGGCTTATGTGTTCGGACACAACGGGGCAGGGCAGAAGCTGACCGGTGTCGATCGGCGGTTGTCTGATGAGGTGATCGCGTACTGGACGACCTTCGCTGGCACGGGTGACCCTAATCGCTGGGGCGCCGAGGGATCCGATGACGAGGATCTGGCGCATTGGCCGGCGTTCAACGAGGCGCACCAGGTGCTGTCGTTGGCAACACCGATTACCGTTGAAAGCAATTTTGCCGAAGCCCATCAGTGCGCGTTTTGGGCGTCGCTGGGGTATCCGGAGGTACTGATCGAGTCCGTGCCGTAGGTGGCCTCGCCGCGGCTACTGGTTCGGTTGAACCTGCCGGATACGTAGTGGAGGAGGGCGGTATTGACGATGCCGACCACGGGCCGGTCCAGCATCTCCTAGGAGTAGTCACGAACGCAATCGATTTCTCCCGCTAGGCTGTGAAGAAGCAAATACATCGCAGCGGTCCAGGAGAACTCGGTGCCGCCGAGCGCCTCACCGGTCAGCGGGTCGAAATACTCGCCGAACGCGCTTCGCTCCACCAGCGCCAGACTGTCGCGGCGGATGCGCTCTGCGAGAGCGAAGGCGCCGTTTTGGCGCAGACCGTCAATCAGCATCCAGTTCACAACCAGCCACACCGGGCCGCGCCAATACCGCCGGGGCTCGAACTCCGGACGACCCGGCTCAAAGCTTGGGACCCCGAAGGAGACCTTGTTCAGCCATTCCTCCAGCCGCGTGCCCAGGGCCGGATGCCGCGCCAGCGTGCCGGCATCGGCATAAAGCGGCAGCAGACAGCCGATACCCGGCTTCGCGATATCCACGCTCCGCCTCGTGTTACGCGACCGATAAATGCCCTCCTGCTCCAACCACCGCGCCTCAAGCGCCGCTGCAGTCCTCTGGATCATGCGGGCCACCTCGTCCGCCGCCGCGGTATCTTCCAGGGACCGCAACAGGTGCAGAAGGTCCTGATTGGCGCGCTGCAAGATGGCGTTAAAGCCGATATCAGCGACCAGGAACGGTGCGTTCCGCCAAATCTTACCGGGGTCATAGCCCGCTTCGCGAAAACTTACGACGAGATTGATGTAGCGGTCGTACTCCGGCCCGGTCGGGCGCACACTTGCTTCGGCGAAACCCGTGTCCTTGCGCAGATGCGCAACAGACGGACCGGGGGGCACATCAGCGAGCGCCTCGTCCCAGATCGGGCTGTTGTCCATCCCGCTCTCCCACGGATGGATAATCGACACCAGACCGGTTCCGTCCGGATCGCGCGCCGCATAGAACCAGCGGTGAGAGGCCAGCAGTTTTGGTGCCAGGCGCGCGAGCTGACGTTTGGCTTCCGCGGGGTCGGTCCGTTCAAACAGGTAGCGCACGACAGTAGCCGCGACGCCCGGTTGCGTTATTCCTGAAGACGGTACCGCGTCGCCGCATTGCCAGATTTTGGTATTGGGGAAGTATGTGCTGTCATCGCCGTGGAACAGGATCGAGGGTACCATCCCGTTCTTCCACTGACCGGAGAACAGCGTCTCCACCTCTTGCCAGGCACGCGCCATATCGTATTGTGCGAAGCCCAGGGCGACGAGGCAGGAATCCCAGTTCCACTGCGCCGGATACAATCCGGAGCTGGTCGGAACCGTGTAGCCGCCGCGGTCATTCGTGCGTAGAATTGCCTGCGCGCGCGAAGTAAGTTCGTTGCTCATGCCATTTGCTCCTCAAGTCCACCCATCTCGGCCACTATGCGGTCTGTGTCGTCCATGTCGGCGACCACGATGCTATGGCTGACAACCAGGAGCAGCACGGCCGCGATATAAAGCACCGCGATGAGCGAAAAGGCAGCGCCCAAGCCGACGGTCTCGCCGAGCGCCCCGATCAGCAGCGGCGACAGCCCGGCGCCGGCGAAGCCCACCGTCGTCATCAACCCGACCGCCGAGGCCCGCGCCGCGGGCGGCACAACGTCGTGCATCGCGGCATAGATCGATCCGTCGAATAGTCCCTTGCAGAAACCAGAGAGCAGGAGACAGAGGCCGAGCAGATTCGGGTTGCGCAACAGCCCGAATGGCAACAGAAACAGGAATGCGAGCAATAATCCGCAGGACAGCACGTAAAACCGGCCCATGCGAACCCGCTGCGCGGCCCAGTCGGCAATCGCGCCGCTGCACAGCACGGCGATGAAGCCAGCCAGATTGATCGTCAGTGCGCCATAGAACGCCGCCGCGGTCAGGTTGAAATGAAGCTCATTGTGAAAGAAGGTGGGCGCCCAGATCGTAACCCCGTAGCTCACGGAGGTGGCAAAAAAGAACACAAGAAACAACATCAGAGCCGAGCGGCGGCGCAGCGCGAACGCGAAGCTTCCACCCTTCTGCGCCTGGCGCTTCACCGCCGGCGGCGTATCGCGCATCAGACCGGCCAGTACGAGCGCGAGTACCACGCCGATCGCCCCGTAGACGTAAAACGGCATTCGCCACTGATAATGCTGTGCCAAAGCAGCAGCGATGAGCGTGCCGATCCCGCCGCCGGCGAATACCGCCGTCTGGTGAATGGCGAGCGCGCGGCTGCGTGTTTCCGGACCGTGATAATCGCTGATCAGCGCGGTACCCGTGGGGTAATAGCTAGCTTCTCCGAGTTCGGTCAGCGCCCGCAGCAGCAGGAACACCGCGAACGAGCCAGCGAGCGGGCTGAGGAACGTGACGATGCTCCACGCTACAAGCCCGGCTACGATCACCTTCTTGCGGCTGAACCGGTCGCCGATGTAGCCAGCAGGACTGGCGGCAATCGCGTAGACCCAGAGGAAGGCGGAGCTGAGCAGCCCAAGCTGCGGCAGGCTTAGCGCGAACTCGGTCCGAATCTGCGGCATCACCGCCGACAGGACGCTGCGGTCAGCGTAGTTGCAGAATGAAACCGCCCACAGCATCGCCACCAGGGCCCAGGCATAGGCCGGAGTGGCCGAGGCATCGCGATGGACTGGAGGCGTCGCGAAGACGCTTGGTGGCATATTACTCCTCCCCTAGGCGCCGGTTGGCGCCATCATAACGGCGGATACGGCAATGTCACATCCTGCACCGCCAGCACCTGCCCCCCGGCCCCCAGGGCCTGCACCGTCCAGCGATATACATGGTGCATCGCCGGTGGCGGACATGGGCCTTTATAATCATGTAACGCCCCCTTCGGGATCAGCGGGGATCCCGCATAGTGCACCGTCCCACCACCATGCGGATAATGCGGCGCCTGCAGGTCATGCAGCGTGAACCGGATCGTTTCCGTCCCCTGCGGTACCCCCTCCACCACGAACGGCGGCGAGACATTGCTGCACTCGGGAACACCGCGCCAGGTAAAATGCACCTGTAACCCCTGCGCCCGCGGCTGCACAGAAGGTGCCACGCTTGCCGCCAACATCACTGCATATGGAACTACCAACCTAACCATCTATCCTCCCCCTGAACCGGCCCGCCTTCCGATGCACATGCGCCGCCGTCCGCGCAGCCAGCCCCGGGACCAGCGAGGCCGGATGCCGCAGTCGCCGCTGATGATTGTTATGCCCCAACGAGCGCAGATACCGAAGTTCCTCCTCCTCCGCGCGAAATTCCGAAACATCAATCCACTCCGGCCCCTGATTGTCCGGCCGCGGCAGGCTCAGCGCGCCCAGCAAATCCGGTGCGGCCTCAACTCGCGGCGTCGGCTCCGGCCCCAGATTAAACGCCCGGTGCAAGGTCGCAATCACGCTGGTATGGTCGAACGGAGGCCCACCCTCCGGCGGCCGCACCACGCTGCCCGCCGGAATCCACGGTGAAATCAGCACGGTCGGCACCCGCACCCCGAACCGGTCAAAACGGAAACCATCCGGATAGGGCGGCCCGGGCGAAACTGCCGCCGGCGGAGGCACGTGGTCATAGCAGCCGCCATGCTCGTCATAAGTTATCACCAGCAACGTGCGGTCCCACCGAGGCCCCGCACGCACCGCATTATACGTCGCCGCGATTAGCTGCTCGCCATACACCATGTTGTGTGGCGGATGCTCATCATTCGGAGGATCGCCGGAAACCATGCTGGTATAATACCGCGGCTCGATGAAACTATACGTCGGCAGCCTCCTGCCTCCGCATCGGCCACGAACTCGTCGAACAGCCGAAAGTTACGCCATAGCCTGTGCCACACATTCGTCAGCGCCGCCGTCTGCGGCAGGTCATGAAAATACACTCGCCATTTTCGGCGATGCCGCCGTAGCGTCCGGAACACCGTCGGCAGAAAGAACGGCACCGGGATCGCGAAATTGTCCACCCGCCCGCCAGCCGTCCCGGTATGTAGAAAAAGCCGGTTCGGCCAGGTCTGACACGGCGCCGAGGCAAACCACCGATCGCTCACCCCAAACGCCCGCGCCAGTTCGCTCAGCACCGGCACCTGCTCCGGCGTGAAGCAATGCATGATCTGCCGCACATCCTTAGGCGGCGGAACGCGCCGCGCGTAGTTATCCACAAAGCCGGACATCGTCGGTCGGTCACCCGGCCGGCCATGCAACCCAAAAATCTGCATGTTGATGTCGTCGAACAACTCGCCCGGATCGGGATCGGGCATGCAGGCCGCTTCCGCGGTGACATCATTGGAGTTCCACACGCCTATCTGTGTCACGCTGCCGTCCGGCGCGGTCAGCGGGTTCGCTTCCGTCCCGGTCAGCCCATCGAAGTCGTCACGGTCCGGATACAGCCACCCTAGAATGTTGTCGAACGAACGGTTCTCCAGCACAAGGACCACAAGGTGCGCAATCTTCTGGTTTTCCAAGAGATTTGCCCTCAACAGGTGGGGTCAAACCGGGTGGGGTCATTATTAGGTTCATGGCGGACATGAGATGGCTAGAGGTGCGGGGCGGACCTACTACGCCATGACGTCCCTGCTACCTCCCCTCCGCTGGGCACTGCGTACAAAATCCTGATCCAGACCCTACAGAGCCGCGACTACCGTGTCGCACTCGCTCGTCAGCACTCTGCCCTTGCTTGGTTTGAAAAAAGCTTGAGCGCGCCCGCCAGCCGGGTCAGAGCGACGCCCCGATGGTGGGGGCACTGGAATGGCGCAAGACGCTCGATGCGTATGAGACGGGCGCGATGGCGGGCTCTATCAGCCAAGCCTACGCATTCCTGAACGACGAGGCGGAGCGATTAGCGGCACCCTGGCCCGTTGGGCTGTGCGCCGCAGCCCCCTGTTGTTGAGTTCAGCGGCTGCCGAGAGCGGCGTGACTCCTGCTGAGTCACCACGGTGCCTCCCTCAGTCGTACCACGAGTGGCGCACTCGCAATATCCGCCGACCGGCATAGTGGTGGCACAAGTCAATTTGCCAGCTTGGCAGATGTTCGCGAATGCGGGACCGCCCGTGAGGGCAGTGGCAGCAACGAGCGAGAACGTCAGATATCCGATGATGCGCATCCTAGGAGGTCCTCCATTCTGTGGGACCGGGAACAACAGCCGGCCTCCGCTTGAATGCTTCCGAACCAGCATCGGCGCGGCGGCCGGGCGATCACGATGTGGAGCTTGTCGCGCGCTGCCCCCCCGGTTTTGATGTTTCGCGATTTCTAAGCTCGACTTTGGCCGTTTATGCTGCGTAGCAGGCCACGTTTATCAAGCTGTTGAAGGTCGTCGGAGAGAATTTATCAACATCTTGTATTTGACTCGACTTTTGTAAATTACCTCCCGTCCACAGCTCGCGACGGATCAGTGCCAGTGCGTCGCTGAAGGTCGGCAGGGGTTTGCGGTACCAGCTTGCGCATCGTGGCGTTGGTGGCTGCGTGCCATAGAGTTCGTAGACCCAGAGCGTGATCAGTGAGAACAGCCCGAGGAGCGCCGGAGTGGTTCGTGCGATAGCTGGGTCGGACCATTGGCGCTGGGTCTCCACACCGAGGTGCCGGCGGACCTCAGCGAAAGTGACCTCGATTGACCACCGCCGGACGAACCAGCGCAGGATGTCCAGTGGGTCGGCATCGAGATCCGTGCACAGGAAGGCCTGTGGCTTGAGTTCATCGGCGACGTCGCGAACCAGCACATAGCGAATGGGAACGAGGCGGCCGGGATGATACCAGACCGCCGTACCGGACACGATCTCGACGAGGCGTTCACCGCGACCATACCAGCCGGTGACCCGGTAGCGCCGCCAGCGGGTCTTGCGACTGTCGAGACGTTGGGCAAGGGTTGGCTGCCGCTTGCCGACTACGCGTGGCCGTCCCATGGTGCCGCGCCGGCGGTGCGGTGGCGGGTCGAACAGTCGGGCGTCGAGGCGCAGGCGGGTGATCATGCAGACCCAGCGGCGCACACCGTTAAGCAGTTCGATGGCAGCAAAGCTGCTGTCGGTGACCGCGATGATGCGCCGCTCCGGCAACCAGCGCGCTGCCTGCAGCAGCATCTGTCGACCCCAATCGGTCAGCTTCTTGTGTCGCCGCCGCTGCTCGCGTGCGTAGCGCTCAGATGGGGCCAGCACGGTCAGGAACGGCAGGGCCCAGACACGCCCAGCCCAGCGGATCTGCGGCAGCAGCATGAGCGACAGCCATCGTAGACCGCTGGCTTTGACGAAGTGGCTCTCGGATGAGCGTACCGGATCGCGATAGATGCCGCGGGCTTTTATTTTAGCGCCCCAGCGCCGTTCGAGTGTGTCGTCGAGACCGATGACGACCGGGCCGGTTGGCACAAAGGCGTCGACCAACAGCCGCAGCAGACAACGCGCGATCCAACGGCTTGACCACTGGTTACGGTTCAGCACCCGGTGGT
This sequence comes from uncultured Pseudomonadota bacterium, assembly GCA_963834715.1. Classification (GTDB taxonomy): domain Bacteria; phylum Pseudomonadota; class Alphaproteobacteria; order Acetobacterales; family Acetobacteraceae; genus CAVSUZ01. The sequence goes on along the minus strand of CAWIDE010000035.1, from coordinate 48,063 downwards.
AGTTGGTGAAGTGTGGGTCTTGGTCGAGCCCGACGACCCGCAGAGCGGCGGCGACGGTGCGCCGTCCTGGCGTGAGGATAGCGCCGACGATCAGCACCAGAACGTGCTGCCAGGTCGGCGTGGTAAACGCCGCCTCGAACGGCTGCATCCAGGCGGCCAGTCTTGTTGGCACCAGCCGGCACGAAGCTGTACCCGTCATCCATTCCCCAAATCGACATCCGGGGAGAGACTCGCCGGCGCCGAGTCGGCGGCGAATCCACCGGTCGATCACATTCGAATTCAACGCCGCTGAAGCCGCGATGACGGAACTCGACACCACAGCTGCATGGTGTTGCGGCCGATGAAGGACGAGACCAGCGAAGGGAGCGAGCTATATGAAGCGAGAGGACGTGCTGCGCCGCTATCGCCACCTACGCGCGATCGGGATGCACCATCACAGTGCTGCCCTGAAGTGTCTTGCTCGGCCGGCCATTGTGGAACACGCGAGACGTCTGGGATTGATGGCTGGTCAAACGCTGATCGCCAACAGTGAGGAAGAGCTGATACTGGTGTTCGACCTGGCAATCTACACCGCACGGGAAGGTCGGAGCCGCCCTATCGATCGCTATGCCAAAGCCGCACAACTGTCGCCTGATTCGGATGAGATCGTCATGCTTGAGGCGATGTGCCGTGCACGGTTCTCGATCTGGCGGATCGACCGCCGACATGACGCGTGTGGCCTGGTGGTCAGCGACCTGCTCCGCCAAGCGGAGGCATGGCTGATCGATGAGGGTCTGGAGGTGAGTGGCACAGCCGGTATGTGCTTTGCCAGTCGCCTGTGTGACGTGGATCAATTCGCCATCACCAGCGGGGTCATCGTGCCCGTCGATCGCTCGATGCTTGAGGATGTTTTGACTGATGTCCTCGCTTGCCGGCACGCCGATCCGAAACGCGTTGGCGATGACCCGCGATTCGCATCCGCCATCTATCGCGCCGCGCTCGACGGCGGGATCATGGAGGATGTCGTATTCACCTGACCGCCGCTCCCTCTAAGCAAAAATGGCCAAAGTCGAGCTAAGGTCTCTTTTCGCTTGCCCACGAACCAACGGTCCCAACACCAGAGCCACCAGGTGATCAAGCTGACCAGGGTCGGCGGACTTTCGTTGAGGTTGCGCCAACCCCGCCGCACGGGGCATGGAACCCCACCATGCGCTACGTCTCAACCCGCGGCTCCGCCCCCGCTCTCGACTTCACCGGCGTCCTGCTCGCCGGCCTGGCCGAGGACGGCGGCCTCTATGTCCCGGAAACCTGGCCCACCATCTCCGCGACTGAGTGGCGCGCCCTGCGCGCTCTGCCCTACCCCGCGCTGGCCGCCCGCGTTATGGCCCCCTTCGTCGGCGATGCCATCCCCCCACCGACCCTGGAAGCCATCTGCCGTGACGCTTACGCCGGCTTTGGCCATGCTGCCGTGGCGCCGCTGATCCAGCTCGATACCAATCTGTTCGTCCAGGAGCTGTTCCACGGCCCTACCCTCGCATTCAAGGACATGGCCATGCAGGTGCTTGGCCGCCTATTCCAGCATGTCCTGGCCGAGCGCGATCAGCGCATCACCATCGTTGGCGCAACATCAGGCGACACCGGCTCAGCCGCTATCGAGGCATTCGCCGGCCGCGATCGCGCGCATATCGCCATCCTGCATCCGCTCGGCCGCACCAGCGAGATCCAGCGTCGGCAGATGACCACCGTGCTTGCCCCGAATGTGCTGAACCTCGCGATCCAGGGCACGTTCGACGACTGCCAGGACCTGCTGAAAGGCATGTTCGCCGACGCGCGGTTTCGCCGCGAACTCAACCTCTCAGCCGTCAACTCCATCAACTGGGCGCGCATCGCCGCGCAAATCCCGTATTACGCCGCCGCTGCCCTCGCCCTCGGCGCACCGGACCGCGAGGTCGCCTTCAGCGTCCCCAGCGGCAACTTCGGAAACATGCTCGCCGCCTGGGTGGCACGCCGCATGGGTCTGCCCATCGCCCGCCTGATTGTCGCCTCCAACCGCAACGACATCCTCGCGCGTTTTTTCGATGCCAACGATATGTCCATCCGCCCCGTGCAGCCGACCCTCTCACCCAGCATGGACATCCAAATCAGCTCCAACTTCGAGCGCCTGCTCTTCGAGCTGCTGAACCGCGACCCGCGCGCCACCGCGCAAACCATGCAGCGCTTCCGCGAGACCGGCAGTATGGAGATCCCCGACACTGCCTGGAACGCCGCGCGCGAAATCTTCCGCGGCTTTCGCCTTCACGACTCCGGCACCGAAACCGAAATCGCCCACTGGTTCCGCGCTTCCAACTACATCGCCGACCCGCACACCGCGATCGGCCTCGCTGCCGCCCGCACGCTACGTGACCGCGCCACGCCTGTCGTTGCAATTGCAACCGCATATCCGGCCAAGTTCCCCGACGCAGTGGAACGCGCGACCGGCATTCGCCCGGCTTTGCCCGCCCGCCTCTCAGACCTCCCCACGCGTGCGGAACGCTTCACCACAGTTGCCAACGACCTCCGCGAAGTCCAGGCCCAGCTTCGCGCCTTCGCCCGGCGTAACGCCTCGGCCGCGTCAACGCTCCCCTAGCCGGGCGAGAATAGCATCGAGCTTGGAGTTCACTTGCCCTATGTCAGATCGCAGGTGATCCTGACCCGCTTTGATCTCCTCAACCTCGACTTCAAGCCGGTCGATCTTGCTAAGCGCGTTGTCAACGCTTGCCGCCAGCTTCATTTGCGCCAGCTCCAGGCTGCTCATGCGCACGTTGAACTCCTGAAATCGCGTATGCATCGTAGTGTGCATCGCGTCCACGCTAGCGCGCAGACTGGCGTACTCCTGCCGCACATCCTCCACGGTGGACTGCAGCCGCGATACCATCTTTCCTAGCAGCCGCAGGTCCACGGTATCCGACATCAGCCCCTCCTTGCATCGTTTATTATGGTAGCGATCAAACCTGAATGCGAGCCTAATGCCGCCCCTATGCTCGTCCTCTCCCCCGAACAGACCCGCGCCAGCCTCAGCTTCCCCCGCCTGATTCCCGCCCTCCGCGGGGCTTTCGTCGCCGGTGCGCAAACCCCCCTTCGGCACCGTCACGACCTTCCCCAGCCGGACACCTCCACCGCTTCGCTTCTGTTGATGCCCGCGTGGCGCCCTGGTGGCTTCCTCGGGGTCAAGCTCGTTACCGTCTTCCCCAACCAATCCCCCGCCGTCTCCTCCAGCTACCTGCTGGCCGACGCCCAGACCGGCCGTCATCTCGCCTTGATCGACGGCACCGAAATCACCGGCCGACGCACCGCAGCGGCCTCCGCGCTCGCCGCCTCATTCCTCGCCCGAGCCGATGCCGCCAACCTCCTCGTGGTCGGCGCCGGCCATATCGCCAGCCTGCTGCCGGCGGCCTACGCCACCATCCGCCCCATCCGCGACGTCACGGTCTGGAACCACCGCCCGGGAGGCGCCCAGCGCCTCGCCAGCGCCCTGCGAACCTGCGGCTTCAACGCGACACCCGCCCCCGACCTCGCGGCTGCCACCGCCCAGGCCGACATCATCACTTGCGCCACTCTCTCGCGCACCCCACTGATCCAAGGCGAATGGCTCCGTTCCGGCGTCCATCTCGACCTGGTCGGCGGCTTCACCCCTGCGATGCGCGAGACCGACGACACCGCGATCCGCCGCGCCATGGTGTTCATCGACACCGAAGCCGCCCTGGCCGAAGCCGGCGACCTGATCCAACCCCTTGCCAGCGGCATCCTCTCGCGCCAAGACATAGCAGGCGATCTTGCCATGCTCTGCAAAGGCCAGATCACCGGACGACGTACCGAGGCCGAAATCACGCTGTTCAAGTCGGTTGGCAGCGCGCTCGAGGACTTGGCCGCCGCCGCTCTCGCCTATCAGGATGTGACCTCCACCTCCTGCTAACCCCTTGCCGCGCCAATATGATCAGCGGCAAACAAGCGACTTCGACCAGGAGCATTTCACCCGTGTCCGACGCTATCCGCCTGACCCGTTTTCCCTCCGGCCTGACCGTCGTTACGGAGCGGATGGACCGGGTCGAGACCGTTTCACTCGGCGCCTATATCGCCGCCGGCTCCCGCCACGAGGTCGAGCAGGAAAACGGCGTCTCGCATTTCCTGGAGCATATGGCCTTCAAGGGGACCGAGCGCCGTACCGCCGCCCAGATCGCGGAGGAGATCGAAAACGTCGGGGGCCACCTGAACGCTTATACCGCGCGCGAACAGACCGCATTCTACGTGAAGGTCCTGAAGGAGGACACGCCGCTCGCGGCCGACATCATCGGCGATATCCTCACCCATCCTACCTTCGAGCCTGAAGAGCTGGAGCGAGAACGCGGCGTGATCCTGCAGGAAATTGGCCAGGCAAACGATACCCCGGACGACATCATTTTCGACCATTTCCAGGAATCAGCCTACCCCGCCCAACCACTCGGACGCCCCGTCCTGGGCACCGAGGCCCGCATTCGCGATATGCCCCGCGCCACCCTAACCAACTATCTGCGCAAGCATTACGCCGCCGATAATTTGGTGATCGCCGCCGCCGGCAATCTGGAGCATGACAACATCCTGGAGCTGGTGCAGCGGCACTTCGGCGATCTGCCGGCCAGGCAGACCTCGCCTGTGCTGCCCGCTCGCTATCATGGCGGCGAATACCGCGAAGCCCGCGATCTCGATCAGGTGCACGTCGTCCTGGGCTTCCCCTCGGTCGGCTACGCCGACCCGGATTATTACGCCACGCTCCTTCTGGCGACCGTGCTCGGTGGCGGAATGTCTTCGCGCCTGTTCCAGGAAATTCGCGAAAAGCGCGGCCTGGTTTACTCGATCTATTCCTTCAGCTCACCGTTCATGGATGGCGGCCTGTTCGGCATTTACGCCGGCACCGGCGAAAGCGAGGCCGAGGAAGTGGTCCCTGTCACGCTCGACGAGCTGCACAAGATCCAGCGCGAGGTAACGGAACCCGAGCTGGCCCGCGCCCGCGCCCAGGTAAAGGCCAGCCTGTTGATGTCGCTGGAAAGCACCGGCAGCCGTACCGAGCAGCTCGCGCGCCAGCTCCAAGTGTTCGGTCGGGTCATTCCGACCCAGGAGACCGTGGCGAGGCTTAACGCTATCACGCCGGAGGACATCCAGCGTGCCGCCGCTCGCCACTTCCGCGCCGCCCCGACACTTGCTGTCCTTGGCCCCGCGGAGCGCGTCCTCGCCCTGGGGGAAATCGCCGGAATGCTGGCAGCGTAGAAAGGGGCTTCGCGATGAGCGTAGCCGAGCGGCTGTACGAGGCCGCCAAGGATCTGCCCGAGCCGTTGATTAAGGAGGCATTGGATTTCGTGCTATTCCTGCGGGCGCAAGCTGAACGCGCCGCATTGCGCGATTTGATGGACGCGCAACAGGTTGCCATGCGCCACCTCTGGGATAATCCGGAGGATCAGGTCTGGGACAATGTTTAGTCGGGGGGATTTGTTGCTCGTGATTTATCCGTACACCGATCTAACGAGCAGCAAACGGCATCGTATCGTTGCTCTGACCTCGTGCGATGCACAGGGAGATTTCATAGCCCTTCCGGTGACCTCTCGGAGTTATCACCAGAACGCATTCGCAGTTGGAGCGGCTGAACTTGTGGCTGGCACCCTGCCCGTCGCAAGCTGGGTCCGCACGGACCATATCTTCACGCTGCATGTCAGCCTCGTTGCCAAACGATTGGGGCGCGTCTCCGAACATGTCCTCTCGCGTGTGGCAGAGGCCGTATGCCGCTTCATCGGCCACCCACAACCCGTACCCCCGCCGACCACTGACCCCTTAATATGACCGACCATCTCACCCTCCTACACGACCTCGTCTCCCGCGCCCGCGCCGCCGGAGCTGACGCCGCCGATGCGGTCCTAATCGCCGGCACTTCGCTCTCCGTTCAGCTCCGCCTCGGCAAGACCGAGCATGTCGAGCGTTCCGAGGGCCAGGACCTCGGTCTTAGGGTCTTTCTCGGTCAGAAATCCGCGATAGTATCATCCACAACCATCGATCCTTCCGCCTTCCCGCAGCTCGTCGAGCGAGCCATCGCCATGGCCCGGGTCGTTCCGGACGATCCCTATGCCGGACTCGCCGAAACGGCCGAGCCGCCGCGCGACCTGCCGCTCGACCTAGACGATCCGTCGGAACCCGAGGTCACCGCGCTCGAGACCCGCGCCAACGCCGCAGAGCAGGAGGCGCTGGCGGTGCAGGGGGTGACGAATTCTGAGGGCGCAGCGGCGGGCTACGGTCGCACCACCGCTGTGCTGGTGACGTCCGCCGGTTTTGCCGGAAGCATGACCCGAACCAGCCATTCGATCTCGGCGACCGCGCTCGCGGGTACGGGCACCAACATGCAGCGCGATTACGATTATCATACCACGGTCTATTTCGAAGATCTGGACGACCCGGTTGCCATCGGCCGCAGCGCCGGTGAGCGGGCAGTCGCGCGCCTCAACCCTGCCCGCCCCGCCACCGCGCGTCTCCCCATCATCTACGACCCTCGTGTGGCCGGCAGCCTGCTCGGCCATCTTACCAGCGCGATCAACGGCGCCAGCATCGCGCGCGGCACCTCGTTTCTCAAGGACAAGCTGAACGAACGCGTGTTTGTCCCGGGTATTACGGTCCATGAGGACCCTCACCGCGTGCGCGGCCTACGCTCCCGCGTGTTCGACGGCGAGGGCACACCTACCGTGCCCTGCCGCCTGATCGACGACGGCGTGTTAACCACGTGGCTATTGGACAGCCGCTCCGCACGCCAACTTCGTTTGCGCTCCAACGGCCACGCCGCCCGCGGTACCGGCGGCCCGCCGTCTCCGGGGCCTAGCAACATTTATCTCGCGCCTCGCTCGTTGACGCCTCAGCAGTTGATGGCCGATATCAAGCTTGGGCTGTACGTCACCGAGATGATCGGCATGGGCATTAATGGAATCACCGGAGACTATAGCCGCGGTGCTGCCGGATTTATGATTCGCGATGGTGCCATCGCCGAACCGGTTGCGGAGATTACTATTGCCGGCAACTTGATCGAGATGTTCGCGCATCTCACGCCGGCCAACGACCTGCGCTTCCGTTATGGGACCGATTCGCCGACGGTTCGAGTGGAGGGGATGACTCTGGCCGGGGCGTGATCGTCATCGCGAGCCGCGACGCGGCGTGGCGATCCAGGCAAACCGCAAAATTTAACACAAAAGGCCATGAAGATGGGCTGTCCGGTCATGCCGGCACTTGACTTCTTTGCGGTCCTTTGTGGCCTTTCGTGTTAAAATATGAGTTTAGACGTGACAAAGAATGAATGCTCGCGGAGGGACGCCCATGGCTGATGACGCAATCGCCCACCGCGCAGAAGCCGCGCATCAACGGCGGCGCAGCCTTTCTAACATCCTCATCGCCTCCTTTACCGCCGCGCTCTTTCTGCTCAGCGGGTCCGTTCTGGCGCAACCCGGTGCATCGATCGACACCACGCCGCCATCGATAGAGTATGGTCCGCTGTACGGGGCGGTGGAGCTGGCAGGGATCTTCCCCGATAGTAAGACCTTTCCCGATCTGGTACCGGCTGCCCCGCCGGCGACGATCATGCACGACTACCTGGCACAGAACGCAACAACCGGCTTCAATCTGGGTGCGTTCGTGCGGCAGCACTTCAGCCCCACGCCGGAACCGCCGGGCCCCACCGTCCGCACCGCAACTCCAGGCACAAAACTTCTGGACTATGTACACGGCCTGTGGCCAGTGCTGATCCAGTCAGACCGGACCGTGCCGGCATTCTCCACGCTGCTACCGCTCCCGTTTCCCTATGTCGTTCCTGGTGGCCGCTTTCGCGAGGTTTACTACTGGGACTCCTATTTCACCATGCTCGGCTTGATCCAGGATGGACAACACGCACTCGCCGTCGATATGCTTAAGGACTTCGCCGAGGAAATTGCCCGGTACGGCCATGTGCCGAATGGTAACCGAAGCTACTACCTGAGCAGATCACAACCGCCGTTCTTCTCGTTCATGGTCGCCCTGATCGCAGAGCATGACGGTACCAGCGTGGTGCGCTCCTATCTGTCGCAACTGCAGGCGGAATACGACTACTGGATGCAGGGCGCCACGACGACCCCCGCGGGCCACGCGTTCCGGCACGTCGTTCGCTTATCTGACGGCACGCTGCTCAATCGCTATTGGGATGCACGCGCGGCCCCGCGCGACGAATCCTACAAGGAAGACGTGGAAACCGCGGTGCATTCCAACCGGCCGAAGGGGCTCGTTTGGCGCGATCTGCGCGCCTCGGCGGAAACCGGCTGGGATTTCAGCTCCCGCTGGCTGGCCGACGGGAAGACGCTGGCCACGGTCCGCACGCTCGAGATCGTGCCAGTCGATCTCAACGCGCTGCTCGTACACCTCGAACAGACGTTGGCGCGCGGCTATAGTCTGCGAGGCGATGTGCAACGCGCCCGCGATTTCAACGAGCGGGCGGAACGCCGCGCGAGTGCCATCCGCCGCCTGATGTGGAACGAGCGCCTCGGTGCGTTCACCGACTATCTGTGGCCGGCCAATCGGCAGATCGACACCCTGACCGCGGCCACGCTTTGTCCTTTGTTCGCGCACATCGCGTCGTCGCATCAGGCGGCCGTCGTCGCCAGTACCGGTACGCGACAAGCTGCTGGAGCCCGGTGGTCTGGCGACAACGTTGATCGATAGCGGCCAACAATGGGATCTGCCGAATGGCTGGGCGCCACTGCAATGGATCGCCGTTGAGGGCCTGCGCGCCTATGGGTTCGATGGCTTGGCAAAGGAGATCGGTTCGCGCTGGGTACGCAAGACGATCGCCGGTTATGAGCAGGAAGCCAAGCTGGTGGAAAAATACGATGTCACCACCACGGGCGGCGATGCTGGCAGGGGTGGCGAATACACTACACAGATCGGATTCGGCTGGACCAACGGCGTGCTGCTGGCCCTGACCTCGCTCTATCCGGACCTGAAAGCCGAGGCCGAGGCGGCGACTCCCAATCCATCGGCCCGGCCGGGGCGGTAAGGCGACATCAGTTCGCATCGCGATCAGATCCTGAACGGAGAGCCAAGCAACACGTTCGATCATAGGTTCGCTTTGAGTGGCACGGTCCCACGCACCTGATCGTCCGCCCCTCTTGACCAAGCCTGGGCAACGAGAGACCAGGATATGCGCGAGCAATCTGATTTTGGAACGTTCGGCCGCTATCAAGAAATGGTCTTTGGCGATCCCGACAACCTCTTCCCTCTCACAAGTGCCAGCGGAGATAGATAATGTCACACCAGTCGGAACCGCAGGCCAGGCTCTCCGTCGCTGCATCGTTTCTTCCACACTTCTTCCTGGAGAACCTGGTCGTTCGCCGCGACAATTCCATGCTCATCACTGCCGCGATGCGCAAAGAGCTCTGGTATTTACCCCCGCCGCACCCTGACGCGCAGGTCGATCCCATGCTGCTGCACATCTTCGAGGAGCTCGCGACGGGAATCGTCGAACTCGAGCCAGAAGTCTTCATCATCTGCACAGGCAACGGTTACACAACCCACGAGAACTATTTGCATCGTCTCGACTTGCGCGGGTGGAGGCCCGGCCAACCGGCCAACCCAGAGTTGATCTTCGCCTTGCCCAAGGCGGCGCGCGCGTTGAATGGGTGTTGCGCGCTTACACCCGGGATCATTCTTGCCGCCGATTGCTTTGCGGGGCTGGTCTGGCGGATGGACTTCACACCTGATGGCAAGGTCGAAGCCAGGATCTGGTTGCAGCACGACAGCATGGCGCATGTTGACAGCGGGCTTCCCCCGCCACCTGTACCTGGCATCAATGGCGTACATTACGGCGCAAAGAGCAATTGGCTCTACTATACTTCAACGGGACAGAAGCTGTTCATGCGGGTGCGCGTCGATCCTGAAACTTACGATCCAGCCGGCGAGCCGGAGTTGGTCGCCAACGGGCGGCTGGCCGACGACTTCTGCATCGATGAGGATGCGGCCGTTGTGTACGTGACCGCCCATCGCGAGAACAAGATCGATAGCATTCCGCTTGAGCCTGACGCCGGACCGCTGCGCACCATGGCTGGCGAGCCGATGGATGAGCTTTTGCTCGGGCCAACAAGCGCCGCGTGGAGCCGGCTTCCTGGCGAGCGTGGGCGCGTAGCTTATGTCACGACGGATGGCGGGCAAACGGCGCCCCCGCCAGATGGGATCGTGAGGAGTGCGAAGGTTCTGCGCATGGAGATTCTTTAGCCCAGTCGGCCACTTCGCCTGCTGGCCCGGGTTCCTGGTTCCTGGCGGAGCAATCGCCGCCTCGCATCGGGAGGTGGTGGCTACCGAACCACCGCGCGAAAACCATTGAAGCGGGCAGCAAACTCTGAAGCGCTAAGTAAAAAAGGGTGGACCGCCGGGAGTAGCCTGGCATATAAAAACCGCAAGACACGTCCAGATCTCATAGCAGAAATTAGCTGCTCCGAGACCCCAATCCCGCGCCGGATAGGTCGCGTACACCCGGCGTGACCCGGGGTCCTGAAGCAGGGGAGGACGCCATGCGGACCATCACATTGGCCGTTGTTCTCGTACTATCCGGCTTGCCAACCGCCTACGCTGGCCAGAACGCGCCCATGGAACCGCAGGCAGGCACCTGGAAAACCTGGGTCATTTCCTCAGGCCGGGACTACCGACTCCCACCTCCACCAGATGCCACCACAACCGCGCAGGAACTTGACCAGCTCACACAACTCGCAGCCAAGCGTGACCAAGCGGCACTCGATGTCATCGCTTACTGGGATACCGGCTCGCCTTCCTACCGCTGGAGCGAGCTTATGGTAACCGAGCTACTAAAGAACGGTGTGCCCTGGCAGCTTTCCGTCCGCGACCTTTCGCTCATGCACATCGCCATCTATGATGCGATGATTGCCGCCTGGGATAGCGCCTACGCCTACAATCGCGCGCATCCGAGCGCGGCAAAAAATGATCTGACTACCGTCATCCCAAACCCGTCGTATCCGTCTTACCCATCCGCCCATGCCGTTGCCGCTGGAGCAGCCTCCGAGGTGCTGGCTTACGTCTTTCCGGATCGTGCCGCATTCTTCCGGAGTAAAGCGCAGGAAGCCGCGCAGTCCCGCGCGATCGCCGGGGTCAACTACCCGAGCGACGTAACCGCCGGCATGGCGCTCGGAAAACATGTCGCCGTGCTGGTTATCGAACGCGGCAAAACGGATGGCACCGATGCCAAGTGGACCGGCAAAGTGCCGGTCGGGCCCGGCCTATGGCGTGGCACAAACCCCATTCTCCCCATGGCAGGCACGTGGAAACCGTGGGTCCTCTCGTCGCCATCGGAGTTTCGGCCAGGACCTCCGGTCCCGTACAATTCGCCACAAAAGGCTGCAGAGCTGGCCGAGCTGAAGAATTTCCATCGTACGCCGCTTACCAACAGCGAGGCCATGTTCTGGGAAGCGGCCGTAGGCGGACTGCGCGCACACCAATACTGGAACGAGCAGCTCAGTAAAAAAACACTCGAATACCGCCTGGATGGAGATCCGCCGCGCGCTGCGCGCGCATTCGTTCTGCCGTTTGTTACCCTATATGATGCAGGGATTGCCTGCTGGGATGCCAAATATACCTACTGGGCGATTCGGCCATTCCAACTCGATCCGGACGTGAAGCCGTTATTCACGACGCCAAACCATCCGAGCTACCCCGCTGCTCATGCATGTTCGTCAATCGCCATCACAAGAGTGCTCGGCTACATGGTGGATTCAACTGATCGTCGCAACAGATCTTTATTGGTCTCTCAGCGACATCGGAAACCGACTGCGCGTTGCCTCACTGTGACAGATACCAGCTACGGTCGAGTGCGGGCCGAGCTCTTGGAGGCAAATCAAGGAAAGATATCGAGGTGCGGCGCGTTCGGATAAACAGCGGATCCTCGACTATTTCATTTCGATTCCCGGTATCACCGGAACTGTGCGATTAGGCGTCGCAGGTTTCGACGGTGCTGGTGGCCCAACCTGGAGAAGCATAGCGCCGTGCTCGGTCTCGTCCAGGACAAGCCGGCGCTGCGCGCCGGTGCCGCAAGCGGCATCCTGGACAAGACCTGCGCCCGGCGCTCTGCCGAAGGCAGGTCGGCTCCAAGGAATGGTCCTCTTGATCTCACCAAGGAATGCAATTTGAATTTTAGATCCGGACAGCGACATCCGAAGCCACGGTAACTTCCCGTCCTGAGGCAACACGGGGGATCAGTTCCGGACTTCGCTTGACACGGCCGATATGAGCAATTGGTCAAACGCCTCTGCCGGCGTTTTCCAAGCCAGCGTCTTTCGGGGCCTTGTGTTGAGGGCAGCCGCCACGGCCGCAATCTCGTCGGCGCTATGCATGCTGAGATCGGTGCCTTTTGGAAAATACTGGCGCAGCAGTCCGTTGGTGTTCTCGTTGCTGCCGCGCTGCCATGGGCTATGAGGATCGCAGAAATAAACCTGGATACCAGCGTCGATTTTCAGGCGTGCGTGCTGAGCCATCTCAGCTCCTTGATCCCAAGCCAGCGACCGACGCAGTTGCTCAGGCAAACTGATGATCGTTCGAGTAATAGCATCGCGCACCGCCTCCGCACCATGTCCGGCAAGTGCGGGGCCATTCTTTACCCGAGCCCCGTACCCATGGCCCGTCATGCGCGGCAGGTGGAGCAGCAGGGTGAAGCGCGTCATACGCTCCACCAAGGTGCCAATTGCGGAACTGCCAAGGCCCAGGATGAGGTCTCCTTCCCAGTGGCCCGGCACGGCGCGATCAGCGGCTTCCGCCAAACGCTGGCTGATCATGATTTCGGGAGAGATGAAGCCCTTGCCTCGCTCGCGCGTGCGCGCCCGCGGCATCCGCAACGCCCGCCCGGTGCGCAAACAGGCCGTCAGCTCGCGGCGCAACGCACCGCGACCTTGAATGAACAGCGCTTGATAGATGGCTTCGTGGCTGATGCGCATGCTTTCATCGTCCGGAAAGTCGACCGGTAGGCGGCGAGCAATCTGCTCCGGACTCCAGGCGTTTGCCCACCGCCGATGCTTCCGCGGTCCATACCGGCGGCCTTTCCAGCGCACAGCCGGGCCGGGAACAGGAGCCCCACTCGGAGCGACGACGACGCCTGCCAATCGTTCCTGCACATAGGTTCGCAATGCCGCGTTGAGCGCAAGCTTCGCCTGCTTTGGGCGGCGAGCAGATCGCTCGGCATGCCATTGCGCCGTCATCGCGCGATACTCCAGTCCGCCGCTCCGGGTGGCAGCATTGCGCCGCAACTCCCGGGAGATCGTTGAAGCTGCTCGTCCGAGCCGGCGTGCAATCTCCCGCATGGAGCAGCCTTGCACTCGAAGAAGTGCAATCTCCTCCCGCTCCGCAAATGAGAGATACCGGCCGGACGGCGACTTCGCCGATGGCCGAAACATCGCTGGTGGCATGCCGCCTGCCTCTCGGAACAATCTTGTTCCTACAGCCTGCGACATACCACCTTGTACTGCAGCGTCTTCACTCGCCATGCCTGTCGCGACCGCCGCCCAGAACTGTCGCTGCACTTCGCGTCCTGCCACCGTCGGACGACCTGGTGAGAACAATGGCGCCCGACCAGACCGATCCGAACGCCGCCTGCGCCTCGTCATCGCAACTCCTCTTTAAAGGTGTTGCGACGACCATTTGAGTCCAGGCATCTTCCCTCGTGATGCCGCGCACTTTGCCGCACTTGGTGAGCGGGCAGGGGAGTCTCGCATCTGGGCGGGTCTTCACTTCCGCAGCGATATCAATGCAGGCCGGCAGGTCGCCATCGGCGTCTCTGATAAAGTAATCGCACGGGCGAAACAGGACGGGGCCGACTAGCCAGCGCCCCTCAGTACATCGTCCCCACAATAAAGCAGCGAATCTTGATGTTCATCAGACCATCAAGACCCCAGATCGGGTAGTACCAGACCTTCGCCATCGGCCGCTTCGCCGGATCTGGTTCCGCCCCGCAGTGATTCGTATCGTTCACAACCGCTTCCTGAGGCACATCAAACCATTTCGCGCCGATATGGACCTGATACACCGTTCCGTCGGCCTCTTCGTGCGTGCGCCAATCGTTGTCGCTCAGAATATGGCCGTCCGCCTCGTGGCAGCAGCTAACTTTCGTCGCCGGCTGCAGGTGGCATTCCCACCAGGCGTGTTCGGGGCTTCGCAGATCAGCCCCCGGCGGCGGCGCCGCCACGGCTGGCATTGCCAACAGCAAGATAAAAATCGGAAAGAACCTCATAGCGGGCCTCAGGGAGCGGAGACAGCGACCGCGCGATCCGGCTGATGCTCGGCCAAGGCGATAGACCTCAGCAGTTCCCTCCCCGGGCGTTTCTATCCGACCGGGACGCACACCCAGCGTCTATCGGAACTCATTCCAAGCTGTCAATGCAATTGTTTCTCATCGCACCAAACTAACCCGGATCATCCGGCCGCAAATCGCCTGCGGGCACGATCTCCTTGGAAACGGTCAAAATCTGCTCACCCCACTCCGTGCCTCCATGGTGAACCTTCTCCCGACCTCCCGCACCGACGGTACCGTTGTCAAGCCCCCCAAAACCCCGAACGGTACCGATTTCAACCCCCCGAAAATCCCCAACGGTACCGATCCATTCGCCACCCCTACGACCCGCTCGCTGCGCCACATCGTTCCGCAACAACCACCCTGTACCCACTCGTCATTACGTTCGAATCCCCCTAAATAACCCCACGTGCTGCACCGCAGCGCCCTACCCCCGACCGGACTCCAAACTCTTGAGCGATATCCCAATTCCAACGCCCCCCGGCCCACCGGAGGACCTCCAGCCCGTCACGCTCGAGGAGGAGATGCGCCGCTCCTACCTCGACTACGCCATGTCGGTCATCGTCGCCCGGGCGCTTCCCGACGCCCGCGATGGCCTCAAGCCAGTCCACCGCCGCATCCTCTATTCCATGCAGGAATCGGGCTACACGCCCGATAAGCCCTACCGCAAATCCGCCCGCGTCGTCGGCGACGTCATGGGTAAATACCACCCCCACGGCGACCTCGCGATCTACGACGCTATGGTCCGCATGGCCCAGCCCTTCTCCATGCGCGTCCGCCTCATCGACGGCCAGGGCAACTTCGGCTCCATGGACAACGACCCCCCGGCGGCCATGCGATATACCGAAGTCCGGCTCGCCCGCGGCGCCATGCTGCTGCTGGAAGATATCGATAAGGATACGGTCGATTTCCAGCCCAACTACGACGAATCCGAAAAAGAACCCCGCGTCCTCCCGGCCATCTTCCCCAACCTGCTCATCAACGGCGGCTCCGGCATCGCCGTGGGAATGGCCACCAACATCCCCACCCATAACCCCGCCGAAATCATCGACGCCACCCTCGCACTGGTCGACAACCCGGACACCACGCTGGACGAACTGATGCGCATCGTCCCCGGCCCGGACTTCCCCACTGGGGGCGTCCTCCTCGGCCGCGCCGGCATCCGCAGCGCCTTCGAAACCGGCCGTGGCTCCCTGATTATCCGCGCCCGCGCCGAAATCGAGGAAATCCGCCGCGACCGCCAAGCCATCATCGTTACCGAGCTCCCCTACCAGGTGAACAAAGCCGCCCTGCTGGAACGCATCGGCGAGCTGGTCCGCGCCAAGCAGATCGAAGGCATCGGCGAAATGCGCGACGAATCCGACCGCTCCGGCATGCGCGTCGTCATCGAGCTCAAGCGCGAAGCCACCCCCGAGGTCGTGCTCAACCAGCTCTACCGCCACACCAACCTGCAGATCGGCTTCGGCGTGAACATGCTGGCCCTCGACAACGGCCAGCCCCGCCTGCTCGGCCTGAAAGACGCCCTTGTCGTCTTCATCCGCTTCCGCGAGGACGTCATCCTCCGCCGCAGCCGCTTCGAGCTCGCCAAGGCCCGAGACCGCGCCCACCTGCTGGTCGGCCTCGCCATCGCCGTCGCCAACATCGACGAAGTTATCCGCGTTATCCGCGCCAGCCCGGACCCGGCCACTGCCCGGGCCGAACTCATGGTCCGCGACTGGCCCGCCGCCGATGTCGGCGCGCTGCTCGCCCTCATCGACGAGCCAGGCAACGTCATCTCGCCGGAGAATACCGTCCGGCTGACCGATGCTCAGGCCCGCGGCATCCTCGACCTCCGCCTGCAGCGCCTGACCGGCCTGGAACGCGAGAAGATCACCGCGGAAATGACCGAAGTCGCCGGCACCATCCGCGAACTCCTTGATATCCTTGGCTCCCACATCCGCCGCATGGAGGTCATGCGCGAGGAACTGCGGAAGGCCCGCGCCGAACTCGCTACCCCCCGCCTCACCGCCATTGGGGAAGCCGAGGCCGACCAGGACGACGAAAGTCTGATCGAGCCGGGCCAGATGGTCGTCACCATCACCCGCGACGGCTTCATCAAGCGCACCTCGCTGGACACCTTCCGGGCCCAGAACCGCGGCGGCCGCGGTCGCACGGGTGCCGGCACCCGTGGCGACGACATCGTCACCCGCAGCTTCAATGCTCATACCCATCAATGGGTTCTGTTCTTTTCCTCAGGCGGCAAGGCATTCCGTGTAAAAGTCTGGCGCCTGCCGGAGGCCGCTCCCACCGCCAAGGGCCGCGCCCTGATTAATCTGCTCCCCGAGCTCGGCCAGGACGGCATCACCGCCGTCCTGCCGTTGCCCCAGGACGAAACCCTCTGGGAAAGCCTGCACCTCGTCTTCGCCACCGCCGGCGGCGACGTCCGCCGCAACCGGCTCTCGGATTTCCGCAACGTCCGCGCCGCTGGCCTGACCGCCATGAAGCTGGACGAAAACGACCGCCTGATCGGCGTCGCCACCTGCCGCGAGGGCGACGACCTGCTCCTCGCCACCCGCAAGGGCCGCTGCATCCGCTTCCAGATCAACGAAGAAACCCTACGCGTCTTCGCCGGCCGCGAAAGCTCCGGTGTGCGCGGCATCAAGCTCGCCTCCGGTGACGAGGTGGTCAGCATGTCCGTCCTCCGCCATGTCGAAGCCAGCGTCGAGGAACGCGCCGCCTACCTCAAGCAACGTCGCAGCAACGGCGAGGAAGATACTGGCACCACGACCGAACCCGAGGAAGTCGTCGCCGAGGTCACCCTCACGCCCGACCGCATCCGCGAACTCCAGGAAGCCGAGGAAGTGCTGCTGACCGTCACCAACGGCGGCTTCGGCAAGCGCTCCTCCGCTTACGAATACCGCGTCACTGGCCGGGGAGGGCAGGGGATCACCAATGTCACGCTGGCCAAGCGCAACGGGGGCGCTGTCGTCACCACCTTCCCGATCCACGAGGGCGACCACGTCATGCTGGTCACCGACGCCGGGCGCCTGATCCGCATACCAGTCGATCAGGTGCGCATCACCGGCCGCCAGGCCATGGGTGTGACCTTGTTCCGCTTGGAGAACGGAGAGCAGGTCACCAGCGTCTTCTCTGTGCTCGAGGACGAAGGCGATGATGGTTCGCCATAAGCAGCGCGTCGGCCTTTATCCCGGCACCTTCGACCCCATGCACAATGGGCATCTGGACGTTATCGCCCGGGCCGCCCGCCTGCTCGATCGTCTGATTGTCGGAGTGGCCGTCCACACCGGCACAAAGACGCCCCTCTTTTCGCTCGAAGAACGGCTTGAACTGGTCCAGGCTGAGATTGCCGCCGTCTCCGACCAGAACGGCATGGTCATCGAGGTCCAGCCATTCGAGGGCCTCCTGGTCGAGTTCGCCCGAAAGACCGGAGCCTCTATGATCGTCCGGGGGCTTCGCGCCGTCTCCGACTTCGACTACGAGTTCCAGATGGCCGGCATGAACTACCGCATGGCCCCGGATATCGAGACCGTGTTCCTGATGGCCAGCGAAACCCACCAATTCATCGCCTCCCAGTTGGTCAAGGAAGTGGCCATACTCGGCGGCGATATCTCCTCCTTTGTCCCGCCCCACACGCTAAAGCGGACGCTGAAACGCCTCGGCCGCTCATAAGTTGAACCGGAGCCACAGGATGCACCGACGTACCCTGATCGCGGGTTCCGCGATCTCAGCTTTCCTCGGGGGAACGAACATGACCCAACCCGCGCAGGCTACCGAGCCGCTCGACCCGGAAAACACCATCTACATGGACATCAAATACGGCCGAGTAGTCATTCAGATGTTCCCCGATATCGCCCCCAAGGCCGTAGAACGTATCAAAACCCTCAGCCGCGAAGGCTTCTACGACGGCACGCTCTTCCACCGCGTCATTGAGGGCTTCATGGCCCAGGGCGGCGATCCCACGGGTACCGGCACCGGCGGATCCAACCTGCCGAACCTCCCGGCCGAGTTCACCACCCGCCGCCACTTCGTCCGTGGCACCTGCGGCATGGCCCGCACCCAGGACCCCGATAGCGCGAACAGCCAGTTCTTCATCATGTTCGCCCCGGCCCCACACCTGGACGGGGAGTATACGATCTGGGGCCAGGTCGTTCAGGGTATGGATTTCGTGGACCGCATCAAGCGCGGCAGCGGCCCGAGCGGAACGGTACAGAATCCCGACCGGATCGTGCACATGCGCGTCGCTGCTGACGTGAAGGCTTGAGCGAGCCCGCATTGACCGGCGGGGACGGTTGGCGTTGAAGGAAACCGCGGAGCCCGTAGCTCAGGTGGTAGAGCACGAGACTTTTAATCTTGGGGTCGAGGGTTCGAATCCCTCCGGGCTCACCAACGTAAATGGCTGAAAATACTTCGCTTCTGGCGACCGGCCAAATAGAATGCCGGCCAACATCCGCCCAGGTATGCGGACATTCTGCGGACGGGCGGCCCGAAAAACCCCAACCCCGGGCAAGCACGCGCGTATAGGGCGTGCGCGGGCCGGGTGGGGGAAGGGACGGAAAGGTGCTACGGCACCGACAGGCCAAACAGCCGCGGCGCGGGATTGAGCCACGAGGAGGCAGTCACCCGCAATAACGGTGTGGCCGCCGACGTGCCATATCGCCCGCTCGCGCCTCGGCGCCTATATATGCGGTAACGCAACGGCGGATTACGGTTTGTGCCCTCCCCTGACTTAGACACGAACCACCGGATTGGCGGCGTCAAGCGCGGCAATCCAGCCTTCTCCGACCCAGAGACGCACCCTGGCAAAGCCACTCAGTGGAAGCCCGGCAACACTGGCAAACCGAAGGGGGCGGCGCCGATTGGTAAGCGCCGGGCGCGTGTGCTGGCAAAAGAGAGGATTGTGGCCGAGGCCGCGGGCCGGAAGGCGCCGGACTTTCACGGCGACGCGTTGGACTATTTGGTGGCCGTTTTCACCGGGCAGCTCGTGGGCGACCAGATCCGCATGCAGGCGGCCATGGCGGCCTTGCGGTTCCAGCGCCCCGCACTGGCTGCGACATTGAATGCGAACATCAATGGCTCGGGCGACAGTGCCATGGCGCAGCAGGAAATGCTGGTCCGGTTAGCCGCGCTGGATGAGGCGGCATTGGAGGCGTTGGAAGCTGCGGCCGAGAAGCTTGGGCTGCTGGAGCCGGCGGGACCTGACCTGAAGCTGCTCGAGGCTGAGGCAGAGGCAGAGGCGGAAGCTGCCGAGGTGGAGGTTAAAGTGACTGAGGCCGGCTCCGAGTAGTTCCAATAGACCCCGGGCGATGGACGACCAAGAGCGCATGTGGCTCGCGAACGTGGATCACGCGAGCAGCGAATTGAGAGAAGCCGTTCGCCGACTAATCGAGGAAAGGACCCGGGAAGATGCCAACCGCGACTGAACAAAATAACGCTGCCCAGGCCGATCTCGTCGCCAAGCGGAACGCGGCGGCTGCGGCCCAGCAGATCCTTGGCGGCCTGATTGAGCGCGCCGAAAGCGGGGAGCCGGTCACCGACGCTGAAATTGCCGGGGCCGCCAGAGACGCCAAGCGGCGGGGGCTGGACCCGTACCGCCCGCCGTCCGTGGACCTGTCCAAGGCGGACGCCTGATGGCCAGGAAGAACAACCGCACGCTGCGCGACGCCAAGCCGCCGGCGGCGAAGATTTTGGGGTTAACCCCAAATACTTCCGGCCACCCGCCTCGAGGCGAGCAGCGGATCCCGACCCTGCCACCTAAACCCTTGCCGTCGGGTGAGAACCGCGACTGGGTGCCGTTGGGCGGGCGCCATGAATGGTGGCCGCGGCCGCGGCGCTGGTCGTGACCGCGCATCTAGCTGTCGTCATCGCTGCCTTCGTCCGCGCCAGGCGTCGAGTGCGCGTCGTATTCGGCCCATCCGCCAGAAGGCGTCGATTTCGGACTGCAGGCCGTCAGCTCGGCGCCGCTCTGCGTCCCTGCCCTCCTCCGCCCGATCTGCCCGGCTGTTGGCGACCGTCAGTTGCTCGCGGAGAGCTAAAACCGCGCCTTCTAAAGCGCTGATGCTGCGGGAGATGTCCGCTCGGTCATCCGGTCGGCTATCCGGTCGGTCATCCGCGCGGGGTCGGTCCTCGCCAGCCGGGACAAGCACCCGGACAGTCCCGTCATTTCCGTTGGCGCCGCTGCCACTTTCGCCGGCGCACTAAGCCGCTCGGCCGAATGCCGACCGATGCCGCGCGCTTCGGCCAGCTCGGGATAGGTCAGCCAGCGGGCGTCCTCCATGACATCCGACCGGACATCCGCTGGCCGATTCAGGGAAAATCACATGTCCGAGACGTTTCAGTCCTCGATGCGTTCAATCCGAACGACGCGGCCGCCAGCCTTCTCGACGTCGTGCATGGCCGACCCCACGGCGTCGCTGAACGCTGACGCCTCCCGCTCAAAGTCCAACTGCATCGCGCCTTCGATGACGGCGATGGTGGCATCGTCGCACCCGGCCTCATAGAACGCGTCCCAGTACGGCCCAGTCAGATCGACACCCGCGACGTGGACCGTGAATGCGTGGCGTTCATTCAATGTGGGCATTTGCGTACCCTCCGCCGAATGTCCTTTGCATGTGCGAATGGAGTTCGCGGGGTGGACCATACCGAGATCACGCATCCGCCGCGTTCCCCGTGCGGACAATAAAGCAAGCCCCATGCATAGCCGCTAGCCTTGTGCCAAGTCCACCGCCGGCTTTCGGCAAATCGCACTGCGTCCTCAATATGCTTATCCGGGTGTCGCGGTCGTGCCATGCGCTCCCCGGTTGCTCTCCATCGTAGTCAGCGTGTCTGCTTATCTGGCATCAACTTCGCGCCCGGCGGTAGGTTTCGCCTCCGCCAGCCCCCGCTCCGCCGCTTGCTTCAGCTCCAGCGCGGTCAGCGCCGGGCCGCGGCCGACAATTCGTGCGGCGGATGTTCGGCCAATCCGGCTCCCGGACCCGCTTCGGCTTGCTGGCGGTGACAATGCGGAGGGTCATACCGGCCAGCCGTACACCAGCCAAGCAAGCAGCAGCACGGTGCATGCCGCCGTCAGCGCCGCTTGAATGTTGCCCTGCTTCCTGTCGCCGATCTGATAGCGTCGGATCGTCGCCCCCACTGACTGGACCATGAGGAGCGGAAATAGGATCCAGAGGAAAAATAGCCCGGACGCCCGCAGCGGCAGGTACATAAGGGCCGCCAGCACGGGACTGGCCGCCGCCCGGAGCAATTGCCGCCAGCTCAACGGGTCCCAGCCCGGCTCCCAGGCCGCGTTTCCAGCTCTGTCCACCACTCCCAAGCTTTTACGATCCGGCAGGACATGCGTGTCACGATGTTTGGGCTGTCAGGCGTGATTGCGGTTCTGTGGCGTGCGATTCACCACCCGATTGACCAGAGGCGCGTTCAGATCGAGCTTAACATCCCCTTCGTTCCTGATATGCCTGATATACCCACGGTCCTTGTTCTTGGACTCGATTTGATCCAGCCAACGATCGACGGCGTCGAGATGGACCGTGAGGGTATTCCTGTTCACCGGCCATTTGTCCTTGAAGGAATGCTCAAAGAAGGAGCGCTTTTCGAGACGCAAAGAACGCCAAAAGTTGACGATGCCTAGTATACAGCCCACTGCGGCCATTGGTATCGTGATGTAGTCCTTTACGTCCATACGTCCTCCCTACGCTCCTCGGGGGCTTAGCGTGCCGCACGCTGCCTAACCCTAAAACTCAATCCGCCAGTAACCACGAACGGCTGACCAGCCACGGTTGCCGTAGCCACTGCTCGCTTTGTGAACGTCTCACGCGCTTTATAACTGCCCTGCCGCAGCTTAGGAATGCGCAGGCTGCAATCGGCCGAGCCGGGTCGCTCATCGATCAATGGCGCCGAGAACAGATCAATCCGCCAAGCCGGGCGGTTGCCCTGAAAATTCTCCCAGCGACTCAGTTAGGCAGGACCGGAGCTTGGAACCGAGCCAGTCCCCCGGCCGGCCAATCACAGAGATCGATCCAGGAAGGGATAGTAGCCTGACTCCGACTTCACCCCGCACCATGCTGACCAACCGCCGAAACATCGTGATCGCCAAGCCGCCGAAAGGGGGCGGCTGGCCGAGGATCCGCGGCGCCATTGTGGACCGAAAGCCCGAGCCGCTATTGGGACCGAGACACAAACGGAGCACCCGTTCAGTTCGATGGCAGTAACCGGGTTGAATGGGAGATGGCCATCAGCATGGACGTAACGCAGGCGGCACCCGAAAGACCGCATTGCATTGAACAAGAAGCGGCACCGACGCCAGCGGCAACGGAACCGACGCCCGTGCGGACCAATCAGCGTGAGCTAAGACTGCTTCGAACAATCACCTCCGGCAGCCGTGTGATTCACCGCAAGTACGGCGAAGGCACGGTTACTGGCATCGACGCCAATGTCGTCAACATCAACTTCGATACCGAGGGAATGCGCCGTATCTCAGCGGAGTTCGTGGAACTCAGCCAAAGCCACCTCGCCAGAGCAGTAGAATAGCCGTTCCAGCCACGACGTTGAGCGCACAGCCGCCAATCCGCCCTGGACCGCAAAAAACCTGGCCGCCAGCGCGCACCCTGGCGTCAGCGGGCTCCTATGAGGCTGGAGACGACTCGGGCGGGCCGAGAGCTGTTGCATTCGACCTCGCCAGTGTTGGGGTCACCGGACGATTTATGGAATGGCCCGCCCCTCCACCCGGCGGCATTAAGCTGACGGGGCAATCGGAGGAAGGGGAATGAGGGTGCAACCAGCCAAAATCGCAGTCATCGGGATCGACCTGGGCAAGAACAGACTGCAGCCTGGCGGCGCTGGACAGCAAGGGCGCCGTAGTCAAGCGCCGGCGCATGCGGCCTGACAGCATCGTCGGGTTCGCAGAGGACTTGCCGGCTTGCATCATTGCCATGGAGGCCTGCTGCGGCGCGCACCATCTGGGCCGCCAGCTGGCGAAGCAGGGCCACGAGGTCAGGCTGATGTCGCCGGAATATGTGCGGCCCTACGTTAAAGCGCAGAAGAACGATGACCGCGACGCCGAAGCCATTGCCGAAGCAGCTACCCGGCCGACCATGCGCTTCGTCGAGCTGAAGAGCGAACAGCAGCTCGACATGCAAACGTTGCACCGCGCCCGCGACCGGCTTGTCGCCGAACGGACGGCGCTTATCAATCAGCTGCGCGCCATCTTGCTGGAGCGTGGCATTGCCTTCCCGCAGGGGCGGCGCAAGCTTCAGGAGCGCCTGGCGGAAATGATGGCGCAGGAGGGAGAGAGCGGCCTTAGTCCGAGGATGCGCTTGCTGATCGAAGACATGCGGGCGCAGTGGGCGCAACTGGACCGGCGTATTGCCGCTTTCGATGACGAAATGTTGTTGCACGCCAAGGAAGATGACGCAGCCTGTCGGCTGGCGACCATTCCCGGCATCGGCGTGTTGAACGCCACGGCTTTGGTCGCAGCGATTGGCAGCGGCGCGGCTTTCGCGCGGGGAAGAGACTTGGCCGCTTGGCTCGGATTGGTCCCAAGGCAAATCACAACGGGGGGGAAGCCTCGCTTGGTCGGCATTACGAAACGCGGTAACAAATATCTACGAAGGCTGCTGATCCACGGCGCCCGTGCTGCGCTGCCCTCCCTCTCCGCAGGCACAACGCCCTTGGGGGCATGGTTGCGCTCGCTGCTGGCGAGGACGCACAAGAATGCCGTGGTTGTGGCGCTGGCAAACAAGCTTGCGCGCATTGCCTGGGCGGTGTTGCGGAGAGGCGAGTACTTCGGCGCCAACCGAAGGACGGCCGCTGCATAGCCTCAATCGTGCCTGGGCTTCGCGATCGGACTGAGTGACGTTTACAGTTTGCGGGTGGTGAAAATTGAGATGGCCTGACAGTCGACCGGCGTGCCGGAATCCCGTTTTGAACAATGGCGCCTGTTTGACGCCGTACGATTTATGAGGACCGGGACGCGCGGATCTCCATCTTGGCCGCGGCAGAAGCCGACAGGCCGGATACGTTGATGCAGACTGATCAGATCAGCTCGAGAACACCGCTTGCAACGGGGCGGGCCATACGTTGTTCAAAATCGTACGCTAAGCTCGTGGTCGTGGTCGTAGTAGATTGCACACATGGCGCTTAAACGGATGGACAACGTAGGAATTGTCGTCAATGACCTCGGAGGGACGATTGATTTCTTTCGCGAGCTCGGCCTTGAACTCGAAGGGCGGGCTACGATCGAAGGAGAATGGGCCGGACGTATCACTGGACTGGGCGATCAGCGCGTCGAGATTGCCATGATGCGCACGCCGGACGGCCACGGCCGGCTCGAGCTATCCCGCTTCCTCACGCCGCCTGCCATCGCGGATCACCGCAACGCGCCGGTGAACGCTCTAGCTACTTTCCGGCGCAAAATACCTGGTGATTTTGGGCTAACGGCGCCTCTTTGACGTCCCGCAAGCTGCATGGGCGTACAGAATCAACGGCGACATGAAAGAATTGAAAAAGCATAAAAAACGCAACTATCGAATCAGTGCTTCTGCTAGGCGCGACGCGGCGACGAGATGCAAACCTCGCAGCTGATCGATGGCGAGTGCATCTCACCGCGGAGGCAAGCGAGGTGATTAAGACCAGGCGCCTGCAGCGCAGCTTCGGCGATGGATTGATTGCCGCAGAGGTCGAGGATCTATATGAAACCTGGATGAAGCACGTCGATGCGGCGCTGGAAGACGAAGCAATCGTCTCGACGGTCTACCACGCCCTGTCACAGCGTCACCCCAATAGTTGCCGGCGTGGCCGCCAGGGTTTTCCAGCCGAGGTAGTCGTCCGGTTGCTGATCCTGAAACACCTGCGCAACTGGAGCTATGAGGAGCTGGAGCGTGAAGTCCGCGCCAATCTGGTGTACCGCGATTTCACGCGCGTCGGTGGCGGCAAGATGCCGGATGCTAAGACGATGGGCCGCTGGGGCGTGGCGCTGGGGCCGGCGGTCGTCGCGCAGATCCACCAACGAATTATCCAAATCGCTCACGCCAAAGATGTTGTGCAGGGGCGAAGAATGCGCGTTGATACCACGGTGGTTGAAAGCAATATCCACTACCCCACCGACAGCAGCCTGTTGGGTGACGGGGTCCGCGTACTGACCCGCACCATGAAGAAGATCAGTCGGCTGACGGGCGCGGTCGGCGCCAAGCTGCGCGACCGGAGCCGGAGCGCAAAGTTGCGGATGCTGGAGATTGCTCGGGCTGCACGCGGCAAAGTGCCACCGAGTTGGGACAACCTGAAGCAGGCCTACGGCAAATTGCTGGATGTGGCCGGTCGGGTGGTGGGACAGGCGAAGCGCTTCTCCACGGAGATCGGCGAGGGCGTAAAGCGGTGCAAAGGGATGGTTCAGCAAGCCATGCTGGAAGGTCAGCGCCAGGCGCTGGACGCGATGGTGCCGCGGCTGCAGCAGGTCATGCGCCAGACCAAGGCGCGTATCCTCCTGGGTGACACCCGGAGCGAAAACAAAATCGTCAGCTTGTTCGAGCCTTCGACCGAGGTGATCCGCAAAGGCAAGGCCAGCAAACCTACCGAGTTTGGCAAGCTGGTGAAACTACAGGAAGCGGAGAATCAGATCGTCATCGACTATGAGGTCTATGCTCAGCGACCCAATGATGCAGATCTGCTAATCCCTGCTATCGCCGCCCACCAGGCGAAGCTGGGACGCATACCGAGGCTAGTCGCCGCCGATGCCGGCTTTTATTCCACCGAGAACGAGATCGCAGCGCACGCCAGAGGTGTCAAACGGGTCTGCATTCCCAATCGCTCCAACAAGAGCCGTAAACGTGAGCAGAAGAAGCGCTGGTTCCGCAACGGGCAGCGATGGCGCACCGGGTGCGAGGGGCGCATCAGCGTGAGCAAGCGACGGCACGGCCTGAACCGTTGTCGATATCGCGGTGATGACGGGATGAAGCGCTGGGTCGGCCTCGGGGTAATTGCCGACAATTTGATCAATATCGGCCACGCGATCGGCAGGCAGCAGGTCTGATCGGCCTCTGACGCCATAAGACTGCAGCACCTTGCGGTGACCTGTCGAGCTGTTCCGGGCAGACCCCAACGTTCTCGTTCAAGCCGCACCGCCCTTCCACCGGGACAGCGAATTTTGCGCCGGAAAGTAGCTAGGCTACCTCCGCGTCATGTTCGCCGTGGACGACATCGACGAGACGCTTGAAAGGCTCCGCAATCGCGGCGCTCAGCTCGTAGGCGAAGTAGTCCAGTATAAAGACGCGTATCGGCTCTGCTATATCCGCGGGCCTGAAGGGCTTCTCATCGGACTCGCCCAAGAACTCAGAAGTGTGGCGGCCAAGGCGCTAGGCGAAGAGCTGCGCGGGGCCAATTCCCGGCCCGTCACTTGATTCTGCCCCAACCGGAGCCGCGACCCCACCGCTCCAAGGCTCATCCCAGCGCGCTATCGCTCGGGTCCAGGCGGGGCCCTCGCCATTGCCCACTCAGCCAGTCCGCGTATTCCCGAGCCCGCTCCTCGGCCCGGTACCCGGCGAATATCGTTACCGCGCAGGCGCCATCGCCGTCTGCATCGTTGTCTTCGACCCGCCAGTCCTCGGGGTTTTCCTTGTCTCGGAAAATCTGGAGCGGTGGCATCGGACGACCTCCAACTTGGAGCAGAGCGCAGCCCGACATAACCGGTTTCCGGCCCCCGCCGGTCAGATCGCAGGAGCCTGACACTTCGGGCAGCCCGCAAAGCCCACCGCGACCAGCCGCGTAACCGCCGCGGAAACCGCCACATCCCGTCGCGCATTGCTCATAATCAGCGCATGAATCGCTGCGGATTAATGCGCAAATCCACTAGCTCATTGCGAATTTGCA
The DNA here is from genome assembly GCA_963834715.1 of uncultured Pseudomonadota bacterium. GTDB lineage: Bacteria > Pseudomonadota > Alphaproteobacteria > Acetobacterales > Acetobacteraceae > CAVSUZ01. Next base: position 20,879 of record CAWIDE010000035.1, on the reverse strand, counting down.
GGCGGAATGCTACATATGGAGAACAGATGAACGCGCTCCTCACGCGACCCGGCAGACCCTGCACAATCTGCGGGTCTGAGCACCATAAGGCTATCGACAAGCTGATCCTCTCCGGGCAGCCGAGAGCGCGGATTAAGAGGTCGTATCCTGACGTATCGCTAGACGCTCTATACCGTCACGCGCAGCGGCACATAACTCGCCGACAGATGCGCATGGCCTCCGAACGCATCGATAGGCATGCAGAGGCCGACGAAAGCTCGCTCGCGTACCAGGCGCGGAAGCTGCGAGCGAAAGCGATCCAGCTCTTACTGTGTGCGGAATAATCCGGCGACCTACAGACCGCGCTTCGAGGCATTCGCGAGGCCAATAACTGCCTGATAACCGAGGCAAGATTGCTCGGCGAGCTCGACGGCCCGCAGGTCGCGGTAAATGTTGAGAACGAAGGTCCTTCTGTGGTCGTAATTTTACCGGCCAACGGTCGTGAGGCGCCGGAACTCGTCGGAACAGCCGAAGACACGCGCTCTATTCCATTTAATGGTGCGGCATGAGCCGGAAGCGTAAGTCTCGCAAAGTCACAGCAGAAACTAAGGTGGTCACCTTAGATAAAAATGTGGGCGCGACGGCAGAGCTTTCACAGCGTCACACGATAGTCGCGCGAAAAGGTGTTCGCAGTCACAGAGTACAGACCAGGCTGGAACGCTGGATTGAGGCCGGCGACGTCAGTCCGGAAGCGGGCCACGCCGGCTGGCGGTTCGGTAAGGATTACGCCTCGAGTTTAGGAAAGGGGCGTTCCGCCTGGCGGGTTGGGCTGGAGCCGGTCAAAGCCGGCGCTGGCCACGATCCCTACGAGGTCGCCCTCAACGCCGCCGGCCGTTTGCGCGAGGCAATCGCGGCTATGAACGTCGCCCCAGTGCCGTGCGCATGGGTTCGGCCATCAGAACTCCTGCATTGGTTCGTTATCGAAGATGCCAGCGTGCGCGAGATTGCCGAGAAATGCGCGATGCCAGACGAGCGACGCGCGAAGCGGCTGTTGATCCGGTATTTGGGCGTCTTGGCTGAGCATTATGGCCGGGTCGATGCCGAACGCGGCCGCGACATAACACCGTCCACCGCGGTCGATGTCTTGGCCAAGTTCACGCCGCCGCTGATCGACGAAGCGGCCTGACCGGCTAACGGATCCGAACGGCAGCCAGGCGGCGCGGCGAGATGGCCGTATATCGCTGCGTCGAAACGATGCTGGCGTGCCCCAGGAATTCTTGAATCAGCCGGGTATCGAGCCCTTCATTGGCGAGCGCATATCCGGCCGAGTGCCGTAGCATGTGCGGGAAAACCTCGACCTCAAGCCCGGCCAGCTCGCCAGCCGCACGGCAGATGTATTGGAGCGCATCGACGCTCAGCGGGCCGCCGCGTTCGGTTTCGAAGACATACAGCCCATGAACCTGTTCGCGAAGCTTGCGTAGGTCCTTCAGCTCGTCCCGATCCATCGAATGGGTGGAAACGCGGCCGCCCTTTGAACGCTCGACATGCAGGATGCCGTTCTCCAGATCGAGGGCGCTCCAGCGCATCCCCACGACTTCACTCGCCCTTAAGCCGTGCCTGTAGATCAGCCGCAGCAATACTTTATCCCTAAACGGATACCGGCCACGCTTCCCAGCGGCTTCGATGAGCTTGCGGGCTTCCTCGGGCCGGAGATGCCGACGCTCACGCATCGCCGCCTTCGAGACTTTCGGCTTTTCGTTGGTCGAACCCTGCTTCGGCATCGGCTGCATCCCTACATCCTCCGTGGCGAACCGCTCGCCACTCCCGGTAATCTATAAAGAAAGCCGAGAGTTGAGAAGCGAAAAGCGCAGCGGCGAATTCACGATCCCGCGATTTGCTCGGAGGAGGCCGTTACATGACCGAGATGACATATCGTGTCGGCTCCCTCGGGGAAATATCGGCCGCGTCCTTCAAGGCGTAATCCGAGCAATTTCAAAAGCTCGACGCGGCTATCAACCGGACGCAGACGGCGACTGATAAACTTGGCGCACCGATCCGCAGTTTGGCCCCTGATGCGGCAGCAGCGGCACGCGCGTTCGATTCCATGGCCGCAAGCGCCGAGCGTGCAGCGGCAGCGGCGAGTGCAGCGAGTTCTGGTGCGGCGAGGGGTTGGTTTCTCTGTCGCTTCCGCGGGCCCTGGAGGTGGTGGTTCCGGCGCGTCCCTGACGGGGCGGCCGCGTTGGTTACTGTCTATTTATTTGCGGTTCGTATGCCGCCTATTCTATAGAATGGTTTGAGCTTGAGCCGGACGCGCGCACTGTTAGGAAGCGGAAAAGCTTCGGGAGGAAACCAGTGCCATCAGCTACTCGTGCCAGAATTTATTACGGACCAGCAGCCACAGTGTGGGCTTTTCTTCAATTCCTCTATTCCAAGGATGAGGCCGACACCCCCGAAATAATAGGATATCGACGGGCTCTGTATCGGAACAGCCTTTTAACGGTGACTAGGACAGCTCGATAGATTGCCGGAATATCGGCCGCCCTTGTTTAATTCACTTTTGGATTACGTGGAGAGTGCAAGAAGCGCGGACGGACTAGAGTGTCTGTTGCTAACACTTTTAAACGAGACAACCAAAATCGGAGATCAAGCTACTTTCGAGCGCAGCTTGGACGCATGGACGAACTTCGGCTCACACCCTACGGTGCCGGGAGCGGGCCCCTTGGTTTTTTATGATCTAACTAGGCGCCGTATGTCGATTTTCTCTCGTGCTACATCACAGACGCTATACGCCGGACAGAGCAATTCAGGCATTCTAACATTTGGCTCGGATATTGGGCAGGGATTAGAAAGGCTCGCAGAAATAAGGTTGGACAACCCGTTCAGCGTTGCCGTTTCGAGACCTCCTATACGACCGAGGGACGATCGGGTGACACAGGCGGAAGCAAAGTTTATCGCGGGGGGCGCCTTAATCGGCGCGGCTTGGGCGGCCGGAGGGACGGTGCTCTTGATGCTACCGGTCCCGGATCCACTTACCAAAACTGCCGGGATAATTATGCTTCTTGCTGGCACAGCAATAACGCTAGTGGTTGCGTGGCAAGCATATCAAATTGCGTCGCGGCCACTCCAAGCGGTGGATGTCGATGCTGCCCCGGATGGCGGTCCTGTGGATGCAGGCTACGGCGTGTGTTCCCAAAATGACTTAACCAGCAGCGCAGGGGATGTTGGTATCAACTACGATGGCGGTCCCTCTGGTGACGAAGGCGGTGGCGGTGGCGAGCAGCACTACTTAGGACGGGAAGAGCTGTTTTGACGTAGCAAGGCCAAGTTCAAAAACGTGCGCTCGAGCGCGCCCGTTCCGCCGCGCCTCGTATCACAGAACAGGTCCCAACAGCTTGCCGAAGCACAGCGCGAGAAGGAGGACCTGTCCAGCCGCCTTGAGCAGGCGCACGTGGCTGCCGGACATAATTGCCCAACTGCGCCAGGCGCTGCACTAGGACGCTCAGCAAACGGACGTGAGAGACAACGCCGACGATCCCGAGCTACTCGCTCGGTTCGAAGGTCCGCTCGGTCAAGAGGGCGCAAATGGCGCGGGGCGTCTCGGGGTCGCAGGCGAATAGCCTGAACCGTCCCAATCAGGGAGTGTCCAACCTGGACCTCACGATGCAACCGTTTGGCGGTTTCAGTTACGGCTCCCCGTACCCCACCGCACCCGACCAACAAGCTTACAACCCCAACCACAAACAACCCGACAGCATCCGGAAGGAGTAGCCATGCCTGGAGTCACACCACAAAAGACCCACGAACCATGACGGATGCCGAATGGCGCGCGGAGCTTGCGCGACTGAACCGGATGACCGCTGCACGGCGCGAGTTCGCTTACGACCAGGCCGATACTGCTCGTGCGCTGGAGAGGTTCGGCGCGCCGAAGCCGGATGCGCGACTGCAGCAGATCGACGCAGCCATCGCCGAACTCCGGCAGCAACAGCAGACCACGAGCGTCGCGACAAAGCTCGCGGCTCTCGAAGAGATCAGAAAGGAGATCGTGTAATGACCGACGATGTTTACGCCGCGCTCGAAGCGGCACAAGCTACGTACGAGTTTGCGCTGGCGCGCCGAGGCCAACTGGCGGGCGATTCCAACAGAGCCCGGTACTGCGGCACAGGACGCGGCGCGAGTGGCCGACGGACTACTCGCCAACGCCGCCGCTGGCGGTGATGCAAGCGACAGCGATCTTCTTGACGCCCGGGAAGCGGCAAAGCGCGTGGCGGCGATATCCGAGATCGCCAGCGCGAAATGCAACCACGCGCACCAGCAAACCCTGCGCCGCACGTCGATCTACTGACCGCCAAGCGCGATGTTCTGCAGCACGAATACGATAGCGCGATTGACGGCGTCATCGACGGCGCTGCCAAGGTGGATGAAGCCCTTGCGGCGGTTCATCGGGCGCTTACCGACTTCGCTGCCAAGGGAAAGGTGGCCGCAGCCGCACACGCGCGAGCGACAAGCTTCAACCACGAAGTCACGTTCCGCGATTGCCGACAACGAACTTCTGGGCAAGGCGCTGCAGCTTGGCACACTGCCGGTGGCGAACGTCCCGCAACACTTCGGTCTCCCTGACCCGCAGCTCGAACTGTTCCTCGACCTGGACCGCGGAAAGATCAGCGCCAGACGGCAGCCGATCCAGTCGCTGTTGCAGCTCCTTCGATCCGCGTTCGGGCGGTTCGCGCGTGCGGCTTAACGCGGGATCTTCGCCGCCCGTTGCAGAGGAACCCACAATGAGTAATCGCAAAATCGAGCAGCTTATCGAGCGGCTTCCGCGCGACCGCTGGAGTGAGCTGGCGACGCGACCGAGGTGACTGGCCGGCCGAGGCACTGGAACCGCCGGAGTGGGAACCGACTGCGGGCGCCGTGCTGACAATCGACCAAGCAAAGCCGCTGGAGGCGCGCGGCGTGCTGTTCCGCGCTTTGCGTTATCGCTGGAACGAAATCGCTGTTTGTGTTTTACCGCGCAAAGAGCCGCCTCGGCCAGCGGTGACGCTATCCGCAGCGCTACGCCCGACTACAACCTGGGGCGCGTGAATGCGGGATGTTGCATGATCGACCGGTGCACAACCTGTCATGGATAGCAGGGCCGCTCACGCCCGGACGGGTGCCGTTATTCTGCGACGCCCCGACCGTGCCCAGCGAGAGTTGGTGTTTAGAGCATTACTGCGTCGTGTTCCAACGCGGTTTCATTCCCGTCGCGGCAAATGCAGAGGCAAACAGTGAAAGGTAAAACTGACGATCCGGTCGCGGCCATGGCCGCCTTGGTTGAAGGGCTGCGCGTCGCGATCCTGGGGTTGACCGGGCTGTTCGGCGCGGCGCTCGTGGTCCAGGCACAGCTTGAGAAAAACAATCACGCCACATCCCATTGAGCCCGCCCTTGGTGGATTTCACGATGCGCGGTTTCAGTGTTCCACACACATCGCTCTTGCGCTTTTGGCGCGTTCCGCTAGTAATCTGCCCTATTGGGACGGGCCAGAGCCCATGATCGTCGGGTACGCGCGGACCAGCACGGACGACCAGAAAGCCGGGCTGGAGGATCAGCAAGCCAAGCTGCAAGCGGCGGGGTGTGAGCGCATCGTGACCGAGGAGGCGTCGGCGGGCGAGGGCAAGGCGCGGGACAAGCTGGCGGGGCTGCTCGACCTCCTGTTGCGCCAGGATGATGTGCTTGTCGTGACCAAGTTGGACCGGCTGGCGCGCTCCACGAGCGACCTGTTGCGCATCGCCAGCACGCTGGAGGGCAATGGCGTGGCGCTGCGCATCCTCGATCTGGGGGGCAGCGAGACCGATACCCGTTCGCCGATGGGGCGGCTACTGCTGACCGTGTTGGGCGCTATCGCGCAATTCGAGCGTGACCTGATGCTAGAGCGGCAGCGTATCGGCATTGCCGCGGCGAAGCGCGAGGGCAAGTACCGGGGGCGGAAGCCGACAGCCCGGGCCAAGGCGGATGACGTGCGCCGGCTGAAGGCGACGGGGTTGGGGCCGGCGGAGATCGCGCGGCGGCTCAAGATCGGACGGACGAGCGTCTATCGGGCGCTGGAGGCGGCGGCGTAATGATCCAGAACAGACTTCGGCCCGACACACGCGTCCGCCTCAAGACCCGGCGGTGTGATAACTGGCGTGACCGCTGGCGTTCCGAGGGCACAATCGTGGAGGTGCGCGCGACAACGGCGGTAGCGCTCGTGGACGATCATCCCAGTCTGGAAGGCTGCTGGTATGACTGGCACGAGGGCGAGGTCGAGGCGCCGCACTACGACTGGGCGATCATGCGGGACCAGGAGCCCAACCCCGACCATGCTGCGGCGCTCGGGCCGTTACTCGCGCTGACCTCCAGTTAACATGGCCCTCTCCGCCGCAGCCCTGCGCAGAGACTCGCAAGGCAAAGGCGCTGTGTCCGGTCTGACATGTGTGGCAAAGAGGGGCGACGGCAGAGGTCGCGGCGTTTTACCGCGACCGTCGTAAGCCCGATGGCGAGGAATGGCCGGCGTGGCATGGCTCGGCGTGGCGCGGTGGGGCTCGGCACGGCAAGGCTCGGCTGGCCGGAATATGTGATAGGGTGGGCGTAGGATTGCTATGCCCACCTTGACCCGCTGTTTTGGCCCGACTTACACCGTTCCTCAGCCCGGAAGGGCTGCGGGCCCTGCGGCGGGAGCGGGCGCGGCGCAGCTTATATTACTTTGTCGAATTGATGTGGCCGGTGGTTGAGCCGGCTGTCGCGATGACGCCGGGGCGGACGATGCAGGCGATTTGCCAGCATCTGGAGGCGGTTGCCAACGGAGACATTCGCCGGCTGATTATCAACGTTCCGCCCGGCTCCAGCAAAAGCCTGCTGTGCAACGTGTTCCTGCCCGCCTGGATCTGGGCACTCACCTCATGCTACCGATGCGCTACGATCCGGATCGCCACTGCACCACAGAGATCGGGTTTTCCGACTGGCGGGTGGAGAAGGATGAGTTGCTCTGGCCGGAGCGATTTCCGTTGGAGGTCATTCAGGAATACGAACGGACGATGGGGCCATATGCCGTTGCTGGCCAGCTCGAACAGGCCCCGGCGCCACGCGGCGGAGGGATTATCAAGCGGGAATGGTGGCAGGAGTGGCCAGGCAAAGAGAGTCCGCCCGTCGAGTTTGTGGTCGCCTCACTGGATACCGCGGTGAAGGAGGAGGAGAGTTCCGATTATTACGCGCTCACAATTTGGGCGGTCTGGCGTGATCCGGACACCCGGTCGCCGCGGCTACTGTTGCTGTACGCCTGGCGGGAGCGCGCGCCCTTGCACCTGATTGTCAATCGCGTGGTTGAGACGTGCCGGAAGTTCAAGGTTGATAAGCTGGTGATTGAGGACAAGGCGCATGGTTGGGCAGCGCACCAGGAGATCATGCGCATGACTGCTGGCTGGAAGTTCGGTATCCACATGTTCGACCCGCGGCAGTACGGGGATAAAACCGCACGACTGCTGAGCATTCAGCACCTGTTTGCCGAGGGACTGGTGTATGCTCCGGTAACGACTGACGAGGCCGGCAACGTGGCTTTCCGTGCCTGGGCGGATGAAGTGATCCAGGAGATTTCAATCTTTCCGCGGGCGGCACATGATGACCTGACCGACACGGTGTCGATGGCGCTGCGGTATTTGCGCGAGATCGGGTTTGCCCTGCGGAAGGAAGAGTATTCTCGGGATGAGGAGCTCATTTCGAAGTTTAAACCAAAAAGCCGTGCTTTATATCCTGTGTGAGGGGACTGAGGCCGAGGTCGGGGTAGGTTCAGGATACGTGTAAAAAGTGGTCACAAGGCGGGCGACAGGCCTGCCCGAACACGCTTGGTGATCTCCCCCACCACACCGCGGCTGGCTTTGCCGGTGATCTTCTTCTGAATCTGACGGATGCTGAGGGCGGTCGAGGCAGCGAGGGCCTCGATTTCGGTGACGATGCGGGGTGGTACTGGTGGACGACCAAGATGCCGCCCCCGAGCTTCCGCGGCTTTCATGCCGGCCGTGACGCGCTCGCTGATCAACGACGATTTCGAGCTCGGCCATGGCACCGATGATGGTGAACATGGCGCGGCCCATTGGGCTGTCCGTGTCAATCTGGTCCTGGACGCTGATGAAGCGAATCCCGAGGTGATTGAATTCTTCCAACGCAGCCAAGAGATGGCGCGTGTTGCGGGCAAAGCGGTCGAACTTCCAAACCAGCACACAGTCAATTTCGTGGTTCCGAGCCGCCGACATAAGCGCATTCAGCTGCGGCCGGCCTTCTCTTCGTCCTGATACGGCAACGTCGCAGTAGTCCCGCACCACCTCCAGGCCGGCGCGCGCGGCGTAGCTGCGGAGCCCGTCGTACTGCAGGTCTGGCTTCTGGTCCGGGGTTGAGACCCGCAGGTACAGGGCGGTGCGGACACCTGTGGCTGAGCGTCGGCGCCGTCCGGAAAGGTGTTCCTTTGCGGACACCGATCCGGTATCTGCTACCTCCTTCAAATCACACGCTCCGTCCGGCCCCCGTGGCGGATCCTTTTCCGGACAACTTATGACGGCAATTGACCGCACGGCCTATCCGCGCCCAGGGGCACGGCTGACCCGCGAGGAACTGACTGCCCGATACGATTTGGCCGACTCCGATCTTGGCTTCGTTCGGACGAACGCCCGTGGCGATACAGGCCGGCTCATGCTGGCAACGCTGTTGAAGACGCGCCAGGATCTGGGATGCTTCATTGCACCCGACGAGGCGCACCCCGACACGGTCGCGCATCTGGCATCGCAACTGGGACTGCCGGCGCCCGCCTGGGGCGATGAGGCGCGCGATCCGGGCTTACCTCTCTGTCCGACCATATGACGAAACGGCCGAGCACTTGGTGACCGACACCACGCTCAAAGCTGCCGAAACGATGAGCGATCCTGCCGACCTCATCAATCGCGCGGTCGAAGTATTGCAGGCAGCGTCGATCGACTTGCCGGCCTTCAGTGCCCTTGATCGGCTGATAAACCACATGCGCACGCTCGCCGCCACCGGTCCCGGCGCCGGTGGCCGCACCTGCTCCGGCTCCGGCCCGCTCGTACCTGGTATTTTTCGATTGGGACAAGGCAACCCTAACGGATCGGGCGCGAGAGATCATCAGGCACGCGGCTGAAGCCTCAACCCACGTTCAGTACACGCAGATCATGGTGAACGGCTACACCGATACCTCGGGCTCGCCGCGGTACAATATGGGCTTGTCCGTCCGTCGCGCGAACGCGGTCGCGGCTGAGCTCGTGCGTGATGGCGTGCCGAAAAATGTCATCGCAATCCGCGGGTTCGGCGAGACGCACCTGCTGGTGCCCACCGGCCCCGGGGTTCGCGAGCCGCAGAACCGCCGAGTGGAGATTATCATCCAGTAAGCACAGTCCGTCTGCCGATTTTGCATAGCGAGACCCCTCAGGGCGCGCACCCTTTCTGGAATGACCGTTGTCCAGCTAAACCGGAAGGCGGGTTATCCGTGTCCCGCCAGTTTGACCACGCGATCAGGGAAAGGGAACTACCATGAGTGATCTCACTAATCCCCCGCCCCTGGCGCGGGCATCGACGCGTCGCTCACGGCGTGTTTCGGTCATCTGGATTGTGCCACTGCTCGCCGTCGCGATCGGGGCCTGGCTTGCATGGGACACGCTGTCGAAGGAAGGACCCACAATTACCATTTCCTTCGAAAGCGGCGAAGGTTTGCAGGCAGGTCAGTCGCAACTCAAATACAAAGAGATTGTATTCGGCACAGTCAAGAGCCTGGCAGTCAACCAGGACCACTCGCGTGTGCTGGTGAGGGTTGCCACAACGCGACAAGCCGAACCTCTGCTCACTGACAAGACGTCATTCTGGGTTGTCCGCCCGCGTATATCACTGGGCAATGTGTCGGGTCTCAGCACGCTTCTTTCCGGTTCCTATATCGCCATGCTGCCGCCTCAGACCGCTGGCAAGCCGCAACGCAATTTTGTCGGACTGGAAGAACCGCCAGTCCTGCAAGCCAATGTCCCTGGCCGCACGTTCGTGCTAAAAGCCGACCGCATTGGCTCGATTTCACCGGGATCACCTGTCTATTTCCGCGATGTCGTCGCCGGGGAGGTCCTCGGCTGGGACTTCGCCGATATGGCGAACAGCGTCACGATCCGCGCTTTCGTGCGGGCACCTTTCGACAGGTATGTGCATGACGAAACGCGGTTCTGGAACGCCTCCGGCCTCTCTGTGAAGCTGGCCGGAGCCGGTGTTCAGGTCCAACTGGAATCCCTACAGGCGCTGCTCCTCGGTGGGATCGCGTTCGATACCCCCTCAGCGGATACTCACGCGCCGTCCACCGCGGCAAACCACGCCTTTCCCCTTTTTGCCGACCGGGATGCCGCGAACGCCGCTTCCTATAGCCGCAAAGTCCCAGTTGTGTCCTATTTCCCCGGCTCGGTTCGCGGGCTTGGCCCCGGCTCCGAGGTCACGATGCACGGGCTCAAGGTCGGCCAGGTCACCGATGTGCGCCTGACCTATGATCGTGCCAAAGACGCGATCGTGGCGCCGGTCCGGTACGAGATCGAGCCGGAGCGTATCCTGGGGATAGGTGCGAAGGCTGTCTTCAAGACGCCGGCAGAGGCAGCCGCAGCAGTGGTGAAGCGCGGGCTTCGCGCAACACTGCAAAGCGCCAGTCTAATTACCGGCCAGCAGGAGGTGGCGCTTGTCTTTGATCCGAAGGCCCCACCGGCAACGGTGACCATGCAGGGCCCGGACTTCGTTCTGCCGAGCGTCCCAGGCGCTGGATTCACCAGTCTTGAGGCGTCCGCCACCGAACTGCTCAATCAGGTCAACAACATCCCCTTCACCCAGATCGGCCAGCAGCTTGAGTCCATTCTGGGTGGGCTGAACGATGCCACGGCCAGCCCTGAGATGCGGCAGACGTTGAAGGATCTTTCAGCGACTGTTGCCAGCATCGACGAGCTGCTCCGTCATCTGAACAGCGGCCTGACCCCGGCGGCGCAACAATTGCCGGCCATGACGGCGGAGTTGCAGAGGACGCTGACCAACAGCAACAAGCTTCTGCTCTCGCTGGACAATGCCTATGGCAACAACACCACCCTCGAACGCGAGCTCGAGCGGTTGCTGCGTCAAACCAATGAGGCGATGAGCTCGCTCAGCACACTTGCCGATTTGCTGGCGCGCCATCCGGAGGCATTGATCAAGGGGCGGCCCGGCGGAGGGATGGAATGAACCTCCCACCGCGTTGTCGCACTCTGGCAGCCACGGCGTTGGTGATGGCGTTCGCCGGCTGCTCCTCACCGAACCCGACGCTGTATACGATCGCTCCTGTGGCAGGAGACGCGCAGGAGCGAGGCCCTCGTATCGTCGTTCTGGAGCCGATTGCCCTCGCCCGCTACCTCCAGCGTTCGGAGATCGTCCGCTCCTCAGAAAATTACCGGCTCGCGGTCATGTCAAACGATTGGTGGGGCGAACCGCTATCGGCCATGCTGAACCGGGTGCTGATCGAGGAACTAAGCCAGCGCCTGCCCCAGAGCACCGTCCTCAGCAGCAGCGGTGCGGTATCAGCCTCGCCGGATGCGACAGTGCAACTTAACGTGCTACGGCTTGATGAAGACGCGGCAGGTCGCGTTGTGCTGCGGGCGCAGGCCAGCGTGAAGTTCAAGGGGCGCGAAATGCCGATCGTGCGCGGCTTCTACTTCGCCGAGGCGCCACCGGTACCCCCTACGCCGGGCGAGGTCGCGGCCATCAGCACTGCGGTTGGCCAACTGGCGGACGGGCTCACCTCGATGCTGCTCGCAGGACATCTGCGCCGATGAAGCCCCTGTCAGCCACCCCGCCCGTACAGCCGCAGATCCGTGAATGCCCCGGATGCGGGCTGTTTCAGACCGTCCCGGCTTTGACCCCTGGCGCCGCGGCCCAATGCGCCCGCTGCGGCACGATATTGCATTGCGCGACCCGTTATCCGCTCGAACACAACATTCCGCTCACTGCCGCCGCTCTCGTTCTCCTCGTCATCATGTGCACGACGACGCTGATGAACGTGCAAACCGCGGGCATCACACTGACGGCTGGCCTGTTTTCGGGGCCTGAGGAGCTGGTGCGGCGTGGAATGGGCGAGCTTGCGGCCGTTGTGGTGTTCGTCACAGTAGTCGCGCCATTCGGCAAGCTGGCCGGGACGCTCTACGTGCTAACCCGGCTTCGGGAGGCACGTCCTCCCCGTCACCTGCGCCGCGTCTTCGCCTTCACCGAAAGACTGCGTCCCTGGTCGATGATCGACGTGTTCGTGTTCGGTGTCTTCGTCGCCTACGTGAAGCTGGGTGACCTGGTAAAGATCGGACTCGAGACGGGCGTGTATGCGCTGTTTGCGCTCACTTTCGTAACTATATGGGCCGACAGCGCGCTTGACCATGAGGCAGTGTGGGATGCGTTGGACCACCGCGACGATGCTATCGGGAGGGCTGGGTGCACGGGCTCCTTACGCCGGAGTCTGGTCGACGCGGTCGGTTGCGAGACCTGCGGCCTGGTGAGCGCTCCTCACGCAGCCGACCCGTCCTGTCCCCGTTGCGGCACGGCCCTGCACGCGCGCAAACCCGACAGCCTGGGGCGCACGTGGGCCTTGGTGATTGCTGCCGCAATCCTCTATGTGCCGGCAAATTACTATCCCGTGATGACGGTCATGCAGCTGGGGGCTGGCGCACCGAGCACTATCCTGGGTGGCGTGGAGGAGCTGTTCGCAGCAGGCCTTTATCCGCTCGCTGCGTTGGTGTTTGTCGCGAGCATCGCCATTCCACTGTTCAAGCTCGTCGGGCTTTCCGTGATGCTGATCGCGACGCAGACCGGACGCGCGGAATGGCTGCGCGACCGCACCCGACTCTATCACATTATCCGCTGGATCGGGCGATGGTCTATGATCGACATCTTTATGGAGGCGTTGCTGGGTGCATTGGTCACATTTGGCAACGTCATCACGATCGAGCCCGGCATTGGAGCCGTGGCTTTCTGTTCGGTCGTCATTCTGACGATGATCGCTGCCGAGACATTCGATCCACGGCTGATGTGGGATGCAGCAGAGAGGCGTGCTCCGACGCCCGGAAGACTGGGGCTGCAGGCCAGTTCGGCGACCGAGTCCGGCTGATCTCCTGCGGCCTTACATCGGATCGCGGGTTTCAATACCGAAGAACCGGATGTAGTGGCGGAATCGTTCTCGCACGACAGCGGTGTCGATACCGTAATCCGCGAGCCGAGCGGGGCGAGAGCGATAGCCCCCGTTGGATTGCCTGGCCACGGCAATGGCGATTCGCTGGGCGGCAGCGTCGTCCATCTCCAACCCGAAGTGCTTATAGACCGCGGCTATCGTGCGCAAAGGATGGGCGACGAGGGCCGTGAAATGAACCTGGCAGATGGGGTGAATGAAAGGGCAGTCAGTGCAGGCCTGTATCATGCGGTTGCTGCCGTCGAGCCACTGGGCGCTGTCCTGCCGCCCGATCTCCCGCGGGTCCACCCGATGAGAAAAAGGCCGGCGGAGCACCTCGGTCAGCTTCACCACTGAGGCGAGCACCTGCAGGGGATCCCGGTGAACGAATATGATTCGTGCATCGGGAAACACCACCCGGAGATCGGCAAGGCCAAACGCATGGTCCGGGCATTTGAGTATCCAGCGGCGGCGCCCCTGCTTTGCCTGCAGATGTTGAAGGAATTCGCCGCTCGAACTGATAAGCGGCAAGGTGCCCCCTCGCATCGAGCCAGCGCCGGTAGGAGGGTATGTGATAGGTCGTGTCAAGCGCGGGGTAAACCGCGGGTGGGGCGCGGGTCGGCACCCGCGCTTTGGCAAAATAGAAGCGCGGGGCGGAATGATTAAGCCGTTGAAAAGCCTCAGCTTTTTACCCGCGCTTCTCCGGGAATCCTAAGGAAAATAGGTAGAACCGCGGGTAGGCCCTCAGCGGCGTGCGGGTGCAAGCGCGGGTGGGGCGCGGGTGTCGTCCCTCCAATTGCCTCGCGAAGCAGGGCTAAGGCCCGTCCCGGTCCCTCCGGGACACGGGACTAGGGGCCGCCCCGGCCTGACGGCCACCCCTAGCCCACGGGCCGGCCCTAAGCCCCTGCGTTAGCGGTTGGATTGCCGCGCGGATTGCCGCGCTTGAACCCGCCAATCCGGTGGTTCGTGTCTAAGTCAGGGGAGGGCACAACCGCAAATCCACCATTACGATACCTGACATGGGCGCCGAGGCGCGCGCGGGCAATGTCGCAAAGTTCTGGGAGGGGGATACAGGATAGTCATCACAATGCGCGGGAGGCGGATCGTTTCCGCGTGCGGAGATCTTGCGGGGATCTTGCGGGGATCTTGCGGGGATTGCGTTCCCCAACTGGAACGGTGATCCGGAGCCGCAGGGCAACCGCTAGTTGCCCGCGGCGGGAATCATCTGTTGGGGGGGATCGATCACCGCCGCGGCCTGAAACGATTTTGGGTTGTTCGCGTCTGGGTTGTGATCCCCGCATCATCGCTGCGGGGGATCTTGCGGGGATGACTGGGCATCTGGCTGCCAATCGGCGTCGGGCTTGAGGTTGATGTGGAGACCGCTGGCCAAGTGCCGGTCTGCTTTGCGCAAGTATTTGCCGGTTTCGACGCCGCATTCATTCATGAGCCGCGCGAGTGCGGGCTTCTGGGCGTCGATGCCGGTGAAGCCGTGCTGCTCCAAGAGAGAGCGGACGGAGCGCTGATCCTTTGAGAGCTTTGGGCTCCAGGGCTCGCCGATGGGGGACCCGCGTTCGATGGCGGTTGCCAGGGCGGCGAGGTCGGTTTGGGTAGCGGTCTTGGCTTCCGGTGGCTGCCACGGCACGGCGGCGGGGACGAACTCGCCGTTATCCAGGAGGTAGGGCACCTTCTCGAACCAGTCGGCGTCACGAAGGGGCGCATAGTTCTGCTTGGCGTCGTCCAGGCGGACGTAATGGCTGCGGGACTTCCGTTCGGTAGGCAGGCCGAGGGCTTTAGCGTCGTCTTCTGACATGGGGAGCAGGGTGAACCCGACGCGGATAGCGCCGCCTGCAGAGGACGCTCCGCGGAAGATGTCGAGGTCGCCCGGGGTGAGCGCGCCTTTGCGGGTGTGGTGCAAGACGGCGACGGCGATGTCATACTTCACGGCCAGGGCACGAAACGCGGCCAGTACCGCCCTGATCGCGGTATTGTCGTTCTCCTCGGCCGTGTGGAGTTCGGAGAACGGGTCAACGATGAGGGTTGATGGTTTGCGTAGCTGGATCAGTTCCTCGATCTGATTCATCGCGGCGGTATTGACGATCAGGCCGGTCTCGGTGCGGACGAGCAAGGTGCCGACGCCGGTGGGGCCAATGCGAATTACCTTGCCTTTTACCTCCCGCGGGGTGGCGCCGAACTGGCGCAATACGGCGGACAGCCTGCGGCGCTGTTCGATCCGGTCGTCTTCGACGTTGTAGTCGATGACAGGGCCGCCGCAGGCCGGATGGAAGCGGCCGTACTCCCGCTCCAGGCCAATGCTGCACGCCCACCCCAGCATGAGGCTGGATTTCAGCGCTGACGGCGGGCCGCACACCAGGGTCACGGCGCCTCTCAGTAGATAGCCCGGCACCACCCACGGCCGCTGTGGAATATCTGCCTCGGTCCATTCATCGTCATCGATCCAGAGCGGGGGTGACTGTAGGTCGTATGGAGCTGTGGCCGGCGCTGCGCCGTTTGGCTTGCTCTGGCGTTCCTGTTTGGGCGGAACATGGGGGAAGCCGCTGTCTTGCCCATTGCCCTGTGATTGCTCCACGGCGACGCCTGACGCGTCATGAACCGCGCCACTTGGGCCATTCGGCGCGGCGACGCGGGCGCCGTTACCGGTAACGCCACGGTCGGCGCTGTTATAGGTAACACCGTTGCCGGAGCCACCACCCGAAGCCGCGTGACGAAACTCTGGGTCGGAAGCTGCTGAAGCCGCGTGACGAAACTCTGGGTCGGGAGCTGCTGAAGCCGCGTGACGAAACTCTGGGTCGGAAGCTGCTGAAGTCGCGTGACGAAACTCTGGGTCGGGAGCTGCTGAAGCCGCGTGACGAAACTCTGGGTCGGGAGCCGCGCATCGACCCTGGCCATTCGCTCGCGCCGCGTCGACGGCAGTTTCGTCACTCTGGGCAGTTTCGTCACTCTGGGCAGTTTCGTCACTCTGGGGCTGGCGAGCGCGATAGCGCTTCTGGCGCTCTGCATGTGTCATCGCCAGGTCGCCGGCTGTCGGCCGGCCGACTTTCGTCACAGACACCGGCTCTCCGAGTTTCGTCACCGGCGGTCTGGCGGTCCGGGGCACGACCTGCCCGTTAGTGCGCGCGGCCTCGGCCCGTATTCTCGCGGCCTCCGCACCGTGAAGTTCGACCAGCCGCGGTTTGCTCCAGAGCTGCTTTTGCCCGTCCCCCTGGGCGTCCGCCCTGGCGCGGACTGCCGCGGCTTCCTTGCCGTTGAGTTCGGTCAGCTTCGGCCTGGTCCAAGCGGGCAGGCCGCTTAGCTTTCCGCGTGCCAGACTGGCGGCGAGGCTGCGCCCGTTCATCGCGCCGTTCGCCCTGGGCGGAACATGGGGGAAGCTCGTCATATTGTGGCCTCCCGCTCGATGATCGTCGAAACCACGTATCGGGCGACACTGATGACTTCCGTCCGCGAGAGCCCCTGGCGTGCGCCCTCGGCGAAGGCAGCGGCCTCGATAGCCTCCTGGCAGGCGCCGGCCTCCCGCATTCGGTGGATCAGGCGAGCCACGGTTTTGCTTTCAGCCCGCTTGCTGATACCAAACCGCTGGGCGAGATCTGTCAGCGCCGCCTTACGGTTTTCGTTGTAATCGAGGATTGCCAGCACATCGAAAGCGTCGATAGCAGTAACGCCGCCGCACCATTGCGGTAGATTGTCGCGATGTAGGGGATCGGTGCCATTGTGACTGTATAATCGCTCGATGCCGCCTATGAGTTTTATGTCGGCCCCGAAGCTGCCAGAGGTCGAGTTGGGGTGGCGATACTTAGTGCCGCGTTTATCGTAGCCATGCGAGAGTAGGATGTGTTCTAGATCGAGATGGGCGCGGATTTTCTCGATCAGGCTATCGTCGGGATCGAACCCGGCCGCGATTTTCGCTTGCCGACGGGCCTCTGCCTCTACGCGTGCTGCGGTCGCAATCCGGTCCTGCTCGGCTTGGCGCTGGGCCAGGAGCGTGCCAGCGACCTCCCTGATCCACGCGGCATCGAGGGCGAGCCCATCGATTACCACGGCCGCATGCTGATCGAGCCGTCCGGGCGGACAGGAGGGCAGATAGAACAGCGAAGCGGCGCCCCGTTTGCTCATGTCGAGCACGCCGCCAAGGCCGAGACGATCCGCCACCATCTCCACCGCCGGCAGCTCGGGATCGATCTCCTCCGACAGCGGCAACACGATCCGGTATCTCGTTGCCTCTTTGGTATGGTTGTGGCTGGTATAGATGATGCCCGCCCATCCCTGCCGCTCGATCAGTGCGGTGGCATCGGCGAAAGCCGGCGGGGCTTCGCCCGTCTGCTTGTTAACCTCGCAATCGAGCGCCACTGCGGTGCGGGCGATGACGTTGCGGCCGAGCCGGCGGACATGCTTGCCATCGTCCCAGAGCTTGAATTTGGCGGGGACGAAGTTTGGGCCGTCTTTTTCGTCCTCCTCGCGGCGACGCCCGCTCACCACGCCGCAGAAGTCGTGCCAGGAGATGCGTTCGGGATCGCCGATGGCCGGCCCGTCCATCTTGGCGGCGGGGAACCAGGCGATGTGCAGATGTACTCCCGCCCCGCTCATTCGGCCGCCTCCAACCCCACGACGCCGCGCGTGGCAGCCTTGAACCGCTCTTCCTGATCCAGTTCTTCATCCGGGCGGCACAGCGCGTAGAGGCGGGATACGGCGTGCCCGCTTGCTGATTCGTTGCAACGAAACGCCCTGCGAGCACGGTGAACTGCGGCACGGGAGAATCCCGCGGCGATAGCCGCATGATCAGATGGCATCTCGCCGGTTCTGGCGATCTCAGCTATCATCCATTGTTGGGCGCTGATCCTGGCAACTGCCCCATGGGGCACCTCCTCGCCGTTTGTCGTCGCGGCTTCGTGGGAGAGGACCTCGGCCACCTTCTCAATGACCGGCGGCTGACAGCCGTCGCCATCCCGCCTTTGCGGTACGTCAAGCCGTTGCTCCTGCAGCCGGTGCCAGACCCATCCGGGCTTAAGTCCGCGGTGCCGGGCATAGGCGCGCAGCTCTGGCTCATCGAGGCGGCTGTTTACGATCTGCCGGTAGGACATGCGCTGGATTGCTCGCCGCGGCGGCGTCCGCCCATGATCAACGGCGCTGCCGAGAGCTTTGCGTAGGCGACGACGAATAGCGCAACAGTCGGCATGACAGCCTGCCCATTGATGTGTCGGATGGGCAGCGGCCAACTTTCCAACGTCCGATGACTCACCGGGAACAGGTGTTGCGTAACCAACCCCGCGCCAATCCGGCGGTTAACGTTAGCCGGTGCACCTGCCAGGACAGCTTTTAGGTAGTCCGGCAGATCCTCAATGGAAAACTCAGACATCCGTAACTAGCTCCGTAGCGTCACGCTGCGAAACTTAACGAGGACTGAGCTTGCTAAAAGGGCTACGTTGGACGGGACTTGGTTTTTCTAAAAAACGCAGTTGCGGACTTCAAATTTTCGTTCCGAATCATCAACCAGCCGTTTAGTTACCCGCCAGTAGCCCGGAGGCGGTCCTGACGAGCTTGCGACCCAGGCCACGGCTCTTTTGCGTGCCGTCTGCGCCTTCCGATAAGTCAGGAGGCGGGACGCGAACCACCCAGGCGAGCCGATCTGCTTCGCTTTTTTGCCTCGCAATCCGAGATGCGGGCCGAACACCCCGAAAGCGACACTGAGCACCTTGGTTTCTGCCGTCACGCGCGTCGTGCACCCGTGCGGTCGCACATAGGGCAGCGGTTTGGATGACTGCCGCGGTCCGGTGAGCAGCTCCCTGAGGGCGAAAATCAATGCATCTGCCAGCACGCATTCCGGAAGCGCAGAACTATGAACCTTTACTCCGAACCGCTGGCGCCGTTCGACGTGACTGAGCGCACTGCCTGCCGCTTGCTGGAGTGCGATGGCTGCCCTCCGTGCTCGGGTTTCCGACCCCATGAGCGGGACCAACACCGCGACCAGCGGTCTAAGTTTAGCGGGAACAGGAAAGCCAGCCCGAAGCAGACGGCCGCCCCACCGAGGCGCTGCTTTTTGCGCCTCCACAATCCGGTCCTGGTCTTCAGAGGAAAAAGCAGCCTGGGGGCGGGATAGCGATGCCTCTAGCATCGATTCGACCACGGTGAGGTATAGCAGTTGACCGCTCATTCCGCCCTCGCCTGCAACGACACGACCTCCGCCCCGGCCTCGCGCCCCTCGATTGCAGCCGAAAGCATTCGCCCCCATAGCTGCACGGCCTTCACTTGCTCCGGCCAGCGCGATGCGCGCTGATAGACGCCCAGCACGCCCCCGCGGGTTACGGATTGTCGATGGTTCAAGACCGCGTCGGCTACTGCCTCGGGAATACCTGCTTCGCCCAGCGCAGTTGCGAAGCTTCGCCGGAAATCGTGCCAGCGCCAGCCGGTCAGGCCAGAAGCCTCGATCAGCATGGCCTTAAGGTCCCCCCAGTTGAGGATTTGGCCCCGGCCCTGCGGTCCAGGAAATACCAGTCCACTACGCGGTTTGCCGGCGGCCTCATGCCGCTTGATCAGGATATCGACCGCCAGAGGATGCAGATACAACCGGTGCGGGTCGCCATTCTTGGTAAGCCGCCCCGGTTGGTGCCATTCGGCCGCAGCCAGATCCAGGTGCGCCCAATCGAGACTGGTGGCCTCGCCCCGCCGGCATGGTTCCGCAATCAGGAATTGGGAGATAGCCCGCCATACAGGTTCTCGGAGAACGGACGCAGCGCGCCAAAGCACGGCCAGTTTGTCGATGGTCAGGTAGCCCTGCCGCGCTCTCGGCGCCCGAGGGCGGCGTTCGCGCGAAATCTGCGTGCACGGATTGATCTGGATATATTTCTGCTCCCGGCACCAATCCATGAAACGGGCTAAGGCACCGAACCGCGCCCGGGCGTTGCTGCCCCGGCCCGCTCCCTTGCCCAGGAGAGCGCGCACATCATCATCCGTCAGCTCGCTGACCGGCTTGTCCTCGGCATCGATAGCCTCAAGTGCCAACTGCACCTGTCGAACTTCGACCGAAACATAGGCAGCCGACAACTCACCATCGCCGCGCATCTTCTGCCGCTGCGGGAGCGCCCTGGCATATTCTTCGAGTAGCCGGCGAAGCGTCAGGGCGCGTTGCTGTTGTTCCGCTTTGGCTGCGGCCTTCCGCGCTGGCGCCGGATCACGGCCGGTCTGCACTTGTCCCTTAAGCTCGTTGGCGGCAGCCCGTGCATCGTCGGGCGAGACAGTTGCGGGGTTGCCAAGCGTCACGGTCCGATTCGGCCATCTCTTGTTGGTGTGCGGATCGATCCCCCGCGGGCGATAGCTATACTCCCATCGCATTGCCGTGGCGTTGACGATCAGCGCGAGGCCGCGCCGCTCCAGGTCCCGGATAATCAGGCGCCGGTTCGCACCGCGGCGGCGCCAAGCCGCCTCAATCGTCCCCTTGGTGATTTTGATCGGGCCTTCGCTGACAACATGCATGTGTCCTGTCAGGTGTCCTGTCAAAGGTGGCAACGAAGCGGGTAGTGGTAGTGTCCCCAAACAGGACATTGACAGGACATAGGCAGCGTTGTCCAGCGGAAAGTGGCGGAGGGGTGCGGTATAGCTTCCCTCGCTAACGCAAGGACTTGCTTAGGCTTGGCGTGTCCGCGCGGAGGGTGGCGTTATCCAACGGAGGTGTCAATATTGCGA
>CAWIDE010000034.1:0-112157 GCA_963834715.1 uncultured Pseudomonadota bacterium | reverse complement strand
AACTCCAGAGCAGGGGTTTGTGCGGATTGGGGGGAAGGAGCTGACGGGGCTGGCGCCGGAGGAGCGTGGGATCGCCTATGTCCCACAGAACTACGGATTGCTGCCGAACCGGAGCGTGCGGCGGCAACTGTTGTTTGCGGTTGGCGCGAGCGTGCCGGATGTGGACAGTTGCCTCACGCGGTTCGGACTGCGTGGGTTGGAGGAGCGACGGCCGCCGGGACTTTCTCTCGGACAGCAGCAGCGCGTCGCGATGGCGCGGGCGCTGGTGCGTCCTGCCAGGCTCATCCTGATGGACGAGCCATTTTCGGCGCTCGATGCACCGCTGCGAAGCCGACTGCGCCGTGAGCTGCGAGAGTTGCAGCGCGGGATCTCAGCGACCACGATCATCGTGACGCACGATCCCGAGGAAGCGATGCTGCTCGCCGATGAAGTCCTGGTGATGGATCAGGGCAGGGTTTTGCAGTCCGGCGATGTGCGCGAGGTGGCGCGCAACCCTATCAACTCGTACGTGGCGAGTTTGCTGGGTGCTGGGATACTTTCGCAGGGAACCGCGGTAGCAGCGGACCGGATCGCAATTGGCGACGGCGTGAACCTGTTCGTGCAGGATACAGGGCTGCGTCCCGGCACCCCCGTCGCGTGGACAGTGCGGCGGGAGTTCGTGCGCGTGGGACAGGAGGGACGTTATCGCGGCATGATCGAGGAGGTGACGTGCGTCGGCGATGCGGACGAAGCGCTCGTGCGGATCGGTCATGCGCGCGTGCGGGCACTGATGCCACCCGGGTTGGGACGCCAGGGCGTGCGTTGCATGGTGGATATCGATCCTCGCGCGGTGCTGATTTGGAGCGAGGACGGTGCTTGCACAAACCTCAGCCCTGTGACGGTTTCAGCAATGTGACTGTTGGGGCGTGCTCACGCAATCGCGCAGGCGGATTGCACCGATTTAATACCAGGTCGAAATCAGGACCGGCATATCCCCTGCGGAACAAAACCAGTGGAGGGAACCACTCATGATGAATGTCATGCCGGTGCGGACGCGTGGTGCGCCGTGGGTGCTCGGTGTAGCGTGTCTCGGGTTATGTATGGCGGGGACCACGATGGCGCGGGCGGATGAGCTGACGCACAGCACGTATGGCACGCTGCCGGATGGACGGCAGATCGACATTTACACCATGACCAACGGGCATGGCATGACGGTGAAGTTCCTCAGTCTCGGCGGGTGTATCACGGAGATGGACGTGCCGGACCGTGAAGGAAGGCTGGGGAACGTCGTGCTAGGTCATAAGGATCTGGCGGGCTACAATTCGAACGTTGCATATTTCGGCGCGATTATCGGACGCTACGGCAATCGCATTGCAAAGGGCACGTTCACCCTGAACGGCCAGACCTATCATCTGCCGATCAACAACGGGCCGAACTCGTTGCATGGCGGCACGATTGGGTTCAACACTCAGGTGTGGCAGGTCACGCCGCGGCAGGTACAGAACGGCGTCTCAGCGGAACTGACCTATACCAGCCCGGACGGGCAGGACGGTTATCCGGGCACGCTGAAGACAACAGTGACCTATACGCTGCAGGACAATGACGCGCTCCGAATCGACTACGAAGCAACCACGGACAAGCCTACCGTCGTCAACCTGACAAACCACAGCTACTTTAATCTCGATGGAAACGGGTCAGGTTCGGCGCTGCACCAGCTCGTGTTGATCAACGCTGCCAACTATACACCCACCGATGATACGCAGATCCCCACAGGGCAGATCGCGCCGGTGGAAAACACCCCGATGAACTTTAGCCGGATGCGGCCGATTGCGCCTGGCATAACCGCTGATTTTCACCAGTTAGTGCTGGCCCACGGTTACGACCACAACTGGGTACTGAACAAGCCATCACCCGACGCGCTGTCATTTGCTGCAGAAGCGTATTCGCCGAAGACGGGGCGAATGATGGATGTGTACACCACAGAACCCGGTCTGCAGTTCTATACCTCAAACTACCTGGTAGGCGGTTTCGTTGGCTCGTCGGGTACTGCATACCGCCAGGGTGCGGCTTATACGTTCGAGACGCAGCATTTTCCGGATTCCCCAAATCATCCGAACTTTCCATCCACGGTGTTGAACCCGGGACAGACCCTGCACTCGACGACAGTGTTCCGGTTCTTCACTGACAACGGGGGTTCATAGGTCGTCACGGTATTTCAACGGGCGATCATGGGATCGAACCCATACTGGGCAAACACAGCCTGACCATGTGGGGACAGCACGAATGAGGCAAAACGGTGTGCCAAATCAGATTTACTGAGGACCGCCATAACGTATTCGGGGCGGTCCGCCCCCTCTGGTGACAACGGTGGCGGCACAGGAACGGAGACCAGCCCGGGAACTTCAGCAAGCAAGGCTTTGACGTTGCTGCAATAGCCAAGGAACAGGTCTACCTGATGCGTGAGGAAGACGCCGGCGACGGCGCCATGGCCTGAAACCGCAGGCCGCATCTCCGGCCCGCCGACCACCGGGCGCGCCTTCGCCTTCAGGGTGGCGGCGGCACCTGGCCGGAGTCTATCCGCTCGATCAAACAGTGCCCGCGCATAGTCGCCGGCGGGATCGGCATGCGGCGTCGATGTGCCGAGAACCAGTTTCGGATCGAGCATCTTCTCGAGCAGGTTGCCTGGCGTCAGGCCGAGACGCTGCCATCCCTGAACACACAGGGTGTTGCGGACAAACGGTGTGACCGAGACGCCCGGACGCTCGGCGGCGAGTCTCCTGGGGTTTGGCCATGTCCGCCGAGGCAAATACATCCGCAACCTCGCCCTGCTCAATGCGCTGCCGCAGCACGCCGGAGGGGCCAAAACAGGCGGCGCGACCGAATCCGGCGGGCGGCGAAGGCATGAATCAGATCCGTGAAGGCGGCAGTGAGGCTGCCAGCGGCAAGGATATGCAGCTTCTGCTACGCGCCGGCCGGCGCGGTAAACAGAAACGCCAGAAACGGGAGGATGAGATAGCGGCGCACTGCACTACCAAGGGCGTTATGCATACTGCAGCATAACGAGCTCTCAGGTTTGGTCCAGAGCCGCTCCAGGGACGAGAAAGCTATCTAGCCTTTTCAGCTCCGCAGCACGCACGGCTGCTGCGGTGCCCTCGATCTCGCGATAGCAGCGGATGACCTCGCGGCCGCTCTCGGTCAGTTGGGCACTACCGCCGCCGCTCCCGCCAGTGTGAGCAGTGATGAGCGGCTTGGCGAACATGCTGTTGAGGTTTTCGATCAGTCCCCAGGCGCGCCGGTAGGACATGCCCATATGGCGGCTGGCGGCGGATATTGAGCCATGCTCGCCAATCAGCTCCAGCAAACGGATTTTGCCGGGGCCGATCTGGCGGGATTTGTCGAAATCGATCCGGACGGTGACGTGGGCCAAGCTGTCAGGCGCGGGGCGGATCGCAGTGCTCGGTGCCCATCTGGGCGGGGACAGATACCTCCAGGATTTCGAACGTGTCGGAAGTGCGGATCTCGTTATGCGGCGTGCCGCCGGGGATCATGATGGAATCGCCCTTTTCCAGGTGGATGGCGGGGCGATCGGCGAATTCCAGATCGAGCCAGCCGTCCAGCACATAGACGAACTGCATTTCGCAGAGATGGCGGTGCCAGCCGGTCGGCCGGGACATGCCGGCGGTCGCCGAGGTAATCTGCGCGCGCATGCGGCCGTGGGTGGCGTCGGTCACGCCGAGGTCGCGATATTTGAAAAAGTCGCGGCGGCCCGGGATGAAGCGCGGCTCGCGAGCAGAGGACACAGTGACCGTCATGCCGGCGCTGCTGGTGGGTTGATCGTTCATTGAATTCTCCTTGGACCGTTGTCCCTGATGCGGCCGTATCGTAGGGCTGAATGGGTGTGGACAGAAGGGCAGGGTTATGCGGCTTGCTGCGCTGCGGGCATTCGATCTGACGGGGCGGACAGCGCTGGTGACGGGGGCGCGGCGTGAGATCGGGCGGGCGATCGCGCTCGGGTTGGCGGGGCTGGGCGCGCGGCTCGCGGTGCATCATGCGGGGACCGAGGAGGAGGCACGGGACGCGGCTGGGGTAGTGGCGGAGATACGGGCGGGCGGCGGCGAGGCGGAGGCGTTTGGCTGCGACTTCGCGCAGAATGATGCAGGGAAGCGATTAGCAAGGGATGTGCTCGGCGCATTCGGTGTTGTGGATATCCTGGTGCTGAACGCGTCTATCGAACTGGTGGAAAATTGGCGGTCGGTGACGCGCGAGCGGTTTGAACGCCAGATCGCGGTGAATTTGCGGAGCACGCTGGAGCTGTTGCAGGAGCTGGTGCCACCCATGGCGGAGCGTGGCTGGGGACGTGTGGTTGCAATCGGAAGCATCCAGCAGGCTCTGCCGCATGAAGGCATGATTGTTTATGCCGGAACCAAGGCGGCGCAGGAAAACTGGATGCGGAACTTGGCGCGGCAATACGGCGGGCGGGGGGTGACGTTTAATAATCTGGCGCCGGGGGTGATCCTGACGGCGCGGAACCGGGCTGGGCTCGCAGGGCGGGAGACGGAGTTGGCGGCGCGGATTCCGCTCGGCAGGCTCGGGCGGCCGGACGATCTGGCCGGCGCAGCGATGCTGTTCTGCTCGGAGGCGGGTGCGTACATCACTGGAGCTGATCTGTTTGTGGATGGCGGCTGGCGGACGGCACGATAGCCGGACAGAACGCGATGAAGGGGAGTTGCGCGGCGAGCCGGGAGTGTGCCTGGGCGGATCCATCGTAGGACCAACCGAGAAGGCGGGTAAGGACGGCACGAACGATTGGTGTGGCGAGCCGGTTGCGGTGTTCGTACTCGGCCATGATGGCGATGGCTTCGGCTTCAGTAAGTATTCGGTGGGTCGCGGCGAAGTTTCGTCGACCAGTGGTGATATGGATATCGGGGTTCGCCTGAATGTTGCGCAGCCAGTCGGCGTTGCGGCCGAACGCGCTCAGGACGATCATTTCCGACCCGTGATGCGCCATGATTTCCAGGACAGTGTCGTGGCGTTTGCCGGTCCGGCGGCCAGTGTGAGTCAGCAGCAGGAAACGGCGGCCGAGCAACCAGCCGAGGTTGCGATGGTAAAGTTGGACGGGCAGCCGGAAGGCGGATCGCAGCGACATCATTCGATTGCGCGATGCAACGAGCCGGCAGACCTCATCGCTTTCGGCCACCTTGTGCAGCTTCCCAGGATATAAACACCACATGGATGATCGCCGAATAGAGCCGTGGATCATAGAAATGGAGAGGCACGCGGGCGGAATTGGCAGCAGATGCCTCTTTGGCCGTTGAAAACTCACTTTCATGCACCAGCACCAGCACCCCGATCAATAGGATGACGGCAACGATGCTTACAGCGAGCGCAAAATTCAAAGCACGTCCTGCTATTCGGTCGCCTCGGGGGTGGGGTCCACTGAAACGAGCCGTGCTCGGTCGACACGGCGAAATCATCATAGCCGGCTTCCATGAGCTTGACGAAGCGCGCCACGTCGATTTCCTCGGCGTTACGCTCACCGTCTTGGATGCCTGGCAGTCGCTTGCTCATGGTTTTCTCCGAAAGCCCACACCCACGGGGAACGGCTGTCGATCAGGGCGGGTTACCGGGCATGGCGCCGCCGCCGCTCATGCCATTTCGCAATGACGAAACCCCGGTTTTGCATCTTCGCTTCCGACGGGTTACAACAGCGCAAAAGGCCGTCCCAGCCCGGAAAAACCGGCAGAGTCTGCCTGTTTTTTGCCTTCGGTCCGAATGGTATCTGGCACCTCACCGGTAAGGGAATGGGCGTGAACGGACCGGCGTAATGAGGAAGGGTGGAGCCGATGACAACGAGCGTGAAAGATATGCTGGCTGCCGCGAATGCGACGGTGCCGCGGCTGCAACCGGCTGAGGTCAGCACGATGATCGGCGCCGATGGCGTGCTCATCGTTGATGTGCGCGATCTGACCGAGGTTAAGGCCAGCGGCAAGATCAAGGGGGCAGTAAACGTCTCGCGCGGAATGCTGGAATTTCGCGCAGACCCCGAGAGCCAGTACCACAATCCGGTTTTCCGGAAGGACAAGCGGATCGCGCTTTATTGCGCTTCCGGGGGCCGCTCGGCACTCGCAGGGAAGGCATTGCAGGACCTCGGTTACCAGTCGGTGTTCAATGCGGGCAGTTTCAAGGAGCTGGCGGAGGCCGGGGTGGCAACGGAGCCCGCGTAGTCTCACTGTCGCGTAAAAGCCGAACCCGGTCAGCACGTCGCAGGGGGGTAAGGTGACTCTCGGCATTGTGGACATCATGGCCATTATGCTCATCACCATTGGACCGCTGGGAGGAGGCCAGCATGAGTGGCAGGACCTTTTTCGAACGATCTGCGGGAGCGGGTTGCCGTGGCCGAGGGACGGAGCTGCCGGTTTGTTGCCAAGCTGTTCCACGTCAGCCCATCCAGCGTGTCGAGATGGTCGCAGCGGCACCGTACCACCGGCAGCGCGGCCGCCAAGCCGATGGGTGGCGTTCGACGCGACGTGTTGGCTGATCACCGGGACTGGCTGCGTGACCGCCTTAAGGAGAAGCCGGCCGAGCTAGCCGCGCGCGGTGCAAGCGTCAGCATCGGGGCGATGTGGATATTCTGTGTTTCTGAAGGACTCAGCTTCAAAAAAACCCTGCTGCCCGCCGAGCAAGATCGTTCAAAGATTGCGCGCAAGCGTGAGCGCTAGAAGCAGCTTCAGGCAAAGCTTGACCCCAAGCGCCTGGTCTTCATCGACGAGACCTGGATCAAGACCAACGTGGTTCGCTTGCGCGGCCGGGCGCCACGCGGCCACCGGCTCACGCAAAAGTCCCACACGGCCACTGGAAGACCCTGACGTTCATCGGCGCGCTGCGATCCAATCGCATTGACGCGCCATGCGTGCTGGACCAGCCGGTGAACCGGCGCAGTTTCCTGCAGTATATCAAGCAGTTTCTCGCGCCCACTCTGGGCAGGCGAGACGTGGTTCTGCTGGACAATCTTAACTCCCACAAGAACCGCGAAGTCCGCCGCGCGATTCGCGCCACCGGGGCAAAGCTGTGGTTGCTGCCTGCCTACAGTCCGGACCTCAATCCAATCGAACAGGTGTTCGCCAAACTCAAAGAGCTGCTCCGAAAGGCGGCCGAGCGCACGTTTGACGATATTTGTGAACGCCTGGCCAAACTGCTCGATGAATTCACTCCTCAGGAGTGCGCCAACTATGTGAGGAACGCCGGATACACCGGACTTCCCCGCCCGGACGTATGCTCCTGGCGAACTTTGCCGCCGGGACCGGCGTCCTCATCCCGCCCGACTACATATTGCATAGCCATAACAAGCAGCCCTAAGCTCTGCGAATCGAGCAGCCATTGCAGGACGGTGCAATTGTCAGGTGATACCGCGAAGCGGATCTATCAGCTAAGCGAGGTTTTCAACGAGGCCGAGGTGCCCGTGCTGACCTTTGTGCAACCCCAGGACTTCGGTGACCTGGTCGGCTCCCTGCGCACTCCGGGAAAGCACGTTACACTGAGCGGGCCGTCCGGCTCCGGGAAGACGACGCTGGCACGGAAAGCACTCGCCAAGGCGGGTATCGACGTGGGGCAGCACTACGGGGTGTCCGGCCGCGACCATGTCGACAAGGCGGCCCTGACAGAGATGCTGTCCGCTGCTTGCGGATGCGAGCCGACCGAGGAGGACACCATCGAATATCTCCGTATAGCCGGCATCTTCATCATTGACGATTTTCACCACCTGTCGCAGCCGGTCCGCGATGAGATCGGGAGGCGAATGAAGAGATGGAGCGAGCTCGGCATTCGTATCTTCGTTATTGGAATCTCCGGGCTCAACAAGAGCCTTCTCGACCTCGATTCCGAGCTGGGCATTCGCAACGACGCTTATGAGATGGCTGCACAGGAACCCGCCTTTATCGAAAAGGTGCTGGCCTTAGGAGAGGATGCCCTCAACTTTAGGTTCGAGGAAAGACACGGCTCCGCTTCATAAAGGCATCGCTCGGGGTTCCGTCCGCCATTCAGTTGATCGCGCGGGTGGCTTGCACCCGGTCAGACCTGCTTGAGACCACCCAGGATGCGCGCACCATAGCTATCTCAATGGAGGACATTAAAGATGCCGTGCTGCGGAACTATAAGACGAAGTTTCAGAACCGCCTCATCGGCATGGCGAAGGGCAAGCAGCAGGCGCGCTCCGTCCACAACACCTATTTCGAGATCGTCCGCCAAATCTGCACTCTGGAACTCTCCGAGATCCCGGTCTCCGAGCTGCATACCCGCATCGTGAAGCCCGAGACTGATCCAGATGTTCGCAATCGCAAGAACACGTCATTCTATAACTGCCTGAACAATTTGTCCGAGGTGATCAGTCAACGCGGTCTTGCGGATGCGATCTACTACAACCAGAAGGGCAGCGTGATCTCGATCGAGGACCCCTCCTTCCGCCTATATCTGACGTTGGTCGACCTATCCGAGATTGAACGTTCGGGGCGCGTGCGGCGAACGCATTTTCCGTGGGATGTGGCGGTATCGTTCGCAGGCGAAAGCCGAAATATTGTCGAACCCTTCCGCGCGTTGCTCAACAACGCGGGCTACACTGTGTATTATGACTTCGACGAGCAGCACAAGCTCTGGGGCGAGAACCTCCGGCGCAAACTTAGCGACGTTTACGCGCACGATGCGCAGTATATGGTCGTGTTCCTCAGCCAGCACTACCCAGAGAAGGACTGGACGCTGTTCGAGCTGGAAGTAGGGGGCGAGGCGAAATCTCGTCGCACACAGACATACCTGTTGCCGATTATCGTCGACGCCGTGCACGTGGTCGGTCTGTCACGCGACGTCGGGTATGTCGACCTCCGCAGCGTTTCGATCGAGCAAGCCGCCGAGCTGATGATTCGCAAGATTGAGGACCCGGCACAAGCCTCGTGACGTTATGTGAGGTGGCACTCAAACGCTCTCTTTCGCCGAATGCAAACATGATGACCGCCACAATCGTCCGGAAACCGGTCGATCTCAGCGTATGTGCCAGCAAAGAAATCAGATTCATTCGTATCACCCAATGCCTCCACTGGGGGTCATAAATGCGTTTCGCCACGTTTGCGGTCCCACATTAATGGCTCGCAATCTCCGGGATACGCGGGCATTAGGGGCCGTCGCTCAATGTATCCCCTCCGGCGCCCTCGCCCGGCATCCGCGGCGGCAGCCTCACGAACACAGCAAACACGTCGCCAGACGGAGCTGAGCGCTCCTGCACACGAGACGCAGCCGATCACAATCCGCCTCAGACAAGCCGATCGGCAAGGCCGACTCGGTTTGCAGATTGATACGAATCGGAACCGATATCTCCATCGGTACCGTTGTCAAGCCCCCGGAATCGCCTATCGGTACCGTTGTCAAGTGCCCCGAATCGCCCATCGGTACCGTTGTCAAGTCTTCCGAATCGCCCAACGGTACCGTTGTCAACCCCCCAGAACCGGCCATCGGTACCGATCCGGCCCCTGCTTCACCCTCTAGCGAAGGGATAAGTTCACGCTACGTTCTACCCTGCTGCCCAATCGGGTGCAAGCGTGACCCGGCGCGTTTTTGCAGCCCACCTTTATTGAGCCCCCAAATCACTTAAGCGACCCGTCCATCGCGGCGGTTCCTATGTCGCCGCTCTGTCCCGAATCGTCCGGCGGCGCGTCAGGCAAGCAAAAACCGCCGGTATGATGCGACAGCGGTATTACATACGGGCATGCCCAACGTTTGGGGTGAGAGGGCCTTACTCGTCGGAACCTTCGCCAGCCTGTGTGGTCAAGTCCGCTTCTTGCTGGATAAACGGGTTGGGGTTGTCGTGACATTTGGGCTTATAGCAGGCGCGGTGCGCTCGGCGTGGGCGCGGTCGAGCTCGTTGCGGATGGCATTGAGCTGACGCTGCTCGAACTCGGTTACCCTGATGCCGCGCCAGCGCTCGGAGGCACGGATCAGAGCGGCATACATCAGCTTCAGAACAGCACGCTCGCCGAAGGCATGCGGAATGACCTTGGTGCGCCGCCGTTCCTCACCAAACAGCCGTTCGAGCAGGTTGGTATCGGGTATGCCGTTGCTGGCTTCCGTCGTGCCTGCCGTGGGGCGGGTGCGTAGTCTTCGGGCGACCGGGACAGGGGAGCCTGGAGCACGGAAGGTGGGCAGGCCGTTGTCGCATCATGAGCTGCGAGCTCGCGTTAGTAACTGGCCGCCCCTGCGACCAACCCGGGTGCGCTGCGAGCGCGGATCCGTAGATGTCGTGTTGCCCCGCCTGCTCCTGAACAAGAACGAGGGTCAGGACATGAGGGTGATTGGATTGGACGTGCACCGAAGCTTCGCGCAGGTTGCTGAGCTGGAGGACGGCGTGTTGCGCCAACGCGGACGATTGGACCTGGTCTACCATAAGGTCCTTGAGTTCGCGCGCACGCTCGGCCCGAACGACGAGGTGGTGCTGGAGGCCACCGGTAACACGACGGCCATCGTGCGGTTGCTTAAGCCGTATGCCGGTCGAGTGGTCATCGCGAACCCACTGCAGGTGCGGGTAATCGCCGATGCCAAGGTCAAGGCGGACCGCATTGACGCGGCGGTACTCGCCCGGCTGCATGCGGCGGGATACCTGCCGGAGGTCTGGCAGCCTGACGAGGCGACCGAGCGCCTGCGTCGGCTGGTCGCGCGCCGCGCCGGTATCGTCCAGAGCATGACGCGGACCAAGAACCGCATCCACGCGGTGCTGCACGCCAATCTGATTCCGCCGTATCAGGGCAAGTTGTTCATGACGCCAGGGCGCAAGTGGCTCGCCAACCAGCGTTTGGCGGAGGACGAGAGGGCGGCCGTGGACCGCTGGCTCATGGCGCTCGACGCGATGACGCAGGAACTGACCGAGGCCGAACGGGCACTCGCCTCGGCTTGCCTGGGTGACGATCGCATCCGGAGGCTCATGACTATCGGCGGCGTCAACGTGTCCGTCGCCGCCGGCCTCCTGTCCGCGATCGGCGACGTGTCGCGCTTTCCCTCTGCCGAGCGACTGGTGAGTTACCTCGGCCTGGATCCATGTGTTCGCCAAAGCGGCGACAAGCCCGCCCAGTACGGACGGATCAGCAAGCAGGGTCGGAGCCAAGCGCGCGGCATGCTGGTGGAGGCCGCGTGGGCCGCTGCGGCGACCCCGGGACCACTGCACGCGTTCTTCCTGCGCATCCAGAGCCGCAAAGGCAAGCAAGTCGCTGCCGTGGCCACAGCGCGCAAGATCGCGGTGCTGGCGTGGCATCTGCGTAAGCGTTGCGGCGAGACCCTGCCCGATTTTCCTTGACGGCAGCCGTGCGGCGTATCAGAGGCCGGCCCATCCTCTGTGCTGGGGTGGATTACGCCGGCTGCCGCTGGATGCGTTTCACGCGGTGCTTCTGGTAGGCGATAATCTCACGGGCGAGAGGCAGACGAGCATCGAAACGCAGGTGCGTGATGGAGACAAACGCGGCGTTCTTGGCCTCGTCTCCAAAATCGAGGCGGCACACAATGCCTCCCTCGTCACCGGCGTAGCTGATCCAGGTGATTGAGCAGGCGGCGGAGGTTTGGCTCGCAGCGTTCTTCGCGACGAGAGCGGCGAGCAGCTCGGGTGTGGGGCGCGCGGGCAGTGGCAGAGCCTGTTGCAGCTTCCCCATCAGGCGGTCAACCTGGGTTGGATTATCGATCATGCAGCTGCCGCCAATTCCGTGAGTTCAGTCGGATGCCAATTCCACGGCAGCAGCGCCTCCAGTGCGTTCGCCTTAGTCTTGCCTGAGACGATGCGCTCGAGCACATCAGTAAGCCAAGCCATCGGCTCGACACTATTCAGCTTGGCGGTCTCGATCAGCGTCATCGCGATGGCCCAATGCCGGGCTCCGCCGTCCGATCCGGCGAACAAGGCGTTCTTGCGTGTGAGGGTCACCGGTCTGATCGAGCGCTCGACCACGTTCGTGTCCATCTCGATCCTCCCGTCATCGAGGAATGCCACCAACCCCGGCCAGTGCCGGATCGCATAGCGCATCGCTTTCGCCAGCTCGGAGACGGCGGATATACGAGGCAGCTGCTCCTGCAACCAAGCATGCAACGCCTCCACGATCGGCCGACTTCGCGCCTGGCGCATGCGCTCCCGATGATCGGCAGAATGCCCGCGAATCTCGGCCTCGATCGTATAGAGTTCGCGAATGCGCGCCAGCACATGCCCGGCCAGCGGCGACTTCGTCGCCTGATAGAAATCGAAGAACGGCCGCCGCATATGCGCCCAGCAGAACGCCAGCTTGACCGAATCGTCGCTGCGGTCCCCGGCCAGTCGCTTGAACCCGGCGTAGCCGTCCACCTGCAGCACACCGCGAAACGCTGCCAGGTGCGCTGACGGATGCGCGCCCTTACGATCCTCGGAATATACATACGCCGCCGCCGGGTGCGTCGGACCGGACCACGGTCGGTCATCCACCGCATAGCACCACAATCGCCCGGTTTTGGTTCGGCCGCGGCCCGGATCCAGCACCGGCAATGTCGTGTCATCCGCAAAGACCTTCTCAGACGACAGCACCGTGCTGACCACCAGGTCATAAAGCGGCTTCAGCCACCAGCAGGCTCGGCCAACCCAGTTGCTCAGCGTCGAGCGATCCAGATCGATGCCCTGCCGCGCCAGCATCTTGGACTGTCGATGCAGCGGCAGCGAGTCGCAATACTTGCTGACCAGCACATGCACCACCATGGCCTCGGTCGCCAGGCCGCCATCGATCGGGCGCTCCGGCGCTGGCGCCTGCACCACGGTTCCCTCGCACGCCCGGCAGGCGTAACGCGGCCGGCGCGTGACCCGCACCCGAAGCTGCGCGGGCACGATATCGAGCTGTTGGCTGCGCGTTTCGCCGATCACATGCAGCGCGCCACCACAGCAGGGGCACTCGCGGTGCTCGATGTCCACCACCACCTCGTAGCGCGGCAAGTGTGCCGGCAGATCGCCGAGATTGCGCTGCGCCGGTGCCGCTCGGCGCTTCTGCTCCTTCGGCTCTGGTGCAATAGTGTCCTGTGCCGCCTGGTTCGCGGCGACCGTTTGCTCCAGATCCTCGAGCCCCAATTGCAACTGGTCATCGGTGAGTTGCTCGGAGCGGCGGCCGAACCGATGGCGCACCAGCCGATGAATGAGCAGGCGCAGCTTGTCATTCTCGGTATTGAGCTCTCGCACGACGTCGCGCAGCATTTGCTGCAGCGTCGCGGGATCGTCAGGCAGGTTGTCCAGATCGATTCGCACGCTGCGATTCTGAACGACGCCGCCGAATCGGTGCCAGCCGATTTTTATCGGCGACGCGGGTTTTTATCCCGCCAGTTCCGGTGCTCGTCGCGGCTGCGCTGCGCGCCATTCACAGCCATCCAGCAGCGCCGCCAATTGCGCGCTCGAGAGCATGATCCGGCCAGTCGTCTCGGATGACGGCCAAACAAACTGCCCATGCTCCAGCCGCTTGGTCAGCATGCACAGGCCGGCGCCATCATGCCATATCAGCTTGATCAGTCCTGCGCGACGCCCGCGGAAGGCATACACAGCGCCATCGAACGGGTTGTCGCGCAGCGACTGCTGCACCAGCATTGCCAGCCCCACCATACCCTTGCGCATATCGGTCACGCCGCAGGCGAGATACACGCGCAGGCCGGGTGCGAGTGTGATCATCGGCCTTGCAGCATGCCCAGGACTCGCCGCAATGCCCGATCATCTACCTGCCCATCAACGCGCACCAATATGCCGCCCGGCAGCACGATCTCGATTATTCCCAGCGGCCGGGGCGATTGCGGGATCGTTACTGGCGGGGCGGGCGGCTCAGCCGGTAGCTGGCCGGCCAGCCGCGTCGGCGCCAGCTCCACTTGCGCAAACCGTGTCGGCCGCCTCATCCGCTCCGTCGGAGCCGGCAACAGTTCTCGACGCCAGGTATAAAGCTGCCCCGT
Organism: uncultured Pseudomonadota bacterium; assembly: GCA_963834715.1. Lineage (GTDB taxonomy): Bacteria > Pseudomonadota > Alphaproteobacteria > Acetobacterales > Acetobacteraceae > CAVSUZ01. The sequence goes on along the minus strand of CAWIDE010000034.1, from coordinate 98,219 downwards.
ACCGATCGCGTATTTGCGCGCCACCTCGCTCGGGGTCAGTTCGGGCCCGAGGCTCTCAGCCACAATCTCGCGCTTTTGCTCCAGCGTCCAACTCCGCCGGCGCTCGCCCCGCGTGATAACCTCCACTCGGACGTTGTGTGCGCTCTTACGATCTGTCGTATGAGCGCTCTCATCAGGGCCGGATCCGTTTAGCGTCTCATCCATGCGGCCCTTCGATCACACGAATGCCGCGCGCCGCCCATGTGGTGCCGCCGAATCGCTTACGCATCGTAAGCGTCGTCTGATCGACACCTTCCCGGAGCACGGGCTGCTGTTGGACACTGGCCTGCATGGGCGAAGCGGTGATCACGGCAGAGGTTGAGCGTTCGAACGAGCGTGCGAACGAGGCTCGTTCGAGCGCTCGAACGGAACAGATCGAGCTGCGGGTTCGGCGTGAGCGGCACCGCCGATGGGGACCTGAGGAGAAACTTCGGATTGTCCGCGAGACACTTCTCCCCGGGACGGTTATCGCGGACGTGGCGCGCCGACATGGCATTGGCACCGGCCTGCTCTACACGTGGCGGAAGGCAATGCTGGCCTCAATGGTGAGCGGGTTTGCTCCGGTGGAAGTGCAACCCGCCTTGGAGGCTGATAGCCCACCGCCAGCGCCTCCGAAAACACCGACCCCAGGCAGAAAGCCGCCGTCTGGGCGGATCGAAATCGAGTTCCCGAACGGGGTACGGGTTCGGGTCGATGGCGAGGTTGATGATGCCGTGCTGCGCGGTGTGCTGGCGACGCTCGACGATCGCTGATGTGGCCGGCCGGAGAAGTCCGCATTTACCTCGCCTGCGGCGTTACCGACATGCGGGCTGGGTTCCATTCTCTTGCTGCGCGGGTCCAGACCGTGCTTCAGCATGATCCTCATGAGGGGGCAATTTTTGTGTTCCGTGGACGTAGAGGCGATCTGATCAAATGCCTCTATTATGACCGGCAAGGCATGTGCCTCTATGCGAAGAAGCTGGATCGTGGCCGGTTTGTTTGGCCACAAGCCAAGGACGGCGTGGTATCTCTGACCATGGCCCAGTTCTCCATGCTTGTCGAAGCAATTGATTGGAGAAATACAGCCTGGACAGCCAGACCGGAAGTCGTGGTCTGAGCGGAATTTTTAATCCGACGCGGCGGATGTGGCTTGTACGGGAAATCGTGGATTCGCTAAGCCTGTCGCATGTCCGAGCTCGAATCGCTGCGCGTGGAGAACGCGACGCTGCGCGCCATGGTGGCGGAGCGTGACGCCAGGCTGGCGGCGGTCAACGACGAGCTGAAGACGGCCCGGCTCGAAATCGAGCAAATGAAACTGCGACTGGCCACGCTGCTGCGGCAACGTTATGGCCAATCTTCCGAAAAGCTCGACCGTGAGATCGCGCAATTGGAGATGCGGCTGGAAGAGCTGGAGGAGAACGTCGCTGAGACGACCGCGGCGCAGGCCAAACAGTCCACCGCGGAACCCAAAGAACGGCCGGCCGCCAGGTTCCGTCCGAAACCGCCCGGCCGCAAGCCATTGCCGGCCCATTTGCCGCGCGAGATTGTGGTGCATGAGCCCGAAATTGCCTGTCAGTGCAACAACTGCGATCCCGCGCGCCTGGTCAAGCTTGGCGAGACGGCAACCGAAGTGATGGACAAGATCCCCGCCAGAATGAAGGTGATCCGCCATCTGCGGCCGAAATATGCGTGTCGGGTATGCGAGACCATCTTCCAGGCGCCGGCACCGGAGCTGCCGATCGAAAAGGGACGGCCGGGAGCCGGACTGCTGGCCAATGTCGCCGTCTCCAAGTATTGCGATGGCATCCCTCTCTATCGGCAGTCTGCGATTCTCGAGCGCGAGGGCATCGACATCGACCGCGCCATCATGGCGGACTGGATGGGACATGTCGCGTGGTGGGTGCAACCCCTGGCCGAGCGCATCGGACAATACGTCATGGCACAAGAGGTCCTCTGGACCGACGACACACCGATTCGAACCCTGGCGCCGGGAACCGGGAAAACGCGCATCGCGCGGCTTTGGTGTTACGCCGTCGATCCGCGGCCCTATGCCGGTCCGGGACATCCGGCGGTGTTCTATCGCTATAGCGCCGATCGCAAAGGCGAGCGGCCACGTGGACATCTCGAGGGCTTTAGCGGTTACCTGCATTCGGATGCCTTCGCCGGCTACGAGGCGCTCTATCGGGGAAGCGGATCGAAGCCTCCCCGGATCATCCATGTTGCCTGCTTCGCTCATGCTCGGCGCAAGCTGTTCGAGGTATTCGAGACGACAAAGTCCCCCATTGCCGAGGAAGCCCTGCGCCGGATTCAGGAACTCTACGCCATTGAAGCGGATATCAAGGGCAAGCCCGCCGAGCAGCGCCAGAGGGAGCGTCAGGCTCGCAGCAAGCCATTGCTGGATGCATTCCGCGAATGGGCAGAAGGGCAACGCCGGCGGTTGTCCGGCAAGGCACCACTCGGCAAAGCCTTCCAGTACACGCTGAGCCGCTGGGATGCCCTGACCCGATATGTCGAGGACGGACGTCTTAGCATCGATAACAACCTCTCTGAGCGTCTCCTGAGAGGGATTGCGGTGTCGAGGAAAAACTTTCTGTTCCTTGGTTCCGACCGGGGAGGCCAAAGGGCAGCAGCGATTTACACGATCGTCGAGTCAGCAAAACTCAACAAGCTCGATCCTGAGGCTTATCTCGCTTCAGTCCTTGATCGGTTGGCTCGAGGTCATCCGATCAACCGAATCGACGAGCTTCTCCCCTGGAACTTCCAACCGCCAATGGCAGCTGCGGCCTGACGGCATTGCCGCCAGCCGGAACCGCAGCGCCAACACTGAACCACCAGTCACGTGCTTCCTCTCGGCGGGCTCAAATCGGCCCAGGCCAAGAACGTCTGGGCAGGGGCTCACGGCGTCAATACTGGTGCTCGCCTTACGCTTACTACGCATCTGCTCACGAAGCAGGAGGACTATGCGTGGGCCCGGCCCGCGCTGGTCGCCATGAAGCAGCGACAGATGCAGCTGAACGCGGGAGCCGTTTCACGCCGTGGCGGCAACGCGCCTGGTCTGGCTCGCGACTACAGCATCAAAGCGCTACGTCAGCAGGAGCGGGCCTGGGTTGAACAAGCGGAGACCGCGTATGCCCGCTTCGTTGCAGCTTGGCAGGAACGGCCCCAAACGAAGAGGAAGACGGTAACCAAGACCGGCACGAAGCGGCTGATGAGGTAGGCGACGCCACAAGCCGCGAGGCACAAACACGCTTGTCCAACACATCCGTGGTGCGGATGACGCGTCGATGCGCCAAGGGGAACCGAAGATGCGCGATGCACGCCTCAAAATCGTCGTTGAGGCATGCCACCGCCGCGGGCAGATCGCTGCCGTACGTCGTCACGATGTCCTCACGCAGCAGCCGCGCCAATGCCGGCGAGGCGGCCTGATAGCAAGCCTGCGCGCGGGCATGAAATTCCGGCCAGACAGTCTCGGGCACCTTGCTTTGCAAGTTCCGCATCTTGTGCGCGAGACAGCGTTGCCGCAGGGCGCGCGGGAAGCATTCTTCGATGGCGCGGATCGCACCCGGTGCACCGTCGCTTACCACCAGCAGCGGATCGGGCAGACCGCGCCGGCGCATGTCCTGGAAGAACTCCCTGCAGCTCGCGGTGTCCTCCTTGGTTCCCGGAGCCAGGTGCAGCAGCACCTTTTTGCCATCCGCTGTGACGCCCCAGGCTGCCAGCACCGCCTCGCGCGGCTGCCCGAGGTGGAGGCGTTCGGCGATGCCATCGACGAACAGGTAGAGGAGGTCGAATTCGGAGAGATCCCGGCTGGCGAAGCTTTCATATTCCGCCCACAGCCGCTCAGTGATCTCACTCACTGCCGTGCGGCTCAACAGCGAGTTCCCGCTCTCGTCGGCGAACAGGGCCTCGATGTCACGGGTGGAAAGCCCGCGCGCATACATCTCCACCGCCAGATCCTCCAGCTCTTCCGTCCGGCCGCGCAGAATCTGCCGGATCCGCGAGCCGAACGGCTCCGTGCGCTCGGCAATCTGCGGCGCGCTATAGTCAATCAATCCCTCCGCGCTCTTCAGCCGCCCGTCCGATAGCCGTTCCGGTAACCCCGGCCAGAGACCGCACCACGCGCGTAATAGCCGCGTCCCAATGCATCCGAGGCCTCGCCTTCCAGCGCCTCTTCGATGATCAGTCGCGCCGCCAGCCGCACCAGCTCCGAGCGGCTATCGGCCACTTCCTGCTCGCCGCTCATCAACGCCTTCAACCGCTCGCGCGTGCGCTCACTTGCTGGTATTCTCTCCATCGGGGTGCTCCTTCGCTGAGGCCGGGGCCAAACCGGACCTCGTTGATTCGCCGTATCAGGCGACGGTGCACCCCAACCCTTTTCCCAGCAACTTTAGGACTTCACCGCCTGTGTTCCCGCGTCTTGGCCCACTCCTCGTGCCGGCCGGACTGAGGGTTCGGAAACAGCGCCTGCCGGATATCGCCGGCGAGCTCCAACGCCTACTGGATCGAGATCGGCTTGGCTCGGGCCTCACCGAGGCGGCGGTGAGAACTACCCGGTTCTACTGGCGTAGATGGCGACGTCATACGAGCCGGCCCAGATCATGCGCAGCGCAACGAAGACGACCATGAGCAGCCCGGCCCAGGCGATCCAGCGCTGGCGTTCGATCAGCCGGGCGAGAAAGTCGGCGGCCACGCCCATGAGAACGACGGAAAGCAACAGGCCGGTAATCAGCACCCAGGGTGTGTCGGCGGCGGCGCCGGCCACCGCGAGAACGTTGTCGAGAACTCATGGAGACGTCGGCGAGCAGAATGTGAAGACAGGCTTGCCAGAGCGTCTTGTGACGGCCGGCCGGCGACGCCGTGTGGTGCCGTTTCAGCTCGCGGTACATGCGCCACGCGACCCATAAGAGCAGCAGCCCGCCGGCGAGGAGCAGGCCGAGGATTTGCAGCAGGCGAAGGGCGAGCAGACCGAAGCCGATGCGGATAACAGTCGCGCCGCCAATGCCGAGAAGGATGGCGGTGCGGCGCTGCGGGGGCGGTAGTCCGGCGACGGCGAGGCCGACAACGACAGCGTTGTCGCCGGCAAGGGTGATATCGATCAGGACGACCTGGGCGAGCGCGGCGAGGTCATGCGTGAGCCAGTGCGGCATGACACCGCGCCTTGCCAGTGCCGGCGCTTGAGGTCTAGTGCGGGCGCATGGTGCCGCGTTATTCCCGCCCCGAGATGGCCGCGATCTGGTCTCCCGAGAACCGCTACCGGATCTGGTTCGAGATCGAGGCGCTGGCGGCGGAAGGGATGGCGCGGATCGGGGTCATTCCGGAGACGGCGGCGAAGACGATAAGGGAGCGTGGCGGGGCCAGGGTGGCGGCGCTCGGACCCGCGGATGTCGAGCGGATCGATGCGATCGAGCGCGAAACGAGACATGACGTCATCGCGTTTCTGACCTGGCTCGCGGAAGCGATCGGTCCGGACAGCCGGTTCGTGCACCAGGGACTGACGTCGTCCGACGTGCTCGACACGTGTCTCTCACTCCAGCTCACGCAGGCCACGGTCCTGCTCTTGCGCGATATCGATGTGGTTCTGGGGGCGTTGAAGGCGCGGGCGTTCGAGCACAAGCACACCCTCACTATCGGGCGCAGCCATGGCATCCACGCCGAGCCAACGACGTTCGGGCTGAAACTGGCGGGTCATTATGCGGAGTTCGCGCGCGGCCGGAAGCGGCTGGAGGCGGCCCGGGCCGAGATTGGGGTTGCCGCGATCAGCGGCGCCATGGGCACGTTTGCTCACATCGATCCGCGCGTAGAGGCATATGTTGCGGAGGAGCTGGGCCTGGCCGTCGAACCGATCTCCACCCAGGTGATCCCGCGCGACCGGCACGCGGCCTATTTCTGCACCCTGGCGGTGATCGCGAGCGGAATCGAGCGGCTGGCGCTCGAGGTGCGACACCTGCAGCGCAGCGAGGTGCGCGAGGCGGAGGAGTTTTTCCATCCGGGGCAGAAGGGGTCCTCCGCGATGCCGCACAAGCGGAACCCCGTGCTGTCGGAGAACCTGACCGGGCTGGCACGGGTGGTCCGGGGCACCGTGGTGCCGGCGCTGGAGAATGTCGCGCTGTGGCATGAGCGGGATATCAGTCACTCGTCGGTGGAACGGGTGATCGCGCCTGATGCGACGAGCGCGCTGGATTTTGCGCTGGCTCGGCTGGCGGGGATGATCGAGCGACTGACGGTCTATCCGGAGCGGATGTCGGCAAATCTCAATGCGCTGGGTGGCGTGGTACACTCGGGCGAGGTGCTGCTGGCGTTGACGCGGGCAGGAATTCTGCGTGAGGAAGCCTATCGGCTGGTGCAGCGGCACGCGATGGAGACCTGGGAGGAGCTGGATCGGCCGGGCGCACCGGGGTTCCGGGAGCGCCTGCTGGCTGATCCGGAAATCGCGGGCAGGGTACCGGCGGAGGTGATCGACCGGGCCATGGACCCGGTCCTGCATTTACGAGAGATCGACCGGATTTTTGATCGGGTATTCGGGGAGGAAAGCGATGGTAGCGGGAGCGACGGCGCCGCTGACCGTTGATCTGGGCGGGCGGCGGGTGGCCATCTCGGCCGGGGCGAGCGGGATCGGGCGGGTGATGGCGGACAGCTTCGCGGCCTGCGGGGCGGGCGTATTCATCTGCGATGTGGATGGGGCTGCTCTGGCAGCGTGTCCGCATCCGAACATGCGGGCGGATGCGGGTGTGATGGCGGACTGCGAGGCCTTCGTGGATGCGGCGGTGGAGAGGCTCGGTGGGTTGGATGTGCTGGTGAACAACGCTGGCATCGCCGGGCCGACAGCACGGGTGGAGGACGTGGCGCCTGAGCCTCTGGAAGCCACGTTAAGGGTCGATCTGGAAAGTATGTTTCATTGCGCACGGCGGGCTGTCCCGCATCTGCGCCGGGCGGGGGGAGGGTCGGTCATCAACCTTTCCTCGGCGGCGGGGCGGTTCGGCTTTCCTTTGCGGGCGCCGTATTCGGCTGCGAAGTGGGGGGTGATCGGCTTTACCAAGACGCTCGCGATCGAACTGGGGCCGGACGGGATCCGGGTGAATGCGATCCTGCCGGGGCCGGTGGATGGGCCGCGGATTCGGGCGGTGATCAAGGCCAAGGCCGAAGCGGAGGGGATTCCCGAGAACGAAATGACCGAGCGGATGGTCGCGACGACCAGCCTCCGCTGTTTCGTCACCCAGCAGGATATCGCGAATATGGCGCTCTATCTGGCGAGCCCGTTCGGGGCGACGATCAGCGGCCAGGCGATCTCGGTGGATGCGGATCTGCAGGTATTGGTATGAGCCTGGGCGGGCTGCGTTCTTGACTTGGGCTGGACGGCCCGCCATTTTCCGCGGCCCAGGGTGGGGGGCTGTAGCTCAGCTGGGAGAGCGCCTCGTTCGCAATGAGGAGGTCAGGGGTTCGATCCCCCTCAGCTCCACCAATGCGTCATTTCCCGAAATGTTGTAGGCCGGTCGGACCCGCGGATCGATAGGGGGCCAATCCTGTATCTCGGCTTCGGAGTCCGTCCGCGTGGCGGGGTGGCAACTGGTAGAATGGGGCAGCCTGGAGGCATATGTTCGTTACGGCGGCGGGGAGGGGTCCGAGGGCGGTTTTGGAAGGGGTCACTTCGGGGGGTTTGCGGCGGTTCGAAAGGGTCACTTCGCAGGTTTTGAGACAAGTGAAAGGGTCACCTGGGCGGTTTCCTCGGAGCGCAACGGGTCACTTGGGGGTTTTTCGGCCGGCGAAAGTGTACGCTTCGGGGGCGGCGTCTGAGGTGTGACGGTCATATCGACACGGATAATCGTGGGGGATGGCATAATTGCCACGGCCGTAGAGCTGCTGGAGGGGAGGATGAGGCGACGATTACCATTGCCGAGACGGTCAGCGCGGTAGAGGCAAGCGCTTCACACAGAGCGGTTTTCCACAATCCCAAGGTGAAAGTTTAGTCCCTGGCTAGTGCGGGGTATGGCAGCGCATGGTAAGGCACGAATTGAGCAGGGGGCGGAAGCGGCTTAGAGATCTCACTCTTCGGAGGCGCGGACAGGTTCTATAGTTGTTTCCGAGTCCACAAACGACGTTAGCTGCTCGTGGTGAAGCAGATGAACGCCGCTCGTATTGGCGAGTTCCCGGGCGGATTTTGTAAACGGCTGGTTCGACACAACGGCAGCTAGATCGGCGGATTGAAAAACTCCGCGCACCAATAACCTGTTGCACAGCGTCATTCCCCACCAGGCTGCTATACAGTTTGCATTGAACGACCAGGGACGTTTCGTTTCGAGTCGCTATAATGTCTGCCCCTTGATCCCCAGTCGCGGCTGTGAGACGTGTGCTCCATCCAGCCTTTTCGAGTTGGCGGGCGCAGAAACGCTTATAATCCAGCGGATCCATTTTCGGATCAAAAGACTCCGGGCTTCTGACAAATCCGCCTCCCGCCCCGGGAGGCGCTTCGCTCCGAGCGGTCGCTTCGATCATGACATGTATGCGCGCATTCAGCTTTGCGTGGCGATCTTCAAGCTTGTGCGACCTGAGCAGCGGCAGGATTCTCGTATTGATGAAATAGATTTTCTCACTATTCCACTTTGAGCAATCCTCCGTGCCGTAGTGGTCCGGCGTGACCGTCTGGAGTCGCTTGACTCGCAGCGCCATTGATTTGGCATCAGCCTCGCCCGCAATTAATTGTATTGCCTTTTTCGTTCGCGCTTGGGCTCGGTATGCGGCGAATGAGAGTGCCGCGACCATTGCTAGGCGCCAGGGGACATTGACGGCATGGTGCTGGCCGAGGCTTGGCGCTATGGAGTCCCTGCGCTTCGCACTCTGCTCCATGCGGTCGCGGAGAGGGACCTGCGGCTTGACCCGGAAAACTGACGATGGCGGATGTGAGTGGGCTGGTCGGGGCGAATGGGGTGCAACGGACTGCGCGGAGATGGTCACGGCTGGAATGAAAGCCGCGCTGGAAGACGTGATCGCCGGGGCCGTGCGAGAGCGGTGTCACCGCCGGCCCGAGGAGGGGACGGGATCACTCGCGCCCTTTTTGTCTCGAGGCAGAGTCGGGTCTGACGGCTCGTCACCCTCTAGCACTATCTCTAAAATCTTATGGAGCACTAATGCCTCATCTTGGGTCAAAGTGAGGATAACCGAGTCATCGTCCATGGTTTTTCCTGGTCCCAGCCATCTGCGGAGTGCGAAAAGGGACGAATTCGGCAGTCCCGTGGCTAGTATAGGTCTAACTCAGGAACGATTTCTAGAGCTTTCAGTCGAATCTCAAGTTTTGATACGTCAGGACGACTTGGGAGACAATCCCTGATTGAATGTTGTGTGGCGATGTTTACGCCAGCTTACAGGAGTGTTGATGCGAACACACGGGAAACTAGTCCCCCCTACCACTTTTGGCAAACTCCGAATTGCCGAGTTGACGGGTGATCGCATCGGGAGGGAAAACAGAACAAAACCAACAGCGGAAGTCTGGGGCGGGACCACACTCCCCGTCCTTCCTTTTTTGGTAGTTGATGCGGCCCAGTTTTGGTCATGAACTCGTATCCTTGAAGGATCGAGAGGATTTGAGGATTCGGAGGCGGAATCTTCTCACCCAGTTCGCCACGACAATCTATGGTTGATGCCCGCATATGCCCAAAACTTAAAGGCGTTCCCCACGGCCCGGAGGAACGCCTTCCTTTTGTCACTACTTATTCTACGACGCGAGTGCCACCCGCGGCCAATGCAACGGGGATGAGGGCGCCCCCGTGGCCGTCAGTGCGCCATGAACCCAGCCACGATCGCCAGCAGCAGCAGCGCTACGATGTTGGTAATCTTGATCATCGGGTTCACTGCCGGACCGGCTGTGTCCTTGTACGGGTCTCCAACCGTATCCCCCGTTACCGCCGCCTTGTGCGCCTCGGACCCCTTGCCGCCGTGGTGACCCTCCTCGATGTACTTCTTCGCATTATCCCATGCGCCCCCGCCGGCGGTCATTGATATTGCAACAAACAACCCGGTAACGATTGTCCCCAGCAGCATCGCACCGAGAGCGCTGAACGCCGCCACCCGGCCGCCAATGCCCCAGATGATTAGCCACAGTGCCCAGGGCGCTAGCACCGGCAGCAGAGATGGCGCGATCATTTCCTTGATCGCGGCGCGGGTCAGCATATCCACTGCGCGGCCGTATTCCGGCTTGCTCTGCCCTCCATGATTCCGGGGATTTCACGGAACTGCCGCCGCACCTCCACGACCACGGACCCGGCCGCCCGGCCCACTGCCGTCATGCCCAGCGCGCCGAACAGGTAGGGGAGCAGGCCGCCCACGAACAACCCGATAACACGTAAGGATCCTCAAGCTGGAATGGCACCTTGAGATTGGGGAAGTAGTGGGCCAGATCCTGCGTGTAGGCGGCGAAGAGTACCAAAGAAGCCAGCGCCGCTGAACCGATCGCGTAGCCCTTCGTCACCGCCTCGTCGTGTTGCCGACCGCATCCAGCGCGTCGGTTACTACGCGTACCTCACGCGGCAGTTCGGCCATCTCGGCGATGCCGCCGGCATTGTCGGTGACCGGACCGTAGGCATCCAGGGCGACAATCATGCCTGCCAACGCCAGCATTGTGGTTGCCGCAATGGCGATCCCGAACGGTCCGGCCATCAGTACGAGAGGATGATGCCGATCACGATGGCGATCACCGGTGTCGCCGTCGCCTCCATCGACACCGCCAGACCCTGGATCACGTTCGTCCCCTGACCGGTCGTGGAGCTCAGCGCGATGCTCCGCACCAGCCGGTACGCTGTCGACGTAATACTCGGTCGCCATAACGATAGAGCCGGTCACCGCCAGGCCGATGATGGCGCAGATAAACAGGTCGAAGCCGGTGTATAACGCGGGGCCGGTCGCCATCGGCAGGGGTGGTGAAGCCGACGAACCAGGCTGTTATCAGCGGCAATTCCGATAGCTGATAGCGCGCCGGTCATAAGCAGCCCCTTGTACAGGGCGCGCATGATCCCGTTGTCCCGGTCCAGCCGTTCCCGGTAATGGTGGATCAGGTAGCCGTGGCGGCTTGCAACACGAGTGTTTCCATCGAGGGGGGACGGACTATCGACTCTCGGGAGTCCGCTCAACCCGGCCCCACAAGCTCCTGCCATAGCCCGCGTGTGCTTTAACCTTGTTTTATCGGTTCGTTCCTAAACAACCGGGTGCGATCCCGAAGACAAGAGCAGGACACACACCATTGCGCTCCCACTATCTTCTTCTCTCCGTTCTGACCTTGGTTGCGTGCGCTGCCCAAGACCCCCTTCCTACAGTTACAGAGGCGAACACCGCCGCGGCTCAGGCTCGTATGCTAGCGAAGCTCCCGCTTGCGCGGGTGTGCCGCGCCGGCGAGATGCATTGGGGGAGCTTCTACGGCTTGACTGTTGATCTACCGATGGAGGTTAGCAATGAAGGACGACGCTGCTTTGCTAGAAGCCGCTACAAGGACGATAGTTGGGAGAGCGTGCGGGTAATCACTCCGCCCTCGCACGGGATCGCGAGCGCGTATGTCTCGGCGGAAAGGCGGGGCACATGGTTACGTTATGCCCCCACAGCAGGGTATGTCGGAACCGACGAGTTTGCGGTGCGTGTAGAGCCGCTTCATCAACGGCTGGTGGTCCATGTGACCGTGCTGCCTCTGCGCACCGAGCCTCAAATAGAGAGCAGTGAGCCAACCGTGCCCGCCGGCTGAGAGCCCACCCTTGCTCTGTCCCCGCATTGTGAGTGGTAGTGCGGGCTACACTCCATGCCACTGACTTCCGATGTGAGGCACGGCTACAGTACAATATAGGAGGTTTACAGTGGCGTTTGTGCTGGGCTTTCTGCTGCATCTCGTGTTTGATGCACTGGCGTTCGGGACTGCTATCGGATTGGGGTTGCTGGATAGCCTGGGTCTCTGAGCGGGTCACCCTAGCGACCAATGCGCCGGTAGGCCAGGCCTTTTCATCACCACAAGCCCGCATCACGTCACGACAACCCGCCGTTGTTGTTAAACTCCAAACTTGGGGGCGTTCCACGGACCAGCGGGACGCTTTTTCGTCGCTACTCCACCATAGCGCGAGACCTTGGAATGCTTACCGGGACGGGAGTCACCGCGAGGGGAGGGGGACATCAACCTTTTCGGCGCTTGCTATCAGTGCGCCATGAACCCAGCCACGATCGCCAGCAGCAGCAGTGCTACGATGTTGGTAATCTTGATCATCGGGTTCACTGCCGGACCGGCTGTGTCCTTGTACGGGTCTCCAACCGTATCCCCTGTCACCGCCGCCTTGTGCGCCTCGGACCCCTTGCCGCCGTGGTGACCCTCCTCGATGTACTTCTTCGCATTATCCCATGCGCCCCCGCCGGCGGTCATTGATATTGCAACAAACAACCCGGTAACGATTGTCCCCAGCAGCATCGCACCGAGAGCGCTGAACGCCGCCACCCGGCCGCCAATGCCCCAGATGATTAGCCACAGTGCCCAGGGCGCTAGCACCGGCAGCAGAGATGGCGCGATCATTTCCTTGATCGCGGCGCGGGTCAGCATATCCACTGCGCGGCCGTATTCCGGCTTGCCTCTGCCCTCCATGATTCCGGGGATTTCACGGAACTGCCGCCGCACCTCCACGACCACGGACCCGGCCGCCCGGCCCACTGCCGTCATGCCCAGCGCGCCGAACAGGTAGGGGAGCAGGCCGCCCACGAACAACCCGATAACCACGTAAGGATCCTCAAGCTGGAATGGCACCTTGAGATTGGGGAAGTAGTGGGCCAGATCCTGCGTATAGGCGGCGAAGAGTACCAAAGAAGCCAGCGCCGCTGAACCGATCGCGTAGCCCTTCGTCACCGCCTTGGTCGTGTTGCCGACCGCATCCAGCGCGTCGGTTACTACACGTACCTCATGCGGCAGTTCGGCCATTTCCGCGATGCCACCGGCATTGTCGGTGACTGGACCATAGGCATCCAGGGCGACGATCATTCCCGCCAATGCCAGCATTGTGGTAGCCGCAATGGCGATACCGAACAGTCCAGCCATAAGGTAAGACAGGATGATGCTGATCACGATGGCTATCACCGGCGCCGCCGTCGCCTCCATCGACACTGCCAGTCCCTAAATCACGTTCGTTCCGTGGCCGGTCGTGGAGCTCAGTGCGATGCTTCGCACCGGCCGGTACGCTGTGGAGGTATAATACTCGGTCGCCATAACGATGCAGCCGGTCACCGCCAGGCCGATGATGGTGCAGATAAACAGGTCAAAGCCGGTGTATAATGCGGGGCCGGCCGCCATCGGCAGGGGTGTGGTGAAGCCGATGAACCAGGCCGTTATCAGCGCAATCCCGATGATTGATAGCGCGCCGGTCATAAGCAAACCCTTGTACAGGGCGAGCATAATCCCGTTGTCGCGGCCCAGCCGCACGAAGTACGTGCCGATGATGGATGCGAGAATGCAGATCGCGCCGATTCCGAGCGGGAGGGCCAGAATTGCGCCGCGGATGCTGTCGGCAAAGAAGATTGCGCCGAGCAGCATTGTTGCTACGATGGTGACGACGTAGGTTTCGAACAGGTCGGCGGCCATGCCGGCACAGTCGCCCACGTTATCGCCGACGTTGTCCGCGATCACTGCCGGATTGCGTGGGTCGTCCTCAGGGATGCCGGCCTCGACCTTGCCGACCAGGTCAGCGCCGACATCGGCGCCCTTGGTGAAGATGCCGCCACCAAGACGCGCGAAGATCGAGATCAGGCTGGCCCCGAATGATAGGCCGACCAGCGGCTCCAGTATCGGGCGAAAGTCGGTGCCCGAGGTGGTACTACGCATGATCAGATAATAGATAGTCACACCAAGGAGCCCGAGGCCGACCACCAGCAACCCGGTGACCGCGCCGGCCCGGAACGCGACGGAAAGGCCGGAGGCGAGACTCTGGCGGGCCGCCTGCGCGGTGCGCACGTTCGAGCGTACCGAGACGTTCATCCCGATGTAGCCGGCGGAGCCGGACAGACAGGCACCGATCAGAAACCCGATGGCCACCCGGATTCCAAGTGTGACCCCGAGGAAGATCGCCACCAGCACCCCAACCATTGCGACGGTGGTGTATTGCCGGTTGAGGTAGGCGCGCGCGCCTTCCTGCACCGCACCGGAAATTTCCTGCATGCGGGCCGTTCCGGCATCCGAAGCCAGGACCCCGCGGCTGGTGAGCAGGCCATAGGCCAGCGCCAGCAGGCCGCAGAGGATGATGAGGAGGAACGCTAATGGCATCCGGAATGGTTCCTTGGGTTTGCCTTGAATTGGTGGATTGGGAAAATCGTGGCGGCGTATGCCAGAAGGATGAAATACAGGCAAATCAGCGCCTGCGTTCCGATACCGGCAGCCTTCGGCTGACCGGCCCCGGCGCTTTGGCTCGCGAGTAGCCTCGTCCGGCAGCATTCCATTCCCAAAGCGAATGGGATCTTGGCCGGCTCAGCCGCTGCCAACCCTGCGCGCGGGAGGGCTCCGAACGGGTCGAGCCGCAGGCTGCGCGCGGTATAAGCTTGCGTGCCCGCCAGCCCTGAGTCACATCAGAACGTGTGTGCGCCTGTAGCTCAATTGGTTAGAGCCGGCCGCTCATAACGGTCTGGTTGCAGGTTCGAGTCCTGCCGGGCGCACCACTGATTTCAACGTATTGGACCGCCAACCGACCAGACTGGAGGGTAACGCTCGGCGCGGCCCGCAGACCCCGGTGCTGCGGCAGATGGTCCAGTGCGGTACGGGCACCGGGGCCGTGCGAATGGGGGGCGAGCCGAAAAGATTTTGCATCAACTGACGCCCAAGCGAGTCTTGAGTGCCCGGATGACGATAGCAGGATCGCTTGGCTTGAGAAACACACCGGATATGCCGAGCTCACGCAAACCGACTGCTCCGACCAGCGCGTCGCTGGCCGTGCTCACGATGTAGATCGGGATCTGGCTTCCGAGCGTCCTGAGCTTGTCGGCTATCGCGCCGCCCGCATCGATGGTCTCCAGCATCAGGTCGGCAAGGATCGCGTCCGGCTTGATGCGAAGTGCCGTGCGTTCTCCCTCAACGCCGGTCGCGGCTTCGCCCACGGTGAAACCCGCCGCCTCCAGCGCGTTGCGCATGACCGCTCGCGCATGTGGGTCAGCATCGACGAGGAGAATCGTCTTTCTTTTATCGCGCAGACCTATGTTCATTGCGCCCGCTCCAGCAGATTGCCGATGCTCTGGCGTATCGCCGCAACTGCCTGTCCCAGGTTATCCCGCGCGCGATCGGTCAGGCCCTCAAGAAATTCGAACTCGTAGCCGCGTACCCCGAGCAGATAGGCCTCCGGCGACTTGTCGTAACATTGCTCGGCGATCGCCAGCAGCGTCTCGGGTTTCAGCAGGTGGCTCGTGAACGTGATGTCGTGCGCGGCCGTCAGCTTTCGGACCTCGTATGGCTCAGGGCCGCTGCGTGCGGCGTCCACGAACCAGATGACGTCGTGTTCCGCGATGTCTGCCGCATCTTCGATGACGAGCTGGTAATTGTCCTGCACCGACACGTCAGGCCATCCCATCTTCTCGATTTCAGCCACGGCTGCGGGCCCGAGGCCGTCATCCTGACGGCCCGGATTGCCGTAGCCCAAAACAAGCACGCGGGGCCTATGCACGTTCATTCCTTGCACCGCGTTGCGATGACTGATCCGTCCGCGTCCTCCAGCGTCACGATCAGTGGCATTTGGCCCAGTGCATGCGTTGCGCAGGAGAGGCAGGGATCGAAAGCGCGGATCGCGACCTCGATGTGGTTCAAAAGGCCCTCGGTGATCTCGCGCCCGGAGAGATAGCTCACGGCGACATCCTTCACTGCGCGGTTGAGCGCCTCGTTGTTGCTGGTAGTCGAGACAATGAGGTTGGCGCTGGTAACAAGGTCGTTCTCGTCAACCGTGTAGTGGTGGAACAGTGTTCCGCGCGGGGCTTCGATGCAGGCGACGCCTTCCGGCCGGCGTTCGCCCCGCAGGATAAGATCGGAGCCTTGCAGGTCGTCGTCGAACAGTAGCTCCTTGATCTTCTCGGCGCAGTGGATAACGCAGATATGCCGCGCCCAGTGGTAGGCGAGCGTGGGATGGACGGGACTTCCGTCGTTCATGGCAAAGAACTCGCGCCCCGCAGCCTCGGCAAGCGGTGTGTCAATCGATGTGCAGCAGTTGATCTCGGCGAGCGGACCCACGCGATACCACCCATCCTGCCGGCCAAGCGAGCGGATGTGTGGGAACTTCATGTAACTCCAGGGGCGCACCTCCTCGATAAGGTATTCGCGGTAATCGGCTGGATTCATGCCGTCGAAGATCGTCCGTCCGTCTGCATCGATTGCGCGCAGCCGGCCGTCATAGAGGTCCATGACCCCGTTCGGTCCGACAAGACTAAGGAAATTCGATCTGAAAGCGGCGAAGTTGCGATGCAGCGCCTGATGCGCCTCTACGTATGCTTTGTGGTGCTCAAGCGCCTCACAGCACCATATGATGACCTGCTCGATATCCTTGCGCAGAGCGTCGCGCTCTTCGATCGAGAGATTCTTATTCACTCCACCGGGAACGGCACTGGTCGGATGTATCTTTCGCCCGCCGGTTGCTTTGATGACCTCCTGACCGTATTTGCGGATGAAGATGGCCCATTTTCCTATAACTGGATACGATTTCAGAACGTGGATGATGTTGCGTTCCTCAGGCGGCGCATCAAACCCAAATAGAAGATCCGGCGATGCCAGATGGAAGATATGCAGGGCGTCAGACTGCAGCACCTGGCCGTAATGCATCAGGCGGCGCACTTTCTCCGCTGTGGGCGTCAGCTTATCCACACCGACCACCAGGTCCATCGCCTTGGCGGCGGTAAGATGATGGCTGACCGGGCAGATACCGCAGAGCCTCTGGATTATGACGGGAACCTCCCAAAACATTCGGCCGCGAATGAAGCGCTCAAAGCCGCGGAACTCGATGATGTGGAAGCGGGCGTCGTCGACAGTGCCATGCTCATCCAGGCGTATGGTGACTTTGCCATGGCCTTCGACGCGCGTCACCGGATCGATAACGATCTTCCGCGGACGCTCGCTCACCTTAACGCTGTCCATGACACTCCCCCTTATTCGTATTTCAGCAATCGGTACGGCAGTTTGGGCTTGTCGCCGTTCAGAAGCGCCTTCAGGCCGTTCCAGATCGTGTCGGCCGATGGCGGACAACCAGGGAGGAAGTAGTCGATCTTGACGATCTCATGCGATGGATAGACGCGATCGAGCAGAAGCGGCAGATCTTCGTCATTCGGGATCAGGCCCCCGTCCTCGACCGTCGGCCCCTTGATATAGGCTTCCTCCAGGCACTCGCGCAGGTCAACCAGGTTACGCATGGCCGGGACGCCGCCGGTGATCGCACATGCGCCGACAGAGACAAGAATGCGGCAATTTTTTCGAAATTGCCTGAGCACGTGAACGTCATGGTCATTGGCGCAACCGCCTTCGATCAGCCCGACATCGACAGTGCAATCAAATTGCTTCTTGTCGTCGAGTGGGCATTTGTCGAGCTCCACGAGCTCGATCAGCTCGACAAGCCTCTCGTCGATGTCGAGCAGCGACATGTGACATCCGAAACAGCCTGCCAGCGTGGCTGTTGCTAATCTGGGCTTCGCCATGGCAAGGCCTCCTTTCCAATTACTCTTTCCTCGGTGCGCGTTTCGCCTCGATGTCGGCTCCGATCGGCTGAGTGTCGAAGCGCCGGCTGCGATAAGGGACGCGATAGCCGTGATCCTTGATCAGGATGCAGCCGACGGGACAGACCTGAACCGCCTTGTCGGCAGCCGACAGAGCCGTCTCGCCAAGGCAAGTGGCGTCCACGTTCAGCCGCATGTGAATGCCACGCCCCTCGAATCCGAACACCGATTTCCCGTCCACCGTGCGAGAAGCTCGGATGCAGCGGGAGCACAGCACACAGCGGTTGCGATCAATAACAATATCAGGGTGGGTCGCGTCGAGCTCACGCCGAGGCCACAGGTAAGGAAACGGAAGCGCTTTCATCCCCAGGAGATAGCCGAGGGCCTGCAGTTCGCAGTCGCCGCTCTTCTCGCATGCAGGACAGAAGTGGTTCCCCTCGGCAAACAGCATCTCGATGATGGTGCGCCGGTCGCCGTTGAGCACCGGCGTGTTGCTCTCTACGACCATGCCGGGCGAGGCGGGCATAGTGCACGCGCTACTACGGCGTCCATCGACGTTGCACGTGCACACCCGGCAATGGCCGGCCGGCGCCAGGTCCGGGTGGTAGCAGAGCCGCGGGATGTAAACGCCTGCCGCATCGCATGCCTGGATGATGGTCTGGCCCGTCGAGGCTTTGATCTCGATCCCATCGACCGTGAAGGTAAAGCTATTCTCGGTCATGCGGTCTCGTCCTCGGCCACCGGCTCGTGGCCCTGTATTTCGATCGCTTCGGCCAGTGCTTCGCGCAGCGTGACCTGCGGCAGGAAGTTATCCGGCCGCAGCCGTGCTTCCCAGGCCTGCGGGAAGTTCCGCATGGTCGTCAGGATCGGGTTAGCGGCAGTCTGACCCAACCCGCACCTGCTCATCCGCATGACAGTGTTGGCCAGCGACTCCAGCGCCTCAACATCCGCAAGCGTGCCGCGATCGCCGAGAATCTTGTCCAGCGACTTCTTCAGCAACGTCGTGCCCACCCGGCAGGGGGTGCACCATCGGCAAGATTCGTCGACGAAGAATTCGGTGAATTGCCGCGCGACATCCAGCACGTCACGATCGGGGCCGAAGATCATCATCGAGCCGCCGGTGGGCAGATCCTCAAAGGCAATGCGCCGCCCGTAATCCTTGGGCCCGACGCACTGCCCGGATGGTCCCCCGACCTGCACGAATGCCGCATCAGGCGCGCCAACGAGATCAAGCAGGTTGTTTACAGTGATACCGAACCGCACCTCGTAAACGCCGGGATGCGGGCAATCGCCGGATACGCTCAGCAGCTTTGTGCCGCTCGATTCGTGGGTACCGAAACTCGCAAACCAGTCCGCCCCCTTCTCCATAATCCGGGCGACGCAGGCGAAAGTTTCGACATTATCGACCGCGGTCGGCTGATGCAGGTAGCCGCGCTCTGTGGGAAACGGCGGGCGGTCGCGCGGGGCGCCTCGTTTCCCTTCCAACGACTCGATCAGTGCCGACTCTTCTCCGCAGATGTAGGCTCCGGCGCCGAGTTGGATCCTGATATCGAAATCGAAACCTTCCTGACCGCAAATCTTGCTGCCGAGCAGGCCGAGGCGGCGCCGGCGTTGCAACACGCCCTGCAGCGTCTTGAACAGGTAGGCATACTCGCCGCGCAAATAGACGAGCCCATGCTTGGCACCGAGTGCATGACCGGCGATGATCATGCCGTCGAACACCACGTCCGGGATTTCTGTCAACAACACGCGGTCTTTGAAAGTGCCGGGTTCGCCCTCATCAGCGTTGCAAACGACATAATGCTCGTCGCCGATCGACTAGCGGCAGAGTTTCCACTTGAGGCCGGTCGGGAAACCGGCACCGCCGCGGCCTCGCAATCGGGACTTTGTTACCGCCTGGATGACCTCTTCGGGAGAGAGAGTAAGGGCGGCCCGCACGCCGTCCCCCCGTCCACTTCGGCGGAAAACGATCGGCCCGCGCTGCACGAGACTTGAATGCTATTTCGGCGCGCGGCAGCACGATGCGGTCGGCACGGGATCCCGGAAAGAGCCGCCGCGTGCCGTTCGTTCTGCCCTCCCGCAATGCGGCAACGATCGCCGTGGCGTCCGCTGGCGTCAGGGCGGTCACGACCGTGGCGTTGATCAACGCCGCGGGTTCCTGGTCTGCCATGCCGATATCGGCGGTCCATTCCAGCGCGAACTCGCCGTCCGGCGAGGTAGAGCCAGGCGCGGCCCCCGTCGCCGCTTCGAAGGCCTGCGCGACCTCGGGGGTGCCGTTCATCAACGACACCGGTGTCTTCGATAGCCGAATATGAAACCGGCCTTTCGGTTCGCGGTCCAGGTAGGCGTAGAAGGACACCATGTCCTCCACCTCGACCGCGTGTATGCCGAGCGCTTCGGCGACGAGCAGGACTGCTGACTTTGGAATGTAGCCGAGGCGATACTGAATCGCCTGGACGACATCCATCAGCCGGGTTCGGTCCGCTTCCACCTCCGCCACGGCTGCCCGCACCACTGCTTGGACCTGCTCTGGAGGCGCGGGCTCGTCGGTCATTACTCTGCCTCCCGTCTCATTCATTCGCGGTCAGGACGGTCTCGGGGTGGTCCGCCTCCTCCTCCGCCTCCTGATTGAGGCGCTGGTGCAACCGGGCGCTGTTGAGCGCCCCCTCCCAACGCGCAACGACGATGGTCGCCACGGCATTGCCAATCAGGTTGGTGAGCGCCCGGGCCTCTGACATGAAGCGATCCACGCCGAGAATAATTGCGATCGACGCCACCGGCACGGTCCCGACTGATGCCAGGGTGGCGGCCAACACGATAAAGCCAGACCCGGTCACACCCGCAGCCCCCTTCGAAGTCAACAGCAGGACGGCGATCAGGCCGATCTGCTGCCCGATGTTGAGCGGCGTTTGGGTCGCCTGGGCGAGGAACACGGCTGCCATCGTCAGATAGATGCAGGTGCCATCCAGATTGAACGAGTAGCCGCTCGGGATCACCAGCCCCACTACGGACTCGTCGCAGCCCAGGTTCTCCATCTTGGCCAGCATGCGCGGCAGCACCGACTCCGAGGAGCTGGTGCCGAGCACGATCAACAGTTCCTCGCGGATATAGCGGATCAGCTTAAGGATGCTAAAGCCGAATATCGCGCAGACGATCCCGAGGACGCCGAGGATGAACAGAAGGCAGGTGACGTAGACCGACCCCATGAGCTGGCCGAGCGAGAGCAGCGTGGCGATGCCGTACTTGCCCACCGTAAACGCCATAGCGCCGAGTGCGCCGATAGGCGCGACGTACATGACGATCCGCACCATGCCGAAGATGACATGTGCCACTTCATCGATCAAAGAGAGCAGTGGCCGGCCATGCTCACCCAGCGCGTGCAATGAGAAGGCGAACAGGATCGCGATGAGCAGGACCTGAAGGATTTCTCCCTCGGAGAACGCGCTGATAAAGGTGTTCGGGATTATGTGCAGCAAGGACCCGACCACGGTCTGCTGATGTGCCGCGGCGGTGTAGGTCGCGATCGCTTTGGCGTCGAGCGTGGCCGGGTTTATGTTCATGCCAACCCCGGGCCGCCACACGTTAACGACGATCAGCCCGATGATGAGGGCCACCGTTGTCATTACCTCGAAGTAGATGATCGCTTTGAGGCCGACCCGGCCAACCTTCTTCATGTCCTCCATGCTGGCGATGCCGTGCACAACGGTGCAAAAGATAATTGGCGCGATCAGCATTTTAATCAGCGCCACAAAGGCGTCGCCGAGCGGCTTTAGCTGCGCACCCGTCCTGGGCGCCAGATAGCCAACCAGCACACCGATAACGATGGCGCAGAGCACCTGGACGTAGAGGTGTCGGTACCACGGGCGGTGGTGGACGGTCGCAGCGGTCCCGCGTGTTGCCATGATCGGTCTCCTCCCCCGGTGCGTTAAGTTACCGCCGCTGGCACTGGTCGCGGTTCGCCGTTGCCATCAATCGCAACGTAGGTAAACAGTCCTTCGGTCACCTTCTCACGCCTGCCTATCCGGTTCCTTAGGGCCCAGGCTTCGAGCCGGATCGAAAGCGACGTGCGCCCAATTCTCACAATGCTCGTGTAGACGCAAAGCACGTCGCCAATTCGTACGGGCCGTAGGAACTGCATGGCCTCGATCGCGACCGTCGCGACGCGTCCTTGGGCGCGTGTGCCAGCCGCAATGCCGCCAGCGATATCCATCTGTGACAGTACCCAACCGCCAAAGATATCACCGCTCGGATTAGCATCCGCGGGCATGGCCAAGGTCCGCGTGGTCAGTTCGCCCGATGGTTGTTGCTGATCAGCGCATCTGTCCAAAGCCGTTCCTCCCGTCGTCTTTTTCGAAGCGACCACTCATTCTGCCTTGCCGTTCGATAAAGCAGCAACATCGTCGGCAACCCGATCACCAGCAGAACCAGCAGATACAGTAGGCCGAAGATCGCCCGAGGCGCCAGAAATCTGACGGCTTTGTCCCGAAAGCAGGCCTCCTGATCCTCGGGCTTCCCCGGAGCGGGGGATCGAGTTCGATAGCGATTGTAGGTTCGCCCCTGCCGGGCGTACCAGAACGCGCGCTTAGCCCCCGCTCAATTGCCGGGTCTCATCAACCAGCGCCAGCAAGGGATCCGGCATGGGGGCAAATAGCCGCGCCTCGAGCCGGGCCTCTCCGGCAATTCCATCAAGATACGCCTCCGCCTCATCCAGGCGGGCCACCATTCCATCCCACACCACTGCCTGCTCTGACTTGCTTGGTTCCGGCTTGCAGAACACCGCAGCCACGGCATCATCCCGGATCGCCAGGGCCGCTGGTAAGGTCAATATACCGTCGCGCAGGTCCTCAGCCCCTCCGCCACCCAGGGCCGCCGCCCCGCGCACATCTCCCACATCGTCGCAGCCATGATACAGAAGACCCAGCAGCCCGCCGAAGCGTCGCAGGCGTGAACTTCGGTCCCCAAGGCAGGCGCAGATCTCGAACATAGAGCCGGTATCCTCTGCCGCGATCCGCCGCCAGTCTTCAACTCCCAGTTGCTGGCGCCTGAGCCGCCACTGCAGACATTCAGCTACGGCCAGCCGCTGCATCAGTTCGGAAACGAGCGCAATACCCTCAACGTCATCCCCAAGCATTCGATATACTTCCGCGACAATATAGCCAGCCGTCATTAGTGCGTTTAGTTCGCCAAACTGCGCATGTAATGTTGGCTGACCGCGTCGTAGCGGAGATTTATCGACAAGGTCATCCACAACCAGGGACATGTTGTGGAACAACTCCAACGCGGTCACAGCGCTCATGATGCGTCCCGGCACCGGGCCAGCGCCATGCACGCTCCGGTAGCAGGCGAAAGCCGTCAGGGGGCGAAAGTATTTGGCTCCCGAAAGAAAATGCCATTCCAGGGCCGGCTTGATTTCGGAGTTACTGCCATCGATCCAGCGGACAACTCTCGCCCGCAACTCAGCAAGCTCCTGCTCAAACCCCAGGGCCGCGAATCCCGACGCCGTGGCGGGCCTGCCCGGACCCCGGACATCGTTCATTCCTTCGCCTTATGCGGGCGGCGATAGGGGCCTTGCGGTCCGGCAGCTTCGGCTGCCTGGGCTACCTCCTCGCCGATCGCGTCCAGCTCGGCCTGGAGCCGCCGCGCTTCCAGGCAGGCCGCTTCGCCCACCTCCCGGAAATAGGCCCGCACGTCCTCCGCCAGCACACGCACCGGCGTACCCGCCGCGCCCGCCCGTCGCATTCCCATCGCCTCCGCAAGGCTGCCCTGATGCCGTGCCGTTAAACCCGCGAGCACGCGCCCATAGCGCAGCGTGCTGGCTGCTGCGATCGCCGCCGCACGTGCCATGATCTTGGGCAACTCGTCTGTCATGACACTGTCAGGGCCTGCCAACCAATATCGCGACGGCAGAACCCTTCCGGCCAGACGATGCGGTCCACGGCCGCATACGCCGCATCCCGTGCCTTCCGCAGGTCTGGTCCCGTTGCACACACCGTTAACACCCGACCGCCTTCCGGCAGGATGCGTCCGTCCTCCGACCGTGTTCCAGAGTGAAAAATCTCGACGCCTGGTGTCGTCGCCGCCTCGGCCAGTCCGCGGATTTCCCCAGCCGGATGCGGCGACTCCGGGTAGCCCTGGGCCGCCAGTACCACGCCCAGTGCTGCTTCTTTCCGCCAGCGCAGATCGAAGTGGCGGAGCTCTCCGTCCCGCGCTGCCATCAGCGCGGGCAGCAGGTCGGATTGCAACCGTAGCATCAGCACCTGGCACTCCGGATCACCCAGTCGCACATTGAACTCGATCAGCTTCGGGCCGTCATCGGTCAGCATCAGGCCGGCAAACAGGACGCCGCGGAAGGGCGTGCCGCGTCGCGCCATCTCGGCGAGTGTCGGAAGCACGATCCGTTCCATGGTCACTTGTTCCAGCGCGGGAGTGAACGCCGGCGGGGGCGCGTACGCCCCCATCCCGCCGGTATTCGGTCCGATGTCGCCTTCTCCCGCCCGCTTGTGGTCCTGGGCAGCACCGAGCGGCACCGCTTGCTTGCCGTCACAGAGCGCGAAAAACGATACTTCCTGGCCGACCAGGCATTCTTCAATGACCACTGCCGCGCCAGCAGGTCCGAACCTCCGCTCCGTCATGAGCGTATCGATTGCCGTCAGCGCCGCCGCCTCGGTGGATGCCACAACCACGCCCTTGCCCGCGGCCAGTCCGTCGGCCTTGACCACCAGCGGAGCGCCATGCTGTCGCACAAAGGCCCGCGCCGCCTCAGCATCGTCAAACCGCTGCCATCGCGCGCTCGGGATTCCCGCGGCATCGCATACCTCCTTGGCGAAGCTCTTGCTTCCCTCCAGCCGGGCCGCTGCCTTCGTCGGGCCAACACAGGGAATTCCGGCCAACTCCATGACATCGATAAGACCCCCGACCAATGGTCCCTCCGGCCCCGGTACCACCAGCTCTATCCCCTGCTCCCGCGCAAACCGCATCAGGCGTGGAAGATCTTCCGCTCTGATGGGCACGCATTCCGCAACAGCGCCGATCCCGCCGTTGCCCGGCGCGCAATACAGTCTGCTCAGCAGCGGGCTCGCCGCGAGCGCCCAGCACAGCGCATGCTCGCGCCCGCCTGATCCGACAACCAGCACCCGCACCCGTGCCTCCGTCCGCTTCAAGCGGCGGTTGCCCTATCATAAGGTAACGCGATGAGCGACCTCGCACGGCCTCTCACAAACATCCCGGAATACACCGTCTCAGAAATATCCGGCGCGGTGAAACGTACGCTGGAAAACCAGTTCGGCCGGATTCGCGTGCGTGGCGAGATCACCGAGCTCAAGCGCCACTCTTCGGGACATGTATATTTCTCGCTCAAGGATGATGGCGCCAAGCTGCTTGCCATTGCATGGAAGTCGTCCGTGCCGCGCCTCGGCATGGTGCCAGAGAACGGTGTCGAGGTGATCGCGACCGGGCGGCTGTCGTCCTACGCCGATCGCTCTTGCTATCAGCTCATGGTGGACCGGCTGGAGTATGCCGGCGCAGGCGCGCTGCTCGCGCGCATCGAAGCCCTGCGCGTCCGCCTCGCCGCCGAGGGGCTGTTCGACTCCGCTCGCAAGCGCCCAATTCCTATGCTTCCGGCCGTGGTAGGCGTCGTGACATCCGAGCGTGGTGCGGTCATCGAAGATATTCGCACCACCATCCGCCGCCGCTTCCCCCGCCCCGTCCTGCTCTGGCCCGTGCCTGTGCAGGGCGAGGGGGCGGCCGAGTGCATTGCTGCCGCAATCTCCGGCTTCGACACCCTGCCGGCCGGTGATCGTACGCCACGCCCCGATGTTCTGATCGTTGCCCGTGGTGGCGGAAGCCTGCAGGACCTGATGCCGTTCAACGAGGAGTGCGTTGCTCGCGCCGCTGCCGCCTGCCGGATTCCCCTGATTTCGGCCGTCGGCCACGAAACCGACACCACACTGATCGACTTTGTCTCCGACCGGCGTGCTCCGACCCCAACCGCGGCGGCCGAAATGGCGGTCCCTTCTCGCGCCGATTTGGTTGCCGATATCGAGCACAAGGCTGCCCGCCTGATCGGCGGCCTCAATCGGTCAGTGGGCGAACGCCGCTTGCGGCTCGGCCGGGCCGAACGTGGCCTGCCGGATCTTCCCGGGCTGATCGGCACCGCGCGCCAGCGCCTAGATGACCGCGCTGAGCGCCTGGCCCGCGCGCTACCAACTCTGGTGGATCGTCGCCGGCACACGCTGGATCGATGCGGCGAGAAGCTGACCGCCTGCCTGCGGCATGCGGTTGCCGGAATCCACCGCCGCGCCGGCCGCACCCTGGAGCGCCTGACTCCCGCGCCAATTCGCGCCTCCATCCGCGAGCTCACCGCCAAGGTCGCCGGATTGGGAAACCACCTGGAGTCGGTCTCCCCTCTGGCCGTCCTTGACCGCGGCTACGCTTTGGTGACCGACCGCGCCGGCCATCCATTGACGTCCGCCGCCGCAGTCAATCCAGGCGCTCGGCTGCGCATTCGTTTCTCCGACGGCGAAGTGGGAGCCACGGCCGATCCCAAGCCGGCAGAGCCGCGGCAAGGCAGGCTCGTGTTCTGAAGCTTCCGCCGGACTGCGGAACCTGCCATGCTGCTCCCCAAGGTGACGGGAGGAGAAAGGCGATGACGACGGTCGGCAGCGGCGACTTCGTTTACGAACCGGTTGAGAACTGGGCGAAGCTTCCGCCTGGCTGGAGCTTCAAGGAGATCGGCTCGGTCGGAGTGGATGCCGACGACAACGTCTATGTCTTCAATCGCGGCGAGCACCCGATGATGGTGTTCGACCGCGATGGCACTTTCCTACGCTCCTGGGGTGAGGGGATGTTTCCCCGTGCGCACGGGCTGCACATGGGGCCTGACCAGACGCTGTGGCTGACCGATGATGGGGACCACACGGTCCGGCACTGCACTTTGGCTGGAAAAGTGCTGCTAACGTTGGGCATACCTGGGAAGCCAACGCCGTTTATGAGTGGCGAGCCGTTCCACCGCTGCACGCACACGGCGCTTTCCCCGGAAGGCGATATTTACGTCTCGGACGGGTACGGCAACGCGCGGGTGCATAAGTTCGATCCTTCGGGACGCTGGCTGCTGTCCTGGGGCGAGCCGGGCACCGATCCGGGCGAGTTCAATATCGTTCACAACATCACCTGCGATGTCGATGGCTGGGTGTATGTGGCGGACCGGGAGAACCACCGGGTGCAGGTGTTCGATAAGAACGGGCGTTACGAGGCGCAGTGGAACAATCTGCACCGGCCGTGCGGTTTGTATATGCCGCCGGGCAAGCGCCCGATCTGCTATATCGGGGAGCTCGGGCCGGGAATGGAGGTGAACCGGCACATACCGAACCTGGGGCCGCGGGTGACTATCGTGGACCATACCGGCAAGCGGATCGGACGGATCGGCGCGCGGCAATGCGGGCTGGGGCCGACTGAGTTCATGGCTCCGCATGGGCTGGCGGTGGATTCGCACGGCGACCTATATGTCGGGGAGGTATCGTGGACAAGCTGGCCGCAGACATACCCGGATAAGCCGCGGCCGGAGAACCTGAGGTCATTGCATAAGTTCAGGCGGGTGCACTGAGCCTTATACCAGGCCTCCGACCCAATGACCGCTTTCGACCCACAGAGGTCGGTTCTTTTTGCACTGCGGAAAAGGCAAATCGGAGAGACTTGGGCGTTGGGAATCAAGGACCCCTTCGGCAAGCAAGAAACGCGGAGCATTTCGATTGACACCGCGCCGGCGCCCGCCGCTCAATGCGGTCATATCAGGGAGGGATCCGTGTCCAGAAACAAACAGAATGGTCTGTCACGGCGCGCGCTACTTCAGGTCGCCGCGACGGCGACGCTTGCCGCCCCAGCCATCGCGAAAGGCACCCGCGTACTCACTTTCGCGCATGACGAGCCGCACGACACCGGCTATGGGTTCATGGCCGACCAGTTCAACGCCAAGCTGAAGGCGCTCAGCCGTGGCAGGTTGTCGATTCACGAGTTCCCCGGCGCGCAGCTCGGCCAGGAGCCTGAGATGGCGCAGAAAGTGCGCACGGGCGACATCGACTTCGTCATAAACTCGACGGCCAACACAGCGACGGTCGTACCGCAGGCCGGCGTCTTCTCGCTGCATTTCATCTTCATCGACGAGGCGCACCTGGCGAAATCGATGCTCGATTCGGGAATGAACTCGCTATTCCTGGAGATGATAGCGAAGAATACCACCGGGGCAAAATCGCTCGGCCTGATGACACTTGGCTTCCGTAAATTCTATTCCAAGAACGAGATCAAGAGCATTGCGGATATCAAGGGCAAGAAGGTGCGGGTGCAGGCGACCAAGACCGAGGATCGTTTCTTCAGCGCCTATGGCGCGGTGCCGGTGCATATGCCGATCGGCCAAGTCTATATCTCGTTGGAGACGGGGCTCGTTGATGTTGCCGAAAACGGTGCCGACATCTACCGTGCGCAAAAGCACTACGAAGTCGCGCCTGTGCTGTCGGCCTCGAACCATGAGGCGAACAACAATCACCTGTGGGTCAGCGACAAGACCTGGAACAGCCTGAATGCCGAAGAGCAGGGCTGGGTGAAAGCGGCATTTGAGTATGCACGCGGCCAGGAAGTGCCGAAGGCACTGGAATACGACCACGCGGCGATCGACTCGCTTCGCAAGATGGGCATCGAGATTTTCACCGCGGTGGACCGCAACAGCTTCATCGAGGTTGCCCGCCCGATTCAGGATGAGCAGGCAGAGGCACTCGGCCCCTATGCCGTGCAGCTTCTCGCGCTGACTCGAAAGCTGGCGGCGGCCTGATCGGTACGTCCATGCTTTACGCTGAGCTTGCCGACGCGGTGCTGTCGAGAAAGCGACCGCAGCTTAAGTGGCGCTGGCTCGATGGGGTGGAATTCGCGCTGGTTGTAATCTGCGGACTGTTGCTGGTGGGCTTTCTGGTGAGCGAGTTTGGCGATGTCGCGTTTCGCATCCTGCGCCGGCCGTGGCTGGAGGCACAGGAATTCTCGCTCGGCTTCTTCGTCTGGGGGGTGTTCCTGGGCGGTGCGGTCGGCGTGCGGCGCAACGATCATTTCCGGCTATCGGCGACCGCCGAACTGTTCGGCGGCGGCGTGCGTACTGGGATCGAGGTGTTCCAGCAGCTCGTCATGATCGGCGTCGCCGGGTGCATGACGTGGTTCGGCTACGTTAATTTCCTGACCGGTTTCGGCAGCTTCCTGATGCCGTCGCTGACGCCCATCGCAGTGCTGTACGCGGCGATCCCGATAGCCGGTGGGCTGATCGGCCTGTTCTCGATCGAGAAACTGGTGAACGGACTTGTCCGCGGCTTCCCCGATGCCACCGGCGACGTGGCGGCGAGCGGCGGCGCCGATCTGCTGCTGGAAGCAGCTGAGCAATGAGCAGCAACGAAACCGCCATCGTCGTGATGTGCGGGCTGTTCCTGTTTCTGGGCTATGCAGGGCTGCCGGTTGCCTTCGCGCTGATCGCTGCCGTGGTGGTGGTCGCATCGCTGTTCACCACGCTGACGATTGGTTCGTTAATGGGCCAGCTTTTCAACGGCATCAACGAACTGGCGCTGCTGGCGATCCCGTTCTTCCTGCTTGTCGGCGAGTTGATGACCTCAGCACGGATCACGCCTCGGCTGATCGCACTGACGCAGGCGATGGTAGGGCATCTGCGCAGCGGACTTGCGCATGTGGTGGCTGTGTCGTGCATGATCTTCGGCGGCATCTCGGGGTCATCCACGGCCGACACGGTGGCGATCGGCACGGTCCTGATGCCGGCGATGCGCGACGAGGGCTACACGCCGGCCTTCGCGGCGGCGCTGATCGCGGCCGGCGCGTCGATCGCCTCGATGGTGCCACCATCGATCATGGCGATCGTCTATGGCGCGGTGGGCGACGCCTCGGTCGGCGGGTTGTTCCTGGGCGGCGCGGTGCCGGGGCTGATGGTGTGCGTCGGGTTGATGATTTACAGCTATTTCTTCGGTGCGCCGGGCGTGCAGAAGCGGCGCGCGACGTTTTTTGAGTTCGGCGCGGCGCTGCGCGGCGCGGTGCTGCCGTTGATGATCCCGGTGATCATCATCGGCTCTATCCTTGGTGGCGTGATCACCCCGGCCGAGGCAGGAATGGCCGCGGTCGTGTATGCGCTGGTGGTGCTGCTGCCACTCTTGCATCGCGGCCATTTCGTGCGGCTGCCCCGAGATATTGCGATGGCTGCGCTGCTGTATGCGATCCCGCTGACTGCGGTGGCGGCTGCGTCGGTGTTTGGATGGATGCTGGCTTATCTCGGTGGCGCCGACATCATTATGAGCTGGGTGGCGGCGCTGGGCACAACGGATGCGCGTGCTATCCTGTTTTTCGTCGCAGTACCTGTTCCTGATCGTCGGCGATTTCCTGGACGGGTTGCCGGCGATCATCATCCTGATGCCGGTCATCCTTTCGCTGGAGAAGCTCGGTCACATCAACGCGGTGCATATGGGCGTTGTGGTCATTGTGACGCTGGCCTTCGGGCTGATCACGCCGCCCTGCGGCATCATCCTGCTGCTGTCATCGACGCTGGCGGGCGTGTCATTCTCTCGCGCCCTGCGCCAGTCGGCGCCGATCTATGTGGTGTTTGTGGCGGTGATCTCGATCATCATCCTGGTGCCAGATACAGTGCTGTGGCTGCCACGGCATTTCCTGCCGCGTACGGTGGGGTGTTTCCCGCGCCCGCAAGGGGGAGGATGGATCTGTCCATAGAACATTGTAGCTCGCGTTTACGGACATCCTCGATAAGCGCGCCCGCGGCGGATCTCTATGATTAGAGACAGGTCTCAGCTTGATATTCGCGGCGCTGGCCAGATAGATTGAGTGATCGGACCGGCCGGGGAGGCCGCGAGCAGCGCGATGCAAGCCTGACGGAACGACCACCACCGAGGCATGGACGCAATGGTGGGCGCGGTTCGACCAGACCACCGTTCCTGTTCCGCTTGGTCTTGCAGTTAATCCTGGCGATGAGGCGCTTTGCGTACTGACGGTCTGGGATCCGCAGACGGTCAATCTTGTCATGGTGAATCTGAGCAGCGCGAATCATCCGAACGGCATGGCGGTGAAGGGAACGGCACCAACCACGACCCTGCCCAACAACATCCAATATACCCCCAGCATCACCGGGGCCACCGCCGAGTGGATCGTCGAGCGTCCGCGGGTGGTGGGCTCGACCGAGCTAAATAACTTTCCTGATTACGGGCAGACCGAGTTCGACGCGTGCATTGCCGTCGAGGGCGACGAGGCGGATATCTTCGCCTTGTTCGGCGGGGTCCCACAGGAGCTTCAGGGTGCGAGGCGCATTCGAATGATTTACGACCTGTTTGATCCGGCGCGCACGGCATTTGTATCGATGCCGTGCAAAGTGAACGAGACCGCCTGCACAGCGCGATACGGCGGTTTCGGGTAGCCGACGTTGTGGTAAGCTACAACGTAAAACTCATCCCCGGCTCCGCCGGCGCGAGCTCCCATGCCGCGCCGGCAACGCCCGGCCGGCACAGGAACGGCACCGCGTTCCGCGTTCTCACGTTCGGCTGCAACCCCATCGCCGAGCGAAGCGCCCGGAACAGCGCACCATGGCTGACGACAAGCACGGGCGCCGGCAACGAGACTGCGCGATTAACAGCGGCAACAGCGCGGGCTCGCAGCCCAGCGAATGTCTCCGCCCCGTCGGGGGTCCATTCCCCGTCGATCCAGCGCGGAAACCAGTCGGTCATCGGCTTGCCTTCCTGTGCGCCGAACGAGACTTCCCGCAGCTCATCGTCGAACCGCACAGGGAGCTGCAAAACTTCCGCGGCGATCTCGGCAGTAATCCGGGCACGGCCGAGCGGCGATGAGACGATCGTCGCAATCCCGCGGTTACGTAGCAGATCGGCAGCCGCCCGAGCCTGACCGAGTCCGGTCTGGTTCAGTGGAATATCAACGTTTCCCTGCGAAAGGTTGCGCGCGTTCCAATCCGTCTCTCCATGACGCAGGAACCAGAAGGGAACGCGCGCGAGCTGCTCCATCAGCCTTGCAGACCCTCGGCCTGCAACACTTTCTGCACTGCCGGGCGCGCCAGCATGCGCTTGTAATGAGCCTCACAATTGGGCGGCAGCTTCATCTGCAACCGCGCCGCGCCCCAGAATTCCACATAGAACAATGCGGCGTCGGCAATAGAGAAGGCGCCGGTGACGTACTCCTTCCCGCCCAGTTGCTTATCGATCAGTGATAGTCCCTTCTCGAAGATCTCCTTCCCTCGCGCCTTCACTTTCTCCTGGTCCGCGGCATTCGGGCTGTAATTCTCGGGCCGGAAGATGCGCGAGAAACCCTGCATGTGCAGAGTCGCCACCACGTAATCCAAGGCTTCCAATGCCCTTGCTTGGCCTTCGGCATCGTCGGGCAGCAGCTTCCTGTCCGGATTGGCGCGCGCCAGCCAGTACGCAATGGCCGGGAACTCGGTCAGCACCGAGCCGTCATCACGCACCAGAGTCGGCACCTTCGATTTCGGATTGATCGAGGTGAAGGCCGGCTGGTACTGCGCGCCCTCGCGCAGGTTAACGGCCTCGGTCTGGTATGGCTTGCCGATCTCCTCCAGCAGCACATGAATGCCGAGCGAACAGGCGCCCGGGGAATAATAGAGCTTCACATTGTCCTCCGATCGAGCAGGAATTCTATCGGCGCCACGCTTGGGGAGCGGGGCGGGGAAGACCTAGGTTCTCTCGCAGGGTTCGTCCAGCGTAGTCTCGCTGATGTAGTTCCCGGCGCTGCAGTTCCGGAACAACGAGGCGGACGAAGTCCTCATAGGCGCCCGGGACGTGAGACGCGGCAATCACAAACCCGTCGCAGGCTTCTGAGGTGAACCACTCCTCCATCTGGTCGGCCACGTCCTTCGGCGAGCCGCAAAATACCGGGTGGTCGTGGATGGTGCCGCGGGCGCTGATGTCGATGAAGTCGCGGACGGTCGGGTTTTTCTTGCCGCTGCGGCGCACGACGCGGTCGCGCATGGCCTGGATACCAGAGATGCCTGCGAGTTCCTCATCGGTAAAGGGTTCATCTAGGCCTTTGGTGGCGAAATCGAAATTCAGCACCTCCGAGAGGAGGGAGAGGCGGTCGATGTCGAGCGCGAGGCGTTCGGCGAGGGAAAGCTTGTCCTCGGCCTCGGCGCGGGTTTCGGCGACGATCGGATAGGCGGCCATCGTCACCTTGACGAGGGCCGGGTCGCGCCCCTGCGCCGCCACTTCCTGCTTGAACGTTGCGTAATCCAACCGTGCGCGGTCGATTTCGTGGTTAGCGACAAACACGAGCTCCGCCCACCGTGCGGCGAAGCGGCGGCCGCGGCCGCTCTGGCCGGCCTGGATGACGACCGGATGCCCCTGCGCCGAGCGGGGCACCGTGAAGGGACCACGCGAGCGGAAAAATCGGCCCTGGTAATCCAGGCGGTGGACCTTCTCAGGGTGGGCAAACAGGCCAGTGCGTTTGTCCACCACCAGGGCATCGTCGTCCCAGGTGTCCCAGTGGCCGAGCACCACCTCCATGAACTCATCCGCGCGGTCATAACGCAGGTCGTGCGCCATGTGCCGCTCCAGCCCCATATTCAGCGCCTCGCCGTCGTTGATCGAGGTGACCACGTTCCATGCGGTGCGGCCGCCCGTCATCAGGTCCAGGGTGGCGAACACGCGGGCGACGTGGAATGGCTCGTAGTAGGTGGTGGAATAGGTCGCGCCCAGGCCGAGGCGCTCAGTGGCCATCCCCATGACTGTCAGGACGGTGAGGGGGTCCATTTTGACGCAGCGGATGCCGTGCTGCACCGCGTGGGCATGGTCGCCGCCATATCGGTCCGGCATGGCCAGGCGGTCGTCGAAGAAGCCGAGGTGGAATTTGCCTTCCTCCAGCACGCGGCCGATGTGCTGGTAGTAGGCGGCGGTCGTGAAGCCTCGCTGAGCCAGCGGATGGCGCCAGGAACCGGGAAAGTTGGAGCAGTTCTGCGCCTGCAGGAAGGCGACCAGATTCATCTGGCGCATGTGCCGGGCTCCTTGCGTCGGGTGCGTGTGGCCGTTGAAGCGGAGCTTACGCTGCGGGTTTGCGTGAGGGAAATGCTTGAAGGGTGCGGAGGGACATGGTATTTGACGCTTGGATAAGGCAAAGAATATGTCGTGGCTCAGACTCGCCCGCGCGGCATGAGCGAGGCCAATCCGGGCATTATCGGCGCGCCGTGGGCTGCGATAGACGACGCCGGGATGGTCTCTGTGGACGCAGTGGCCGATCTGTTCGGGATGTCAAAGCAGCAGCTTGCTGAAACGGTCGGCTTCGATACCCAAACGCTGTACAGGGCCAACCGCGCAACTGCCCCGCGCACGCAGGCGCGGCTACGGGAAATGCTGGAAATAATCGTCCGGGTTTCCGATTGGGCCGGGGGGCAGCGGCGGGCCATGGCCTGGTACCGTGCCCAGCCGATTGCTGCCTTCGGTGGTCGGACGGCCGAGGCGCTGGTGAAGGATGGCAAGGCCGGGGCTCTCCGGGATTACCTGGACCACCTCGCACAGGGCGGCTTTGCGTGAGGTTCGTGGGCACCTGTTATCGTGCCCATAATCCGAAATGGTCGTTCAAGCCCTCTCCGGGGAGGGCGCGGCGCGGTGGCCGTTTCAATCCCCGTGACACCCCGGCGCTGTATCTCAGCCTGAGCATTATCACCGCGGTGAAGGAGGCCAACCAGGGCTTTGCGTTCAAGATCCAGCCGTGTGTGCTGTGCTGCTACGAGGTGGACTGCGAGGACATAGCCGATCTCCGGACCGACGCGGGACGGGGCGAACATGATGTCAGGTGGGAGGACATGGCATGTGCGTGGTTCTCGTTTCTGGCTGACGGGCGGCAACCTCCATCCTGGCCCATGGTCCGGGGTTTGATTGAGGTAGGTCACGCGGGTGCGCTGGTCCCGAGCTTCGCACCTGGGGCAACGGAGGGAGACGACAACCTGGTGCTCTGGCGTTGGGGCCCTGCCCTGCCGCATCGGGCATCGGTCTTCGATCCGAGCGGGCGCCTGCCACGCAGCGCGTTGTCGTGGGAGTGAATGGCCAGCGTTCCGCCGATATTCTTGACCAACTGGCCGCCTACTGATTTGCTCACCGGAAGGCTTGGTCGAAGCCTCCGTGTCCGCGGGAAGGGCTCCGCCCAGGCCTGTGTGAGTGGCGGGTCCAGTCCATCCACCCTTTCCTGTCTGACCGGCGGACGCAGACGCAAGGAAGGGGATCCCCTTGGCCAAGCACTCACGCGACATCTCGCCGTTCCGCCTCAACCTCGAACAACAAGGCAAGCGTGCGAAGGCACTGCTGAAGGGCTTTCGTGCGGGCGAAGCCGATGCCCTGCGTCAGTTCCATCAGTTTCACCCTAAGGCTGCGGCGCTGGATCCCACGCAGCTTGCGAAGCTGAGCGAGGCACAACTGGTCATCGCACGCGAGCTGAGCTTGCCGAGCTGGCCGAAGCTGAAGGCGCACATTAAGGCAATGGACCGGGCACGAGAACGCATCGCACGCGGTGAGCCGGGTCCGGATCGAGAGATGCCGACGCTGCACATTCGCTGTGGGTCGGATATCGCTCCCACCCTGAGAGCGGCCGGTTTCGTTGGCGACTTTCTCGAGTACTCCGATCCGCTCTGCCAAGGGCCAGTCCTGGATGAAGCTGGATGGCTGGACCGGCGAGCGGGCTTCCTTGCAGATGCCTATGGTAGTTGGACCGGGCAGACCAGACAGCAAATCGCTGAAAAGTTGAGGGCTGCCGAGGAGCGGCCGCACTCCGCGGCGGCGTGCTACCGCCGCATCGTACTTTGGTTCGAGCATGACACATACGATCAACTGATCCTGGCGCGTTGCCTGGCACAATTCGCCGAGACACCACCGGCGCAACTCGAACTGATTTCGCCGGCCCGCTATCCAGGCGGCACGCGGTTCATCGGCCTCGGGCAGCTGCCTCCCGAGGCTCTGCGGCTGCTCTGGAACGAGCGGGAGCGAGTATCGCCGGATAGTATCCGGGCCGGGCACACGATCTGGAGCCTGCTCCGCTCGCCTGATCCGCGGCCATTTTCCGAACTGGCTGCGGCCGGGATTCCCGGCCTTCCGCAGCTCGCCCGGGCAATCCGCCGATGCTGCCAGGAGCTTCCCTGGACCATCGACGGCTTAAGCCTGACAGAACGACTCATTCTGCAGCTTCTGTCCGAGCGCCCGCGAACCGCCGGGGAGACCTTCTCCCGCCTTATGCTGGAACGCGAGCCGCTGCCCTGGCTCGGCGATCTCATGTTTCGGTTCGTCGTGGAAAGCATGAAGCGCGTGGATCAACCGGTCTTCACCGCCGCATTCGACGGAGAAGACCGAAGCTGGCCGAAGGAAAGGCTGACCATAACTGAACTGGGCCGAGCCATCCTGGCCGGAGATGTCGATTGGCTATCGCTGCACCCGCCCGTTCGGTGGGTCGGCGGCGTCAGCATTCTCGGCACTCCATCGTGCTGGCGCTGGGATGAGGGGGTGAGCGGGATAGGTACTTGGCTGAATCGGTTACAGGACGGCCTCGGCGGCGACGCGCATGAGTTCGCGATTGCCCGTCTTGAGCACCATAGTACGCACGTGGTGATCGCGGGCCGCGTGCTTCCAGGCGGCGAGGCGATCGCGGATACGTTCGGCCGGGCCGATCAGTGATATTTCATCAATGAGGGCGTCCGGGATGGCCGCAGCGGCCTCGCTTTTCTTGCCGTCGAGATAGAGATCTTGGATTTTGCGTGCGGCATCCGGGTAGCCGAGCTTGATCGCGAGATCGTTGTAGAAATTCTTCGACCGAGCACCCATGCCGCCGATGTAAAGCGCAAGCTCCGGGCGGATTGCGTCGCGGCAAGCGCCTAGGTCGGACCCCATCTGGGCGCGCACATAAGGAGCGACATCGAAGTGCTCCAGCGAGGCCGGCCGTCCGGATGCCTTCATCCCGGCCAGAATGTGGTCGGACACAAGATGCGGTTTTTCCGGCGAATAGAAGATGGGCAGTGTGCCGTCGGCGACTTCGCCGGCGGTGCGCAGCCCGGCCGGCGTGGTCGCGGCGGTGTAGATTGGCAGATCGGGATTGCCGTGAATAATGCTGCGCAGCGGCTTGCCGAGGCCGGTGGCGTCGGGGCCGTCGTAAGGGATGGCGTAGTGCTCCCCCCGGGATTCGAGTGGCTTTTCGCGGGCCAGGATCGCGCGGATGATCGCGATATATTCCTTCGTGCGGGTCAGCGGTTTGCCATAGGCGACGCCGTGCCAGCCTTCGACCACCTGTGGGCCGGAAACGCCAAGGCCGCAGAGAAAGCGATTGCCCGAGAGCGCCTGCAAAGCCATCGCGGTCATGGCGGCGCAGCTCGGCGTGCGAGCGGGGATCTGCATGATACCGGTGCCGGCCTTGATGCGGGTGGTGCGGGCGAGCACCCAGGCGGTCACGCTGACCGCATCGGTGCTGTAGGATTCGCCCGCCCAGACCTGGGCAAAGCCAAGCCGCTCCGCCTCCAGGATCCGGTCCATGTCGAGCCTCGGGGCCGGGCCGGACATATCGGCGATGATGCCAAGCTGCATCAGCGATCTCCTACCGCAGTTTTTCGATCACCTCGTCGCGGAAGCGCTGCATGTTATCGATAGTCGCCTGTAGGTTGGCACCCAACAGGCCAAAGTCGAAGCTGGTCACTCCGGCCTCGGCAAGCGCGCGAATGTCGCCAACGAAATCATCCCGGCCGCCGGTGAACAGCTTGCGCTGGCCATCGACGGTTCCTTTCGGCTGCGACTCCGGGTGGGAGGAGATGCGGTAGGCAAGGCTGATCCGGGCTGGGTCGCGGCCGGCCTTCTCGGCTAGGCCGCGCAGCTTGGCGACACCGGCCTTGTAACGGTTCAGCGTGTCCATCGGGAATTGCGGGTTGGTGCCGATAGGGTACCACGCATCGCCGTACTTCGCCGTACGCCGCATGGCCGGTCCACTTTCACCGCCCACCCAGATGGGGATCGGCCTCTGCACCGGTTTCGGCTGAAACACAATATCGGCAAACCGCGTGTACTTGCCGTGGAAGCTGGGCGAATCCTGTTCCCATAAGGCCTTGCACGCCATCATATATTCGTCGGTGACGGCGCCGCGTTCGTCGTGTGGGGGTGTGCCGATGGCCTCGAACTCCTCTTTCATCCAGCCGGCGCCGATGCCAAGCGTGAGCCGCCCTTTCGACAGAACATCGATGGTGGCCAGCATTTTCGCCGCCAGGACTGCCGGACGATGCGGCACCACCATAACCGATGTAACGATCCGCAGCTTGGATGTCTTGGCAGCAATCCAGGCGGTCGTCGTGAGCTGTTCGTGACGATCAACTCGCGCCCCCGATGGAAATTCTCCGCTCTCCGAGTACGGATAGCGGGAGGATATGTCGGTAGGGATCACAATATGGTCGCTGACCGTGACATAGTCGTAGCCGAGCATTTCGGCCTCAGTGGCGATCCGGGTGACGGCGTCCGGCTGGGTCAGGGGTCCGCTTGTGGGTACGCTGCAGCCGAATTGCATGACGATCCTCCGCTGGGCGAATTTGCACGGGCCTCGACGATATCACAGGATCGCTCCATATCGAGGGGAGGGCAGCATGCAGATCGGGATCCACATTCGGGCCCAGGGCTGGCTGACCGAACGGGCCAATCTGATTGCTGTAGCGCGGCGAGCGGAGGAGTTGGGCTACGCGTACCTCGGCCTTGTCGATCACGTGGTGCTGCCGCGCGACGTGGCGACACGGTATCCGTACACGCAGGATGGCGTGTGGCCGGGAACGCCAACCGAGGAATGTTTCGACGTGCTTGGGACCGTGTGCTTCCTGGCGGGATGCACCGAGCGTATCCGATTGGTCAGTTCGGTGATGGTAGTGCCCTACCGGCCCGCTGTGCTTGCGGCGAAGATGCTGGCGACCGCG
Organism: uncultured Pseudomonadota bacterium; assembly: GCA_963834715.1. Taxonomy (GTDB): domain Bacteria; phylum Pseudomonadota; class Alphaproteobacteria; order Acetobacterales; family Acetobacteraceae; genus CAVSUZ01. The sequence goes on along the minus strand of CAWIDE010000034.1, from coordinate 59,557 downwards.
GACGTGCTCTCTGGTGGGCGCGTGATCGCGGGTGTGGGCGCAGGCTGGATGCGCGAAGAATTCGAGGGCCTCGGGGTCCCGCCATTTGAACACCGCGGCGCGGTAACTGACGAGTACCTGACTGCATTCCGGCTCCTCTGGGAGCAGGAGGTGCCGCGCTTCGAAGGCCTGTATGTGCGCTTCGAAGATGTGATTTTCCGGCCGCAGCCGTTGCAGCGACGATTGCCTCTCTGGGTCGGCGGCGAGAGCGCAGCGGCACTGCGCCGGGTGGCGCGGTTCGGTGATGCGTGGTACCCGGTATCGGACAATCAGCAGATACCGCTCGATACGCCGGAACGGTTGAAAGCCGGAATTGAGCGCCTGACGCGTGCGGCGGAGAAGGAGGGACGTGATCCGCGCTCGATTGAGATCGGATATTTATGGTTCAAACCGGTGTCGTGGACAGAGCTTGCCGGACCCGACGGCGTGCGCGTCATGTTTACCGGGAATTCGGCGCAGATGGCCGAGGACATGGCCGCCCTGCAGCGGGCGGGCGTGCAACATCTGATGGTGCTACTGGCCGGGCCGGATATGGACCAAACATTGGAACGGATGCAACGCTTTGCGGAAGAGGTGATGCGTGCGGTTTAACGGAGTGGACAAAGCAGCCCTGCTAGCGGCACCTCTGCCTGATCTGATGGATCAAGCAGCGGTGATACGTGATGCAGCGCATGGCTCGCGGATTTCGTATTCGCGAAAAGTATTTATCCCACTAACCAAACTGTGCCGCGACGTCTGCCATTATTGCACGTTTGCTGAGCGTCCGCGGAACGGGCATGCGGCTTATCTGTCGCCTGATCAGGTGCTAGAAATTGCCCGCGCCGGACAGGCCGCAGGATGCACGGAGGCGCTGTTTACCCTCGGGGATAAGCCGGAGTTGCGTTACCATGCGGCGCGCGAGGCGCTGGCCGGGTTGGGTTTCGACAGCACCATTGGTTACCTGCGGGCGATGTGTGAGCTGGTTTTGCATGAAACCGGCCTGTTGCCGCATGTGAATCCAGGCGTAATGAACGAGCAGGAGATCGCTTTGCTCCGCGAGGTTTCGGCAAGTCAGGGACTTATGCTGGAATCATCCAGCGCGCGGTTATGTGCGCCGGGAGGCGTGCATTACGGCTCACCGGATAAGCTTCCGGAAAGGCGGCTGGAGACGATCCGCCTGGCCGGTGAGCTGGCCGTGCCGTTCACGACCGGCATTCTGATCGGGATCGGCGAAACCCGGGAGGAACGCATCGACTCCCTGGTCGCGATCCGCGAACTGCATCGGGCGTATGGGAACATCCAGGAAGTGATCGTCCAGAACTTTCGAGCAAAGCCGGGGACAAAGCTGGCGTCAGCCCCGGAACCTGACCTCGATGACCTGCTCTGGAGCATCGCCGTAGCCCGGCTGATCTTGCCGCCCGATGTGCATGTTCAGGCGCCGCCCAATCTCTCGCCGGGCGTTTATCCGCAATTGATTGCCGCCGGCATCGATGACTGGGGCGGCGTGTCGCCGGTCACCCCGGATCATGTGAACCCGGAGGCGCCGTGGCCGGACATTGCCGAACTGGCTGAGCGTAGCGCAGCCAGCGGGAAGGACCTGGTCGCGCGCCTGCCGGTCTATCCCGATTATGCATTCGCTGCAGAGCGCTGGCTGGCGCGGGGCGTCGCCGGGGCGGTGCGGCGTGCAATGGATTCCGATGGTTATGCGCGTGCTGACCAGTGGGCACCGGGCCTGACGTCAGCTCCGCCGCGGCACGCCTCACTGCGCCTGGCACCTGATCCGCGGATCTTGGCTATTGTCGCGCGTGCGAGCGACGGGGCTCGCCTGCAAGAACCGGATATTGTATCGCTGTTCGAAGTGCGTGATGCGGATTATGATTATGTTATCGGGGCTGCGGATGCATTGCGCAGAAAGTTATCAGGAGATACCATAAGATACGTAGTCAACCGCAACATAAATTACACCAATATTTGCGCGTATCGCTGCAAGTTCTGTGCGTTTTCTAAAGGCAAAACGCACGACGCCCTGCGGGGTACGCCATACGACCTCGATCTGCAGGAAATCGTCCGCCGCTCGGTTGAAGCATGGCAACGTGGCGCGACTGAGGTGTGCCTGCAGGGCGGCATCCATCCGGACTACACAGGCCGAACTTACCTCCGCATCTGCGAGGCCATAAAAACCGCCGTTCCGGACATGCACATCCACGCGTTTTCGCCGCTCGAGGTAACGCAAGGCGCGGCGACGCTCGGGATTACCGTCCCAGCGTTTCTGGCGGACCTTAAGGCCGCGGGTCTCGGTACGCTGCCCGGCACCGCCGCCGAAATCCTGGACGATGAGGTGCGCCGGGTAATCGCGCCCGACAAGATCATGACCGGTCAGTGGCTTGCGGTCGTGCGCGCTGCGCATGAACTCGGGCTGCGCACGACATCAACGATCATGTTTGGCCATCTCGAGCGGCCAGTCTCCTGGGCCCGGCACCTTCTGGCGCTCCGTGACTTGCAGGCGCAGACCGGCGGCTTCACGGAATTCGTTCCGCTGCCCTTCGTGCATATGGAAGCGCCTATGTACCTGCGCGGCTTAGCGCGCAAGGGGCCGACCTTTCGTGAAGCAGTGCTGATGCACGCTGTGGCGCGGCTGGTGTTGCATCCGCTGATCACAAATATTCAGACTTCATGGGTGAAGATGGGACCGGATGGAGCGGCCCAGTGCCTGAACGCCGGTGCCAATGACCTTGGCGGGACGCTAATGAATGAAAGCATCTCGCGGGCAGCCGGTACACAACACGGGCAGGAATTTCCGCCGGAGGCCATGGAGGGGCTGATTTGCCAGATCGGCCGTGTTTCCCAGCAGCGGGATACGCTCTACCGGCCAGTTGCGGCGGATCGTCGTGTGGCCTCGTTCAACGCGCCGGAGCTTGTGCCCGTGGTTCAGACGAGGCCGCGCAAAATGGTTCTAGCGGACTACTCCAAAAGCAGGTAAGCCATCCTCCTCGACCGTTGAGGCTTGGTAGCATACCAGGGGCCCGATCCGGTGACCGGTTTCGACCCATAGCAGCCGCTCGCTCCCATCGGTAGCAATGCCGGCTCATGCCCCGAGGCGGTCCTCCAAAGCATTTCCACGGATCGTTCGGGACTGCCGAAATGCCGTCAATTATGGGTTGCAGTGACGCTTGCACCGAGAACTCTCGGTTTTCCCCGCTGCTTGCAAGTCGGAGTTCTCAAAGGGACCGCTGCGTGTTTCTATCTGCTTCGCGAAATGGAAATCGGAGCGAAGCTTATGACAGACACGCACAATAGACTTCTTGGGAATCGCACACTGTCACCGGAGACCCTGATGATGGGCTATGGCTACGACCCGTTTCTGTCCGAGCGCTCGCTCAAGCCGCCGGTCTTCCACACCTCGACTTTCGTGTTTCGATCGGCTCAGGACGGGAAGGAGTTCTTCGAACTGGCCTATGGCTTGCGCCAAAAGCGCCCGAATGAGGAGCCCGGATTGATCTATAGCCGGATCAACAATCCCGACCTCGAGATGCTCGAGGATCGATTGGCCATCTGGGATCAGGCCGAATCCAGTCTCGTCTTCGCCTCGGGGATGGCGGCGATCTCAACCACGCTCTGGGCCTATGCGCGCCCAGGCACAGTGATCATTCATTCGGGCCCCGTCTATGGCGGCACCGATTTCCTGCTTAAGAAGATCCTGCCGCAATTCGGTGTGACCTCGATCGGCTTTCTTACCGAGGGCGGCGACAAGGCGATGGAAGAAGCCGTCGAGTTGGCGCACGGCAAGGGGCCGATTTCCGCGCTTTATATCGAAACGCCATCAAACCCCACAAACGGAATGGTAGATCTCGCGCGTGCCCGGAAGATCGTGTCCGGCATCCACGATCCGGACGGCAAGCGGCCGGTTATCATCGTCGACAATACAATGTTGGGACCGATCTATCAGACCCCTTTGGCGCATGGCGCTGATCTGGTCGTTACGTCGCTCACTAAATATGTTGGCGGCCATTCCGACCTGATTGCTGGCGGATGTTCGGGAGCGGCCGCTATGCTCGAACCGATCCGCGGCATGCGCACTATCCTGGGCACGATGTGCGATCCGCACACCGGTTGGTTGCTGATGCGCTCACTCGAGACCCTAAAGCTCAGAATGGCCGCCGCAGCGGAAGGCGCGCAAAAGGTCGCAACCTTCCTCGCTACTCATCCGAAGATCGCGTCGGTCTGGTATCTGGGATTTTTGCCGGAGGGCCATCCCGATCGTCCAGTCTTCGAGCGCCAATGCAAGAGTCCAGGCTCCACTTTCAGTTTCGAAGTGAGGGGGGGTGAGGCCGAAGCCTTTGCCGTCCTGGATCGGCTTAAGGTGATTAAGCTCGCGGTAAGCCTGGGTGGGACTGAGACGCTCGCTTCGCATCCTGCGGCGATGACCCATTCCGACATTCTGGAAGAAGAACGGTTGCGGCTGGGTATCACGCCGGCGCTTATTCGCATCTCGGTCGGGATCGAGGACCCTGACGACCTAATCGCGGATCTGAACCAAGCATTGGGCTGAGGTCTCATCACACTCGCAGCCGCGAGCTTGGTTCCAGGCTCGGGTGCGAAAAATTGCCTTACATTATTTAGTAGCCGTCCATAGGACAGTATTGAGGAGGATTTCTTACTCAGTTTGTAGGTACCGCTGAACGCAGCCATGATTGACATGTCCAGGCATACCCTCGAACTGAATTGTGGAGTGGCGATAAATCAAACTTCCAAGGCGATCTTGAGTGACCTGGTGCATGTCGCGGTCCATGATAGTTCGTGCGGCTGGTCGCAAATGACTGCAAGGGCTCGGACCGGGCGGCTCTTCTCCGGTCGGCGGAACGGCCCATTCCGGCGCAACCGCGTCATCCCGATGGGCCGCGACAAAGCACTGCTTTCCACCCGAAGCGGTCATCGGATTGGCGAGCTGGTATTACAGTCCGGATTAAGGCGGTTCATGTAGTGAGCGCGCCCCTGACATCTTCGTTGTGTTGCATGCGCGCCACAATAGCTCACGTGCCATTGGCCGCAGGAAAACGGCGTGGGCGAGGAGATGGCGCGTGCTGTTTCAAAAATGCGTCGGCGAGCCGATTCCCGGAACGCTCAAAATCAATCCGCTGCCGCACCGAGCTGACCGTCGGTACCGTTGTCAAGTCCCCCAAAACTGTCAACGGTACCGTTGTCAAGCCCCCGCGACCTTCCATCGGTACCGTTGTCAAGTCCCCCGAAAGCCCCAACGGTACCGTTGTCAACCCCCCAAAACCCTCCATCGGTACCGATCCTCCTGAAAGCTTCAGCGGAGGGAGCAGCCTTCCCGGAGGAAGCGGAACGTTCCTGACACGTTCTACTCCACCCTGGCCGCCGCGTTCAAGCACCCGCCTCCACAACCGTCCGGACATACCGACAGCCTTTAACCCTCGACCCTCCCTCGGCCTCCTCGCTGGCTCCCATAGGGCTTTGCGCTATCGGCACCCGTGCGACGGGAGGAAGATTGTCACCGCTGGGCCGATATCAGAAGGAACATCGGCCGGTCACGGAACTCGGTCCATTCGGGCTTGGCCGCGATCTGCTGTTCGCTGGGGCCCCATTCCTCCACGTGGCGGATCCTAAACCCAAACCTGATCAGCAGCATCAGATAGGTGCCAATCATGCGGTGCTGCTTGACCACGCCGGGGGCGAGCCAGTCGGTAATGCGGCGCCCCTCAGTCAGATATTTATTCAGGAGCCAATACCTGCCGCCGGCCAGCTCGATCCATTCCGGCCGGTCCGGGGCGGTGAAGATCGGGTGCTCGACCGAAAACACGAACCACCCCTCGGGCAGCAGAGCCTCCCGCACCTGCTCCATCAGTGCCTGGAGGTTTTCGAGATAGTGCAGGGCCAGGGATGAGTAGGCTAAATCGAAGGACGCCACGGACAGTGCGATATGCTCCAGGTCGGCACGCTGGTACCTGATGGCTGGATCTGCGGTCATTTCGCGAGCCTTGGCCAACATGTTCTCCGAGACGTCGAGGCCAAAAACTTGGGCGGCCCCATGCTCGCGTGCCCAGCGGCAGAACCAGCCAAAGCCGCAGCCAAGGTCCAGCACCGCTTTCCCGCGCAGGTCGGGAAGCAGGGCACGGATCGAGGGCCACTCGGCGGCTCCCTCCAGGCCGTGGGCCGATCTCTCCAATTGGCTGTAGCCCGCGAAAAATTCCGGGGTGTCGTAGATGTTCTGGGCCATGGGGGGCGGTTCTTCCCTCCGAAGGGGGTTCTGCCGCAAGGTACGGTGCGCGCGTTGGGGGCCAGGGGATGCCGGAGAGCCGTGATTGGCACGAAATAACCCTCGAAGTGCTGAAGCGCCACGACGTCAGGCTCGTGACCTACGTGCCGGATAACGTGCTGCGCCCGCTGATCGACGCCGTGGATGGCGACCGGTTTTTCACCGCCTTTTCCGTGACCCGAGAAGAGGAGGGGCTGGGCATGGTCGCCGGCGCCTGGATGGGTGGGTTGCGAGGCATCCTGCTGATGCAGACCAGCGGATTTGCGACGCTACCCAATGTGCTCGCGTCGCTATCGGTGCCCTTTCAAATTCCCACCCTGCTGATGGTCTCCGAGCGAGGGACCCTGGGCGAGTTCAACCAGGGACAGGCGTTGGTGGCGAAGACAATGCGACCGGTCCTCAATGCGCTGGCGCTGGAGCATCACACGATGACGCGGCTAGACGAGATGGAGTTCATTCTGGACCGTTCGATTCGACAGGCCATCGCGACACGGATGCCGGTGTGTTTCATCCTTTCGCCGTTGCTGTCCGCCGGAGCTGGAAGCCGCACCGGTGAGCGAAAAACGTGTTGGACTAAACCGCTCCCCCGACGGGCTATGGGGGTTGAATGCCAGCAGCAGCCCTGACGGCGCCGGGACCGGGACGTTTGGGCCGCTGAACCGCCCGGGCGGGTAAGCTGTCGTGGATTGGCAGTGCGGATTTCGATGGGTATCGGAGTGCTGACGGTTGTCCGGGCGCCGCCAACGTCGCTGTAGCGAGGCTCATGGCCGCAGGGTCCCGCCGCCGTCTTGGCGAGTGTTCTCGGCGTCGCGGGTCTGGGACGCCGCTGCCCATCGTCAGGTGTCCGGAGCCGGCTGGCAGACCCTGGGTCGTTCGATGCAACCGATCACCACCATGGTACCGGTGAGGCAGTGCGGGCATTGGCGCAGCGACGTCCCCGTCAGCATCTCGTATCGGTTGCGGTAGTCGGCTGGCGATTCAGCCGGGGCGGCCGGCGTCATGTGGAGCAGTTCCCGGCACAGCGCCAGCTTTTGCGTCCGGTGGCAGTTGCTGAGGAAACCGAAGTAGCGGATACGATGGAACCCGTCCGGCAGCACATGGATCAGGAAGCGGCGGATGAACTCCCCGCCTTGCAGGCTCATGGTCTTCTGCCAGTTGCCATCCCGATAATCCTTCCAGCGGAAGCGGACCTGCTCCCCGTCGATGGAGATCAGGCGGTTGTTGGAGATGGCGACGCGATGGGTGTACCGCCCGACATAATCGAGGACCTGAGCTGGCCCTGCGAACGGCCGCTTGGCATAGACCACCCACTCGGCATCGCGGACTGGCCGCAGGTAGCGGCGGAACGCCGCGGGCTCGTGCAGAGGGCGGTGTTCGGCGAAGAACTTCAGCTCGCCCATTGCGAAAGCCTTTTCCAGATGATGCAGAAACAGGCCGCGGAACATCCGTGACAGCACCCTGACCGGCAGGAAGAACCCGGAGCGGCAGGCGATCCAGCTCTGACCGTCCGGTGCGATGCCGCCGCCCGGCACCAGGCAATGCAGATGCGGGTGGTGCAGCAGGTTCTGTCCCCAGGTGTGCAGCACGGCCAGGAAGCCGATCTCGGCTCCCAAAAACTTGGGGTCAGCGGCGACGGTGCGCAGCGTCTCCGAGGCGGCCCGAAACAGAATGTCGTAGACCGCGGTCTGGTTCTGGAACGCGATGGTGGCGATCGGCTCCGGCACCGTGAACACCACGTGGAAGTACGGCACATCGAGCAATTCCGCCTGCCGGTCCGCCAGCCACTGGGCGCGGGCCAGGCCCTGGCACTTCGGGCAGTTCCGGTTGCGGCAGGAGTTGTAGGCGATGCGCTGGTGGCCACAGTCGCCGCAGCGCTCGACATGACCGCCGAGGGCGGCGGTGCGACAGCGTTCGATCGCCAGCATGGCGCGCCGCCGTGCAGAGGAGAGCGACGCGTTGTGCTGGTCACGGAAAGGTTGGCCGAAGCGGCGGAACACGCCCGCCACTTCCAGCCCGTTGCCGGCCACGGCAGCGGTGCTTCAGGCAGGTACGAGGTCCGGGGCGGTTGGCGGGACGGTATGCAGGGACTCGAACGGACTGGTAGTGGCGCACACCCTGCTGGTCGCGATCATCAGATAGCGAGCCGTGGTGCTCAGGTTGCGATGCCCGAGCAGCAACTGGATGGTACGCAGATCGGTGCCTGCCTCCAGCAGGTGAACGGCGAAGGCATGGCGCAGGGCATGCGGCGCGATTGGCTTGTTGATGCCGCACTGTGCGCGCACTTCCCGGCACGTGTGGTTGATGGTGAGCGGAGAAATTGGTCGGTCCGGCCGGTCGCCGGGAAACAGCCAGACGCCGGGACGAGTATGCTTCCAATAGTCCCGCAGCAGTTCGAGCAACCTCGGCGGCAGCATGACGTAGCGGTCCTTGCGACCCTTGCCCTGCGCCACCCGGATCACCATGCGCTTGCTGTCGATTGCATCCGGGGTGAGCCGGACGGCCTCCGAGATGCGCAGGCCGGTCGCATGACAGACGGTCAGGATCACGCGATGCTTCAGATTGTTGACGGTGGCCAGTAAGCGCGCCACCTCGTCCTGGCTCATCACGATAGGCAGCCTCTTGCCTTGCTTGCCGGCGGGAATGTCGTCCTCGATCACCCAGGGGCGCTTGAGCGTGATGGTGTAGAGGAACCGCAGGGCAGAAACCGTGACGATGATGGAACTGGCGGCGAGGCGCCGCTCATTGGCAAGGTGCAGCAAGTAGGTCCGGATCTCGGCTGGTCCGAGACGCTCGGGTGACTTGTGGAAGTGACGAGCAAACCGTCCGACCTGCTCGCGGTACACGCGTTGCGTGTTCGGGGTCAGGTTGCGGATTTGCATGTCCTCGATCATGCGACGACGCAGCGGACTCATCGGCGGCTCCTGTGCGAGATGGCCGGCGCCACATGGCGCCGCTGCATCGTCACACAGCCGCGTTGTCAGATCAGGACGAACGTTGGCCAGATCGGATGTTAGAAATTCAACGAACTTGGACTTAGTAGGTCACGCCTCTAAATTACCGCGAAGCGGTTTAGTCCAACGGCACTTATCAGATCACCGGTGGCCAGAAGACGGCGACCGCGGAGGGGGCGGACATCGTGGCGATCGCCCGTGGCTGCGGGCTGGCCCAGAGCACCTGGGCGGCAGATAAGGGGGCGTTCGAGGAGTTGGTGGAAATCGCGCTGCGCGAGGAGGGGCCGTGGCTGATCGCCTGCCGCATCGACACCGCGAAGCCGGAAAACACAACTACACGCAATCCGGCGCGGTTCACCGATCAGTTTATGCGGGGACTCGGGGTCATTGCGTGAGCAGGATAAGGAAGGAACGGGGCTGGGCGGCTGCCTAGCCCCTGGGTTCCTTATCGACGCCAAACGATCTTGATTTTTATCCTCAAGATCACCAGGATGACCGGTAGGAACCTGCGATGCTTCCTCATCGCAATTCCTCCTTCAATGGGCCATCGCGACGTCCGGTGGCCCGTAGAGGGGTCCCATCGCGCGAGGCGCGATGGGGTCCCTCGACGCCGGCCAGACCGTCTGGCCGGCGTCAGTTTCTGGGCGGGCAGGCGTTAACAACCCGTGCTGCGGTTTCACGAATTGCGGTGGTCGTGCTGGCTGTCGCGTGCGGGCCTTCGGCGCTGGGCAGGCAGCCGAGTTTGTCGCCGGGGCAGGCAATCGCGCAGGCGCGGCCCGGCGAGACGATCCTGATCGCGCCCGGCGTTTACCACGACTGTGCGGTGGAGCATGCGAACCACGTGACGATCGGCAGGTGCCGCGCCGGGGGCCATTTTTAGCGGTAAGAGCTGCGCCGGTAAGGCCATTCTGGTAATCGACGGCGATGACGTGACCGTGCGGAACCTGACGCTGGAGCACGCCCGGGTGGCTGCTCACAATGGCGCCGGTATTCGCGCCGAAGGCGGCAATCTCACGGTCGATCACGTTCGCTTCCTCGACAATGAAGACGGCATCCTATCGGCGCCAGCTTCCCAAGCGGTGATCCGGATCCGCGACAGTGATTTTGAAGGCAACGGAAAATGCGAGGGCGACTGCGCGCATGGGATCTACATTGGTAGAATTGCCGAGCTTGACGCGACGAACTCGCGATTTTTCGACCAACATATCGGCCATCATATCAAGTCACGGGCTTTGAGGACCGTACTGATCGGCAACACGATTGAGGACGGGCCGCGCGGAACCGCCAGCTATGAGGTGGACATTCCGAGTGGAGGATCACTGATCATGCAGGACAACACCCTGGAGAAGGGGCCCAGATCGGATAATCCGGGCTCCGCGGTTATCCTGGGCGAAGAGAAAGACAACGGCATCCAGCCGACACAGGAAATCCTGGTCCGGGGTAATCGGTTTACGAACGACAATCTGCAAAGGACCATCTTCGTGAACAACCAGACCGCAACCCCCGCGATCCTGGTCGGCAACGTGCTGCAGGGCAATGTTCAGCCGCTGCGTGGGCCTGGGGCGGTAAGGGGGGCTACCCCCCTTGCGCCTGCAGCCAGTCCTCCGCGGCGCGCCGCCCCGCCTCGTGCAGACGCTCCAGGAAGACCCCGGACGTATTGAGGGGGCTTTCGCCGGCCAGGCCTGGAACATGCTCGGCTGCATCGATCTGGTGGAAGTGCATGGCCGTCAGCTTGCGGCACAGGCCCGAGCGAAACAGCACCTGTCCCTTACAGGCGCGGCGCAGATCCTCTACGGCATCCAGCTCCCGCACGAGCGAGGCATTGAAACCGATCTCGCCCACCCGCCGGGTGATCTCGTGTGGCAGATGCGGCACCATGTCGTTCAGATCCGGTACAAGCCGGACCAGCAGCAGCTCAGTGGATTGCATCTCGATCACCAGTTCCCGCAGCGGCGGGTTGGCGCTGTAGCCGCCGTCCCAGTAAGCCTCGCCATCGATTTCCACGGCGTGTTGCAGAAACGGCAGACAGGCGGAAGCCAGCACGGTGTCCAACGTGATCTCATGCTCGCGGAACATGCGCGGCTGGCCGTCCCGCACACGGGTAGCAGAGATGATCAGCCGGATCGGGGAGGCCTTTCGCAGGCGCTCGAAATCGACCGAGGACGCGATCAGGTCTCGCAACGGGTTCAGTCCCAGCGGATTGATCTGATACGGGGATGCCCATCCGGTGAGACCCGTCGCCGTTAGGGCTAGAGGCGAGGAGGAGATGACAGCCGGAACGCCCGGGGCGCAGCCGACGCGTTCCCAGAAGACCCGCAGACGCTGCTGGGCGCCTGCCCGGCCGCCCTCGGCGAAGCCGTCGGCCAACACGACTGCGTTCACGGCGCCGGCACTCGCCCCGCTGATGGTGTCCAGGTCCAGCTGCTCATCCTCCAGCAGCCGGTCCAGGACGCCCCAGGTGAACGCGCCAAAGGACCCTCCGCCTTGGAGGCCCAGGGAAAGCAGTCGGTTGGTCGAGAGAGCATGGTTTGTCAAAAGACAGGCTCCTTCGCGGTGAGGGTCGGAATATTGGATGTCCCGTCCCGCGTATGCTGCAATGCAGCAATTTCGTGATTTGCGGCCGACTCGCAACCGCGACGAAGCCTCAAGCGCTTTCCGTGAGTTCACGCAGGAGGTCAAACTATGGCAGACAATCCATTGGATATCCACGACAAGACACGAGAAGAACGAATCCGTGAAACGGCCTATCACTTGTGGGAGGAAGACGGGCGGCCACAGGGGCGCGATTTGGAGGTACTGGGAACGTGCGCGTGAACTGGTTGGCATGGAGGAAAGCCGCGGTGCGGGGCTGCTCCCGAACCCCATGACACACCCCACGATGGCGACCGGCGAGCCAGAAGGGGTGGAGGAGGCGGAAATCCAGCAGAACCTTGGCGAGTTCCCGGATCGTTTCACCGACCAGGGGGCGCGGGAAATGGCTCCGGAGCCCAAGCAGAGGAAGCAGGCGAAGAGCAACGGGGCAAAGAAGAACGGGGGTGAGAAGAAGACCTCTAAGAAGTCGAAGGGCTAATGGGGGCGTTCAGGCCGGCTGGCGTTGGGGGCCGGTCTGAGAAGACGGGATCGCTACTGCCGTTGCGAAGATGGCCGGGTCAAGCCCGGCCATGACGGATTGGGCGGCGTTCAGAGTGGTGATGCGAGCGCGGCGTCGGCGACGGCAAATCCCACGCTAATGGTGTCGTGCCATTCTTCAGTCCGGACATAGCCGGCAAGGTGCATCGGCACGCCGGGTGTGGCCAGCATGGCCTCGGTCAGCGCGCCTTCTTTGGCACGGAACAGCATGGCCTTGAGGCGGGGGCCGCCGCCTTCCCCCTCCACCCAGGCGCGGATCGTCGTTTTTTCCCGGCCGACGCGGTCGGCACGGATAACCCGGGCGTGGTTCAGGACGAACACGGGTTCATCGTTGCCAGCCCCGAAAGGCGCCAGGCGCGCGACATGGGCGGCGAGTTCGGGGGTGGCCCCGGTAACGGCCAGAGTGCCCTCGACGGTCAGATGGGCGGCGCCCGGGAGGGCGGCGGCGGCTGAGAGGCGCTCGTCCAGGTAGGCGGCAAAGGCTTTGAGCTGGTCGGCGTCCAGGGAGAAACCAGCGGCCATCGGATGGCCGCCCCCGGTCTGGAGAATGCCGGCCTGGCGAGCGGCGATGACCGCGGCGCCGAGATCCACGCCGGGCACCGATCGGCCGGAGCCTTTTGCGACCCCGTCCGCGATTCCGGCGACGCAGGCGGGGCGGTTGAAGCGCTCCTTGATGCGGCCGGCGACGATGCCGACCACGCCGGGATGCCATCCGTGGCCGGTAATGAGTAGGGCCGCCCGGCCGGCGCTGGCCTGGATCTCGGCCACGCGCACGGCGGCCTCCAAGATGCCAGCTTCGACTTCCTGGCGTTGGCGGTTGACCTCGTCGAGTTTCTGGGCGAGGGCGGCAGCCTCGGCGGGCTCCTCGCAGAGCAGCAGGCGTAAGCCGAGATCGGCCTGGTCGATGCGCCCGGCGGCGTTGATACGGGGGCCGAGGACGAAGCCGCAAGTTCCAGCGTTCAGGTAGGCGCGTGCCTGGGCCACCGCGAGCAGAGCCGTCAGGCCGGGGCGGGCACGGCGGGCCATGACTTTGAGACCCTGGGAGACGAGGGCGCGGTTGACGCCAGTGAGCGGCATGACGTCGCAGACGGTGGCCAGTGCGACGAGATCGAGCAGCGCCATGAGGTCGGGTTCCCGGCGTGCGGCGAAATACCCGCGGCGGCGAAGGGTGCGGACGATAGCCACGGCGGCCATGAAGGCGACCGAAGCGGCACACAGCATGGTGAGGCCGGAGGTGTCGTCGAGGCGGTTCGGGTTGACAGTGGCGAGGGCGGCGGAGGGGGTGGTCTCGGATTTGTGGTGGTCGAGGACGAGGACGTCGGCGCTGCTGTGGAGGGCGGTCAGGGCCTCGTTGGCGGCGGTGCCGCAGTCGACGCAGACCACCAGGGTGGCGCCCTGCTCGGCCAGGCTGAGAAGGGCGGGGATATTGGGGCCGTAGCCTTCAGTCATGCGGTCCGGGACGTGGTGAAGGACGGTGCAGCCGAGGCCGCGGAGAAGCGTGATGATCAAGGCGGCGCTGCAGGCGCCGTCGACGTCGTAGTCGCCAAACACGCCGATGGTTTCGCCGCGCATGACGGCATCGGCGAGGCGATCGGCGGCAGCGTCCATGTCCTTGAGGCGGGAGGGGTCCGGGAGCAGGGCGCGGAGCGTAGGGTCGAGGAAGTGGCAGGCGTCCTCGATATCGACGCCGCGGGCCGCCAGCAGGCGGCCGATGATTTCGGGGACGCCGAGGCGCTGGGAGATGCCGAGGCCGATGCGCTCCTCGCCGGCACGCCAGACCCAGCGGCGCCCGCTGAGGCTGCGGACGACTCCAAGGACGGGTTCGGTCATAGTGATTTGTACACTGACCGGTGGCCTGGGCGAGAAGTTTTTGGCGGTTGTGGGCTGCCGGTGCGTGGATGGCCGGGTGATCCTCGGGTCAAGCCCGAGGACATGAGCTGGCCATAACGTGGACTACTGCGGCATCCAGGTCTTGGTATCGAAGTTATGCAGCGCCTCGATCAGGCGGACGGTGCCGGATTTGCTGCGCATGACGACGGAGTGGGTGGTGGCGCCTTGGCCGTAGCGGCGGACGCCGCGGAGCATGGCACCGGAAGTGACGCCGGTAGCAGCGAACATGACATCGCCGCGGGCCATTTCGGTGACGCTGTATTTGTGCCTGGGGTCGTTGACGCCCATCTGTCGGGCGCGGGCGATCTGCTCGTCATTTTCGAATAGCAGGCGGCCCTGCATCTGGCCGCCGGTGCAGCGGAGAGCGGCGGCGGCGAGGACGCCTTCCGGGGCGCCGCCGCTGCCCATGTAGATGTCGATCTCGGCGTCAGGCATGGAGGTGGCGATGACCCCGGCCACGTCGCCGTCACTGATGAGGATGATGCGGGCGCCGGCTTCCCGGCATTTGGCGATGATTTCCTTGTGGCGGTCGCGGTCGAGGATGCAGACGACCAAATCGGAGACGTCGCGGCCTTTGGCTTTGGCTAGGTTACGCAGGTTTTCGCCGGGCGAGGCATCGAGGTCGACGATGTCGTGGGGCAAATGGCCGCCGGCAGCAATCTTATCCATGTAGATGTCGGGCGCGTGCAGAAAGCCGCCTTGACCGGCCATGGCGATGGTGGCGATGGCGTTGGGGCCGCCTTTGGCGGTGAGGTTGGTGCCTTCGAGGGGATCGACGGCGATATCCATTTCGGGACCGCCGCAGCCGACCTTTTCTCCGATGTAGAGCATGGGGGCCTCGTCCATCTCGCCTTCGCCGATGACCACGGTGCCGTTGATGGCGACCTGATCGAATGCCTTACGCATGGCTTCGACGGCGGCGCCGTCAGCCTCGTTCTTTTGGCCGCGGCCGATCCAGCGGGAGGCGGCGAGGGCGGCGGCCTCGGTGACACGGACGAGCTCGAGGGCGAGGTTGCGGTCGGTGTGGACCGCGGTTGGAGCGGGGCGGGCGTCCATCGGGGGTCTCCTGGGCAGGGGTGGCTAGCGGAGTGTAGCAAACAGAGAGAGGGGGAAAGAAGGTGGATGGGCTTGGCGTGAGGGATTAGTGGACCCATCATTACGACCGGAGATGGAGAGAACCTCACGGCTGAGATCAGCCTCGAAATGCTGCAAGGCTTGACGCAGCGCGTACTGGATGAGCAGGGCTCAATGGGGGAGGACATCGCGGAGATCCGCAAGGAGATAGGGCGGATGAGCGGCCGGATTTATCTGATCGAGCGCCGCCTGAGTACGGTTCTGAGCACGATCAGGACGGGTACGGGGACGATGGCCGACCTGCAGAATCAGATCGACACGCTGGCCGAGCGGGTGCAGCGGCTGGGAGGAGACCCGGAGGTGATCGCGAGTATGTACAAATCGGGGGTTTGTGCAGTGCGGGATATGTACAAAACCCCGGTTTGTGCGATGCGGAAAAGGTACAAAACAGGGGTTACTCGCGAGTAGGTTTGTACAAAACCCGGGTTCGGCGGGTGGGGTTTTGTACCTAGCGAGATTGTTGCGGGGCGGTTCTTGGCTCTTTCGGGTGGCGCGGAGGACATAGTGATTGCGGGGATGGAGTGGTAGGGGAACGGGCAGGGCGACGGGGTGGAAGCTGGCCGTGGTTCAGAGACTCGTGCGTCACTCGGTGGGGGAGCAGGCCCGGCGGAGGTGTTGGTCGAATGGTACCCTTCGGGGGTTTGCGGGAGTTGTAAGGGGTCACTTCGAGGGTTTTCGGGGAGCGGAACGGGTCACTTGGGCTCTCGGACGGATAGAAGTGTACACTTCGGGCGTGTGGAATCCTATCAACAGGCAGGAGGAGGGAGGGCGAACAACTACATGTACCTATCGTTGTTTATTAGCCACGTTAGTATCATCCGGAACAGTCAGTCATTAGTCACGGAGAGTGGCGAGGCCACGGACGATTGCTTCTTACTTCGCGTTGAATTGGACGTCAGAGTTTTCCGCTTAGCTAGGTGGCTAAGAATTCCTATGTGTTCGAGCGGCACCAATCTTTGCGGAGAGGCTGCCGCAAGGGAATGGCGATGGATATAGAGCTGGAGGCCTTGGCAGCGAACGGCTATACCGTGGTGCGAAAGCTGGTACCCGAGCCGCTATGCGATGCACTTGTTGCGGCGATTACTCAAACGTTCGGGTTTGATCCGGGAGACCCTGAGACCTGGTATCCCGATCCACGGTTACCATGGGATGTCGTCCCGCTGTGGGGGCACCAGGCGCAATGGGATATTAGGCAGCATCCCCCTCTGCATAAGGTTTGGGCCGAAGTGTGGGGAACAGATCGACTTACAGTTACTCTTGATCGCTGCCGCTTCACACCACCGTGGCGCAAGGGACGCCCTGTGGAATTGCCTATCTACTAGGACCATAACCCGCACGATCCGAAGCTGCGTTACATCCAAGGGGTTGTCGCTTTGAGCGACATACCTGCCGGCGCGGGGGGGGTTCGCGGCGTGCCATCGCTCTACCGGGATCGGGTCGCCTGGCCTGTTGATCCGGTGATCGATGAGGGCGAGGCGTGTTGGTATCCAAGCACGACGGGATATGAAATCGTGAATGTTCCTGTCAGCCGCGGTGATGTCATTGTCTGGGAGTCCCGGTTGCCTCACGCAAACAGCCGCAATTTGTCGCCTTATCCGCGACTGGCGTTTTATGTTTCGTTCTATCCTGGGTCGCCGGAGGATCGTGAGGTCACCGCAGACTGCACGCGCTTGGGTTTGTGCCACCCTGCGTGGCGGGGCTGGCTTGGTCACGGTCACCGCGAGGAGTGGGGCGCCGCCGCAGCTGACAGAACTAGGGCGAAAGATCGCCGGGCTCGCTGAGTGGCTGTAGTGCCGGGGCGACCACGTCAGCGCCAAGGCCTTTGGCCGCATCCCCAGTTTCGGACAGCGTAACGGATTCAGGGGGTTGGAGGCGGTGTGACCACCGCAGCCACATGCTTTGATCTAGCGTCCGACCGGACGACCCGCCGGGTCAAGCCCGGGGCATGGATTGCTTCGTCCCCAGCCTTCGCTGGGGCAGGCGCTCCGCTCC
This sequence comes from uncultured Pseudomonadota bacterium, assembly GCA_963834715.1. Taxonomy (GTDB): domain Bacteria; phylum Pseudomonadota; class Alphaproteobacteria; order Acetobacterales; family Acetobacteraceae; genus CAVSUZ01. The sequence goes on along the minus strand of CAWIDE010000034.1, from coordinate 42,166 downwards.
TCGCAATGGCACGGTTGGGGGCGTATTTTTATAGCCACAGAGGGATTCTGTAGAATTAGCGGCGCGCGTCGTTAACGGTCTGGCAATCATAACCCGGCAATTTCTACCGCATGGCAGAATGCCGCGGGGCCGTGGTTACGCATGCAGGCGTTCCTTGAGGGGCTAAAACGGCTCGGGGCCGCGCGACTTGCTGCACTGGCGGTCGCGGGCGTGGGCACGATTGCCGTACTGTCGCTGCTGATCATGAGCGGGAGCTCGCCGCGCATGGCGCTGCTGTATGGCGACCTGGATTTGCGTGATTCCGGCCAAATGGTGGATCAGCTCAGCCGCGCGCATATCCCGTATGCGCTGGCGGCGGGCGGGGCGCAAATCTTGGTGCCCGCGGATCAGGTGCCGCAAGCGCGGGTGCTGCTGGCGCAGCAAGGGCTGCCCTCCGGCGGGACGGTCGGATACGAGATTTTCGATCATACCAGTGTACTCGGCGAGACGGACTTCCAGCAGCGGATCGACGAGACCCGCGCACTGGAGGGTGAGCTGGCGCGTACGATCGAGGCGATCCGGGGAGTGCGGTCAGCGCGGGTGCATGTGGTCCTGCCGCAACGGGCGCTGTTTGCGCGCACGCAGGATACTGCGCAGGCAAGCGTGCTGCTGACGATGATGGGGGCTGCGCGGCTAGATCAGGAAGGGGTGCAGGCGATCCTGAACCTGGTGGCGGCGGCAGTTCCCGGGCTGCGGCCGCAAAATATCGCGATCGTGGACTCTCGGGGGGATCTGCTGGCGAGAGCGGGTGAACCGGTGACGGCGGCAACGACCGCGATGACACAGGACGAGGTCCGGCACTCGACCGAGCTCCGGTTGGGGCGCGCCGTGGAGGAGATGCTCGATCGCAGCCTGGGGCCTGGGCATGTGCGGGCGGAAGCCTCGGTGCAGATGGATTTCGACCAGGTGAACACGACGCAGGAAACTTATGATCCGAACGGGCAGGTACCGCGGAGTGAGCAGACCACCACGGATGATAGCCAGTCGACTCAACCCGAGAAGACGGTTTCCGGGCAGAACAACCTGCCGAACGCGCCCACGGCAAATGCCGGGCCGGGAACGAAGGAGAACCGGCGGGAGGAGACGACCAACTACGAAATCAGCAAGACAGTCCGGACGCTGATCCACCAGGAACCGCAGATAACGCGGATCAGCTTGGCGGTGATGGTTGATTCGACGAAGGCCCCGCAACCGGCTGATCTGCAGCGGATCACCGAACTGGTGAAAACGGCGATTGGCTACGATCAGAAACGCGGTGATCAGGTGCAGGTTGTGGCGATGCCGTTCGTGAACGAAGACGTGGCGGCCCCCGTCCCGCATGGATGGATGTCGATGCTGCGGCAGCCGGACGTGTTGCATTTGGCGGAAACCGTCTTGTTCGGAGTGATCGGTGTCCTGGTGCTGCTTGGGGTGCTGCGGCCAATGGTGCTGCGGATAGCGGCTCTACCGTCGGCGGTCGCCGAGCCCGCAGTGGCGCTGGCTGCGGCGGCGCGGCCGGCTACAGCGGACGCCGGATTGTTGCCCGCGGATCCGAATGTGCCGCTGCTGGAGGACGACCGGATGATAACGGTCGCACAGATCGAGGGGCAGATGCGTGTGTCCTCGATGCGACGCGTGGCGCAGCTGGTGGAGCGGCATCCGGACGAGACGCTAGCGATTGTGCGGAACTGGATGGGCCAGGAGAGCGGCTGAGATGGTTCGCAGCGACGAGTACCGGAGTGTGAACGGTCCGCAGAAGGCGGCGATACTGATGCTGGCTCTGGGCGAGGACCAGTGCTCGCGGCTGTTCGGCATGATGCACGAGGACGAGATTAAAGAAATTTCGGCGGCGATGGCACAGTTAGGCTCCGTAAAGGCGGATCTGGTGGAGCGACTGTGCGTGGAGTTCGCGGATAATCTCGGGGGCACGGGAAACCTGGTCGGCAGCTACGAAAGCACCGAGCGGCTGTTGCAAAAGGCACTGCCGCGGGACCGGGTCCAGCAGATCATGGAGGAGATCCGCGGGCCGGCTGGCCGGACGATGTGGGACAAGTTGGGGAACGTGCACGAAACGGTGCTCGCGAATTATCTGAAGAACGAATATCCGCCTGGACTTTAGGATTTGTGCGGGTTGCAGCGTTACGAAGCCAGTCGTCCCCGCTATGCTCCCCTAATCCAAAGCCCGAACGGCCTCCGTTGGACGCGAACCGCAGCCCCGCTCCTGGTGAACAACGCCGACCGCGCCTGTTAGGCACATACGTTCGCCCGGAAAGAGCCGTCCCTGAGGTTACGGCCGTCACTCCACCGGCGCCATTGCCTTGATCATCTCAAGCACCTTTCTCCGAAGCCTGGGCTGGGCGAGGCGCTGGGGCTGACGTTCCAGCAGGTGCACGCTGAGTCGCCAGCGTGCCACCGTCTTAAGGGCCGGGGTCATGGCTGCCCACTTCCTCCGGTGATAGCGGGCATTGGAGAGCGACCAGGAGCTCGTCGAGTCGGCGCTCATCCCAGAGCCGCGCCGCCGTTTCGGCTGCGTCCACGAGACGGGCGATTTCCGGTGGCATCGGCTGCTGCAGATGCCCGGGGAAGGGGATGACACGATCCGTCATGGCTGGCGATCTGCGGCGGGGCTCATAAGGATAGGGAGCCCGATTGTCCAATCCCTTAGCGGCGCAATATCTCACCTGTGCTGACCGATAAAGCCCGCATCGTCATCGCCCGCGCGGTCGCCGGAGCGGGCGATGTAGCCCTCCTTCACGCGGGGCCCTCTTCCTCGCCCCTGTTCTTCACCACCACGCCTGGGCGTTCAGGGTCACTGTGCGGCATATGTTTCGGATATTCATGGTAAAGGCACACGCTGTCCATCCAAGCGGCTCTGGCGGAAACAGCCCCTCACTCCCCCGGTAGTTTCAGTCCCGCCTTGCGATAAAACCCAATCAACATTCTCAGCTCAGTAATGTCCAGCCGCTTCATCGCCTCCACCATCGCCTCGGTCTCAGCGCGCTCCGCGTTTATGTCCAGCCCGCCGGCCACGTTCATCGTCTGCTCCGGCTTGCCCCAGGCGCGGTCCAGGATCGAATTGCAGGCCCTCACGCTTGCGAGGGCCGGGGTCATGGCTGCCCACTTCCTCCGGTGATAGCGGGCATTGGAGAGCGACCAGGAGCTCGTCGAGTCGGCGCTCATCCCAGAGCCGCGCCGCCGTTTCGGCTGCGTCCACGAGACGGGCGATTTCCGGTGGCATCGGCTGCTGCAGATGCCCGGGGAAGGGGATGACACGATCCGTCATGGCTGGCGATCTGCGGCGGGGCTCATAAGGATAGGGAGCCCGATTGTCCAATCCCTTAGCGGCGCAATATCTCACCTGTGCTGACCGATAAAGCCCGCATCGTCATCGCCCGCGCGGTCGCCGGAGCGGGCGATGTAGCCCTCCTTCACGCGGGGCCCTCTTCCTCGCCCCTGTTCTTCACCACCACGCCTGGGGGCGCCGCCGTTTCGGCTGCGTCCACGAGACGGGCGATTTCCGGTGGCATCGGCTGCTGCAGATGCCCGGGGAAGGGGATGACACGATCCGTCATGGCTGGCGATCTGCGGCGGGGCTCATAAGGATAGGGAGCCCGATTGTCCAATCCCTTAGCGGCGCAATATCTCACCTGTGCTGACCGATAAAGCCCGCATCGTCATCGCCCGCGCGGTCGCCGGAGCGGGCGATGTAGCCCTCCTTCACGCGGGGCCCTCTTCCTCGCCCCTGTTCTTCACCACCACGCCTGGGCGTTCAGGGTCACTGTGCGGCATATGTTTCGGATATTCATGGTAAAGGCACACGCTGTCCATCCAAGCGGCTCTGGCGGAAACAGCCCCTCACTCCCCCGGTAGTTTCAGTCCCGCCTTGCGATAAAACCCAATCAACATTCTCAGCTCAGTAATGTCCAGCCGCTTCATCGCCTCCACCATCGGCGATCTGCGGCGGGGCTCATAAGGATAGGGAGCCCGATTGTCCAATCCCTTAGCGGCGCAATATCTCACCTGTGCTGACCGATAAAGCCCGCATCGTCATCGCCCGCGCGGTCGCCGGAGCGGGCGATGTAGCCCTCCTTCACGCGGGGCCCTCTTCCTCGCCCCTGTTCTTCACCACCACGCCTGGGCGTTCAGGGTCACTGTGCGGCATATGTTTCGGATATTCATGGTAAAGGCACACGCTGTCCATCCAAGCGGCTCTGGCGGAAACAGCCCCTCACTCCCCCGGTAGTTTCAGTCCCGCCTTGCGATAAAACCCAATCAACATTCTCAGCTCAGTAATGTCCAGCCGCTTCATCGCCTCCACCATCGCCTCGGTCTCAGCGCGCTCCGCGTTTATGTCCAGCCCGCCGGCCACGTTCATCGTCTGCTCCGGCTTGCCCCAGGCGCGGTCCAGGATCGAATTGCAGGCCCTCACGCTTGCGGCTGGATCATCTGATTGTTGCATCCAAGCCCTGAGAGTTTCCACAGCCTCCATCGACAGCGCTCGGCACGCCTCAAGCACCTCAGCAGGGACGACAGGTCGGCCGCCAGGATTGCCCGACTTGCCAGGTTTGAATGAAGTGTTATTTGCGCTCATGTAACGACGCCTGATATAGCCCTGTTCTGAGGGCTTAGTGCCCACGTCATCGTAACGCCTCATCAATCACTCAGGTGAGCATATTTAAGGTACAACACGCCGAGTGGGAGGCCCACCGTCCAAGGAGCCGCAGAGCATCCAAGCCCTGAGAGTTTCCACAGCCTCCATCGACAGCGCTCGGCACGCCTCAAGCACCTCAGCAGGGACGACAGGTCGGCCGCCAGGATTGCCCGACTTGCCAGGTTTGAATGAAGTGTTATTTGCGCTCATGTAACGACGCCTGATATAGCCCTGTTCTGAGGGCTTATACCAAGCCGATCGCGCAGCGCCGCGGCCTCGATCGCCGCGACAAGGCCAAAAACTCCAGTCTGGCGGCGCGACGTGAAAGCAGCCGGGGTGGAGGGTGCCACGATGGCCCGGCCACTTGTCGCCACAGCCGGCGAAAGCACCGATAGACAATGTGACACTAAAGCCTACTTTCTATCTGAAATGTGGAATTTCCTGGCCCTACTGCCGGTCGGCTACCAGCGGTACCGCTATCCGGAGAAGAGGAAGCGGTTCGTCATTACCGGTATCACAGCCTTCGTTGCCAGCACGATATTCCTCCTGTTCCTCGGAGCCTACGTCAGCCTACTGCTGAACCTGACCAGCTCTCTGCAGAAACTGCACGGTACCGGCACGGCACAGGCCCAGCTCTCGGCCGATGATCCGGCCAGCTATATGTTCGTGGCAGCTAGAACACGGGCCGAAATCGCTGTCATCGACAGCAAGACCGATGCGCTGGGGCGACGCATCGCTCTTCCCGGTATCCCAAGCCAGATCCTTGTGCTGGAGAGAGGTCATCGACTGGTCGTAGGTGATGCTGAAGCGCATCAATAACGATTCGTCGATGTGGTCAGTGGCCGCATTGAACGCTCGGTACCTTTGTCCATGTCCCCGGAACTTCTGCAGGTGGATCGCGCGGGTACCAAGTTGGCTGTTCTAGATCCGAAGGCGGGCAAAGTCGCGCTTCTACCAATCGATGGAGGACCGCCGCAGCCGCTGCAGGGCATGGAGGACGCACGCTATGCCGCTTTCGACTCGCGGGGACGCCTTTTGGTCGCGCACGGCGCCCGAGTGTCGATCGTGGATACGAACGGACAGCCCAGTGCCGAACTGACCGTCGATCCGCTCGACGGCCCGATCACGCACGTCGCAACGGACCCGGGCGGTGAGTATGCGTTTGCCGTCCAAGGCGAGCGTGGGGTGCTGTCAATCTTCTACCTACGCTCCGGCGGGCGCCCCACGGTTCTGCGAATGCCGGCCCCGCTTGGTCGTAGCCTCCCGAGCGCGGACAGCCAGTTCGTCCTGATACCTGTCGGTGACCACGCGGTTTCGATCGTCTCGAACTGGACCCGCAAGGAGAGGGGGCGCATCAAAGTTGCAGGACGGGTGAGGAGTATCGGCTTGGCGGTGTTCCAGTCAGTGGCCGCTATCGCCGTAGGGCCTGGTCGGCAGCTAGTGCTTTACGATCTGCGTGACCGACATCTTCTGGCTGACCTGCGGTTGCCAGGCACGCCCGAGTTCGGCGCGCCTTCGCCTGACGGAATGAAGTATTACATTGCGCTTCCCGATCTTGGTAAGATTGCAGTCGTGGAATTCACCAGGCGCCCGACTGTTCGTTTGATCGACAACGTAGGCGTCGGTGCCTGGGCGGTGGTGTCCGCCATGGGCGATAGTTACTGCCATTGATCCCGAGATTGTCCGGAACACCGACACCAGGCACAGGCCCGGAACTGGCCTTGTCACAGCCATTGTAGCGATACACCGGCGCACGTTTCGTTCCCCTGGCACTCCGCGAGGGTAGTTTCAATGCTCCGGCAGTGGAGGAACAGAAAACACCGTATGCCGCTTGGCTGAGGGAATATTGCCTCAAAGTGATCTCCGGCACGCTTGAACGCCGACGACGCCGGCAGTAGCTGTTCCCTATGCTGAGGCGGGGCATCCGCGTGCTGGTCGCCTTCGTTGTCGCCCTTGGGCTGGCGATGCCGGCTGGCGTGCGCGCCATGCCGATGCCCGCCATGATGGCTAAGGCTTTCAATCAGCCATGTCAGCATTGTCCACAGCCTCACCAGACCCGCAACACAACCCCCGATAAGATGTCGAGCTGCCAGGCTTTCGCCTGCATAGGCGCGCCCGCTGTGCTGCCGCGCCCCGTGCTTGTGCCGGGACGTACACTCCTCAGAGCGGCCTATCTGCGACCGGTATCCGCGCGCTTGGCTGGTTCAGAACCCGCGCCCGACCCGTTCCCCCCTAGATCCGTCGTCCTCCTCTAAACCGAACTTCCTAGCCTCGAGACACGCAAGTTACTGAAGCATCTATACATTCTGTCTCGCGACCTGTGGATTACTGGCTACAGTTGACGCCGAGGAGATTGAATGCCTTCTGCTGCAGCGGTGTTGGCCTTGTGACGACGGTAAGGCGATAGTCCGGTGTGATCGCGGTGGTGATGGTGTTGCGCACTACGGTTGCCAGATCGCCGAGCAATGAACGGAAGCTATGCACCGGCAGGCCGTCCGTGGTGAGCCCTGTGGTCTGCTTGGCGATGGCAGCCGGGGAACGTTGCGCTTCCGACACTACGCTGTCTCGCAAGGCTTCGGCCGCTTCCCTATCGGCGTCATCGAACAGCATTGGCGCCAGGCAGGTCCGCATATGCCATTCGAGGTAGTAGGCTAACATGCACAGGAAGACGTGGGCCCGCACGCGGTCTGCCAGCCAATGATGGACAGGCCTGATCTGCAGATCGACGGTTTTGATGCAGCGAAAGGCCCGCTCCACAAGCGCAAGCGACTTGTAGCTTCGCACGGTCGTGGTGTCATCGAGCGCGCTTTCCGGCAGGCTGGTGCGCACGACATAGACGCCATCGGTTGCTGCTTCAGCGACGATCTCGGCGGTCTTGCGGGCGAAGCTGAAGACGGTATCGGTGATCTCGATGACAAAATGCTTGCCTACCTTGTGCTTGTTGATCACCGCGCCAACCGCGAGTGCGATCCGCGCAGCGCCCCGGAGGGGATTGCGCTTGCGAGCGACCGCGATCTGGATACGGGAGAGGTCACGTTCGGTGGCGGCCAGCAGATCCTCCCGCTTGCGGGCGCGCTCGACGGCGAGATCGGGATTACGGCAAACGATCAGGCGCTCACCCGGAAATTCGGGCGCCGTGATACTGGCCAAGTCGCGCTGATCGAACAGCGAGAGTTGCAAAGCGCCGGTTTCCATCAACGCCTTGATCGCCGGCGCGCGCAGTGCCGTGATCCAGTCGAAGCCTGCCGATTTAACGTCATTGGTGATGCGTGCTTGGGTGATCATGCCACGGTCACCGACCATGACCACGTGGTCGAGATGGAACCGCCGCTTCAGCTTTTCGATCTGATTGGCAAGCGTAATCGGATCGGCGGTATCGCCCTCAAACACCTCGATGGCGATCGGACAGCCATCGGGAGCGCAGAGTAGGCCGTATATGATTTGCAGCGTGCCCTTCTTGCCGTCGCGGCTGTAGCCACGCTGGGCGAGCGGGCAGCAGCGGCCTTCCATGTAGCTTGACGAGACATCATATAACACCAGTGTGCCATCGCTGAGATGGCGCTTGGCTAAGGCTGTCTCGATGGCAGGCTGGCGTTCCAGCAGCCAGTCCAGTGCGGCATAGAGTTCGTCCTCGTCGACCTCACCGAGGCCAAGCATTTCGCCAAGGCTCGATGCAGCCGTGGCGGAGGAAAGTGCACGAGCGGTGGCGAGCTTGGATGCCGGCTCGATAATGCGCCCGATCATCAGCGCGAGGGCAAGATCACGGTATCGCTCGCGATCGCCGAGCATCCGATCAAGCCCTATCTTGCGGGCAGTCCCGAGCGCTGCTGCAACGTGCCCGTGCGGCAGACTGCGGGTGATGGTGAACGCATCCCGCTCGGCCGGAATGACAACGCCGCCTTTGAGAACACCGCGCAGGCCTTCAACGTGCTCGGCGGGCCAATCGGAGAGGTTGCAGATCGTGCGCTTACGGACCTTGCCATCCTGGCGGTAACTCTCGCGCAGCAGAATGGCGGGAGGCGAGTTCCGATTCGGAACAGCTTCGATATACATGGCAACGCATTGGCACAACACCGCCGCGAGTACAAGTCCAAATTTCCGGATTACATGGCTACGTTTGGGACCAGTCTCGTGCTTCTGTCCCTACTGTTCCTGCCACTTCACACTCTCCGAAAGAAGGAAGTTCGGTCTAAACCGCAAGCTGGCTTAGGCCGGCTCGGCCGAACCCCTGTGAGCCCACCACTTCTGCGCTGGGCGGGTGGTCTGTCCGTCAGCACCCGCCGAGAGCCGCGGGGAGGGCGCCAAGAGGACGACCTGGTATGTCACATATCTCAGCCCCGGCCCTGTGCCGCCGGCATTTCCTCCAAGCGGGAGCAGCCTCCACGATCGCACCGCTGGGGCCGGCCGCCTCCGCTATCGGGCACCCGGCCGTGCCTGAGGCCCTGACCACGACTCTCCAACCAGGACCGGCACGTGTCCGTATGGTGGGCGACGAATTCCCGGCCACCGATGTATGGACCTACAACCGCGTTGAGCCTGGCCCGGTACTGCGGGTCCGCCAAGGCACACCGTTCCGCGCCACGGTCAAGAATTTGCTGGCCGAAAGCACGACCGTGCACTGGCACGGCATCCGTTTACCGAACCCGATGGACGGCGTGCCGGGCCTCACCCAAAAGCCGATCGCCCCGGGCGAACGCTTCGATTACGCCTTCACGCCACCGGACGCTGGAACGTTCTGGTACCACTCGCACGACCACAGTTTGGAGCAACTCGGGCGCGGGCTAGCGGGCGCCCTGATCGTCGAGGAACCAGAGCCGCCGAAAGTCGATCGCGAGCTACTCTGGATCATTCAGGACTGGCGGCTGGCCCGGAATGCGCGGATCGCGCCGGGCTTTCACAACCGCATGGAAGAATTGATGGATGGCCGTGTAGGGAATACCGTCACTATCAACGGCCAGGTGCCGGATACCGCGTATGTCCGCGCGGGCGAGCGGGTCCGGCTGCGGCTGCTGAACGCGGCGATCGCCCGCATTATGGCGCTGCGATTTGCGGGCCACAGGCCGATCATCATTGCGCGCGATGGCCAGCCTTGTGATCCGCATGAGCCAGCCGGAGGCCGAGTTTTGCTCGGCCCCGCGATGCGAGTCGATATTATCTTGGACATGCAAGGCGATCCGGGGCGGTCCTATGGCGTAGAGGACGATTTCTATGACCGGCTCCCGTACACCCTGGTCCGCCTGGAGTACGACCGAACGCCGCCGGTCCGGTTGCACCCTTTGGATGCACCCGCGCGGCTGCGGCCCAACCCGGTGCCGCGCCCGGACCTCGCCAGCGCCGTGGTCCACCGGACCAGGCTCCAGGGGGGAATGATGGGAATGAGCGGCATGGGAATGATGGGGATGATGGGCAGCGACGCGGAGTGGGCGATCAACGGCCGGTCGATGACAGGCGACGGCAGCGCGGACATGCCACCGCTATTCCAGATCGCCCCGGGACGGAGTTGCGTTCTAGATTTCCACAACCAAACCGCCTGGTGGCACCCGATGCATCTGCACGGCCACAGCTTCAAGGTGCTTGAACGTAATGGCGTGCCTATGCCGCACGACATCTGGGGAGACACGGTACTCGTGCGGCCGCGCGAGCGTGTGCGAGTTGCCTTTGTCGCGGATAACCCCGGCGACTGGATGCTGCACTGCCATGTCATGGAGCATCAGGTCGCCGGACTCATACGGTTGTCCGGGTAGTGTGAGATGCACATAACAAAGCGGCTCCGCCCGGTGGCTCTACGGCTGTTCGGGTTGGCAATACTGAGCGCCCAACAAGGCAGTTCTGCCAACGATCTTGAGCTCGGCACGAAGGCATTTCAGCCGTGCTCCGCGTGCCATTCGCTGCGACCCGATCTGAACATGACCGGCCCCACTCTGGTTGACGTGTGGGGGCGCAAGGCCGGTAGTCTCAAGAGCTTCGATCGCTACTCCACCGCGCTGAAATCTTCAGGTGTGACGTGGAACGCGATCACTTTGGATGAATGGCTGACAAGTCCAGCCAAGTTCATTCCTGGTAACGCGATGACCTATGCCGGAGTTCTCCGACCCCGAGATTCGTGGGGCCTTGATTGGTTTTCTGCGCGCCGTAAGCAAAGCGCAGCATGGCGGTCCCCCTGTCGAGATACCGCCCACCTATATGGTGACCCCTATCAATTTGAAGCAGCTTCCTCCCGAAGAGAGAGTCGCGTCCATCCGGAGCTGCCGTGACTCCTATTTCGTCACGACGGGCGACGGTCGAACCCGTGCCTTCTGGGATCAAAGTCTTCGCTTCGAGACGGATGCCAGCCGGTTCGGACCGCCGGCCGGCAAACCGGTCATCTTGGGCTCAGGAATGTTTGGCGACCGCGCTGCCGTAATCTTCGCGAGCCCGAGGGAGATCAGCGCTTTCATCGAACAGCAATGCTGAAAACAGGAGTTTCATATGAGACGTAGGGAATTTGCGACGATGCTGATGGGGTTGGTCATGCCAGCTCCAGCACTGTTCAAACCGGGACGTGCCCGGGCGGAACCATCAATCAAGGCGACGCTCTACAAGAATCCCCAATGCGGTTGCTGTGAGAACTATGCGCGATACTTGGACCAGCATGGGTTTCAGGTCGATGTGAAGCCCACGAACGATCTTGCTGAGATCAGCAGAAACGCGGGGGTTCCGGAAGAGTTTGAGGGCTGCCACACCACGTTCGTCGGCGAGTACGTGGTGGACGGGCATGTGCCCGTTGAGATCGTCCATAAGCTGCTCGCGGAGAAACCTGCCATCGCGGGAATCACTTTGCCCGGTATGCCCTCCGGCTCACCTGGCATGACTGGCGCGAAGACCCAAACCTGGACCATTTATTCCGTGACGAGAGACGGCAAACAGCCGCGGATTTTCGCAACTGTATAGGCGACCAGCACCATGCATACGGAAACAGCAGTTCCTACATCGCCGGCCTGTTATGCGAAACCTGGGCTTTTCGACCGGCTAGGGCGAAAGGGCTGGGTGTCGCTTGGCGGGGGCACACTCGCTCTGTTGGCCGCCGGCTTCGCTTGGCAATGGAGTTGGCTGGTAGCCGTCGGGATAGTTCCGCTCCTCGTCAGTGCCGTGCCGTGTCTCGCTATGTGTGCGCTCGGGCTGTGCATGTCCCGAATGGCAGAGGGAGGCATAGCAACGTGACCCAGAGCGCCGCATCTGCCCGCCTGAGTTCAGAGGCAACCCAAACAGAGGAGCAATAACATGATCCTGCGAACAAAACTCAGCATCGCGGCACTTGCGATCGGGATCGGAGCCGTGACGTTGCCTGCGCTAGCGCAGAACCAAGGGGAGATGCAGCGCATGCCGAATTGGGGGATGGGCATGGGCCAGATGGGCCGGGGAATGGGTCAGGGAATGATGGGCCACGGGATGATGGGTAGCGGCATGATGTCACCGGAGAGAGGGTCGAGCATGATGTCCTCCTGTGCCCAGATGATGCAGTCGATGAACAACGGCGGCACGGGCCAGCCGAACAGCCAGTGGCAACACCATCCGAACACTGAGGGAACTCCTGACTAAGCGGCGCGGCTGACAGCCGAGGGAGCAATCACATGGACCTCCAGAGCATCGATACGCAGTATTCGCAACTCCAATGGCAATCACGGCAGACCGCGGATGAGATCAGCACGCTCGCGGAGAAGCTTCGCGCCGCGGCGCAATCCGGCAACCAGGATGCGCGGGAGTTGATGCTCGATCTCAAAGAGATCGCGCTTGCCATTCAGGCGGAACAAAACCAGGTGGCTACGCTATTGCAGGCACTGCACGCTTTCGTAGCGAACCAAACCGGGTCCCCTGCCGCGCCTTCGCCGCAACCGGATCAATGGCCGGGCACGCCTCAGCAACCCTGGGGCGCGCGTCCGCCGGGTCAGCCGCCATATCAGCAGCAGCCATATCCGCAGCAACAGCAGCCTCCGGGCGCGGGCGCCTTCGTCGGGAACTTCCTGAACTCGGGCTTCGGGCGTGCCATGACGATGGGCGCGGGGTTCGGGATCGGTGACACCTTGATAAACGATCTGTTCGGCGGCTTCGGCAGGCGCGGCTGTTAGCGTAAGTTATGAAGAACCGGTTTTGCCTCGGCTTCGTACTCATCGCTGTCCTGCTTGTGTCACTGCGGGGCCTGGATGCGCGGGCAGCGGCAGGTGAGTGGGCGAGCAATGCGCATGGGGCGGCGCGGCTGATCACCGCCGTCGAGGCAACCGGCACAAACCAACAGCTTGATGTCGGCCTGCAGCTTCGCTTGACTCCGGGGTGGCACACCTACTGGCGCACACCAGGCGACGCCGGCTTCCCGCCGTCGATAGATTGGAAGGGCTCAACTAACCTCGCCTCCGCCACCATTGCTTGGCCCGCTCCGCAGCGACTTCCTCCAGCTGGCGAGCTGGAGACGATTGGCTACATGAACGGCGTCGTACTCCCGATCAGCGTTCGCCTTCTCCATCCGGGCCAACCTCTGCATCTCCACGCGGAGGTGGATTATGCCTCCTGCAAAGACATCTGCATCCCGTACCACGCCAACCTCGATCTCGTGTTGCCGGCTGGCGCTGCGCGTCCGGGACCGGAGGCGCAGCTGCTCGCGGCTGCGTTGGCCCGCGTTCCAGTGGATGCTTCAGCTGTTGGCATACAAGTGCTGGGTGCCGTCGCAGGGGAAACGAAAGAGGGCGCAGCATTATCTGTTCGGCTCGCCAGCGACGCCCACGCGTTCCGTTCCCCGGATCTCTTCGTCGAGGGGCTGGCTAAGAGCATGCCCGGGCGCCCCGGCGTTGCTTTGGCCGCCGCCGGGCGCTTGGTGACCTTCAACGTGCCCCTGCGGGGGGAGGCGGGTAACGCTATCGCCGGCACGAGAGCGCGCGTAACGCTGGTGGATGGAGCACGCGCAGCCGAGACGGATGTAACACCGACTCTGGGAACCCTGCCTCCGGTCGCCAATGCGCCTGGCCTCCTGACAATGATCGGCTTCGCCCTGCTTGGCGGCCTGATTCTGAACCTGATGCCCTGCGTACTGCCGGTGCTGTCGCTGAAGTTGCTCGCGCTTGCTGGTCATGCCGGAGCCGAGATCCGGGCGGCGCGGCTCGGAATGCTCGCCGCAGCGTCGGGCGTACTCGTCTCTTTCGGGGTGTTGGCCAGCGTGCTGATCGTGTTGCAGGCGGCTGGCGCGGCAATTGGCTGGGGCATTCAGTTCCAGCAGCCGTGGTTCCTTGCTGGCATGGCGCTAGTCACAACGCTATTCGCAGCGAGCCTGTGGGGGTGGCTGCCGATTGCACTCCCAGGGTACATCCTGAGCACCGTGGGTGCGGTGCGCGGCCGCAGGAGGTTCAGCGACGCCTTCCTCGCCGGCGCCTTCGCTACGTTGCTGGCCGCATCCTGTTCGGCCCCGTTTGTGGGTACTGCAGTTGGTTTCGCACTAAGCCGCGGTCCCGCCCAGATTGCCGCAATGTTCGGCGTGCTTGGGATCGGCATGGCATCGCCGTTCCTGGCCGTGGCCGCTGCACCTCGCATTGTGGCGTATATCCCGCGGCCAGGGCGATGGATGGGATGGCTCCAGCGGATCTTGGGCGTGGCGCTGCTCGGGACCGCGGCATGGCTGATATGGGTTCTAGGGCTGGAGGCCGGGCCGGAAATTGCCGTTTTTGCGGGAGGGGTGCTCGGGGTCCTGCTACTTGCGCTCGCTTTGCGTCAAATAGTGCGGCCTGCCGAGCCAGCTCGGCGCATACTTGGGACTGCCGCGGTTGCGCTATCGGCGATCACGGTGCTGGTGCCCTCTTTGCGGGACCAGGCTGCGCCAGTCGCGGCTTTCCCCACCGGCCGCCATACGGGGAACTGGCGCCTGTTTGACCAAGCATCGATCGCACGGAATGTCACCAATGGCAAACTCGTCTTTGTTGATGTGACAGCCGCCTGGTGCCTGACCTGCAAGGTGAACGAACTGAACGTGCTTGACCGTGCGCCCGTATGGGAGCGGCTTCGCGAGCCTGGGGTGATCGCAATGCGCGCGGACTGGACACGCCCCAATCCGCTGCTGACCACTTACATGCAAGCCTTTGACCGCTACGGGGTGCCGCTCTATGTGGTTTACGGCCCCGGTGCACCAGGGGGCATCGTTCTGCCCGAACTACTGACTTCGAACATAGTGATGAATGCCCTGCGGCGCGCGTCAACAAGCGCGGCTCGCGATGGGGAAGTGAGGCGATGAGCCTTTACCAACGCTATGTGCTTCCCCGACTGCTGCACCTGGCGATGCGCCAGAAGACCCTCCTGCCTTTCCGCAAACGCGTGGTTGGCGCGGCCGCAGGGCGAGTGCTGGAGATCGGTGTCGGATCAGGACTGAATTTTCCGCTGTACGGTTCCGCGGTGACGTCGGTCCTCGGGCTGGAGCCCTCCACCCCCTTGTTGGACATGGCGTGCGCCCGAGCCTCGTCAGCCGCAATCCCGGTGAGATTACTCGACGCCTCGGCTGAGGCCATACCGTTGGAGTTGGGCAGCATCGACACTGTGGTAACCACCTGGACGCTGTGCACGATCCCTGACGTGCAGCGCGCATTGTCCGAAATGCGGCGCGTGCTGAAGCCAGGCGGGTGGCTACTTTTCGTTGAACATGGACGCGCCCCGGAGGCCCGCATCGCCCGCTGGCAGGATCGCCTGGATCCGCTCTGGTCACGCGTAGCCGGGGGCTGTCATCTCAACCGGAAGATCGACGATCTAATCTCCGGCAACGGTTTCCGGATCAACTCGGTGGTCAATGCGCGGCTGCCTGGGCCGCGAACTCACACATTTCTCTACGAGGGCGGCGCGCGACCGTTCTGATCGTACAGAGGCAAAGATGCTTGATGACATGCAGCGCAATACAAAGCAGGATCAGCGTTCACTTCGGCCACCGCTGGGACTTTGGATGATTCGCATTGCGGTGGGGCTCAGCGTCCTCGCAATGCTGTTGCTTGCTGGCGCCGGATACCTCTGGCTGAAAACGGGGGGTAGCGGGGAGCAAGTCGCGATCGGTCAGGCCGCAATCGGTGGGCCGTTCACGCTTGTGAATGCGGCGGGCAAGCCGGTCACAGATCGCGATCTCCTGGGCAAGTACCTGCTCGTCTACTTTGGCTATACCTATTGCCCCGACGTTTGCCCCACCACACTCGCCACGGTGGCCAACGCTTTGGATAAGCTCAGCGCGAAAGCCGATCGCGTCCAGCCACTTTTCATCACCGTTGATCCAAAACGGGACACGCCCTCAGTAGTCGGTCGGTACACCGCCGCATTCGGCCCGCGTCTCATGGGCCTCACGGGAACGAGCGAGCAGATCGCCGCAGCCGAAAAGGAGTATCGCATCTATGCAGCCGAACATCGGACGGGTCCCGGCCCGAATGACTACGGAATCGATCACAGCTCGATTCTTTACCTGATGGGCCCAGACGGGCACTTCATCGCTCCCATTCGCGCGGATCAGGATGCCACCGCGATGGCAACCGACATTGCTGGGCACCTGCGATAGCTTGGCCCCGCCGGTGTCGCTATGCGCCTCATGATCTCGTCGTTGTCGATCTTCTTCGACGACCTATTCCCACATCCCTTGGAAAGCTACTGGTGTCATGGTGAGCCGTATCGTCGCTCTTGTAGTCGGGTTGATCACAGGTAGCGCATCCGCGCACGCGCATGCCTTACTGCAAGGTGCAACTCCAGCTGTCGGTGGTCGTGTGGCTAAGTCATCGTCCGCGCTCGACCTCTATTTCACTGAAGGCGTTGTCCCGCATTTCAGCAAGGTGGAGGTGCTGGGGCCATCGGGCCAACGAGTTCGGACTGGCGAACTCCGGGTTTCCGGTGGCGGACGTGAACTGATCGTTCCGATTCCGCCACTCATGCCCGGGCATTACATCGCTATGTGGCACGTCACCTCCGAGGATACGCACAAGACCGAGGGGCGTTTCAGCTTCACGGTGGCGCCCTGATGGATATGGCCGCACCACCGGTCTGGCTGGTGCTGGTGCGTGGAGTCCACGACGCAGCGGTCCTCTCCCTCTTGGGCGCGTTCTGCTTCGCGCCGTTCGTGCTGCCGCGCCGTTACGTCTGCCAGATAGGCGCATCTCTACGGTGGCTGGCGTGCATCAGCGGAGCCGTCGCCCTCATCGCCGGAATCCTGTGGTTTCTCGGGGAGGCTTCCATGGTAGCGGAGGCGCATGGGATCGCCGCGACGCTCGGTGCCGTCCCGGCCTTCCTCGCATATGTGCGGTTCGGCCAGATCCTAGTGGTACGCTTGGTGATGATCGTCGCAGCGCTGGCGCTGGTTTCGCGGCCGCATGCTGCGCTGGCACCCGCATCTGTTGCGGTCGCTCTCCAGCCCTGGCTCGGGCATGCAGCGCAGCTCGGTGCCGGGCTCGCGACTTTGGAGATCCTGCATGTTGTCGCCGCAGGCATCTGGTTCGGCAGCCTCATTCCACTACTGCTTTGTCTCCGTCTGCTCCCCGCCGGCGATGCTGCGCAGACCCTGCGATCCTTCAGCCGGATCGGCGTCCTAGCCGTATTGACCCTGGCAGGCACTGGCCTCGCCCAGGGGGTCGTGCTGGCAGGAGGTGCCGGAGGGCTGATCCACACCACCTACGGTCACGTTGCGCTGATTAAGCTAGCGCTGTTCGCGCTGGCTCTTGGGTTGGCGGCCTGCAACAATTTGATACTGACACCTCGGCTTGCGCGCTCTACCTCAACATCGAAGCCTCTGCGAGTCTCAATCGCAAACGAAGCCATGATCGGGGTCGCTATCGTGCTCGCTGCGGGATGGCTTGCGAATCTGGCTCCTGGTTAGCCCCATGCAAATCAGGCTCAGGTCCTCCGTTGCTAGGTCTTCAGGCAATCATGGAACAGGCGCGTGATGAAAGGCAAGGTGGCAGAATGATGAGCGGCCACATGGGCGGAATGATGTTTGGCATGGGCCTACTCTGGGTGATTGCCATCGTTGTGCTGGTGCTCGCCACAGCGGCGCTTGTGAAATACTTGTTCTTTAACGACTGATGGCAGCACTGGCTGCAATCGGATGTGATCGCGTGAGCTTAGAGTGGACACCGCCCCCATGAGCCAAACCATAGGCGAGATCGTAACAGCGCTCCGCATGGCCTTCCTTATGGGCTGGGAGATACTGTGGGCGTTGGTGCTTGGGTTTGCCCTTTCGGGAATTGTGCAGGCGGTTGTCACGAAGGGCGAGATGAGCCGCCTGCTGCCGAACAGTAAAGGGCGCACCATTCTCCTAGCGAGTGCCCTTGGAGCGGCCTCATCTTCATGTTCCTACGCCGCTGTCGCGCTTGCCCGTTCACTGTTCCGCAAAGGCGCCGATTTCATCGCCGCGATGAGCTTTCAATTCGCCTCGACAAACCTTGTGCTCGAACTTGGTGCAATCCTTTGGGTGCTGATGGGCTGGCAATTTGTGCTCGCGGAGTTCGTCGGCGGTCCGATCATGATCGCGCTGCTGGTACTGCTGCTGCGGTACGTGATGACACCAGTGCGGCTCGCACAAGCGCGCGAGCACGCCGAAAGAGGCATCCCGGGGCGCATGGAAGGTCATGCGGCGATGGATATGTCGCTTTCGGGCGGTAGCATAATCTCCCGCGCGCTGTCGGCCCGCGGCTTCACGGCGATCAGCCATTTCTACGTCATGGATTGGGTAAGCGTCTGGATCGATATTGTCGCCGGATTGGCAATCGCTGGCGCACTCGCAGCCTGGGTGCCCCATGATTTCTGGACCAGCCTCTTCCTGTCGCACGATCCGGTATGGTCCAAGGTAGTCGGACCGCTGATCGGGCCGGTGGTGGCCGTGATCTCGTTTGTGTGCTCGGTCGGAAACGTGCCGTTAGCCGCCGTTCTGTGGAATGGAGGTATCAGTTTTGGTGGCGTGATCGCTTTCCTGTTTGCTGATCTGATCGTGCTACCCATACTCGATATCTATCGCAAGTATTACGGCGGGCGGATTGCGGCACTGCTGCTCGTCCTGTTCTACGCTGCGATGGCCGGCGCCGGGTATATCGTTGAGGCCGTTTTCGGCGCGATCGGCCTTGTGCCCGCAAATCGCCACGTTCAGATCCTGCAAGGGAGTGTGACCTGGAATTACACGACGATTCTAAACATCATAGGGTTGCTGATATCCACGCTTTTGGTGTGGCGCTTCATGCAAACCGGCGGACCCGACATGCTTCGGATGATGGAAGAGGCCGGTTCAGCGGAGGGCAACGGCCATGCTCACCCAGCAGCACGCGGGTGACACGGCCAAAGCTCACCGGCTACGGACGGCGCCAGGTACCGCTACCTTCGCCTTGTCGGTGCGCAGTGGCTGCTTGAGGGTGAACATTTGGACCGGCTCAGGCGCTGTCGGCGGTTGAGTTGGACAAACGTCCCCGAAGTCCTCCGCGAGCGTCGCCGGGGTGACGCCGTGGCGGGCGGCAATGTCTAGCAGCGCTTGTGTGGGCCATAGGCGAGGGGGCGTTCCCAAAAAAAGCTCCCGCTCACCCTCACCCCAGATACTGCGTGACTGTTGGAGCAGCCCAAGCGCGATAAGCGCGTCACAGGCAGACAGATACGGCCGAGCAGGAACAGGGCCGCCGGTGAAGTCATTCCTCTTGCGGCTCCGGAACACCGCCCGCGGCTCCTCCCGCCTCCATCGACGAAGCGCGCCGCCGAGGCTGGCCCCAGCCGCCTGCTGCAGCCGCGCGAGTCCCGCGTGTCCTCGGCCTCTTCGACGGGCTCCGGTTTCCGCTTCATGGCGGACGATAAGCGCCACCAAATCAGTTACCAATGCCGCCGCCCTCGGAGACACAGGAATAGCACTCAGGGGCAGCCAGTGGGCATCCTGGAGCTGGCCTGTGGTGAGCATCGCTGGTGGAGACGTCCACTCGGGGGGAGATTGCTTATCGTTCTCCGTTACCCCCTGGGTGGTTCCCTGAGTTACTGACCCAGGGAGAGCAGTATCAATATCACCCAATGACATGCCTAAATCTGGGTCTATACCCAACACCGCACCAGTAGGAGCTAGGGGCAGCCGAGCCCTGAACGTCCCTGCTGGGCTGTCGATACACGGTAATAGGCGATGAAGCGACCGTCAGCCATGTGTTTGATTCCGTCGTTAGTGTTCATACAGCCGGTCGTGTGGATAATGAGGTGCAGGATGGGAATCCCTGCGATTCCTAAAATGCATGGCCCCCCGATTCACAACCACTGAGGTGGAAAGCCGAGGGACGCCTGCCGAACCGCCGAGGTGTCCCCAATGGCTTCGCCGGCAGCCGCGAGGAGATCGACGCCGGGCGCGCCGAGGGCGTGGTTCCATGGAACTCAGGTTTTGGCTCTACGGATGACCGCTTGGGGTGCCGCTACTTGAGGTGCCGCTGCTGCCAATGCTTTGGCTAAACGCACTCATCATGGCTGAACCCGCCTGAACGCACAATTGCATATTGATAGTTGGCGGACAGTGCATGTCGATCTCGGTATCACCCTTTTTAATGCGGAAGAACGTGCCGGCGGCTAAGGCACGCATACCCTCCATGAACCTGCCATGTTCCATCATTTCCCTCATAGGCCCGCCCATCGCGCCTTGATTGCCCATCATGCCTTGGTTACCACCCATCATGCCTTGCCCCATCATGCCCTGGCTGTTATCCTTCATGCCTTGATCATTACCCGCACCTTGCGATTGTTGGGCGACTGCTGGTGTCGCGACGCTCAGCGACGCCACCAACGCGAGATATGATACGCGCATCATACAACCTCCCTTGAGTTCTCAGACTACAAATATCTCATATCATCTCGGTGGGGTCCACAGCGGTATCCATTGAGGCGGCTCGTGGCAACGCTTCGGCATCTGGCAAGCAAATCCCCGCGCCTCGGGCGCGACCCCGATCTGAACACTTAACCAGCAGGACAACATGGCACTATCTCCCGCAGCCCGCGAAGTGCGGGAGCGCCTGGTTCGCGAGTTCGAGTTCTACGCGGCGAACGCACTTTGGATCCGCACGAAGGATCATAAGGTATGCGCTGTGAGTTTCCCACAGCTTGACGTGGGATCAGGTCGACCAGCTTCTGGCGCGTTGCGGCATCCAGAACTCGCGGATTGCCGGGACCACCAGGGGAATGTCGTGATAGGCGTTTCGCAGGAACTCTTCGCCTTCAGGACCGGGCCGCACCTGTCCGAGCAGAGGACGCCCGGCTTCGGTACAGTGGATCAGAATGGGGAGCAGAAGCCGGTGTTCGATCCGGCTGAGATCGCGGAGCGGATGCCAGGCGTCGTGGCGGAGTTTCATCGCGGCCAAGAACCCCACGCACCAGGGGCCCGCCAGGACCGTACCTTCGTCGGTGCGCTCAAAGATCGGGGCGTACTGCTCCGGTGCCGTGGCCAAACCCCTCGCTGATGTCATTGAAGCGCATGACGATCGCCATGATTGCGGCGGCCTGCTCCGAGCCTTCCATGCCGAGTCCACTGTGTGGCCCAAGCATGTGACGCAGCCATTCGCGCGGATCGATGAAGCATGGCCCGATGATGGTGGCGGTCAGATAGCCGTCGAGGATGGAGACGCCGTCGATCAGCGGTGGCGGATCGAGCTGGTCGATCCAGGTTTCGAGTTCCTCCAGGCTCATCGCCTCGCACACATAGCGACGCCGTCTGGTGCGTGATTGCCTCATGCGGCAACCGCCGTCTGTCCCACCCGGGCTGCTTTCCACACCCCTGGTAATAACGCATGCAAGGCGTTCACCTTGGTCTGACCCGACACGATCTTCTCCAGCACATCCGCCAGGTAAGTTTGCGGATCGAGCTCATGCAGCTTGGCGGTGTTGATGATCGATGCGACAATCGCCCACGCCTCTGCCCCGCGCTGCGAGCCGGCGAATAACGCGTTGCGGCGCCCCAGAGCAATCGGGCGCATCGTCCGTTCCACCACGTTGCTATCTACCTCGACGCGGCCGTCGGTGAGGAACACTGTCAGGCCATCCCAGTGGTTGAGGGTATACCTGATCGCTTCCGCCAAATTCGATTTCGCCGACTCTCCAGCCAGACGCTCCATCAACCAGGTTCTGAACGCCTCGAGGATTGGCTTGGTCTCGGCCTGTCGGACGGTGACGCGCTCGGCTGCGGTCAGACCGCGGATTCGCTGCTCGATGGCATACACGGCCCCAATTCGTTCCAAAGCCTCGGCAGCCACTGCTGACTTCGATGACTGGTAAACCTCGAAGAACTGGCGCCGCGCATGAGCGAGACAGTACGCCAGGGTGACCGCCCCGCCGGGACGGTTCGGCTTGGTCAGTTCCCCGTATCCGGCATAACCATCCACCTGCAGCACGCCGCGGAACTTGCTCAGGTGCTCGTGCACATGTTTCCCCTTCCGGTCTTCCGCGAAGATATAGACCACAGCCGGCGGCGCCGGTCCCTGCCATGGTCGGTCATCGACTGCATACGACCAGAACCGCGCCGTTCGTGTTCGTCGTCGTCGTCGATCCAATACCGGCAATGGTGTATCATCGCAGAAGACTTTCGGTGAGGACAGCACAGTATCGACGAGCAGCTCATAAAGTGGTTTCAGCCACCAGGCCGCTCGCAATACCCAATGGACCAGGGTCGAACGGTCGAGATCGACGCCGTGGCCCCGCAACATGTCCGTCTGCCGGTTCAAGGGCAGGTGCCAAGCGAACTTCCCAACTACTATTGAGGTGATCAACGCGGTTGTCGCCATGCCATTCTCGACCAGCCGTGGTGGCGCTTTGGCCTGCACCACGGCTCCCTCGCAGGACCGGCATCCATAGCGCGGTCGGCGGATGCGCTTGACCTGAATCACCGCCGGGATCACGTCGAGCTGCTCGCTTACGTCTTCTCCGATCAAATGCAGGACACCGCCACAGCATGGGCAAACCTTGCTGTCAGGTTCGATCACCACCTCGCAGCGAGGCAGGTGCTTCGGCAGGGCGCCAATGTTGCGCGTCGCCTTCTGTCGGGGAAGGCAGGCTCGGGCAGACTGCTGCACGACACCATCGTCGTTGGCGGGCCGCCGCGGGCGTCTCAGTGATTACTGCATCGCCCAGATCAAGCGGCAGCTGCGCGCTATCGCCGATGAGTTTTTCTGAACGCGGGCCATACACCACGCGCTTCAGCGTATCGACCATCCCCTGCAGATGCGCATTTCGCTCCTGCAGCTCGATGATGATCTCGATCAGACGATCGGGATCGCGCGGCAGCGAGGCCGGATCTGAAGCCATGCCAGCAAATTATCGAACCGCGACTCAATTCGTACAGCGATAATTCCTCTCACCCGGCCGTCTGATGAGCCAGAAGCGTTGTCGTCCGTGGTACCACCTGTGACCAGTCGACACCGGAGAATAGCAAATTCAGTTGCGCCGCACTCAGCGTCACCGCCCCATCCTGCACAGGCGGCCACGTGAAGCGTCCACGCTCCAGCCGTTTGCTCAATAACACCAGGCCAGACCCATCCCAGACCAAAATCTTTAGCCGGTCAGCGCGTTTCGCCCGGAAGACGAACACATCGCCGGCGAATGGATCGACTGTCAGTGTCTCCTTCACCAGTGTGGACAGGCTGTCCATGCCGCGGCGAAAATCGACTGGCCGGGCGGTCACCAGGATGCGCAGCCCAGGTCGCACCGGAAGATCGATAATCATGATCGGCGCCCGAGATGGGTGAGGACCTGCCGCAAGGCGGCCGCATCAACCGCGCCCCTGACACGCACGCGCGCACCGCCGATCTCGATATCGATACTGCCGGTTGCCAACTCCCCTCTGGCATCTTCCGGCCGCGCAGATGCCGCCAACGCGGCATCTTCATGCTGCTCTGCCGCCGAGGACTTTGGCCGGGCAGTGGTCTCGTCCACGATCCGGACCGGCACAAATGCCGGCTGGCCGCCGGCAACATGCTTCCGCGCCTGCCGACGCCACGTCCACAACAGGCCGCGGTTCACGCCGTGCCGAAGAGCCACCTCCGAAACCTTCGCCCCCGGTTGAAAGCTGTCGGCCAGGATCCGGGCCTTCTCTTCCGCCGTCCAGCGCCGCCGCTGCGTCTCTCCGGTTATCAGCTCGATCCGCCGATACGTGCTACGCTGGTGACCGTCTTGATCACAGTCATCAAGACTCGCATTTGCCATCGCGACATCCCCGCGCTCAATCACAGAGCAGAGTACTTCGCCCTTACTCCCACCTTATCCCAGGTGGGCAACTCGCAGCGGTTACATCATAAGATCGCCCCGTTCAAACTGAACAAGGCGTAGAGGGCTCGTGATGGATCAGCTCGAAGAACGCGGCTTCGTGCGTCCGATCATCCTGGAGGGCCGCCAGATGGGCAGCTCGACGTTCGTCGAGGCGTTCCTCTACTGGTGGATCGGTCAGCGCCGCGCGCAGTGCGCCCTCGTGGTTGGCACATGATGCTCCCGCGGCGAGCACGATATTCGGCATGACCAAGCGCTTCGACGAGAAGTGCCCGGAGATACCTCGTCTAAGCACCCGTTACAGCTCGCGCTGGCCTTCGATGTGCTCGACAGCTCCTACATGGTTGCCATTGCCGGCGGCGGCTGTCTGCGCGTTTGCTATGGTCAGCTGGCACGGGTGCCATGGTCACCCGAGCGGCATCATCGCCTGCGTCGCCGCGTGCTTACTGTCATGCTTGCTGAACTGCACACATTCGCTACGCGACAAAACGCGACGCGACGAGCGATTATAGTGGTTCCTGATTGCCGGTAGACCCACCGGGTGGTCAGATTTGGCCATTTCAAAATCGAGGCTTCGTTGGTTGTTATTTTTGGTTCTGTGGCCCGGGTTTTCAGGGCTATGAGGGCCGGACGAAAAGATGCCCCAAGGAGCCCCGCCAGGAATCCCCTGAGACTCCGCGGCGTCCTCCCCGCTACCACCCTACCGGCCCTCCCCCACGGTGCCCCCAGCGGACTCCTGCGGGACTCCTGGGGGCATATCCAACGCGGCAGAACTTTGCGGATCCCCCGGCGGCAAGGAGGCCGGGGGGGCGGACTTGATCATAGCCGCCCCGGAGGCGTTGTTTTGCACTGGCCTCGGTTGGGCTCCCGGTCGGGGCCGTGCTCCTTGCGGTTTCACAACTTCGGCACTACCTACGGGACGATGCCGGAATGGCCGCCATGCGTTCTGGTCGTAGATGACGAGCGTCTTGTGGTGGAAACCATCGCTGCCGCCCTCGATGAGGAATACACTGTCTCGACCGCGTTGACGGTGGCCGACGCCGTCCGCCAACTCCGCGAAACCGAGGTCACGGTCGTACTGATCGACTGCCTGCTCCCTGGCGGCGACATCGGCGAGGTCATCGCATCCGCCGAAGCGCGCGATGCTGGGGTGATCCTGATGTCCGGCGACCCTGAGCAGATCGCGACCTACTCGGCCCCACACCGGCCCTTCCTGGCCAAACCATTCAGCATCGAGGAACTACAGAGGACGTTGCAAGCGGTGCTCACCTAAGCCGCACTGGTCAGCGCGTCCTATCACGCTAGCGCATGTTGCCGAACCGCAGCAAGGGGCTATTTCGAGGCTTCCAGGTTCATCGAACCGAGCGCCCGAACCGGCTTATCCAGCCGTTTTCTATGGCGCTAGTGGCTGTGGGCCTTCACGGCCCATGATGAATGTCCGGCTTCCTTCAGCGAAGAAGGACCAATTGCGAGTGGCTCCTTGAACAGGCCCGCTGCCACCATACTTCGATATTCGCGCTTGGACCAACACATTGCGGTTGCCGCCCTGTCGGCTCTGGCGCATGAGCACCGGCTCGCAGCCTACCGGCTGCTCGTCGAGGCGGGTCCGAGCGGGCTGCCGGCAGGTGTCATTGCCGCGCGGCTCGGAATGCCGCCGTCCAGCTTGACCTTTCGCCTCCAGGCGCTGCTGCACGCCGGTCTGGTGACCAGCACCGGATCAGTCGGCAGCTAATCTACGCAATGGCACCAACGGCCATGAACGAGCTCGTGTCGTATCTGACCCAGCATTGCTGCGGCGGTGAGGCTAATTGCGTACTCGCCTGCAACCCGGCGGGTCGCGCTCACGAAGGCGCGCCCGCCGCTTGAGAGTGTCGGAAATGATAGAGGAAAATACTGTGACTGTTTTGATGCACTACAACCGGGCTTGCGAGACGATGGGCGATGGTATCCGCGCTGCACCCGCCATTGGCACCACAGGAATTGTATAACGAACGGAGAAATGGCATGAGCGCGTCCTCCGAGGTCCGTGCTGTCCCCGCGCGAGGCGCGAGCGGCCTGGGTACATTTGAGCGCTATCTCACCATATGGGTGGCACTCTGCACCCTCGCGGGTATTGCGTTCGGCGCGGCTCTCCCGGGCGTCTTTCATGTCCTCGGCGGCATGAAAATGGCTCAAGTGAACATCCCCGTCGCGGTGCTCATCTGGCTGATGATCGTGCCGATGCTGTTGCGCGTGGACTTCAGCGCGATGGGGCAGGTTGCGCGGCACTGGCGCGGTATGTTGGTAACCTTGGCCATCAACTGGCTGGTGAAACCATTTTCCATGGCGCTTCTTGGCAGGCTTTTCGTGGGTTGGCTGTTCCGTCCATTGCTCCCGCCTGACAGATCAACAGCTACATCGCCGGGCTGATCCTGCTCGCAGCCGCGCCCTGCACGGCGATGGTTTTCGTCTGGAGTTGTCTGACCGACGGTGAGCCAAATTTCACCCTGACCCAGGTCGCCTTGAACGACGCTATCATGATCGTCGCCTTCGCGCCCATGTCGGGTTGCTGCTCGGCTTGTCAGCTATCACCGTGCCATGGAACACGCTGCTGATCTCTGTTCTGCTCTACATCATCGTGCCGCTCGTCGCAGCGCAGTTCTGGCGGCGTGCGCTGTTGACGTCGGGAGGGGATGCCGCGCTGTGCAAGCTCTGCATCCAGTCTCTCTGGTAGCTCTGCTGGCCACCCTGGTACTGTTGTTCGGCTTTCAAGGGCATCAGATTCTGGCACAGCCGCTGGTTATCCTGCTACTCGCCGTTCCCATCATCATCCAGGTTTATTTCAATGCTGGCATCGCGTACCTGCTGAATCGCCAGTGTGGTTCCGCGCACAGCGTGGCCGGACCTTCTGCGCTCATCGGGGCCAGCAACTTCTTCGAGTTAGCGGTCGCCGCTGCCATCAGCCTGTTTGGTTTCGAGAGCGGCGCCGCGCTGGCGACCGTCGTCGGCGTGCTGGTCGAAGTGCCCGTGATGCTGTCGGTGGTCCGCATCGTCATGGCCACACGTGGCTGGTACGACCGCGGGGCTGGGACGGCGACAACACGCTAGTCACCGCGCAAGCATGCTGGGCACTGACCCTGGGTACGCCCGCACAATGGGCAGTGCGGGACGGGCGCCTCCCGTGGTGGTCGTCGGCGCGGGCCAGTCCGCCTCGCCGCCGGCTACCTCTTGCGCCGTGCGGGATTAGCGTTCGAGATGCTGGACGGCGCGTTGGAAGGCACAGCAGGAGGGGCGTGAGCCTGATATCCCGCCGGGGCGGGCTTGGGGATATCGTCATGGTGCCGCCGGTGCGGGAGGCCCGCGAACGCGGTGCGTTGCAGAGCGTGCGCCCCTTCGTGCGCTTCGAGCCGGAGGGTGTCGTCTACCAGGATGGTAGCCGGAGCCGGGGAGGCGCGGTCATCTGGTGCACCGGGTTCCGGCCCGCACTGGATCCTCTCGCGCCCGTCGGCGTTCTCGAAGGAGATGGTCGGATCGCCGTCCGGCACAACGGCCGCTCCATTCGCGAGCCACGGCTTTGGCTGGTCGGCTACGGCAACTGGACGGGAATGGCATTGGCCACGCTCGCCGGCGTGAGACGGGCGGTGCGCGCCGTCGTGGAGGAAGTCTGCGAATCGGGTACCAGCGACGTCCTAGCCGGGACACACAAACTGGTACAGTTGAAAGGAAAATCATGTTCGGTGTGTCGCTGCCGGCTCGCTGCGGGAGGCGTAGTACGCCCGATTCTTGGCGCTAGAGGCGGAGCACCTGTTTGCACGCAATGGGCACCGGTCGGTCGGTGGGCTGAGCGGCGGGCCGTCCTCGCGTTCGCCCTCCTCTCCGATGCTGATCCGGGCGATCTTTACGGCGGCGCACGTAGCTTAACCGCGGTGGATTGCCACCCCCCTACAGGACTTGACCTTCAACCTGCTTCAGCCCCCATCTGGGACCGCGGAAGGAGATGAAAGCCATGAATTCAGCCACTTTCAGCTTATGCCCCGAGTGTGACGCCTGCCCAGAGGTGGTTATTGATGCCGAAGGCGTCAGGATCGGGAAGGCGGACAACATGGTCCGACTGTCCTACGCTGAGTGGAACCACCTGGTGGCACTCATTCATGGAGGGAAACTCTCGTCAATCGAATACCAGTAGAAACGGCGTTGGCCGATGAGTTTGATGACCATTGGTCAGCTTGCCCGGAAGGTCGGAGTTCGGCGCTCCGCCATCCGCTACTATGAAGCGCACGGAGTCCTGCCTCCGCCTGGGCACTCCGCCAATGAATATCGACTTTACGGGTCGGATGCAGTGGCTTCGCTCCGCTTCGTCCAGCGGGCCAGAGGACTTGGCCTCAGCCTCGGAGAGGTTCGGCAGATCATCGAAGCGTCGCGTAATGAGCCTCCCTGCGCACTGAGCCGTGAGCTGATAGAGCGCCATCTTGTGCAAGTTGAAGGCGAGTTGCGCCACCTGCGATCCTTGCGGGCGCGCCTCAAGTGCCTTCTGCGTCAGCCGCTCCCGGAAGCCGCTGGCGGGGTTTGCCCATTGATCGACGGCGATCAGATTTCAAACTGACGCACTACCGAGCTCTGCAAAGCGTTGATAAATAATGGTGGCACAGAATCCGGTTGACAGTGACGATGATCGGCATCGAAGGCACAAGGGCACTCTCGTCGTCTATGGCACTTGGATTTCGATCGAGTTGATGCGAGGGGGAGTCCCGCCAGCATGTACTCCCTCCACGTCATTGTCCGACGGATGTGATCCCGCCCAGGTCGCCGGGCCGTCATTCATTCGGGTCTGTTAGTGCGCCAGCTCGAGCGCACTCGTCAGGTCACCCATGGGCGGGTTGCCGTGGGCGACCAGGGCGGCATCGCGCGCCGCCACTCCCGGCAGCGGCGGAAGCCCAAAGCGATGCGCGATAAGGCGCAAAATGGAGATGGTATCGGATAGGGTGTGATCGACATAGCCCTTCTTTGCGAAGGGCGAGACGATGATCGCCGGAACGCGGGTGCCAGGGCCCCAGCGATCCGCCTGAGGCGGGCCGACGTGGTCCCAGAAGCCTCCATTTTCGTCATAGGTGACGATCACAATCATATGGGCCCATTGCGGGCTCCGCTGCAGATGACCGATTACGTCGACGATGTGGCGATCGCCGGACTCAACGTTGGTATAACCGGCATGTTCGTTGAGGTTGCCCTGCGGCTTGTAGAACGTGACGGGTGGCAGGACGCCGGCATCAATGTCGTGGATGAAATTCGCGCCATTCAGTCCGCCATCCTTCAGATGCTCCGACCGGGCCGGTGTTCCGGGTGCGTAGTTGGCGAAGTAATTGAACGGCTGATGATGAAATTGAAAATCGGGAATTGATCCCCCGCCTTTTCCTTCAAGGGCCGCCTGCCAGGCGCCGGCGTACCAGGCCCATCCGATGTCCTTCGCGCTGAGTTGGTCACCAATCGTCTGCTCATGCTGCGGCGGCAGGGTGGTCGGGGCATTCGGGTTGGCGTAGGCCGGATCGCCTCCGGGGGAGGGTCTGTTGGCGCTGGGCTGATACGATGGCTGCATCGTGTTCACCGCGTAAAAATCAGGCGTCAGGTTCCCGTCCGAGACGAATTTCGGAATGCCGTCCATTGCCGAGGCAGGTGCATTCGCAGCGGGCGTGAGCGTGATGCCATCCGGGTTGACCACGCTGATCGAAGGCTTCGCCGGGCTCTTGTCGGCGTCAGGGTAGACTGGCGTGCAGGCGCAGATGAGCCAGATATGGTTGAGGAAGGACCCGCCAAACGCCCCCATGAAGAAATTATCGGCCAGTGTGTATTGCCGCGCAATCTGGTAGAGCGGCAAACTCGAGCCATCGTAGTGCCCCATCACCAAAGCACCGGAATCGGCATAGGCGACGAAGCGGTCGTTTCGGCCACCATCAATCTGCATCTGGTTCTGATAGAAGCGATGCCAGAGGTCGCGAGTTGTGACGTTGAGGTTGATGTTGAACCCGTTCGGATCGTCGATGCGGAACGGTGCATTCGGCAGATGCTCGGTCTGCACCTGCGTGATCACCGGCGTCACCCCCTTGGCCGTCAACCCGCCCCACACCGGTGGCAATTCTTTGAGCGGTTGCCCATTACGATCGCGTTGCAGTGCACTTCCGGCGGTGACATTTTGCAATCCGTTGGCGCCGGGGAAGTTGCCGTAGAGGTTATCGAAACTGCGGTTCTCAGCGTAGATCACAACGATGGTCTGAATCGAATCCAGGGACGGCGAGGCTTGCTGTGCCCGGGCGTGGCCAGACGCCGTTGCACCAGCAGCCGTAGCCAGCAGGAGCAGGTCCCGTCTCCGCATTCTGACAGTCCTTTTCGAGGCAATTGAGGCCGATCATCCCATATTGCGACGCAGATGTCCGCATAATTTTCGGGGGTCCTTCCCGGATCAGGCGATGGCCGGCCGCCGCCAGGCCAAGGGTAACAACGGCAGCACGAGCACGATATTGATCGCGGCGATGCCAACCAGCGTGACGATTGTCAGATTTGCGACCCGACTGTCCGATCCTCAGCGCTCGGCCATCGTCAATATCCAACAGCGGACCCATGAGGATGATGCCACCGGCAAACTGTTGGAGGTGTGGCCGGACTACACTCACCTCATGTTGCCGATGCACTACGATCCGGGGCGGCATTGCACCACAAAGATTGCTATTGTGGCGCTTCTCGACAGCAGTCTCTTACCCCGAGGACCATTCTTGGGATGTGCAACGCGCTGCGAATGCCTGGACCGATTACGACACGCAGTGGGAAATCCGCTCGGAAGCCGATCAATGCCCGCGCCGAGACAGTCGCCCGGTCCGGCATGTTCAAGGCCGCGTTCGCCCGCCGCCGCTGGCTCGTCCCGGCAGGCGCGTTTTACGAATGGAGGCCGGTTGCCGGCGGTAAGCAGCCCTACGCGATCGCCCGGGCGGATGGGCAGGTGATGGCGTTGGGCGGGCTTTGGGAAGGCTGGCGTAGCCCCGAGAGCGAGATATTACGCACGTTCGCCATCATCGCCGTCCCGGCCAGCCCCGACGTTGCCGAGCTGCATGACCGCATGCCGCTGATCCTGGAGCATCGGGACTGGCCGGCTTGGTTTGGCGAAGGCAACCACGACCCCACCGCCCTGCTCCAGCCGTCGCCCTCCGGCACCCTCCGGGTCTGGCCAGTCGCCAGGACCGTCAACTCGCCGGCGAACAACGGGGCTGATTTGCTGGAGCCGGTCTGATTGATCTGGGCTGAGCGGCATCGTACGCACCCGCGATACAATCAACGCACGGGGATGCGGTAGCACGCGGGCATAGCGGGGACTTGTTCACCGATCATAAACTCTGTTCTGCAATCTTGCCGCGCCCGAGCCGTAGTGCGAGCAGGCGCGCTATTCATCAACCCGGTTTCAAAAACCCGACTCGCGTGAACGCCGCGATTTGGCCGCCGCACTCGCAATCCGCTCGGCCTGTTCCGGTGCTGCGGCGCACTATGGCGTAGTGGCCAAATCTATCGCAGATCCAGGCCGAGAAATGCGGCGTATTCGCGCGAGGCACATCGCTGACGGTTTGCGTCGGCCGATACAGCGGACGTCCGAGCCGGAGGTGCCGCAGACCACCCGCGATGACAGATTATCGAGGGCGAAGGTGTGGCAGGCTCGCAGCGGGATCGGATTGGTTGATCCGCGAGCGATAGTGCCGGATATCAGACTGTTTCGATGGTAACTGGCGATGGACTTCCGGCGTCGCCGCGGCGTTGTTAAGTTCTGGGATAAGCGCCGCGGTTTTGGTTTTATCGTGCCGGAGGATGGTGGTGACGACGTATTCGTTGGCGAAATGCTGCTCGTGTGGATGGGAATAGACCGCTGCGCGAAGGCCGTGAGGTCGATTTTGAAACTAGATCGTGCAGCCGCGGGGTGCAAGCGACAAACCTCAGACTGGTGACGAAATGAGCGGCCCATGGGCGGGTCGTTTGCAGGGTCGGTGACACCCAATGAGCGGGTTGCAGGGTGCTACAAGCGGAGCCTATTATGGGCCTGAGGGTGAGGACTCGAACCGCGTAACGCTAACTCTGATCGAGCCGACAGCGAACCCGGATGCTTACAACACACCCGGGCCGCCAAAGAATATGGGCAACGCGGTTGAGCTTGGCGGCTGGGATAGCGTCGAGATTGTCAGGTCATGCGAACGCGTACCGAGTGCGTTCCAGATTTCAGCCACGGAAAAATGGCCAGGCCATTTCGAGCAGGTTTGGATTGAGCCCGGGGCGTACTGTCAGGTCAAGGCTGGCACGGATGTGCTGATCACCGGTTATGTCGATGCGGTCAGCCGCGAGATAACCGCCGACCGGCATGTGGTGCACGTCACCGGCCGAAGTCTGGTTGAAGACATCGTAGACTGTTCTGTTTACCAGCCGCGTGATGGCATGACCGTGCAGAGCGCGAGCCTGAGCGAC
The DNA here is from genome assembly GCA_963834715.1 of uncultured Pseudomonadota bacterium. GTDB lineage: Bacteria > Pseudomonadota > Alphaproteobacteria > Acetobacterales > Acetobacteraceae > CAVSUZ01. Next base: position 9,804 of record CAWIDE010000034.1, on the reverse strand, counting down.
CTCGCCACCAAAATATGCAAGGCTTATGGAATCCAAGTGCGCGCCCTTACCGAGGGCTTTTACTTCGGCCAACAAGGCACTTCCGCGCTGACGTTCCACGGCCAACCTCGGCGAGACCGGTTTCGAGGTGCTGGAGCACGCGGCGCGCTATGCCGGGGTCATTGTTGTACGACGATGAGCAAGGCCGGCTGGTGATCAGCAACGTGGGCGAACGCACTATGGCCTCGGGTTTCGCGCAAGGCGTGAACGTCCAGGCAGCGACGGGCACGGCGCTGAACGCCAATGGCACGCCCATCAAGCTCAGCGCGCGTGAGTGGACCAACACCTTCGTCGCCAAGTCCAAGGCCGGCAATCTCATCATCTTTCAGAAGCGCGGCCGTCAGATCGCTCCGCTGTATGTGCTGGAAGAGCAAGGTGACTATCCCGCCACGTCTTGGCCTGGGTGACACGTTAAGGGCAGGAATTCCCTTGCTCCAGGACCGCGCGGTTTCGCAAATGCTAAAAGCCATGAAGGCGGATATTGCTAAAGGCGTAAGTCGTGCAATTGATTTGCACGCGGTCACACCCCCGGCACCTGCCCGTTTTTCCCTGGAAATGATTCTCCATCTGTGCCACTCTGGCTCACTAACAAGGCCAGGGAGGGCCAATCGAAATGACAATATCGACCGACACCAACCTCAGTTTTAACTCCAACACCACCGAGACGCTACGGGGAGGCACTGACTACAACATCACGCAGACTGGTAGCTCGGATGTGAACTTAAACTTCACTCTGCCCGCCAGTATCGACAACGATACAGTGCAGAGTGGCACGCAGACCATCAATGACTCGATCTTGAACCTCAAGACGCTGACTGCCGAACCGAATAGCACCGTCACGTTCAATGACAGTATTCTCAATAACAACGGCACGATAAACGCCAATGACGGTTCCAACATCACCATCGATAGCAAACTGCTGGGCGGCACTGGCATGACCTTCATCAGCGACAGCACGGTGACGATGCAAGGCATGGTCGGCGGCGGACAAACCGTGGATGTCGGCACGGGGGGTGCGTCGAACTGAAGTGGACCCCGAATTTGGGACCACCCGCTAAGCTATAAACCGAACCGGTTCCGTCCATGCTACACGGAGCGGAACATGAGCAGAACCCGACGCAGGATCGATGCCGCGCTGAAGGCGAAGATCGCCCTGGAAGCGCTGAGGGAAGACGCGACAGTGGCCGAGCTGGCGGTGCGTTACCAGGTGCATCCGACACAGATCTACGCCTGGAAGAAGCAGCTGCTAGAACATGCCGAACGGGTTTTCCGGACCGGGACAGACGACGGGCAGTCGGCCAAGGAAATCGCCCACCTGCACGCCAAGATCGGCGAGCTGGTAGTGGAGCGGGATTTTTTAGCGCGGAGGTCCGGCAGATGAGCGCGGCGGGCCGGAGAGCGATGCTCGATCGCGGCCACGGACAGCTCTCAGTACGGCGACAATGCGCGTTGCTTGGGCTGGCGCGCTCGGGTGTTTATCGGGCGAAGCCGGAGCATGACGCGGATGAGCTGTTACTGATGCGACGGATTGACCCGGTGTTCGTCGCGTGGCCGTTCTATGGCTCGCGGCGGATCGCGGCGACGCTGAGCACGGGCGGGGAGAAGGTAAACCGCAAGCGGGTGCAGCGGCTGATGCGGGTGATGGGGATCGCGGCGCTGGGGCCGAAGCCGCGCACCAGCAAGCCAGGGCCTGGACACAAAATCTACCCGTATCTGCTCCGGGACGTGCGGATCGAGCGAGTGAACCAGGTATGGTGCGCGGACATCACCTACATTCCGATGCGGCGTGGGTTCCTGTATCTGGTGACAGTGATGGATTGGTGGAGCCGCGCGGCGCTGTCGTGGCGGCTGTCGAACACGATGGACGCGGGGTTTTGCGTGGACGCACTAGAGGACGCCCTGCGACGACACGGCCGGCCGGAGGTGTTCAACACGGACCAGGGCAGCCAATTCACCGGTGACGCATTTGTCGGCACGCTGCTTGGGGCCGGGATTGCAGTGTCGATGGATGGCCGAGGTCGGTGGATGGACAACGTGTTCATCGAGCGGCTGTGGCGCTCGCTCAAGCATGAGGAGGTTTACTTGAAGGACTATGCGGACGCGCGCGAAGCGCGGCTGGGGATCGGCGCGTGGATGGAGTTCTACAACGAGCTGCGCCCGCATCAGGCGCTGGGACATCACATGCCGATGGCGGTGTGGCGGGCCGGCCTGGCGGGCACGGCTGTGGATATGCCGCCTCGCTTGGACAACGCTGGCGCGTTGCCCACATATCCACAGCCGCCACAACAGCAGGAAGAGGTTTATGGTTAGCTTGAAAGAAGGGAGAACGAGAGCCGGACGGGGGCTGTAGCTAAGCAGCGGGCCAAATTGGTCCCATAGGTGGGGTCCACCTCAAACGGCAACCTCGTCATCGATAACCCTAGCCAATTCTTTGGTTCGATCGATCTCCAGGGCGGCGGATTTGTTGATCTGGTTGGTGATGGTTTTGGCGTATTGGGCCCCTCCACATATGCAAATGGCGTGTTCACCCTGTTTAACACCAAAGATGCACTAATTGCTCGGATAAACATAAAGGCAAGCAACGGCTTCGGCGTCTGGGCGGTTTACAATCCGACCGGCAGCTCGCCAGTCGGGGCTGGAGGCTTGCCCAGCGGATGCTGGCTGATTAGCCATAACCAAGAGGGTACGAATCCCGTATTACCAGGGCATGGGGTTTAGGGGAGTGGCGGAACCGGTTCATACGGGCGTCTGACCCCAGTTAGGGCCGGCTAGGGGGAACTCTCCTCGGCCCGCCTCGAAGTCCCCGATACTCGTGCAAGCAATTGCATAGCTACCCCTGATGGCAAGTATTCCACCACGGCCAATGACAGCGGCATCGACTACAAGGGGATCGGCTATCTCGATCTATCCGATTTGCTGGACAACCCCGACGACAATCTGCGCCTGCCCAACGCCAAAATGGCAGGTACTTCGTTTGACGGATTGACCCTGCCGCCGGCAGCAGGAGACCACTGATATGAGCGGGAGCGAATGATGGTGTGGTGGGGTTTTCGCAAAGGGCTGCCGTTCAACGACACTCCGGCTATGGGGGCCTACGGCTAATCAAAAGCCGGGCAAGCCCAACAAGCCGTCGCGCGGTTCACGTCTGGACCCCGGTGATTTCGAGGCCCGCGAGAGCAACGAGCCGGCCGAGGGGTCGAGCTCGGTGGTCTGGTGGACGCTAGGAGCTCTGCAGGAGCGGGCGCAGGGCGGTGCGGTGGTAGCCGGCCGGCCGAGGCGGAGATGGCCCGTCAGAGTACCGATCGCGGCAATCGCGGCAATCCACGGTGTAGGGCAATTCCTGCTCCAGGTGCAGCTCGCGGGGGAACTGGCGCTCGCCGAACCGGGGGGCTGCGGCCGCCTGCATAACGCTGGAGTGACCACACCGCTGTATCAGTGCTTGCTCGATAATTACCCGAGCTTTGATCCGTGCGGCCTCCAAATCCACCGATTTGCGGCCGCATGTCACACGCTGCGCATAAGCGGAGAGGACTGCAAGCAAGCTTCCGAGGTTCTGGTCGCTTCGGTCTCTGAACAGGCGCAAGGAGAAAGACAATGAAAAAGACCAGGGCGATTGCCACCGCCGCAGCCACAAACCTGGGGTAAACACGTCAAGGCTGGCATGGGCTTGCTGATCCTGCTCCCGGTCACCGCCGCAATCGGCAGCGCCACCTTGAGCGCCCTCGCATAGGAGTAAGACATTGAAACAGCCAAAGATTTATCAATTTGCGCCAGCGCTGAGCTCGGGAACCAAGAACGTCGGCAGTTTCAGGGCCAGGGAGATTTATCCGGCCGGAGACACGATCAACTCGGGTTTAATCAGCTTGGTCTCGGTAGCAGGCATCCTGGTTTCCTTTCATCAAACGCCGCCGGTTACAGGGGAGATCTCGCGCGCGTGAGTGGCGTTAAGCGCTCGCACCGGCACGCTCATCCCGCTGATAATCGAGGGGGGAGAATGGCCGGGGTGGCTGGGCAGGTCGGGGGAGATCCGGCCGGCCTGCTCCGTCCATCACCAGCGGGAACCCTCCGGGTCTGGCCAGTCGCGCGCGCCGTCAACACGCCCGACAATCGCCCCGAATGCGACGCCTTGAGGAAATCCGGCAGATTCATCACGGTTTCCCGCGCCGCTTCTCCTTGCGCTCTAACCGGGTGACGGTTGTGTCTGCTGATCGAAACTGGTCAAAATTCAAATTGAGACACCATCCGCTCGGCTAAGCAGTTGAAATACGGCTGAGCTTGTCCTATTTCGAGTTTCCTCGAAAGATCGGAGCAAGTATGGATAGCGGTCACGCTGTGCAAGCGCTTGCGGCACTCGCCCACGATACGCGACTGGCGCTGTTTCGAATGCTGATCGAACGCGGGCCAGACGGCCTCTCCGCTGGCGTCATTGCCGAGCGGCTTGGGATACCGCCCTCCTCTCTGACTTTTCACGTGCAGCATCTGCATCGGGCCGGCCTCGTCACCCAGCGGCGGCTCAGCCGACAGCTGATCTATGCTGCCGATTTCTCGGCGATGAACGCGCTGGTCGGCTTTCTCACGGAGAACTGCTGCGGCCGAGACGCCGCATTATGTCGCCCTGCCTGCCGTCCTGAGACGGATGTGGCGAGGCCGAGGGCAAACAAGAAGTCCGCCTAAGCCAAGGCTCACCCAAAACGAACGGAGACGCCAATGGATACAGCCGAGATCAAGCAGATGGTCCGCGCGCGCTACCGCGCCATCGCCGAAGGCACAATCGCTGATGATTGCGAGCCAGTGGAATCCTCGTGCTGCGGAGCCATGCCGACCGCGGAGACGAGGGCGCGCGAGATGGGCTATTCGGCGGAGGAACTGGCGGCTGTTCCCGAGGGCGCGAATCTGGGGCTTGGCTGCGGTAACCCCCAAGCGATAGCAGCGATGAAGCCCGGAGAGGTCGTCGTGGACCTTGGCAGTGGCGCCGGATTCGACTGCTTTTTGGCAGCACGCGAAGTGGGTTCAACCGGCCGCGTAATTGGCGTCGATATGACCCACGAGATGCTGGCCAAAGCCCGCGAGAACGCCTGGAGAATTGGCGCTGCCAATGTCGAGTTCCGACTGGGCGAGATCGAACACCTGCCGATCGCGAACAACGCCGCAGACGTGATCCTGTCCAACTGCGTGATCAATCTGGTGCCCGACAAACCCCAGGTGTTCCGTGAGGCATTCCGCGTCCTCAAGCCCGGCGGACGCCTGGCCATTTCCGACGTCGTCAACATCCGGCAACTCACTCCCGAGCTAGCCGCCGACCCCGCTCTGCTCTGCGGTTGCGTATCCGGCGCGGCGCCCGTAATGAACATCGAGGCATGGCTGCACGCGGCCGGATTCGCCGATATCCGCATCACGTTGAAGGCCGAGAGCCACGATGTGGTCGCAAGCTGGGCACCCGGCCGCGGCATCGAGGACTACGTCGCCTCCGCCATCATCGAAGCCCGCAAGCCCGATCCGGAAGATTCCACTTGCTGCGGCCCGACATGTTGCCAATGAGTGGGCCTTACAACGTGCTGTTCCTGTGCACGGGGAATTCGGGCAGAAGCATACTGGCTGAAAGTATTCTCCGTGAGCGCGGGAAGGGCAGGTTCAGGGCATTCAGCGCCGGCAGCTTCCACAAGAAGCAGGTCCATCCGCTGGCGCTCAAGCTGCTGGCCGAGCAAGGATTCCCCACAGACGGCCTGCGCTCGAAATCGTGGGATGAATTCGCTGCGCCCGGTGCGCCTGAAATGGATTTTGTCTTCACCGTATGTGATCAGGCTGCCGGCGAGGTCTGTCCCGTCTGGCCGGGCCATCCCGTCACGGCACACTGGGGCATCCCCGATCCCGCGGCCGTGGCTGACGACGGTAAGGGGGCCCTGATGTTGGCCTTCCGGGACGCCTTCCGGTTCCTGGACCAACGGATCAGCCTCTTCCTTGCGCTCCCCGTTGCCTCGCTTGACCGGATCGCCCTTAAGCAGCAGGTCGAGGCAATCGGCCAAGCTCGTCCCGAAACGGCCGAGGATCATGCATCGTGAGTGAAGCTGCCGTCACCACTGTTGCCCCTTCGGGACCCGCCGCCCTGAGCGTGTTCGAGCGCTTCCTGACGCTTTGGGTGGCACTCTGCATCATCGCGGGGGTCACCCTGGGCCAGACACTCCCCGGCCCCTTCCGCGTCTTGGGTGACGCAACCGTCGCGCAGGTCAACATCCCCGTCGCCGTGCTGATCTGGCTGATGATCATTCCGATGCTGCTCAAGATCGATCCCGGCGCACTGCGCGAAGTCGGGCGCCATTGGCGCGGCATCGCCTCTACGGTTGGCGTGAATTGGCTGGTCAAGCCGTTCTCTATGGCGCTGCTCGCATCGCTGTTCATCGCGCACCTATTCCGCCCGTTCCTGCCAGCGGATCAGATCAACAGTTACATTGCCGGCCTCATCCTGCTCGCCGCCGCACCCTGCACCGCCATGGTTTTCGTCTGGTCCAACCTCGTGGACGGAGAGCCGCACTTCACCCTCAGCCAGGTGGCGCTCAACGATACAATCATGCTGGTTGCCTTTGCACCAATTGTGGGCCTACTGCTCGGCCTGTCCTCGATCACGGTGCCCTGGAGCACGCTTTTCCTCTCCGTCCTACTTTATATCGTGGTTCCGGTCACCGCCGCCCAGCTGTGGCGCCGTGCGCTCCTCTCCGGTGGCGGACACGCTGCTCTGAGTCGCACTCTGCGCACCCTGGCGCCGCTTTCGCTTGGGGCCCTCCTGGTAACCCTAGTGCTGCTGTTCGGCCTGCAGGGCCAGCAGATCCTGCACCAGCCGTTGATCATTGCCCTACTCGCAGTCCCGATCGTGGTCCAGGTCTATTTCAATGCTGGTCTCGCTTATTGGTTGAACCGCCGCCTCGGCGTGGAATGGTGTGTTGCCGGCCCTTCAGCTTTGATCGGCGCCAGCAACTTCTTCGAGCTAGCTGTGGCTACGGCCATCGCTTTGTTCGGATTTCAGTCGGGCGCGGCGCTTGCAACAGTCGTGGGGGTGCTGGTGGAGGTGCCGGTCATGTTGTCTGTCGTGCACATCGTGCGCCGCTCGCGAAACTGGTATGACAAGGGCGCAGGCCGGCATGAACTTGGGGCGCCGTGACCCCGGCCACCACCCCCGTTAGCGGCTGGGGGCAGCCCTAAGCTCGGGCGCCTCGGCACTCTTCAGGCTGTGCCCGTGGACGCACCAATCGGGACCCAAAGGACCCGCTCCGAAATAACACCCCCGCTTCGCCGCGAGCTCACGGAAGCCCCCGGATTAAGCCTTGAAACTGCGCATGTGCACCTAGGTCATACGTCGTCTACTATCCGTTTCTGCCGGCAGTGCGGTGCGTAGGTCAGTTAAATCCATTTTGAGTGTCGCGCCCAGCGGCGGGTCTGCCTCTCGCAGGATATTCTCCCTCAGCTCGTCGCTTTGTATTCCTGACTCTTGAACGACAGGTGCGCCGTAACTTGCGGAGCATTGGCGAGCTTCCTGATGTTGCCCCAGGTCTGTTTGTAATTGGGGATGATGAGCTCGTTCACACCTTTGTCGACCACGTTGCCTACCGCCCCGGTAGGATAGGCGAAGAGCATGAACGTCTCCCTCCGCCGCGCCGTGGGGGTCGGCCAGACCATCGCCTGGGTGCTGCCGGAGTTGTTGTAGATCTCGACGAGGTCGCCCGGCTTCAGGCTGAGCTCTGCCACGTCCTCCGGGTTCATCTGGATGAATGGGAATGGGATGCGATCCCAGACGAAGTCGTTGTGCTGGTCGAGATACACCGACTGCCAGACGTGGTTTGCCCGGCCGTTGTTTATCAGGAACGGGTATTTGTCCTTCTCCTGCTGCTTGCCGGGCGCCTGCAACCCGCGCCACTGCGCGGCGGCGAACTTGGCCTTGCCGTCCGGGGTGTTGAACTTGCCGTCGGCGTAGAGCCGCTTCGTCCCGATGAGCCGCTCGGGCGCGGTGGTGGGCACAGCAGCCGCCGCCGTGGCCGATGGTCCGCTCCCCGGCGCGGCCTGCTGCACAGGTTCCTTACCTCTCGTCGACTCTATGGCGGGCCCTTGGACGACCATGCCCGGCGTGGCTCCGGTCGTGGTTCCTGCGGTCACCGGCCCGGTCCCCTCCAGCCCGACAGCGGGCTCCTGGAAACCGTTGGTGCCCATTGCCCGGAGCCGGGCGTAAGTGACGAACTGCCCACCCTTTTCGTGCTGGTGGTAGCCGTCCATGAACGCGTCCTCCTCGGTCTTCCAGTCGTATCCCGTGAATTTTTCAGCGGCGCCATTCTTACCGGCATCCCGCCAACTGCGCTCCAGCGCCTGCGCGATCTTCGCGACAATTAGGCAGTCGGGGAGAGCGCTTCCGGGTGGGTCCATGTAGCGCTCGGTCAGCCGCATCCGGCGCTCGCCGTTCATGCTGGTCAGGTTCATCTCGCCGGACGTGGCGGCCGGGAGCATTACGTGCGCGCAGGAGCCGATCTGAGTCGGCACAATGTCCACGTCCACGACGAATAGCCCGCCCTGTTTGATAGCATCCATGACGGCGTTGACCTGCGCCGCTCGATCGCTGGCCGGGACCGAGTCCAGAGCCGATTTTACCAAGTCGGTGCGCCGCTTATATGCGCGCTTGAACTCGGTGGCATTCAGCGTCGTCTTGAAGTGATCGCAGCCCCAGATGTGGTGGACGCCGCCCTGCCCGTTGATCAGCAGTTGGTCGACATACGGTGCCGGGCGCCCGCCCGGATACTCTGGCCGGGAGTAGCCTTCCTGGTGGCCACCCAGGCGCACGCAGCCGCCGCCCGGCCTGCCGATGTTGCCGCTAGCGAGCGCGACATTCACCAGGGCCTGGTTGGTTCGGTAGTTGTCGTTCCCCCAGATCAATCCCTTCTCGTAGGCGAACATGGTTCGCCGCCGGGCACCGCCCTGCTTCGGCTCAGCGATCCATGCAGCCGCCTTGCGGATGTCCTCCGGTTTCAGTCCGGTAATCTGTGCGGCCCGCTCGATGGTCGTCTGGTTGGCCCGAACAGCGTCGTCATACCCGTTCGTGTGCGCCTGGACGAAGGCTCGGTCCACCCAGCCCTTGGCCACTATCTCGGTCAGCAGAGCGTTGAGGAGCGCCAGGTCGGTGCCTGAGTTGATGGCGAGGTGCAGGACGTTCGCAGCGCCCGCCTCGGCCTCGCAGGCGGCTATGGTGGGCGTGCGGCGCGGGTCGACGATCACGATGCGGCCGCGCTCGACAGGCTCATTGCCGAACTCCGTCTTCTTCTTATCCAGGCTGGTGCCGCGGAGGTTCGGGATCCAGTGGTTCAGGAAGTAATTAGTCTGCGTCTCAAGCGAGTTGGCGCCCACCACGAAGATGGTATCAGCGAGCTCCGCGTCTTCGTAACAGTTGTTGAGTTCGCCCACGCCCATGTCACGGGTGCCGTGGACCTCGCTGTTGTAAGCCGGACGGTTGTGGATGCGGATGTTCTTGATCTTCATGCTCCCGAAGTAGAGCTTCCCGGTCGCCCAAGTGTTCTCGTATCCCCCGCCTGCGCCGCCGTGGTCATAGGCGGAGACTATGATGCCGTCCTCGCCCTGAGTCTCGACAACGCGTCGCGTCACGTGGGCGACCAGACCCACGGCGTCATCCCAGGAGGTCGGCGTCAGCGTGCCGTAGCGCCAGACCATAGGCTCCGTCAGGCGATCACGGAGTGTGCCAGTCACTGTCGAGTAGGAGAGTTCGGCAATGCGCGC
>CAWIDE010000033.1:0-657033 GCA_963834715.1 uncultured Pseudomonadota bacterium | reverse complement strand
TCGGGTCTTTGAACGGTTCGCGAACAAGGTGCTCGCTGAGCTTACGTCGAAGGAGAAGCTGCGTCCTGCGGCCGCTAAGATGACGGACGCGAGCTGGGCAAGCACATAAAGAAAGCGCGTGGCGCCGAGTTTGCTCCAGACATATATGAGCGTGTTGGGCGCCTGACCGATCTGAAACAGCTTTCGGTTCTGGTGAACGAGATCCTGCTGCCGGACGAGAGTGTCACGCAGGTGCGGTCCTCGAGTAAGCGTTGCGGCGAGACCCTGCCCGATTTTCCTTGACGGCAGCCGTGCGGCGTATCAGAGGCCGGCCCATCCTCTGTGCTGGGGTGGATTACGCCGGCTGCCGCTGGATGCGTTTCACGCGGTGCTTCTGGTAGGCGATAATCTCACGGGCGAGAGGCAGACGAGCATCGAAACGCAGGTGCGTGATGGAGACAAACGCGGCGTTCTTGGCCTCGTCTCCAAAATCGAGGCGGCACACAATGCCTCCCTCGTCACCGGCGTAGCTGATCCAGGTGATTGAGCAGGCGGCGGAGGTTTGGCTCGCAGCGTTCTTCGCGACGAGAGCGGCGAGCAGCTCGGGTGTGGGGCGCGCGGGCAGTGGCAGAGCCTGTTGCAGCTTCCCCATCAGGCGGTCAACCTGGGTTGGATTATCGATCATGCAGCTGCCGCCAATTCCGTGAGTTCAGTCGGATGCCAATTCCACGGCAGCAGCGCCTCCAGTGCGTTCGCCTTAGTCTTGCCTGAGACGATGCGCTCGAGCACATCAGTAAGCCAAGCCATCGGCTCGACACTATTCAGCTTGGCGGTCTCGATCAGCGTCATCGCGATGGCCCAATGCCGGGCTCCGCCGTCCGATCCGGCGAACAAGGCGTTCTTGCGTGTGAGGGTCACCGGTCTGATCGAGCGCTCGACCACGTTCGTGTCCATCTCGATCCTCCCGTCATCGAGGAATGCCACCAACCCCGGCCAGTGCCGGATCGCATAGCGCATCGCTTTCGCCAGCTCGGAGACGGCGGATATACGAGGCAGCTGCTCCTGCAACCAAGCATGCAACGCCTCCACGATCGGCCGACTTCGCGCCTGGCGCATGCGCTCCCGATGATCGGCAGAATGCCCGCGAATCTCGGCCTCGATCGTATAGAGTTCGCGAATGCGCGCCAGCACATGCCCGGCCAGCGGCGACTTCGTCGCCTGATAGAAATCGAAGAACGGCCGCCGCATATGCGCCCAGCAGAACGCCAGCTTGACCGAATCGTCGCTGCGGTCCCCGGCCAGTCGCTTGAACCCGGCGTAGCCGTCCACCTGCAGCACACCGCGAAACGCTGCCAGGTGCGCTGACGGATGCGCGCCCTTACGATCCTCGGAATATACATACGCCGCCGCCGGGTGCGTCGGACCGGACCACGGTCGGTCATCCACCGCATAGCACCACAATCGCCCGGTTTTGGTTCGGCCGCGGCCCGGATCCAGCACCGGCAATGTCGTGTCATCCGCAAAGACCTTCTCAGACGACAGCACCGTGCTGACCACCAGGTCATAAAGCGGCTTCAGCCACCAGCAGGCTCGGCCAACCCAGTTGCTCAGCGTCGAGCGATCCAGATCGATGCCCTGCCGCGCCAGCATCTTGGACTGTCGATGCAGCGGCAGCGAGTTCGCAATACTTGCTGACCAGCACATGCACCACCATGGCCTCGGTCGCCAGGCCGCCATCGATCGGGCGCTCCGGCGCTGGCGCCTGCACCACGGTTCCCTCGCACGCCCGGCAGGCGTAACGCGGCCGGCGCGTGACCCGCACCCGAAGCTGCGCGGGCACGATATCGAGCTGTTGGCTGCGCGTTTCGCCGATCACATGCAGCGCGCCACCACAGCAGGGGCACTCGCGGTGCTCGATGTCCACCACCACCTCGTAGCGCGGCAAGTGTGCCGGCAGATCGCCGAGATTGCGCTGCGCCGGTGCCGCTCGGCGCTTCTGCTCCTTCGGCTCTGGTGCAATAGTGTCCTGTGCCGCCTGGTTCGCGGCGACCGTTTGCTCCAGATCCTCGAGCCCCAATTGCAACTGGTCATCGGTGAGTTGCTCGGAGCGGCGGCCGAACCGATGGCGCACCAGCCGATGAATGAGCAGGCGCAGCTTGTCATTCTCGGTATTGAGCTCTCGCACGACGTCGCGCAGCATTTGCTGCAGCGTCGCGGGATCGTCAGGCAGGTTGTCCAGATCGATTCGCACGCTGCGATTCTGAACGACGCCGCCGAATCGGTGCCAGCCGATTTTTATCGGCGACGCGGGTTTTTATCCCGCCAGTTCCGGTGCTCGTCGCGGCTGCGCTGCGCGCCATTCACAGCCATCCAGCAGCGCCGCCAATTGCGCGCTCGAGAGCATGATCCGGCCAGTCGTCTCGGATGACGGCCAAACAAACTGCCCATGCTCCAGCCGCTTGGTCAGCATGCACAGGCCGGCGCCATCATGCCATATCAGCTTGATCAGTCCTGCGCGACGCCCGCGGAAGGCATACACAGCGCCATCGAACGGGTTGTCGCGCAGCGACTGCTGCACCAGCATTGCCAGCCCCACCATACCCTTGCGCATATCGGTCACGCCGCAGGCGAGATACACGCGCAGGCCGGGTGCGAGTGTGATCATCGGCCTTGCAGCATGCCCAGGAACTCGCCGCAATGCCCGATCATCTACCTGCCCATCAACGCGCACCAATATGCCGCCCGGCAGCACGATCTCGATTATTCCCAGCGGCCGGGGCGATTGCGGGATCGTTACTGGCGGGGCGGGCGGCTCAGCCGGTAGCTGGCCGGCCAGCCGCGTCGGCGCCAGCTCCACTTGCGCAAACCGTGTCGGCCGCCTCATCCGCTCCGTCGGAGCCGGCAACAGTTCTCGACGCCAGGTATAAAGCTGCCCCGTACCGATCGCGTATTTGCGCGCCACCTCGCTCGGGGTCAGTTCGGGCCCGAGGCTCTCAGCCACAATCTCGCGCTTTTGCTCCAGCGTCCAACTCCGCCGGCGCTCGCCCCGCGTGATAACCTCCACTCGGACGTTGTGTGCGCTCTTACGATCTGTCGTATGAGCGCTCTCATCAGGGCCGGATCCGTTTAGCGTCTCATCCATGCGGCCCTTCGATCACACGAATGCCGCGCGCCGCCCATGTGGTGCCGCCGAATCGCTTACGTCCTCGATCGTGCTGGAGCGGCTTAAAGAGACCGCGCGTTTGCCGATGGTCGCGCTGCGCGGCCGCCGTTGCCCCTGCGGTCCTTTGTTGGACCGGAGTTAAGGTCGGAACTCGCGTAATCAGGGCAGTCGCGATATGTGAGTTCGCGGGGGGCCCCGTGAGCTCGCTGTTCGATTTACTGAGAGGAGTGGGGATGCTAAAATTTAGACGTCATTCCGCCTTTAGCACCATCTATAGCGGCGTCATCGTGCGGGAGAGCGAGGCCGAGCGAGCAGCACGCGGCAACGTGGTGCTAACAGCCACACAGGCTGGCGCACAGGGCACACACGGGTGGCTGCAGCACGTGCGTGGCGTGTACGGCGATCTGTGGCGATCTGGCGTGCGTGTCTGGTGGTCTGTGGTGTGAGCCGATCCGGCGGATGATGCCGGCGATCCGCCGCGACGGCCGGCTGTTACCCTCCGACGGATTGCATCTCGCGCGCAATCCTCTGAACCGTCCCTGTGCCGACACCGATTTCCTTGGCTACCTTCAACATGCCTTTCCCCGTGGCGAGCTCTGCCCGCACAGCGGCCTCGGTATCCTCCGGTATCCTGGGCCGGCCGAATGGATTGCCGGTCTTGGTTCCCTGTTCCTTTGCCCTAGCGATCCCGGCATGCACCCGCTCCCGGATCATGCTGCGCTCCAACTCTCCGAACACGGCCGCCATTTGCAGCATGGCTTTCCCATGTGGCGTGCTGCCGTCCACGCCCTCTTTGTGTGCGTAGATCGTGACGCCAGCCTCGATCAGCTCCTCAAGAGCGGCGGTCGCTTGCGCCGTGGAACGGCCAAGCCTGTCAATCGACCAGAAGGCCAGGATATCGAACTTGCGGCGGCTGGCATCCTTCATTGCGCTGTCCAGGCCAGGCCGTTGATCCCTTCCCGTGGCGCCGCTGATCCCGTTGTCAGCATACTCGCCCACCACATGCCAGCCGCGCCGCTCCGCAACCTCCTGTAAGGCCATGCGCTGGTTCTCAACGGTCTGCCCGTCTGTCGAAACCCGAAGGTAGAACCCAACTCGCTTTGGCTTGCCGCCCATCTTCATGCCCTCCGATGGCCAGCGTTATGCCGCTATCTCCATACAGAAGTCAATAGCTTTTTGTATGCCAATTCGTTGCGCACCCGGCTAACGGTTTTCTGCGGGTTTGCCGGCGATGTTTTCAATGGGGTTTCTGTATGGCCTAATATATTAAGTCGCCTGCTCGGGGAGTGGCGGCGCAAACTCGTGCAGCACTACCAAAGCGTTGAGGCAGAGCATGGGCGGGACGACCTGGCGCACACCCGCGAGGCCGTGTTGCCTCGTGCCAGTGGGTCCACCCCGGAGTAGCCGTGCCGCATGCTTGCGGTGCAGACCCGTCAGCGACGTCAGTTCATCCAGAACGCGCCCGCGTTCCCGCCGGTCCGCATCAGCGTATCCGCGACTTGCCGCCGCCAACAGCTCGTCACGCGTTCGCCATACTCAAGCGTCCCATTTTGTTCCCTCCCGACGATGAACCCGTCGGGAGCAAATCAGATGAGGCAATACTCCTCTTCTGGGGAACCTTTTAGGCGAGGCAATGCGCCTCCATCCAGATTGTCGCGGTCCAGCGTGATAGAACACCACCAGATCCGAGACGCCGGACTTATGCGTTAGGTGGGCACGGACCTCCCTCGCCGGTATGCGTGCCATAGAACACGCTATAGGCAGCGACCTTGCGCCGTTCGCCATCAGTCACAAACGCCTGCAGGACCATGGTGGCACTATGGTTAGACTGATCCCCCGGATACTGAGAACCAGGAGTCGCGACAGTAGGCGCACGATGTAACGCACGCGTCACGACGCTAAGGCCGCTAACTGCGCCGCCCCGACGTGATCACTCCCATGGGACTCATCACACTCATTGCACCTGAACCCATTGCAGCAAAGGAGAAATCGTCACCGTCACCTCCTGCCTTTTCCCGTTATCCGCAAGCTGGCTCGTGTAACGCGCGTAGCCCGGCCGAGGCCCCGGCGGCAGATCCTTCTCGGGGATATCCAGATCCGCCACGCAGACAAACCGGAACGCCAGCCACCCCCCCGCCTGCATCTCGATATGCGACATCTGTGTGGACGGCGGCAGGTGAAACCGTCCCAGCAAACTCTCCCGCACAAGCGTCAGCGTGCGCTGATCACGGCAGTTCGGCGGCACCACGTGTGTCCGCACATACCGCGCGACAAAGCCAAACCCTCCCAGCACCACCACGGCGCCCGCAAGCAACGCGCCCCGCCACATTTTACATCCTTTGGCGCTGCACGAAGCGCCCCGTCCCCGGTCGCGCCAGCACCGACGCCCCGTCCCAGATCAACCGGCCTTGCAGCACCGTTGCCGCCACCCGCGCCCGCATCGACCGCCCGTGATACGGAGACCACCGGAGCTCCGGCCGATCCACAATCGCGCCCTCGTCGAACACGAAATCATCCTGCTCCAGCACCACGACCCGAGTAATCTAGCACCTCATCTGCCGGCGGCACCGCCCCCGCGCCGGCCCCGGCGATGGTTTCCCCCGAACCGCCACATACCACGTTCTCGGCCATGCGGTACCATTCGAATTCCCGTTCAGCCATTGCACCCATTGCCCTGGCGGGCACTCCTTTTTCGCTTCGATCAGTTCCCGACCGATCTCCAGGATGCAGTGACAGCCCATTCCGATCGTCTGGCACCCCTGCCGGTTCGGGGGCGAGCGCCCCTGGTTCGTTTGCGACGTGAGCGCGAACGGGAAATACTTTGTATCGCATTGTTCAGGAAGCGGTGATCAATGTTATCCGACACGCCGAGGCCTCGGCACTTGAGATGAGATTCGCATCGAGCAAGAAATGCATGCTGGAGATGATCCCGCTCGCCAAGCGGGGCTTCGGCGATCGCCCTGTCAATCGCAGACAACGGCAAGGGCTTGTCGGATCACTTCCGTTACGGCTTCGGGTTGCTGGGTATGAGCGAGCGCGTGCGCCAGCTTGGCGGCACGCTCAGAATCGGGAACACGTACCCGAAGGGCGTCATCGTGCAGGCGCTAATCCCTGAACCCGTGCCAGCGACGAGCTGCGCGAAGTCATCGCCGCCCCGCACTGAGCCGCGAAAAGCGGACCGATGGGGGGTTACGGAACGGTCAGTTGCCGGTCAGTATAAGTTGCGATGCGAGTTGTCGGTCCTCTCTTCCGGCTACACCGCCGGCAGGACATAACCAACCCCGGCGCAGGTTGCCTCGGCAGCCTGGACCATTCCGGTCACCCTTAGCCACCGTGGCCGATCGTACCGCCGCGTGTCGTAGCTGCGATAGGTCATCGCGTTGATGCGGAACTCGGCCCATCGGGCATGATCGTCAAGATCCGGGTCGGGCACGTCTGTCAGCGCTTCCAGCTTCGGATGCCTACGCAGCGACATCTGACCGATCAGGTAGGCGAGTTCGTCGAGCCGACGCAGCCCGCCCGCCATGGAGTCCACCGGTTGATAGCCGGCGGTAAAAGGACTCCACACCTCGAAGATGAAGCTGTTTGTGTGCGTCGGATCTTCGCGCCGCGTGATCTTCAGCGACGGGCGGGCAAGGCTTTGCATCAGTGCGACACTTTATCGATGTCGGCGTCGACGCTGATCTCTTCCTCGATTTCGCCTTCGGAATCAATGTCATCCACCTCATCGTCTTCTTCAGATGTCGTTTCGATTGACACTTCATCCTCGGCGATCATTGGAGCAAGTTGCCGCAAGCGCCTGATCTCGATCGGACGCGGCAACGCCAACGCACGGGGCTTCGCCGGCGGCTGTTGAGTGCCACATTTCGGGCATATGGCGGGCGACCTGTTCAGATCGTAAAAACGTTCATGGCACCCCGCGCAGGTGCACTTCGTGCCGAGTTCCGGCCTTCCCATGACAAATTAGAATCGTGCTGTCGGGGAACAATTACAAGACGTAGAGGAAAATAAACCCCCGACTTGCATTGGCCGGACATCTCTGCGATGTGACACATACCTTCCGTGAACGCGTGATTGGCCGTCGTCTGGTGTGGACGAGGCCCTCCCGGAAATCATAGTCGTAATGCGTTCGCCCCATTGTCGCGCGGGCAAGCGAGCGCTGGAGCCGCAACCTTCGTGCCATCAATCTCTTTTGCTTCGCGCCGCCTCGCCGAGCTCTTGTTGCGCGCCCTCGAGAGAGAGCGCTTTCTCGAACCAACGCCGATCCAGGCCGACGCCATCCGTCCCCTGCTCGGCGGTCGCGATCTGCTGGGCATCGCGCAGACCGGTCCGCGGCCGCTTCGACCTGGAGACCGCGATTGCGTACGCAAGGATGCTCCGCGACTACCCGCTGTTCTGGTACGAGGAGTGACTGGCGTGGGCGTGCCGCAGCCAGTGCGCCAAGGCAGCCGCCGAGAACCCGCCCGGGTCGCAGCCTGTTTGACTATGCGGTGGACCTGCACGTGGGTGAGATGCGCCGGAGAGCCGCCCACCCTTGTCGGCCGCGGCGGGGGGAGGGGCTGGAAGTAAAACACGGGAAGAACCCCAGATGCCTGACGGCGAACGCGGTGATAAAACTGGCGGTCGCCCTGTCATCGCGGGGCAACGTACGCACAACAAGAGCAAGGCCGTGGCAATCGCGAGGTAGGTCCCCCACCCCGTTGGCGGCGGGGGTTTGGCGTTGGCGCCGCTATTGGCACGTCCAGTGGCCCGCAAAAGCATCAGCTATGGTATCTGAAGGAAGGCAGGATGTGATCAATGCCAGCCTGGCCAACCACAGGGGCGTAAGCAGTTCCTGTGCCGCCACGGCGCCGTGACGCGAAACAACAAAACCCGCCCCGAAGGGCGGGCCAGTTTCAAGGAAGGAAAGAGATGGAAGTTCTCACGGGCGTGGGTAATGCACTTTCTTCACACGTACAGGGCCACATTTGCTCGCGACCATCGCCACCGCTGCCGGCTGCACCGCTCCCGCCTGTAACATCACTCTGTCGGGGCTGGCCTCATTGGAGCTCGCCGGACCGGATGAGGTCAGCTTTGTTGGAGGTCGGCGCCATGCCGCGGCGCTCACGCAGACCCGAGCTGGTGCGGTGCTGGTGGGTGCAGAGATGCAGGCGAGTGTGCCGTCAGGAACTGTCGCGCTGGTCACGTCCGATCCTGTGGCTGCGTGGGCGCGGGTGGCGGCCCTTTTCCACCCGGTGCCGTGCGTCAGCCCCGGCATTCATCCGTCCGCCGTCGTCGCCGGTGATGCGGTGATCGATTCTACGGCGGAGATTTGCGCGCAGGCGGTGATTGGCGCCCGCGCTGAGATTGGCCCAGGCTGCAAAATTGGTCCCGGCGCCGTGATCGGCGAGGGCGTGGTGCTAGGGCCGGATTGCCGGATTGGCGCCCATGTCAGCCTCAGCCACGCGCTACTCGGTGCGCGGGTCTATGTGTACCCGGGCGCCAGAATCGGCCAGGAAGGTTTTGGCTTCACCATGACGGCGGCAGGCTTCCAAACTATCCCGCAGCTCGGCGCCGTAATCCTGGAGGACGATGTGGAGGTTGGAGCAAACGCTACGATCGACCGCGGCTCGTTACGCAATACCGTAATCCGCACTGGCACACGCCTGGACAACCTGGTGCAAGTCGCACACAACGTTCGGATCGGCCGATATTGCGCTATAGCGGCACTGGCCGGGATCTCGGGTTCCGTCGAAATCGCTGATTTCGTGGTAGTCGGCGGCCAAGCCGGTTTCGCCGACCATGTACGTGTGGGCGCGCGTGCCAAGGTGGGCGCACAGTCCGGTGTCATGTCGGATCTGGACGCTGGCGCCGTGGTGGTCGGTAGCCCCGCTCGGCCAGCCCGTGAAGTCTTCCGCGAGACCGCGACGCTCAAAAGACTTGCCCGCAGCGGTCGATCGTAAACGCGCCAAAAGGCAAGCTGACCGTAAAAGGGCGGCTTGTTGGCGGAGGAAGTCAGCTTGTGGACCATTAGCAGACGGCGGCAAGGCAGCCATCCCCCGCTCCACGGTTGAGTGAGACATCCCGTATGCGGACGGCATCCGCAGGAGGGATGATCGGTGAAGCACGGCAGGATGGAGCGGCCGGACGTTGGCGGGCGAGTGGAGAGTGACGTTGTCGGGCCCGGCCGGGGAGGACGGACGTCGCGCCAACCGAAGACCGCAGCGATGCTGCGGCTGCTGCTGGGTGAGGACCTCGAGACGGTGTCCCGGTCGCTTGGTGTGACCCCGCCACCCTGACGAGCTGGCGTGACGCCTTTCTGGCGGCGGGAGAAGCCGCGCTGGCGAGCCGGCCCGGCGACGGCGAGGAGCTGGAGAGCCAGCGCCTCAAGGCCAAACTCGGCGAAGTCATGATCGAACGAGAGCTGCTGCACGAGAAGATCGCCGCGTTGGAGGCTGGGCGCCCTTTGGCCCGGCGGAGGCCAACCGACAGCCGAGCAACGGAAGATAGTCCGCGCGATGGCGGCCTATGGCGTCCCACAGGAGCGATTTGCAAGATTGTCGATTGCAGTCACGTGACCCTGCGGAAGCATTCCGCGACGAGCTGGACAAGGCGGCGATTGAGGCAAATGCCCGGGTGGCAGAGTCGCTGTATAAGGCGGCCATCAACGGAAACATAACGGCGGCGATCTTCTGGGCCCAGACCAGGATGCGCTGGAAAGAGATAACCACAACCGACGTTAACCTCAATACGCGCGGCGAGAACGGCACGCCGGGCGCAACCGTGGTGGTTATGCCAGTGTCGGCGAAGGCGAATCCGCAGCAACCGGGCTGGGTGCCGCCGAGCGATCCGTTCGAGTAAGATTGTCGCTGAGGCCAGGGACTGATCTCGACGCCCTTTCGGCGACAGGCATGGATCGCGCGGTCCAGTGATTCTCTGTCTGGCTCGGGCAACCACTTGCGCAGGGCAATCATGCGCCGGAGCATCACGCCGGACACTCCTCTAGCCCTGCTTGACCGCGGGTTCGTCTCGCTGGAACAACACTTTGGAGAACTCGCTCGTGAGGTCAATGGGGATCCGTTTCTCCTCTAAGCGCACATCGGCGAGATGTCTGGGGCATTTCCGGAAGCTCACCGTGCAGCGATGGGATCCATGATGCTTCAATGCTCCGAGGCCCCAGTCCGAGAAGCCGCCCTTGGCTGGCTGCTGGATGCGTCGGCTTCCGTCCGGAACTCGACGGCTTCAGCCCTTGAGTATTCCCGCGGCGATCAGCCCTTCGGCAACGGTTGGAAGCGTCGTGAAGTAGCGGTCGAATTCGTTGCGGATGCAGCCGCGCTCCGCAGGGGCGAAGAGCCTATAGCGATACACTCGCTCGCGTAGCGAGGATGTGACCGAAGTGCTCGACTATGTGCCTGGGTCATTCCGCGTCATCCGACAGTGCGGCCGAAATTTTCCTGTCGAAGCTGCGAGAGCATCGCACAAGCGCCGGCGCCCAGCCTGCCGATCCACCGCGGACGTGCCGGTGCCGGACTGCTCGCACACGTACTGGCATCGAAATATTGCGACCATTTGCCGCTGCACCGGCAAGCGGAAATTTACGCGCGATCCGATATCGATCTGTCGCGCTCGACACTTGCGGACATGGTCGGGCAGGTCGCGCGCCTGCTGCGCCCGCTGATCGATGCGCTGGCGCGGCACGTGAGCGCCGAGCACGTAATCAACCTAAATCCGGCAGTTAGGTGATTGATCTGACCGGCCGAATCGGCGGATTTGGCTGGCATGGACACGAGCACGACAGAGTTGGTGCCTCACCGTGAGGGTGAGCAACTGCTGGTTGAGGAACTTTCCGCCACAGCGGGTTCACGTGGAATGGGATTGCACAGCCCCGGTGACAGCGCTCGGGCAGTTGCCGTTTTTCATTGATTACCTAAAGCAGGGCGGGTTGTTCGATGCCTGGGTGGCCGATTGCCCGCTGGGACTGCGCAGCCCGAACGCTCCGCGCAAGCGCGACCTGCTCGGAACGTTGCTGTTATCGACGCTGGCCGGACATTATCGCTACGCCCACGTCACGGCGCTTCGGTGCGATGCGGTGAACCCGCCGCTGCTTGGGATGGACAAGCTGGTAAGCGAGGATTCGCTGCGCCGGAACCTGGCCAAGATTGATGAAACCCCCGGTCTGAGCTGGCTGCAGACGCATTTGGACTATTGCACGGCGCCGCTGCTGAGCGAGCCCTGGGTGCTCGACATTGATACCACGGTAAAACCGCTGTATAGGCACCAGGAAGGCGCTGCGGTCGGTTACAATCCGCACAAACCCGGTCGGCCGTCGCACAGCTATCATACCTACATCGTGTCCAGCCTGCGGCCGGTCCTGCGGGTCGATGTGCTGCCCGGCGACGAATACAACGTTGCGCACGCAACGAACGGTCTATGGGATCTGTTGGACCATCTCGGTCGTCACCGCTGGCCCAGTCTGCTGCGCGGCGACAAATCCTGGGGTATCGAACCGGTGATGGCCGGTGCCGAGCAGCGCGGCCTGCCCTACTTGTTCCGCCTGCGCCTAACCCCAAACATCCGCCGCGCGCTGGATCGCTCGATGCGCGAGGCCGGTTGGCCGGGCAAGGCTGGCAGGGCAAAGAGACGGAGTTGCGCCTGCTCGGCTGGAGCCGCCAGCGCCGGATCATCCTGCTGCGGCGCAAGCTGCGCGGCGAGCTTGCGATGGCGGACAGCGCAGAGCCTTCGCAGAAGCGCCTGAGTTTCGCCGAGATCGATAGCACCGGTGAGATCTGGGAATACGCCGCATTGGTGACCTCGCTTACAGACGAGATCCTGACGCTCGGCCAGCTCTACCGTGATCGGGCGGATTGCGAGAACACGTTCGATGAACTGAAGAACCAGTGGGGCTGGGGCGGCTTTACAACGCAGGATCTGAAGCGCTGCCGGCTGCTCGCCGGGGTGGTTGCGCTGATCTACAATTGGTGGAGCTTGTTCGCCCGGCTGGGAGAGCCCGAACATCATCGCGAGGCGATTACGACCCGCCCGCTGCTGCTGACCGCCATCGCCCGACGCACCCAGCATGCCGGGCAGGTGACGCTAACCATCAGCAGCACGCATGGCAAACAGCACCTGGCGCGCCGGGCTTATCTGCGGATAGCCGGCTTCCTGGCTGAGCTGCGAAACAGGCGGGGCCGCTACCTGGCCGCCGTGATGCAAAACACCTCAGTCAGTGTGGACGGTCTATCAACAGCGGCAGTTGATCTGACGTCTGCCAATGGCCGCCCGCTGCGCCGCCCCTGCCGCCGGAGTCAATGCGTCCCAGCCGCCCGCCGCCACTACCGCCTCTGCCATAGCAAGAAGCTGCTGCAGATCATCGGTTTGGTGGTCGGCTATGGCAGCGGCGGCCTGGCGGTATGATGCTGAAGGGTGTAGCCGTCGCGATCGCGTTTGATGAACCTTTCGGCGAGCCGTTTGCGGTAATCGTGGGCGCCATCAGGACGGCTCGATGGGAACCGTGACGTGCAGCCCTTTGCCCTCGGTCCGCTTCGGCCAGCTGTCCGGCCCTCCAACGGCCAGCACATCGCGCAGGCTAAGACTGGGCCGTCCTGTTCTGCGACCCGGGCCGGCGCCAGCTCCACTTCACGCCCGCCCATTCACGAATGGCGTCTTGGCGTTTCGTCAACGAATACAGATTGCACAAGGCTCATTCTCGCTACCGCCACATGCTGCGCATCCGCGCGCCAATGTCGAGACGAACCTGCCGCGCGCCTGCGCGGTCGGATGCCGCTACCACGACGATGGGCCACGTCGTGCAGTCGAACAACGGCAGGAGGGCCGCCGGAATGAACCGTGTCCGCGAGGCATAGACGTGCCGATCGCCCTGCGCGTTCCGCCCGGAGAGGAAGAACCGTTGCGGCACGACCAGATGCAAGCTGTCCATGGCGCGCGTCATCGCGACGTAGAGCAGCCGACGCTCCTCCTCGATTTCTCCTGTCGTTCCGGTAGCGAGATCGGAGGGAATACAACCGTCAACCACATTAAGCACGAACACGGACTTCCATTCCTGCCCCTTCGCCGAATGGATCGTCGAGAGGATCAGGTAGTCCTCGTCCAACACCGGCGGCCCTGCTTGATCGCTTGTGGCCTCCGGCGGGTCGAGCGTCAGCTCCATCAGAAATCTCGCCCGTGACGGATAGCCCGCCGCGATCTGCTCGAGCTGCAGCAGATCGGCCTGGCGAACGGATGCGTCTTCGTGAATGCGCTCAAGGTGGGGCTCATACCAGCGACGCGCGTGGCCAAGCTCCGCGGGCCAGCCCGCCGTGCCCGTATGGATGGCCAGGAGAGTCTGCACGAATTCGTCCCAGCTATTGCCAGTTCGCGGCGGGGCCGGGATGTTTGTAAGCGTCCGCAGCGGATCAGGCTGTTCAGCCATCACATCAAGAACCCGCTGCGCCAATGCTGGTCCGACGCCCGGCAGCAACTGCATGATGCGGAAACCGGCGACGCGGTCATGCGGGTTCTCGACGAAACGTAACAACGCCAACAGGTCTTTCACATGGGCCGTGTCGAGAAACCTCAGCCCGCCGAATTTCACGAATGGGATGTTCCGACGTGTCAACTCGACTTCGAGCGCGGCGCCGTGGTGCGATGCGCGAAACAGGACCGCTGCTGCTTTAAGGGCGTTCCTTCCTCGCGGGTTTCCAGCACGCGCTCAACGATGTAGCGCGCCTGGTCGGCTTCATCACGCACGGTCACCAAATACGGGCGCTCGGTTAACTCGCGATCGGACCACAAACTCTTCGTAAATCGCTCAGCAGCGAGGCTGATCACGCCATTTGCGGCCGCGAGGATCGGCTGCGTAGATCGATAGTTGCGATCGAGCGTGATGACCTCCGCTGGCGGGCTAAACTTCTCAGGAAAATCGAGGATATTGCGTACCGTTGCAGCACGAAAGGAATAGATTGACTGCGCGTCATCGCCGACCACGGTCAGCCCGGCGCCATCGGGTTTCAGCGCATGGAGGATGGTGGCTTGGAGCCGGTTAGTGTCCTGGTATTCGTCCACCAACACGTGGTCGAACCGTGCGCTCATATCTGCGGCAAGCACCGGATCGCTCGTGCTTTGCGCCCAATACAGCAGCAGATCATCGAAATCGAGCACGTTCTGGGCTTGCTTGGCCTCCACATAGGCCGCAAAAAGCTCCCGAATTGACGCTCCCACTCGGCACACCAAGGAAAGCAGCCTCGAAGCACCTCATTGAGCGGCATCTCGGTATTCATGGCGCGGGAGTAGATTGCCAGACACGTCGCCTTCGTTGGAAAACGACTCTCCGTCTTCGACAGACCGAGTTCGTGCCGAACGAGGTTCAAGAGATCGGCGGAGTCCTCGCGATCGTGGATCGTGAACGCCGGATCAATCCCGATCTGCTCTGCATACTCCCGCAGCAAGCGTGCGCCTACGGCGTGGAACGTTCCGGTCCATATGAGCGCCTCCTTCATGTCGGCACTCGAACCGAAGACCTGCGCACAAATGCGTCCGGCGCGCCGGGTCATCTCGACTACTGCCCGACGGGAGAATGTCATCAGGAGGATGCGACCTGGATCGACGCCGTTGACGATCAGGTGCGCCACCCGATGCGCCAGAGTATTGGTTTTGCCGGAACCCGCGCCGGCGATCACCAGCAGCGGAGTAGCGGGCGTGCGCGCATCTCCCGCGAGACCGTGCTCGACAGCCCGCCGTTGTTGGGGGTTCAGTTTTTCCAGGTGGGCCGAGGGCATTCGTGGCGATCGGTCGAGGGAAAGGGGCCGCCGCTTATCCTCAATTCTTGTTTTGCTCGCAACACGCCGTTTACGCCTTGGGTCGGGTGCCCGCGATAGGCGCTTCGCAAGTCTTTCTACCGGATACTTGTGGGTCCAACGAGGCAGTACGCGTCAGCAGCTGCACACCGTCGCGATCCACACGCGCATGCATGCGGTAGCTGGCACGGCCTCCACGAGCTTCGTGAGCTGCGGCGCAATCCAGGCGGGCATTCCGGTGATCGGGCCGGTGTGGCGCACTGCGCGGCCCGGCGCGGCTGCTTACATCTTTGGCTGCGGCCGATTGGTCGTTTGTGGAGGAGAGATGACGTCACAGGACCCCGTGACGGTCGAAGACCTCGCGAAGCGAGTGGCCGGCGAGCAAGTCGCGGCGGGTTAGGTCCTCTGAAGCGATCTTATCCATGGCCTGCACCAGCACGTCACCGGCGATGGCTTGGGGCAGCACGACGAGCCCGTCCGCATCGCGGAACACTAGTGCCCTGAGTCGCTCATAATGCCGGGTATAGCCGCTTCAGCTTGACGCGGGCATCGGCAGTGGTGAAGTGCCAGTCTGCCCTGGTGTGGTTCTTGTTTCGCTTGTCCTGCCAAGCAACAACTTCCTCGATCAGGGCCTGCTTGTCCGGGATCCGCCGATCGAGGCACTGGGCCGACAGGACACTGAGTTCTGACTCGGCCATATCCAGCCAGCTGCCGTGCTTAGGCGTGTAATGCCACTCGAACCGCTCGACGAGGCGGCGCGCCTCTGCGGGTAGAAAGGCTTCGTAGAGCGAGGCTGGCTTGTGGGTGCTGAGATTGTCCTGCACCAGTACCGATCTTGCTAGCAGCGGGAAAGTACGTGAGCGGCAAGCGTGCTGGAGCTGGGCGCCCGAAGGGTAGTTACAGCGCCCCTCTGGGTCGCACCAAGGCGCCTATCGAAGCGCGTGCAGCCGTTTTTGAGGCTGCCAAGGCCGAGATATTGTCGGGCCGGGAAACCTGCCTCGACATCATGGAGCGCGCCATGCGGGGCGATGAGTCCATTACGCCGCTGCATTTTATGGCAGCCAAAGAACTCGCGCCCTATCGCTATCCAAAGCTATCCGCGGTCACTGTGACGCAGAGAGACGCTCTCGATGACCTAACGGCAGAGGAACTACGACGGCTTTCTGATGCCCTCCATCGCTCCGTCGCCGCGCGGCGGCAGCCGCTGATTGAGGGAACCTTAGCGGGGACGGAAGCTGCGGGCGTCGCGCCAGATGCCGCAAGTCGGCCTTCTGGGCCGGAGGAGTGCCAGAGTGTTGCAGATGCTACCTCTGCGGAGGCGCGTCGGCTGAGCCGGTGGTGGAACAGGTGGAGGCCGAACAGGTGGTGCCTGCACCTCCGGGGCCGCCTGTCCTGCAGGTTGTGGGTGCCGCGCCGCGCTCGCCTGTTATGACGCGAAGCAGATCCGCGTTTTATGCTGGCATCCAGTGGCGGCCCTGATATCTCAGATGGCAGCCTGATGGGCAAGTTCATCGATTTCGCTCGCCAGCGTTTGGGTACCGGCAGGTCGTCATCTTCGGTGCCAGCGAAAGATGTGCAGTAGCTCGGTTCAAGGATAAAGCCAAAAAGAACACGCGCGAAGGAAAGTAGGTCGAAATCCCTCGCGCGTACGACGGGCGCGGTCCGCTCGGCATGAGCCCGGTCGAGTTCGTTTCGGATGGCACTGAGCAGACGTTGCTCGAACTCGGTCATCCGCATGCCACGTCAGCGCTCGAGGGCACGAAGATTCCGGCGTCAATCGCTTTTGCGATCTGTTTCTATGGCCCCCGACCGATCAAAAGCCGGCGCGAGGGTCACTTCAGCTGATCCTTGATCTTGTCGAGCCCGGCCTGAGCGCAAGCATCGTCGAGATTGCCGCCCGGCGCTCCCGCCGCGCCGAGCGCGCCAACCACCTCGTCGCCGCTCTTGATGACGATGCCGCCACCGAGCAGCAGCAGGTGGGGCAATTTGAATAGGTTCGCGAGCACCGGATTCGATTTCGACCGCTCGACCAGGGCGCTTGTGCCGGTCTTGAACGACGCCGCCGTAAAGGCTTTGGAGAAAGCGCTGTCGAGGGTATGGGCGCCGGCGCGGTCGCCGCGCAGTAGGGCCTGTTGCACACCGTCGGCATCGACCAGCACGGCGGTCTCCGCATAGCCCTCGCTCGCACATTTCGCGACGGCCGCGGCGACGGCCTGGTTCGCGAGGTCGGCCGAAATGCGGTGCGTCGGGAGCAGGCCTTGGGCCTGTACCTGGGCCGCTAGGAGAACCGTGCAAAGCGGGGAAAGCAGAAGCGGCTTCATCGCATCGATGACCATTTGCCAAATTCAGGGCCGTTTTGACACAAGATCGCGCTTTTGAACGACCCGGGCAACAATAAATCACTCCACCGCCGGCGAGAGATAGCGCCGCCCGTCCCGACCTCGGAACGAGGAGTGCACCAAGTCACGGTGTCAAATGACATTTGGGTCAGCCTCCGGTCGGCGGGCCGCACCCCGGGCCGCGATCCAGCACCAGCAAGGATCCGGGCGGCTCGACCACGACCCCCTGCATCTGGTGAGCTGGTGCCGATTATTGCAAGTCCGTCAGCAGTGTCACGCCTATCGGCTCTCCGGGTGGAGATGGGACCAACCGCCTTCGCGGTCCTATGCGCAGCGCTGACACTGCGGACACTAGTGACACAAGGGTGACTGACCCGCCGCATGGCCGTCCGCGAAGCGTTGACACTGCAGATACAGGTGACACTTTACTACGGGAACGATCCGGACGCCGCAGTGTCACCAGAGTCAGCAGTGTCACGGGTCTTGGCGCGTCCGATTCTCGGGTCCTGCGTGACAAAGAGCCCAACCGCGTATCCGCGATCTCGCGTCGAAGTTGGTTCGCCGGAGGCTGTGAGCCGCAGCATCCTGCAGCATAGCCTGCCGCGCCGCCGTCACTTTGTTCGGCGTCCCTTTCTCCGACCACCAGTTTTCCGACCGAGGGCCATCTGCTTTCTGTTCCAGAGTCGCACCTAAATATGGGGCCTGCATCTACTCCCCGTCTACAGTAGATCAGCACTCTATGTCTGAGAGCGCTGGCCAACCGCCACGGCGGATCAGGAAACCGACAGCCAGCCTTGGCAAAGGCGGCGGCTGTGATCGTCGGGCCACCCAAGGTGGCCCCCGTCGCCCGGCCGGATGACGCCTAAACGCGAGGGCGGATGCTCGTGAGCGGGTCTTTCAAGAGATGCTCCGATCTGCTAACTAATCTGCCCCCAATGAATACTCCCGAGAAATCGACGGGCAGGGAACTAGCCGAACGGCTTGCGAAGCTGTGGAAAAGCCCCGCGGTGGAGCAAGCGAAGAAAACCGGTGCCATTTATCTGGCCAATGTCCTTGCGAGGCTGAATGAGGCGCTTGGCAGCCGGAAGCCCAAGAAGTAGTCCGCGCGCTGTTCTTGAGCGCCATACCGGCCATCCCCGGACCTGGCAGGCCGCCACGCGCCGCACAGGACGGTACCAATCCCCGGAGGTTACGCCAGCAGGATCGCGGCCAGGCGGCACAGTAACCACGGCAGCCCAGGCCAATGTTCCAGCCCATCCATTATAGCCGCAAACTGGACCTACCCGAACGCGGGCCAGTCGAAGAATGACAAGAGCTGCAGTACACTCCACTTGGCCCATGCTGATCCAGAACAAGGTTCTGGCGCAATAAATGACGCGTCAGCAAGCAGATCCGAAGGCAGCATAACGGCTGGCATCAGCTTATCCGTTTGGGAAGCGCAAGGGCTCTGCAGCCTCTCGTGTCGGGCGGGGCGCGGCGGGTCGGGGTAACCTAATCAGTACCAGAGGGGCGGAAGGGGAGCTTCGCCGGGGCGTCGGGCCACTGGGGCAAGAATACCCCCCTTGGCTTGGTCTGGCGCCAACTCCGGATGCGAAGGAGCCGGAGCCGGGCAGCACGAGCTGGGCCTGGCTACCGCTACTCAATGGGCCAAAAGCGTTCCCAAACAGACGATTGCTGCACACGCGATCAGCCCAACAACTATGAGCGACCATCACACCAAGGTAAGCGTTGCGGCGAGACCCTGCCCGATTTTCCTTGACGGCAGCCGTGCGGCGTATCAGAGGCCGGCCCATCCTCTGTGCTGGGGTGGATTACGCCGGCTGCCGCTGGATGCGTTTGACGCGGTGCTTCTGGTAGGCGATAATCTCACGGGCGAGAGGCAGACGAGCATCGAAACGCAGGTGCGTGATGGAGACAACCGCGGCGTTCTTGGCCTCGTCTCCAAAATCGAGGCGGCACACAATGCCTCCCTCGTCACCGGCGTAGCTGATCCAGGTGATTGAGCAGGCGGCGGAGGTTTGGCTCGCAGCGTTCTTCGCGACGAGAGCGGCGAGCAGCTCGGGTGTGGGGCGCGCGGGCAGTGGCAGAGCCTGTTGCAGCTTCCCCATCAGGCGGTCAACCTGGGTTGGATTATCGATCATGCAGCTGCCGCCAATTCCGTGAGTTCAGTCGGATGCCAATTCCACGGCAGCAGCGCCTCCAGTGCGTTCGCCTTAGTCTTGCCTGAGACGATGCGCTCGAGCACATCAGTAAGCCAAGCCATCGGCTCGACACTATTCAGCTTGGCGGTCTCGATCAGCGTCATCGCGATGGCCCAATGCCGGGCTCCGCCGTCCGATCCGGCGAACAAGGCGTTCTTGCGTGTGAGGGTCACCGGTCTGATCGAGCGCTCGACCACGTTCGTGTCCATCTCGATCCTCCCGTCATCGAGGAATGCCACCAACCCCGGCCAGTGCCGGATCGCATAGCGCATCGCTTTCGCCAGCTCGGAGACGGCGGATATACGAGGCAGCTGCTCCTGCAACCAAGCATGCAACGCCTCCACGATCGGCCGACTTCGCGCCTGGCGCATGCGCTCCCGATGATCGGCAGAATGCCCGCGAATCTCGGCCTCGATCGTATAGAGTTCGCGAATGCGCGCCAGCACATGCCCGGCCAGCGGCGACTTCGTCGCCTGATAGAAATCGAAGAACGGCCGCCGCATATGCGCCCAGCAGAACGCCAGCTTGACCGAATTGTCGCTGCGGTCCCCGGCCAGTCGCTTGAACCCGGCGTAGCCGTCCACCTGCAGCACACCGCGAAACGCTGCCAGGTGCGCTGACGGATGCGCGCCCTTACGATCCTCGGAATATACATACGCCGCCGCCGGGTGCGTCGGACCGGACCACGGTCGGTCATCCACCGCATAGCACCACAATCGCCCGGTTTTGGTTCGGCCGCGGCCCGGATCCAGCACCGGCAATGTCGTGTCATCCGCAAAGACCTTCTCAGACGACAGCACCGTGCTGACCACCAGGTCATAAAGCGGCTTCAGCCACCAGCAGGCTCGGCCAACCCAGTTGCTCAGCGTCGAGCGATCCAGATCGATGCCCTGCCGCGCCAGCATCTTGGACTGTCGATGCAGCGGCAGCGAGTTCGCAATACTTGCTGACCAGCACATGCACCACCATGGCCTCGGTCGCCAGGCCGCCATCGATCGGGCGCTCCGGCGCTGGCGCCTGCACCACGGTTCCCTCGCACGCCCGGCAGGCGTAACGCGGCCGGCGCGTGACCCGCACCCGAAGCTGCGCGGGCACGATATCGAGCTGTTGGCTGCGCGTTTCGCCGATCACATGCAGCGCGCCACCACAGCAGGGGCACTCGCGGTGCTCGATGTCCACCACCACCTCGTAGCGCGGCAAGTGTGCCGGCAGATCGCCGAGATTGCGCTGCGCCGGTGCCGCTCGGCGCTTCTGCTCCTTCGGCTCTGGTGCAATAGTGTCCTGTGCCGCCTGGTTCGCGGCGACCGTTTGCTCCAGATCCTCGAGCCTCAATTGCAACTGGTCATCGGTGAGTTGCTCGGAGCGGCGGCCGAACCGATGGCGCACCAGCCGATGAATGAGCAGGCGCAGCTTGTCATTCTCGGTATTGAGCTCTCGCACGACGTCGCGCAGCATTTGCTGCAGCGTCGCGGGATCGTCAGGCAGGTTGTCCAGATCGATTCGCACGCTGCGATTCTGAACGACGCCGCCGAATCGGTGCCAGCCGATTTTTATCGGCGACGCGGGTTTTTATCCCGCCAGTTCCGGTGCTCGTCGCGGCTGCGCTGCGCGCCATTCACAGCCATCCAGCAGCGCCGCCAATTGCGCGCTCGAGAGCATGATCCGGCCAGTCGTCTCGGATGACGGCCAAACAAACTGCCCATGCTCCAGCCGCTTGGTCAGCATGCACAGGCCGGCGCCATCATGCCATATCAGCTTGATCAGTCCTGCGCGACGCCCGCGGAAGGCATACACAGCGCCATCGAACGGGTTGTCGCGCAGCGACTGCTGCACCAGCATTGCCAGCCCCACCATACCCTTGCGCATATCGGTCACGCCGCAGGCGAGATACACGCGCAGGCCGGGTGCGAGTGTGATCATCGGCCTTGCAGCATGCCCAGGACTCGCCGCAATGCCCGATCATCTACCTGCCCATCAACGCGCACCAATATGCCGCCCGGCAGCACGATCTCGATTATTCCCAGCGGCCGGGGCGATTGCGGGATCGTTACTGGCGGGGCGGGCGGCTCAGCCGGTAGCTGGCCGGCCAGCCGCGTCGGCGCCAGCTCCACTTGCGCAAACCGTGTCGGCCGCCTCATCCGCTCCGTCGGAGCCGGCAACAGTTCTCGACGCCAGGTATAAAGCTGCCCCGTACCGATCGCGTATTTGCGCGCCACCTCGCTCGGGGTCAGTTCGGGCCCGAGGCTCTCAGCCACAATCTCGCGCTTTTGCTCCAGCGTCCAACTCCGCCGGCGCTCGCCCCGCGTGATAACCTCCACTCGGACGTTGTGTGCGCTCTTACGATCTGTCGTATGAGCGCTCTCATCAGGGCCGGATCCGTTTAGCGTCTCATCCATGCCGCCCTTCGATCACACGAATGCCGCGCGCCGCCCATGTGGTGCCGCCGAATCGCTTACACACCAAGTTACCCCTGGCGCATTCATCTGAAACGGGTGCCTTGCCCGGCGCCGGTCTCGTTGCAGCGCGGAAGGTACGGAGGTGCCCGTTGCTGCGGTGCTCAAACCTGGGCGAGATTACTTCGGCGCTTCGGGTCTCGCAATGACACTCGTTGGGATAAGTAAGGCAATGAGCACTAGTACCCCAAGTCGATCATACTGTGGGGTAGAGCCGGTGCAACTTAATGCGGGCCTCTTCGGTGGTGAACTGCCAATTCGCTTTAACGTGAGCTTTGTTGCGGCTCGCCCGCCAAGCGGCGACTTCGTCGGCCAGAGTTTGCTTGTCGGAGATGCGCTCGTCGAGACACTGCGTTGACAGCACGCTGAGTTCGGATTCCGCTAAGTTGAGCCAACTGCCGTGTTTGGGGGTGTAGTGCCACTCAAACCTTTCGACCAGGCGGCGTGCCTCGGCAGCAGGGAAGGCCTCGTAGAGAGCGGCCTGTCTGTGAGTGTTGAGATTATCCTGCACGAGCACGATTTTCTCTGCCTTGGGAAAGTGCGTGTCGGATAATTCTTTGAGTACCTGGGCGTAGTCCATCGCGGTATGGTGGTCGGTCACCTTGACCTCACGCCAACCTTCCAGGGGGGCGAACACCATGAACAGGTTGGCCGTCCCGTTGCGCTCATACTCATAGTCATAGCGTGCGGGGCACCCTGGCTTAGCGGGGATCGGCAGGCGTGTTTCGGCAACCAGCTGCTTGGACGATTCGTCGAGGCATACCACGGGGCGGGTCGGATCATGCGGCCGATGGTAAACCTCCAGCACATCTTCCATACCGGCTACGAAGGCGGCGTTGGCGTCCGGCGGGATGACCCATTGTTTTTGTAGGTGCGGCTTGAGGATGTTTTTTTTAGCACACGCCCGATCGTGTTATCGCTGGCACGCTCAACAATGTTGAGTTCTACCACTGCTTCCTCGAGCAGTTTGAGCGTCCACCTTTTCCGGCCCTTGGGCGGTTCGGAGCAGGCCAAGGCGATCAGCTTGGCCTCCGAGGCTCCATCGAAGATGCAGGGCCTCGCCGAGGCGGGCGAGTGCTTACACTCCAGCACTGCCTCGAACCCCTCCTCCACCAGCTGCTGGCGGATCCGGGCGACCGTCGCTGCGCTGATATCCAGCGCCGCGGCGATCTGACTGTCACTCCACCCGTCGCCGCCTTCGGCAGCATCCGCCTTCAACAAGATCCGCGCCCTGGTCAACCGCCATGCCGGGTGCTTGCCGGCACGGATCATGGTCCCCAGCCGCTCACGTTCGTCATGGCTGAGCCTGACCACGTACTTCTTTACAGCGATTTGTTTCGCGGTCACGATGCAACTCCGTCGTTACGGAGTCATCGATTCAGAGACTCTCCACAAAATCAAGGACGTAGAGTACTAGGGACGATATCGCCCGGCGGGTGGCGTGGATCGAGCCACGAGCGCCAACGTCATGCACAAGCTCAACCGCAATGTTCGGCGGGCCGCCGATGGTTTGTGGGATGTTGGTCCGCGGCCACATGGCGCGGTGCATGTGCGGCTCGCTCTCAGGCAGCAGCCTATACGTGGAGATCTGCTGTGCGACGTGGCTGTTGAGCTCATCCGCAGCGCGCTTAGCCTGCTGAAGGGCGTGGTGTTTCTCGCGCCACACAGTCGCGGCCTGATTGACCTCGGCCAGCTTGATATCAACTGCCTCGGCGGCTTCGTTGTGGATGACGACCGCGGCGTTGTACTTCGCTTGTTCGAGCGCGATCCGCGCCTCGAGCAGCGCTAGCATTGCCCGCTGCACTGTTGGCCAAAAGCCGTTCTTCTTTGCAGTCGCAATCTCGACCAGCGCAGCAACTCTGTCCGCCGATTCACGTGCTGAAACCAACGAGTTGATACTTACATCGTCACCATGGCTCGCCGCCTGCAACATCCTGTCTGCAACGCTGGCGGCTTCTTGCCACGCAGCTTTGGCCGCATGCGCTTCGGTCGCTAGTTGGTTGCGTCTATTGAGTGCGGCGGCGTAGTCGCGCTCTGCCGCTTCAACTACGGCCTCGACATTGTCGGTCATGTGTTATTCCTTTATTCGCGGCCGCTGTTTTGGCGATGTCAGCCGGCGGGTAAGTCCGTACTGCAACATCCGACAGTAAATCGGCGCGCGACCACGAGATAACCGATGCCGCGAATTGACGACAGGCCCCTAGCGCAGCCCCCCGCTTTTTCGCGTTTCGCGCTGCGGGGTAGACCAGCAGTGCGGCTCCCGAATTGGAGAGCTTGCAGCGAATCGGAAACCTACAGGTAGCGTCCTCCGGGCTGACAGTAGCGGGTAACGGCAAACGGCCCAGTGCCGACCGTGCAAGAGGCCGCGCGGGGAGCTTCTACGGCGGCAGTTGGTGGTGCGGGGGCTGCTCAAGCTGGACGAAGGAGGCTCAGCATGCTCAGGACGGTGGTTATGTTAGCGTCGGTGGCGGTGTCCTTGGCCACCGTGACGGCGGTATTGTGGGCCGTTAGCGCGCTGTAGGAGTCGGCATCGAACCGGTGGATAGCTGTCCGGCGGGGCCGGGTGAGTTGACGCTCAATGGAGGACGTGGCGTGCGAGCGGTGATGACGCTGGTGCTCACGACTGTGGCGGTGCTTGCGATCATGCTGGTCATTACCTGGACCGTCGCCAACTACGGCTAAACCATGCTGGACCCGGTGGCTGGCGACGGCCTATCGGCACGCGGTTTTCCTTTGATCTGGGTCAATGCCGACCCCACCCCGTTCATCTCCACCCATTTCCCGACAACTGCCCGCCCTTCGGGGCGGCTTTCTATCGCCACCTGAACCTCGCCTATTTGCCCCAATCGGGATCCCAGAGTTCTTCGTAGTCCTCGGCCATGGTTCGCCAGCTTTGTGTTTAAGCCACCGACGCCGGAGGCGCCGGACCGGGTTCTGTCAGGGATCGCGCCAGTCAGCATAACCACGACACACGGGAGAAATCTCTCAAGCGGCCTCAAGAACCGCAAGCACAGTGGCGGCTCTGCAAAGCTGACGGAGACGGCGACGATCGGCGGAGACATGCTGGCGGTGGAAGGCACGGATACGGAGAAGTCGCGAAGCTCATTATGGCCGCGACAAAATCGCCCGGCAGACACGAAGCTTCCAAAACCGCGCATACATCGTATTCGCCCCTTGATCCCGCGATGGTCCTGTTCCAGTCGATTGTTCAAATAGGCATTGGTTCGGTGCGTAACCGTCTTGCCAAGTGCGGTACGGATCGCCCGCGGGTAAGGGTCGTGGCCATCGCTGGTAACCCGATCAGGATTTGTCCCGGTTGCCGCTTTCGCAGACCGAAAGAACGCCTTGGCCGCGGCGAGATCGCGTCGCTCGCTCAGCATCACGTCCACCAGGACGCCGTTTCGATCAATGGCCCCGTAGAGATAACACCAGCGGCCGCGGACCTTAATGTAGGTTTCGTCGACGTGACCAGCTGGGCGCCAGCCGGCGGCGCCGGCGCCGTTGACGGAGTTCGTCAGAAAGGATCGGGGTGAGCTTCGCTTCCCACTCCCGGACGGCCTCGTAACTGAATACGATACCGCGGACGAGAAACATCTCGGCCAGGTCGCGCAGGGCCAGCCGATAGCGCAGGCGCCAGAGCACCACGAGAGCGATGACGTCGCTCGGGTACTGGGTCCGGTTCAGCACGCCGGCACTGCGTTCGTTGAATTGCTTGCCGCATTCACGGCAGCGGAACCGGCGATAGCCCTGGACCGTGCGCTCCGGCCGCTCCGTCACAGCCGCCGAACCGCAGTCCAGGCACCCATTCCGGCTCCCCGCTCCTGTCAGAAGGGCTGAGATCCTACCGCTGAACCTCCGCCGCTGGCACCAGCCCTGACAGAACCCCTTCAGTGCGTTCGTGGCACACTCTCGTCGACGTACCAGCTGCGGCCGACTTTGCCCTTTCGGCTTCGGCGTAGCTCCTCCGCCAGTGCGGGCGTGAGCTTCGCCTCCCAATCGCGAACTGCCTCATAGGTGAACACGAAGCCGCGGATCAGGAACATCTCAGCCAGATCTCGCAGACTGAGTTTGTAGCGGAGCCGCCAGAGCACCACGAGCGCGATCACGTCGCTCGGATATTGCGTCCGGTTCAGCAGACCACCGCTCCGTTCGTTGAACTGCCTCGTGCAGTCGAGACAACGGAACCGGCGATAGCCCTGCGCGGTGCGCTCAGGCCGCTCCTTGACCGCAGTCGATCCGCATTTCGGGCAACGCACCTCACTTTACCCCCTCAACGCCGGAGATCGTAGCCATTGCATCTGGGAACCAGCAATCGCCCCGGCCTGATCGCTGACAGAACCTATCCGGACGGCCAGCTGCGGACACTGCAGCGCCGGGTAAAAGTATGGCGGCGCGAGTTGGCGCACGGGAGATCTTCCCGGTAGCACGTGGTGAGGCAACGGGAGCGATGGCTGGGGCAACGGGAGCCGCGCGATGAGGCGCCGGGAACATTTTGATGAGGCAAAGCCTGGCGGCTCGGGAACATCTCTGAATGAGGCAATACGTATTCACCCAGATTGTCGCTGTGCAGATGCCGCCGCTTCCGAGGCGAACTGGCGAAGCTTGGTATGGGCGAGGTCTTCCAGGAGCGGCTCAGGGTCGATCAGGCCAGTCAACCATTCGAGCCGCTCGATCCAGAGCCTGATCGTTTTTGCCGTCACGGGGCCGGGGGTCTGTTTGAGGCGATTGAAATTGGTGGTCACGCTGTTCGGCGGCTTGGCCAACAGACCATCCAGCATCGATTTTTGGTCGGCCGTCAGGCGTTCCGTCACCCGGCCGTAAATCCGCGCATGAACCTCCGTCCGCACGTGGTTTATCAGGCGATCAAGGGCGCTGAAGGCCGGCAAGTCGATCGACGCCGCCTGCAACACTTCGACCGCGCGATTTATGAGGTCGGCTGGATCGCTCATCGTTTCGGCAGCTTTGAGCGCGGTATCGGTCACCAGAGGCGCGGTGTCCAGACCGATCTCGTGCGCCGTGTCGGCCGCGTGATCGTGCCAGTGGACATGCACGGTCCCCAGGTGCCGGTGTGCATGGGCGTCGGCCGCCCCATAGCTATGGGAAGCGTCTCTCTTTGTCGCACGGTGCTGACTGTCCGCTCTTCGCCGGCCCTCAGAGATAACTTAGCCACCAGTCCGTCCGTCGCTGCTTGACGCGTGCGAACCAGCGGCAGGCCGGGAAGAGCAATGCCATTAACAGCGCCCAGGCGACGTAGGTGCCCGGCAATGAGAGTCCAAGGGCTCCCGAGGGCGCATCGCTCGCTGTATTGCCGACTAAGTTCTTGAATGTGCTTTGCTGCAAGAGGTCGACGATCCATGACATGAACCAAGCTGCGTAAAGGTGAGTGACGTATATAAACAACGGCACCCGTCCGTATGTCGCGAGCACTGACCCGATCCAGGAACCTGCGCCATCGATTGTGGCCAGTAGTAGAAATGTCACGCCGAGCGTGAGGAGCAGATAGTCGAGAGAGGGCGGATATTTCGCGACGTTCAACACTGCCATCGCCGTGGTGATCGCATCAGGCCAGACGTGCCATGGCGCGGGATCGCCGTAGTTGTTGATTCCCCGAACGAGCGCAAAAAGGGCGAGTGCGACGCCGCCCATGCGAAGCAGCGTGCGACGCCGCAGAGCGGGCTCGGCAAGGAACAGTGGCCCCAACGCATAGCCGACCATCATGACGCCAATCCAGGGGATCAGCGGGTAAGACACATAGCCCCGAAGTCCGAATGGAAGCGGCACGCCTTTTTCATGCAGCAAGTGCCAAGCCGGTCCCCACACACCCAGTTCGGCCGCATGGATCGGGTCCAGCAGATTGTGTCCGCCAATCATAATGACCCCAATTGCTGCCAGCACAGGGCGGCCAAGCGGCAGCGTTGCGCCGAGAACGGCCATCGAGACGCCCAACGCCCAGATGACCTGCAGGAACAGTGCGTGGCCGGGCAGCTTCCCTGTCCAGGCCATACCGACAATGGTGACCTCGAGGACGATGAGCCACAGGCCGCGCGTCAATAGAAAGCGGCGCAGCGCCGGGAGGCTGCCGGCGCGCCGGCCATAGAGGAAGGCCGAGATGCCAGCGAGGAGGACGAAGGCGGGTGCGCAGACGTGTGTGACAAGGCGCGTCAGGAATAGCGCCGGGAAGGTTGCGCTCAGGTCGGTCGGATTAATGTGATAGCTGTCGGCGTTGACGAAGTCGCGCACGTGGTCGAGGGCCATGATCAGGATGACGAGCCCACGGACCTGATCGATCGCCACTGATCGGGGGAAGCGTTGCCGTGGAACCTGATCGGCCATCTCCCTGCCGTACTCCATCCAGTTACAAGTTGGTAATCCGACTTTTTTCTTCTGCGGGTGTTCAGCTCTCATCTGGGCAAAGCGCCCGCACGAGTGGTGTCGGTTTGCTGCATAGGTTTCCCCAACCACGATTCAGACCACTACCTGCAGGGAAATCGCCCCGCCATGAACCGAAGGAAGGCCACACTAGCCAATTCGTCTTTGCGTGAAACTTCGGCACGTACCCAGCTTGCAAACTCTTTCATAGTCTCGCTGCGTTTTGGAGTAGGGTTGGGTATGCAAATCTTTGCACCGCTTGAATTCTGGCTATTTGTCTGTAGTGTGCCCTGAGCAAACCCATTACAGAAATTTAGCCGCGCGAAACTGCTTTTTCTATTAGGACTGACAGTACACGCATCAGCAAGATCGTCGGCGGTCCTGATATTGATACTTACAGGAGCGGCTCTCGGCGCCTTGGTAGGAGCGGCGGCATGTGTCGATAAGGTGCAGACCACAACCATGTAGAAGATCAGGATAAATCGCATCGCGCACTCCTTGATAAAACCAATAATTCCTGGCTCTGCGAGGGGCATTGTCAGGTTGTTGGCGACGGTGAAGGCAGCGGCCCGGGTCGGGGTGGATGCTCACGCGACGCCGGCGACCTCACGCCATGTGACGAACGCGGCGTGCCGTGCGTCTCGGTAGTCTTGGGCGGTCAGGCGGTGGCGGCGGAGTTGGAAGTGGTTGTGAATCCGAACTGTGCGACGATAAGAAGCATTGCGCATGGCGTGCGGATTTGAACCGCTGCATCTGTCGTTCTCGTCGTCGCGTTGGCTGGTGCGACACTTCAGCGCGGTTGTTGAGATACCTGCTTTGCCGATGCTCAACGCTCGGTAGGATCGCCCGCTTGGCGCCGCCGTACCTCCTCAGCTTGTCGATCACGATGACGCGTGGGACATACTGCAGGCCACGCAGCAGCTTCCGGAAGAACCGCTTGGCTGCCTCGGCGTCGCGTCGGCTTTGCACGAGAATGTCGAGCACATGTCCGTCGTGGTCGACTGCGCGCCAGAGGTAATGCAGTTCGCCGCGGATGCGGATGAAGACCTCGTCGAGATGCCATTTGTCTCCTGGGCGCGGGCGTCGGCGCCGCAGCGCATTGGCAAACGCTCGGCCGAAGCGCAGGCCCCAGTCTCGGATGGTCTCGTAACTGACCACGATGCCGCGCGCCGCCAGGATGGTCTCGACGTCGCGGAGGCTCAGGCTGAAAGCAATGGTACAGCCAAACGGCGTGCTCAATGACCTGAGCCGGGAATTGGAAGCCGCGGTACGGGTTGCATTGCGTCATCATGGCCAACAAGCTGCCACACCGCTGCCGAGACCGCCAAGCTGACAACGCCGTCGGGATCGATCAGCCGATACGCCACCAGCGTTTTCAGCACATTTAGCCAGCGCGTCCCCTGACGCGATGGCGGCAACCGTGCCGACCAGAATTCGTCCAGTTGCAGTTGGTTCCACAGCTCGCCCGCCATCCAACAGGCGTCCCATTGTCGTGGTCGGTTCAACCGCAGCTCGCTCAGTCGCACATGCACCACATCACAATCCAGCGCCGGCGCGGTGCGATCTTCGGGAAACAGTGCAATCTGCCTGGCGCGGCGGCCTTCGTCGAACGCTTCGACGGTCTGACACCAGGCAGCCCGCTGCGCATGGTTGATCTCACCGAGATACAGCACGTGACGCTGCACGGTGCGGCCGCCATTCACACGGCGGTTTTCGACGATGCTCCAATACCGGTGCTTCTTGCCGTCCCTGTGGCGAGTCTTGTGGCGCAGAAACATGCCGGCAGAGTCCCAAACCGACAATCCGCAGCGCAAGAGACTTGGTCGGCACCGCAGGCCGATTCCCCGCGTCGCTCCGTCAAAGCCCGCCTTGTCCGCGGCGTTCAGGGCAACGGCGCATCGCAAAATTCTTGCGAATCGGTGCGAGCTGCGAAACTCGGGCTAGCCACGCCGATTCGGCTTACATCACACCTACACGCCGATAGTGCGCTCACCCGTTGCGTTCGTAACGCCAGGCGCCAATCAGGCCATCAACGTCCGCGTCCATCAGGAGCTGCGGCATCGCCTCTGCCACACTGCGCAGGAAATCGCGATCACCGGCCTTCTCCAGAAGCTCGGCCAGCGTCAATCTCTCTTCGGCCATCGGGCCCTCTCTCGGTTTGGGTGAAGTTGCACATCTCCACCATAGCCGACCGATCCGATGGCCGCCTCCCGGCTACGCCGCCGCTTACACCGGCGGCGGGGCTCGAATCTCCACCAGCTCCGGGGACGCTAAGGCCGGGCGCGTCCGCCAGATGAGTCAACTGCAACAGTTTTGGAAGGTTAGGACCATGTATGCACCGTTGTTCGCGGAACCCGTCGTTGATCGGCAAGCACTACGCGCTCACGCGCGGGGCGAAGTTAAAGATTCGGGATTAATTCGCGGCTGCGCCGCCGGCGTGAGGCCGGCTGCCGCAGCGCTGTTCCAAGAATTCTGGCCGTTCGTCCAGGCGTTCGAGCTGGCTATCGACCGCCAGGTCGGGCGGCTACCCTTGCGTCCATTGATCCAGCGATTCGGCCAGGCCCGCATCAGGCATTTCTTCGCCGAAGCCCGGGCCGCAGTGCGCGAGATGAAAGAGGAGGAGGGTTCGCATGCCGGCCTCTGGCAAAAGGGTGCAGCGCAACTTGGCGTCGGCCTGACTGCAACGGACCCAATTCCCGGCGTGGCTGCCCTGCTCGACAATGCCAGTGGCGACGACCCAGTGGAATTCTTCTGCTGGCTGGCAGGGACTGAGTATATCGCTGAGGAGCTGGCAGCCTATCTGTGTGGCGCGCCAGCATTCTTGTCACTGTTTCCGGAACGACGCTGGTTGTGGGGGGAAGCCCATACGGCCCAGCATGACGGGCCGTCACACCTTGAGATCGACGAGGACTTGGCGCGGGCCTACCATCCGGCGACTAACCCGGCTCTGGTTGGGGCGGCGCTGTCCGCGCAAATCAGGCGGTGCCAACGTCTGTTCGGCGCTGCGGCCGCGGATGTAATGACGCGGCTCGAGACGACAGCGACACACTGAGGAGTAAACGCCGGGGCAGGATCGGCGCGTGCGTCGGTCCTGCCGCGCCAGT
Organism: uncultured Pseudomonadota bacterium; assembly: GCA_963834715.1. Taxonomy (GTDB): domain Bacteria; phylum Pseudomonadota; class Alphaproteobacteria; order Acetobacterales; family Acetobacteraceae; genus CAVSUZ01. The sequence goes on along the minus strand of CAWIDE010000033.1, from coordinate 625,654 downwards.
ATTCAAAATCGATTCAGTAGTCGCCCCGAAAGGGTGCAGAACGGGTGCGCAACCCGTGCTTGTGCGTCGGCCCCCGAGATGCTTCTATGGCCAAGCTGCCGCGGCAGCAATCGCCTTGCAGGTTGAGCTGTGACAGAGCCGCTTCTCCAGATGTTCCTGCGCATCTTCCGCAGCCGTCCCGTGCCGCAGAAGCACCAGGGACGCGTGCGCGCCGACCAGATCGACGCGGCGGCCAGACTGGCCCCGTTCTCGACCTTGGTCAGTGGCAGTGTCGCTATAGTGGTCGTGGCCAGTTGCTGGAGCCAGGGGCCAAGATGGTACTTGGGGCCGTTCCTAGCCGCGCTCGAAATTACTGTGAGTGGTATATTATTCGTAACGTGGAAATGGCGCCACACTGCAGGCCGCACATCCAGCACCGGCCGGGCAGTGATGATCGCTGTGGGCGCTGCCACCACGCTGGGCGCGATCTGGGCGTCGGTGCCGATCCTCTTGTTCCCGGCGGCCGACCCGAACCATCGGCTCCTTATTGCCTATTGCCTGTACTGCGGCTGGCCTCATCTGCACCGGCGTCGTCGTGGCCCCGCTGGTCGTTGCTGCGGAAGCGTTCGTGAGTGCGATCATACTCGGCTCATTCGTCGGTCTCTATCTCACTGGCGAGGCGTTCTTCGCGATCATTGCCCTGTTGCTGGTGATCTATGCGGCGTTCATCGTGATCAGCATCGCCTATTTGCACCACATCTTCACGCGGAAGCTCCTCCAACAGCTCCAACTCGAAGAACAGAGAGAAATTATCCGTCTGCTGCTCTGTGATTTTGACCAGAGTGCCAGCGACTGGTTGTGGGAAACGGATGCTGAGGGACGCCTCAGGAACGTCTCACAGCGCTTCGCCCAGCTGCTCAACTGTCGTCCCGCGGAAGCTGAGAATAAGCCTTTCCTGCGCGTGATCTTTGGTACTGGCCTAGGCCCGGAGCTGGTTTCTGCCGAGCGTCAAAAGCTGGCGAACTGCTTCGCGGAGCAAATGTTCTTTCGTGATGTCGTTGTGCCGGTGCAGGTCGGTTCTGAGGACCGTTGGTGGTCGCTCACCGGTAAGGCGATGTTCGACATTAATGGCATCTTCCAGGGCTATCGCGGGGTGGGCTCGGACATCACCTCCGTGCGAGCGGCCGAGGTTCGCTTTGCACATCAGGCGAGACACGACTCTCTGACAGGACTGCCGAACCGGGTCTTGTTTCAGGAAGCATTGCGGTCCGCTTGCGAAGGCTGCCGGACGCTCGGCCGGACATTTGCGTTATTGGCCATCGACCTCGACGGCTTTAAGGCGGTCAATGACAAGCTGGGCCACGGGGCGGGCGACGAGTTGGTCAGCGCGGTCGCCCGTCGGTTGGGTGGCGCTGTCCGCGAGGGCGACTTGATCGCCCGCATGGGCGGCGATGAGTTCACGGGTCCTGCTGCCCGATGCAACAGCCGACGCCGCCGCGGTTGTGGCCGAGCGAATTATTGCTGTCCTCTCGGCTCGGTTCCTAATTGACGGGGCGGAAGCAATTATCGGTGCCAGCATCGGCATTGCTCTTGCGCCGAACGCCGGCGAGTATTCCGACCAGCTGCTCCGACATGCCGACCTTGCGCTCTACAGCGCCAAGAGGGCCAGCCGAGGAACTTATCGGTTCTTCGAGATGGAGCTGGCGTCCAACATCATGGAGCGGCGATCGCTGTTGCGCGATCTCCGTCAAGCACAGCGGCGCGGCGAGCTGTGTCTTTTCTATCAGCCGATCATCAGCGCACAGACGCTCGCGGTACGCGGGTTCGAGGCTTTGCTACGGTGGGACCATCCGACGCGCGGCATCGTGTTGGCCGATCAGATCATTCCGCTTGCAGAGGAGGCTGGTTTGGTGGGCGAGATCGGCGCCTGGGTGTTACGACAAGCCTGCAACGAGGCGACCCTGTGGCCGGCCGGCCTTCGCGTAGCGGTCAATGTCTCCGCATCTCAATTTCGCGATTTGAGCTTGGAAGCAGAGGTTGGTTCGGCGCTTGCTGTAAGCAGCCTTCCAGCATCGCGCCTGGAGCTGGAGATCACAGAATCGGTACTAATGGAAGCGGCCATGCCGACCCACGATGTTCTGCGTCAGGTCCGCGATCGCGGCGTCAGGATCGCGCTCGACGATTTTGGCACCGGCTTCTCCTCGCTCGGATATCTGCGCGACCTTCCAATCGACAAGATCAAGATCGATGGGACGTTCGTGCGGGAGATAGACACAGACATGCGCAGTGGGGCGATCGTGCATTCAATAATTGGTCTGGCGGCGAGCCTCGGCGCAGCGACCACTGCCGAGGGTGTCGAGACGATCGAGCAATTCCTACCATTACGGACTCAAGGCTGTACGGAGGTCCAGGGCTTCTTGTTCAGCCGGCCGATGGTCCCCGAGTCGATCGGTCCCTTCCTACAAAGCCCAAGAGTGATGATCGTGCCTGGGGCGCCACCGCTGATGTCTGGCGTGCCGGCGAACCCCATGGCGACCTGACCTTCGGATGGTCGCGTTGCGGTCATCATCACGCTTCGTTGCCGAACTCACGCTGGCTTAAATTTAGCCATCGGTCAGCCGCTATGTATGACTAAAAATAGCAAAGTAGTAACTTCGCGACGCAACTGGCCTCCGAGGCCGCAGTTGGTCCGGTGCCACACGCGGCTACCGAGCTCCGTCCGGATCGCCCAGGGATAGGCGTCGTGGCCGTCCGTCGTGACCCGGTCGGGGATCACACCGGTGACCGCCTTTGCTGATCGAAAGAAACGCTTGGCCGCGACCAGGTTGCGGTGCTCGCTGAGCATGACATCGACCAGGGCGCCATCACGATCAATCGCGCGGTAGAGGTACTTCCAATCGCCGTGCACCCGAATATACGTCTCGTCGACGTACCAGCTGCGGCCGACTTTGCCCTTTCGGCTTCGGCGTAGCTCCTCCGCCAGTGCGGGCGTGAGCTTCGCTTCCCAATCGCGAACTGCCTCATAGGTGAACACGAAGCCGCGGATCAGGAACATCTCAGCCAGATCTCGCAGACTGAGTTTGTAGCGGAGCCGCCAGAGCACCACGAGCGCGATCACGTCGCTCGGATATTGCGTCCGGTTCAGCAGACCACTGCTCCGTTCGTTGAACTGCCTCGTGCAGTCGAGACAACGGAACCGGCGATAGCCCTGCGCGGTGCGCTCAGGCCGCTCCTTGACCGCAGTCGATCCGCATTTCGGGCAACGCACCTCACTTTACCCCCTCAACGCCGGAGATCGTAGCCATTGCATCTGGGAACCAGCAATCGCCCCGGCCTGATCGCTGACAGAACCCTCCCGGCGAGCGAATCCCCTATTCACGGGATTTTCCGTATTTTTCAGGGGCGACTAGCTACTAAGAAATTAGAACGGTTGCCGAACCGGAGGCCATCCCCGCCGGAGATGATCTAGTGGCGCTGCTGGCAGCTGTGTTTCGCGGCCTCACGCCCGCACAGAAATCGGCGTTTCGCAAGCAAGTTGAATAAGCCGTGGTGCTCCGACGCCGTGCCCCACCCGCAGTTCGTGAAAAAATCTGTTATCAAGAGTAAACGGCGGGGCAGCGAAGGATCTGGGACCTCACAATTGACGGATCACGTCCGAGAGGAGTTCAAAGTCCTTGGCCAGCCTTCGGCTTCGGCCGATCCAGGCGAAGCACCTGTCCACCACCCATCGCCTGGCACGCACGGCGAAGCCGACCCGGGGATTACAAGATGGCGTTCGTCGGCGTGCCGCTCGGACTCCACCCCTTCTGACCCGCCCCTCGCCCGCAACTCCCGCATCGTCCCTCCGCGCGGGCCGTCCGCGCTTTCCCAAACGGCACCAGCCTGCGCCCCTCCACGTCCCAGAGCGCGAGCCGCGCGCATCTCAGGCTCTCGCGCAGAGTGAGCCTCGGTGCCGCCTGCAACGCGGGGTTCGCCTCATGGCATTCGCGCAGGCGATAGTTCGGAATCCGGCTGGAAAGATGATGGATGTGGTGGAACCCGATATTCCCGGTCATCCAGTGCAGCGCCGCCGGCAGATCGTAGAACGACGCGCCTTGCAGCGCCGCCGCGCGAAAGTCCCAGCCCCGCTGCGGCTCCCAGTACGTCTCCTCGAACTGGTGTTGAATGTAGAAGAGCCAAACGCCAATCGTTGCGGCCAGCAGGGCGACCGGCAGCCACCCCAGCAGCAGCGGTAGCGGGCCGAGCGTCACCACCAGCGCGGCGAGCACGGCCCCGAGCGCCGCGTCGGTGCCGACGACGCTGAGCCACTCCCGCCAATGCCGGCGCGGGTCGCCGGTCGGAACGCGATAACGAACGAGGAAAAGCCAGCTCGGCGCAACGCCGAACATCACCAGCGGATGGCGGTAGAGCCGGTAGGCAAGCCGTCGCCATGCCGGCAGCGCCACGTATTCGGAGACCGTGAGTGTCGTGACGTCGCCGAGGCCGCGCCGATCGAGGTTGCCCACGCTCGCGTGATGCGCCGCGTGCTTGCCGCGCCAGGCCGAATAGGGCGTCAGGGTCAGCACGCCCAGCAGCTGGCCGATACGATCGTTCACCCGGCGCTCAATAAAGAACGAGCCGTGCCCGCAATCGTGCTGGAACATGAAAAGCCGCACCAGCAGGATCGCCGCCGGCGGAGCCAAAAGCGTCGCGGCGAGGATTCCATGCTCCAGCGCCGTCAGCATTCCCGCCATCGCCGCCAGGAACGGCAAGCCGGTGGTCGAAAGCTGCATCACCGCGTGCCGCGCATCCGGCTTCAGGTAAGGTGCGACCATCGCGCGCCAGGCGGCAGCGTTCGTCGCCGGCACGGCGCCGGCATCACTCATGTGCCGCGCACGATCAACGGCCGGGAACTCGAAGAATTCGTCGAATTCGTCACGCGGCAACACGGCCCCGACGATGTGAGGGGAAACCAGATCCGGCGCCCGAGCCAAAGCGCATCGCGCCTCCCGCTCCAGCCCAGCGGCCGACCCCGACCAACTAAAGCCCGGCGCGGCCGGCCGCAAGCCCACCTGTGCACCTCGCTGCGCCGCCCTCCGGGCCACGACGGGCAACGCCGCGCTGCGCCGCAGCGCCGCCGCCCGCGCCCGCTCTGCGCCCCAGCGGGCCCATACCCGCCGCGGCGTCGCGTGGCCCCCCAAACATCATTGCGAGGCGGCGAAGCCGCCGAAGCAATCTCCGTCAGCCCGAGCGCCCGCGCCGCCCCTCAGCCGCCCAAACCCGGCGCACGCCCCGGCCTGCAATCCCGCACCGGAGCAAGGCTATGTTGTGTGTGTGCGATGTCGGCGCCCGTTAGAGAAGTCGCAATTTCTCCCGGATAGAAATGTCACTCGGTGCGCAACCGGAAGCGCACGCCGGCCGCACTGCTGTCGAACCAACTCCGGCAAATCAGTTTCCATCGCGGTAGATTTCCCAATGCCTTTGAAAACCCAATCTGTCGGCGGAAGCCGCAGCTCTGCGCCTGAGGGGGGCGGCAATCAGCCTGCCAGCGCGTCTGTGGTCTTGTGTGACGGACGTCCCTTTGAGGGTTGCCCGGGCGCCTCGAGATTGTTCGGTGGCCGCTGCCGTGCCGGATCGTAGCGACGCCGCCGCGCCGGGTAGATCGCCTGCTGCGCCTGCACATAGGCCAGGACCTCGGTCAGTCGCTTGTTGTCGACAATCGTGCCGCGTTCGACCGTGCGGATCTTGTCGAACATCGTAAACGGCAACGCAACACCGTTGTGCTGGACCGCGAACCGGCCGTCTGGGTAGTTCACAACCTCAACGACCTGCCGGGCGAGGGCACGGGTCAGCGGCGTCGGGTCCAGAATCAGCATCATGCGGTCATAGTGCAATGTGAGATTTCGCGTGACGGTGCGCTGCTCCCGCCAGGCCAGGATCTCATCCAGATTCTCCTCTGCTAATAATGGGCGGTGCAGGTCCTTGGGGTTCGCCGGTGTTCGGCCAAAGCGACGATTGTACTCGGTTATGAACGTGGGTAGCCACGCGTTTGCAGCATCAATGCTTGCGATGTTGGCAAGCCGCAGCTCCTTACCAAGCGGTCCTGCAGCGTGCCGAACGCACGCTCCACGCGTCCTTTGGCTTGCGGGATGTTGGCGCAGATAATATCGATGTTCAGCTCAAGCAACGCCCGGCCGAACTGGGTGACTCGATCGCCGCCATCCGCATCCTTCTTATTGACCCGGAAAATGCTATGTTTGTCGCTGTAGAACGCGACCGGCTTGCCGTGTGTTTCAACATAGCTGCGCGTCGCACGGAAGTATTCGAATGCCGATTTCAGAAGCAACAAAGCGCAGGCTGCATGATGCGGCTCGTCGCGTCATCGATGAACGCCAGCAACGTGCACGCCGGGCCGCGGTCCTCGAACCACGCATGCTCCGAACCATCGATCTGCACCAGCTCGCCGAGACACTCGCGGCGACGGCGCGGCTGGTGCGGGGAGGGGAGCCGGTGGCGTCGATCAATCCACAGGCCATCGGCGATCATCCATTGCCGCAGTGTCTCCACGCCGAGTTGCAGACCATGCCGCTCGCCCAGCTTCTCCGCGGCCAGGGTCGGTCCGAAATCGGCATAGTGTTCGTGCACCAGGTCCATAACCGCGCGGCGAAAGCCGGTGCCATGCCGGCGATTGCTCGGGCGTCCGCGCTTCTTGGAGAGCAATCCCGCTGGCCCGGCGGCCTCGAAGGCTCGGCCTAGGCGGAATACCTGGCGCCGGCCGATGCCCATCAGTTCGCCCGCCGCACCCACCGTCAGGCGGCCGTCCGACAAGTCGATCATCACACGCAGCCGGCTTAATTCGCGTTGGCTCACCTGGATCACCGTCATCGCACGCCACTCCGGCCGCCCCGACGACTGATGCCCCAGGTGACATCTCTGTCGGTGAGGAGAGTGACATTTCTATCGGTGATCTGCGCGTTCCGGGGCAACGTGAACGCTGATTCCGTTTGATCGTGAACACCGTTTCCGGCGGATCGTGAACGGGGCTTCCGGCGGATCGTGAACATCGAATCCGGTGATCATGAACGCCATCGGATGATGAGGTGAGCGGGCGGTTTCGCTGACAGTCTTCAACCGTGAGTAGTTTCGGTTCCTTGCCGAGCAACAGGGGATCGGAATGGCGGGTGAGAGATTGTCGATGCGGAAGATACGCGAGGTGCTACGGCTACGACTGGGGCAAGGACTGAGCCAGCGTGTGGTGGCGAGGAGTTCTGGGGCTAAGTTTGGGCGCAGTGAACGGCTATCTCAGCCGAGCGCGGCGTGCGGGTCTGGGCTGGCCGTTGCCGGAACCGTTAGACGATGAGCGGCTGGAGGCGCTGCTTTATCCACCGCCGCCGGATGTGCCGGGAGAGCGGCGCCCGGAGCCGGATTGGGCCGAGGTGCACCGTGAGCTGCGCTGACCGAACGTGACGCTGGGGCTGCTGTGGGAGGAGTATCGCGGCCGCGCACCGGACGGGTTCGGCTATTCGTGGTTTTGCGAGCTGTACCGGGCATGGACCGGGCGGCTGAAACCCACCCTGCGGCAGATCCACGTGGCGGGCGAGCGGATGTTCGTGGATTTCGCCGGCCACACCATGGAGGTATTCGACGGAGCGACCGGCGAGGCGCGGCAGGCGGAGATCTTTGTCGCGGTGCTCGGTGCGTCGAGCTACACCTACGCCGAGGCGACGTGGAGCCAGGCGCTGCCAGACTGGATCGGCGTCCACGTCAATGCGCTGGCGTTCTTCGGCGGCGCGCCACGACAAATCGTGTGTGACAATTTGCGGTCCGGGATCACGCGCGCCTGTTTTTACGAGCCGATGATCAATCGGACCTATGCCGATATGGCGGCGCACTATGACACTGCGGTGATCCCGGCGCGGCCATACAAAGCACGCGACAAGGCGAAGGTGGAGGTCGGCGTACAGGTGGTGCAGCGTTGGATTCTGGCGCGGTTGCGGCATCGGCGGTTCTTCTCGCTGGCCGAATTGAACCTGGCGATCCGCGAACTCTTGGCAGATTTGAATGAGCGCCCGATGCGCGGCTGGGGGGTGACCCGGCGGGCGCTTTATGAGCAGCTTGAACGGCCGGCGCTGCAGGCGTTGCCGAGCGTGCCGTATGAGTACGCGGAATGGAGGCGCTGCCGGGTCAATCTGGATTATCACATCGAGATCGCGCGGCACTACTACTCGGTTCCCTTTCGGCTGCTCCGCCAAGAGGTTGAGGCGCGGATCACGACGAAGACGGTGGAGATCTTCCATCGCGGCAAGCTAGTGGCGGCGCACCTGCGTAGCCTCCTGCGGCATCGGCCGACTACCGTTGCGGATCACATGCCGAGCTCGCACCGGCGCTATCGCGACTGGACACATGAACGGATTCGGCGCGAGGCCGCGGCCATTGACACGGCGATGCTGGTCGAGCTGATTTTGAGCTCGCGGCCACATCCGGAGCAAGGGTTCCGCTCCTGCATCGGCATCTTGCGGTTACAGAAGAGCTATGGCGCCGAACGTGTTGATGCCGCTTGTGCGCGCGCCTTGGCGCTGGGTACGCGCTCGTACAGCTCGGTGGCAACCATCCTGAAGAACCGCCAGGACGGCAACGGCCCTGCCGAAGCCGAACAGCGCGGCATGTTCCACGAAACATTCGCGGCCCAGGTTATTACCATTGAAAGAAAGGAGATGCTTATGCTGATCCATCCTCTGACCGAGCGCCTGCGCAGCCTCGGCCTCGCCGCAATGGCCGACGCGTTCCTCGAAATGCAGACCGCGGCCACGGCGGATGATCTTTCACGCGAAGAGTGGCTTGGTCTGCTGTTGGATCGCGAGGCCATCAGCCGTGAAAACAGACGCCTCGGCCGCCGGCTGCGGCAGGCGCGATTGCGCCAGAGCGCGGTAATCGAGGACACCGACTATCGGACAGCGCGTGGTCTGGATCGCGCGCTGTTCCAAAAACTTGCTACCTGCGAGTGGATCCGCGCCAGTCAGCACCTGGTGATCCGGCGTGGGCAAATCGTGGTTAGCTTGCGCACTGGGTCACAAAGCGTGCCGCGACGGCTTCTCGGTGCTCTACCGACGCGCCCCGCGCCTGTTCGCCGAACTGGCCACGGCCCGCGGTGAAGGGCGTCTGGCAAGGGTGATGGCAATGTTGGAACGCACCCGCCTGCTCATCATTGAGGACTGGGGACCGGAGCCGCTGAGCGCCGAGCAACGCCGCGATCTGCTGGAGATCGTGGATGACCGCTACGAGAAAGGTTCTTTGCTGATCACCAGCCAGATCCCCACCGGCCGCTGGCACGAGCTGATCGGTGATCACACGATCGGGGATGCGATACTGGACCGCGTCATTCATCGAGCCCATCGCATTGAACTCAAAGGACCAAGCCTTCGCAAGCGACACGCCGTCGCGGCGCCGGCCGAAACCAGCGACAGCTTGACCAACACCAAGGAGACATGAGATCTGTTCAACCGTCAGTGGCATCGCCATGCCACCCCAACCATGCGTCGCTCGCGGCCTGCTTAGCCGCAGGCGAGCGCGCGGTGTTCATGATCGGCCGGATCGGATGTTCACGATCACCGGAATACGCACGGTGATCTACAGGCGCGTGTCGCAGAAGCCCCGTTATGGCAACCCGTTCCGAACACTAAATTCTAACGGGCGGCGTCGGCAACTATAGGCTCGAGCGTTCCAGTGCTCGGAGATATCGGTGCGGGGGCGCGGGCCGGGAGTGGCGCAGCTACGGCAGAACCGGATCCCCGTACCGCCCTTGGTTACTGAGACGCCCTCCCTCCGTTTCTGCGGATCGCGGCGATCAGATCGTGGTGGTGGTCGCGGCCGAACTGTCCGCGGCGATGTAATTGCGCTCAGTCGTGAATGTCGTAGGCCCCAACATCCGTGCAGCGTACTGGGTCCTCCTTGCCCACAGTCGTCGCGGCGCAGTCCCGGAGAAAGTGAGCTGTGAGGGCACGCCCAAAACGCCGGATTGTATGCCGATCGATTGCCATGGAGAGCCGCATGTCCCGTCTTTTTCAGCGTGGAGGCGGTTTTACTCAGTGCTGGGCACGGGAATGTAGATGGGGACGACTATCGCTTTGCAGGCGATATTTGGTCCCCGGCGGTTGGCGACAAGCCATCCATTCTCTTTCACCCGCCCTTCGATCATAGCCCTTCGTGACTGCCCCCCAACTTCGGTCGCTACGATCGTGAACGTACGGTGTTGCCGATCGAGAGTGCCAGCCCCTGCGCACTTTTCTCGGCAGCCACACGCTCGTCGGCTTGGCAGGGGGTCGCGGTCGCCTGTTGCGCCCAGCTCCGAAGCGGTTGCGTAAGCAAACGGAGCAAGGCAGCGGCATAGGAAGGCGCATAGGGTTCTTCGCATCCCTTGTTGTTAGGTAGATCGCGGAGGCACGATCCATGCTTAGGTCCCCCCCCTGGGTCACGGCATTGACCTAGATCAATGACCGCCGAGCAGGAGTTGCTTATGATGCGTCCCGCAATCGGATGGCGGGAACGACTGCGGGTGCGACAGTGATCGCCACCGCCGATCATATCGTGCCGGTTGGCTTGATTGCGCCTGACAACGTGATCACGCCGGCGCCGCTTGTGGATTATCCCATCACTAATCAGTGAGCCCGGATGTGGATGCTCAGACGATCATCGCTCGCCGCATTGCCCAGGAATTGCGCTCGGGCATGCTCGTTAATCTGGGCACTGGAATCCCGACACTGGTGGCGAACTGCATGCCCGCGGGCGTCCAGGTTTTCTTGCCATCGGAGAATGGCTTTATTGGTACTGGCCCGATCCAGGGGGCCTTGCGCATACCGATGCCGCCGGCCGACCTGTAACGGCGCGCCGACCGCGAGCACGTTCGACAGCGCCATGTCCTTCGGTCTTATTCGTGGTGGCCATGTTGATCTCACCCGGGGGCCTCATGTCGATGAGATCGCACGACTCGCGAACTGGATAAAACTTGCACGGCCGGCACCGGCTGCTCACCCTGGGTGAAGCGGGCTCCCTACATGCTGGCCGGTGAGAGTGCGATCATTGCGAGGCCGGGGAGGTGAGGACATGCTGAACAAGGAAGGCTACGTATTCAGCGAAATTCTCAGAAATGGCAGAGCGGTCACGCTGCGAGCTGCTCGCGCTGAGGACGGTCCCAAGGTCCGGCGGGCCTTTGGAAAACTCGAACCCGATACCATTTATACCCGTTTTTTTGGCTACAAATCAGGTATTAGCGATGCTGAGCTGATACGGCTTATAAAGACGGATTTTGATTGCAACGTCGCCCTCGTGGTCACAATTGGATCGGGAGACGCAGAGGAGGTTATTGGCGGCGCCAGCTATTTCGCGATCGACGCTGACCCTTCGGCTGGCGTTGCCGAAATGGCCTTTATCGTCGAGGAGGACTATCAAGGCCTCGGAGTTGCCAGTCTCCTGATGAAACACATCGTCCACATTGCCCGGGAAAGGAAAGCTGACCCATCTGAAAGCTGATGTGCTCGCTCGGAATCTCCCGATGTTGGCGGTCTTAAGACGCAGTGGCCTGCCACTGACGATGGAGCGCGAGGCTGACATAGTGCATGTAACACTATCCCTTGCGTAAAGCGACGGCTGACGCACCACTTGTGGCACCCAGAGTAAGCTAAGGGACCTGGGACCGCCGAAGTATAGCGCGCTATCATGTGCTCCCCGTCCGTCAGGATGAGCCAGGTCAATACGGCTGAGTGGCTCGGTGTCCGCCGGGCAGACGGAAACCCCGTTGCACGCTAAGGGAATGTTGCTATATTTCATTCGAGCTGGCCCTGGGTGACCAAGTTGCAACAGCTCGACTTGGTTTCATAATTCCAGCCGAACCGGGAGGAGAAGTCGCATGATCCGCAGATCCGCCTTGCTGTTAGCCGCTGGAACGCTCGCAGTGGTCCTGACGGGGTGTGCCTCTAATCACCTCAGCGGGCTCGCTGACGACCTCAGGAATGCAGAGACCGGCGCACCCGTGGTCGTGACCGAGCAAGATGGCTCAGTCATCCTGACCTCTAGCGCCGACTACATGTTCCCCTCAGGCGGCTGGCAGATTCCGTCTGACTCGCCCGTGCTCAACAGAATGGTGCCCATACTGTCCAAACTGCAGAACACGAAGATCGTGGTGACCGGTTACACTGACAATACCCCGGTCGGGCCACAGCTGCAGAGTATGGGCATCGCGAACAACGACGACCTCTCGTCCAAGCGCGCCCACAGCGTTGTGAACTATCTTGCTTCGCACGGCGTGAACCCGAACCTGTTGTCCGCCCAGGGCATGGGCGATAGCAATCCGGTTGTGTCCAACGACACCCCTCAGGGGCGGGCGAGAAACCGGCGGGTGACTATAACTCTGACCGGCGATGGGACGTAGCGCATCCCCCGAATGGCAGTTGCATGCGTCTTCAACACAAGATCGGATTCTAAACAACCCCGCCGCGCCGATTCCTGACGCCGCACGTAACAGCAGTCACGATCATCCAGAATAGCCGATCCCGTCTTCAGAGTCGGAGAAAGACGAAGTAGATTGCAGGAGTGCCGCCTGGATCATGCGAATACGTCGCCACCATGCACTCCGAGTTACGCGACGCAGGTGTCCGATTTGGAACAAATTATCCGATTTGGAACAAATTATGTGTCGTCCGATCCCGTTGACCGCGCCGCTGGGGACTACGCAGCTAGAGAGCTTCGACGCGGCTCGGCAATGACCGGAGCGCGCCGGGCAAACATTCGCCGCAAAACGGCCGAGATGACACCGACGGCGCTGAACGGGTTAGCCGCAGCGTGATGACGCCGGAGATGGAGTGACCGCCTCTCGGGCTTTGTACGACACCTCGGGTTTTTGGCCGGTTTCCTCGCCTGCGGGGGAGTTTGCGCCTACCGTTAATACCAAGTCGCCTTGAGGGCGACTCACGGCGGGGGCGATTCCACTGCGCGCAGACTACGACGCTCACCGGCTGCGTCGGGACCCCGCGACTGTTGGCCCTGGCGGTAATCTATGATGGCGGCTCGCGTGGCGACGCTGCCGAGCTCGCCGGGGTGGGCTTGCAGACCGTTCGGGATTGGGTGCTGCGCTTCAACGCTGAGGGACCGGATGGGCTGCTCAACCGAAAGCCGCCCGGCAAGGTGCCGTTGCTTTTTGAGGTTCAGCGACGCGAGTGCGGCGGCCGGTGAGATTGGCGTTCGTAAGATCCGCATCGACCACACTGGCTACGTAGAGCGTCGCCCCTGCCTACACTACACTCCCTCCCTGGCCGTCATGCGGCACCTACCTTCACGCGCGCTCCTCTCCCGCGTAAGCGGGTTCGTTCTTCGTCGTGATGCGGAAGCCGCCGGCAGCCGATCTGAACGTGGCGGGGAGCCTGTTCCTCTTCGGATCGCCAGCACGGCGGTCGTCGGATCGTTGATCCCCGGCGACAGGGCCTTGATGCAGCGATCTACTACGAGGACCCTGATCAGAACGTCGTCGAGCTCCACGTCAACAACTACGGCAACGATGCAGAAGCGACCGAACACATGAGGACGTCGCGTCCAATGATGGCGCGCGTCGATCCCGAAAAAATGCTCGCGGCCTGCAGAGCGGGCGCGTCGCGTCGGGAACTGCACGAGCGCGCCATCGCTGGAGAGTTCGCTCCAGCGAGGCCGTTCGATCCGCGGCTCCGCTTCTGAAGCGGCGCAGCCTGAGAATGGGTTCGAATGCGCGCTCGCTATCAAGGTGAGCCGGGTTCGATGCGCATCGCGATTGTGGTGACGGTATTTTCTGAATCAATTAGCGCCAGCGTCTTCGGCCGAACGTGGCGAGGATAGCCAATGGTACGCGAGAACAACTCGCCGCTTCAATTCGGTGCTTTACGATGGATTGGGAACCATCGAGTTAGGAACTTCTCGGACCTCAGAAGGTTCACCATGAACGGGCGGGAAGCGGGAACCAACTATTCAGTTTGAAAAACGCCTTCCGCGGCCGCGCTCTCAGAGGGGAGGGGGTGTGGTCTGCTTTCCGCGCATTCCGCCCGAAAGCGGCCAGTCTCTTTTTGGGCCAAATTCGGTCGTTCTGAATTGCTGCTGCGACTGACCTGAACCAGCTTCGCCGTCTTCGTCCCGGAGCGCCGGCGGTGTCCCGGCTGCCCCAGGCCGAGGCCTGGCCGGGTGGCTTCGGCGCCCGTAAAGACACTCCCCGTGACATCGGAAGGACAAGTCCATCGCCCAGAAGCATGAGCTCGCTGCTGATCAGAAGGCGTTCAATCACACCAGCAGCGCCGTGATCCGGCATCTGCGCGAGCTCAATGAGGAGCTGACGCCCAAGGCGATCAGCTTGGTCTCCGAGGCTCCATCGAAGATGCAGGGCCTCGCCGAGGCGGGCGAGTGCTTACGCTCCAGCACTGCCTCGAACCCCTCCTCCACCAGCTGCTGGCGGATCCGGGCGACCGTCGCTGCGCTGATATCCAGCGCCGCGGCGATCTGACTGTCACTCCACCCGTCGCCGCCTTCGGCAGCATCCGCCTTCAACAAGATCCGCGCCCTGGTCAACCGCCATGCCGGGTGCTTGCCGGCACGGATCATGGTCTCCAGCCGCTCACGTTCGTCATGGCTGAGCCTGACCCCGTACTTCTTTACAGCGATTTGTTTCGCGGTCACGATGCGACTCCGTCGTTACGGAGTCATCGATTCAAGACTCTCCACAAAATCAAGGACGTAGAGTACTAGCTTGTCGCCGAACCTCCTCTCCTGGCCAAGAGGCCCGGCATTGATGTGGCGTTGGTGCCGCGCCTCTCCTGCTGGGTTGGGTGATGCCCAGCTTGGCCGCTGGGGTGATTGTGGTCTTTGGGCTGGTGGTGACTATTTAGTTAGGCACCTTGATTCTTCCTCGCCCCCCACACTCTCCGCCCGGGCTGACCAACCGCCCGATCACGGGACTATCGATAGTACCATCAAGTGCATGGCTGGCCCGGAGTTGCAATGCGTTTGAGCCGGCCTTGGAAGGTGAGGAAAGTGTTGTCCAGGACGTTGTCCAGAGACGGCAATCTGTTCTGATCGGAACCCGCTATAGGGCTAAGTGCTTGGAAAGATTGGTTTCCTGAGTAGGATTGAGCCTATGACCCAGCGGTCCATAACCGCCTGGTCCGGCGTGGCCGGTCCGGCTTGGGCGGTGACTGACATGATTATGCCCCCTTGGCGGTTCGTCCCTGGCGCTATGCCTTCGTTGTGCAACGTTCGCAGTCCGATGCCGATAAACGCTCTGGTTGCAATCTGGTGCCAAGCCCGGGCCCGGACATGGGGTACACGAAACCGTCACGGATTGGGGGCAGGCTGGTAAGGATCTCCGTGTACCAGCCAGACGTGAAGGCGCGGACGGTCTCCTGGATGAGAGTATTGGGGCAGTTCAGAGAAAGATGGACCGATGCAGTGAGGACGACGGGTCCGGTGCAGTCGTGGGGTGCGACCGGCCGCCCGAATGCCTCGGCCATCGTGGCGATCTTCTTGGCTTCGCCGATGCCGCCGCACCAGGAGAGGTCGAGCATCACCACGTCCGTAGCGTCGGCCTGCAGGAATTCACGGAAGGCGCGTCGCGTCGCCAGGGTTTCGCTAGCGCAGATCGGTACAGCCGTGCGGGCGCGCAAGCCGGCGAGCAGATCGGGGTTGACCATTTTGATGGGATCTTCGACCCAGAAGGGATGAAGCGGGGCGAGTTCGCGAAGGATCTGTTCGGCGGCGGGCGGGGTCCAGAGGGAGTGAAGCTCGGCCATGATGTCCATTTTGAGGCCGACCGCATGTCGTATCTTTTGGAACGGTTCGAGCGCCTTTTCCATATCCGCGGGGGAGATGGCGCGGCCTTCGCTTGCCTCAGCGGCGAAATCGAAGGGCCAGATTTTCATGGCGGTGATGCCCTGTGAGAGCAGCGATTCAGCGAGCTCGCCAGCGCGATGAAGGAAGGCGTCGAGGTCCTCGTAGGGACCGGCGGCGGGCTGATTGAGCCCCCAATTATCAGTTTTCTGCCCGGCTTGGGCGCGGATGTAACGGTAGCCGGCGCAGGTGTTGTAGATACGGACCTTGTCGTGGGAAAGACCGCCAAGCACTTGATGGATCGGCTGGCCGGTCGCCTGGCCGAGGAGGTCCCAGAGCGCGATGTCGATGGCGGAGGCGGCGCGCATTTCGACGCCAGTGCCGGAGAAGCCGAGATATTGGTTCTGCAGCGTATGGGCGTGGCGATCGATAGCGAGGGCCGGTTTGCGCAAAAGCAGAGGTGCGGCGGTTTCGTGGATGTAGGCCTCGACTGCGCGGGGGCCAAAGAAGGTCTCGCCAAGTCCGGTCAGCCCCTGGTCTGTATGTATATGCAGCCAGAGAAGGTTGGGAAACTCGCCGAAACGGATTGTTTCGAGGCCGGTGATGATCATGCGATTGACGTTAGGACCAAGGGCTGGTGCTGTCACGGTGCGGCCAACCGTTCGCATACGCTCACGCGTAATTCATCTTGGAGGGTACGATGAAGATTACCGGTTATAAAACGTTCCTGGTGGATGCGCACCGGACTAATTTTATTTTCGTGAAGCTGCGAACGGACGCCGGATACGAGGGGGTGGGCGAGGCAACGGCGGAGTGGAATGAGAAGGCGATCGTGGCGGCACTTGAAGAGCTGGGGGAGTTCCTGATCGGCAAGGATCCGTTCCAGACCGACTATTTAATTCAGATCATGCATCGGAATTCGTACTGGCGCACAGGGGTTATTCTGCGCAGCGCGCTAAGTGGGATGGAAGCCGCGATGTTGGACATCAAGGGCAAAGCCCCCGGTGTGCCGGTTTACGAACTGCTTGGCGGCAGGCACCGCAATGTTGTGGGATGCTACGGAAATGGCTGGTTCTCCGGCGCACGCACGGCGGAGGATTTCGCGCGCAAGGCTGCCGAGGCGGTCGGGATGGGGTTCAAGGCGCTGAAATGGGATCCGTTCGGCGCCGCCTATCTGGAGATGGACCGGGTAGCGCGTAACCGGACGGTCGAGATTGTGGAGGCGGTGCGGTCAGCGGTCGGCCCGGATATCGACCTGATGATTGAGGTACACGGGCGCCTCAATGTGCCGACAGCGATTGCGATGGCACGGGAGTTGGCCAGGTTCAATCCTCGCTGGTTCGAGGAGCCGGTTCCGCCTGAAAGCATCGACGCCCTGGCCGATGTGCGCGCGAACAGTCCGGTCGCGATCGCGACCGGGGAGCGGTATTTCGAGCCGGAGCGGTTTATGGAGCTGATTTACAAGCGAGCTGTGGACATCCTCCAGCCGGATGTGGGGCATGTGGGCGGCATGCTGGAGGCGCAGAAGATCGCAGCGATGGCGCACGCGCGATTCCTGCCGGTCGCACCGCATAACCCGACCGGTCCGGTGATGAATGCGATGACGCTGCAACTGGCTGCCACTATTCCGAACTTCTGCATCCTGGAAACAATTGCGGTGGATGTGCCATGGCGGAAGGAGATTGTGCGCGAGTCACTAGTTTTCAGTAACAGCGAGATCCGAATACCGGACGCGCCCGGGCTGGGCGTGGAGCTGGATGAAGAGGCGTGCGCGCGGCACCCCTTTGTGCGGCACGCCATCCGGCAGTTTGATCCGGACGCAATTTTTTCACGGCCGGAGGGGGCCGTGCCGTTTGTGGAAAGAGCAGGTTAGGGAGACAAAGTTACCGAGCTCGCTGCCGTAGCTCGCGAAAGAAAGCCGCAACGTCGCCAGCAAGCACGGCGGGGTGCTCCATGGCAGCGAAGTGGCCGCCCTTCGGCATGACCGTCCAGCGGCGGATATCGGTGTAGGTCCGCTCGGCGATGCTGCGGGGCGGGCGGCGGATTTCGCGCGGGAAGGCGGCGTAGGCAGTGGGGACATCCACGGTCCTCCCATCCGGGATCGGCCAGGGACCATGCATGCGCGCGTAATATGGCCAAAATGAAGCGCCGATGCAGCCGATGAACCAATAGAGCGAGATGTTGCCCAGCAGACGGTCGCGCGGAACCGCGCTTTCGATCGTGCCGTCGTTGTCGCTCCAGGTGTGGAATTTCTCTGCAATCCAGGCGGCGAGGCCGGCAGGGCTGTCGCTCAGGGCAAAGGCGAGGGTCTGGGGCTTGGTGCCCTGAATCCACTGATACCCGGTTTCTTCCTTCAGCCAGTGGGCGATTTCACTTAGGTAGCGGCGCTCGTCCTCGGTGGGGTCCGCCGGCGGTGGCAGGTCCGGGCGCAGGCTGAGCAGGTTAAGATGGATGCCAATGAGTTTGTCCGGGTGGAAGACACCAAGGCAAGAAGCAATGAACCCGCCCCAGTCGCCTCCCTGGGCGGCGAAACGAGGGTAGCCGAGGACGCCGGTCATCAACTCCACGAAGCAGTCTGCAATATCACGGACGCCGAATTGCTTCTGCCCGGGCGTAAAGGACGGGCCATAACCGGGAAGGGACGGCGCAACCACTGTGAACGCGTCTTGCGGATCACCGCCAAACGCACCGGGATCGGTCAACCTGGGGATGATGTCGATGAACTCGAACATCGACCCGGGCCAGCCATGCATGAGAAGCAGCGGTATCGGATCGGGGCCTCGGCCAGGGACGTGAAGGTAGTGCAGATCGATGCCGTGCAGAGGCGTTTTGTACCTGGGGAAACGAGTTGAGAGCCTTCTCCTGCGCGTACCAGTCGAACTCGGTGCGCCAGTAGGTCAGAAGGTCGCGAACGTAGTCCACGCTGGCGCCGTAGGCCCACGGCTCGCCAGGAACCTTATCAGGAAAGCGGGTAGCGGCGATGCGGTCCCTCAAGTCCTCAATGGCTTCGTTGGGGATAGAGAGAACAAATGGCTTGGGCACGGGGCGGCTCCTGCGCAAAGGGTCGCGATCATGCGTCTGGCAAGCAGGGCGGGAAAGATCTGGTGTTCTCTTTGACGCCGGGTAGCTCGAGGCACATATCCCGCCGGCAATGCGTGTGATCGAAGTGGATAACCTGAGCAAGCGGTATGGTGAGGTGCTAGCCGTTGATGGGATCTCGTTTTCCGTGGCACCAGGGGAGACGGTCGGTTTGCTGGGCGGCAACGGGGCCGGCAAGACCACGACCATCGCCATGCTCCTCGGGCTGCTCCTCCCGACCTCCGGCAGCATCCGGATGCTAGGGTTCGATATGGCGAAGGAACGATTCGCGGCCCTGGCGCGGATGAACTTTTCCTCGCCCTATGTGTCGCTGCCGAACCGGCTGACGGTGGCGCAGAATCTACGCGTGTACGGCCATTTGTACGGCGTTCGGGGACTGGAACGCCGGATTAACGAGCTGTCCGAGGAGTTGGAAATGGGGGAGTTTCTGCGCCGGCCGGCAGGGCAGCTTTCAGCCGGACAGAAAACCCGGGTGGCCCTCGCGAAGGCGCTGATCAACCGACCGGAGGTTCTGCTCCTGGATGAGCCGACGGCGAGCCTGGATCCGGACATGGGCGATTACGTGCGCACCTGGCTTGAGCGCTACCGCGCCCAAAGCGGCTGCACCATCCTGCTCGCCTCGCACAACATGGCGGAGGTGGAACGGCTCTGCTCTGCGGTCCTGATGCTGAAAAATGGGCGGATCGTGGACCGGGGCAGCCCGGCGGAGCTCCTGGATCGTTACCGGCGAGACGATATGGAGGAAGTGTTCCTGGATATCGCGCGCAACCGGCGCACGGGTGCGGAGGCCGCGGCATGATCCCGCGCAGCATAAGGCTTACCGGTCAGCCGGAAGGCTGGCCGATATGAGCGGATCGGCGCGGCGGATCTGGGGGCTATTATACCGGCACCTTGCGCTTTACCGCCATTCCTGGCCGCGGCTGCTGGAGCTGGCGTACTGGCCGGTGCTGCAGATGTTGATCTGGGGATTTACCGCGACTTTTATCGCGGCACGAATGGGCACGTCTCGGGCGGCTCTGGCGGCCGCGACGCTGCTCGGTGGCGTGCTGCTGTGGGAAGTGGCACTGCGCAGCCAGATGGGGGTGGCGATTTCGTTCATGGAGGAGATGTGGTCGCGGAACCTGGGACACCTGTTTGTCTCTCCCCTGCGGCCGTGGGAGTTGGTGGCGGCGCTTTTGACAATGTCGGTCATCCGGATGAGCGCGGGCGTGCTGCCAGCCATCGGCATCGCTTACCTGCTGTACGCGTTCAACCTATTCGCATTGGGGCCAGTGCTGGTGCTGTTTTTTGCCAATCTGATTATAATGGGGTGGTGGGTGGCATTAGGCGTCGTTTCGTTGATTTTGAGGCACGGCTCGGGCGCCGAGACCCTGGCATGGTCGCTGCTGTTCGGACTTACACCGTTTGCGGCAGTGTTCTATCCGGTAGCGGTAATGCCCCATACGATGCAAGTGATCGCGTGGTTCGTCCCTGCCTCGCACGTGTTCGAGGGAATGCGCGCGGTGTTGGGCGCGCATGTGGTGCGATGGGACGAACTGGCGTTGGCGTTCGGACTGAACGCGGCCTGGATGGCGGCGGCGTGCCTGCTGTTCACGCGGCAGTTCCGGGCCGCGCGGATCCGTGGCGCTCTGCTGGTGATTGGGGAGTAGAGGGCGCGAGCCTGCACATCGAGGTGCTGGGGGCGCCAGGTCGGTCTCCGGTAGCCCAATGGCGCGGATGATTGGGCCGAGTGCGGCGCAGCGTGAACGGGGACAGGCGATTGTTCGGGCGGCGCTGCTCGGCAAGTGGGCGGTTTGTTCGAGGTGATTTGAGCCCCTCACGTCAGCCGAGTAAACCCATCGGCACTCCAATCCTCGCTGCCAACGCCGTGGTGAACGAAGAACAAGCCATCAGGATCGTATTTTTTCTTCACCGCGAGAAGCCGTGGGTAGTTAAACCCCCAGAAGGAGCGCTGCCAGTTGTCTTCGAAGAAATTGCTCTCTGACACATAGGATCCGGCGTTCGGCACCACTTTACGCAGCTCGGTGCCTGCTCTGTCGATGGCCGCAGCGTCCTTGCGCGCCGCCGCCAGATCGAGCGATTGGCCGACGAGAGCGCCATAGGCATGCGCAACTCCACCGCCGGTGATCGCTAGGGCAAACGCATCCAGCACTGCCGGATTCATGGCGGTGTCCTTCGCCGCGGCCACATCCGCCGCGTTCGCGCCCGCAAGTCCCTTATTGAAATGCAGCATGACAAGCGCATGCCTGGTCGCTGCATACAGGGCGTCGGCAAATCGGCTCTGCTGATCCTTTTGCAGCAGCGAGGCGGGCAACCACACCGACTGATAGCCATGCCAGAACGCGCCGAGCTCGGTGTTCTGGCTGGCAAACCAAATGTTTGCCTCCGGGGCGCCCGGACGTTGATCAGCCACTACCCGGTTCGGCACGTTCTTCTTCAGAAACTCACCATTCCACCAGTCGCGCGCCGGGGCCCCGCGAATGAAGATCGGCCGGGTGACGGTACAGTCCTTGGGCGAGCCGGCCACCCAGTTGAAGAACGCCTGCCAGATGTTCCTTGCCTGCGCCCGATCCAATCCCTGGAAAACCATCGTCACGGTTAACGTGTTGTCGGGGTCGAAGGTGACGCTCTCACCCCAATGGGCATTCAGCAGGTTATCGGTATAAAAATTGACAAACTGGCCGACCAGTCGCCGAAACGCCGCATCCGATGCAGCCCGGATTGTCACGCCAACGACGCCGAACACGGCCGGTAACTCACGCAGCCTCAAAGTAAGCCGCGTGACGACACCGAGGCTGCCACCACCACCGCCCTTGATACCCCAAAACAGATCAGGATTGGTGCAAGCGTTGACAACGCGTGCCTGGCCATCAGCGGTGACAACCTCGGCCTCCAGCAGTCCGCCGGCGGCCGTCCCGAAATTCTTCGAAAAACTACCGAAGCCGCCACTCTGGACAAGGCCCGCCACTCCGACCGTCGCGCAACCACCGCCCTGAACATAGCGCCCTGCCTTCGTCGTCACCGCATCATAAACGTGCATCCACACGCATCCTGCTCCGACGCTGACCGCCGGTTGCGGTTGCTGCTTGCCCTCACACCCCTGACCGACGAACGCATCGTGCAGGGTGATGTCGTTCATGGCACGGGTCCAGATTAGCAATGAATCAGCCGCGTCCGAGGTTCCCTGATAACTGTGACCTCCGCCTTTGACGACGAGCCGGAGCCGGTTCTCACGAGCGAAATTGACCGCCGCTACCACATCGGCCGTCGTCCTGGCGGCTGCGGCATAAATGCTGGGTGCTGTCATCCACGCATCAATCCATCCGACGGATTGCGTTCCGGCAGGTTGATCGCCGACATAGTACGGGTTCCTCAGCGCCTGTAGCTCTTTCTGGCATGCCGCATCGTTTACATTCCCGCAGCCCGCCAGAAGCGGCTTTACTTTGATCAGACGGCCCCCGACGCCGCGGTTCAACCGCTCCCAACTTGCCGCGTCGGGCCATGCGGTATCGCGAGGACGAACGTGGGTGAAAGCGCTGTTTCCCGCCGCCGCAGGAACGATGCCGTTCACAAACGGCAAAGCCCCGCCATAGCCGAGGACGTCCCTTCGTTTCATCCCTGAAGCTCCCTTTGGAAGCCAAAGTGCATCGATCTCCCGCAAAAGAAAAGCCGGCGGCACATACGTGCCACCGGCTTCCGATAAGCAGCGAACCGCTTATTCCGCGGCCGCTTTCTCCCGCACCGGTTCGGGCGGCGGCAGAACGCGCTGATCGCGCCCGGCCGCAATTGCCCGCAGACGGTTCATCACCGCGCCCGTTCCCGCCGGGATCAGGCGCCCGACGATCACGTTCTCCTTCAGCCCCATCAGCGTGTCGGTCTTCCCGTTGGTCGCCGCGTCGGTCAGCACACGCGTCGTCTCCTGGAACGAGGCCGCGCTGATGAAGCTGTTGGTCTGCAAGCTCGCCTTGGTGATGCCCTGTAGTACCGGCATGGCAACCGCGGGGCGCTCCTCCTTACCGAGCTTCGCATTCACCGCATCGAACTCCATGCGGTCTGCCTGCTCGCCGATCAGGAACGTCGTGTCGCCCGGATCGAGGATTTCCACCTTCTGCAGCATCTGCCGCACGATGACCTCGATGTGCTTGTCGTTGATTTTCACGCCCTGCAGCCGATAGACCTCCTGAATTTCGTTCACGAGGTATTCCGATAGAGCCTCGACCCCCAGCACCTTGAGAATGTCGTGCGGGACGCGCGGACCATCGACCAGTGGATCGCCGCGGCGGACGAAGTCGCCTTCCTGCACCGACACGTGCTTGCCCTTCGGGATCAGGTACTCGGTTTCCTCGCCGGTCTCGTCGTTCTTAACGATAATCCGGCGCTTGGCCTTGTAATCCTTCCCGAATTCCACACGGCCGTCGTTCTCCGCGATAACCGCATGGTCCTTCGGCCGGCGGGCCTCGAACAGCTCGGCGACACGCGGCAGGCCGCCGGTGATGTCACGGGTTTTGCTGCCCTCGCGCGGAATGCGCGCCAGCACATCACCGGCCGCGACCTGGGCTCCATTCTCCACCGAGAGGATGGAGTTTGGCGCCAGGAAGTAGCGGGCATCCGTCGCATTCGCGAGCTGCACAACCTGACCCCGCTCGTCCTTAAGCTGCAGGCGCGGGCGCAGATCGACAGTCTTCGACGGCTGCTTGTAATCCACGACAACCTTAGCCGTGAGACCCGTGACCTCGTCCATACGTTCAATCAAGGTAATCCCCTCGATCAGGTCGAGGTACTCCACCTTGCCCGCTTGCTCGGTAATAATGGGCAGCGTGTACGGATCCCATTCCGCCAGCTTCTGACCGCGCGTGACGTGAGCGTTGTCGTCCACCAACAACCGCGCGCCGTAGGGCACGCGGAAGCGGGCGCGTTCGCGCTGCTTATCATCGGACAGGATGATTTCGCAGTTGCGCGACATCACCACCGGAACACCCTGGCTGTTGAAGACAACGATGCGGTTTTTCAGAGTGACAACCCCGTCGTGGCTCGCTTCGACCGAGGACTGCTCTGCACCGCGCTGGGCCGCACCGCCGATGTGGAAGGTTCGCATGGTAAGCTGCGTGCCCGGTTCGCCGATGGACTGCGCAGCAATCACGCCAATAGCCTCACCGATATTGACCGGCGTGCCACGGGCGAGATCGCGGCCGTAGCAGTGCGCGCACACGCCCATGTGCGACTCGCAGGTCAGCACCGAACGGATGCGCACGGACTCCACACCAGCCTGCTCGATCCGATCGGCCGCCTCTTCCTCGATCAGCGTGTTACGCGGCACGATGATTTCGTTAGAGACCGGGTCGAGAATGTCCTCGGCCGATGTGCGGCCCAGGATGCGATCGGCGAGGGAGGAAACAATCTCGCCGCCGTCCATAACGGAGCGGACGGTGAGGCCGCGTTCGGTGCCGCAATCTTCCTCGACGATGATGCAGTCCTGCGCGACATCCACCAGACGCCGGGTCAGGTAGCCGGAGTTCGCCGTCTTCAGCGCGGTGTCCGCGAGACCCTTCCGGGCACCGTGGGTCGAGTTGAAGTACTCAAGGACGGTGAGACCCTCCTTGAAGTTGGAGATAATCGGCTGCTCGATGATCTCCCCCGACGGCTTGGCCATCAGGCCGCGCATGCCGGCGAGCTGACGCATCTGAGCAGGGGAGCCACGCGCGCCGGAGTGGGACATCATCCAGACGGAGTTGATGGGCTTTCCGAACTCCTGCTTGCTGATCTCCTTCATCATCGCGCCGGCGACCTCGTCGGTGCACCGCGACCAAGCATCAACCACCTTGTTGTAGCGTTCGCCGGCAGTGATCAGGCCATCCTGGTACTGCTGCTCGAACTCCTTCACCTCGGCAGTGGTCCGATGGATTAGCTCCTCTTTCTCCTTCGGAATGATCAGATCGTCCTTACCGAAGGAAATGCCGGCCTTGAAAGCCTGGCCGAAGCCCAACCCCATCAGCCGGTCAGCGAAGATCACACACTCCTTCTGCCCGCAGTGGCGATACACTGCGTCAATCACGTCGGAGATATTCTTCTTCGTGAGCTGCTTGTTCACCAGGCTGAACGGCACGTTCGGATGCTTCGGCAGGATCTGCGCGATAATCATGCGGCCGGGCGTGGTGACCACGACCTCTCGCACCTGGTTGCCCATCGCATCGATAGTCTCCCAGCGAGACTTGATCTTATCGTGCAACCCGATCGCATTGAAGAACACCGCCTGCTCTATCTCACCAATGGTGCCGAAAGCCGGAGCGTCCTTATCCTCGACCGCCCGGTATTCGGGGCCTTCAAGCGACAGGTAATAGAGACCAAGCACAATATCCTGGCTCGGGACGATGATCGGCTTGCCGTTGGCCGGGCTGAGGATGTTGTTGGTGGACATCATCAGCACGCGACCCTCAAGCTGAGCTTCGAGTGAGAGCGGCACGTGTACGGCCATCTGGTCGCCGTCGAAGTCCGCGTTGAAGGCGGTGCAGACCAGTGGATGAAGTTGTATCGCCTTGCCTTCGATCAGGTACCTGGCTCGAAGGCCTGGATGCCCAGGCGATGCAGCGTCGGCGCGCGGTTCAATAGCACAGGGTGTTCCCGGATCACTTCCTCCAGGATATCCCAGACCTCCGGACGCTCTTTCTCCACCATGCGCTTGGCGGCCTTGATGGTGGTGGCGTGACCATACTTTTCCAGCTTGGCGTAAATGAACGGCTTGAACAGCTCTAGCGCCATCTTCTTGGGCAGGCCGCACTGATGCAGCTTCAGTTCAGGTCCAACCACGATCACCGAACGGCCGGAGTAATCGACGCGCTTGCCAAGCAGATTTTGTCGGAACCGGCCCTGCTTGCCCTTCAGCATGTCTGAAAGCGACTTCAGCGGCCGCTTATTAGCGCCCGTAATGGCGCGGCCGCGGCGGCCGTTGTCAAACAGCGCATCGACCGATTCCTGCAGCATCCGCTTCTCGTTGCGCACAATAATATCGGGCGCGCGCAGCTCAATAAGTCGCTTCAGACGGTTGTTGCGGTTGATCACCCGGCGATAAAGATCGTTGAGGTCCGAAGTCGCAAACCGGCCGCCGTCGAGCGGAACCAGCGGGCGCAGCTCGGGCGGGATGACCGGGACCACATCCATAATCATCCAGCCCGGCTTGGCGCCGCTTTCTGCAAACGCCTCGATCAGCTTCAGCCGTTTCACCAGCTTCTTGCGCTTCGCCTCGCTGGAGGTTTCGCGCAGGTCCGCACGCAGCTTGGTTTTCTCCGCATCGAGATCAATCGAGCCTAGGATTTTCTTCACCGCCTCGGCGCCGATGCCGATCTCGAACTGATCCTCACCGAACTCGTCCTGCTTAGCCATCAACTGATCTTCGCTCAGCAGTTGGTGCATCTTAAGATCGGTGGTGCCAGGCTCCAGAACGACGTAGCTCTCGAAATACAGGACCTTTTCCAGCTCCTTGAGCGTCATGTCGCACATCAGGCCGATGCGGCTGGGGAGCGACTTGAGAAACCAGATATGCGCGACTGGCGAGGCGAGCTCGATATGGCCCATGCGCTCGCGCCGAACCTTAGCAAGCGTCACCTCGACGCCGCATTTTTCGCAGATAATGCCACGGAACTTCATCCGCTTGTACTTGCCGCACAGGCACTCGTAGTCCTTGATCGGGCCAAAAATTCGGGCGCAGAACAGGCCGTCCCGCTCCGGCTTGAAGGTGCGGTAATTGATGGTCTCGGGCTTCTTGATTTCGCCGTAAGACCAGCTTCTGATCTGCTCCGGGGAGGCGATCTGGATCTTGATCTGATCGAAAGTCATCGCCTCGCCGGTCTGGCCGAGGATCTTCAATAGTTCGTTCATGCCTACTTCACCCTCCGAAGGGGTCGAAAAGATTCATCACGGAGACAAGGAAGCACGGAGTCCCTTGGTGGCTCCGCACCCCTGTGCTTCAGTTTGCAGACTCAAGCAGCCTGGCTGTCGAGTTCGACATTCAGCCCGAGCGACTTCAGCTCCTTCACCAACACGTTGAAGCTTTCCGGGATACCGGCCTCGAAGCTGTCCTGTTCGCGCACGATTGCCTCATAAACCTTAGTACGTCCCGATACGTCGTCGGACTTCACGGTAAGCATCTCCTGCAGGGTGTAAGCTGCGCCGTAAGCCTCCAGCGCCCAGACCTCCATTTCGCCGAAACGCTGGCCGCCGAACTGCGCCTTGCCGCCCAGCGGTTGCTGAGTAACCAGCGAGTACGGCCCGATCGAGCGCGCGTGGATCTTGTCGTCCACCAGGTGGTGCAGCTTCAGCATGTAGATGTAGCCCACCGTCACCTTGCGCTCGAACGGCTCTCCGGTGCGCCCATCGACCAGTGTGACCTGGCCGGAGGTATCCAGCCCGGCGCGAGCCAGCATGCCCTCGATGTCCGACATCCGAGCGCCGTCGAACACCGGCGTCGCGATGGGAACACCCTTCCTCAGATTGTTCGCCAGCTCAACAAGCTGCTCCGTATCAAGGTCGGCGATCTCGTCCCGGAAAGTCTCCTCTCCGTACACATCGCGCAGCTTATCGAGCAGCTCTTGGCGGCGCGCCCCAGTGCGCTGGTACTCTTCAACCAGTTCACCGATCTGACGGCCCAGATTGGCACAGGCCCAACCCAGGTGCGTCTCCAGGATCTGACCGACATTCATGCGCGAAGGCACCCCGAGAGGGTTCAGCACGATATCTACGGGCGTCCCGTCTTCGAGGAAGGGCATGTCCTCGACCGGAACCACCTTGGAGACGACGCCCTTGTTGCCATGACGGCCGGCCATTTTGTCGCCCGGTTGCAGCTTGCGCTTCACCGCGATGAAGACCTTGACCATCTTCATCACGCCCGGCGGAAGTTCGTCGCCGCGCTGCAGCTTCTCGACCTTGCTATCGAAGCGTGCCTGCAGCCGGGCCACCGCCGCATCGTATTCGCGCTTGAGGGTTTCGATCTCGGCCATCACCGCATCGTCCTGAACGCCGATATGGCGCCAGGCGCCGCGGGGATGCTCGGCCAGCACCTCCTCGGTGATAACGGTCCCGGACTTGACCCCCTTGAACCCGCCGGAGGCCTTGCGACCCAGCAGCTTCTCGCGTAGCCGGTTGAGGAACGAACGCTCCTGAATGGCTCTCTCGTCGTCACGGTCCTTGGCCAGGCCCTCGATCTCGGCGCGCTCGATAGCCATTGCACGCTCGTCCTTATCAACGCCGCGACGGCTAAATACGCGCACATCGACAATCGTGCCGGTCACCCCCGGCGGCAGCTTCAGCGAGGTATCGCGCACGTCAGACGCTTTCTCGCCGAAGATGGCACGCAGCAGTTTCTCCTCCGGCGTCATTGGGCTTTCGCCCTTCGGCGTGACCTTGCCCACAAGGATGTCGCCCGGGTTCACCTCGGCGCCGATATACACAATGCCGGCTTCGTCGAGGTTCCTCAGCGCTTCCTCGCCCACGTTGGGGATGTCGCGCGTGATCTCCTCCTGACCCAGCTTGGTGTCGCGCGCCATGACCTCGAACTCCTCGATGTGGATCGAGGTGAACACGTCGTCACGAGCGATGCGTTCGGAAATCAGGATTGAGTCCTCGAAGTTGTAGCCGTTCCACGGCATGAACGCGCAAAGCACGTTGCGGCCAAGCGCCAGCTCACCGAGCTCGGTGGACGGACCATCGGCGATGATCTCACCTTCGGACACACGGTCGCCAACCTTCACCAGCGGGCGTTGGTTGATGCAGGTCGATTGGTTGGACCGCATAAACTTGCGCAGCCGGTAAATATCGACGCCCTTGGTGGTGCCGTCGTCGTTGGTGGCGCGAACCACGATGCGGGCGCCATCGATCTGATCGACAACCCCCGGCCGCCGGGCCACGATCGTCGCCCCCGAATCCCGGGCCACAGCCTGCTCCATGCCGGTGCCGATCAGCGGCGCATCCGCCTGGATCAGTGGCACCGCCTGGCGCTGCATGTTCGATCCCATCAGCGCGCGGTTGGCGTCGTCATTCTCCAGGAAGGGAATGAGGGCGGCGGCCACCGAAACGAGCTGCTTCGGCGACACGTCGATCGCAGTGACCTGCTCGGGCGGGACAAGGCGGAAATCACCCTGTTTGCGCACGGAGACAAGGTCCTGGGTGAAGTGGCCCTTATCGTCCATGGGGGCGTCCGCCTGGGCAACGACCAAGCGCTCCTCCTCCATGGCGGAGAGATACCGCGGTTCGCGCTGGACCTGTCCGCCCTTGACGAGCATGTACGGCGTTTCGATGAACCCGTACTTGTTGACCTTGGCGTAGGTCGCCAGCGAGTTGATCAGGCCGATGTTCGGCCCTTCCGGGGTTTCGATCGGGCAGATGCGGCCATAGTGCGTGGGATGCACGTCGCGGACTTCGAATCCGGCGCGCTCGCGGGTCAGGCCACCGGGGCCCAGGGCCGACAGGCGCCGCTTATGCGTGACCTCCGATAGCGGATTGGTCTGATCCATAAACTGGCTGAGCTGGGAAGAGCCGAAGAACTCCCGCACCGCCGCCGCCGCCGGCTTGGCATTGATCAGATCGTGCGGCATGACCGTGTCGATATCCACCGAACCCATGCGCTCACGAATAGCGCGCTCCATCCGCAGCAGGCCGACGCGGTACTGGTTCTCCATCAGCTCGCCGACCGAGCGGACGCGCCGGTTACCCAGATTATCGATGTCATCGATCTGGCCGCGGCCGTCCTTGAGCTCCGATTGGATTTTGATCGTGCGGAGCAGATCTTCTTTGCGGAGTACGCGAACATCGTCGGGAACTTCGCCCATGCTGAAACCAAGCCGCATGTTCATCTTCACCCGGCCGACGGCGGATAGGTCATAGCGATCAGGATCGAAGAACAGACCGCGGAACAAAGCCTCCGCGGTCTCCGGGGTGGGTGGCTCGCCCGGACGCATGACCCGATAGATATCGATCAGCGCCTCCTCGCGATTGGTGTTCTTATCGACCGCGAGGGTGTTGCGGATCCAGGGCCCGTTCTGCTGATCAATCGCGAGCGTCGGCAGGCGGGTAATGCCTGCCTGCTCCAACGCCGCAAGGCGGGCTTCGACTAACTCTTCGCCCGCTTCAGCGTAGATCTCGCCCGTCTCCAGGTTGACCAGATCCTCGGCCACATAGCGTCCGAGCAGGTCAGCGCGGCCGACCAGTACTTCCTTGGTGGTCTCGGCGATCTTGCGGGCCTGACGGGCGGTGAGCTTGGAATCAGCCTCGGCAACGACCTCGCCGGTGGCAGCGTCGATCAGCGGTTCGAGCAACTTGGCGCCGCGGAAGGCTTCCGGCTCGAACGGACGTGCCCAGCCCTTCGGGGTATGGTCGAAGACGACCTGGCCGTAGAAGTAGTTGAGAATTTCTTCGGCATCCATGCCGCGGATCTCGGCGGCGTCCACTTCCTCGCCCTTCGCGGCGCGCGCCTTCCGTAGCTCCTCTGTCGCCCTGCTCTCCAGCGCATAGAGCAGCGTGGTGACAGGCAGCTTCCGCTTGCGGTCGATGCGCACGTAGATCAGATCCTTCGAATCGAACTCGAAGTCCAACCAGGAGCCACGATAGGGGATGACACGCGCGGCGAACAGGTACTTGCCCGAGGAGTGGGTCTTGCCCTTATCGTGGTCGAAGAACACGCCTGGAGAGCGGTGCATCTGGGAGACGATGACGCGCTCGGTGCCGTTGATGATGAAGGTGCCGTTGTCTGTCATCAGCGGCATGTCGCCCATGTAAACGGGCTGTTCCTTGATGTCGCGGATGGATCGGGCGCCGGTATCCTCGTCCACGTCCCAGACGATCAGCCGCAGGATGACCTTGAGCGGGGCTGCATAGGTCAGGCCGCGCGCGATGCATTCCTCCACGTCGTATTTCGGGTCCTCGAGCTCGTAGTTGACGAACTCCAGCCGCCCCCGGCCGGCGAAGTCGTCGATCGGGAAGACCGAGCGGAAGACTTCCTGCAGCCCGGTATTGGTCCGGCTGTCGGGACGGACGTGCATTTGCAAGAACGTCTCGTAGCTGGCACGCTGCACGTCGATCAGATTGGGCATGGCGGCCACTTCGGGTATGCGCCCGAAGCTGCGGCGGATTCGCTTGTGTCTGGTAACCGGCCTGGAGATCGCGTTCATCGAATACCTGCTTGCCTCTACTACCCGAACAGTCCCATACGGGACCATATTCTGTCTCCGGTCCTTTATGCTGGTGTACCCGCCGTGCCGCCCCGGACCGCCCCGGACTGCACAAGCGTAAAGTCAAACGGGTTTACGGGCGGAAGCGACTTCGCCTCCGCCCGTGCCGGCCTTTCGGCCCTGCCCGCTATGTTCCCGCGCCGCCGTGGCGGCCGGGGTGAGAGATGATCCGTATCAAGCCTTCGTCTATTTAACCTCCACGGATGCGCCCTGATCCTCGAGCATTTTGCGGATCTTGGCGGCTTCATCCTTGCTGACAGCCTCCTTGACCGTCTTGGGCGCGCCTTCCACCAAGTCCTTGGCTTCCTTCAGACCGAGGCCTGTGATCGTGCGGATCTCCTTGATCACGTTGATCTTCTTCTCTCCGGCCTTGCTCAGGATGACGGTGAATTCCGTCTGCTCCTCAACCAGGGCCGCGGCTGCGCCACCTGTTCCACCTGCGGTCGGTGCAGCCGCAACCGCTACCGGCGCGGCGGCAGAGACGCCCCACTTCTCCTCGAGCAGCTTGGAAAGTTCTGCCGCTTCGAGCACCGTGAGGCTGGAGAGCTCTTCTACCAGTCTTTGTAGGTCAGCCATTTCTGCGAGTTCCTTTACTTAGACGATCTGTGGTTCCATTCAAGGTGGATTTACCGGCCAGCTCTACGCGGGCTGCTGTTCTGCTTTGCGGGCATAGGCGCCGAACACCCGGGCCAACTGGCCGGCCGAGGCCTGTAGCGTGCCTGTGACCCGGGTTGCTGGCCTCGAGATCAGGCCGATAAGACCGGCGCGAAGCATCTCCAGCGGGGGCAGCTCAGCAAGCGCCTTGACCCCGTCGGGGTCGAGGGTGCGCGGGCCGAGGGCGCCGCCCACAAGGACGAGCTTCTCGTTGGTTTTGCTGTACTCGACGGTTGCCTTCGCCACGGCGACTGGATCATTCGCCCAGGCGAGAGCGGTCGGTCCCTTGAGCAGGGGCTTGAGCGACTTCGAATCGGGTGCCGTCGAGGGCACGGGTGGCCAAGCGGTTCTTCGCCACTTTGAAGGTGGCACCCGCGGCGCGCATCCGGCGGCGCAGATCGGTCGCTTCGGCCACGGTCAGACCCTGGTTGCGGGTCACCACGACCATCGACGTCTCGGCGAACACCTGAGCGAGCCCGGCGACGAATTCCCGCTTTTGCGTGCGGTCCATTTCTACCTCCGTCACACAGGCCCGGGGCGTGTGGACCGCCTCGGGCGGGTTGCTGCTCTGGACCTCGCGGCCCGGGTTCGCCTGTCCTTGTCTCTCGCGCGCGGGCTCCATTAGGTGGCCCATTAACCCGGAGGGGACGTGCGGTCTCGGACAGGTTCGGGGCTTTTGGCCCCTGCCCACCGCCCGGCCGACTGGCCGAAGCGGCGTATTGGGTTAATTCAGCCGCTCAGCGTCGTTACATCCAGTTTCAGGCCCGGCCCCATGGTGGAGCTGAGGGCAGCGGATTTGAGGTAGGTGCCCTTGGCTCCGGCCGGCTTCGCCTTGATCACGGCATCGGCTAGGGCGCGGGCGTTTTCGACCAGCTTCTCATCATTGAAGCTCGCTTTGCCGATCCCTGCGTGGATGATACCGGCCTTTTCGGCGCGGTATTCGACCTGGCCGCCCTTCGCGGCCTGCACCGCGCCGCGGACGTCCATCGTGACCGTCCCGAGCCGAGGGTTGGGCATCAGGCCGCGCGGGCCGAGGATCTTACCCAGCCGCCCCACGACCCCCATCATGTCCGGGGTCGCGATGCAGCGGTCGAAGTTGATTTCTCCCGCCTGGACCTTTTCCGCAAGGTCCTCTGCGCCAACGATATCCGCTCCGGCGGCCTGTGCTTCCTCGGCCTTCGGACCGCGGGCGAACACACCGACCCGGACGGTCTTGCCGGTGCCGTTGGGCAGGCTGATCAGGCCGCGCACCATCTGGTCGGCGTGGCGAGGATCAATGCCGAGGTTCATTGACATTTCGATGGTCTCGTCGAACTTGGCCTTGGAGTTCTGTTTGACCAGCCGAACCGCATCCGTGAGGGTGTAGGCTTTGGAGCGATCAAGGGCCGTGTAGGCGGCCTTGAGCCGCTTGCCGACTTTGGCCATCGCTCAGCCCTCCACTACCGTAAGGCCCATCGAGCGAGCGGAACCGGCCAGCATGCGGACCGCGGCTTCGACATCGGTGGCGTTCATGTCCTTCATTTTCTGCGCGGCGATTTCACGGAGTTGCGTCGTGGTGACGCGACCCACCGCAGCCGTTTTGCCGGCGGCGCTGGTGCCTTTTTCGATCCCAGCGGCCTTCTTCAGAAAATAGGTGTTGGGTGGAGTCTTGGTAATGAACGTATAGGTGCGGTCGGCGTACGCCGTAATGACCACGGGGACCGGCATGCCCGGCTCCATGTTCGCGGTCTGGGCGTTAAAGTCCTTGACGAACTGCATGATATTGAGCCCGCGCTGCCCGAGCGCGGGGCCAACAGGCGGAGAGGGATTGGCCTTTCCTGCCGGGATCTGCAGTTTGATGTAGCCGACGATTTTCTTTGCCATCCCTGGTGCTCGTGTTGCGTGGTGGACCAAGGACCGCGGTACAAACGAGACCGCTCAAGGACTCTCCCGCGTTCCGTGAAGGGGCGGGGACATAGGGGAAAGCGAGGCAGGAGTCTAGGGGCTCCGGGGGATGGCGGGGGTATTTTGGCGCCTACGGGGTTACGCCCCAGGACAAGGGCCGACCACGACCGGCTCAGTCGCGGCGGCGGAAGTCGCGGATGGCGGGCTTTGCCGCCATCGCGGACTGAGTGCTGGGGATGAAGTTGGCGGCTATGCCGCGTCCTCGCGGCGATCGCGGATTTTCACGTAGGCGCGGGCGGCGTGTTCTTCGCAGTACGGTTTGCCAGGAACCGAGGGGCTGTCGCAGAAACGGAAACTCTTGGTGCCCGGCTCGCCGATCGGCCAACAGCAGGTGATTACGCGCCCGTAGCGTGGGGGTGGGACAGCCTGTAGGCGCGGAGTTGGCGCGGCGTGGTACTCGGCTGGCGCGGCTCGTGTGGGGGCAATCGATTGCGGGCGTACGCTGGCAAGGGGGGGCAGCGTCGGGCCGGGGCTGCGGCGGACACGGGGCGCGCGAGGGGGGCGTTCGCCGGTGCTGGGGCGAATCGGAGACGGACGAGCCGGTAGGTCCAGCCGATGCGCCTTGCCGACGATAGCATTTTTCGTCATGCCGAGCCGGCGGCCTATTTCGGCAGTGGACAGACCTTCCTCCCAGAGGGCGCGCAGGCGCATAACGGTTTCCTCTGTCCACTCCATTTTGGTGTCTCCTTCGGGTCCGACGCAAAATATGGTAGTAGGTTCAATTGGCCGGACTCAACAGAACAAATTGGGACAGCCACAAAAAGTTGTGGAAAACTCCGGGGTGACCCCAGGATATTGGGGTCATCGTGCGCTGTACCACCCCGCAGGGCGGGTTCCCATTATTATGCGGAGCGCGACGGGAGCCCCGGCAGGCTTGCGATGATCCAGACGCGTGTTCGCGAAGGGTCCTTTAGCGCGGAGAGAGGGCAAGGTAGGTTGCGCGAGGGGGTGGGCGCAACTGCGAATCGGGCGGCACATCCATGGAGCGATCCATGGTCTCCTGGAGGTCCTGTTGGGCTTGGTGCTCATTGCGGCGCTGGGAGCGGGGGCGCTATCCTGGCGGCTATCGCAGGGGCCGCTCGACTTGCCTTGGTTGGCAGTGCAGCTTCAGAGCCGCCTGAACCGCGAGATCGCGCCGGGCCGGGTGGGGATACAGTCGGCCGCGCTGGCGTGGGAAGGGTTCGAGAAGGGGCTTGGCTCGCCATTCGACCTTCGTCTGACGGGAGTTACGCTCTCTGATCCGAGCCGGCCGGCCAGCGGCATTACAGTTCCCAGCGCGCGGGTGACCGTGGCTTTACTACCGTTGCTGGCCGGGCGGATCGAGCTGCGGCGCGTCGAGGTGGAACAGCCGACCATTACGGTGCGGCGGGTCGGTAGCGGGATGCCGAGCGTTTTCCTGGGCTCAGCCGGGAGCGGTGCACGTGATGCCGTGCCGATGCTGGCTCCCGTTATCGAGGAACTCGGCGGCCCGGTACGGCAGACGGGCGGCCCCATTGTGGCCTTGCGCGAGCTAGAGGAAATCCGCATCCGCGATGCGCACCTGACGATCCAGGAGGATTCCTCGCACCGGGCATGGCATGTGCCGCAGGCCAATTTCGATTTGGTGCGGGGGGCGCAGGGCGGCGTGCAGGCGCGCGCGGAGGTGGACCTGCGGCTTGGTAACGAGACGGTGCCGATCAGCGGCGCGGCGACTATTCCGCCCGGGCGGCATGGCGCGGAGGCGGCATTCCGGGTTGGTAGGGTGATGCCTGCGGCGCTCGCTGGCCTGCGGCCCGAGCTCAGGTTTCTGGACAATGTGCGTATGGTTCTGAGCGGTGGGGGGCGCGTCGTTGTAGATCCTGATCTGGCGGTGACCGGCTTCGATCTGGCGGTGCATGCAGGGGCGGGCGAGGCGGAGATCAATGGCCTCCGGCTGGCGGTTGCGTCGGCTTCTGTCCGGCTGCACGGGACGCCCAAGGGTGTGGAGGTTGATGAGGCGCAGGTCGTGCTGTCGCCGCCGGGTTTTGCTCCGCCCGTGACGGTGACGGCCGCGGGGAACGTGCGGCCCGAGAAGGACCGGATGGAGGCAGATTTCAGCCTGAACGTCGATGCAGTGCGGTTTGTGGACCTCGCGGCTTTATGGCCGCCAGGGCTTGCCGAGGACGCACGCCGGTGGGTGGTTGCAAACATTACCGATGGCGTGGCGCGCGATGGCCATTTCGAGTTCAGCCTGTCGGCTGACCCGGGGTTGAGCGATATGCGTATCACGCAGGCTTCCGGGACCGCTCGCGGCGAAGGGTTGACTGTGCACTGGCTGCGGCCAATGCCGCCCGCTGTCGACGGGAGTGGGTCTCTGCAGTTGCTTAACCCGGACGCGCTGGAGGTCACCATCGCAGGCGCACGCCAGGCGCCGGAGGTGCCGGGTGGGCCGGGGCTTGTTTATCGGCGCTCGAACGTGCGGATCACAGGGTTGGAACAGCATGAACAGACCGCCTTTCTGGATCTGAGCATTGCGGGCAGCGTGCCAGGGCTGGTGGCGCTGCTGAATGACCCGAAGCTGAATTTGCTGTCGCGCGGCGGGGTGGTGGTGCGCGATCCGGCGGGGCAGTTCGAGGGTATGGTGAAGATCGCTGTGCCGATGACCGCGCACGTTACGATGGATCAAGTGAGGATCAGAGCCCACGGCCAGGTTAGCGGCCTTAGGTTGAGCGACGTAATGGCTGGGCAGACGCTGAGCGGTGGGACGTTCGGGCTGGCGGCCGACAATAAAGGGCTGACTATGGACGGGCAGGCCGCGTTGAACAATCTGCCTGCACGGATCGGTGCTGCAATGGACTTCCGCGGCGGCCCGCCGACTCAGGTGCTGCGGACTGTCAAGATTTCGGCCGTGGTGGATGCCGGGCGGCTTGCGGCGTACGGGCTGGATGCCGGCGAATTTGTCACAGGCTCTCTGCCGGTATCGGCCACACTGACCGAGCAGCGCAACGGGGTCGGTCACGTTGCGGCGCAGGTTGACTTAGGCGGGGCAGGGCTCGGTATCGCGCCACTGGGATGGCGGAAGTCCGAGGGGGTGCCGGCGATTGCGGATTTCGACCTGTTGCTGAATCATGACCAGCTGGAACGGATCGATCCGATCCGCGTGAGCGGGCCGAACCTGTCGGTTGAGGGTTACGCACAGTTTCAGCACGGGCAGCTTGCGGCAATCCGGGCTGACCGGGTGACCTTGGGACGGACGGAGGCGCAGGCGAGCGTGGTAGTCCCACCGGGTGGCGGGCCGATTGACGCTAGCATTTCGGGGTCGGTGCTGGACCTCTCGGGCCGGTTTGGCCGCGGGTCCTCGGCGCAGCCGACGGACCAGGGCGCGACCGCGCATGGGCCAGCCTGGCAGGCCCGGGTGCGGTTTGATACGGTGATCCTAGCACACGACGAAGCGCTGCATGGGTTGGCCGGGTATGCGCAAGACAATGGTGAGGTGCTCCGCGATGTGCGTCTGCAAGCCGCAACCGGCCCGGATCGCCCTCTACTAGCAGTGATTACACCGGATGCCGGTGGGCGCAGCGTAAAGGTGACGGCGGCGGACGCTGGGGCGCTGATGCGGGTTCTGAACCTGGGGAATACGATCGAGGGCGGGAGGCTAAGCGTTTCCGCGCAGTATCTCGATGGCCAGGTTGATTCCGCGGGGAGGCGGCCACTGTCCGGCCGGGCCGAAATGGACGACTTCCGGGTACTGAAGGGTGCGGGTTTCGGTAAGCTGCTGCAGGCGCTGACAGTCTATGGGTTGGCGGATGTGATGAAGGGACCGGGGGTGTCGTTTAACCGTCTGGTAGCGCCGTTCGCGTGGCGGGACGGTGTGCTGAATCTATCGGATGCGCGTGCGTTCAGCGCGTCTCTGGGGTTGACCGCTGTGGGCAATATCGATTTCGACGCCGGTACGGTGAATGTGAATGGGACGATTGTGCCGGCGTATTTTTTCAACTCGTTGCTGGGCCGGGTGCCGGGGATCGGACGGCTGTTCAGCCCGGAGCGCGGCGGGGGACTGATTGCGGCGAGCTACTCTGTCATGGGGCAGTTGGATGATCCGGCGGTGCGGGTTAATCCGTTGACCGCGCTGGCGCCGGGATTCGTACGCGGGGTATTTGGCGGAGCGAACGGAGGAGCAGGGGGTAAAGCCCTTGAACCAGAAGGCGATTTGGAGATGAATGGCCGCGGCATTGGCCCCGGGCAACATTAGGGATGGTCGAACGCAATGAGTGAGCATGCGCATAGTGGCGCGGTGATTGAGAGCTCGGGGCTGAGGCAGCCCTATCACCTGGTTGATCCGAGCCCGTGGCCGATCATAGGGGCGGTCGGCGGCCTGATGATCTTCGTGGGGATTATTCTCGCCGCGCACTATAGCGACTACATCGTGGTGTCGATCGGCGGGGCGATAGTTTTTGTCACCGCGTTCTTCTGGTGGCGCGACGTGATCCGGGAGAGCAGGACGCCGGGATTGCACAGCCCGGTGGTGCGGTTGGGGCTGCGCTATGGGATGATGTTTTTCATCTGCTCGGAGGTGATGTTTTTTGTGGCGTTCTTCTGGGCGTTTTTCAATTTCGCGCTGTTTCCGGACAATGTCGCCGGGCTGGCGCATCCGATCTGGCCGCCGCCGGGGATTCACACGCCTGATCCGTGGCATTTCGCTATCCTGATGACGATGATCCTCCTGCTGTCCGGGTGTACGATTACCTGGGCGCACCACGCGTTAATCGAGAACGACCGCAAAGCGTTGATCACCGGGCTTGGGCTGACGGTCCTGTTGGGGGTGGCGTTCACAGCCACGCAGCTTTGGGAGTACACACATTCGCCCTTCAAGTTTTATGGTGGCGGCATTTATCCGTCGGTGTTTTTTCTGGCGACAGGGTTTCACGGCTTCCACGTGATCGTGGGTACGAGTTTTCTGATCGTTTGCTGGTTCCGGGCGCGGGTGGGTCATTTCACGCCGCAACGGCATTTCGGCTTCGAGGCGGCGGCGTGGTACTGGCACTTCGTTGATGTTGTCTGGCTGTTTCTGTTTACCTGCATCTACTGGTATGGAGCGAGCGCGATCGTTGCCGGTCCCTGATACTACATCTTCGCTTGTAACGCTGGCACTGAGATGCCGGTGTCCGAGATGCGGTCGCGGATCGGTGTTTCGGGGGTTGTTGGAGGTGCGGGAAGCGTGTCCGGTTTGCGGGTTGGACCTACGCCGGCATGACGCCGGGGACGGGGCGATGGTTGGGGTGATCCTGGTG
Source organism: uncultured Pseudomonadota bacterium (assembly GCA_963834715.1). Taxonomy (GTDB): domain Bacteria; phylum Pseudomonadota; class Alphaproteobacteria; order Acetobacterales; family Acetobacteraceae; genus CAVSUZ01. The sequence continues at coordinate 586,704 of CAWIDE010000033.1, read as the reverse complement.
CTGGGTGCGCTGGTCGTGGGCCTGGCATTCTGGGTGGAGATGCGGTTTTCGCCACCCTTGTGGGTTCATGCGGTGCTGTGGCCCGTGTTGACGGTCCCGGCCGCGATCCTGATGATGCGTCCGGCGAAGGCGGCGCTGATTGCGCAGCAGTACCGGTATCGTACCTCGGAGATGGGGGGCGGTTAGGGATCCTACGGATGCTGCTGATCCGGAGCGCTTCCCGTACCCGCAGTTGCACGAAGCGTTGCAGCGTGTCGAACCAGAACGGCGCGCCAGAGAGTGTGGCGGAGGTGGTCAGTAACCAGCCGAGCGCCATAGCGGGGTAACCCCATCGTCCAGCAACAGCTTTACGAAGCGCCCACCGAATTTGCAAACCGGAGAGGAGTCTTCGAGCGCCAGTTGAGGATGGACGCAATCGCTTCGACTACCGTGCTGACGATCAGGCTGATGGTTCCGAACCTGAGGGCTGTCCTATGAAGACATTAATCATTGTGCAGCCCAGCTTGTGATCGAGATGTGCGGCAGTAAACTCGCGCCATCCCGGATTTAGCCGGAGCGCCAGGGCGCGGTCGGCCTGGGCCGCACCCCGATGGCTGTAACCGACCATCGGAGCCGAGACGCCGAAGACGATGCTCACGCAACCCAACGTTACCATGATCGGCGCGGGCAGCGCCGTGTTCACCAAGAGCCTGACCGGCGATATTCTGTCGTTCCCGAAACTCTCCGCCTGCCGGCTGGTGCTGTTCGACATCGATCCCGAGCGGCTGCGCGATTCCGAGATTATGGCCCATCGCGTGGCGGAGACGCTGGGGGCGAAGCCCGCGATTACCGCGACCACTGACCGTAGCGAGGCGTTGGATGGGGCGGACTTCGCCATCAACATGATCCAGGTGGGCGGGTACCGGCCCTGCACCGTGACGGATTTCGAGCTGCCGAAGCGCTACGGGCTGCGGCAGACCATCGGCGACACGCTGGGGGTCGGCGGGGTTATGCGGGCGCTACGCACGATACCGGTGCTGGCCGAGATGGCGGCGGAGATGGAGCGCCGCTGCCCGGATGTGGTTCACCTCAACTACGTCAATCCGATGGCCATGAACTGCTGGGCGCTGGCGCGCCTGAGCCGCATCCGCACTGTCGGCCTGTGCCACAGTGTGCCGCTAACGGCGCGGGAGATCGCCCGCGACATCGGCGTGCCGTACGAGGAGATCAACTACGTCGTCGCCGGCATCAACCACATGGCGTTTTATCTCCGGTTCGAGCGCGGGGGCGAGGACCTGTACCCGCTGATCCGTCGGGTGGCGGAGGAGGGCCGCGTGCCGGAGTGGAACCGAGTCCGCTACGAGATGCTGGTCCGGCTGGGTTACTTCGTAACCGAATTGAGCGAGCATTTCAGCGAATACGTGCCGTGGTTCATCAAGCGTGACCGTGAAGATCTGATCAAGCGCTTTGCTATCCCGCTGGACGAGTACCCCCGCCGCTGCGAAGCAAATAGTGCCAACTGGGCGGCGATGCGCGCGCGGCTTATGGATCCGGGCGCAAAGCTGGAGATCAAGCGCAGTGTCGAATATGGCTCGATGATCATCCATAGTCTGGTTACGGGCGAACCGTCGGTGATTTACGGCAACGTCCCGAATAATGGTTTGATTACCAATTTGCCGCCCGAGTGCGTGGTGGAGGTGCCGTGTCTGGTTGACGCCAACGGTATCCAGCCGGTTCATGTCGGTCGGCTGCCGCCGCAACTTGCTGCTCTGATCCAGACCAATGTCAACGTTCAGTCACTCGCGGTGGAGGCAGCGGTGACCGGACGGCGGGAACACGTTTATCATGCGGCGATGCTCGATCCGCACACGGCGGCTGAGCTCGACCTTGATGAGATCTGGGCGCTGGTGAGCGATCTGTTAGATGAGCATCGCGGGTGGATTCCGGATAACCCACCACGAGGCGGGTGAGCCGCCGCCGCGAGCACCCCACTGGAACGCCAACCAGGCGCTGAGCCTGCCCGCGTCGGGTAACGCGCCCTCCATTATGATGAGGATTCGGGCTGCGGCCCTGGGGTCGGGCAACTTCCGGATCGCGCCGGGTTGACCTAGGCGTAAGAAAGTGCTTAACGCCGCCGCTTCCCTGCCGGGGGCGTCGGCCGTTCCCGGCTATGCCCGCAGTTCCGCGGGCCTCCAGCCATAGGGGTGCACATGCCGCTCTATGAATGTGTGCTGATCGCGCGCAACGATGTGACTCAGCAACAGGTGGAAGGCTTGGCCGACCAGATCGCCCAGCTCGTCGAAGGCGACGGCGGGTCGATGAAAAAGCGCGAATACTGGGGCCTGCGCAATCTGGCGTACCGCGTGAAAAAGAACCGCAAGGGCCACTACATGCTGCTGGGCATGGACGCGCCCGCGAGCTTCATCACCGAGATGGAGCGCCAGCTCCGGTTGAACGAGGACGTGATCCGTTTCATGACCCTGCGGGTCGACGAGATCGAGGAGGGCCCTTCCGCCATCGTCTCCCGCAAGTCGGAGGAGCGGGACAGGGTGTTCCGGGGTCCACGCCCGTCCGGACGCTTCGATTCCGGGCGGCGCCGCAGCCCGTACGACGACCGCGAGGAGTTTCGCGCCCGCGAGGGCACTCTGGACGACTTCCGCACGGGCCTGGAGGAATAACCAGCCATGTCAGACACCAGCGAAGTCAGCCCCGCTGCGCGCCGCGCCGCCGTCGGCGCTCGCCGGCCGTTCTACCGGCGGAAGAAAACCTGCCCGTTCTCCGGTCCCAACGCGCCGAAGATCGACTACAAGGACGTGCGTCTGCTTTCGCGCTTCCTGTCGGAACGCGGTAAGATTGTTCCTTCGCGGATCACTGCAGTTTCAGCGAAGAAGCAGCGGGAGCTGGCGCTGGCGATCAAGCGTGCGCGTTTTCTTGCGCTGCTGCCATATGTGGTGAGCTGAGTCATGGCCGCGGTCGAACTGATCCTGATGCAGCGCGTCGAGCATCTCGGCCAGATGGGCGATATCGTGAAGGTCAGGCCCGGCTATGCCCGCAATTATCTGCTGCCGCAGAAGAAGGCGATCCGCGCCACCAAGGAGAACCGCGAGCGGTTCGATCAGCAGCGCGCCCAGCTCGAGGCGCAGAATCTGCGCCGGAAGGAAGAAGCGCTGCGCGTCGCCGAGCGGGTAATCGGGCTTGCGGTGATGATCATCCGGCAGGCGGGCGAGAGCGGCAGCTTGTACGGCTCCGTCAGTTCACGCGACATTGCCGATGCCTGCGCGGCCAACGGCCTCACGATCAATCGGTCGCAGGTGATGCTGGATCACCCGATCAAATCGCTGGGGCTGAGGCAGGTGCGCATCATGCTTCACCCCGAGGTGGTGATTACGATTATGGTGAATGTGGCACGGAGCCAGGAGGAGGCTGAGCGGCAGGCGCGCGGCGAGACGATTGGCGCCGAGGCCGAGGAAGCAGAGGCGTTCGATGCCGCGGCGCTGTTCGAAGGGGAGGCGGGCCCGGCACGGTAGGGTTCCTCACTAGGCTCCGTGCGCCGGCGCTACTGGCCTATACTGGCTTGGTGGCCCGTGGTCATCTGTTGGGGCATTAGCTGAAAGCCGACCCATACAGTATAGGCGGCGCCTGAAAGGTTGGCGCTGACGGGCAGGCGCATGAACACCGGATCGCTTTCGAGGTACACCTGATCAACATTGTGCGGAAACGTGACACTATCGGTATAAACGTGTTTATCCAATATCTGCTCGCCGCGCGCGACGGCGACGAAGTAGGACACCGGCACGGTCCGGCCAGCCATTCCCGGGCCACGGTTCAACTGCATCGTCACTTTCAGCGTAGCGTCGAGCGCTTCCGGCGTAGGGCCCGGTTCACATGTGCCGGCCACCTTCACCACCCGGCCCTGGAGCGCGAGATCAGTCAAGTCACGCTCTGAGCTACCCGGACGGTAGAGGCTGAGATCTCCGGCCTGCGGCAACAGCTGCGCTGCCGGACATGCAGGCGGGAACTGGTCCTTTCCGGGTGCACATGCCGCCAGTCCTCCCAGTACCGCGAATGAACCGACAGCTCGAAACCGCCTACCAAGCTTCAAAAGAGCCCCCAGGATCATTGTCTGTGAGATGCCATAGTCTTCATCGAGCTTTGCGCCAACAGTTTGGGCTGTTGCGAGCGCTTGGATTGCCATATCACCGACAACAGCCGACCGATGGAGACCCGCCCGCGGGCGGAATAAACCTTTCAATGACGCATAAGCCTGCTCTGAAAGTCCTACTTGCCGGCCCGCGTGGGTTCTGCGCCGGGGTTGACCGGGCGATCCGCGTGGTGGAAGAGGCGTTACGCCGTCACGGTCCGCCAGTGTATGTGCGACACGAGATCGTGCACAATCGCCGCGTGGTGGAGACCCTCAAGGCGCAGGGCGCGGTGTTCGTCGAGGAACTGAGCCAGGTCCCGGAAGCCGCGCCGGTAGTGTTCTCCGCTCACGGGGTGCCGAAATCGATTCCGGCGGAGGCTCGCCGTCGACACCTGACGTATCTTGACGCGACCTGCCCCTTGGTCAGCAAGGTGCATCGCGAGGCGGAACGCCACTTCTCCGCCGGCCGGGATATCCTGCTGATCGGCCACGACGGTCACCCTGAGGTGGTGGGGACGATGGGACAGCTTCCTGCCGGCTGCATGACGCTGGTGGAGACTCCGGAGGACGCCCGGAAAGTGATGCCGCGGCAAACCGAGCGGCTGGCGTTCATCACTCAGACTACGCTTTCGATAGATGATACCGCAGAAATCGTCGCGATTTTGCGTGAGCGGTTCCCGGCGATCCAGGGGCCGCATCGTGAGGACATCTGCTACGCCACGACGAACCGTCAGGCGGCGGTGAAGGCAATCGCGCCGGACTGCGAGGTGCTGATCGTGATCGGCAGCCCCAATTCATCCAACTCGTTGCGGCTTCGCGAAGTGGCCGAGCGTGCCGGGGCGGGTGCGGCCATCCTGTTGCCGTCTGCCGCGGCACTAAACTGGGGAGTGCTGGAGGGGGTGCGCACGATTGGCATCACGGCAGGTGCCTCCGCCCCGGAGACTTTGGTGCAGGAATTGCTCGATGAGCTGGCGTGCTGCTACGCGTTGAGCATCGAAGAACGTGTGGTGGTCCGGGAAGATGTCGCATTCAAGCTGCCAGCACCATTGTTTTAAGTCGGATACGAAAGGCAGAAGGGTTGAGAGATGGAGACCGCAGAGGGAACTTGTTGCCGCCGGACGGGGCCCGTTCTTCGCGGTTGATTGATGGCAGTCTATACCGAGGTTACGGACGAGGCACTGGCGATCTTCCTTGGTGATTACGAGATCGGCTCGGTGGTGGCGTTCCGCGGCATCGCCGAGGGGGTGGAAAATAGCAATTACACGCTGCGTACCACAGACGGCGATTTCATCCTGACGTTGTACGAAAAGCGGGTCGATCCGGTGGATCTGCCGTGGTTTCTCGCGCTGATGGAGCATCTGGCGACGCGTGGGATTCCATGCCCTCTGCCGGTGAAAGCCCGCGATGGTCAGGCATTGCGAGAACTCAGCGGCCGACCGGCTGCGATTACCACGTTCTTACCGGGCGTATGGCCGCGGCGCGCGCGAGTTGAGCATTGTGGTCCGGTCGGGCGGGCTCTGGCACGGCTGCATGTTGCCGGGGGCGATTTTGGTGCCACGCGGCCAAACGCATTGGGGCCGGAGGCATGGCCCCCGCTATGGCAGCGTGCCCGTGGTGGCGCGGATCAGTTGCAACCGGGCCTTTCCGGGGAGATCGAGGCTGCATTGGATCTGGTGCGGGAGCGATGGCCGAGTGCGCTGCCTTGCGGGCATATTCATGCGGACCTGTTTCCCGACAACGTTTTCTTTCTGAACAATGAAGTGTCCGGCCTGATCGATTTCTATTTCGCCGCCACCGACCTGCTCGCCTATGACGTCGCGGTGTGTTTGAACGCATGGTGCTTCGAAGCTGATTTCAGCTTCAATGTGACCAAGGCGCGCGCCATGCTGCGTTACTACCAATCGTTGCGGGCGTTATCGGACGAGGAACGCGCGGCATTACCGGTTCTGTGCCAGGGTGCGGCGATACGGTTTTTTCTGACCCGGCTGTACGATTGGGTGCATACGCCACCGGGAGCTATGGTAACACGCAAGGATCCGCTGGAGTATTTCCGCCGGCTGCGGTTCCACTTGTCGGCAACGGATCACCATGCGTACGGCCTCTGAGCAGGTTGAAATCTGGACCGACGGGGGATGCAAGCCGAATCCGGGACCCGGGGGCTGGGCTGCGATCCTGCGCTATCGCGGACATGAGCGGGACCTTTCGGGGGCGGAGCAGGCGACGACCAATAACCGCATGGAGCTGACCGCGGCGACGGCGGCGCTGGAGGCGCTTACGCGACCGTGCCAGGTGATCCTTCATACTGATAGCGAGTATCTACAGAAGGGCATCACCAGTTGGCACAAGGGATGGATAAGGCGGAACTGGCGCAATGCTGCAGGTGATCCGGTCGCCAATGTCGATCTTTGGCAGCGGCTGTTGGCCGCGGCGGAGCGGCACGTAATCGAATGGCGGTGGGTTCGCGGGCACGCCGGCGATGTGATGAACGAACGGGTGGATGCTCTGGCGACCGCGGCGCGGATGGCGCTGGGGCGGCTGTAGGGGAGGAGATGGAGGCGAGGAGGGTTTACACGGAGGGCATCGCGATTGTCACGGAGGGGCACGGAGGCTGTATGCCCCGGCGGTGCTGAACGTCCGTGCTGGCGAAGGCGAGCCTCCGCTATATGCTTACTGAAATCCTCCACCTACAGGGCCGAGACCCGCGCGAACCTCCGCGAAACCCTCCGCAATATGGACAGGCGGCAAACTATTTGAACTGCATTAGTCAATAATGGAAGCGTGCACCATATGCGCTAATAAGCTGCGGAACGGGTGTTGGCCACATAGAGCGGCAATTTCACCGATGACGTATATGCAGAGGGCCACCGTGGCTCCCCTGATGTTTCGCCTGACCCGCATGCTGGTTGCTCAGTAGGTTCGCTTGGCATTTTCTGGCGTATTTTGGACAAGCCACTGTCCCATCGCCCGAGCTTCATGATCGGGCATGAAGAATTGAACCCACCCCAGGCTGGTTCCGCCATCCTCCGCAGTGCCATGAGGAATTATCGATCCTGGAAACAACCTATCAAAAATTAGTGACGAAACGCCATAGCCATAGTCGCAGAAGTATGCTCCCTCTTTAGTCAGCACGTAGGGCACGGCCCACCCACCTATTCACGCTCCTCGCGGGTGGCAAATAGATCAAGCGGCGAGTATATGGCCGTTGCTATACCCTCTGCCTGATCCGGTCTCGTCACAAATAACGTTTTGTGAGCTTTCGGTAAGTACGGCTCTTTCTCTCTGTGGCGGATGGTTTGAAAGGTGCCGAAAGCATGGCCATTTCCAAGATGTAGGACGGGCTTTTGGTAACAGAAACCCCTTGCCACGTGATAGAGTTGCGGCTCATTGCCGTCGAAATAAGCATACGCGAACTCTACGCTGTGGTTCTCCGCGCCTCCCCGAACTAACACCTGCAGTCCCCGGTCACCTGCCGGCTTGGCGGACGTTGCGCGTACCAGCCGCATTCCGGGGTGGGGTTCGCCGGCAAAGGCCATCAGTGCGCGGTTGTCCTGCCAGCACTCGACGTTCGGTAAATTGATTCGCTCCCGCTCGGATTGGTCCGGACCCGTGATACCTGTGATCGCCGTGTCGGATACCATCCAGACGCAGGTGCTCTCGGCGCTCGCGACCACAAGGGACACTGCCAAACCTTACGCGTGCGTCATTCAGGCATCGCCGCCTGCGAAGCAGGTAACGGGAACCGGATCAGCCGTCGATTGTCTAGGAAATAGTCGTGTAGCAGGTTCCGGTTTCAGCGCTACTGGCTTCGCATCACGGGTTCTATATCCGAGGAGATACCCATGAGTGAGCGAATGCGCCGCCGCCTCACCTCACAAGCTTCACACCCATTTACATTCCCGGTCCGCTTCCGTGCCAAACGTGAGGTGGAAGCGAGCTTAAAACTAAGCCCGAAAACCCGCGGAATAACATCGATTCAATGGCTTAGTGGTGGAGGGGGTTGGACCCTCGCTGCGAAGCGATACCCTCAGGAAAATCAATTGCTTGCGCTTAGAGCCGCCGGGGTCTTTGTAGCACCGGATTGGGACACTTCGCAAGACGGGTAATCCTAACTCCCGAGTTCTAAATCGTGTATTCGAGCAGCAGGGTTTCGGCTGTTCGGTTCCAGGTATTGATTTCGAACCCACGATAGCCCGCTGCGACGCGGGTAGCCCCCGAAGGACCCGCCCGCAAAACGACCCCGGATATCGCTGTGATCCACGTTCGCCCCCCGGCCCCCTGGTGCTGTCGGAGACGACCCGCAACGCTGCCGGGTAGGAACATGCCTCCAGGAGTCCCGCAGGAATCCGCTGAGGGCACCGTGGGGAGGGCGGGTAGGGTAAGCAGCGGGCACGACCCAAAGGAGTCTCAGGGGACTCCTGCGGGGCTGCTTGAGGCATCGAACAAGTAGAGGCGGCCGGCGCCGCCTCTACCCGGTAGAAACATCGGCTACGGCTAGTCAGTGGGTGCTTTAACCACCAGCGCCACCGCCGCCGCCACCGCCACCACCACCGGCGCCGCCGCCGCCCGCACCGCCGTTGCCGCCCCCGGCACCACCACCGGCGCCGCCGCCTCCGCCCGCCCCACCACCTGGGCCGCCGCCGCCGCCGCCACCGGTCCCGCCGGGGCCTGTTGTGCCGCCGCCACCACCACCGGCGCCGGCGCCGCCACCCCCGCCGCCGCCAATGGCGTATGCGGGCGCGATTGATCCGGCGAGAGTGAGGCCGACGATGGCCAACAGAGCAATCTTACGGAACATGATTTTCTCCTGTGCTGGGTTTTGCAGATTTGTCGAGGCGGCAGGGCGCCGCCCCGTTCGATTCGAGCTAGCCGCCGGCGCCACCGCCGCCGCCACCGGCGCCACCACCGGCACCGCCGCCACCGGCACCACCGCCGCCGCCACCGGCGCCACCGCCGGCGCTACCGCCGCCACCGGCACCACCGCCGCCGCCACCGGCGCCCGCACCGCCGCCAGAGCCGGGGCCTGTTGTGCCGCCGCCGCCACCACCGGCGCCGGCCCCGCCACCCCCGCCGCCGCCTATGGCGTATGCAGGCGCAACAGCTCCGCCGAGGGTGAGCGCTATAACTGCCAAGAGAACGATTTTACGCACTGTCTCCTCCTTTGACGCAGCTTTCGAAAGCGTCATGGTTTAGCGATCCGACGCGCTGAGAGCTACCTTGGATTACCCTCAATCCGCCCGCGTCATACAACGATAATGACAAGGACAGTTCCGAATTTATTGCCGTTGACTTACAGTGGTCAACCACCTTCTCGTGCAAATCGTGATTCTTTTACCACTACCGTGACAGACCTACAGGCAGACGCAGTTGAGTGGGAACGGAATGTCCGACGGTCCCCTATGAAATCTGTAGGTGAGGTTGTGTCTTTTCCTTGGACTCTCGATCGAGATATAAATTCACATAGAGCTTCCGCATTCCCGAGACCGCTCCTCATTAATTGCACGCCCGTCGTCAACGATTGCAGATCACTGGCCGATGTAGGCGTTCGGGCCGGGACCCAAAGGCCCCGCTGCAAGATGACGCCCCGGCTGCGTCGCGACCCAGGGATGACCCCCGGCCCCTGGGTTATCGGGGAGGACCCAAAGCCACCTGGGCGGGTGCCCACAAGCTTCTTTTTAAAGCCCCGTGGAATGGGGGTTTTTGGAGCACCCTTTCAGACCTTAAGGGGTAGGACGGCTCCGGCGGAGGGGAGCGCTGGGGTAGTAGCAGGGAGGGTCCAGAGGGGCTGCAGCGGGCTCCCTGAGGGGGTCCTGAGGCATTGTTTCACCAGACATGTTTTCCCAGGCCGCTCCCCACCGTGAAAACCCGGGCCACAGAGCCAAAGATAACAACCAACGAAGCCTCGATTTTGAAATGGCAAAATCTAACCACCCGGTGGGTCAACCGGCAATCAGGAACCACTTTTATCGCTCGTCGCATCGCGTTTTGTCGCGCAGCGAATGTGTGCAGCAGTTCAGCAGGCATGACAGCGACGCACGTCACGACGCAGGCAATGATGCCGCTCGCCGACCATGGCACCCGTGCCAGCTGACCATGGCAACCGCGCAGACAGCCGCCGGCGGCCGTGGCAACCATCTTGGAGCTTTCGAGCACGAACGCGAGCTCTTTGCGCGAGCTGTAACGCGTGGACGGACGGAGGATCTCGGGGCACTTGTCGTGGAAGCGCTTGGTCATCCCGAAGATCGTCGCGGAGGCCGGCGCATCGTGCGCCACCACGAGGGCTCTGTGCCTTCCGCTGACTGACCCACCAGTAAAGGAAGCCCTCGACGAACGTCGAGCTGCCCATCTGGCGGCCCTTGAGGATGATCAGGCGCACGAAGCCGCGTTCTTCGAGCTGATCCATCACGGCGTTCAGCAGGAGCTTCTGCGCCTTGTTCAGCCTGAACGGGACGAATCTTCTGGTCCTTCGTGCGGATCCAAAGTGCACTCTGTGCGTAGAACTCGAAGTCGGTGAACAGGCGCTCCCGCACGGCGCGGGCGGCGGGAGATAGTGCCATGTGTTGTCCTGCTGTTATAACGTGGTGCCGACTCTTGTGAACGCTTTCGACCAGCGTTTCCCGGCGTAGTTCGGAAGGTGTGACATGAATATCGAGCAGCTAACACAAATCCTGGACACGGTAAGCTTCGTGATGGTCACCCCGGAGTTTATGCGAGACGATACACTACATCGAATACAGATGTGGAGTGGGAAAGTAGTGAGCTCTTTTTCCAGCAAGGGATTGGTGTTGCCGGCTGTTGTTTTTTATCCCGTTGTAGCTACCGTGTTTTGGCTTGTTGTGAGGTGGAACATACTGCCCGGACTACCTGTAGCCGAAGACATAAAAATTTGGGGCCTTATCGCGATTGTCCCAGTCGTCGTATTTGTATACGGCGTGGCAGGAGTTTATATCATAGCGGTAAGGCGACGTTTGTTCTACCTCGGCGCCCTCGTTTTCTTCGGATCGCGCGTGCTCGCGATCTGGTTCGCGAAGGCGGGGTGACATTCGGCTATCGCACTTCGCGGGCTGCGGGAGATAGTGCCATGTCTGCTTTCCAATTAGCTGCCCGCCAAGGGATCGAACCTCAACCCCGCGGTTCAGAGCCGCGTGTTCTGCCGGTTAAACTAACGGGCAAATTCCTACGGGAGCTTCCCGGCGAGGTCTTCGAGGAAGTCCTCGGCGCGATGCAGCGTCAGCTCGTTCTTTGACGCGGGCTTCGCCTTCGTAAACTCAAGGACCAACTTAGCCGCCTTGAGGCGGTCGCCGGCTGGGTAGAGGTAGTCCTGACCGTCGCGCAGCGGATCCTTTACCTTCGCACGCACAATCTCGATGGCGGCCTCAAGGCTCTCCTCTGCACGCGGATCGACAATCTCGTCGGTTTTCTTCATGTGCTCCACTGCTTTCTTCGCAAGCTCACGTGCCTCGGCGCGGCCCTTGTCGATCTCCTCGCGGCTGCCGGCGAACCCGTTGGGCACGCCACGGCGGTTCGGCAGGCGTCCCTCCGTTCCACTTCGGCGTTGCGAATGCGGCTGGCCATGCATTCTAGGAATCGCAGGGATTCCCATCCTGCACCTCATTATCCGCGCGACGGGCTGTATGAAGACTAACGACGGTCAACGTCGGAGTTTGAACGGCATGGCTGATGGTCGCTTCATCGCGTATTACCGCGTCTCGACAGCGCAACAGGGGCGTTCAGGCCTCGGCTTAGAGGGACAGCGTGCGGCAGTTGCTGCGTTCCTCAACGGTTGCCGCTGGCAACTGCTCGCGGAGTTTACCGAGGTGGAGAGTGGCGCGAACAATACACGGCCTGAACTGTCGAAGGCGTTGAACGCGTGCCGTCTCAAGGGGGCCGCATTGGTCATGGCCAAGTTGGACCGCCTGAGCCGAGACGCGCACTTCCTGCTGGGCCTGGAGCGGGCGGGCGTGGATTTTCGTCGCGGCTGACATGCCGAACGCAAATCGGATGACGGTGGGCATAATGTCTGTCATCGCGGAAGAGGAACGCCGCATGATCGCGGCCAGAACGCGAGCAGCGTTGGCCGCAGCGAAAGCACGTGGCGTGGTCCTCGGGGGATGGAAGGGCGGCCTCAAGGTTGACGGCCGGCTTGGTGCCGATGCCAACAAGAAGCAAGCGGCAGCCTTTGCGGCGAAGCTGGAGCCGATAATGGGCGAGATGCAGGGCCGTGGGCTATCGCTCCGGCAAATGGCAGCGGAACTGGATGCACAGGGCATTCGGACGCCTCGGGGCGGCCAATGGTCCGCCTGTGCGGTCCGCAATGTGCTCCTCCGGCTTGCCCCGGCGTCGGCGTAAGACCACCCACCCCTACAACACCCCACCAGAGACTCCCAGGAGTCCGTGGACGGCTTCTGGCGATACCCCGCTACCCCAGTAGCCGGCGCACAGACAGGACGCTCCTGAGTCTCCACGTAGATTTTTCGATCGCAGGTTGTACCCATCTACAACCTAGCGCTCGACCGGCCGCGGCGACGGTGTGGGAAACCGTGCAGCACTGAGCGGAATTCGTCGGGCTTATTATTCGATGTCAATGCTCAGAGACCTTTGGGTGCCCCGCTGACCGGAGTGATGAAAGACAAAATCAGCGTGACACCGGCACTCAAAACGAGGCTGTGGGGACGCCCGGAGTCCCGCATCGGGCCCCCCATGCCACGTGCTCAAGCTCGGCTCGAGCCAGCGCCGGTTATCCGCTTGGGCTGAGCTCCAGGAATGCCTGCCGGTGCGTCGCGTTTGCCCGGGCGGCCAACCCCGAAGCGGCTTGCCCGTGGTGCGCTTTCCGGGGAAATCATACGGCGGGGGCAGCAGCGTGACGGGCGTCTGTGGCCGAGTCCTTGGCCCTTCTTGGGTGGGTGTAGCGATGCCCCGCCCGTGGCGCGGGCAGCAGTGGGACAAACCAGGGGCAGCACTGAGGGGCCACACGTTGTTATTCATCAAAACCAATGGCACGTTAACGCAATATAATTTATGAAGCAACGGAGTAGTGTGCTAACCCGGACCTCTGCCGTCAATGTGACGGCCTCCCTGGTCATGGTTGACGCCCGCGGCGTGGGGCGCTCAAGGGCAATCCTGCCGGTGCGCGGGGAGGCGAGGAGCGACATGGCTAGTGTATTCGTGGTCCAGGACGGAGGCCAGGTCGTGCCAATGAAGCGGGCGAGTTTCGCCGCCGAGGACCAATTCCAGAAACTCCTCGCCGAGCATCCCGACCTCCTTGCGGGAGACCAAATCGATCCTGCCTCACCTCGGAGATGGATGTTGCTTGCGCGAGAGTTGGCGGTTCCGAGCGAAGGTGGTGGCTTCGCACGGTGGTTTGTCGATCATCTCTTTGTAGATCAAGACGCCGTTCCAACCATCGTCGAGGTGAAGCGCCAGAGTAATCCAGAGCTACGCCGAGAAGTTGTGGGGCAATTACTCGAATACGCTGCCAACGCCACCTCGAACTGGAGAGTGGACGAGCTGCGCCAGAAGTTCCAAGAGGCCAATGAGGACGCCGATACGGCAATTTCGGACCGGCTCGGATACTCCGGCGATGTCAACGAATTTTGGCAAACGCTCAAGACCAACCTGCAGGCTGGCCGGGTCCGCCTGCTATTCGTGTCCGATTACATCCCTCCTGAACTTCGCCTGATTGTGGAGTTTCTGAATCAACAGATGGACCCGGCTGAGGTGCTCGCGCTTGAGTTGAGGCAGTTTGAAGGAGCGGGAATGAAAACCATCGTCCCACTCGTTTACGGACAAACTCAGGAAGCGCAGCAAAAGAAGAAACCCGGCGCAGCCAAGGTCTGGACCGAGGAAGAAGTGTCCGCGCGGATCCAAGAGAAACTGGGAGACGATTTCTATCGAGTGGCGCGAGAGATCGTCGCTTGGTTCCGGCAAATGGGCGCTGAAGTCTCGCCCGGTGGGGGAGCCCGCGGCAGTTTCCGTTTCGGCATTAAGGTTGGAGAAAGGAAATTTACCGCTTTCACTCTGTGGGTGTGGGAGAGTGGCTACATCGAGGTGGCTTTCCACAACATGCGAAACTCGTGTTTCAAAGATGCGAACAAGCGCACTGAGCTTCTCGCCAAATTGAACAAGATAGAAGGATTAGGACTTCCGGCGGATGCCATAGACAAGTTCCCGAGCGTGCCGCTGAAGCTCCTCCTTAGCGAAGCCAACAGAACGCGTTTCTTCGAGGCGGCCGGTTGGTTTCTGAAGGAAGTCGTGGCCACTCACGGATGGGTAGGTAGACAAGCCGACTAACGACGGGCTCAACATGCGAATTGATCGGAGAGGACACAACATTGATTGGGTCTGATGGCGGCCGACACGCCGCCTGCGCTCACGACAGGTGTCCATGTGAGGACAACCAAGCGAGCGAAACCGGCGAGTTTCATGTGGGCACTGCGGGGTGGGCGATGGAGCCCGAACTGACAAACACCGATACAGACGAGGATGCAGCACACATGTCCTTTGACAGTCTACCGGACGACTTGAAGCCGGCCAACGTGGACACGACGCACGCTGAAGCCATCATGGCTGAGTTCGGGCTTGCCATGATTGCCTATGCCGCATTGGGAACACTGTTTGCTCAATGGGGACATCAACCGAGCCCTGACCAGTGGGCCGCCATCCGCGACTTACTGGAGCATCTGGAGAAAACCGCAGAGGGCAACGTCGAGGAGGCGGTGTATGTTTCCGCTATTCCGGCTGGGACGGGGAAAAGTGCATCGCTGGCTGCCTTCGCGGAGGCGCTGATGGACTCGCCGCGCCACAACGATGTGGGAATGCTGATTGCGGTTAACCGAGTGGCCGAGGCGTTCGACATGGCCAAGGCTCTATTGCCCTACCGCGCCAAGCTATGCGTCATCGTCGGGAGCGAGCGGGCGCACATTGCTGATGGAGAGAGCACGATCGACGTGCGCACCATGGGTGCCTATTCCGAGGCCAATGAGGCGCAAGTCGTCGTCACCACGCAGGCAGCACTCAAGGCATCACTAAAGGGCGCCAGCAGTTTCGACGAGGTGCACCGCTACTATTACCGCGGCCGACGTAGAGCCGTGGTCTGCTGGGACGAGGCCATCGCTTTCAACCGTCCGGTTGTCCTTGACGGCGATAATATCGCCAGCTTGACGAAGGCCATTCGCCGACAATCGAGTAATGCCGCCGTGGCGTTGTTGGAGTGGGCCGCAGGGCTGGCGAGGGTAAACACCGGGGACTGCTTAGTGCCGGACTTTGCGGCGCTGGGCGTGGATTTCATGAGGTTGGAGGACGATGTTGGCGAAGCCGACGATCTGGTAGCGCAGGCCAAGGCGCTCGCCGTTGTCTCCGGGGCGAAGGGCTGGGTCGTGCGTGAAGACAACAATGCACCGGCTATGGTCTCATACCAGCCCGAGTTGCCGGCAAGCCTGATGCCAATCACGGTCACAGACGCATCGGCGGCCCGCGGGGTTCACCACGCGTCATACGAGCAGATGGCGCGGACACGACGCGTGGTCTATCTCCGCGAGGCGCCCAAGACTTATCGCAACCTGACGATACGGATCGTCCCGACCGCTGCATCTCGGTCTGTCTATCGCGACCAGAAGACGACCAGAGGACTTGAGCTGATCGAAATGGCCGCGCGCTACATCCGCAGCGTGGCACCTGATGACGTGCTGGTGGTTTCCTATAAGAGCTGGATGCCTATTCGTGGCGTGGCAGAACGGACGATAGCCGCGGCGATCAATGCCCGAATGTCGGACGACGAGTGGCGGCGCGTGGGGCATCTGACGTGGGGGACGCACACGGCGACCAACAAGTTCACTCGGGTGCGCCACGTGCTGCTGATGGGTCTTAACTTCGTTCCTCGGACTGCCTCGTATGCGGCCAGCGGAGCCGCCTTGGAGCGATCAATGCAGACGCCACACCCAAGCGATCACCCGACGGAGCAGGACGTGACCGACATGCGGCTTGGTATGCTTCGCGACAGCACTCTACAGGCCATCATGCGGGGCAACGCCAGGATGGGCGTCGGAGACGACTGTGGGGTGATGGAGGTGGTCATCCCGCAGACGCGACAGACTGGGCTCGCTGACGATGACTACCGCGGGATGTTCCCGGGCGCAGTCATCGTGAGGGACACGACGCTCATGCCGGCGAAACCACTCCGGGGACGGCTAAAGAGGATGGCGGAGGTTGTCGCCGAGAAGATCGCGGCGGGCGAGACGGAGATTACTAATCCGAGCATTTACGAGACCCTGGCGATCGACCGGCGGGACTTTGCGAAGCTCGTGAAGAAGCCCGAGTGGCAGGATTGGATTGCCGCGATTGGTCTCGCTCCGCAACCCCTGAAGGGCAACGTAATGGGTCTCCGGGTGGTTGGCTGATCGGGGCATGTCGGCAACTCTCCAATAGACGCTAAGGAAGAAATGCCGACATACTCCTCAGGTGCTCTACTCCCGCAGTCATCATGCCCGACCCAGGCTGCTCCCCGGGGCTGACATGATGGGGGTTCGGGAGGTTTGGGCTGGGATGGTGGTCGATCAACGACCACCGCCACTGAGGCAACATCCGAGACGGCGCTCGCAGGCCACGCTTGGGCACGCCTTGGCGGCTTGTCGAGCCTACCAAGCGAGGTGGTAAGTTTTGGCTGACTGACTGACAACACGACAAGCCAAAGGCGCCCGCTGCGGAGCAGCCCGTGGCGGGCGTCGTGCTTTCACGAAGGGAGACGCGCCGATGAGCGCGAAGGAATCTGCATCGTCTAAGGTCCGCCGCATAACACTCAGCGGAGAGCCCGTTGTCTATGTGCCGCTGGTCGGTAAGCATGGCATCGGCCGTGAGGTGCTGCTTGACGCTGACGTGTGGCAGCGAATTGCGGCGCGAGGCGGAGCACGTTGCAGGGCAACCCTGGAGGCCAGTGGGAAATTACGCGTTGACCAACCGGCGCTCGGGCCACTGGCGCGTTGGATACTGAATGCTCCACGAGGTGCGCAGGTCCGTTACTTGAACGGTGACCGCTTCGATCTACGGCGCTGCAATCTCAATCTCGCGCGCGACGCGGCAGTGGTGGGCCACAGGCAGTGGGCACAAGAGTGCGCCCGGTAAAGGGCACAGCGGGAGGCGCAGTTGGAGGCAGTGCGGGCCGCGCAGGCGGAGACCATGGGAGCCACCGACGTGGAGGAAATGAGGATCGCGAGGCTGGTGGATGGCGTGAACCGGCTCGGGCTGCCAGCGGTCCCGAAGGCACACAAGGACATCCTTGTGCGGCTCCAGAAGGAATGCCTCCCGGAGGCCGATGTGCGGCCAATCGACGGAAGCTTCTAATGGCTCGCACGTGACTTCGAACAACGGGCCCGTGGGTTTCGCCGGGCTGCACGTCGAGAACTTCGACCACGGCATCGGCTCGCTGTGCCGTGCGGGTGTCGTGGAGGAGGCGTGTGGTCGTGGGCTCCAGCGTCAGCTCATCAAGACCCGCGAGGTGTTCGCCAAGAAGTTGGGCCTGAAGCGGCTCACTACTTACACGCACGTCTCGAACATCCCGTCGAGCAACAACCTGATTGCCTGTTGGTTCAGGCTTTGTGAGCCCCCGAAGGGCTGCGCCGACGACGAGTTCCTGTATTGGGAGAAGGAGCTGTGAAACTGCTTCGGTGGATTTACTTCGTCCGCCTGTGCTGGATTTTCCGGGTGACGGGGATCCAGCTTTTCATCGGGAACCTCCGCCGCCGGAAGCCGAAGCCCGTTCTGGTCACCGATCCGGTTCAGTGGGATCGCGCGAGCATCGAGCGCATCACCTGATGGTCGAGCATCCCGACCGCGTGGAGTGGGGCACAGCGTTACAGACCATCGCGCGGGCGCTGGACCTGTTGCTACAGGAGAAGGCCGGGTGATCGGGAAGCGCAAGGTCATGCAGCAGCGGACGGTTGACGCCATCGTCGCTGCCGCTACCTCGCAAAACACAGTGGCGTGCCCCGTGTTCAACCGCGGGTGCATCGATGAGGTGCACCTGTTCCACGGCGGGGAGCTGGTGGCGTCCCTGCTCAGCCCCGGTGAGGGGCACATCGGAGTGTGGCATCCGGGGGGTCGCGTGGCCCTCGCCAGCAGTCCCGCAAAGGGGGTGGACGGTGCCCTCAGAAATCCCACTCGCACCCACGGAAAACTGCGGGTCTCACGGACCACAACTGAGCGCACAGGCCCACAACCGAGCGCCCCCCTTATGGGGGATACCCCCCGAGCGTCGAGGGCCTGTAGCCCCCGCAATTTCGAGATCGATCGCGCTCTCGTGATTGTACCGTTACGATCGTGGAGCAGCATCGTGGCTGCGCGGGATGAGCCCGCCAAGGAGGACACGATGTTCCGTGCGTTGACGGCTGACGAGCTGCTGGAAATCGGAGGAGGCCAGGGTGGATCACAAGCTATTATGCAATGGTGCGGCTGCTGCTGCTGGTAGTAATGGTTGGAGCCGCAGTTGGTGCGGCGACCGGCGACGGCGTGCTGGGGGCCTTAGCGGGCACCGCGACGAGCATTGCGGTGGGCGGTGCGTGCACCCTGAGCGGCAACAACTCCGCTGCTGCCAACGCCTCGGCCTCCGGCTGCGGCGATCTGGGCGGTAGCTCCGATAGCTGTGGACTGAGCCATCGGGACTGCTACACAGCCCGGCATGACGCCGCTCCGTATGGCCGTGATGTTGGCCATCATCACCGGGGCCATCACCCTCTTACAGTGTCGCAACCGGTGGCTGGCGCAGTGCGCTCTACGCGGTAATCGTGGGGGCATCTGCATGGTCGTCTTCCCGCTGGCAATAGGGAGACGACGGTGATGTGCGTTTACCACGAGGATCGCGTCAAGGCGCCCCACATCACCTACCGGCCGGAGAACCTGAAGGAGCGCCTGCAGTTGCTCCTGGCGTTGCCCCTCTGGCTCTGGGAAGGCGCCGCCGACCACGTGCGTGTGTGGTGGTGGGACTTCAAGATGATGCTACGTCGGGATTGAAAAAACAGGGAGGCCCCATCGCGGGGTCTCCCTTTTTTGCTTCGCTACCTGCTACCGAACGCGTATCAGTCTGGGTGACAGCAGCAGGTCCCGCGGTGTTATCCGATTGACAAACCCATTGTCAACCACGAGTGGCCACTTGGGACAGTCAAATGCTCCCTCAACGAACTCCGAGCAGAACCATTTGGTGTCCTCGTGCCAATCGCGGCGGAGCGCCATGCGGTAGATCGCGGTCCTGTCGTAGGGCTTGCCGATCTGCGTGGTGGCCCAATGCGGGGCCGACTTCAGAATATCATCCGGACAATCCACTCGGTAATACTGCGTGCCAGGATCGTCCACCACAGTGTGGATACTGACTCCCGTATCGGGGGCGGCATCGAGCACATTCTCATCGGGCAGCTTGAACCCGACGTGGGCGCACCAGCTCCAGGTGCGTAGCGCACGATGGCATCGGCGAGGCCCACGCTGGTGAGAACCGGATGAGCGCGAGGGGTGCCTTGGGTGCAACTGGTGCGCCGGGTGCAGGTTTCTCATCGAACAGTTTCTCGTCGCCCGACGGCGCCGGAGTAAGTCGGGCAGCACACGGCCGCCGGCGTGGTCCCACTTATGTCGAACTCCGCGGCAGCGCCCTCGTAATCGCAAGCGTTCAGCTTCTTCAGCAGCGTGGACTTACCGAGACTGACCGCTCCGAGCTTGTAAAACGAAGTCCGCCAGGGCGGCCGTCTGCTCAGGCGTGAGTGGAACCTTGATGTCACGCTGCACGGTGGCAAAGGCGGAGCGTAGATCGCGCTCCACGAGTTCCTTTGCGTCCTCCATACTGACGCATGGCGTGGTGGAGCAAACTGGGATTGCCGTTGGCGTCACGCGTGGACCCGTAGCCGATGGACCACACGCCTCCGGCGTCCTGGTAAGGATGCGGCGCGAAGCCTCGAACTGCGAGACAAGGTTGATCGCTGTGGTGTGGGCTTCGTTGGTCATTAGCGGTTCCTGCGCGGCGACGCGAAGAACGACGGGCCCCGCCTCCCACCGGGACCGCAGCGAGGGCTTGTGGCGACTCCGTAGAGCCATCTGCGGGCATGTTGGGAGAGACTGCGGGCAGGCGCATGGACTCATACGCAGCCGCTTTGGTGTTAACCGGCGGGAGCGGTGGGCAGACCTTGCCGATATTCTGCGCGAGCAATTGAATGAACGACCCCATGCCTGCCCCGTAGTTCGCGATTTCGTCTCGGCGGGCACTGTGATCGCTTGGGGGCCGGAACTTCGGGACATGCCCCATGCGAGTCCTACGGAGCCGCCACAGGAGCTTAACGGTGTCGGCTGGTGTTCCCCACGAGGACCAGCAGCGAGGGTCCTGGCGAATCCGTAGTGGCCGCCGGGGCGTGTTGGGGGGAGACTGTGGTCGGCGGCGGCAAGCGGAGATGGCGCTGCCTCCGAAGGAAGCTGGCAAGTGAGCCGCCTTACTGCTAAGCAGCCGCCTTCTCGATAGGCGGGAGCGGCGCGGCTAACTTAGCGACCCACGGCGCCGTCGCCTCGGGCATGAAACGAAACCCACGGCCATATCCCTCGCTCTCGTTCATCGGGTTAAGATGCCCGAGCAGTGCGTCGGTCACGTTCTGCGGGACGCCAGCGCGGCGCGCCTCATCCTCCATTCGATGGCGCCACGCGTGCGCGGGGTCCTTGGCGGTGTCCGTGATGCCGACAGTGCGGCGAACCCACCGGCCATGCGTCTTCGTCGCAGTGCCGCCGCGCGATCCAAACTTGTCCAGCTGCACGTCAGGGAACAAAGGCGAACCGGGCGGAAGCGAACAAACATATTCCACAAAACCCTCAGCAATCAGCGCGGGATGCAGGGGAATCATGCGCTCACTATGCGCGGTCTTGAGGGTCCGCCCCTCGCCTTCCCCGTGAACGTGCAGATACCAGAGGCCATCCTTGCCGACGCGCTTCACGTCTTCCCGCACGGTTTGACAGGCTTCCGCGATGCGACAGCCCGTGAAGCACAGCAACCACGGAAGCCACCGCAGCAGGGCAGTTCTCTCGCCACGCGCGGCCTGTAGGAGCTTTTGCGCGTCATCCTCCGTATAAGGGCCACGCGGGCCACGTGGGCGTTTCTTGACACGAGGCGCGAGGCCAGCGAACGGGTTTTCCACATATGACAGCTTGCGGTTGCGCTTGCCCCACGCCCAGATTGGCCGCAGTTCCCCGATATCGTTCGCAATTGTCTTGACGCTCTTGCCCGCTGCCAGACGCGCCTCCTTCCAGGAGACGACATCATCCGCTGTCACTCGGGTCGCATCGTCGTGTCCGAGGTGACGCGCAAGGTTAGCCGCGGTGCGCTGACGGTCATATAATGCTTTGCCTTGCGTGCCGCTCTCGGCAGCCCATGCGGCGATCAGTGCGTCAAACGGGATGCTCGCCGCGGATGGCTCAGGGGACTTACGCGCCGGTAGGGCCGGGAACTTGTTCAGTGTGGGGTCAGGCGACCAATCACCCCTGGCGCGCCGCAGCATGGTCTTCGCCAAGTCGCGGCGAGTCCAAAACAGCGCCTCCGCCATTTGCGCTACACTCGCGGGGTCCGTGGCGTAACCGTGCTGCCGTAGCAGTGCAGCGGCGGCGTCGTGGTCGGACGGCTTGAGCCGCAACCTCTTCCCCCACTCCTCCGGATTGTTCTCCGGCCCCGTGTCTTCGAGCTGATCGGAGAGCTGTTCAAGCTCCAGCTCCCAATCCGGCTCAAAGCCGGGGTTGTCGCCGAAGCGCGCGCACTCCGCGCGATACCACTCTCCACAAAGCGCCACGACAGCACGTTGAGTAAGTGAGGCGCCTCCGTTACGGGCAGCGGTAAGGATGGCGTCGAAGTGGCTCAGGACCGTGGGGGCTTTGAGGCGCGCCTCTCGCGGGTCCTTGGTGCCGAGCGACTGCACCAGTTCCCGCTTACCGACAGCTGCGCGGAGGTTCGCCGGGACAGCCTTGCGGACCCAGTAAACGCCTGTCTTCGGGTGGGGGTAAGGGCGGGCCATAGCGAGCGGCACTTGTAGCACCCCCTTGTATCACCGGGGCAGCCCTAAACACCTGACTTTCCTGATTTTTTCGCTACATCAAGCGATTATCGTTTCGCTTATGGAGGGGGTTGGATTCGAACCAACGTAGGCGTGCGCCAACGGATTTACAGTCCGTCCCCTTTAGCCGCTCGGGCACCCCTCCGGGGGGCGGAAGTATGGCCAGCGGCGGGCCGAGTCAACGACCGACCTGCGCGGAAAATGCGCCGCCAATGGGTAGATGGCCGGCGGTCCCGGGCGCCTCAGCCTTCAGCCTTGATATCGGCAACGGGGGCAGCGGTGATGCGGCGGAGGTCATTGGGAGTAGTGCGGAAGACATGGCGAGGGGACCCGGCGGCGGCCCAGATGGGATCGAGAGCGAGCAGGTCCTGGTCGAGCAGGAGCAAGGGCGGGGCGAGATGGCCGATCGGCGCGACACCTCCGATGGCGAAGCCGGTGGAAAGACGGACCCAATCAGCATCGGCGCGGGAGAGCGGCACGCCCAGCGCGGCCGAGGCCTTCTTGGCATCCACTCGATTGGCGCCGGAGGTGACGACGACGGCGGCGCGCTCGCCGGCCCGGAAGACGATTGACTTGGCGATTTGGGCGACGGTGCAGCCGACGGCGTTTGCGGCGTCAATAGCCGTGCGGGTGCCGTCGGGGAAGACGGTGATCGTGTCGGGGTGGCCGGCGGCGAGAAGGGCTGCGCGGACGCGTTCGACCGAGCCGCCGGTGTCGGAGGGGGGCATAGGGCCTATCTCTCTATCAGTGATGGAACCGCTCGCGCTCTATATTCACTGGCCATTCTGCCTGGCCAAGTGCCCGTATTGTGATTTCAATTCGCACGTGCGGGAGCGGATCGATCAAGGGCGGTTCGCGGCGGCGCTGCGGCGTGAACTGGCGTGGGAGGCGGAGCGGCTGGGGCGGCGGCGGCTGGAGTTGATCTTCTTCGGTGGCGGGACGCCGAGCCTGATGGCGCCAGAGACTGTGGCGGTGCTGATCGATGATGCGACGCGATGGTTCGATCCGGTCCCGGGGATGGAGATTACGCTGGAGGCGAATCCGACGAGCGTGGAAGCCGGAAAGTTTACGGCGTTTCGGGCGGCGGGGGTAAACCGGGTTTCGATCGGGGTGCAGAGTTTGGATGAATTGGCGCTGAAGACGCTGGGTCGGCAGCATCCAGTTGCACAGGCGATTGCGGCGCTCGAAACTGGACGGCGGATCTTTCCGCGACTTTCGTTCGATCTGATCTATGCGCGGCCGGGGCAGGAAGAGGCCGCCTGGAGATTCGAGCTGCGCCGGGCATTGGCGTTGGCGGCGGATCATCTATCCATTTATCAATTGACGATCGAGCCGGGCACTGTATTCGAGGCACGGTACCGGCGAGGCGAGATCGTGCTACCGGAGGAGGAAACGCAGGCGGCGTTGTACGAGGCGACCGCGGACGAGGCAAACCGGTTCGGTTTGCAACCATACGAGATTTCGAATTATGCGAAACCGGGCGCAGAGAGCAGGCACAATCTGACGTACTGGCGGTACGGGGATTATGCCGGGATCGGCGCGGGCGCGCATGGTAGAGTCACGATAGGTGATGAACTCCATGCAACGCGGCGACACCGCGCGCCGGAAATTTGGGCTGAACGCGTTGAGCGCGAGGGTCATGGCACAACCGATGATGTTGTGCTGACATCGCAAGATCGCGCGCGGGAAATGTTGTTGGTTGGCTTGCGTTTGTACGCTGGAATGGACGTTTCGCGATTTAAGGAACGCACCGGGCTCGCGTTGGTTGAAGCGATGGACCTGGATGCATTGGGTCGCGCAGTGAGCGAAGGTTATATGGAGTGGGACCCTGACCGGGTGCGCGCCACCGAACAGGGAATGTTGCGGCTTGATGCCTTGCTGCGCGCAGTGATTTTATGAGCGGTGATTTCGTTGCGCCCTCTGGACGGGTTGGGCATACCTGCCTATATGAAATCGCTTAAGGGTTCGGCAGGCCGATAAGACGGAGCGATCATTGAGTACATTACTACCTTCGGCGCTGGCATCGTGTCGATGGGAGCTGGAGCGGCGGCATTTGATACCGCCTTCTAACGACGCGTTACGCGAAATAGTTGAGGGCGACCAACCGCTAACGGAGGAGCTCAACACGTATTACGGCGAGATACCGCCGGACGGTGGGCTCGACAAGGTGGAATGTGAGCTGCTGCTCGATTTGCTGGCGCGGCATTTCACTGGGAAGCTGTGGCCACGCAGCGGTGGCATGGAAGCGACGCGGCGGTTCACCGCAGAATTGCAGCGCGTAATGGCGAAGGCCGGCTGGAAGGTGGATCTGTTCGCAGTTGCGTAATCGCCGGCCGATACACGCGGATTTGTTCGCGGCGATACGTTTTGACGCGGCAGGATTGGTTCCTGCCGTGGCGCAGCAACACGATACCGGCGAGGTGTTGATGGTCGCCTGGATGAATCGCGCGGCGATCGAGGAGACATTGGCTACGGGGCGGGTATGCTACTTTAGCCGTACCCGAAATACCCTATGGCGGAAGGGTGAGACGTCCGGCCAGGTGCAATATCTGAAAGAGCTGCGTATCGACTGTGACGGGGACACTTTGCTGTTGCTGCTCGATCAGCACGGTGTTGCGTGTCATACCGGGCGTCGGAGCTGCTTTTATCGCGCAGTGCACGGTGGGGAGCTCAAGCAGATCGCGGCTCCCGAGGTGTCCCCGGAGCAGTTGTATCCCTCACCCGACGCTTTGCAGGCGCCGACCCGTGATCGGGGGCCGGGGAAAGCCTCTCCCGCAGAGCGGGAGCGGTAAACGCGAGCGGATCCGCGCGAGGACGCGTCGGTGGAGCTAATTTATCTGGTCGCGGGAGAGGAGAGCGGGGACGCTTTGGGAGCCCGGTTGATGGCGGCTTTGCGCAACCGCCGGCCGGAGGTGGCGTTTGCCGGCGTTGGCGGGGCACGCATGGCGGAGCAGGGACTGGTCAGCCTGTTTCCGATGCGGGAGCTGGCGCTGATGGGATTTCTCGAGGTGGCGCCGCGCATTCCTCGGTTGCGGCGGCGGCTTGCCGAAGCGGTCACGGATATTGCGGCAAAGCGGCCGCGGGTTGTGGTGACGATCGATAATCCCGGGTTTGCGTTGCGGTTGCTGCGGCGCGTGGCTCGGATGGGGATCCGGCGGGTGCACTATGTAGCGCCCCAGGTCTGGGCCTGGCGGGAGAGCCGAGTGCGGCGCTATCCGGGGCTTTGGGATCAGTTGCTGTGTCTGCTGCCGTTCGAGCCGGCGTTTTTTGCAAAGCATCATCTGCCGGCCCGCTTTGTCGGACATCCCGTGCTGGAGAGCGGGGCGGACGAGGGCGATGCCGAGCGCTTCCGGGACCGGCACGCGATACCAGCGAGGGAACCGGTGGTTACGGTAATGCCGGGGAGCAGGCGGACGGAGACTGGACGGCTGTTGCCGGTGCTCGGGGCGGCATTGCGGCTGGTTGCGAAACGGCGGGCGGTAGTGCCGGTCGTTCCGGCGGCTGGACCAGTAGCGGAGTTGGTGCAGGCCGGAACGGCAGACTGGGCGGTCCGGCCAATACTCGTGACGGAGGCGCAGGAGAAGTACGACGCGTTTGCGGCCTCGGCGGCGGCGGTGACGAAGTCTGGCACCTCGACGCTGGAGCTGGCGATGGCGGGGGTACCCATGCTGGTGACCTACCGGGTGCATCCACTTTCGGCGGCTTTGGCTCGGCGGATGATCAAAGTGCCGTATGCGTCGCTGTTGAATTTGCTTTCGGAGCGCGAGATTGTGCCGGAGCTGCTACAGGAGGCATGCACGCCGGAGCAGGTAGCGGAGGCCTTGTGGCGGTTGCTGGACGGGCCGTCTGAGCAGCGCGCGGCGTTTGGGCCGGTGCTGGAGATGCTGCGGCCGCCGGGTGGGCTAATGCCCTCCGAGGCTGCCGCAGCGGCCGTGCTGGAGCTGGTTGATCAGTCCTGAGTTGGTCATGCGTTCGCGGCTGGCAGCAATGGCGTTCGAGACGGCGAGGGCGGCGGCAAGAGCGCGCCGGCCGGCCTCGGCATCCACGATCACCCTTGAGCCATCCAAAATGGCCGCGAAGAACGCCCCCTGCTCCGCGGCGAGCGCGTCGTGGTCCTGCCAGGAGACGTGTTCGGCGCCGAAACCGGGCAGTGAGGGGATGGGTTCGCCGTGGCCGCGGCGGGTCAGGCTGAGGCGGCGATTGGCGAAATCGATAGCGAGATAACTAGACGGGCCGAAGATGCGCATCCGGCGCTCGGTGCGGGGGGCGACGCGACTAGCGGTAATGCTGGCGACGGCACCCGAGGCGAAGCGAATGCGGGCATTGGCGATGTCCTCCTGGTTACTGGCGATGGGCGCACCGACAGCATCGACGCATTCGATCTCGCTGTTGGTCAGCGTCAGGACCAGGTCGAGGTCGTGGATCATGAGATCGAGCACGACGGAAACATCGGTGCCGCGTGTTTTGAATGTGCCGGCGCGGGTGGCTTCCAGGTAGAGCGGGCTGCCGGCGCGGGCGATAAGGGCCGCGTGGGCGGCGGAGAAGCGCTCGAGATGGCCGACCTGGAGAATGGCGCCATTGTGGCCCGCGAGCTCAGCGAGGTCATCCGCATCAGCCAGTGTGGTAGCGATGGGTTTCTCGACCAGGACGTGGCGGCCGGCGCGGAGGGCCTGGCTGGTGATGGTGTGGTGCGCGTCGGCGGGGACCGCGACGATAAGGGCCTCAGAGGCGGCGATCAGATCGGGGAGGGAGAAGGTGGGGGCTCCGGTTTCACGGGCGAGGGCGGCGGCATGGCTAGGATTGTGGTCGTGAATGCCGGCGAGGGTGGCGCGGGGGGAGGCGACAATTTTAAGAGCGTGGTAGCGGCCGAAGTGGCCGGCGCCGACGAGGCCGACGCGGAGGCGGGCTGGCATGGCTGGGGTTGTGGCGGGAGATCGATTGCCGGGCAAGGCGTTCGGCTCAGGTTCTGGCTTGCCGGGTTGGCCGGCATCGGAGACAAGGCGAGTGGGTAGCCGAGACGATGGAGGCTGGCTTGGACGAGACGGTTGGCGGGCTGCGCGTATCCCCTGCATTGCTTGCATTTGTGAATGACGAGGCGATCCCGGGGACGGGTGTATCGCCAGAGGCGTTCTGGAGCGGGTTGGGCGAAATGCTGCGGGAGCTGGGGCCGGCCAACCGCGCGCTGCTCAACCGTCGGGACGAGTTGCAGGCCTGCATCGATGTTTGGCACCGGGGGCATCCGGCGCGGCCGATCGATGCGGCAGCTTATCAGGCGTTCTTGCGCGAGATCGGCTACCTGGAGCCCGAACCGCCGGATTTTCAGATAGAGACGCAGAATGTCGATCCCGAGATCGCGCATATTGCCGGGCCGCAACTCGTGGTGCCGGTGACCAACGCGCGATATGCGCTGAATGCCGCGAATGCGCGGTGGGGCAGCCTGTATGACGCGCTGTATGGGACCGATGCTGTCTCCGAGGATGGCGGCGCGACGCGCGGCCGTGGTTACAACAAAGTGCGTGGCGAACGCGTCATCGCACGGGCGCGGGCGTTCTTAGATGAGGCCGTGCCGCTGGCGTCCAGCAGTCATAAGGATGCGCGAGAATATCGGGTTGAGGGCGGACGACTGATTGTGGCACTTCGGAGCGGTGGTGAGAGCGAGCTGAAGCGCCCGGAGCAGTTTGCGGGTTATGTGGGCGAACCGGGAGCACCGTCACGGGTGCTGCTGGTCAATTACGGGTTGCATGTGGAACTGGTAGTAAATCGCAATCATCCGATTGGAAAGGATGATCCTGCGGGGATTGCGGACGTAGTGCTGGAAGCAGCGGTGACCACGATTGAGGACTGCGAGGACTCGGTGGCGACGGTGGATGCCGCGGATAAGGTGCTTGTGTACCGCAACTGGTTGGGGCTGATGAAGGGCACGCTGGAGGCGACGTTCGAGAAAGGCGGCGGGGAGATTACGCGGCGCCTGAATGATGACCACCGTTATCGCAAACCGGATGGCGGAGAGCTGGTTCTGCCGGGGCGGAGCCTGATGCTCGTGCGGAATGTGGGTCACCACATGTACACCGATGCGGTGCGCGATGTCGACGGCAATGAGATCCCGGAGGGAATGCTGGACGCCGCCGTGACATCGCTGATCGCGCTTCACGATCTGCGGGGGACCGGGGGGCTTCGGAACAGCCGCGCTGGGTCGATCTATATCGTCAAGCCGAAGATGCATGGGCCGGATGAGGTCGCGCATACCGACGCGATCTTCTCGCGGATAGAGGATTTTCTGGGGCTCGCGCGGAATACGCTGAAGATGGGGATTATGGACGAAGAGCGGCGGACCTCGGCCAATCTCAAAGCATGTATCGCCGCGGCGAAGCAGCGCATCGTGTTTATCAATACCGGTTTCCTGGACCGGACCGGGGATGAGATTTATACCTCGATGGAAGCCGGGGCGATGATCCGTAAGAACGATATCAAGAATTCCGTGTGGCTGAAGGCCTACGAGGATCAGAACGTGGATATCGGGCTGGCTTGCGGTCTGCGCGGGAGAGCGCAGATCGGCAAGGGGATGTGGGTGATGGCGGACCGGCTCGGGGATATGCTGGCGCAGAAGATCGTGCATCCTAAGGCCGGCGCGAACACCGCGTGGGTTCCCTCGCCTACCGCGGCGACTCTTCATGCGTTGCATTATCACGCCGTGGATGTGGCAGCGCGGCAGGCGGAGCTGGCGGGTCACAAGCGGGCGGGACTGGCCGAACTGCTGACGATCCCGCTGGCCGACAGGCCAAACTGGTCGCCGGAGGAGATCCAACAGGAGCTGGACAACAATTGCCAAGGGATTTTGGGGTATGTGGTGCGGTGGATCGATCAGGGCGTCGGGTGCTCGAAAGTACCCGACTTCCATGATGTCGCGCTGATGGAGGATCGCGCGACGCTGCGGATTTCGTCGCAGCATATTGCGAACTGGCTGCATCACGGGGTTACGAACAAAGAGCAGGTGATGGAGACGCTGCGGCGGATGGCGGCGATTGTTGATCGGCAGAATGCGGGTGATCCGGCGTATCGACCGATGACGCCAGAGTTCGATGGCCCGGCGTTCCGTGCGGCGTGCGACCTGGTGTTCAAGGGGCGCGAGCAGCCGAACGGGTATACCGAGTTTATTCTACACGCGCGGCGACGGGAGGCGAAATCGGCTGGGGCGAGGTGAGATGGTCGGCAGCCGGTGATGCGCTCGCCAGTCTGCCGGCCGGGGCACTTTTAGGAAGTGTTGTCATCAAGGTAGGTAAGTAGCGCGTCGCGGAAGCGGCCGAGGCTTTTGTAGAGGACGGTTTCCGGCGGAAGGGCACGGACGGCCTCGGCGAGGCGCGCGGCGATTTCAGGCCGGGCGGCGATGCGCGCAAGCGGATACACGTGGGTGCGGATGGTGAACAGGACCGCGCCGGTCTCGGCGAGGCGCGTGAGGGTCTGGCGCTCGACGCGGATGAAGACTGAGTTCGGCAGCGTTTTGCGGCGTGATCTGCTCGTTGCGATCAGCGCGAAATTTGCCGCCGAGCTGGAACAGGGTCGGGTCGTCGTGGAGGGACCAGTTGTAACGGACGGCGATGTGGCCGGGTTTGACCATGGTCATGAAGCGGTTCACCGGGCGGCCAAGTTTTTCGGCATAGAATGGCACGCGGCCATGGACGTCGAGGAGCGGGCGGCCGATCTTGTCGCGCAAGCGCCAACGGCTTGGAAAGCAGACGACTCCGGCAGTGAGGAACGGTGTGTCGTCATGGAGCTCGATAATGCAGAGGTCCTCCTGCACGAGCCGGGAGGCTAGCTCGAGCGGAGGGCAGGTCGGGGCGGCGAGGTTCCAGGTCTCGTTGGTAAGGTGATTGTAGAGGCGGTCGCCGTCGCGGGTGAACCAGGCCCGATGGTGATCGGGGAGATGGGCGGCGAGGCGATCGAGGGTCTCCTGGCACGCCGGTTCGCTGCCTCGCGTGACGATCAGGACTTCGTCGCCTTGGGTTTGCAGCAGGGTGCGGCGGAGGGCGAGTTCGTCGGGGTAGCGGTCATCAATTTCAAACCAGGCGGAGAGGGGCACGGCGGTGAGGCCCATGGCCATACGGTAAGGTCCTGGCTCGAAGGAAAGGTGCAGGGCCTGGGGGGGAAGAGGGGTGGTGTTCCTCATCCGGCGAGTGTAGCCGAAGCGGCGCATTTGTTTGAGTATCCGATTCACGCGGCGAAGCACTGCGGCTCGCCGCCATGCTTCTCGCGACCGGATACTTGGAGGGATGTCGGACGATGGCGGCCTATCAATACGAGACCGTGGGAGTGTTCACTGACCGGCAGTTCAGCGGCAATCCGCTGGCCGTGTTTCCGGACGCACTGGGGCTAAGCAGCGAGCAGATGCAGAGGATCGCGGCGGAGTTCAATCTCTCCGAGACGACGTTCGTGTTGCCGCCGGACGATCCGCAGCATCACGCGCGGGTGCGGATTTTCACGCCCCGGTCGGAGCTGGGGTTTGCCGGGCATCCGAATGTGGGGACCGGGTACGTGCTGGGGCGGCGGACCACGCACCCGCCACAGCATTTCGTGTTCGAAGAGGGGGCCGGGTTAGTGCGGGTGCATCTTCTGCGCGGGGCAGATCGGGCGATCTGCGGGGCGCGGATTTCGGCACCGAACTCGTTGTCGATTGGGGATGACGTGCCAGTGGAGCTGGTGGCCGCCTGTGCGAGCCTGCGGCCGGAGGAGATTGCGACCGGGGCACACACCCCGCTAATGGCCTCGGTGGGGACGCCATTCGCAATTGCGGAGGTGGTGAGCGTGGCAGCGTTGTCACGGGCAACACCTGACCTCGCGGCGTTTCGGGAGGCGGAGAATCGCTTCCCAATGCTAGCGCTGCATTTGTACGCATGGGTCGGTGACGGGGAACGGCGCATCCGGGCGCGGATGTTCGCGCCCTCGGCCGGGGTGATGGAAGATCCGGCGACGGGCAGCGCCAATGCCGCTTTGGCCGCATTGCTGACGTCGCTGGCGCCGGGGTCGGATGTGGATCTGCTCTACGAGATAGAGCAGGGGGTGGAGATGGGGCGGCCGAGCAAGATTATCGCGGGGGCGCGGAAAGAGGTGGATGGGCCTGTGGTGGCGACGGTCTCCGGGGATTGCGTGGCGGTCATGCGGGGGGTGTTGGAAATGTAAGATTGGAACTGTCGGTGCGCGGATGGCCGGTTCGGAGTCCGGCCACGCTACTTCGGCAGGGCCGTATGCGATTTGGACGCATGAATGCCGCGAACGCGGAGCCTCAATCGAAGACCTCCTCGCCGGTGCCGTGGGGCACGGGGTCGGGGCGGTCGCAGACGGTTTCCATGGTGATGTGGCGTGCTTCGGTCGAGGAGCGTTCGAAACCATCGAGGACTTCGAGTACATGGAGAGCGAGCGTGCCGCTGGCACGATGGGGGCGGTTCGCACGGATCGCGGCGGCCATATCGAGAAGACCGATGATGCGATAGTTGGCGACCTGGGCGCCAGTGCGGGTGGTGAGGTTCGGTTTGCCGAAGGGATGGGTGCTGAGGTCGAGCGGTTGCCAGTGGGATTCGCGTTTGCTGAATTGCGGCTCGCCGCCGAACCAGTTGGGATCGGGCACGAGCAGTGTGCCCCCGGTGCCGTAGATCTCCAGGGGGACGCGGTGGTGCTTCCACACGTCCCAGGAGTGGCTTAGGCTGACGTTGGCGCCGTTGGCGAAGGCGAGTGTGCCGTTGATGGTGGTGGGGACTTCCACGGTGATAATTTCTGCTGCAAGCGGTTGGCTGGATATGCGGCGCTGGCGGGTAGGGGTTGAGGTTTCGGCGGAGACGCGGGAGACGGGGCCTAGCAGGTTGACGAGCTGGGTGACGTAGTAAGGACCCATGTCGTGGATCGGGCCACCGCCGTGTTGATAGTAAAAGGCGGGGTTGGGATGCCAGTGTTCCATGCCGTGGGATAGGAAGGTTGCGGCCCCGGCGACTGGCAAGCCAATCAGGCCAGAATCGATGGCGAAGCGGCAGGCCTGATGGCCGGCGCCGAGGAAGGTATCCGGCGCGCAGCCGATGCGCAGGCCCTTGGCGGCGGCTGATTTGATAACGGGTTTGGCCTCGGCGAACCGGGTGGCAAGGGGTTTTTCGAGATAGACGTGCTTGCCGGCTTCAAGGATTTGCAGGTTGACTGCGGCGTGGGCGGCGGGAATGGTCAGGTTGATAACGATCTGGATGTCAGAGTTGGAGAGGAGCACGTCGGCCGGGACGGCCTGGACATGGTACTCGCGGGCCTTGGTTTCAGCGGCTTCGGGGCGGATGTCGGCAACAGACTTTACGCGGACGAGTTTTGAGCGGGCGGCGCCAAGCAGGTAGGCATCGCTGATAGTTCCGCAGCCGATAACGCCGATGATGGTGGGTTCCATGGGGTCGGTCCTTGGTTAGAGCCGCGCGCCAGTGGTGACATCGAAGAGATTCAGCCGGTGTTGCGGCAGGAGGACGCGGAGGCAGTCGCCGGGCCATAGCCTGGTTTCTGCTGGCAGGCGAACGGACATAGGATGATCGCGAAGGCCGGTCCAGGCGAGGAGATCGCTGCCCATGGGCTCGGTCAATTCGACGGTGACTTCATGGGCGTCGCCAGATTTAGATGTTAGGATGATGTGCTCGGCGCCGTTGTGCTGCGTGATGCGTCCGAGGAGGAAGTTCATCGCGGGTGAGCCGACGAAGGTGGCGACGAAGCGGTTGGCTGGACGGAAATAGATGTCCCGCGGTTCGCCGATCTCTTGGAAGCGGCGGTCCTTCATGACTGCTATGCGGTCGGCGAGGGTGAGCGCCTCAATCTGGTCGTGCGTGACATAAATCATGGTGGTTGTGCCGACGCCTTGGTGCAGGCGCTTGATTTAGTGCGGAGTTCAGCTCGGAGCTGGGTATCGAGGTGGGACAGCGGCTCATCGAACAGGAAGACGCCCGCATCGCAGACGAGGGCGCGCCCGATAGCGACGCGTTGGCGCGCTGACCGCCAGAGAGCTCGGCGGGTCGGCGGTCGAGGAGTTCGGTGATTTGCAGCAGCTCGGCGGTGTTGGGTATGCGACGCTCGATGTTCGGCGCGGGGCAGGCGGGCGATCTTGGGGCCGAAGGAGTGCCCTCCGTGGTCCTCGGCCTTTCGTCTTAATGAGCGATAGTTAAGCCGGCCGCTGCAGGAAACAATTGTTCGCGGCCAGGGACGCAGAACTGAGGTGAACGGACGGGATCGGCCGCCGTTGGCTCCGTAAGGAGCGGGGCAGTGCCGGACGAGGGTTTCTTTCGCAAAGGGCCTGTTAAGGCGGTCGGGCATGATTTGGCAGGTGAGCCGGTCAGCCGTAAATACCTGATTTCCCTGCTCATCGTGGCAACTGGGGGGTTGGGGGCTCTCGGCCTACGACTTCAATCTGCAGGGTCATGGCGATGAGCGACATCGCGCATGAGCTGCATCTCAGCTCCACCCAGGTCGGGTTGTTTGGGTTCTTCGTTGATTTCGCCGAACTCGTGTTTGCGCTCGCGATCGGTCGCTACATGGACCGGCATAGCCGGAGAACGGCGTGGCTTGTGGTAATGGCCGGCGCCACCGTTTTTACCGGCTTGACGTTCTTCGTGCGGGCATTCTGGCAGTTGTGTATCATCCGCGCGATCGCCTCGGGTTTCGCCTACGCCGAACAGGCGGTGTCGATCACGCTGGTGAACGAGGCGCTGCCAATGGAGCGGCGGGGCATCTGGTACTCGATCGTGCAGGGCGGATGGCCGATCGGCGTGACGTTCGCGGCGGTGATTTATCTGATTACCATCCGGCTCGGTTGGCACTACATTTTCCTGTTCGGCGTGGCGCCGTTTGTTGCTGTGGTCGTAGCCCGGATCTGGATCAAGGAACCTGAGCGCTTTCGCCGGATCAAGGAAATCCGGCAGGCCTGCGACGCAGGTGACGAGGAGAACGCGAATCAGCTAAGTGAAACATACGATATCCCCTTGGAGCATGCGCGGACGTTCCGGTTCCGGGAGCTGTTCACGGCGGATCTGCGCAAGCAGACATCGCTGCTGGCGTTTTCGTTCTTCTGCTTCGGCGCCTGCGTGGTGGCTACGAATGTTTATATCGTCTACTGGCTGACGCATTTTAATGGTTTTTCGAACCGCGGCGCGGTCTATCTGATGCTGGGATGCGCGTTCATCGGGTTCTGGTTCTATGTCGGCGCCGGCTGGATGGGCGAGTTCATCAGCCGGCGGAAAATCATGTTCGTGACGGCGGCGCTGGTGCCGGTGTTCACCTTCATCTTTATGTGGGTGCACGGCCTGGTCTGGACGGCGATAGTCTATTTCTTCGTCTATCAGGTTACCAACGGCACCTGGAGCGGTGCCGGCTACACCTATAGGAGAGTTTTCCAACTCGGCTCCGGGGTACCGGTGCGGGATTTATCGATGCTTGCACCGTGTCCGGGTTCGTGTTCGGGGCGGCGGTATGGACCGGACTGATCCATCATGTCAGCCCGCAGCTCGTGTGGGGGATCGATGCGGTGCTGTTTTCCTGCGGGGAGATGGAGATCTGGTTCGCGAAGGATTTCGATCGAAGGAGAGTTTGATTTGATGCCGCGGAGCATGAGGCTTGACCTTATGCGGGGCGTATCGCACGGCCCGCGTCGGACGGTTGGTGTATCGGCATCGGTGATACAAACCAGCCGTCCATCGGCTCGTCGGCAACCATTCGCTGGCATAAGCAATTAGCAGAGAAGTCTTACACAGATGGAAGCAGATAAACACCGATGCACACAGATACGAACAAACTGAATGGGCTGTCAGGGTCGTCATCGGGTGCACCTTAAGCTTGCCTGATACCCTGGAGCTCGCAAATTAACTGTGATCCACTCGGCCTCATCTGTGTGCATCCGTGTGCATCTCCTGAAATCTGTGTAAAACTTGCTGCCTTTCGCTCTTACCGGCTCGGCCTGCGGCTTGGACGTCCCGAACCATTGCCACCCCATCATTCCGCCGCGCCACGGTCCCGCTTGACTTACACATATCTCAGGAGTTATACGTCAATCAATAGCCAACAGGTTATCGGTCCCAAATGCCGAACGCTCACCATGTGCTCTTCAGAACGCTCGCAGATCCGACTCGGAGGGCTATCTTCGAACGATTGTGCCGCGAAGGAGAGCAGACGGTCGGAGCACTAACGGCTCGGGCTGGGGTCTCGCAACCCGCCGTCTCCAAGCATCTCGGGGTCTTGAAGCACGCTGGGCTGGTGCGCGACCGTCACGAAGGTCGCCAGACGCACTATAGCGCCCAGCTCGGAGCCTTGGCCCCGCTGATCGACTGGACAAGCCAAATGGCCGGGTTCTGGCAAAGCCGGTTCGACCACCTCGAAGATCTACTCAAAAGGATGGACCAATGAGCAAACCTGCGACCGAAACGCTCTCCGTCGTTATCGAACGTGAGATACCTCATCCGCCGGAAAAGATCTGGCGCGCACTCACGCAACCACACTTCATCGAGGAGTGGCTCATGAAGAACGACTTCAAGTCTGAAGTCGGCCACCGCTTCAATCTTCGCGCAGACTGGGGCGCTGTCGACTGTCAGGTCCTGGCGGTCGAGCCGAACAAAACGCTGTCTTACACGTGGGGTGCCTATGGTCTCGGGAGTGTCGTCACTTGGACTCTCACCCCTACGAGCACAGGGACCCACCTGCGTATGGAACAGTCGGGCTTTCAGCCGGATCAGCAGCAGGTCCTACCAGGGCGCCAAGGCCGGGTGGCCGCGGTTCTTTGCGAACCTGGAGCAGGTATTGGCGCGAATAGACTGATACCACGCAGCAAAGGGCTTGACCTCATGCGGAGCGGTATCGCGCGCGGAGTTGGTGGGGGCGGAGCCGGCAAGATTCCAGTCCCGGTCAAATTTGCGATGGGATCGTTACTCCTGTCACCGTATGCGCGTTTCGCGTATTGAAGCCTCGGAACTGAGGAGAAGAAATCGGCATGAAGAAGAGCGAGTCGCGGAACAGCAAGTCTCCTTCTGAGCTGATAGATGCGAGAATCGAGGAGCTAGGCGACTGGCGGGGCAAGATGCTCAGCCGGCTCCGTACCTTAGTCAAGGAAGCCGATCCCGAAATCGTCGAGGAGTGGAAGTGGAGAGGGGTTCCGGTGTGGTCGCACGACGGATTGGTCTGCACAGGCGAGACTTACAAGAACGTCGTGAAGATGACCTTCGCTAAGGGGGCGGCTCTGAACGATGCTTCGCGCCTCTTCAACTCCAGTCTTGACGGGAACACAAGGCGGGCCATCGACTTCCGCGAGGGCGAAAAGATACACGAGGAGGCACTGAAGGCTCTCGTTCGCGCCGCCGTGACACTGAACAAGTCCACCGCCGGCCGCGCGCGAAACAAATGACGCGCGGTGCCAGCGTGCAAGAAAGTTTTACACAGATTTTAGTAGATGCACACGGATGCACACAGATGGGGTGGAGTTGGATCACAGTTAGTTTGCGATGCGCTTAATCTCCAGACCTGGCCTGCCGAAGTTGAGGAGCAGGCAAAGCGGCAGGCCGGTTGCCTTGAGATAGTTGACGCATCGGGCTCGATGTGCTTCGTCTAGTGTTTTGACAGCAATGTGCCAGGGCGCTCTCATAAACCTTCTCCAGAAACCCGGCTCCGGGTGCATTGAGTACGGTGAAGGTGCAGCCAATGATAGCCCCCGATAACTCATTCAGTCTGTTCATTATCTGTGTGCATCCGTGTGTATCTGCTTGCATCTGTGTAAAATTTCTTTGCTATTTGCCATATGTGCCATCGAATGATTGTCAAGGCGTTGATACATCGCTGCCAGCAGAGCTCGGCTGGCCGGTACGCACATGGGGTGGAGTTGGATCTCAGTTAGTTTGCGATGCGCTTGATCTCCAGACGTGGGCTGCCGAAGTTGAGGAGCAGGCATAGCGGCAGGCCGGTTGCCTTGAGATAGTTGACGCACTGGGCTCGATGTGCTTCGTCTAGTGTTTTCACGGTTTTCAATTCGACCAGCAATATCTCCTCGACCAGGAGATCCACGAAATACTCACCGACCACCTTGTCGTCATACGTGACTATCATTCCGCGCTGCTGTGCGACGACGAGGCCAGCCTTGCGCAGCTCATGTGCCAGGGCATTCTCATAAACCTTCTCCAGAAACCCGGCTCCGAGTGCATTGAGCACGGTGAACGCGCAACCAATGATAGCTCCTGACAGCTCATTCAGTTTGTTCGTATTTGTGCGCATCTGTGTAAAATTTCTTTGCTATTTGCCATATGCCGTCGAATGATTGCCAACGTGTTGCGTCGCTGTCAGCAGAGTTCCGCCCGAAGTAAACCGATCCCGTTTAGTGTTTTTCCAATTCGACCAGCAGTATCCTCCCCACCGGGAACCCCGTGTATCCGCCTACATCAGTGAAACGGGGTGAGACTGTGGGGATGATATCAGATCAGCCGGTCGGTCAGATCATGCGCGATGACGGCTCGCCGCGCCTCAAACAGAGCCTACGCGTCCCGCCTCGCCTCAGACCGCCGGCGGATCCCCTCCCGAATAACTCACCCCTGCTTGCTCAGCATCGGCCGCCCACTGCCAACGATCGCCGGACCCATCTTCTCCCGGCCGTCTTCCGGCTCCAGCCCGCCGGAGCGCCATGGACACCCGCGAGGAAAGCTTAATTCAATCCTATCCCGAACCAAATCCCCATCGGTACCGTTGTCAACCCCCGCCAAACCCTCAACGGTACCGTTGTCAAGCCCCCAAATCGCCAAACGGTACCGTTGTCAAGTCCCGCAAATCCCCCAACGGTACCGATCCGATCCGCACCCCGGCTATCCCCGTCCCCGCGCAGACCCCACCACGTTCGCCACCAACCAACCGCCACGCAGTACTGCCAAGCACGCACCACCGCCTCCAGGCGCTCGACTGGCCCGAGTTTCCCCTCCTCCTCCAGCACATCCCCCAGCAGTCTTCGAGGCATGCAGCCGCTCCACTCCCGCCGCCGTTTCCCGCCCCCACTCGCCTCTGCCCGGCCACCCGCCCGGCTTCGCTGGGCTGCTCATTCGGCAAGTAATCCCGCGACCCGGGCGCCAACATCCGCGAACCTCCATACGCTCGCGTTATGTTCTAGGGGCGCTCCTATCTGATTTCAACGACGGCCACCCCGCGGCTCAACCGGAATTTCAAGCCATAGCGCGCGGAAGCAACGCGGCCACGCTCGCGGCGAGTTTCCCGGTCGTGATGGGCTTGCGTAACAGCCGTGTCGTCTGATCCGGCAAAACTACCGTACGGGCCACCGCCTGCTCGGCGTAGCCCGTCAGGACCACCGCCGGAAGGTCCGGCAGACGCCGGCGGACCTCCTCGATCAGGGTCCAGCCATTCATCCCCGGCATGGCATAGTCGGTCACCAGCAGGTTGGGCCTCTCCCCGGCGTCGATGCGGGCAAGGGCGGCGAGACCGTCGGAGGCCTCGGCGACGTCGTAGCCGATAGATTCGAGTTCATGCACCAGGACCTCGCGGACCATAGGATCGTCATCGACCACCAGCAGCTGCTGCCGGACGGGCCGAGGTTCGGCTTCCGGGCGATCGGCCTGGCCGGCGGCGCGTTCCCCTTGGGCCTGGGGGAACCACAGAGTGACGGTCGTGCCCTGTCCTGCCGC
The DNA here is from genome assembly GCA_963834715.1 of uncultured Pseudomonadota bacterium. Taxonomy (GTDB): domain Bacteria; phylum Pseudomonadota; class Alphaproteobacteria; order Acetobacterales; family Acetobacteraceae; genus CAVSUZ01. Next base: position 547,870 of record CAWIDE010000033.1, on the reverse strand, counting down.
ACTGCGGATAGCCAATGCGCCGCCAGACTGCTGAGCGAAGCCGCGCGCCATGGAAAGCCCGAGGCCGGTGCCTCGGCCGGCCGGCTTGGTCGTGAAGAACGGCTCGCAGGCACGGGCGAGGGTCCCTTCGTCCATACCGGTTCCGCTATCCGTTACCTGAAGCCTGATATAGTCGCCCGGAGCAAGCCCGGCGGGGTGCGATTGAGTCTCGCCCACATGCTCTGCGGCGGCCGAAAGCACCAGATCACCACCCTTCGGCATGGCATCCCGAGCGTTGATCGCGAGATTGACCAGGACAGTTTCGAGCTGCGCCTCGTCCCCCAGCAGCTCCGGCAGATCGGGGCTGGTCCTGACATGGACGGAGACGTTCCCCCCGAGCGTCGGGGTGAGCATTTCCCGCAGGTTTTCCAACAGCTCGACCGGGGAGAAGGTGGAGATGTGCAGCTCGGTCCGCCGGGCGAAGGCGAGCAGACGGCCGGTAATGGCGGCGCCGCGGCTGATAGCGTCGGCCACCATTCGGGCGAGCTGACGCACCTTCCCGGGATCCTCCGCCCGGCGCTGGATGAGACTGGCCCCGCCGGCAACGGCCTGCAGCACGTTGTTGAAATCATGGGCTATCCCGCCAGCCAATTGGCCGAGAGCCTCCAATCTCTGTGACTGGGCCAATTGCGCCATGGCCCGCTCCCGGGCTGCTACCTCTTCCTGAACGCGGAGCGATAGATTCTCATTCAGCCGGCGTAACTCGTCTTCGGCCTGGCGCAGGCGGGTGACGTCGGACACATTTTCCGTGACCGCGATAGGGCGGCCGGAGGCATCACGGCGCGGCACCTTATGGACGTTGACCACGATCTGCTTCCCATCGCGGCGGTGCTGGCGAAGATCGCCGCGCCAGTAGCCATCGCGCAGCAGGGCAGCTTCGATGTCGGCAAAGCTGGTCGGGAACTCCGTAGCCAGCAGTTCGTGGAGGTTATGGCCCACAGCTTCCTTGGCGGTCCACCCGTAGACGCGCTCGCAGCCGGCGGACCAGAAGCGGACGGTGCCGTAGAAGTCGCGGATCAACACACTGGCAAGGTCAAGCGTGGCGACGATGTCCTGCAATTCGGCTTCGCTCTCGGCGAGGGTCAGTTCGGAGCGCCGCGCGTCGGTGATGTCGCGCAGGAAGACGGTGATGCCACCGTCCGGATTCGGGAACGCGCGGGTTTTCAGGTGACGGCCGAGCAGAGGATAGAACTGGTCGGTTTCGGCGGGGACCCGGTGGGCCATACAGTGTTGCCAGGCTTGATAGAGTGCTCCGCTGAGCCCCTCCGGGAATGTCTGGCGGATATACTGTCCGACAAGCTCGCGGCCGTCGCCGATCTGGGCGATGGCGCGCTGATTGAGGAAAGTGAAACGCCAGTCAGGGGATAGCAGGAAAACGCTGTCGGTGGTGCTTTCCAGCGCCATCCGCGTAGGTGTGTCCAGCTCGCTGTTGGTGCGACCCATCGGCTCTTGTACAGCGCAGATGAGCCTCGGCAAAAAGGCAGGAACATGGAGGATTACGGGGGTGTGCGCGGCCGAGACGTCACGTGTGCGTGACGGGAACGGGTGCGTTCCGGAGCCGGGAAGTTGCGGCTGCGGCACTGGCCGCGCAAGGTAATGGAATGCGGTTGAAAAGTGCGTTTATCCGACCGGTTGGCACACCGGTTCGGTTCACGTTCGACGGCCGGGAAATCGAGGCGCTGGAGGGTGAAACGATTGCGGCGGCGCTGTCGGCCGCGGGAATCGTGGCGTTCCGGCGGACCGCGAGCGGGGCGCCCCGCGGGCTCCATTGTGGCATGGGGGCCTGTTACGACTGCGTTGTCACGGTGGATGGCCGGATCGGCCAGCGGGCGTGCCTGACGAAGGTCGCCCAGGGGGCGGTCGTCAGTAGTCAGTGGTCGGCGATCAGTGATCAGACGAGAGAGGCCGAGGAGCTGCCTTGTGGCGTCTTGGTGGTGGGGGGCGGCCCGGCGGGGCTGTCGGCAGCGATAGCGGCGGCCGAGGCCGGGGCCGAGGTGGTGCTGCTGGACGAGCGGGCAGCGCTCGGGGGGCAGTATGCGAAGCCGCTGGCGGAGAGCCATATCGATCGGGCTCCGGACCGGCAATTCCGGTTCGGCGAGGAGTTGTGGCGGCGAGCCACCGCGGCCGGGGTGCGGATCGAGACCGAGGCGACGGTCTGGGGGGCGTTCGGCTCCGGGGAAATCGCGGCGCTGATCCGGGGGCGAGCCGTCACGCTGCGGCCTAAGCGGCTGATCCTAGCGCCCGGAGCGCACGAAAGGCCGGTTCCGCTGCCCGGATGGACTTTGCCGGGCGTGGTGACGACCGGGGCGCTGCAGGGGCTCGTGCGGACGCAGCGGGTCTGCCCTGGCAAATGTGTGCTGATTGCGGGCAACGGGCCACTGAATTTCCAGTTGGCGTGCGAGCTGCTCGCGTGCGGGCTCAAGCCCATCGCAGTGATCGAGGCAGCGTCCCGGCCGGGGCCCGGTGCCTGGGAGCTGATGCGATGGGCTCCGGACTTGGCATGGCAGGGACTGGGGATGCTGGCGCGGCTGAAGGCGGCAGGAGTGCCGGTCCTGTGGAGGACCGAGATTTCGGCGCTGGACGGGGACGAGCGGGTTCGGCGGGCCTTGGCAGGCCGACACGAGTTCGCCGTCGACGTGGTGGCGCTGAACCTCGGGTTTCAGCCGGAAACGGGGATTGCTCGGGCGTTGGGTATTCCACACCGGTTCGTGGACCGAGGGGCCGGATATTTGGCCACGGAGGCCGATGAGGAAGGACGGACCCCACTCGGGACGGTGTTCGCGGTAGGCGATGGGGCGGACCTCGGCGGCGCCCGGGTAGCGGCGGCCCGAGGGCGGTTGGCGGGATTGGCAGCAGCGCGGGACCTGGGTTTTGCCGCGCCCGAGGATCGGGCGACCCGGCAGGAGCTGCGGCGGGCGCTGCGCTTTCAGGACGCGCTGTGGCGGCTGTTCCGGCCTCCCGTGTTCGCGCCGGAGCGGCTGCCGGACGAGGTGGTGGTTTGCCGCTGCGAGGAGGTGACGGCGGGGCAGATCCGGGCGGCCCTGGCGGAGGGCTTGGCCTCGCTGCCGGCGGTGAAGAAGGCGACACGAGCGGGGATGGGGCGGTGCCAGGGGCGGTTCTGCGCGGTCACGGTGGCTCGGATGTGCCCTGGGGTCCTCGATCAGTTCGGGTTTGCGGCGCCTCGGGCCCCGGTGCGGCCGACGCCGGCAGGGGCGCTGATGTTCGAGGCACCGGAGTTCGAGGCGCCGCTGCTGCATGCGCCTGCCTTACCCCGCGTTCTCCCCCGAAGCGGGGGAGAGGGAGATCGGGATGAGGCGGAGGTGGTGGTGCTGGGCGGCGGGCTGATGGGGCTTTGGAGCGCGCTGTTCCTGGCTCGGGACGGCGTGGATGTGCTGGTGATCGAGCAAGATGAAGCAGGGATGGCGGCGAGTACGGCAAATGCCGGCAGCCTGCATGTGCAGTTGCTGTCCTACAATTTCGAAGAGGATGGGTCGGAGGACGGAGGGCCGGCGGGGCATATGCTGCCCTTGGCGCCGCAGAGCATCGCGCTGTGGAAGGAAATCGCGGCGGAGGCCGGGGAAGACCTTGGGATCCGGACCGAGGGTGGTCTGATGGTGGCAGATTCCGAGCCCGCGATGCGGTGGCTGCGGAAGAAGAGCGAGATGGAGCGGCGGTTGGGGATCGAGAGCCACCTGCTGGGGGCGAATGAGCTGCGCAGCCTGGCTCCGGCGATATCGGACCGGATGATCGGGGCGGATTTCGTGCCGGCGGAGGGTTATGGCGATCCCCTGCGGGGCACGATGGCGGTGGTGAAATTGGCGTTGAAGGCCGGGGTGCGGGTGATGCCGGGGTCCGAGGCGCGGGGATTGGCCCGGGAGCGGAGCAGGTGGGTGGTCAGGACAGGAAGGGGTGAGATGCGAGCGGGGAAGGTGGTGAATGCGACGGGGCCATGGGCAGGGGCGATCGGAGGCATGATTGGGTTGCGGTTGCCGGTGAGCGGCACGGTACAGCAGGTGATCGCGACCGAGCCGGTGCCGCAACAAATGACGCGCCACCTGATCGCCTATGCGAAGCGGCATTTGTCGTTAAAACAGCAGGCTAGCGGAGGATTTCTGATCGGCGGCGGATGGTTTGGGGAGGTCGATCCGGCGACCGGGCGGACGCGGAATTTGCGGCGGAGCATCGAGGGGAATTTGTGGGTTTGCGGCCAGGTGCTGCCGGCTGTGCGGGGGCTGCATTTTATCCGGAGCTGGACCGGCCTTAGTCCGGTGACCGACCGGGCACCCATTTTAGGGGAGGCTCCAGGGGCACCCGGGTTTTTCAATGTGGTTTCGGGGAACGGATACACGCTGGCGCCGATCCTCGGGCGGTTGACGGCGGAGGCAGTGCAGGGGAGGAGGGTGGACCCTCGCTACACGCTGGCTCGGTTCGGCTGAAGGGTCACTTGGGCGGTTTTCGGGAGCCCGAAAGGGTCACTTCGCAGGTTTTGAGACGAGTGAAAGGGTCACTTGGGCGGTTTTCGGGAGCCCGAAAGGGTCACTTCGGGGGTTTTGGGGATTTCGAAGTGTACGCTTGAGGAGGGCGGCTGAATGGCGGCCATGGTCGGGGCACGGCTGGGCAGTTGGGGCTGACCCGGTCTCTCCCGGTCTTTCAGTGACGTTACAATTATCTTTGGCGTCGTCGGGGATGGCGATCGCGTTGTCGTGCCGCTGGGGGCGATGACGGCACTGAGGCACAATTCGTGGTTCGACGATACGGTTTTGCGTAAGCTTTGGGTGTGTCGATGCCGCCGGAGATCCAAGTGCCGTGGTGATGCGGTGTGGGAGAACTTGCTGCACATGATGTTCCGGCGTTTACGTTGGCAACGATCCCATTGGCTTTTGATTACGCGGATCGCGCGCGGAGATGCTGGCGATGCTGCGGCAGGAACATGTGCGAACCGCGCGGGCCATGGAGTACGGGGGCGGTGGGTGATCGTGAGGCAGGTACAGCGGAATGCGCTACTTTCGGTTGTGACTGTGATCGGATTGCAACCGGGATTGCTGCTGTCTGGGGCGGTGCTGGCCGAGACGATTTTCGCGCTTCCGGGAGCGGGCGGCTGGTGGATATCTCCTAGGGTTCGTGGATCCGCCGGTCCGGTTGCGGTAGGGTTTGGGAGCGAACTATTTCACAACTATGTTAGCGTCGGACCGGTTTTCTTGCGGGCAGAAAACGATTATCTAGGAGTTGTCAGGGGAAATCGGCAATGCTGGTGCAGGAGGCGCGCGGGCAGGGTAGCTGGTCCAACTGCCGCTCGTGCGGGGGGACTTTGCTGCCGCTCGTGGATTTGGGGCTCTCGCCGCTTTGCGAGACGTTCCTGACGCAGGGGCAGTTGGACGGGCCGGAGACGTTTTATCCGCTCGAGGTCCGGATATGTGGTTCGTGCTGGCTGGCGCAGTTGCCGGAATACGTTCCCCCTGTGAAGATTTTCAGCGAGTACGCGTATTTTTCCTCGGTACTCGCAGGCCTGGCTGGCGCATGCGCGAGACTATGTTGAGATGGCGACATCCAGGTTTGGGCTCGGACCTCAGAGTTTCGTGATCGAAGTTGCGAGTAATGACGGGTACCTGCTGCGCAATTTCGTTGAACGGGGCATCCCTTGTTTGGGGATCGAGCCGGCGGCGAATGTTGCTGAAGCTGCTTGCGGTGCGGGGGTGGAGACGCTGGTGCGGTTCTTCGGCCGCGAAGTTGCCGGAGATCTTGCTGCGCAGGGCCGTCAGGCCGATTTGGTGATCGGCAATAACGTGCTCGCGCAAGTACCCTGATCTCAATAATTTCATTGCAGGGCTGGGCACCGTGTTACGGCCCCATGGCGTTCTGAGTTTGGAATTTCCGCATCTGTTGCAACTAATCGAGCAGAATCAGTTCGATACGATCTACCATGAGCATTTCTCGTATTTTTCGCTGCTGGCAGCCGAGCGGGCGCTGAGCGCGCATGGGCTGCGCGTGTTCGATGTGGAAGAGTTGTGGACCCACGGTGGCAGCCTACGGCTTTACGCGTGCCGGGAAGAGGCCCGGTGGGAAGAACAACCGGCGGTCGGTAGACTGCGCGGGGTGGAGCATAAAGCGGGGCTTACCAAGGCGGCGACCTACGCTGCGTTCGGAGCGCGGGTGATGCGCACCAAGTGGGGGTTGCTTGACCTTCTGATCCGATTGAAGCGTGAGGGTGCGCGGATCGTCGGTTACGGCGCGCCAGGCAAGGGGAACACGCTGCTGAATTACTGTGGGATACGGACGGATTTTGTGGATTTTACGGTGGACCGCAATCCATACAAGCACGGCCGGTTTCTGCCTGGTTCACGCATTCCCGTGTTACCCCCGGAGCGGCTTGACGATGCGCGACCGGACTATGTGTTGATTTTGCCATGGAATTTGAAAAAAGAGATCATGGATCAGCTTGCGCATATCCGGCAGTGGGGCGGGCGTTTTATTGTGCCGATACCTGAGCCGCGGGCGTTGGAATGATATCGAGGAGCGGGGGAACGACATTATGAAAGTGGTGCTGTTCTGTGGAGGACAGGGCCTGAGGATGCGCGGCTCGGGGAGTGATGATCTGCCGAAGCCGATGGTGCCACTTGGGAGCCGCCCGATCCTTTGGCACGTGATGAAATACTATGCACATTGGGGTCACACTGAGTTCATCTTGTGTCTTGGGCATAAGGGTGAGACGATCAAGGAGTTTTTTGTCAACTACCAGGAGTGGATATCGAACGATTTTGTTTTGAATGGCGGCGGACGGAAGATCGAGCTGTTGCGACGCGACATGAAGGACTGGCGGATCACGCTGATTGATACCGGCCTTGATGCGACGATCGGAGAACGTCTGCTGGCGGTGCGTCCGTACCTTGCGAACGAGGAGATATTTCTTGCCAATTACAGCGACGGGCTGACGGATTGTCCGTTGCCGGCGATTGTTGATCGTTTGCAGCGGACTCGGGCGATTGGCGCGTTTCTTGTGGTTCGTCCCAGCATTTCCCTGCACTTTGTGAATCACGACGCAAATGGAGTCGTCACCGGCGTGCTGAATGCGGAACAGGCGGACAGTTGGGTGAATGCGGGATTTTTTGCATTCCGGCAGGAAATTTTCGACTATATGCGTCCGGGCGAAGAGCTTGTCGAACAGCCGTTCGAGAGGTTAATCGCGGCAGGCAAACTGGCGGCTTTGCCGTACACTGGTTTCTGGCGTTGCTGCGACACTTTCAAAGACCTGCAGGCCTTGGAAAGCCTGCTGCGGAAGGGCAACGCGCCATGGGAGTTAGGGCGTCGTTTCGCGCCTGGCCGTGGTCCTGCGTTGCCGGTGACGCCGGACGAGGTGGTGGCCTGAGCGGCGATGTTGCGCTTTGCACTGCGTGGCAGCGGGCCGCTGAACATTCTTTGTGTTGGTGCGCATGCGGATGATATTGAGATCGGCGCCGGTGGGGCGGTCCTGACATTGCTGGAGGCATATCCCGAAAGCAGGGTGCATTGGGTTGTGTTCTCGGCGGTTGGGGCTCGGGCGGATGAGGCACGTGCGAGTGCGGCGGCATTCCTTGAGCGCGCGGGCGAAAGCCGGGTGATGCTGCACGATTTTCGCGACGGGTTCTTTCCATCGGCTTATGAGCGTATCAAGGAGACGTTCGAAGAAATGAAGCCGTTGGCGCCGGATCTGGTTTTCACGCACCAGCGCGCGGACCATCATCAGGATCACCGGATTGTTTGCGAGTTGACCTGGAACACGTTCCGCGACCATCTGGTTCTCGAGTACGAGGTGCCGAAATATGATCCGGACCTTGGCAATCCTAATCTGTTTGTGCCGCTTGAGAAGCGGTGTGTAGAGGCCAAGGTGGGGCTTTTGATGGCTCATTTCCGGACGCAACACGGGCGGCGATGGTTCACGCCGGATACATTCGAGGCTTTGATGCGGTTGCGCGGCGTGCAAGGTGCGGCACCGAGCGGATTTGCCGAAGCGTTTTATGCGCCCAAACTGATGTTGGCCTGAGAGGAGCGACAAAGTGCAGCTTGATCGGACTGGGGCGGCCAATGAGGAGGGCAAGTTCGTGCCCTATGAGCCAAGCGCGGGCCGACAACCGCGCCTGTCCGTCATTATCCCGACCTACGATCGTCCTGACTATCTCTGGGCCACAGTGGACCAGCTACTGCACCAGGACTTCGCCGACTTTGAACTGCTGATCATCGACCAGTCGCCAGATAGGGCGCCTACGCAGTGCAGCGATCCGCGGGTGCGTCATCACTATGTCCCGCTCATGGGGCCACTGGCGGGCATAAACCAAGGCGTCGCGCGGGCACGGGGAGAGATAATTCTAATTCTCAATGACGACGTGAGATTGGAAGGACGGGATTTTCTGGACGCTCATCTGGATTGCTACCGCGATCCGAAAGTTGGTGGTGTGGGCGGTCGCACCGTAGATCGGGTACGCACACCAAACACCCGCAGGAACCAGTGCAAGATCGACTGGACTGGCCGAACGGTCGAAAATCTGACGGGAAACGTCGGCGGCCCACTGCAATCGGTAGGAGGCACCAATATGAGTTTCCGCGCTGAGGTGTTCCGCCAGATTGGCGAATTTGATACGGGCTATACCGGAACGGCGGTGCTTGGCGAGACTGATTTTGCGACACGCGCGCGGGCAGCCGGCTGGACTTTGATGTTCGCACCGCGAGCCGGCCTGGTGCATCTCTCGGCGCCTCGAGGCGGCGTGCGAACCGATCCGCTAGCTACCGAGTGCTCGCGGTTCCGCAACACCGGTTACTATGTAATGAAGCATCGCGGGATAGCAGGACTAGTGCCTTTCGTCCCGACGTTTTCAGTGATTGCCGTGAAGCGAGCATGCCAGTGGCGACGCCCTAAGGCGGTCCCCGCGCTTTTGCGGGCTATGCGCGAAGGCGTTCGGACCGGGCAAGGGCTCCGAAAGGCGCCCCCTCGGGCTGGGCAACACGCCTGGGTCGCAGTAATGCTCGAAAACTGGAAGCGCCTACCGGAAGTATCTCGCATTTTGGCATTCCGTAACAGGCAATCATGAGCAGCGAACCATATGCCACGGAGAGCACATGCTGCCCGGCGACACGATGCGGGTTGCCATCCGCCCCCGCGGCGCTGAGCGGTAGTGGCTGACCACTGGGAGGCCATTGTCATCGTCCCCTTCCCGATCGAGAGATACGCGGCCGAGGGTCAACAGGATTCTAGAAGCGGCCAGGCGAGGTCCTTCGGGGCGATGACGTGGACCGGCATCGGCCATGCGATTGCAAACGCAGGATCGTCAAACCGGAAGCCGGAGGCGGCCTCCGGTGTGTATAGCGTGTCCATTTGGTAGAGCAGCCCGCAATCATCGCGCATGGTTTGAAAACCATGGGCACAACCGGGTGGGATCAGGAGCGAGGTGTTTTCATCGGCGGCGAGCCGGAACCCCTGCCATCGGCGGTAGGTGGGGGAGTTGGGACGCAAATCGGCCACCACGTCGTAAACCGCGCCACGAATGCAGGTGACGAACTTGGTTTCGGCGTAAGGTTCCCGCTGGAAGTGCATACCGCGCAGGGTTCCAGCGTTGGTGGTAAGGGAAACACTTTGTTGGACGAAGCGGGTTTGGAGCCCGTGGGCGGCGAATTCGCCTTGGCAGAACAGGCGAGCGAAGGAGCCGCGTTCGTCGGTGGCTGGTTCCCGGATGATGGTGATCAGGCCGGAAATTTCGGTTGGTTCGAAGCGCATAAGCGAGGATCGCGCGTTGTGGACGGAGCGGAGTTTAGGAGGGTTCACACGGAGGGCACAGAGGATGCACGGAGGGTCACGGAGAATTCAGATTAGTCGCCGGGGATAGAAGTGACGCGGGGCGAGCGGCTTTACGCGCATATTCGGGAGTTGTTTCCGGTGTGCCGCAGTATTACCGGGGAGGGGCTGCGCGCCACTCTGCGGTATATCGCGGAACAAATTCCGTTGGAGATGCGAGAGGTGCCGAGCGGCACACGCGTGCTAGACTGGGAGATCCCGGACGAGTGGAACATCCGGGATGCCGCTGTGTGCCGGCTGAACCGTGAGCGGGTGATCGATTTTCATGATAACAATCTACATGTGCTGCAATACAGCGTGCCGGTCGATCGGGTTGTGTCGCGGGAAGAGCTTGAGGATCATCTGTTTAGCCTGCCGAACCAGCCGACGCTTATTCCCTATCGGACCGCTTATTATTCCCGCAGGTGGGGTTTCTGCATCTCGCACCTCGACCGGCTGGCGTTGACTGATGCATCTTACCACGTGGTAATCGATAGTACGGTGCAGCCGGGAAGCCTTTCTTACGGGGAGTGCCTGTTGCCGGGCGAGTCCCCGGCTGAGGTGCTGTTTTCGGCTCATTGCTGTCATCCCTCGTTGGCAAATGACAATCTGTCCGCCATAGCGGTAGCGATAGAATTGGCGCGCATTTTAGCGGAGAAGCCGCGGCGGTTCAGCTACCGATTTTTGTTTGCGCCAGGGACGATTGGCGCCATCACATGGCTGCATTTTAATCGCGATGCCGCGGCGCGGGTAAAGTATGGGCTGGTGCTGAGTTGTCTCGGCGATTCGGCACCGCCCAGTTACAAATGTTCACGCCAGGGTAATGCGGCGATTGATCGCTATGTGCGCGCCGTGCTCCGGGATGAGGGCCATGCGGGGCGCGTGATGCCGTTTGAGCCGATGGGTTACGATGAGCGCCAATACTGTTCGCCGGGGTTCGACCTGCCTGTGGGATGCCTGATGCGATCGCCCAACGGCACGTTTGCCGAGTACCACACCTCGGCAGACGATCTATCTTTCGTGCGGCCGGAGGCGCTTGCCGACTCGCTGCGGGTTCTGCAGCGCATCGTGACGATGATCGAGGAGGATGGCGTGTGGTCCCGGAGTTTCCCGGATGGGGAGCCGCAGCTCGGGCGACGCGGCATGTATCCGGCGATCGGCGGGGGAGAGGCTGGTTTCGACCTGGCCACGTTGCTGTGGGTGCTTAATCTGGCGGACGGGCGGCATTCGCTACTGGATATGGCGGAGCGAACGGGCAGTCGGTTCGAGGCTGTTGTGGCTGCGGTGCGGAGGCTTGCGGAGGCGGGGTTGTTGGAGCGGGGACCCTCACCCGCCACGCTACGCGCGGCGGCCTCTCCCGCAAGCGGGAGAGGTGACTGACGTCAAGGCAATGGACGCATGGGGCGCATGATGATGTCGGTGACTTCCGCGCTGCGCGGTAGTTTCAGGGCGGCCATAACCATGCGGGCTACATCCTCGGGGCGCATCAGGCTTGCCGGGTCGGGGGTGCGACCTTCGAGTTGCAGCACTTGCCGTTGCATCGGTGTGTTGGTGCGCCCGGGGAAGACGCTCAGCACCCGAATGCCGTCGGGGTTGAGTTCCTGGCGTAATGCATCGGAGGCGGCGTGTAATGCGTGCTTGCCGGCGGCATAGGCGGCGACTTCCTTGGCCGGACGCAAGCCGGCGGAGGAATTGATGAAAACGACGTCTCCGCCGGTTGCGCGCAAGGCAGCACGACAGGCGGCGGTCAGCAGAACTGGCGCGTAGAGGTTGAGACGGTCGAGGTGTTCCCATTGTTCGACGCTAAGCGCGGTCGCGGGCGCACGAAGGTAAGCGCCGGCGCTGTGGACCAGTACTTGCAGGTGCGCGCCGGCTGCTTTGGCAGTAGTGGTGATGCCCTGTTGGGTGGCAAGGTCAGCCCGGACTACGGTGGTGCGCGACGGAGAGGAGCGGGCGACTTCGTTGAGCCGGCTAGCGTCGCGGCCGACAAGATAAACATGCATACCATCCGCCAGGAGCGCGTGCGCGATGGCGCGGCCGATGCCGCTGCTGGCACCGGTGACCATTGCGTGCTGTGGGGCTGGGGACATGGGTGGACGGCGGGTTGGTGGAGGAGGCGAAGCTTAGGACCCCTACCCACGCAGGGGCAAGGGTTTCACACGGAAGGCACAGAGGATGCACGGATGGTCACTGAGAATTTAGATTGATACTGACGGCGCGCTGTTTTAGCCTATGCATATGCAGATCCTGATTACCGGAAATATGGGTTATGTAGGGCCGGTCGTGGTGGCTCATCTGCGGAGCCGATTTCCGGAGGCGGAGCTGATCGGTTACGACAGTGGCTGGTATTCGGGCTGCCTGACGACGCCGGGGCCTGTTCCGGAAGCCATGCTTGATGTACAGTATTTTGGCGATGTGCGAACGCTGCCTGCGGGCTTGTTGCAGGGCATCGATGCCATTGTTCATCTGGCGGCGATTTCGAACGATCCGATCGGCAACCGCTTTGAGCAGGTTACTGACGAGATTAATCGTGCCGCTAGTTTGCGACTGGCACAACTTGCGGCAGAGGCTGATGTTGGGCATTTCGTGTTCGCGTCGAGCTGCAGCGTATATGGTGCCGCAGGTGCGGCGGCGCGACGTGAGAGCGATGGGGTTAATCCGCTGACCGCTTACGCCCGCTCCAAGATTATGACGGAGCAGGGCCTGAAGCAGATGCAAGCGAGCGGGATGACGGTTACGTGTTTACGCTTCGCCACGGCGTGCGGTATGTCCGATCGCCTGCGGCTTGATCTGGTGCTCAATGACTTTGTTGCCTGTGCGTTGAGCTCCGGGGAGATTACGGTGCTGAGTGACGGAACGCCGTGGCGGCCGCTGATTGATGTGCGCGATATGGCACGGGCGATCGAATGGGCGGTTGTGCGGCCGGCGGAGCAAGGGGGTGGGGTGCTGGTTGTTAATGTCGGGTCGGATAAACGGAACCATCGGGTGCGCGAGCTGGCCGAAGCGGTTGCCGCGGCGGTACCTGGAACACGAGTGAGCATCAATCAGGCGGCGCAGCCGGATGCGCGGTCGTACCGCGTGGATTTTGGTTTGTTTCGTGAATTGGCGCCGGAGCATCAGCCGAGGTTTGGGCTGGAGGATTCGATTGGGGGGTTGGTGGAGGGGCTGGGTGCGATCGGGTTTTCGGATGCCGCGTTTCGTTCGGGGCGGATGATGCGATTGAACACGCTGGCGGGGTTGATTGATGGAGGGCGCCTGGGGGTGGATTTGCGGTGGTCCGGGTCGGTTAAGGTAGTTAGTTTATAGTTGCACGGCCTCGGCTTGATTGAGGCAGGCGCGGCGGAAGTGTGTTCCGGAGGGGTCTGAGGGATAGCGCGTGGCAAGGAAGTTGCGTTCGAAATAGATAACCGAGCAGACCATTTGAGAGGTGAATACCAGGCCTTTTTCCGCAAGAAAGCGGGTGAGTGGGGCGGTGGCTATTTCGGCTGCGGGTTGGCCGATGATTTCGACGCATATCGCTTTGGGGAGATATCGATCCCAAGGCCAATGGCGGAGAATGTATTCTTCGCCGCCTTCGATATCGATGTTGATCAGGTCGACATGCGGCAGATCGGCGCGGGCGAGCGCATCCGCGATCGGGACTACCGGTACGGCGTGGTGTGCGTCCGGCCGGATCACCTCGCCCCCGCGTTCGACCACGGGCTCGGTCGGTGCGAGGCAGTTCCAACGTGGTTCAATGTTGAACATCCAGTAGTACAGCGACTGGCCTGCGCCGATATCGATGCCCACCTCCATGCAGATATCGCGGGGGCGGTGTTTTTTGAAATTTTCAGTGAGACCTGGCCTGGGATCGATATTCAGGCCCCACCAGCCGCGCTCGGCCAGTCGCTTCGTATTGGAACCGTGCGTGGGGTGATGCGCGCCGATATCGACGTAGATGCCCTGGAACTCCCTGCCGAAGAACGTTGCGAGGACAATGTCCTCACCTTCCTGCGAGAAACTGCGCTGCCACGCGGGGCGGAGGGCGGTGGGTATGAGTTTGCTGATCCGGTATAGAAGATGCGCCATATTTCCCTCCTTTTACACGGCGACGAGGTCCGTGGCCGGCTCGAGCGTGCGGAGTTGATGGGCGTAGCGCCGTACGCCGGCGTAGATCATTTCTCCGAGGCCGTGTTGATAAAGCCACGCGCTGTTCTGCTGACCGCGGAACGAGCGCTCACCTGCCATGGCGCCCCAGGGCCGGAAGCTGCTGCCGAGACCGATGCCGAACACGTTTGGCAGCGGCTGGCCGGTTGCGGTCAACAGGCGGGCTTCATGATCGACCGCGGGTCCGGTTTTTGCCAGTGCCGCCATCCGGCCAGAGGGGTCGAACACCGGGGGCATGGCTAAGCGGTATCCCAATGCCGCTACAATCAGGTCGGCGGTATCCAAGGCGTAGATCAATTGCTCACGGGTGAGGGAGCGCAAACACTCGGCGGTGGCCCTGGTTTCACGTTCAACCGATCCGATTCCGCGGATGCGGCAAAACAGCTCGCGCCCCTCACCCCGAAGGCCTGAGAGGCGGAAGACGCGCCCCGTTGCGGGACAGACATCATCCTCGGTGAACCGATAGTTGACGGCGGCGGCTGCTTCGCGGGATGGAAAGAAGATCCGGGGTTCGGTGCGATAGAGGATGCGCAGGCTCGCCTTGCCCCAGCGAAGGTGTGGCAGCACATGCATGAGCAGTGGCGCGGCGGCGAAGGCGCTGTGCGCGCCGCCGAGGATCACAGCTCTCGGCCGTGATCTGCCCCTGTGCGCAAGCAAGCGGCCGGCGTGCTGTGCCCCGTCACGCGCAAGTAAATGGTCGCTTGGGATGATCTTTCCCTGCCAGCGACCGAGATGAATGCCGGGGGCGAGCTCGATACTGCTCCAGTGAGTGTTCTGCCGCCCACCGAGCGCGAGGACGGCGGTGGCTGCGCGGATCGAACGACGGCGACCGTTGCCTTCGGCGGTTTCGATCGCGAGGGTACCATCATTCAGCGAGCGGACTGCGGTCCCTCTGACACACGTTAGCAGCAGGCTCGACGGATGGGCAGCAAATTCCCTGGTAAGGGCGGCGCCGATTCTTTCGAGGAACTGGCCGGCGAGTTGCAGCGGCGGCAATCCGGCGCTCCATCGCATAAGCTGGTGCACGACGGGATCATCACCGAGCGCGCTTAGCCAAGGCTCGCAATCCGGTCCCTTTAGAGCTTCAAGGAATGTACCGCCCAAGGTGTCGGCGTTGATTGCGTAGCGCCCGACGGTTCCGCCTAATTTGCGGCGGCGTTCGATGAGGACGATACCGGCATCGAGCCAATCTGCCAGAAGTCCGTTTCGTGCCGCCCAGACGAGGGGGCCGGTACCGCCGGCCCCGCCGCCGATGATGGCGGTTTCAAACAATACCCGTCCGTCAGCCATAGGCATGGCTTAGGCAACTCCAACTACTAAACGTTCTTTGGCTTTTGCAATTTTATAATTGTTCGCACATTAGACGAGCTGCACTCGGCGGGGACAACTCATATTCCGTTTATCCGAACCCTCGGCGTCCACTTTCGACGGTATCAAATAGTGGTGTGGCGTCTTGTAAGGTTCTGGTCAGTGGCCGGGAAGTGACATGAGGCCAGGACCGAGGAAATAAAATCCGATGCCGATGATCACGAGGTAGAGGAGCAGGACGAAGGTCCAGCCCATGTTGTGGCGAATGACTTCGCCTTCATTTCGTACAAACCGGCTGGTAGAGACACCAACGCTTGCGGTCTGCGGCGCTACTGGTTTGCCGACCTCCGCGCCCACGGAATTCAAAGAAGGCAGCAGCAGCAGCGGGAAACCAAGCAATCGCCCGACTGTGACCTGGAAGAAGCCGAACATGGCGTTGGTCGAGGTATTGCTGCCGGAGAGCGCGACACCGATCCAGCCGAGGAGGGGGGCGACGACGATGTAAACTGTGCCGATTTTCGAGAAGCCGGTTGCGAGCGAGGCGGCCATTCCGGAGAAGTTAAAAATGTAGGCAAGTCCAAAGATAAACACGCCGACGAGGAGAGCGCCCCACATCTGATGCCAGGTGCGGCGGAAGGCTTCGGCGTATTGCGGGCCTGTCATTCTTAGCAGGAGGCTCGTGATCAGCCAGGAAACCGCGATCGCGGTGCCGCCGATGAATGGGGAGAAGGTGAAGGCGGCGGCGACGGTGGCGCCTTTGTGGATCGAGGAGCCGGCGGCGACCGAAAGCTTGAACCCGATGATGCGGGGAAGCGGTGACCAGGGGCCGGTCCACAGCACGACGACGGCGATGAGCACAAGGAAGGGCAGCCACGTACGGAAAAGCTGTGCGCCGGACAGGCCGTGAGCCTCGCGACCGAGGGCTGCTGTGGTAGCGTCGATGGGCACTCCGCCATAACCAAGGACGCGCGCCGGTCGCCAGAATTTCAGTAGAATCAGGATGGCAATAAAGCTGACGATCGCGCCGGTTACGTCCGGCAGATAGGGACCGAGAAAGACGGCAACGGGATATTGGCCCGCGATGTAGGCGAGGGAACCCACGATTGCGAGCGGCCAGCCGTCGCGGAACCCGGTTTTGCCGGTGACGAGGTAGATCAGTACCCAGGGAGGCAACAATGCCAGCACCGCGACAATGTGAGCGATGGAAGCCGAGAGGCTGAGCAGCGGCAGTCCGGTAATGGCGGCGAGGGCGACAACGGGCACTCCGAGGGCGCCGTAGGAAACCGGCGCATTATTGGCGATTGCGGCGACGCGGATGGCGTCGAGATCGGGAATGCCGAGGCCGATCAGGATGGGGGCTACGAAGGCCCAGGGATAGCCGAACCCGACCAGGCCCTCGAGCAACGCGCCGAAGGCCCAGGCAAACAGGATCGTCTGCGCCCTGACATCGGCGGTCCCCTGCGCGGTGAGCCAGCGGCGGAACTGATCGAACACACCGGTGACGCTGAGCGAATTGAACAACATGACGCCCCAGAAGGTGATCCAGTCAACCGCCCAGGCGCCCGTGAGAGCGCCGTAAATATAGGCTCGGATACCGCTGGCGATGGGCATCTGCCAGACGATGACGGCGAGCAGGAAGGTCACGATGGCGCCGATGAGGACTGATATCCAGGCGGAGAGGCGGAAGACCGCGAGCAGGATGAGCAGAACGATGACGGGGATTAGGGCAAGAAGCCAGGTGATGAAGAGGTTCCCAGTCGGGTTCAGAACCTGCTGGAACATGGGCCGTTTCCCGAATTTTTTCTCTAATAAGATGATAAGTGGCGCTGGGGAGGGGCGTCAATGTGGCGGCGAGGGTCCCCGCGCGGGATACCGCTGCGCATGTTTAGGCTAGCGCAAGATGAGCACCGGCACCGTTGTGTGGTCGAGGAGGTCGCGTGTCACACCTCCAAGCAGGACCCGCGGACGCGGGAGTGTCCATAGCCCGCCGATGACCAGAAGGTCAGTCCCGGCATCTGCGCCGTAGTTGAGGATTGCGTCGGAGTCCGAAATTGTTCGTCACGGACGGTGCGGGCGTGACGATCATGCCGTGGCGCTCGAGGTGTCAGACAAACGGCTGGTCGATCTGGGGTTCGCTCGCGTGCGCTCGCTCGACCGTCAGGAGGGTGATCTGGGCCTTGGGCTTCTAGCAGCAGCAGTGCGTCGTGGAGGGGCGCGGGTGGCCTCTCGGTTGCCGTCCCAGCCGATGAGGACATTGCGTCCGAGGCTTGTAAAAGTGCCGGCGTAGGGGACGAGCAACAAGGGGCGCCCGGCACTTATCAGGAGATCCTCGAGCAGGAGGTGGGAGCGCAGGGCGCCGAGTGACCTGGGGTCGGGCTGCGCCATCACGACCAGGTCGGTTGCGCGGACACTCCGGACTGTTTCCGGCGAGGTCACGCCGCGGCAGGTTTGCCAGGTTCCGTTCACTCCGCTGCGTTGAATGTTGTTGCGGAACTTTTGCTCCAGCGGTGCCGCGGCGGCGGGGGTTCGAGGGCGTCGGGCGCAGCGGAGTGGATCATGAATAGCTCCGGGTAGGTCCCGACCACTGCCTGCGGTCCGTCGATGATCATGGTCTCGAGCGGGCAAAACGCGGTCAGGTGCGCGTCATGGGTAAGAGAAATGTTGATGGCGAGATCCACGGCCTTCTGGCAGCCTGCGGGATCGTCCACACAATCATCATTACATCTTGCAGCTTCATGGTGGTTCCCCTTTGCCAGCGGATTGGAGCCGTATCTCAAGGCGGCGGACATTGACCTGAATCAAAGTGCGGTGCTGGAATCTGTGCTCGGATACCGTGTTTGAGAGGAGGAGCGGAGGCCATGAACCGTCAGATGTCCGAGATTGTGCGTAACAGGAAGCCGGTGACTATGGGGCCGGAGGGCACGGTGCAGGAGGCGTGCGCCGTGATGCACGAGAAGCGGATCGGCGCGGTGCTCGTTGAGCGTGACGGCGAGCTGGTGGGCATCTTTACCGGGCGGGATGCGGTGCGGTGCCTTGCGGGGCGCGCGGATCACCGGACCACCAGGCTTTCGGAGGTGATGACGCCCGGCCCGTGTTGCATGGAACGGCGCGCGACCGCGATCGAGGCGCTGCGGCTGATGCGGGATGGTGGGTTCCGACATGTTCCGGTGGTCGAGGACGGGCGCGCGATCGGCATCGTCTCCACTGGGGATTTTCGTGGGTTGGAGCAGGACCGGCTGGATGAAGAAACCGGGCTTTGGGAACGAATTTGATGAGGAGGGGCAGATGGCACTGGCCGCGGGCGACATTATGGCGCGCGACGTGATCACCGACAGGCCGGATGATTCCGTGCCGAAAGTCGCTCAACTGCTGGGCGATCATGGGATCAGTGCCGCACCGGTTTGCGATGAGCGTGGCCGGGTGATATGCATTATCAGTGAGGGCGACCTGATACTTCCGTTCGGTGCGGAGAATTCGATGAAACGCACCTGGTTGGCCCTCAGTTTGTCGATTACATTCGGGTTGACGACACGCGTGCGCGCGATCTGATGGTGACGTGCGCAATCACCGCGCGGGAGGATGCGAGCGTGCCGGAGATTGCCGATCTTTTCGCGCGACACCGGATTAAGCGGGTGCCAATCGTGCGCAATGGGGGTGCGGTGGTGAGCGGGCGGGAGGCCACGGGCTGCGTGCAACTCATCGGATCATGAGGACGGCGGTGATTGCGCCGAAGGCGAGCGTCCCCAACGTTGCGATGGGCACCATACCCATGTGCCCGCCAGAGTAGGCGATCGCGTAGAAAGCCTTGACCAGATTGTTGGACGATGCCGCAATGATGACTGCCCCGGCTTCGACGGAACTGGATAGTTGAGGGGTGCTGTGCTGGGCAAGGCTGAGTACGAACGGATCGATGTCTGTGATCCCGACGAGGCCAGCCAGTCCGTAAATTCCGATCGCTCCGAAGCGGGTCTGCGCCCATGATGCGGCGATGGAAATGGCCACGAATAGAACGGCAAAAATGGCGGCCACGCCGAGATCGAGCGGGTTTCCAGGCCACTGGCGGGGCGTTTCGGTGGTTTGGCTCGCTCCGGCGTGCATCCACCACCAACCCGCGCCGATAACGATGCCGAGGAGTGCCGGGCCAGTCAGGGCCGGGGCCACGGCCGTCGCGAGTGCACGGTTGAAGATGAAAATGACTACCAAGAGACGCAGATACATGACCGCTGTGGCGAGAATTATTCCAGTGGCCGCCTCGGCGCCGGCCGCTGGGTCGGCGGTCGTTCTTGAGGCGGCGCGTGCGTAGCGGGCGAGTACGATTGTGGTCGCGGTCGAGGAATAGAACCCGCCAAGCACCGCTATCAAGGGCTTGGCACCGGATGGCGCGACATAGCGTTGCAGCAGGTAATAGGCGTAGGAAATGGTGCAAACGGCCAGTATGGCCAACCACACTTGGCGGGGTGTAATTTCGGTGAGTGCCGTTACCGGCTTGTCCGGCAGCAGGGGCAGTACGAAGCCGGTCAGCAGCAGGAATTTGCCTGCGGTGACGATTTCCTCGGTGTCGAGGCCTCGTGCCAGGTTGTGCAGACGCTCGCGTGCTGTGAGTAGCAGGACGGAGGTTACGGTCAGGCCGACCGCCAGCCAGGGGGGCCGGCCACCGCCACGGGTCCGAGCAAGTAGGCCAGCACGTTGCAGATCGGCACCATCAGGCTGGCGTCCGGTACTCCTTCGGCCTCGGGCTCGGCGGCGTGGTGCCAATAATAACCGACCAGCCAGGCGCCGAGCACCAAGAGACCGCCGGTGAACGCGGCCAGTCGAACCGGGTCGAGCAGGTAAAGCAGTGCGCCGGCGAGGGCGAGGAGGGGAAAACTGCGCACGCCGCCTGGGCGGTTCTGCCCGGCCCGGGCGTGAAACTCCTCGAAGGCCAGGCCGAAGAAGAGTCCGAGGCCAAGTAACCAGAGAAACAGGGTGACGGACGGGGTGGTCATTGTGCTTGCTTCCTGGCGGGGGCGGGGGATTGGTTTTAAGGCCGACGCCGAGGGCCACCAAGTTGAGACCGAGAGTGGCGGAGAGAGTTTATCTGGTTATGAGCCGCGCGGAGCCGATCCAGTCGGGTGTGCCGGTAATAGAGATTGCGTTTGCCTTCGCCAGGTCGTTGTTTATCCATTCGAGGAATGGCTCGAAGAGGTGGTCGCGCCAGAGGGCTTCGGGGGATGGGAAACCGGGCGGCGTTCTGCCGGGCAGAAGCCGCAGACATATCCGGCGGCAAGGCGCTTCGGGCATGCGTCGAGGTCGAGGATCGTGTCCCAGTAGGTTCCTTGCGATTCTACTGACACGGTGATTTTGTTATGGCCGAGATAAGCGGTAAGGAGGCGGTTGATTTTGCAGAAACCGATCTTAAGGCCGGTGTCGGTGCGTTTGATGAGTTCTAACTTGATTGCGAATTTGGGTTTGTTGGCGGATGTACCATTGGGAGGAAGGCTTTGTGTAGTGGGCGTCGGCAGTGCAGGTTTCCGGGCCAGGGCTTGCATGGGGCCTCGGGCGTGTGGAGTTCGACGTGGTAGTCGGAAATGAGCGGCTCCTGAGTGACGGGAGAGCCACGCTTGAACCGGCCGGATTCGTCGAGGTCGAGACGAATGAACATGGGGTGCTTTGAGCCGGTGATGCTGCGAAAGCGCAAGCTGGTGCGGGCTGCGGCCGGGACGCAGCGCTGGGTGCCGTGGGAGCAGGCAGAGGACGCGGCGGAAGTTGTGCGAGCGGCGAAGGCGGAGGGGAGGTGGGTTGGCGTGGTGGAGCTGACTGAGGGCGGGGTGAGGCCCGAGGCGTTGCAGCCGCGGTTTCCGGCAGTGCTGGTTTTTGGTGGGGAGATGTCGGGGGTATCGACGGAGGTGGTAACGTGCGCGGAGGAGGCGGTTGCGATACCGATGCTGGGGATGGCAACTCGCTGAACGTGGCGAAGGCTGGGGCGATTGTGTTGTTCGCCCTCACCCGGCGCTTCGCGCCGACCCTCGGGTCGTAGCCCGAGGGCAGGTCTCTCCCGCGACCGGGAGAGGTGAAGGACGTTGGCTCTTGGCCAACAAGGCGGGAGGTCGAGAAATTCCCGCCTGGCTTGCCTGATACCATATGGTTGCGGCGGTGCTCTCGCACACGGGTTTGCGGGCGAGACCCAGCCGACATCGAAGGAGCCTAGCCGCTCCTATTCACCAAGCGCTGTGAAAAATGGCTGAGTCGCACCGCCGCGAATTCGGGCAGCCTCGGCCGTTGCGCCTGTTTCATCGCGATCGGACCGGATTGTTGGTTGGGGTTGATGGGAAACGGGTTCGACGGGGCGCCTGCCCCGCGGTCTATGGAGCGGCCGGCACCAAGCTGTGGGCGAGGTCGCGGAACAATGCTGCCTCAGGGCAGGAGGCAGCGAAAGCGACGCGCACACGGGAAGCGGTCTCGATTACCCGTGCAGCGACCTTCATCAGCCGCAGCCGAATGGTGGTGAACTCGGCGGTGGTCAGCGCGTGTGCCTTGGGGATGCCGTCGCGCACGTTGAGTAACAGCCAATAAGCTGCGGTGTGAAGGATGAGCCGCATCTGATTGGCAAGCGGTGCCCGACATGAGGTGCGGTCGGAGGCAAGTTGGCTCTTGTGAAGTTTGATCAGGTTTTCCGCCTGGCCGCGCTCACAATAAAGCGTATCATACAGCCACTCAGCGCTGCCCGTGGTGATGTTGCTGACCACGAAGCGGATGTCGAGGCCGAGAGTGGACGCCTCGATGCGGGCCGCGATACGACGCGAACGCGACCAGGATTTGGCCCGATACTGTGTTTCGGTGTAGCGCCGCAGCAGCGGGGAATCGGCTTCGGCGCGACGGACACGAACGTCGTCAGCTGCCGGCTCGACCAGGCGGTGCAGCACGTCGTTGCCGGACAGGCCGAAGACGTAGCGAATACCCTCCGCTTCGCACCAGTCCATCACCTCTGGTCGGCCGTAATGGCTGTCACCGCGGATGGTGATGCGCGTGTTCGGCCAATGCCGTCTGATCTCGCGCAGCAGGCGCCGCAGGTGACGGCGGACTTCCTTCCCCGATGGGGTTTTGCCGGGCCGCAGCAGCACCGCCACCGGCCGCGCCGTGGCAGTGTCATAGATATGGATCGGTAGAAAGCAGCGCTCGTTGTAATGGGCATTGAACAACGACAGACTGCTGATATCCATGCACCACGTCCACGGTGTCGTCGATATCAAGCGTGACCGCCTCTGGCGGCACTGCATAGCTGGCGCAGTAGAGGCCAATCATCGCCCGCATCATTCGGATGATCTCGCGCAGGCTGGGGGCGTTCTCCCACCGCGACATGGTCGGCTGCGAGCACAAATCGCGGCCGCTGGCGGGCAGCTTGCCGCAAGCCAGTTTGAAGGCCGGGTCGCGGCGCAGGTGATCGAGGTCGTCGGCGTCCTCGTAGCCGCAGGCGATCGCCAGAATGCGCGCACGCAGGATGTCACTCAGCTGATGCACGATCCGGCCTGGATCGCGATGATCGGCAATCTCCGCCGCCAGTCGATTACAGATGCCCAGACGTCGTTCCGCCCGCGCCAGCAAGATGACGCCGCCATCTGACGTGATCCGTCCGCCATCGAATGCCGCGGTGACTTTCTTGCCTGCAACGGCTGGCAATGCGAACGGCTCGGTCGTATCCTCGTGCATGGCGGGTGTGGCACCGGTGAGATTGCGATTCGGATGGCGTCAGGCACCCAATTCGTAAGTCACAATCACCACCTTACGCGACACCCGCCGACGAATCCCTGCTATGCGATGAATAAGACAGGCTAGCTGTTGATTACGCTCAATCAAGCAGCCGCTGGCCAGACCGTGGGCGTCCCCGTCGGCCAGGTCATCGAGCTGCGATTGCCGGAGAACCCGAGCACGGGTTTTCGTTGGCAGTTCGCGGCAGATCTCGGCCCGGCCTGTGCCGTTGTGGGTGATACTTATACCGCGGCGGCGAACCGGCCGGGTGCCAGCGGCGAGCACACGTGGACGCTGCAAGCAGCACAGCCGGGGGTTTGCGAATTGCGCCTGGTGTATCGCCGGCCCTTCGAGAACGTGCCGCCGGCGCAGTCGTTCGCTGCTACTGTGCAGGTGCGGGGGAAGTAATGCCGCGCGGCATTAGGCTTGACCTCATGTGGAGGGGGCCGCGCGCGACACCAATACTCAACGGCCGTCAGCCGAAAAGGCTGGCCGGTAGAAGTCCGTGGGCGCAAGGCCCACGGACCAAGTCATGTCAGGACACGTTCCCTGCGGTATCAGCTTGCACCAGGCGGATGGTCCAGAAGTCGCTCGCCAGGTGTGGGTCGGTGAGGTAGGCGTACGGCATCGTGAAATAACCCTGCATTCCCCAGGTCTCGCCCCACGAATTGCGCACGATAAACCGCTGCTGGCTGTCATCATAACCAACAGCCATAACCGCGTGGCCGCCAAGTACGTTTTCGTCCGGCGCGGGCATCGGAACAACACCGGTTTGCGCCACCTGATCGCTCTCAAAGCTATCATAAACGGTAAAGCCGAACACAAACGGGAAACCCGAGGCGAGGCATCCCTTAAATTGGTTCAGGTTTTGCACTACACGCTGATACTGCACGGTGCGGTCACTGAGTGCGTCCTGATACGCCGATTGCGGCGGTTGTTGGGCGAATTTGCTGATATCGTAGGGCCAGTCGGGATCTTCCGGCGGTACACCTTGATTGGCAACAACCTTGATGCCATCGCGGATCTGTGCCCCACTGTCGGTGCTCACCGTCTCTTCGATCACCCGTTCGTTGTAGTAGATGAAAAGCCGCGAGGGGATGAAGTTGTGGGCCAGGTTCTGCTTCATTCGCTCGAACTGTACGGCGCCGGCGATCGCATTGCCGGTGCAGCTTCCAAGCTGGCCCTGGTCGTAGATCACCGGACATTGGGGGCGCAGGTCCATACTCGGCGGCAATGCGGCGGCGGGCATCGGTGCCGCATACATCTGATCCCGTGCATCCGGCAGATCCGGTACCCAGCCGTAGCGCCGGATTTTGTGCCTATGTAAAGGTTTCTTTTTCAGTGGCATGCCCTGATTCCTCCTTTTGAGTGGGCCGAGGATTCCAGGATACCGGGGTGAGCTGCGAGCGGGGGATGAAATACTTCAGTCAGTTTTTACTGACAGCTCAGGCTGTATAGTTTCGGCGCTTAACGTTTCTGGCTTGCGGGCAAGAGAGAACAAGACGTTGGTTTCGAGCGACCTTATCCCGCGCTCGCCCACCGGTTCCAGGTTCGTCCGCCGTGCCGCTCGGGAACGAATTCTTCCAGGCAGTTCGTTGCCGGTTCACGCGAGCAGCGTGGGCCAGCGCCAGCGGATGCCCCAAAGCAGGGCGCCGGCAAGGGCTCCTGCGATTATGTCGTCGGCCATGATGCCGAAGACGCCGCCCTGGCGGTCGGCCCAACCAACGGGGCCGAGTTTGGTGATGTCCAGGAGCCGGAACAGGCTGAAGGCGGCGGCGAGACCGGCGAGAGTAGGGCGTTGCAGGCCGAGCAGGGTGATCCACTGGCCGGCGATTTCGTCAATGACCACCCAGCCGGGGTCGCCCTCGATGCGGGCGTTGCGAAGTGCTGCGAAACCGCCCAGGCTGGCGGTCACGGCGGCGGTGGCGAGGGCCGGCGGGCGGGCGGCGAGCAGTCCGGCACCCAGACCGAGGGCAAGAGCGGACGCGGCGGTGCCGGGGGCGACAGGTATGCGGCCGATGCCGAAGCCGCTAGCGAGGAGGCGGGCCTTCTTCACCTCACCTGCTCCAGGAATGTCGAGATGGCGGCGACGCATTGTGGCTCCTCCAGGGTTGGTGCGTGGCCGATATCGGGGATTTCCACAACTGGCATGTCGGGCCGTCGTTGGCGCATGCGCTCAACTGTCTGGGGCAGCAGGATGTCGCTGACCAGACCGCGGGTCAGCAAGACGGGGTAGGGGTCAAGCGCGTGGAACAGGGGCCAGAGATCCGGCATGGGTTCGTCCAGCAGTTGCGCGATGCGCGTGTCCCAGACGGGATGCCAGAGTCCGTCCTCAGCGGGTGCGTAGGTGTGGGAGGTCATGTGGCGCCATTCATCGTCGGTCTGGAAAGAGAGCGGGGGCAGGTTGGTCTTCAGGAACGCGACGCATTCCTCGAGGGTGGCGAAAGCGGGGTCGTGGCCCACGAACTTGCAGACGAAGCCGGAGCCGGATTGGCCGATTTCGGGGCCGATGTCGTTGAGGATGGCCGCGGCGATTAAGGTTGGGCGCAGCATAGCTATGCCCATGGCGAGAAGGCCACCGAAGCTGGTGCCGATGGCGATGACCCGGTGGAGGTGGAGGGCGGCGCAGACATCTAGGATGTCGCGGAGGCAGGCTTCCGGGCGGTATCGTGCGATGCGACGTGCCCGGCCGGAGTTGCCGCGGCCGGGGTAATCAACCGCGACGACCCGGCGGCCGTGGCCGCAGGTTTTCGCCATCCCCTCGAAGTCCCAGCCGGTGCGCACGATCCCGGGCAGGCAGAGTAGTGGGAGGCGTTGGGAGCCGCGATCCCATTCCAGGGCTGCCAGCTTCAGGCCGTCCCAGGCGTGGATGCGGTGGTGGAGGGGGGCGCGACCCTCACCCGGCGCTTCGCGCCGGCCTCTCCCACAGGGAGAGGCGAATTCAGCCGTCATGCCGGGTGCGAGGCATCCATTGGGCGATGAGCGAGGTATCGGGTTGGTTGCGGCGGGCGGAGTAGATGACGACGCTTTCCAGAACGCGCTGAACGTAGTTGCGGGTTTCTCCGTAGGTGATCAGCTCGATCCAGTCGATCATGTCGGTGGCGCCGGAGCGGGGATCGCCGTTCTTGGCCAGCCATTCGCTTACCTTCTGGGGCCCGGCGTTGTAAGCGGCGAGGGCGAGGGGCAGTGAGCCGTTGAAGCGGGCGAGCAGGTTCGAGAGGACGTTCTCGCCGAGGGCCATGTTGTGGGTGGGATCGGCGAGGGCGGCGGGGTCCCGGCCGGTGCCTCCGGCCAGGCGGGCGGTGGCGGGTAGGAGTTGCATCAGGCCCCGGGCTCCGGCGTTGCTGATCACGCCGTGATCGAAGCTGCTTTCCTGGCGGATGACGGCGAGGACGATGGCTGGATTAATGTCGCTGGAGGGGGGATCGACGGGAATGGGCCAGCCGGCGTCGGGGAGCATGCCGCCCTCGAGGCCGATCCGCCGCGCGATGAACACCGCGGTGTCGGGCATGCCGAGGGCGAGCGCAAGGCGGGCGCAAAGGGCCTGGTCGGTGGGGGCGGCCTGATCGGTGGCCTGGAGCATGAAGGCGCGGGCGTGGCCTTGCTCGCCCCAGCTTATGAGGGTGAGGGCGGCGCGGATTAGCTCGTTGTGCAGGAGGGCCCAGGTTTGCTGGGGGCTGAAGGTGGGATCGCGCAGTGTCTTGACCGCGGCGGCGGGGTCCTGGCCGAGGGTATGGGCTGCGATCTGGCCATAGAAGGTGGTGGGCCAGGCGGCGGCCGCCTGGAAGGCCTTGTCCGGGTTCTGTCCGGCGGCCTGTTCGGCCAAGCCGAGCCAATACTGGGCGCGGGCCTGGCTGATGGCGGCTTTCGAGAGGGTGGCCAGGGCGGAGAAGCGGTCGATTGCGAGGTCAGGGTCGTGGGCGCGGCGGAGGCCGATGAAGCCGGTGAGGAAGTCGGACTCTGCTTGGTCGATCAGTGAGGCGCCGGGGAGCTGGTCGTTGGCCAGGAGCAGGGCGCCGGGGATGTCGTTGTCGGTGAGGAGGTCGCGGGCGAGAATGTCTCGTTCTTTCCAGAAGACGCTGTGATGGTCGGGGTCGTCCTGCTCGGCTTTAAAGCCTTTCTCTTTCCAGAGGTTCAGGGCGGCGTCGTTCTGCTTGGCTTTGCGTAGGGCTCGGGCTTCGTCGAGGACGAAGCCGGGGGAGAGGGATTCCGAGGGGGGCAGGACCTCGGCTTTCGCCAGGGCATCCGGGGCATTGGCGATGAGGGCGAGGCGGATCTTTGCGGCGGGCTGTTGGGTTTTGGGGAGGTGAGGGATCTGGGTTGCGGCGGCGGTCGGGTCAGTCCAGGCGAGATGGTCGAAGCGGGCTTCCTGGTCGGCGGGCGTGAGGATGGGGCCGAAGCGCTTGAGGAAGGGTTCGAGGTTGGTGCTGTCGAGGCCGGCTCGCCAGGCGGCGCGGGCGTCTTCGTTGGCCTGGGTTTTCTGGCCGGCATCGGCCTCGGCAGCGGCGCAGTTGGACAGGGCGGCGGGGAGGGTGATCGGGCGGCCGGCGCAGGCGGCGAAGACCTGGGCGGGGTCGGTGCTGGCGGCTATCGCCTCCTGCCGGCGGCGGTTGAGCAGCGCCTGGTTGGGCCAGCCGGGGTTGGCGGCCATGAAGGCGGCGATCTCCTGCGGGGTGGCGGCGCCAGGGGTGAGCAGGCGGTCGTAGGTGACGAGCTTGGCGGCGATGGGGTCGGGGGCGTTGGCGACTTCGGCCTCGGCTTGGGGCCACTGGTGGGCGTGAATGGCGAGGGCGGGGGTGTCGGCCGCGGCTGGGGCGGCGTGGCAGGCGGCGAGGAGAAGGGTGAGGACGGGAAGGAGGGGTGTGAGGCGGCGCATTGCGGGGAGGGAATAGCGCATGTTCGGGTGCGGGGGCACAGAGGAGTGGGGAAGTTGTCGCCCAGCCGGCGGTTGGGGGGAAGAATGCGGGGTGGACTGTGGTGGTGGGATCGGTACTGATGACGCTTTTTGAAGGGTTGACAACGGTACCGTGGACAATTCGATTCTGGATCAGATCGACTGAATTGCCATCCAGCAGATGAGGCGGATGTCTTCTTCGGGGGAGAGATCCGGGACGGGGCGGCGGGATCTAGAGGGTCGCTTGGGCGATCTTTGGTGGGCGTCACTTGGGGGATTTGCGGGGGTTCGAAAGGCTCACTTCGCAGGTTTTGAGACGAGCGAAAGGGTCACTTGGGCGGTTTTCGGGGAGGGCAAGGGGTCACTTGGGGCCTTTTCAGCAGACGGAAGTGTACGCTTCGGGTA
Source organism: uncultured Pseudomonadota bacterium (assembly GCA_963834715.1). Taxonomy (GTDB): domain Bacteria; phylum Pseudomonadota; class Alphaproteobacteria; order Acetobacterales; family Acetobacteraceae; genus CAVSUZ01. Next base: position 519,554 of record CAWIDE010000033.1, on the reverse strand, counting down.
GGACAATTTGATGATCGACAATTCATGCCGCTGCTTCGGCGGTGGCGCCGAGTGAGTTGAGAACGGCGATTATCTCTCACTGGCCGTGGCGACCGGCTGCGTTCACTGCATCGGTCCAACGTTTTGCGGCCTGGGCTTTGATTTCGGCGGTATCGTCGTATCCTTTGTTTTCCAAGATAAGGTGTTTTTGGGCGGCGCCCTTTAGGCGAATACGAAACCAGGTTCGAAGTCGTGCATCTGCCCGTTGTGTAGGTACGGGATTGCGAAGCCTGGGCCAGGATTTTTGGCGAAGGAGAAGACATTCGGATGTTTGTCAATCAGGTAAGAGGCCGTTCCGGCACCAGATCGCGGGTGCGATAGAGGCTTGCCGCACCCTGCCGGGGATCGAGTTCGGTTGTCGGGGTGTTAGCGCCTTGGCAGTGATTGAGCGGTAGGATCGTTGGGAAGAGGATTTTACGCAGATAAACACAGATAAACACAGATGAACGCAGATGGTGAGAGGCTGGATGAACTGTCGGGGGCTGTTATTGGGTGCGCCTTTGCCGTACATAATACGCTCGGAGCAGGGTTTTTGGAGAAGGTTTATGGGAACGCGCTGGCGCATGAGCTGCGGAAGAGAGGGCTCGCCGTGGTGCAGCAACGTGGCATTAAGGTCGTTTACGATGGCGTGGTAGTTGGTGAGTATTTCGCGGATCTGGTGGTGGAGGAGAAGCTGCTGGTCGAGTTGAAGACGGCGAAAGCGCTGGATGAGGGGCATTGCGCGCAGTGTATGGATTATCTTAGAGCAACGGGTCTGCAGCTTTGCCTGCTGCTCAACTTTGGCAGGCCACGCCTGGAAAATCAAGTGAGTGGCTAACTGTCTGTGATCCGCCTGCCGCATCTGCGTTTATCTGTGTTCATCTGCGTAAAAAGCTTAATTCTCGGCCTCATTCAGAGAACGCACGACCATGAGTTTGTTGCCGCGGTCATCGACCACTTTAACTACAGCGTGTATCGGAATCCTGCCTGAGATTACGACGCCGACGCATTCCAGCTCCTCGCGCAGGCGACTTACCCGCAGTGTATCTATGGCTCTTCCGGCCAACAGAACTGGGCGGTACCGCTTGAGGTAAGATTGCAGATGGTGGTGACGGTATTGCGGGATTCTGGCCCGTATGAGATTTAAAACTGGACACCACGCGTCAGCGCGCCGTCCACTACGAGATTCGTTCCCGAGATAAAGCTCGCCGCAGGGCTGGCGAGGAATACCACCGCGCGGGCCATCTCTTTCGGTGTTCCCATTCGGCCGGTCGGATTGAGGCCGAGCGCCTGTGAAAACAAAGCGGGGTTGTCCCGTTCGATGCGGTGCCATACGCCACCCTCGAAATAAGTGTTGCCGGGTGAAATCGTGTTTGCCCGGATGCCCTTTCCGGCGAGCTGATACGCCAAGCCCTGTGCGTAGTGAATGAGCGCCGCCTTCATGACACCATAGGGACCGGCAGCGAAGTCGATCTCGCGCCCCGATACCGACGAGATGATCACGATCGAGGCCGCATCCGAGGCTTCCAGATACGGCGTGGCCGCGTCCACGGCACGCACGCTGCTCATCAGGTCGGTTTCGAATTCGGCGCGCCAGGACGCCTCGTCGTTGCCGATCGCAAGCGCGCTGACATTGGGCACGACGATATCAAGCCCGCCAAGCTCGGCGGCGGCATCCCGGACCCAACGCTGCAGCCCTGGGCCGTCGCTCACATCAACGGCGCGGCCAATAGCGGGCGCGCCGCGGGCGCGCAAGCGGTCCACGGTAGCCACGACTTCGCGCTCATTGCGCGCGCAGATGGCGACCGCGGCACCCTCCTCCGCAAACAGTTCCGCGATCGCCAGGCCGATCCCCCTGGTTGCGCCGGTGATGAACACCTTTCGCCCCTGCAGACCGAGATCCATCGTTCCCTCCTATGCCCGAGACAGGTACTTCTTAAGGATCGCCGCGCCCACGGTGTACTTCGGATCGACGAAGTTTCCGAGCCGCACCCGGCCGCACTGACTGAGCATCATGTAGGCGTCCCACTGATCGAAGCCGTAATCAGCAACCATCCAACGCACCAGCTCACGATAGGCGATGCGCGTCGCATCCTCCAGCGGGCGGGCGCTGCCGATGGTCATGATGAAATCTTCCCGCTCCAGCCGCGGCCATTCGATTGTCCATCCTTTGATCAGGTCGACGCGGATCGTGGTGACGGTCGGATATTCGACCGCGATCCCGCAGACCTCGCCGTCACCCTGGCAGGCATGGGCATCGCCGATGAACAGCCGGGCGCCTTCGGTCCGGACCGGGAGATAGGTGATGCTGCCCGGCCCCATGTCCGGCAGATCCATGTTGCCGCCGTGGTTGTCGGGCGTGAGCGAATTAATTGAATCGATCTCGGGCGAAAAACTCAACGTCCCGATATGCGGCTTGTATGGCAGGCTAAGGCGGTCATTCCAGCGGACCCACTCCTCGTCGACGTCGATCTTGCGCACAACCTCGGGCAATGGGTTATTGAGCGTGGCCGTGTAGTATGTGCCCGTCAGTGCACCGAATTCGGGGATCAGGCAGCATGTGCCGCGCGGGTTCTCTCCTCGCGGCACTATCGATTCGATCAGGACGGCGACAGTGTCGCCCTTTTCCGCACCCTGAATTATGATTGGGCCGTTCTGCGGATTCACGAACGGCATCTGCAGCCTCTCGGTCGGCTTATCCTGCTCGCTCTTGATAGCGCCCCCGAACGCGTCGCGTGTCTCCACGACGATGCGGTCGCCGGGTCGCACGGTCAGGACCGGGTCGGAATAGGGGCCGATCGTGTAATGGAAGCGGCCCTGCTTTGCCTCGGTCAGCTCGTGCGTCTTCGGCGTGTCCTTCCAGCCCAGCCCACGCTGCGCCGCGATGGAGGTTTTCGCCCAGTCGGTATTCATGGGACCCATGATGCTCTCCTTCTCGCGTAGGATGCTCGGTCAGCCGTTTGCCGTCGCGCAGCTGCGTTGGATCCAGCGGAGCGATAAGGTGTCCTTTCCAGAACGTGCGCGCGCCACCTCTGCATGAGGTCCATTTTCTCCCACGATCAGGAGCAAGCATGCCCCGGTCCAGATCCGCGAGGAAGTCCCCAATCCCCTCGACAATGATCGGCTACACGCGTAGGGCCTGCTCCTCGACCAGCAGGTTATCGGGACGAGCAGCCGCCAAAGGCTGGGAAAACACGGTGGCCACGGCGGCCCTTGCCCGGGTCTGCGCGCCGGGCAAAAATCACGCCGACTGATCAAGGGGGGAAGCCATGCAGCAGTGGTCGCGCCGGGCGCTCATTCGTGCGGTGGGGGCCGCGCCAATCGCTATGGTTGCACCCAGCTTGCCTTTTGCCGCGCGGGCCAGTGGGACGGTCAATCTGGCCGATATTGGTGTGGGCGATCCAGGCTCCTGGGCGCTCTTTACGAAGGAGAGTGGGTCGGGGGTGAATTTGGTGGCGATCGGCAACGCGCCCTCAGCCATTCTTAACGTTATGGTCGCGGGCGGCGGCACAACCTCGTACGACTTGATCAACATCGTGGGCGGCATGCAAAAGCCACTTGTCGATAACAAGCTAATCGTCCCGATCGATACAGCGCGCATTTCAAACTGGTCCAAGGACAGCTACATTGAGGAGTACCTGGCGAAAGGCAGGCCTGGGTTCGATTTCATTGGCTATAAGGGCCAGATCTTTGGCGTGCCCTCCGTACTGCAGGGCGATTTGTTTGCCTACCTTCCGGATAAGACCGGTAAGCTCGATTCTTATGGCGCGCTATTCGATCCCAAGTGGCGCGGTTACGTGGCGCTGGAGGACAACTATACCACTGCGGGGCAGAAGGCAGCACTCTACCTGCAGAGATCCGACAAAGCTCACATCACTGACCCCGCCAACATGACACCGGACGAGATCAAGACCGTCGTGGACTTCCTAATCGATCTAAAGAAGAAGGGCCAGTTCCGAGTCCTATGGTCTAGCTTCCAGCAGGCCGTTGACCTGATCACCAGCCAGGAAGTCTACGTAATCGACTGCTGGGAACCTATGGTCTTCGCCGCCCAGGCGAAAGGGGTCAACGCCGTTTACGCTGATCCCAAGGAAGGTTATCTGCTTTGGGCTATGGCCGCCTATATGGTCAACAATCCCGACCGGAGCGCTGCGACCACCAAGGCAAGTTACGACCTACTCAATTTCATGCTCGGCGGCGGGTACGGCGCGAAGATCACGCTTCTACGCGGATACATGACCAACCCTGATGCACCGACGTATGCCAAGGCACATCCAAACGAGTTTACCCCGGCCGAGGCGCAGAAAATCGACGCGATCACAAACGACGTGCGACATAAGTTCGAGCAGGGTGGAACCTGGCAGAACCGGTGGCCGGCGCATGTAGACGCATACGAATCGGAGTGGGCAAGATTCAAGGCAGCATAAGCCTTCGCACCCGTTTCACACCAGGAGCGCTGCTGCGTCGCTGCTTGGTCGCGCTGCCTATTACCTTCATCACCGCCTTTCTGGTGCTCCCGCTCGCGTTTACCTTCGCCATCAGCTTCTGGCCTCGCGCCGGGCTGATGATGGCTCCGGGATTCACCCTCGCATCTTATGTATCCTTCTTTGGCGGAGTGAGACTCCTGGTGCTGGAGCGCAGCCTTGTGATCGCCGCCGAGGCCACCATCCTCAGTCTGCTGATGGCCTATCCCATCGCCTGGTTTCTCGCCACCAGGGCGCCCCCGGCTGCGACGCGTGTTGTGCTCTTGCTGATCACGGTCCCATTCGTGATCAACTACATCATCCGCACATTCGCTTGGACATGGCTGTTGGACCGGAGCGGACCCGTCAATGGCCTGCTGGAAGGGCTGGGTATCACCAGTCACCCGATAAGCTGGCTACTTTACAGCAGGTTCGCAATTTTTGTCGGCCTGATCAGCTCCTACATGCCATTCATGATATTCCCGCTCTGGCTGGCGATCGACTCGATCGACCGTCGGCTCTATGAGGCGAGCTGGATGCTTGGTGCCGGCCCCTTCAGGACGTTCCTGCGCATAACCCTCCTGCTATCTCTGCCGGGAGTGTTTGCCGCGGCGATATTTGGCTTTGTTGGTTGCTTTGGTGACAGTGCCGTTCCTGTTATAATGGGCGGCGTGGGCTTTCAGCTCGTCGGTAACAGCATCACTGGTACGCTCGATGTGCTGAATTATCCGCTTGCCGCCGCGATGTCCAGTGTCGTCGTCTGGGTCATGTTGCTGCTGCTCGCCTGCTGGTTTGCGTTGTTCGACATCCGCTCCTTCCTTGGGAAGATTCTACTCTGGCGGAGGACGGCGTGAAGCGCCAGCACATCGCTTACGGGCTGATGTGGGCTTTCATCGCGCTCAGCATCGCGTTCCTTTATTCTTCCGCTCGTGCCGCCGGTTCTATTCTCTATCGGAGCCGTTGGGGCAGGTTCGCGGGGACTAAGCTTAGCTCCCTACCTGCGCATCTGGTCGAACCCCGTGTTACTGCGCGCGATCTGGACCACTCTGCTGAGCGGTGTCATTGTGGGCGTGATAACCCCCATTCTTGGGTTGTTGGCCGCTATGGCCATCCGCGAACTGGTCCTCCGCCGCCTTGTGCTCATGCTGATCCTACTGCCGCTCTTTGTGCCTGGCGTCAGCCTCGGCCTGGCGGATGCGTTTTTCTTTCGCGAGCTCGGCATTCAAGCCTCGCTTTTTACAATCGTCATCATACAAATTCTTTGGGCGCTCCCGTTCGCCACCCTCGTCATATTAACCATCATGGCTGGCTTCGACCCGATCTACCTCGAAGCTGCGTATATGAGCGGCGCAAATCGGCTCCGGGCCTTTCGCGATATCGAATTGCCGCTGATCCGGACCGGCATTGTCGGCGCCGCCTCCTTTTCGCTCATCTTGTCGTTCAACGAGACGGTGCGCACGTCTATCGTGCAAGGACCGCTCAACACCATGCAAACGTACATCTGGTCTACGTACAAGCAGGTCGGATTGTCCCCTGCACTTTATGCGCTGATGAGCCTGCTGATCATACTGACTCTCCTGCTGGTCGCGATCTTCTTGCTAGTTGGTCAGGTCAATCCTCCAGCGGTACAAGATCCGCAAGGTTGATTTGTACCCACGTAGTCTCCCCCGGCTCCGCTGCCGGCCGCGTCGCGCTCGCCGTCAGTTGCTGGCCGTCGACCAATTCCAGCACATGGTCGAACAGCATACCGCGAAACGTGCAGTTGACCAGTCGCGCCGGCAGTTGCAGTGTGGTGTTGTCCGCCGGTTCACCCAGCCTGACCAACTCGGCGCGTAACGCCAGATAGATTGTCTGCTCGGGGTCTGCTGGCAGCGGAACTGCTATCGGCACCTCTGCCCCAGCAAGCGCAACGATAGAACCGTGTCGCTTCCGGGCTCGAAGGACGTTGCAACCTCGGAAGAACTCCGCGACAAAGCGCGTGCGCGGTCGCCGGTAGACACTCTCGGGCGTGCCGCATTGAACGCATGAACCCCGATTAAAGACCGCAACGCGGTCACTCATGGTCAGCGCTTCCTCCTGATCATGCGTGACATAAAGAAAGGTCGTTCCGGTCTTGCGGTGCACGTCTTTCACCTCAGCCTGCATTGTGCGACGGATCTTCTCGTCCAGCGCTGACAGAGGCTCATCCAGCAACAGCATTCGAGGTTCAGGAGCCAGTGCCCGGGCCAGCGCAACCCGCTGCTGCTCACCTCCACTCAGAAGTGTCGTATTCTTCTTCTCCATCCCTGCCAGTCCGACCAGTGCCAGCATACGCCGCACCCGCTCGTTTATCTCTCCGCGGCCCATTCGGCGAACCCGAAGTCCGTACGCAACGTTCTCCTCCACCGTCATATGGGGGAAAATCGCATACTGCTGAAACATCATCCCGAGATTGCGCCGCCATGGCGGCACGCCGGAGACGTCCTGCCCGTCCAGCCGAATGCGACCCTCATCCGGACTCTCTAGTCCAGCAATCATGCGAAGAATCGTTGATTTCCCTGACCCGCTTGGCCCGAGAAACGTAAAAAACTCACCCCTGGCGACCACTAGGTCCAGCACTCGGGCCACCACCGTCGGCCCGAAACGCTTGCTCACCCGCTCCAACTCAAGAATTGGCCCTTCAGCTCTCATGCTTTGCGCGGCGCCAGCTCACGACCTAGCCACCCGCTCTCGCGAGGCGGCAATGGAGACAACGAGCGTTGTCTCCACTGCCCGGATGGCAAGACTGATGTCCATGGAGGCGAGATCGGCCCGTTGGTGCAGCTCAAGCCTGCCCTCCTGTCGTATCTCGGCGATGAGATCCGCCACCTGGGAAGGGAGATAGGGCAGGTGCAGGAACCCTACGAGAGGTGGCATTGGGCGGAATGTAGCGGCGTGCAAAAAGTAATAGACGCAAGCGTTGCATAGGAAACTGCCAGCTGTCCCCGAAAGGCGCGCTGGAATGCCCTGCCTTAGCAGAGCTTGTTCGATCTGCCGGAGCGGCAATGTCGCCCGGAGTGAAGTGGCTCCACCCGGAATCAAGGGTTGATCAGTGACGATTTGGCCGAGGTTGTCGGCAATCTCGAAATCCGCGACATTGGTTGCCAGCCGCTCCAGGCGAATAACGGGCTCACCCGGCCATAGCCCAAGACTCAGGATGACGATCGGGTCAATGTCATCGAGGAGGCTGCCGATGCTGTCGGGGAGCGAAGCACAGGAGACGGGCAGCGCTCGACCTACAATTGAGGCGCCTGCCAACTCTTTGCCGTCGAGCGCACGCATAACCTCGTACGCTGGGTTGCTGCTGCGGCCGCCATAGGGTTCGAACCCTGTCAGCAGGACATGAGTAGACGCCATGGGGCCGACCCTTCTCTGACCACCGTGAGGAGGACCAACATGACCCGGCTCATAGGTCGCGGGCAAGGGCGAGCTGGCAGTGATGGAGCCACGCTGGTCCACGTACGTGCTGAGGAGCTAGGCTCTCTGATTTTGCGGCCGTGGGCGGAGGAACAAGCGCCTGATCGCGGTATCATCGGTGCAGCGCACCAGCTGTGCGGCAGTCACTGCGGCTGACTCGCCTTACACGTCAGGCTGCTCGAACGCTGACCACGACCCCCTTGCCGCGCACTTCCGCCTCCTCGAACTCAGCGGCGGTGATCGCCCGGTCGAGAGCCGAGCGCAACTCCTTGGCCGTCTCCAGCGTCAGCTCGATCCCCGCCCGTGCACCAGGGTCGAGGTCCGCGTTAATGAAGTCGAGCGTGATGACGTCGCCCAGCGGGGCATGGCGTGCGTGGTCGTATGCAACCACCGCCTGCGACAGCGGGAACCATTCGTCCCCGCGCTTTGCCATGCCTTCCGCGCGTGCGATCTCGATGATGGATGTGCACATGTCCGGACCTCCTATTTCGCCAGATGCTTGCCGAAGAAGGCGAACACTTTGCTCCAGCCATCCATTGTCTGCTCAGGCCGATAGAGCGGCCGGTGCCAATAGAAGAAGCCGTGGCCGGCACCGTCGTAGCGGTAGAACTCGTAGGTTTTGCTGTGCTTCTTGAGCTGGGCCTCGTGCTGGTTCACCTGTTCCGGGCTCGGTGCGCGATCCTCGTTGCCGAACAGGCCGAGCAGCGGGCAGCAGAGGTCTTGTGTCATGTCGATCGGTGCAACGGGCGTCTTGGTATTGAGCTCCTCCTTACCCATCACCACGCGGCCCCCCCACAACTCGGCGCAAGCATCGACGTCCTTCCGCTGGCAGGCATAGATAAAGGCGTGCCGGCCGCCTGAGCAGGAGCCGAAGAGGCCGACCTTGCCGTTGTGGTTGGGCTCCGCGCGGATCCATGCCACGGCGGCTGCGGTGTCGCCCACCATCTGGGAGTTGGCGATGCCGCCTTCCGCGCGCACCTTGGCGGCGACATCGTCCGGGTTGCCGTCGCTGCCGCCACCCTCGCGCTCGTAGAGGTTGGCGCAGATCGTGAGAAAGCCGTGATGCGCGAAGCGGCGGGTCGTCTCGATGTAGAACTCGCTCCAGCCCGGGAGGTGGTGGATCAGCACGACGCCCGGGAAGGCGCCAGGACCAGATGGCCTGGCCACGTAAGCTGTTATCGGCGATCCCTTGTCGCCTTCGATGGTCACGTTCTCGCAGGTCATGCCTCGGTAGAATGACATCGCTCTTCCTCCATGGCGTCGGTCCTGGGCGGCGCCCTTCAAGCCATCGGAGCGTCGCGCCGCTATCGACAACTGGGATGAACTCGCTTTGCCGCCCGAAGGCGGACGCCCCGGCAGTATTCGACGACCGCATACTGGGCGCAAGAAGCGCCTCGCAGGCGGGAACCGGGCTTGGCCAGCACTTTTGCGCGCATCCTGGTCACCGCGCGGCGTTCGACGGCGTCCCTGATTAGGTAGAGGGCTTGCAACGTCGGGCTGAGCTGAAACTGGTCTCCAAAGGTGCGTGCGAGGATCTGCGCGACCTCGCCCGATCGATAAATTTCGCTGAGTGCACGATCGACCTCATACCGAAAATCGTTGCGCCGACTCATGGTAACGGACTCGCAGCGCACCGCAGGTCCGCCTTACCTTGTTGAATTGCATCAAACCGGTCGGCGGCGGTGACAGGCAAAATAGTTTGCTTTGAGGGAGGGCAGCTTTAGCTGCTGGGACAGGCGTTTTGCGACAGCCTGGCAGAGGTCTACGATGAGGCCCGCGGGCTTCGCAGCAGCGTCCTGATAGGAAAACGACGGCGCGTCCAGCCGATATGCGATCCGGATGGCATTGTCCTGCCTCAGATGATCGAGGGTCGCACCTTCGCCCCCGCCCGACAGGACGACCAATGCTGCGGTGAAGCATCCGACAAACCACTTGCCGCCCGTGCCGCCCCTGGGGTCGCGCGTCAGGGCATGCACCCGAGCAAACTGCTCGCGCATATAAATCCAGAACCTCAGACTCTCCAGCCATTCCAGCTCCATCCACTACGTGAGCAAGCCATCACGCAGACTCGCGGTGCATCCATTGGCCTGCGCGATCAGAATCTCCGAGAAGTCAGCCATTCCACTCTCCCGCTCTCGCAGAGCATTGAGTGAGCCTGTGGCACGGGAGCGGCATCAGCACGCTGGTACCGCCCCTCTCGTATGCGGAGTGCGCGGGCAAGAGTCACGCCACTTGCTCCCCTTTCAAGCTTCCGGAAAGGAGCGGTTTCAGGGTCGTCTTGGCCGAGACGCTCGAATCGAGCCAACGCGCCCAATTCGCCCGATAGAGCACCGCGACCTGCGCAATCGACCACAGCGCCATGCCCGCTGCAGCTTCAGCCCGATGTGCCGCGGACCGTCTCCGTACGGTCCGCACCATTGTGCCCGGTTAGGGGGTAATGTCAGTGGAGGGAATGCAGTGGGGCTGCTCGAATCCGGTGAAAGGCGGTCCATACTCTATATTGTCGTTCCCGGATGAGTTGGGACCGGCCGGGATCTTATCCAGACCGGCGGCGGCGCGCATCCGGTAAGCGATGGCGTGATCCGCGCAGGATGTATCGCCGCTGACGCCAAGCCCGCCGATCACCTGCTTGTTCTGGTAAAGCGCGACGCCGCCGCCGAAGGTGATAATGCCTCCCGCTACGAACCCGATCCCGACATTATCCGGCAGAAAGAAAGGGTTGAACGGGTTTGAGTTGTTGAGTTCGTATAATGACCCGCCAGGCTGCGTCGGTGCATAAAGGTTGGCCGTCGATATTGCCAATTTATCATTGCTGAACCCGTTGGCGGTGAACGCCTTCGCCATCGCGATCGCGCGGCTGCCCGGCCAGGCGTCGCCAGTCTTGATAACCGAACAGACCGTGCCAGACCTATCAACCACTGCCGACCACATCAGGTTTGGCTTGAAGAGACCGCCGTTCCCCGACTGCACAACCTGAGCGAGCGTGCCTTGCACGGCGTTGACGGTCGCGGCTGGGATACTACAGGGCTTTTGCCCCTCGAACGCGGCCGAATCATCAGCATAAGCCACAGTGCTGACTGAGAGCCCGACCAAGAGTGAAATTGCTAATTTAAGCATTGTCTTTTTCCTCCCGTATAATTAGGTGCAAGACTACCTATTCCATTTTGTGGCCGGATTGCAACAAGAATTCCGCCTCCGCTGAGAACTCGCCCTGATTGTTGAGGGTACTGATGGCAGAACTGCCGGGACCATATTGTCTTCTCGTTGCTCTTAATACGTGTCACTGCGCGCCGTGTTACTCTGGTTCGAGCTTGCAACTTGAAGGCGAGTTTGCACTCGAACTCCAGCCGCGCTACGCCAATAGTGAGGTGAGCGTCCTGTGGAAGAGAGATGATGGGCCGAGTTGCGCTTCCCCCTCTTGTCGCTTCCGTCACCCTCCTGGCCGGACTGCTTTTTTTCGAAGCGGAGCCCAGAGCGCCGGTTCCTGAATTGACACCCCAGACCAAGCGCGAGGCTCCAGCGCAGCCGCACAACGGGCCGGGTGCCGTTCAAAACAACGATGCACGCTGGTCCGATATTATTCTTGCCAGGCCATTGTTCAGTCCGACACGCCGGCCCGCCAAAATTGTCGGTCCTCAAACGACAGCGACGGTGGAGACGCCGCGGCTTGCCGGCGTTGTCATCGCTGCCGGCGGAACCGGGGCGATCTTCGTGGGGTCGGACACCAAACCTGTGTTTGCGAGAATTGGCGACCGCATTGGCCCATACAAGATAACTGGGATAGCTGACGGACAGGTTACGGTCGAGACCGCAACCGGAACGGAAATCCTGCATCCGGAATTCGCGCAGGTCCCCGCCGCGACGACCTCGCCGGCGAGCGGCAATTTCAGGCAGCCGCCAGCCGGTGCCGGCAGCGTTCACGCCAGTCCGCGGGTTCCTTCAGCGGAAGCGCTGCGCCGGATGATCGAGCGGCAGGAAAAGTGAGGCGGCCAGCATCACGCTCTGCATCGGAACGCGGCTTTGCGCTCCTGATCGCGCTCTGGACACTCGTGCTCATCGCACTGATCGTCACATACATGGTCTCCGCGGGGCGCGAGCAGACGCGGCTCGCATCGAACCTGCGCACCGAAGCTGAACTTTCGGCTGCCGCCGATGGTGCCGTCCAAGAAGCGATCTTCCGCGTGCTGGATAAGTCAGAAGCTCACTGGTTGGCGGATGGCGCGCCACGTCGAATCGTGGCTGGCGCTGCCTTGATTGATATCCGAATCACGAGCGAGTCGGGGAAGGTGAACCTCAATACGGCCTCGCCTGAACTGCTGATGGCGCTACTGGTTGAGACCGGAACCCCGCCCGGTCTCGCCCGGAGCATCGCCGCTAACATTACCGTCTGGCGGAGCCCCGTGGCCCAGGCAGCCGATCTCTCGGGTGCTTACGGAGCTGCCGGGCGCGATTACGCACCGCCAAACGCACCGTTTGAGACGCTCGAGGAACTGGGGGATGTGCTTGGTATCACTCCGGCCATATTGCAGCGCATCTTGCCGTACCTGACGGTCTATCATGATGGCGATCCTGACCCTGCGATCGCCGCGCCACCCGTCCTGCGAGCTCTGGAGGATCTGAACGGGAAGCTTCCCACAGGCATTCGGGCGCCACCCGATGAAAGCGTGGTGGAGGTTACCGCCGTTGCCTGGCAGGGGCGGGCACGCCAGTACCGAAGAGCGATTGTACGGCTCAACCCCGGGCAAGGCGGCCAATTGTACGAGATCCTGGATTGGCGGGAATCGAAGTAACTCCGGTAAACCGGGCGAGCACGCCAGGGGGAGTAGCTTGGACCGCAGGCGCACAAGGGTGTGGGTGGGCGTCACGCCGTTCGCTATGACCGGCATCGTCGTCGCATGCTCGCAGCCCCTTACTCCGTATCCGCCTCCAGTTGTTTCCGTGGCCGCGCCGGCGCCGGGCGCGGCTCCGCGCGCGAGCGGTGGGATCGCGACCGGGCGGACCTATCCCCCGCCCGAGTACAGCGTAGGTACAGGACAGGCTCTCCGGCCATCGGTGCAGGCTGTCACGCTGCCGCCAAGTGCTCTCCGGGTCGGGCCCGTGTCGCTTGATTTCGCCGACACCGACATCAGGGAGGTCGTAGCCCAGATCCTCGGGTCGATCCTGAAGGTGAACTATACGATCGACCCGGGCCTCAAAGGCATGGTCACGTTTCACTCGGCGCGTCCGCTTTCCGGGCCACAATTGCTTATGGTGCTGCAAACGCTGCTCGCCCAGAACGGGGCGGTATTGCTCCAGACCGGTGATCTCTACCGCGTGCTACCGGCCGGCACCGCAGCGAGTCAGCCGGGACTCGCGACCAATACCATCGGTCCCGGCAGTATTATCATTCCGTTGCGTTACGTCTCGGCCGGGGATCTGGTGAAAGTGCTCACACCGATTATCGGCCAGGGGGCCAGGATCGTTGCCGACCCATCCCAGAACGCGGTGGTAATCGCCGGCGACCCCGAAGCCCGCAATTCGGTCGCGGCGCTGGCCCGTAGTTTTGATGTCGATCAACTCGCGGGCCAATCCTTTGCACTGTTTCCGGTGCCGCAGGGCAGCAATCCCAAAGATTTTGCAACCACGTTGCAGGATGCGCTGCGTGGTCACGCAGGAGGTGGCCTGGTCGGATTGGGCGATCTGGTAAGGGTTCTGCCGCTGGCGCAGTCCGCATCCGTGCTGGTGGTGGCGAACCAGCCCCGTTATCTCGCCGCAGCGCAGCGCGTGTACAGCCTGATCGAGCGCGAGCAGTACGCTACCCACCGCACTTGGCATGTTTATTACCTCCGCAACAGTCACCCGGGGGATGCGGCCTATCTGCTGCAACGGGCCTTCACTCCAAACGACGTGACCGCGCAGCCATCGCCCACGGCGGCGCAGCCGGCGATCGGCATTCAAGGCGGTGGCCAAATGGGTGGGTTCGGCGGCGGCTATCCGGGCGGGTACGGTGGCGGCGGCTATCCGGGCGGGTACGGTGGCGGCGGCTATCCGGGCGGGTACGGTGGCGGCGGCTATCCGGGCGGGTACGGCGGCTATGGAGGCGCGCCCGGAGGAGGGCTGACGCTCGCTACGCAAGCCCCTGCTGCGCAACCGGCCCCGGCGCAAGCAGGCGGTCCCGCGACCACGCCGGCCGCGGCCAACCCGCTGCTTGGTGGACTCGAACAGGGCGGCGCAGCCGCCCCATCCCCTGAGGCTATGCGGATCATCCCCGATCCACAGAACAACGCGGTGCTGGTTTACGCCACACCCACCGAGACGAACAATGTCGAGGCGGTGTTGCGCAAGATCGACATCCTCCCCCTGCAGGTGCGTATCGACGCCATGATCGCCGAGGTCACGCTGAACGACGCACTCAAATATGGCACCCAGTTCTTCTTTAAGGAGGGCGACCTAAACCAGTCCCTGAGCGCCGGCGGCGGCGCCGGTGCATCGAATTTCGCAAATCCTTTCCCTGCCTTCGTCCTCGGTTCCGCAGCGCAGACCGCACAGGTGGCGATCTCCGCGCTGCAGGCAGTGACCCAGGTGCGCATCCTGTCGGCACCTCAGCTTATGGTGGTGGACGGGCAGCCGGCGGCGCTGCAGGTCGGCGATCTCGTCCCGTATCTGACCCAGTCCTACCAAAGTACGCTAACGGCAGGCGCCCCGATCGTCAGCTCAATCAACTATCGGCAGACTGGCGTGATTCTGACAATCAAGCCTCGGGTCAATGCGGGCGGCGAGGTGACGCTCGACATTGCGCAGGAGGTCAGCGCAATTGACACTTCGGCCCCGCCATTTCCGGGCGTCAGCTCCCCGACCTTTTCCGACCGCCTGGTGCAATCGCGGGTGGCGGTGCAAGACGGCCAGACCGTCGGACTGGCCGGGCTTATCACCGACAACACCTCAAAGGCGAATCAAGGCGTTCCGTTCCTGCGCAACGTGCCTCTCCTGGGCGCGCTTGTGGGCCAGCAGAACAATACTCGTGTCCGCACCGAGCTGCTTGTGCTGATCACGCCTCACGTTGTGTATGACGAGCGGAGCGCGCAGGAGCTGACACAGGATCTGTTGACCGCGCTACCGAACGCGGCGACCGAGCCCGAATACTCGCGCACGCCGCTGAATAGCAGCGCGGATCCGAACGCGCGCGTTCTGCAAAGGCTCAGCGTCCCGCCGTAAGCGGGACGCCGGGTCTTAACAATGTCCCTTCATTGTTACCGACTGGCTTGCAACCTGGACTGCCGGGTGGCGGTGTCGTCGTCGTCGATCGACGACGGCAGATAGACCGCGATGCAGCCGCGCGAGACCACTGGGCAAGGATTAGTCGGATCGGAAACACCGGGCGCCGGGAAGCCGATCGGCACAAAGACATGAAGCGATATCCGATCCGCGGCTACCGAATGGGCTGACACGGAGGTTGGTGTATTGGCGTCCGCCACATTACTCACGGCGTCGATCGTCCCCAGCACCGGCACGATCGTGCCGCTCGAGTCCTCGTTGTTGCGTGCGCCGAGATAGTAGTGCCCGCTGCCCGGATCGAACCAGACCTCGTCCGAGCCGCCCACCTGGGTGATATTCGCGAGGATGTTGCCGTTAACGAGGCTGATCACCACCGATTGGGTCAGCACGTTAGGTGCCGTTCCGAAGGATGCACTGCATCCCAGCAGGGCCTGCTTTGTTGGACCCAACGCCAGGCCGGCAGGGGTGCAGTCTGATACAGGGAACGTGCTGACCACCTGGAAGGTGTGTGGATCTATGGCAGTCAGCCCGCCCAGTGTCGTGTCGCTCCCGATCTGCGGCACCGAAATATAGAACAGCCCTGTCTTTGGCGAGTATTGCGACTGCTCCAGGCCACCCAACGCATTCGGTGTGCCGTTGGTACCGTCGAAGACGATCTGCTTCAGGACAGCGTGGGTATTAGTGTCGATGAACGTCAGAAACGGCGGCGTGTCCGCGTTGTTGGCCGCGGCAAGGATGTGATCGACGGGATCATATGATACTTCGTCTGCGCGGAACTTGCCATTTGTCGAGATGCTGTCGGTGATCTGGAATGTAGCGATGTCGATCACTTTCACCGTGCTGTCACCGTCGCCGGCCCAGACTTCCTTGTGATCCACCACCACCACGCCATTAGGACCGGAGATGGAGGTGGTCGCCTGCGCCCCGCGGAATCCGGTGACGCGGCCCGTGAACGTAGCGTCACTCGCGTCGAAAAAATCAACTGATGCGTTGGTTCGGTCGGCCAGAACGTATAGATCAATTGTTGGATCGACATAGCTGATATCGAAACTGCCCAGACCGTTGCCGCCGACGTCGATCGTGCTCACCAGGCGCATCTGCTCATCCTGGGCGCGGGCCGGGCCGGTATGGCCCCAGACAAGCGTCGCGGCCACTGCGCTGGCCAACAGTGATGTGGTCCACAAATATCCAGGTCGCGTCATCGACTTTCCTCCTTCAGTTTGCGTCGATTGCATGTTGGTGCGGGGAGCTTAGCCCGGCGAAACCAGAGCGGTGCGTAATCTGTGAAGACGTCGATCGACGCTCCGATCGCGTCACCCGGCGCGGCCACCTGCATGTAACCGTCCGTTCGGCTCACTGCGGCTGCGGCACGTTAATGGTCCGCCCCCCCAGGCCTGGCGTGGTGAACTGATAGACGTCGCTCCTCGGTCCAGTAGGCGTACCGTTGGCGTCCTCTGAAGTCACGGTGCAGTAATAGTTTGTGTTCGGCGCCAAGCCGCTTATGCGCACGCGCCACATCGTCTCTTCATGGCCTTGATTCAGCCTAATGTGAGATTTCCATTCGTGATTCAGGGCGTTGGGATCCGTACCACAGTCCGCGACGGCAAATTGTTCGGGGGATCCGCCAGGATTAGCGGTGGTCCACCTGAGAATGGCCATATCCTTGAGCGCCATTTCAAGCATCGGCCTTTCCGTTATTTGCACGTTCGGGTTTTTCGGCGCTGGAGCATTAGGATTTTGCGCATCCTGCGCGGAGCTTGGGTTGGCGCAAAGCAGGCCGGCAATCATAGCGGCCAAGGGCAGTTTTACGAGGAGCTTGTTCACCGATAAACCTCCTGTTGCTGTTCCCTCTACAAGTCCAGCGTGACGGCTTGCGGCTCGCTCGTTGGCACTGGGTGTCGCCTTACGGTATGGGGAGCGGCGCAGGGTAAGGCTGGACACCGCAGATATCCGCCGCGCACGACGGCAAAGGCGGCGTCGAGATGAGCGTCTCGTTTCCTTGTGTCGATGCCGAACCGCCCGTCTGGCACTGACCGGTAAACGTGTTCCTGAAGGGGTATGGTGTCAGGAAACCGTCGCTGGCGGCTTGCAGGAAAGCCACGACTTGGTTTTCCTCCGCATCCGTCAAGCCGAGGTTACCGACCGTCATGTCGATGTTGTTCGGGACCTCCGGCTCCGGCCAGCAGTCCACCTTTTCCGTTGTTCCCGCCGGGCATTGTCCGGACAGCACCTTGTAAGCGTACACATCCCGCGTGTTGTAGAAATGGACGAGCTGCTTCAGGCTCTTGATATAGCCATTATGGAAGAACTCCTTCTGGAAGTAGGGTCCCGGCGCCTCGGTAGTTGGACATTGCTGCGGCGCCATGCCCACATTGCGAATAGTAGAGGTCTGCATCTGCCCGTCGGAAGTGGGCGCATATTGTACCCATTGCGAGTTTGGATTGGGCCCGGACTGAGGGCCGCTTCTGAGGAAGTTGCCTAATCCCAGATCTCTGTAAGCGAAGCCGTCCGGGTTCGGTGTGAAGCCGAAGACATCCGACACGTTTTCATAGAAAAGGGCAATCCTGGGATTGAGCGGCAGGCCGAGATTGGCAAAGCCGAAGCAGGTGAACAGAGGCGCTGTATTGGCCGGGGTCCCGGTGTCGGTCTGACCCGACGTCAGGGCAGTCGACTTTCCATCAAGGTGGCAGGAATTGCAGTTGCCTTTGCCGTCGAACAGAGCCGCGCCCGCTGCCTCGTCCGTAGTGTAGGTATACTTGCCATTCAAAAAGGCGTCGATTTTCGCCGTGAATGGGCTGATGTCGGGCGAGCGCTCGAGGAAAGAAATGGCTTGTCCCCAGTGATCGAAAACGTTCGTCGCCTTGGTGCGGTCGTCCGGACTGAGTAGAATTGGGGTGGCGCTTCCGTTGAGTACTGCCGCACCATTTGGGGTGTCGCAGATCTGCTCAGTGTTAGGCGGGAAGTTGATGGTAAGAGAGTCCGCACCGTATATCGCCTCAAACAGGGGCCGGTACACCGCTGTCTGTAGCCGGAACGCAATGCAGGCCGTGTCGGGCAAAGCCATTTCCAGGGGGTCGACCGGCGGGTGCTGCGCCTGCTCCGCGTCCGGGCTTTGCAGTATGTAACCGGTCGCGCGCCCGTCCCAGAAATTTCCGCCAATCAGCGCTCCGACGGCTGGGTCATAATGGAGTACAGGGAAATAGGGCGAATATGTGTATCGTTGCGCGGTCCGCTTGGCAGCTCGGTAATGGTACGATCCGGGATACGCGATCATGGTAAGGTTGACGGAGGGAATCGGACCGCTAAAGCCGGCATACGGCATGTGGCACGAAGCGCAGGCCACATTCTTGAAAGGCGACATATTCGCGTCGTAATTCAGCAGACCGCCGAGTATTCGCTGCGCCTCATATCCGGTGCCCTGAATGGTTGGGGGGTTACCTGTCTCAGTTATCGGTGGCAGCGCCCGGGTACTGCTGAAGGTAATTCTGGAAAATGCCCTGAATTTCGGTAAAAACCCGACTGGTTTCCGTTTCAACGTCGGGCGGCAGAATGTCAGGCGGATAGGGATTGTAGGGGGGCGGCTGGGGCAGGCCCTGCGCCGCGCCGGGGAACGGGAGCATGGTCGCAGCGATCGCCGCCCCTATTGCTGACGCGCTAAGGAGTATGGTGCGTTTCATGCCCTGAGTCTCCTTTTTTCGGCGACGGCGACGACGAGCTTTTTTGGCGAGGCGTGACTGGCGGCCGCAGTTCGGCGACATTCTTGACTCCCATTGCCGAGCAAGGAACGTGCGCTTGGTCAACTGCCGGGGAAATGGGAAGGTGGGACGTACCGGGGGTCGGGATGACCCGACCCTTTGCTTCGTTAAATTTTGAAGGCTAACCACTTTCATTGCGTGGGTCAACTGCGTACTTCTAAAATTTGTATTCTTAGATAACGAAACTCAAGCTTTGTAAAAGAGCTTACACGCAACTGCCGAGCGCGGTCTACGCGCGTTAGTCTCGCCTCTTTATTTATGCGAGCGCCACCGCAATCGGCGGGCGCGTGTCGCGCGCGGTACTCGCGGAGGAGGTACAGACAGCCTCATCATGGTCAAGAAACAGGCCCGACCAAACGGCCATTACCTCCTAGGGGTGAGGCTCTATGGCCGGTTTTGATGTCTGAAAGGGACTGGTCGTTCGCTACGGCGACGTTCGCTGCGACCATCGTCCCCGCCAGCACGACGCCAGAGCTGGTTTGTTCTTATAGACGCCTCCTTTTGTTTCGATTATGTTCGTTTCGCGTGCCTTCGAACCGGCACCATTTTTGAGGGCAGCCACTTACGTATAGCCGGTACCCGGGTAGGGTGATCTTCGTCGATCTCGGAGCCACCGGTTCAGAGACGGCAACTCACTGGTTCCTTGCGAAATCCGTAGGCGAGCAGTGTCTCTTTGCGATACATTCTCCGTCGCGGCCTAAGACCCGTCCACCTGCGCGGACGCCGTAATCATCTGATTGCGGGAATTTTAGGTCCCTGACTCGTTGATGCAGAAATCAATTGGGCGTGATACTTCGCCCACGGCTATTGATTGCAGATCATCCCGTCCTGGCCGGCGCTGGGGTTCGCTCCCTGCGAGCACAAATCGTACTCATGTCCTTCTCGCTCGGACGGACTGCGATAGATGTAATCGCGATTCCACGGGTCCATCGGCACCTTGTCACCCTTTAGGTACGGTCCGTTCCAGGAATCCACACCCGTGGGCTGTGTGACCAGCGCCTGCAGCCCATCCTGAGTGGAGGGGTAAGAGCCAACGTCAAGCTTATACATGTCCAGCACCAAGCCGATTCGCTCGATGGATTGCCTGGCGATCGAAACCCGCGCCTTTCCGAGTTGACCGAGCACCGCCGGCGCGACAAGCCCGATCAACAGCCCCAGGATCGCGATCACGACCAGGAGCTCCAGTAATGTGAACCCCGCCTCCTGCTCGCGGCGTCGCCGCCTTGCCTGCTTCCTTCCGTGCATCAAAATTTATTCTAAGGCGCGTGCCCGCAGGACGGAAGTACTGATATGGTTGCGTGACGATCATTGCACTGGGTATCGTAGCCCCGCGATTCTCAGCCGATCGGCAATGGCGATCCCTTATCTGGCCTGCATGGTTTTGGTGGCGGCGTGGAACCGGCTGCCCCCTCGCGTCCTGCCGTCGATCCAGGCCGTGGAGGGTGGTCGTGTCGGGCTGGTGCATCCGAATTCCGACGGGTCGGAGGATTTGGGCTTGCTGCAGATCAACACGCGCTGGATCGTTCCGCTGGCGCGCTACACCGGCCAGTCAGAGCAGATCATCCGCGAACGGCTGATCGGCGATGCCTGTTTCAATATCGCTGCCGCAGGGGCCATCGTGGCCGCCTATCTCGCCGAGGAGCATGGAGACCTCATGCGCGCGGTCGGCGATTATCATTCACACACAGCCGCTCTGAATGAACAATACCAGCAATCGGTCATGGACGCTGCCCGTGCCCTGTTTCAGCAGGGGAGATAAGTCCCACGTCAGGCAACTAATCCAACTGCGAGCCATTCGACCCACAATGCTAAGGCCAGGCATGTTCCGAAGGGGATTCGCGTTCGGCGACTTAGCTTCTCACCCAAAAGTGCTCTGAGCCCGGCTACGCCGAGGCCGGCAAGCGCGCCCAGCAGCAAAACAAAGGGAAGCGCGGCAAGACCGGCCCATGCTCCGCAAGCCGCAAATAGCTTGGCGTCACCATGACCCAGCCCGTCATAGCCGCGAAACCTGCGGTACCCCGCGTTCAACAGTTGCAGCGAAGCATACCCGCCTGCTGTGGCCACTGCATGATCAGCCAGCGCGTTCAGGTTCAAGATGGCCGTGACGGCCAGTCCGGCTACAATTAGTGGCAACACGAGTGCATCTGGCAGTTGGTAGCACTCCCAATCAATCCACCCTAGCGCGAGCAATATCCAGCCCAGGCCACAACTGATCCAGAACCAAGTGGAATCCGCTGGCGAGATTAGGATAGGGCCGAGCGCGACGAGCACCGCGACCAGCTCCACGAGTAGGTGGAATGCTCCGATGCTGGCGTGGCAACTAGAGCACCGGCCACGCAGGGCAAGCCAGCTTACGATCGGCACCAGCTCCCACGGCCGCAACACCCGCCCGCAATTCTCGCACTCGGAGCGAGCGAGAAGCAGCCGCCGCCCTTTGGGCAAGCGGCGGATGACGACGCCCAGGAAGCTTCCTGCGCACGGTGCCGCAACGAGCGGCCAAATCCAGGGGGCGGAGAAAACCATCACACTCAGTTATCGCCACGTGCGCCGCTTTTGTGCCATGCTGAGACGCGCGGAGGCCAGGAATGGATGTAACCGAAGCACTGCTTCGCATTCCCCCGGAGTTGGCTCCGGTTGAGCGGCTGTGTGCTTTCCTGGTTGAGACCGGCCAATGCGATCTGCGCACGATCGAACGCGGACGGCGGGTCAGTGCGGAGACCGGGCAGCGCGTCGATCACGTGCTACTTCAGCTCGGGCTGATCAGCGAGCGAGGCCTTGCACAGGCTTACGGGTCGATTTTCCACCTACCGATCGCTCGGGCGGCTGATTACCCGGCGACCGAACCGCTGTTTGCTGACCGGCTCGGCGACCGGTTCCTGCGCACGGCCCGTGCCATGCCGATCGCGGATTTCAGAGCAGGAGGTGGTGGTCGCGGTGGCGGACCCGATGGATGTATTCACGCCTACCGCGGTTGCCGCAGCACTGGGTCGGCCCGTGCGGCTGGCCGTGGCGGTTCCAATCGAGCTCGAGGCCGCGTTCACGAGACTTTATAAGGCGCGCGAGCAGGCGACCGATGCGCTCGCCGATCACGGATCCGCACCGAGGGAGGACGACACCGAGCGCCTCAAGGATCTTGCGAGCGAGGCCCCGGTCATCCGGCTGGTCAACCAGATCATCGCCACTGCCGTGGAGACGCAGGCGTCAGACATCCATATCGAGCCATTCGAGGATCGGCTCCGCGTGCGCTATCGCTACGATGGGTTGTTGCACGAGGCCGATAGTCCTTCGGTAAGGCTCGCCCCGGCGATCGTCTCCCGCATCAAGATCATGGCACGCCTCGACATCGCCGAACGGCGGTTGCCGCAAGATGGGCGGGTGAAGCTTCCCGTCCGGGGGCAGGAGATTGATTTTCGCGTCTCCACAGTGCCGGCGATGTACGGCGAGACGGTTGTGCTGCGCGTACTGGACCGCAACGCGACGGTGTTCGATTACGACCGGCTGGGCCTTTCCAAGGCCGTCGTCGCGCGACTGTCGAAGGCGCTCGAACTGCCCAACGGCATTGTCCTCGTCACCGGCCCGACCGGCAGCGGCAAGACGACGACGCTGTACACCGGTTTGCAGGCGCTCAACACGACCATTCGCAAGGTGGTCACTGTCGAGGACCCGATCGAGTTTCAGCTCACGGGGATCAATCAGGTCCAGGTCAAACCGCAGATCGGCCTGACCTTCGCCCGGCTGCTGCGGTCCATCCTGCGCCAGGACCCTGACGTCATCATGGTGGGCGAGATCCGTGACCTGGAGACCGCTCAGATCGCTGTTCAGGCGGCGCTCACGGGGCACTTGGTGCTATCGACGCTGCATACGAACTCGGCTGCCGCCACGATCACCCGGCTGCGTGATATGGGGGTGGAGCAGTACCTATTGCCGGCCGTCCTGCGTGGGGTGCTGGCGCAGAGGTTGGTGCGCCGTCTCTGTACCGAGTGCCGGAGGGAAGAGCAGGCGCCGGCCGAAGTGGTCGAGCGGTTCGCGCTAGATCGCCTGATCGCTCGCCGGCCCATCGCGCTCTGGCACCCGGTCGGGTGTCCGGTTTGCCGCCATACGGGCTATCGCGGGCGGCTGGCGGTTGCCGAGTTCCTGCAGCCGAGCGAGGCCATCGAGCGGCTGATTTTCGCTGGCGCCGACCATGCCGATATCGAGCGGGAAGCCGTGGCGGGCGGTATGGTACCGATCTTCGAAGCGGGCCTTCGGCTGGCCCTTGAGGGCACAACCACGCTTGCGGAACTGGAGCGCAGCATCCGGGCCGAGGCATGAGTTATGGCCTCGTTTCGCTATAAGGCGATCACACAGGCCGGTGAAGTGACCGTCGGCGTAATGGAGGCGGCGACCGAGGGCGCGGTCATCGAGCGGCTACGCCGGGACGGCAACATTCCTGTTCGCGCCGAGCCGGCGGAGACCGCGCGCTCGATGCTCACCGGGGAGTTGCGGCTTGGGTTCGGGCCTCGTCGGGGTTTATCGCGGCAGGACGTGGCGGTGTTCACGCGCGAGCTGGCGGTCATGCTAGGCGCTGGTCAGGACCTGGACCGGGCGCTGCGCTTCCTGGTGGAAACAGCACCCCATACGCGGGGACGGCGGGTGATCGGTCGCCTCCGCGACGCCGTGCGCGATGGCAGTCCGCTGGCAACGGCGATGGCACAGGACGCCAGCTTCTCGCGCCTTTATGTCGGCATGGTGCGCGCCGCGGAAGCCGGAGGCCAGCTCGCTGCGACGCTCGATCGTGTGGCCGTTATGCTGGAGCGGCAGCGAAGCCTGGCGGCGGCGGTGATCTCGGCGCTGATCTATCCGTGTCTGCTGCTGATTGCGGCCATCGGTTCGATCATCCTGCTGGTCACCAAGGTGCTGCCGCAATTTGTGCCGCTGTTCCAGCAGAATGGGGCGGCGTTGCCGCGGGCGACGCAGATTCTGATTGCGGTAGGTGATGCGATCTCGTCGTATGGCTTGGCCGCCTTGCTTTTGCTCACCCTGCTGATCCTGGTGGTCCGGCGGATTTTGCAGCGGCCTGGCGCACGTCTGTGGACCGATCGACTGATACTGCACGCCCCGGTGTTTGGCGGGTTATGGCGGGAGATACTGGCCGCGCGCTTTACGCGAACACTGGGTACGCTTCTGGTTAATGGCGTCGCGTTGATTTCGGCTCTGGGGATTACCCGAGATGCGCTAGGCAACGCCGCTGCGGCCCTTTCAGTGGATCGCGCTATCAACAGTGCGCGGAACGGAGCAGGGTTGTCCGGATTGGAGGAGGAAGCGGTTTTCCCGCTGCGCACGATCCACCTGCTGCGATTGGGACACGAAACCGCTCAGTTGGGGGAAATGTCCCTGCGCGCGGCGGACATTCACGAGGAGGAAAGCCGGATACGCTTGCAGCGGCTGGTATCATTGCTGGTACCGGCAATTACGATCGGCATGGGTCTTGCCGTGGCGGGGATCATCAGTTCGCTGCTAGTGGCCATGCTGCGGTTGAATGAGCTTGCGGGATGACCCGTGCCCGGCGGCCTGGCGCTGCAAGCGGCTTTACGCTGCTAGAAATTCTTATTGTCGTCGCCGCGCTCGCACTGGTGCTGACTTTGATTTTGCGCCGGGGCCCCTTGACCAGCCCAGCCCTGTCCGTACGCGGGACGGCGGGGGAGGTTGTGCAGGCATTGCGCACGGCGCGTAGCGAGGCGATTGCCGATGGTCACCCCGTGGTGCTTCTGCTGGACCCGGCCCGGCGCGCGTATGTGACGACCGGTTCGGCGCCTCGCGTCCTGCACGCGCCGCCGCCGATGATGATAATGGCGCCTTCAAACGGCATCAGGTTTATGCCGGACGGCAGTTCTTCGGGTGGCGATGTCGCAGTGGAACAAAGCGGCCATCGCGCGGAGATCAGCGTGAACTGGCTCACAGGACGGGTAAGCGTTAGCGAGATGAGGTCGGGGGATTAACCCTGACGCGCAGCTCGAAAAGGTCTTTGCCATGCTCGGTCCGTGTAACCGGACCCGTGAAGGCGGGATCGGCGAAGAGCGAATTATTAGAAAGCGCGGGGATCAGCTTCGCTGCTGCGGCCGATTGGCCTTCGATCGTGAGGATCTGATCCTTTAGCCGGAGTGTCGTCAGGTAAGTATCGTCGGGAAGGATTTGGGTCAGCGCCGTCAATATCTCCAACACGTTGCCAGTGCGGGCCTGCTCCCTGGCCATAACGTCCGCACCCTTGAGGGCGCCGGCGATCCTTGCCCGAAGGATCTCGGCTTGCCTCGCCTTGGGTTCCAGCGCGGCAATCCGCGCCTCCACGTCGGCCCGCGCGAGCGTTTGACGCACCAGCGGGACGGCCATCACAGCGACAACAAGAGCTAAGCACCCCAAAGCCAGAGCGCGTTCCGCAAACCGCCGGCGCCGATCCCGCGCCGTGAGCGGCCGCGCGATGCGGATTGTCCGAATCTCACCATCGGGCCGATTGCATTCGAGCAGGGTCGGTGCCGCACCCGCCGCTTCCAATAGCGATAGAAGCTGATCGAGCGACACCCGAGGCACGAGCGACAGGCGCGCCCGCACCACCTGCTGAGCAGGATCGCGGGCCTGGAGCATAAACGTCCAGATGACCTCGTCGGCACGGAACGGAGTGAAGCGGTCCATTTCGTAGGAGATCACCCGCCCCAGCTCGTCGGCGGCCGCGATCGGCAGGACGACCTCGCGCTCCAGCAGCCAAGCGGGCGGTACGCGGATCACAACTGGTAGGTTGCGTCCGCGCCGCCGTAGTAACGTATGCAACCTTTCCTGATCCAGCGCGCCAGGTGAAAACGCGAGAAGCTCCGTTTCGGACCGGCGGCGCCGCTCCGCCACCAGCACCAACGGCGGATCGGAGGTGAGGCTCGGCTGGATCGTGAGAACTAAGGCGTTGCTGGGTATCGCGTTGTCTGCCCGCCAATGTGCCGGCAGAAGATCCCGGATCTGCCCAATCCACCAGGCCAGCAATTCGGTCAGCACGCTCAGGGTTCCTAAGCCGATCAGCCTGTTGAAATCTGAACCGGCCGATATTTCTCGGCAAGCCGGATATTGGCGCGTATGGTCACGGGCGTGAACTGGATCGCGCGGGCCCGGCAGCCCGGGTTCACTCTGCTGGAGGTCTTAGTCGCCTTCGTCATTGCGGCGCTGGCAATGGGTGTGCTGCTTTCCATGGCTGGCAGCAGCCTCCGCGCGGTCGAGGTGGCGGGCCGTTATCAGGAGGCGATTTCCCGGGCGCGTTCACATCTGGCCGCCACTGGCGTCGGTGGCGCCACCTTGATACCGGGCGTCCAGCAGGGTGACGACGGCGGGGGCTTTCGGTGGGCGCTGCAGGTTGCCGAGATAGCGGTGGGCGCCATGCCGACGGCCTCGCCCGCTGCGCCACTGACCAGCACGCAGGCGCTCCGCCCGGCGTTGTATCGCATCACTGTCAGCGAGTCCTGGGCCGATGGCGAGCATACGCGAACGGTCCGGCTGCAGACGGAACGGGTCGGCGCGGCGCAATGAGCATGCGAAAGGCCACTGGCTTTACGCTGCTGGAGACACTGGTGGCGCTTGTCGTGCTTGGTTTTATGGTGGTCGGGCTCACACAGGGCGTGCATTTCGGGCTTTCCGCCTGGGGTACCGAGGGACGGATCATGGCCCGGCGCGAGGACCTGGATGCCGTGGACAGGATCTTGCGCTTGCTGGTCCGACAAATGGACCCCGGAACGCCGACCGACCCGCGCGAGGTCAGCGGGACAAATTCGCGGCTACTGTTCACCTCGCGGTTGCCGGCCGCGGCTGGCGGCGGGATCGCCGACATGCTGCTGGGCGCCGACACAGCGGGCCGCGTGGTGCTGGAATGGACACCACACCTGCACGCGCGGCGGTTGGCTGCTCCACCTCCGCCACGGCGCGAAGTGCTTCTGTCTGGGATCGAACGGCTGGAATTAGGGTATTGGCGTCCCGCGACGTCAGGAGGCGGCTGGGTGGAGTCTCTGGAGCGAGCACGGCCTCCCTGCGCTGGTCCGGATCCGCATCGTGTCCCGTCCGGGTGACGTGCGGCACTGGCCCGACATAGTGACCGCGCCCATGCGTAGCAGCCTGCAGCACCAATGACCGTCGATCTGCCTACAGGCCGTCGAGGCCGGGCGCTTGCCGTTGCATCGGGGGTGTTGGTTCTGCTCCTGCTCTGGTTTGGTATCGCAAGCCCTATCCTGGGATGGTACTCGGAACGTGGCGAGGCATTGGCCCAGCGCGACATGCTGGCGCGCCGAATGGCCCATCTCGCATCACACCTGCCGGCGCTGGAGCATGAGGCCGCAGGTCTGCGAGCCGGTGGACCCGCGCCGGACGCGCTGCTGCCGGGCCAGAGCGACGCCGTGGCTGCTGCCGCGCTGCAGGAACTTGTGCACGCATTGGCGAGCCACGCGGGGACGGTGCTGCTGAGCGTAGAAATCCTGCCGGCCGAGCAGATCGGTCAGTTTCGGCGGATCGGGCTGCGGCTTTCGCTGCAGGCCGACCTGACTCATTTCGTAGGGTTGATGCGGTTATTGGATCAGGCGCGCCCACGCATTCTAGTCAGCGACCTGGAGATCCAAAGACACCAGTTTTTCGTGCCGGCAACGCCGGCGGATCTGGATACGAAGTTCACGGCCTATGCGCTCCGGGCTGGGATGGAAGCCGACGGGAAGTAGAGCAGGATTAAAGACCACGGATTTAGGTGTGAAGTTCTTCACCGTCCAATTCGGTTAGGTCCAGTACTACTAGCAGCGCCCGACTACGGGAAAGATGGCGCATGCTGCGATCAGGTAAAGCTCAAGCGGAACTCAAGAGAATAGCGATTGCCGTTCCCTTGCTCGCCGCGCTCGCCGGCGGGATGCCAGTCTGCTCCCGCGCGGATACGGATGTTCCGCTTGAGGTGACAGGACAGCCGACCTGGGCCTGGCATGCCGCGCGAGACGCAGATCGCGCCCCGAAAACGCCCGATCCCACGGCTGAATCCACGCCGCCTGTCATCCCCGAATTTCAGCCGTCTCCAAACCAGTTCGGCCAGAGCGCAAACTTCCAGCGGAATGGTGAAACTAGCACGGCGATGCAGGCCTTCTTCGAACCTCTCGGAACGAACACCCGGACCTGCCAGACGTGCCATCAGCCGTCAGCCGGTTGGACCATCACTCCAGAACAAATCCAGCAGACTTTTCGCGTGCCAGGCGGACGAGCACCTCTGTTCACCCCGGTGGACGGCGCGGTCTGCCCGGATGCCGATGTCTCAACGTATGATAAACGCCTTCAGGCTTACCGCCTTCTATTGCAGAAGGGACTCATCCGCGTTTTCATAAAGCTACCGGATCCGCCTACTCTGCAATTCAGCATTAGTGGGATTGATGACCCTTCTGGCTGCAATACCAGCTCCGCTTTCGGGCTGTCGAGCTTCGGGCCGGACTCGCCCACGCAGGGAACGTTATCGATGTTTCGGCGCCCCTTGCCTACCACCGGCCTTCCGTTCTCTTCGAGCCTGATGTGGGATGGCCGGGAGCCGTCGCTGCAATCCCAGGCGACGGACGCCGCATTGATCCATATGCAGGCGAATGCGGCGCCAACGCCGGCACAAATCGACCAGATCGTTGCTTTCGAGACGGGCCTCTTTTCGGCGCAATATATCAGCACGGCGGCTGGTCTGCTCACCGATTCCGGTGCTCAGGGTGGACCGCAAGCTTTGTCCGAGGCGCCATTCTATCTCGGCGTCAACGATCCTCTCGGTGGCAACGCAAAGGGCATCGAGTTCACCCCTGACTCGATGACCCTATACGATGCCTGGGCGAACCTGGATTCTGCTCCGGAGGGCCGGGCAGCCGTTGTGCGTGGAGAAAAGCTGTTCAACGAGAAGCCCATCACAATCACCGGGGTCGCCGGGCTGAACGATAAACCCGGTTTGGCGACCGTGAACGGCACTTGCACCACATGCCATGACACACCGAACGTGGGTAATCATAGTGTCGCGTTGGCACTCAATATCGGCGTTACTGCGCCTTCACCAGCCGGCCTGGATACTACGGGCCTCCCGGTCTTCACCATCCGTTGCGATTCAGGTCCGCTGGAAGGGCAGATCTTCCAGGTGACAGACCCGGGAAAGGCCCTGATCACTGGCCAATGCGCCGATATCGGCAAGACCAAGGGGCCGGTTTTACGGAACCTGGCCGCCAGGCCGCCGTATTTCCATAACGGCGCCGCTCCCGATCTGGAACACGTGGTCGAGTTCTACAACAACCGCTTCGGGATTGGCTTTACTGATCAGGAGAAGAGTGATCTGGTAGCCTTCCTCAAAACCCTCTGAATACTGATCCATCGGTTTCGCAAACACCGGCTACACCGGGTTCCCGGAAGCGACGATGGCAAACAGTGCTCTTGTTCTCGTCCCTCTTCTTGCGTCGGACCTCCTCCCGTGCATCGGGTGGCGAGGCAATGACTGATTATCTTGACAGCCAGCCCAACATCGTAGTCGATAGAAACATAACACAGATTAGCCGGGGGGAGCGCGAGCACATGGGCTATTATCGCCTGGTTCGAGCCTTTGCGGTCCTGAGCGTCGGGGTCGTGCCCGCAAGCGCCGTGCTGGCGCAGGCGGTCGGTCCCGCCGACACGACCCCGCCCTCCATCGAATACGGTGACCTTTATAGCGCTGTTGAGCTGGCACCGGTCTTCTCCGACAGCAAGACGTTTCCCGACATGATCCCCTCCGTCCCGCCCGACCAGGTACTGAGCGCCTACGATGCCGCGAAGGGGACACAGGGATTTGATCTTACGAGCTTCGTCAATCACTATTTCTCCGGTCCGACCCCGCCCGGACCAACGGTCAACCCCGCTGCCGCCGGGGAGCACCTGATCGATTATGTCGAGAGTCTCTGGTCGGTGCTGGAACAATCGGCGATGACGGTGCCGCCCTATTCCAGTCTGCTACCGCTGCCTTATCCGTATGTCGTGCCGGGCGGCCGGTTCCGCGAGGTGTACCATTGGGATTCCTATTTCACCATGATCGGGTTGGAGGCAAGCGGCCAGCACCAGCTTGCCGTCAATATGCTCAAGGACTTCTCCTACGAGATCGACCAATATCAGCATATCCCGAACGGGAATCGCAGCTATTATCTTAGCCGATCGCAGCCGCCGTTCTTCTCGCTGATGGTCGAGCTAATCGCGAAGCAAGACGGGCCCGCGACCTACACGACCTACCTGCCCGATCTACAGGCCGAATACGACTACTGGATGGAAGACGCAGACCAGGTCCTGCCCGGTCATGCCAAGAGGAACGTGGTCCGCCTGCTCGACGGCACAGTGCTCAATCGCTATTGGGACGAACGGCCAGTTCCTCGGGACGAATCCTACCTGGAGGACGTGCAGACTGCCACGCAGTCGTCGCGACCCGCGGCGGTTGTATGGCGGAACCTGCGCGCGACTGCTGAATCCGGTTGGGATTTCAGCTCACGCTGGCTCGCCGACGGCAAGACCTTGGCCACGGTCCGCACGCTCGATCTGCTTCCGCCTGATCTCAACAGCCTGCTTGTTCATCTCGAGCGGACACTTGCAAAGGCTTATCTGGTGAAGGGCGATGTGGCGCGAGCGAAGGATTATGCCCAACGCGCGGAAGCCCGCAGTGATGCGATCCAGCGCATAATGTGGGATGGCGCAGACGGCGTGTTCACCGACTATCTCTGGCGGCAGGGGAAAATCACGGGGACCATCACGGCAGCTACGGTGTACCCGCTTTTCCTGCATGTAGCCACTACACCCGAGGCCGATGTCGTCGCGCAGACCGTAAGTGCTAAGTTGCTTGCCCCCGGTGGGCTGGCGACCAGCCTGGTGAACAGCGGGCAGCAGTGGGACGCGCCAAACGGATGGGCGCCGCTGCAATGGATCGCGGTGATGGGCCTGCGCAATTATGGCTATGACGCGCTGGCCGAGGAGATTGCGACGCGGTGGGTCGGCGAGAACATCGGACTCTACGAGAGCGAGGCAAAGCTTGTCGAGAAATACAATGTGACCGTGGCCGGTGGGGCAGGCAGCGGCGGCGAATATGCCACCCAGATCGGCTTTGGCTGGACCAATGGCGTGCTGCTAGGCCTGGGCACGCTCTATCCGAATTTGAAGGCAGAAGCCGAGGCGGCGACTGCCAATCCGGGTCAATAAGCCGGGGGTATGGGCCCTTGCGCTACCAGGGAGGGCGTTGCGCTTCATGACGTGCGCCCCGTCTCTGTCGTTCAGATCCGTCCGTCGGCTATCCGCGACCGCAAGTTTCTCGTCGTGAGGATGAGCATTGCGACGTGGGTGGATGAAAGCGAGCTTGAATCCCTGATGCGGAGCGGGTCCCAGTGATCAGTTCGTCAGCACGGAAGTTGAGTAAAAAGCCTGGTGTTGAGGTTCTCTGGCTCACGACGAACTGTAAACTGGGTGCCAACCGTGCAGTCAATCCGGGCGGCGACAGTTGGAGCAGCGCGGAGGAATTGCCCCTGGTTTCGGAGAGCCAAGCCGCCCAATCCCGCTCCTCCAGGACTAGCGGCATGCGGTCGTGCAGGCCAGCGATGTCCGGGCCGGCGGGAACCGTGATGATGGCGAACGTACGGACGATCTCGCCCCTGCGGGCTGCGCCAACCTTCCCAGACCCCACCCAGCGCCGTCATCCGCCCATCCGCCCGCGCGAGTTTCAGCTTCAAAGCAGGGTTCGGCTTCCTGATTCTGCGTGGCGAGCGCGCGATAACAATGTTAGGTTTAGTAGTCAGCGTGGCTATCATATCGGTCTGCATCCCTGCTATTGGAAGGGCCGGGAACGGGAACAGTGGGTCCCAATGTCTACCGGGGCATAATTGGCCGGCGACGGGCCTGGCGGTCAGGCCGTACAATTCCAGCACGAGCGGGACGACTGGGGCTGTGTGAGTGGGCCTGAACCTCGAGCTTCCAATTTTTAACATTTGATCTGTGGACAAGGGTATGCCCGTTATCGTTTACTAATTATTGATGCTACGCAAAGAAAAATAGACGCATGCGGTCGCGGGTCGCTTTCGTTCATGATGACGTTGATGTTCTGGATGCCCTTTCAGCCGCGCTGACGCGGGATGGGCACGCGGTCGCCCGGTTCACCGAGCCTATGGCCGCTCTGAGCATACTTGAAACCACACCGTTTGAGCTGCTGATCACCCGCGTCGAATTCGAGCGTCATACGATCCATGGGATTGCTCTGGCCAACATAGCGAAGCAGAAGCACCCGAATCTGTGGGTTCTCTTTGTCGCGCGACCGGAAACACGAGCTTTCACGGAGGGAGTGGGGCAGCTGTTACAGACACCGGCAACCGTTCACGATGTTCTCGCAGGTGCACAGCAGTTGCTCGCGTTAGTTGCTGACCCAGTGTAATTTCAACCACGCGATCCACATAGATGCAGGATCGGCCCTATGCGTCAGTTGCGCGAATCGCGTGCGGCATGTCGTCCGGGTATTCGCCGCCGTGCTCTAGCGTTCGGAATGTCCAGCCGGCGCCGTCTCTGGTCGGGTCCTGGGGGCGCCGCTCGGGGGCATTTTTCGGAAATGGTGGATCAGGTGCCCGTGACGGACTTGCTGAGTAATGGAGTGCATGTCGGCGCAATGGCCATAGGCCGGGCGGTTCCCGGGCTGATTGGTGGGCCGGTGTTTCCAGGGCCGCGGGGCCGGCATCTGGCCGGGGGTGACGCTGTGCCCGCTTATGGGCGCTGAGCCGCGTGCGGATGCATCCACAGGATGCTGTTGATCCGCGCCGGATCAAATGTCGCCCTCCTCTCTTGGAGAGTGGCCCCCGAGCAGGATAGCGCGAGCGCGCTCCTGCAATGTCGGGTCGGGCGGTTCGTCGCCCTCTAGCAGTATTGCTAGGATTGAACGAAGCTCTAGAGCTTGTGCTTGGGTCATGTTCAGGATAACCCCGTCGTCGTCGTCCATCGTCGGCGGATTTGGGGTGCACTCAGCATCGCCGTAACTTACGATTGCTGGATCGGCCAATCAATCAACTTATGGCTGTTATCTAGAACAGCCTGCCGCTGAAGATGTTGGAGACGGCCACTCGGTGTAGCGCTATACCAAGCCCCAAAATCTAGACGATGATTGTTTCTTTAAGCTGGCGCATGTCCCATTTGAGGGATAAAATGCAACCGCAAGCACTACTGGATCCGCACGCCGGCCAGGCCACCATTCCCTGACCGGCGCTTTTTCCGAGGGCCGGTTTTAGGGTCCGTCGCGCTGGCCATGTCACTTTTTGTCACGCATCGCCAGGACTTGTGTCGTTTTCATAATACAGTTCCGCACCATCAACAGTCGGCCAGTGTAAACCAAAAGCCGCTCTGACCTCAGCTTCTTCCAAACCTATACAGAAATTGCCCACAGGTTTATCAACGGATCAGTGCTGCTGCGGAAATTACGTCCTGTCGGGCCGTTGCGCTACAAGACGTGACCCGCGCAGCTCGCCCTGGAGCTGCCTCGGGGGTTCGGCTTGGGATCAGGCGTGGCTTCCTCGTAACTCGGTCAGGTCTGCGGCTATTAGCGGCCGTGGTGCAGGGCGGACGTGCACGGTCATCATCACCAGCCCCGCAACAAGCAAGGAACCTGCACGGAGGATAGCAGTGGCGAGGAAATTGCCCGTGGTCTGCTGCAGATATCCACCAACGAAGGGACCGATGTAGCCACCCAGATTACCCAACGCATTGATCAAGCCCATCGCTCCGCCAAATATGACGGGTGGAAGTGCGCGCGATCCGGCGGCCCAGAACGGGCCGTCATAGGACAGTGCTCCGCCCATCGCCAAGCAGAGGAACAGGACTGAAAGCGAGAGCACTGATCGGCCGATCAGCACCGAAAGGATCAGGCTCACAGCGGCGATGATCATTGGACCAAGCACATGGAGTGAATATCGCGCGCTCCGGTCGGCGAGTACTCCGTTGAACCACATGAAAGCGATGGCACAGAGATAGGGCAGCGCCGCGATCAGGCCTACGGCCCCGAATCCTTCCCGCGTCAGATTATGCAGCAGGGTCGGCATCCACATGTTCAGACCGTAGAAGCCGACCTGGACGAGGAAATAAACCAGCACGAGCCGCCAGACCATACCGGTACTGAACACTCGCGAAAACGGCGCGTGTGCAGGTTCATTCTCGTGATCGCGCCGCAGCGATGCTTCGATGTATTCGCGTTCGGCAGCCGAGCACCACGGCGCTTGCCGCGGCCTGTCCTTGACGAAGAGAAGCCATAGCGGCAGCGCGATAATGAACGGCAATGCGCCTTCGATATAGAACAATGCACGCCAATCCGTGGCGGACACGATCCAGCCGGACAGTGGCTGCGTGATGATGGAGGAGATCGCGAGGTTGGCCATCCAGAAACTGTATGCACGCGCACGCTCCCGCACGGGGAACCAGTGGCTTAGGAGAACGAGCATGGCCGGCCAGATGCCGCCTTCAGCCACCCCAAGCAGAAAGCGTCCTATCAGGAGCTGGGTGTAATTGCTGACGGCACCGCACAGTATGGCCATCGCACCCCAGAAGACGATCATGACGGCGATGAATTTCTTGGCGCTCCAATGCTCTGCCAGATAACCGCCTGGAATCTGCAGCAAGACGTAGCCGATGAAAAAGATGCCGCCCGCCGCGCCCTGCGCTGCTTTGCCAACATGGAAATCGTGGCCGATTCCCGGCGAACGCATAGCCGATATTCGTACGATCCATAAACGAGATGATATAGACGACCATTCCTATGGGTATCAGACGGAACCAGCGGGTGCGGCCGACCTGGGGACCCTAGATGGGGACGTACGATGCGCTCATGATGATTCCCCGGGCGGGACGAGTTGAATAGCCTTTTTGCCCACAGGTTAACGCGGGGCGGACTGGCTGGTTTGCTGATCCCTTGCGCAGCGCAGGATTCGCGCTCCGCCTACTCGATAAACCACCTGCCACCCGGGACGTTCTTCGAGCGCCACCCGAATCGGCTTCGTCCGAATTCTCGCTGCGCAGCCGCACCAGTACATCAGCGATCGACCGGCAGGCCAGGCCCCGGTTGGCGGCGATCATCCGAAGGGGAGATGAACGGTGCGGCAGGGGCACCGCATCTCCAGCCACCAGCTCCGGAGCCGGCGGACGGAACAGGCCAGGATTGGTGCCCGATCGCCGGGCGGCTTGGGATGATGGTCCGGATCGGCGGTTATCGACGGGTGTCCGCAGCAGAGTGAGTGCCGTCGCTCAGTCCCGGATCGGCCGCCCATCGATGCTGCGCCAGATTCCAAGCGGGTTGCCGTCCCGCAGCGCGGCTGGCAACAGCGCGGCAGGCAGGTTCTGATAGCAGACCGGACGCAGGAAGCGACGGATGGACAGCGTGCCGACCGATGTGAAATGTGCGTCGGAGGTAGCGGGGAACGGCCCGCCATGCACCATTGCATGGCTTACCTCCACGCCGGTCGGAAAACCGTTCACCAGGATCCGTCCGGCTTTCCGTTCCAGCGTCGGCAGGAGCCGCCGCGCAATGTCTATATCCGACTCTTCCATGTGAAGCGTCGCGGTCAACTGCCCTTCGAAGCGCTCCGCCAGCCTGTGTATCGTGTCCATATTTGGGCAGGCCACGACCAATGACGCGGCGCCGAACACCTCCTGCTGCAAGATTTTGTCGTGGAGGAAACTGTCCGCATCTGTGGCAAACAGGAATGCCCGCCCCTGGGTGTGCGCCGATACCTGGGGTGGCTGGCCCTGGGCCAGGCAGCGCACCCGAGCATGTCCCTGTAGTTGCCGGACC
Source organism: uncultured Pseudomonadota bacterium (assembly GCA_963834715.1). GTDB lineage: Bacteria > Pseudomonadota > Alphaproteobacteria > Acetobacterales > Acetobacteraceae > CAVSUZ01. Next base: position 483,819 of record CAWIDE010000033.1, on the reverse strand, counting down.
CCGGCGTCATATGCGGCGTGGATGGTCGGGGTCAGCATTGTGGCCGCCGGAGCCGCCGACAGCTCCGCCGCGGCGGCAGCCAGGAAATTGTCCAGCAGCGGGTCGGCCAGGGCCAGAACCAGCCCCGGACTGGTGCAGAACTGTCCGGCCCCGAGAATGATCGACGCGACCAGTCCCTTGGCAATGGCCGGCGAGCGCGTGGACAGTGCCCCGGGCAGCAGGAAGACCGGATTCACGCTGCTCATCTCAGCATAAACCGGGATCGGCTCGGGCCGGCCGCTGGCAATCCGGCACAACGCCAAGCCCCCAGCACGGGAACCGGTGAACCCCACGGCCTTGATTCGTGGATCTGCCACCAGCGTGCCGCCAATCTCGTTCCCGACGCCGACCAGTAAGGAGAATACGCCTTCCGGCAAGTCGCAGGCGGCTACCGCGGTACGGACGGCCCGGCCCACCAGCTCGGAAGTGCCGGGATGCGCCGGATGGGCTTTGGCGATCACTGGGCAGCCGGCCGCGAGCGCCGCAGCTGTGTCCCCGCCGGCCACAGAGAAGGCCAGTGGGAAATTGCTGGCGCCGAAGACGGCGACTGGTCCGATCGCGATGTGCCGCTCCCGCAGGTCGGGACGCGGCAGCGGTTCGCGCTCGGGCAGCGCCGGATCGATGCGCGCGTCCAGAAACTGACCGTCACGCACGACGGTGGCAAACAAATGCAGCTGGCCCACGGTGCGAGCGCGTTCGCCTTCGATGCGGCCGCGCGGAAGACCGGTTTCCGCCATCGCACGCTCGGTCAGGGCATCGCCCAGATCCATGATGTTTTGGGCAATCGCTTTCAGGAAGTTGGCCCGCACTGGCAGCGGCGCCTCGCGATAAGTGTCGAATGCTTCGTCTGCGAGACGGCAGGCGGTATCCACGTCATCCGGTGTGCCGCCGCCGAAAGCGGGCTCCAGCTCCTCGCCCGTCGCGGGATTGACGGCCCGGAACATACCAGATCGGCCGCGAACTGTGGCCGCGCCGAGTAGCATCTCGCCTGTCACCAACATGCAGCGTTCCTTTTACTGGGTGGACGGGGCATGCCATCTGTGCCGCGTCCTTCGGCCATATCGTCAGCCGGGCTCCGCCGTTGAGCCTTAGCACGATCGTGACCGCAGGGCGCGCCCGACGCGGGCGGCGTCGACTAATGATGAGAACACCCGGTTGGACAGCCAGTTATCGCGCAGGTACTGCCAAACATTTTCGGTCGGGTTCAGCTCCGGCGACTTCGGCGGCAGCGGCAGCAAGCTGATGTTAGCGGGAACCACCAGCTTGCCGGAGGTATGCCATCCCGCCTAATCAAGCAGCACCACGGCATGCGCCCCGGCGCTCACCGTCTGGGAGATTTCCGCCAACTGCATCGACATCATGGCTGAATTGCAGAATGGCAGCACCAGGGCCGCGCCGGTGCCGCGTGCCGGGCAGATCGCGCCGAAGATGTAGGCCGAGGCGGTGCGTTGATCACTGGGTGCGGAAGGCCGCGTGCCGCGTTTCGCCCAACGGCGGGCGATCTTGTTCTTCTGCCCGATCCTGGCCTCCGTCGGCGAACCAGATCTCTATCGGCCTGCCGCCTGCATTCGTGGCGGCGATTTCTGCCAGGCGGGCGGGAAAGCTTTTTTAAAAAACGACGACCGCCTCAGGATCCTGCGCATGATGCCGTGGCCGGGCCGACAGCTTGGCGATAGCCCATGCCCCGCACGATCCGGCTGAGTGGCTGTTTGCTGATGCGATGCCGTAGCCTGCGTAGATCCACCGCATCAGATCAACCAGGCGCTAGCGCACCACCCCGTCCACCGCCGGGTCCGGCCCGCGTTCGATCACCTCGGCCAGTTCGCGCCGCCGGACCTCCGAAAGCAACGGCACCCTGCCCGGCGCCTTGCGGTTGAGCAGTCCATTCGGTCCCTCGGCGTTGAACCGCAGCACCCAATCGCGAACGGTCTGCGGGCCCACACCGGCGAACTCGGCAGCCTCGCCCGCGCGAGCCCCCATCACAAATCACCGCCAGGGCCAACAGCCGCCGGGTCTGATCGGCATCATCCGAATGCTTCGCCAGCTGGCGCAGGCGGTTCGCGTCGTAGTCTGCGCGCAGCGGGGTCGCGGCGGCCATGGCAAACCTCCAGTCATTTGCCGTGCTTTGAATTGACTTTCCGCCGATTCGGGAATCGCCCCCGCCGTGTCGCCCTCAAGGCGATTTAGTATAACATGCCCACCAGCATTTCTGTGCCGGAGCGGTAAATCCCGCGCCATCTGATCAGGTTATAACCCGGGCACTCCTAGGTTCCCGGATCTTCGCAGGCTTCCGCCGACACCAGGACCACCTTCCACCCATGCGCGCCCATCCGATGGGGCGATGTTGCCGCCGGATCTTCTTCGAGCGCCACCTGGATCGGCTTCTGCCCGCACCTCTGGCAGCGCAGCTGGACCAGCACGTCAGCGATAGTCTGGCCGGCCAGCGCCTGGTTGGCAGCCATCATTCGCAGGGGAATATGGATAGTACGACAAGGGCACTCGAGCTGCAGCCACCACCTCCGCAGCCGGCGGACGGAACAGGCGAGGATGACAGCGCGATCGCCGGGCGGCTGTGACGGTCCGCTATTTCGGGTCGCGGTGGGCAGAGCGGTGTCGTCTGGCACCCCAGCACAGTGCGTGGTTGTGCTGAACGAAGCAAGAACAAAGGTGGCCGCAGGCCGGATAGGACATTCCTGCGCGCGATGGCATGCACCCCCAATGACCCGGACTAACCCAGCTCGTCTGACAGGCGTCCATTCCGGATTTATTCCAGATGAAGGCCCGGAATGGGGGCTTCGGAGCCAAGTAATTGAAACTGCTGGCGTCCCGTGCCGGATTCGAACCGGTGTTGCCGCCGTAAGAGGGCTGTATCAGGCACACCATAAAGCATCTTGGGACGATTGAGACCCGCCAAAAACCCCGTCAACCCGTCTCGTTTCGTCTCTGGACATTTCCGCCTGTATATGGGAGAAATATGGGAGAAGCAGATTTGGAGGGTGAATGCCAAGGGCAACCAAGGATGCAAGGCTGGACACGGCGGCCGCCAGGTCCCGCCTGGCGGTACGCAAGAAACCGCATTATCGGCTGATCGAACGCGGTCTGCACGTTGGTTACTATCGGGGGGCAAAAGGCGGATCGTGGATCGCCCGGCGGTATGTGGGAGCAGGGGCCTATGAGACGGAGCGCATTGGCCTAGCCGATGATGGCCGCGCGTCCCACGGCAAACACGTTTTGACTTTCGCTCAGGCTCAAGCAAAGGCTCGCCACTGGGCAACAGCACAGGCGAAGCACGAAGCCGGAACCGACGACGCGGCAGCGTGGACCGTTGCGGATGCCATGCGGCATTACCTGGATGACTACTCCGCCCGCGGGGGGAAGGCGCTCCGCGATGTCGAGATTACCATTGGCGCGCACATTTTCCCGAAACTCGGCGAGCTGAACCTTTCCGAATTAACACCAAAACAGGTACGGGGCTGGCACAACGGCCTGGCAATCGCCCCTCCACGGCTTCGGACAGGTTCCCATGCGGATAAGCGTCGGGTTCGCGTCCTCGCGGCTGATGACATGGATGCCCGGCGCGCACGCCGCGCGACCGCAAACCGAATTCTAACCGTCCTCAAGGCGGCACTGAACCTGGTCTTTCGAGACGGTCATGCGCCCTCTGCAGATCCTTGGATGTTGGTGAAGCCCTTCCCGAAAGTAGATGCGCCCAAAGTCCGCTATCTCAACGACGATGAAACCGCACGGCTCGTGAATGCATGCCCCGCTGATCTGCGGCGCCTTGTGACAGGGGCGATCCTGACCGGGTGTCGTTACGGCGAGCTGGCGAAGCTTCGGCCCTCTGATGTCGATATCGCAGCGGGCGTGCTGACCGTCCAAGGCAAGGGCGATGGTGTGCGCCATGTCGTGCTTACGGATGAAGCAAGGCGGTTTTTCGAGCAGCAAATGGCTGGTAAGCTATCCGGCAGACCCTTCCTCCTCCGCGAGGGTGGCGGACGCTGGGGGCGCAGCCATCAATTCCGTCCCCTGCGGGAAGCCTGTGCAGCGGCGGGAATTAGCCCCCCGGTTAGCTTCCACATCCTCCGCCACACACACGCGAGCCGCCTTGCTCAGAAGGGGGTGCCGATGGCCGTTATTGCGGCGCAGCTCGGGCATTCAGACATCAAGTTGACCCAGAAGCACTACGCCCACCTGTCACCCGGATACGTCGCAGAGACGATCCGCGCGGGGTTCGGCAGCTTGGGTGTAGTGCAGGAAACGAACGTGACCCCCGTTCGGCCAGCGGAGCGGGTCGTCACCTAGGGCGCAGCTAAGTTTTCACGCCGAGCACCCGTCCTCGATGAGGGCTAACCGCGCCGGTGGGGTCCAGAAAAAGGGGAGGGGCTCCACCTTTGCCGTTCAATGACGTCGGTCAAGTGGATTGAATTGAATGCTTGGCGCCGCAGTAATCTCCCGCCCACTCAGGGCGGGCAGGTGGCATTGGCATATGATCAAGGACAAGACGGAAGCGGCATACGCCCGGACCGATCTACTCGAACGCCGCCGCCCGCTGATGCAGGAGTGGGCGGATTTTTGTTTGCCGGCGGAGATTGGAGAGGACGCAAACAGTCGGCATAGCCTTGGGAACCGATGGCCAGCGGGTCACGAGCGCGGCCCGCTGTAAAGGCACCTACTGTTCGGCGCAGCAGCCGCGACAGCTGGGTGCTTTCAGGCAGACAAAGGGGGAGATGGTGGACATGGTGGACATATTTTACCCAATGCGCGGAAACTGTCAGTGGATATGCAATAACAGTTTTCGGGGAAGGCGCGCGACCATCTCCACTATCTCCACCATCTCCACCTGCGGTACGGTCATACCGGCACGACGGCCCACGCCGAGCAGCCCTTTGGCGTTCCAGTGACGATGAACTTCCACCCATCCACGGGCCAACTTGCGAAGCCAGTAACCAAACTTGCCCGAATCGATGATGCCGCGTTCTGCGGCGACCGGCGCGAGTGCGGCCCGAAGTTCGCCCTCCGGTTGGGGTCAAACATCGCCAGTGCCGCTGCGACCTGCTGAGACGTGCGGCTTTGATCGCCAAGCACGCCCGCCAAGTCTGCTGGACGGTACGCAGCGTGGTCAGCACGGGATCGCTCGCGCGGGTTTCCGCCATCGTCTCCAAGGGATCAACGCGATAAGCCACGTCGGGGCGGAACGCACCAGGTTCGGACCACGCGCCATATGATGCAAGCGGCTTGAGCTTACCAGGTATTTGCAAGCGCCTTCACGTCAGCCACTCCAGTCTGTCGGGTCGTCGCGGCGGCGCGGCCCCTCCCTCCGCGCTTTGCCATCGGGCCGAAGCGTCACCTTCAAACCGAAGCGCCTGAATTTATAGCTGACCCACCAGCTTGATTTGGGCGGAGGGGCCAGCTGCTGATGGCGGGGGCAGGGTACGTTGGTGGGTGATCCACGATGCGGTGCGGTCCGGTCCTGGTCGATGACCCGAGCACTGGGAGCGAACCAACATGTTTCCCGTTCGTACCTGGCCGCAACATACGACGCATGAGGCACATGACGCATATTTCTTATAGATGGCCTTTTGAGCTAGCGTGGACGTGCAGGAACTGTATATAGAAAGTGCATCAGGTGCGTCATGCCGAGTGCCCACGACGGGTTACGCATTGCCGGCCGAGATTGCCGTTACGCCGTGCCGATGCTCAGACGCGATGAACTTCGACTCCAGCACGACTCCCGCACGAGTTTCGCACCGGTTCTGCACGGGTTTGCGAACCACCCACGAAGGGTCGTGTGTGGGTGTGCAGCGCGCTAAAAAGCGCTGCACCACCACTACCCGGGTGGGGGATCAAACCCGTGCGTGCATTCCGTTTCCCCGAACTTGGGACGTTCACTGTGGGGCCTTGACTGCTCGGGTTTTGCACGAGTCACTCTACCCACTTCGCGTGCGGTTTATCGCCAACCCGCAGACCGACGGCTTCAGCGCGATTGCCGGCTTGGCGCCTGTAAGTGGCTTTCTCCACCGGGCACTCGGCCATGAGCCGCTCCAGAGCCTTCTGTTGGGCTTCGCGGGTCTTGAACCCCTGCTGGTCCAGGAGCACGCGAACGGAGCGGTCATACGACCCGAGCGTGGCACTCCACGGCTCGCCATTGGGGGCGCCCCGTTCGATCCCTGCTACTAGGGCGGCAAGATCGGTTTGGGTGGCAATTTTCGCCGCCGGCGGTGTCCAGGGGACGGCGGCGGGCACCACCTCGCCGTTGTCGAGCAAATAGGACATCTTCTCGAACCACTGGGCTTCGCGGATGGCGCCGTAGTTGCTCTTTGCGTCATCGAGCCGAACGTAGTGGCTGCGCGACTTGGGATCGGTCGGAAGACTAAAGGTCTTCGCATCATCTTCCGACATGCCTGTCAGCGTTACAGCGACGCGGACGGCGCCGATGACGGCCGACGCGCCGCGGGCTATGTCGGGATCACCAGGCGACATGCTGGACCCTTTGCGGGTGTGGTGCAGGACGACGACAGCGATGTTGTGCCGGTTGGCCAGATCGCGGAAACCCGCGATAACGGCACGCAAGGCGGTGTTGTCGTTCTCATCGGCGGTGTGCAGTTCAGCCAGAGGGTCCACGACGAGCATGGCAGGCTGGCGCTCTGCGACCAGTTGCTCCAGCCGGTCCATGGCGGCAGTGAGCTGAATCCTTCCTTGATCATCGCGCGTAAGCAGCGTGCCGATCGTCTGCGGGCCAGTGCGCACCACCTTTCCCTTTATGTCCCGCGGCTGGGCGCCGAACTGCCGCAGAACGGCTGATAAGCGACGGCGCTGCTCATTCTGATCATCTTCAACATTGTAGATAATGACTGGTGCCGCAGCAGTTGGCCGGACTGCACCGTAATCGCGGCCAAGGGCGATCGCGCACGCCCACCCCAACATCAGGGTAGATTTCATGGCAGATGGCGCTCCGCAAACCAAGGTGACGGCGCCGCGCAGGGCATACCCCGGTGCTATCCCACGGCCGGAGGGGAATCTCGGCTTCATTCCAGTCGTCATCGTCGATCCAGATAGAGCGCCGCTCCTGGGACGGCCGGTCGGCTTGGGGCAAATGCTGGCGCAGCCATTCGTCAGGATCTTCCGGGGCAATATCGGCAGCGTCGTCGCCTTCGGGAAGGTCATCAACGCGGAGCACACGGGCGCGCGGGAGTGCTTGGAGCAAGACTCGAGCTGCGTCGTGCCCATCGCTATCGTTGTCAGGCCAAATGATGACAGTACGGTTTGCGAGCGGCGCAACATCCGCATCGCTGGCACTTGGCGCCGCTGCACCAGGACAAGCAGGCGTAGTCCGGAAACAGTGCCTGGGCGGCATCGGCGGACTTTTCGCCCTCGCAGAGAATCACGGTGGCATCCGGGAAAGCGCTCAGGCGGTTCAGTCCATACAGCGGCTTTGGTGCCGGAGGGTGTTTAGCGTGCCAGCCGACTCTCCCGTTCAAAACGCCGTAGGTAAGCGGATGAAACTGTTTGCGCTCAGTCCGTGTTGCTTCGCGGCGGCGAACATAGAGGAGCGGCCGGTCATCCGGCCCGCAGTACTCATGGACGGTGCCATAGCTGGCAAACAGACCGGGATCGGGCGGTGGTGCGTCGGGCGGGGGCGGGATCATGGGCTGCCAGTGGTCGCCGGCCGGCTTTGTATGGCCGTTGATGCCGTTGGCCGGTGCGGCGCGGCCGTTGGTGCTCTTGATGGGTCCAGGATGGCCGTTGATGGTCGAAATGCCGAGCATGTCGGCAAGCTCGCGAGCGGCTGCGATGCGATCGGTCCGCGTCATGGCAACGCGTAGATCGATCAGGTCGCGGCCGGCATCCCTGGTCGCGAAATCTGCCCACAGGCCCGTGGCCACGTTGATGCTGAGCGACTTACCAGGGTCGCCCTGCAGATTGCCTATCTTGAATTCCTTGCCAACCATACGGCCAGCCGGAAGCCAGCCGCGCAAGAGATATTCCGCCTGTGTGAGTGCGGCCGCCTGAATGGCATCAAACGGAATGCCGGTCATGCCGCGCTCTCAATGCTGCGGGCGACGACGCGGCGGAGTGCTCTGCTCCGCTCAGCGACCAGTCTCGCGGTGCTTCCGGAAGGCCATGTTCTCGCATTTTACCGGCGTGATCAAAAACGATCGGTTCGGCCTTGCCGCCGTCCATCGGGAGCTGGAGGAGCGGTGCGCGGCGCCCGACTCTGAAGGAGCCGATGACATCGAGCATGCAGTCCGTCTGGTAATCGCGTAGGTGAGGGAAGCGATTTGCCAGGAAGTGGATGATGTCGGTTGACACGGATTTATCTCCGAGCCGACCGGGCTGGACAAACGGATCGACTGCGCGTATCTACGTCTTGGAGAGACTGATACAGACGCCGGTCGGGGCCAGGCTCCGGCCGGCGTTCTGTTATGCCTGAGGGAGGGTCGCCATGAAGGCGCGCACGCTGACCATATCGACGAGCGTCGTACGACCCAGCTTCACAAGCCGGATCTTGCGGTCAGCATAGAGCCGGTAGATCCCGGAGCGGCTCAGCCCGTGGCGCCGACAGGTTTCCGGGATACGGGCGTACTCAGGTTCGGCGCCGGGATAGCTCGCCGCGTTTGACCCGGTCGGTACTTTGCTCATTTGCTGTGTCCTCGGCAGCACCGGGGAATTCCAGGGCTGATGGGAACGTGGTAGGCTTGCCGATCCGGATTGGTACAGGAGCGCAATCAGAGGAAAATTGCGAGTTTCGCCCCAAGACAGGAATTGGCGCGCTCCGCGGTCGCGCCGTATGGGCGAGCGCCGTCCAGCGCGTGCAACAGCCTGCTATCTGCGGTCGCGACAGTAACTTGCAAGCGCGTGTGCTAGGCCGGGCCCCCATCGGCCGGGTGGCCGCGGTGTCGGCGGGTTTTGCAGTCCATGCTGCACCAGAACCCCGCGGACCATTTCGTACCCCTCACGCAACTCGGCAGGTGCGCCATTGGTGCCGTAAGATGCGTCCTCAACAACCTTCTGCAGGTGGCGCTCCCAGTCGATCTGCGCATCCGCGAGCCGGTCCGGCTGATCGTCCTGTGCGCCGAACCAAGCAAGTTGCCAGAGAGAGTTGCACAGGTCGTGAGCACGGGGGTTGGTTCTGCCAGGCAAGCGACCCTTCGCGATCCGGAACAGCTCAGCAGCAACGATTGCGGTAATAAGTCGTCCGTCCGGTTTGCGAAGAGCGCTCGTCAGGGTCACACAGCCTGCCGTGGTTGGAACTGCGTCGGCAATTTTCTGCGCATCCCTTCCCATGTCCCGCAGCTTCCCTGCGTAATCGTACAGCCTTTTTGCATCCAAACTGGCCCCCCCTTGGCCGCAGTACCGATGCAGTAACGCCAGGATGATTCTATCCCCCGTGATTCCGTGCTCGGTAAGTTCCCTGCTTGATGGCTTCGGCGATGCGGAAAAGGATCGGTGTCAACCGGCGAAGAGAGTCTGCAAACGCTTCAAGCTGCTTGCGAAGTTCGGGGCGGCGGGCGCTTGCTAAAGTCTCGCACTCCACCGCCGCAATCCAGGCTGATAGCTGTTCAATCGCAGCACACAAGCCGAGTGTCGATTTGACACCCAGCGTACGCACAGTATCTTCCACCTGCTTGTCGAATGGCCGCGGTTCCGACATGCCCTCGCACCTTTTGCCCAAAAGAAGCGCGCCCGAAGTTGCCGGGTGTTAGGACCGGTACGGCAAACTCCGCCGACGCTGTGGGCGGGTCCATACGGCAATGGGGAGCAGTGTCAACGTTTGTCCAATAAACATCGCCGAAGCACGTCGCCGCGACTGCGGGTCAGCTCTCTCTGGTGCCCGCCACTTCCGCCGACGCCATCTGATGCGGTCACATCGGATCTGTTAGCCCCCAGTGCGCACACATCCGGCAAGAGGGCGTAGATGGGACCCGATGCGGAAATCTACGCGGTGCGCGCGAAGGATGTTAGGTGGGCCCCAGGGGGAGCTTTAGGGGGGACCACCCCGGCGTGGGAAAGCCCCGGTATAGGGCATGGAGCGCTGTTCGGCGTCGGGTCTGGCGGCCGCTGCTCTTGCGGCCCGCAGGCAGCACAACCATAGGAGTGTGTGATAATTCTTTTTTCTGGAAAGTCAGCCAATGCAGTCGCAATGAAGCACTCGAGCAGCCGCAGGGGGGCACAAGCATAAGAGCGGGAGTATTTGGACTTGGAAAGTATCGGTGGCAGGCGTGCGGGAAACAGATACTTGGCACAAGGCCAAGGCGCGAGCCGTCCCGAACCGGGCGATGCATGCGTAGGTTGCCGATCCGCAATTTACTTTCGTACGGGCCCGCCAAAGGTATGGTCATGGTGATTACATCCTGACGATACCCCTGAACCCAGGCTGGGCGCCATGAACCCGGCGGTCGAGGGTTGTGCGGCTGGATGCTCGAAGCCCTGTGCAAACGAACCGATGGCCACCCGGCGTTTCGGGGTCACGCCGTATTCCAAACGGTGCAGATGCCGTGGGAAGATCAATTGTGCGAGCAGGTCTTCCTGGCGCTCCACCGCTTGAAGCTTCTGCTGCCGGCCCAGGCACATCAAGGCAAAGAGTAGGTGAAAGTGAACGCCAGCGTTATCGAGTACCCGTCCGCTGCGCTGGCGTCCTGTTCCACCACCTCTTCGCCCCAGGCGACCGGGCACACGGGCGTCGTCCAAAGTGCAGTGCACCCGGATGGCGGCGCCGCGCGGCACGTGGCAGTTGTCGGACACACATGACGCTCGGTCGGACAGCTCGTAGAAATGCAACCGATTCACATTTAGCTGGCGCTAACAGTTCGGGTGGCGGTGCTCGCGCACGCAGGCTATTCGCCATCGTGCAGCCGTTCGCTACCCAGCAAGGTTATGTTTAAGCCTGCTGTGCGCTTGGCTCAGATCAGCCATTGCGAAGGACGTAGCCATGGATGGAGACGATGTTGAGGATTGAGAATGCTGCCATGATCTGCAGTTGTAAATCGGGTTGTTTGCGTTGTGTTTTTTCGCCCTTGATTGGGTGTTCATGCGTTTTACGCCGAGGATTGTGGCCCCCCGGTGATGGCTGGTTCGGGCCTTCGTCATGAGCGCCACGCGTAGTAGCTTCGGGTCTTGTGACCTAGCTGTTTTCTGCCCTGGCTAGGATCGATTCAGCAGAACCACATTGCGGGTGGTGTGCGCAGCCGCACGATTTTTGCCGCCACGCATTGCTAAGTGTCACGCTGCAAGCCGGCCTTCCTTTTCTGCATTCGCCATTCCTACCACCGCCCCGAGTGTACGGCTTGGACGCGGCGATGGGACTACGCCGACATCATCTGCGGTCAGTGCCACCGCGGCTTTCTTCGTCGGTCAGGCCGAGCACCGGGCAATGGTAGCCACAGGCGTCGATCACAAGCTCACCCGGTCTCTTGATCCACGACGGGCGCGGCGCTGAGCGCGCCCACTACTTTCGCTTCCTCCAGCAGTAGAAGACGATGAAACTCCGGGTCCTTTTAATACGGCCCGGTCAATGCCAGCCAGTATGTCCGGCGCTCGTGCTTCAGAATTTTGCAAAAAGGACAGCGCCATATCGAGCTTGAGTTGCTGCTCCTCGGCGGTCAACTTGGCATCGTCTGCAAACCGGATCACAGCCTGGAGCTGCGCTCGGGCGATTTGGCTTTGTGCGTTAAAGCCTAGGGCCGTTTCAAACACTCGGCCAACTTTAAGATCGTTTACGTGAATCGGTTCCCAGAAGATGGTCGCCATGAGCATGCGGCTGAGATGCATCTTCAGGTCCCCGATTGTCTTTGCCTCTGGATAATTCGGCATTTTGTGCCACTCCTTCAGCTCGGTATGTGCTGCATCGAACATGCAGCGGCAGAGGGTGACGACGTTGCTTCCGTCACCAGCATTCTCCAACACCGGCTGATATCGCCAGCACAGTTGACCCACGTTTGTCGTTCGTGTCCTGGCTGGCATTGATTTCATCACTCATGGGTTCTCTCTCGGACCATCTTCAGTAGGGATCAATGTAGCCCCCGGTCGTGTCACGGAGTTGGTAGAAATTGGCGGAGCGCGGTCTCCGACCGGCTCAGGTTAGCGCGTCATGCGGCGAGATCAATGCGTTGAGGAGCAGGCGCTTCGGCGAGCGTCTGCCAGCCGTCGACCTTCCACATGGTGATTTGGCCGGACGCTAATAGCGCCCAGAACAGCATCGCTGCGGTCTCCGCCGACGGCAGCACGGTCTGGGTCTTGATACGGCGCTTGAACTCCTCGTGCAGCCGCTCGACGGCATTGGTCGTGCGGGCCGATCGCCATTGGCTGTCGGGCAACCGGGTGAAGCTGAACAGCTTCTCTCCAGCTTCCTCCAGGCTGTCGGCCACGCCGCGGCACTTCAATCGCCACTTGCGGATGAACGCCTTGCGGCGTGTTTCGACCTCCTTTGCCGTCTTGGCGTAAATCATATCGTTGTAGTCGTTCGAGATCTCTTCGTGCAGCCGTTCAGGCGCGTTCGCCAGGAGGTTACGATGCTTGTGCACCGTGCAGCGCTGCACCAACGCGTCCGGCCACACCAGCTCGAGCGCCTTCTCCAAACCCGGCGCGCCATCGAGGGTGACGAAACCCGGCGCTTTCAGCCCGCGCGAGGTGAGATCGTCGAGCAGACCGCGCCAGGCGGCCTCGCTCTCACCACCCATGTTGCGCACCGCGAGCAGCACTTTCTGACCATCACGCCGGATCCCCAGCACCACCAATAACGAGATCGACGTCGCCCGCCGATCCAGCCGCACTTTCACCACCGTGCCATCGAGAATGAGCCGGACAACATCCTCGTCGGCGAGCGAACGGTGGCACCAGGCCCCCCAGTCCACCTGTATTTTCCGCCAAACTCGGCTCACAGTATCCTTTGAGACCGACCCCTTGAACAGCGCTGCCAACGCCCGCCGCACGCGACGCGTGTTGGTGCCCGACAGATAGGCGCCGGCAATCAGCGCCTCCACCTGCTTCGTCATGCGCGCATAGCGTGGAAGAACTTCGCTGCGCCATTCCTGGCTCGTTCCATCACCGTTGTTCAGTCGCGCGCGTGGCACACTGATCGTCACCGGCCCAAATGAGCCGAGCAGCTGGCGTTGCCGTCGACCATGACGATACCCGACCCTCGGTGCCGGTTCGCTGCTGTGTACTTGCCTCGGCCGCTGGTAGCGTGGTCGCCCCAGCGCCTGATCCAACTCTTCGTCGATCAGCGCTTCGATGAAGCCGCGAATCTGATCCCGGATGCCTCTCTCAATGGGGTCGAACCACGTCTCGCCGAGCAAGGCTGGCGACGTCGCCGTGGGGTTTCTGCTATGCTTCTCCATGGTGTGGTCTCCTTCGGCGTCTCACCGCCGAATCGGCTGGGTTGCATCAGCCGGAGACTACACCGCCGTGAATTTCCACCACTCTCGCGAGTACGTCATGAAAGCTAATGATTGCCTGTGGGTGAAAGTCTCATCCGGCCAAAGTCGTAGCGGGCAGGTCGGGACCGAGTTTTGCGGGCGCCGCGGTAACGCGGGGTTCGAAGTGTAGACAGGGGCCATGCGGGGTGCGGGGTTGAGCCACGAAAGGTGAAGATCGCGGAGGCCGAGTGTGTTCGCGTACACGAAGGCAGCACGTGCGTCATCGCTAGGCGAGATGACGTCGCTCCGCCGGGGTCGAAGGCCGCATCACGTATGGAAAGCAAGCATTGGAACATGAGAGGCCCGACCGGGTCCGCCGGATTGGTCTCCGGCGGGGGATGGAGGCAAGGGACAACCGGAGCCGACATCCGAGCTGAGGTCGGGAGTCGGACTGGCGCATAGTACCCGATGACGCCGTCGAAGGAAACGAAGCGCGCCGCGGGAAGGAGCCAGCCCGGGAGGAGCCCTGGCGAGAGGGGCGAGGTCCGGACACAGAGCCGGGTCACCTGGCCATCCATCCTCGCACGGGTGAACGCAGCGGCTCGCAAGGCCGCCCAGACCCGGTTCACCGCCCTGCTGCATCACGTCGACGTCGCTGCGCTCGAACGAGCGTTTCGACGTCAGAAGCAGCGGGCGAGCGCGGGAGTCGATGGGGTCACGGTGGCGGACTACGAGCAGAACCTGGAAGCCAACCTCCAGGACCTCTGCACGCGCGTCCACACCGGGCGCTACCGGCCACAGCCGGTCAGGCGTGTCTACATCCCGAAAGCAGATGGCGGGCAGCGCCCGCTCGGTATTCCAACCCTGGAGGATAAGATCGTCCAGGGTGCGGTCGCCGAGGTGCTGAGCGCCATCTACGAAGTCGACTTCCTTGGTTTCTCCTATGGCTTTCGGCCGGGGCGGAATTCACACCACGCTCTGTCGGCGTTTCACACGGCGATCATGAGCCAGCACGTGAATTGGGTGCTCGATGCCGACATCCGTAACTTCTTTGGCTCGGTCGACCACGAGTGGTTGTTGCGGATGGTAGCGCACAGGATCGCCGATCCACGAATCATCCGACTGATCCGGATGTGGCTTGAGGCGGGCGTCCTGGAGGGCGATGAGTGGCACCAGACGGACGAGGGAACGCCGCAAGGCGCGGGCATCAGCCCGCTGCTCGCCAACATCTTTCTGCACTATGTGCTCGATCTCTGGGTCCACCAATGGCGCCGTCGCCATGCACACGGTCGCGTGTCGATCGTGCGTTATGCCGACGATTTCGTGATGGGCTTCGAGAAATCGGCCGATGCGCAGCAGATGCTGGCGAACCTCAAGGAGCGACTGGCGAAGTTTGGCCTGTCGTTGCACGAGGACAAGACGCGCCTGATCGAGTTTGGCCGATTGCCGGCCTTGACTCGGCAGCAACGCCACGAGCGGCGCCCAGAAACCTTCGCCTTTCTTGGCTTCACCCACTACTGCGGGTGGACCCGGGATGGCAGGTTCATCGTGAAGCAGAAAACTCAGGGCAAGCGCCTGACGCGTAAGTTGAAGGCGCTGCGCCAGAACGCGTGGCGGCACATGCACGCGCCAGTGGCCGATCAGCATTGCTGGCTATCCAGCGTGCTACGAGGTCACTACGGCTACTACGGGGTGCCGCACAACTGGCGCGCTATGAGCGGGTTCCATCAGGAAGTCCGACGAATCTGGATCACCTGCCTCCGGCGGCGAAGCCAGAAGGGCCGGCGTATGACCTGGGACCAGTTCCAAGCCCTGACCGAGCGCTTTCCCTTGCCGCAACCTCGTATCACTCATCCTTGGGTGGCAGGCACGGCGCGATGTGGGTAACTCCCGGGAAGAGCCGGGTGCGGGAAAGCCGCATGCCCGGATCTGTGAGGGCGAAGCCGAATGGCCTAGCTACTCGACCGGCACCTGGAGCGGCTTCGCCGCATTCTCGATATCCTACCACGGTGAAAGGCATCGCCGTGGGGCAATGGGTCTGCCGGGTCAAGGATGGCCGCATCGATGCCGTCTCGATGCAGCCCCGCCCCTATGGGTCGATGACCTACGAGGAAGCGCTGACCATCGGCCGCTCGACCGACTGGATGGACATCCGCTACCCCGAGGAATACCCCGAGGTACGGGCGCATACGCTCAATCTCCATGCGCTGGACTACCTGGGCCGGCTGCTGATCAACGCCAGCCACGCGCCCAAGGATGGCACATTGACCGTGCAGACAACCAAAGCTGCCGGTCCGCAAATGCGGGTGGTGTATCGCCCCCTGCAGGCCAATCAGCCCATCGTGGGTTTCATCATCCCTGATAAGCGAGCGCCGTCTGGCGGGTCTTGGCATCCGTCCCGATTAACGCTTGAAATTTCGTAACAAATCACCATATCCCTGTCAACTGATCCTGCCCGGTCGCCCCCGCGGTCCCTACAGCGCCGCTAGGCTAGACCGAACTTCCTAGCCTCGAGACACGCAAGTTACTGAAGCATCTATACATTCTGTCTCGCGACCTGTGGATTACTGGCTACAGTTGACGCCGAGGAGATTGAATGCCTTCTGCTGCAGCGGTGTTGGCCTTGTGACGACGGTAAGGCGATAGTCCGGTGTGATCGCGGTGGTGATGGTGTTGCGCACTACGGTTGCCAGATCGCCGAGCAATGAACGGAAGCTATGCACCGGCAGGCCGTCCGTGGTGAGCCCTGTGGTCTGCTTGGCGATGGCAGCCGGGGAACGTTGCGCTTCCGACACTACGCTGTCTCGCAAGGCTTCGGCCGCTTCCCTATCGGCGTCATCGAACAGCATTGGCGCCAGGCAGGTCCGCATATGCCATTCGAGGTAGTAGGCTAACATGCACAGGAAGACGTGGGCCCGCACGCGGTCTGCCAGCCAATGATGGACAGGCCTGATCTGCAGATCGACGGTTTTGATGCAGCGAAAGGCCCGCTCCACAAGCGCAAGCGACTTGTAGCTTCGCACGGTCGTGGTGTCATCGAGCGCGCTTTCCGGCAGGCTGGTGCGCACGACATAGACGCCATCGGTTGCTGCTTCAGCGACGATCTCGGCGGTCTTGCGGGCGAAGCTGAAGACGGTATCGGTGATCTCGATGACAAAATGCTTGCCTACCTTGTGCTTGTTGATCACCGCGCCAACCGCGAGTGCGATCCGCGCAGCGCCCCGGAGGGGATTGCGCTTGCGAGCGACCGCGATCTGGATACGGGAGAGGTCACGTTCGGTGGCGGCCAGCAGATCCTCCCGCTTGCGGGCGCGCTCGACGGCGAGATCGGGATTACGGCAAACGATCAGGCGCTCACCCGGAAATTCGGGCGCCGTGATACTGGCCAAGTCGCGCTGATCGAACAGCGAGAGTTGCAAAGCGCCGGTTTCCATCAACGCCTTGATCGCCGGCGCGCGCAGTGCCGTGATCCAGTCGAAGCCTGCCGATTTAACGTCATTGGTGATGCGTGCTTGGGTGATCATGCCACGGTCACCGACCATGACCACGTGGTCGAGATGGAACCGCCGCTTCAGCTTTTCGATCTGATTGGCAAGCGTAATCGGATCGGCGGTATCGCCCTCAAACACCTCGATGGCGATCGGACAGCCATCGGGAGCGCAGAGTAGGCCGTATATGATTTGCAGCGTGCCCTTCTTGCCGTCGCGGCTGTAGCCACGCTGGGCGAGCGGGCAGCAGCGGCCTTCCATGTAGCTTGACGAGACATCATATAACACCAGTGTGCCATCGCTGAGATGGCGCTTGGCTAAGGCTGTCTCGATGGCAGGCTGGCGTTCCAGCAGCCAGTCCAGTGCGGCATAGAGTTCGTCCTCGTCGACCTCACCGAGGCCAAGCATTTCGCCAAGGCTCGATGCAGCCGTGGCGGAGGAAAGTGCACGAGCGGTGGCGAGCTTGGATGCCGGCTCGATAATGCGCCCGATCATCAGCGCGAGGGCAAGATCACGGTATCGCTCGCGATCGCCGAGCATCCGATCAAGCCCTATCTTGCGGGCAGTCCCGAGCGCTGCTGCAACGTGCCCGTGCGGCAGACTGCGGGTGATGGTGAACGCATCCCGCTCGGCCGGAATGACAACGCCGCCTTTGAGAACACCGCGCAGGCCTTCAACGTGCTCGGCGGGCCAATCGGAGAGGTTGCAGATCGTGCGCTTACGGACCTTGCCATCCTGGCGGTAACTCTCGCGCAGCAGAATGGCGGGAGGCGAGTTCCGAATTCGGAACAGCTTCGATATACATGGCAACGCATTGGCACAACACCGCCGCGAGTACAAGTCCAAATTTCCGGATTACATGGCTACGTTTGGGACCAGTCTCGTGCTTCTGTCCCTACTGTTCCTGCCACTTCACACTCTCCGAAAGAAGGAAGTTCGGGCTAGATCCTCCCGATCGCCGAACTGGGCCCCCAGCTGACGGACGGCTGGTGTGACAGGGTCCACAGATTGACGCTGTGCCCGCAACTCAGGCCAGCTCGACAACATCGAGCGCATTGGCCAGACAGCGGGTATCCGAGATGCATCGTGTGAGTCGATGTGCGCAGCTCAGATCTGGCCACCGGATAGTCACTAGCGAAACACCCCTGTTGGAGCTTTGGCCCTGATGGGGCCGGACGCTAGTGGCACCCGGCAGTTCATCCTGCAGTGGCAAGCCAGCCCTCCTTAGCGAGGTGCGAATGCCGTCAGCTGATCGGGCCGATCAGCACTGCTGGATGAGGGTTTCGCCCCTGAGAAGGGCGACTGATGTGGCCTGTTAGGCCGCAACCTGAGGGCCGGTCGCTAACCAGCGGCTGGCCTTAACTTTTGAATAGACCGGATGGACGGCCAGACGACGCGCCTTTTCGTCGAGCGTTGGGCGCGCAACGGTGTCGGCCCCGAACGCCGGACCGCCTTAATGACATGGGGGGGCGGGGGCCGTCCATCCATCCCCCATGCTTCTCCCTGATGAGCCGCAAGGCGAACCCGAGCAATCGGTAGGAGATTTTCCCGGCCTGCCACTCCCAGGCCATATGAACTACGGAGAACACCCCATGTTCAAACAAGCTAACGACATGATCGGCAAGGCCGCTCAAGCGATACACTTCGATAACATAACGCGCGTCTTAGGCGCCGCGCTACTGCCGCGCGACCGCCAAGAGATGGCGGTATTGGTATGGTGCCCACCAGCCTATGTCGCCATCCGCAGCGCGGACGCGGCAGTCAATGGGTTCTTTCCCAAACCGCCCGCCGCAACACAGGACGAAAAGCCTGAACCCATGCCCGCCAACTGGCAAGAAGTGCGCGAGCGTCTTAAGGACGACGTGGCAGCCGACTAACAACCAACCCCGAGGATTATTCCTCGGGGTTTTTTTTGCCCACGACACCAGCTCATGGTCGAGAACACCGATCTGGGTTTTGTGAAAGGCCGAGCTGGCCACTGCGCCGATGTCCCCGAATACCCACGTCGTCCGGTGGCCGATCTGGTTTTCGCGAGCGCTGCTAGCGTCGACCAGCGGTGAAGCTAAGCCTACGATGTAGGTCGCCGTGGCAACCTTTAGGAAGCCTTCTTGGAAATCCTCGTGGATGCAGGCGGTGAAAGCCGCGGTTGCGGCCGAGTGCCAAAACGCCTGCTGCCCGACCCGACCGTGTGAAGAACATCCGTATCAAGGAGCCGTACAAGAATGTTCCATCACCTACGTAGCCAAGATAGTCTTAAACCGCCCGGTGGCGTGGTCTGCACAGTATTGCCAAGAGAGTACATGCACTGCGTGTAAGCGATGTTGTAGCGTGTCCGCAGTTCGCTGGCTGCCGCATTCTTTGCCCCGACCGCCCAGCCACCCACAAGGCCCGTTGCACTGCCAATCGCCGCGCCCGCACCCGCGTTCCGTGCCGTGCCGCCAATCGCCGTACCGGCCGCCGCTCCAAGCAGTGTGCCGAACGCAGCGCCGCCGATCGCCGTGTTTGGGCCCGACTGCCCTGGTCGGGCATGGTCGATCGCTTCAGCCGCATAGTTTCGGCATTGCAAGCGTTCCTGTTCGAAGGCGGCTGGGCTCGTTCCCGGCTTGGGAAGTGCTATCACGGTGGGACCGCGCGGTTCCGGCACTGCACATGCCGAAACAGCACAAGCTAGCGACAGCAGCTATCGTCTTCGGGCCCTGGGTCACGATGCACATTATCCGTAGCTCCCGTTCTCTCACCCGCGTGACGAAAGAATTTAGAGGGCATTCCAAGACCCTCCCAAGTATCAAATATGGCCGTCCCAGCTCCGATACCAGAGTACCGTGTCCAAAACTGGGCCCCTGCGCGACCTAAGCTTGGTTCCGCGAGTTGCTCGTGTTGTGATGGGAGCAGCGCTAGTAACCGGCTTCGAACAATCCGCAGAGACGTGGGAAGTGACGGCGGGCGTCTCTGGCCGTGAAATGCACCTTCAGGCCGGTCGGCGGGGCGGCGGCGTTCCCATAAATACCTCGACCAGGTGTTCCAGCCCTGGGCGCCAATCCCCTCGGTGCGGCATACAGAACTGTGCGGTCGCCGAGGGAACACTATTAATCATTCACTCAGAGCCGTTCGTGCTTGGACAGGCCCACGCCCAAAATTCGCATGCTCTGGTGCGGCCCGGTTGGCCATGGCTGACTCTCTAAGCCGTTTTTCGGGACCAGGACTTCTGGTTTTTGCACTCTGATATCTTTGTTCAATATGGCTCCGGCTCGGTGATCTGATGTTCTACGAGCACCACTTGTCCGGACCGCAGGCCGCCACGAAATGAGCTAATATCTTCGACAGTAATCACCCCGCCATCACTGACGACGGGCATAGCGTGGGCGCCCCGTACCTGAACGTTGAAGCGATTGGGGCTATCGGCCGGCAGATCTAGTTCCGCGCCTTCTCCGCCTCATCGATGGCGTCGCGATACCGACGCCGGCGGTTGGTAAAGTCTTTGGCATTCGGCGCATGTTTGCGGATCACGTCACTCTGACCTTGGTAGGCCCGGTCGCCCCATACCCGGGTTTCCTCGCCATGCAGCAGGTCCGGCAGCACCGTGGCATCGTGCACGTTTGCCGCCGTCGCCACCACCGCGTAAATCACCTTTGTCCTGCTGTCCACTCCGAAATGCGCCTTCATCCCGAAATACCACTGGTTGCCCTTCTTGGTCTGGTGCATCTCGGGATCGCGCGATTTCGTCGTGTTCTTGGTGGAGCTCGGCGCGCTGATGATGGTGGCGTCAACGATCGTGCCCGCGTTCACCTTAAGCCCGCGTGCCTCCAGATGTTCGTGTGCCAGCTCGAAAATTTTCCGCCCGAGATCGTGCTTCTCCAGCAGGTGGCGGAACTTGCAAACCGTGGTTTCGTCAGGCACCGGCTCACGACCAAGGTCAATGCCGGCAAACCGTCGCATCGACACTGATTCGTAGAGCGCCTCCTCCACCGCCGGATCTGACAGGTTGAACCAGAGCTGCAGGAAATAGATCCGCAGCATCCGCTCCAGCCCAACCGGCGGGCGTCCGTTGCCGGGCTTGGGATAAACCGGCTCGATCAGCGTGCATAGCGTTCGCCACGGCACCACGCGATCCATTTCGTCCAGAAATGCCGCCCGACGCGTGCTCTTCGCGAATCGCTCAAACCCCGCCGTTGCTAAGGTCAGCTGCCGCATCCCACATCCCTCGCGGTTGCCCAGCCGGCCCTACACGCCGTTCCGTGACCGTGTCGAGAGGGACTTAATCAGAGATTCCCTAAGGTTGGGCTGACGAAAGCCACTATTGCGGAGTTTTGCGGCCTGGATCCCAACTTGATTTTCGCGGTTGTTGTATGATCCCACCTGGCATTCCAGGACCGATACGGTAGAAAAGCTAGAATGAATATTGCACCTCACCAGAAAGATGTGCGCCGCACGCTCGTCGCAGGCATATGGTTTGCCAAGCCCAGCATAACACATGATCATGGGCCATCAAACCGCATCTTGGCCACAGTGACGGTGGGACGCTCAGGCGCGCGCCTTGACGCCCACAGGGCCAGGCATACACGTCAGGCTTGCCGGATCTCCGTGGCGATCCGTTTCTGGTGAGTTTGTCCAGCCGAACCCCCGAAGAACGACCGAATCGTCAGACGACCCGCCGCAGTCACTCGGTATTTAGCATGCCACAGATCCCAGTATGGCAGCCAGTACCCATCCCTGCCGCCACAGCTTGCGAGAGAGCAGGAAGCCAGCCCTCCACTTCTGCTTGCGAGCAGATGGCCGGTCGTCCCACTCGTAAGCAAGGAGTGGGAACACCAAGGCCGCCGCGAATAACGTCACGTCATTGGTCCGTTTGGTGAGGTGTCGCGAACCGGACCGCCGCAGCCGACGCAAAGTTCATAACGAACGCTGGCAGGACAAAGCGACGCTCGTCTGCATTGAATTACAGGGCTGTCATGGCCATATTACATATGCAACGGGTTTTGCGCTTATGCGTATCGGCCCCCGCCGAGTGGCCCGTTCAAATTCCAAACACACGGAGAAATCCCATGATCCTCCTGGTCGATAGCCAGGGCATGGAGGAGCGGGTCACTGCTGGCCAGCTCGTCCAACGCCTGCATCCGCAGGCAGACCCTAGCGAGATTTTATTTCAGCTGGCGCGCACATGCGATGCGGTTGCCAAGCTGAAGGATGGGCGCACGGTCGCTGTGCAATGTCGGCCGAATACGCCCGAACCGGAGCAGCAAATTCTGCCGCTCCCGGAAGACACATACGAGGTGCCGGTCTGTCTGCATTTCAGAGTCACCGGCATCTACCGCACGCGGGCGGCCAACCGAGAACATGCTCGCGGCCGCACCGAACGCTGGCTGAAGCAAATCAGCGAATACCTGCAGCTGAGCACTGCCGAAGAAGAAGACGTTCAGATTTCCGTCCCAAAGATGGACATCTATGAAACCGGCCTGGAGGAATGGGTGATCGACCCGCCACAGCCGGTCATTCTCCTGGAGCACAAGCCATGAACTACCGGCTCTACCGACCGGGTAGGCCGGTCGAAAACACCACCTTCGTCACGCTCTGCGAGCAGTGCCAGCGGCCGGAAGACCTAACGCTGCTCGAACTGACGGCGCGGACACAAAAGCCTGCGATGCTGGCGCTGCCGGACGGCATCGCCATCGTCAAACAGGCGGAAGATACCGATGAGGGGCTGACCTATGAAGCCCTGGTCGATATCGCCCTGAACGATGGGGACCTGCTCGGCATGAAGCAGCGCCAGAGCGAGAACCCGGAACCGCCGCTTAGGGTCTATGAATGCACCCTGGCGTTCGCGCCCATCCAACGGCCGCCGCTACCGGCCCGGATCGTCGCCTGCTCGGACGGCGATCTGCGACGGAAGGTACGGCAGCTCCTGAACGAGGATGAAGAATTCGGCGATTGCCTGGAAAACTACATCATCGACTGGATCCGCACCAAAGGCGTCGTGGTGACGGTGCATGAACCCCATGCGACCGTCGAAGCCGCCGAGGACGCGCCGGAATGGAGCGTCGACGAATGAGAGCCCTGAACACACACTGGCGACTGATCCATGCGGCTTATTGCGGCATGTCGATCCCGCAGGGCGAGTTTGAGGATCGGGCAGACGCCAGGTCCGCGGCCGCCCAGCTGATCCGACTTCGTCGGCGCGAGGGTTACCCGGTCAGTATGCTTAACCGCGGCTGGCGCTGGGAAATCGAGGAACCCGAGAACTGCATGTTGGTGCCGGACGAATGCGGCGTCCTCATGCTGTGCCAGGCCGACGGAGGTTAACAGCCAATGCGCACGGCCTGCCACTGAAACGTCGTAACCCCGCCCTGACCCGGCGGGGCCTTCCCTTGCTTCCCTGAGAAACGATCCCGTCGGCTCCGGCCTTGAAAACCGGGGCAGCAAGGAGAACCAACATGAATGCTATTATCATAACCGGCGACGTGTCGGCGAAGCTGCGCGAGATGATCGACTTTGCGGAAAAGAACGGCTGTTTGCACGAACTTGGCCGCAGTCTCTGTCATCTGATCATGGTCCTCACGAGCAACATGGTCGATTACAAGGATGGCGAGCCGGTCGATGTGCCGGAGCGAAATGTCGTGGCCGAAATCAGGCCAGACTTCGCCCCCTACTCACTGAGTTGGGTCATCTGGCGCAACCGCAAGTTCGAATCTCCTCGCGGTGGCGGCGCCAGCCTTGTCGGCGGTTTCATCTACCACGGGCCAACCTCACCCGGGGACGGCTCGGCCCCTGCCCTCAGCGTGCACCTGGATTCCTTTGCCGGTCGCGCACCGCAGCACAGCTGGGGCATTCACACATAGACCACCCCGCCCTCCGGGGCGGGCTTTCCTTCGCTCCGAGAAACGAAATCGTTGGCCGTCCGGCCTTGAAAACCGGGGCCCGGCGCATCGTGCGCCGCACGAAGGAAAGGAGAACCACATGCCTTCCGAACTAACCCCAACAACCATGCACACAATCATGGCCCGGTTTGGGAACCAGCTGCTCGAAGACAAGAACCAATTCATTCGCCTGGTGCTGATGGAAGCCGCGCGTTTCGGCATGCCAGCGCCCATGATCGCCATGTTGGATGACATGGCGGCCGCGCTGGGGTTCTATCCGCCGCTGCCGACGAACCAGGCCGCCTATCTGGCCGGTCCGTTTGCCATGTGGCAGACCGATTCCAGACAGCAGCCCACCGTCGATCAGATGCCCGAGGTTTATCCTCTGGCCCTCCTCGACCGCACATACAGCACCTTCGGCTTATTCCCCCCGGGGATGACCGTCGGTCCGGCCGAAATCGTGGTTGCGATGAGCAGCCTGATTCAGGATCTGTCGCCGCCCGACTACTACCGCCTGTTCCAATGGGCGATGGCGCGGGTCAAGGCGGAGATTTCCGGCTGCACCTTGAGCGAAGCCGAGGAGCAGGCTGGCTGGGAGCACATCTCCGACGAGGAGGTGATCGCTCCCGGCGGGTCGCTCTTTGCGACCTACCAGCAGGCCGCGCGCGGCATTCGTGAAGCGGCGATCGTTGGCAGGGATGCCGAACCGCAACCGACGCCCAGGGTCTTGGCGAAGCAGTTTTGTCTTGAGATGGCCAACGGCGCCGCCGCGAAATGCATCGAAGCGACCGCGGCCGGCGATGCCCAAGCTGTAAACCACTGGGCCATCATCGCGCGTGAACTGCGCGACGCGGCTGCCCGGCTGCCAGAGCCGGACCCGCGCATCTCCAACGAAAGCCCGGAAGCCGCCGAATAGGCGGCTTCTCTCTCAGCGCTCGGGCAATCCTGCCCTAGTCAAGTTGGAGAATTCCCATGGCTAAACCCACCAAGTATCCCAAAAAGTTTCGACAGAAACTTGAGAAAATCCGCGACGCCCGCGACCGGCGGGACGGCAATGACATCGATCCGTTTCGCACCTTTGCCATGACTGCGCTCGCGGCATGGAGGGGCCTGCACCTCTATAGCAGGTTCAGCGATCCGGACGAATCCTTCAAGGTCTACCAGAACTTCTTCTGGAAGCCGCGTGGCGAAAAGGCGCCGGTGGACACCGTGACCACCCCGCCGCCCTGGGTGAAAGCCAATGGCTGACCCAGCGGTTTATCTTCCCCAGATGGCCCGGATTGGTATGCCCGGGCCGATGCTGCGCTTCTGCTACGAGATGCTTGAGCGTGGCGATCGCATGGACGATCTTGACTACACCTTCGGTCCCCTCGTCGTGCATGGCGATCCGAAATTGTTAGACAACATCCTTCCGCGGTATAAGCCGTTCGTATACGAGGAGCGGTTGCAGATCCTGTTCGGCCAACTGCCGGACCACGTGGTCAGCCCCACGGAAATCATGCTGGTGATGCACAACGTTGCCCTGTGGGGCGGCGGCCCGCTGTATCACACCCACAGCGAGATTTACCTGTGGGCGTCCGCCTGGGCCGTGGAGAAGGCCGGCTGGCTCACGCCCTCCGTGAAGGACACCCTGAAAGACATGCCGACCTGGCAGGATATCCAGGGGCGCTACGGTCACGATTATCATGCGATCGCGGCGGAAATCCGCCGCAAGGTGATCAGCCACGCCAGATCATCCCGCAAGCAAGCGCGCAAGCAACAGAACCCCCAGGAGTAATCCTGGGGGTTTTGTTTTTGTGGTCGTTGCGGCGCCGCGATCATGTGTCTGGGGGCGGAGGTGCCTATGAATGACACCCCCAAGCCGTGGCTGTTCGGGGTAACGGGGATTATCGGCGTGGATGCCGGCCATGGGAAGCACGGTCATCTTTCTGGGGGAGGTGGCCGACCGGACGAACCGGCTGGACATAGTCTGTCAGAAATGCGACCGCCGCGGCGCCCTTGGGGGTACTTTCCGGCGCAAAATTCGCTGTCCCGGTGGAAGGGCGGTGCGGCTTGAACGAGAACGTTGGGGTCTGCCCGGAACAGCTCGACAGGTCACCGCAAGGTGCTGCAGTCTTATGGCGTCAGAGGCCGATCAGACCTGCTGCCTGCCGATCGCGTGGCCGATATTGATCAAATTGTCGGCAATTACCCCGAGGCCGACCCAGCGCTTCATCCCGTCATCACCGCGATATCGACAACGGTTCAGGCCGTGCCGTCGCTTGCTCACGCTGATGCGCCCCTCGCACCCGGTGCGCCATCGCTGCCCGTTGCGGAACCAGCGCTTCTTCTGCTCACGTTTACGGCTCTTGTTGGAGCGATTGGGAATGCAGACCCGTTTGACACCTCTGGCGTGCGCTGCGATCTCGTTCTCGGTGGAATAAAAGCCGGCATCGGCGGCGACTAGCCTCGGTATGCGTCCCAGCTTCGCCTGGTGGGCGGCGATAGCAGGGATTAGCAGATCTGCATCATTGGGTCGCTGAGCATAGACCTCATAGTCGATGACGATCTGATTCTCCGCTTCCTGTAGTTTCACCAGCTTGCCAAACTCGGTAGGTTTGCTGGCCTTGCCTTTGCGGATCACCTCGGTCGAAGGCTCGAACAAGCTGACGATTTTGTTTTCGCTCCGGGTGTCACCCAGGAGGATACGCGCCTTGGTCTGGCGCATGACCTGCTGCAGCCGCGGCACCATCGCGTCCAGCGCCTGGCGCTGACCTTCCAGCATGGCTTGCTGAACCATCCCTTTGCACCGCTTTACGCCCTCGCCGATCTCCGTGGAGAAGCGCTTCGCCTGTCCCACCACCCGACCGGCCACATCCAGCAATTTGCCGTAGGCCTGCTTCAGGTTGTCCCAACTCGGTGGCACTTTGCCGCGTGCAGCCCGAGCAATCTCCAGCATCCGCAACTTTGCGCTCCGGCTCCGGTCGCGCAGCTTGGCGCCGACCGCGCCCGTCAGCCGACTGATCTTCTTCATGGTGCGGGTCAGTACGCGGACCCCGTCACCCAACAGGCTGCTGTCGGTGGGGTAGTGGATATTGCTTTCAACCACCGTGGTATCAACGCGCATTCTTCGCCCCTGCACAACATCTTTGGCGTGAGCGATTTGGATAATTCGTTGGTGGATCTGCGCGACGACCGCCGGCCCCAGCGCCACGCCCCAGCGGCCCATCGTCTTAGCATCCGGCATCTTGCCGCCACCGACGCGCGTGAAATCGCGGTACACCAGATTGGCGCGGACTTCACGCTCCAGCTCCTCATAGCTCCAGTTGCGCAGGTGTTTCAGGATCAGCAACCGGACGACTACCTCGGCTGGAAAACCCTGGCGGCCACGCCGGCAACTATTGGGGTGACGCTGTGACAGGGCGTGGTAGACCGTCGAGACGATTGCTTCGTCTTCCAGCGCCGCATCGACGTGCTTCATCCAGGTTTCATATAGATCCTCGACCTCTGCGGCAATCAATCCATCGCCGAAGCTGCGCTGCAGGCGCCTGGTCTTAATCACCTCGCTTGCCTCCGCGGTGAGATGCACTCGCCATCGATCAGCTGCGAGGTTCGCATCTCGTCGCCGCGTCGCGCCTAGCAGAAGCACTGATTCGATAGTTGCGTTTTTTATGCTTTTTCGATTCTTTCATGTCGCCGTTGATTCTGTACGCCCATGCAGCTTGCGGGACGTCAAAGAGGCGCCGTTAGCCCAAAATCACCGCACGGCTGATCCAGGAGTGCGTGCGGTATCTGCGGAGTACCATAGAGAGCTAGAATGACAAACGAATGAAAACCCAGCCGCAAGCCCAGCCTGACCGATCTTCCTCTTTCCGTCCGCTATCTTGCCGCATATATAGCGATGGTTGCAGCCGCTCGTATATTAAACGGGATGATGGCCCGCCCACTGAGCCAATCCCGTATCGATCATCGCAAAGCCCGAAGCCGCGCCGCACCCGGCCTCTCCTACCGATCAACCGGGATACTCAACTACTCGCGAGAGCAGACCGTTGTATGCAGATCTTAACCACCTATTAAGCAAAAGGTAGAACCGTATGACTCTCTTGCAGTAGAGGAGAGAGGTTGTGGATAAGCTCTTCGGCATCACGCCAGCAACCTCAGACTGCGCATCAGTGCAGCGAGAGTTAATTGACTGCGTCGCCCATTCGTGAACCTGTAGCTCGATCGGAGTGGGAGAATCCGGTGGATATCGGCAATATCAGCATGTTTCACAAGCGGTCGGCGACGGCATCCTCCTCTCCGCTCGCCGATTGGAACGAGGCGGCGTTCCCGCTCAACGGATTTGTGGCATTGCCCCGAATTGCATCCGACGAAGACGTGGGTTTTATTCGTGCGACGCTGTTGCGGCTGTTTGCACAGCAGGCCGGCCGCACTGAGGGAATGCTGTTCGATTTCGCCGGCACTGATGAGGAGGGCAGCCCACCCAAGCTACCGCAACTCTTGGACCCGCGGACCTTCGCGCCGGAACTCGTGAAAACTGAGTTCTTTCACAATGCCCAACGGTTGGCCAAGCGTCTTCTGGGGCCGAAGGCTCGCTTCGTTGCCGACCATGCGCTGCTAAAACCGGCTCAGGACGGCGCGGAAACGCCGTGGCACCAGGACGACGCGTTCCGCCCAGGCGACGTGGATTGCACCGAGCTGAGCATCTGGATGCCACTACAGCCGGTTAATGATGAAAACGGCTGCCTGGGTTTCATTCCTGGTTCGCACAAATGGGAGGTACTGCCGCATCGGTGGCTATCGGGGGACGGGCGGATCCATGCGCTGGAATGTCATACCGGATTCGATCCGTCCCAAGTCGTGCAGTGCCCCCTGCCCGCGGGAGGCTGCACGGTTCATACAAACCGCACGCTGCATTGGGCTGGTCCTAATCGCTCGGACGCGCCCCGCCTAGCATACGTGCTGGTGTTTGGACTACCGATGCAAAAGGCCGCGCAACCACGGGACCACTATTGGCTAGCAAACAAAGATGAGTTGCGCTCCGAGCGGCGGCGACGCTGGATGCGCCAAGGCGGTTACCTGGTGCATGCCTTTCGCCGGATCAGTCAGATCCCCCAGGTTGGATGGCGGGAGACCGCCATCCGCGCGTTGCTGAAGGCGACGCGGCGAGGATACTGAAAACGTCAACCTCACGGGCGTCCTTCACGGTGTCCGAATATTCTGCCGCATATCCGCGCCCGCGAAGGCGGTCACATCTCAACACCGCGCGACAATGGGCTGGTTGGCTTCCTCACCGAAAACTGCTGCGGCCGTGGTCCCGCATCCTGCGCCCCGGCCTGCCATCCTGAAACAGACGGTATCCGCCCGAGGGGCAAGAAAAAAACCGCGTAAGGCTCGATCGGAACCGAAAAGGAGACGCCAATGGATACCGCCGAAATCAAGGACATGGTCCGCGCTCGCTATGGCACCATTGCCGCAGGCACGCTCGCCGATGACTGCGAGCCAACGCAAAGCTCCTGCTGCGGAGCCACACCGACCGCGGCAAGGAAGGCGCGCGAGATGGGTTACTCGGCAGAGGAACTCGCGGTCATTCCAGACGGCGCGAACCTCGGGCTTGGCTGCGGGAGATGCTGGCCAAGGCCCGCGAGAATGCCGCAAAAATCGGCGCAGCAAATGTCGAGTTTCGGCTTGGTGATATCGAGCATCTGCCGATTGCAGACAACAGCGCGGATGTAATCCTCTCAAACTGCGTCATCAATTTGGTGCCTGACAAACAGGAGGTATTCTGCGTCCTAAAACCCAGTGGGCGTTTCGCAGTCTCCGATGTCATCAACGTCCGGCCACTCACTGCTGAGCGTGCCGCTGACCCCGCCTTGCTCTGTGGTTGCGTGGTTGCGTGGCAGGCGCCGCGCCCACAGCGAACATGGAGGCGTGGCCACACGCTGCCGGATCCCCCGATATCCGCATTACGGTGAAGCCCGAGAGCCACGATCTCGTCGCAAGCTGGGCACCGGGCCGCGGTATCGAGGACTACGTCGCCTCTGCTATCATCGAAGCTCGCAAGCCCGGTCCCGACGACTCAACCTGCTGGGGCCCATCGTGCTGCCCATGAGTGGACCTTACAACGTGCTGTCCCTGTGCACGGGGAACTCGGCCAGAAACATACTGTGGCGGAGCAAGGACAATCATGGGACGAATTCGCCGCGCCCGGCTCGCCCGAAATAACAATCGCAACGAAGCGGCGTTTTTGAAATGAGTTCCTGATCAGTCGCCGGAAGGGACCGCTATTTCACGCACCCAGAGCAAAATCGACTACGGACAAGCGGGATAAGGGTAATAGCCGCACGGAGACGGGGCGACCACAACTGGAGGCGCATAATAGGCCGGCGGCCGATAAGCCGATGCGGCCGCTGCCCCGACAGCCACGCCAGTCGCTGCACCGACGGCCGCACCCGCTGCAGCTGCGGCGCCCGGATAAGCAGGAGCACCATAATAGGTGCCGCCGTGATACACGGTTCTAGACCCGCTGGGCATCTGGTGCAGCACCGAAGGCGGCCAGGTCGCGACGGACCGACGCACCGTCAGACCCAGACCTCATTTTGTCAGGGCACGATTGCACGATTGCAGCGACGCGGCGAAATGACGCAGGGTCCGCGACATGCTGGAATCCGCCCTCTATCCTCCCGTGAAGCGATTCCTTGAGGCGGCCGGCTTTGAGGTGAAAGGCGAGGTGGGCGGGTGCGATGCGGTCGCGGTATGCGACGGCGAGCCGCTGCGCTTGGCAATTGTAGAGATGAAACTCGGATTCAGCCTCGATCTGTTGCTGCAGGCGGTGGACCGCCTGCGCGCGGCCGACGAGGTGTGGCTTGCCGTGCCGGCGACACGACGGGGCCGTGACCGCGACCGGCGGGTGCATCGCCTATGCCGGCTAATCGGCATCGGCCTGATGGCGGTTGATGCCGCGCGAAATTGGGTGGAGGTGCTGGCCGAACCTGGCCCGTATCGACCAAGGTCGAACCGGCGCCGCCGCGCGCGGCTGCTCAGTGAGCATGCGCGACGCCGGGGCGATCCGTCGCCCGGCGGTTCGGCACGTCAGCCGGTGATGACCGCCTATCGTCAGCGAGCGCTAGCGTGTGCCGCGATGCTGCGGGCCGGTCCCGGCCGGCCGCGGGACCTCCGTGCCGTAGCACCCGACGCTGGCCAGATCCTGTTGCGCAACGTGTATGGCTGGTTCGAGCGCGCCGAGCACGGCGTATACCGGCTTACCGAGCCTGGCGAGGCGGCGTTGCGGCGCTGGCCGGTCATGACAACCGCCGCAGCCGTCGACCCGCCCGAAGGCCCGCGGCCGGCAGGTCTTGCTGCCCTGCAAGCGTGATTGGGAGTCCCGCTTTGGGGGAATGGTGGGGAAAGCTACTTTGCGACTCGCCAGCATCACAAGTTGTACGCGCCACCACAGCGAGGACACAGCGTGTCGGACGCACGAGTGAGCAATCGGCTGGACCGCCCAGTTGACGACGGCTACGATCACACCCTTGGCGCCGAAAACGCCCCGATTAGGTTGGTGGAATACGGCAGCTATGCCTGCCCGTACTGCCGGGCCGCCAACGAACGGATTGCCGAAGTCCGCGACCAATTCGGTGACCGGCTGCGCTACGTCTTCCGCCACCGGCCGGTGCGAGGCAGCGACCTCGCCCTCCGCGCTGCGGAACTGGTGGAACACGCCAATGATTCCAAGCGTTTTTGGGACGCCCATGTCGCCCTGATGACCCGGTCCGAGACCCTGACCGAGGACGATCTGCACGCGGTCGCCCGCGACCTATGTCTCTCGCGGGATGGCACGGAGGAAGCGCAGGAGGCTGCCCGACAAGCAAAGGCACGCGTCGGAGCCGACATGGCGAGCGCACAGGCGAGCGGCGTAATCATTACACCGACGTTCTTCATAAACTCCCGCCGCTACGACGGACCATGGGACGAAACCTCGTTTGCCGACGCGATGCTCGGCCGGCTCGGCCATCGTGTGCAGGCGGCAGCATTGGACTTTGCCGCATGGGCGCCCTCCGCGGGTGCCTTGCTGCTGATCGCGACGGTTCTGTCGATGGTGCTGATGAACTCGGCGCTTGGCAGCCGTTTCGCGGCACTGTGGGAGCAGCCGTTCGGGTTCATGGTGGGCGGCAGTCGCTTCCGCATGTCTTTGCTGGATTGGATCAACGAGGGGCTGCTGACGATTTTCTTCCTGGTCGTGGGGCTGGAGATCAAGCGCGAGGTGACGGTCGGTCACCTCACCAGCCTGCGCTCCGCCGCCCTACCGACCGCTGCGGCGATTGGGGGCATGGCGGCGCCGGCGATCTTGTACGCTTTACTGATTCCCACTGGGCCGTGGTCCCACGGTTGGGGGGTGCCAATGGCGACTGACACCGCGTTCGCGGTCGCCCTGATCGCCATGATGGGCAGCCGCGTGCCCGTCGAACTGCGCATTTTTCTGACCGCGGCCGCGATCGTGGACGATATCGGCGCAATCACCGTGGTGGCCATCTTCTACTCCGGCGCGCTGGATTTCCGTTACGCCGCTGGCGCCGTTGCCACCATCGTGGCACTGGCGCTGCTCAATCGGTCTCGGGTCTACAGCATCGCACCCTACGCACTGCTGGGTATCGTACTGTGGGCCTGTGTGCGTGCAAGCGATTGACGCGACTTTGGCCGGCGTGGTCCTGGCGCAATTCATCCCGACGCGCCCGCCCCCGGACCTGACGACACTGATGGTGCAGGCGAACACGATTCTGACCGCCGAAGCGCAGCGCAGCGGCGAGGTCCTCCGGCACGGGCCCTCCGTGCCGGGATTGCGGGCCCTTGACGCAATTCACGACCGGCTGGAATTGCCGGCGGACCGGCTGCTGCGGCACGCTGGCGCGCGGTCAAGCTATATTGTGCTGCCGCTGTTCGCGCTGGCCAATGCTGGCGTCTCGATAACGGCCGGCGTGCTGCACGGCCATGAACTGCTCATGCTCGCGATCGCCGCCGGACTAGTGGTGGGAAAGCCGCTGGGGATCATATCAGCGTCCGCGTTGGCGGTCCGGATGGGTGTTGCGGTCAAGGCGGAGGCTTATTCTTGGCCACAGCTCACTGGCCCGGGCGCATTGGCCGGGATCGGATTCACCATGTCGCTGTTTATCGCGGGCCAGGCCCTCCCGGCCGAAAGCGACTTCATGGCCGCCAAACTTGCAGTGTTAGGAGCCTCGGTCGTCTCGGCCGTCATCGGAATGGCCGTGCTTTGGAGCGCTGGCCGCCTCGCAAATGGAGATGAGAACGCTGTATAGCCGCCACGCCAGAGCGACCACCGGACGCAGAAACGGCGCTCGACCGAGCCGAAAAAACCGCCCGTAACAGGGGAGCCCAATTGTCGCATTAACCCGGATTTCGCAACTCGCTCCGATTCGCAAGAATTTTGCGTCCTGCGGTCGCTCTGAAGGGTGCGGATAAGGCGGGGTTTGCCGGACGATTGGCCGAAAACCGGCTGCGGTGCCGAGCAACTATCTTGCGCTGGGGCCAGCCGGTTTGGAACTGTGCCGGCATGTTTCTGCGCCACAAGACCCGCCACAAGGACGGCAAGAAGCACAGATACTGGAGCATCGTGGAAAACCGCCGCGTCAGTGGCGGCCGTACGGTGCAGCGTCACGTGCTGTATCTCGGCGAAATCAACGATGCGCAGAAGGCGGCCTGGTGCCAGACGATCGAAGCATTTGACGAGGACAGCCGTTGCGCCAGGCAGATTGCGCTGTTCCCTGAAGATCGGACGGCGCCGGCGCTGGACTGCGATGTGGTGCACGTGCGTCTGAACGAACTACGGCTGTGCCGGCCACGACAATGGGGTGCCTGCTGGTTGGCCGGCGAACTGTGGGAGCAATTGCACCTGGACGAATTCTGGTCGGCACGGTTGCCGCCGTCGCGCCAGGGGACGCGTTGGCTGAATGTGCTGAAAACGTTGGTGTCATATCGGCTGATCGATCCCGGCAGCGAATGGCGGCTGCACCGGCAGTGGTACCAGCACACCGCGATGAGCGACCTGCTCGGCGAGGACTTTGCTCTGGTCAGCAAGGACAAGCTGTACCGGTGCCTGGACAAACTGCTCGCGCACAAAGCGGAGTTGTTCAGCTTTCTGCAGCAACGCTGGAAGGCGCTGTTCCAGGCCAAATTCGACGTTCTCCTCTACGATCTCACCAGCACGTATTTCGAATCGGACCCGCCGGATGATGGCGGCAAGCGGCGCTTCGGCTACAGCCGCGACAAGCGGCCCGACTGCGTGCAGGTGGTCATTGCCCTGGTGATCACGCCCGACGGGTTCCCGCTGGCCTATGAGGTGATGCCGGGCAACACCGCGGATAAAACCACCCTGCGTGACTTCCTCCACCGGATCGAAGCTCAGTGAAGCTCAGTATGGCAAGACCGGACGTATCTGGGTGATGGACCGCGGCATTCCCACCGAAGAGGTGCTGGCGGAGATGCGGTCGTCGGCCGCGCCAGTTTATTATCTGGTTGGCACGCCACGCGGACGGCTTGGCCAAATGGCGAAGCAGTTTTTACCCCAGCCGTGGAGCGCGGTGCGCGACACGGTCCAGGTCAAGCTCGTTGAGCAGGACGGCGAGCTCTATGTGCTCGCCCGCAGCGGCATGCGTCGTGACAAGGAACAGGCGATGCGGCGCCGGCGGCTGAACAAACTGGTGAAGCGGCTGCACGAGCTGCGCCAGCAAAAGCTGACCCGGGATCAGTTGCTGCTCAAGCTGGGCGCCGCCAAAAAGGAAGCTGGTCCTGCGATCTGGCGGAGCCTCGAGATCGAGCTGCCGGACAAGGACCAGCCAGTCACATCGGAAACTCTCAGCTTCCGCCTGAACTGGCAAAGATTGCGCGAAGCACGCCGCCGAGAGGGCAGCTATCTGCTGCGGTCCAACCTGACCGACCGCGATCCCGGCGCAGCTCTGGGCATTCTATCTCCAATTGGTGGAAGTGGAGCAGGCCTTCAAAGAGCTGAAGAACGATCTGGCGGTCCGGCCGATCTACCACCAGACCGAGGCGCGCATCGAAGCGCACATCTTTGTCGCCTTCCTCGCGTATTGCCTGCAGGTCACGCTGAAGCAGCGGTTGAAGGCTTTGGCGGCGGGACTGACGCCGCGCGCGGTGCTGGAGAAGATGGCAGCCATCCAGATGGTCGATGTGCACCTGCCCACGACTGATGGACGGACCGTCGTGCTCGCCCGCTACACCGAGCCCGAACCGGACCAGGCCATCCTGTCGCAGCAGATGAAGCTGCACCTGCCGGCCCAGCCGCCACCGCGGATCGCTGCGCCAAATGTTCCTGCCGCAGCATGATCGGCCGTCCTGTGGGGCCGACCTTGTGACCGGCTGCCCAGCAAAAGCGCGGGTTTGCCGCCGCTCCGGGCCGCCAGTTGCGAAACTCGGGTTAACAGTCCACGCCCTACGAGTGCGGCAACCACAGCCTCACATCCGACCCCGGAGGGACAACCTCCGTAGCAGGGACATCTAGAAGAAGTCTGCGGCAAAAGATGATCGAGGAATTGCCCAAAGGCGAGCGCAACAGCCGCACGGCTGTTGCAGTGGATTCTCCTGACCCTACGTTCCTGACTCTACGTTCTGCGCTTTGGTAGCCGATCCCTTATTGCCGCCGCCAATGGCACCTGATGCAAGTTGATCGGCGCTCTATCTTCACCGGTTCGATGGCTCGACCATGTCCAAGGCTCGTCGTAACGAGCGATCACCAGCGGCTCTGGTTTCGCAAAGTCCCCCAGCATCTTTAGAGATGACCGCAGACTTTCTGCCGCTTTGCCTCGTCAACAGGTGTTGGCGGCTAATCGTCCTTCGGGCTGAGGAACCGCACAGCAGCGCCAGGTCCATCAGCGCCTTTTATCTTCTCCTTGGTAATCGCGTGTTCCTCGATGATCTCCGGCATGCGCACCGCGACCTTGGCGACCGCGGCCTCGGCTTGCATTTTGGGCGCCTCGACCAGCGATTTTTGGAGGGTGCATGGCGGGTCATACAGAATTATGCCGATGCCCTACAGATGCCGCCGCCGGCCGATGATCGCGGAGCGAGGCGACCTCGGGTATGGTGCTTGAACGAAAGGAACTTACAGTCCTGCCGGCTATCGTCGCGAAGTAGTCAGGTGTAGGCTCGCCCCACAGTGCCGCCGGGACAGCGATGACCGTCAACGAAAGAGCAGCCTTCCGTACAAAGCACGGTAGGCATAGCTTCCAACTCTAAATTTTGGAGGTTCAGGACATGACCAGTTTAGCCGAGGCGGAAATCAAATATGGTTATGTGGTGCAGAGTGCCGGCGGGAAAATCTTCGGGATTGAAAGGACCCCTTCTGTCGGCAGGGAGGAGGAGAAGTTGCGGATCGGAACCCCAGATGGGTTTGTTCAAATAGTTGTTTCTCTGAACCAACCAAACATTGATGCGGTTTTGCGTGAGAGAACCACCTTCATCGTCACACATGCTGGCGAACTCAGGGGGGCTACGCGTCCAGTCCTTGGTGGCTCTGCTTTGCCACGGTCCGGCAAGAGATAGTCCGAAAGATAATGCCCCACTCTCCGCTGACGGCCAGAACAGCCATTGGCGCAAGCGTGGATCGGCACAATGCTGCCAGCCTTCCAGCAAAAGTGCGATGGCCAGCATGCCGACAGGTACTGGGACAATGTGTACCAGACCCGGAAACTCGACGCCCAATCGAGCGCTCCTGCGCTGCAGTTCTCGCCGCTGTTCGGCAAGCCGGAAGACTGGCACGAAATCGTGGGACGGTCTCTCGACGACTACCGTTCGGGCCGCTCGCTGATGGACCACCTCGGCGTCGACCGGCTGATCGACCCCGCGCTAACGGGAATGCTGCTGGCGATTCGTCGCGGCCTCGTTGAGGAGGTGAACGCAGTCTCGATATCGGACTACGTGCTGATCGACATGGTAGTCATCGCGTTCGCCAACGCGATGCTCATCCAGTCGATCGTCGGAAAACACCGCTCTTATCCTGGAATCCGAGATGTTCTGCCAGCCGACGCTGCGCGCACGCTGGAAGAAGGATTATGGCTACCGCCCCGAGGACACCCGAGGGCTCGCTGTGATGACCATGTTGCTCGGCCGCGTGGCGACCTGCTCCCGCTGGCGGAGCGGTTTCATCGAATGGCCGAAGCGGGGATAGAAGCGCTGCGGCGCCAGCGGCGGGAGCCAAGCGTCGAAGTCGAGCGGGTGGTTCCTGTCTCTCTGCGCGTCGTTCGCCCTGTCTAGCTGTTCGAGAAAATCAATAGGTGACGTTGCCGCCGGCAGCATCAGGTCCGATTATGGTCCGACGTGTTTCGGGCGAAGAGCGCGAACAGCTGACCTTCCAGGAATTCACGGCAATGAATATCTCGAAAATCCGGCTGACTGCGGTAGTAATGGGCGTATTCGCCTTTGGATCAGGCGTGCCAGCGCATGCTGCAGCCTCCGTTCCTTCGTACGACCACATCGTCATGGTCATCGAAGAAAACGCGAGTTGTGAGAGGGTGGTTGGCAACAGCTCGATGCCATACTTCAACAATACGCTCATCGCAGGCGGCGCGCTGATGACGAACTCTCACGCCGTTGGGCACCCAAGCCTGCCGAATTATCTCGCCCTTCTCTTGGGCACGACGGAGGGAATCTCCGATGATGTGTGCCCGATCCCGGGCGCGCCATTCGCGCCTTCCTTGGGGGGTCAATTGCTTGCACACGGCGTTTCGTGGGAGAGCTATGCCGAAAGCCTTCCCTCGGAAGGTTCGACGAACTGCTATTCGCCTTATCCCTACGATCACGACCACTCGCCGTACAGTTCCTTCGGGGATGATCCCGCTTCAACGCAGTTGCCGTTCCAGGGTTATTGGCCGACCGACTTCACTCAGCTGCCGAGGGTTTCGGTCGTGACGCCAAACCTGCTCGACGACATGCACGACGGCACCCCGGCCGCTGCCGATCAGCGGCTCCAGTCGAATATCGGCCCATACGCCGCGTGGGCCAAGGCGCATAACTCGCTCCTCATCGTGACGTACGACGAGGATGAAGGCGGGTCGGACAAGATTGCGACTGTCTTCTATGGCGGGCACGTAATTCCCGGCCAGTATAGCGAAAACATCAACCACTACAACGTTACGCGGACCATTCTCGACTCCGTAGGTGTTCCTGCCTTCGCAAACTTCGCAAGCGCGGCCCCGATAACAGATATTTTCACTCCGTCGAATACGAATTCTGCAGCCACCCCCACCCTTACCGCCTCGCCGAGGCGCTGAAGACATGGATCGACCACTACTCGAAGGATTGGTAGGACTGGCTCATTCTCCGAGTTGGAGCACCGCATGCCATTGCGACCAAGCGCTCGGTATGGCCGTGCGAGGCTTGATCAAGTGTAATCGTCGCCCAGTTTCTTGAACTTCACCCTGTATGTTAGATGCGCCGAACCCTCTCCAGGATACCCTCATTACTGCGGCCGTGACGGGGCCGGTCGAGCTGTACCTTAATCTCGCCCAAAACGCAGGCTGTTCTCGGGCTAATAAAAGCGGTTCAGCGGCCCGCTACATGAAAGCTGGAAACTATCGCTCCGATCGGCGATGATGCACTCGTCAGTCTGCCGGCCGTGGCAGCCTGACACCGCCGGCCGACTATCGCCGGAGGCTCCGATGTAGCCGGCACTCCTACACCACGGCTGGGGACACGATCATGGCGTACGGCTGATCGGCATCGTACTCAGCGCGCCCAGCGGTATGGTACGCACGGCTGAGTTGCGCATCGCCTTCGGGTGCTCCGGTGTCAGAAAAAATGGCTGCGGAAGCGGAAACCGAGAGGCCGGCGGAATTAACAGATCCGCAGATGACCCTCGGCTGGTGGGCGAGGTGCGGCGTGAGATGGGGTTGCGGGAGTGCCGGCCGAAAGCGCACACCGGATGGAACGGCGCGGCAACCTGGGCTACGAGGTCTCTGAAATCGGGCGCCGCTCGGTCCGCTTCCTGATCCGGCTCTCCTTCGTCGGCTTAGCGTTCTGGTTTCCCGGCCCTTTCAATAAGAGCATTTGATACCTGCTGCTCGGAGACGCTTTTCTGCCAAGTCGCGGAAGTGTTCCGCTCTTGCTCTGTTCTTTTCGGCCTCGTCCGTCATAACAAATGAACGACGGTGGCTTGACTGGGTTCCGGAGTGAGCTTGCCGGCAGAAAATCGGAAGGCGCGGACGGTTCCGATCAGCTATTTGGGTATCACCCTTGATTGCCTCCCGGCGATCCCCGGCGGAATCACTGGCATCGTGCCCGGCCCCTGATTGGGCTTGATCACGGTTCCACCACTCTGGGTTTCAGGCGGGCCCGAGGGCGCCGTTGTGCCGCGCCAACTTGTCGCTCAATGTCTGCTTGCCCGTTGTGCCATCGGCACTCGGCGCCAGCTTCTCCGGCGTCGTCGTCGTGGGTGCGCTCGGCGGGGCCATGGGCGGGTGCGTCACGCCGGGCGGGGCAGGTTGCGGATTTTGTGCGTAGCTCGCCCCGAACGGCGCCAGGGCAAGACCAGTGCTTAGGAGCACGGCCAGGATTTGTTGCATAATCCCGCTCCGTCTCGGGCGCGCTGGGTGATATGCCGGACTGGCGGAAGAGGAGCGCAACCACGCGACGGCGGAGGCCGCGGAGCGGCTGTGGCGGGAGCTGGTCAGGTGGGTGGAAACTAGGTCCCGCTGTTGGCGTTCTGCCTTCTTCCAGCACGTCCAATATCGGCCAGGTCCTATCCAACACCCGGCCGGTCAGGATTTCTTGCACAGTAGCGTACGCGCGCGGACCGGCTGGTTAACCAGCATCTTGCGGTGCTAAAAGGCTGGGCGCCAGCGGCCAGGTCGTCGTAGGAGGCCCGCGCCGCTCGACGACGCTCTACTCGCGGCAGTGCCGGTAGCACTATTGCGATGCGTGGAAGGGTGACCAATGAGCAGGGAGATCTCTGAAACGGACCTCAACGAAATAATGCGCAACCCTCGGGGTTTTTTCTTAGAGCCGCGGGATGTTGTCGCCCATCCCCAGCTCTCCCGAGAGCGCAAGCTTGCGATCCTGCGCCAATGGGAACAGGACGCCCTTCGTCTGTCGGCATCCGAATCTGAAGGTATGGGCGGCGGCGAGGAGAGCATGCTCGGCCGCGTAGAAAGCGCCATCCAAACCGTAGCGGCCTTGCTGCCATAGAGAATGATTGTGGGCCGGCTCCTGACGGATCGATGTGGCCTTGCGGCAATCCTAGTCACTTGAATTGAAATTTCGTCATGGCAGCTTGCCGCGATCCGTACCGCTCTTTCGAGGCGACTGGCGAAAGCGGCAAACCCTCGGCCCGCTGGTCCGGATCGAGAGCGACCAAATCTACGCGGGACCCCCCTCTTGCTGAGGAAAAATCCGGGATCTCCCCCGAGGCACCCGGCGGCCTCCGGTTGTCGGGTTCAAATGACCCGCAGCAGCTCGGCGATGCTGTGTGGGTCGGATGGCAACATCAAGCTCGACGTTGCGAACAAAACAGGAATAGCGGTAAGTGGTGGCGCGTTCACGATGACCCACCACGCCCATGTCCGTGGCCTACCTTGAGAAGCTGAACCCCAATCAGCGGCGCGCCGTCGAGCTCGGGCTCACCGGTGACGCGCCCATCTCGGTTGGCCCGCTGCTCGTCATTGCCGGCGCCGGCTCCGGAAAGACCAACACCCTCGCGCACCGGGTAGCACATCTGATCGTCAGCGGCGTCGATCCCGGCCGAATCCTTCTGATGACGTTCTCGCGGCGGGCCGCAGCCGAGATGACCCGACCCGCCGGGCGCATTTGCGCCCAGGTCCTTGGATCGAACGCAGACCTGATGACGAGCACTCTCACATGGGCGGGCACGTTCCACGCCATCGGAGCGCGTTTGGTCCGTGAGTACGCAGAGCAGATCGGGATGGATCCGGCATTCACGATCCACGACCGCGAAGATGCGGCCGATCTCATGAACCTCGTGCGGCATGAGCTAGGTCTGTCAAAGATGGACGCCCGCTTTCCAACGAAGTCGACGTGCCTGGCCATCTACTCCCGTGCCGTGAATGCTGAGATGCCCCTGGTGCGCCCCCTGGGAGCGTCAATTGCGGGACCTGTTCGCTGGCTACGTCGAAGCCAAGCAGGCCCAGAACGTCCTCGATTACGACGACCTCCTGCTCTATTGGGCGCAAACTGCCAGCGATCCGGTGCTTGCGGCGGACATGGGTGCGCATTTCGACCATATTCTGGTGGACGAATATCAAGACACCAACCGGCTCCAATCGACGATCCTTCACGCCCTTAAGCCCGATGGCGCCGGCTTGACCATCGTCGGTGATGACGCCCAATCGATCTATTCCTTTCGCGCCGCAACGGTGCGCAACATCCTCGATTTTCCTAGCAAGTTCAGTCCACCAGCGGAGATCATCACGCTCGACCGCAATTATCGCTCGACACAGCCGATCCTGACGGCTGCGAACGGCGTGATCGAACTTGCCGCGGAACGATTTACCAAGAATCTCTGGACGGATCGCGCCTCAGCCGAGCTTCCATATCTCGTGACAGTGCGCGATGAAGCCGACCAAGTGCGCTACGTTGTTGAGCGCGTGCTGGCACACCGAGAGGAAGGCGTACGCCTCAAACAGCAGGCGGTTCTCTTTCGCACATCTCACCACAGCACTGCCCTGGAAATCGAGCTGACACGCCGCAACATCCCATTCGTCAAATTCGGTGGCCTGAAGTTTCTCGACACTGCACATGTCAAGGATATGCTGGCGCTGCTACGCTTCATCGAGAATCCCCGCGACCGTGTGGCTGGCTTTCGCATCATGCAGTTACTGCCAGGCGTTGGTCCCGCACTGGCGCAGCGCGTACTCGACGTAATGGCCGATCAACCCAATCCGTTACGTGCGCTGGCGAACATCCCCGCGCCGTCGTGCGCCGGTGATAGTTGGGGTGAATTCGTTGAGACCGTACGAATCATTGGTGCAGATAAGGCGGGCTGGCCGGCGGAGGTAGGTCACGCGCGCCGTTGGTATGAGCCGCACCTCGAACGGATGCACGAGGATGCGGCGACGCGCCACGCCGACCTGCTGCAGCTTGAGCAGATCGCGGCTGGCTACCCGTCACGGATGCGTTTCCTGGCGGAGCTGACGCTCGATCCCCCGGAAGCGACGAGCGACCAAGCCGGGGTGCCGGTGCTGGATGAGGACTATCTGATCCTCTCGACGATCCATTCGGCGAAGGGCCAGGAATGGAAATCGGTCTTCCTGCTGAATGTCGTTGACGGCTGCATTCCCTCCGATCTCAGCACCGGAACGACAGATGAAATCGAGGAAGAGCGCCGGTTGTGCCCGGTCAGCATGCTGGGCCATGCGTTGCGGCGTGATTAATCCCGCCGAGATGGCGCGTGAGGCCGTCGATTGAGCCGGCTCCCCGCGCACTCGCTACGACCTCCACGGCCCTCCACACCCGCCCCAGCTTGGCATTCAGCTCGTCAACCTCGCTCTGCGTTAGGAAACCCTGGTGCGCGATGCCACATTCGCCGGGGCGCCACTGATCCCGCTTCGCGACCAGATCAAGCCACCGCGTACCACAGTTTGCACAGGCCTCTCCGCATGGCGTGTCCACGAAGCAGTGCCCCGCCGTTATCTCACTCATGAGCACACCTCGAAGACAAATTCCACAATCTCACCCATGCCGGGATCACAACCCGCGTGATGCTGAGCCCGCACTGCTGCCACCAACTTGCGAAAAATCGGTTAACGACCCACGTTACGACAGCCGAATCGTGGCGGACCTGGCTGAAGCTGCGCACCGACGAGGCTTCTGCGAGCGCGACAGCCGGGTTGGGTTGGTGCCCCGGACATCCGCTTCCTGGCTGTAGACCGGCAGCTCCGCAGCCTTTCCGCGACGTCCTAGAGGCCGCGCGGTCACGCAGCACGGAAGGCCCTCGGGAAGATCACCGCCTGCGTGTCGCCCGAGGATCGGGCAATGTCCGTGCGGCCCTATGGGTAATAAACGACCTTATCCGATGACCACTATTGGCCGAAAGCCGCCAGTCTGCTTTCGGCCGTATAAAGCGGTGAACCGGACGCCTATGTCGGCCTGGCACTTCGGCAGCTATCGACCCCGAAGCCGACATGATCCTGCAGCTTCAGAGATGGCCAGCCCGGCTGTTGAGAGTCATTCGCAAGATCGACACGGATAGCGGAGCGCGGGCCTGAATTCCGTGCAAATTGTGTTATCAAGAATAAAAGCGCCGCCGCTCCGGGCAGGGCCCGCTGCGCGCGCCCCTTTTTTCCCGCCTATTAGCTCCGTCCGTCCCGCGTACCCCTGAAATCATCATTCTCCAACAAGCCGTGGCGGTGAGC
Source organism: uncultured Pseudomonadota bacterium (assembly GCA_963834715.1). Lineage (GTDB taxonomy): Bacteria > Pseudomonadota > Alphaproteobacteria > Acetobacterales > Acetobacteraceae > CAVSUZ01. The sequence goes on along the minus strand of CAWIDE010000033.1, from coordinate 440,710 downwards.
GTTACGGAAAAGGAGAGACCAGATCTCGTCAGGTGTGGCTCAGAGAGACGAGTGAAGGCGAACCGGTGATGACGTGTCGAAAGCATAGGGACGATGTCGAACCGGTGGGGCCGTTAACCCGGGACGAGTTTGGTGAGTGACCTGATTTACCCCCTGGCGGCCGGTGGTGCTATGTTCTATGGCAGGCCCCAAGATGCTGCACCGGGGCCTTGTCCGGCCCTTGGTCCAGCGGACGTCGTGCCCGTAACGCCATGGCGGAGATGACCGATGCGCCTCGATGCGATTTCGATTGGCAAAAATCCGCCGGAGGACGTCAACGTCGTCGTCGAGGTCGGCGTGGGAGGGGAGCCGATCAAGTACGAAATGGACAAGGAGGCCGGGACGCTTATCGTCGACCGGTTCCTGCACACGCCGATGCGCTATCCCGGCAATTACGGCTTCGTGCCGCACACGCTGTCCGATGACGGCGACCCGATCGACGTGCTGGTGGCGAACACGCGGCCGATCGTGCCGGGTGCGGTGATCAATGTTAGGCCGGTCGGCGTGCTGAAGATGATCGACGAGAGCGGTGGGGACGAGAAGATCATTGCCGTCCCGTCGCCGCATCTGACGAAGCGGTATCTGAACGTCGTCAACTACGCCGACTTGCCCGAAATCACGCTGGAGCAGATCCAGCATTTCTTCGCGCACTACAAGGATCTGGAGCCCGGCAAGTGGGTCAAGATCGCCGGCTGGGGCGATGCGGCCGAAGCCCGGGCGCTGATCGCAGAGGCGATCGAGCGGGCAGGGCACAAGCCTGCCTGATAACGCCACGCGGCTACGCCGGGGCGCTATCGAAGGACCATTCCCCGGCCGAAGCGCTGGCGAGGGCTTGGATTCAGCCCGAGGGACGCGAGCTGGCGATGGGCGAGCTCTTCGTCGACGGCGGTTCGGCGCAGGTCTGAGCGCTGTTTCGCGCGAACAGAATCTATGGGACCCGAGCCTCCTGCCGCAGGGCGATGTTTGCGGCGGGATCGAACACGCGTGCGACAACATGAGTATCGCCACGTACAGGGTATTTGGCTTTCTCACCAAGAGGGAGGGTATCGGGATTTGTGCCCCGGTTCTTCGTTTCCATCAGCGGATATTTCCAGTCACCAAAGAAGCCGCGGCCACGTTCCGGTCCAATCCCAGCACGGTTTACTGCCCACCCGTTTCGCCGTAGGTTCCCTGATGTTACCAAGCTCGCGACAGCCATCCCATGCCGCTAGCCGCTCCTATTCACCAAGCGCTGTGAAAAATGGCTGAGTCTGCACCGCCGCGAATTCGGGCAGCCTCGGCCGTTGCGCCTGTTTCATCGCGATCGGACCGGATTGTTGGTTGGGGTTGATGGGAAACGGGTTCGACGGGGCGCCTGCCCCGCGGTCTATGGAGCGGCCGGCACCAAGCTGTGGGCGAGGTCGCGGAACAATGCTGCCTCAGGGCAGGAGGCAGCGAAAGCGACGCGCACACGGGAAGCGGTCTCGATTACCCGTGCAGCGACCTTCATCAGCCGCAGCCGAATGGTGGTGAACTCGGCGGTGGTCAGCGCGTGTGCCTTGGGGATGCCGTCGCGCACGTTGAGTAACAGCCAATAAGCTGCGGTGTGAAGGATGAGCCGCATCTGATTGGCAAGCGGTGCCCGACATGAGGTGCGGTCGGAGGCAAGTTGGCTCTTGTGAAGTTTGATCAGGTTTTCCGCCTGGCCGCGCTCACAATAAAGCGTATCATACAGCCACTCAGCGCTGCCCGTGGTGATGTTGCTGACCACGAAGCGGATGTCGAGGCCGAGAGTGGACGCCTCGATGCGGGCCGCGATACGACGCGAACGCGACCAGGATTTGGCCCGATACTGTGTTTCGGTGTAGCGCCGCAGCAGCGGGGAATCGGCTTCGGCGCGACGGACACGAACGTCGTCAGCTGCCGGCTCGACCAGGCGGTGCAGCACGTCGTTGCCGGACAGGCCGAAGACGTAGCGAATACCCTCCGCTTCGCACCAGTCCATCACCTCTGGTCGGCCGTAATGGCTGTCACCGCGGATGGTGATGCGCGTGTTCGGCCAATGCCGTCTGATCTCGCGCAGCAGGCGCCGCAGGTGACGGCGGACTTCCTTCCCCGATGGGGTTTTGCCGGGCCGCAGCAGCACCACCACCGGCCGCGCCGTGGCAGTGTCATAGATATGGATCGGTAGAAAGCAGCGCTCGTTGTAATGGGCATTGAACAACGACAGCTGCTGATATCCATGCACCACGTCCACGGTGTCGTCGATATCAAGCGTGACCGCCTCTGGCGGCACTGCATAGCTGGCGCAGTAGAGGCCAATCATCGCCCGCATCATTCGGATGATCTCGCGCAGGCTGGGGGCGTTCTCCCACCGCGACATGGTCGGCTGCGAGCACAAATCGCGGCCGCTGGCGGGCAGCTTGCCGCAAGCCAGTTTGAAGGCCGGGTCGCGGCGCAGGTGATCGAGGTCGTCGGCGTCCTCGTAGCCGCAGGCGATCGCCAGAATGCGCGCACGCAGGATGTCACTCAGCTGATGCACGATCCGGCCTGGATCGCGATGATCGGCAATCTCCGCCGCCAGTCGATTACAGATGCCCAGACGTCGTTCCGCCCGCGCCAGCAAGATGACGCCGCCATCTGACGTGATCCGTCCGCCATCGAATGCCGCGGTGACTTTCTTGCCTGCAACGGCTGGCAATGCGAACGGCTCGGTCGTATCCTCGTGCATGGCGGGTGTGGCACCGGTGAGATTGCGATTTGGATGGCGTCAGGCACCCAATTCGTAAGTCACAATCACCACCTTACGCGACACCCGCCGACGAATCCCTGCTATGCGATGAATAAGACAGGCTAGGCGGTCATTTGCGCTCTACTGGAGCCCAGGAGGTCGGCTGATGGAATGTCCGCTTTCGAGGAGCGACGCCGTTCGACTGAGCGGCAGCTATGGGCGCAAAGCGGCCGAAAGCTGCTACGCCGGTTTGGGCAATCGACAGATTGAATTGGACATTCGCATAGGCGGGAGGGCGCCGTGCACGCGCCAAATGGTGTTGCCTACATCATCCGCCACCAGCAATCCGCCATGACCATCCAGTGCCACGCCAACAGGCCGACCACGTGCCTGTCCGTTAGCGTCGAGGAATCCGGTTAGAACATCGATCGGCATGCCATCAGGTCTCCCCTCGACGAAAGGGATAAAGATCACCTCATAGCCGCTTGGAGGGTCACGATTCCAGGAACCATGCTGACCAACAAAGGCGCCTGCGGTGAATGGCGGTGGAAGCCCGCTGCGCGTCGTGATCGCCAGGCCTAGTGAGGCGGTATGTGCTCCGAGCGCATAATCCGGTTCGATGGCGCGTGCGACTAAGTCCCGTCGTTGTGGATGGACGCGCTTGTCAACATGCTGACCATAGTAGCTGAACGGCCAGCCATAGAATCCACCATCCCGAACCGAGGTCATGTAGTCTGGAACGAGATCGCTGCCGAGCTCGTCACGTTCATTCACCGCGGTCCACAACACCGGTTTTGGATTGAGCGCGAACGCAAGCCCATTGGGATTGCGCAGACCGGTCGCGTAGCTCCGATGTTGGCCGGTGCGAACATCAACTTCCCAGATCTGGGCCCTCCCCTCCTCGGCAGCCAGACCGTTCTCCCCGACATTGCTGTTAGAGCCAATACTGACATAAAGAAAACGCCCGTCGGGGCTCGCGACCAGGTTTTTGGTCCAATGGTGGTTGATCCGCCCTGCCGGCAATTCCGTGAGTATAGATCCGGGATCCTCGATACGTGTCTGACCTGGATGGTACCGGTATTTTCGGATCGCATCCGTATCTGCAACGAAGAGCTGATCACCAACCAGCGTGATGCCGTAGGGTGAGTGCAGCCCTTGCAGGAAGATTGAACGCATATCAGCGAAGCCGTTGCCATGGGTATCCCGGAGCAGAATAATGCGATTTGCGCTTGGCACCCCCGCCCCAGCGCGGCTCACAATCCATTGAGTAATCAACCCGCGCAGGCCGGTATTGTCGTCCGGCTTCGGCGGAGCGTTGGTTTCGACCGCCAGCACATCGCCGTTGGGAAGCACGTATACGTTGCGTGGATGGTCGAGACCGGTCGCAAAGGCAGTTACCGCGAGACCAGGTGCTGGGGTTGGCTGTTCGCCAGGGTGCCAGCCGATCGCCGGCGCGATCTTAACAGTCGGAAACAGAGCGACCTTGGGCGGCGGCAACAGTGGGTGCGGTCCGAAGCCCGCAGATAGGGGTAAGCTGGCGCTTTCACTACACGCGGCGAGGAAGAGCACGTTGCCGGTGAGAATAATGATGGCGATCGCCAATCTTGGTCTTCGCATGACGTTCACCTGAGGATTAGATCTCTGCAGCACCACAGACTGTTCCCGGTTTGTGCGCCCTCTCTGAAGGATATAGGCGCACGCCTGAGCCCGACCTTGCGCAAGGCGTCCGGTCGTATTGGGTGTCCGCTTCACAGTCGTCACTTCACAACTCGGCACCTCTACCCGACGAACCCATGCTCAACGGCTTCCTTTCATTCGATATTCGGCTCGAGCGTGCAGACGCCCTACGACACTGAAAACGGGTCACCGTGCCGGCCGGATCCACGCTGGCATCGACCCGTATTGAGCCCAGCGGCGGCCAATTCGCAAGTATCAACCGAACCAGCGGCGAGCCGTCGACCCAATTGCATGAGCGGCATGACGCCAGCCATTTCTACACGAGGACGCAGGACAAGCTGGCGGCGGCGGAGTAACGAGGTATGTCATTTATGAGAAAGAGAGGTGTGCGCATTCGCAATGAGGAGCTGGTAACGGGTTTCCGCTGGTGGTGACTCCCGGTGGTGGCTTGGATTACCGCGAGACCCCTTCCGACCAGAGCTGATTTCCAAGCCGTCAGGATAAGTCCAGTTTTGGCCGTAAGCGGAATGGCGGATTTGGGATATGTTACCGGACAAGCAGACGTTTCCTTTGTGAGATATCGAACGGTGGCCAGCGACCCGAGACGGTCATTCGCCGCGACGCGCCACGATGGAACGTCATGCCCTGCTCGCAGGATCGCAGAAGTTCCAAATTGGGCAATAGCGGGGGTGGCTGTGAGCCGTTGCGCAAAAGCCCGAGGCCGGGTCTCCGTAGTAATCCCAACAGTCAACGAGGCTGATCGCCTCGGCCCGCTGCTCGGGACGCTCCAGGGCGAACCCGGGCTGAAAGAAATCATTGTCGTGGACGGCGGCAGCACCGACGGGACACCATCCATCGCCGCACGCCTCGGGACCCGGCTGATCATGTCCCAGCGCGGTCGCGGGCATCAGTTGCGAGCTGGTGCTGCGGCTGCAACAGGAGAGTTTCTGCTGTTCCTGCACGCGGACAGCGTGTTTCCGCAGGGCGGGCTAGCGGCAATCGGGGAGATTCTCGATCGAAATCCGCGCGTCCCAGGCGGCAATTTTCGGGTCGTTTTTGACGGTGATACTCGGTTTGTCCGTGGACTCACCGTCTTCTACGCGTGGATCCGGCGCTTCGCGCTTTATTACGGCGACAGCGGCATCTTCGTGCGCCGCGCTGTCTATGTAGCGCTAGGAGGCTTCCGCCCCATGGCGCTTATGGAGGACTATGAGTTTGTCCGTCGCCTCGAGCGTGCTGGCCCTACCTGCCGCATCGAAGACCCGCCGCTCATTACCTCCTCTCGCAAGTTTGCGGGCCGACGGCCGGTGGCGATCGTGTGGGGTTGGGCACTGCTCCATCTGCTCTATTGGGCAGGTGTTTCACCCGGACGCCTTGCGTGGCTCTACTATCACGGGGTCCGAGCACCGATCGTCGAACGTCGATGAACTGCCAGCGGTAAGGATCGTGTTGGGCACGCGGGAGTGCGCAAACCTGTGCCGGTATCAGATGCATCGACAGGAGCGAGGGCGAAAACTAGAAATATGACTTTTCAAGGTGCGTAAACTCTTGAGACTCGCAGAGAGACCTTTCAGTCCCCGAGCGGCGTGGACGTGGCGCGACCCAGGAGAACATCTTCCGAGCAAACCCCCCGGTCGAGCCCCACGAACACCGCAGCCGTGGCGGGATTCCATATCAAGATCATGACTGTCGCGTCGAGGTCGTGAAACAACGACAAGGCCGTAGTCGTGATCGCCGCGACCGCTAGGCTAGACTGCCGAAGAGGGTGACGCCTGTCGGCCGGAGCAGCGGCGCGTAGCGCAGCATGACCAGCATGGCGAGGGACAGCGGCAAACTCGTCAGCACCAGCGTTGCGAAGCATCGGGCCGTCTCGCCAAAGCGGCGGCGCGGGATCCGTCCGGCGAACTCGGCGCCATGTCAGGGTCCGCCAGTTTCGGCCCCAGCGGCATAGGTGCCGCATAGGTCCGCGCTCTCCATTGCCAGCCTCGGTCAGCTCGCCTGCACGGCTGATTGGCATATTCGTGATGAGACATACGCCCTAGCATTGCAGCGCCTCGTCGACCAGCAGCAGCGTGAGCCGCCGGCGGCGACATTCGGCAGCGGCGTCGCCTCGTCATCGGACGGCCAGTTCTTCCGACTCGGCGGCTACGGTCGTGACGCGGCCCGTCTCAATGCTCATTATGGCGATGAGTTCAGGAAGCAAATTTTACTCTCACCTCTCTGACTATGCAGCTTTCCACACCAAGGTGATCGCAGCGACGGCAAGTGAAGCCCTGCATATCCTCGACGGCCTCGCGCCTCGTATCCGGCCCAGAAGTGCTCGCGCGGCCCTGATCTGTGGGGGGGTGCGAAGGTGTATCCTTCCCCGATATGTTGCTTCCGGTTTTTGGCCTGGAGACAAGTTGGTGTCACGCCGCAAAGGATCTATCAACATGCGACCGATCCGATCTCTTCTCCCATTTCTGTCGCTCTGGTCGGTTGCCTGGGGAAGCCTTCCCGTGAAAGCGCAGACCCGCAGCGTAGCGCTTGTGCCGCCCTCTAGCCAGGTCGAGTTTCGGGCCTATGGGCTTGGCCTATTGCCGATCGATTCCAATTTCACCGCGTTCCGGGGCACGCTTTCGTATGACCCGACGGATCGAGCGCGTTGTGAGGCGTCGCTCACCGCGACCGTAGCGAGCCTTGTCGCGTCGAAAGTAAACATCCGCGATATTATTGTCGGGCCTGACTTTCTTGATGCCGCGAGCTTTCCGACCTTGCATTTCGCGGGCCGGTGCGACGCCAGTGGGCTTACTGGAATGCTCACCATGCGCCGCATTACGCGCCCGCTCAGGTTAACTGTCGCCTGGGAGCCGCACCGTTTGACCGTCCAAGGCGTTCTGCGCCGCGCTGATTGGGGCATTACGGCGAAGCCCTTTCTGGTGGGCGGCGCGGTGCGCATCCGCGTCACCACGGCGTTGCCGTGACCCAGTTGCTGGCAACGCTAGGGCCGTGCTCGATCTCCATCGGCCTCGAACCCAAGCGCAACTTACCGGCGCGCCTTTGGCAGCGAACCGCTCGACAACACCCGGCCAATTGCATGGATCTCCGCGGCTGTTTCGCGCATCTGTTTCGCACCATCGATCTGCTGCTCGTGCGTGCCGCCTGGCGCCATGAAAAGCCTGCTGGTCAACTGCTTTCTGCCGGCTTGGGAGTGGGGCCCGCGCGGCATGCCCAGCATGCGCTACATCTTGGCGAGTTACAGCCAGGATCTTGGCATCCGCGATAATCGTCGGCTGCGGACTATTATCACGGATCCGCTGTATCAGCGCCTATGGCCGGAGGTGCGGATCGATCCGCGGCGAGACGCGGCCGAGAATATCGGCAACACCAAAACCGGCTGGTCGGTGGCGACATCAACCGGCGGCGTCGGCACCGGCCTGCGTGCGGACCGATTTTTGGTGGACGACCCGCACAGCGTGCGAATGGCGGAGTCCGATGCGGTCCGTGAATTGACTGTGCGCTGGTGGCGCGAGGTGGTTCCAACGCGCCTGAGTGATCCCGCCCAGTCAGCGATCGTGGTCATTATGCAGCGGGTCCACGAGGGTGATGTGTCGGGCGACATCATCGACAGCACGCCCGGTGGCTGGACACACGTGATGATTCCCATGCGCTTCGACCCGCTACGGCATTGCCGGACCGAACACGGTAAAGATCCGCGTACCGAGGAAGGCGAGTTGTATTGGCCTGAGCGGTTCCCAGCCTGGACCGTGGAGCGTGACGAGAAGGTGCTGGGCCGCTGGGGTGTTGCGGCGCAGTTTCAGCAATCACCAGCACCGCGTGGGGGCGGGATTGTTCAGCGCGAGTGGTGGCAGGTTTGGCCGCCGCGGGGCGAGGAGGATAAGTGGACCAACGAATCTGGGCGCCTCAGATTCCCGAGCTGGGACTTGGTGATTGCTTACCTCGATACGGCCTTCACACAGAAGGATGAGAACGCTTGGTGTGCCTTCACGCGCTGGGGTGTGTTCGAGCTCAATGGCGTCCCGAAAGTCATGCTGGCGAGCGCTTGGCGGGACCGGCCTACGTTGCGGGGGCTAGTTGACCGCGTAGTCGATAGTTGCCGGAAGGGGCGGGTCGATGTCCTGGTGATTGAAAACCGCGCTGGCGCTGAGTGGGTGAAGCAAGAAATCATGCGGCTTATGCTCGGGGGTGAGTGGAGCATCGTTCTCGATGAACCTCGGGGCGATAAGGTCGCCCGCTTGCATAGCGTCACACCGTTGTTTGAGCACCGCGTCATCTACGCCCCAGATCGCGAATGGGCCGAAATGGTGATTTCCGAAGTCGAAGGCTTTCCCAAAGCCAAATTCAAAGATTTGGTCGATACCGTCAGCGGCGCGCTTGGCTACTTGCGGCGCAACGGGCTGATCCAGCTCAAGGCTGAGAAGGAGGAGGACGACCGGGAGTGGCGCACCTACCGTGGTCGCCGGGAGTGCATCGCTGAAATGTATGGGGTGTGATGGTTGAGCCATCGTCTCCGCCCGACGCCGGGCCGACCGGCTGCTGCCGCTGGCCGATGTGGGCGCACGGCGAGCGGGCCGACGCACCGGTTTTGCGACGCGCCCGCTTACGACTTCCAGAGTTACTGCCTGGGGCATCACGCGCTGGCGTATGTGCAATCGACCGAACAGATCGCCGCGTAAAATGTTCTGGACAGAGTTTGTCCGTCAGCCTGGAGACGGACAGGATGGGCCAGTTGATCAGCTACCTGCGGGTTTCGACCGACAAGCAGGGGCGTTCCGGTCTTGGGATCGAGGCGCAGCGCGAGGTCATCGCTCGGTTTGCCGAAACCGAAGGCTATGAGCTGACCGGCGAATACATCGAAGTGGAAACCGGCAAGGGCAGCGATGCTCTCGAACGGCGCCCGCAGCTCGCCGCGGCATTGGCGCATGCCCGCAAGACAAAGCAGGGGGTATGCGTGGCGAAGTTGGATCGGCTCTCCCGCGACGTGGCTTTCATCTCCGGGCTGATGGCGCATCGCGTGCCATTCGTGGTGGCCGAGCCGGGCGCCGATGTTGATCCGTTTGTCCTGCATCTCTACGCCGCGCTGGCGGAGAAGGAACGGACGTTGATCGCGGAGCGCACACGGGCTGCGCTGGCTCGCAAGAAGGCTCAGGGCGCAGTCCTGGGCAACCGGACCAATCTGCCGGAAGCGCAGGTGAAGGGTGCTGCTGCGAACCGGGAGGCCGCTGATAGGCACGCCAAGAACGTCCTGCCCATCGTGCGCGAGGTCCAGGCTGCCGGCATCACGTCGGCTCGGGACATTGCCAAGGCGCTGAACGCACGCGGTATCCGGACGGCGCGCGGTGGCGAGTGGCACCATTCGACGGTGCGGAACCTGTTGGCGCGGGAGCAATAGGGACGGTGATCGTGCATCCTGGGGACTTCGTCGCCCGCCGAGCAGGCGCAGGTGGCGCAGCTCCAGCGTCAGCTTGCGGAGGCGAAGAAGGCCGAGGCCCCGAAGGGGGCTGGGCGGGAAAGCCTACGGAGAATCGCTAACGAAGATTTTCGTCAGCTTTGTTCCTGACCTGAGACAAAACAGCAACAGGCGCTCCTTTGGCCCGCTCTGATGCTGGTACACCTGCTCGGGCCGCTCGCTGATGGACCACCTCGGCGCTGACCGGGTTGATCGATCCCGGGTTGGCCGGAATGCTGCTGGTCATTCGTCGCGGCCTCGTTGAGGAAACCGGGCGACGTCCATCGCGGACTATGTGCTCATTGACATGGCGGTCATCGCGTTCGCCAGTGCGATGCGCATCCAGTCGATGGTGGGGAACACCGCTCTCGTCCTGGAATCCGAGATGTTCCTCCAGCCAACGCTGCGCGCTCGCTGGAGGAAGGACTATGGCTACCACCCCGAGGACACTCGAGGGCTCGCCGTACCTGTCAGGACCATGTCCGGTATTGGCCGAAAGCAGAACGGCGGCTTTCGGCGATCCATAAACCAAAGCGGACTCATTGGTGGGAGCGGATCCGGACCACCTTCGTGTTCGTTACCGACGACATCAAAGGGGCTCTCATGTTAGGGGATCGGCTGAGCGTATCAGCGCGCGGCCCCCGGCCGCATCGGGCTCGACGAGCCGATCGCTCTTCCCCGGCCGACGCGGGACTGGGACAAGTCCGCACAGCCAGTGTTCTTGGGGTCGAAGTGGGCCGGGCGTCGCATTCTGGCGCACTGACCGCGTCACCAAGCGACGCAGATCTTCCCGAAATGTGCAGCCGATTCCTGAAAGCGGAACGCGTCGGCTAGTTCCGCAAAGGCAAAGCTGCGGTCGATCACCGGCCGCTGAGCGGACAGGTTCAGTGCCGCCACGTATTCCTTCTGCTGGCGGCGGCTGCCGACAATGAGCCCTTGCAGCCGGGCGTGCTTGGCCATCAGCGCGGCGGTCGGCACCTCTCCCGCCCGCCCGGTCAGTACGCCGATCAGCGAGATATGCCCGCCGACGCGGACCGCCGTGATGGACTGGGCGAGCGTCGCTGGCCCACCGACCTCAATCACATGATCGACGCCGCGCCCGCCGCTCCAGTCGAGTGCCCTCCTGCCCCAGTCCTCGGTCCGGCGGTAGTTGATCACATGGTCCGCCCCGAGCGCCTTCGCGCGCTCCAGCTTCTCGTCCGAGGATGAGGTAAGGATGACGCCGGCGCCCATCATCTTGGCGATCTGCAACGCGAAGATCGATACACCGCCCGTACCGAGCGCAAGTACCACGTCGCCGGCCTTGAGGTGCCCGTCGCCGACGAGGGCGCGCCAAGCGGTCAACCCCGCCGTGGTAAGCGTCGCCGCCTCGGCGGGGGACCAGCCGGCGGGCGCGTGGGTGAAGGCGGTCGCCGGGCGCACGACGTATTCCGCCGCGAACCCGTCGATGCCCTCGCCCGGCGTTAGCGCGAAACTGCCCACCTCCGCGGGCGGCGGCCCGTCCTGCCATTGCGGAAAGAAGCAGGAGACGACGGCGTCGCCCGGCCGGAACTCAGTCACCCCGGCGCCCACCGCCTCCACCACCCCGGCGCCGTCGGCCATGAGCACGCGGCCATCCGCGGTTTTTGCGCGGCCTGAGGCGATCATCAGGTCGTGATAGTTCAACGAGGTCGCATGCAGGGCGACGCGGATCTGCCCCTCGCCGGGTGCGCCGGGGTCGGGACAGTCGGCGATCTCCAGCCGGTCCAGACCACCCGGCGCACGGACGATGAATGACTTCATGGTTTCCCCTTTCGCGAGCGCAGGCAGAGATGGCTAGGTCAGGCCGGCCAGGTGTTCAACGGGGCGCGGCCCTGGGGGTGTCGGAGAAAGCGGGACTCGAAGGTTTGACGCCAGGTGCTCCCCGGGTGATCTATGCCGGCCAAAAAAGGGGGACAATCAGTCGCACTGGTGGGTGGCGCGGCGTTGTTGTCGCGCAGGCTGAGGCAAGGCATTCGCGAGCCGGCCTGGGGGACCAGTCCCACGATCCCGGCGGCAAAGCCGCAGGGCGCGATCCCGACCCTGAAAATGCCGACCGCTCAGGGATGGTCCGCGGGACAGGCGCCGGTCCCGGCGCCCGGCCTCAAGGTCAATGCGTTTGCAACTGGGCTCGACCATCCGCGCTGGATCGAGGTGCTGCCCAATGGCGACGTGCTCGTGGCCGAGGCGATGTTCATGGAACGCCCGCCCCGGTCGCTGTTCGACTACGCGATGATAAGCACCATGCGGCGCGCGGACGCCATGGGGGTCAGCGCAAACTATTCGGTACCTGTGATGGCGTTGGCCCTTGGCGAGGCGAGGAAGGCGATGAGATCGGCGACTTCCCTCGGCCTCGCCGGGCGGCCGAGCGGGGATGCCGCCGAGTGCGTTCATGATGATCCGCTTGCCCCCTCAAAGTCGGTCGCCGCATCGGCCGCCAGGCGCTCGGCCAAGGCGATGGCGGCCTCCGTCTCCACCCACCCCGGAGAGACACGGACGACGCGTACTCCCCTGGGTGTCACCTCCTTCGACAGGCTCTTGCTGTTCGTGGAAAGCGCCGCCTTGGCAGCAGCATAGGCAGTAGTTGATTCCGGCAGCGGAAGCGGGTGTTGGATCGAGGTGACGTGGATGACGACGCCTGAGCCCTGCGCGATTATCGTCGGCAGCAGCGCCCGATCGAGGCGAACCGCCGGCATCAGGTTGAGGTTTGGTTCCTTCGCCCATTCCGCATCGTCCAGCGCGGCGAAGCCGCCCGGCGGCGCGCTGGAGCCGCCCAGCACATTGACGAGGATGTCGATTCCGCCGAGTCCATCGAGCGTGACCCGAGCGGCCGTGGCGCAGCCTTCGGCGGTCGTGAGGTCGGCCGCGACATAATGGACGCCGTCGGGCGCCGTGTCGGGTACGGCGCGTTCCGACCTTCCGTTGCGACGTGCCCCGATCACGCCTGGACACTTAGTCCCCGATGACCCGAACCGAGCAAAAAGGGCCGCCGTCCACCTCCTGGCGGAAGTTCAGCATCTGCTCCTCGGAGAGGCGTCCTTCCACGAAGGCGCGCGCGTAAAAACCAGACGAGGAATGACCTTGCAGGTACAACCTTGCAGGTACACAAGTTCGCCGCGGTGTCGCTCCGTCGCTCCATGCCAAAAATGCCTGAAGCCCACGTCGTAAAGCGTCGCCGTGGATTGGAACGAGGCGATGCGGCGGAGGGACGCATCTCTCGTAAGCAATTGCAGGAATCGTCCGCCCGGTCCAGCCGACCGCGGCAGCCTGCCTGACCGTTGCTTGTAAGCCCGGTGCAAAAAGCGTAGATTCCCGCGCCAAGACGCTGCTTGATGGGAGCGAAACGATGACGCTGCAGGGCAGGCTCGCGTGGGCCGGGCTGAACGTGTTTGGCGCGTTCTCCCTGGCCATCGTTGCCTTGAGCAGGGGCGAGCCGGTGAATGCGGCGTGGCTCGTCGTATCGGCGGTCTGTATCTATTTCATCGCCTACCGCTTCTATGCACTGTTCATCGCGGACAGGGTGTTCGGCATCGACCCGACACGGCCGACACCTGCCTACCGCCACAACGACGGGCTCGATTACGTGCCCACCAACCGCTACGTGCTGTTCGGCCACCACTTCGCCGCGATTGCCGGGGCCGGGCCGCTGGTAGGACCGGTGCTCGCGGCCCAGATGGGCTATTTGCCCGGCACGCTCTGGATCCTTGCCGGCGTGGTGTTCGCCGGCGCCGTGCAGGACATGACTGTGCTGTTCCTTTCCACGCGGCGCGACGGCCGCTCGCTCGGCGACATGATCCGTAGCGAGCTGGGTCCCGTCCCCGGCGCCATCGCCGGGATCGGCGTGCTGCTGATCTGCATCATCATCCTCGCCGTGCTCGCGCTTGTGGTTGTGAAGGCGCTGATGGGCAGCCCCTGGGGCGCCTTCGCCGTGTTCTCGACCATTCCGATCGCGCTGATCATGGGGATCTACAGTCGCTTCATCCGGCCCGGCCGGGTGGGAGAAATGTCAGCTATCGGCGTCGTCCTGCTTCTGGCCGCGCTGATCGGCGGACGCAGCGTCTCGGAGACGCCGGCGCTAGCCGCCTGGTTCAACCTGAGCGGGCCGACGCTCGCGCTGATCATCATCGGCTACGGCTTCGTCGCCTCGGTGCTGCCGGTGTGGCTGCTGCTCGCCCCACGCGACTATCTTTCCACTTTCCTCAAGGTCGGCACGATCACTCTGCTGGCGATCGGCATTATCGTCGTTCGCCCCGATCTGCAGATGCCCGCGATAACGCGTTTCGTGAACGGTACCGGTCCGGTCTGGGCCGGGAGCCTATTCCCGTTCCTGTTCATCACCATCGCCTGCGGCTCGGTGTCCGGCTGGCACGCGCTGATCTCCTCCGGCACCACGCCGAAGATGATCGAAAGCGAGGGTCAGATCCGCTTCATCGGCTACGGCGGCATGTTGACAGAGTCGTTTGTTGCGATGATGGCGATGATCGCGGCGACCGCGATCCATCCCGGCGTCTATTTCGCTATGAACAGCTCAGCCGCACTGATCGGCACTGGCCCCACGCATGCCGCTCAGGTGATCTCCTCCTGGGGCTTTACGATCACGCCCGATGAGCTGACCCGCACCGCGCACTTGGTCGGCGAGAATTCCATTCTCTCACGCACGGGCGGTGCGCCGACGCTGGCGGTGGGCATGGCAACCATCCTGTCCAGCTTCCTCGGTGGCCGCTTGCTGGAGGGGCTCTGGTATCATTTCGCCATCCTGTTTGAGGCGCTGTTCATCCTTACCACCGTCGATGCCGGCACGCGCGTCTGCCGTTTCATGATCCAGGACCTTGTCGGCAATGTCGTGCCGGCGTTCCGCGCGACTGAGTTCATGGGCCAACACCGTCATCGGCTCGGCGCTTTCCTGCGCATTCTGGGGTTATTTCCTCTATCAGGGCGTGATCGATCCGCTGGGCGGGATCTGGACCCTGTGGCCACTATTCGGCACCGCGAACCAGATGCTGGCCGCGATCGCGCTGACTCTCTGCACAGTGGTGCTGTACAAGATGAAGCGACAGCGCTACGCCTGGGTGACGATCGCGCCCACCATCTGGCTCGTGCTCTGCACCGTGACGGCTGGGCTTGAGAAAGTGTTCAGCCCCGACATCCAGGTGGGCTTCGTGAGTCACGGGCTCAAATTCGCCAACGCCGCCGCTTCCGGGCAGGTTCTGGCGCCGGCCAAATCCCTGGGCGAGATGGGGCGGATCGTGTTCAACGACTATGTGGACGCCACGTTGGCTGGCGTGTTCGCCGCTATCGTGGTGGCGACGGTGGTCTATGGGGTGATCCAGAGCCGCAAGGCACTATCCAATCCCAATAGCACCGCTGTCGAAATCGGCGCCGTGGGGGCGTTGGCAGGAGGTGGCGATGACTAGCCGGGGACTTGAACGCGCGCGGCTGGTCTGCGATCTGGTCGGCAAGACGGCGCGCCTGATGGTCGGCATTCCGGACTATGAAACCTACGTCACACACATGCAGACGGCACATCCAGGCGAGCCGATCATGAGCTACGAGGAGTTCTTCCGCGAGCGCCAGCAGGCCCGCTACGCCGTTGCGAAGGGACGGTTTCGCGGGTGCTGTTGAGGATCGCGGGCGTCGCTTTCGTCTGCAACCGGCGTGCGCGTCGATCAGCTCCCGGAACCCTCCTTCTCCGTGTGCGGTATGCGGCCCCCGTTTGTGACCCCGAGGAAGCGAGGGACCTAATTGTCGCGTGACAGTCCACGCCCGCGTCATCCGCGGCGCACTGGTTCCGTCACTTGGCATCGCGGCGGAATTGGCCCTTGAGCGAGCAATCGTTATGGCACAGGAGCAAGCGCGATATTGATCTCCGCAGCCACGAGAGACGGGCTCTTGAAAGCACGACGCCCGCCACGGGTTCTCTGCCGGACAGGAGGAGGACCTGGTAACCTATCAGGGCCTTCGGCCTGGCTACGCCACCATACACCGTCATTCACCAGTCTCACGCCACAGCATGGCGCCGATACCATGTCGCCCGGCTGACATGCTCGGCTTCCCACGGCTTCGTATCCCGTGTGGCTAACGCGGCAGCTGCACGAGCTGCCTCATATTCAGCGCGCTCCAGAACACCCCTGCGGCGCGCATGAGCAGCTTGACGTGCCCTAGCGAGCTCGCGCCGACGGTCGCCATCAATCAGGACTCGCAGGTCTGACGCGCGCATCTCCGCGGATGTGATCTCCAGCCATTCGATGATTGTCGCTGCTCGGAACCGATAGCGCGGATCAAACGGCTTCCCGCGCCACTCAATCCGCTCCCCACGCGCCGCCATTTCGGCGCGCTTGAAAATGCTCGTCATGCGGCTGACCGCTTCCCGTTCGGTCCAGCGGGCCGCGGCCTGTGCGAGCGCGTAGAACTCACGGCGAAGCACCTGCGGGGGCGCCAGCCAAGCGATCGCGGAGCAAGCCAGGAACAACCAAGTATCGCGTTGGCCGGATGGAAGCTGCCCGGACCAGCGGATCGTCAGCAGCCGCTGCAGGTCGGTCAGGACCGCCTCCCATACGTGGCCGCATTGAGTTTCTTGGCGGGTGCCGGCCCGCCCTGTCGGGCGCGACGTTCAGCCCGCCTGGCATGCAACGACACGATCTCGGCCCGCTCGCGTGGCAAGATCTCGGACGCCAGCTCCTCAAAATCCCAGCGCCACATTCGCTCTACCGGAGCCGCCATGAAAGTCGGTCGGACCAACGCGCCGGACCTGCTGTTCTCCGTTCCGGCGATGCGAAACACGCGTGCCGCATCGAGCGCGCGCCGGTCCGCGCCGAACGGGGCGAGGACTTCGGCCAGACGCTTCTGGATGGCGATCCAGCGCGGCAGTGCGCTGCGCGGCACCAACCCATGAAGCCACACCACAAGCAGACCGCGGCCGGTCGAGAGGACATAGGATGGAGCGGGCACGCGTTGCTCAGCCAAGGTCTCCAGGACCAAATCGGTCATCGCTTCGGGCAGCAGGCCAGCCCACTTTTCAGTGTGGTGATAATCCAGATCAACGTAAGCAGCGCTTAGTTCCGCCAGCTGTGCGATGCGCCGCCAGCCCCAGAATGACTGCTGGCTAATGAACAGGTCGGTCGCGCCACCCGTGTCCGCAACGTGCGCTGCCAACTCCGCAACCGGGAGGGGTCGTTCGTGCCAGGTGCAACCACCTTGCGCGATCGTCACGACGCCGCGCTGGCCGGCAGGGTGAAGGATACGAACGTGGTCCGCCGGAAGGAGCTGGAGCCGTTCTGGGTGCGCGGGCATACGCGTCCCGTCCTGCGGCTTGGCTGACGATCATTTCGTTGACGGGAGGAAGGGAACCTGCCATAACCCGCAACGCGACCCGGTGCTTCCCCGTGCAGGCCGCGAACCGTTTGGGGAAAATCGGGCTAGGCCGCCACCCACGGCGGCCTTTCGCATTCTCGGGCTTTCGTTGCGGAAATCAAGAAGTTTCTTGTGCGATCAGGTATGTCCTGTCGTTTTTAACTACTATCCGTAGAGCGGCCCCGGGGGCACTCTGGGTCATACGCCCGTTCTTCGGCCCGGTTGCCGGATGATAGTTTGCCTGTGTGGCGCATAAAGGCACGCCCTATTTGTCGTAGGAACCCAAGTGCTCCCGCAGCTTCGACCACCGGCGACGAGCTGCTCCATTCCGCACCGCGATCGCCAATGCCCGGCGCTGACCCACTAAAACAACGAGCCGTTTGCCGCGCGTCACCGCTGTGTAGAGCAGAATTCCGCGCCAGCATCACGTAGTGCTGCGTGGTCAGCGGGATCACCACCGCCGGATATTCCGATCCCTGGCTTTTGTGGATGGTGGTCGCGTAGGCCAGCACGAGCTCATCGAGTTCGGCGAAACCGTATGCGACCTCGCGGCCATCGAAATTGACCAGCAGCTCGCCGGCTTCCGTGTCAACGCGAGCGACAATGCCAAGGTCCCCGTTGAATACTTCCCGCTCGTAGTTGTTCTCGATTTGCATGACCTTATCGCCGACGCTAAAGGTCCATCCGAACCGCTCAACGCGGGCTTCCGTAGGCGGGTTGAGGGCCTGCTGCAGCTCCAGGTTCAGTGCTCGGGCGCCGAGCCCGCCGCGGTTCATTGGACAAAGCACCTGGACATCCCGCACCGGATCAAGGCCAAACCGTGCTGGAATGCGATCGCGCACCACTGTCAGCACCTTCCGCACTGCATCGTCCGGATCGACCGCATCCACGAAATAGAAGTCCGACCCCTCGATGTTCTGCAGCTCCGGCATTTGGCCCTGATTGATCCGGTGCGCATTCACGATGACCCAACTCTGGGCCGCCTGCCGGAATACCTCGGTCAGCCGAACCACCGGAACGGTGCGGGACGTGATGATGTCCTGCAGCACCTGCCCCGGCCCGACCGAGGGCAGCTGATCGACGTCTCCCACAATCATCAGGGCCGCCTGGTTCGGCAGAGCCTTCAGCAGCGAGCGCATCAGCGGCACATCCACCATGCTCGCTTCGTCGAGGACCAGCATGTCGCAGGTTAGTGGATTGGCTTCGTTGCGCTTGAAGCTACCGGTCTTCGGATCTGTTTCCAACAGCCGGTGGATGGTGCGTGCCTCGCTGCCGGTTGTTTCGGTCAAGCGCTTTGCAGCCCGGCCAGTTGGTGCGCACAGCGCGACCGCGACACCTTGGGCGCGGACGATTCTCAGGATCGCATTCACCAGCGTCGTCTTGCCAACGCCCGGGCCCCCGGTGATCACCACCACCTTCGATCGCAGAGCCAGCCGGATCGCTTCCTGCTGTGTTGGGGCCAGCTTTGTTCTGGTCCGAGCCTCGACCCAGGGAATGGCCTTGTCCGGGTCAATTGTCGGCCATGGCGGCGGGCCGGCGGTCAGTGTGTGCAGCCGTTCGCCCATATCACGCTCTGCGCGGTGCAGCCGGGCGAGGAAGATGCAGTTCCTGCCCTCAACGGTGTCGGCAACCACATCGCCTGCAGCCAGCTCGTCCGCAATTGCCTGCTCGATCAGCTGGTCCGGCACCTCGATCAGCTTGGCCGCGAGCTGAACCAGTTCATCCAATGGCAGGCCACAGTGTCCCTCATCAGCTGCTTCGGCCAGCGCGTAGCTGATCCCGGCGCGTACCCGCACGCTGGCGGTCTTCTCAATTCCGAGCTTGGCGGCCAACCGGTCGGCCGTGACGAAGCCGATCCCCCGGATGTCCCGGGCGAGCCGGTAGGGATTCTCGCTGATAACCTGCAATGCGTCATTGCCATAGGTTTTATAGATCCGGACTGCGCGCGACGTGCCCACGCCATGGCTGTGCAGGAACAACATGATCTCGCGCACGACTTTCTGCTCGGCCCAGCCGGCGACGATCTGCGCCGCCCGCTTGGGACCGATGCCGGTCACCTCACGCAGCTTATCCGGCCGTTGCTCGATCAGGTCGAAGACTGCATCGCCGAACGCGCCCACGAGCTTTTTGGCGTAAACGGGTCCAATGCCGCGGATCATCCCCGACCCGAGGTAGCGTTCGATGCCGTCGAGTGTTGTGGGCTGGCTGGATTTCAGAAATGCCGCCTTGAACTGGATGCCATGAGTGCGGTCGTTGGTCCATCTCCCACTGGCTTGGATGAACTCGCCGGCGGAGATCGCTGCGGCGTGGCCCACCACGGTGGCAAGGTCACGCTGTCCCCGTGCCTTCACGCGCAGGACGCAGAAGCCGTTATCCCCGTTGTGAAAGCTGACCCGCTCGACCATCCCGGCGATGACTTCGCGGGCGGCCACTTGTCGCAGGGTGGTCAAGAATCGAACTCCGACGGAGATAGCAGCAGAACTGGGCTTAAGAGGTCTGCACCTCGGTGTCCGAGGGAATTACGCAGCGGCCGGGATCTTCCGACAGCTAAATCTGACAGCCCCCCGGAGATTCGCAGTGTGTCAGGTGGCACGAGCCTTGGCGAGAGCCGTTGGCCTGCACGCTCGAAGGCCGCCTTGATGGTGATGCGGCTCGCGCGACAGACCGCCTTTGCGACGTGGCGCACCCTTCAGCCACCCGCCATAGCTTGGCCATCACCACGTAGCTGGAGCAGCCGCTATTTCGCTGCGTCTCACGATAAACAATCCCCGCCGCACTGGCGGGGATATCAGTCAGCGGTTCGGAAGTGCTACCGGGCCATTGTCCGTTATCACAATCCGACCCTGGCGGGTATCGATGCTGCCCAGGGTCAACACGTGATTGCGTTGATTTCCGCATTGTGCCTACACGAAACAGGCGGTTGCGATCCCAGAAATTGCGCATGCACCGCAACCTCGCGCCCACGCTCGACCAGCGCCACGCGTCACCTGCACCCGCCCCAGCTGGCGTGCTCGCAACTAGTGGAAATTTGGCTGGCGCTACATTAGCGATCATATTTTTCCCTGATCCTCTCTAGCGTCTGCGTCGGTAGATCGTAAAAAGAGACCCAAACATCGCTGCCCGGGCGCCGAGCAAAATATAGCCGACCGATTGTGTCGTATTCCTCTGGAATGTTCGGCCATTCGCCATATGGATCCACAATCGGGCCGTAGCACCAGTCGATCTCGGCAGTCTCGGGATCAATCTCAAGACCTCGCGCTTGCGAATTGCAACCAGCTGCTCAGTTTCATCGTCAGTTTGCATTATTGATCCTTGTCTGTTGTGTGTGGCTGCGTGGCGAGCTTGAAAAGCGATTTGGATGCATTCTCTCCCTTTGGTTCGCGTCGCCATCATGGTGCTTCAGGTACCACATGCATGTCGAATTTGGGAATGATTTTGTGTTGTAAAAACCAAGCTGCCGCAATTTTTATGGGGACTTAAAACTAATATCAGTTGCCTATGCGATGACCGGTTTGGCTCAGGAACGCTGGGCGGGTGAACCGATCCCGTTGAGCGCTTCCCAGAGCTAGCGTGGTGGCGTCACGAACCCGGCTTGTCGGGAGGACATCTCACCACGGGTCACGGAGTGAATCTCCTGCACTTGGTGTTGCAGGTCCTCGATCGGCGCGGCGTTACCTTCGGCGCGCAGCTCGGTAGCTCGTTCAGGTTCGCTACGCTTCGGCCTTAACGTTCGGGCAGGAGCTGCCGCAGGGCAGGCGCGACCGTGACGCACATAGTGGAGCGGGCTCTTTTGCGCGTTTTGTTCCCGATTAGAGCGCCGGGGCGCATGCCACCGCGCGTAGGATGTTCGCTGATACCCAAGCTCCAGCGCCACATCCGTCACCGCATCGGAAATCGCCGCGGCATTCCGCCCGCCGACTGAGCGGAATTCCAGGCCCATCAGCAGGCCCCGTCCGCACGTCCCCGACGCACTCGTAGCGCTGCTGCAATCCCCGCAGCCCTGCCGCCAGTCGCGCGCCCACCACCTTCGCCCGCTCCGCCAGTCCATCGCGCTGCACTATTTCCAGTACCTTCAGGCCAACCGCGGCCGGCAGGGGATCGTTCACATGCGTTGTGTAGAACAGGAACTCGTGTGCATCGGCTTGCGCAGCCACATCGTCGGAGGTCAGCCCCGCCCCCACCGGCAGCCCCGCCCCCAGCGTCTTCGACAATCTCTAAATCTCATGCACCACACTGCTGCGCTCGAACGGGAACATCAGCCTGATGCGTCGCACCCCCTCTGCGCTTCGTCCAGGATCAGCATCATTCCCCGTGCTCGGCAGTCACTCGGCCAGTGCTTCAGGTAATTAACGAGCACATCGAGCATCCCGCCGCTCGACAGCGAAGGCCGGAGATTGCGATCCACACCCTGTCCAGCCATTCGACCGCATTGTCTACGTCCTCGCGCCACCTCACGCCGGAAACCGAGACCGATACGCGTTCGGCGCGGGACGCGAACTTGCCTGGCGGCATGGGCCCGAAGCCACTTCAGCGTAGCCGCCCAAGTGAAGCTCGGTTTGCAATTCGCAGGGCCATCGGCGCAATCTTCGTCGCCGCGCAGGGACAGGCATGTGTTGTTTGTCCTGCAACCAACGCCGGCCTCCTGCAGGGCAAAGCTCGCCGTCGCGCACGTAGGGGTAAGCGATGCAGGGCCGCCGGGCCGTTTCCCTGGTCTGCACGCCGTCATCGCTCAGCACCGGCATCAGCCGCTCGGTGCGGTAAATCCCGAACGCTTCCAGCGTCTGCCGGCTGATCCCGAAGCCGGCGAAGTATTCCACGAGCTTGTCCGGCAGCTCAGGGTTCGGCTCAGGGTCCGGACGGCGGATTGGCTTGCGGCGCCCCTTCTCTGGCGCCGGGGCGCCGTGCAGGCGAAACCCGTCCGCATAGCCGCAGCTGTTGCTGCGCCAGCAAATCCAGGTCGCGCCCGTGGCGTCGTCGTCGATGGTGACGAAGAAGTTCTTCTCGCGCTTCGCCCCGCCGTTGCACTTCGGGCAGAACAGATGGCTGCGGTGGCCGCCGTAGGTCTTGCCGCCCTGCGGTGGGCACCGCAGGCTGATCCCGGCGCGGTCCAGGACGGCTTCGAGGGTATCCTGCGAACCGACTTCGATCACGGGGCGATGTCCGCCGGCCCGATCCACTGGGCGCACTCCGGGTGCTCCTGGACGATGCGCTTGCCCTCCTGCCGCAGCGCCGCGACCAGGACGGGAATGCGCGGATCGTTGCGGTCCTTCAACGCGATTTCCAGCATCGCGCCCTTGATCCGGTTCATGCGCCCGAAAATCGGATCGTTCTCGGGATGCATTTCCGGCGGCCCGTAGCCGTCGTTGTCGTCCTGCGCCGGCGCTTCGTCACAGCGGTAATCATCGTTTTCCATCTTCGCCACGGTGGCCGGCTTGACCGCCCAGGCGAAGCTCGGCTTCCAGTTCGCATGATCGCCGTCACGGCCTTCGTCGCCGCGCAGGAAGGCGCTCTGGGTCATCCGCCGGCAGTAGGCGTCCCAGGCCCCCAGGTCGCCGCCGAACGGCTCGCCGGCCAGCGTCTTGGCCGCCTGGCGCCGGGTTTTGTCGTCAATCAGGCGGACCTGCCGAAAGCCCGGGCAGTCGCCCACGGCCTGGTTCCAGACCCGGGCCATCTCGTCCGCCAGCTCGGGATTGGATTTCCGCCCTGCCGCCTTCCGGCGCTTGCCCCGCTCAGCCCCTGTCCCCGTAGGGGTATTCTCGTCCTGCGGGAAAAGTTCGCAGTCCTGCACAGGCAGGTTTTGTTTGTCCTGCAACAGCAGGCTCTCTGCAGGGCAACCCTCGCCGCCGCGCGCACCGGTGGGGGTGGGGTGGATGGGAGAGGGGGTAGGAAATGGGGATGTAGATAGGGGGGTGTGGGGGGAAAGGAGAAGGGGCGAAACCTGGGGAGAGGGAAGGCGGGGAGGGGGAGGGGCCTGGAAATCGTTTGACGCCAGATCTGGCGTCGCATCTGCCGTCACTGGCGCCAAACTGGCGTCATCTGGCGTCAAATCTGGGGTCACTGGCGTCAAATCTGGCGTCAAATCTGCCGTCGCTGGCGTCGCTGGCGTCACTGGCGTCACTGGCGTCACATCGGCCGAAATCCGGTAGGTCATCTTCGAACGTTCGAAACCACTGACGACGGTCAGGATGCCCAGCCTACGCAGCTCGCGCAGGGCACGCTCGACGGACTTCGCCGACACCTCGGCCCAATGGCTGATTTCGGATCGCGACCCGCGCACCTCGCCGTTGGCGTTGGCGCGCTGTGCCATTGCTAGGGCGACCCGATGTGCGGACGTGGGAAGCGGCAGCCGCATCATGGTGTTGGCCAGCTCCTCACCCATGGCCGACCTCCGTGGTGATCCGGTAGGTTCGCTTTTCGCAGGGGAATGTGCCGGCGATGACCGTCAGGATGCCGATTTCTTTGAGTTGCTGCAGCGCGCGCCCCACCGCATGGTTCGAGATGCCGGACCACTCTTCAATTTCCGCGTACGAAGCGCATACAGTGCCGTTCTCGGTGGCATGTGCAGCCATTGCGATGGCGACGGGCTTGACGGCAGGAGGACAAGCGCGGGCTGCGCAGGATCGCATTGTGACAATTGAGGGACAAAGGGACATGCGGCATTCCTCTGCGACCCACGAGAGCCGTTGGGCCGGTGGAACAGGCTGGGGGCTTTGGGTGAGCGGGCGCGCGGACTGTGGTCACCGAGCGAGGATCCACCGCGCTCACGCGACCGTGATAGCGCGGGTCGTGGCGGTCCGCAAGGAAAATGACAAGGCTCCATCTGAGAGATTAGCGGGCCTGCGCGGGTGCCCTTAAGGTGGATGCGTCATCCCCACGGTAACCGGTCCGCACGTGGCGCTGCCGTCATTCCCGACCACCACATGCGATGCCCTCGCGAGCATGCGCGGGAAAGGAGAGGGCGACCGTTCCGATCAAGAAAAATATGCGACTGCAGGACGCCGGCGATTATTTGGTTGCATGTGTTGCCATGCTGATGCAGCGTGCGGCCGCAGGGTTGGAATCGCAAACCCCGCAGCGGGAGCCGGCAAGCGCGAACAGTCGCGCCTTGAAGCTATCACCCGCGCGGGTATCATCTCGCGGTGGTTTGTGCGGACTCCGACCCGGCCCCGGCCATGGTTGCAACTGTTCAGCAGGAGAGGCGAGCGGTGGGGAAGACTCCAGGAGACCGGATTGATCCTTTGCACC
The DNA here is from genome assembly GCA_963834715.1 of uncultured Pseudomonadota bacterium. Taxonomy (GTDB): domain Bacteria; phylum Pseudomonadota; class Alphaproteobacteria; order Acetobacterales; family Acetobacteraceae; genus CAVSUZ01. The sequence continues at coordinate 416,222 of CAWIDE010000033.1, read as the reverse complement.
GCCGGTGGAATCGCCCGCGTGATCCGAAACCGGCCCCAGCATTCGCGATCCCGGCGATTCTGATGATCGCCCCCGCTGTCGCCGGAACCCCGCTTTGCCTAACGGCGAACCCGCCGAAAGCGCAGAGCGATTCGGGCCCAAGCCTGTCACTTGGGCGCGTCGGTCTCGATCCGCGCCCCGGCGCACTTTGCCGGACGAAGCCGCACAGCAACCTGTTTTACCTCATGACAAAGGGCACCGACCCGATCGAGCTGGTGCCGAGAATTGTGCTGAGGATTCCGCTCGGCAATGTTGCGCGCTAAACAATAGCCGTGACCTACATGTTCTGATGCAGCCTGGAAGCCCTTGCCCTCTCTAACCCGAACTTCCTAGCCTCGAGACACGCAAGTTACTGAAGCATCTATACATTCTGTCTCGCGACCTGTGGATTACTGGCTACAGTTGACGCCGAGGAGATTGAATGCCTTCTGCTGCAGCGGTGTTGGCCTTGTGACGACGGTAAGGCGATAGTCCGGTGTGATCGCGGTGGTGATGGTGTTGCGCACTACGGTTGCCAGATCGCCGAGCAATGAACGGAAGCTATGCACCGGCAGGCCGTCCGTGGTGAGCCCTGTGGTCTGCTTGGCGATGGCAGCCGGGGAACGTTGCGCTTCCGACACTACGCTGTCTCGCAAGGCTTCGGCCGCTTCCCTATCGGCGTCATCGAACAGCATTGGCGCCAGGCAGGTCCGCATATGCCATTCGAGGTAGTAGGCTAACATGCACAGGAAGACGTGGGCCCGCACGCGGTCTGCCAGCCAATGATGGACAGGCCTGATCTGCAGATCGACGGTTTTGATGCAGCGAAAGGCCCGCTCCACAAGCGCAAGCGACTTGTAGCTTCGCACGGTCGTGGTGTCATCGAGCGCGCTTTCCGGCAGGCTGGTGCGCACGACATAGACGCCATCGGTTGCTGCTTCAGCGACGATCTCGGCGGTCTTGCGGGCGAAGCTGAAGACGGTATCGGTGATCTCGATGACAAAATGCTTGCCTACCTTGTGCTTGTTGATCACCGCGCCAACCGCGAGTGCGATCCGCGCAGCGCCCCGGAGGGGATTGCGCTTGCGAGCGACCGCGATCTGGATACGGGAGAGGTCACGTTCGGTGGCGGCCAGCAGATCCTCCCGCTTGCGGGCGCGCTCGACGGCGAGATCGGGATTACGGCAAACGATCAGGCGCTCACCCGGAAATTCGGGCGCCGTGATACTGGCCAAGTCGCGCTGATCGAACAGCGAGAGTTGCAAAGCGCCGGTTTCCATCAACGCCTTGATCGCCGGCGCGCGCAGTGCCGTGATCCAGTCGAAGCCTGCCGATTTAACGTCATTGGTGATGCGTGCTTGGGTGATCATGCCACGGTCACCGACCATGACCACGTGGTCGAGATGGAACCGCCGCTTCAGCTTTTCGATCTGATTGGCAAGCGTAATCGGATCGGCGGTATCGCCCTCAAACACCTCGATGGCGATCGGACAGCCATCGGGAGCGCAGAGTAGGCCGTATATGATTTGCAGCGTGCCCTTCTTGCCGTCGCGGCTGTAGCCACGCTGGGCGAGCGGGCAGCAGCGGCCTTCCATGTAGCTTGACGAGACATCATATAACACCAGTGTGCCATCGCTGAGATGGCGCTTGGCTAAGGCTGTCTCGATGGCAGGCTGGCGTTCCAGCAGCCAGTCCAGTGCGGCATAGAGTTCGTCCTCGTCGACCTCACCGAGGCCAAGCATTTCGCCAAGGCTCGATGCAGCCGTGGCGGAGGAAAGTGCACGAGCGGTGGCGAGCTTGGATGCCGGCTCGATAATGCGCCCGATCATCAGCGCGAGGGCAAGATCACGGTATCGCTCGCGATCGCCGAGCATCCGATCAAGCCCTATCTTGCGGGCAGTCCCGAGCGCTGCTGCAACGTGCCCGTGCGGCAGACTGCGGGTGATGGTGAACGCATCCCGCTCGGCCGGAATGACAACGCCGCCTTTGAGAACACCGCGCAGGCCTTCAACGTGCTCGGCGGGCCAATCGGAGAGGTTGCAGATCGTGCGCTTACGGACCTTGCCATCCTGGCGGTAACTCTCGCGCAGCAGAATGGCGGGAGGCGAGTTCCAATTCGGAACAGCTTCGATATACATGGCAACGCATTGGCACAACACCGCCGCGAGTACAAGTCCAAATTTCCGGATTACATGGCTACGTTTGGGACCAGTCTCGTGCTTCTGTCCCTACTGTTCCTGCCACTTCACACTCTCCGAAAGAAGGAAGTTCGGTCTAACTTGCTAAGGATGCGCACCACGTTGGCGGTTCGCCCGGTGATGTCATTGAAATGATGGCTCCCTGAACTCATTCGTTCGAAAGGACATGCCAGAGCCGGCAGTTAATCCCCAGCAGTTCAGTGGCGGGACGCAGATGCCGGCGGAAGCACGGCGTCCCAGGTGCAGATCTGCAGGTCGTCGCACCTTCACAGCCGACGGGGGATGTAACGTGCCAGCGCTGCGCATCCGAGCATCATGAGGGCCGCGGCGGCGAACACAGATGGCAGCGCGAACACCGACAGCAGCGGTGCGCAGAACAGGGGCGGACCAAGCTGCGCGACATCACGATAGCTGACGAATAAAGTCGTCATCTCGGAACGCTCGTACGGATGGACGGCACGCAGGAACAGCAGATTGCCGGCGCCATCGATCATTTCTGCGCCGAATCCAGCCAGCACGAGTGCTACGGCGCCCACCCAAGGCAGGTGAACTGCCGCGGCGGTGGCTACGGTCATCAGACCTGCAGTCCCATAGCCGGCAATCAGTAGCGGTCGAAGCCCATAGCGCCGGCCAACCCAGCCCCATAGCGGCACCAGGAAGATCCAGGCGGTGCCGATTGAGGCGATGGCGCCGCCCGCCTCAGCACCGAGCCCGGACACCACGGCAAAAATCGGCGTGTAGATGTAGAAGATGCTCCACCAGGCTGAGCGTGCACCCGCCAAGCCCCAAGCCAAGCGCAGCCGAGGCTGGGCGAAGAAACGTGGCACGTAGCGCAGCGGGTTCGGCGGCTTGCGGCAGGACGGCGCCAACTCCGTCAGGTGCAGGCACCAGAACAGGACGAGCAGTAGCATTGCCGCGACGGCGGCGACAGCGAACGGCGCCGCGAAGGCAACGCCCTGTTGGAGACAGACACCGAACCAGGGACCAAAGGTCAGAGGAACGGCACAGGCGAAAATGCGTCTCGGCTCGAAACGCCGCAGCTGCTGGCGTGGGATGTGGTCGAGCAAATAAAGGTTGCTGGTGACCTCGATGCACGCGAAGGCAAAGCTGCTGAGCGCCAGACCACAGGCAAATTCCGACAAAGCGCCCCTCGTCAGCAGCACGGGTCCTGATAATCAGCAGCGATGCGCCGAGGCTGAGCACGAACCGCCGCCGCATCAACTCTGTCAGTAAAGGAATGCTGAGGCGCGCCGTCACGGCGGCCAGACCGGCGGCAATGTAGAGCAGCGTCACCGCACGGGCGGTTCCCAGCAACCGCAGCGCCTCAAGTGGGACGACGGTGAGCAGGACCGACTGTGCCACGCTGGGGACGACGAATAGGATCAGGAAGGCCGGCATCCTCCGGCGCGGTGCGGCGTGGACGATGGTCAAGTCTGCCCGGGCATACGCGCTCATGCCGCGCTGGTACCTACGCCGCCCGTCGGCTCCACGGCGATCGTCCGACGTGCATGGTTTTCTCCATATGCGGCCCCTGACGGCTCCGCATCGTAGCATTGCACGAACCCGGCTTCCTGCGAAAGCCACCGTCGCATCCACCGTCGTCGGTCCGTGTTCGTCCGACCGATTGTCCGTAGCGGGTGGAGGGCGGACGTAGTGAGCTGGTACGTTAAGGGCCGCTTTGCGCCCATTTCGGTCATCAGTCCGACTGGCGCCGCTCCCTCAAAGCGGACGTCTCTTCCGCGGGCGATCCCGGCCGCGATGGATGGTTTCCGATCCGTCCGGGACAGCGTAGTAGACGGATGAGCACCCAGCCGGCCCGCCTGAAGCCCACTCATTTGGTAGAGCAGCATGGTATAGCGCATTGGGCGAATTTGCTGGGCCGAGACCATGGCGCGTATCCGAAAAATTGAGATTGCGAACTTCAGGGGCATCCGGTCCCTAAGCTGGCTGCCCGCGCCCGGAATCAATTGCCTGATCGGGCCGGGCGATAGTGGCAAGTCGACCGTCCTTGGCGCCATCGACCTCTGCCTGGGTGCACGCCGCAACGCGCAGTTTTCCGACGCCGATTTCTTCAAACTTGTCGTCAAACAGCCGATCAGCATTAGCCTGACGATCGGGGCGCTCGACGACGCCCTTAAGAATTTCGACACTTACGGCCTCTTCCTTCGCGGGTTTAGGTCGGAAACAGGCGAGATCGAGGATGAACCGGAGAGGGGTCTTGAGACGGTCCTCACCCTCAATCTCACGGTGCTCGGCGATCTGGAGCCCGTTTGGACGCTGATTTCCGACCGGGCGAAGGCACAGAATGTCACGCGAGACCTCGCTTGGGCCGACCGGGTCGAACTAGCCCCGACGCGGATCGTCGCCTTGGCGGAATCAAATTTTGGATGGCGCCGGGGATCTGTCCTCAACAAGCTGACGGATGAGAAGGCGGATGCATCGGCCGCGCTCGTGCAGGCGGCGCGCCATGCCCGGGAGACATTCGGCGACGACGCTGGCGTGCAGCTAGCCTGTCTTATTCATCGCATAGCAGGGATTCGTCGGCGGGTGTCGCGTAAGGTGGTGATTGTGACTTACGAATTGGGTGCCTGACGCCATCCGAATCGCAATCTCACCGGTGCCACACCCGCCATGCACGAGGATACGACCGAGCCGTTCGCATTGCCAGCCGTTGCAGGCAAGAAAGTCACCGCGGCATTCGATGGCGGACGGATCACGTCAGATGGCGGCGTCATCTTGCTGGCGCGGGCGGAACGACGTCTGGGCATCTGTAATCGACTGGCGGCGGAGATTGCCGATCATCGCGATCCAGGCCGGATCGTGCATCGAGCTGAGTGACATCCTGCGTGCGCGCATTCTGGCGATCGCCTGCGGCTACGAGGACGCCGACGACCTCGATCACCTGCGCCGCGACCCGGCCTTCAAACTGGCTTGCGGCAAGCTGCCCGCCAGCGGCCGCGATTTGTGCTCGCAGCCGACCATGTCGCGGTGGGAGAACGCCCCCAGCCTGCGCGAGATCATCCGAATGATGCGGGCGATGATTGGCCTCTACTGCGCCAGCTATGCAGTGCCGCCAGAGGCGGTCACGCTTGATATCGACGACACCGTGGACGTGGTGCATGGATATCAGCAGCTGTCGTTGTTCAATGCCCATTACAACGAGCGCTGCTTTCTACCGATCCATATCTATGACACTGCCACGGCGCGGCCGGTGGCGGTGCTGCTGCGGCCCGGCAAAACCCCATCGGGGAAGGAAGTCCGCCGTCACCTGCGGCGCCTGCTGCGCGAGATCAGACGGCATTGGCCGAACACGCGCATCACCATCCGCGGTGACAGCCATTACGGCCGACCAGAGGTGATGGACTGGTGCGAAGCGGAGGGTATTCGCTACGTCTTCGGCCTGTCCGGCAACGACGTGCTGCACCGCCTGGTCGAGCCGGCAGCTGACGACGTTCGTGTCCGTCGCGCCGAAGCCGATTCCCCGCTGCTGCGGCGCTACACCGAAACACAGTATCGGGCCAAATCCTGGTCGCGTTCGCGTCGTATCGCGGCCCGCATCGAGGCGTCCACTCTCGGCCTCGACATCCGCTTCGTGGTCAGCAACATCACCACGGGCAGCGCTGAGTGGCTGTATGATACGCTTTATTGTGAGCGCGGCCAGGCGGAAAACCTGATCAAACTTCACAAGAGCCAACTTGCCTCCGACCGCACCTCATGTCGGGCACCGCTTGCCAATCAGATGCGGCTCATCCTTCACACCGCAGCTTATTGGCTGTTACTCAACGTGCGCGACGGCATCCCCAAGGCACACGCGCTGACCACCGCCGAGTTCACCACCATTCGGCTGCGGCTGATGAAGGTCGCTGCACGGGTAATCGAGACCGCTTCCCGTGTGCGCGTCGCTTTCGCTGCCTCCTGCCCTGAGGCAGCATTGTTCCGCGACCTCGCCCACAGCTTGGTGCCGGCCGCTCCATAGACCGCGGGGCAGGCGCCCCGTCGAACCCGTTTCCCATCAACCCCAACCAACAATCCGGTCCGATCGCGATGAAACAGGCGCAACGGCCGAGGCTGCCCGAATTCGCGGCGGTGCAACTCAGCCATTTTTCACAGCGCTTGGTGAATAGGAGCGGCTAGCGGAGACGCTGCGCCTTGTCGGCGAAGCCGCGGCTGAGCTCGGCATCGATGTGGGCAGCAAGGTGCGCGCGCTACTCGATGCCCATACGGCCAGTTTTGCTGGGGGCACCATATCTCTCCATGACGAAGACGGGGTGCCGTTGCGCGGTCTTGGGATAGGGTCAACGCGGCTTCTCATCGCAGGGCTTCAGCGCAAGGCAGCAGCGCAAACGGCCATACTTCTAGTCGATGAGCTTGAGCACGGCCTTGAACCGCACCGGATTATCCGGTTCCTGGGTTCGCTCGGCGCCAAGGAAAAAGAGCCACCGCTCCAAACCTTCATGACCACGCATTCGCCGGTTGCGCTCCGCGAATTGTCCGGCGCGCAGCTATTCGTGCTGCGCGAGGCTGCCGGGCAACACGCCGCGACCAGTGTCGGCACTGATGACGACATTCAAGGCACGATCCGGGTCCACCCCGACGCGTTCTTGGCGTCGTCGGTAATTGTGTGCGAAGGGGCCAGCGAGGTCGGGCTAATGCGCGGCCTGGATCAATATCTGGTCGCTCAAGGCCAGCCATCAATCTCGGCGCGCGGTATCGCTTTGGTTGATTGCGGCGGCGGAAGTGCGGATAGACCGTTCGAGCGGGCTCAAGTCCTCCGGAAACTCGGTTATCGGGTCGCCGTATTGCGCGATGACGACAAGAAGCCCACTGCCGCTATCGAGAAGACATTCACCGACGCTGGAGGCAGGGCATTTTCATGGCGGCAAGACCGGGCTCTTGAAGACGAGCTCTTTGCCAGCCTCTCGCACGCGGCAGTCAGCAAGATGCTCGATTATGCGATTGAGCTGCATGGCGACTTACTGATTGACGATCACATCAAATCCGCAACTGGCGGCAAGGTGAATCTGGAGGAAGTTCAGGGAGAATTGCTGTTCGGCACCCCTCCGGCGGAAACGCGAGCGGCTCTGGGCAAGGCAGCGCGGAGAAAGAAGGCGGGATGGTTCAAGTCGGTTTCGTGGATGGAAGACGTCGCTCGCAACATCGTTGGCCCGGATCTGGCTGGTGAGAGGGTCGATGAGGGTTTCGCGACGATTCTAGCCGATGTGTTCGCGTGGACCAATGGCTGATCCCGGGATCGACCTGCTGGCGATCACGCGGGGGACGGTGACTGCGCCCGCCGGCTGCGGGAAAACCTACCTGATCGCCAGAGCATTGAAGCGGCATGGCGCGGCGAAGCCGATCCTCATCCTGACGCACACGAACGCGGGCGTCGCGGCGCTGCGTGGCAGGCTGGACAAGGCGGGCGTGCCTCCCCGCGCCTATCGCCTCACGACGATCGACGGCTGGGCGATGCGGCTGGTCGGCATGTTTCCAGCGCGCAGCGGGACCGATCCGGCCATCCTGAAGCTGGCCAATCCAAGTCAGGACTATCCGGCGATCAGGGATGCGGCGTGGCAGCTGCTTAAGAGTGGCCATGTTCTGGATATCCTCGCGGCGAGTTTCAGCCGCCTGATTGTCGACGAATATCAGGACTGTTCGATCCCGCAGCACGCCATCGTCTATTTTACAGCCCCGGCCTTCCCTGTCTGCGTGCTGGGCGACCCGATGCAGGCCATATTCGGCTGGCAAGGCAACGAGCTGGCCGACTGGGGCAAACACGTCTGCACGCATTTCCCGCTGGCGGGAGAACTCACGACGCCATGGCGGTGGAAGAACGTCGGCACTGAGAAGTTTGGCCGATGGCTGCTCGATATGCGCCGGGCGCTGGAAGAGGGGTTGGCGATAGATTTGAGTGCAGCGCCGCCGGAGGTGAGCTGGATCCATCTCGATGGCACCGAAGACCGAGTCCGTCAAATCAGGGCAGCAAGCATTCGCGCAGTCGAACGCGACGGGTCAGTGCTAGTCATCGGTGACGGCCAGCGACCGGCCAGCCAGCAGGAATTCGCAAGTCAGATACCTGGCGCGGTGACCGTCGAGGCCGTCGATCTCCGCGATATGGTTGGTTTTGCGCGCGACCTCGATTTTAGCCGCTCGGACGCGCTTGCGCGGGGGTCGTGTCATTCGCGGGTGCCGTGATGAGGAATGTCGGGGCGCCCGATCTGATGAGACGTGTCGAGGCGCTGGAACGGGGCACAGCGCGCAGGGAGGCCAGTGATGCGGAGCAAGCCGCCCTTCGCTTCAAGGCATGCCCGTCTCCTTCTGCGGTCGCGCTTCTCTCCGAGCTTTCAAGGCAAGGCGGCGTGCGGACACACCGGCCGGCGGTCCTGAGAGCCGGGATCACGGCCTTGCAATCCTGCGACGGTACTGAAGGCAACAGCTTCTACGATGCCGCCGTCCGTGCCCGGGAGCAGAACCGGCTACTCGGTCGGCCGCTTCCGAAGCGGGCCGTCGGCAGCACTCTTCTGCTCAAGGGATTGGAAGCCGACACGTCGGTCATCCTGAATGCTTCGGACCACGATGCCCGCAATCTCTATGTCGCGATGACGCGGGGATCGAAGCGCTTAGTGGTATGCTCGGATAAGCCGGTGCTGACGCGCTCGTACTGAGTTCAGGCGTCCCACCTTAGCATTGCGAGGGTTAAGGTGGTCTTCGTCGGCTTTGGGGATCGTAAGTTTGCGTTCTCTGCGACTGACTTGGGTCGCTGGCCGCCGCTTCCTAGCCTGACATCGGCGTCCGCTCCGCTGGGCTGCGTAGCCGAAAGTGGCCGTTCCGCTTGTCGCCAAGGTCCGCCATTCATCCATTAGGACCGGAGGTCTGAGGTGGGGCGGGAGCGTCATCGGATCGGACGGGCACCTGCATAAACACCGAGCCGCCAGTACTGGAATAGCCATTCAAACGCTCATCCGAGCCGCTGGATAGCCCTTCTGATCCTTGCCCATTCGTTATGAGCGCCTGCATGGCCCGATTGGTCGTAATACTCGGTCAGTGTCCGCAGGCCTTTGTGGCCGAGCGTGCCAGCAGCGACGATGCCGCGCCTGGGGTCGCGCGTCATGATCGCGGTCGCGACCGAGTAGCGGAACATGTGCGCAGTGATCGGGTGTCCGAACACCAAGCGGCCCATGCGGTCGAACGCGTGGCCGACCCCGACGTAGTCGAGATCCTTATCCTTAAACGCGACCCATAGGGCCGACGTGGTCCTGCCCCGTCGCAGGAATTCGCGGTAGCGGGTCAGGTACGAATTGACGTAGCGGTGCATGTAGCGTGGAAGGATCGTGGCGATCAGCGCGCTGGTTTTCGTCTCCTCAAAATTGAGGCGAATTACCTCGCCGTCGATGATGAGGTGCGTGCCGATCCGGATCTCGGCCAGGTTCTTCCGCCGCAGCGGCACCAGGCACATCAGCGCAGCCATCAGCGAATCGCGAAATAGAATGCATTTCCGTGTGGATATTTCCTTCGTCTCAAGATCGTCCATTATGTCTAGGGCACGGCCGACCAGCTCCACCGGCGAGAATACCTTCTTCGGCCGCTTCGAAGCCTTCACCTCCGCCCGGCGCGGCCGCAGCGGATGCTTGCTGATCCAGCGCCAGTCCTGCTCCGGCGCCAGGGCCTGCATGATGGACCGCAGCTCCAGCAGTGACTGATCAACACTGCACAGCGACTGGGTGTGTCGAAATGCTTGCAGGTACCCGGTGAGCCGCTCGGGAGTCAGACGTTCGGCAGGCGTTTCCTCGGCGACAAGAAGCCCCTGGCGGCGCAACCAGCTGAGGTAGCGCGAGTAGGCCCGGCAGCGCATGCGCACGGTATCGGGCCGCCAGTGGGCAGCCGCGCGCGGCGGGTCGAATGGGCCGAGGGGTGCGATCGCCGTCTCCAATGCGCGACGATCGGCTTCAGGCCAGGCGCTATATCGCAGATACCGGCGCTCCGGCGGAAAACAGCTCCGAGAAGCGTCCCGGCGGGCGCCTGGCTTCGCGCTGGGCTGCTTTTGCGCTCGGCACAGTTGTAGGGTCCGCAGTCATCGACTTACCTGCTGGCGGGTCTTGCTGACCATGTCGTGCCATTGGCTTAAGCCGAACTTCCTAGCCTCGAGACACGCAAGTTACTGAAGCATCTATACATTCTGTCTCGCGACCTGTGGATTACTGGCTACAGTTGACGCCGAGGAGATTGAATGCCTTCTGCTGCAGCGGTGTTGGCCTTGTGACGACGGTAAGGCGATAGTCCGGTGTGATCGCGGTGGTGATGGTGTTGCGCACTACGGTTGCCAGATCGCCGAGCAATGAACGGAAGCTATGCACCGGCAGGCCGTCCGTGGTGAGCCCTGTGGTCTGCTTGGCGATGGCAGCCGGGGAACGTTGCGCTTCCGACACTACGCTGTCTCGCAAGGCTTCGGCCGCTTCCCTATCGGCGTCATCGAACAGCATTGGCGCCAGGCAGGTCCGCATATGCCATTCGAGGTAGTAGGCTAACATGCACAGGAAGACGTGGGCCCGCACGCGGTCTGCCAGCCAATGATGGACAGGCCTGATCTGCAGATCGACGGTTTTGATGCAGCGAAAGGCCCGCTCCACAAGCGCAAGCGACTTGTAGCTTCGCACGGTCGTGGTGTCATCGAGCGCGCTTTCCGGCAGGCTGGTGCGCACGACATAGACGCCATCGGTTGCTGCTTCAGCGACGATCTCGGCGGTCTTGCGGGCGAAGCTGAAGACGGTATCGGTGATCTCGATGACAAAATGCTTGCCTACCTTGTGCTTGTTGATCACCGCGCCAACCGCGAGTGCGATCCGCGCAGCGCCCCGGAGGGGATTGCGCTTGCGAGCGACCGCGATCTGGATACGGGAGAGGTCACGTTCGGTGGCGGCCAGCAGATCCTCCCGCTTGCGGGCGCGCTCGACGGCGAGATCGGGATTACGGCAAACGATCAGGCGCTCACCCGGAAATTCGGGCGCCGTGATACTGGCCAAGTCGCGCTGATCGAACAGCGAGAGTTGCAAAGCGCCGGTTTCCATCAACGCCTTGATCGCCGGCGCGCGCAGTGCCGTGATCCAGTCGAAGCCTGCCGATTTAACGTCATTGGTGATGCGTGCTTGGGTGATCATGCCACGGTCACCGACCATGACCACGTGGTCGAGATGGAACCGCCGCTTCAGCTTTTCGATCTGATTGGCAAGCGTAATCGGATCGGCGGTATCGCCCTCAAACACCTCGATGGCGATCGGACAGCCATCGGGAGCGCAGAGTAGGCCGTATATGATTTGCAGCGTGCCCTTCTTGCCGTCGCGGCTGTAGCCACGCTGGGCGAGCGGGCAGCAGCGGCCTTCCATGTAGCTTGACGAGACATCATATAACACCAGTGTGCCATCGCTGAGTTGGCGCTTGGCTAAGGCTGTCTCGATGGCAGGCTGGCGTTCCAGCAGCCAGTCCAGTGCGGCATAGAGTTCGTCCTCGTCGACCTCACCGAGGCCAAGCATTTCGCCAAGGCTCGATGCAGCCGTGGCGGAGGAAAGTGCACGAGCGGTGGCGAGCTTGGATGCCGGCTCGATAATGCGCCCGATCATCAGCGCGAGGGCAAGATCACGGTATCGCTCGCGATCGCCGAGCATCCGATCAAGCCCTATCTTGCGGGCAGTCCCGAGCGCTGCTGCAACGTGCCCGTGCGGCAGACTGCGGGTGATGGTGAACGCATCCCGCTCGGCCGGAATGACAACGCCGCCTTTGAGAACACCGCGCAGGCCTTCAACGTGCTCGGCGGGCCAATCGGAGAGGTTGCAGATCGTGCGCTTACGGACCTTGCCATCCTGGCGGTAACTCTCGCGCAGCAGAATGGCGGGAGGCGAGTTCCGATTCGGAACAGCTTCGATATACATGGCAACGCATTGGCACAACACCGCCGCGAGTACAAGTCCAAATTTCCGGATTACATGGCTACGTTTGGGACCAGTCTCGTGCTTCTGTCCCTACTGTTCCTGCCACTTCACACTCTCCGAAAGAAGGAAGTTCGGTTTAGCCATCGGGGGCGCGGCGAACCGCCCCATTTGTCCGAGCGGCTTCAGCCCCTCGTGTGTAGGATAGGGTCATATCAGCGCTCGCCAGCAAATGCGGCTGGTGCGCGGCCCAGTCGCCCAGTTTAGTCTCTTGCAACCGCAACAACGTCGAAGGCGCCGCTCAGCTTCGTACAAGTTGAGTTTGCAGCTTGCGCTTGTTGAAAATTCAGCGGTCTCAGCGCCGGTCGGAGGGTTGAGGTGGACCCCACCTATGGGACCAATTTGGCCCGCTGCTTAGCTACAGCCCCCGTCCGGCTCTCGTTCTCCCTTCTTTCAAGCTAACCATAAACCTCTTCCTGCTGTTGTGGCGGCTGTGGATATGTGGGCAACGCGCCAGCGTTGTCCAAGCGAGGCGGCATATCCACAGCCGTGCCCGCCAGGCCGGCCCGCCACACCGCCATCGGCATGTGATGTCCCAGCGCCTGATGCGGGCGCAGCTCGTTGTAGAACTCCATCCACGCGCCGATCCCCAGCCGCGCTTCGCGCGCGTCCGCATAGTCCTTCAAGTAAACCTCCTCATGCTTGAGCGAGCGCCACAGCCGCTCGATGAACACGTTGTCCATCCACCGACCTCGGCCATCCATCGACACTGCAATCCCGGCCCCAAGCAGCGTGCCGACAAATGCGTCACCGGTGAATTGGCTGCCCTGGTCCGTGTTGAACACCTCCGGCCGGCCGTGTCGTCGCAGGGCGTCCTCTAGTGCGTCCACGCAAAACCCCGCGTCCATCGTGTTCGACAGCCGCCACGACAGCGCCGCGCGGCTCCACCAATCCATCACTGTCACCAGATACAGGAACCCACGCCGCATCGGAATGTAGGTGATGTCCGCGCACCATACCTGGTTCACTCGCTCGATCCGCACGTCCCGGAGCAGATACGGGTAGATTTTGTGTCCAGGCCCTGGCTTGCTGGTGCGCGGCTTCGGCCCCAGCGCCGCGATCCCCATCACCCGCATCAGCCGCTGCACCCGCTTGCGGTTTACCTTCTCCCCGCCCGTGCTCAGCGTCGCCGCGATCCGCCGCGAGCCATAGAACGGCCACGCGACGAACACCGGGTCAATCCGTCGCATCAGTAACAGCTCATCCGCGTCATGCTCCGGCTTCGCCCGATAAACACCCGAGCGCGCCAGCCCAAGCAACGCGCATTGTCGCCGTACTGAGAGCTGTCCGTGGCCGCGATCGAGCATCGCTCTCCGGCCCGCCGCGCTCATCTGCCGGACCTCCGCGCTAAAAAATCCCGCTCCACTACCAGCTCGCCGATCTTGGCGTGCAGGTGGGCGATTTCCTTGGCCGACTGCCCGTCGTCTGTCCCGGTCCGGAAAACCCGTTCGGCATGTTCTAGCAGCTGCTTCTTCCAGGCGTAGATCTGTGTCGGATGCACCTGGTAACGCACCGGCAGCTCGGCCACTGTCGCGTCTTCCCTCAGCGCTTCCAGGGCGATCTTCGCCTTCAGCGCGGCATCGATCCTGCGTCGGGTTCTGCTCATGTTCCGCTCCGTGTAGCATGGACGGAACCGGTTCGGTTTATAGCTTAGCGGGTGGTCCCAAATTCGGGGTCCACTTCAGGTGATAGGCGGCATAGAGCGCAACTCTCGGCAACCCATGGGCGATCTCGCACAGCAGAATGGCCAATCTACCAGGTGAGGTCCTGACCGTCATCCCGTTCTGGGCGATGGGTCGCTGGTGCAGTGCGCGGCCCTCAGCTGACTTGGGTCGCTGAGATATCAGCCGCGGCACGCGAGTGCGGTGGCCGGCGGTGCTGCATTCGCTTTGCGGTTGCCGATCCATCTGTCGTTCGCGTCCACGACCCTGGCTTAGTTCACGCGATAACCGGGGTCGGTTTCAAAGTGCTGTTGACATGCCGATAGCCCGTGGCGATGCCGGCAATCTTCGCAGCCTCGCGCCCTCGCGCTTAAGGCCGTCTAAAACGCAGACGGTTCGCTCAGGGTCGTTGCACCTGATAAGCTCTCACGAGCCCAGCGTCGTAAATAGTCCAATCACTGCGAGTGCCATCACGGAGGTCGTCAGCCATCCGACGATCCTGAAGCCAGCTGATAGTGTGAAGTCGCCCATCACGCTCCGGCTTGTCGCCAGCAACATCATCACCGTTATGATTGGCGCCACCATTACTCCGTTGATTACTGCACTCCAAAACAGTGCTTGTATGGGATCGACGGGGAGGAAGTTCAGCGCTGTTCCCAGCCTTGTAGCCACCCCGAGCATGGCATAGAATGCCCGCGCCTCCTTAGGCTTTCTGCCAAGCCCTACGGGCCAGCGCAGAGCCTCTCCGATTGCGTACGCCGCCGATCCGGCCAGGACTGGCACCGCCAAGAGTCCGGTCCCAACAATCCCCAACGCAAATACGACCGATGCGAAACTCCCAGCAACCGGCTTCAGGGCTTCGGCTGCTTGTTGTGCCGTCGTGATGTCGGTGTTGCCGGCTGAATGGAGGGTGGCTGCCGCAGTGACCAAAATCGCGAGCGCCACCAGATCGCTCAGACCCATTCCGACCCAGGTATCGAGGCGAATGCGGTAGAACGCCGAGGGGGCTTGCTCCGGCGCTCTCGTCAGCTTCTCGCGTAATGGCTTCTCGTGCTGATCCTCGGCCTCCTGCGATGCCTGCCAGAAATAGAGATAGGGTGAGATCGTCGTTCCCAGCACGGCCACGACAATTGATACGAATTTGTTCGAGCCGCTCCAGCTCGGCACGACGAGTCCACGCAGTACCTCACCCCACGGAATCCGAACGGCCAGTGCCGTTCCGAAGTAAGCAAGCAACGTGAGCGTCATCCACTTCAGCGCTAACCTGTCTTATTCATCGCATAGCAGGGATTTGTCGGCGGGTGTCGCGTAAGGTGGTGATTGTGACTTACGAATTGGGTGCCTGACGCCATCCGAATCGCAATCTCACCGGTGCCACACCCGCCATGCACGAGGATACGACCGAGCCGTTCGCATTGCCAGCCGTTGCAGGCAAGAAAGTCACCGCGGCATTCGATGGCGGACGGATCACGTCAGATGGCGGCGTCATCTTGCTGGCGCGGGCGGAACGACGTCTGGGCATCTGTAATCGACTGGCGGCGGAGATTGCCGATCATCGCGATCCAGGCCGGATCGTGCATCAGCTGAGTGACATCCTGCGTGCGCGCATTCTGGCGATCGCCTGCGGCTACGAGGACGCCGACGACCTCGATCACCTGCGCCGCGACCCGGCCTTCAAACTGGCTTGCGGCAAGCTGCCCGCCAGCGGCCGCGATTTGTGCTCGCAGCCGACCATGTCGCGGTGGGAGAACGCCCCCAGCCTGCGCGAGATCATCCGAATGATGCGGGCGATGATTGGCCTCTACTGCGCCAGCTATGCAGTGCCGCCAGAGGCGGTCACGCTTGATATCGACGACACCGTGGACGTGGTGCATGGATATCAGCAGCTGTCGTTGTTCAATGCCCATTACAACGAGCGCTGCTTTCTACCGATCCATATCTATGACACTGCCACGGCGCGGCCGGTGGTGGTGCTGCTGCGGCCCGGCAAAACCCCATCGGGGAAGGAAGTCCGCCGTCACCTGCGGCGCCTGCTGCGCGAGATCAGACGGCATTGGCCGAACACGCGCATCACCATCCGCGGTGACAGCCATTACGGCCGACCAGAGGTGATGGACTGGTGCGAAGCGGAGGGTATTCGCTACGTCTTCGGCCTGTCCGGCAACGACGTGCTGCACCGCCTGGTCGAGCCGGCAGCTGACGACGTTCGTGTCCGTCGCGCCGAAGCCGATTTCCCGCTGCTGCGGCGCTACACCGAAACACAGTATCGGGCCAAATCCTGGTCGCGTTCGCGTCGTATCGCGGCCCGCATCGAGGCGTCCACTCTCGGCCTCGACATCCGCTTCGTGGTCAGCAACATCACCACGGGCAGCGCTGAGTGGCTGTATGATACGCTTTATTGTGAGCGCGGCCAGGCGGAAAACCTGATCAAACTTCACAAGAGCCAACTTGCCTCCGACCGCACCTCATGTCGGGCACCGCTTGCCAATCAGATGCGGCTCATCCTTCACACCGCAGCTTATTGGCTGTTACTCAACGTGCGCGACGGCATCCCCAAGGCACACGCGCTGACCACCGCCGAGTTCACCACCATTCGGCTGCGGCTGATGAAGGTCGCTGCACGGGTAATCGAGACCGCTTCCCGTGTGCGCGTCGCTTTCGCTGCCTCCTGCCCTGAGGCAGCATTGTTCCGCGACCTCGCCCACAGCTTGGTGCCGGCCGCTCCATAGACCGCGGGGCAGGCGCCCCGTCGAACCCGTTTCCCATCAACCCCAACCAACAATCCGGTCCGATCGCGATGAAACAGGCGCAACGGCCGAGGCTGCCCGAATTCGCGGCGGTGCAACTCAGCCATTTTTCACAGCGCTTGGTGAATAGGAGCGGCTAAGGTATAGCGGGTGTATTTTAGCCTGTCTTATTCATCGCATAGCAGGGATTTGTCGGCGGGTGTCGCGTAAGGTGGTGATTGTGACTTACGAATTGGGTGCCTGACGCCATCCGAATCGCAATCTCACCGGTGCCACACCCGCCATGCACGAGGATACGACCGAGCCGTTCGCATTGCCAGCCGTTGCAGGCAAGAAAGTCACCGCGGCATTCGATGGCGGACGGATCACGTCAGATGGCGGCGTCATCTTGCTGGCGCGGGCGGAACGACGTCTGGGCATCTGTAATCGACTGGCGGCGGAGATTGCCGATCATCGCGATCCAGGCCGGATCGTGCATCAGCTGAGTGACATCCTGCGTGCGCGCATTCTGGCGATCGCCTGCGGCTACGAGGACGCCGACGACCTCGATCACCTGCGCCGCGACCCGGCCTTCAAACTGGCTTGCGGCAAGCTGCCCGCCAGCGGCCGCGATTTGTGCTCGCAGCCGACCATGTCGCGGTGGGAGAACGCCCCCAGCCTGCGCGAGATCATCCGAATGATGCGGGCGATGATTGGCCTCTACTGCGCCAGCTATGCAGTGCCGCCAGAGGCGGTCACGCTTGATATCGACGACACCGTGGACGTGGTGCATGGATATCAGCAGCTGTCGTTGTTCAATGCCCATTACAACGAGCGCTGCTTTCTACCGATCCATATCTATGACACTGCCACGGCGCGGCCGGTGGTAGTGCTGCTGCGGCCCGGCAAAACCCCATCGGGGAAGGAAGTCCGCCGTCACCTGCGGCGCCTGCTGCGCGAGATCAGACGGCATTGGCCGAACACGCGCATCACCATCCGCGGTGACAGCCATTACGGCCGACCAGAGGTGATGGACTGGTGCGAAGCGGAGGGTATTCGCTACGTCTTCGGCCTGTCCGGCAACGACGTGCTGCACCGCCTGGTCGAGCCGGCAGCTGACGACGTTCGTGTCCGTCGCGCCGAAGCCAATTCCCCGCTGCTGCGGCGCTACACCGAAACACAGTATCGGGCCAAATCCTGGTCGCGTTCGCGTCGTATCGCGGCCCGCATCGAGGCGTCCACTCTCGGCCTCGACATCCGCTTCGTGGTCAGCAACATCACCACGGGCAGCGCTGAGTGGCTGTATGATACGCTTTATTGTGAGCGCGGCCAGGCGGAAAACCTGATCAAACTTCACAAGAGCCAACTTGCCTCCGACCGCACCTCATGTCGGGCACCGCTTGCCAATCAGATGCGGCTCATCCTTCACACCGCAGCTTATTGGCTGTTACTCAACGTGCGCGACGGCATCCCCAAGGCACACGCGCTGACCACCGCCGAGTTCACCACCATTCGGCTGCGGCTGATGAAGGTCGCTGCACGGGTAATCGAGACCGCTTCCCGTGTGCGCGTCGCTTTCGCTGCCTCCTGCCCTGAGGCAGCATTGTTCCGCGACCTCGCCCACAGCTTGGTGCCGGCCGCTCCATAGACCGCGGGGCAGGCGCCCCGTCGAACCCGTTTCCCATCAACCCCAACCAACAATCCGGTCCGATCGCGATGAAACAGGCGCAACGGCCGAGGCTGCCCGAATTCGCGGCGGTGCGACTCAGCCATTTTTCACAGCGCTTGGTGAATAGGAGCGGTTAGAAACACCTGCAGGCCCACGCACAGGAGGCCGAAGGCCCCGACGAACAACCAACGTGGTCCGCCGGAAAGCATCTGAACGACATTGCCCATGGAGCCGAGATCCGCTCCGAGGTTGATCACATTTGCGACGAGCAGGAGAGTGATGCACATGTGCCCGACCGAAGCCGGGTAGTGCCGGCGTATGTTGCCGGCGATTCCGTGACCGGTTGTCCGGCCGATCCGGGCGCTGATCTCCTGAGTGACTGCCATCAGGGGATAGGTGAACGGCATCAGCCAAAGGCAGCTGAACCCAAGCTGTGCGCCCGCCTGCGAATAGGTTGCTATGCCACTCGGGTCGTCGTCTGAGGCGCCCGTAATGAGGCCCGGACCCAGGATCCCCAGGAGGCGCGGTTTGGAGGGCCCGACAACCGGGTCATCCGCGGTGCCGGGAGTGAATTCTGGGTCGTCTATACCTATCGGAGCGGATGTGGCTTTGGCCCTCATCGTTCCTTCCTGTGTCAATTCGATGAAAATCTGTGATGAAACCTGGCGGCATCATGGCAGGGACACTCAGGCTGCCCCGGTCTCGCGCGCTTGTGACCAAATTGGACAACTTCCGTGGGCCGGGCGCTGCACGGAGTCACTGACCGCTGTTTTGCGCTCATAGCCGCCCTCGTTCTTAGTCAGCCTAAGAACAGTAGCAACAAAAAAGCCGCCCCGAAGAGCGGCCAGGACAGGAAAGGTAATAGAGCTCGCTATGATTGACGCCGTTCCGAGCGCCGGTTCCCGATCAGGCTGTGCCCTCCCGTCGCCGTTATCGACGGCGAGCGGGTGTAATGAGATACCGACGCGGCGGATTTACTTCAGAAGGGCAGCAGAGGCATAAACACGCACTCCTAGCGGGTTTCCATAATGGAGTGATTATGCAACCCTGGCGGTTCCTTTGGGCAGCGGCCTGCGGCCAACCCAGATGTCATCGCCGCCGCCCGGGCACAACGAGGAAGGAAGGCGACACCGAATACGAAGCATGGGCGCGTTCGCCCGCACATGGAGCCATAACGCCGGGCCTGCGTGCTCTCCGACGATCGCAGGACCAAAGAGCGGGAACCTTGGTGCGCTCAAAAGAGTTACCTCCCGCTGTTTTAGGCGAAGCTAAAGCATCCGGCACCGGAGGGGGTCTTGGTTGAGGACAAGTCAATATGGACAGGAATGAAGCGTGGCCTCTGCCTCCACTGTCCAAATTGCGGCCAGGGACGGCTCTTGACCCGCTACATAAAGATCCGCACCCTCTGCGAGGCCTGCGGTACGGACAACACGATCTACCCGTCGGATGATTTTCCGCCTTACCTGACGATCCTCGTTGTCGGCCATGTTGTGGTGCCACTGTTCATGTGGTCAGATCGCTACGAGCCACCGCTCTGGCTCCAAGCCGCAATCTGGCTCCCGCTCACGCTGATCATGTCCCTCGCGCTGCTGCCCGTAATGGAAGGCGCCACAGTAGGGTTGTGCTGGGCGACGAACTTGGTCCGTCCACGTTCGGTGACCTGATGGATGAGCGCTCCGCACTGTTGCTCCAGGAATACAAGGAGGTAAATGCACATTTGCGCGCCAATACTAACCAGTTCGTCAACTGGTTCAGTTTTTTCCTGACGCTGAGTTTGCTCGCCGCGGGCTTATTTGCAGCCGCGCCCGAATACCGGCCAGCACTGAGTAGGTTCGGATACGGCTATGCCGTGCAACTCGTCTCCCTGCTGATGCATATACCAGCCTTCATCGGCATCCTGACGTTCCGGCGCTATATTCTCGCCGCCGACCGGAAGATCGAAGCAATAACCCGGCAGCTAGGCCACTCCGGCGACTCACCAATCCCGGCAAGATTTTGGCAATGGATGACGGATCTCATGGCGGCCGGATACGTCGTCTCCTACTTCATCTGGTTCTCGCTGTTGTTCCTGGCCTGATCCTCCGGCCGCAAGAAATGCACCGATGCATTATTCAAGACATTCGCGCCCACCGGCGGCGAGGTCACCAGGACATCGATGCTGGCGGGCGGCAGCGCTTTAAGTCCCCGTGACAGTCACCCACAATAATGGTGTAGCCACCGACACTCCGTCGCAGACCGCAACGTGAAAGGGCATTGGACCAGCCCTTTCAGACATCCTGGGTCCTGGCGAAGAGCCAGGATCTAAAGTAGGTCTAGCAGTTCCGGTCCCGCTCGGGCGTTCCCAAATAGGGGCGCAGTATTAGGACTGTCGGGCGCAGGCGGGCACGCCCGGCAGGCCGCGTTGAAGATTGCTTATGCAACCCAGACCGCACCGCTCTTCAAAGTGAAGCGGATCCCGCCAGAAATGTATGACCATGCGCGTACTCGTGATCGGTGCAAGCGGGTTCATTGGTAGCCGGATCACGGCGGAGTTGCTGTGGCGCGGCCACTCAGTCACGTGTGCCAGCCGCTCGCCGGAGAAGCTGCAGCGACGCTTTCCCAATTGCGATGCCATTCGCGCGAGCTTCGCCGATTGTGCCGAGACGTGGTTGTCCCGACTGATCCGGATCGAAGCGGTGATCAATGCCGCCGGCATCCTTCGTGGTGACCTGCAAACTGTGCATTACGGTGGCCCTGTCGCTCTGTTCAACGCCTGTGCCCAGGCCAGGGTCTCGCGCCTCCTACAGATCTCCGCCCTCGGTGCCGGCGAGCACAATGACGCAGCATTCCTCGCGTCGAAGAACGCCGCGGATCAGCACCTGCTCCGCCTGGCCCGGGCGCACGACATGCCAGGCTGGTGCGTGCTGCGACCCTCGCTCGTTATCGGCCGCGGCGGTGCCAGCACGGCGTTGTTCTGCGCGCTCGCTGCCGCGCCCTGGCCGGTAAGGCTTGGCCGCGGCCAGTCGCGCGTTCAGCCGATCCATATCGCTGATCTCGCGCGCGTGGTCGTCACACTCATCGAACACCGGGCCATCCCGTCTGTTTTGGCGGCGGTCGGACCGGACGCGCTGACAACGGACGACCTGACCATGATCTTACGGTCGTGGCTCGGCTTGCCGCCGCGGCGGTCCATGTCGATTCCCATGCCAGTACGACGGCTGGGTGGCCTGATCGGTGATCGCCTGCCTGGATCTCAGCTCACAACGGAAAGCCTCGCCATGCTCGCTCGCGGCAACACCGCGAATGCGGAGCCGCTTACGGCAGCGCTCGGCTGGAGACCACGACAGCTGACGGAAGCGCTTTCGACGGAACCCGCGACAGAAGCGGATCGGTGGCTGGCGCGCATGTTGCCGTTGCGTCCGCTGCTGCGCGCCGCATTGTTCGCGGTGTGGATTGGCTCCGGCACGGCCTCTCTGGCGATAGCACCATCGCGTGCTCATGCCTTGCTGTCGCGCCTGACGTTGGATTCTGGGCTTGCAATGACATTGACCTGGGGTGGTGCGGCCCTCGACCTAGGGCTTGGGCTCGCGCTATTGGCCCCGCCCTGGCGTCGCTTCGTGTTGCAGATGCAGCTTGCCGTCATGCTGACCTACACGGTCCTGGCAACAGTCGCCGTACCAGCGCTTTGGGCGGATCCCTTCGGATCACTGCTAAAGAACCTCGCCATCTTGGTCGCCACTTTGGCGTTGCTCGCTGTGGAGGATTGAGGCGTGCAGTACCAATTCCTCCTTTGGGTGCACATCTTGAGCTCGACGCTGCTGTTCGGTACCGGACTTGGTACTGCATTCCACGGCTGGATGGCGCATTGTAGCGGGGACGTGCGCGCCATCGCTGTTGCCAGCCGCAATGTCGTGATAGCCGATTGGCTGTTCACGACGCCCGCGGTAATCATCCAGCCGCTCACCGGCGGATTGCTGGCGTGGCAAGCCGGGATCCCATTCACGACCGGCTGGCTGGCACTGGCGATTGGACTTTATTTTTTAACCGGTGCGTGCTGGCTGCCGGTGGTCTGGCTGCAGATGCGCATGCACCACCTCGCGGCCGCGGCCGTGCGGAACAGCAGCGAATTGCCACTCCTCTACTTCCGTTATGCCAGGTGGTGGTTCATCCTCGGGTGGCCTGCATTCCTTGCGGTGATTGCTATTTTCTATCTGATGGTGTTTAAGCCTGCCATCTGATAGCGCTGATCGCGTCGCTTGAGCTCGCGGAGTCTGCCCGCCAGCGCCGGACAGCAGTGAGCGAGGCCCGCCAAGGAGGTCGGGAAAGTGTTCAATGGGAACCCGGCTGTCGGTCGTACAGTGGTCCTGCATGTGGATGATCTCGGCGGGAGTCATGGAGCGAATCGCGCCTTTATGGTCCTGGCCCCATTGGCGCTAGTAACCTGCGGGTCGGTGATGATTCCCGGGCCATGGTTCCGCGAAATCGCGGATCTAGGCGGTGCCAACCCTTCCCTGGACCTCGGGGTGCACCTGACCCTTACCAGCGAATGGGAGGCGTGTCGGTGGGCGCCGATCTCGACGGTAAGCCGGGCGTCCGGATTGATTGACCCGGACGGGTATTTCTGGCGCGATGTGGAAAGTTTGCGCTGCCATCTCGTGCCAGAGGCAGCGGAGGTCGAACTGCGTGCCCAAATTGATCGGGCAATTGCGAGCGGTCTGCACCCCACACACCTCGACGCGCACATGGGAGCAGCGATGCTGCCCGAGCTGCTCCAAGTGCAACTACGACTCGGGCGATAATACGGTCTGGTGCCCGTGCTCCTGCGATCTATTAAATGGGCACCGGACCCTGCGGCTTACGAGGCGATACTCGCTGGGCTGGAGCAGGATGGTGCGCCGGTATTCGACCACTGCCGGGGCACGCTGCCGACAAGCAGAGGCGTTCTCGCGGATGGCTGGCGCCACATGCTAATGGAACTTCCGCTCGGAATTACCCATTTCGCCTTGCATTGCACCTGCCCGAGCGACTTCGAGGCCATGTCTCCGGTTCATGCTCAGTGGCGCTACGCCGAGTACAAACTCATATCGAGTGGCTGCGTACGCGACCTTTGCATTGCGGAGAATATAGCCATGATTGGAATCCGGAGCATGCAGCGGCTTTGGCGCGAGTATACATCGCAAGCCAAACAACATTGATTTCAAGTTTATGGCCCTAGTTCACCCGCGGCCTCGATAAGCGCCGGAACCTCGGGATGCCCTCTGAAAGGGATCATATGTCAGGGGTCATGAGGGCTCCACGCTACATCCAGCGCCCGTTCGAGATCGGCCACCCACAGGCAGGTGTCGCCCGTCACTGCATGAGCATGGGCATTTTTCAGCGGCCCGGCCCAGTTCTGCGACCTGCTCGAGCAACTGCACGCGTTGGGTGTTCAGCCGAAACCGCGGACTTGCCGGATTGCAACTCCAGTCGCGCCCGGCAGTAGATCTGCCGACGCAGGCGGATACTAAGTGCGCTGTCACCACCGCTCAACCACCGCCGCAGCATCCCCATAGTCTGTTCCGGCATTAAGCGCCTCGTCCTAACCTCCATCAGGAGGCCAACTCTCTCCCAGCCGCATCCATTTCAGGGGCGCTGGCGGGAAGGGCGTCAGCAGCAGCCGCAGGCCCTCAAGCTGCACGGGCGTCAGTATTCCGACCATCAGCGCGTAATAATTCTTAATGGTCAGCAGCTGCCCATGGGAGACGTCGCCCAACTCCGGGTGCGTCGTCAGGTAGATCGGCGGTGGGAATTCCGGCGTAAAACGGTCCGGGATGTCGAAATCGACGTCAAAGCGCCGCAGGTCACGACCCTCTTGCCGATGGGTCTCATCGATTTCGATGTTTGGGAACACCTCCCCGCCGGTTGCCTGTTTGACATGCGGCAGTGGCATGAACCCAGGCGGCAGCAGTCCGCGGCCGCGAATCTCATCGGGTGTCATCTGCCCGAGGCTGTCCCAGGTCACGCCCTGCGGCAGCCTGACCCGCACGCCGCCCTGCACCGGCTTGCGTCCGCCGGACATCATCCCGCCTGGGATCGGCTGGTCAGAAAGGTCGTGACGCTGCTCCAAGACCTGCTGCTGCCGCTGCATGACCTGCGGCTTCGCCGCCTCGTCCTCGGCGCGGACTGTTGCCAGAGACTGAGTTGGAAGCGGGCGGTAGGACGCGTCAGGAGGCAGTTGGTCGGCAACGGCCGGAAGGCTCAGCAGAACCGCTGCGACACCGGGCAACGCACGCTTCAGATACCGACATTGCCTCACCCCTCAGTTTAATGCCGGGGAGGCGGCTGCGACCTTTGCGGACGAGGAATAGCTGCAGCTGCTCCGCCCGCGCCACAAACACTGCTCGGGCAGGACTCTTATAGATGGTATAGATGGACTGAATGAGGTCTGAGGTAACAGGAGTGCGACTGCGGTAGGATAAGCGGCGAACATTGTTGCTCGTCCCTTCCAACGGAAACAGGCGCGGCGATAGGGCGAGATCGCAGGCAACCTAAACGATTGCCGATGCGCAAGTACCGGCCGGGTACGAGCGCTGCCCCTCCTCCACCCGCCTGACCAACTCGCGAAAACGCTCAGCGCCTCGCGCAGGGGTGTGAGCCAACCGGTCATCTTCCGACGGGGGCGCTCGTGCGACTTTGCGCCCCACGATGACGCGACGGCTTCGCTGGTTTGGCGCTTGGCGGTGAGAATCGAACGGACCCAGCCGATGTCTCGGCTGTGGGGGCTGCTTGCACGAACACGAAGCGCCGGCCGAACTCACCGCAATGAGCCCAGGAACGACGACGCGGGCTGTCACTGTTCCGGCAAACCGAGGCCGTTTTGCAGCGTTTGACGTTGACAATGGCAAGTTTCTGAAGGACCAGAACTAGGAGGCTATACGTATGAAACAATCCATCGCAGGCTTCGGGACTGCATTCCTTCTTGGTTCTGCATCCCTGACCTTTGCTCAACAGACTTACAAAGAGATGCAGCAAGCGCTGGAGCAGCAAGGATACTCTCAGGTGCACAACTTCAAGGAAATCGGGCAAGGCACGAGCGTGCAAGCAATGAAGAACGGCCAGAACTGGACTCTTGTCCTCAGCCACGAAGGCCAGATAGTGCGGCGAGAGCCTAGCGGAGGTGCGGCAGAGAGAAACGCCTCCGCGACCGGCGTTACCTCTGGTCCAGCTGCTGGCACGTCCACCATTCCCAATACCGCGGTCCCAAGGCAATCCGGGTCGGCCGCCGCCGCTACCGGGGTTGGGGCTCCTGGGACGCCAGCAAAGCCTGGCACCGAGGCCGGACCGGCGCAGCAGAAGCCTGCGTCGCAATAGACCGACAGGCAGGGCTGATCATCCCCAGCCGCCCGAAATCGACCTCAGTCCAGGCTGGCGATGCTTCGAGGCCTGTCTTGGCGGGCTGACAACGGCAATTAGACCCCCCGACCATCTGCTCGATCCGCTAACCACCTCGCGGGCCCCGAAAGCGGTAGCGGCGGGCGAGTGTGGCCCGACCTGTCCCGGAACCCCGCCTCGCTTTCAGCGCCTCGGCGCCGCTGAGGTCAGTCAGAGTTCGGCGGATGGTGCCTTCCGTCACGGCAACGACTGGCAGCGACTTTGGCCCATCCGGGCGTTAGTAGCGCGGCGCCGGATCGGCGGGGGGCCAAAATTAGGTGAACCGTAGCGGAGAGACAAACCTGACCTTACGGCGCCTGTTGCAGATCCGGCTTCAAGGGACAGCACGATGCGGGCGCTCTGCTATCACGGTAAACAGGACATTCGCTGCGACACGGTGGCGGACCCCCAGATCGAGGATGAGCGCGATGCCATCGTCCGGGTTACGACCTGTGCAATCTGTGGATCGGATCTGCATCTCTATGACGGGTTCATGCCTGGTATGGAGAGCGGCGACATCCTGGGGCACGAGTTCATGGGCGAGGTCGTCGAGGTTGCGCCAGCGGCGAAGCACAAGCTGAAGGTGGGCGACCGGGTGGCCGTGCCGTTCACCATCATCTGCGGCGAATGCGATCAATGCCGGCGCGGTAATTTCTCCGTCTGCGAGCGGACCAACCGAAACAAGGCGGTGGCCGATAAGGTATTCGGGCACACAACGGCGGGCTTATACGGCTACACGCATCTGACCGGTGGATATGCCGGCGGGCAGGCGGAGTATGTGCGGGTGCCATACGCCGATGTCGGGCCGATAAAAATTCCCGACGACCTGCCGGACGAGAAAGTTCTCTTTTTAACCGACATCTTTCCAACCGGCTGGCAAGCGGCTGTGCAGTGCCAGATCGAGCCGACCGACACGGTAGCGATCTGGGGCGCCGGACCGGTCGGCCAATTCGCACTTCGCTCCGCCATCCTGCTCGGCGCGAAGCAGGTGGTGAGCATCGATCGGGTGCCGGAGCGGCTTTCCATGGCCAAGGCGGTGGGCGCGATCACGATCAACTTCCAGGAAGAAAGCGTCATCGAGCGGCTGAATGAGCTGACACACGGTAAGGGGCCGGAGAAATGCATCGACGCGGTCGGGCTGGAGGCGCACGCCACGGCAACGCTGGATTCCATGTATGACCGCGCCAAGCAGGCGTTGATGATGGAGACGGACCGGCCGCATGTGCTGCGGGAGATGATCTACGTGTGCCGGCCGGCGGGAACACTGTCGGTTCCAGGCGTCTATGGCGGCCTTTTGGACAAGATCCCGTTCGGCGCCCTGATGAATAAGGCGCTGACCGTCCGTACCGGCCAGACCCATGTCAATAAGTGGACGGACGATTTGCTGCGGCGGATCGAGGAAGGAGAAATCGATCCGTCCTTCGTGATTACGCACAAGGTCGCGCTGGAGGATGGGCCACGGATGTACAAGACGTTCCGCGACAAAGAGGATGGCTGCATCAAGGTGGTGATGAAGCCATGAGTGCCGGGCGAGTTCTACATCTGGACGATGTGGCGCGGGGCCTGGGCTGGTTCAGCGTGGCCCTGGGCCTGGCGGAGATGCTGGCACCCGGGCAGGTGGCGCGGAGCATCGGGCTTGGGCGGAAGCGAAAGCTGTTCCGGCTGTATGGGATCCGAGAGACGGCGGCAGGTGTTGGGCTGCTGTTATCGGGCCAGCGGGCGCCGTGGCTGCTGGCGCGGGCCGGGGGCGATATGCTTGATATCGCGACACTCTGGGTGCTCTGCGGCGGCGGAACCCTCGGCTTGGCGTCGCCAGAAGCGCAATGGCTTCGGTGTTGCTGATAACGGCGCTGGATGTGCTTGGCGGGGTGCTGCTGAGCATGGAGCGGAGGCGGCGCCAGCCGGTGCGGGATTATAGCGATCGGAAGGGGATCCGGACGGCGTAAGTATGGCGGAGGTCTCCGCCGAACTCTGACTACTCCATCAGCCGGCCACCGGCCATGCGCACCACCCGGCGCCGGCAAGCGGACGGAGGGGCGCGGCGCGCGGCTAGGCGGGCCGAGGAATCCGCCGCGAACACCTGCCATACCCGTTGACGGAGATTCACCCATCTAGGCCGAACTTCCTAGCCCGTAGACACGCAAGTTACTGATGCATCTACACATTCTGTCTCGCGATCTGTGGATTACTGGCTACAATTGACGCCGAGGAGATTGAACGCTTTCTCCTGCAGCGGTGTTGGCCTGGTGATGACGGTAAGGTGATAGTCCGGTGTGATCGCGGTGGTGATGGTGTTGCGCGCCACGGTTGCCAGATCGTCCAATAATGAACGGAAGCTATGCACTGGCAGGCCGTCCGGGGTGAGCCCTGTGGTCTGCTTGGCGATGGCAGCCGGGGAACGTTCGGCTTTCGCCACCACGCTGTCTCGTAAGGCTTCGGCCGCTTCCCTATCGGCATCATCGAACAGCATTGGCGCCAGGCAGGTCCGGATATGCCATTCGAGGTAGTAGGCTAACATGTACAAGAAGACGTGCGCCCGCACGCGGTCTGCCAGCCAGTGATGCACAGGCCTGATCTGCAGATCGACGGTTTTGATGCAGCGAAAGGCCCGCTCCACAAGCGCAAGTGACTTGTAGCTTCGCACGGTCGCGGTATCATCGAGCGCGCTTTCCGACAGGCTGGTCCGCACGACATAGACGCCATCGGTTGCTGCTTCAGCGGCGATCTCGGCGGTCTTACGGGCGAAGCTGAAGACGGTATCAGTGATCTCGATGGCAAAATGCTTGCCGACCTTGTGCTTGTTGATCACCCCACCAACGGCGAGTGCGATCCGCGCAGCGCCACGCAGGGGATTGCGCTTGCGCGCGACCGCGATCTGGATACGGGAGAGGTCACGTTCGGTGGCGGCCAACAGATCTTCACGCTTGCGGGCGCGCTCGACCGCGAGATCGGGATTACGGCAAACGATCAGGCGCTCACCCGGGAATTCGGCCACCGTTATACTGGCCAAGTCGCGCTGATCGAATAGCGAGAGTTGCAGAGCACCGGTTTCCATCAACGCCTTGATCGCCGGCGCGCGCAGTGCCGTGATCCAGTCGAAGCCTGCGGATTTAACGTCAGTAGTGATGCGCGCCTGAGTGATCATACCGCGGTCCCCGACCATAACCACGTGATCGAGATGGAACCGCCGCTTGAGCTTTTCGATCTGACTGGCCAGCGTCATCGGATCGGCGGTATCGCCCTCAAATACCTCGATGGCGATCGGACAGCCGTCGGGAGCGCAGAGGAGGCCATAGATGATTTGCCGCGTGCCCTTCTTGCCGTCGCGGCTGTAACCACGCTGGGCGAGCGGGCAGCGGCGGCCTTCCATGTAGCTCGACGAGACGTCATACAGCACCAGTGTGCCATTGGTGAGATGGCGCTTGGCCAAGGCCGTCTCGATGGCAGGCTGGCGTTCCAGCAGCCAGTCCAGCGCGGCATAGAGCTCGTCCTCGTCGACCTCACCGAGGCCAAGCATTTCGCCAAGGCTCGATGCAGCGGTGGTGGGGGAAAGTGCACGAGCGGTGGCGAGCTTGGATGCCGGCTCGATAATGCGCCCGATCACCAGCGCGAGGGCAAGATCGCGGCATCGATCGCGATCGCCGAGCATCCGATCAAGCCCTATCTTGCGGGCCGTCCCGAGCGCCGCCGCAACGTGCCCGTGCGGCAGACTGCGGGTGATGGTGAACGCATCCCGCTCGGCGGGAATGACAACGCCGCCTTTGAGAACACCGCGCAGGCCTTCAACGTGCTCGGCGGGCCAATCGGAGAGGTTGCAGATCGTGCGCTTACGGACCTTGCCATCCTGGCGGTAACTCTCGCGCAGCAGAATGGCGGGAGGCGAGTTCCGATTCGGAACAGCTTCGATATACATGCCAGCGCTTTGGCACAACACCGCCGCGAGTACAAGTCCCAATTTTCCGGATTACATGGCTACATTTGGGACCGGTCTCATGCCCCTGTCCCTACTGTTCCTGCCACTTCACACTCTCCGAAACAAGGAAGTTCGGTCTAGGAGGTGCCAGGGCTTGTTTGTGCCGCCGTACGCTGATTGCGGCCGCGGCGCTTGCGCTATTCGCCATGCTGGGCGGCTCCCTCGACCCCTGTCCCGGCCTGCATGGGAACAAACAGGTTACCTTGGGAATTCGGCGCCGAGGGCGCATTCCGTATGAGTGAGTTATGGGCGATATTGGCTGCAAAGTAGTCGGTCAGGCCGGGCATGAACTGGTGCGAAAGCACGGCACCTTCCGCCTTCCAGCCGACCGGCATCTCCCGCACCGAGTGGATGCTCGCCCAGATGATTGCATCGACAATCTTCCACGGATCGTCCATCCATGGCATCCGCGGGCTGTGGCCGCTGTAATTAGCGGCGTGCTCCCATATCGGCGTATCGGCCGCCCAAGGCTCGATCGTGACCACATGGATGCGGTTCAGCTTGTTCAGCCGCAGTTCCTGCTGAAGCGCACCATCAAGGCCAACCACACCGTGCTTCGTAGCAGAATAAACTGCCTGATAAGGTGTCGGGACATGCCCCTCGACGGAGGCGATGTTGATCAGCGTACCGAATCCCTGCTTCCGGAACTGCTGCAGAGCCATATAGCTGCCGTAAATGACCCCCTTGAGGTTCACGTCCACCACACGTGCCTGGTCGCGCAGGGGAATGACATCGAACCGTCCAAAAGCGGCGACACCAGCATCATTGATCCAGACGTCGATCCGGCCGAACCTTTGTACCGCCGCTGCAGCAAGCGCAGAAACCTGCTCCGGATCCGCGACATCGGTCGTCACAACGAGCGGCATCCCACCTGTCGCGCTGACCTGCGCCGCAACCGCCTCGAGAACCTCAGCACGGCGCGCCGCGAGAACCACATTGGCGCCGTAGGAGCCAAGCCGGACCGCAATGCCGCGCCCGAAACCGCTCGAAGCTCCGGTAACAACATATGTATGCTGTGCAACCTTTTGCTGCCCCGCTTGGCCGAGCCGCCCCGGTGCGCATCCGGGCAGGCTCCCGAGCGTTACCAGCAACAGGACAGCGCGCAGTCCCCTCAAAGGCAGTTCCTCACGTGCTAACGACGGGGCTCACTCTATATCCGCCTGATCGCTTTGCGCTTCACACTCGCTTGGGCGCGCTGCTGCTTCAACGATAGCTCGGCGCCTTCCCTTTAGCTGAACGAAAAGCCGCTGGTCAAAACAGCTTATTCGATCAGCATCATCTGCCACCCATAAGCTCCCATTCGATGGGCAGATGTTGCTTTCGGGTCTTCTTCGAGCGCTACCCGGATTGGCGTCTGCCCACACTTCTCGCAGCGGAACTGAAAACCAGGACGCGAATAGGTTGAGGTTCGGCCAAAACTCAGGGTCCCGTTCTGAGAAACGAAAGTGGCCCGGCCGCATCCTCGACGCAAGGAGCGATACGCCGCAGATTGTGAAGCTTCCTGGGCGGAGCGCCGACCTGTCCTCGCCGTTGCGGCCTCATTAGCCACTAACAAGCTCGGGGAGCCATGACTATCGACGATATGGACGACCTTCTGGTCGAGGAGCTACGCGACATCTACAGCGCCGAACGCATCGCCCTGCGGGCCTATCCGAGGCTGCGCCGCGCGATTCGCACCCAGTCACTGCGCGAGGCGGTCGATCGCCACGTGGAGCAGACAAAAGAGCAGGTGCAGCGGCTGGATCAGATTTTTGAAATGATGGACGAGCGGGTGGGCCGGACGATCTGCCACGCCACGCAGGGCCTGGCGGAGGACGCGCAGGAGCATCTGGAAGCCGACATGCCGGAAGAGCTTCTGGAGGTCGTCATGATCGCAGACCTGCAGAAGATCGAGCATTTCGAGATTGCCGCGTACGGCTCCGCCCGGGCGCATGCCCAGGCACTGGGGCTGGAGGAGGCGGCAGAACTGCTGGCGAAGAGCCTGGAAGAGGAAAAGCAGACGGACGCGCTGCTGAACGAGTTGGCGGAGCGTGAGATCAATCCGCAGGCAGTTGCGGCGGACCAGGACGAGGGCGACGAGCAAGAAGAGGGCGCGGAGGACGAAGGGGAGGAGGATGAGGACGAGGCGCAGCAAGAACGGAGCTCGCGGCAACGCCGGCGCGCCGCTGCGTCATCGACCAGCCGGTCCCAGCGCAAGACAGCTTCTTCCGAGGGCGGCAACGATCTGAAAAGCCGGGAGTATCGGGACGCCCAGGGCAATGTCCACCATCACACACGGACGGCAGCGAAGAGCCGTTAAGCTATTGCAGCTCCGTCGGACCGGCAGACCTCGAACGGAACGCAACTGACTTTTATGCGTACCACTGACGAAATTTGAGTCTGGCAACCCGCGATCTTGTTCCCCGTTTGCATGATGTTTGTGACCTGGAGGAACACCGTGCCCAAGTTGCTGAAAATGGCACTGCCTGCCGCAAGCGCTGTCTGCCTAGCCACGTTCGCTCGCGCTGAGCAAATGTCGTCGCAGGACGAGCACTTCGTCACAGACGCGGCACAGACCAATATTGCGGAGGTGGGCGCAGGGCATTTGGCAGTCCAGAAGGGCACCGCGCCGGCGATCAAGCAGCTGGGGCAAACTCTGATCGCTGATCACACGCAGGCTGAGGATCAGCTACGCCAGGTTGCCCAGCAGAAGGGATTGCAACTGCCCGATGCGCCAAATCAGGAGCAGCAAGCCATGGCTAAGCGGCTTTCCCAGGCTAAGCAGGGCCGCGCCGGCTTCGACTCAATTTTCGCCAAAGATATGGTCGAAGGTCATCAGAAAGCTGTTTCGGAATTCCAGCAAGAAGCGCAGACGACTGAGGATCCGGCACTCCGCTCCTACGCAGAGACTACGCTTCCTGTACTGGAAAAGCATTTGCAGATGTCAGAGGTTGCGTCGCGCGGCGGTGCGACGCCGTAGGAAGTCGCCATGTCCCCTGCGGGATGAGTGCTTCCCGCCGGTCTAGGATGCCGAACAGCACGCCGATGCGGTCGCCCGGCTTCGAAAAACCGGAGCAACCCGGCCCGGGCAATGGTGGAGGAGTGCCGGGAGAAGGCAGAAGATGTGTTTGTGTCCCCAACCCCCGACTACTACGGGCGTTGTGGGTTCGGAATATGCTCATCAACATCGGTTCGCTGCCCTGGAGTGAGTCCTCGTGAAGCGGTTGTCAATCGCAGTCCTCATGTGTGTTCTCGTGGCCTGCTCCAGCAACGTCCCGCCGCCAAACGCGATCCGGGCCCGATACGAACCTACAGCCGGAGCCGTTCAGGTCTTGGCCAGCAACATTAAACCAATGGCCGATGCAGAGCTGATCGGTCCGGATGGAAGCCATTATCGGGCCGCCGGTATGGTGCTCGTGAGTGGGCCGCACGTTCTGTACAACCCACCTCCGTCCATCGGCATAGGTATCGGAGGCTTTGGCTGGACCGGCTGCTGCACTGGCATCGGTTCCGGACTGGACCTCGGCTTCCCAGTAGGTAGCCCACGGCCCGCGGAGGTGAGCGACCAGTTCCTAACCGCGGCAACGGTCCCGGTACCCCCGGACTACGCAAAGGACTGGATCAAGTATCGGGTGCAAGTCCAGTTCGGGGAGAATTCAATACTGCTGAACGCGCCCTCGCCGCCCCATTAGGAACACTCCCCGCGAACGCGCGGTACAGAACACGTTCAGCGGTAGTCAAGCATATTCTGCCTGTCCCAGCCGCGATCCTGTTTTCCCCGATTGCAACTAGCCCTTCGGCAACGCCACCATCGGCCCCGTCGAATGGGGGCGCTTTGTCTGTCCGAAACCGGGGTTTCACTAATTCGCCCCGGAAAGGCCGATGGTCGCCTGGATTACCACCCGGACCGCTTCCAAAGCGGCGGAGACGGTGTCGAATGCCGGTTCTTGGAGGGCCATCATCAGCCCAAACCTCTCCACACCCTTTACAGCCACGCGAATGCGGCCCGTGTGGCGACTGAAGCCGAATGACAGCCTGCTGACGCATCATGGCCCACTGGCAGCAGCCGTGCGAAATTGCGGGGAGGAGATTGATGAGGCCGCGGGGGGCGATTCGAGCGATATCCTCGTACGCTGGATTGCTGGGGGCAGTCTCGTGACCCATCGCGGAGACCGGCCCTTGCAAGCGCGCTGCGCGCCCCCAGTTTACCATCCAGGCAGATGGCGCTCGGATGGTAAGATGACGGCCAGCAACGTGCAGGAGCTGCGGCCCAAAGGCGCGGACAGCGAGAAGATCACGATCAATCTAGGTTATGTGGACATCCGGTAATCGCGGCCAGCGGCTGACTTCCCGATAGTGCCGCGTCCGGGCTCTGGCCCGGCGGCATCACCATCGGAGGGCTGTTGGATGACCCACTATGTCGGGTTAGACGTGTCGCAGAAGTTGACTTCCATCTGCATAGTCGATGCCACAGGCCGCAAGCTGTGGCGGGGTCAGTGCGCGTCCGACCCGGAGCAGATCGAGCGCGCGATCGGCCGGCGTGGCGGCGAGGACGTCCGCGTGGGGATTGAAACCGGCCCAATGACCCCGTGGCTGGTGCATGAGCTGCGCGGCCGGGAACTCGATGTAACTTGTCTTGACGCGAGGCATGCCAAGGCGGCGCTCAAGCTGCAGATCAACAAGACGGATCAGAACGACGCAGAGGGACTGGCGCAGATCATGCGAACCGGATGGTACCGCGCTGTGTACGTCAAATCGTTGGACGCGCACCGAGCACGCGCGCTGTTGGGCGCACGCGCCCAGCTCGTCGGCATGACGACGCGATTGTCCAACCATATCCGCGGCGTGCTGAAAACCTTCGGCATGCTGCCGGGCGCGAAGCGCGGCCAAAGGTTCGATCGGCGGGTCGAGAGCCTGCTCGCCGAGCGTGCCGACGTGGCGCTGATTGTTCGGCCGATGCTGGTCGCCTGGCGGCAACTGCGCGAGCAAATTGCCGGCTTCGACAAGGCGGTGCGCACGCTGGTGAAGTCCAGTCCCGCATGCCGGCACCTGATGAGCGTGCCTGGCATAGGGGTGCTTTCCGTGCTCGCCTACGTCAGCACGGTCGAGGATCCCGCGCGCTTCCGTCGCTCACGATCCGTAGGCGCGCATCTGGGGCTGACGCCAAGGCAATACCAATCAGGGGAGATTGATCGCAGCGGGAAGATATCGAAGTGCGGCGACACGCTCGCCCGGACGCTGATGTACGAGGCGGCGGTCGTGCTGATGACACGGGTAAAGCGGGCTTCCGGCCTGAAGGACTGGGCCCAGGCGATCGCTCGGCGGTCCGGCGCCGGCAAGGCGCGCATTGCGCTGGCACGAAAGCTCGCCGTCATCATGCACCACATCTGGCGTTCGGGCGCGCCATTCCGCTGGCCCGCGCCGTCCGCGTCCGCCTGATACGCCTCCGCGATCCGCTCGAGTTCCGCTCGAGACGGAATCGTTGCCCGACGGGGCGAAGGTGCAGGCGGCTGCGAGGGCCGCCGTTGGGCCGCATGAGATCGGTGCGAGCCCGTTGTGGACATTGCGGCGCCTGCGCTTCGGACCAGATGTTGCGGCGGAGTTCGTCCCGACCGCGGAGAGAACCATGACCCCGACACGGCAACAGACGAAGCAAAGCGATTGAGAACGGTGCCGGCGAGCCGGAATTGGCGTTGGGAAATCGATCGGATGCAGGGCAAACCTCGTCTTCGAGGCTGCCGCGAGCGTATCGCTGTGCTCGCGGCGGGACTTTCGGCCTACAGCATGGCAGGGACGCTCGCTCGCATGGCTCAAGCAAGCCACGCTCCCTCGCAGCCCAGCCACGCCCGGCCAAAATCCCTGCCGCTTGCGCGCGGCGATGCTGCGAAGGCAGGCCGGGACGAAGAACAGGCGCTTGCTTTCAGCCGAACGAAGAACACGGTTGGCCTTTGTTGCGGTCCGGAATTTCCGAGATCGCCAAAAAAGAGCTTGCGGAGGAGCGCGCGATTAGAGAACATTGCGGCGCCTGCGCTTCGGACCAGATGTTGCGGCGGAGTTCGTCCCGACCGCGGAGAGAACCATGACCCCGACACGGCAACAGACGAAGCAAAGCGATTGAGAACGGTGCCGGCGAGCCGGAATTGGCGTTGGGAAATCGATCGGATGCAGGGCAAACCTCGTCTTCGAGGCTGCCGCGAGCGTATCGCTGTGCTCGCGGCGGGACTTTCGGCCTACAGCATGGCAGGGACGCTCGCTCGCATGGCTCAAGCAAGCCACGCTCCCTCGCAGCCCAGCCACGCCCGGCCAAAATCCCTGCCGCTTGCGCGCGGCGATGCTGCGAAGGCAGGCCGGGACGAAGAACAGGCGCTTGCTTTCAGCCGAACGAAGAACACGGTTGGCCTTTGTTGCGGTCCGGAATTTCCGAGATCGCCAAAAAAGAGCTTGCGGAGGAGCGCGCGATTAGAGAACCTCGGCCATATCGATCTGCTGGTGCGGGAAGGGTTTTACTCCAACCGCACTGACTTCATCCGGACCGCCATCCGCAACCAGCTCGACCGGCACGCCGACGCGGTCCGGCAGTCGGTCGCGCGCAGGACGCTGGACCTCGGCCTGAGGCACTACAGCCGCGCGGACCTGGAGGCCGCGCGAGAGCGTGGCGAGGCGCTATGCATCAACGTGCTGGGCCTGGCCAGTATCGCGAGCGACGTCACGCCCGAGCTGGCCCGCGTGGCGATCGCCTCGGTTACGATCGTGGGTGCGCTGCACGCCAGCCCCGCGGTCAGGGCCGCACTGGCCGACCGGATAAGGTGACCAACCGGGGCGCAGCGCGCATGTCGCTGCCCACGCGCTCGGCCGCACTGGGCCGAAAGTCTCGGACCGGGCCACGCCCACCCACCGACGATGGAAGCGATCTCGGTTCCGAACGGGGATGCCTGACCGGGTTCCCAGCACCGAAAGCCATGCATATGACCGACATCCTGAACGCTGACCTGCTCGAAGCGACGCGCCTCACCAATGCCGGCCGGCTCACCGAGGCCACCGCGGCCCTGCAACGCATGCTGGGGGGCCGCCACGCGGCGCCCGGCGTGTCGCCGGCCGTCGCGACCTCGGCTGCCCGGCGCGCCTCGCCAACCCTCGACGGCCTGGCCGAGCCGGCCGGAGCGGCGCAGGCCAAGCCCACTCCTCAGCCCGGGCCGACGGCGGCGCCCGGCGCCGCAGCTGGCCGGCTGCCCTTCAGCCCAGCGGCGGGGGTGGGGCCTGCTATGCCCGAGCCGCTGCGCAACTTCGTCGACCAGGTCAGTCATGGCGGGCTCCAGCTGCCGCTGCCGAGCGGCGGACTGGGTGGCCTGTCCCCGGCCGCACCGCGAGTTCCTGTGCCGGTCGGGGCGCAGTTCCTGGACGCCACCTTCAGCAACGAGGCCGGAACTCGCCCCTACAAGCTCTACGTGCCCAGCGGCTACCATCCCGGCCGGCCCGTACCCCTCGTTGTCATGCTGCACGGTTGCACCCAGTCGCCCGACGACTTCGCCGCGGGCACGCGCATGAACGAGGCGGCCGAGGAATACACCTGCTTGGTGGTCTATCCCGAGCAGACCGCTTCGGCGAACATGCAGAAGTGCTGGAACTGGTTCAGCGAGGGCGACCAGCACCGGGGCCAGGGGGAGCCGTCGTTGATCGCGGGCATCACGCGACAGGTCATGCGCGACTACGCCGTCGATCCACGGCGGGTCTACATCGCCGGGCTCTCGGCGGGCGGCGCCGCGGCCGCAATCATGGGCGACGCCTACCCCGACCTCTTTGCCGCGATCGGGGTGCACTCGGGCCTCGCTTGCCGGGCAGCCCGCGACATGCAATCGGCGTTCGCAGCCATGCAGGGGGGCAGTGCTGCTGGCATCACGGCCGCGCAGTCCGGGGCGCAGCGGCGCATCGTGCCGGCGATCGTCTTCCACGGCGACCGTGACAGCACGGTGAACCCCTGCAACGCCGACGCGGTCGTCGCGCAGTCGGCCCAGGCCACGGCGCTCAGCAGGCACGCCGAGCAGGGCCGCGCCCCGGGGGGTCACGCTTACAGCCGCACGCTGAGCACGGACGCGGCCGGGCGGACGGTGATCGAGCAATGGGTCGTGCACGACGGGGGGCACGCCTGGTTCGGCGGCAGCGCGGCCGGCTCCTACACCGACCGGCGCGGGCCCGACGCCACACGCGAGATGCTGCGCTTCTTCCTCGAGCACCCGCATCCCACGCCCGCGCCGGCCGCCTGACTTGGAGGCAGACGGACAACCCAAGCGGGGCCGCCCGCCACCGTTCGTGATGGCGGTTTCTCTATCTCGCGAGTGCGACCCGGCCCATATGTGATTTGCCTGCTGCAGTGCAGCATATCTCCCCCTCTACCAGCGGGGCTGGGGCCAGAAGCCGCCCATCCTGCCGCCCTGATCCATGCCTCGGAGCTTGCCGGCACGGCCCAGCAGTGGATGGGCCGGTGACCCGCCGCGCACACAAAGGACAACCATGACCCTCTTCGCGACATCCAAGACCCGCGCCGCCTACACTGCAGCCGCCCTCGCGGGGACGGCTACCCTGGCCGCGCTCGCCCTCGGCAACGACCTTGCAGCCCGCCGGGCGGAGCGCAGGCACCCGCCCCCGAGGCGCCTTCATGGAGGTGGAAGGCGTGCGGCTGCACTACAGCGATCGGGGCGAGGGCAGCCCGGTCGTGCTAATCCACGGTAACGCCGTGAGCGGGGACGATTGGAACACCAGCGAGGTCGCTGAGCTCCTGCTGCGGAGCCATCGCGTGATTATCTTCGATCGGCCCGGCTTCGGCTACAGCGAGCGCCCGCGCGGGCACCTGTGGACCGCCGCCCAGCAGGCCGAGCTGCTCCACAAGGCCCTTCGCCAACTCGGCGTCGAGCGTCCGGTCGTCGTCGGCCATTCCTGGGGCACGATCGTGGCGCTCGCCCTCGCAGAGCGCCACCAGGCGGATGTTGCGGGCCTCGTGCTCCTCTCTGGCTATTACTTCTGGACGCTGCGATCCGACGCGCTGCTTGTGCTGGCAGGAGCCCTGCCCGTGGTGGGCGACCTCCTGCGCCATACTGTCTCGCCGCTGCTCGGCTGGTTGCTGATGCCGCTGCTGAAGTGGGCGATGTTCTCGCCGGCGCGGGTGTCGGCGCGGTTCCAGGCCGAGTACTCGTCCGCGATGGCGTTGCGGCCATCCCAGATCCGCGCCACC
Organism: uncultured Pseudomonadota bacterium; assembly: GCA_963834715.1. Classification (GTDB taxonomy): domain Bacteria; phylum Pseudomonadota; class Alphaproteobacteria; order Acetobacterales; family Acetobacteraceae; genus CAVSUZ01. Next base: position 377,406 of record CAWIDE010000033.1, on the reverse strand, counting down.
TCGGTGGAGGGCGCCCTCATGATTCCGGGCGCGCTCGCGCTGCGCGAGGGCTACAAGGACCTAACCCTGCCGGTGGTCATCATCGCGGGCGACGGCGACAAGGTCGTGTTCAAGCATAGGTCCGAGCAGCTGCGGGACAGCATTCCGGGCAGCGTGCTGCTGATCGTCAGAGGCGCCGGGCACATGGTCCACCACGTCGCTGCGCAGCAGGTGGCCAGGGCCATCGAGAGCGTGGCTAAGCCGTCCCGCGCGCGCCCGAGTCAGCCAAGCTGGGGGTTCCAGGCCAGCCGTCCGCAAGCTGCCACTGTTTCCAATTTTTAAACAATTGATTTGTGGACAAGGGTATGCCCACTATCATTTACTAATTGTTGACTCTAAATTAAGAAAAATAGACGCAATGCCGTCGCGGGTCGCCCTGGTTCATGATGACGTTAATGTCCTGGATGCTCTTGCAGCCGCGCTGACGCGGGATGGGCGCGCGGTGGCCCGGTCCACCGAGCCGATGGCCGCTCTGAGCATACTTGAGACCACACCGTTTGAGCTGCTGATCACCCGGGTCGAATTCGAGCGTCACACTATCCATGGCGTTGCTCTGGCCAACATGGCAAAGCACAAACACCCGGATCTGCGGGTCCTGTTTGTGGGGCGACCGGAAACGCGAGCTTTCACCGAGGGCGTAGGGCGGCTTTTGGAAATACCGGCAACGGTCCACGATGTTCTCGAGAATGCAGAGCAGTTGCTCGCGCTAGTTGCTGACTCAGTGTAAATTCGACCACGAAACCGGCCGGTCCCACGAGGTTCGGCATGACGGGCGGACCGTACCGCCCGCGGGATCCAGGTTGCTCGTCAACGGGATCCGAAGGTTGTTAATTCATTTTTTCCGGGCGGCTACCGTTGGCTTCAGTTCGCATCGCCGCCCGGTTGAGGTTCCGCAGCAGGGTGGGGATAACCGTCTGCCTATCTTGGACGATAGCTTGGATCGGGGTCCTTCCGTTCATCGGCGCGGCGCGTTGGCGATGGTTCAGCCATGCCGAAGCGCTGCCGTGGGCCATCTCAGCCGCCCGCCCCAGCTCTTGCAGGTATTCGAGTAACTGCACCTGATACAAGAACTCGCTGATAAGAACCGGTCGATCCAATCGCGTAAGCCGAGTGACATGATGGTCCACGGCTGAGCCTCCAATTTGTTCCAAGCGTCGCAGCAGTGATCGAGAAGGGCATCAGTAGTGTCGAACACGCGGTTGGAGAGCCAGTTATCGCGCATGAACTGCCAAACGTTCTCCTGGGCGTTTAGCTCGGGGCACTTCGGCGGCAGCGGCACAATGGTGATGTTATCCGGCACAGCGAGTTTGGTTGACAGGTGCCATCCGGCCTGGTCGAGCAACAGCGCCGCCTGACGTCCAGGAGCAACATCGGCGGAGATCGCGGCGAGATGCAGGTTCATCATCGCCGTGTTGCACCAGGGCAGGATCAATCCGACGGCCTTGCCCTCTTTGGGGCAGATCGCGCCGAAGATGTAGGTAGAGGCGGTGCGTTGGTCAGAGGGAGCGGGAGGACGGCTGCCGCGCCGCGCCCAGCGTCGAGTGATCTTGTTCTTCTGGCCCACCCTGGCCTCGTCACCGAACCAGACTTCTATGTCGCGGGGATCGAGGCCGCGGCGCTGCGCGATCGTCTCCAGCGCCTCGGGCCAGTTTTTTTAAACGCCTCGATCGCGCCTTCCGGCTGCGCATGATGGCGCGGGCGCGCCGAGAGCTTGCGATACCCTAGGGCCCGCAGCTCGCGACTGAGCGTCTGCTTCGACACACTAATCTTGAACTCGTCCCAGACCCACTGACACAGATCGATGATGCGCCAGCGGACCACGCCATGCACCGCTGGGATCGGCCCGTCTTCAACCATTGCTGCCAGCGCGGCACGGTGCCGGTCATCGAGCCGCGACCGCTGTCCGGGTGCCTTGCGGTCGATCAGCCCCTCGGGGCCGAGTGCGTTCAACCTGAGCACCCAATCGCGCACGACCTGCAGGGTCACGCCACCGATCTCGGCCGCTTGTGTCCGGCTGGCTCCATCATAGATCGCCGCCAGCGCCAAGAGCCGCCGCACCTGTTTGGCATCCTCGCTCTCACGAGCTATGCGGCGCAGCTGCGCCGCGTCGAAATCCGGCCTCAGTGGGATCGGCATGGCGAACCTCCTCCGTTCACCAGCCTTGAAGCAAATCACCCCCGCGTCGGGGAATCCCCCCAATGAGTTGCAGTTAGGGAGGCTTGGTATGATGCGTGTTCAGGCGGAAGCGGGGGCGCTTGCCGAATTTGCCGAGCTTGCCCGCGGCCGCTCGGCCGGGATGCAGCTGGCGTGGCCATGAGGTTGGCCCATGTCATCATCATGAAACGCCTTCTGCTGGCGTTCGCCATGCTGGCAATCCTTGCATGCGCCGGCTGCACTATTTTGGCCGAGTGGGCCAAAGAACCCTGCGTTTATTGCGGGGGAGGGCCAGGGCCCGGCGAGGGCGGCCGCTAACCGGAGCTGCGCGCCACCTGCGCTGATGCCCAAGCCGCCCCACCACTGGCGCCTGCCCACCGGAGCTTAGGGTCGCCGTGCCGATCCGCGGCATCGCGTTTCTGATCGAGCTTGATCCAGGTCCGCGCGTCTTCTTCCGTCGGGAAGCCGAGCATTGTCTGCCGCACGCCGTCCACGCCTTTCACCGCGACATCGAAGCCAGTGTGATCAGCTTTCGGGATTGTGGTGTAGGTCGCCATCCCCTCAGTATTGCACGTGCACTGTGGCGGCGGCCATAAAATGGCCATGTATGCCGAACGCGGTGGCATTACCCAATCAGCACCACCTGCCACCCATACGCGCCCATCCGATGGGGCGACGTTGCCCATCCTCTTCGAGCGCGACCTGGACCGGCTTCTGGCCGCACTTGTCGCAGGCAGTTGCACCAGCACGTCGGCGATAGTCTGGCCGGCCAGCGCCCGGTTGGCTGCCATCATTTGGAGAGGAATATGGATGGCAGGGGCACCGCACCTCCAGCCACCATTTGCGCAGCCGGCGCACGGAGCAGGCGAGGATCAACGCCCGATCACCGGGCGGCTGGGATGGTCCGCTGTTTCGGGTTGGGAGTGACGCTGCGGCATGGTCGGACACGCTGGGACGATGCCGGACTGTAAAGAACGAAGCAAGAACTTCTAACTTAACGTGCCGGCCGATATGGGAGAAAATTTGGGAGAAGCGGCCCGGACCCTTGCGGCGCACACTGCAAAATACTGAGGAATATCAATGGCGTCCCGTACCGGATTCGAACCGGTGTTGCCGCCGTGAGAGGGGGATATCGGCGGTCCAGAAGCGTCCCGAACTGTCGTTGGAAGCGTTGAATTGCCCAGAAAACCGTCCCCGTCAATCCCATTGCGTTCCGTCCCGTGTATGCCGTATGAATGCCGTATTACCGCTTGAGGAACGATTCCGATGCCCCGCAAGGCCCGCGACGAACGACTGGACACCCGGACCGGGCGGCTGAAACTGAAACCGCGACGGGAGCCGTACTGGCGTTCTATTCAGGATGGCCGAGCCATCGGCTATCGCCGGGCGCCGGCCGGCAAGGCGGGCACCTGGATCGCGCGGCACTACGAGCCGGTACTTGGGCGGCGGTTTCAGGCGTTGGGCGCAGCCGACGATTACCTGCCTGCGGATGGCGTCGATACGTTGACGTTCTCTCAGGCCCAGGATCGCGCCAACGAATGGTTCCGGGCGCTGGGTAGGCAGGATGGCAAGACGGTCGAACCCATCACAGTTAAGCAGGCCGTCGAGCACTACTTGAGAGACTACGCTGCCCGTGGCGGCAAGTCCCGGCGCCTCGTGGAGATCACGGCCGAGGCCCACATTCTGCCACAGCTCGGCGATAAGAGACTTCGACTCGCTGACGGCGCCAACTCTTCGGGACTGGCACCGCTCGCTCGCCAGCGTCCCGGCGCGCCTCAGAACGTCGCCAAAGGCGATCACGAAGAAGATGAAGCATATCGATCCGCATGATCCCGATGCGGCCAGGGCGCGGCGAGCATCTGCGAATCGCATCCTGACGGTGTTCAAGGCCGCAGCCAATCTTGCCTATCGCGAGGGCCATGTGTCGTCAGCGGAGGCGTGGGCCAGGGTCAAGCCGTTCCCGAAAGTGGATGCACCGCGAATCCGCTATCTGGACGACGCCGAAGCCATCCGCCTCCTAAATGCGTGCAACGGCGAGTTTCGTCAGCTCATTGCTGGTGCGCTGCTGACCGGCATGCGCTATGGCGAGCTGGTCGGCATGCAAGTCATGGACTTCCACGAAACGGCGGGCACGATCTCGCTCTCGGCCGGCAAGACCAAGAGCGGCAAACCCCGTCTGATCTACCTGACCGATGAAGGCAGCCAGTTCTTCACCGCTGTGACTGCGGGGAAAGAGCGGACTGCCTTGGTGTTCCGGCGCAGTGATGGCGCGCCGTGGGGCAGATCGCACCAGTTCCGGCCGCTCCGCGAAGCATGCGTGATCGCAAAGATCAAGCCGGCAATCAGCTTTCACATCCTGCGCCACACCTACGTCAGCCGGCTGGTAATGCGCGGCGTGCCGATGCCGGTTGTGGCCCAACAGATCGGCGATTCCGAGGCCATCACCGCGAAGCACTATGCCCATCTGGCGCCTGACTACGTGGCGACTGCCGTCCGCGCGGCTTTCGGCGAGCTGGGCATCGGGTCGGAGACGAACGTCACCCTGATGCGCCAACCAGGGATCTGAGGAGCGTGCCCGAGATCACGGCGGCAATGGTGCAGGGGTGGATCGCCGAATTCGCTCCGCGATGGCCCGTGTTGGACGAGAACGCGCTGCGGGAGATCGCTGAGGCATGCACCCGAGCACACAAAGAGCAGGCCACGCGGGCAGCGCTGCCACGCGACTATCAGGATCGTCTGCACAACTTGCGGGCTTCAATCAAGGACACAAGGGATGGCGTCGACATGATCCTGAGGGAGTTGCCGTCGCTGTGGCAGGAAGCAGAAGGCTTTAGTCCGGCGGCTATCGAAGCGCTGGAACAGGTCGAGCGGGCGCTCCGGCGGCTACGTCCGTTCCTTGTCGCGCGTCCGCGTGGTGGTCAACCAAACGCTTGGGGGCCGCTTGCCGAATTCATCGCGGATCACCTGCGCCTGGCGCTCCATGATCACCGTGTCCGCGCGTCGCAGACGAACGAAGTTGGGCCACTCGCTCGCGTTGTGGCAGCCGCAGTTAACGCGGTGTTCGGCAAGGACATCACGACAGCACGCGCGATAGCAAATGTGTTGCGCCGGCGCCAAAAGGCACGGCGAACACGCTTAGCCGCTCCTATTCACCAAGCGCTGTGAAAAATGGCTGAGTTGCACCGCCGCGAATTCGGGCAGCCTCGGCCGTTGCGCCTGTTTCATCGCGATCGGACCGGATTGTTGGTTGGGGTTGATGGGAAACGGGTTCGACGGGGCGCCTGCCCCGCGGTCTATGGAGCGGCCGGCACCAAGCTGTGGGCGAGGTCGCGGAACAATGCTGCCTCAGGGCAGGAGGCAGCGAAAGCGACGCGCACACGGGAAGCGGTCTCGATTACCCGTGCAGCGACCTTCATCAGCCGCAGCCGAATGGTGGTGAACTCGGCGGTGGTCAGCGCGTGTGCCTTGGGGATGCCGTCGCGCACGTTGAGTAACAGCCAATAAGCTGCGGTGTGAAGGATGAGCCGCATCTGATTGGCAAGCGGTGCCCGACATGAGGTGCGGTCGGAGGCAAGTTGGCTCTTGTGAAGTTTGATCAGGTTTTCCGCCTGGCCGCGCTCACAATAAAGCGTATCATACAGCCACTCAGCGCTGCCCGTGGTGATGTTGCTGACCACGAAGCGGATGTCGAGGCCGAGAGTGGACGCCTCGATGCGGGCCGCGATACGACGCGAACGCGACCAGGATTTGGCCCGATACTGTGTTTCGGTGTAGCGCCGCAGCAGCGGGGAATCGGCTTCGGCGCGACGGACACGAACGTCGTCAGCTGCCGGCTCGACCAGGCGGTGCAGCACGTCGTTGCCGGACAGGCCGAAGACGTAGCGAATACCCTCCGCTTCGCACCAGTCCATCACCTCTGGTCGGCCGTAATGGCTGTCACCGCGGATGGTGATGCGCGTGTTCGGCCAATGCCGTCTGATCTCGCGCAGCAGGCGCCGCAGGTGACGGCGGACTTCCTTCCCCGATGGGGTTTTGCCGGGCCGCAGCAGCACCGCCACCGGCCGCGCCGTGGCAGTGTCATAGATATGGATCGGTAGAAAGCAGCGCTCGTTGTAATGGGCATTGAACAACGACAGCTGCTGATATCCATGCACCACGTCCACGGTGTCGTCGATATCAAGCGTGACCGCCTCTGGCGGCACTGCATAGCTGGCGCAGTAGAGGCCAATCATCGCCCGCATCATTCGGATGATCTCGCGCAGGCTGGGGGCGTTCTCCCACCGCGACATGGTCGGCTGCGAGCACAAATCGCGGCCGCTGGCGGGCAGCTTGCCGCAAGCCAGTTTGAAGGCCGGGTCGCGGCGCAGGTGATCGAGGTCGTCGGCGTCCTCGTAGCCGCAGGCGATCGCCAGAATGCGCGCACGCAGGATGTCACTCAGCTGATGCACGATCCGGCCTGGATCGCGATGATCGGCAATCTCCGCCGCCAGTCGATTACAGATGCCCAGACGTCGTTCCGCCCGCGCCAGCAAGATGACGCCGCCATCTGACGTGATCCGTCCGCCATCGAATGCCGCGGTGACTTTCTTGCCTGCAACGGCTGGCAATGCGAACGGCTCGGTCGTATCCTCGTGCATGGCGGGTGTGGCACCGGTGAGATTGCGATTCGGATGGCGTCAGGCACCCAATTCGTAAGTCACAATCACCACCTTACGCGACACCCGCCGACGAATCCCTGCTATGCGATGAATAAGACAGGTTAGGCGGCGCACAGAACAACTGAAGAAACGCTGAACTGGCGGGAGCGAGTGGCTGCGATCCGCCAGCTTGCAGAAGCCGACGCGAAGATGGCCCGGCAATGGCCCAGCAGCGAGTAAACGGGTAGGGTGGGAATATCTCGGCATTCGCGCCTCACGACCCAGCGGTTTTGCGTCGCCATGTCCCGTCACGTGTCGTTCCACGTGACGGGGAAAAGATGCCGAACCTTAATCAGATTAACCGAGCGGTGCCCGAGGGGATTGTCCCTCGGGCTACTAGGGGCGGCCCTGTCGCTCGCACCATCCCCGACACCTGCGAGCACTACGGCTGGACGCGGACGTTCGTCTATAACGCGCTGGCCGCCGGGAAGCTGACAGCCCGAAAGGCGGGGCGACGCACCCTGATCGACTCCGAAAGCTCTGACGAGCTGTATCAGTCTTTGCCGGTTGCGGAGTTTCGTCCGTCGCAAGCCGCATAACGAGGTTCCAAAATGCAAAGCCCCCGCGCACCGGGGGCCGGCATCGCGGGGACCTCACGCATTCCGTCTGGCGGCGGTATTGCGGTCCTTGATAGCGATCCGGCTCGCGAACTTCAAGCAGCCGCGGCGCCCCTCCATCTCTCCTGGTTCCCCACGGCTATCAGGTCCAAAGGCCCGGCCTACGGCATACCCCGCGACACCACCTGGGGGCGCCTCTGCGACGCCCTACGGACCCGCAGGCAGGGGGAGAAAGACGGTCCCTGCTTCGTCCCTGCCCGCTTCCAGCTAGAACCGGACGGCATGCGCGTCCGGCGCCTCGGCCGAAATCTGCTCGCCCGCACCGTCATCGTCCTGGATATCGAGGCCAACACGGCGACGGGCGAACTCCCGCCGACGCTCTCCGATGCCGTAGCACGCGTCCGGGCCCTTGGCTGGGCCAGCGCCGGCTACACCTCCCATAAGCACACAGCCGCGGCCCAGCGCTATCGGCTTGTCTTCCCGATCAGTGAGGAGATCGATCACGAACTGCCGGCGGTTGAGGTGGTGGCCGGCGAGCTCGGGTTGGGCGGCGTGCTCGATACGAGTAAGTGCGGCGCCGCCAGCCCGTTTTACTTACCAAGCTGCCCCCCAGGGCGGCTCGATGACCACGAGGCGGCCGTGGTCGATGGCGCCCCCATCGCTGCCACCTGGGTCCGCGAAGCCGCCGGCAAGCTCCTGGCCGCGCGCCAGGCCGAACAAACCCGCATCGCAGCCGAAGCCCACGCCCAGGCCGAGCTACGGCGGCAAGTCCGGATCGCCTCTGGAACCGACCCGGACAATTCGCTGATCGAGAAAATCCGCGTCCATCTCGACCTCAAGGCGTTGTTGCTCGCCCACGGGTACGATCGGGACCGCAAGGGGAAGTTCCGGCACCCGAACTCGCAGAGCGGAAGCTTCGGCGCCGATATCAAAGGGTTCGCCGGGATCGACCGGATTTATTCGCACAATGCCACCGATCCGTTGCACCGCAACAATCTCCCCGAATGGTGCGGCGGCGTTACCGCACTCGATGCGGTCGATGTCGCAATCATCCTGGATCACGCCGGCAACCGTAAGCATGGGCTCCGCGAGCTCGCCAAGCGTTTCGGCCTAGATAAATCCCAAGCTCGCAAAGCAGTCGCCGCACTGATCTATCGCATGCGCAATTGCTGCGCACCACAACTGGCAATCGAAGCCGCGGCCTTGGCCACAGGCGCCAGCTCTGGCCTCTCACAAGCCGAAGTCTGCGCGGTCGCCCGACACGTCGTCACTAAAATCAGCAAGAGGGAGGCCGCGTAGATGGTACTCGCAGTTTTCCCCTACGTCCCTCCTAATAAAACACCCACCGTCCAAGTTATCTCCGGCAAACGCCATGAGGCAGCCGATGGCGGAATGGCCGCACTCGCTAATGCTGGCGTCCCGTTCTATGTGCGCGACCGCACCCTGGTTCGCGTCTGCCGCACTAAGGCTAAAGCCTCCGATGGCAGCAACGTCCTGATCCCCGCCGTCGAGACCGTCCCCCTCCCTATCCTCGCGCGCGCCCTGGGGCAATCAGCCCGGTGGGAAAAGTTCAACCACAAGAACGAGCTTGTCCGCATCGATCCACCCAAAGAAGTCGTCGAGCAGATCGCCGGCATGATCAACGAATGGCCCTTCCCACCCCTCTACGGCATCATCAGCACCCCTACCATGCGCCCCGATGGCACCCTGCTGCTCACAGAAGGCTACGATCCAGCTACCGGATACGTCCTGTTCGCACCACCCCCCATGCCTCCAATCCCCGACGCCCCTACCAAACAGGACGCTCTGGATGCCCTTGCCACGCTTAATGAACTATTTACCGAATTTCCCTTCGCCAGTGATGCATGCCGCTCCGTCGCCATGTCCATGCTGATGACCCCTGTCCTGCGCAGCGCCCTCACCCCCGCCGTCCCCTTGCATATCATCACCGCACCAGAAGCCGGAAGCGGCAAAAGCTACCTCCAGGATATGTCACCGCTATCGCTATCGGCGAACGGTGCGCCGTTATCTCAGCTACTTCTAACGAAGAAGAAATGGAAAAACGTCTGGTCGGTGCTGCGCTAGGACAACATCCCATTATCGCCCTGGATAACCTCTCCGAACTCCTGGTCGGCGACTTCCTATGCCAAGTCACCGAACGTCCCGTCATGCAACTCCGCCAACTCGGGAAAAGTCCCCTTATCCGTATCCCCAACAGCTTCACCACCTTCGCCAATGGCAACAACCTCCGCGTCGGCGCCGATGTCGTCCGCCGCACTATTCTATGCGAGATTAACGCCAATATGGAGCGCCCTTGGGAGCGCAAGTTTACCACCGATCCCGTAGCCATACGTACTCGCTGACCGGGGCAAATATATCGCCGCCATCCTTACCATCGCCCGCGCCTATATCGCCGCCGGCCGCCCCAACCTCGCCGATGTCCACCCCAGCTTTACCGGATGGTCTGATAACGTCCGTTCCCCCCTCATCTGGCTTGGGTGGGCTGATCCTGTCGCTACTATTGCCGCTGTCCAGGAGGATGATCCAATACGCCAGCAACGCGCCGAGCTATTTGACGTCTGGGAAAGCGAGCTAGGACTCGGTATCGGCTATTATACTAGCGAACTACTCGAACAAGCTAACGAGGAAGTAGTTAACAATCACGTCCGGACACGGGTGCGCCCAATACTTTGGAATGCTTTCTATGCCGTCGCCGCGCCACGTTCAAGGTATCAACAAATCGATCCCAAACAACTTGGCAAATGGCTATCACGCAATGCAAATACCATCGTTGATGATCGCCGCCTTGAAAAAGATACCTCCGTCAATAAAGCCCGACCACAGTGGAAACTGGTCGATGTTCCAAAACCATAGCACTCAACTCCCGGTTGAACTTCTTCGAAGATACGAAACCGTAGCGACCATCGATTTTGTAGATAGGTGGTGCGTAACGACCGGCGAGCGACGGGCAACCAGGAAAGGTCTCGCGAGCGTAACCACGGCGCAAACAGCCTTCGTTGTTTTTACTTAAGGATTCTTCCCGATGGGTTGAATGGGTTGAATGGATTAAGTTGTACGAGGTTTCTACGAAAATATTTGTAGAATTTATAAAAGCTAGAAACTATGCCGAACCAACCCATTCAACCCATTCGAGAGAGCTAACCAGGACAGCTAGGGGTAGAAAAACTGCCCCGCACTGCAACCAAGGAAATCGCCATCCGCCAATTACCATTGCGGGACCAATACACCACGCGTGAAGCTAAACGCCGCCAAATACAGCAGCGGCAATTGTCAGAAGCGTTCGGCGAGAGCCACGGCATCTATACCGTCGAGCTGTTCCCGTCCCAGCGGTTCCTCCACTACTCGCCCGCTCCTGCCGCGGCGATCCGCTCGCCACCCACGTGCTGCAGGCAATCCCCATGGCGGCCGGCAATCTCTGCCTGCTCTGCGACCGCACCATCGGCCAGGACGATACCTTCCCGGAAACGCTCGTTTCGTTCTGCCCCGCCGTAGACAACCCGTCCGCAGCTATAGGCAGCGCGGCTTGCTGTCATTGAGCGGCCACGTACGGGGTAGGCTGTTCGCATCGTCAAGCAGCGTGATCCTGTTCCCGGGGAGTAGATCACTCCGGAACGGGGTGGGTCGCGTGGAAGCCGCGGAAGTCGATCTTGACCGTGCCGTCCTCCCTCACTTTCCACCACGTCGTCGAAGGTGTGGTCAAACAAGATGTCGGCGGATGTGTAGCCATGCCGCGCATAGACTGTCGAAGAGGTGGTGCCGTCGATGCCGGTGAGCACCGCGACCAGTCTGCGCGGCCTCGGAGCGGCAATCGTCGGGTCCCATGCCGTGGAACGGACTGGCCTCGTCAATCGGGTGCATTACCGTCCAACTCAGCGCGAAGAACGGGCTGGCATCTCGCACCAGTGGTAGATCCAACATGCGGCGGTAACGATGACCCTCCGCGGTTTCGTCCTCGCGCAATAAGGTCAGCTTCATGCGCGCCTCGATGATCCCATCGCGAAGATCCATTCCGCCCTCCTCGAACGGTTCGAATCTTCACTCGTACCATACCGCAACCGCGTCGCAGCGTGGATCGCCCGATCGAGCGCGTCCGCGTCACCCGCCGCCGTCGGGCTCTGGCGTAACCTCTGGCCGCGCCATCAGGCCTTCCGCCCGCAGGTAGCGGCGGACAATGGACCTGATGGCCTCAGACTGATTGGACATCGCCTCACGGCGTATCACGCAATGCGCGCTCGTCTCCGCCGCAAGTCGCCCACCAGCGAAGGCGGCGAACAATGTCTGGGTCGTCGTGCCATTCCCACGGGACAGAAGGCACTTGCAGATAATCAACTGTGCTCATTCTGTTGTCTCCCCAGGTAGGGCCAACCCGGCCTTTCGATAGAATCCGATCAGCATCCTTAGCTCAGTTATATCCAGCCGCTTCATCGCCTCCACCATCGCCTCCGTCTCAGCACGCTGCTCGTTGATATCGATACCGCCCGCCAAGTTCATGGTTTGCTCCGGCTTGCCCCAGGCGCGGTCTAGCAGCGCGTTACAAGCTGCAAGCCGGATGGCCGAGCTGCGGTCGTTCAGCAACTCCACCAGCGTTTGCACAGCGGGCAGCGAATATGCACGGCATGCGTCAAGAACCTCCGCCGGAACCGCCGGCTTACCGCCGCCGCCATTCCTGCCATTCGGATTGGCGATCTGCCCGGGTTTGAACGATGTACGGGTTGCATGTTGCGGCATCGGAACGCCTTCCCTAGCTCCTGCCATCCTGAAATGGCAGGCGTATCACGCAATGCGCGCTCGTCTCCGCCGCACGTCGTCGAATGCGCGCTCGTCTCCGCCGCAAGTCGCCCACCAGCGAAGGCGGCGAACAATGTCTGGGTCGTCGTGCCATTCCCACGGGACAGAAGGCACTTGCAGATAATCAACTGTGCTCATTCTGTTGTCTCCCCAGGTAGGGCCAACCCGGCCTTTCGATAGAATCCGATCAGCATCCTTAGCTCAGTTATATCCAGCCGCTTCATCGCCTCCACCATCGCCTCCGTCTCAGCACGCTGCTCGTTGATATCGATACCGCCCGCCAAGTTCATGGTTTGCTCCGGCTTGCCCCAGGCGCGGTCTAGCAGCGCGTTACAAGCTGCAAGCCGGATGGCCGAGCTGCGGTCGTTCAGCAACTCCACCAGCGTTTGCACAGCGGGCAGCGAATATGCACGGCATGCGTCAAGAACCTCCGCCGGAACCGCCGGCTTACCGCCGCCGCCATTCCTGCCATTCGGATTGGCGATCTGCCCGGGTTTGAACGATGTACGGGTTGCATGTTGCGGCATCGGAACGCCTTCCCTAGCTCCTGCCATCCTGAAATGGCAGGCGTATCACGCAATGCGCGCTCGTCTCCGCCGCAAGTCGCCCACCAGCGAAGGCGGCGAACAATGTCTGGGTCGTCGTGCCATTCCCACGGGACAGAAGGCACTTGCAGATAATCAACTGTGCTCATTCTGTTGTCTCCCCAGGTAGGGCCAACCCGGCCTTTCGATAAAATCCGATCAGCATCCTTAGCTCAGTTATATCCAGCCGCTTCATCGCCTCCACCATCGCCTCCGTCTCAGCACGCTGCTCGTTGATATCGATACCGCCCGCCAAGTTCATGGTTTGCTCCGGCTTGCCCCAGGCGCGGTCTAGCAGCGCGTTACAAGCTGCAAGCCGGATGGCCGAGCTGCGGTCGTTCAGCAACTCCACCAGCGTTTGCACAGCGGGCAGCGAATATGCACGGCATGCGTCAAGAACCTCCGCCGGAACCGCCGGCTTACCGCCGCCGCCATTCCTGCCATTCGGATTGGCGATCTGCCCGGGTTTGAACGATGTACGGGTTGCATGTTGCGGCATCGGAACGCCTTCCCTAGCTCCTGCCATCCTGAAATGGCATCATCGCAGCGCCTCGTCGATACACCAGCACCGCATAATCGATCACGTGGCCATTGCGGTCGTCGGCAGGCCGTCGGCCTCGTGGCAGTGTCAGCACCAGACTGCCGCCAAGGAAGCATTCCAGCCGGTCATCATAGAGACGCACCCGCAAACGGTGGCCGATCAGCCGGGATGGAACGGTGTAGAAGACGTGCCGCAAAAGGAATCCGCTGCTGCGGGTCACAGTGACCAGCTCGTCCTCGAAGTCGTCGGTGCTGTAGCGCGACGATCTGGATGGGAGGCGTATTGCCTCATTCAGAGATGTTCCCGAGCCGCCGGGCTTTGCCTCATCAAAATGTTCCCGGCGCCTCATCGCGCGGCTCCCGTTGCAACGCAGCACACGCGCTGCATGCTTGCGATGAAACCCTGTGAGCTGCGTAAATTCGTCCAGGATCCGCCCCCGTTCCGCCCGCTCGGCCTGGGCGTACCGCCGGCCCACCGCAACCACCAGTTCGTCACGCGTCGCCATGCTCAGCCGCCCCATCACCCACCCCGCCAGCCAACCCCGGCCGGCAGCAAATCAGATGAGGCAACACTTCTCTTCTCGGGAACATTTCAGGCGAGGCAATGCGTCATTCTTCGTGAGCCGCCGCTGGTGCACCTGGTCCATTCTCGGCGGTGGGCTGATCCTGTCTGCCGCCTGGTACCAGGTTGAACTTGATGTGCGGATCAATGCATGGTTTGGCAGCTTCTACAACCTGGTACAGAAGGCGCTCGGCAAGCCAGGCTCGATCACGATGAGTGAATATCTGAGCCTGCTTATGACCTTCGGACACATCGCTGGACTGTACGTCCTCATTGCTGTAGGCAGCGATTTCTTCATTAAGCATTATGTGTTCCGCTGGCGTATGGCGATGAACGACTATTATACCGCCCATTGGCACGTTGTGCGTGGTATCGAAGGCGCTTCTCAGCGTGTGCAGGAAGATACAATGCGATTCGCCCGCCTCATGGAAGGGTTGGGCGTTAGCTTCATGAGGTCGGTTCTGACCCTGATCGCCTTCCTGCCCATCTTGTGGACGTTGTCGGCCCATGTGACCGAATTACCTTGGATCGGGCCGGTGCCCCATTCACTGGTGTGGGTCGCGATCCTGTTCGCGTTGGCCGGCACTGTGTTGATGGGGGTTGTCGGCGTCAAGTTGCCTGGTTTGGAGTTCCAGAACCAGCGGGTCGAGGCCGCCTACCGCAAGGAACTGGTTTATGGCGAAGACGATCACCAGCGTGCGGATCTATCGCGCCTGGGAGTGCTGTTCAGCAATGTGCAGCGCAGCTATTTCCGCCTGTTTTTCCATTACATGTATTTCGATGTGGCGAAGTGGTCGTATCTGCAATTCGGCGCACTGGTCCCCTATATCGCCCTCAGTTCAACCGTGGTCGCGGGTGCGGTCACGCTTGGAGTGATGCAGCAGATCGTGCGTGCCTTTGGCCGGGTCGAGGGCTCGTTCCAGTACCCTGGTGTACATGTGGACCACGATCGTCGAACTGATTTCCGTGTACAAGCGGCTGCGAGGTTTTGAGCGGCAGATCCAGTCAAATCGGCCGCTGTGCCGGCTTGAGTCCCGGCCATTATCGGGGACTTAAGAGCCAGCGACAGGCCCTTGGCCGCACAGGTCCTAGAGCATCGGGGCGAGATCAGTACGCGCGCGTCGAAAAACCCAGATCATCTTATGTCACAACCGGCCACGCCATCTTGTCCGCGACCGCGATGAGGTTGCCCTTATTGCTACGCCAAGTCGAAGATCGGTTGCTGAGTTCGATGCTGCTGGTTCGTGCCGGACTGCGCAATACTGCTCACTGAGGCTGAACGCTGAACCGGGTGGCGCTGGAACGTGCGCTAAGGGGACGCGTTGGATCTGATCGGACTGGTTGATGCTGTAACGCGTGTCGGTCCGCAAGGTAAGTAAATGGCTGTGGACGCAGGGCTGTGGGTTCCTATAATTGGGCAAGCAAAACGGTATCAGGACGGGATGCAAGAGCGCGCCGAGGACTTCCTCGAGGACCTGGCCACGAAACCCGAGTAGCCCAGTCGTTAGACATTTGCGTGGTAGCAGACCATAACACCTTCGATTGTTGCGCAAATGTTGATGCACGTTTGTGGCTGATACGCAGATATTGTTATCTTGGCATCTATATCGACTGAGGCTGCTGACGTTGTCCCCATCTTGTCTGCCGCCGCTTTGAGCGCCAACTGAGTGATTGCGCGTGCCCAAGATTCTGGTGTATGCACGCCAGATATATGCTCTTTTATATACTGTGGGTCCAAGTGGGTCCAAGGGTCCAACTTTTGCGTCGCTTCTGACATTAGTCACCTCCGTTACTGACGAGCCACGTTACGGGAAAACCAGGAGGGGATTCCCCTCCTCGCACCAAGCCAGTCAGGACGCTACGGCACACCGTCCCCGAATAGAGTGCTGTGGCCCAGCCGCGCCTGGTCGGATGTCGAAATCGAATATTGCAGTGGGCAGGAAAAGCGTGCAGCAGGCATTGGGGATGTCGACGATACCGCTGATGCGGCCCTCTATGGGTGCTGAACCAAGCAAAAGATAGGCCTGCTCCCCTGAGTAACCGAATTTCTTGAGATACTCGATCGCGTTCAGGCAGGCATTGCGATACGCTACGGTTGCATCTAAATAGTAATTCGTGTTTGATGAGTGATCGACTGAGACGCCGACAAAGCTCAGAAACTCCGAGTAACGTGGCTCGACGTTTCCGGGCATGAAGACCGGGTTCGTAGTGATGCCGTACTTAGCCATTCCCCCCTTGATCAAGTCGACCCCGAAATCGATGAACCCACCCATCTCGATAGCGCCGCAGAACGTAATTTCGCCGTCACCCTGGCTAAAGTGCAGGTCGCCCCCGGAGAATTTAGCGCCTGGTACATGGACCGGATAAAACACTCTTGAACCGCGCGTAAAATTCTTAATGTCGTGATTGCCTCCGTTCTCGCGAGCGGGAACAGTCCGCGCTCCCTCGGCGGCGATCTTCTGCTGCAGCGCACCCGTCGCCTTTCCCGCTAGCACATCCTTCGGGTTAGGTGGCAGAGCTAACGGAGGAACTCTGTTGGGATTGGTTGTTATCAGCGCGCGCTCTCGTTCGTTCCACTTGGCGAGAAGATCGGCGGAAGGAGCCGTGCCGAACAGTCCAGGATGGGTGATACCGGTGTAGCGGAGTCCCGGCAGGTGTCGCGAGGTTGCTTGCTGCCCGTGGAAGTCCCAGATCGCTTTGTACGCGCCCGGGAATTGGTCAGTCAGAAAGCCGCCGCCATTCACCTTGGCAAAGATTCCTGTGTATCCCCAACCTTGTCCAGGGGCTGGTCCGACCTCTTGCGGCACCGGACCCAGGTCGAGGATGTCTATGACTAGAAGATCCCCGGGCTCGGCACCCCGAATTCCAATGGGCCCGCTCAACATGTGAGCCCGGTCAAGGCTAACGTCCCGGACATCGTTTGCCGAGTCATTATTGCCGATTTGGCCGTCCGTCCACTCTCGACATTCCACCCGGAACTCTTCACCAGGCTTCACCTCTTCGGCATCAGGTATGTCGGGGTGCCATCGGTTATGCCCAGGAACATCCTGGTTAACCATTGATTTCGATTGGTCCACACCGAACGCAACTTTTGGCATCTGGGTCCTCCCTGGTCGCTCGTTCGTTCCGATCAGTCTCGTGTCAGTCACGTGAGGCTACCCTGAGGGTGGACGTGCCCATTTGGGGTAGGGACACACCACCTATCGCAATCCTACAGGCCCTGTGTGTCAAGAGCGAGCCCTGCACCAGCACGGTGCTTGTCACGAGTTGCACACGAATTCGTTGCCTTGGTAACTGATAAATGCACCCAGTCGAGACCAATGCGCCGCCGGCTACGGGCCGCCTCCAAAGATATCGCGACTACCACTATTAGTAGCACAACTCTGGGAGGCTATCACTAATACTCACGGTCGAGATGGTGTTCCGCAACCACCACGAGCAGGCCCCACAACCAGGACAAGGCAGAGCTCACCAGCCTTGCTGTCGCCTGCGTGCAATTGAACAGAGGTGTCGTTGTATGGCTGTCACACTCTACAACTTCGGAAGGCATGATTATGCAATCATTGGGGTCAATCAGGACCGGGTGCCGTCACCCCGTCAGCTCGGCACGCACCGGCACCGAGCAGCCCTTTGTTACCAGGTAGCCGAAGGCGATCAAAAGGGCCGCATGTGTCCTTCAATCCACATGGCACTCCCCAGTTAGATCAACCGGCCCATGTGTCGAACTTGGGAGTTACCCTGCCGCTCGAGGAATATATGGACTTCGTTGACACGCACAGTGAGCGCTTACATAATCCACAAGTGTCCGATTTTTGAGACCGCGTCTCGTCTCAAAATGCGAGACCCGATAATTTCACCGCCTCTCGAACCGGCGGAGGGCAGGGTGAGCAGTCCGCGGGAACGTAGATTGTCGGATTACGACCTGGAGAAGCTCCTTTCCCGTTTCTGGCGCGGTGGCGTTTCTGCACGACTTAGCCATCTATTGCGCTGCGGGGGTCTAGGATTATTCGTCCATTCGTTTGCATCGCCAGCAGGCGAACCCGGTGGATCTATAGTAGCTCAGCGCGGAATGGATCCGGCATGGGCCAGCGACTACACTAGGGTTGCGGCGAAAAATCCGTGGTTCACTGCCCTGCATAGTAACGCACAGGCGACCGCTTTTATGGGGACCGAGATCGTTCCCGCTTGGGAGCTGGTTCGAACATCGTTTTACCGCACCTGGTTGCGACCGTGGAACCTGCGTCACGCACTGATTGGTATCGTCTACCGCGACACCGAGCGGCCGCGGGCGATCTTCCTTGTTGCTCTGCGCGCCGCCGATCAATCGCCGTTCGGCCCGACAGAAAGGCAAATTCTCGAAGTGCTGTTGCCGTTCCTTGGTGAGACCACGCTCCTAGGACTGGAAATGCGAGACCTGGCCAGTGGCGTGGACGAACTGCGCGCCGCCCTCGATGCGTGTTCGGATGCGGTGATCCTAGTGGATAAGACGGCTCATCCGGTAATCCTGAATACTGCCGCTAGGTTGCTCCTTGCGCAGGGTCACGGAATTACGCTCTCGCAGGGCAGGTTGGCTGCGGCGTCTGCGGCTGAAACCGATCTTCTGCGCCGGCTCGTTTCAGGAGAGACAACCGGAGTTCAACGCAATATGCTGATCGTATGTCGCTCATGCGGGATGCCACTCTCGCTCCACTTCGTGCCTTTTCCGCTGCATCTTCGAGATGGTGAAAGCTCCTGCGGTGCAGCCGCGGCGATTGTGGCACGCCGCCCGAGTTGTGATCAAACGGCCAATCTGTTCCAGGACTGCTATGGAATGAACTCGTACCGAGGCCCGGTTGGCTGCGCTGATCACTGGTGGGCACTCCCTGGTGGAAGCTGCAGCTGCCCTGAACATTTCACATAATACTGCCCGCACACACATGAAACGGGCCTATTCTAAAACGAATACACATCGCCAAGTCGATCTCATAAGGCTTCTCGGTTCTAACCCTCATCACTGACCGGCTCCAGCGATCGTCGAGGACATTCGGGGTGGGCTTACCCGAACCGAAGGGGTCTGGCGCGAACTTATGCTCTACACCCTTGACGAGCAGCGCGCGATTGCCTTCGTGGACGGCCGCCGCGACCATGCAGGGCTAGCCCCGGCCGCCACCGCCGAGCTGCCGTGAGCGGCGATCTGCTTAGTTAGTGACTATGTCCCAGCACGGACGAATACATGCTCCGTCCATGAGAGTGGCCATGACCAAGCCGCCCGCCGAAGTTGCGTAGTTCGTCTCGTCCGACCACCCGCGGCCGGTCCGCGCTGCGCTCGTTAAGCTCATGCGCGCGGCGGACCTGGCGGCTAACCGCTGGAAGGAATGGCATTGAGATCCGCCGGGGAGACGCCGTCCCGCAGTTCGGACACGGCGCGTCCTCCAATGCCAGGCTGATTGGGCGCCAGCCTTCGAAGGGACCGCACACAGGACATTCATAGGGGTAAAGTGCCATCGGAAACTCCGTCGTTCATTCAGGTCAAGTGAGGTCCGCCAGGCATCATCCCGCTCAGCAGCATATAGCCCGGAATCCAACCGGTGTAGACGCCTTGCAACGCGCAGAACGCGCCGGTGAACCGTGTCAGCCGCGTCTGTCCAAGGGCGAGGATGAGGTAGAACATGAACCACAGCACGCCCCAGGACAGCCAGCTGATGCCGAACCAGACGTCCCAGACGGTATGGGCGGCAGCGAACGTCTGCAGGAAGACCGGGATGGTGGTGATAGCAACAAACAAGCAGAACCATCCGAGGCCCCGACCGTCTGCACCGTTCCAGCGGTTCCAGGCCACCCAGTAGTAAGTAAAGCTAAAGAGCAGCGTCAGCGCCGCGGCCTTGATGGACGCCCCGTTTGCACCCGGACCGAAGGCAAGGAACAACGCAACCAGCAGCGTCACCGTACCCACAAAGACATCGATGACGGTGATTTCCCGGTCACCGATCTTGCCGAGAAGCCATATGCCGTTCAGGCACAATACGGCGCCCACCCAGAAGAGCGCCAAACCAAGCAACATGGCCGACCTCCGATTTGCTGGGAAATGCAGGACGCACCGGAGGCCGCTTGCCTCCGGTGACATTCCTCAACTGCACGCAGACACGTCCGTGCCGGCCGGTACGCTCATCTTCGGCCCGGCGCTGTTCGGCCGCAAGTCGAAATCGAAGATTTCGGTCGGAATGGCCAGAGTGCAGCAGGCATTCGGGATGTCCACGATGCCGCTGACGCGCCCCTCCACTGGCGCGGTACCAGAATAACGTAGGCCTGTTCACCGGTGTAGCCGAACTTCTTCAGATACTCGATTGCGTTCAGGCAGGCACGCCGATAGGCGACATGGGCGTCCAGATAGAGCTGCTTGCCACTGTGCTCGTCTACCGAGATGCCCTCGAATACCAGATATTCCGAGAAGCGCGGTTCTATTGGGCTCGGCTGGAAAATCGGGTTTGTAATCCCGTACTTGGCTACGCCGCCCTTGATTAGGTCGACGCCGATATCGACGTAGCCGGCCATCTCGATTGCACCACAGAACGTGATCTCGCCGTCGCCCTGAGACCAGTGGATGTCACCCATGGAAAGGCCGGCGCCCTTCACATAGACGGGGAAGTAAACACGGGAGCCGCGCGATAGGTTCTTGATATCGCAGTTGCCCCCATGCTCGCGCGGCGGCACGGTGCGCCAGGCCTCACGAGCGGCGTTCTGCGCGCTCATGCCCGTCATCTGCCCAAGCAGCGCCGTATCCGCATTCGGCGGTGCGGCGAGGGGCGGCACCCGGTTGGGATTCGTGGCGATCAGTTCCGCCTCGCGCCTATTCGCCCGTTCCAGCAGTTCACGAGATGGAAGGCAGCCGATCAGCCCCGGGTGGACAATCCCCGCCCACCGCACGCCCGGAACATGCCGAGACGAAGTATAGATGCCGTGGAAGTCCCAGCACGCTTTCCGCGCCTGTGCGTAGTGATCGACGAGGAACCCCCCGCCGTTCTCGCGGGCAAAGATGCCCGTGAATCCCCAGGCCGAACCGGGTAAATATCCAAGGTCGAGGAGATCGACTACCAGAAGATCGCCGGGTTCGGCGCCCTCCACGCCGAACGGACCGCTCAAGTAGTGGACCTTGGTAAGGTCGACGTCGCGCACATCATTTGCGCTATCATTGTTCTCGATTTGCCCCCCGGTCCAATCGAAGCACTCAACACGGAATTCGTCACCGGGCTTGAACATGTCCACCATCGGAATATCGGGGTGCCAGCGGTTGTGGGTCTTGATCTCAGCCGTCTCCGGTGGCCGGGAAAGATCAACCTTAAAGGATGTTCGCGGCATGAATCTCCTCCCAAGAAGTGAGCCCGGTTTCCGCGTCGCGGCGACTCCAAGCTAATTGCCGAACAGGAAGTGTCGTCACCCCTTGAGGTGATGCGCAACTCGGGTGCTTTCCGGCAGGCGCTGAGGGTCGGATGCTATCCCGCTTCCGAGGCAAGGGCCTGATGAACGCTTTCTCGCCATACCTTTTGGTCGCTACTGGCGGCGCGGTCGGAAGCATGGCACGCTATGCCGTGACCCTCGCCAGCACATGGGCCTGGGGGCCCGAATTTCCCTGGGGCACGCTCATCATCAATGTGGTCGGTAGCTTTATTATCACGCTCTTCGGCACGCTGACAGCCCCGTACGGGGAATCAGCGCAGGGGCCGAGGCTCCTCGTGATGGTGGGCTTTTGCGGCGGGTTCACCACCTTCTCTTCCTTCAGCCTGCAAACCTTGGAACTCGCCCGGGTAGGCCACCGCGTTGGGGTAGTCGCAAACATCCTGTTATCGGTCTGCCTCTGCCTGGCTGCCGCTTGGGCCGGATCCTACGTTGCCGAGATCCTCGGTACAGGCCACAAGACGGAGCCCTGAGATGCCGTGGACCATAGTGGCCATACCGACCCGGGCCGACAGCGCCGAGGCGGTGCTGCAAGCCGCTGGCCTGATCGCGAAAGGGACCGGAAACGCCCAAATTGAAATCGTGCATGTTCGGCACGACCCAATGGAGGGCTTCCTTCCCAGCGAGGAGGTAATGACCCGGGAGCGCAGACAGGCGTTCGAGGCAGCCCAGGAACAGAACTCAATCCTGATCAAGGCTGTCTTTGATCGATGGGCGCCCTCTCAGCCGGGGCCGAAACCGTCCTGGCGCGAAGTCACCGGCTCGATCGACAAGATGGTCGGTGAGCAGACCAAGCACGCCGATATCGTCGTAGTCCAGCACCCCGGCAGCGGTGGGGACCCGGACCTTTCGGGAGCGATCCATACCCTGCTGTTTCAAAGCCGGTTGCTCACTCTCCTCGCAGACTGCCGAAGTTCCAGTCTCGATCGGCCGGCACCCGGCTTTGGCCTGGAAAGAGTTCAAGTCGTGCATGCGGGCGATCGAGGCCTCGCTGCCAATTCTGCTGAAGGCAGAGCAAGTTACGGTTCTCTCGGGCGACGATGCGACCCACCACGCAGCACTTCCTGACTATGTGGTTAGCGCATTGCATGGTGCCGGCATCGGCATCGAGATGAAGGGCTTTTCAAGCGCTGGCCGGGGAATTGGCCCGGCACTGCTCGCCTCAGCGCGAGCCTGTGGTGCCGATTTGCTTATTATGGGCGCCTACACTCACAGCCGGATCCGCGAATTCGTGCTCGGAGGGGCGACCCGAGAAATTCTGCATTACGCCGATCTGCCGGTGCTCATGAGGCACTGACGGCCGCTCCTGTGGTGGACAGCGCGCCAACCACGACGGCGTCCTTGGCCGATCCGGCACTGGCCCGCCCGCGCTTTTTCGTCATTGCCGCGATCGGGTCGGACAGATCCTTGCGTGGGGATCGTCTTACTATGCTTGCTGCCAGCGCGGGTACTGCTGGCTTTGGGCTTCTACCACGTGGCCATGCCCAGCCTTGTCGAGCAGGCGGCATCCCCATCAATCGGCAGTCTCCTCATCGGACACCTCGGGCCCAACTTGACGATTGAGGGGGGCACTCGTCAACATGCTGCTCGTGCTTTCGCTGGTGCCGCTGGTACGCCGGAGACCGGTCATGGCGTGACCCTACGCGCAGGCGTACAAACACGCGCGTCATAGTGGCGATCCGCACGATCGACAGATCATTTACCCCAAATACGGCGGTAACTCTGGTCGCGATACAATCGTGCGGCGGTTAGATTGGGCGAGGGCTGAGACGACCGGATTCAGCTAGCAAGCAGTTCGTTCAGCGTGGCATCTAGGAACGCAACATCCTCCGGGTTCGTGCCCGGGCCGCCAGCGAAATGACCCCAGACCGAACTCTATGGGAATCAGCTTGGCGTTTGGCATGTGGGCCACCTCGAACTCGCTGTCCTCGGGCGGGAAGTAGAGGTCGGTGCGCCCGGGCATCACGTATGCCTTTGCCTTGATGGCCCCCAGCGCCTTAGCGAAATCACCGCCGTAAAGCGGGTTGGCGCTTATGTCCCCGTTTTGCCACGTCCACAGCATCGCAAGGAGGTTGTTGGCATCCTTGGCGAGGAACAGCCCCTCCCAGAATGCGACCAGGAAATCCTCGAGCGAGGAATAGCCCATTTTGGAAATGTCGAGCTGCTGGCGATAGAACGCCTGTGAGAAGCCCCAGCCAGCGTAAACTCGCGCCATGGCACGCAGCCCGGTTTCTGGCTTGGTCTTGTACCAGCCACCTGCGAAGACGGCGTCGGCAGTCAGCGCGGCCTTAACCCCTTCGAGGAACACGAAATTGTGGCGCGAGCATTTCGCGGAGCCGCAGAATGGCGCGATCCGCTCCACCATGTCGGGGTGGAGCGCGCCCCAGTGGAAGGTCTGCAGGGCCCCCATTGACCAGCCGACAACAAGCGACAGGCGCCCAATCCCGAACTTCTCGGTGACCAGCCGATGCTGAAGCCGAACATTATCGTAGGCCGTCACGCGCGGGAACCTCGGGCCATTGTAAGGCTCCGGCGTGTTGTTGGGCGACGAAGACAGGCCGTTGCCGAGCATGTTCGGGATAATGATAAACCATTTCTCAGGATCCAGCGCCATTCCCTGCCCCACGAGCCATTCGTTGTCGTAGTGCTGGCCCGAATACCAGGTGGGATAAACGATGGCGTTGTCCTTGCACGCGTTTAGCTGCCCGAAAGTCTTATACGCCAGCTTGCAGTTGCGAATGGTGGCACCGCTCTGGAGCACCACATCGCCCGCTTCGAATACTTCGTAGTCCATCGACATCCCCTAACCGCTCGCGATGCTAAGAATCTGACGCGATCTGAGTCAATCTGGCAACCCAAGGCGAAGCGCCGCGTTGGCCCAGCTGGCTCCTCGGTGTTCCGACGCAGCAGCCGGATTGCTTGCATGCGCCAACATGATACGCGTAGCTGTGGTTAATGTGCTGCCCGCCGAGGGGCTTAATGCCGGCCGTTGCTCAGCGTCCGCTATAGCAGATCCCGGCTTCCGACGAGCCTGTATTGCCCGCCTTCTGAACGTTGGCGCCCCTTCGGGCCAAGCTCGACGGTTGCGCCACACCGAGGTTAATCGACCGGCTCGGTCAGCAAATCCCTGATGCAGGCGTCAATCTGCTCACGGTCCGCCGGGGTCATGCAGAACATCGCAAAGTGTGCCCAGAGGCTCTCGACTACCCTGAACTTGCTGTTCGGGATTAGCTTTTGCTCTACCTCGCAGTCGTCGGGCGGGAAGAACATATCGCGGGAAAACGGCACTACGTAAGTCTTCGCCTTGATCCCTCCGAGTGCCGTCGCCAGGTTGCCTCCTTTATGCCGGCTGACATCGCCATGCCGCCATTTCCAGCCCATCCAGATCAAGTTGTTGGGGTCCATCGGCGCGAAATACGCCTCCCAGAAGCGGCGGAGGAAGTCCTCTAGCGAGGTAAAGCCGACTTCGCGCCACGCTTCCCGGCGATAGAACTCCTGGCACAAGCCCATCACCGACCAGATCTGCGCGTGCCGCCGCAGGCCGACATGCACGTCGGACTGGTGCGCGTAAAATCCCCCGTTCCAAGAAGGATCGGACTTCAGTGCATCCTCGTGCGCTCGGACAAAGATGTAGTCGTGCGGTGTCGTCTTGGCAGTTCCCGCGAACGGCAACGCCCGCTTGACCATATCGGGAAAGCATACCGCCCACTCGTAAGTCTGTTCAGCGCCCATTGACCATCCGAGCACCAGTTCAAGACGCTTAACGCCGTAGCGCTCGGTGAGCAGTCGGTGCTGGGCGCGGACATCGTCACCGATCGTCACATTTGGGAACGCGCCACCATTGAATGGCGGTGGGGTGTTGCTCGGGGACGAGGAAAAGCCGTTTGCGAACTGACCCGGCAGGACGATGAAATATTTTCGCGGGTCGAGTGGACGGTCCTCGCCGATGAAAATTTCCATCGCCTGGGGCGTTCCAGACCACATATGCGGGAACAGCACGAGATTGTTCTTCTCTGCGTTAAGCGTGCCATGCGTCTTGTAGGCGATCCTGGCGTTGGGCAGCGTCATGCCGCTCTCAAGCTGATAGTTCCCCAGCTCGAATATTTCATGCGGTCCGTGGACGGTCTCCGAGTAATATTCGGCTCCGCTCATTTTTCTCCTCCCGGCCTGGCGCCAACCTTCTCGGACGTTCAGAGGCAGGAGCAAAGCACCGTCGCGGGGAGAGCGCAATCTGACATGACACGCCAGCATCAGCGCAGTCGGCCTGCTACGGGTATGAGCATGTCCGGTATGGTGGCCTCAAGCGGGTGCTCCGGATCCTCGGCGGGCAGGGGGAGAGGGAGTTTTAGCTGCAATTCGTTCTACCTCAGGTTGTGCAACGCGGGGCCTCAGGAGCATCGGCCTGGGTTAAAGCGAGGCCTCCTCGGACGGGCGGAGCGCTGAAGCCCTTAGCAGGGAGGTCGTAGGCGATCTTGCGCAGGTCAACGTCGGCGCGGAGGCGGGCCAGGATGCGGACAGATTGGGGGTGCCGAACACCCGGCGATCACGCACGCCGCAGCCTTGAGCGCCGCATGAAGGCTGCCCATCTCGGCCGTTTCAAGCCGCTTTGCGATTTCAACTGGAACTGGCCCAAACGCTGCGACCGCGCCGCCATTGAGGCGCTGATGACGCTCGACTTCCTCAACGACGCCACCAACGTCATCCTCGTCGGCCCAAACGGCGTGGGCAAATCAACGCTGGCGCAGAATATCGCCCACCAGGCGCTGATCCGCGGCCGCACCGTGCTGTTCACCAGCGCCGGTCAGCTGCTCGGCGATCTCTGCGCGCTCGACAGTGACACCGCCCTGCGCCGGCGCCTGCGTCACTACGCCAGGCCCCAGCTCCTGGTGATTGACGAGGTCGGTTACCTTTCTTACTCCAACCGGCATGCCGATCTGATGTTCGAGCTCGTCAGCCGCCGCTATCAGAAAACCAGCACCCTGATTACCACCAATCGTCCATTCGCCGAATGGGGCGAGGTCTTCCCCAACGCTGCCTGCGTGGTTTCGCTGGTCGACCGCCTGGTCCACAACGCTGAGATTATCGCCGTCGAAGGCAACTCTTATCGCCTGAAGGAAGCGCGGGAACGCTCTGAGCAGCGGGCACGGCAGCGAAGCGCTACCAAACGATGAGCCGAACCCCAAGTCGTTAATAAATTAAATCGCTTGCTGGTGTGGTGGCTGTGGATATGTGGGCAACGCGTCAGCGTTGTCCAAGCGAAGCGCATTGCAGGATACCGCGGTAGTTACCGAGTAGCGCGCGTGCATGCTCGTGCTGGCGCCCGGGCGCATAGGTTTAGAGCGGATTCCGATCAATCCGGCCTGTATCCGGCAGCGGTGAAGTAGTTGGCACACTCGGCTGGGGTGAACTGAGGCACCGCGTCGCGAATCGCGTGCCAAAGTTCGTCAATTGTCCGGGCTGCAGTCTTTCGCAGCATCGCTTTGAGCTTGGCAAAGGCATTCTCAATCGGATTGAGATCCGGAGAATAAGGCGGCAGATAATGCAGGATCGCACCTGCCGCCTCGATATCATGGCGTACCTCGCTTCGGCGATGCGCTGGCAGGTTATCCATCACAACGATGTCGCCCGGCCGCAGCGTCGGGGCGAGCACTTGCCTGATGTAAGCAACGAATGCCTCTCCGTTCATTGGCCCATCCAGCACCATCGGGGCGGTCATCCCGTGCTGACGCAGGGCACCCGTAAAGGTTGTGGTCTACCAATGTCCGTGCGGGATCGCGGCAAGGCAGCGCTGGCCGCGCTTCGCCCGGCCCCGTAGACGCGCCAATTTGGTCGAGGCGCCGGTCTCATCGATGAAGATCAGGTGCTCAGGATCAAATTTGGGCTGCACTTCCGACCATGCTTGGCGCCCTGCGGCGACGTCGGCTCTGTCTTGCTCGCTGGCGTGCGCGGTTTTTTTGATGGTGATATCGTGACGACTGAGAAAACGCCAGATCGTGCTCGGGGCAAAGCTTGCAGCGTGGTCGCACTTCAGCATCGCGGCGAGCTCGACCAAAGTGATGTCCACCCGTGCCTCGATTGCACCCAGAATGACCTGCCCGAACGCCTCGATCCGGTGCGACCGTAGGTCGCCCCCCTTGGGTCGTGCTGTGGTGCTGCCAGTCTCGGTCCACTCACGCAGCCAACGCACCGCGGTGGAAACCGCGATGTCAAACCGCCTCGCCGCGGCATTGCGAGACATCCCTCCGTTCACCGCCGCGATCACCCGCACCCGCAGGTCCTCGGACAAGGTCTTTCCCATGCGACCTGGCCTCCTCGTCCAGCCAGCAGGGTGAACCAGATGTCAACCGCGTCGGAATCCCCCTTTTTCGAATTCGGGATGATCGCAATCTGCTCTAGACCACCGCGGGCGGATCGGGACCGCCCCAGGGTCGGTCGCGTGCAATCGTCCAGAAATAGCCTTGCCTGGTGCGGCCTCGGCCGGGATCGAGCACCGGCACGACGGTTTCGTCGGCAAACAGTCGCGCCGAGCCGAGCACGATCTCTTTCAGGCGGCGCGCGATCGGGGCGATCTCGGCAGCGGCGTAGCCAACCCAGAACGCCAGCGTCGAGCGGTCGATCGCGACCCCCTGGCGCGCCATCATCTGCGCCTGGCGATAGAGCGGCTGATGGTCGGCAAAGCGGCTGACCACCACGTCTGCCACCGTTGCCTCGGTGGGCAGACCACCTTCGATCAGGCGTGGCACCGCGGGCTGCTGTACCACCACACCCGCACAGCTGCGGCAGGCAAACTTTGGTCGCCGTGTCACCAGCACGCGGTATTGCGCGGGGATCACGTCGAGCCGCTCGGAGCGATCCTCGCCGATCTCGACCATGGCCGCTTTGCAGCAGGGGCAGGCGGTGTCGGGCGGCATCAGCAGCACCTCGATGCGCGGCAGATGCGCGGGCAACGCGGCGCGGCTGGCACGCCGCCTTTTGGCCTGTTCGCGCCGCAATGCAGGATCGCCTCTCTCGGCTTCGGCCTCGATCTCGGCAATCGCTGTTTCAAGATCTTCCAGGGCGAGCGTAAGCTGCTCCGCAGGCAGCCGCTCCGACTTCCGCCCGAACTGCATCCGGCGGGCCTCTACGTTGCTCCACCTTATCCAACCGAGCTAGAATCCGTTGCGCACCACCCGCGAAGACGTCGTCCAGATGCTCCTCACCGGCTTCGATCTGCGCTGCAATTCGAGAATAGGTCTTCCACCGCATCCACTTTGGCTTTGGCGGAGGCGGCAGATCGGGCCTCTCGTATTCCGCCCCTAGCTTCCGGTGCAGTCGCGCAAGCGTTTGGTGGGCGCGATCGATCGGACCTCCGCGTTGGATGCGGTACCCCAGCCGATAACAGTGGCGGCATGCGAACAGCCGGCCGGCACCGTACAGCTTTACCGCGCGCCGACCACAGTATTTGCCATTCACGCTCACGTCGCAAACGAACCAGGGGCGCAGGCAACCTCTGGGCAGGCGTTCGCGGCGTCAATACTGGTGATCGCCTTATGTACCGTTCAGCAAAAACGCAGGCCCCTCCGACGCTGGCACGAACCATTGCATTGCTCCCCGGCACATCTGCAACCGGACGTTTCCGACCGACTTGCGGCATTGCCGATCAGCGCGGGACAACCGCTGGGATCAAATACTGATAAATCAGCACGAGCAGACCGAGCATCAGCGTCAGAAAGATGCTGTGCCGGAAGGTCCGCGCGAATACAACGCCCTCGTGGCCCTTGAGGTCTGTCACCGATACCCCGGTCGCGATATTCTGCGGCGAGATCATCTTCCCCATCACGCCGCCCGAGGAGTTCGATGCGGCGATCAGCACGGGGTTGAGGTTGAGCTGCTTCGCCGCCACGACCTGCAGGTTGCCGAAAAGGGCATTGCCGGACGTGTCGCTGCCCGAAAGGAACACCGCCACCCAGCCGAGGAATGGGGCCAGTAAGGCAAAAATCCTCCCCACCGACGCCACGCCCAGGCCCAGCGTGTAGTTCAGGCCCGAATAGTTCAGGCGTCTTGCGCCGCCCGGCCTGGGAAGCGTCGCTTGCGGGGCTGGTCGTTGGCCTGATCATCGCCGTCGGTGTGTGGCGATTCCCCATCGGGCTCGCGCTGGATAGCATCTTTGCCGGCGCCACTTTCGCGGTCTGGCCGGTCATGTGGATCGTGTTCAACGCGCTGCTGCTGTACAACGTAGCGGTGCGGTCTGGACGCTTCGACCAGTTCCGTGACTGGGTGATGAACCACCTGCCGAACGACCGCCGTGTGGTCCTGGTGGTGATCGGCTTCTGCTTCGGGGCACTGCTCGAGGGCATCGCCGGCTTCGGCACACCGGTGGCCATCACAAGCTCGCTACTGATCATGGTGGGCTACCCACCGCTGGAGGCGTTAGTCTTCACCTTAATCTTCAACACGGCCCCGGTGGCGTTTGGCGCACTCGGGGTGCCGATCACCGTACTCGGCGTCGTCACGCATCTACCGGACACCACTCTCGGCGCCATGGTAGGGCGCCAGCTTCCCATCTTCGCGTTATTCCTGCCGTTTTATGTCATCGGCATTTACGGCGGTGCGCGCTCCGTCCGGTCGCTGTGGCCAGTGTTGTTAGTGGCAGGCGGCAGCTTCGCGGCGACGCAGTTCGTGTCCTCCAACTTCATCAGCTACAGCCTGACCGACGTGCTCTCGTCGCTGGGCTCGCTCATAGTCACATTGCTATTTTTGCAAGTATGGCGACCGAAGCACGACCCAGAATTCGCCGTCCGTGACCCGGGCGCGCTGCATCATGGCCCTCCCGGCGTCACGTTATGGGAGGGATGGCTACCGTGGGTCATTGTTTCGATCGTAGTTATCCTCTGGACCAGCTTCGCGGTGTTCAGGTTCCGCGAACAGAAGATTCCCTGGCCCGGGCTGCACAATGCCGTGTCGATCACGCTGTATAGCAACGTGCCCTATGCGGCGGTCTGGGACTTCCAGCTGCTCGGTACCGGCACCGCGATCCTGCTGGCCGCCGTAATTACCGCTCTCGTGGTGCGGCTGCCGACGGGCCGGTTCTTTGCCTGCGTTGCCGACACTTGGCGGCAGATCTGGATCGCCATCGTCACCGTGATGCTGATCATCGGCTTGGCGTAAGCATCACCAGCACAGTGACGATCGGGAGGATTGCCACAAGGAAGGAAGGCAACAGAGCGCCAGCGACCGGTATCAGTAATTGGTGGAACATACGCCTCTCCCTGCTCCCCAGATCCGGCGAAGATCGGTCGCTCGCCAGAAATGAATATATCTATGTGGCGGAATGTACGAGGGTGATGGCGCCTGCGCACGTCACCGCCGCCATGGCGAAGGTTTTGCAGAGTAAGTGAGCGCACTCCCAAGCTCGAAGGCGAGCACGGGGTCGAGCGTGTTACGCCTCTTCCCGGTCTCGGCAGCGGCTTCGTTGCGAATAGCGCCCATAGTCTATCCTCCCGTGGCTATCCTGTGTATTTGGCGCGCTGCTTGTGTGCAGAGCGTGGCAGGAGCGCGCGTTGTCTCGTGGTCAGGCGGCGCGACGATAGCTGGACGGCTGCCGCAGCCCCCGCGGCCCCGGTCCGCCAGTGGCCCAATCGAGCAGCTCGACCGTGTGAACGATCGGTATTTTCGTACCAGTCGCGATCTGCGTGATGCAGCCGATGTTGCCGGCTGCAACGATGTCCGGCCGGACACTCTCGATATTAGCGATCTTGCGATCACGCAACTGCACTGCGATCTCTGACTGTAGCAGGTTGTAGGTGCCGGCTGAGCCGCAGCAGAGATGTGCTTCCGGGATCTCGATCACGTCGAACCCGGCGGCGGCTAACAGCTCCTTCGGCTCCCGGCGGACTCGCTGACCATGTTGCAGGGAGCAGGCGCTGTGATAGGCAACCCGATGACCGGTCTAAATTGCCGGTGGCCGCAGGCCGATCTCTGTCATCAGCTCGGTGACGTCCTTGGCGATAGACGACACCGTGCGGGCCGGCTCGGCGAGCTCCGGGTCGGCGCGGAACATGAAGCCGTAATCCTTGACCGTAGTGCCGCAGCCCGACGCGTTGATGACCACGCAGTCGAGCCCTGACCGCTTCCTCTCGTGGATCCAGGCACCGATATTGGCCTTTGCAAAACGCGTGCTGTCCTGCCCGAGATGGTGCGTCAGGGCGCCGCAGCAGCCACTGCCCTTCGCCACCACCACCTCGCAGCCGTGCCGCGTGAGCAATCGGATGGTGGCCTCATTGATCTGCGGCATTAATACCTGCTGCGCACAGCCGTTCAGCAGAGCCACGCGCGCAATCCGCCGGCCTTGCGCCTGGAACACCTGCGGCTTGTCCACGGGCGAGGCGCGCGGCACAGAGGCTGGCGCCATGTCGAGCAGGACACGCAGGCGTTTCGGCATGTAACCGGCGAGCGGCTTGCCGAGGCGGCCGCTCCCCAGGGCGGCGCGGAAGACCAGCGGATAGGGCAGGATCACGCCGAGCAAACGGCGCATCTGCCGTTCCGGCCACGGACGCCGGTAGGTTTTCTCGATATGGTGTCGCCCGTGATCGACAAGGTGCATGTAGTTCACACCTGACGGGCACGTTGTCATGCAGGCGAGGCAGCTCAGGCATCGGTCAATATGTTTGACCGTCTCCGCATCGGCGGGACGGTTGTTCTCCAGCATCTCCTTCATCAGGTAGATGCGACCGCGTGGACTGTCGAGTTCGTCTCCGAGCAAGACATAGGTCGGGCAGGTCGCGGTACAGAACCCACAATGCACGCACGTGCGCACTACTTTCTCTGATTCCGCGAAATCGGGCTCGGCGAGCAGGGCAGGGGCGAAAGAGGTCTGCATTGCTAGCCCTTCAGATACCCGCGTACATGCGCCCGGGATTCAAGACTTTATGCGGATCGAAACTTGTCTTCACACGCCCCGACAGCGCCGCCAAGGGTCCGGGCAGCGGCTCAAGGACGGATACCGCCGCGCGGAGGGGCTCGGGGGCCCGTATCAACGTCGCATGGCCGCCGCCGTGTGTCGCGATCGCGGTGCGCACAGTGTCGGCGCCGCCATCCGGCTGATCCGCGACGGCGACCCAAACCAGACCGCCACCCCAGTCGCAGTAGCAAACAGCCGTCGCCCGTGCGGCGATATCGGCGGCCACCCGGGGCCCGCTCGACGGCGTGACCGAGAGCCGCCAAATGCAGCGCTCGCGTGGCTCGGCTAGCAAACTGGCGTTACGTGCTTCGCGCCAGAAGTCCGTGGTGCCTGTCGCGTCCAGTACCTCCGTCGGGCCGTACACGCTCATCGCGTCCAACAGCGCCTGGCAGCGATACGCGGTAGAGGGATCCGGTCCCTCGATACGCAACGCTGTCACGGCGCGGCCGGCGGCGGCAATCACGGGCACCCCGGAGCACCGCGCTACGTCATGGGGCAGATGCGCCGCCCCCGAGATGTCGTGCGGCGAATTGAGACCATCGGCCAAGGCGTGAATGGCGGCGTCGTCAGCTAGCCCTAGCACCAGCACGGTGCGCTCCGTCTCCGGTCGCGGCGTGACCCTGATCGTGACCTCGGTCAGCACGCTGAGCGTACCGTAGGCGCCGGCCATGAGCTTGCAGACGTCGTAGCCCGTTACGTTCTTCACAACCTTGCCGCCCGCCTTGTAAGGCTCGCCGCGGCCATTGACCCCGCGAAAGCCAAGGAAGTGGTCGCGAGTGGCACCCGCTGTCAGCCGCCGCGGTCCCGCCAGGTTGCACGACAGCGTGCCGCCGATTGTCGGCGAGCAGTTTTTGGTGCCGAGCAGGACGCCGAGATCCGGCGGCTCAAACGCCATCATCTGACGCTCGCTATCGAGAGCGGCTTCGATTTCCGCGAGTGGCGTTGCCGCCCTCGCCGTCAAAACGAGTTCCGTCGCCTCGTATTCGAGGATGCCGGCGAGGGCTGACAGTTCGAGCGTGTGCTCGACTTGCATCGGCCTGCCGAGTCCGCGCTTCGACCCGCCACCGATCACCTCAAGCGGCTGCTCCTCCGCTGCCGCCCAGGTAACGACCTCACTCACTTCTTTTGCGTCGGCGGCGCGAAACGCAGCCATCAAGCGCCTTCCTCTTCAAAAGCGAGGCAGTTCAGGAAATCGCACCTGGCCGCGATGAACATGCATGCGGCCCAATTCGGCGCAGCGGTGCAATTGCGGGAACATCTTGCCCGGGTTCAACAGGCCGTCAGGGTCGAAGGCGCATTTCAGGCGCTGCTGCTGTGCGAGGTCAGTCTCGTTGAACATCGTGTCCATGAGGTCGCGCTTTTCGACGCCGACGCCGTGTTCGAGCCGTGCTTCCAGCCGACGGATTAGCAGCGACAAGACGGCGGACGAACAGCCGGATCAGCGTCAGACGCTCGCGGCTCGCCTTCGCCGCATTCTTCGTCAGCAGCCGATCCAGACACTCCTTCCAGGGCCCAATCCGCGGCAATGGCTGCTCGCCACGTTCGTAGCGAAACTCCGTCGCCGCCGAGCGCAGCACCTTCCGCACCACCTGCCGCGATACCCGCAGCCCGGCGGACCTTTGCGATCGTCTCCACCACCAGCATCCTCTTCCAGGCCCCCAACCGTTCCGGGGAGCCATCGTGAACCCTATCCTCAGAGGGGTCCCTTTTGGACGCCGATCACCCCTCCAGCGGGGTCCTTTTTCCATGCCGAAACACACGCTGCGGCTATCCTTGAGCCCTGGAATACCTCTGCTGGTGTGCACGAAGCGGCTTCGACGCGCCTCCAGCCGGAATCACCGAGCGCGCCTTTATGGCAGCTGCGACGCTGGTGGCGGATTATCTCATGCCGATGTCGGAGCGGGTCTATGGCGATGCCGGTGCGCCCCTGGCGGAGCGCTACGCCGCAACCATCGCCCGTTGGATCATCCACACGAAGGCAAAGGGGGTGCACGTCCGCCACTTGCTCCGGGAGGTACGCCTACCCGGCCTACGCGACGCCGCAACCATCCGTGAGGCCTGCGACGTGCTGGTTGAGGCTGACTGGCTGCGGCCCGCCGACGCCCCCACTTGTGTCACTTGTGTCCCTTGTGTCACGCCGATCACCGGTCCAGGTGGGCGGTCTGAGCTCTCCACCTGCGCAGCGCCCTCCGAACCCGCTGACACATTGGACACTCTTGACACTTTGGCGCAGGAACATTCCGGCCTCCATTGTGTCACGGATATCAGCGCCTCCGATCCGGAGGGTGCCATCGACCTCCTGACGGCTAAGCTGCTCAGTCAGACTGAGCGCAATCCGGCCGTCCGCATCACCCCAAGGCGCTGGACCACTTCCGCGTCCGCGCCGCGGCCGGCAACGCGGAAAGCAAGTCCACAGCCAAGCCGCCGCAGCGAGAACGCCCATCCGCCCTCAGAAAGTTTTCGATGGTCGCCGAAATCAACCGCACATGGCCAGGCGCACGCTTCGTCCAGTTCATCGACGAATGACCCCAATCCCCTAGAAACGAGCAGAAGTGAAATGGCAACTATTCAGGAACGCAAATGCCAGTGCTGGCGTAAGCGGGTGGTCTGCTATTTCTGTGTGGATTGCCAGAAATGCCGCGGCGATTGCCGCTACGATGATGGCCGCGCCCCGGATGCAAGCCGCGCTCCCAATCCATGGGCTATTGATCCAAAATCCGCAGCGACTACTGGACAGATTGTTCCTGGAAGGCCAATGCTGCCTTAGCGCCTCGCAATATCCAGGTATCGCAATGGACGTCGCGGAGTGGCTGCGTTACCTCGGGCTTGAGCAATACGAGCCGGCGTTCCGCGAGAACAAGATCGGTCCCGATCTGCTCCCAAGCCTGACGGCCGAGGATTTGAAGGATCTCGGCGTCACCCTGGTCGGTGATCGCCGGCGGCTGTTGCGGGCGATCGCTTTGCTGCAATCGGCGCCGGCTGTGGAATTCGTTCCCCCGGACGGCAGGTCCGCGGCGAGGGCAGAAGCCGAGCGCCGCCAACTGACGGTGATGTTCGTCGACCTGGTCGGCTCGACCGCGCTCGCCTCGAGGCTCGATCCCGAGGACACGAGCCGGCTGCTCCGCGCCTACCGGGCGTGCTGCGCCGAGGTGGTGAGGCGCTGGGGCGGCCACGTCGCCAAGTACTTGGGCGACGGCGTGCTCGCATTGTTCGGCTACCCCGAGGCGCACGAGGACGACGCCGAGCGCGCGGTGCGCGCCGGACTGGACCTGAGTGAGGCCGTAGGCCGGCTGGAGGCCGAGGAGGAGGGCACGCGCCTGGCGGCGCGGGTCGGTGTCGCCACGGGACTGGTTGTGGTCGGCGAACTGATCGGCGAGGGCGCGGCGCGCGAGGAGGTGGTGGCCGGCGAGACCCCCAATCTCGCGTCCCGGCTGCAGGCGTTGGCGGAGCCGGGTGCGACCGTGGTCGCACCGGGGACCCGCCGCCTGCTCGGCGATCTGTTCGACCTCGTGGATCTCGGGCCGCACCGGCTCAAAGGCTTCGCGGAGCCCGTCCGGGTGTGGCGGGCCGTCGGGATCAGGGAGGCGCTCAGCCGCTTCGAGGCACTCCGACGGCCACGCCGAACGCCGCTAATCGGCCGCGGACACGAGCTGGGGGTGCTCGCGGGCGCGCTTCGAAAAGCGGCTTTGGGGCAAGGGCAGGTTGTCGCCGCGCCCGGCGAACCGGGCGTCGGCAAATCGCGGCTGTTCGACGCCTTTCTGCGCTCGCCAGATCTCGGCAGCTGGCATGTCCTGAGCTGCGGGTGCCGCTCCTACGGGAGCGGCACCCCTTGGCTTCCGGTGATCGACCTGGTCAAGGAAACCTTCGGCATCCGGGCCCTGGACGACCGGGAGCGGGTGACGCTGAAGCTCGACGAGGGCTTGGCGCCATTCGGCGCCTTCGCGCAACCGGCGCGGGTCGCGCTCGCTTCCCTGCTCGGCCTGGTGGTCGAGGACCCCGAGTGGTGCGCGCTCAACCCGCCCCTGCGCCGGCGCCGCATCCTTGACGCCTTGAAGGGACTTCTGCTGCTGGGGAGCGAGCGTTCGCCGCTGGTTCTGGTGATTGAGGACCTGCATTGGGCGGACGGCGAGACCCTGGCGCTGCTCGACGGGTTGGTCGAGGGCATGCCGACACGCCACGTGCTGCTGCTGGTGAACTATCGGCCCGAGTTCCGGCCCGAGTGGGCCGACCGCATCTACTGCAGCCAGCTTCGCATTGACCCGCTGGGGCCCGATCGCGCGGCGGAGCTGCTCGCCGACCTGCTCGGCGACGACCTCGAACTCGCGGCCCTCAAGCGGGGACTGATTAGGCGCACAGCGGGCAACCCGCTGTTCCTGGAGGAGGCCGTGCGCGACCTCGCCGAGGCGGGTGCCCTCGCCGGCGCGCCGGGAGCGTACCGGCTGGCGCGGGAGCTCGGTGGCGTGCGGGTCCCGGGTACGGTGCAGGCGATCCTTGCGGCGCGCATCGACCGCCTGCCCCGGGAGGCCAAGCATGTCCTGCAGCGGGCCGCGGTGATCGGCCACGACGTGCCGCTGCCCGTCCTGGAGTTGGCCGCCGACCTTCCCGAGGAGGAGCTGCGCCGCGGGCTCGGCGAGCTGCAGGCGGCCGAGATCCTTTACGAGGCGCGACTATTCCCGGAGCCGGAGTACACGTTCAAGCACGCGCTGACGCATGAGGTCGCCTATGGCGGCTTGCTGCGCGAGACGCGGCGGGCGCTCCACCGGCGGGCGGGGGAGGCGATCGAGGCGCTCTACCCGGAGCGCCTAGGCGAGCTGGCGGGGACGTTGGCCGAGCACTTCGAGCGCGGCGAGGCGTGGGCGAAGGCGGCGGGCTATGCGCTGGACGCGGCGGAGAAGGCGAAGGCGGGCTACGCCTATCCGGCCGGCATGCGCCTCGCGGAGCGGGCCGCGGCCGCCGCCGCCATGTCCGAAGACCTGACGCAGGAGTGGATATGGGCGAGCACACTGCTCGGCGACCTGGCGAGCCTGGCCGATGACCTGGAGCTGGCGAACCGGAGCTACGATCGGGCGCTGGCGAGGTCGACGGACGAGGCGGAGCGACGCTGGATCGACAACAAGCGGCACGAGCTGCGCTATGCCGTCCGTGGCGGTGCGCGGATCGCCTACTACGACCACGGGCACGGCGAGGAGGCGATCCTCTTCGTGAGCCCGATCGGCTACGGCTTCATTACTTGGCAGCCGATCGTCGAGCGGTTCTGCCAGGAGTTCCGCGCCATCACCGTCGACATGCGGGGGACCGGGCGCTCGGACCCCATCGTCCAGCCCTACACGGACCGGGATCATGCGCTGGACATCGCCGCCGTGGTCCGCACCGCGGGCGGTGGCCCAATGGTCGGCGTCGCCATTTCGGCGGCCCCGTACACGCTCGTCCGCGCCCCCGCCGCCGATCCGAAGCTGTTCAAGAAGCTTGTCCTGGTAGGCGGCGACGCCGGCGCGGATGCCTACCCCGACGGGGTATGGTTTCCCGAGGCCGGGGCGATCGAAGAGGCGCTGGCGCGGAGGGATCTCGAGCGCGTGGCCCGCCTCTTCGTACCCGCGTCTCCTTTCCGGGCGGGAACCGAGGATCTCGTCGAGCAACGGATCCGGACCTATCTGCGCGTCCCCGAGGAAACGCTCCTGAACTTCTTCACCGCTCCCTACCCCACGGTTTCGGAATTCGGCCCGCTGCTGAAAAGTCTTCGGGTCCCGACGCTGGTTATGCACGGCACGGCCGACAAATGCGTGCCGTTCGAGCTCGGGCGCCGCCTCGCTGAGGGCATCCCGGGTGCGCGGCTCTACGCGTTCGAAGAACGCTGCCATCTTCCAATGGTCACCGCGACCCAGGAGTTCTGCGACGTCCTGCGCGAGTTCGTGCTGACCGAGAAGGCGTCGAAGCCCGCCTACGCGCGGCCCCCGGTCCTTCTCGCCGGATAGGACGATCTGAAACGCGGCGCTTGGTATGAGCGCCGCGCTGAGTCCGGGCGAAGGCAGCCTATCGCGAGGGACGGAGCTCGGAGGTTGCTGCTGCCCTGCTTGTCGTAGACGGTGCGAACTCATCACCCTGTCTTGGCAGCACGTCCCGCCGCGCGTGGTTCCGAGTGCAAAGGAGGCGTAGATGGGGCGGCTGGCGGCAACTCTTGTTTCGGTCCTTCTTCTTCTGCCCATATCGGCGCCTGCCGGCGAAAATCCTGTTCTGGGCACGTGGAAACTGCAGTCATTCATGCGCGAAGTGCTTGCGACCGGCGAGCGTTACAAGGAATTTGGTGCAAAGCCAGACGGCTACATCACCTATTTGCCGGATGGTCGTATGACCGCGATCAGAGTTCGCGGAGAACCGCGCGAAGCCGGGTGGCGCGGTGCCAACAGATGACGAGAAAATAAAACTCTTCGGGACGATGATCGCCTATGCCGGCACTTACACTGTGGATGGCGACAGGATCGTCCATCACATCGATATCTCTTGGAATCAGAGCTGGACAGGAACTGAGCAAGTGCGATTTTACAAACTCGACGGTGACACGCTCATGATCACGACATCCATAATAAGAACCCCAGAGACGGACGGGAGGGCCGCACCGTATTGGTGTTCAGGAGAACGCAGTGATACTTGCCCACCGGCATAGAATCCTAGCAGTTGACCGGTGCCATCGCCGCGTCGGCCTGTTTCTTGCGCGGACAAAATGGCCGTGAAACTCGATTTATAGAGATTTAGATAGCAGAGAGACCGGGTTTTGGGGTCAGGCAGGCGCAAGCGGCCCTGGCCCAGCGCCGTGCGGAGATGGAGCGGCGATGGAGAGCAGATCCTATGGGGCGACAGGCACCGGTACCGTAAGGTTCGGTTGCCACGACTTACGGAGACCGTAGCGATGTCGAGCTCAGCGCTGATAATCAGATGAGGCAACACTTCTCTTCTGGGGAACATTTTAGGCGAGGCGATGCGTATCCGTCTTGATTGTCGCTGTGCACGTGTGGCGGCCTCGGCAGCTGAGTGGCTTAGGTAGGGCTAACCGGCGAGCCCGGCCGAACACCGCATCCCGGCTTCGCCGCAGCCGCTCAGCAATCATCCACTCAGCACTGGGATACCTGAGCCCCGTTCAGTTCGAGGACCTACACGCCCAGCAGACGATCAAAACCCTGGTTTGATCCTGTCCACCTCCAGGGGCGCACTCCAAAAGCGGGTCAAAATTGCACGCCGATCCACAGTTCTGAGCAATTCCGCCGCCCTACGGCCCGGCGCTTCCTGGCAAAATCGCCCCCCAAAACGGGTCCGGTTGTCACTGTAATGGGCAGTTCGGTCGGAAAACGGCGTCCCCGCGGCCAATCATACCGCCGAGCGGTTGAGTTGACTCCGATGTGATTAGGAGCGACGCGGCGTAATCTGATTCTGGTTCGGTCCGACCGCAAAGGGAGGACCGCATGGGCGGACGAGGTCTGTCGATCCGCGACGATCTGTCAGCGAGCGAACTACGACGGTTGGCACGCCAGGAGCGCGATCCAGCGGCGGCGCGGCGCATGTATGCGATCGCCAATGCGCTCGAAGGCATGACACGGGCGGAGGCGGCGCGGCTGGCGGGCATGGAACGTCAAGCGCTGCATGACGCGGTGGTGCGCTACAATGCAGAGGGTTTGGCAGGTCTCTACAATCGCCGCCCGCCGCCACGGCCAGGCAAGTTGACGGCGACCGAGTTGCAGGAGTTGGAGCAGATCATTCTGGCCGGCCCCGATCCCGGGCTCGGGTTGTCGGCGTGGACGCTGCCGGAACTCTGCCGCCTCATCGAAACGCGGTTGAACAAGCGCCTGCACCCCGCGAGCCTCTCGCGCGTGCTGCGGCGAGCGGGTTTCTCGCGACTCCCCCGCTCCACAGTTGAGTGAGACATCCCGTAAGCGGACGGCATCCGCAGGAGGGATGATCGATGAAGCAAGGCAGAACGCAGCAGCTGGACGTTGCCGGACGAGCGCAAGAGACTGATGCTGTCGAAGTCGGCCGGGGCGGATGTCGCGGCAACGTAAGACTGCGGCGGTCCTGCGGCTGCTGCGGGGCGAGGACCTCGAGACGGTGTCTCGCTCGCTCGGTGTGACCGCCGCCACTCTGACGGCTTGGCGTGACGCTTTTCTGGCGGCGGGAGAAGCCGCGCTGGCGAGCCGGCCCGGCGATGGCGAGGAACTGCAGAGCCAGCGCCTCAAGGCCAAGCTTGGCGAAGTCATGATCGAGCGTGACCTGTTGCACGAAAAGATTGCCACTTTGGAGGCTGGCCGCCCTTTGGGCCGGCGGAGGCCGAAGCCATGAGCCGCACCATCTCGCCGGTCAGCGGCAAGTCGTACGGCCTCACCCTGGTGTGCCGGATTTGGCGGGTGCCGCGTGCCACTGTCTATCGGCACCGGGCTCCGCCGCTGGCCGCCGCGCCACAGCGACCGGGACCAGTCGGCCCCATGGCCGATGCGGCGCTGCTGGAGCAGATCCGCGCCGTCCTGGCCGCCAGCCCGTTCCATGGCGAAGGTCATCGCAAGATCTGGGCCCGGCTGCGGATCGCCGGGATCCGCACCTCGCGGCGGCGCGTGCTGCGTCTGATGCGTGAATATAACCTCCTCGCTCCCACCCGTGTCGGCGGGCCACGCGGGCCGCGCAGCCACGACGGCACCATCATCCCGGATGCCCTCGACACCATGTGGGGCACCGATCTCACGACCACTATCACCGGCGAGGGCCAGGCCGCGGTGTTCGTCGCGGTCGATCATTGTTCGGCCGAGTGCGTCGGGATTCATGCCGCCGCTCGTGCCACCCGCTTCGAGGCGCTCGAACCGATCCGCCAAGGTGTGCAGGAGCATTTCGGCGGCTTTGCAAAACACGCCGCCCACGGCCTCGCCGTGCGGCACGACCACGGATCGCAATATCTTTCCGATACCTTCCAGCACGAGCTCGCGTTTCTCGGCATCGAAAGCTCACCCGCCTTCGTGCGCGCCCCGGAAGGCAATGGCTGCGCCGAACGTTTCATCCGCACCTTGAAGGAGAACCTTTTATGGGTGCGCTCCTTCGAAACCATCGAGCAATTGCGCCAGGCGCTGCTCACATTCCGCGAGACCTACAACACCACCTGGCTCATCGAGCGACACGGGTTCATCTCGCCAGCCGCCTTTCGTCAGCAACAAGTTGAACCCGCGGCTCTCGCCGCATAGCCTTCAGTTCGATGTCTCAGCAACCGCGGGCTGTACACGACAGAAGGCGCGCCAGCGCCATCCCTGTTCGGACCCAGCCGCACAGGAGGCGTTTCAAAAAGGGGGCTTTTGGCAGCGGTTAACCTGGCGAGAGAGGCACATCCCGACAAGCGCATAACCTTGTGGTTCCAGGACGAGGCCCGGATCGGTCAAAAAGGCCGCGTCTGCCATCGTTGGTGGCGGCGTGGTGCGCGCCCTCCCGGCCTTTGCGATCGTCGCTACACTTGGGTGCATCTGTTTGCCGTCGTCCACCCGGCAACCGGCGCGCGGTTCGCGTTGGTGATGCCCGAGGTCTCGACCGAGGCGATGAGCCTGTTTCTCGCCGAGTTCAGTAAGCACCTCGCAGCCGACGAGCATGCCCTTATCTCGCTCGATCAGGCCGGCTGGCACGGCGCTAAGGCACTGCGCGTGCCGGCCAACATCACGCTGCTGCCGCTGCCGCCATATTCGCCCGAGCTCACATGGGGGGTTCTGGTCAAGGGTAATTTTGTTTGGTGTCATGGTTTCATTCTCCGGCGATCCAGCAGATCCGAGATCTGAGCCATTCCTGACACGGCTCGTTGCCGAGCGCGATCAACCTCACATGCGGTCCGCGTCAAGCGACACGGCACCAATATCCCGCTTACGGCGGGCAAGGCTCAGGCGGGCGAGACCAATCTCAACCTCGGCTGGGTAGGCCATGTTCGGGGGCTGGTCGCCCACCCGGATCTGCCGGGACTGATCAGATCCCGGTAGATGGGGGAATTGGGTTCGGTGCGCTCTATCAAGCAGTCTTCATTGTCGCACCCTCAATCACGACACCAGTAGTTGCGTATTTCCATAGCGCAACAAGGAGTTTACGGGCCAAAGCAGTAATCATCGGCTTGCGCATGCGAGCGTTGCTGCCGACCCGCTGATGGAACCAAAGGCTGAGTGCCGAGTCCGGCTGATGTCGTAGCCACAGCCAAGCAAGTTGCAGCATGGTCGTTCGCAGCCTGGGGTTTCCGGACTTGGAAACCCCCTGTTCGCGGTCGACGGTCCCACTTTGCCACGGCGTCGGTGCCAGGCCGGCATAGGCGGCGACTTGCCGGCGGTTCTCAAAATGACGAAACAATCCTTCCTGCCAAAGGACGCTTGCGAAGTCCGATCCAATACCCTTCAGAGCCAGCAGCATCTTCGCCGGTGTCGGAACGGCGTCCTCTTCTGCCGACGCGAGGAACGTATCTCGCTCACTCGTCGCGGTCTTGATCTGTTCAAGAAGCAGCTCAAGCCGGTCGAGCTCGCGGCTGATCTGTCGCTTCAGGTGAACCGGCAGCGGGCGGCCATCACCGGTCCAGAGCTCTTCCAGGCGGGCACGCCGATCTCGGCGCAACGGCGCATATCCCGACACACCCTGCGAGAACAGCAGCCCCTTAATCCGATTGACATGCTGGACCCGTTCGGCCGTCAATACCTTCACCTCGCGTGACATCCGACGGCGATCTTCCTCCTCCGGCGTCGGTACACGCACCATTGCACAGACCCGCGGCTCGCCACGCTGATGTGCCAACAATGCCCGCACCAGCGCTTCGCCATCAATCCGGTCGCTCTTCGCCCGCCGATGGCGACGCGATGTCATGATGGAGGCTGGATCAACGATGTGGCTCTCGATGCTCTCTTGCTCCAGCACCCGGTGGATCCAGAAACCATCCAAACCCGCCTCCTGGATCGCGATGAGCGGAAAATCCTTCCCCGTTCGCCTCCTGGCCTTTTCCTTTATCTCCGAAAGTCGCGTCAACAGGCCGGCAATATCGCCACCCCGCACCGCATGCTTCGACATCTTTTCGCCCGTCCCCGGCGAAAGCGACGTGATCAGCCAGGCCGATCGGCTTAGCTCCAATGACACGAAAACTGCGCCAAGATCGGTGCGGATGGCGGGGCTGATGCACACTGACTCTGCATGTTCGTCTCCAAGTGAGGATTGCAAGCGGCCTCATTCTGCCTGAGAACGGGTCGCTTTCAGCCTCATGGGATCTCAACCCGGTCGAGCGGCTTTAGCTCTATCTGCGCGAGCGATACCTCTCGCATCGACTGCTCGACGGCTACGACGCGATCGTCGAGGCCTGCTGCCATGCCTGGAACCAACTGACGCCCGAACGCATCAGTTCGCTCTGCAACTATCCCTATATCCAACAAGTCAACGCATAGGCTCGGCGGTATTCAGACCCCGCCTCGCGCCCCAAATGGCGGCTGGTGACAGGGTCTTGGGAGAGGACTACAGTCAACTACGAGGGAACGAAATCGACAGCTCTGTTGCGGCAGCCAATGGTATCAAGGGCACGATAACCGGGGAGAATGGGATAACATCATGGTAATATTACGTCGTCTTCTGGCCGGCGCCGCTGGGCTGGCCTGGCTGCTCGCGGTCGCTGGCCCGGCGGCCGAAGCGAAGGAATGGACGAAGATCACGATCGCGACCGAAGGCGACTTCCCGCCCTACATGACGACCACAGCGGACGGGAAGAAGGCAGGTCTGGAGGCGGATCTCGCCGCCGATCTTTGCAAACGGATGAGGCTGGAATGCACCTGGGTGGTACAGGAGAAGGACATCCTCTCCGGACTTTTGGCCGGCAAGTACGATGCGATCATGTCTACGATGCGCATCTCGACGAAAGACAATGGCGTGGTCTATTCCGTTCCCTACACTGTGTATCGCGCCACATTCGCGGTACCGAAGTCAGGCTCGCTCGCCGATCTACCTGACACCGGCAAGCGCGTCGTGCTCAACGATGCGGCTGCCTCGAAGGCGGAGGTCGCAACACTGGCCAAGGCGCTCAAGGGC
This sequence comes from uncultured Pseudomonadota bacterium, assembly GCA_963834715.1. GTDB lineage: Bacteria > Pseudomonadota > Alphaproteobacteria > Acetobacterales > Acetobacteraceae > CAVSUZ01. Next base: position 333,043 of record CAWIDE010000033.1, on the reverse strand, counting down.
AAAGTAGTGGGCGTCGCGACGGGTAGCACTTCACTGGCTCTGCTTGCCGATTTTCTGAACACCTCCTTCAAGGAGACTGCCACCATCCGCGGCTACAAGACACGCGAGGAGCGCGATACGGATCTAAAGGCTGGCCGCATTGACGCGTCCTTCGATTACGTCACGCCACAACTGAATGTTTTGAGCAAGCCGGGCGGCGACGCCCTCAAGCTTGCGGGCCCCATATTCATTGATGGTCCGTTCGGACCTGGCGTCGGCGTCGCATTGCGCGAGGGTGACCCCGAGCTCAAATCGATGTTCGACGCGGCGCTGAAGGCGTCAATTGCCGACGGCACGCTGAAGGCACTGTTTCTAAAGTGGTTCAACGCCGATTGGTCGCCACCGAGCTAGTCGGCTGAGGGGCGCGGCAGTCTGCGCGTGTGTCGGTGCCATTGTCAGCGCGCCTAGTGCGGCAACCGCAATGATAGGAAGCTTTGACATTTATACCTATACCCCTGTGAGGGCGCCTGATTGGGGCTTGTTGTAGCCTGATTGGCGGGCCCGCCCCGCCGGGAGCAACCGAACTTGTACGTTGGACATGTGCCCCGGCGGGTCGGCCACGACGGATGCCTAGTAGGAAGTTGGTAACCGCTGTGAGTTGCCCACCTGTGACCACGCAGGATGAGCTGCGAAGCTCTGCCCCTGTATGACTGGGTGCGGAGGCGTCGCAATGGCAAGTGCGGGTCTTGATGACGGTCATCAAGACAGTCATCAAGCTGGCCGGTATCGGCGGATCGAGCTGATCACCGGGGAAGCGCAGCGGCGACGCTGGACAGAGGAGGAGAAGGCCGAGATCCTGGCCGAGAGCTTCCAGCCGGGTGCCAGGGTTTCGGAGGTAGCGCGCCGGCACGGCGTGAACCGCGGTCTGTTGTGGACGTGGCGTCACCAAGCCCGGAAGCGTGCTGCGGCGGCCGGGCAGGCTTTTGTGCCAATTCGGATCATAGACGAGGCCGCGGCGCTACCGACATCGGTGACTGCAGAACGGCATGAAGATGCCGCGTTGTCGGCGGCGCCGCAGCCGGCGGGCAGTGGCGCGGGATTGGCCGCTGGCATCATCGAAATCGAGATCGGCGGTGCGCGCGTGCGTGTCAGGGGCGCGGTTGATGCGGCCGCCTTGCGGCAGGTCCTCACCCATCTCGGGCGCCGATCATGATTATCGATCTTCCGGTGCGACCTGGGCTGCGCATCCTGGTGACCGCCCGGCCAGTCGATTTTCGCCGCGGCATGGACAGCCTTTCCACACTGGTGAAGGAGACACTGGCAGCTGATCCGTTCGCCGGCGATGTTTTCGTCTTCCGGGCGAAACGCGCTGACCGGCTAAAGATTTTGGTCTGGGATGGGTCTGGCCTGGTGTTATTGAGCAAACGGCTGGAGCGTGGACGCTTCACGTCCTATGGCCTTTGTCAAGGCATTTGAGCACGCATTCCCGATCGCTCCGCAGAACGTCGTGGTCGGACGAACAAGATCCGCAGGGGTGAGGACGCCGGGTTCTCGCGACGGTCGCTCAGACTCCTATGCGGGGATTGGTCACCCCATGATGACGGTGCGTCGGAGGGCTGCCTCGCTCTGGCCACGGACGTGGGCGTCATCGCCTGTCCAACGCAAAATCGAGGGTTCCCTCTACCGCGCCCAGCGTCCTCGCTGCTGCGGATCGTGAGAGGAGTTACGGCTCAGGCGCTGAGAGGGACGCGCTGGCCTATTGACCAAACGAACCCGAGCAGCTCGCGCGCAACGGCGGCGGTGGCAACGACCGAGCGTTTTCCGCGCGCGGTCAATCGCCGGTATGTCTTGTGCAGGCGCAACTGTGCCTTCCAAGCCAATGCCTTGATGTCTTGTGGCACGGGTGGGCAGCGTTCATTCATCCATTGTCCGACCTTCGGTGTCGTCCGGTAATTCCAGGCGGCCTCGCAGAGCACTGTGCGTGCAAGGGAACTGCCTGCCTTGGTGATGCCGCGCGCGCGGAGCGTCGCACCGCTGCTGTGCTCGCCGGGCGCCAGGCCGAAGTAGGCAACGAGCTGACGTGGATGGGCAAAGCGGGAGAAGTCGCCAACCTCGGCAATGATAGTTGCGGCGACGACGGGTCCGATGCCCTTGAGCGCCTGCAAAGCTTGCAGCAGCTTTGCCCAGGGAGATCCCGCCAGGAGCTCACGGACCTGACCCTCGATGTCTGCCTTGCGTGCTTCATCATGTTCGAGAGCATTGAGGTAAGTCTGGAACGCTATCTGCTGTGCGGGGAGAGCAAACTGTCGGTTCCAAAGCCACCTGCGATGACGCGTGCTCCATGGCTTGCCCTCGAATTGTAGGTCGTAGCGCAGGAGGAACGCCTGGATCCGGATTCGATCTCGCCTTACGTCCTGGCATGCCGCATGTCGTGCCCGGACAAGGTCACGGAGTGCTTCATGCAATTCATTTGGCACCCAGACGTAGGTGAGCTCGCCAGCCCGGTGTAGCCGTGCCAGCGCGATAGCATCACGCCGATCGTTTTTGATGCGATCTCCGGGCTTGCGAGGCGTCAGCGACGGCGCGCAAACACGACAAGTGAGTCCCATGCCGGTCAGCTGACGCTGCACGTTGTAGCCGCACGATCCAGCCTCATAGACGAACTCAACAGCACCATGCCGCCGTGCCAGCTTGCGCGCGAGCTTGGCGATCGCCACAGGCGTGTTCTCGATGGTGCCGACGTGACGTACCTCACCACTGCGCCCACTATCCGCCACCGCGACAGAGATGGTGGCCTTGTGAACATCGAGTCCGATGAAGCCGCGAACTTCCTCCATGGATGTGTCTCCTGGCTCGCCGGGCCCACGCCCGGACGAGCCCAGGGTGCGACGCTGCGGCGGCAGAAGGCCATGTCATCTGGCCGCCTGTGCAGGATGGGGCGGTGACGCTGAGTGCGGCGCAACTGAATTTGCTATTCTCCGGTGTCGACTGGTCACAGGTGGTACCACGGACGGCAGCGCTTCTGGCTCATCAGACGGCCGGGTGAGAGGAATTATCGCTGTACGAATCGAGTCGCGGTCCGATAATTTGCTGGCATGGCCTCAGATCCGGCCTCGCTGCCGCGCGATCCTGATCGGCTGATCGAGATCATTATGGAGCTGCAGGAGCGGAACGCGCATCTGCAGGGGATGGTCGATACGCTGAAGCGCGTGGTGTATGGCCCGCGTTCAGAAAAACTCATCGGCGATAGCGCGCAGCTGCCGCTTGATCTGGGCGATGCAGTAATCACTGAGACGCCCGCGGCGGCCGCCAACGACGATGGTGTCGTGCAGCAGTCTGCCCGAGCCTGCCTTCCCCGACAGAAGGCGACGCGCAACATTGGCGCCCTGCCGAAGCACCTGCCTCGCTGCGAGGTGGTGACTGACAGCAAGATTTGCCCATGCTGTGGCGGTGTCCTGCATTTGATCGGAGAAGACGTAAGCGAGCAGCTCGACGTAATCCCGGCGGTGATTCAGGTCAAGCGCATCCGCCGACCGCGCTATGGATGCCGGTCCTGCGAGGGAGCCGTGGTGCAGGCCAAAGCGCCACCACGGCTGGTCGAGAATGGCATGGCGACAACCGCGTTGATCACCTCAATAGTAGTTGGGAAGTTCGCTTGGCACCTGCCCTTGAACCGGCAGACGGACATGTTGCGGGGCCACGGCGTCGATCTCGACCGTTCGACCCTGGTCCATTGGGTATTGCGAGCGGCCTGGTGGCTGAAACCACTTTATGAGCTGCTCGTCGATACTGTGCTGTCCTCACCGAAAGTCTTCTGCGATGATACACCATTGCCGGTATTGGATCGCCGACGACGACGAACACGAACGGCGCGGTTCTGGTCGTATGCAGTCGATGATCGACCATGGCAGGGACCGGCGCCGCCGGCTGTGGTCTATATCTTCGCGGAAGACCGGAAGGGGAAACATGTGCACGAGCACCTGAGCAAGTTCCGCGGCGTGCTGCAGGTGGATGGTTATGCCGGATACGGGGAACTGACCAAGCCGAACCGTCCCGGCGGGGCGGTCACCCTGGCGTACTGTCTCGCTCATGCGCGGCGCCAGTTCTTCGAGGTTTACCAGTCATCGAAGTCAGCAGTGGCTGCCGAGGCTTTGGAACGAATTGGGGCCGTGTATGCCATCGAGCAGCAAATCCGCGGTCTGACCGCAGCCGAGCGCGTCACCGTCCGACAGGCCGAGACCAAGCCAATCCTCGAGGCGTTCAGAACCTGGTTGATGGAGCGTCTGGCTGGAGAGTCGGCGAAATCGAATTTGGCGGAAGCGATCAGGTATACCCTCAACCACTGGGATGGCCTGACAGTGTTCCTCACCGACGGCCGCGTCGAGGTAGATAGCAACGTGGTGGAACGGACGATGCGCCCGATTGCTCTGGGGCGCCGCAACGCGTTATTCGCCGGCTCGCAGCGCGGGGCAGAGGCGTGGGCGATTCTCGCATCGATCATCAACACCGCCAAGCTGCATGAGCTCGATCCGCAAACTTACCTGGCGGATGTGCTGGAGAAGATCGTGTCGGGTCAGACCAAGGTGAACGCCTTGCATGCGTTATTACCAGGGGTGTGGAAAGCAGCCCGGGTGGGACAGACGGCGGTTGCCGCATAAGGCAATCACGCACCAGACGGCGTCGCTATGTGTGCGAGGCGATGAGCCTGGAGGAACTCGAAACCTGGATCGACCAGCTCGATCCGCCACCGCTGATCGACGGCGTCTCCATCCTCGACGGCTATCTGACCGCCACCATCATCGGGCCATGCTTCATCGATCCGCGCGAATGGCTGCGTCACATGCTTGGGCCACACAGTGGACTCGGCATGGAAGGCTCGGAGCAGGCCGCCGCAATGATGGCGATCGGTAAGCAATTCGGCGGCACCACATGGCGGCGCGCGGCATTCGTGTGATCGAAGGGCCGCATGGATGAGACGCTAAACGGATCCGGCCCTGATGAGAGCGCTCATACGACAGATCGTAAGAGCGCACACAACGTCCGAGTGGAGGTTATCACGCGGGGCGAGCGCCGGCGGAGTTGGACGCTGGAGCAAAAGCGCGAGATTGTGGCTGAGAGCCTCGGGCCCGAACTGACCCCGAGCGAGGTGGCGCGCAAATACGCGATCGGGACGGGGCAGCTTTATACCTGGCGTCGAGAACTGTTGCCGGCTCCGACGGAGCGGATGAGGCGGCCGACACGGTTTGCGCAAGTGGAGCTGGTGCCGACGCGGCTGGCCGGCCAGCTACCGGCTGAGCCGCCCGCCCCGCCAGTAACGATCCCGCAATCGCCCCGGCCGCTGGGAATAATCGAGATCGTGCTACCGGGCGGCATATTGGTGCGCGTTGATGGGCAGGTAGATGATCGGGCATTGCGGCAAGTCCTGGGCATGCTGCAAGGCCGATGATCACACTCGCACCCGGCCTGCGCGTGTATCTCGCCTGCGGCGTGACCGATATGCGCAAGGGTATGGTGGGGCTGGCAATGCTGGTGCAGCAGTCGCTGCGCGACAACCCGTTCGATGGCGCTGTGTATGCCTTCCGCGGGCGTCGCGCAGGACTGATCAAGCTGATATGGCATGATGGCGCCGGCCTGTGCATGCTGACCAAGCGGCTGGAGCATGGGCAGTTTGTTTGGCCGTCATCCGAGACGACTGGCCGGATCATGCTCTCGAGCGCGCAATTGGCGGCGCTGCTGGATGGCTGTGAATGGCGCGCAGCGCAGCCGCGACGAGCACCGGAACTGGCGGGATAAAAACCCGCGTCGCCGATAAAAATCGGCTGGCACCAATTCGGCGGCGTCGTTCAGAATCGCAGCGTGCAAATCGATCTGGACAACCTGCCTGACGATCCCGCGACGCTGCAGCAAATGCTGCGCGACGTCGTGCGAGAGCTCAATACCGAGAATGACAAGCTGCGCCTGCTCATTCATCGGCTAGTGCGCCATCGGTTCGGCCGCCGCTCCGAGCAACTCACCGATGACCAGTTGCAATTGGGGCTCGAGGATCTGGAGCAAACGGTCGCCGCGAACCAGGCGGCACAGGACACTATTGCACCAGAGCCGAAGGAGCAGAAGCGCCGAGCGGCACCGGCGCAGCGCAATCTCGGCGATCTGCCGGCACACTTGCCGCGCTACGAGGTGGTGGTGGACATCGAGCACCGCGAGTGCCCCTGCTGTGGTGGCGCGCTGCATGTGATCGGCGAAACGCGCAGCCAACAGCTCGATATCGTGCCCGCGCAGCTTCGGGTGCGGGTCACGCGCCGGCCGCGTTACGCCTGCCGGGCGTGCGAGGGAACCGTGGTGCAGGCGCCAGCGCCGGAGCGCCCGATCGATGGCGGCCTGGCGACCGAGGCCATGGTGGTGCATGTGCTGGTCAGCAAGTATTGCAACTCGCTGCCGCTGCATCGACAGTCCAAGATGCTGGCGCGGCAGGGCATCGATCTGGATCGCTCGACGCTGAGCAACTGGGTTGGCCGAGCCTGCTGGTGGCTGAAGCCGCTTTATGACCTGGTGGTCAGCACGGTGCTGTCGTCTGAGAAGGTCTTTGCGGATGACACGACATTGCCGGTGCTGGATCCGGGCCGCGGCCGAACCAAAACCGGGCGATTGTGGTGCTATGCGGTGGATGACCGACCGTGGTCCGGTCCGACGCACCCGGCGGCGGCGTATGTATATTCCGAGGATCGTAAGGGCGCGCATCCGTCAGCGCACCTGGCAGCGTTTCGCGGTGTGCTGCAGGTGGACGGCTACGCCGGGTTCAAGCGACTGGCCGGGGACCGCAGCGACAATTCGGTCAAGCTGGCGTTCTGCTGGGCGCATATGCGGCGGCCGTTCTTCGATTTCTATCAGGCGACGAAGTCGCCGCTGGCCGGGCATGTGCTGGCGCGCATTCGCGAACTCTATACGATCGAGGCCGAGATTCGCGGGCATTCTGCCGATCATCGGGAGCGCATGCGCCAGGCGCGAAGTCGGCCGATCGTGGAGGCGTTGCATGCTTGGTTGCAGGAGCAGCTGCCTCATATATCCGCCGTCTCCGAGCTGGCGAAAGCGATGCGCTATGCGATCCGGCACTGGCCGGGGTTGGTGGCATTCCTCGATGACGGGAGGATCGAGATGGACACGAACGTGGTCGAGCGCTCGATCAGACCGGTGACCCTCACACGCAAGAACGCCTTGTTCGCCGGATCGGACGGCGGAGCCCGGCATTGGGCCATCGCGATGACGCTGATCGAGACCGCCAAGCTGAATAGTGTCGAGCCGATGGCTTGGCTTACTGATGTGCTCGAGCGCATCGTCTCAGGCAAGACTAAGGCGAACGCACTGGAGGCGCTGCTGCCGTGGAATTGGCATCCGACTGAACTCACGGAATTGGCGGCAGCTGCATGATCGATAATCCAACCCAGGTTGACCGCCTGATGGGGAAGCTGCAACAGGCTCTGCCACTGCCCGCGCGCCCCACACCCGAGCTGCTCGCCGCTCTCGTCGCGAAGAACGCTGCGAGCCAAACCTCCGCCGCCTGCTCAATCACCTGGATCAGCTACGCCGGTGACGAGGGAGGCATTGTGTGCCGCCTCGATTTTGGAGACGAGGCCAAGAACGCCGCGTTTGTCTCCATCACGCACCTGCGTTTCGATGCTCGTCTGCCTCTCGCCCGTGAGATTATCGCCTACCAGAAGCACCGCGTGAAACGCATCCAGCGGCAGCCGGCGTAATCCACCCCAGCACAGAGGATGGGCCGGCCTCTGATACACCGCACGGCTGCCGTCAAGGAAAATCGGGCAGGGTCTCGCCGCAACGCTTACGGCGATCGTCATGCGCTTCAATGACATCAGCGAGGGGTTGGCCACGGCACCGGAGCAGTACGCCCCGATCTTTGAGCGCACCGACGAAGGTACGGTCCTGGCGGGCCCCTGGTGCATGGGGTTCTTGGCCGCGATGAAACTCCGCCACGACGCCTGGCATCCGCTCCGCGATCTCAGCCGGATCGAACACCGGCTTCTGCTCCCCATTCTGATCCACTGTACCGAAGCCGGGCGTCCTCTGCTCGGACAGGTGCGGCCCGGTCCTGAAGGCGAAGAGTTCCTGCGAAACGCCTATCACGACATTCCCCTGGTGGTCCCGGCAATCCGCGAGTTCTGGATACCGCAACGCGCCAGAAGCTGGTCGACCTGATCCCACGTCAAGCTGTGGGAAACTCACAGCGCATACCACGATCCGGCCTGGATCGCGATGATCGGCAATCCGCCGCCAGTCGATCACACCAGACGTCGTTCCGCCCGCGCCAGCAAGATGACGCCGCCATCTGACGTGATCCGTCCGCCATCGAATGCCGCGGTGACTTTCCCGCCGACCGAGGTTGGCCAGCTTCCAACCAGTCTGCTTGGTGCCAATCTTGGTCACCCCGGTCTTTTCGATCTGCACCACATCACCCCACAGCTCCTGGTAGAGGGGCGATTGCACGATCCTCAGACAACGCTCGTTGTCGCGCTCGGTGAGGTGGGCCGAATACGAAGCGGAAATGAAGCGCGTCGCCGGCTTACCCCGCGGGCCCCACATCCAGGCGGGAAAAAGACGCTACACAACAGCGACTTGGAAGACCCGGGCGGCACGTTGATGATGAGCCGGCGGATGTCCCCGGCGGCCACCGCCTCCAGGTGTGCGCAGATCGCCTCCATCGTCCGCCCCGGCGTCATCGCGACCGCCGGCTCCAGGATCGGCCACATCAGCTCGACGAAGTAATAGAGGCTGATTTCGCCAGCGGCCCGCTGAAGAGCAGACGCTTAGACAGCAGGGCCATCAGCAAAGTCCTGCGGGCGGCATGCTCTACACCAAAGCGGGCAGGACTGCCCGTCCCTTTTTACGTAGTCGAACCATCTAGCGCATGAAGTGCACGCTGCCGTGCCCCACTGCTCGCCCGGCTTTTGAAGGCAGACCATGTTGGCCAACTGATCGAACGCTTGCGGTTCGTGCGCGGTATTGGGCTATCGCCAGATGCGGCAGCGCGGGTCCATGAGGAACGGTTCCGCCAATTCGTCCGCGAAGGGCGGATATCGGATGCCCATCAGCTGGGGCGTTATGCCGCACACCGGCGCCGGGCGATTCTGGTGGCGAATGTTATCGATCTCGAAGCCCGGCTGACGGACGCGCTCCTTGATATGGCAGACAAGCTGATCGGCAGCCTGTTTGCCCGGGCTCGGAAAGCCAAGGAGCGACGATATGTCGCGAGCACGCGGGACGTGGGCCGCCTGATGCGCCTGTTCCGTGGGACCATTGAGGCCCTGGACACAGCCCAGAAAATAGAGCGGGACGGCTTCGCGGTCGTGGACGAGCGCGTCGGTTGGGCAAAGCTGCAACGGGTGCGCGGCGACGTGCGGACGCTTGCCGATCTCGTCGAGGAAGATCCACTGCTCGGTGCCGCTGACCGCTACCGTACCTTGCGCAAATTCGGACCCGAGTTGCTTGATGCGTTGGAATTCAAAGCAGCGCGCAGCCACGATCCGATGCTGTCGGCGATCAAGTTGCTGCAGGAACTCAATCGGTCCGGCAAGCGCGATATGCCAGCAGATGCGCCGATGCCGTTCCGCAAGGATTGGAAGCGGTTGGTGACTGAAGAAGGGCAACCGAGTCGCCGGCTGTATGAAACGGCGGTATTCGCGACGCTCCGTGACAAGCTGCGTTCGGGTTTGGGTCGAACGATCGGGCAACTACCGCCGCTTCGATAGCTATTTATTGCCGCAGGAGGAGGTTCCCGCGATCGCTGCCAAGTTGGGATTGACTGCGACTGCCGAGGAGTGGTTGGCCAAGCGCGGTGCTGAGGTCGACCAGCGGCTGAAACGCTTTGCGCGTCGGCTCCGCCGCGGCCAACTCGAAGGCGTCGAATTGCGTGATGGTCGACTGCACGTCGCCTCAGTGAAGTCGGCGACGCCGCCAGAAGCCGAGGCTTTGGCCGCGCGCATTGATGCCATGCTGCCGCCCGCTCGGATCACGGAGGTGTTGCACGAGGTCGCCCGTGCAACCGGGTTCCCCGCGGCCTTCACCAATCTACGCACTGGTGAATGCTGCGACGATGAGAACGCGCTGCTTGCAGCAATCCTTGCGGACGCCACCAATCTCGGCCTGACGCGTATGGCGGCGGCAAGCCACGGCGTAACCCGTGATCAGCTGATCTGGATCGCGGACGCTTACATCCGCCCAGAGACGTACAAGGCCGCACTTGCCAGGATCATCGACGCGCACCACAGACTGCCGATTGCCGCGATCTGGGGCGACGGCACTACCTCATCCTCCGACGGGCAGTTCTTCCGCTCCGCCAAGCGCGGCGATGCGGCGGGCGACGTAAATGCTCGCTACGGGCGCGATCCGGGCTTCAGCTTCTATACCCATCTTTCCGACCAGCATGGTTCCTACAGTAGCATGGTCATGTCGGCGACCAACCACGAGGCACCGTATGTCCTGGATGGCCTGCTTCACCACGGCACCCAGCTCGTCATCGATACGCACTACACTGACACCGGCGGCGCCTCGGACCACGTGTTTATTCTTTGCGCCATGCTCGGCATACGCTTTTGTCCCAGGCTACGCGACCTGCCAGACCGCAAGCTGGCCTGCATCGAGCCGGCCGGTTATTATCCCGATCTACAGCCCTTGATGAGGCGTCGTATCAAGACCGATGTCATACACGAGCATTGGCCGGAGGCGGTGCGAGTGGCCGCCTCGCTGTATGCGGGAACGGTGGCGCCGTCGGTCATGCTAAGGAAGCTCGCAGCCTACCGACGACAAAATCAACTCAACCTCGCGTTGCAGGAGCTCGGGCGAATTGAGCGCACGCTCTTCACGCTCGACTGGCTGGAAAGCCCGGAACTGCGCCGGCGCTGCCACGCCGGATTGAACAAGAGCGAGCAGCGGCATTACCTCGCACAGGAGATCTGCACTTTCAACCAAGGCCGGATCGCCGACCGCGGCGCGACCGCGGGTGGCGCGGATCGAGCGACCAGCACAGGTCCGTTGTCGTCTGCCCCCCAAGACGCCGATCGGAACGAACTCGGAAGCCCCACTGGCGGACGACGACGCATCAAGCTGCAAGCGCACCACTGATGACGTAACGTCAGCACCGGCTGATGAGGGCGCCCAAGCGGATTTCCGCGAATTGAACACCGGGTTCGCGTTTTAGCCCAGCCCGCCCGCCTGGCAAATGTCCGCGACCGACGCTTCCAGGCGAACGGCCCATTAAGCGTTCCACTCACCGCTCCCAGACTTTCTCCCGCCGGCGCGCCCGATCTCAGGAGGGGGCGCTCCTCACCAACGCAGCGCAGGCGAACGACAGCACCGCCACCGCCGCCAGGAAAGTCGCCACACCCCAAGGCGCCCCATTCGACTGCTGCAGGAACGTCAGCGAGATCAGGGGCGTGAACCCGCCGACGATCGCCGATACCTGGTACGCCACGGACAGCCCGGTGTAGCGCACCCGCGCTTGGAACAGCGTGGTGAAAAATGTTGCCTGCACGCTGAGCATCAGCGTCGGCCCGAGATTGTAAGCTGTCACAAAAGCCAGCCAGACCGCGGCGGCCGTCCGCGCTTCCAGTACCCAGAAGAAGGGAAATGCCAGCAACGCCGCGCAACCGGCCCCGGCCATATAGACCGCCCGGGGCCCGAAGCGGTCGCCCAGCACGCCATAGAGCGGCGTCACCAGCAGCCCCACGCCGGAGGTCGCGACCAGCGCACCGAGCGCCTCCGCGCGCGGCAGCCCAAGCTGGACCGTTGCGTAGGTCAGGCCGAAGGATTTGATCATGTTGCCCGACACGGTCTCCGCCAATCGCGCGCCGGTCGCGAGCAGGGCGGCGCTCCGGTGCGTGCGCAGCAGGTCGACGATGGGCAGCTCGGGACGAAGGTCCCGGATCGCCTCGAACTCCGGCGTCTCTGCGATATGCAGCCGCACATAGAGCCCGATCCCCAGCATGACGGCGCTGAGCAGGAACGGCACGCGCCAGCCCCAGGCGATGAACGCGCCGGGCGGCAGTAACGCGATCACCCCGAACACCGAGGACGAGAGCAGCAGCCCCCCCGGGGAGGCCGCCTGAGGAAGGCTGCCCCAGAAGCCGCGCCTCCCGGACGGGGCGTGCTCGATGGTGATCAGGCTAGCCCCGGCGTACTCACCACCCAGCCCGATCCCCTGCAAGACGCGCAGGATCACCAGCAGGATCGGCGCCCAGATCCCCACCCGCGCGAAGGTCGGCAGCAGGCCGATCAGGAACGTCCCGGTCCCGATGATCACCAGCGTGGCGATGAGGCTTGCCTTGCGGCCGATCCGATCGCCAATGTCGCCAAAGATCAGCCCGCCGATTGGACGGGCCAGAAAGCCGGACGCGAAGGCACCGAACGACGCCATGATGCTGAGCAGCGAATCGCTGCTGGGGAAGAACAGAGGACCGAACGCCAGCGCGGAGGCCGTTGCAAAGACGTAGAAGTCGTACCACTCCAGCAGCGCGCCCACGAAGCTCGCAGCTGCGATGCGTCGCATCACCACCTTCAACGAGGCTCCTCCTGCCCTCGCCGCCGCCGCTATCAGGGAATAATAAGGCGGCAAAAAGCCGGACTTCCAGCTGCGGTCGTGTCTCGGTTTGAGATTGGGCGGGGCCCGCTTTCTCCCGCTCAATCCGCAAATGGTCCCGGGCGAGATCGAGCGTGGTTTGGAAAGTCATCAACAGACGACGTGCCGTCGCAGCCTCGTTTGGATGATGTTGGAGGCTCAGCTTCGCAACGACCGCTTCCTGGCGAGCGCCGCGGGCCTCGCCCTCAGCGACATGCCGCCCCGCCATCGCGAGAGGAGTCTCGGCCGCTTCCATCCGACTTGCCTTCCGGTTATGGGTTCCGCGCTATGCTTACCGCCAAGCGGGACGGTAAGATAAGATGCCTTAAGGCCCCCAAGGCGAGAGCGGCTAAAATGACGAAGCCCCGCTTTGGGAGCGTGGCTTCGGCCAGAGTTTGTCATCCGGGACGCTCGCAACAACGGTTCACCCTGGGCCGGCGCGCCGGACTGGAAGCGGTCGTGCTGGGAACGCTGGATCTCATAGCCGATTCAACGTTACCAAGGCCTGCATCTGGTGCTGTGCGGGGCAGCCGAACGGACGCCTTTCTTTCGCAGCCTGTGATGTATTCCACCCGGCACAGCACCAAATCTAGGCCCGCGAACTATCGTATACCCAGCAACGAGTCAGACCTCGACCTGAGCAAAAGCGGCAGAGGCTTGTGGACCGTCAGAGGCCGCGTCCGCGAGAGCGAAGGATTTGAGGAATTGCGGTGTCTGCACCGTTATTGCTGTAACCATCAGTCTGAGAGGGCCTCGAGCGTGCAAAGTCCTCGCGTCTTCCGCCTGCCTTACCCGTCCGCACGATCTCGGTCGGGGGGTAGCATTCATGTCGGCCGTCCTCGACACTCTCGAGACCGTCCGGTCCCTTACCCAGACGGGCTACAAGTGGGGCTTCGAGACGGACATCGCGATGGAGCTCGCCCCGAAGGGGCTGAACGAGAACATCATCCGCCTCATCTCCGCCCGCAAGAACGAGCCGGACTGGCTGCTGGCTTGGCGCCTGGAGGCCTTCGCCGGCTGGAAGATGATGGAAGAGCCGCACTGGGCACGAGTGGATCATCCGCCAATTGACTACCAGGATTTGCATTACTTCGCTGCGCCGAAGCGCAGGAAGGGGCCGACCAGCCTGGACGAGGTCGATCCCGAGCTGCTGCGCACGTATGAGAAGCTTGGCGTGCCCTTGAAGGAGCGAGCCATTCTCGCCGGCGTGGAGGCAGGCGAGAGCAACGTCGCTGTTGATGCGGTGTTCGACAGCATCTCGGTCGCCACCACCTTCCGCGCGACGCTGGCCAAGGCCGGCGTCCTCTTCTGTCCGATCAGTGAGGCGGTGCAGGACTATCCCGATCTGGTACGCCGGTACCTGGGAAGCGTGGTGCCGCGAGGCGACAACTTCTTCGCCGCCCTCAACAGCGCCGTGTTCACCGACGGCAGCTTCGTCTATGTGCCCAAAAGCGTGCGCTGCCCGATGGAGCTGTCCACCTATTTCCGCATCAACGCGCGCAACACTGGCCAATTCGAGCGGACGCTGATCATTGCCGAGCCGGGCAGCCATGTCAGCTATCTGGAAGACTGCACCGCCCCGATGCGTGATGAGAACCAGCTGCATGCCGCCGTGGTGGAGTTGGTCGCGATGGACGACGCCGCCATCAAGTACAGCACGGTGCAGAACTGGTATCCAGGGGACGCGGAGGGGCGCGGGGGCATCTACAACTTCGTCACCAAGCGCGGCGCCTGCCGTGGGGCGCGCAGCAAGATCAGTTGGACCCAGGTGGAGACCGGATCGGCCATTACCTGGAAGTATCCGTCCTGCGTGCTACAGGGCGAAGGCAGCGTGGGTGAGTTCTACTCGGTGGCCGTGACCAACAACCGCCAGCAGGCGGACACCGGCACCAAGATGATCCATATCGGCAAGAACACAAAGAGCACCATTGTCGCCAAGGGCATCAGTGCGGGCCGAGCGGACAATACTTATCGCGGCCTGGTGCGGATGTTACCCACGGCCCATGGCGCGCGGAACCACACCCAGTGCGACTCGCTGCTGATCGGCGACCGCTGCGGCGCGCACACCGTGCCCTACATCGAATGCCGGAACTCCAGTGCGAAAGTTGAGCACGAGGCGACGACCTCAAAGATCGCCGACGACCAACTGTTCTACTGCCGTACGCGTGGGCTGTCGGAGGAGGATGCGGTTAATCTGATCGTCAATGGGTTCTGCAAGGAGGTCTTGAAGCAACTCCCGATGGAATTCGCGGTCGAGGCGCAAAGGTTGCTGGCGGTAAGCCTCGAAGGTTCGGTGGGTTAAGAGAGGGCTCTACCTCGGTTCCCGCATGGTCGAGGAGAGAGCGCTAGGGACACGCCCTATCATTCTATGATGTTGTCCCTTGTGGTGAATGCGCAATGGAAGGGGGGCGCAGACAGCTGGAACATGGAGCCGGGTCGGACGATGCATAAATCAAAGCCTGCTAATGCAAACTCCCTCGAAGATCGTTAACTCCGTCGTAGCCAGCAAACTGGGCGTGGTGCCGAGCAAGACGCATCACCGACCCGATAGTCCCTATTGGTCTGCCGAGCTGCTCATCACACGGCACGGCGACGACGCGATCGTTTGCGCTGAGAAGGAGATGAACGATTATCAAGCCTCAGGCGACGGTGACAGCTATCTGGCCTGGGGAAGGATTTACGACGCGATCGTCGAGTTACAGGAACGCGACGGTTGATGGGCCCGGCAGGACGACATTCCTCGAAATCGAGCTGCAGCCGCCGGATCGGATCGTTCCCGCCCTCCCGCCGCTCTGCGTCACGCCCGATATAACGGCCGTGCTGACAGACAACCCGTATATCGTGACCGCCCGTCCGCCGCGCCGGATTCGGAAGAAGGCCGCCGCCCCGAAGCTCACCCGCGGTTTCTTCAGGCTGTACAGAAAAACGGCTTCCGTCTTGTTGCGCTCGCTGCATCAGCTAGGCCGTGCTGCCCTGCCCGTCGCGGCAATCGCCTGTCTCGCGGTTCTGCGAACTACGGCCTGTGCAGCCACTCCGCAGGGCGTGTGGCTTATGGACTCAAGAGTAGCTGTGGAAATCTTCGACTGCGACGGTCTGCTGTGCGGCCGGATTCTTTGGCTGCTGATTCCGCGGGACCCTCGGGGTCAATTGGACCTGGACAAGAATAATCCGAATCCGGCGCTGCGGCACCGCAAACTCTGCAGCCTGACTATAATTTGGAGCCTGCACCCCACTGGTCCTGGCCGCTGGGGAGGTGGGTGGTTCTACAACCCAGATGACGGAAAAACATACCGTGTTTCAGCGCAACTCAGGTCTTCCGCTGTAATGATTGCGCGCATCTATTTGGGAATCCCGCTGTTCGGCAAGACCAGGACCTTGGTTCGGGTTCTACGCGGCACATCAGAAGGATGGTGCTGAGCATAGCCCAACCACGCGCGCTCCTCGCAGATTTCGAACCGCTGCCCCGGTGTTCGGCCAAGTTGTGCTGCTGTGCAATCAATTGGACCCGTTTGGGCGCGAGGCTTATGGCGGTGGATGGCACGCGGATCAAGGCAGTCTACAACGAGGTCCTGCAATCCATGCCCTGAAAATGGGGACGGCGCCTGCCCCGCGTTCACCGACTACAAGGCGGCTGTATGTTTGGCTGGCGGCCGGCCGAGACCATGATCACGATGCGCGTGGATGACGCTTCGCTTCCGCGATGGCATCGTCCAGGTTGCTGTAGCGAAAGCCGCCATAGTAAAAGTTGTCGACCCGGACTCGTATAATTCCGTATTTCGCCATCGCTTCGCCAGCATCGCGGCCGAGATCCTCAGCTTCGCTGCAGAGGTTCTCAGGGCCGTCGTGGACGTTTCCGGGTTGCATCTCGCTCTCCCACGTTGTCCGATGTGCCCCGCCCCCAGACGAGGTGAGGTCGAGGACCCGAGTTCAGCCCCACCGTTATAGCTGCAGAGGAAGTGGCGCCGAGAGTCGGGGTTGTCGTCTGTCGCGTGTGTTCCAGACCGTCGATGGCCCGCGGAGACCACGCCGTCAGCGCAGCTTGCCTTCACGGCGCCGTCGCTCGATCGCGTCCGCCGTCACCTCTTCGGAGATGTCTGCGAGCGTCGTTTCCAGTGCCGGCGGCGATACGTCCCTGCCAGTCCGGCCTCCCCGGCGAGACGCAGGCTGCTGCAGCACGGCGTAGGCCGCCTTGGCCTCCATGACCAGGTCGGAGCGGCGCTTGTCGTCATCCATGCCGATTTCTCCATGTGACCTGCACAAGACCGCCGCCGCCGAGCACGCAGAGCATACCGGCCAGCAGCACCCAGTTCACGCCTGGTGGCAATCCGGTCGCGAAAGGCCAGCTCGGTGAGGCGCCGGAGCGGGCAACCGCTTCGCCCAACAGTACAACACCGGCGGTCGCAACGAGGATGCCGGTCCACCGGATCAGTCGTGCCGGCTCTGGCACTTTTCCTCCGAGCGTCATCCTCCATGCCCTAACGGAGTGCCCGCCGGGTGCGGCGAGGTGATCGACTTGCGTGGTCATTATCGCAGCCCCTGGAATTATGAACAGGTGGATCAGAACTCGGACCGCTCCAACCCATCGCCTCGGTGGTGATCAGCAGGCCCGCCACGTAGGCGGCATTCCACAGGGCGATGCGCAAGGAGCAGCCCGCGTCACTAGCATTTGCGACCTTTTGCCAAGCTTAGCGCGTTTTCCCCCGCAATACTTCCTGAGCGAAGGCCTCAGCGTCGAGCGGAACAGTTTCAAACCGCCTCCACATATATGGGTGATGGTAAGTCATCTGCCAGGGGAGATTTCCCTATTTCGCCGAAGCTGTTCGGAATCCCTCCGTCTTGCAGGCGGGGTTTGCCGCCTACGTTCCGAGATCCGGCCTATTGTTGTCACGTTCCACCTGACCTTGGGGATTGCGCGGGGTTTGCAACCACAGAACCCGGCCACATAACAGCTCGCTGCAATCGAAATCTGAACGGCTACCTTCGAGCGCCTTCGGGAAGGGCCATCGCGACCATCATGCGATGCCCCATTGCAACCTGGCCTGTGCGCGGGGTCGCCGACTTTATTTCTGTAACGCCGATGTAAAGAGAAGTGGACGCCCCCATTTTTTTGCCGTTCGCAATGTCGCTTCGAAAAGATGCTTCCGAAACGAACATCGCACGACTGGGCAAGTGCTCTGCGATCGGATACAGCCGGATACAGCCCTGAGCAGCCGGGAGGAAGGCTGTCGCCCCATAACGTAACAAGCGAAAGGGCTTGCAATGCCGAACGATCCTCCTCCCCGAAGGAGTTCCCCTGCGACGCCGGGCCAAAGTGTCCGTCGTGAGAGGCTCGCCCAGCTCTATGACGAGATGGGCGATACCGCCAAGCAGGAGTTGTTTCAGTTTGCCGAGGACTTATCCAGGCAAGCCGCGCCGGCGGAGGGGATCGGGATGAAGGTCGCACCAATACGGCCCGAACCCGCAAGCTGGGAGAGTGATCAGCTGCGCTTCGAGTTGCAGCAGAGCAACTGGCGCATCTCGTGCTCGGTCTCGCGGCAGGCCCTTGAACAGGCAGGCCCTGGCCGCGGCGCGCGGCGGTGGCAGCTCATGGAGGCGTTTGAACGGCTCCGTCCGCGTATCGAGCAGATCGCACGGAACAGGTTGATCGCGGCCCAGGGGGCGACCGACGTGATTGAGATTTTCGCCGGGGACTTGACCGCAACACCTGACGAAGATCCGGGGTCCGCCGCGCCGGCGGCCGCGCTCCACGGAGCATAGGCGAATGACAGCCTCCACCGCGAAAAGGCGGACTGCATCGAACGTCAGAACGAAGACGCCGAGCGTGACCGCGCCCCGGCTTGCAGCTCCACGCTGGGACAACAATCGGGTGCTCTTTGAGATCGACGACGGCGAGCACCGTATCGAGTGCGCGATCTATCGCCAGGCGCTGGAGGAAGTTGGCGGGCGCCGTTTTGGCACGCCGCTGGAGTTGCTGGCCTGCTTCAGCAAGTCGCGAACCCGCATCGAGCGGCTCGCGCTGCACAAGGCCAGAACCCAGGGCGCCACAATAAGCGGGCCGGTGACCATCTGGTCAGGCGATCTGGAAACGGACGCGGATGATGCCTGCGATCGGATTACCTCGTCGCCTTTGCCGGGCGGATGAGGCGACGGCGCTTTGCATCATTTGCGTTCCCCAACCGCGCAACGGGCGGCATGCGTGGTTGCTTCTACACGAGCCGATTAGTGAGCCGCCGGTCGTTTTCGGAGGGCCTGTCCCGTCATGCTTCTTCGGGCAGGCAACCCCAACACAACTCCGGAGACGGCTTTTTGCCGGCCGACCTGGAGCATGGGCGGTAAGAGGCCAACCATGTAAATATATAGCTCCGGTGCAGAGCAGAGGGAGGACGGACATATGTCTCGTATTATTCACGATATCATCCGGAATCAAAAAGTACTTCCACTGCCTCCAGACGCATCGGTGCGAGAAGCCGCCCGCGCTATGGCGAACCGTAACGTCGGTTCGGTGATGGTAGTCGAAGGTGGCAAACTGGTCGGGATCTTCACCGAGCGTGACGCATTGGTCCGCGTTCTGGCGGTGGGCCTCGATCCAGCGACCACAAAACTCAGCGTAGTCATGGTCCGGAAGGTGCTCACCATCAGCCCGGATCGATCACTGGGGAATGCACTCCATCGTATGCGCGACATCGGATTTCAGCATATGCCCGTCATCGAGAACGGTGTGCCGATAGGGATGGTCTCTGTCCGGGATGCTTTAGCTGCAGATCTCTTCCAATTCGAAACGGAGGAAGAGCTTAAGGAGCGGCTTACGCAGGTGATTTGACGAAGACCCGGCCGGCAGGTAAGCCAACAGGAGCTTTGATCAGCATCCCGTGACAATCGCGCCCGCAATTGCCGTCCTTCCCATAAGCGCCTGCGCCCTTCGCAGGCCTGCCGGGCATCCTGGCACACGATCGCTGCGCAGGAGCCTTTCCCATGGGCGAGATGAAGGTCGAGATCCTGGAAGGGGCGAGCGTCCACATTCTAGTCCAAAATTACCCCCGGCTAGTAGCAAGGCCGCGGAATCCTGGGCTTTAACCGTAGCTGGGCTTGGCAAAGGCTGCCTCATCAATGATAACGCGGTGATACTTGCGGAATCACCCGGCCCGCTCATTCTCCAACGTCCAAAAGTCGATCCGGCCGCCAGTGACCGTGCGGATTACGCCCTCGACCTTGGGATGAGGCGGCCTTGACCGGGTTTAGAATGTCCACAATGGCCGTATAAGCCTCGGCCACGAATTTGTATTCCGGCGGCGAACCACCCGATACTCTGCCGCTTAATCGCGGCGTCACAGGCTATCGTCGCTCCTAAGTCAGTCTTGGCCCACCGCCGGCCGCACCTGATCGCCTTCCTCCGGCCCAGCAGGCGATAAGCAGCCGCTTGGCCAGGATGCAGCGTCGGCAGTTGAATTTCGATTGCCCTCGGGCAGGCCGCCCTTGATTACGATGGTCCTGTCCTGATCGGGGGGCTGCTCAGGCGCTGGAGCCGGCTTCGCGTCGAAATACGGAGCCGCGTCCTTGGCGAGCGCCGGTGCGTGGGAGCGGCCGGTTCACCGACGCATTCCTGGTGGGCGCCTTCGCGACGCTCCTCGCAGCCTCCTGCTCGGCGCCGTTCGTCGGCATACAAGGCGTGATGCAGTCGCTCCAGCGTGCCGTCCCAGGTCCAGCGTTCGAGATAATCATGCACTGTGCTCCGCGGCGGCAGCTCCTTCGGAATAGCGCGCCATTGGCAGCCGGTGCTCAGCACGTACATCACTCCGTTCACCACCTGGCGGATATCGACGGTCCGTTTGTTCCCGCCGGGCTTGGCGGGAGGGATCAATGGTTCCACCTCGGCCCATTCGGCATCGCTCAGATCGCTCTCATAGCGCAGTCGGCTGCGGTCGTATCGCGCGCGGTTCTCTTTGGTCCACATCGTCAGCGCCGCGCCCGGTGGTTCCAGAAGCCACTTATGGAAAGTCGGCCGCGCAGCGCGCCGTGACTTCCACGTCGCAATTGGTCACGGGATGGACACAGAGATGTTGAGTAACGCCGTTTAACGGGCGGAACACCATAACTTCGCTGGGCCTTCCGACCCAACTCGTCGCTGATGGCACGCTGTAGCACGGCCAGTCTGTCCAGCGCTTTGCGCAGGGTCTTGTCCGCCGCGATCCTGGGTCCTGCTTCAATGGGCTGCTTGTGTTAGGGCGGCAGTGTAGGCCGCCTGAGCCTGCTTCCTGGCGGCCTCGCGGGCTTCCCAAGCCGGTGCTACATCGGCATCGTAGGCCGCCTGAGCCTGTGTGTCGGCGGCACGGTAGGCCGCCTGCGCCTTCACTCCGGCGGCAGCGTAGGCCGCCTGAGCCTGTTCCGCGGCAGCAGTGTAGGCCGCCTGAGCCTGTTCCACGGCGGCAGTGTAGGCCGCCTGAGCCTGCGTGTCGGCGGCACGTAAGGCCGCCAGCGCCTTCACTCTGGCGGCAGTGTAGGCCGCCTGAGCCTGTTCCACGGTGGCAGTGTGGGCCGCCTGAGCCTGTTCCACGGCGGCAGTGTAGGCCGCCCGAGCCTGTGTCACGGCGGCAGTGTCAGTGGTCATTGGAACCTCCGTTGCGTGTTGTGGCCGCGCGTGTGCCGGGTCTGTAGGCACATCTCAGTCAGGCTCCCCACTCGCTCACCGACCGGTTGCTGCTCCGCCACCTGAGTGCTGCAAACAAGCCCTCTCGTCACCATATACGTTTCCTGCATGAAAAAACGAGTGTGCTACACCCATGCATGAGTTCGATGCGCTTACACACCAAACCGTGCCCCGCGGCGCAGGGCCCGATGTGACCGGCGGGAAGCGGACACCCTACAAGATATCACGTGCCGGCGCGGCCTTGCTCACGGTCATCACGCTGTCTGGGAGTGTGATTATCCTGGGGGGCTGCAACACAACGGCGGGCGTCGGCCAGGATGTCTCGGCCACGGGGCACGCGGTCACCGGCGCGGCGGAACGGACAAAGCAGGCGTTCTAAGCCTGACCAGAGGCCGCACCCGCCGCCTCGCTAGATCGGTCGTCAACCTAGAGCCCCGTACCGGGACGTCTAGCGAGGTTCTTCCAGGCGTTGCAGTGCTGTCTCTGATGGTCCGAGCCACGGCATCGGGCTCGTTGACCACCCAAAGGACGTTTGAGCGCCGTTGCCTAACTGATCCAGGAAACGTCGTCATGGACAAAGACCGTATCGCCGGATCGATCAAGCAGCTCGTCGGAGGCATCAAGCAAACTGTCGACAAGACTCTCGGTGATCGGAAGACCGAGGCTGAGGGAAAGGCCCAGCGAGCTGAAGGTAGGATTCAGAATGTCATTGGCGGGCTGAAGGATATGGCCCGGCGGTTAAGGTGATTGAGCGTTGGTAGGAATCCCGGCTGAGCAAAGCCTGGAGCGAGTGCGGAGCCGCCGGGCTCCAGAGACGCACAGTGGGCAAACAGGGGCGGATTGTCATCTGGGGCATGCCGCGCACAGCACGAACGGTCTCGCGAATGCGGACCTGGATTCTTGCGGCTCTGTAGTGTAGACTACGCAACAAATGGCAACCTTAATCGCAACCCTGACTAGAAGGACCAGGCGTGAGGAAAGCTCGGTGCGAACTCCAATCAGCTTACCGCACGAGCTATTGGACCTGCTCAGGAGCCTCTGATGCCCACGCGTAAACGAGTTCCTGCAAAGCTAAAGCACGACATGATAGTCGAGGCGCTCGTCGAGGTGCGCTTCGATACGAAAACAGTCCCGGAGGTTCTTATCGGTCGGCTCGCCGACTGTCCTTCATGGAAGGGCTTCGAGCCGAATCCAATGCCCGCAAATGAAATTCCGGCTTTTATACGCCAAGTCGATCCGAACTTTCGCTATCAGCCCGTCCTCGAACTGCGAGACATCGACAAGACTCGCATCGTGCGCGTCGGCAGCAACGTATTTTCATACCACCGGCTCCAGCCCTACGGAGGCTGGAGCCTCTTCCAACCGGAAGTCAACAAAGCGATCGATGCTTTGTTCGCGAAGGCAGACTCCCTCACCATCCGCCGTTTGGGACTACGGTACATCAATGCGTTGAGGTCAGACCTTCATCAGATACAATCGATCTTGGATCTTGACCTAAAGGTGGTTATCGAAGACGAGCGACTGGCCGGCAACGTTAACGTGAATCTAGCTGCCGAACTATCATCTGACACGCATTGCACGGTCCGGGTTTCTACCCCTGAGTTTGTTCAGGGCATCACGCCAGTGAACAGCCGCGTGGTTATCGACGTCGACGTCTTTACCAAGGACGCGTTCACGGCAAGTGACGCTCAAACGGCAAAACAATGGGTTGATTCCGCACACACGATGGAGAAGCAGCAGTTCTTTCGTCTCCTGACCGAAACCACTATCAACGCTCTTGAGGAGCGATAAAGTGTTCAACGCGACAGCGGCCGACACGGCCTCAATTCGCTACCTGCTTTCGTGGGTGCAAGGACCTGCCGTAAGCTATTCGGAAAGTCATTTGCCGAACTATGGGCCGAGCAATCGGCAACTCCTGTCAGACACGAAGCAGGAGACTGGCATACGTGAGGTGCGTCCTATACCAGCAAACTGGCTCCCCGTTGTGCGGCGGCGTATCCAGAAGTCTGTCGCCCCCCTAGGTCGTAAGGTAGACGACGATCAGCAATGGCTTCGTCAGGATATTGCTGACGCCGCAGAGACCCTTTTCAATGCGACGTCGGATGTGCTGCCGAGCGAGCCTTACATTTATAGCTCGCTCGAAGGCTACCTTGTTGCCGAATTTTGCGCTGCGCATGGCACCATGACGAACATAATTTCAACGTCCACGATCGTCGTATTCGCCGTGATGGACGGAAAGCTCATAGAAAGGCGGCTTGGATTCGACCGCAGCGAAATTGCCTCGCTGCGCCAAGAGTTGCAGCGTATAACTACGATGCTCCGAGCGGGATCGAATGGCGCGCAAGTGGGACCCAAAGACTGATCCCATCGGGAAGAACGAACATATCGGACGTCGCCTGTTCGATGAACCGATGTTGATGGGTGCTCATGACCAGCCCTCATTCAGAGGGATCGACTATCGTCACTTCCAAGTGATACCAGCTGACGCTGGAAAGTTGTCAATGGATCGATTAGGTCAGACCGGCATCGATAATAGGGCAAAGAACTATCTAAAACCCAGAGCCGAAAACGCTGGGGCAACACGTCGCCCGCCAAAGCAATTCAATGGGTGGGCTCATGTGCGAGCGCGTATTCTTGAAGAGGGCTGGCACGGAGCCAGGTTCCCCGCTGTTCCTTCCCCAGTCGAGGGCAATGGCCTGGAGGCCAACACTCACCATGCTCACATAGATATCGAGGGCGACAAAGAATTTGCTGCACTGCGGCTCAGGGAACTGTTTACGAACCGGGGCGGTATAGAGAAGGCCGAGACGGGTGACAGATGAAGTGCAAAATCCGCCTAACTGGATATCAAGGCTCTGCGCACGCTCCGGAGCGGTCGGTCTTAACCGGTTCACGAAAATCCCTTTGGCGTCAGGCTTTGGTTACATCGCGAAGCCTCGAAATCGTGCTGTGGCTGACGTTGAAGCTGCGGCGATGTCGCGGATCGGCTCGCCCCGTTCGCGACCATCGGCCCACGGCTCGGCCAGTAACCGGAATTGCGCTTGGCGTCCACGATCTGCGTGTTCCGCGAGGCCGTTTCTGTTCCCTATTCGCGGAGGGGTGACGTGCGGGACGGATGCCAGCATCGCCGTTTGTACCACGGCCATGACCTCGCCGGCCTCGGCGCCAACCGTCGTGAAGCCAAGAATCTGGTCGTCACTCCCACCAACAAGAACCTTCATGAACCCTTGGGTTTCGTCCGTGGCACACACTGTCCCATCGGTGCTCGCGGGCGCGCGCCTGGTGGAAACACCCCGGCGGTAATCCCGAGGCTCCGTATTTTGCTCATGCGTGCGGGCGGCACCTCGGAAAAAGCGTCGGTCAGGTGTATATCGTGGCCTGGCCGGCGTTCGGTTCCAGTAGTGTTTGGCGGTTTGACGGAAACGCGGCACGCCGCATGCTGGCCATCGCACTTTTGCTGGAGGGCTGGCAGCATCGTGCCGATCCACGCCTCCGCCAACGGCTGTTCTGGCCGTCAGCGGGGAGTGGGGCATTATCTTTCGGACTATCTCTTGCCGGATACTCGCGGCAAAGCAGAACCACCAAGGACTGGACGCGAAGCCCCCCTGAGTTCGCCAGCATGTGTGACGATGAAGGTGGTTCTCTCACGCAAAACCGCATCAATGTTTGGTTGGTTCAGAGAGACAACTACTTGAACAAACCCATCTGGGGTTCCGATCCGCAACTTCTCCTCCTCCCTGCCGACAGAAGCGGTCCTTTCAATCCCGAAGATTTTCCCGCCGGCACTCTGCACCACATAACCATATTTGATTTCCGCCTCGGCTAAACTGGTCATGTCCTGAACCTCCCCAAATTTAGAGTTGGAAGCTAGTGGAATGGGCGCGCACCAGCAAACATCGCGGGCTCATCGCCTCATGGCCGCAACTTGGCGGGCCGGCTGGATTTCTCCTGGCAAACGTCGCGATCCTGGCGTTTAGCCAGATGTCAGGTAACGAGTTCCTAAGCTGGGGATGGCGGGTCCCCTTCTGGGTGAGCCTCGTTATGGTATGCATTGGATTATGGATTCGGCTCGGAGTTCCAGGAAACGCCGGTCTTTCAGTGGGTCGTCGCAGACGGGCGGATCGCGCGGACGCCGGTGGCGGAGGTGCTGAAACGACAGCCGAAGGAAATCATCCTTATGGCACTCGCGCAGCCGGCGCACGTGGTTCCCTTCTTTGTCTATACCGCGTTCTTCCTCGTCTATGGCACAAAGGTCCTCGGACTGTCGCGCGACTTCCTGCTCTTTGCCATGCTGGTCGGGTCGGCCATTTCGTTTTTTACGATCCCGTTTTCTGGCTATCTCTCCGACCAGTTCGGTCGCAAGCAGGTCTACATCTTTGGCGCTATAGGAACCGGCCTGTTCGCCTTCGCCTATTACGCTTTGCTCGATACCGCACTACCTGGGCTGATCGTCCTGGCAACTCTGATCGCGTACTTCTTTCATAACCTAACGTGGGGGCCAGTGGCGGCGCTGATCGCAGAGTGCTTCGCCCCGCGTCTGCGCTACAGCGGGATGTCGATCGGCTTTCAGGTCGCGACCGTTTTCGCCAGCGGGCCGGCGCCAATGATTTCGACGGCACTGCTGGCATTGGCGAGATCGAGCCAAGTGATCGCGTTCTACGTCTTTGGGTGTACGATCGTCAGCATCGCAGCGGTGTTGGCTCTGCCGGATAGCCGGCATCGCGATTTCGCGCGCGATCAGACCGAAGATATTGGGGCCTGAGCCGAACAAAATGGGTCACCCGTTTGTGATTACGGAATAGCAAGATGTCACACACAACTCCTCACTGAGCTGACACAATCTGGTTGGGAACTCACCAAATTAGCGCTGGAAAGCCCCGGGCCGGGGGTCAACGTCTGAAACGATTGGTTGCACTGTAATCTCATGAATGATACAAATGAGGCGGGGATGCTAAGCAGCAGCATCCGGACCTCCTCCGATCCGTACCGAGTACGGGAAATCCGTCCGCGCCGCGGAGGTGAAGGCCTTTGTTGCGACGCGCGGTGAGTTCGCGGCTCGGCGGACGCGGATCGACCTCCACCACCTCTGGATGCAGCGATGTGACACGTCGCTGCCGCATATTACCTATTTCGTCGCAGACGAGCACCGGAGCATAATCTTTTTCCCGCCCGAGCCTCATCAGGCGAGCGAGTTCTGGGGCGGAATCGAGCTGTCCCCGGGCGAGTTTGCCTGGCTCTCCTTGGGCGCCGAGTTCCACCGCCGCGTTCCCGCGGACAACAGCTGGGCGGCGATGTCGCTGCCTCCAGAAGATCTCGCGGCAGCCGGGCAGGCACTTACCGGACGGCCGCTGGCGGCTCCCAGGGTGACGCGTGTAATCCGTCCCAGGCCAACTTTGATGTCGCGGCTGATGAACCTGCACAAAGCGGCCGCTGGTCTTGCTGCGACCGCACCTGACATCCTTGCACACCCCGAAGTCGCCAAGGCCATGGAGCAGGAGCTGGTACGCACCATGGTCGCGTGCCTCGCAGAGGCCGAGGCGGGGGAGAGCAGTCGTTTCTGCGGTCATGGACTGACCGTTATGCGGCGGTTCGAGCAAATCCTTGAGGCCAATAAAGATGAACCGCTGTATATACCAGAGATCTGTGCGCAGGTCGGTGTGCCCGACCGGATGCTTCGCCTGTATTGCCAGGAGCATTTAGGAGTGAGCCCGCATCGCTACCTATGGTTGCGGCGGATGCATCTGGCGCGGCGCGCGCTTGCCCTCGCTGATGCCAGGGCCAAGACAGTGACCGAAATAGCCAATGACCATGGGTTTGGGGAACTCGGGCGCTTCGCGGTGTCGTATCGGAAGCTATTTGGAGAATTGCCATCCGGGACGCTGCGCCGGTCCCCTGACATTCCCCCGATCACCGGGATTGGGGGTCGGCCTCATTTCCGAAATTGCATAGGTAAGGACCTGCCATTCCATTAGCCTCCAGGCGTTCCCACGAAAGTGTCATAAATCAGTCGTATACGAAAGATGGGGTGAGAGATGCCGGGCAGTAGCATCCTCACGTTCACCGACCCGGACGAATATCAAGAAATCCGCTCGCCTGGCGGACGTAAAGGTTGTCGTTGCCCACGAAGGGTAAGTTTGAGCTGAAGTAAGGCGTATCTACCTGTCCCATCTCTGGATGCAGCAAAACACGGTGTCGCTGCCTTATACCGCACACGCCGCAGTGCACAGGGGAGGAACCCCGTTGTTTTCTCACCGACGCTCCTCAGGCACCGATGTTCCACAGCGGCGTCGAGATATCGCCGGGCGACATGGTCTTTGATGCGTCGCGGGCGGAGCATTATCGTCGCGCTCAGGCGATTGCTGCTGGAGCACATTGTCGCTAACCCCAGAGGATCTCGCCACATATGGCAGGGCGCTTGCCGGGCGCGACGTTGTGGCTTCCTCGGCGACGTGTGTGATGCGGCCCAAGGCTGCTTTGATGTCGCGGCTGCTGAACCTGCACAAGGCCGCGCATGACCTTGCGGCGGCCGCTTTTGATATTGCCCAGGCGGGCAGCGCTTGTTTCCGATTTTGCATAGTGCAGGGAGACGGCGCGGCTTAAGCGGCACCGGAGCTAAAGCGACCCCGGAGCTGAGAAGGGAACGGATGATGCCCAGGCGAACAACTGGCTGGCGGCTGGCGCAGTGGATTCATGGTGTTACGATCGCAGCAATGCTCGGCCTGGCCGGATGTTCGCTGAAGGTTCCGACGGAACAGAGCATTCAGGGTCTGCCGCCCGACGGGACCGTCTCGCTGACCGAAACCTTTGTCGCCGGATATGGCGGGGGCAGCGGCACACTGAGTTTCAACGGTCAGACTTATCCGTTCCGGCTGCTCGGCTCCGTGATAGGGCCGGGGGGTGCGGATCGCATCACCGCATCGGGCGAGGTTTACAAGCTGACGAACGTTGCCGACTTCGCGGGCCGCTACACGCAGGGGAGCGGTTCGGCGGGGTTGTCGCGGGGCGGTAAGGGCCAGCTTTGGCTGGAGAACAAAGCCGGCGTCATTATGCATCTCTACAGTACGAGCTCCGGCGTCCTGCTGTCGATCGGCAAGGAGGAAATTCTTGTGCGGCTTTCGAGCTGACGGTGCGTCACAGAATTTCCGATATTGCATCGGCACGGGCCTGGCGTCCCAAGCGTCGTGAGGCGCGGCATCCCGTGAGGCGCCGGGATATTGGGGGAAGGGTTGATCAATGATCGTGGCGTTGGGACCGGTGACGGTGTGGTCACCATCCATCCGAGCCTGATGCCACGACATCCCGCAGGCGGGACCGGGGGGTCGATCACGGAATTTCCGATACTGCATAGGCGCGGGCGACCGGTTCGGGGAATTTTGGATTTTCGGACGCATCGATGTGATGCGGGCTGCCAATGTCATGCGAGAGCGAGAGAAAGGCCAGTTGATGGAGGGCTGCGGTTCGGCTCTGTTCGCCGACCCCGATGACTACCAAACGAACCTGCCACCGACGACATACCTGTTGGCTCTGCAACCCGGGCACTTTCAGGCTCGCCTGACCTGGATGGAGCTGGCGGACCTGAACCTGCTCCATGCACGAGAAACAGGACCGCGGATCACCTATGTCTCTCTGCCACCCGAATGGGTATTTATTGTCTTTCCGACGCGGCAAAGCTCGATCCTGATATATGACGGCGTTCCGCTGCAGAGGGGTGACATCGTCTTCCACAGCCTTGGCCAGCAGCTGCACCAACGCACCATTGCCGCCACAGCATGGGGATCTATCGCGCTGACGCCGGCCTCGCTACTTACCTATGGTAAGACGCTCGCTGGCCGCGAGGTCGTTCCCCCGTCTTTCGGCCGAATCCTGCGCCCATCCCTGGCAGATCGGCGGCAGTTGCTTCGGCTGCATGCCGAAGCGGTCCGGATCGCGGAGACCCAACTGGGCCATATCGGGAATGTGGAGGTTGCGCGTGCCCTCCAGCAGGACCTGATCTGGGCGCTGATGGCGTGCCTGACCACCGGCAAGCCACGTGGTGGCTCCGCGGTGATGCGCCGCTACGCCAGGATCATGGTGCGATTCCAGGAGGTGCTTATCGCCAGTGCTGATCGGCCGCTGGCTGTGTCTGAGGTTTGCGGCGTAATCGGCGTGTCGGAGCGTACTCTGAAGATCTGCTGCCTGGAAATGCTAGGGGTGGACCCTACCCGGTATTTGCATCTGCGCTATCTCCAGCGGGTGCGCCTGGCGTTGCTGCGCGCCGAGGCGGCCACGAAAGACGAAGCCGAGGTGACGAAGCGTTACGGGTTCAGAGATCGAGATCAGTTCGTGACAGCGTACCGGGATGCCTTCGGCGAGTTTCCCCACGTGAATACACGACATGCTGTTAATCGTCGGATTTGATCGCACAATTTCCGTTTTTGCATAGGAAGCCAGCAGTGCTGGCCGCAACCTACCCTAGCGTCGAGTTTGGGGAGCGGTCGTGCGTTATCGCATCCGTGCCATCTGTATTGCGCTACTGTTCAGCGCGGCCACGGTTCCGGCGTATGGCCAGGTCGTGCTCGTCGCCAGTGTGCCAGCGCCCGGTACCAGTGTGCCCGCCGGTGATTTTGCCTTCCATCTACGGTTCAACAGCCTGATCGATCACGTACGGTCGCGGCTCACTCTGACGCGTGCTGACGGCAGCTCGGAGTTTCTTGTGATTGCCGAAGCGGGCCCGCCTCAGGAACTCATAGCGTTGGCCCGGCTGAGTGAGGGCAGTTACGTGTTGCACTGGGAAGCTCTGCCGGTTGATGGGCGCGTCACGAGCGGCTCCCTGAGTTTCACAGTCGGCGCTCGTTAGCAATTTCCGATATTGCATAGCCGACCTTGGCAAGCATCAGCCAATATTGCCTCGCCGCCCTGAGTTTTGAGCGGCCTTTGATATCGGAAGCGAGGGAGGGAGACGAAAAGCCATGAGTAACCAACGCGCCCTTAAGGGCATTGTATGCGCAGCCGCCATAATTGTCGGACTCTCCGGGTGCTCATCGATGATGGGGGGTAACAAACTCGACCAGGATGCCGACCAGCTCAGCTCGGCCTTGGCGGGCGAGCCGGTACAGGTGACCAAACAGCAAGGTGCGGTGAAGCTGACGTCGAGTGCCGATTATCTCTATCCGTCCGGCGGATGGCAGCTTAATCCAGGGGCGCCGGTGCTCAGCAAAGCAGTGCCGACGCTCGCGAGCTTGCAGAAGACCCAAATAAATGTGGCCGGTTATACTGATAACACGCCAGTTGGGCCCGCATTGCAGGCCCAGGGGATTTCCAATAATGTCGATCTATCCTCCAAACGGGCTGGTGCCGTGGTGACCTACCTCAAGTCACAAGGCGTGAACCCGAATCTTCTATCCGCCCAGGGCTTTGGGGATACGCACCCGGTGGCATCCAATGATACGCCGGAGGGGCGCGCGAAGAACCGTCGTGTCGAGATCACCCTGCTCGGAGACGGTACGTGACCGCGCCGCGGTCCGTCCAAATGAATGTCGGGAACCGAGGGGGTCCACATGCGCGAGAATATTGAGACCGGAAGTTCCGATTTCGCATAGCGGGGCGTTCGCGGGTGTCAGCTAGGGACACTCTGATTAAGTGCCTCTCGACACGGCTACGGAACGGCGTGTAGGGCCGGCTGCGGCAACCAAGCGGGATCTGGGATGCGGCAGCTGACCTTGGCAACGGCGGGTTTTGAGTTCTTCGGGAAGAGCACGCGTCGGGCAGCGTTTCTGGGAGAGATGGATCAGGTTGTGCCGTGGCAAGCGCTGTGCGCACTGATCGAGCCGGTCTATCCCAAGCCTGGCAACGGCCGCCCGCCGGTCGGGCTGGAGCGGATGCTGCGGATCTATTTCTTGCAGCTATGGTTCAATCTTTCCGATCCCGCGGTTGAGGAGGCGTTGTACGAGTCAGTGTCGATGCGGCGATTTGTCGGCATCGACCTCGGGCGCGAGCCGGCGCCGGATGAGACCACGGTGTGCAAGTTCCGCCACCTGCTGGAGAAGCACGAGCTCGGACGGCAGATCTTCGAGCGAGTGCACGAGCACCTTGAAGCCCGGGGCCTCAAGGTGAATGCAGGTACGATCGTTGACGCGACTATCATCAGCGCGCCGAGTTCGACCAAGAATGCCACCAAGTCCCGCGATCCCGAGATGCATCAAACCAAGAAAGGCAACCAATGGTATTTCGGGATGAAGGCGCATTTCGGGGTGGATAGTAAGACCAAGGTCATCCACGCAGTGGTGGCGACGGCGGCCAACGTGCATGATGCGACGGTGCTGCCGGATCTCTTGCATGGCGAGGAGACCCGGGTATGGGGCGATCGAGCCTATCAGGGGCAGGGCGATGTGATCCGCAAACATGCGCCGCGCGCCAAGGACTTCACGAACCGCCGGTATCGGTATCGCGACGCCGTCGATGAGGCGGAGAAGGCGCGGAACCGCACCAAATCCAAGGTCCGGGCCAAGGTCGAGCACAGCATCGGCGTCATCAAGCGTCTGTTCGGCTTCGCCAAGGTGCGCTACCGCGGCCTGGACAAGAACGCGCACCGCTTATTCGTGACCGCGGCATTGGCCAATTTGTTCGTTGTTCGCCACCGAGTACGCTGCGCCTGACAGGCGGAGTTTGTCCGCAGCGCCGCTGGCAAGTGTCCCAGATCGCAAACAAAGGGACCCTGGTCCGCGCGCGCCTGGAACGCATCCGCAGTGCCAACACCGTACACGCTGCCATCGTCGAGCACAAAGACGCTCGTTGCTTTGAGGATGTCTGCAAAATAGTTGGCCAGGTTTGGGCCTTGGTAGGCGTCGGTCGTCACCATACGGAAGAAAACCGGTTTTCCCGCGGGACGGTATTTCGTAGCGAACTTTGGATTGGTCAGGTCGGGATTGGACGCTCCGGGCGTAATGGTGGCGAGACCGCCCTGGCTAAGAATTGGCGTCATCGCTTTGCCGGCGCCGCTGTTCTGCGGCCCGACGATCGCTACCACCTGCCGGTCCGCCACCATCTTGCGCGCATTGGCTGCGGCCTGCGCTGGATCGTATTGTCCGGCGGTACTGTCATCGAACGTGACCACGTCGATGGTCACGCCCGGTAGTGCGTGGGCCGCATTTGCCTCTTCGAAGGCCAACAGCACGGCGTCTCTGAGCAACACCCCCCTAGCGGATCCATCACCCGTGAGCAGCACGTCGATACCAATCTTGACAGCCTGATCGGCCGCTGCGGGCAGGGTGCCAAAGCCGACCAGCCCGGCACTTACTGCGGCGCTCACGAACTGCAGCGTAGTACGGCGAAGCATAGTCATGGTTCGCCCTCCCGTTGAGTTTCCCCATTGCTTTCAAGACCCGGACCAGCCAGGGCGGCCCGCCGAGGTCGTCAAAAAATCGCGCCGCTTCATGTTCTCCTCCCTGCCCGTCTTTATTGGAGGCTTTTGGCCGGGTCCCGGTTATAGACAGTCTGCTGTAAATGCCGGATGTGCGACTTGCAAAAAAGTTGTAAACGGGGCGAACAGTCTGTATCATCGCAAGCCAATCCTCTCCCGATCCCCCAGGAGGAGTGGGATGGCAAAGCAGGCCTGCATCCTGGTCGTTGCGACCTCTCCGGTAACGCGATTGCGATTAAGGGAAGCGCTGACCGCAGGTGGTTACCGGGTACTCTCTGCTGACACACCGGAACGGGCGCGCGAACAGTTGGCAACGAGCGCGGTCGCACTGGTTGTCCTCGCGCTCACTCCACTAGATAAGGAGTGGCTGACCCTTGCACGTGAGATTAGCGGGGCTCGGGCCCTGATCCTTCTCCTCGAG
Source organism: uncultured Pseudomonadota bacterium (assembly GCA_963834715.1). Classification (GTDB taxonomy): domain Bacteria; phylum Pseudomonadota; class Alphaproteobacteria; order Acetobacterales; family Acetobacteraceae; genus CAVSUZ01. The sequence goes on along the minus strand of CAWIDE010000033.1, from coordinate 299,976 downwards.
TCGCCTGGCGTAATCAATCGCTTATTGGAATCCGGGATTTGCGCGGACGATCACGTATTTCCGCCATTCGATTTGGACGAGGTGCGAGCTCGCTGCATCACCGCTCTCCACCGTGCCCGAATGAGGGGGCCAGCTACGCCGCCAGATGATATCCTGACGTTTGCCGGGTGGCAGCTCGATTTGGACGCAAACCGCCTCCTGGATCCAGCGCGACGAGAGGTCTACCTCACCCCGGGGGAATTTCGTTTGCTCGCCGCGCTGGCGCGTCGGCCTGATAGGGTGCAATCCCGCGACCAGTTGCTGGACGCGGTCGCAGGACGCGATGCTTCACCGTTCGACCGCACCATTGACGTACTTGTGGGTCGATTGCGTCAGAAAATTGAGAGCACGCCCAAAGAGCCGCATCTTATATTAACAGCGCCCCGAGTTGGTTATAAGCTGGCCTCAAGAGCCGAGCTCTACAATCTCGCTTCAGCTCTCCCGTTGTCCTCGCCGCTACTATCCATAGTGGTGTTGCCGTTCACTAATATGACCGGTGATCCGGGTCAGGAGCACATGGCTGACCGGATCACGGACAAGACTTGCAGCGCGACAGTTCTTCGAGCAAGCTCTTACACTCGACAGACAGAGCGTTGACGCGATGGCAGGGTTCGGCCTCGCACTTTCATCCGTAATTACTGATGGCTGGAGCACCGATCGCGCTGCAGATCAGGTCGTCGCGGAGGATGTTCTGCTGCGTGCAGTCCAACTATCACCTGATTGTGCCGAAGCCCACTGCGCGCTTGGCATGCTTCGCCGGACACAAGGCCGCCCGGATGAGGCAGTTGCTCTTCTGCACACGGCGGTCACACTCGATCGCTATCATCCAAGATACGTGGACCAGCTCGGCATGGCCTTGATGTTTAGCGGACAGCCGCAGAGGGCCCTTGCGCGAATTAAGGCCGCTCTCCGGCTGGGCCCGCACGAAGCCAACCTGGGATCCAAATATTGGGGATTGGGCGCCTGCCAGCTACTGCTTGGCCACGCGCATGAGGCGATTACGTATTTCCATACGGCTAGGGCGTTGAACCCGACTCTGTCTTATATCCACCTTTGGCTCGCGAGTGCATACGGCCTGGAAAAGAGATCTCTGCAAGCCGAGCAGGCATTGCAGGAGGCAATGCGCTTACGCGCGGAATACGCCAGCGTGGCAAGCTTTGTGAATATGCCGGTGCACACGTTCCCCGACTACATTCCGTTCCGTGACCGGATCCTTGTTAAAGGCTTGCGGCAGGCAGGATTACCGGCGAGTTAGTCCAGGCTGGCGTGGTGCGTGCGGTTGCTCATGCCGTCGCACGAGCTCGGTCACCTCATGCTTCGTTGTATCGGGATGCTCGGCAATCCAATCGCCAAACGCGACCTTGACGTCGGCGATCAGTTGCTCGCCAAGGCTGTCCGCCTCGTGATCCTTCGTGGCGAGCGCCGCTTGCGCCTCGCGCTCCAGGGGCTCAAGGCACTCGTGCAGGGGACGGTTAAGGGGACTGGTGCTGGAGCGATGCGCAGGACGGCAGAAAAGGCCTGGATCGGGCGGAGAGATGCCCCGCCTGGCCGGTTGGTCGGCTTGCTCATCGTCAAAGAGGTGCCGGCCCCAGGTCTCGAGCGCATCGGCGTGCTTTCTCAGGGCCTCGGCTTCGTTGCGCAGCTCGTCGCTCGTCTCCTCTGATTCCTCCAGAGGGTCGAATTTCCTACTGCAAAAGCTGCGGGCGATCTGCTGAAACCGGAGATGCGCGGCGAAGTACCACACTTCGTTGTAGTTGCGGCTGGCGCCGATCTCAGCCATCGCCTCCGTCGCCAGCCAAGCAGGACTTATTCTGGGCGGCTTGTCGCCTTTCGGTCCCTTAGGCATATCCATAACCCCGCCTACGAAGCTCGTCCCGACAGACCTCGCTATCCGTGGTCAGAGCAATGGTGCGTCGATCAGCTTCGTCTGCCTGTGAACATGGGATACGATTGGCGCCGACGGTCCGTGCGCACCACTCGCAGTAACCATTGTGGCCGCCTTCCTGCATGAACGACTCCTAGTGCTGCTTGGCGCTAAGCATACAGCAGCTGGAGGGCCGAAGCGAAACCCGTCGGATTTCAAACTGAGACACTACCGAATTTGTTCCATCTTGTCTACTCCGCCCGCCATAGGAAGCGCCGTATCAGCAAGCTCGCGCAGTAATTTCTTCACGTCGCCACCGGCCCGGCGCAACGCTGCATCAAAAGGCTCTCTCTTCGTCGTCCTCTGCTCCCTCGACGCCCACGCGAGCCGGTCGAGTATAATTCTCAATTACCTGATATCCCGCGACCGAGAACAAGTCGGATCCGCGTTTGCGAGGCGACTCCCGCCATTTTTTGGTTGCAGTCTCCGCCAATGCCTCGCGAAATAACCATAGATCCTGTCGGCAGTTCGCATCGACATAATCGCGAAACCCAGAAGCAGTTCCGCCACGCTGCTCACACTCAAGAAGGTATTTTTCCTTCAGTGCAGAAACACGAGCTGACAGTGTGGACGTTGGCGAAGCTCCCTCAGTCTTCTTTTCACGAGCATCGACGCAAGCAATTCAGCGAACGCCTCAGCGCCGCGCTGAATCTCCCCCAGTCTGGCGGGCTCGCATCGCACCCGTGCCAGCCAAAGCCGCCGGAATTTTCTGTCCTCCAGACGCTCTTTCAGTCCAGCAACAAATCCCTCTGATGCCCAGGCTGTGGTGTAATGCCACGCGCCTTCGCTGACGCGCAGCATCGCTTCGCGTCGGTTGTCTTCGGCCAGTTGTGCGTCAGTTTTGCTTCGGTTGTACCGCCCGCGGTTGCTGAGACATCTGACTGAGCCTAGCGGCAAGAGCCGCCGCGGCCGTTGGATGGACAATGTATTCATCGAGCGGCTGAACCCCAGCCGTCGCTGCGGGATCATGATAACGGCCGCGTCCTGCTCCGTCCTGCATCGTGTATGCCGTAAATTTGCCGTATGGAGGCGGCGCTGCTGCGAAGGCGAGCGAGAAAAGCGGCAAAAACAATGGCGTCCCGTGCGGGAATTCGAACCCGCGTTGCCGCCGTGAGAGGGCGGTGTCCTGGGCCTCTAGACGAACGGGACCCAAACCGAATGCTACCCCCTACCGCAAGCCTCCGCGGCATTCAACTGCCCCACGGGTTGACTCGCCCGAACCCGCAGCGTTTGTCTGCCGGCCCTATGCACCCCTACCGCACCCATACCTGCGGCCAGCTCCGCCTGACCGACACCGGGATCAGCGCCCGACTCTCCGGCTGGATCCACGCGAAGCGTGACCACGGCGGCCTGCTCTTTATTGATCTGCGGGATCAGTACGGCATCACGCAATGCGTCTTCCCGGCCGGGAGCCCGGGCTACGAAACTGCCGACCGCGTCAGGGTCGAAAGCGTCATCACTGTTACCGGCGAGGTCGTCCCCCGCGAGCCTGGCACCGTTAATCCCCGCCTTCCAACGGGAGAGATCGAGCTCCGCGCCGAGGCTGTCACCGTGCAGTCGGCTGCGGAGGTCCTGCCGATGCAGGTGGCCGGCGACGAGAAATTCCCCGAGGAAATCCGCCTCAAATACCGCTTCATCGACGCGCGCCGCGAGAAGCTTCATCGCAATATCATGCTGCGCGCCCACGTCATCGCCTCCATCCGCCGGCGCATGATTGAAGCTGGTTTTACCGAGTTCCAGACCCCGATTCTGACTGCCTCCTCACCGGAGGGGGCGCGCGACTTCCTCGTGCCCGCCCGGCTGCACCCGGGCAAGTTCTATGCGCTTCCCCAGGCGCCCCAGCAGTTCAAGCAGCTTATTATGGTCGCCGGCTTCGACCGGTATTTCCAGATCGCCCCCTGCTTCCGGGACGAGGCCTCTCGCGCGGATCGCTCGCCTGGCGAGTTCTACCAGCTCGACTTCGAAATGAGCTACGTCACGCAAGAAGACGTCTTCGCCGCTATCGGACCCGTCATGGCCGGCGTGTTCCAAGAGTTTGCCAACGGCCGCGCCGTTAGCGCCCCGCCGTTCCCGCGCATCCCCTACGACGAGGCGCTGCTGATCTATGGTACGGATAAGCCCGACCTCCGCAATCCGTTGCGCATTAGCGATGTCACCCAGCACTTCGCCGACTCCGCGTTCGGCCTGTTCGCCCGCATTGCCGCCTCGGGCGGCGTGATCCGCGCCATTCCCGCGCCCGGCGCGGCCGGTAACCCCCGCAGCTTCTTCGACAAGCTGAACGATTGGGCCAAGAGCGAAGGCGCCGCTGGCCTGGGCTATATCACCTATGACCTGGATGGCGCCAAGGGGCCTATCGCCCGCAACCTCGAGCCCGAGCGTGCCCAGGAGATCCGCGCCGCCTGCGCCCTCAATCCCGGCGATGCCGTGTTCTTCGCCGCCGGCAAGCCGGCCGACATCTGGAGATTCGCGGGTGCCGTGCGCACCAGACTGGCCGAGGAACTCGGTCTGATCGAACCCGGAGCTTTCCGTTTCTGCTGGGTCACCGACTTCCCCATGTACGAACTGAACGAGGAAACCGGCCAGATCGACTTCAGCCACAACCCGTTCAGCATGCCCCAGGGGGGGATGGAGGCGCTCAACACCCGGGATCCGCTCACCATCCGTGCCTACCAGTACGACATCGTCTGCAACGGCGTTGAGCTCTCCTCCGGGGCAATCCGCAACCACCGGCCGGACATCATGATCCGCGCCTTCGAAATCGCGGGGTACACCGCCGCCGACGTCGAGGCCCGGTTCGGCGGCATGCTCAACGCCTTCCGCTATGGCGCGCCCCCGCACGGCGGCTCCGCTCCGGGGATTGATCGCATCGTCATGCTGCTTGCCGACGAGCCGAATATCCGCGAGGTCATCCTCTTCCCGCTCAACCAGCAGGGCGAGGACCTAATGATGGGCGCCCCCGCCCCGGTGTCGCCGGCGCGCCTGAAAGAACTCTCCATCAAGCTCGACCTTCCGCCGAAGCCGCGGACCGGTTGAGTGCATGAACCTGCCTGCGGCGCCTGGGGCGTGGAGCATTGTGGCGGTCGGGCTGCTGCTGTTCCTCGCAGAAATCGTCGCTTATGCTGCCGGGTACCGGTTGGGAGCCCGGCACGTCCGGGACACCACCTTCCAGCCGGAAGGTATCAGCGTGGTCGTCGGCGGTCTGCTTGGCCTGTTGGCGTTCGTGCTCGCGCTGACCCTGTCCTTCGCCGCGGCCCGGTTCGATGAGCGCCGTGCGGGAAGCCTGACCGAGGCAAATGCAATCGGCACCGCGTGGCTGCGCGCAGAGGCCATCGGCACTCAGCGTGCAGCGGAAACCGCCCGGCTTTTGGTATGGCCGTGTGCGCCGAGATTTCGTCGCGGCCCCCGATGATCCGGCGATAATCGCGGACCTCGATCGGCGGACCTCCGCTTTGCAGGCGAAGATATGGGACAACGTATCCGCCATCGTGCGGGAGCGGCCGGATGCCGTCGCTGCTTCGCTGATGGGTGCAATCAACGAGACGTTTGATGCCACCACAGCGCAGCGCTTTGCCTATGCGACACGGCTGCCACGCGCCCTGTTCTGGCTGCTGCTCGGAATGGCGGTGTTTGGGATGGGCGCGCTGGGATATCAGCTCGGCGTCAGACGCAACCCGTTTTACATGCTGATAGTGATCCTTGCGGGGACCTGGACCGTGGTGATTGTGGATATTCTCGATTTGGATGCCGCCCGCGTCGGAGCGCTGCGCACGACCACGGTTGCCTATGAGTGGACGCTCCAGGGTTTTTACGGTGGGGCAACGGTTCCCGGACCATCTGGCGGACCTGCCAATTGATCGCTCTGGCGTGAAACCCCGCCAATCCTTATCCTGCCGTGATTCCCGCGCTGGAGTAACAATGCCCCGTCTGTTCGTCTGGACGGCTGCTCTTCTTGTGCTCGCGGTCCCCGCCCTGGCCAGTGAGCAGGCCGTCCATCTGATTGCCCATCGTGCGCTTTACCGCATGACGCTGGAGAAGGCGCGCAGCACCGATATTCTCGGGGCAACCGGCGAAATGGGCTATGAGGTGATCGACGCCTGCGACGGCTGGGCGGTGCGTCAGCGCCTGGACATGCACATCGCCAATTCCGAGGGACAGACCATTAACATGGTCTCTGACTACGCGACGTGGGAATCCAAGGACGGCCTGCGCTTCCGCTTCCATATGAAGCAAACGACCGACGAGGCGGTGACTGCCCAGACCGATGGCGATGCGCGGCTGGAACGCACAGGCGGACCAGGCGTCGCGCACTACACGGTGCCGCACAAAGCGGACAAGCCACTGCCGCCTGGGACGCTATTCCCCATGGCGCATACCGCGCGGCTGCTGCAGAGGGCCGAGGCTGGTGATCGCCACTTCACCCTGCCGCTGTTCGATGGAACGGACGAGACTGGGGGAGAATTGAGTTCCATCGTCGTCACAAACCTCTCTGCACCCATGAAGCTGCGTTGGCCGGCACTGTCGGTGTTGCCCAGCGCGGTGGTCGATATCGCCTTTTTCGCGCTGGCCTCCCACGACATGCTGCCCGATTACGATACGTCGATGCGCTACTGGACCAACGGCGTGGCGGACAACATTCGTATGGATTTCGGGGATTTCGTTATGAAGGGGAAAATGGTCGATTTCGCGCCCCAGCCGCGAAAGTGCTGATCCCTTGCGAAACACCGCTAATCAACCGTAATTCCGGCCCATGCCTCGTATCTTCTCCGGCGTGCAGCCGTCGGGCGGCGCCACCCTCGGCAACTATCTTGGCGCGTTCCGTAATTGGGTCCGGCTTCAGGCGGACTACGACTGCATCTTCTGCGTCGTTGATATGCACGCCATCACCACCTGGCAGAACCCCGCCGAGCTGGTCGCGCAAACCCGGGACATGGCTGCCGTCCTGCTCGCCTGCGGTGTCAATACCCAGAGGCACATCCTGTTTCTCCAGTCGCAGGTGCGGGCGCACGCGCAACTGGCGTGGATCTTCAACTGCGTCGCCCGGGTCGGTTGGCTCAGCCGCATGACGCAGTTCAAGGAAAAGGCGGGGAAGGACCGGGAAAACGCCTCGGTCGGACTGTACGTCTATCCCAACCTGATGGCTGCCGATATTCTCGCGTATCACGCCACACACGTTCCGGTGGGCGATGATCAGCGCCAGCACCTGGAGCTGGCAAACGACATCGCGCAGAAATTCAACCACGACTATGACGTGGCATTTTTTCCGCAAATCGAGCCGCTGATCCTCGGGCCGGCCGCGCGGGTCATGAGCCTGCGCGACGGCACCAAGAAAATGTCGAAATCGGACCCATCGGATCAGTCACGCATCAACCTGGACGACGATGCGGATGCGATTGCGCTCAAGATCCGCCGCGCCAGGACTGATCCGGAACCGCTGCCCAGTTCTCCGGAGGGACTGGCCAACCGGCCCGAGGCGCGCAACCTGGTTGGGATCTATGCCGCGCTGGCCGACACCGATCCTGCAGCGGTCCTGAGTGAACACGGCGGGAAGGGTTTTAGCGCGTTCAAAGAGGCGCTCGCTGAACTAACGGTTGCCGAAATCACTCCGATTGCATCGGAAACCAAGCGGCTGCTTGCCGATTCGCATCAGATCGACAGCATCCTGCGCGATGGCGCCCACCGCGCCGCTGCGATAGCCGACCAGATCGTGGCTGAGACCGAGCGGCTGGTGGGGTTCCTCAGGCGGTAGGTTACACAGGAACGGCGACACCTTTTTTGAACAGAATGCAACCGTATGGTCGCAGTTCGCCGGTCTGCACGATGGCGAACGCTTCTCGCGCTCGGGCGTAGAACGCGTGCCGCTCCAGGCCGGCCAGCGGTAGGCTCCGCCCCTCGTGCCGGTCGATCATTGCCTGGCATAACCGCTGCACTTCCGGCACCTCGGCCTCCCGGCCGACCATCAACATGCGAAACGCCGGCTCGGGCACGAAGGTATCCAGCGGGATCAGGGTCAGGCATGCATCGGCCACGTCCGGCAGGTCTGCCCCATCCAGCCGGACCAATCGGCGCGCCAGCGACACCGCGGGGAAATGCGCATCGACCAGCGCGATCTCGTCCCCATGCCCCATGGACGCCAGCACGTGCAGCAACTCCGGGGTATGCAGCCGTACCAAGCCCTTCAGCATCCCGCCATTCTCCTTACGTCGTGTGGTGAATAGCCCGCGGTACGCAACGCCTGCACCGTAGCGGCTCGGTCCCGCTTGGAGAGGCGCTGTCCGGTGGCATCCGTCAGCACCCGGTGATGAGCATACCGCGGCGCCGGCCAATTCATCAGAGCCTGGAGCAGCCGCTGCAAGTCCGTCGCCGACCGCAGATCCATCCCGCGTGTCACCAGAGTCACCCTCTGCGCTGCGTCGTCATGGGTTACGCAGAGGTGATAGCTCGCCGGCGCGTCCTTGCGGGCCAGGATTGGGTCGCCGAACCGCTCTGGGCGGCATCTGGCCATTCCTTCTCCTTCCTCCTCGTAGGCTAGCGGGGTGGCCACCTCCTCGAGGGCTCGCTGGACGTCGAGCCGCAACGAGTACCGCTCAACCGCCATCCGCTCCGTGCGCTCGCTCTGCGAAAGGCGCCGGCACGTCCCTGGGTAGATCGGCCCATCCTCTCCATGGGGCGCATGGGCTGAAGCTTGCTCGATTGCGGCGCGTGAGCAGAAGCACGGATAGAGCAGGCCGCGTGCCGAAAGCTGGTCGAGCGTGCCGCGATAGTCCGCCAGATGCTCCGACTGCACGCGCACTGGCCCATCCCAAGTGAGGCCCAGCCATCGCAGGTCCTCGATGATCCCCTCGGCATATTCCGCCCGGTAGCGCGCCGGGTCGATATCCTCCAGTCGCAGCAGAAAGCGCCCGCCGGCCTGCCGGGCCCGCTCCCAGGCCATCGCCGCCGCATACACGTGGCCGAGATGAAGCCAGCCCGTGGGACTTGGCGCGAACCGGGTCACGAGCGACATAACGTGCCTGGCAACAGGAGATCCCTATGGAACTCCATGAACCCCTTTGGGGACCCCGCTGGGGGCCCGCCGCGGGCGGCGCGCCCACCGAACTGGTTGTCATTTGCCACGGGGTCGGGGCCGACGGCGCGGACCTGATCCGCATTGCGCCCTTCCTTGGCCAGCGCCTGCCTCATGCCGCTTTCGCCGCTCCTGACGCGCCCTTCGTGCATGATTCCGGCTCCGGTCGCCAGTGGTGGAGCCTCGCCGACCGCACGCCGACGGTTATGGAAGCGGGCGTCCGCCGGGCGGCTCCTTACCTCGACCGGTTTATCGATGCCGAGCTTATCCGTCTTGGCCTCCCGGCTGATCGCTATGCGTTAGTAGGGTTCAGCCAGGGGGCGATGATGGTCCTGTTCACCGGTCTCCGCCGGGAGCCCGGGCCGCGGGCTATCCTCGCCATCGCCGGTGCGCTGCTCGGCCCGCAGTCGCTCGCGGCCGAGCTGCGCCACCGTACGCCAGTTATGCTTCTGCATGGCGAAGCCGATGATGTCGTGCTGCCGCAACGATCCCGGGATGCCGAAGCAGTGCTCCACCAGGCCGGGGTCCCGGTGGAAAGCGTGTTCGTCCCCGGCCTGGTCCATAACATACATGTAACGGACTTGGCGCGCGGGGCTGACTTCCTGGCTGCGGCTTTCGCGACAATACGGTGAAAAGCCCGCGCAAGCCTTGCTCCGGGCCGTTTGCTCTGCAATACAGCCGGTCAGGGTGATCTCACGAGCAATGTCGATTCGCATCGTTTTCAGTTCCAGGGTCTGGCACACAAGCGCTCAAGAGGCCGCCATTGCCTGACGGCGGCCAGCACTTTCCTGCGCTGGTGCTGAATGCGGATTTCCGCCCGCTGTCCTATTTCCCGCTCTCCCTCTGGGGCTGGCAGGACGCGGTCAAGGCGGTGTTCCTGGACCGGGTGTCCGTGCTCTCGGAATATGAAACCGAGGTCCGTTCCCCTTCCTTGACCATGCGCCTGCCCAGCGTGATCGCGCTGAAGGACTACATCCCCTCGGCCCGGCGCCCAGCTTTTACCCGGTTCAACGTCTTTCTGCGGGACGCCTTCTCCTGCCAGTACTGCGGAGGGCGGCACCCAACGCCGGACCTGACGTTCGATCATCTGGTTCCGAAAAGCCGCGGCGGCCGGACAACGTGGGAAAATGTCGTCACCGCTTGCGGGTGGTGCAACCTGCGGAAAGGCTCCCGCCTGCCGCGGGAGTGCGGGATGTTTCCCCGGTCGCACCCTCGGCAGCCGACCACCTGGGAACTGCAGGACAAGGGCCGAGGCTTCCCGCCGAATTACCTGCACCAAAGCTGGCGAGACTATCTGTATTGGGACAGCGAGCTGGAAAGCTGAGCAGGTCGGGGGTTGTGGCGCTGGTGTTGCTGGCTGCCCTGTGCGCCTGTTCCGGAGGATCGCCTTACCAGCTTCGGATTGACTCCTTCTGGGGGTCGGAGACGTGTTGCGGCATGACTCCCGGCGGGCCGCCCTCGGCGGCAGCGGGGGGTAATGCTATTCATTGATCTCTCGTATCAGCCTAGGGCGAAGAAGAGACCGGCGATTGGCGGGCGGAGCAAACGCGATTCCGCTGGGCGGTGGCAGGACGAAGTCGTTGAATTAGGGGGCATAGTTGGGATAGAACGCATCGAGAATATTGCTTGCGAGATAGGTCGCAGGGGCATCGGTACCGTTCGGGGTTTTTGGGGGGTTGACAACGGTACCGTTGAGGATTTCGGGGGACTTGACAACGGTACCGATGGGCGTTTTCGGGGGCTTGACAACGGTACCGATGGGAAGTTCGGTGCAGTAGTGAATTGAGTTTTGGTGTCCAGGGAATCGGTTAGCGGACGCATTTTTAGAACCGGAAAAGACTAACTATGCGGCCTGCCATTTTGCGGGGCGGAAGGCGCGGATCGGCGATGGTCCAGACGTCGGCCGGCGACGCCTTCGTTAAGGTCGCGCTAGCGACGATGGCAGCCACGACGCTTCTGGCGGGAGGCGGGAAATGAAGGCGCTGGTCATTGCCCTGCTGCTGATGGCCTCGGGGGTAGCTTTGGCCAATTCGGCGCCAACACACGAGTGGTGGTTACTCAACATGCAAGACGGCGCGTGCGAGCTGGCCGCACCAGTTACGCCGTATAGCTTCAAGCAGTGGGTCACGGGCCTAGGTCTGTTCCGCGATATCCACATTACGCGCGAGACCGACGGCTCCATATTCGGGGTAGAAATAGGGTACGCGGAGACTCGCTCCAGCAAAGCGAGTCTCACAAACTATTTCTTTCCTAGCGTCGCCAATTGCCAAGCCTTCCTGCAGAAGGCTCAGCGACATGGGCTCGGCGCCTCGAAGGGGGAGCTGCAATGAACGACCCAAATACTTGGGAAAAGATGATGGCGGGCTCCGTGTTATCCAAGAAAATTTTTGCAAGAGCGCTTGGGGGTGCGATTGTCGATGGGCGGGCTTCGACATGGTTGCTGATTAGAAGGCGACCATCGATGGCGGATTTAATCATCCGGCGTCGGATAGCTGAAAGTAAAATCTTTGGCGGCTTTCTCAGCTGGAAGGCGGGAGGCGCACGATCATTTTCGCCCTCTGCACCTTCCGAGCGGCGAGAGGCGCTCGCCACTGGCATCAAGAACAGCAAGGTCAGCGTTGTTGCTACGGCTGAACGCGCATGCTCTCTTGACTCCAATTCCGTTGCCCGAAAGTCGACACGAATAGCTTCTCGTTATTCTGACAGATGCATTTGACCGGCGGAAATCTCCTTCAACGCCCGCGGTCGAGCTACCTTCTCCCGCTTGCGACAGAGCCGCATAGAACCGGCTATGGCCACCGCCGCTGCGGCCCACTTCCGCCGAGCCTGATATTCGATCATCTCGTCCCGAAAAGCCGCGGCGGCCGGACAACGTGGGAACACCGCCTGCGGGTGGTGCAATCTACGGAAAGGCTCTCGCCTGCTGCGGGAGTGCGGGATCTTTCCCCGCTCGCACCCTCGGCAGCCGACCACCTGGGAGCTGCAGGACAAGGGCCGGGGGTTTCCGCAGAACTACCTGCACGAAAGCTGGCGGGAAGTGGACCCCGAATTCGGGACCACCCGCCAAGTGAAGTGGACCCCGAATTTGGGACCACCCGCTAAGCTATAAACCGAACCGGTTCCGTCCATGCTACACGGAGCGGAACATGAGCAGAACCCGACGCAGGATCGATGCCGCGCTGAAGGCGAAGATCGCCCTGGAAGCGCTGCGGGAAGACGCGACAGTGGCCGAGCTGGCGGTGCGTTACCAGGTGCATCCGACACAGATCTACGCCTGGAAGAAGCAGCTGCTAGAACATGCCGAACGGGTTTTCCGGACCGGGACAGGCGATGAGCAACCGGCGAAGGAAATCGCGCTACTGCACGCCAAGATCGGCGAACTGGTACTGGAGCGGGATTTTTTAGCGCGGAGGTCCGGCAGATGAGCGCGGCGGGCCGGAGAGCGATGCTCGATCGCGGCCACGGGCAGCTCTCGGTGCGGCGGCAATGCGCGTTGCTTGGACTGGCGCGCTCAGGCGTTTATCGCGCGAAGCCGGAGCATGACGCGGACGAGCTGGCGCTGATGCGCCGGATTGACGCGGTGTTCGTCGCGTGGCCGTTCTAAGGCTCGCGGCGGATCGCGGCGACGCTGAGCACGGGCGGGGAGAAGGTAAACCGCAAGCGGGTGCAGCGGCTGATGCGGGTGATGGGGATCGCGGCGCTGGGGCCGAAGCCGCGCACCAGCAAGCCAGGGCCTGGACACAAAATCTACCCGTATCTGCTGCGGGACGTGCGGATCGAGCGAGTGAACCAGGTATGGTGCGCGGACATCACCTACATTCCGATGCGGCGTGGGTTCCTGTATCTGGTGACGGTGATGGATTGGTGGAGTTGCGCGGCGCTGTCGTGGCGGCTGTCGAACACGATGGATGCGGGGTTTTGCGTGGACGCGCTGAAGGACGCCCTGCGGCGACACGGCCGGCCGGAGGTGTTCAATACGGACCAGGGCAGCCAATTCACCTGCGAGGCCTTTGTCGGCACGCTGCTTGGAGCCGGGATTGCGGTATCGATGGATGGCCGCGGTCGATGGATGGACAACGTGTTCATCGAGCGGCTGTGGCGCTCGCTCAAGCACGAGGAGGTTTACTTGAAGGACTACGCGGACGCGCGCGAAGCGCGGGTGGGGATCGGCGCGTGGATGGAGTTCTACAACGAGCTGCGCCCGCATCAGGTGCTGGGACATCGCATGCCGATGGCGGTGTGGCGAGCGGGGCTTGCGAGATCGGCTGTGGATATGCAGCTTCGCTTGGACAACGCTGGCGGGTTACCCACATATCCACAGCCGCCACAACAGCAGGAAGAGGTTTATGCTTAGCTTGAAAGAAGGAAGGATGGGAGCCGGACGGGGGCTGTAGCTAAGCAGCGGGCCAAATTGGTCCCATAGGTGGGGTCCACCTCACACCTGCACCGTCGAGAATTTGATTGGTTTTAGTATCTATGACGTAAAAATGCTGAACTGGATCCACCGCACCATGGACATGCAGTGTGACTGCCTGCTGCTCGTAAGAACCATATCCAGATTGGTCTGAGGTAAATCCGACCATCAAATCACAATTTCCGACATAATATAGCGGCATGCGGATCATCATATGTTTGCCCCATCATCCATATATAGTCCATCGGGAGCCGCTGCCACGCTGACGTTGGCCAAATGCAATGGCTGGCCATTGACAAAGCAGGCTTGCGTGCTTTGCAAGTGAGTGGAGGAATTTAATGTTGAATGTAGAACCTCGCTATCGCTCGTATTGTACCACAATGATATGTCACTGTCAACGACCATGGCGCTCGGAGACCAAGCCCCCAGGTTGTCATAGCCATTATCCTGACCCACGACGATTCCTGCCCATGTCCAGGTTTGCCCATCTATGGATCCGGCCAGTCCGGTGACATTGTGGGTAGTTTCGTCTTGGAATGAACCACAATAAGCATTAGAAAGTGCAGTGACGAACATGTAGTCCGTTCCACCCAATCGGACAATGCTTGGATCATTGATGTGGTAAGCCAAGTATGGAACGTAGCCGTTCCATGTAATCGGCATGGGCAGATCCTGCCGTGTATCAGGACATACATAAATTTGATCTGGGCCTATGTCAGCTTGACTGGCCCATCCGCCAAGGTAGATCCGACCATTGAACAAGTCCTGGGAGTACAAAGCATAATCGGGACCATATTCCATGGTCGAACAGTCAGTATGGAAAATGATAAAAATTGCATGCTCGGATCTTTTCAAGTGAAAAGCCGGTCGGCATCTGAGGAATAGAAATTCCGGAGACAGAGGCGATTCAGCGAACCACCGCTAAGTACGGAAACTATGGTCCGCAGGAGTGGAACCGTGTTTGGCAGTCCAGCTCGGTCAGTTGGCCCTTACGTTGTGGCGTGTATGGAAACCTGCGGTCCTTGTTTCCGCGCGCTTGTTGACCCTGCCGCCTTGACGCAACTAGCGGCTGCCGCTGCAACGTATGTCCCGCTATTGTCGAATGAGTCTCTGGTGGTCTTCGCAGCCTTGATAGCGTCGGGCCATGCGACAAAGTTGATTGTGAGGGATGACGCTGGAGTGGGCGTGAGAGTAACAGCGGCCGAGCCTGCAGCCGGTACTCAGCGATGAGTTTCGCATTGTATGTTTCTTTCTGACCTAATTACCCAGCCTGTATCTAAAATAATAGACAAGGTCGAGACAGTCAGTGATTTTTAGACAGTTGGCTCTCAGGAGACTAGGTGGGCGACGGCGGCAACCCGGCGTGCGGTCGGTTGTTCTGCACGTATGATTACGGCTTTAGCTATATTGATCGGATTGAGCCAAAGCCAGCCAGTCACACCACAGTATCAGTCCGAGTTGGACCAGCAGTCGATCACGTTCATGGACGAGTACTTTCAGCATTTGTCAAGTCCTGATGCACTGGATGAGTTCCAACATGACTATGCAAAATACATTAAATACTTCAGCAAGGTGAAGCGAAAGGAGGAGGTCCTGCGCGAGAAGGCTGCCTTCGTCAAGCGTTGGCCGGAGCGCAACTATCGTCCGCGTCAAGACAGCATCCACGTGACCTGCGAATTGCTATACGGTGAGCCAGTCTGCGCTGTGAATGGTCTAGTGGATTTCAGGTGTCGCAGTCCCAAGCGACACGCCATCTCGACGGGCACGGTGTACTTCTTCGCCTACCTTTGGTTTGACAAAGATCACCCGCAAATCATTGGGGAGAATAGCGGACTTGTGAGGTGATTCCCCTATTTCGGTTGCACGATAACCGGTGCCGTGCCGGACTTCTCCATCCCGAGATCGTGCGCTGACTTCTTGGACAAATCAATCACTCGATCATTACGAGTTGGACCGCGATCAGTGATCCGCACGTCCTCCGATTTGCCGGTCTTCCGATTAGTGACGGTTGCGTGCGAACCCAGCGGCAAGTTGGGCGAAGCGGCGGCATTGCTGTTGGGGTTCACAGGCGCCCCACTTTTGGTCACCGTATGTCCACTCTGCCCGCCGCTATAGTAGGACGCCGTGCCTTGTTGTTGTTGGGCGAAAGTTGGCGCGGCAATCAATGACAAGGCTGTAATCAGCGCAAATTTCCGCATCGTAGCGCTCCATGAGTGATCAGCGGGCGACTGTACAACCCAACTCAGCGAAATAGGTTCCGATAACCGAGGCGCGGAGATGATTTCGAGGTGGAGTTGCGAAGCCGTCCTTATAGGGTGCCGAGAGGTCTCCGATGTGGTTGGTTCGCCGCGATGAGCCTGCTCTATCTCATCAACCAGCACAGGCTCTCTCACGACAACGACCGGTGATCCGTGGTTTTGCTCTCAGTTCGATACGCTTCGATGGGTCTAACGGGTGACGATGACATAGGGCATGATCAGTTTCTTTTCCGGTTTGTTCTGCTTCGGTGGTCACGCCGTCACAATTTTTGTCTGGCAACCGCCCCCACGCCCCTACGTTCCGACGGAATTGGCAACACCGGCGGAGGTAGAAATGCGCCTTTTCCACATGATTGTGGGAGCATCGATCGTTTTACCAGTCGCGATGTCGGGAGCGATTGTTCCTGCCCATGCCCAATCGAATGGCGGCGCGTTGGGGCAAGCCCAGCGCTTCCTCAACGGGAATCAGGATCAGAATCAAAACGCCTACGAGCAGGGACGGCAAGATCAGATGATGGAAGATCAAGCCCGGCGTCAACAACAATGGCAAGGGAATAATCCGTCCACCCAAAACCAGAACAGCCAAGGCTATCAGCCACGTTACGGACAGTACCAGCAGCAGGCGCCCCAGCCCTCTAACAACGGGTACAGCTATAATAATGGCTACAACACCGGGAGCAATAACAACGGGGGCTACAGCAATGGCTACAACAACAACTACAACGGAAATTACGGCTACAGCCGCTGAGCCTGCTGAGCCTTAGCCAACAAAGGGAGGGGGCGTGGCAAGACCTGTCATGCCCCCATAATGGTGTCGTTCGTCGTCGTCGGCAACCCTAGGTCGGGCGATCAGGCTCCGGCTCCTCGGAAGCGGTGATTCCGTAACCCTCCGTCATGTCCCATGACCCCGGCGAGCCGCCACAAAAGTGGTCATGCAGCCCAAGTCGAAGCAAGTTTTTGCTACTAGGTCGGAACAGGTTCCGACCTCTGTTCCGACCTCCGTCTTTCAGTCGGGGACGGTTAGGAAACCATGGGGACGGGTTGTTCCAACGTTCCGACTGTTCGGAGCGAAACAGCGGAGAGAGGCAAAATCTGTAGTCGCGAGGAGGAACGCGGGTATGTGTGTGTATTCCCCTAAAAACGTTCTCTCTCTTTTGCTTCTTAATGGTCGGAACAGTCGGAACAGGCGCTGGAAAGCTTAGCTTTCTCTCGGGCTTGCGCGTGTTCCGACCCCGCGTCCTTCGCGTCGGAACAAGGTCGGACACCCGGAACATCAACCGGCAGGCGTTCGGCGCTTTCTAAACTGCGATTCCTAAGATGTGACGTTCTTGGCAGTTTACGTTTAAGGAATAAAACAAAGGAGGAAGTTATAATTCGTGGGCTGATATAGCGCTTGATCGCCTGCCCCGGCAAAGCTGGGGCGGTCCGCTCCTCAGAACCGCCCCTCCCGATTACTGTTGCTTCGTCCCAGCCGCCATTCCGGTCACATCCTTTACCGGTCTGAGAGTGCCGGCGATCACCTTAGCACGCCAGCCCGATCCTTCATGCGTAAACACATCTAAGGCGTAACCGCCGATCTGCTTGCCCGCATTCGCGCCAGTTCCGGCAATCTCGTAATCGATCACTGCCAATACAACATTGCCCTCCGGATGTGCCTGGATGACGCGGATCGTCTCTTTGGTCCATCCTTTCTGGATACGGGCGGCGATAGCCGTTTCGATCTGCTTCTGACCAGTCAGCATCGTACCGGAACCCGTGAGAAAGACGCCATCCTTGGTGAACAGGGCGGCTATAGCGGCGGGGTTGTTGGCATTGTAGGCGTTATCCCATGCATTGGTGAAGGTGGTGGCAGCCTCTTGGGCGTCGCTGTCGGACACTGCCTGTTGAGCAAGAGCCGGGTAATTAGCGCACAGCGTGCCGAACATGATCACAGCGCCGAAATACTTTAACATGACGGTCCTCCCTGGTTATGGCGCGCCGTCATCCTAGGTAATTCATGTGATCATTGTCAAGTGAGACTCACTGTGTCTCATTTTTTGCTTTGATACCACAACCATCGCCGTGGCAGGTTGCCTTGGTCTGCTTCACTGGCTCGGCGCTTTTATCGGTTCGCTGGCGAAAGGAAGCCAAACCTGCTTTCGGCTGTTTGCGATAAATCGCCAAGCGTTACCACCAACTCCATGCGCCAACTTTACCGGAAGGGGTAAAGGGGGTCGATTTTCCAGCGCGCTTCACTTCCTCCAGCACCCGTCAAGCGATTTTTGGTGCGAGCAAATCAGAAATCGGGAAACATGCCAGCCCGTAAATAACACCATGCCATGCACCCGCCTGCCCACCGAACTCAAGCAGCTTCGCGGCACCTACCGGCCCGACCGTGCCAATCCCAAGGAACCCAAGCCGCCCAAGCAAGAACCGCCGATGCCGCGCCATCTCTCGCCCATCGGCAAGAAGGCACGGCGGCAAGCCTGCGACCTGCTCTCCGGCATGGGCGTACTGACCCAAGCGGACGCCTTTACAGTTGAAGCCCTAGCCGAAGCCTATGCCGATCTTCTTACTGCCCGCGCTGCCTTGGCTGCCCGTGGCGGATTGACCTATGAGACCGTCACCCCAACCGGCGCGGTCATGGTGCGACCGGCGCCGGAGGTGAGTATGGTTGCCGATGCCGACAAGCGGTTGCGCGCGTGGCTCACGGCCTGCGGACTGACACCCGCCAGCCGGTCAACCGTCAATGCCGCGGCCGCCGATGATGAGCTCAATGAGTTCGCCCAATTCATGAATTGAGCTGTTGACCGCTTATTCGATGGCGGAACATGTGCAGCCGTTGCACTCGTTCCGATCCTCAATCGAGAGTATGCCCAACGCACGGGCGTCGTCAGTCAAGAGGGGATACCCTCAGCTTGGCTGAAGCCCAGTGAAGCCCTAACCCGCCACCGACCGCCCTGGCTGTGGCATAAGCCATTGAAAACCTAGCCGCTCCTATTCACCAAGCGCTGTGAAAAATGGCTGAGTCGCACCGCCGCGAATTCGGGCAGCCTCGGCCGTTGCGCCTGTTTCATCGCGATCGGACCGGATTGTTGGTTGGGGTTGATGGGAAACGGGTTCGACGGGGCGCCTGCCCCGCGGTCTATGGAGCGGCCGGCACCAAGCTGTGGGCGAGGTCGCGGAACAATGCTGCCTCAGGGCAGGAGGCAGCGAAAGCGACGCGCACACGGGAAGCGGTCTCGATTACCCGTGCAGCGACCTTCATCAGCCGCAGCCGAATGGTGGTGAACTCGGCGGTGGTCAGCGCGTGTGCCTTGGGGATGCCGTCGCGCACGTTGAGTAACAGCCAATAAGCTGCGGTGTGAAGGATGAGCCGCATCTGATTGGCAAGCGGTGCCCGACATGAGGTGCGGTCGGAGGCAAGTTGGCTCTTGTGAAGTTTGATCAGGTTTTCCGCCTGGCCGCGCTCACAATAAAGCGTATCATACAGCCACTCAGCGCTGCCCGTGGTGATGTTGCTGACCACGAAGCGGATGTCGAGGCCGAGAGTGGACGCCTCGATGCGGGCCGCGATACGACGCGAACGCGACCAGGATTTGGCCCGATACTGTGTTTCGGTGTAGCGCCGCAGCAGCGGGGAATTGGCTTCGGCGCGACGGACACGAACGTCGTCAGCTGCCGGCTCGACCAGGCGGTGCAGCACGTCGTTGCCGGACAGGCCGAAGACGTAGCGAATACCCTCCGCTTCGCACCAGTCCATCACCTCTGGTCGGCCGTAATGGCTGTCACCGCGGATGGTGATGCGCGTGTTCGGCCAATGCCGTCTGATCTCGCGCAGCAGGCGCCGCAGGTGACGGCGGACTTCCTTCCCCGATGGGGTTTTGCCGGGCCGCAGCAGCACCGCCACCGGCCGCGCCGTGGCAGTGTCATAGATATGGATCGGTAGAAAGCAGCGCTCGTTGTAATGGGCATTGAACAACGA
Organism: uncultured Pseudomonadota bacterium; assembly: GCA_963834715.1. Lineage (GTDB taxonomy): Bacteria > Pseudomonadota > Alphaproteobacteria > Acetobacterales > Acetobacteraceae > CAVSUZ01. Next base: position 280,314 of record CAWIDE010000033.1, on the reverse strand, counting down.
CAGTCTGCTGATATCCATGCACCACGTCCACGGTGTCGTCGATATCAAGCGTGACCGCCTCTGGCGGCACTGCATAGCTGGCGCAGTAGAGGCCAATCATCGCCCGCATCATTCGGATGATCTCGCGCAGGCTGGGGGCGTTCTCCCACCGCGACATGGTCGGCTGCGAGCACAAATCGCGGCCGCTGGCGGGCAGCTTGCCGCAAGCCAGTTTGAAGGCCGGGTCGCGGCGCAGGTGATCGAGGTCGTCGGCGTCCTCGTAGCCGCAGGCGATCGCCAGAATGCGCGCACGCAGGATGTCACTCAGCTCGATGCACGATCCGGCCTGGATCGCGATGATCGGCAATCTCCGCCGCCAGTCGATTACAGATGCCCAGACGTCGTTCCGCCCGCGCCAGCAAGATGACGCCGCCATCTGACGTGATCCGTCCGCCATCGAATGCCGCGGTGACTTTCTTGCCTGCAACGGCTGGCAATGCGAACGGCTCGGTCGTATCCTCGTGCATGGCGGGTGTGGCACCGGTGAGATTGCGATTCGGATGGCGTCAGGCACCCAATTCGTAAGTCACAATCACCACCTTACGCGACACCCGCCGACGAATCCCTGCTATGCGATGAATAAGACAGGCTAGAGCGAGCTTCGTGTGACCGGAACCGAGGTCTGGGCGCCCGAAGGCGTGGATGCCGACCTGCGTCGGCATGACGAGGAAGGTAGTTTGGCGCCCGGCGGGTGTCGGCCCTGCGCGAGCCTCTCCTCTACCTCCGTGGGAACCCGTAGTGGCCTCCGCCACCTTCCCTGCTACCTCATCAGCGGCCGGTACTTGATCCGGTGCGGCTCGGTTGCCTCCACCCCCAGCCGCCGGCGCTTGTCCTCCTCGTACGCCTGGAAGTTGCCTTCGAACCACTCCACGCGGCTGTCGCCCTCGAACGACAGGATGTGGGTCGCCAGCCGATCCAGAAACCACCGGTCGTGGCTGATAATCACCGCGCAGCCGGCGAACTCCATCAGCGCCTCCTCCAGCGCGCGCAGCGTATCAACGTCCAGGTCGTTCGTCGGCTCGTCCAGCAGAATTACATTGTGCTCCGTCTTCAGCATTTTCGCGAGATGCACGCGGTTGCGCTCGCCGCCTGACAGCACGCCCACCTTCTTCTGCTGGTCCGCGCCTTTGAAATTGAACGCCGCCACATAGGTGCGCGACTGTACGCCCCGTTTGCCCAGATAGATCACGTCCTCGCCGCCGCTGATCTCCTGCCACACCGTCTTGTTGCCATCGAGACTATCACGCGATTGGTCCACATAACCGAGCTGCACCGTCTCTCCGATCCGCAGGCTGCCGTTGTCTGGTTCCTCCTGGCCGATGATCATGCGAAACAGCGTGGTCTTGCCCGCGCCATTGGGACCGATCACGCCGACGATCCCGCCAGGCGGCAGCTTGAAGCTTAGATCATCGATCAGCAGTTCGTTGCCGTAGCCTTTGCGCAACTCCTCGGCCTCGATCACCACATTGCCAAGCCGCGGCCCGGGCGGGATGACGATTTCCGCCACGCCGGCCGCGCGTTCATGCGATGCGGCGAGCATTTCCTCATAGCGCTGAATGCGCGCACGGTTTTTGGCCTGCCGCGCCCGGGGCGAGGCCGCGATCCACTCCTGTTCCTCCGCCAAGGCGCGCTGGCGGGCGCTTTCCTCCTTTTCCTCCTGCGCCAGCCGCTTACGCTTCTGTTGCAGCCAGGCAGAATAGTTTCCCTCGTACGGATAGCCGCGCCCGCGTTCGATCTCCAGGATCCATCCTGTGACGTTATCCAGGAAGTACCGGTCGTGGGTAACAAGCATGACCGTCCCGCGGTAATTCTCCAGGGTTTTCTCCAGCCAGGCCACGCTCTCTGCGTCGAGGTGGTTGGTCGGCTCGTCCAGCAACAGCAGATCCGGCTTTTCCAGAAGCAGCCGGCACAGCGCGACGCGACGACGTTCGCCGCCGGAGAGATGTGTCACGGGCGATTCCGCCGGCGGGCAGCGTAAGGCATCGAGCGCAATCTCCACCTGACGGTCGAGTTCCCACCCATTCCCCGCATCAATCTTCGTCTGCAGATCGGCCTGCTCCGCGAGCAGGTCATTCATCTCCTCATCGCTCATCGGCTCGGCGAACTTGTTGGAAATCTCATTGAACCGCTCGAGCGCGGCCTTGATGTCCGCAAATGCCGTCTCGACGTTTTCGCCCACCGTCTTGTCGGGATCGAGCTGCGGCTCCTGCGGCAGGTAGCCGACGCGCACTCCATCGGCCGCCCAGGCTTCCCCGCCGTATTCGGTCTCAATCCCCGCCATGATTTTGAGCAGGGTGGATTTGCCAGCGCCATTCACTCCGAGGACGCCGATTTTGGCGCCCGGCAGAAACGAAAGCGTAATGCCTTTGAAGACCTCACGGCCGCCCGGATACGACTTGGTCAGATCCTTCATTACATAGATGTACTGATAGCTCGGCACGAAAAAGGCTCCTGAAATTGTCGGGGAGGCGTTGTATGTGGCGATTCCGCTGCCTGCAACCAAGCCGGGAGGCACAGTTTGGATATACGCCATGTCGTGGTTCTGATGCTGGAGAACCGGTCCTTCGATTCCATGCTGGGCATGCTGTACCCCCAGGGGCCAGGCTTCGACGGGCTGACCGGGACCGAGACGAACCCGTGGCAAAAGGCGGGGAGTTCTCCTGAATCTATCCGGGTGTGGACCGATCCGGATCTGACGCCGCAAAGTCTGTGCATCCCGAACCCCGACCCGGGGGAGCTGTTTACCGACATCAGCCTGCAGACTCACGGCCTCAGCCCGGACGGGACGGTTGATGGCGAGGCGTCAATGGCCGGGTTCGTGGATGACTACATGCGCCAGCCGGCCACCAACCCTGCTCCCGATCCCTATGAGGTGATGCACTATTTTACCCCGGATCATGTGCCCGTGATCAGTCAGCTCGCGCGCGCCTTCGGTATATCCGACCGGTGGTATGGTTCGGCGCCGTGCCAGACGTGGCCGAACCGGTTCTTCACCCACTGCGGCACGGCCAACGGCTACGTGAACAATAATCCGACGCACTTCCCCTACACGATGGAAACGGTGTTCAACCGGCTGTCCGGAGCAGGACAGAGCTGGCGGATTTATTTTCATGATATTCCGCAGTCGGCGACTTTGGCGAAGGTGTGGACCTCGGCCGGCAACTTCTCGCAGTTTGGGACCGCCTTCGCCGCCGATGCCGCCAAGGGGGCGCTGCCGGCCTACAGCTTCATCGAGCCACGCTATTTTGCAGACCCGGTGTTGAATACGCTGCCCAATGACGAACATCCGCCGCACAACGTGGGTTACGGCGAGGCGCTGATCGCGGCCGTGTATAACGCTGTGCGGAGCGGCCCGGGGTGGAAGAACACGCTGCTGATCGTCACCTTCGACGAGCATGGCGGGTGCTACGACCACGTGCAGCCGCCGCCGGCAACGCCGCCAGGTGGCCCATACTCTGATGGGTTCGACTTCAGCTATTTCGGGCCGCGCGTTCCGGCTGTGATCATTTCCCCCTATGTGCGTCCAGGGAGTGTTCTGCGTCCGGCGGGGGCGGTCCCGTTCGACCATACCTCGATCATCGCCACGCTGCGCCGGCTGGTCGGCTTCCAGCCGCTGACCGCGCGGGATGCGGCCGCGCCGGATCTGCTGGGCTTGCTCGATTCGCAGCCGACCAACGATGGCCCGTCCTCGGTCTCGGCGCCTGTGGCCGCACCGGCGCCTGCACGGGTGGCGCAGTCCGCGGCGAGGCCGCTCAATGACATGCAGCAAAGCCTGAGTACGGCGGCCCTGCATTTGCCCACCGCCGGCGCCGATATCGCGACCCATATCCAACGGCTGCAGAACGTTCCCGATACACCGGCCCAACATAGGACAGTGGGCGAGGCGGTTTCCGCCGTCGTTGCCCATATGCGCGCGTTTCTCGGCCGGCCATAGGAAGCCAGGGTGCATGCCCCATTCCCATCATCACGACCACGGTCCCGACACGCTCGCGAGCTTCGGGCAGGCCTTCGCCATCGGGATGGCGCTGAATGCGCTATACGTCGTGGTGGAAGCCGCATTGGGAGTGGCGGTGCACTCCGTGGCCCTGCTGGCGGACGCCGGGCACAACCTGGGGGACGTGATCGGGCTGGGCGGCGCATGGGGTGCGGCTTGGCTCAGCAAGCGGGAGCCGAGCGAGCAATACACTTATGGGCTGCGGCGGTCCTCGATCCTTGCGGCGTTGGCAAACGCGATCATCCTTCTGGTGGTCACCGGGGGTATCGCGTGGGAGGCGATCCAGCGGCTGGTCACGCCCCAACGCACAAGCGGTGCGGTGATCATCGGCGTGGCGCTGGCCGGTGTCGTCGTGAACGGATGCACGGCGCTGCTATTTATGACCGGCCGCAAGGGCGATCTGAATATCAGGGCGGCTTTCATGCATATGGCCGCGGACGCGTCACTGGCGCTGGGCGTGGCTGCTGCGGGAGCGGTGATCCTGGCGACCGGATGGCTACGGGTGGACCCGGCCGTAAGCCTTGTCATCAGCGTCGTCATCGTGATCGGGACCTGGGGATTGCTGCGCGATTCGGTGAACTTCGCGCTCGATGCCGTGCCGCCGGGCATCGACCAGGAGGCAGTCGTCAGCTACCTGCGGGCGCTGCCGGGGGTGGTCGAGGTCCATGACCTCCATATTTGGGGAATGAGCACCACTGACACCGCGCTGACGGCGCACCTGGTGCGTGTCGATGCTGGCCGCGATGATGAGCTACTGCACGGCATCGCCCACGACGTGCGGCATCGTTTCGGCATCGGCCACGCGACCGTGCAGCTGGAAACGCCGGAACGGGCGGATTTGTGCGAACTGCGGCCTGGCAACGTTGTGTAGCCGAGCTGCCCTGGAAATACGGGGACCGTGGGTTTCACTGCCGACACTGGCGGCAACCGAGGAGCTTGGCGCGCGGCTTGCCCGACTCGCGCGGCCTGGGGATGTGATCCTGCTCGAAGGCCCGCTCGGGGCTGGGAAGACCGTGCTGGCGCGGGCGTTTTTGCGTGCCGCGGTGGGGAATCCCGGGCTGGAGGTGCCGAGCCCGAGCTTTACTCTGGTGCAAACCTACGAAACCGCGATAGGACGTGTGCATCATTTCGATCTGTGGCGGCTGGATGGGCCAGGGCGACTCACGGAACTCGGATGGGACGAGGCTCTGCAGGACATCGTGCTGATGGAATGGCCGGATCGGCTGGGTCCGCTTCGTCCGGCGGAAGCGCTGACGGTGGCGCTGCGGTATGGCGAGGGCGAGGCGCGGGAGGCGGTGCTGACCGGATGGGAGGACCGGCTCAAGTGATGACGCGTGAGGCGGCGATAGCGGCGTTTCTCGCGGCGCATGGGTTCGGGGCGGCTCGCCAGGAGGCGCTGCCGCAGGATGCGAGCTTCCGCCGCTATGTCCGGCTGATCGGGGGCCCACGCCCCGCGCTGCTGATGGATGCGCCGCCACCCGAGGATGTGCGGATGTTTGTGCGTGTTGCGGTTTATCTCGCCGGGCTGGGTTTGTCGGTGCCGGACATCATTGCGTACGATACGGAACAGGGGCTGGTACTCGAGGAAGATCTGGGCGAGGCGATGTTTCCGGCGATGATGTCAAAGGAAACCATACCGGCACTGTTCGACGCCGCGGTAGACGTGCTGGTGGCGATGCAGTGCGGGCCGTTGCCTGATTTTCTGCCGCGTTGGGATGCTGAGGCGATGCGCGATACCGCGGTGGGCACGTTGTGTGACTGGTGGTGGCCGGCGGCGTTCGGAGGGACGGCGCCCCAGGTGGCGCGGGCAGAGTTTGCGCGGGCGCTGGATCTGATGCTGACGCCGCTTGCGGCCGGTCCGGTCTGTGTCGTGCATCGTGATTTCTTTGCCGGCAATCTCATGTGGCTCCCGGAGCGAGAAGGGGTGCGGCAGGTGGGGGTGATCGACTTTCAGACTGCGGCGCTGGGGCATCCAGCGTATGATCTGGTTTCATTGCTGGAGGATGCTCGGCGAGAGATCTCGCCGGGGGTGGCGGCGCGCGCGCGAGCTCGGTTTGTGGCGGCGCGGCCGGAACTGGATGCGGATGGGTTCGAGGCGGCATTCGCGGCGTGCGCGGCGCAGCGGCACTTGCGGGTGGCGGGGCAATGGGTGCGGCTCGCGTTGCGCGACCGTCGTCCGCAGTATCTGGCGCATGGACCGCGCACCTGGCGGTTGTTGGAGGGGGCGTTGAGCCATCCGGTTGTGGCTCCGCTTGCGCGTGCGATGGATCGCTGGATCCCGATGGGACTGCGGGGCACTCCGGCGGGGATGGCCGCATGATCCGGCCGAGGCGCGCGATGGTGCTGGCGGCCGGGTTGTCGAAGCGGATGCGGCCGCTGACGGATCACACAGCCAAGGCACTGCTCCGGGTTCACGGCAGGACACTGCTTGATCACGCGCTGGACCGGCTGGCGGAAGCGGGGGTGGAGCTGGTGGTGGTGAATGCGCACTGGCATGCGGACCGGATTGAGGCGCATCTGGCGGAGCGTTCCGAGCCGCCGCGAACGGTGATCCGGCGCGAGGAGAAGCTGCTGGAGACAGGTGGCGGGGTGCAGGCGGTGCTGCCGCTGTTGGGCGACGATCCGTTCTATGTGGTGAACGGTGACGCATTCTGGCTGGATGGACCGGTTCCGGCCCTGGAGCGGCTGGCGGTGAATTTCGCCTTGGGCGAGGCTGATTTGGTGCTGCTGCTGCAGCGCACGTCGCAAGTGCAGGCTGATGTGGGATTTGGCGACTTCGCGCTGGACAAGTGGGGGGTTCCGCGCCGGCGTGGGGAGCGGGAGGTGGTTCCGTATATTTACGCCGGGGTACATCTGATGTCGCGGGCCTTGCTTGAGGGTCTGCCGCACGGTTGTTTCAGCGTGAATGTGGCGTGGGATCGTGCCATGATGGCGGGCCGGTTGCGTGCGGTGGTGCATGATGGGCTTTGGTTTCACCTGTCTTCGCCGCGGGATCTGGAGCAGGCGGAGGAAATGTTGGGGGAATATGCGGGTGGGGTGAGGAAGTAGAGGTTGGGAACTAAGTTTCACTATGAGAAGCGGCGATTGGTGTCACCGACTGAAACAATTTCGGTGCGCGGTTAAGCGCGGATGAATGCCAATTTTTCTTGATTGCCCATCGAAATGCGGTTACTGCATTAACAATGCGACGAGTGGGTTTGGTGGGAGTGTTTGCCGCTGCGCTCGCGCTGGCGGCCTGCGCTGCGCAGGGCCCGGTGGACACGGCGGCTCCGCCGCCCGCGCTGGGCCTGACTGATCCACCGGACGCCATTTCATACACCGCCTGGGCATTTGCGCTGCCATCGCGGACGCACGGGTATCCGGGTGCGGCGGCGCGGGCTGTGGCGGCGCTGGATTACGAAGCGGGGGCACTCAATACCGATCCTGTGTACAAATACCTCAGTCCGATCGTCAATCTAGAGATACTGCGGGCGCGCCAGCAGGCTCGGCGGGTCCTGGGGATTGCGCCGACGGCAACTTCGCAGCAGGTCGTCAATGCATTGACCACGGTTTACGCGGCGCTGGCCAACGGTGACCGGGCTGCGGCGTTTCAGGCGCTGAGCTCGCCGATCTTCACGCTGGGGCCGGAGCAGACGATGGTGCTACTGAACGATCTACCATATATCCCGGCGGCCAATACTGCGACGATGCAGGCCTTGGGGGCGCTCAGTGCTCCGGGCAACAGCTCGTCGGACGTCGTGCCGTAGCCAGGGTACATGCAACTATCGCGGTTATTGAGTATGTTCGCTGCGGCACTCGCGCTGTCAGCCTGTGTCGCGCAAGCACCGGTGGATACTGCGACCGCGCCGCCGGGCCTGGGCCTGACTGATCCGGGGACCGCGATCTCCTACACCTCATGGGCCTTCGCATTGGCGTCGCGGACGCACGGGCACCCGGCGTTAGCGGCGCGGGCGGTCGCAGCGCTGGATTATGTGGCGGGGCCGCTGAACACGGACCCGCTATGGATGAACGGTAGTCCGATCATCAGCGAAGAGATGCTGCGGGCGCGCGAGCAGATGCGGCGGGTTTTGGGGATTGCGCCTGCGGCGAGTTCGCAGCAGGTGGTGGACGCGCTGACCTCGGTTTATCTGGCGCTGCGGAACGAGGATCAGGCGCGCGCGATGCGGACGCTGAGTTTGCCGATCTTTACGTTGGGGCCGGACCGGACCCTGGAGGTGCTGAACGATCTGCCGTACGTTCACATGGTGAATGTGGCGACGGCGCAGGCGTTGGTGGCACTCAATCATAACGACTGTACGCTGGGTTGCTATCTAGACTAGCCGGCGCCGGAAAGGCGGGTGTTTCGATGACAATGCAACGGTTGGTGCGGCTGGGCGTGTTTGCCGCGGCGCTCATGCTTGCGGCCTGTGCAACGGAAGCACCGGTGAGTACGGCAATCGCACCGCCAGCCCTCGGTCTCAGTCCGGCAAACGCGATTCAATTCACGTCCTGGGCATTCGCGGCGCCGTCACGGACGCACGGGGAGCCGGCGGTCGCGGCGCGGGCGGTGGCGGGGCTCGACTACCTTGCGGGAGTGCTCAATACCGATCCGCAGTGGAGGGCGGGCAGCCCAATCATCAGCGCGGAGATGCTACGGGCCCGCGAGCAGGTGCGGCGCGCGCTGGAGATTGTGCCGACGGCAAGCTCGCAGGAGGTAGTGAATGACCTGACCACCGTCTATGTTGCGCTGGCGAACGGCGATCAGGCGATGGCAATGCAGGCGCTGAGTTCTCCGATCTTTACCCTAGGGCCAGAGCGGACGTTGGCGTTGTTGAACGATCTGCCATTCATACCGATGGCCAACACGGCGACAATGCAGGCTTTGCAAGCGCTGAATGGCGTGCACTGCCCGCTGGGCTGCTTCCGTTTGTAAAACCGGCTGGCGGCTCGACTCGCGGAAACGATTTCGCCGACTTGAGTGAATTACCGGTATTTTTTCGCGACGATTCCGCTTACGAAGGATTGTTTCGGTCCCTTACATCGATTCGAGGCTGATGCGGATCCTGCACGTTCTGGATCACTCGTTGCCGCTGCAAAGCGGCTATGTGTTCCGCTCTCATCTGAGGTTTTCTGCCGCCTCCCAAGCGGCTCACGCCGCTGTCCCCCGATCAATCCCCCCATCCGCGGCCCGAACGGCGGCGAACGGAAGCGGCCGAGGCGTTTCTATTTCCCGCGGTTTCCCGCCCTGCATTGGCGTGATGAAAGGGTGGCTGAGTTTCCAGCACGGGCGACCCAGTATCGACGTTCGCGCGCCCGCTCCTCGGCCGCACCATTCACGACGCCGCCTCGAAGGCCGCGCGGTCGCCGGAGCGGGCGATGTAGCCCTCCTTCACGCGGGGCCCTCTTCCTCGCCCCTGTTCTTCACCACCACGCCTGGGAGTTCAGGGTCACTGTGCGGCATATGTTTCGGACGTTCATGTAAAGGCACACGCTGTCCATCCAAGCGGCTCTGGCGGAAACAGCCCCTCATTCCCCCGGCAGCGCCAGCCCGGCCTTTCGATAAAATCCAATCATCAACCTAAGCTCGCTTATATCCAACCGCTTCAGCGCCTCCACCATTGCCTCCGTCTCCGCACGCTGCGCATTCACATCCAGCGACCCGGCCAGATTCATGGTTTGCTCCGGCTTGCCCCAGGCACGATCCAAAAGTGCGTTGCAGGCAAAGCAGCTAGCCCGCGCATCATCAGAATCTCTCCATTTTACGAGAGTCGCAATCGACGCCAGCGATTCTGCACGAGCGGCGTCTAGCACCTCTGTAGGAACCGCAGGCCGGCCCTTGGGATTTCCCGACTTGCCTGGCTTGAATGCCATGGCATTCCCGGGAGCAAAACGGCCGCTGTTAGCAGCGGTCATCGTAGCGCCTCATCGATCATAGCACGCCACCACTGGTGTATTGGACTGTGATCTGGCCACGAAGCTGATGGTATGGCCCCACAGCCATGCTCCGCTGCGACTACTAAGGCGGAGTTGACTTCCTTAGTGACCGCCAGATTTGCGCTAGCAGTCAGCATTGCTTCAGTTGGCTCGCGCATGGCGACGATGACGGCACGAGCAAGCCTATGGAACCGATACTTGTCGTTCGGCTCCATCTCAGTACATTCAGCCTCGAGCGCCCGCGCCGCCCGATCCACCATCTTGCTCATTCAGCACCTTCGTTCATTATCTTCCCGGTATGTCCAGGCCGCCGGCTACGTTCATACGGCCGCTGTTTCGGCCGCTGTTCCCGATCAATCCCCCCATCCGCGGCCCGAACGGCGGCGAACGGAAGCGGCCGAGGCGTTTCTATTTCCCGCGGTTTCCCGCCCTGCATTGGCGTGATGAAAGGGTGGCTGAGTCTCCAGCACGGGCGACCCAGTATCGACGTTCGCGCGCCCGCTCCTCGGCCGCACCATTCACGACGCCGCCTCGAAGGCCGCGCGGTCGCCGGAGCGGGCGATGTAGCCCTCCTTCACGCGGGGCCCTCTTCCTCGCCCCTGTTCTTCACCACCACGCCTGGGAGTTCAGGGGTATCCGTCCGCCGACGACCGCCTTGCGCTGAGGGCGCGATGGATGCCGAGGCTGTGACCTTAAGGTGCACTTTAAGGTCGAGCTTAAGGTCATGTCGGCGATGGAGATCATCGGCGGGCGGGAACGGCGCCGCCGCTGGAGCGTGGAAGACAAATTGCGAATTGTCGGTGAGACGCATGAGCCGGGAGCGTGCGTTCGTGCGGTAGCAGCGCGGCACGATGTTTATCTAAGCCTGCTGCACTACTGGCGGCGTCAAGTGCGCGAGGGCCGGCTTGGGAATGTGGAGGCGCTGAGATTTGTGCCGGTGCGCGTGACCGAGGCACCGCTTTCACCGTCTGCTGTTGGAGCGGCATCGGTGCCGAAGAATTGACGGGGCGTAGCGGTCGGGATTGAGATTGTTTTACCGGACGGATGTCGGCTGCTGGTTAGCAATGAAGTCAGCCTAACGGCATTGCGTCGGGTGGTGAGGGCGCTGCGCGGATGATGATTTCCCCATCCGGTGTGCGGGTCTGGTTGGCCACAGGTGCGACAGACATGCGTCGTGGGATGAATGGACTCGCGTTACAGGTGCAGCAGGCGTTGCAGCGCGATCCATTCGCTGGCGATCTGTACGTGTTTCGTGGCAAGCGGGGCGATCTTTTGAAAATTCTTTGGCACGACGGGCTTGGGATGTCGCTCTACGCCAAGCGGCTGGAGCACGGTCGATTCATCTGGCCCTCAGCGACGGATGGTGTTGTCGCCATTACCGCGGCTCAACTCGCTTATATGCTGGAGGGGATCGACTGGCGACATCCGCAGCGGACCTGGCGGCCTGAGCTAGCCGGCTGACGCGCAGATAAATCACCAACCCTGCAAATTTTACGTGCACGACTACGGGCGAGTGTGATCCGATTCTCAGCGTGAACACCACGCTGGAGACGCTCCCCGACGACAACGACACGCTGAAGGCCGCACTGATGGCCGAGCGAGCCGCCCGGCGCGAGTTCGAAGCCCGCGCCTCCAGCGCTGAAGCGATGGTCGCGCATTTGAAGTTGTTGATTGCCAAGATGAAGCGTGATCGCTTCGGCGCTTCCGCCGAGCGTGGCCGCAGGCTGCTCGACCAGCTGGAGATGCAGCTCGAGGAACTCGAGACAGCCGCCGCCGAGGATGCGGAAGTGGCCACCAAAGCGGAGCCCGACAGAACCAACGTGCGCCCGTTCACCCGCGCCAAACCGCTGCGTGCGCCTTTGCCGGCCCATCTGCCGCGTGAGCGGGTGGTGCTTCCGTCATCAACAAGCTGCCCGTGCTGTGGTGGCAAGCTCGTCAAGCTTGGTGAGACCATCACCGAGACACTGGAAACCATTCCGCGCAGCTACAAGGTGATCCAGACGGTGCGCGAGAAGTTCTCCTGCCGCTCGTGCGAGACAATCACACAGCCGCCGGCGCCGTTCCACCCAATCGCCCGCGGCCGCGCCGGTCCGGAGCTGCTGGCGACAATCATGCATAGCAAATTCGGTGAACATCAGCCGCTGAACCGTCAGAGCGAGCGTTTCGCCCGCGAGGGCATTGATCTCAGCGTCTCGACGCTTGCCGACTGGGTCGGTGCCTGCACGACCGCGCTGTCGCCGCTGGTGACGTTGATCCATGCACACGTACTATCGGGCGAACGGATTTATGGCGACGACACCACCGTGCCGGTGCTAGCCAAGGCAAAGACCATCACCGGCCGGCTGTGGGCCTATGTGCGCGACGATCGCCCGTTCGGCGGTCTGTCACAACCGGCCGCCATCTTCTTCTACTCGCGCGATCGCGGCGGCGAGCATCCAAGCCGCCATCTCGCGGGTTATAGCGGGATCCTGCAGGCGGACGCGTATTCCGGGTTCAACGATCTCCACAATCCCGCTCGCAAGCCGGGCCCGATCGTCAAAGCCGCCTGTTGGGCCCATGGGCGCCGGAAGCTGTTCGTTCTCGCTGATCTAGCAAAGTCGCCGCTGGCCATTGAGGCGGTGCGCCGGATCGACGCGATCTTTGATATCGAGCGTGAGATCAACGGATTAACGGCGCAACAACGTCGGAGCGTGCGACAGGTTCGCATCGCGCCGTTGCTCACTTCGCTCGAACGCTGGATGCGCGACGAACGCGGCAAGCTTTCTCGACATGCCGATGTTGCCAAGGCGATGGACTACATGCTCAAGCGATGGGACTCGTTCACACGCTTCCTCGACGACGGTCGCATCTGCTTAACAAACAATGCGGCAGAGCGCGCGCTGCGCGGTATTGCCCTCGGCAGGAAAGCCTGGCTGTTCGCCGGCTCTGATCGCGGCGGGGAGCGAGCGGCAGCCATGTATTCGCTCATCGTCACCGCCAAACTCAACGACGTCGACCCGCGCGCCTGGCTTGCCGATGTGCTTGCCCGCATCGCCGACCATCCCGCATCCCGGTTGCACGAACTGCTGCCGTGGCACTGGTCTCGATCCGGCCCAGCCGCTCTCGTGGCCTGATCATGGCGGCCCCGAGCTACGTCTTCACTATTGCCCGCGTCGCCAGAATGCTTGGTGAAGACGAGAACACGATCTACGAGATCGCTCTGGACATGGAACCCGAGGACGGCTGCCTCACCGTTTTGGATGTCGACGACGTGTCCACCGTTGCCTTCACGGAGCGCGGTGTCGAGAACCTCAAGGAACTCCTCGACGACCTCAAAGCGTAGCTGACGCCGATCGCACTCGCCCCGGCCGAACCCGCGGTGCTTGCCGGATGCTTACGTTCAGGGTCACTGTGCGGCATATGTTTCGGACGTTCATGTAAAGGCACACGCTGTCCATCCAAGCGGCTCTGGCGGAAACAGCCCCTCATTCCCCCGGCAGCGCCAGCCCGGCCTTTCGATAAAATCCAATCATCAACCTAAGCTCGCTTATATCCAACCGCTTCAGCGCCTCCACCATTGCCTCCGTCTCCGCACGCTGCGCATTCACATCCAGCGACCCGGCCAGATTCATGGTTTGCTCCGGCTTGCCCCAGGCACGATCCAAAAGTGCGTTGCAGGCAAAGCAGCTAGCCCGCGCATCATCAGAATCTCTCCATTTTACGAGAGTCGCAATCGACGCCAGCGATTCTGCACGAGCGGCGTCTAGCACCTCTGTAGGAACCGCAGGCCGGCCCTTGGGATTTCCCGACTTGCCTGGCTTGAATGCCATGGCATTCCCGGGAGCAAAACGGCCGCTGTTAGCAGCGGTCATCGTAGCGCCTCATCGATCATAGCACGCCACCACTGGTGTATTGGACTGTGATCTGGCCACGAAGCTGATGGTATGGCCCCACAGCCATGCTCCGCTGCGACTACTAAGGCGGAGTTGACTTCCTTAGTGACCGCCAGATTTGCGCTAGCAGTCAGCATTGCTTCGGTTGGCTCGCGCATGGCGACGATGACGGCACGAGCAAGCCTATGGAACCGATACTTGTCGTTCGGCTCCATCTCAGTACATTCAGCCTCGAGCGCCCGCGCCGCCCGATCCACCATCTTGCTCATTCAGCACCTTCGTTCATTATCTTCCCGGTATGTCCAGGCCGCCGGCTACGTTCATACGGCCGCTGTTTCGGCCGCTGTTAGCAGCGGTCATCTTAGCGCCTCATCGATCCATTTCGCTCATTCAGCGCCTCCGTAAAGCTGCCCCGATGCCGCGGCCGCGAACTGCGCCAAACTGGCCAGGACCACAGCCGCGGCGGGTTGGGAAATACCGCCTTTGGAACACGAGCGCCGGTTAGATCAACATGTCCCTCCCCAGGTTTACGCCTTCCAATAACGGTCAGCGCGGCTTGGATGTCGGTTGCCGGTGGCCCGTCTCCCTTGTAATCCTTCGTGTTGTCGCGCACGAACGCGCACAGCGCTTCCAGCGCAGGCTGATGATACTGTTCGGAGGCGTTCATTACGCCTTCCAGCGCATAAATGCCGCCGAGTCGCACAAACAGCTTGTCGGAGCCCAGGTCCTCGAAGCCCTTAGCCTGTCTTATTCATCGCATAGCAGGGATTCGTCGGCGGGTGTCGCGTAAGGTGGTGATTGTGACTTACGAATTGGGTGCCTGACGCCATCCGAATCGCAATCTCACCGGTGCCACACCCGCCATGCACGAGGATACGACCGAGCCGTTCGCATTGCCAGCCGTTGCAGGCAAGAAAGTCACCGCGGCATTCGATGGCGGACGGATCACGTCAGATGGCGGCGTCATCTTGCTGGCGCGGGCGGAACGACGTCTGGGCATCTGTAATCGACTGGCGGCGGAGATTGCCGATCATCGCGATCCAGGCCGGATCGTGCATCAGCTGAGTGACATCCTGCGTGCGCGCATTCTGGCGATCGCCTGCGGCTACGAGGACGCCGACGACCTCGATCACCTGCGCCGCGACCCGGCCTTCAAACTGGCTTGCGGCAAGCTGCCCGCCAGCGGCCGCGATTTGTGCTCGCAGCCGACCATGTCGCGGTGGGAGAACGCCCCCAGCCTGCGCGAGATCATCCGAATGATGCGGGCGATGATTGGCCTCTACTGCGCCAGCTATGCAGTGCCGCCAGAGGCGGTCACGCTTGATATCGACGACACCGTGGACGTGGTGCATGGATATCAGCAGCTGTCGTTGTTCAATGCCCATTACAACGAGCGCTGCTTTCTACCGATCCATATCTATGACACTGCCACGGCGCGGCCGGTGGCGGTGCTGCTGCGGCCCGGCAAAACCCCATCGGGGAAGGAAGTCCGCCGTCACCTGCGGCGCCTGCTGCGCGAGATCAGACGGCATTGGCCGAACACGCGCATCACCATCCGCGGTGACAGCCATTACGGCCGACCAGAGGTGATGGACTGGTGCGAAGCGGAGGGTATTCGCTACGTCTTCGGCCTGTCCGGCAACGACGTGCTGCACCGCCTGGTCGAGCCGGCAGCTGACGACGTTCGTGTCCGTCGCGCCGAAGCCGATTCCCCGCTGCTGCGGCGCTACACCGAAACACAGTATCGGGCCAAATCCTGGTCGCGTTCGCGTCGTATCGCGGCCCGCATCGAGGCGTCCACTCTCGGCCTCGACATCCGCTTCGTGGTCAGCAACATCACCACGGGCAGCGCTGAGTGGCTGTATGATACGCTTTATTGTGAGCGCGGCCAGGCGGAAAACCTGATCAAACTTCACAAGAGCCAACTTGCCTCCGACCGCACCTCATGTCGGGCACCGCTTGCCAATCAGATGCGGCTCATCCTTCACACCGCAGCTTATTGGCTGTTACTCAACGTGCGCGACGGCATCCCCAAGGCACACGCGCTGACCACCGCCGAGTTCACCACCATTCGGCTGCGGCTGATGAAGGTCGCTGCACGGGTAATCGAGACCGCTTCCCGTGTGCGCGTCGCTTTCGCTGCCTCCTGCCCTGAGGCAGCATTGTTCCGCGACCTCGCCCACAGCTTGGTGCCGGCCGCTCCATAGACCGCGGGGCAGGCGCCCCGTCGAACCCGTTTCCCATCAACCCCAACCAACAATCCGGTCCGATCGCGATGAAACAGGCGCAACGGCCGAGGCTGCCCGAATTCGCGGCGGTGCGACTCAGCCATTTTTCACAGCGCTTGGTGAATAGGAGCGGTTAGATATCTGCTGGCTGATCAGCAGGTCGTGTGATCCGCGAACGGTCTGCAACGTTCCGTAGTAGGCGATGCCGGCGGCGATCAGCACCGCTACGCCGCCGATTACCTGGCTTATGGTCTTGCGGAAATTGTCTTCGATATCCGCTCTGTCTTTTGCTTTTCTGATTTGCAGGCGATCTGTCTGCCATCTCGGGAGACGCCACCACAGCGCCCACAGCGCCACTAGTCCGACCGCGACAGCGCCCCCCACAGCCGCCGCAAGCGACCATGACAGCCACCAACGCGCGACCGCGCCTGCAACTATCCCTGCATAGAGCGCGAGCCACCAGGGACTCCACCAAAGCATGCTCTGCCCTAATCCTCTGAGACTGCCTCACCGGTGGTCGGTGGACTGTCCTTCTGCATTTTCAAACTCGCATGTGCAGCATTCGATTTCGGGCGTAGTCTCATCGACCGGATGGCGGTCCCAATCGGAGCAATAGTGCGTCCTGTTGCCGGTCAAGACTCGACCGCGCCATCTCAGACAGTCGGCTTTCCATTGCGTTCGACTGTCGCTCATCTGCCTTGCACCTGTCTGTTGCGCGCACTCTTATTTGCAAGCCGTTTTGCCGATTTTTCCACAGGCTGGTGGACCCGTTCCCGACGCACCAGCTCCCGGCGCACTGCGCCCCGCACGAACTCCGTCCGGTCCTCATCCGCCGCAGAAATGGCCGAGATCCGCTCGAATGTGCCGGCCTCGAACCGGGCCACCATCTTGTCGGGCCATAGTTTTCGCTTCATGCGCTTGACAATAGTAGATATCCGTATGCATATCAAGGAGCGGCAGAGGGCGAGATGCACCACACTCACGCTATAGGGTTCGTGATCTTTATCATCATGATGTGGTTGCTCATATCCGGTCCGGTCGAGGTAGCCAGCGTGCTCGGCCACGCCATTTCGGCGTTCAGGACTGCGGCAGGCTGGTAGTGTTCAATACTCCAGAGAAAATTTATAGCCCCATGCAGGAAACCGCGGAACCGCCTCCTATCCCGTCAAACTGGAAGCGTCTCTTACATGCGAGGCAGATGGTCGGCTGGCCGACGAACTAGCGCAACCGCTTTTAGACTACCGACCCACATTTTCTTTGGTTGCAGACGAGGAAGATGGCGCGTTATGATCTTCCACGCGAGGCCAAGTGTGGCGAGAAGTCGGATCGTTAGCCAGGTCGTGTCCAATTCCCACCACCGGTGACCGAAACGCACCGAGCCTGCGGACCCTTATCCTGCGGCCAGAACGAGGTTACCAACCTTCATTCTCTCTGACCAGTTTTCGGAAACCGCTGCAGCCATTCCCACCGTTCCGCCAGATCAACGTGCGCCTCCGCCACGGCTCGTTGAGCATCTCGCAGAAGTGGAACGTTAGCGTACATGGACATGAGGCGGTACTGGCTTGCGGTAACGCATCACCGCTTAGCTAGCTCGTTTGATACTCGCTTCGGTTGCTCCATCGCACCGATGGTAGACCCTGTCCCCAGAAGGCTCAACTTACGGCGCTGCGCGATCACTCAAATGTGAGTGGGTCGGCAAAATCGGCATGGCCGGGGCCTATACCGTAGCCGATCTGCGGCCACGATTGCTTCTATACCGGAGCCGTAAGGACCGAGCCACTGCCCGATGGACGGGTGGGGTTCAGACCGGCTTACCACGAAGCGGCAATCCTCACGGTGGAGGATGGCCCACCCGTCCCTCGCTCGGAGGAAGACGAAATACTGCGCGAGGGTGGTGTTTCCCCAGTCCATAATTTGCAAGCATGCATCTATCTTGGGAACAATTCTAGGAATATCGGAAAACCCGCCAACTTGACTAATAAATTAATCCACGGAACAAATCGCGAAGGAATTTGCCACTGAGCTTGCCGGCCTCGGGGAGGAGCGGGAGATTACGGCGGACATCACCAGCAACCGCACCTACCTCCAATGCGATCTCCTCCGGCCACAGCCCGCTGAAGTTGATGGTTGCCGTGAAGGAGCGGTTGGCGGAGATGGCAGAGGACCGCGGGCTGGCGACCTAGAACCAACGGGGGGGCAGCGGCATTAGCTAGGGGGCCGAGAGCAGGGCGGAATCAGGGATCGTTACATGAGCGCAAATAGCACCTCATTTAAGCCTGGACGGTCCGGTAATCCTCACGGCCGGCCTGCCATCCCTGCTGAGGTCTTGAGGCGTGTCGGGCGCTGTCGCTGGAGGCTGTGGTTCAACCCCTGTGGTTGCCGCTTCCCGAAGTTGCCGGGGTTGTTCGGGGTAACGAATACTCGTTCCGCATGGAATCTAGGATTTTTGCGGCTTTCAGGGCTTCTCCGGCCTCCGGCCGCCTATTAGTCCCCGCATCACGGCGCTGTTAGGCCGCGCCTCCCTCGGAAGCGAGAAAAGCTAACCCAGCGGTGGAGGACCGGCCAACCTCCCTCTTCCTCCTATGCAGAGTGTTGACACTGCTGACTCAGCTGACACAGCGATGCCGGGACGATACGGAGCTTGCAGTGTCAGCAAAGTCGAGCTGTGTCACGGGTATCGGCGCGGCCGATCCAGCGAGTGCCGTCGCCCTCATGGCGGCCAAGCTGCTCAGTCAGCTTCACCGGCAACAACGTCGGACCCAAACCTCGCCTCGCGCGCCCTCACGACGCGCCTGGAAATCGACCGCGCCGATCCCGAGAACCGCCCCTTCAAGCATCCGGACCCGATTGGCTGGACCGAATCCCATCGCGGCCGCATCCTGGGCGCGCTCTACGCTATCCTGCTCGGTAACCCGGAGCTTGGCAGCGATCGCAACGCTCAGGCAAAAACCCGTTTCCAGGGATGGTGGAGAATGATCGGCGCGGCCGTGGAGCACGCCGCGGCCCTCTACGGGGAGACGCTCGACTTCCTGTCGCTGTTCCTGGAGCAGGAAGAGGAGGACGAAGACAGCGCCTCACTTGCCGACGCACTCGATGCTGCCGCGGGGGCCTGGCCGTGACGCACCAGCTCCGCGCGTTCGTGCGCGAGTAGCTCCGCCTCGATCGGGAGCGACCCGCGCTTTTTTTTGCGGGCGCGGCAGACGGCTACGCGCTGACGGACCGGGGTGTGCATGTCGGTAACCGCGTTACGCCATTCCGGGGCCGGCTGCCAGTAAGCATCGCGGATGCGTTGAGCGGTGCAGGGACGGCGTCTGCGAAATCTGGTCGGATGCTGACCCCAGTCAGAATGGCCCGTGGGGCTGGCACACATCAGGCCCGTCAAGACCATCCACCCCGGTGCAGGGGCATGGCGGATGCGTTGAGCGGTGCAGGGACGAAGCCCCGCCCGATGTAGCCGATCTTTTCCCCGCACCGCTGGCAGCACCAAGCTGGGTAACACATCGACAGTTCGCCCTAGAAGGCAGCTAAGAGCATTGAATGAGCCCGCGCGTTCGTGCGCGAGTAGCTCCGCCTCGATCGGGAGCGACCCGCGCTTTTTTTTGCGGGCGCGGCAGACGGCTACGCGCTGACGGACCGGGGTGTGCATGTCGGTAACCGCGTTACGCCATTCCGGGGCCGGCTGCCAGTAAGCATCGCGGATGCGTTGAGCGGTGCAGGGACGGCGTCTGCGAAATCTGGTCGGATGCTGACCCCAGTCAGAATGGCCCGTGGGGCTGGCACCACATCAGGCCCGTCAAGACCATCCACCCCGGTGCAGGGGCATGGCGGATGCGTTGAGCGGTGCAGGGACGAAGCCCCGCCCGATGTAGCCGATCTTTTCCCCGCACCGCTGGCAGCACCAAGCTGGGTAACACATCGACAGTTCGCCCTAGAAGGCAGCTAAGAGCATTGAATGAGCAGGTGGGCCATATTAGACCCGAGCATAGTTGCGGGGCCAGCGGGCGTGTAAGTGCTAACGACCTCCCGCTCCTGGCACCACTAAATCAAGAGGTCCGCCATCGCCAGCAGCAATTGACGTTCGGGTATGGTCATTCCTGCGTCTCCCCCGGCAGCGCCAGCCCAGCCTTCCGGTAAAAGCCAATCATCAGCCTCAACTCAGTTATATCCAGTCGCTTCAGCGCCTCCACCATTGCCTCCGTTTCCGCGCGCTGCGCATTTATGTCCAGACCGCCGGCCAGGTTCATTGTTTGCTCCGGCTTGCCCCAGGCGCGGTCTAGCAGCGCGTTACAAGCTGCAAGCCGGATGGCCGAGCTGCGGTCGTTCAGCAACTCCACCAGCGTTTGCACAGCGGGCAGCGAATATGCACGGCATGCGTCAAGAACCTCCGCCGGAACCGCCGGCTTACCGCCGCCGCCATTCCTGCCATTCGGATTGGCGATCTGCCCGGGTTTGAACGATGTACGGGTTGCATGTTGCGGCATCGGAACGCTTCCCTAGCTCCTGCCATCCTGAAATGGCATCATCGCGACCGATTGCACCCTCCGACGCTGTCTTGCCCCCAGAACAAGCCGGCTCATCCACCACGACCGCCGGTGTGAACGATATCCCGCCGCTGTTCACCGATAGCGCCTGCTGGCACCGAAGGCTTACCAATAAATGACGCGTCAGCAAGCAGATCCGAAGGCGGCATAACGGCTGGCATCAGCTTGTCCGTTTAGGAAGCGCAAGGGCTCTGCAGCCTCTCGTGTCGGGCGGGGCGCGGCGGGTCGGGGTAACCTAATCAGTACCAGAGGGGCGGAAGGGCAGCTTCGCCGGGGCGTCGGGCCACTGGGGTAAGAATACCCCCTTGGCTTGGCCTGGCGCCAACTCCGGATGCGAAGGAGCCGGAGCCGGGCAGCACGAGCTGGGCCTGGCTATCGCTACTCAATGGGCCAAAAGCAGTCCCAAACAGACGATTGCTGCCCACGCGATCAGCCCAACAACTATGAGCGACCGTCACACCAAGTTGCCCCAGGCGCATTCATCTGAAACGGGTGCCCAGCGCCGGTCTTGTTGCAGCGCGGAAGGTACGGAGGTGCCCGTTGCTGCGGTGCGCAAACCTGGGCGAGATTACTTCGGCGCTTCGGTCTCGCAATGACACTCGTTGGGTTAAGTAAGGCGATGAGAACTAGCACGGTCCTGTTGGTTTTGAGTTGCTTTCCAATTGCTGGTGCGTTGGCGCAGTCGGCTGGCGGCGGGGATTACACGAAAGCCCAGGCGGCAGCAGGGAAAGAGGTCTATGACAAGACCTGCGCGGTGTGCCACGGCGATCACCTGCAAGGAGGGGTCGGTCCTGCGTTAGCTGGGCAGCAATTTCTGAGCGTGTCCCAATACCAGAAGATATCTGCTGAGTATTTCTATCACTTTATGGCGACCCATATGCCGTTGACGGCTCCGGGTAGCTTGACCAAAGAGCAGTACCTGGACATCATGGCATATATGCTCGAAGTCAACGGGTATCCTGCTGGTACGCACGAGCTAATAGACAGCAAGGAGAAACTCGAGGCGATCAAGATCGAACCGCAGCACTAACAAGATAAGGAAGCGAAAAAGGTGGACACCACGGACAGTGAGACGTGGTGTTTGAATGCGTTCATGAACGAGGGAGAAACGAGGAAATGGCCATGAGCTTCACAGCCAATATGCTGGCAGGGGGCAGCCTGCTCGCCCTGGTGATGGGCGTCGGCACTGACGCAGCGTATGCGCAGGTGTCGCCACAGCCGCCGCATCCGCCTGGCACAGTGCAGGGGGTCAGTGTCCCGGTTCCAGTGAATGTCGATGTTACCTATGAGCAATTGCTCGGGGCGGACCAGGACACGAACAACTGGCTGCTGTATGGTCGCACGTACGATAACCAGCGGTTCTCGCCACTTGATCAGATAAACACGAAGAATGTCAGCTCGCTGGCGCCGGTGGCGAACATCCAGACTGGAGTGGCGGCGAGTTTCGAGGTTAGCCCGGTTGTTGTGAACGGGATTATGTTTATCTCGACACCGTATAATCATGTGATGGCGTATGACGCGACCAACGGCAAGGAGTTGTGGTCCTATACCGCCAAGCTGGGGTATACGCAGTTGTGCTGCGGTCCCGAGAGCAGGGGCGTGGGGGTCGCTGAGGGGAAGGTGTTTCTGGCGACGCTGGATGCGCACTTGATTGCGCTGAATGCATATACGGGCAAGGAGGTGTGGAATACGCAGGTTGAGGATTCACGTGCTGCGTTTTCCATCACAATGGCGCCGCAGGTTTATCAAGGGAAGGTGATCATCGGGACCTCGGGGGCTGAGTTCCCGACGCGAAATTTCGTTGCCGCATTCGATGCGAAGACGGGCAAGGAGATCTGGAGGTTCTATACCATTCCTGAACCGGGGCAGCCAGGCGGCGACACCTGGAGCGGCAATTCGTGGAAGACCGGTGGCGGTTCGATGTGGAACACGCCCGCGATTGACCCGGCCAGAGGGCTCGCGATTTTCGCAACGGGCAATCCCAATCCGGATAATGACGGTTCGGTTCGGATGGGCGCCAACGCCTATACCGACTCGATAGTTGCCGTGCACATCGACACCGGGCAGATCGCCTGGTGGTACCAGCAGGTGCCGCACGACGTGTGGGACTATGATGCGCTGGCGCCGGTGGTGCTGCTGGATGTCAAAGACGATCAGGGACGGGTCGTTCCAGCGGCGGCCGAGGCGGGCAAAGAAGGGCAGGTCTTTATCGTGAACCGGAACACGGGGCAGCTTATCCGAAAATCCGAGCCCTTCGTGATGCAGAGCGCCAATATGTGGACGCCGCCCCCGACGAACGCTTACGTTAACGTTTATCCTGGTGCACAGGGCGGGAATGAGTGGTCGCCGGAGGCGTATTCGCCCAAGGCGGGTTTGTTCTATGTGCAGGGAACAAATAAGTCCTGGGAATACACGGCGAGCACTGACGAGACGGTAACGGGACACGTGCGGCTGGGCGGCGTGTTGCAGCCGATTACCCCGGAAGGGGCGATGGAGCTCGGCGAGCCAGATGTCGGTAAATCCAAGGAGAACACCGCGGGGGCGATTGAGCCTTCGGGTACTCTGTCGGCGATCGATCCTAACAGTGGCAAAATCAAGTGGCAGTATCGTTCGGATTTTCCGATGTTAGGAGGGTTGCTGGTGACGGCCGGCAATCTGCTTTTCTCCGGGGAGTTCGACGGCAATTTCAATGCGTTCGACGCAACTACCGGCCAGAAGCTGTGGCATTACTCGATGGGCGCTGGGGTCAATGCACCGCCGGTGACCTATATGGTAAGCGGCAGGCAGTATGTTGCTGTGGCGGCCGGCGGCAATGCGGCCAATGGCAACAACATCCTGATGCAGAAGCTGGGCCTGAACTTTGGCAACTCGCTGGTGATTTTCGCTGTTCCCCAGCCTGCTGTGTCGCTGGCAGTTAAGTAAAGTCATAGTTCTTGCGAGGAGTCGGACGAGATTGCTTCGTCGCTCCGCTTCTCCCAATGTCCCGGTCGGAATTGCCTCCTCATCTACTGCAGTGCATACCAATTTCGCCACAGAACTCAGGAAGGCACGAGGATGCCATCGCAATTGCGCAGCAAAAGCAGGCTAATACGGAGCGCGGTAGGGAAGGTGTTTGCCATCGGCGCCGTTGCGCTGGCAGGCAGCATCGGTGCGGCGAGAGCAGCGGCGCCATCCGTGGTCGCGGTTCCTGGCGACCGCGTCTACCCGGAGAGCATCACCGCCACCTCGGATGGTACCCTCATCATCGGCAGCCTGGCGGAGGGCAACATTTATCGTGCCACGCCGGGCGCGGGTGAGGCCGAGCTGTGGGTCAAGCAGGCCGACGCGGGCTTCCTCTCGGTCCTTGGTGTGCTGGCCGACGAGAAGGCCGGGACGCTCTGGGTGTGCTCGTCCGATCTCTCTTCGGCTGGGGTGTCGGTTCCGGGGCAGAAGCAGACCCAGCTCAAGGCGCTTGACCTGAACAGCGGCAATGTGAAGGCGAGCTATCCGCTGCCGGGGAACCGGACCTTGTGCAACGATATCGCCATCGGTCGGGATGGTTCCGAATATGTCACGGATTCCTTTCAGCCGCACGTGTTGCGGCTGAAGCCCGGCGCTAAGGAGTTCGAGATCTGGGCGACGGATGACCGCTTCCTGGTCAAAAACGGCGCCGGTCTCGACGGGATCGCTTTCGGTGGCGACGGCAATCTTTATGTCAATCTCTACAACGGAAATGCGCTGTTCCGCATCGACGTGAACAAGGACGGCAGCGCGGGCAAGATCACGGAGCTGCAACCGTCCAAGCCGATCGCGTTGTGCGATGGCATGCGTAAGTTCGGCAACAACTCACTATTGATGATCGAGGGCACCGGGAGCTTGGATATCATCACGACCAGCGGGGATAAGGCCAATATCCGCGTAGTAAAGGGCGGGTTCCACGTGCCGGTCTCGGTGGTGCAGCTAGGCGCCGTCGGCTGGGTGCTCGAAGGTCAGCTGGGCAACTTGTTCGAGCCGAAGAAGAACGGCCCGCCGAGGTTGCCATTCCGTGCCTACGCAGTGCCGTTGCCGCGGGAGTGATGGGTTTGGATCTGAGGCGCTTGGGAACGCTTCCAGCCGAGAACCCCAATCAGAATCATTTGCGGCGTCGCCATTTTTGCGGGCAATCGCTGGGCGTGTCCGCCATGGCAGCGTGACTTTCCCCGCAACAACAAAGGCCGCCCGGAGGGCGGCCAGATAGGCAAATGAGGAGAAATCTCAGCGCTACGCGCGCGGCTACCCGCGCGAGGGGAAGATACGGCCGAGCGAAGCATGCAACGCCGCGCGGCAGGCTTCTTTGTCGTTCATCTCATCTGAGCGCAGCAATCCTTGACGCACCAGCTCCACCACCGCAAGAGACTGGCGAGAACGTACCCTACCGGCACCTGCTCGACGACCAGTCCATTGAATGGATCGAGGAACGCCGCCGTCTCAAACCCGGCGATAGTGCCTAACGCTCCGGAATTCGCTGCGCTTGCGCCGATGAGGCCGGCGGTGCCGGCGAGTGTATCGGTTGCCGGCGTATCGGCGTTCGCGGTAACAGTGTTACCAGCCTTGGACATGTATTGCTCCACACGTTCGGGTCAGGCCGGGCAGGTGTTAGTAGCACCGCAGCCCGGCCGTAGTATTCTTACACGCTTGCCTGGCCGGCAACACCTCCGAGGCCCACCGGCAGCATCCGTGCGCAAGTTTACGGTAGCGCCGACGACCTCTCTGCAAGGATCTGAAAAGGCAGGGTTTTCGCAGAGCTTGTCCCATGAAAGGGGTCGATTGACGGACGAGGCACCAGAGCCCTTTAAACCAGCCCATTCTCCGTCCAAAAATTACGTCCATAATTGAACCGGCGTCCATTAATCGGCACAACCCGTTTCTGGACGGCCCCAACAGACAGCCGAGCCCGTTACCGTAAAATTGTGCACGGATGCTGCCAGCGGACCTTCTTATGCGGAATTTGGCGGCAGGCCAGGCCGCCAGATGTGCCCGACCGGCGCTGGAACGCCGGTCGGGGTCGTCACCCTGGCACCATGGAGGTTACACAATGCACAAGGCGTCTCAACTTACGACCGAGCCGGACGGCCCGGCAATCCGGGCGCTGACGACTGCGGGATCACCCGCGGCCATATTCCGGCCAGGGCCAGGCCGCGGCATAAGAACAGCGATCCACGGGCCTGTTTCCTCGGCCTGGAAGGCCCTTAGAACCAGCCCTTGAACCTATCGCCGTTCAGTTGGGTGTACCTGACAGTGTGGGCGATATTCTTATGCCCGAGATACTGTTGAAGGGACCGAGTATCGCGCCCGTCGTTGGCGAGCTTGTAGCCGGTGCTATGCCGTAGCATGTGCGCATGGATCGGAAACCTTAGCCCGGCATTCTGGCCAAGCCGCACCACCATCTTCTGGAACCCGGCTTCACTGAAAGGCGCACCGCGCTCGCTGACGAATAGGTGGGTAGCGTGCGGATTGTCCCGCCGCAGCGCTCTCAAGGCCCGCAATTCATCGCCTTTGAGCGGATGCCGGCTCTCTAGGCCGTGCTTCGCCCGATTGACGTGGATCCAGCCGCTCCAATCCACCTGCGACCATTCCAGCTCGACCAGCTTCTTACTGCGGAGACCGTGCCTATAGGCCATGAGCACCATGAGGCTGTCCCGTTGGCCCCATCTGTTCCGCTTCGCAGCGGCGATCAGCTTATCCATCTCATCGGGCGTCAGGTATTCGCGGGTGCGGACGTCGCTGTGCCGCTTGCCCTGGCGTGATGGCACTGTCCCATTTTCGGCCGGCGGGGCGGTGCGGATAGCAACAACGGAACCCATGATCGACCTCACATGCTGTAAGCTTGCTGTCCCAAGATGGGTCATAAGTCGAACAGTTGGGCAACGACAGAAGCGCGGGGCGGTTTCACGAAAGCGCGATCGCGGGTTCAGGCACCCGGCGCCGCGAACCCGATCAGGTAACCGGCCACAACCAGAATACAACTCCGACCAAGGCGATGAAGGCACCGGAGATCACTTCGCCATAGCGTTCAAGCGGCCCCACACTCACCCATTGCAGTCCTGCCGCTGAATAGACGCAAAGGACGACGTAAGTGATGATCGTGCTGGCGGCGAACACGACGGCCATGACGGCAAGCTGGACCGCACCGTAGAGACTGGCGGCGAAGAAAACCGGGATGCCTTCCACCATAGGCGACGAGCCGAGAATCAGCAGCAGCGCCATGCGGGCGGAAGTCTTGTGCCTGTGAACATGGAGCGGAGGCGCGGCTTCCGTTTCCGGGTCGATCTCATGCGCCGTATTGGCTGAGTGATCGTGCCAGTGGACGTGCACGGTGCCCCGATGCCGATGCGCATGGACGTGCCGAACAATTGCGATATCGCCCCGCAACGGGACGTAAAGCGGATCGGGACCCGCCTCATCATCCTCGTGATGGTGGCCGTGACCGTCGTGGTGGTGGTGATCACCGAACACGCCACCGTGGCTATGGCCGTGATCGTTTAGGTGCAGTTCGCGCCACGCGCCGACAGCGATCCAGCCACCAAACAGAACGAGCGCTAGGCTAGCAACCTTGTCCACCAGGTGACTGAAGCGGGTGGCGAACTCGATTCCAGCGCCCCAGACCACGAGCCCGATTACGAGGGTGGTCACGACGTGCCCGGTGCCTGCCTGTAAAGCAGCAACGGCAGTTTCGCGCTTCGACCAGCCGCGTTGCCGTGCAAGAAGAGCGATCGGCGCCCAGTGGTCCGGAACGGCGGTGTGCAGCATGCCGATAGCGGCCACGGTCAAAACGAGGAGGAGAGCCCGCGTA
Source organism: uncultured Pseudomonadota bacterium (assembly GCA_963834715.1). Lineage (GTDB taxonomy): Bacteria > Pseudomonadota > Alphaproteobacteria > Acetobacterales > Acetobacteraceae > CAVSUZ01. The sequence continues at coordinate 252,916 of CAWIDE010000033.1, read as the reverse complement.
TTCATCGCGGTATCCTACCTGCGGTCTAATTCGAAACCAGCAGGCGGTATCCGTTACGCAGGACGAGTGGGGGCAAGCTCCGCCTGCCAGATCAGTGCAACCTGGCCTTGCAGGCAGCTTTCAGCGCAGCGGCCCCGGCCCCGTGATACGTAGTTAGGGTTCGACGGACGGAGCCTCCGCCACTGGCCAGGCAACGCGCGTCAAGCCAACACCGGCGCGGAGGCAAAGTCACGACCGTCGCGCACATTTGGAAGTGGCGGCGTTAGCGCGTGTGGTAACGGGTGCGGTCGCGGCACCGCTAAAAGCTGACCACCCGTGCGTCCGGCTGCTTGGCGGCTGCATGGAATTCGTTCATCCCACCCAGCTTGATCCGTTCGTCCAACATGCTTTCAGTAATTCCGCGCGCCTCAACGCAAGGCCGGCAGGCCCACAGCGCAATTTTCGGGTGATTGGCGATCTCCTCGTAGCGGTTTGGCGGTCCGACCGGTACCAGCTTGGGACCCGCGCCTTTCACGGCCATGTGAACCGCATCGTGGAACAACATGAGCGTCACCTGATCGCCGTCCTGCACCGCTGACGCCGCGAACAGAAAGGGCAACATCGCCCGTGTCGGGTCTGTCGGTCCCGAGGAAGTCGAAATGACGAAGTGCATGGCCGTGCTGCCTCCGCTGCAAAGCAACCTTAGTCGTATTCAAGGGCAATACCAGCAATGGAACCAATATCAATGCGGCGGCCCGCTCCCTGGTCTGGGCCGCCATCATCAGACCGACCAGGTCAGGCAGGCTGCCAGCGTGAAGCTTCTCGAACACGCGCCCCCGGTGTACCTCGATCGTCCGCGGACATGCCGGCGGGTCACCTGGAGCTGGCGCCGTAGCGCGCGGCGAAATCGGCAGCCTCCGGAAGTTAGAAGATCGGCTCATGTCTGAGCCGGCTTGCACGGATTGTCACCTTTTCCCCATTATCCCCGTATCGCGCGCGTTAACGCCGCCTATGCGCTCCGGGCCGGTACCGCCGCAGAGCGCAGGTAAAGCAGGACTCGCAGTTGATGTGCGCGTCCGTCACTTCGATGCCAAGCCCGGTAACGTGATCTCACGTGTGAAATCGGCGGTCACGTTCGGGCTCGTGGCGATGCCGAATACCGGAAAGACGTTGTTCGGCCCACTCGCGGCCAGACCCATGTAATCGCCGAGGAAATGGCCGGGAGCATTCGGGACATCGAGAATGTTGAACGAGGTGGTCGTGAGCCGCTGCTCATTCCCCCAGCTCGCGGCACTGCTGCAGTTCGACGAGCAAAAGATTGCGAAATAGTCCGTGTCCTCGAAACCCGCCGGCGTATTGGTGTCGTTGCGGAAGTCATAGTAAGTGACCACAACCGTACCGTTGCCCGCTTGTTGATCATCACCGGAGTGGACCAGGTTTTACCGCCATCCAGCGACTGGCTGAAGGCAATGCCGTCGATGGGGATTGATTCGGTGGGCGTTGTGCAGGTGGCTGTCGAGAATCGGTCGTCCTGCCACGCAAGGTAGATATTCCCGCTGCTCGGATCGACGGCGACGCTGTAGAGAATGGAGGCATCGCGTCACAACAAGGGCGGCGTAGAGGTTCGTCTTCATGGCTTTCCTTATTTACGTCGGCGCAGGAAACTCGATGGCGCGCGCAGGGCGTTCACCCCCGGCACAAAAAGCCGCCCGGCTAGGGGGCGGCTAATCCAGTCTGAAGGTGCACAATGTTGGCCTGCAACCTGCGGCTATGAGGCGGAACTGTCAAGAACTTTGCCGAGAGGCGGTGAGTTGGCTACCACCTGCATTCCGGAAGCACGGCCGAATCAACCGGATCGAGCAGTATGCTTGCTCGGCCTTCGTCAACACAACTGGGATTGTCAATGCCTGTTCCTCTTCACGCTAACAATGTCAATGCCGGACGGACGAATACCAGCCGGAGATTGGATATTCCAGAATCGGCTCGATCTCTCCGTCCAGCCTGGATCGACGCAACGGGGGTGACAGCGATCCATGTGATCCATAAAGGCGCGGTTCGCTCCATGACTCCCCCCGAGATCATCCACCATGCAGGACAACTGCTCGACCGAGAATCGGCTTCCTCCGGGACACGTTCCCAACCCCCCAAACCCCCCTACAACCAGTACCGCCACCCAGATAGTGACCGTCGTTCCGGTACGCACTCTTCCCGGCCTCGGGGTAAGTCAGGTCGCGAATGACGCCGAACTAAGCTCCACCCCAGTTCATGGTGAGGCCGCCGTCCATCACGAAAGTCTGGCCTGTGACATAATCCGCTGCCTCTGATGCCAGGAAAACGGCGAGCCCGGCGATCTCCTCTGGACGGCCTGGTCGGGCCCACGGAATCGCCTGCATGCTCTTTTCGCGCTCCTGAGGATTATCGAGACGCTTCTGCGTCATTGGCGTGGCAATCAGCCCCGGAGCGATGGCGTTTACGTTGATCCGGTACTGCGCCACCTCGCGCGACAAGCTGCGAACGAGCGAGTTGATGCCGGCCTTGGCCATGCCGTATGGCGCGCTTTCCGGCGTCGGCAGATGCCCGGCGACCGATCCTGTAAAGATAAGCCGCCCCTTGCCGCCCGCCGCTATGCGCCGCTTCACGAACGCCCGGGCGCAGAACAACGGTCCTATTAGATCTGTGCGCAATACCTTCATTAGCTCAGCTTCGTCCATCTCGGCCACGGGCATGCCACTCATCCCGGTCCCGGCGTTCGCGACCAGCAAATCGGGAGTGCCGATTTCCTTGGCAGCGTGGTCGAAGGCAAATTTAACACTGGCAGCATCAGTGACGTCGCAGCGCGCGACGACGGAACGCCGTCCCGCTGCTTGGACCCGCCGGGAAGTTTCCTGTGCACCTCGCTCGTCATCGAGGTAGGTGATGCACACGTCCGCCCCCTCGCGTGCGAACGCCTTGGCCGTGGCCTGTCCGATTCCGGAGTCAGAGCCCGTAATGAGCGACATTCTGCCACGAAGCTGCATAACTGAGGCAACGGAGGGCACCGCCCAACGTGGCTGTCCACACTAGGGATTGATCGCGCCACCTTTGTCGATCTCAGCCAATCTCCGCAGATCTTTCGCAGCCGCGCAGCATCAGTGCCCGGGAGGGGTTTTTTAGTACGCGCGTTGCCGCCTCGGTCCAATCCGGCGCATTACCGATCCCTGCCCATAAACCGCCAACGCCCACTCTGCTGAGGAATGGGAACGCCAAGCCAGTAAAAGTGCAAGACGCAGATGACCACGCCAGATCGGTCGCTGAGCCATGAACGGTCCTTTGCCTCCAAGGGGGCTGGATCGAACCTACTCTGGGCCAGTTCCCAACGGAAGCACTGCCACTTGGTCGATCCAGGCGTGCACGATCCGTTGGCGCGGCTCTTGGCTCATTCGTTCTGTACGCCGGGTGCAATCGGTCGCGATGATGCCATTTCAGGATGGCAGGAGCTAGGGAAGCGTTCCGATGCCGCAACATGCAACCCGTACATCGTTCAAACCCGGGCAGATCGCCAATCCGAATGGCAGGAATGGCGGCGGCGGTAAGCCGGCGGTTCCGGCGGAGGTTCTTGACGCATGCCGTGCATATTCGCTGCCCGCTGTGCAAACGCTGGTGGAGTTGCTGAACGACCGCAGCTCGGCCATCCGGCTTGCAGCTTGTAACGCGCTGCTAGACCGCGCCTGGGGCAAGCCGGAGCAAACAATGAACCTGGCCGGCGGTCTGGACATAAATGCGCAGCGCGCGGAAACGGAGGCAATGGTGGAGGCGCTGAAGCGACTGGATATAACTGAGTTGAGGCTGATGATTGGCTTTTACCGGAAGGCTGGGCTGGCGCTGCCGGGGGAGACGCAGGAATGACCATACCCGAACGTCAATTGCTGCTGGCGATGGCGGACCTCTTGATTCAGTGGTGCCAGGAGCGGGAGGTCGTTAGCACTTACACGCCCGCTGGCCCCGCAACTATGCTCGGGTCTAATATGGCCCACCTGCTCATTCAATGCTCTTAGCTGCCTTCTAGGGCGAACTGTCGATGTGTTACCCAGCTTGGTGCTGCCAGCGGTGCGGGGAAAAGATCGGCTACATCGGGCGGGGCTTCGTCCCTGCACCGCTCAACGCATCCGCCATGCCCCTGCACCGGGGTGGATGGTCTTGACGGGCCTGATGTGGTGCCAGCCCCACGGGCCATTCTGACTGGGGTCAGCATCCGACCAGATTTCGCAGACGCCGTCCCTGCACCGCTCAACGCATCCGCGATGCTTACTGGCAGCCGGCCCCGGAATGGCGTAACGCGGTTACCGACATGCACACCCCGGTCCGTCAGCGCGTAGCCGTCTGCCGCGCCCGCAAAAAAAAGCGCGGGTCGCTCCCGATCGAGGCGGAGCTACTCGCGCACGAACGCGCGGGCTCATTCAATGCTCTTAGCTGCCTTCTAGGGCGAACTGTCGATGTGTTACCCAGCTTGGTGCTGCCAGCGGTGCGGGGAAAAGATCGGCTACATCGGGCGGGGCTTCGTCCCTGCACCGCTCAACGCATCCGCCATGCCCCTGCACCGGGGTGGATGGTCTTGACGGGCCTGATGTGTGCCAGCCCCACGGGCCATTCTGACTGGGGTCAGCATCCGACCAGATTTCGCAGACGCCGTCCCTGCACCGCTCAACGCATCCGCGATGCTTACTGGCAGCCGGCCCCGGAATGGCGTAACGCGGTTACCGACATGCACACCCCGGTCCGTCAGCGCGTAGCCGTCTGCCGCGCCCGCAAAAAAAAGCGCGGGTCGCTCCCGATCGAGGCGGAGCTACTCGCGCACGAACGCGCGGGCTCATTCAATGCTCTTAGCTGCCTTCTAGGGCGAACTGTCGATGTGTTACCCAGCTTGGTGCTGCCAGCGGTGCGGGGAAAAGATCGGCTACATCGGGCGGGGCTTCGTCCCTGCACCGCTCAACGCATCCGCCATGCCCCTGCACCGGGGTGGATGGTCTTGACGGGCCTGATGTGTGCCAGCCCCACGGGCCATTCTGACTGGGGTCAGCATCCGACCAGATTTCGCAGACGCCGTCCCTGCACCGCTCAACGCATCCGCGATGCTTACTGGCAGCCGGCCCCGGAATGGCGTAACGCGGTTACCGACATGCACACCCCGGTCCGTCAGCGCGTAGCCGTCTGCCGCGCCCGCAAAAAAAAGCGCGGGTCGCTCCCGATCGAGGCGGAGCTACTCGCGCACGAACGCGCGGAGCTGGTGCGTCACGGCCAGGCCCCCGCGGCAGCATCGAGTGCGTCGGCAAGTGAGGCGCTGTCTTCGTCCTCCTCTTCCTGCTCCAGGAACAGCGACAGGAAGTCGAGCGTCTCCCCGTAGAGGGCCGCGGCGTGCTCCACGGCCGCGCCGATCATTCTCCACCATCCCTGGAAACGGGTTTTTGCCTGAGCGTTGCGATCGCTGCCAAGCTCCGGGTTACCGAGCAGGATAGCGTAGAGCGCGCCCAGGATGCGGCCGCGATGGGATTCGGTCCAGCCAATCGGGTCCGGATGCTTGAAGGGGCGGTTCTCGGGATCGGCGCGGTCGATTTCCAGGCGCGTCGTGAGGGCGCGCGAGGCGAGGTTTGGGTCCGACGTTGTTGCCGGTGAAGCTGACTGAGCAGCTTGGCCGCCATGAGGGCGACGGCACTCGCTGGATCGGCCGCGCCGATACCCGTGACACAGCTGACTCTGCTGACACTGCAAGCTCCGTATCGTCCCGGCATCGCTGTGTCAGCTGAGTTAGCAGTGTCAACACTCTGCATAGGAGGAAGAGGGAGGTTGGCCGGTCCTCCACCGCTGGGTTAGCTTTTCTCGCTTCCGAGGGAGGCGCGGCCTAACAGCGCCGTGATGCGGGGACTAATAGGCGGCCGGAGGCCGGAGAAGCCCTGAAAGCCGCAAAAATCCTAGATTCCATGCGGAACGAGTATTCGTTACCCCGAACAACCCCGGCAACTTCGGGAAGCGGCAACCACAGGGGTTGAACCACAGCCTCCAGCGACAGCGCCCGACACGCCTCAAGACCTCAGCAGGGATGGCAGGCCGGCCGTGAGGATTACCGGACCGTCCAGGCTTAAATGAGGTGCTATTTGCGCTCATGTAACGATCCCTGATTCCGCCCTGCTCTCGGCCCCCTAGCCTGTCTTATTCATCGCATAGCAGGGATTTGTCGGCGGGTGTCGCGTAAGGTGGTGATTGTGACTTACGAATTGGGTGCCTGACGCCATCCGAATCGCAATCTCACCGGTGCCACACCCGCCATGCACGAGGATACGACCGAGCCGTTCGCATTGCCAGCCGTTGCAGGCAAGAAAGTCACCGCGGCATTCGATGGCGGACGGATCACGTCAGATGGCGGCGTCATCTTGCTGGCGCGGGCGGAACGACGTCTGGGCATCTGTAATCGACTGGCGGCGGAGATTGCCGATCATCGCGATCCAGGCCGGATCGTGCATCGAGCTGAGTGACATCCTGCGTGCGCGCATTCTGGCGATCGCCTGCGGCTACGAGGACGCCGACGACCTCGATCACCTGCGCCGCGACCCGGCCTTCAAACTGGCTTGCGGCAAGCTGCCCGCCAGCGGCCGCGATTTGTGCTCGCAGCCGACCATGTCGCGGTGGGAGAACGCCCCCAGCCTGCGCGAGATCATCCGAATGATGCGGGCGATGATTGGCCTCTACTGCGCCAGCTATGCAGTGCCGCCAGAGGCGGTCACGCTTGATATCGACGACACCGTGGACGTGGTGCATGGATATCAGCAGCTGTCGTTGTTCAATGCCCATTACAACGAGCGCTGCTTTCTACCGATCCATATCTATGACACTGCCACGGCGCGGCCGGTGGCGGTGCTGCTGCGGCCCGGCAAAACCCCATCGGGGAAGGAAGTCCGCCGTCACCTGCGGCGCCTGCTGCGCGAGATCAGACGGCATTGGCCGAACACGCGCATCACCATCCGCGGTGACAGCCATTACGGCCGACCAGAGGTGATGGACTGGTGCGAAGCGGAGGGTATTCGCTACGTCTTCGGCCTGTCCGGCAACGACGTGCTGCACCGCCTGGTCGAGCCGGCAGCTGACGACGTTCGTGTCCGTCGCGCCGAAGCCGATTCCCCGCTGCTGCGGCGCTACACCGAAACACAGTATCGGGCCAAATCCTGGTCGCGTTCGCGTCGTATCGCGGCCCGCATCGAGGCGTCCACTCTCGGCCTCGACATCCGCTTCGTGGTCAGCAACATCACCACGGGCAGCGCTGAGTGGCTGTATGATACGCTTTATTGTGAGCGCGGCCAGGCGGAAAACCTGATCAAACTTCACAAGAGCCAACTTGCCTCCGACCGCACCTCATGTCGGGCACCGCTTGCCAATCAGATGCGGCTCATCCTTCACACCGCAGCTTATTGGCTGTTACTCAACGTGCGCGACGGCATCCCCAAGGCACACGCGCTGACCACCGCCGAGTTCACCACCATTCGGCTGCGGCTGATGAAGGTCGCTGCACGGGTAATCGAGACCGCTTCCCGTGTGCGCGTCGCTTTCGCTGCCTCCTGCCCTGAGGCAGCATTGTTCCGCGACCTCGCCCACAGCTTGGTGCCGGCCGCTCCATAGACCGCGGGGCAGGCGCCCCGTCGAACCCGTTTCCCATCAACCCCAACCAACAATCCGGTCCGATCGCGATGAAACAGGCGCAACGGCCGAGGCTGCCCGAATTCGCGGCGGTGCAACTCAGCCATTTTTCACAGCGCTTGGTGAATAGGAGCGGCTAACTGACTGTCCGAGAATGGGGCATAAGTCGGACAGTTCGGGAAGGCAGAAACCGCACGGCGGGATTCACGACGGCGCGATCGACATGTGGGATGGCACCGTCCAGCTCGCCTCTCGCCCATTTCCTGCCCGCTTCCTGTCATGCCGGCGCGCGCGCGAATATGTTCCGCGACCACGCGGGGGCGTTCCTATGACACGCAACGTGCTTACCACCCAGTCGCGCCAGATTGGGCCGGCACTTCCGCGGCAATGCCTTCCACCTCATCCCCCGCAGCTCAACCACCCCACCGAGAGATGAACTTCGTGGTGGAGCACAAGACCATCGACGGGAAGGCTGCTGTGGTCCCAGGCAAGCGGGGGTGGCGGAGCGCGAACGGTCGCCAGCGCTGGAGATCTTGGAGGAGCGCTTCGCGAAGGGTGAGATTGACAAGGCGGAGTTCGACGAGAAGCGGCAGATCATTGCCAAAGGCCGGGACGAATTTGCGTCCTCCGGCGGGACCAGGCGAGGCTGCTGCTAACCAAAGCCCCTATTGAAAAGCGGCCTGTCTGGAGGCGCTGCGGGAAGGCGTGCACTCGGCCGATGTGCACAGATCAGGCGACGGGAAGAAATCGACAAAATCGTCAACAACGCCGGGCTGAGGAGCGCGCCCGCAAAGCTGGCCTCGTACGCATCGAGGAAGCCATCCACAGCTTCGCCGAAAGCGGAGAAAAGGGGTGGCCGCATGAGAACTAAGCGGATGGCCAGCGGCGCCCCGGCATTAGCTTGTTTTTAACTGCAAATGGTCCTCCACCTGTGGCACTCTGGATCACTAACAAGGCCAGGGAGGGCCAGTCGAAATGACTACTGATCTCAGCTTTGATCCCGGCACCACAACGGAAACGCTGCGGGGCGGGACTGACTACAATATCAGTGAGGATTCCCCCTATCCGCCTGTTTACGGTTCGAACACCAATGTGACTCTGGGCTTCACCTTGCCAGTCACCATTGACAACGATACGGTCAACGGTGATGGCAATCACGAGCACGCAGGCCAGATTCTCAACTTCAATATCATGAATCTGACTGGTACTCTATCGACCGGCTATAACGATAGCGTAACGCTGAACGGCGATATTCTAAGCCGAACTTCCTTCTTTCGGAGAGTGTGAAGTGGCAGGAACAGTAGGGACAGAAGCACGAGACTGGTCCCAAACGTAGCCATGTAATCCGGAAATTTGGACTTGTACTCGCGGCGGTGTTGTGCCAATGCGTTGCCATGTATATCGAAGCTGTTCCGAATCGGAACTCGCCTCCCGCCATTCTGCTGCGCGAGAGTTACCGCCAGGATGGCAAGGTCCGTAAGCGCACGATCTGCAACCTCTCCGATTGGCCCGCCGAGCACGTTGAAGGCCTGCGCGGTGTTCTCAAAGGCGGCGTTGTCATTCCGGCCGAGCGGGATGCGTTCACCATCACCCGCAGTCTGCCGCACGGGCACGTTGCAGCAGCGCTCGGGACTGCCCGCAAGATAGGGCTTGATCGGATGCTCGGCGATCGCGAGCGATACCGTGATCTTGCCCTCGCGCTGATGATCGGGCGCATTATCGAGCCGGCATCCAAGCTCGCCACCGCTCGTGCACTTTCCTCCGCCACGGCTGCATCGAGCCTTGGCGAAATGCTTGGCCTCGGTGAGGTCGACGAGGACGAACTCTATGCCGCACTGGACTGGCTGCTGGAACGCCAGCCTGCCATCGAGACAGCCTTAGCCAAGCGCCATCTCAGCGATGGCACACTGGTGTTATATGATGTCTCGTCAAGCTACATGGAAGGCCGCTGCTGCCCGCTCGCCCAGCGTGGCTACAGCCGCGACGGCAAGAAGGGCACGCTGCAAATCATATACGGCCTACTCTGCGCTCCCGATGGCTGTCCGATCGCCATCGAGGTGTTTGAGGGCGATACCGCCGATCCGATTACGCTTGCCAATCAGATCGAAAAGCTGAAGCGGCGGTTCCATCTCGACCACGTGGTCATGGTCGGTGACCGTGGCATGATCACCCAAGCACGCATCACCAATGACGTTAAATCGGCAGGCTTCGACTGGATCACGGCACTGCGCGCGCCGGCGATCAAGGCGTTGATGGAAACCGGCGCTTTGCAACTCTCGCTGTTCGATCAGCGCGACTTGGCCAGTATCACGGCGCCCGAATTTCCGGGTGAGCGCCTGATCGTTTGCCGTAATCCCGATCTCGCCGTCGAGCGCGCCCGCAAGCGGGAGGATCTGCTGGCCGCCACCGAACGTGACCTCTCCCGTATCCAGATCGCGGTCGCTCGCAAGCGCAATCCCCTCCGGGGCGCTGCGCGGATCGCACTCGCGGTTGGCGCGGTGATCAACAAGCACAAGGTAGGCAAGCATTTTGTCATCGAGATCACCGATACCGTCTTCAGCTTCGCCCGCAAGACCGCCGAGATCGTCGCTGAAGCAGCAACCGATGGCGTCTATGTCGTGCGCACCAGCCTGCCGGAAAGCGCGCTCGATGACACCACGACCGTGCGAAGCTACAAGTCGCTTGCGCTTGTGGAGCGGGCCTTTCGCTGCATCAAAACCGTCGATCTGCAGATCAGGCCTGTCCATCATTGGCTGGCAGACCGCGTGCGGGCCCACGTCTTCCTGTGCATGTTAGCCTACTACCTCGAATGGCATATGCGGACCTGCCTGGCGCCAATGCTGTTCGATGACGCCGATAGGGAAGCGGCCGAAGCCTTGCGAGACAGCGTAGTGTCGGAAGCGCAACGTTCCCCGGCTGCCATCGCCAAGCAGACCACAGGGCTCACCACGGACGGCCTGCCGGTGCATAGCTTCCGTTCATTGCTCGGCGATCTGGCAACCGTAGTGCGCAACACCATCACCACCGCGATCACACCGGACTATCGCCTTACCGTCGTCACAAGGCCAACACCGCTGCAGCAGAAGGCATTCAATCTCCTCGGCGTCAACTGTAGCCAGTAATCCACAGGTCGCGAGACAGAATGTATAGATGCTTCAGTAACTTGCGTGTCTCGAGGCTAGGAAGTTCGGTCTAAACAACAACGGCACCATCGGAGTCGGGTCTGAGCCGGGGGTCGGGGTCACCATTAACACAAAGATACTTGGCGGCACCGGCATGGAATTTATCAATGGTGACATGACGGTGAATGGTATGGTTGGCGGCGGTCAGACCTTTACTGCCGAAGGCGGCGGCAATCTCAATATCGGAGATCCAGGCCAGTTCTTTGGCCACGTCAATCTATCGGCCTACGACAGCAGTGCTTATCTGCTCGGCGGCGTCGTCGATCTGGTCGGACTGGCCGGGACGTCTTACGACTATTCCAATGACGTGCTGACGTTGTGGAATGGCAACCACGTGGCTGCTCGGCTCAATCTGACGGGCAGCGGGATTGGCGTATATCAGAGCTCTGGACATAGCTCTGGACCTTACCAGCCAGCCGGCATGCTGGTGAGCAACAATCCCAACTGGGGCAATGGGCACACAGCGCTCCCGCAGCACACTTTCGGAGTCTGACGCCTCGGTGTCTTCCCTAGCCAGTCCACCGTGGGTCACGCCAGCCTCGCCACCACCAGTCGCTACGCGCACGCACGGCCCAATGACAGCAGCGCCCGCTATCTAGCCGTCTGAGCGGGTCAAAAACTGCCAATAGCGCGGCGAGATTAATCCCGAGCCAGTGGGGGGTTTGGGGGTTTCGGAGGGGCGTTTCTATAACCCCCGTGTGCAATTGATTGCACAGATTACCCCGGGGGCACCGCCGAGGAGTAACCGTTGCGAGTGCCCCACCTGGGCCGACGCGGGAGGAAGGACGAAGTTCTGCGTGCTGTGAGCGCGGAGGACGTCGCGATGCCAAATGCATAGCGATGGCTCCAGTCGAGGCCGGTACGGGTCAGCAAGCGGATGTCGCTGCCATCGACGCGGGCGTGTATGCGGTAGCCATCGTACTTGATCTCGTGGAGCCAGCCCGGACCGTCCGGCGCTTCGTCCACGAGGCGGGTCAGTTGCGGCTCGATCCAAGTCGGCGGATGGCCGCCGGCCGATTTGCCCGGTTTCTTCGGATTGTGCGCCATTCAGCTCTTGTCGGTCCGCGCCGGCGCGCCGGCCCGATCGAGCGCCTCCAGGCGGTAGGTCATGTCGAGCAGCTTTAGCGCGGCGGCGGCTACGGCTTCCGCGATCGTGGGATAGGTCTCGGTCGAGCTGATGGAAACTCCGTTCGGAAAGCTCACCGTCGCCTGATAGCCATTGCCCTTGGGCGTCGCCGACAGCTTGACTTCGGTCATCGTAAAGCTCCCGGCGTTGCACGGGTGCCCTGTAAGGCGGTCGTGTGACAATAGGAGGCGAGCAACCGGTTTGCACTTCAACGGCGATGTCAGTTTGCTTTCCGCGAAGTGAAAGTTCCAGCTTTCACCTTGATCGTGTCGATATGCAGGTCGGGAATTTATCGGAGGGAGAACTATGCCGAGCAGTTTCCGCGAAACTCATGATTTCCGCTAATTCCTCGGCGCGGGTAGGCATAGCGTGGTCGGCAGTTCGCGATGAGTTGCCGCCATCCATCAGGTAACTCGGCCGATTTGAAGGCCGACAAACGCTGCGGCGTTGATAGAGTGACCGGTCGATGGCTGTCATCTGAAATGGTTTTCCACCTGCCCTGGATCAGTGCGCGGTGAAGCCGCCATCGACCGGCAGCGCGACCCCGATAACAAAACTCGCTGCCGGATTGCATAGCCAGAGCACGGCGGCGGCGACTTCCTCCGGCCGACCAAGACGGCCGATCGACTGCTGCCTCATGATTTCGGCCATGGCGTCAGACTGGCCTGCCAGCATCTCCTGCACCATCGGCGTGTCGATCGTGCCGGGACAGATCGCGTTGATGCGGATCCCGCGAGGCGCATATTCGACGCCCGCGCTCTTCGTCATCCCGATGACCGCATGCTTGGTGCCGTGATAGGATGCGCGCTCGGGCAGCCCAACCAGCCCACCGAGCGACGAGCAGTTGACGATCGCGCCAGAGCCTTGCCCGCGGCGCCAAAAGCGCAAGAGCGATGTGTGTGGAACACAAAAGCTGCGTCGCGCAAAATCCGTCAAGGGCGGGGTCTATTGGAACTACTCGCGGCCGCCCTCAGGCACTTTCACCTCGGCCTCAGGCGCTTCCACTTCGGCCGCCTCCACCTCGATCAGCTTCAGGCCAGGTTCCGCCGGCTCCAGCAGCCCAAGCTTGTCGGCCACGAGTTCCAGTCCTTCCAACGCCGCCTCATCCAGCGCGGCTAACCGGACCAGCATTTCCTGCTGGGCCATCGCACTGTCGCCCGAGGCGTTGATGTTCGCCTGCAGGGTCGCGGCGAGCGCCGGCCGCTCAAACCGTAGCGCTTGTGCCGCAGCCGACATCCGCAGCGGATCGCCCAGGATCCGCCCGGAATAGACCGCCTGCATATACCCCAGCGCGTCGCCCCGGAAATCCGGCGCATGCTTGCCCGCGGCCTTGGCGATGATGGCCTCTCTCGCCAGCTTGCGCGCCCGGCGCTTGCCAATCGGCGCCGCGCCCTTCACGGCGTGCCCGGGCAGACATTGAACGCGAGCGGGGGCCTGACATGCGCGAACCGAGCGTGCCCCGGTTTGCGCGTTCCGCGAAAATCCCGCGAACGCAGCCGTTGCACGATGGAGGGCGCGCCGCCGAGATGGGCGATAAGCTGCGCCTCCAGATCGCGGATTAGCCGGCCCTCGATGCTGCGCCCGTCGATGTTGTCACGGATGGCGCCGCGCCGGAGGGTCCGCGAGTACGGACCGAGTATCTTGCGTTTGTCGCCTGATCGTCGAGCTAGCGGCATTTCGGTTAGAATAGCTGGCGCGGCCCGCATCGTTCCGCAAGCGCGGTGACGGGGAGGGGACGCGGAAACCGGCTATGTCGGGCTGCGCTCTTGCTCAAGTAATCGCTGAAGGTCGTCCGATGCCACCGCTCCAGATCTTCCAAGACAAAGAGAACCCTGGCCCGCAAACGGCCCCAGCAAGGTTTGGTACTCATACGCAAAATCGCCGCCAAGCTCAAATAGGGCGCTGCTGCCATGGCAGGAACTGACAGAGAGTCACCCTCTGTTGAACTGGGCTTGCTTGCCCCGGGCGGTCGCATAGGGCAAAATCCTGGTAGTGGGTGGACGTGGCCAGAATGGATTTGGCGGCAAAAGAAGCGATCGAAATCCGATTCTGGGAGACCTCACCCGTAGAACGCCCGGGCAGCAACTCACTCGAAAATGTGCTGATGAAGGTGGCCGAGGCGCGGGTGTTTATGGAAAAACTCAGGACCTTCAACTCACTTTTTGCGGGTGCTTGTGACATTCTTGAACTTGGCGGCGGCCAGGGCTGGGCATCCTGCATCGTCAAGCGCAGCTATCCCAGTGCCCGGTTGACCCTGACTGACATCAGTTCAGCCGCCATAGCTTCCGTGGACATCTGGGAGCGGGTTTTTGGGACCAAAATTGAAGATGCGCGGGCATGCCGCAGCTATGAAACGCCATTCCCGGACGCTTCGTTCGATTTGATTTTCGCGTTTTCGGCCGCGCACCATTTCGTCCGGCATCGTCGTACCTTGCAGGAGATCAGGCGGCTGCTGCGGCCTGGCGGCTCTGCTTTGTATCTGTATGAGCCTAGTTGCCTCGCCTTCCTTCATGCGGTCGCCAAATACCGTGTCAACCGAAAGCGCCCAGAGGTACCCGAGGATGTGCTGCGATATCGGGAAATCGAGGCTCTTGCGCGAGAGGCTGGGCTCGAAGCCAAGGCACTGCGATCACCCAGCTTGACGAATAGAGGCCCATTCGAAACGATATACTACAGCATGTTGCACATGTTGCCGGTGTTGCAGCGACTACTGCCATGCACCGTGGACATTGTAATGCGACGCCGTGATTAGCCATCTGCCCGTCCCACGTTATGCCCGCAAGGGATCACGTTGTTGATGTTGACAGTGCCGTATCGGCTGCAAGCCGAACCTCGCCCGCCCTCAATTTAGTTAGGCAACCCGGGACGCAGCCATACTTGTTGAAGCAGGGCGAGCAGGACGCAGCGTGGGTTGCGACGATTGATCCAAGCGGCGCCCAGTGGCGAGGGTCGCCCATGCCTCCGTAAATGGCGACCACTGGACGACCCAAAGCGCGCGCGGCATGCCCCGCGGAAGTTTCCACACTATAAATGAGTTCCGCGGATTCCAGAACCGCCAGCAGCTCGCTCCAGGACAGTTTGTCAATCGTCGAGATCGCACCCGCTTCTCGTGCGCAAATCACCTGAGCCGTTGCCAGGGCGCGTTCACCCAAGCCGGTGATGACGGGCACTATCCCCGCCGCTGCGAGCTGCCGGGCCAGATCAGCCCACGCCTCGGGCACCCAATCTCGCGTGGCAATGCTCGCGGTGGGGTGCAAAACGTGGTAACGCGTCGTATTTGCCGGCAGTCTCGGCAAGGCCCGGGCTTTCACCCTGCTTTCTGCGGGAATCGGCGCAAGATTAGGCTGTGCAAGAGCGATGTGGCGTGCACCTATTCCGAGCGCACGCACAACATCGAGCTGATGCTCCAATTCGTGGCGCCGATCGTAACGAAAAGGCACGAGGTGTGTCAGCGTCGGCGCGTATCCGATGCGGCCGTATCCAGCCCTGACGGGAATCCTGGCCAACCAGAACAGGAGGATATAGTTCGGATGCCAGGCATGCACATCCAGCACGATGTCGTATCGGCGGTCAACTGGATGAGGAGGCGTTGGAAGGGCTGGAGGTCAATGGTGGCAATCCAAAATGGGTGAGGCACGACGTCGCCGAAAAATGGGAGGAGACGCCCGGCCGCCGCAATCGGTGCCCTGGCGCACCAAGGTCGAGCCTGAGCTGCTCGCCGGCTATGGCGTGTCGGAACTGCACAACGTGTTCTTCGAGCCGTTGGATGGCCAGCCGGGCCCCGCAAACGTCGTGTCGGTCGGTATCCCGGAGTTGGAAGCCCAGAGCTGTTCTTCTGTCTTGTGCATAGGGACTATCCTGTAAGATCGTGGGAGCCGACGGGGCCGTGGGCGAAGTTGCTGATCGTCGTGCCGGCCCTCGCTGGTCATGCGACACCCGAATGCAGCGGTAGCACTGTAGCCGAGGGGAAACCAAAACCAAAGCCAGTGGGAGGCACCAAGTGGTTGTAGAATGGCGTGCCCATTTCTACCCCGCCCTGCCCCCCGGCGACGAAGAAATCTGACGAGAGGTTCTTGGCGTGCAGAGAATAGACCGGTTTGCCGCCTTGATAGAGCGTCAACAGATCATTCTTAATATCATAGCTTGTCGCGGACAAACCGTTAAGCATAAGGAGCGCTCGGGTCAGCATGGTGGCGGGTCGGTCGAGGCCGCCGAAGTCAACAGTGGACTGGAATGTCGCTGGGTTGGCGACGTCTGCCACGCTGCCAATGCCGCTGGACGTGACGCCACCAAATTCGTAAGTTGCCCCGGCCCCGAAGCGCCATTGAGGTGGTATTCGGGGATGATGTCAGACCAGCCGAGAAACTGGATGGTGCCCAGCCCTACCGTACTGGCGTTGATATCGCCAGAGTATTACACGCAACAGATTAGCCGGTTACGCCAGCACTGACGTTTGCGTTCCTGAATAGCTGCCGTTTACTTCTGCTCGTTGCTAGCCTGTCTTATTCATCGCATAGCAGGGATTTGTCGGCGGGTGTCGCGTAAGGTGGTGATTGTGACTTACGAATTGGGTGCCTGACGCCATCCGAATCGCAATCTCACCGGTGCCACACCCGCCATGCACGAGGATACGACCGAGCCGTTCGCATTGCCAGCCGTTGCAGGCAAGAAAGTCACCGCGGCATTCGATGGCGGACGGATCACGTCAGATGGCGGCGTCATCTTGCTGGCGCGGGCGGAACGACGTCTGGGCATCTGTGATCGACTGGCGGCGGAGATTGCCGATTATCGCGATCCAGGCCGGATCGTGCATCAGCTGAGTGACATCCTGCGTGCGCGCATTCTGGCGATCGCCTGCGGCTACGAGGACGCCGACGACCTCGATCACCTGCGCCGCGACCCGGCCTTCAAACTGGCTTGCGGCAAGCTGCCCGCCAGCGGCCGCGATTTGTGCTCGCAGCCGACCATGTCGCGGCGGGAGAACGCCCCCAGCCTGCGCGAGATCATCCGAATGATGCGGGCGATGATTGGCCTCTACTGCGCCAGCTATGCAGTGCCGCCAGAGGCGGTCACGCTTGATATCGACGACACCGTGGACGTGGTGCATGGATATCAGCAGCTGTCGTTGTTCAATGCCCATTACAACGAGCGCTGCTTTCTACCGATCCATATCTATGACACTGCCACGGCGCGGCCGGTGGCGGTGCTGCTGCGGCCCGGCAAAACCCCATCGGGGAAGGAAGTCCGCCGTCACCTGCGGCGCCTGCTGCGCGAGATCAGACGGCATTGGCCGAACACGCGCATCACCATCCGCGGTGACAGCCATTACGGCCGACCAGAGGTGATGGACTGGTGCGAAGCGGAGGGTATTCGCTACGTCTTCGGCCTGTCCGGCAACGACGTGCTGCACCGCCTGGTCGAGCCGGCAGACTGACGACGTTCGTGTCCGTCGCGCCGAAACCGATTCCCCGCTGCTGCGGCGCTACACCGAAACACAGTATCGGGCCAAATCCTGGTCGCGTTCGCGTCGTATCGCGGCCCGCATCGAGGCGTCCACTCTCGGCCTCGACATCCGCTTCGTGGTCAGCAACATCACCACGGGCAGCGCTGAGTGGCTGTATGATACGCTTTATTGTGAGCGCGGCCAGGCGGAAAACCTGATCAAACTTCACAAGAGCCAACTTGCCTCCGACCGCACCTCATGTCGGGCACCGCTTGCCAATCAGATGCGGCTCATCCTTCACACCGCAGCTTATTGGCTGTTGCTCAACGTGCACGACGGCATCCCCAAGGCACACGCGCTGACCACCGCCGAGTTCACCACCATTCGGCTGCGCCTGATGAAGGTCGCTGCACGGGTAATCGAGACCGCTTCCCGTGTGCACGTCGCTTTCGCTGCCTCCTGCCCTGAGGCAGCATTGTTCCGCGACCTCGCCCACAGCTTGGTGCCGGCCGCTCCATAGACCGCGGGGCAGGCGCCCCGTCGAACCCGTTTCCCATCAACCCCAACCAACAATCCGGTCCGATCGCGATGAAACAGGCGCAACGGCCGAGGCTGCCCGAATTCGCGGCGGTGCGACTCAGCCATTTTTCACAGCGCTTGGTGAATAGGAGCGGCTAATGCCGCTGCCCCCCCGTTGGTTCTAGGTCGCCAGCCCGCGGTCCTCTGCCATCTCCGCCAACCGCTCCTTCACGGCAACCATCAACTTCAGCGGGCTGTGGCCGGAGGAGATCGCATTGGAGGTAGGTGCGGTTGCTGGTGATGTCCGCCGTAATCTCCCGCTCCTCCCCGAGGCCGGCAAGCTCAGTGGCAAATTCCTTCGCGATTTGTTCCGTGGATTAATTTATTAGTCAAGTTGGCGGGTTTTCCGATATTCCTAGAATTGTTCCCAAGATAGATGCATGCTTGCAAATTATGGACTGGGGAAACACCACCCTCGCGCAGTATTTCGTCTTCCTCCGAGCGAGGGACGGGTGGGCCATCCTCCACCGTGAGGATTGCCGCTTCGTGGTAAGCCGGTCTGAACCCCACCCGTCCATCGGGCAGTGGCTCGGTCCTTACGGCTCCGGTATAGAAGCAATCGTGGCCGCAGATCGGCTACGGTATAGGCCCCGGCCATGCCGATTTTGCCGACCCACTCACATTTGAGTGATCGCGCAGCGCCGTAAGTTGAGCCTTCTGGGGACAGGGTCTACCATCGGTGCGATGGAGCAACCGAAGCGAGTATCAAACGAGCTAGCTAAGCGGTGATGCGTTACCGCAAGCCAGTACCGCCTCATGTCCATGTACGCTAACGTTCCACTTCTGCGAGATGCTCAACGAGCCGTGGCGGAGGCGCACGTTGATCTGGCGGAACGGTGGGAATGGCTGCAGCGGTTTCCGAAAACTGGTCAGAGAGAATGAAGGTTGGTAACCTCGTTCTGGCCGCAGGATAAGGGTCCGCAGGCTCGGTGCGTTTCGGTCACCGGTGGTGGGAATTGGACACGACCTGGCTAACGATCCGACTTCTCGCCACACTTGGCCTCGCGTGGAAGATCATAACGCGCCATCTTCCTCGTCTGCAACCAAAGAAAATGTGGGTCGGTAGTCTAAAAGCGGTTGCGCTAGTTCGTCGGCCAGCCGACCATCTGCCTCGCATGTAAGAGACGCTTCCAGTTTGACGGGATAGGAGGCGGTTCCGCGGTTTCCTGCATGGGGCTATAAATTTTCTCTGGAGTATTGAACACTACCAGCCTGCCGCAGTCCTGAACGCCGAAATGGCGTGGCCGAGCACGCTGGCTACCTCGACCGGACCGGATATGAGCAACCACATCATGATGATAAAGATCACGAACCCTATAGCGTGAGTGTGGTGCATCTCGCCCTCTGCCGCTCCTTGATATGCATACGGATATCTACTATTGTCAAGCGCATGAAGCGAAAACTATGGCCCGACAAGATGGTGGCCCGGTTCGAGGCCGGCACATTCGAGCGGATCTCGGCCATTTCTGCGGCGGATGAGGACCGGACGGAGTTCGTGCGGGGCGCAGTGCGCCGGGAGCTGGTGCGTCGGGAACGGGTCCACCAGCCTGTGGAAAAATCGGCAAAACGGCTTGCAAATAAGAGTGCGCGCAACAGACAGGTGCAAGGCAGATGAGCGACAGTCGAACGCAATGGAAAGCCGACTGTCTGAGATGGCGCGGTCGAGTCTTGACCGGCAACAGGACGCACTATTGCTCCGATTGGGACCGCCATCCGGTCGATGAGACTACGCCCGAAATCGAATGCTGCACATGCGAGTTTGAAAATGCAGAAGGACAGTCCACCGACCACCGGTGAGGCAGTCTCAGAGGATTAGGGCAGAGCATGCTTTGGTGGAGTCCCTGGTGGCTCGCGCTCTATGCAGGGATAGTTGCAGGCGCGGTCGCGCGTTGGTGGCTGTCATGGTCGCTTGCGGCGGCTGTGGGGGGCGCTGTCGCGGTCGGACTAGTGGCGCTGTGGGCGCTGTGGTGGCGTCTCCCGAGATGGCAGACAGATCGCCTGCAAATCAGAAAAGCAAAAGACAGAGCGGATATCGAAGACAATTTCCGCAAGACCATAAGCCAGGTAATCGGCGGCGTAGCGGTGCTGATCGCCGCCGGCATCGCCTACTACGGAACGTTGCAGACCGTTCGCGGATCACACGACCTGCTGATCAGCCAGCAGATATCTAAGGGCTTCGAGGACCTGGGCTCCGACAAGCTGTTTGTGCAACTCGGCGGCATTTATGCGCTGGAAGGCGTAATGAACGCCTCCGAACAGTATCATCAGCCTGCGCTGGAAGCGCTGTGCGCGTTCGTGCGCGACAACACGAAGGATTACAAGGGAGACGGGCCACCGGCAACCGACATCCAAGCCGCGCTGACCGTTATTGGAAGGCGTAAACCTGGGGAGGGACATGTTGATCTAACCGGCGCTCGTGTTCCAAAGGCGGTATTTCCCAACCACACTGACCTCGCCAACGCCGACCTGAGCGGCGCCAACCTGAGGGGTGCCAACCTGGGGTTCGCCAACCTCAGCGGCGCCCGCCTGCCCGACGCCAACCTGACCGGCGCCAGCCTGTTCTTTACCAACCTGTTCGACGCCTACTTGGCCGGCGCCAACCTGACCGACGCCAACCTGGCCGACGCCAACCTGACCTGCGCCTACCTGATCAGGGCCAAAGGGGTGCCAGCCGAACAAATCATGCGGCAGTATCGGGGACGAAGGGTGCGCGGCCAGCGTTGCGGTGCCTGAGATGTCGAGCTGCTGCCTCTAAAACTGACCATCAAGCCTTGCCGTCCTTCCTGAAAGACGTACCATGAACGAGAACACGGTCTCCAAAACCACCAAGAAGCACACAGAAGACGATCTCACTGCACCGGCAGTCAAACTGCGGGCTGAGATCAGACGGCTTCGATCATTGATCCCCTAAGAGCGTCAAGAGTGGACCTCGGTGGAGGAGCATGAAGAGGAATGGGCAGTAGCCATTATGGCTAGGCCCTGTGGACAAACCTGAACCAGCGGCGAATGCAGCCGAGCAGCACGAAGCCGAGGAAGCTCGTTGCGGTCTTGTCGTAGCGGGTTGCGATCCGGCGTTGCTCCTTGAGGTGGCCAACGAAGCACTCGATGCGTGAACGTAGCGCGTAAAATCGTTTGCTGACCGAGTACTGCACCTTGCGGTGGCGCGTGCTCGGGATTTCGGCCGCCACACCGCGATCGCGGAGGTCCTGGCGGATCGCATTGCTGTCGTAGCCTTTTGTCTGCAAGCATCAGACCGGGATCGCGGTCACGCTCTGCCATCAGCTCGTGATATGCGGTACTGTCATGCGCCTGGCCTACGCTCAGCACCACGCCGATAGGCGGGCCGATGGCGTTGCAGCGAAGGTGGATTTTGGTGCTGAATCCGCCCCGCGAGCGGCCGAGGGCGTGGCGTTGAATCCCCCTTTTTCGCCGGCTGCGCAGCGATGTGCCCGGACGATTGTACTATCGATCATTTGCAGCATATCCAGATCGCCGCCGCTATCTGCGAGCGCTTGCAAGACAAGATCCCACACGCCGGAAAGACACCAACGCCGATACTGCCGCCAGATCGAGTTCCAGTTGCCGAAATGCTCCGGCAGGTCGCGCCATGGAGCTCCGGTGCGACAGATCCAGAGCGCACCGTCCAGCGCGCGGCGATGATTTTCTGGCGGCCGTCCGCCGCGGGATGACGGTGTGGCCAGGAAAGGTTCGACGATTGCCCACTCCTTGTCGGTCAACAGACCTCGGATCACGGCCAACCTCCTGAAACAGAGAGGCCGATCTCGAATCACGCCATTCCGCGTCGCGGGAATCCCCCGGTCACGAAAGAAACAAGGCGAATCCCGGATCACCTGTCCCGATTCCTTCTGTGACGTTCAGCGGAGGAGCTGGATTCTTTTGTTGCTTACCCAAATCTCCGGGCAGATGACGACGGACCGCCAGCGGGCCAGCACCCGGTTTGTCCACAGAGCCTAGGCATCTCTGTATGCTGGATTGGCCTCCCGGCCTGGATGGTTGGGCGTGCGCATGCCCTGGGGTTTGTCAGGAGCGAGCCAAGCAGATACTCGCCTCATTATACGAAAACGGATACCGCATCGTTGGGTCGGAGGCTGCCAGTCGCTGAGGTGTCAGAAACGACCCAATGAACAGGCATTTTTGTTGCGTCGCCGCAGCGCTCAATGGCTCCCCGCTGCTCACGCTATTGGCCGCACGATGGGGGATCGCCCCTATGGCAGGATTGCCGGCCGGCAAATGTCGGATTTGCTGAGGAGGAATGGCGCTTTGTCCTTTTTTTCGCAAGAGAAACAGGCGCCACGATTTCTCAGATCATTCGGGAAATCGTTCGGAACGACCGCGTACAGTTTGAGGAGGACTGGAAAACCCATGATCAGACCAAACTTCCTTCGGAGTGATGAGGCTTACGGGTTCGTGGACGAGTTGCCAGGGAGGGGGGAATGATCCGCACGACGATTATCGCCACGGCGCTGCTGCTCACTGCAGCGCCGCCAGCATGGGCTCGCGACTGGTGGGTGCTCAATGCCAGCCACGGGGTCTGCCAAACCACTGAGGCTGCGGCTCAGGAGGAGGGAGACCCGACTCCGATGACGCCCTATAGTCTTGAGCAAGAGGTGCGGGCGGAGGGGACTTTTATGGGCTTGGACGTCACTCGGGACGCGGTCGGACAGATCATGAGCGTTGACATAACCGCCAGCACGCAAGGCGGCTCTCTGACGGTGTGGTTCTTCACCAGCCTGGCGGGATGTAACAAGGTCCTGAACTTTGTGAAGCAACAGGGCGGCGTCGCCGGCAAGGGGGAGCTGAACTGATAACACGCACGACGGACATCAGAGGTGCGCAGCCAATGGCTGAGGTAGACAAGACGACAGACTGCGGCTGCTAACCAAGGAGGGGATCATGCGTTACTTCATCGCCGCACTCGGTCTGGTGGTCGCTCTGGGCTTCGGCCATGTCGCATTTTGCTGCTGACAACGGCTGGGGCAATTCTAACAATGGTGATGGCCAGTATCACGTGAGCAATGGCTGATATACGAGGGGGTGCGGCGCAAGTTGCACCGCATCACCTATCCTAAGCTCCCATTCTCTCGGGTCCAACTGCAACAACGTGCGCTATCGCGCCAGTCCCGCATTCGTCTCAGCCATATCCGGCAGGATCACCGGCCGCAGCGGCGCACCATGTTCGCCTTTCGCATCGCCACCCAACAACAGCCATGCTCTACGAGCATGGGACGCGGAGGCCGGGAGCGAAAAGAAATTACCTTCGTGTTTCTATTAAGCTGCGGAATGAGGCGGAGAGCGCCCGCAACCTCGACCGCCAATTTGAAAATTTATTTCCACAGGAATTGGGACCGAACGCCGCTGCGTAGTGGGCGGAACCCGTCCTGAGTGACGCTTGCGTCGGCGTCCCAAGATAATCGCCTGTCAGGTTGACGTGCTGCCAGCCGACCGGCGCGAGGTGACCCAGTAGTGCTTCGGACACGACCTCACCCTGCTGACGCAGCGCGTCGAGCGCACGATCGAGATAGATGGTGTTCCACAACGCGATGGCGGCGGTGACCAGTGCCAGCTCACTGGCGCGGTACTGCTGGATTTCGACGGTACGATCGCGGAGCCTTCCGAGCCGGTGGAAGCAGACGGCACGTCTGGGTTCAGATGCTTGCCGGCATGTATCGCGGTAGCGGCAAGCACGTGGTCGCCTGGGACTCGGCTCTCCTGTATGACATGATCTACACGCAGCCAGTCGTCTATGAGCTGGGCCACCTTTCTATGCCGGTGCTGCTGATGATTGGCGACAAGGACACGACGGCAATCGGAAAAGACCTCGCGCCTCCGGCCGTAAGAGCAACTCTCGGCGACTATCCTGCATTAGGGAAAGCTGCGGCTGAGCGCATTCCTCATGTGCACTTGATCGAGTTTCCTGATCTGGGTCATACGCCGCAGATTCAAGCGCCGGCGAAGAAGCAGGGCTTTGAAACGCAACCAGCCGGTTACATATTCGGTGCGTATCGGTGAGCCCCAGGTAAACTCCGGACGTGCCGTTCCCCAACCCAGCCACGCAATTCAAGCCCGGCAACTCGGGCCGGCCGAAGGATGCGCCGCTGATAGCGGTCCACATCGCTTCTAGATCATCCCATCCAGCTTCAAGGTATTCGATGACCTGACTCGGATGGTGTGGTCGCGTCGGGTAGTCTGGAATCGACTGTTTTCGTATGAAGTGTTTCAGTGATCGAAGACTGGGGTTTTAGGCCGCTACTTCTGAGCGGGCGCGCGGTGTGCAGACCACCCGCGGCGCAGCAACTGACGCTCCGCTTCCCATTCCCCCCGGTACATGGCAGCCATGCGCACTCCACGATCGACAACTTGCGGCATTTGGCCCGTTCTCCCGCGTGTAGGCCGGTGGTGGCCACGGTAGCCCTAAGGGTTCACGCGATGTCAAAAGCGCGCTCGAATGACGAAAAGCCGAAAGTGGACGATCGCCTCTATCTGCGGCCTGAGGGGGCGAACCGGCTCATCGAAGCGGCTGGCAAGCGCGGCCGTTATCCCTTCCGGGATAAGGTTCTCGTGCGGCTGATCTACAGGCACGGCTTGCGCGTCAGTGAGGCCACTGGCCTTCAGTGGAGCTTTATCAACCTGGATACGGGAGAGATCCACATCAAGCGACTCAAGGGCTCTAACGCCTCCACCCACACCTGCGATCGGGATGAGCTACGGGATCTCCGGAAGCTTCGCCAGCAGTCCACCGGCCTCTATGTATTCGAGACCGAGCGCGGCGGCCCGATGAGTTCCGACGCGGTGCAGTATATCGTGCGTGAGGCTGGCAAGCCGGCCCAACTACGCATATTTCTTCCTTTATTACCCGCGCGAACAGCGACCTTGCCTGCGGCATCTGCTATTATAAGTAGCCGTTCCAAAATCGGCGATTTTAGCCCGGCAGCTGGAGTCCGCAGCGGCACTCATAGGTGGCCACTGGCAAGCAAACTGACGATCGGGATCTCTGGTAGAAGCAGATCATGAGACCCTTTACCGCTGGAGCTGGAATGCTCCGCGGTGATACTTTGAGACCGGAACTCCGGAAAATGGAAGAGGCGGATTTACCGCCTCCTCCGCTCGCTTTTGGTCTGATTGGCTAACTTAGTAGTCCATGTCGCCCATTCCGCCACCGCCGGGAGGCATGGGTGGAGCTTTCTTCTCTGGCTTCTCCGCTACCATTGCCTCGGTGGTGACCAATAGGCCCGCTACTGATGATGCATCCTGCAGCGCCGTGCGCACGACCTTGGTCGGATCAATAATGCCAGCTTTCACCAGGTCCTTGAACTCGCCGCTCTGCGCGTCGAAGCCCCAGGGATACTCGCCCTTATCCAGCACCTTGCCAGCCACCACGGCCCCGTCTTCGCCCGCGTTCTCGGCAATCTGGCGCAGGGGCGCCTGGAGCGCCTTGCGGACGATGTCGATGCCGAAGTGCTGGTCGTCGTTATCGCCCCTGAGCTGACCCAGGATCAGGCTGGCACGGGCCAGGGCGACGCCGCCGCCCGGAACAATGCCTTCCTCGACCGCGGCGCGGGTCGCATGCAGCGCGTCATCGACGCGGTCCTTACGCTCCTTCACCTCGACCTCGGAAGCGCCACCGACGCGGATCACCGCAACCCCACCGGCGAGCTTCGCCAGTCGCTCCTGCAGCTTCTCCCGGTCGTAATCGGAGGTGGTCTCCTCGATCTGAGCGCGGATCTGGTTGCAGCGGCCCTTGATGTCCTCGCTCTTGCCGGCGCCTTCGACGATCGTGGTGTTCTCCTTCTCCACCAGCACCCGCTTCGCCTTGCCGAGCATGTTTAGCGTGACGTTCTCGAGCTTGATGCCGAGATCCTCGCTGATTACCTGCCCGCCGGTCAGGATGGCAATGTCTTCCAGCATGGCCTTGCGACGATCACCGAAGCCAGGCGCCTTCACAGCCGCGACCTTCAGACCGCCGCGTA
Organism: uncultured Pseudomonadota bacterium; assembly: GCA_963834715.1. Taxonomy (GTDB): domain Bacteria; phylum Pseudomonadota; class Alphaproteobacteria; order Acetobacterales; family Acetobacteraceae; genus CAVSUZ01. The sequence continues at coordinate 226,957 of CAWIDE010000033.1, read as the reverse complement.
GCTTGTTCACCACCAGGGTGGCGAGAGCCTCACCCTCGACATCCTCGGCGACAATCAGCAGCGGCTTGCCAGATTGCACCACACTTTCCAGCAGCGGCAGCATCGCTTGCAAGCCGGAGAGCTTCTTCTCGTGAATCAGGATGTAAGGCTGATCCAGTTCGGCAATCATCTTCTCGGCGTTGGTGATGAAGTAGGGCGAGACATAGCCGCGGTCGAACTGCATGCCCTCGACCACGTCGAGCTCGGTCTGGATGCCCTTGGCTTCCTCGACCGTGATCACGCCCTCATTGCCCACCTTCTGCATCGCCTCGGAGATCATCTTGCCCACCTCGGTGTCGCCATTAGCCGCGACAGCGCCGACCTGAGCGGTCTCGGCCGGGGTGGTGATCGTCCGGGTGTTCTTCTTCAGCTCCTCGACAACGGCATTCACTGCCTTGTCGATGCCGCGTTTCAGGTCCATCGGGTTCATGCCAGCGGCTACGGCTTTCGCCCCCTCGCGGACGATGGCATGTGCGAGCACCGTTGCGGTGGTGGTACCGTCGCCCGCAATCTCGCTCGTTTTGCTAGCCACCTGGCGGACCATCTGCGCGCCCATATTCTCGAACTTGTCGGAAAGCTCGATTTCCTTCGCGACCGTCACACCGTCCTTGGTAATGCGCGGCGCGCCGAAGCTCTTGTCGAGCACGACATTGCGCCCTTTCGGGCCGAGCGTGACCTTCACCGCGTCTGAGAGGATGTCCACCCCCCTCAACATGCGCTGGCGGGCATCGTCACCGAACCTGACGTCCTTGGCAGCCATAGTTGTTTACTCCTCTGCTTCAATCAGGATGAGGGGAGAGGCCGCTGAACTAGGCGGCCTTCTTGCGGGTAGTGGTGTGTTCCACGATGCCCATGAGGTCGGACTCTTTCATTATCAGGAGCTCTTCACCGTCAATCTTCACCTCTGTGCCCGACCACTTGCCGAACAAAATCCGGTCGCCTGCCTTCACGTCCATCGGCACAAGCTGACCCTGTTCGTTACGAGCCCCAGGGCCGACGGCGATGACTTTGCCTTCAATCGGCTTTTCCTTTGCTGTATCGGGGATGATGATGCCGCCCGCGGTCTTTTCCTCGGCTTCGATACGCCGGACCACGACACGGTCATGCAGGGGACGAAACTTCATTTTGACTGCTCCCTCCATTGCTTTTGCATGGGGTCCGCTGGGTGATCCGTGAACCCGCTGGCACTCTCCTCAGAAGAGTGCCAAGGGTTTATCTGCTGTCGGCGGCGAATGCAAGGCGCAACGGCCGCGCGCGAAACTGCGTGGGAACCCGCGGGCCGGGCCAACCGACGCGCCTTGCGAGCCACATAGCTGCGCTGGCGAGCGCGCCGGGGGAGGGTTGGGCATCCCCGGGCCGTCCGCCTGGTGGGCATTGGTTCGCCGTAGAAGACGGATCCTGACGCATCACGATCCCCTGTCCGCACCGGCCTCTCCCAAAGGCGGCCGACCGCGCGATGCCAACCCCTCGCCCAGCACCCTGCGGCAGCGGCGCTATGTGGCTCGCAAGACCGTCGTCTGCGTTGGTGCACGCCCGCCGCGCGCGGAACCGCGCCAAGCGGCGCTGCAGATCGAAATAGGAGGTGGTGGTGCCTACCTAAAGCCAGGCAGCCACTAGGCTCTGACAATGCCCCAGCATGCGACGCGCACGTCGTTCAAGCCCGGCCAATCCGGCAATCCGTCCGGCTACAACGGCGGCGGCCATCGGCCAGTCATTCCCGCCGAAGTGCTCGAAGCAGCCCGCGCACAATCGCTGCCGGCGATCGAGGTTCTCACGCGATGGATGCACTCGACCGACGCCCGCGCCAGCATCGCGGCCTCTATAGCGCTCCTAGATCGCGCCTGGGGCCGGCCGGAGCAGAGCATGCACATGGCTGGCTCGCTGGATGTGGCGGCGCAGCGCGCTGAGGAGGAGCAGATGGTTGAGGCGATGAAGCGGCTGGATATCAGCGAGCTCAGGATGCTGATTGGGTTTTATCGAAAGGCTGGGCTGAAGCTGCCGGGGGAGCAGTAGGCTGGTGCTGGCCTAAGGGTCCGAGCTGAAATAACCGCGGCAATTCAAAACGCGGTGCCCGTGACAATGAACGGAATGTCAGCGACAACACGGCTCGAGTATCTCGTTCCAAGCTCTCGGTCGGCAGGTTCGGCGATCCATCGAGCAGGACGCGCGACCAAGGTAGGTCGCGCCGTCATGGTATAGGGTGCCAGGTCGGCCGGCTTGTGCCTGACACGAGGCAGACTGGAGAGAGCGATTGATCCCAAGCAACCCTGTCGGCAATCCAAGGTTCTTCGCCAGCACCGGACCACACGCACTGGCCATTGTCGCGGCGGCTGTAGGGTGCGAGCCACCAGTGTCGGACTTGCTGCTCAGTGGCCTCGCCTCGCTGGAGGCTGCTGGACCGGATCAGCTGAGCTTCTTGGGTGGTGCCCGACACGCGCCGGTGCTTGAGCGAACCCGTGCCGGCGCGGTTCTAGTCAGCGCCGATCTGCAAGGCCGGGTGCCGCCCGGCACGGTGGCGCTGGTGGTGGCCGACCCGTGGGCAAGCTGGGCACAGGCTGCGGCATTGTTCCATCCGGTTCCAGCGGCCGAGGCAGGCATCCATCCTTCGGCTGTGGTGGCCGAGACCGCAACCATTGATCCCTCCGCCGAAATCGGCGCTCTTGCACACATCGGCGCAGGGGCAACCATCGGCGCACGATGCAGGATCGGACCCGGGGCGGTGATCGGCAGCGGCGTCGTGCTCGGCCCCGATTGCCGCGTCGGTCCGAATGCCAGCATCAGCCACGCCGTGCTCGGCGCCCGGGTGTATGTCTACCCTGGCGCCCGCATCGGCCAGGAGGGGTTCGGCTTCAGCATCACCCCACGCGGCTTCCGGACCACCCCGCAGCTCTGCGGTGTGATTCTGGGTGACGACGTCGAGGTCGGCGCCAATACCACGATCGACCGCGGCGCACTGCGCGATACGGAGATCGGAACCGGCACCCGCCTCGACAACCAGGTGCAGGTTGCCCACGGGGTCCGCATCGGTCGCTACTGCGCGATTGCGGCGCTTGCCGGCATTTCAGGATCGGCCGAGATCGGCGACTTCGTCGTGATGGGAGGTCAGGTTGGCGTCGCCGAGCACGTCACCATCGGCAGCAAGGCACGGATTGGGGCGCAATCGGGCGTCATCTCGGAGATCGAACCGGACGCGGTAGTCGTCGGCAGCCCTGCACGGCCAAGGCGACAGGTGTTCCGGGAGATTGCAACCCTGAAGCGGCTAGCGCAACGCTAGCGGCAAGCGCCTGAGACGAGATGTGCGTGTCGCAAGCTCATCGCGCTCGGCCATCGCTGTGTCGCGCTCGGCAATGGCCGCATTGCGCTCCGCCATCATCGTCAGCACCAAGGCGCGCAGCGCATCGGGCTCGGCAGGTAAATCCTCGGTTGCTGTGGAAACGACGCGAATCACGTCGCGATTCTATGCGGCCGCGCTCGGCGTGGGAATCCGTTTCGTCGCTTGTACGCGCGTCCAGTCCAGGCCATCGAATAGCGCGGCGAACTCCAGCGCCGAAAGCTTCATTGCCCCATCCACCACTGGCGGCCAACGAAACGCACCAGCCGACAATCGCTTCCACACCAGCACCAGGCCGCTGCCGTCCCACACCAGGATCTTAATTCTGTCGGCGCGCTTGGAACGGAATACGATGACCGTGCCGGAGAACGGGTCCTCGCCGAGCACCTCGACGGCCAGCGCCGCCAGTCCATGCGCCCCCTTGCGGAAGTCCACGGGACGCGCCGCCAATAGAACGCGAACGCCCGAGGGGATCGAGATCACGCCGCCGATCTCCGCAGTGCGCGCAACACCTCCGCCAGCAACCCGCAGTCGGTGCCAGAGGTCACGCGGATCAGCGCTCCGGCCAGCCTAATTTCGATGCATGATCCGATGGATGCTTCGACAACGCCGTCTGCCGCCGCAGGCGCGCCAACTCCCCCGTTGTTGTGCCCCTCTGGCCTCATCTCCGTGCCGATCTCCGCAGTGCGCGCAACACCTCCGCCAGCAACCCGCAGTCGGTGCCAGAGGTCACGCGGATCAGCGCTCCGGCCAGCCTAACCCGGGTTTCCCAACTGGGCGCCGATTGGGGGAATTTTGCCCGCGCCGGCGGCGGATAAGTCGCTGAGAAACGCGGGAAAGGTGTGGCGCGATTTGCCGAAACGGGCTGCGGTGCCGACCAAGTGGCTTGCGAAACGGCCGGCGGTTTTGGAAGCCTGGCGGCATGTTTTTGCGCCACAAGATTCGCCGTAAGGACGGCAAGGAGCATCGCTACTGGAGCATCGTGGAAAACCGCCGCGCGGCCGGCGGTCGCACAGTGCAGCGACATGTCTTGTATCTGGGCGAGATCAACGACAGCCAGCGCGCGGCGTGGTGCCAGACGATCGAAGCGTTTGACGTGGATGGGGGGCAAGCCAGACAGATCGCGCTGTTTCCGGAGGATCGTACGGCGCCACCGCTGGACTGTGATGTGGTGCACGTCCGGCTCAGCGGCATGCGGCTACGCCGACCGCGGCAATGGGGAGCGTGTTGGCTGGCCTGTGATCTGTGGGAGTAACTGGAACTCGATGAGTTCTGGTCGGCGCGGCTAACTGCCTCACGCGAGGGGACACGTTGGCTCAATGTGTTGAAGACGCTGGTCGGCTATCGATTGATTGATCCCGGCAGTGAATGGCGACTGCACCGGCACTGGTATGAACGGAGTGCGATGGGCGATCTGCTGGGCGAGGACTTTGCTCTGGTTGGCAAGAACAATCTCTACCGCTGCCTGGACAAGCTGCTGGCGCACAAGCAGGACCTGTTTGGCTTCTTGCAACAGCGTTGGCAAGCGCTATTCCAGGCCAAATTTGACGTTCTGCTGTACGATCTGACGAGCACCTATTTCGAATGTGATCCGCCTGAGATCGGCAAGCGCAGCTTTGGTTGCAGCCGTGACAAGTGATCCGATTGTGTTCAGGTGGTGATAGCGTTGGTGGTGACACCCGACGGTTTCCCGCTGGCCTACGAGGTGATGCCAGGCAATACCCAGGACAAGGCGACACTGCGCGACTTCATTCAGCGGATCGAGGCGCAGTATGGCAAGATTGGACGCACCTGGATCATGGATCGTGGTGTCCCCACAGAAGACGTGCTGACCGAGATGCGCGCCTCTGAGACACCCATGTATTATCTGGTGGGAACGCCGCGCGGACGGCTTAGCAAGATGGAACAAAGCTTCGTATCGCTTCCCTGGACCGCGGTTCGCGACGCCGTGCAAGCGAAACTGGTCGAACAGGATGGCGAGCTCTACGTTCTGGCCCGCAGCGGCGCCCGCCGCGACAAGGAGCAGGCGATGCGGCGACGGCGACTGCGGAAGCTGGTGAAGCGCCTCAAAGAGCTGCGCCAGCAGAAGCTGACGCGTGATCAGCTGCTGATCAAGCTTGGAGCGGCGAAGAAAGAGGCTGGCCCGGCCGCTTATCGGATCATAGATATCCAATTGCCGAAGAAGGACGAGGCAGTCACCTCGGACACCTTCGGCTTTCGCCTGAACTGGCAAAAGTTGCGGGAGGCACGCCGCCGGGAGGGCAGCTACATACTGCGCTCCAATCTGACCGGGAGCGATCCGGCACAACTCTGGAGGCTCTACCTGCAACTGGTCGAGGTCGAGCAGGCATTCAAAGAACTTAAGGACGACCTGGCAATTCGTCCGATCTATCATCAAACGGACGAACGGATCGAAGCCCACATCTTTGTCGCCTTCATCGCATACTGCCTGCAGGTCACGCTGAAGCAGCGGCTTCGCTACCTCGCCCCAGGCCTGACCCCTCGCTCGGTGCTGGAGAAGATGGCGGCGATGCAGATGGTCGATGTGCATTTGCCAACCACAGATGGCCGCACCATCGTGCTGTCGCGCTATACGGAGCCCGAAGCAGATCAGGCGCTTCTGCTGCAGCAGCTGAACATCAGCTTGCCCGCCCAGCCGCTACCCAGGATCACTGCGGCAGACATTTCTAAAGCGGTCTGACCTAACCCTCCGTGGTGCCGACCTTGGCCACCGCACCCACGAAAAATCAATCACTTCGCGAACTCTTGCCCGCCAGTTGGGGAAGACGGGCTAATTTCGATGCATGACCCGATGGATGCTTCGACAACGCCGTCTGCCGCCGCAGGCGCGCCAACTCCCCCGTTGTTGTGCCCCTCTGGCCTCATCTCCGTGACAATCGGCAAGAAACTCGTCTCACCGTTTGTTACTGCCTCCGCAGGCAAGGCCAAGTGTCCAGCCCGCGCTTCGCGCCGCCACGTGAAAACCTGCTGAGAACACACTTGCCAGCGCCGTGCCACTTCGCTGACCGAAGCTCCCGGCAACAGCGTCTCGGCTACAATTTGCGCCTTCTCCGCCGCCGACCAGTGCCGGCGGCGCCCTGGTCCCGTCAAAATCTCAATCCGCCGAAGCGATCCTTCGCGTCAGCATTAAAGTCATCCATAATGTTAGCTCGAAGCCGTTGCGCCGGATCTGCGAGCACATCCGCGCCTTTAGCGAAAGAAGGGCCCCAGCACTTCGCTTACTGTGGTCCTCCGACCACACAACAAAAAAAGGCCGCCCGGATGGACGGCCTGAAGGTGTTCCAAGAAAGAAGGAGAATGCAACTATAGCGGCACCCGCGCGGATTTTCTAGGAATTTCGGCTACCAACTCGATTTCGACCGCAACCCGGATCGCGGTGCGGATCTCAGCCGGGCTAGAGCCCCAGCACCTACGGGTTCAATCCAGTAGCTTTAGCTTCTGCTGCTTCTATCAAATCAAGCTGGGTAAGCCACCAACTTCCCTCTGCTGTTGAACAATCTTTTCCCAAATCCTCCCCAGGGTGATGCCACGACATATATGCTAATAACGTTCCATTTTCGAAATCCTGAAAGAATGGGGTACGGCTAAAAAAATGATCTACCATGGTGCCCCATGATGAAGAACGCGCCCCGCAAAGAGTTGCGACAGTTCCTACATAACCGTATTCCCAAGCTACTTCCCTAGACGGTTGTTGCCCGTAAAGCTTTGCTGGTGTCGCTGTCATAGCGGTGCCCACGATCAAGGACCAAATAACTATTCTACTCATTCGGCGTGTCACTCATCCTCACCGCGCTCCGGCGGGGGCAGTCCCTCAGCCTCCAACGCCATGTCGATGAGCGGACGACCGGCGCGGAACGTCTGGAACGCGGCCAACCCCTGTCGCTTGGGTACGGGGCAGCAGATCGAATTGCCGCGAGGCCGGAAATAGGGGAGGCTTAGCGCCCCGCTATCCACGAGAGTGAGGTGGACCCCACCTATGGGACCAATTTGGCCCGCTGCTTAGCTACAGCCCCCGTCCGGCTCTCGTTCTCCCTTCTTTCAAGCTAACCATAAACCTCTTCCTGCTGTTGTGGCGGCTGTGGATATGTGGGCAACGCGCCAGCGTTGTCCAAGCGAGGCGGCATATCCACAGCCGTGCCCGCCAGGCCGGCCCGCCACACCGCCATCGGCATGTGATGTCTCAGCGCCTGATGCGGGCGCAGCTCGTTGTAGAACTCCATCCACGCGCCGATCCCCAGCCGCGCTTCGCGCGCGTCCGCATAGTCCTTCAAGTAAACCTCCTCATGCTTGAGCGAGCGCCACAGCCGCTCGATGAACACGTTGTCCATCCACCGACCTCGGCCATCCATCGACACTGCAATCCCGGCCCCAAGCAGCGTGCCGACAAATGCGTCACCGGTGAATTGGCTGCCCTGGTCCGTGTTGAACACCTCCGGCCGGCCGTGTCGTCGCAGGGCGTCCTCTAGTCTTACTGTGTCATAAAAATCCCCTTGTACGATTCGATTCTCGGTGTGTACAGATGGAGATTCTCACTCGCGGAGGCGGAGTGTGGGTCTCGAATCCGACAGACAAGGCGGCAAATCACAATTCGCGGCCTATGTTGAGGCACTGACAGCGACGCTTGGACACGCCGACCGAGCGGCACCGTTCCATTCCTACTGTACTGGTTTGGTGTTGCCCGGCCCGCGGAAGAGCATCGAACCGATGGCCGCCCGTGTAGCACCCGCACGGGTGCAGGCGACGCACCAATCGCTGCATCATCTTGTCGCCAAAGCCGACTGGTCGGACGAGCCGGTGCTCAACGTCGTGCGTCAGCAAGTGTTGCCCTCCATCGAACAGCACGGCGCGATCCGTGCATGGATTATCGACGATACCGCATTTCCCAAGAAGGGGACGCATTCGGTTGGCGTCGCGAGGCAGTATTGTGGTCAGCTCGGCAAACAGGAAAACTGCCAGGTCGCGGTGAGTCTGTCAGTCGCCAACGGCCACGCCAGCCTGCCGATCGCGTACCGGCTGTATCTGCCGGAGGTGTGGGCCAATGACGCGGCCCGACGCGCCAAGGCAGGCATTCCCGATGACATTGCGTTCCAGACCAAACCACAAATCGCCCTGGGGCAGATCCAATCGGCGCTGCTGGCTGGCGTGCCACCGGCGACTGTGCTGATGGATGCAGGCTATGGCGTCGATACCGAGTTCCGCGATGGCATCACCGAACTTGGCTTGCGCTATGTCGCTGGTATCCCATCTTCGACCAGCCTCTGGGCTCCGGGCACGGCGCCGAAGCGACCGAAACGCTGGAGCGGAAATGGGCGCCCGCCGAAGCTGGTGCGACGCGATGCGAAGCATAAGCCGGTGTCTGTCAAGGAATTGGCACGGAGGTTGCCGAAACAGCAGTGGCACAGCGTCACTTGGCGCGAAGGCAGCAACGCCAAGCTGACGTCTCGTTTTGCTGCGGTACGGGTGCGGCCCGCGCACCGTGACTATTATCGCACCAGCCCGAGACCGGAAGAATGGTGCTTGATCGAATGGCCGAAGGCAGAAACAGAGCCAACTAAATATTGGTTGTCGACGCTCTCGGCCGATATGCCGCTGCGGAATCTGGTCAATCTGGCCAAACTGCGCTGGCGGATTGAGCGCGACTATCAGGAATTGAAGCAGGAACTTGGGCTCGGCCACTATGAAGGGCGCGGCTGGCGTGGCTTTCATCATCACGCCACGCTGGCGATCGCGGCTTACGGATTCCTGATCTCCGAACGGAGTGCGATTCCCCCCTCAGCAGAACCTCGAGCCCCAACCTTCAAAACGCCTCGCCTACCCCGCAGTTACCGACCCCGCGGATCCCCCAATCAGACCTGAGCGCCATGTCTCCAACTCCATCGCTACGGTCCGGATCGCGATCGCTCATGCATTGGTGCAAACTCTTCCGCGCTGCCCTTGCTGCCAGCGCGTCACGTCGCGCAGGAACTTATGACACAGTAAGACTAGTGCGTCCACGCAAAACCCCGCGTCCATCGTGTTCGACAGCCGCCACGACAGCGCCGCGCGGCTCCACCAATCCATCACTGTCACCAGATACAGGAACCCACGCCGCATCGGAATGTAGGTGATGTCCGCGCACCATACCTGGTTCACTCGCTCGATCCGCACGTCCCGGAGCAGATACGGGTAGATTTTGTGTCCAGGCCCTGGCTTGCTGGTGCGCGGCTTCGGCCCCAGCGCCGCGATCCCCATCACCCGCATCAGCCGCTGCACCCGCTTGCGGTTTACCTTCTCCCCGCCCGTGCTCAGCGTCGCCGCGATCCGCCGCGAGCCATAGAACGGCCACGCGACGAACACCGGGTCAATCCGTCGCATCAGTAACAGCTCATCCGCGTCATGCTCCGGCTTCGCCCGATAAACACCCGAGCGCGCCAGCCCAAGCAACGCGCATTGTCGCCGTACTGAGAGCTGTCCGTGGCCGCGATCGAGCATCGCTCTCCGGCCCGCCGCGCTCATCTGCCGGACCTCCGCGCTAAAAAATCCCGCTCCACTACCAGCTCGCCGATCTTGGCGTGCAGGTGGGCGATTTCCTTGGCCGACTGCCCGTCGTCTGTCCCGGTCCGGAAAACCCGTTCGGCATGTTCTAGCAGCTGCTTCTTCCAGGCGTAGATCTGTGTCGGATGCACCTGGTAACGCACCGCCAGCTCGGCCACTGTCGCGTCTTCCCTCAGCGCTTCCAGGGCGATCTTCGCCTTCAGCGCGGCATCGATCCTGCGTCGGGTTCTGCTCATGTTCCGCTCCGTGTAGCATGGACGGAACCGGTTCGGTTTATAGCTTAGCGGGTGGTCCCAAATTCGGGGTCCACTTCAGTGGCTTCGTCCACGGTGACATCGAACCACTCCTGGGCGTACCAATCGTCCTGAAGGATACCGTGCGCGGCGATTTCGACCGCCGCGGCGTCGTGGCATGACCACTGCTTGACCAGATCCAGGCACCGAACTGCTGGCGAATTCGTGCCGACCAGAAGCAAGCGGGCAAACTCACTCCGCAGACCGTCCAGCCGGTCAATCGGGCTCCGCGAGGCCCCTACCTTTTGCAGTCTGAGGAGCGGGCAGGTCACTACGTAGACGTGGGTGGGGCGCCACCTGCTACTCATCGCGCGGCTCCTCACGCACGATGCCCTCGGTCACAAGCGCCCGGCGGAGCAGAATGCGGGCCGCCTCAGCCATGCTGCTGACTCCAAGCCGCCGCTGATACGTGAGCAACCCGTCGCGTAGCTCCCCGGTCAGGTTGAGCGACAGTTGCAGCACTGGCTTCACGGTCGGTTTGCGCCCCACACCGCGCAGCATAGGCGGTTTCCGTTTCGATTCGTCTAGTTTGGCATTAATCACTTAAATTCCCTATTGAATGGCATTCGACATTGCGCTATATAGCCTCCCGCCGCGCCGCTTCAAGGCGTTGACAAGCCAAAACGAGTGGGAGGACCGGAAAATGTTCGGTAATCCGGATGAGCCCGAGCTGTGCCTGCCATACCCGCAGCCGCCGACGCTGGATGAGCGCGACTGCGAATGGACAATCGGCGAATTGTGCGCCGCACTATCGGCCGAAAGGGCGGCGAACGCTGCGCTGCTGGCGCTCTGTTATCGGCTGGCGGCCGAGCTGGGCGGTCGTCATGACCCCGGCAGCCAACGATGACCGTCCGCCGGTGCCCGATCTGGCGAGGTGGACAACGTGGGCGAAATTCGTCGCCTGCGTCGCAGTCGGAGCGGCCTTCGGAGCGGTCGTGGCACCGCTTGGGCCTGAACTGGACAGTTTACGTTTTAGAGCGACGATCCCCGCTATCGCCATCGCCATCGTGGTGGCGTTCGCCGCGGCGCTAGCGTTCGTAGCGATCTAGGTAAAAAGGGGGAACACACATCATGACAACCGATCTCAACTTCAACTCCAGCACCACCGAGACTTTGCGCGGCATATCTTACGATATCACGCAGACTGCCACCGCCGCGCCTACTACGGTCAATCTCGATTTCACCCTGCCTGTGAACATCGCCAGTGATAATGTTACGGGCACAGGCAATGCTGTCTCTTCCTTTACCGCTACGCAGACCGATAATTTCAGCATTATGAACCTGAACAGCCTGTCGGTAAACGATGGCAGCGTCACCTTCAACGGCGCAATTCTCAATAACAACGGCACAATGGATGCCCTCTACGGCACTATCGACATAAACACTAAGGTTTTGGGCGGCACGGGGATGTCTTTCATTGGCGAAAGCTCACAGGTGCAGGTGCATGGGCTGGTCGGGAGCGGCCAGACCTTTGAGTTGTCCAAGGGTAGTGATATCTTCAATAGCAATCTGCGGATTGACAATCCATCCACCTTCTTCGGGCACATCGAAGTGGGCGATGGTGGTAGTGCATATCTGGTCGGGCTGGCAGCAACTTCCTACGATTATTCGAATGATGTGCTGACCCTGTGGAACGGGAACAAGATCGCGGACCGGCTCGATGTGAGCGGAGATAGCTTTACCGTGTATCGGAACTCCACCCACACCCCGACCGGAATTGGCATCGCGACCAGTTTCAATCTCCACAACGATGAGGGGTATGTGGCGTTGCCGCTGCACACTGGCGTTTAGAGCCGTGACCCGCCGCATCGTCACCGCCCGTCCGCCGAAGCGCCCTCGGCGCCCCGGGTGGCCGCGGCTTACCCGCCGCATCGTCGGCAAGGGGGCGGCGCTGACGGCGATGGAGCGCCAGCAGGCGGCGGCGAAGGTGCTGGCGGAGGGAAAGCAGCAGCGTCCCTAATGAGCACCGTCATCATGCTGGCCGAGGTGGCAGAACGAACGGACCGCCTGGAGGTGGCCTGCCGGAAGTGCGACCGCCACGGCGTCCTGAGCGTCGCCCGACTGGTGCGCAAATGGTGGGAGGCTTGTTGGGCGCTCCAGGCGTCCGGCTGCTCGATCGCACGCGCTTTCGTTTCCCAGCGTTGGGTGGACGCCTGGGCTGGGCGCGGCAAGTGCCGCGCAAGTGTGGGGGTCAGCAACTGCGGGGGAGCGCAATCGCCGAGATTTAGCGGTGAAGCAGGGCCGATGCGTTCACGGATGCAACGTTGTGGTTACACAATTGGACTGACCTTCCACATGGACTCCGGTTGCGATGCGCCCAACGCTTATTTGGGAAATGTGTTTCGATACGAAAGAATATCGTACGCCGTTGAGGGGCAGTCGTGGCTGCGCAGTAGCCGCAGGGACAAACCCACCCCCTTTGCAGGCACGCGCGGCCGGGCGCGACAAATGCGTTTACAACTTCGAACTTCGACATTCCGCTGAACAAGAAGTCAGGAACATCCAACCGAGCCGGGGCCACGGGGTTCCATAGTATCCAAACACGGGAGAGCTTCTATGGACACCGGCAGGATATTGGTTTTCGGGGCACTCGTCGGACTAATGCTGACCTGCGGCTATCCGGCCCTTGCGCAGACCCAAGGGCAAACGATGCAGCCACAGGCGGCCCCTTCGCAGGTCCCGGCATCTCAGGCGACAACACAGGTGACCGGTCCAAAGGGGTTCTCGCCCAGAACCGAGGTCGGAAGCCAGCAGGCCGCGCCGTCCCAACACCCAGCTCCTCAGGCGACCACGAGCGCCGTACAGAAACGGAAACCAGTTTCGCAATAGGCTCTTGGGCTACTGCGACGCCTGCGACGTGACGCGGGCACCGGCTGTAGAACCGCTGCAGCGTCGCGCCTACCTACAAGCGGCCCAGCACCTTATTGATCGCGTTCCGCAGTACGGGATCGGGGTGATGCATACCGACTGCAACGTTCCACCTCCGCTTCACCTGCGGAGAGAATTAATCCCGCCCTCCCCTTGCCCCCAAGGGAAGGTGGCGGGGGGAGGGGTCGAAGCCAAAGGGCCGCCGACTTCAGGCGGCTGCGCGGCCCGGCCCCGGATGGAGCCGGGATGGGCCGCTCCGTGGTAGCTCTTACAGTTCGACGCCGCGTGTGTTCACGTCCACGGCACGGCCAGCCCCGACACCGGACAACCGGACACACACCTTCAGATGTGTCCGCCATGTTCGGCTGCGCTGGTGCCCCTCGGCCCCGGGAAAGAAGAAACAGCCGAGCAGGCTGAAGCAGCCTGTAGCAACAACAGCGGCGGCCGCCAACGCCAGAGAAGCCCCGCCAGGCCGGCGCCGTGCCGGTTGGCGAATGCCTCCTCTCCGTCGAACTCTGATTGTCGATCACCCGGTCTTGCCACTTGTGTTGGACCTTGGCGTCGCCCCCCTGATCCTCAGGGAAACGCTCGGAGCTGGATCATGGCTTCAGAGCGCCCTGCGCACTCGTGTAGACTGCATACAGCGATGTCGAGGCGGCGATGTAAAGTCTATTTCGTTGCTGACCGCCGAAGGTGAGGTTGGCGACAGTTTCCGGTAGGTGGATCTTGCCGAGCAGATCGCCGCCTGGAGTGTAGCAGCGCACGCCGGTCTCGTTCGGATCGCCCCAACCCACGGAGCACCAAACGCGCCCGGCGGTGTCACAGCGCATCCCGTCGGTAATGCTGGGCTTGGGCATTTCCGCAAAGACTTTGCTGTTCGACACCTTTCCGGACTCAACATCCACGTCGAACACGCGGATGTGCGACGGGTTGTCCGGCCCGTCCGTGAAGCCGGTATCGATGATATAGAGCTTCTTTTCGTCAGGCGAGAAGAGAATGCCGTTGGGCTCGACGAAGTCATCGACGACGACCTTGATCTCACCAGATTTCGGATCCACCCGGAAGACGTTATGCTTTTCCTGCTCAGGCGCGGCTTTGATGCCCTCATAATAGCCGCCGATGCCATAGATTGGATCGGTGAACCAGATCGAACCATCGGAAGCCGCAACCACATCGTTCGGCGAGTTCAGCTTCTTGCCATTGTACTTGTCGGCGATGATAGTGATCGAGCCGTCGAGTTCGGTCCGGGTGACCCGTCGGCCGCTATGTTCGCAAGTGATCAGACGTCCTTCCCGATCAATGGTGTTGCCGTTCGAGTTCATCGATGGCCGGCGGTATACGCTCAGGTGATCGTCATCCTCGCATAGGCGCATGATGCGGTTGTTGGGAATGTCGCTGAACAGCACGTAGCGTCCAGCCGGGAAGTAAACCGGGCCCTCGCACCAGCGCATCCCGGTCGCGACGCGCTCAACCGCCGCCGTACCGGCGAAGGCCGGGAAACCGGTAGCCCCGAACGAAACCGGGGGCTTTTTCATAAACTCAATGTGAGGATCCGGATAGCGGCTCCCGGACAGCGGCCCCAAGGGCAGCGGCGGGGTTAGACTGAGTGGAGCGCCCGTTTCGCCGAACGGCGTTACGGTCGCCGCAGCGGCCGCGGTCGCAGCCGTCGCGGCAGCCGTCGTTGTCGCCAGAAATCTGCGTCGGTTCATTGTTACCTCCCTAGAAGTGTTCAGGAATTTGGTGAATGCAGACCAGGAATCCGAACTCCCCACCGACAACTCTTATTCACGTGCCGCCTTTGCTTCAGAGTGGAAACCGCTTGGGGACCGTCGTTCGGATGTTGGGAACTTAGCCCTTCCGTCACGCCGGAGTTCTCCGCACGATCTGGCCAGCCGCCACCAACAAGCCAGCCCGTTGTCGGAACCCCGGATATGCGGGACCGGCAGGTGGGGCATCCCGGTCCATAAGACCGGGCAGTCGATTGGCCCGACCATCCTACTGCGGCGCCTGTAACGTGACCCCGTATCGGCCGTAGATCCGTTGTAGCGTCCCGTCCGCCTGCAAATGGCCCAGCGCCTCGTCGATCGCGTTCCGCAGTGCGGGATCGGGATGGCGCATACCAACTGCAACGTTCCACACCAGATCGTGCTCCGCCTCACCGGGAGGCAGGATCACAACCCGATGCTCAGGATGTTGAAGGTTATAGTAGCCCGCGCTGACTGGCGAGACGGCGGCGGCAGCGATTTCCCCATCGGCCAGGGCGGCGAGCATATCGTCATCGAAGCCGAAGACTGAAATAGGGACATGTCGTTTATCAAGAATCATCGCGGCTAAGGAGCCCGTCTGCACGCCCACTTTCGTATGCTCGTTCAGCGCTGCGAAGGAAGTGATCGGGCTCTCCGGCGGCGCCGCCAGCGCTACTCCGCTCCGGTAATACGGTTTGGAAAGTTTGATGCCGAAATCCGGTGTGTAATCCGGAGCGGCGAGCATATCCAGCATGATGTCGCAATTTGTCCGCGGCACCTGATACGAGATCAGGATCCAGTCGGTAACAAGCGAAACGCCGAGCGACTTGGCCAGCGCCTCACCGACTTCTACCTGGAACCCCGGTGGCTCCGCGGTGCGGCTGGCGAAAGGTAGCGAGTTGGGATGGGCGCACATCCGGATGGTCCCGCTCTCCTGGATCGCAGCCAAGCTGCGCGCATAAGAGCTGCTGGCGATGCAAGTGGCCGCGACGGCCGCCATTACTGGAAGCGCAAAATGCCGGGCGCGCATTACTATGTTTTTCCCTGACCCTCAGGCTTCAAGTTGCGGATGTAGTGAATGATCGCGTCAATATCAGCATCGCTGAACTGGGAGCCGAAAGCAGGCATGGCGCCTTCCTTACCATGCTTGATCCGGAAGCGAATGAAATCATCGCTGCGGGTGGTGTTCATCAGTTGCGGACCGCGCCCGGCGGCCCGGCCACCGTCCGCGTGGCACCAGCCACAGGTTGTCGCAAACAACTGCGGCACATTCAGGGTCGATTTGCCGGGGCCAGGCGGTGCCGCCGCTATCAGCAACACCGCCGCAGGAATAAGCAAAGCCTTCATTGAAGAAACTGCCCATCGCGAACGAGAGCTCGGGAGCAGCCACATACCGCTCCCGAAGACATCGGCTATTTCAACGCATAGACCACAAGCACCCCCTCATCTCGTGGCATGCTCTTGTACGGCTCGCCAAAGGTCGGCGCGTAATCGTCACTGAGCATGCCGCCGAAGCCCGCTGTCACGGCGATATACTGCTTGCCTCCTGCGGAGTAGCTCATGATCCCGCCCTGGTGGCCAAGGCCGTCGTTATGGTTCCAGAGCTCGCCCCCGGTCGAGGCATCGTAGGCATGCAGGATTCCACGGCTGTCCGGCACGAACAGAAGATTGCCCGCGGTCGTCAGGATGCTGGACAAGGGCGGTTCCGGAAAGCGGATTTCCCATTTCTTTGCGCCGGTGAGTGGATCACGCGCATCCAGATGGCCGTAAATCTGGCCGCTTGGCGGGGGAACGGTCTTGAAATTCGCGCCAATGTTGAGCTGGGCGACGGGTTCCGTAACCGGCTGCGTTTTCACCACCTCCAGATCCATGCACCATTCGTTTGCGATTTTGTAATAAAGCCCGGTTTGCGGGTCATAGCTGCCGGAATTCCAGCTCACGCCGCCGTTAATCGCCGGGCAAAGCGGCTCGCTTTGTTTGCCCGCTGTGAAGTCGCGGCGGCCTATCAGCTCCCCTGTCTTCGGGTCGATCCCCTTCACGAAATTGTAGTTCCTCACCAGCGGATAGACGTTCTGGAGCTTGAGCTGGGGATCATAAACGAACACAAACCCGCTCTTGTTGGGGTGCACGATATAGCGCTGGCCATTGTAGTTCAGCAGCACAAACTCACCAATCGCGCTATCGAAGTCCCACGTATCGTGCGGTAGTTCCTGATGATAGAATTTCAGGTTTCCGGTATCGAGGTCGAGCCCGAGCACCGAGGTGGTGTACAAATTGTCGCCCGGGCGGGCGCCGGTGTTCATCCAGTCGGATCCGGCCCAATCGTAGAGCGGCGACGGATTGGCGGTGCCCCAATAGACCGTGTTCGTGGATGTGTCGTAGGTGCCGGGCATCCATCCGCCTCCACCCCCGGTGCGCCAGGAATCATGCCCCCAGGTTTTCATCGCGTCCGGGGTGCCGCCGACGGTCACGAACGTCCATTTCACCTTTCCTGTCGCCGCATCCACGGCGAAGATCGGACCCCGGCCCGGCCATTCACCGCCCTGGCTGCCGATCACCACGGTATGGTTGGCATAAAGTGGTGCGCCGGTGAATCCGACCGTGAGCTTCTCAGAATTCTCAAGCTTGGTGTCCCAGAGCGGTTTCCCGGACTTCATATCCAGGGCGATCAAGCGCCCATCCACAGTCCCGACAAAAACCTTGCCCTCGCCCATCGCGAGGCCGCGGTTATAGGGCGAATGTGTCTGGCGTGCGACCAACTCCTCATCCAGCTGGGGCGTATACGACCAGATCACGCGGCCAGTCGCGCCATCGAGGGCAAACACCCGGCTGTATGATCCCGTATAATAAAGCACCCCATCGGCCGCGAGCGGTATCGATTGCAGTCCGCGAGTCGAATGCCCGGGAACGTGGATCCACGCCACCGACAGATTCTGCACGTTATTCGTGTTGATCTGATCGAGCCCGCTGTAGTTCCAATCGTTGTAAGAACCGTGATAGCTCAGCCAGTCATTCGGGCTGCCCGCGGCAATCCGTGCTGTATCAATCGGTTGTGCGAATGATGATGAGGCGATAAGTCCGGCACCTAGCGCGAGCGCTGTCCCGGCAAGAAGCCGACGACCTTTCATGCCTGTCCCCTCCGAAGTTTCCTTGGTGACACTTTATTGCGTCATCGTGTCGCTAAGCCGTTAGCGAGCCAGTAACCTTTTAGACACGCAAGCTACCTGTGGGCCATCTCACGAACTCGTGACCTAGAGACTTCGATTTTTCCCCGCCGAGGGAGCGATCCACGTTGCGCCTAGGCGCCACCCGAGAACTCAATCCCGGCCAATAACACGGCCATTACGGCCCCGAAGTCCGCAATCGCCCGAGGCTACCCAAGTCGCCGTGGATGAGCTGCGGCGGGCAGACTCCGCCGGGGCGGATGGGGTTCTCACTGCGAAAGTGGGATCCGACCTTGCAAATTGTCAAAGGGAGAACACGCGGCAATTTTCTGTACGGCACTGTTGCGGGTACTCGCGCCAAATCCCTGTGGGTCAAAAACCATGACAAGCTAGGGAGATGGACCTGCCCCGCTTTCGTGGACGGGTGGGAATTTGGCTTCAAGCGATCTGATGTGACGCCATGTTGTTCTCCTGCATCAAGTCATTCTTCAGTTCGGCCCCCGGCGGAGCCATTCTTCCGTCCCGGCCCGCAAGCGATTGCGGCCGTCGCGCGCAGCGGCGGTCAAGGACGGCCCCTCTTCGGGGCCGCCCGCAGGGCTTGTCCTTGACGGCCGCGAGCACGACGGCAGGCTGGCGTGGGTCGGGATCGCCGGTCGTTCCTGACACCGGTGCTCGTAGTCGATCGGTGAAAGATACCCAATCGACGAATGACGGCGGCGCGGATTGTAGAAGCTTTCGATGAATGCGAAGACCGCGCTTCGTGCCTCGGCCTGTGTCTGCAACCGACGGCGTGCGAGAAGCTCGCACTCGAGCGTGGCGAAGAAGCTCTCGCACATGGCGTTGTCGTACGCATCTCCGACCGAGCCCATCGAGGGGCGCACGCCGGCTTCACGGCAGCGGCGGCCGAATTCGATCGAGGTGTATTGCCTGGACTCAAATGGTCGTCGCAACACCTTTAAAGAGGAGTTGGGAGCCCTGATCCGAGTGATGGATCACGTCCTTCGGCCGTCGCGTCACCAGCGCCATGTTCAACGCATCAAGCACCAGTTGCTGGGCGAGTGTCATGGCCATCGACCAGCCGACGATGCGCCTGGCGCAGCTTCGGGATGCGCAGCTGCAACCGGCCAAGCCGCGTGTCGAGCAGGCGGTCGCGAAAGCCGTTGCGCCAGGTCGTGCGCTCGCCGCTGCGCTCATAACGGCCGGCACCGACCAGGCCGTCCACGTCCGCCTCCATCAGCAGCTGCAGCACCGCCTCCGCCACGCTGCGCAGGAAATCACCATCGCCGGCCTTCTCCAGAAGCTCGGTCAGCGCCAATCTCTCCTCGGCCATCGGGTCCTCTCTCGGTTGGGGTGAAGTTGCACATCTCCACCATAGCCGACCGGTCCGATGGCCGCCTCCTAGCTACACCGCCCCTTACACCGGCAGCGCCAGCCGAATCTCCACCATGTCCAAGGACGCTAACTTATGATTAGACTGCTTACGGTGAAGAGTCAGACTGCAGCTCTTGATCGAGTAGTCGTCGATTTGGGTTGTCCAGCACCCAAAATCCGCGCGGCTGTTGCCCCCTATGTTGCCTCGATCCGGCTTGAGGCTGCGCGGCCTCGGGAAACCGGCAGCAAACAATAACCAACTGGTTTCTGCATGAGTAGGCGGCCATTCTGCAAGCCGCAGACCGGCGTGGGTTCAGGTGGGGTTTTTGTTGGGGGTTTCTGCATGGGGGATTTCTCCCCCATCCATCAGACCTCCGGGGGACAACGCCAGCCCCGGCGGGGATCAGCAGAAATGCTGGAGCGAAGGCGGAGGGACCATCCGCCAGCTACTCGTCAGCTCGACGTTCCCGCGCGCAAACCCGACTTCGACTTGCCCGCCCATAGCGGCCAGCCTACCGCACTCCCGGCAGCTTCAGCCCGGCCTTGCGGTAGATCGCGATCACTATCCTCAAGGCCGTGGCGGTACGCTGACGATCCCGCCGCGACGGCTGCGGAACGCGAACACCGCGCCCCCGAACAGGTCTTCGTTCAGCACCTGCACCAGCATCGCCAAGGTCCGCCCGCAGGCAAGCCATACCCGCCCCCCCTGGGCGGCCGCCCCGTTCCCGCCCAGCAGCCCGACCGTCTCGCCCGGCGCCACCGAAAACGAAATCCCATCGACGGCCAGCACCTCGCCGTATCGCTTGGTCGGGTTATGCACTTCGATCACACGCATACCGGCCCGATATGTGCCTCGCCACGTCTGCGTGCAAAGAGATTCCACGCTTCCCCGCCCTGGTCCCGCGGCGCATCATCCCGGCCCTTCGCGCAGGAGCCGCCCGGTGCCGACCCCGTTCATTCTCTCCATCCCCAATGAAGCGACCGAGGAACTAAAGCACCGCATCGCCCGCACCCGTCTGCCTGATCGGGCTCCCGGCGACGCCTGGGCCTACGGCGCCAGCGTGGAGTACGTCTGCGGCCTTCTGGCCTATGGCGACGAAAGAGAATAAGAGCCGAACGAACCCGCCCGTAGCCGGCCGTGCTTCCGCTTCGGCCGTTATCTTGACCCGCGCAGCGTAGATTGCCTACCTTGAACGAGGGAGCCATCATTGAGCGTCGGAGGTGCTGATGCGCGGTGTTGTCGCGCCACTGGTCCTGCCAGCACTGGTCTTGGTGTCAAGCCCGTCTTTCGCTCAGAGGCAGTGCGCCTGCCCTGGTCAGCTCGTTGACCACTTCCCTCCAGGCCAGCCCACAGGTGGCGATGGCGCCCCGCTCTCATGGATGTTCGAAGACTATCTTGTCCAAAGCGAAACCGCCACCAGCCTACCTGAGTACCTGCTTCCACAAGCAAGTAACCAATGCATCGGCAGAAGATGTCTATGGCGTGCGATGGCACGTTGCAGGTTACAGGCAGGATCTCATCCCCCACGGAGCGACGCGACGAACGTGCCCTGAGTACCTGCTGGACCTCGCTAAAGCACTTGTAAACGGCCCACTTAATTTCGATGTTTCGTCACGGTCCTACGAAACCACCGTAAAGACTCCAAATGGGGGGTGGGAAGCGCAACTGGCTGCCTCAAGCAGTGGCCCTCCAATTAGATCCGGCGACTGGCCACAGCTATTTTCGCAGTTCGCGTTTTCTAACGTCAACGACGAAGGGAAACCAACTACTGGTTTGGTCACAGTCGTATCGAAGGTTGCTTTCTTTGAGACATCGAATAAGATGCTGTCCTATATCATAAGGAATGAAGGCACAGAGCCCGCTTCCGTACTTATTAACCTGAGCATGGACAAAGAGGATCTTAAGGCCGTGCCCTTTGCCGACCACTTCGTCGTTATTCCTCCCAAAGAGACCATGGCAGCCGAGGTCAAACTGACGGCGGGCATTAAAACAGCCTCAGAATGAGTGAAAGGCAAGGCGCGATGCTCCAGAACAGGCTCCAGCCCGGCACACACGTCCGCCTGAAAACCCGACCCCAGGACGGCTGGAGGGCCGAGGGCACAATCGTCGAAGTGCGCGCTACAACAGCGGTGGCGCTCATGGACGATCACAGCTTCCATGAAGGCGACTGGTACGGCTGGCACGAGGGCGAGGTCGAGGCGCCGTACTACGACTGGGCGATCATGCGAGACCAGCAGCCCAACCCCGACCATGCTGCGGCGCTCCCACCAACCTATCACTGACTCCGCGACCCGCACCTCCTGGAAACCTGGCCAGTCCGGCAACCCGACCGGCTATAATGCCGGCGGACATCGGCCTCCTGCGGCACCTATCCACCACCGAGGAGCTTTGGCGCGAAGCGTCGGCGAGGCGAATATGCTTCCGATCCAGCAAGGCCCGTTCTAGCCTGAGCGCATGGCGGTCAGCGACTTGCAGCAGTGGCTGGAAGGGTTGGGCCTCGGGCAGTACGCGGCGGCCTTCGTCGCCAACGACATCGATTTTGCTCTGCTTGGCCAGCTCAACGATGCCGATCTGAAGGATCTGGGCGTCGCCTCGCTTGGGCACCGCAAGCGGCTGCTGGCAGCAATCGCCGAGCGCACCGCCCGCATCGCGGCACCAACGGCCGCCGTTCCCATAGCCGGGGCGGTCGCAGGCGAGCGGCGGCAGGTGACGATCCTCTTCGCCGACCTCTCCGGCTTCACCGTGCTTGCCCAGTCGCTTGATCCGGAGGAGGTGCGCGAGCTGGTCGGTCGCTTCACCGTGCTGGTCGATGGGATCGTGCTCGGCTACGGCGGGAGCATCGACAAGCATATCGGCGACGCGGTGATGGCACTGTTCGGCGCGCCGGTCGCGCACGGCGACGATCCGCTGCGGGCCGCCCGCGCCGCGCTCGACATCCACGACGCGCTCGCCCGCGTGAACACCGGCGCGACCCGGCCGTTGCAGGCGCATATCGGCATTGCCAGCGGCGAGGTGGTGGCTGGCACCCTCGGCCGTGCCGCCGCCCATGACTACACGGTGCTCGGCGATTCCGTGAATCTCGCGGCGCGGCTAGTGGCCATCGCCGAGCCGGGACAGACGCTGCTCTCCGATAGCGTCCACCGCGTGCTCGGCGGCCATGGCGTATGCGAGGCGGTGGGCGAGATGCGGCTGAAAGGGTTCGATGCACCGGCCCGCATCTGGCGGCTTCGCGAGCTCGCGCGCGAGCCGCAGCGCGCGCATCGGGGTCCGTTCGTCGGTCGTGCCGCCGAGCTGGAACAGTTCCGCAGCATTGTCACCGCATGCCTTGCGCGGCGTGGCGGGCATGTGGTTTTCGTGCGGGGCGAGGCCGGTATCGGCAAGACGAGGCTCATGGAAGAGATGCGCCGGCTTGCGGAAAGCCAGGGTTTTGTCTCCCACCGCGGCCTGGTGCTCGATTTCGGCGTGGGCCAGGCCCAGAACGCGGTGCGCGCGCTGCTGCGCAGCCTGCTGGGTCTGAGCCTCGACGCGGATAACGGAGCGCGAGAGGAGACGGCGGCGCGTCTGCTGCAAGTCAGCACCGTCGCGCCGGAGCAGGCGGTGTTCCTGAACGACCTGCTGGATCTGCCGCAAACCGGCGAGGGACGCGCGCTCTACGACGCGATGGACAATGCCGCGCGCAACCGTGGCAAGTGCGCGGTGGTCGGCGCGGTCGCCGCCGCGGCCTGCCGTGCCGGGCCGACGCTGATCGTGGTCGAGGATCTGCACTGGGCCGATCCGCAGGTGCTCGCGGCACTGGCCGCTTTCGCCACCGCGATGGCCGACGGCCCCGGCATCCTGCTCATGACCTCGCGGGTGGAAGGCGATCCGCTGGACGTGGCCTGGCGCGCGAGATGCCGGGGTATGCCCTTCGCCACCTTTGATCTCGGCCCGCTTCGGCATGAGGAGGCGCTTAGCTTCGCCGCCACCTTCATCGACGCGACGCAGCGCGTGGCGCTCGCCTGCATCGCGCGCGCCGGCGGCAATCCGCTGTTCCTGGAACAGTTGTTGCGAAACGCCGAGGAGGGCAGCGCTGACGCAGTGCCGCCTTCGATCCAGAGCCTAGTACTGGCGCGCATGGACCGGCTGCCGCCGCAGGATCGGCAGGCGTTCCAGGCGGCTTCCGTGATCGGCCAACGCTTCGACCTGTCGCTGCTGCGGCATCTGCTCGGCGCGCCGAACTATGTGTGCGACGTCCTGCTCGCGAACGCGCTCGTGCTGCCGGAAGGCGACTATTTCCTGTTCGCGCACGCGCTGATCCACGAGGGCGCGTACGCGTCGCTGCTACGCAGCCGCCGGCGCGAACTGCACCGGCAGGCGGCCGAATGGTTTGCCGGGCATGATCCGGTGCTGCACGCACAGCATCTGGACCGAGCCGAGGACGACCGCGCGCCACAAGCCTATCTGCAGGCGGCGGCGGCGCAGCGCGCAGCGTATCGCACCGACGCGGCCCTTCGGCTGGGCGAGCGGGGCCTCGAAATCGCGCGCGCCAATGCCGATCGGCACGCGCTCACCTGTTTGATCGGCGAGCTGCAGCGTGACCTCGGCGACATCGCCGCATCGATCGCGACCTACCGCGTCGCACTCGCCGCCGCGCCCGACGAGCCGGCGCGCTGCCGCGCGGCGCTCGGCCTTGCC
This sequence comes from uncultured Pseudomonadota bacterium, assembly GCA_963834715.1. GTDB lineage: Bacteria > Pseudomonadota > Alphaproteobacteria > Acetobacterales > Acetobacteraceae > CAVSUZ01. The sequence goes on along the minus strand of CAWIDE010000033.1, from coordinate 202,916 downwards.
GACGGGCTGCGTGTCAACGAAGGGCTGGAGGAGGCGCTGGGGCTGCTGGACGACGCGCAGTGCCTGGCCGAGCGGCACGAGATGGTGCCGGAACTCGCGCGCCTGCATCACCTGCGCGGCAACATCTTCTTCCCGCTCGGCCGGATCGACGGCTGCCGCGACGAGCACGAACGCGGGCTGGACTACGCGCGCCGCTCCGGCTCGCCGGAGGCGGAGGCGCGCGCGCTCGGCGGCCTCGCCGACGCCGCCTATGCGAAGGGCCGGATGCGAAGCGCGTTCACGTATTTCAGCGGCTGCGTCGCGCTCAGCCACGAACACGGGTTCGGCCGCATCGAGGTGGCCAACCGCTCCATGGTCGGCTTCAGCCGAATTTATCTGAACGAAGCCCGTGCGGCATGGAGGGACGGCGATGCTGCCGCCCGCACCGCGGAGCTGGTCGGCCAACCGCGGGCTGAGCTGTTAGGCGAGACGATGGGCGCCTTCGCGTGCCACGAACTCGGCGATTACACCGCGATGGCCGGCTATCTCGAGCGGGTGATGCGGCTAGCGCGGCAGCTTGGCGCGCGGCGCTTCGAGGCCCAGGGGATCGAGCTGCAGGCGCGCATCGCGCTTGAAGCCGGGCATCGCACGGAAGCCGCCGCGATGCTGCGCCAAGCGCTGGCAATGTGCCGCGGCGAGGCAGGAACGCAATTCTGCGGCCCAAAGGTCATCAGCGCCCTGGTCCGCGCGACCGACGATCCGGCCGAGCACGCGGCCCTGCTCGCCGAGGGCGAAGCTATGCTTGACCGCGGCAGCGTTGGCCACAACCACCTCTGGTTCTACCGCGACGCCATCGAAGCGATGCTGGAGGAGGGGGACGGCGCCGGCGCGCTGCGCTATGTGGCGGCCCTCGAGGCCTACACACGCGCCGAGCCGCTTCCTTGGTCCGATCTGTTCACGGCACGCGGCCGGGCACTGGCGACCGGGCTTGCCGCGGGCGGCGAGCATGTACGCGAAGAGCTGATTTCGTATCCGCGCTTCTCTGAAAGGCGCCGGGTTCGCGGCATTCGCGCCGCAAGTTGATGCCGCCCTATCAGGGATCACGCAATAGAACGAATGCTGGATCCACACTAAGCGAAACAAGCTGCGGGCTCAGACGGCATCAGGAAGCTTGGCGGTGCCCTGGCGCAGTGGCCTGAAGCCGTCCGGGCCGAAGCTGGCGTCGAAACTGCGTCTTGCCGCCTCGCCGATCCCACGGTGGAGTTCGGCATCGTAGCACTTCTCGCCGGTGCGTTCCGTCTCCTTCAGCGCCGCGCTGAGGATGCTCAGGGCCGCTTCGGTTTCGCCCATCATCCTGTGGGTCTCGGCCAGCAAGGCGCGATAATAGCAAGAATCCCGTACCGCGCCGGTTCGAGTATATGCAGCGAGGCTGTCGCTGATGATCGTTCGCCCAACCTCGGGTTGCCCGCTACGAGCGATCCTGTACCCCCGCATGATCGCGGTCACCGCAGCGAACAGTGGTAATTTATAATGCCGACAGTGCTCAACCATTTTCTCTGCAGGCGCGACAAGGTCCCGCGGTTCGCCCAAGAGTGACAGAATCCACAGGCGTTGCGCAAGGCGCATAGGTTCCGCTACAAATACCACTTCCTCTTCGCGTTGCCCGACCGCTGCTGAGCTGTGTGCCAGCCCTTGCTCGGGGTACCCCATCCAACACAAGACCCGAGAAAGAAAAGCATGAACGTGGTACATCGCTATCATCCGTGATACCACGATGCTGTAAGTCCAGGTAGCAGCAGAATCATCCTTGCTCAATTCGAGGAGGTCTAACGTCCGATGCAGATGCAGCCGCGCAGTCACCAGCGCTCCGCATGCCGTCCTCGCTCTACCAGCAGTCAATTCACCCAAAATGCACCCGCGTATATCGCCGTGCATTTGCCCCCACTTCGACAGACGTTCCGCTGTCTTCAGGTCTCCCGGCAGATCGCTACGCCACGAATGAAACGTGGAAATGCCAAAATTGATGCCCAGAAATTCCGGCGGCTGGCCAACCCGATCGCATAGCTCAAGCGCGCGGAGGTGGGCGGAGACCTGCCAAACCAACTCTCGCCACAACCGCTCCGCGGCTTCCGCCGGGGCGTCATCACGCTCCGCCGGCTCTGGTGCGACCTTCCGCCCAACGATGACCGCCTCCGGCTCGCGTGGCCCGACGATCACGCGGGTAATCTTGATGGGGTGGACGGCCCCCGCTCCCGGCATCGATGTGCCACAACGTGGTCGTCTGTGAACGCCACAATGAGAGGAGCCGTCCGCCATGCAGGTTACCGCGATCGGTCTGGATCTCGCCAAGCACTGGTTCCAGGTGCACGGTGTGGACGCGAACGGTCAGACCATCGTTCGTCGTAAACTGCGACGCAGCGAGGTGCTCGCCTTCTTCCAATCACTGCCGCACTGTCTGATCGGCATGGAAGCCTGTGCGACCGCACACCATTGGTCACGCGAGCTGACCGCGCTCGAGCATACGGTGAAGCTTATGCCGCCGACCTATGTCAAGGCCTACGTCAAACGCAACAAGAACGACGCGGCCGATGCTGAAGCGATCTGTGAAGCGGTTGCGCGTCCGTCGATGCGCTTCGTACCGATAAAGGATGCAGATCAACAATCAGTATTGATGCTGCATCGCGCCCGCAGCCTGCTGGTCCGGCAACGCACCATGCTGGTCAATGCACTGCGCGCCCACATGGCCGAGTTCGGTATCATCGCGCCGCAGGGTCTCAGGAATGTCGAGATGCTGACGGAGACAGTTGCTCATGAACAGGAGCGGCTTCCTGAGCTGGCGAGATCGATCCTGCAGCTGATCGTGGACCAGCTGAATGACACGATGACCAGGGTGCGGGAGATCGAGGTACGACTGACCAGGTGGCACCGGCAAAGCAAATGCAGCCAGTTGCTAGCGACGGTGCCCGGCGTCGGCATCATGGGTGCGAGTGCGATTGCCGCGACGGTCACTGATCCATCGCTGTTCCGATCAGGGCGAGAATTCGCTGCGTGGCTTGGGATGACGCCCCGGCAGAACTCCAGCGGTGGCAAGGAACGGTTGGGACGCACCAGCAAGCGCGGCGACAAATACATCCGCAGCCTGCTCATCGCCGGCGCCGTCGCCGTTCTGCGCCACGCGCGCAATCGACCGACACGAGACGGCGAATGGGTCCGCGCCCTGTTGGCGCGCAAGCCGACCAAGCTCGCCGCGGTCGCACTGGCCAACAAGACCGCCCGCATCGTTTGGGCGGTGATGATGCGCGGAGATGGCTACCGCGCGAAGCAGGTTCTCGGGCACGCGGCATAACAGCCGCAGGCCTGCACCGCATGCGAGGGTGAAGGAGACGTGATGGCGAGCGGTCGAGCCGCAGATCGGGAAGACCCGGGTAATTCAAAGCGCAACGTAGCGCGTAGTCTTGATTGGGACCCGATCAGCGAACTCCATCAGGGCCAGCGGTCATATGCACCGCACCGAAGGGCCGGACATATGACTGCACCTGACCATTCCGCCAGAACCGCTTCGAAAGCCCTTGCACGCGGGGGTCGTTCTCTAATCGCGCGCTCCTCCGCAAGCTCTTTTTTGGCGATCTCGGAAATTCCGGACCGCAACAAAGGCCAACCGTGTTCTCTAATCGCGCGCTCCTCCGCAAGCTCTTTTTTGGCGATCTCGGAAATTCCGGACCGCAACAAAGGCCAACCGTGTTCTTCGTTCGGCTGAAAGCAAGCGCCTGTTCTTCGTCCCGGCCTGCCTTCGCAGCATCGCCGCGCGCAAGCGGCAGGGATTTTGGCCGGGCGTGGCTGGGCTGCGAGGGAGCGTGGCTTGCTTGAGCCATGCGAGCGAGCGTCCCTGCCATGCTGTAGGCCGAAAGTCCCGCCGCGAGCACAGCGATACGCTCGCGGCAGCCTCGAAGACGAGGTTTGCCCTGCATCCGATCGATTTCCCAACGCCAATTCCGGCTCGCCGGCACCGTTCTCAATCGCTTTGCTTCGTCTGTTGCCGTGTCGGGGTCATGGTTCTCTCCGCGGTCGGGACGAACTCCGCCGCAACATCTGGTCCGAAGCGCAGGCGCCGCAATGTCCACAACGGGCTCGCACCGATCTCATGCGGCCCAACGGCGGCCCTCGCAGCCGCCTGCACCTTCGCCCCGTCGGGCAACGATTCCGTCTCGAGCGGAACTCGAGCGGATCGCGGAGGCGTATCAGGCGGACGCGGACGGCGCGGGCCAGCGGAATGGCGCGCCCGAACGCCAGATGTGGTGCATGATGACGGCGAGCTTTCGTGCCAGCGCAATGCGCGCCTTGCCGGCGCCGGACCGCCGAGCGATCGCCTGGGCCCAGTCCTTCAGGCCGGAAGCCCGCTTTACCCGTGTCATCAGCACGACCGCCGCCTCGTACATCAGCGTCCGGGCGAGCGTGTCGCCGCACTTCGATATCTTCCCGCTGCGATCAATCTCCCCTGATTGGTATTGCCTTGGCGTCAGCCCCAGATGCGCGCCTACGGATCGTGAGCGACGGAAGCGCGCGGGATCCTCGACCGTGCTGACGTAGGCGAGCACGGAAAGCACCCCTATGCCAGGCACGCTCATCAGGTGCCGGCATGCGGGACTGGACTTCACCAGCGTGCGCACCGCCTTGTCGAAGCCGGCAATTTGCTCGCGCAGTTGCCGCCAGGCGACCAGCATCGGCCGAACAATCAGCGCCACGTCGGCACGCTCGGCGAGCAGGCTCTCGACCCGCCGATCGAACCTTTGGCCGCGCTTCGCGCCCGGCAGCATGCCGAAGGTTTTCAGCACGCCGCGGATATGGTTGGACAATCGCGTCGTCATGCCGACGAGCTGGGCGCGTGCGCCCAACAGCGCGCGTGCTCGGTGCGCGTCCAACGATTTGACGTACACAGCGCGGTACCATCCGGTTCGCATGATCTGCGCCAGTCCCTCTGCGTCGTTCTGATCCGTCTTGTTGATCTGCAGCTTGAGCGCCGCCTTGGCATGCCTCGCGTCAAGACAAGTTACATCGAGTCCCCGGCCGCGCAGTTCATGCACCAGCCACGGGGTCATTGGGCCGGTTTCAATCCCCACGCGGACGTCCTCGCCGCCACGCCGGCCGATCGCGCGCTCGATCTGCTCCGGGTCGGACGCGCACTGACCCCGCCACAGCTTGCGGCCTGTGGCATCGACTATGCAGATGGAAGTCAACTTCTGCGACACGTCTAACCCGACATAGTGGGTCATCCAACAGCCCTCCGATGGTGATGCCGCCGGGCCAGAGCCCGGACGCGGCACTATCGGGAAGTCAGCCGCTGGCCGCGATTACCGGATGTCCACATATGAGTTATCGTCATTGCCGCTGCATCCGGATCTGCTCGTCCAACGCCTTGCCGCAGGTGATCATCATCCGCGGCGGCTTGCCTGAAGGCTATACTGTTCATGCCGTAGCCGGCGGCCAGCCATCGAGGTTCTCACGCAATGGATGCACTCGACGGACGCCCGCGCCAGCATCGCGGCCTGCATCGCATTACTCGACAGAGCCTGGGGCCGGCCGGAGCAGACGATGAACCTGGCCGGCGGGCTTGATATAAACGCGCAGCGCGCGGAGACCGAGGCGATGGTCGAGGCGATGAAGCGGCTGGATATCGGCGAGCTGAGGATGCTGATCGCGATCTACCGCAAGGCCGGACTGAGGCTGCGGGGGGAATGACGGGGCGCTACCGCACCATACCTCCAGATGCACTAACGGCACAGGCGCCGAAAAAACGGGGTTGTCATCGTCATTGCCGCTTCATCGGCATCTGCTCGCCCAACGCCTTCGGCCACACCGGCCAAGTCGAATGCGATGAGTTGCGGACCCATCACGTCGCGGCCGCGGTGGTGGATTTCGCGCAGGGCAGCGCGTAGCCGCGCGGTTTCGTCACTCGGCGCCATGACGATATTCCCTCCCGTTCAATCCGACGACGTCGATGGTCCGGGCAATTGCCGGGCCCACGCCGGATGGCTCGCTCAGTGGCTGGCGTGCTGACAAGGAACGGCATCATGCTCAACGTTTAATGGCGCTGGTCGGCGGAGCGCGGGAGCGGGAAAGACATAATGGTGAGCCCTATACCGCAGCGCCAGAACGTCATCCCCGACCTGCACTTGAGCTGCCAGGTAAGGACAGTCGCTGCCGCGCGGTGTTGTTCTGCTCTCGAAATCCCGATTCCCCGTTTAGCGCCCGAATGAAAAAAACCATTCGGGTTTGGCAACCCGAATGGTTTTTGACTAGGGCGCTTTCTTCATTCGGGACTCGAATGCCGTCCCGAATGAGTCCCGATTGAAAGGCGGTCGAACGGGACGTTATCCTGGCCTCTTGGCGGCGTTGACGAAGAGGCCCTTGACCTCTTCGCCTCGCTCCGGGGTGTGGTACGGCTTGCTGACCAGGGTGCCGTTCTTGACCCAGGTCCTGATGATCTCCCTGGCCTGCTGGTCGGTCTTGTTGGGGGCGTGTTTGAGAACCACCCGCCAGGCGGCCCGCTCCTTGGCCGCATTCGCGTCGCTGTAGCGTGCGCCGTCCGGCAAGCCCGCTTCGATGTCATCAAGAATGCGGTTGAGCAGCGCCGTATCGAGGTCCTGCCATAGGCTCGGCGGTTCCCATAGTTCGACGGTTTGAACGTGGTCGCCTGCAGGATACAGCTCAGTGCCGTTACCAAGCGGGACGCCTACGATTTCGAACCACCGCGCCTTCTGTGTGCGTGGTGCGATGTTGACCTTGCCGCTATCGACGCGGACGTAGCTGTACCGGTCGGAATCAGCGATGCCGTACAGCTCGGCCTCTTTCTCATCCATCGGTGTGAGCGTGTAGACGAGCCTGGCAGCGTCCTTCATTGAGCTGGCCCCGCGCCCTTTGTTGGCATCTCCCGGGGCGGTCACACCTTTCGACGTGTGGTGGGGAAAATCAACCGCGCAGTCGTGTTCGATGGCGATCTGCGCCAGGAGGGTACAGACGTAGTCGATTGCGTTGTTATCGTTCTCTACCAGGGCATGCGATTTGATGAACGGATCGAGGGAGACGATGTCGAGCTTTCGGGCGGCGATCTCGTCGCGAATTAGCTTGTTGAGGCGCCCGGCCGCCGGGGCCTTTTCCCGCATCTCGGCCAGCTTCAACCCCTTCGGAGCGGCCAGAAACAGCCATCCCTTAACCTCGGCTGGGGTAATGCCGTGGTGTTTGAGCACCGCATAGACGCGTCGGCGTAGCTCGTCCCTGCTGTCCTCCAGGGAGATGATCAGGACCCGGCAGCGCTGGAACACGTGCTCACCCGTTAGGCTGCGGCCGGTTGCCAGGGATATAAGCTGGGCGATTCGAAGCGCGGTTTTGCCTGTACCACCGTCTGCGAGGAGGGACGAAAGGAACTGCCGGCAGAAGGTATTGCCGAGGAGCCAGCCGCGCGGCGGGATGGTCGTGTAATCGTCATCGCCAGCATCCCAGATGCCAAGGTCATCTGGCTCAGGCGGCGGGGATTGCCGCTGCCTCTGGTACTCTTCGGCGGCTTCTTTCCACTCGGGATCATTATCGTCCCAGCCACGGTCGTCATATGGCATGAGCGCCGCTCCGTATAATGCTGGTTGCGATGCGGCGGGCGGTTGCCGGCGCGATGTTGTGGCGTTCAGCCTCGGCCAGGACGGCGACTTTTATTTCGCTCAGCGGGCGCCTGGCCTTGAGCAGTCGATGGGTAGTCCGAGCGATCGCACGGCGGCCTTCTTCGTTGCCGGCGTATTTCTTGGTTGCGCTGCCGACCAGTTCATCGATGCTGTAATAGCGATCCGTCCAGCGCTCATCTCTCGGGCCTTCAGGATGCGACAGCATCAGGCCGCGAAGCGTCTCGGCGGCTGCATCGGCGGCCATTCCGCGGCCGATGTAGCGGGCGGCCAGGGCGCAGAGTTCGTTGTGATACCCCTGGCCGGTGACAATGCGCCGAACCAGCTCAGAGTCTTCGCGGGCATCCTGACCACCCTCGCCAGGCCGGTCGCGTGAAACGCCGAACAGGGGCAGGAGGTCGAGAAGAGTTGCGCCGATGTCGCCGAGGGCGTCCGGATGATCACCGGAGCGCTTCCCGGTGACAGTAAGGAAGCGACCAGTGGCCTTGTATATTTCGATCTTAAGGCCGTTGAGAATGGTTCCTTTATGGCCAAGGGATGCCTGGATCTCCGGAGCGGTACCGATGATCCGTAACCCTCCGCCGCTTGGGGTGATCTCCGCGTAGGTGTGGCTGCACTCGTCCAGAAGCTTAGCGGCAGAGTTGTTGATGACCTCGCCGGTCGCCGGATCGAGGACGTCATCCAAATCAACGAATGCAATCTCTGGGGCGCCAGCGGACATGATGCCTACCCCGGGCAAAGCCTGCACCTTCATCAGCCGCAGCGCGGCTTCAAGCGTGCCCCAGGTGCGACTGTCGTTGACCTTGGCGAGGTTGCCGACGTGCGGATCGACCGGAACTTTGTCCGGCTCTCGTCTGCCGGGCTTCTGGAAGAACTTCCATCCCACCCAACACGGGAGGTCGGAGAAGGCCGACAAGCAGGCGGGAATGAGCGTGGGTTTCGACGGCTCAGCGGGCCTTGGTATGGGTGTATGCTCCGGCGCTTGCGGTATGCTGATCGCAGCCTCGGACGCCTCGGCCGGCGTTTCCTCAGCAGCAACGAACCCGATGATCTGCGCGCGGGGCCAGGTCTCGAAGATCGCACGGCAGACGGATGACGTGGCGATCAGCTCGGCGCGGTTCGGCCAGCCCTCGGCGATGTCCTTGATGGCGCTCATGACGCCATCTCCCGGAGGAGGGCCAGGAGAGTGCGGGTCTCATCCCATCTCCTGAGTGCCTCGCAGAACTCCGGCAACTCCGGCCTCATGGTCTGAACCAAGTGCTGCGCGATTGGCGTTAGACGATCACGCCGCTCTTGTTCCTCCTGCCCCTCACGCTCCTTTAGTGCCCCCAGTTCTCGCTGTTTCTTCGCCTCTCGTGCGGCCCTGGACTGGCGGGCCTTGTGCTCCTTCTTCTTCTGTTCAAGGGTCTTGGCGGCTTCGATCTTGGCTTTACGCTCCCCCTCGATGGCTTCGGCGATCCTTGATTTTATGTCCTGCACGCGCAGTTTGGCGCCATTCTCCACGGCGGCTACCACGTCGTTAACCACACCAGCGGGTGCGGTTGGCGCTGCCAGAGCGTAGATCGCTGCAGCCGGCAAATCCGAAATCTTTTCGGATTTACCTTCGATCCACCGGGCTGCATTCATATAGTTCTCGGCCGATCTCTCGGTCATATCGAACTCGGCCCTGAGCCAAGCGCCGAACTGGCCGTGCCCGAGCCGTTCTTTTCATGCGGATCAAAATCACGGCCGGTATCGACGTAGGCGGTCTTGAGTCTTGTCCTGATTCTCGCAGCGGTCTCGCGCGCCTCGGCTGCCACTTCGTGGTCAAGCTGGGCGTAGTCGAAGCAATCATGCTGCAGAGCAGCGACGCACTCCTCCGGCGCTTCCGTTGCCGGCAGACTTACTTGATCAGAGAGGGTCGGATCGCTATTAATAGGGGTGTGCACGCCGCCCAGCGAGACACCTGTCCCCGCGATGCCAACCCCCGGTAGAGCGGGGACTTGCATTTTGGGGCCTCGTTAAGCGGCGGGCTGGGTCTGCGGTTGGGCCAGCGTTTTCAGCGAGGCGTAAACCGCCATGCGGCTGTGCCCCACCTTGACCGTCTCAATCAGGCCGGCCTTGACCATCTCGTAGCCCTTCGTAGGACCGACACCTATCATCTCAAAGGCGTCCCGGACGGGGATCAGCAAGGGCTCGAAGCGTCCGCGGCGGGGACGGCGGCGATCTCGTTGGGGGGCGTGTTCAAGTGACATCTGTCTCGCTCCGATTGATAGCCAGAAGAAACCGGCGTTGTTCGGTTGCGAGCGAATAAGGACGTTGTTGGGGCGTACGAACAGTCGGCACGAAGTTTAGATGTCCGCGCCCACCCCCCTATCTCTTAGCTGCTGCCTGCAGCCGCTCGGCTGGGCCCGCCAACGCTCAGTAGCGTCCTGGCCATCCTGTTCCCCGTGTGCCGTCCGCCGTTTTAAAACCCCGGCAATAGCGGCCTTGGTGGGCGGCGTGACCCCGAAGACAAAGCCCATGATCGGTTGCAACAGTCGCACGAGGGGGCCATCAGCTTTGGTGAATGACGCGTGCAGGCCATTCTGAATCAGCACCACCTGCAGATGGACGGCGATCTGCGTGGCGAAGTCATCCCAATCGTTGGGTTGACCGCCTTGTTGGCACCGTGGTTCGAAAAACGGCTGGGCACGCTTCAAAGCCCGCTCAAGCTGTGATAGCGCCTCGATTGCTTCGGCGTCTTCTCGCGCCCAGACCGCGATGACCCCTGACTGGCGATCCGCAGAGTCTCTGGTGACGTCCGCGGTGTCCTGCATCCGGGTTTCGATGATGTTCCGCAGGGCCGGAAGCTCGTTCTGGACCATCTTCATGCCGGTGCGCGCGCGCTGCACCGCCTTACGCGAGGATTCGAGCATTTTCTCGCGTTCGGCCCGCACTCCTTTCAGTATGGTTTGACGCTGCTTCTCCCGGTTACAGGCCAGCATGATGGGAGCGAGTACATCGTCATCTGGCTTAGGCCAGCGCGGTGCAGCTTTCTCGAGCCACCCCCGAAGAGTGGCTATCGTTATTTCCTCGCAGCCGCCGCCGGGCTCGCCCATATCGCGCCTCCGCTACCGCGCGCTCCGCATGGGGGGTCGGCGGGGAAGCCCGGTGCGGAAGGTGATCCGGGCTTGTCAGGCCGTCGCTCTATCCCCGCCGATGCTGTTAGGCCGTCGCTCGCAGCTCGACTACGTTGCCGGCCCCCGCGGGCAACGGGCGGCTGCAGAAGTCGGCCCAGTCGGCCATCAACCGCCGACGCTTCTGGAACAGATCGCCACGCGCATAGGCTTGCTCGGCTTTATCCCCGAGGCGATGCGCTAGGGCCATCTCAATAACTTCGCGCGGATAGGCGGTGGTTTCGCCCGCCCAGTCGCGAAACGTGCTGCGAAAGCCGTGCACGGTTGCGCCGTTGTCGCGGGCCGCTGTCCAGAGCGCACTAACCGACAACTGCCCGCCCTGGCGATACCCCGGGAATACGAGCCGATCTGGCGAGGCGTCGGCACGCAGCCTGGCCCTCTCCTCGAGGATCGCCGCTGCGGCATCGGACAACGGGATGCGATGTTCCTGGAGTGCCTTCATGCGTTGCGCCGAAATGGTCCAGATCCGGCTGGTCAAATCGATCTCGCTCCAGCGCGCACCGCGCGCCTCGCCCGAACGCGTCGCCGTCAGGATGGTAAATTCGAGGCAGCGCGCGGCAATGCTCCCCACCGCACGCAGCTTTTCCATTAAGGCGCCGATCTCCTGCCAGGGTACGGCGGCGTGATGCTGCACCCTCGCCACCTTGGTCTTCGCTGGCAGCACATTCTGGAGATGGCCTTTCCAGCGGGCGGGGTTTTCACCATCGCGCCAGCCGCTGGTTTTGGCGAAGTCCAGGATAGACTCGATCCGGCCCCGCACCCGCGATGCCGTCTCCGGCTTATCCTTCCATAGCGGGCCGAGGATCTGCGTGACCGAGCCGGTGTCCACATCAGCAACCGCCATCTCTCCGATCACCGGCAGCACATAATCCCTGAGCGTGTTGCTCCACTGCTGGCGATGTTTCGCGTTGCGCCAACCGGCCTCGTGGGCGCCGATGTATTTGTCTGCGACCTCGCTGAACGTGATCGCCCCCGCTGCAGCTTTGGCCGCCGCCGCCTTCGAGCGGACGGCCTCGGCCTGGCGTTCGGCGAGCGGGTCCTTGCCGTCCCGCACCTTGTCGCGTAGCCGCCGCACGCGCTCCCGGGCATCGGCCAGCGATACTGCGTTGTGCCCGCGCGCTCGCCCCAGGCCGGCTTCGCGGGTGCGGCCGTTGATGGTATAGCGGCAGATCCAGTAAGGCGCGGTCCTTGTCCCGGACCACCAGGATGAGCCCATCGCCGTCGTAGTATCGGCCCACCCCGGCCCGGACAACCTTCTGTGCGCTGAGCGGCGTTGCGCGCTTCGGCATGAAACTCGCTCCCCTGTCTGTCCCCTCAACGTCTCACAGAATGGCGGCGGACGCAAGCGAATGGATACGAACTGATATTGTCAAGGTAAATATTCTGGCGCAGGGCTTGCCGGAGCATGACACGAATGGAGGCGAACGTTGGCAAACATACTATGAGGGGATATGTGTTCCGCTCGCTTGGCATTCTCGCCGCACAACGGGGGTTTGGGTGGGAGACGGTGCAAGTCACCGGGCCGCGGCAGAACGCGTACACCGGTCCGGCCGAAACGGTGGACGGATGGCGGTTCGATCGCACACCGCAACTGCCGAAGGCGCTACGGGCGCCAGTGGCGCGCGAGCTTCTGGAGATGTGGGCGCTGGAGCGGCGGCTCGGCCAGGTGATTGCGGAGACGCGACCCGACATCGTGCATGCCCATTCGCCGGCGCTGGTGGGATGGCCGGCGCTGCGAGCGGCGCGGCGGGCACGTCTACCGGTGGTGTATGAAATTCGCGGGCTTTGGGAAGATGCGGCGGTCGATCTTGGTCACAGCCGCGAAGGCGACCTGCGATACCGGATGACGCGAGCCCTGGAAACCGCGCTGCTGCGGCGGGTCGATGCGGTGGTGACGCTGTGCGAGGGCATGCGGGGAGAGCTTGCGGCGCGGGGAATACCGGCCGAGCGGATCACGGTCGTGCCCAATGCAGTGGAGTCGGCGCTGCTGCGCCGTCCGGGCCCGAAGGATCCGGCGTTGCTTGAGTCATTGGGTCTGACCGGGCGGACGGTGCTGGGCTTTATCGGCTCGTTTTATCACTACGAGGGTCTCGATCTGCTGATCGAGGCAATCCCGGCGATCAGCAAGGCGGTTCCCGATGTCGCGGTGCTGCTGGTTGGCGGCGGACCGATGGAGGAGCGGTTGCGGGCGGCGATGGCGCGGCAGGGCTTAGGCGACCGAGTCCGCTTCGCGGGCCGGGTACCGCATGGCGACGTGCAACGCTATTACGATCTGGTCGATTTCCTGGTGTTGCCGCGCAAGCGCATGCGGCTAACGGAGCTGGTGACACCGCTGAAGCCGCTGGAGGCAATGGCGGAGGGGCGGCTGGTGATCGCCTCGGATGTCGGGGGGCACCGGGAACTGATCCGGGACGGCGTTACCGGTTTCCTATTTCCGGCGGATGACCTCGGCGGGCTGGCACAGGCAGTGGTTGAGGCGGTTCGGGCGGCCGACCGGCACTCCGGGATTCGGGAGGCGGCGCGGCGGTTTGTGCAGACCGAGCGCGTTTGGCCCGTGAGCGTGGCGAACGAGCGCGCGGTGTACCAGCGGTTGCTGGGCTTAGCTTAGAGCTTAGTGTGACCGGCGCGATAACGAACTGCTCGGGGGTCCGTCTGCGCGGTGACGTCTGGGAACACATGCGCGATGAACAGCCAGCCGAGCAGCGCCATAGAGAATGGCTTGACCAGCCAGTTGACGCCGACCGTTACGCAGATGCCGCGGCAGTGCTGGCCGACCTGGCGCAACGGGGCAGGGTCGATTTTGAGCAGCATGGGCACGATCATGAGCCAAACCAGCACCGCAGCCGGCAGATCGACTTGCCGTCGCGACGGCGGCGGGATCTGGAATGCCCCAATGCGCCGTCACTGGCTGGCCGGGCCACACCGGGCAGACCTCGCCCGCCGCGTGATCGCAGACCGTGAACACGAAATTCATCACGGGTGCGTCGGGCTTGGCGAACTCATCCTACGATTTTGAGCGCGAGCCTTCGGTCGAAATTCCTTGCTCGGACAGCAGCCGCAGCATGAGCGGGTGGACCTCGCCTTTCGGATAGCTTCCCCGCACTAAATGCCCGGAAATTGCTCTTGCCCAATTCGCGCAAGAGGCACTCGGCCAGAATGCTTCGCGCCGAATTGCCAGTGCAGAGAAACAGCACATTGAAGGGCTGGCAGGACATCCTGTCGCTCACGAGCAACAGCTTGTCGTGCAGCAAGCATCGTCCGACGCCGTGTCAGGCTTACGGGCCTCGATGAATGCCGAGGCAACAAAGTCCTCGATGCCGCGTCCCGGTGCCCAGCTTGCTACCATATCTCGGCTTTCCGGCTTAACCGTCACGCGCAACTCGCGGAACCCAGCCGCTTGCAGCCATGACTCGATGTCCAATGCCGGGGCTGCACCGGCTACGCAGCCGCAAACGAGCGCACGATCCGCGGCGAGATCGGGCGTCAGGGGTCTGGTGTTCACCACGTCCGAAATCGCCAGTCGCCCGCCGGGCTTCAGAACACGAAATGCCTCCCGGAAAACCTGCGGTTTGTCGGGCACAAGATTGATGACGCAATTCGACAGGATCACATCGGCGGTGTTATCGGCGACCGGAAGGTGTTCCAGTTCTCCCAGACGAAACTCGACATTTGTTGCGCCAAACTTGACGGCATTCTCGCGGGCTTTTTTCAGCATCTCATGCGTCATATCGACGCCGATCACATGCCCGGTCGTCCCAACCTGTCGCGCGGCGAGCAGGCAGTCGAACCCCGCCCCGCTGCCAAGGTCGATCACGACCTCGCCCGGCTTCATCGCTGCGATAGCTTGCGGATTTCCGCAACCAAGCCCGAAGTTTGCGCCTTCCGGCACAGCCGCTAGCTCATCGGCGGAGTAGCCCATCTGGCGGGCCTTATCATCGACGCCGGAATCCTGTTGTGATGCCGCCGGAGCGCAGCACGAGGACGCGGCCCCCGCAGCGATGCCGCCATACCGTGCTCGCACCATTTCCTTGATTTCGTTTGTTTCCATGTGGTTGTTCGACATGATTCAACCCTTCCTTCTTGCTGGTGTCCCGCATGAGGAGCCTGTTTCAGGTGCACAGACCGGCAAATAGCCGGCCGTAGAACAGCCGCAGCAGTTTTCAGTGAGGAAGAACAGCAGCGCATTCATCACGGGATATTCGGCCGCATAAATCAGCGACCGGCCGTTACGCGAGCATGTCGCCAGTTTCGCGTTTTTCAGTTCCTTGAGGTGAAACGCAAGCGTCGCGGACGGCAGGCCGAGGCGTTCCCCGATGTGACCCGCGGGCAGCCCTTCCGGCCCCGCTTGCACGAGCAGGCGATAGATATCGAGGCGGGTTTCCTGCGCGAGCGCGCCCAAGGCGGCCAAGGCTTCCGATTTCTCCATATCTCCAACATAGTGGAAATATCGGCCGGGTCAATAGGCCCGATGGGAGAGTAAACTGTCGTGGCAGAGCGGGAACGACGACGAAGGAAAACGTCACATGGATGCGGAGATCTTGATTCACTATTCGGATGATCGACCGTGCGTCGTCACGGTCGCACGGCCCGACAGCGGTGACATCCTCTATCAGATTGTCACGCCCGCAGCCGGCATCCAGCAAAGCGTCGGTGAAGGATTGCGCGAGGCCCGCCGCGCCTTGGCTATGGAGCCATGGCAGCGCCCGGCAGGTCATTAGCCGATTATGCAGCTATCCAGAGATCATACGCAGCCCGGCAAACAGGAGAATGACCACGAGCACGTATCGGGTGGCTTGTTCGGACATCCACCGAAAGCCAATAGCCGTTCCGAGACCGGCTCCCACAACCGCAGCGGTAGAATAAAGCAGGGTGCCGGGCGCGACCTTCTGGCCGGCGATCAGAACCCCCAACAGCCCAATAATTGAGTTATAGAGAATGAATGGCGGTGAGAGCGCCGCTGCACGTCGCGGGGACGCCCAGCCGAGCGCGATTAAGACGGGCACTACGAAGACGCCACCGCCAACTCCTGTCAGGCCCGAGACAAAACCCGCGCCGGCTCCCAAAGCAGCAGTGGGGCCGAGCTGAATGGGTCGCGCTTCCCGAGAATTTGCTGTCTGTTTGAAAATCAATAGGAGGGCGGCAGCGACGAGCAACAGGCCCGTCAACACGAAATAGACCCGTGCACCCAGAGACAGCAGACCGCCGATGAAGGCTGTGACTACGGACGGCAGCGCCAGCGGTAACAACAGCTTCGTCTCAATTGCCGACCTTCGGTGTAACCGCCATGTTGCATAGCCAGCCGCAACAATATTCAGCAACAGAGCTGTCGGGCGTAGCTCAGATGCCGGAAACCCGGCGAACGACAGGACGGCGATGAAGGCCGTTCCGCCAGCCTGTCCGGCCGTCGCATAGAGCAGCGAGACGCAACCAATCAGGGTGGCGATAGCAAATGTGTGATCCATACAGCCGTGTTTCTCGCCCACATCAGTTAGAGCCTGAGATAACAACTTTCCTGCATTATCGCTAAGGGTAGCGAGCACCGGCTCAACTGCACCTGTCCCTGAGGCTTTGTTCCACCGTTGCTTGACGCCGCCGATTACTTTATCCGCGTCCGCTCCTGTTGTTCTCAGAACCGAGAGCTCGCTTTCGAGTGCTACCAAGTCGGGGATGCGGTATTGTATATACTGCCGAGATCGGAGCCAACCTGGTTAGTATCGGGAACGAAATCCTTGATCGCATCGTCTGATCCTGGACGCGTGACAAGGTCCTTGAGCGAAACGTACAGCTTAATGTGAACGGATGTTTTACCTCGTTCGTCAGCGGGTTAATCAATCGATTTTCGTAGCGAAGAACGTTCCCGACTTGTATGGAAGGGAGTTCCATTGGAGTCGGTCACCTTTAGTTACGCCGGAATGGCAATCACAGCGATTCCGTCTAAAACGATGACGCTCTAAACCACACGTCATGCGCGGGCGTTAGCTGCTCGAAAAGGGAGGCGCCTATGCCCGACACATTGGACGAGAAGAGCCGAATGAACCCTGGTGACGAAGCACGCCCGGGAACACCCGGTACCGGCGAGGACGTGTGCCCCGACTGCCAGGGCAGCGGCCGCCAAGGCGAGCGGGTCTGCCCGACCTGCGGCGGCAGCGGCAAGATCACACGGGGAATTGGCGGGGCGTGATACCGCTCAGCGGCTGACCGGTCTCGAGTGTCGGCTTCGCGCGCGGCCGCCCCACCAACCCCGCGCGCGATACCGCTCGCATGAGGTCAAGCCTCATGCTCCGCGGTATCATCACGCCTCCGGCGATGCCGCGCGCTCGCGATCAAGTAGGGCCTGCTTGCGCGGGAGACCCCAGCGGTAGCCAGTGAGTTGGCCGTCTTTGCCGATGACGCGGTGGCAGGGCACCGCCAGCGGCACGGGATTGGTGGCGCAGGAGCGGGCGACGGCACGGACCGCACGAGGATTGCCGATCAACTCGGCGAGCTCGGCGTAGGTGCGGGTCTGGCCGGACGGGATCCGGCGCAGTGCCTGCCAGACCCGAAGCTGGAACGCAGTGCCCCGGAGGTCGAGCGGGAGATCGAGGGCCTCGCGGGGTTCTTCGATGAACGCGAGGACGCGGACAAGCGTGGCGGCAAGGGCCGCATCGTCGCGAACGATCCGCGCGTTCGGGAAGCGGCGGTGCAGGTCGCCTAGCAGAGCCTCGTCGGGTTCGGCGAAACCGATGAAGCAGATGCCCTTGTCGGTGGCGCCGACGAGCAGACGGCCGAAGTTCGTATCAGCGAAGGCTGTCCGGATAACCTCGCCGGCACCGCCGCGGCGAGCGGCTCCTGGCGTCATGCCGAGCAGCTCGCGAGTACGTTCATAAACGCGGCTTTCTGAGCCGAAGCCGGCGCCGGCTATTGCGTCGGCCACGCGCTCGCCGGCAGCGAGGGCGGCGTGCAGGCGACCGGCCCGCACGCCCTCGGCGTAGGAGCGTGGCGTGACCCCGGTGTGCGCACGGAACATGCGCAGGAAGTGAAACCGGGAGTAGCCGGAGCGCCGGGCGAGCAGGTCGAGGGAAGGGATATCCTCTTGCGATTCGATGAAGGCGCAGGCATCGCGGACGACGTCTTGTGCCAGGCGGGCGCGCTCTCCTTTCGGATCGCAGCGGCGGCAGGGCCTAAAGCCGGCCTGTTCCGCCTGCGCGATCGAGGGGAAGAAGCGGACATTGCGCCGGAGCGGCCGGGGCGATGGGCATCCCGGGCGGCAATACACGCCCATCGTGGTAACGCCGTAGAAGAAGTCACCGGGCTCGCGCCGGACGACTCTGTCCCACATCAGGGCTTCTGGGAGTTCGGGGCGGGTTGCGTATGTCATGACGGCAATGTGGGCGAGGAGGGCGGGTTGTGCCATCCGGCGCTTGCGGCGACTATAGCACGATCGGCTCAGGTTGATCCGATCATGCTATAAGGCTTTGTTTGAGCGCGTGATTCACGTCTCCGGCGCTTCCGCCTCCCGACGATCACGCGCTGATGGGGCTGGGCGACAGACTGTTGGTTGCAGGTTCGGTGGTGATCCTGTATCGGCTGGCCGCCGATGAGCGTCGCATTTCAGGACCAATTTCACGCCACGGGCGGTAGCTATGTGCTCGAATTCCTGCCTGGAGCGGCTGAGCGCCAGCGGGGCCGGCTCGCTTTCCGTGATATCGCGGAGGGGCTTAGGCTTTGGAGGCTGGCGCTGACCCTAGGATGGCTGGACATCCGGCTGCGCTACCGGGGATCGCTGCTGGGGCCGTTCTGGTTGACGATCTCCACGGCGATCATGGTGGGTTCGCTGGGGGTGTTGTATGCGACCCTGTTCCATATGAACATCCGGCAATATCTGCCGTTTATTGCCCTGTCGCAGGTGCTGTGGGGGTTCATCGGGGGCGTGGTAATCGACGGGTGCGGATGCTTCACCCAAGCGGAGGGGACCATCCGGGCGGTGAGGATGCCGTTTTTCATCCACGCCATCCGGTCGGTGGTGCGGAACGTGCTGATTCTGGCTCACAATGCGGTGGTGATCGTAGCGGTTTACGTGGCGTTCGGGATCAATCCTGGCTGGGGGGTGGTGCAATCACTGGGAGGAGTAGTGCTGTGGCTGATAGCTGGCACGGCAATCTGCCTCCCACTCGGCGCGGTGTGCGCGCGGTTTCGCGATATTCCACAGATCGTCGGGAGCGTCATGCAGATCGGGTTCTTCCTTACACCGGTCATATGGCTGCCGAGCCAGCTTGGTCCTTATGAACACCTCCTGTTGCTGAATCCGTTCTTCGACATGTTGGAGGTGGTACGCGCGCCGTTGCTAGGTTACGCGGCTGGCGTGCATGTATGGGCGGCAGCGGTGCTGATCACCTTGGTGCTGACGGCTTCCTCGTTCGCCATATTCGCACGCGCGCGTGCCCGGATCGCGTTCTGGGTCTGATACCATGCAAGAAGCGCGAATTGAGGTTGCCGGTCTTTCGGTATTGTTCCCGCTGTATCATGGCAGCAGCCGGAGTCTGAAAAAGACGGTGTTCCAAGCGGCATCCGGCCGCTTGCGGGAGGACCCGCAGCACCGGGTGGTGGTGCAGGCGCTGAAGGACGTCTCTTTCACGCTGCGCTCGGGCGACCGGCTCGCACTGGTTGGCCCGAACGGGGCGGGCAAGACAACGCTGCTCCGGACACTGGCGGGGATATATGAGCCGGTGATGGGACTGGTGCGGGTGGTTGGCAGCGTGAATGCGTTGCTGGACACGGCGCTTGGGATGAACATGGACCTGACGGGGCGCGAGAACATCATGCTCCGCGGCCACTATCATGGGCTATCGAAGCCGGCGATCGCACGATTGGAGGAGGATGTGCGGGCGTTCGCAGGGCTTTCGGATTTCTTGGATTTGCCGGTACGGATTTACAGTTCGGGGATGATGATCCGCTTGAGTTTCGGCCTGGCGACCGCGATCCGGCCGCAGATCCTGCTCATGGATGAGTGGTTTCAGGCGGGCGATGCGGAGTTTCTGGAGAAGGCGCGGGCGCGGTTGGAAGACTTTGTGCGTGGGGCCGATATTCTTGTGCTCTCGACGCATTCGCCGGGGATTGTGCGGGAGTGGTGTACCCGGGCGATCTGGCTGGACAAAGGTGTTATTCGTGCGGATGGGGCGCCGGATGAGGTATTGGAGCAGTATCTGGGCCACCCTGTGGCAGAGGGGGTGGCGTAGGGCGCCCTGACATGGCTGACCGCATGGATCCACCCGGGCCAGCACGGAAAACTTCCCTCATTCTTCAGACCGCGGACGTACGGATCGTGGAGTATGTTTTGGATTCTGGCGACGTTCACCCCTGGCATTATCATTCGGAGTGGCCGACACGTTTTACTGTCTCGATGGTTTGATTGGCATCGAGACCCGAGAACCGCCGTCAGAGGTAGTGTTGCGCCCTGGCGAGAAATGCATCGTTCCCCCGCGGGTGGTTCATCACGTATCAAACGCCAGCAACGGGCGTAGCCGTTACCTGCTGATCCAGGGCATCGGAACCTATGACTACATCAGGGTGGATTGAGGCAGCATGCCACTGGTCATCCGCGGCTTCCTTGTCGGTAGTCAGGCGGCCTTCTGGTGCGGGATATTTTTTTCTGTGAGGAGGGTTTCGAGCTCGCCTGACTGGAACATTTCTGTAATGATATCGCAACCGCCGACGAATTCGCCGCTAACATAAAGCTGCGGGATGGTGGGCCAGTGGGAGAACTGCTTGATTCCATCGCGCAGCTCGGCGTCTTCCAGCACGTTCGCAGTTTTGAACGGCACGCCGAGATGCGAGAGGATCTGCACCACGCGGGCTGAGAAGCCGCACTGCGGGAACATCGCGGTACCCTTCATGTAAAGCATCACCGGGTTTTCGGTGATTTCGTTCTGGATACGCAGGAACACAGGGTTATCTGACATCGAATTCTCCTAATTTGGGGCCGAGGTTTGCAGGGCGAGGGCATGCAGCTCGCCCCCCATGCGGCCGCGCAGTGCGGCATATACGAGTTGGTGCTGGCGGACGCGTGGCATGCCGCGGAACTGTTCTGAGATCACCGTAGCGGCATAATGGTCGCCATCGCCGGCGAGATCTTCAACCGTGACCTGCGCATCGGGCAACGCCGCCTTGATCAGCGCCTCGATCTCGCTGGCCGACATCGCCATTGATCCACCTCTATTGCATCCATGACGGGAAAAACGCGGCATGCGCGGCCCGTAAGGTCGTCACAGATATGGTTCCGCCGTCGGGAAGTGTCAAATCGCGGCCACCCGAGGTGCCGATGCGAACGGCCGCGATTCCGGCGGCTTCGGCGGCGCGGATCATGGCGGCGGAATCGGCGACCGCCACGAGGTAACGGCCCTGGTCTTCACCGAAGAAGTAGGCGTGGCTGGGGATGTCGCGCGGGCCGGCGGAAAGCCGCGCACCGACGCCGCTTGCGATGCACATCTCGGCGACGGCGACGAGCAGCCCGCCATCGGAGATATCGTGGCAGGCACGGACGTTACCACCGAGGATCTGCAGGCGCACGAAGTCGCCGGCAGCCTTTTCGGCGGTCAGATCGACGGCGGGCGGGGCACCCTCCTCGCGGCCCGCGATCTCGCGCAGCCAGAGAGACTGGCCGAGCCAGCCGCGCGTAACGCCGATGAGGACGAGGTCGAGCCAGGGGGGCAGGGCGATGCCGAGCGCCGTGCTGGCGTCTTCGAGGACGCCGACGCCGCCGATGACTGGGGTGGGAAGGATTGGGCGGCCTTCGGTTTCGTTGTAGAGGCTGACGTTGCCGCTGACGACGGGGAACTTAAGGGCTTCACAGGCCGCGGCCATGCCGCGGATGGCGGCGGCAAACTGGCCCATAACCTCGGGTTTTTCAGGTTTGCCGAAGTTCATGTTGTCCGTGATGGCGAGCGGCCGCGCACCAACCGCGGTAAGGTTGCGCCAGGCTTCGGCGACGGCCTGCTTGCCTCCGGTTTCGGGGTCGGCGGCGCAATAACGCGGGGTGCAGTCGGTGGTGAGCGCAAGGGCGAGGGGCTGGCCCTCGATTCTGACAACGGCGGCATCTGCTGCGCCGGGGCGTTTGACCGTCTGGCCGCCGATGGTCGCATCGTACTGGTCCCAGATCCAGGCCCGGGAACAAAGGTCGGGGCAGGCAATCAGGCGGTCCAGCGCACCGGTGAGGCCGACGCGGTCCTCGATGCGCGCGACGTTGAGCGGGGTGGGTTTTTCGGGTTCGGTGGCGGGTCGGTTGTAGAGTGGGGCTTCCCGGGCGAGTGGCCCCAATGGAATGTCAGCTTCGGGGCGGCCTTCGTGGCGGATGACGATGCGGCCGGTGTCGGCCAAGTGGCCGATGACCGCAAAGTCAAGCTCCCACTTGGCGAAGATGGCTGCGGCCTGCTCTGTACGGTCCGGGCGAAGGACCATAAGCATACGCTCCTGTGATTCGGAGAGCATCATCTCGTACGCGGTCATGCCAGTCTCGCGCTGGGGTACGAGGTCGAGATCGAGTTCGATGCCGAGGCCGCCTTTACTGGCCATTTCGACTGAAGAGCTGGTCAGGCCGGCTGCGCCCATGTCCTGGATGGCGATGATTGCATCGGTTTCCATCAGCTCCAGGCAGGCCTCCAGAAGCTTCTTCTCGGTAAAGGGATCGCCGACCTGCACTGTAGGGCGTTTTTCCTCGGCATCGGCGCCGAACTCGGCCGAGGCCATTGTGGCACCGTGAATGCCGTCGCGGCCGGTTTTAGAGCCGACATACACCACTGGATTGCCGACCCCGGCTGCGGTGGAGAGAAAGATACGGTCCTTGCGTGCGATACCAACGGTCATCGCGTTGACCAGCGGATTGCCGTTGTAGGAGCGGTGGAAGTTGGTTTCACCGCCAACGGTTGGAACGCCGACGCAGTTGCCATATCCGCCAATGCCGCGGACCACGCCGTCGACGATTTGCTTTGTCGTGGGGTTCTCTGGGGCGCCGAAACGCAATGCATTCAGGTTGGCGACAGGACGGGCTCCCATGGTGAAGACATCACGGAGGATGCCGCCGACACCGGTGGCGGCACCCTGGTAAGGTTCGATAAAACTGGGGTGATTGTGGGATTCCATTTTGAATACGGCGGCGAGACCGTGGCCGATATCGACAACCCCGGCGTTCTCTCCCGGGCCGTGAATGACCCAGGGTGCTTTGGTCGGAAGTAGTTTCAGATAGGTCCGCGATGATTTGTAAGAGCAGTGTTCGCTCCACATGACACTGAACACGCCGAGCTCGGTGTGCGTGGGGGTGCGGCCCATGATATCGAGCACTTTGGCGTACTCGCTCGCACTGAGGCCGAACTCCGCGGCAAGTTGCTGGTTGACGTCGTGTTGCACTTATTTGTCGCCGCGGAGAATGCGAACCTCTTCCTGTAGCGAGCGGATCTGGCGATGGATGACGGAGATTTCCTGGATCAGGCCGTTGATCTGCTCGGCGGTCGTTTTCTCGACGCGTTCCAGGCGGGCGTAAGTCGCCTGGGCATCATCGCGGAGCTGTCTGATGCTGTCTTGGATGCGTTCCAGGGCATCACCGAAATCTGTTCGGAGGCGTGTGATCTCACGCTGGAGCTGTGCGACGTCCTTCTGGAGCTGTGCGACGTCCTTCTGGAGCTGGGTGATGGCCGTCAGAACGGTTTGCTGAAACTGCGCGAAGTCATGTCGGAGCTGCGCGAGGTCCTTACGGGTCTCCGCATGCTCATCGCGGAGCTGCACCAGCTCCCCATGCACCTGGGTAATGGCTTCCAGCACCGTTGTCAGGGTAGGTTCCGGCATGGTGCCTATCTCGTCACGCAACCAGGCTGGATGCAAGACTATCGAACAACGGTTTGCCGTCAGTGCCCCCCATCAGCGGGTCCACAAGGTCCTCCGGGTGCGGCATCAGGCCAAGCACGCGCAGGTTGGACGAGTAGATGCCGGCGATGTTGCGGGCACTGCCGTTCAGGTTCGCTTCGGCCGTTGGTTCGCCGGTCGGACTTGTGTAGCGGAAGGCGACCCGGCCATCGCCCTCGAGCCAGTCGAGCGTGGCATTGTCGGCGAAGTAGTTGCCATCACCATGAGCCATCGGTGCACGGACGACCTGCCCGCGCTGGTAGTGTGTGGTGAAGACCGTGTCGGCTCGTTCCACACGCAAGTGGCAGTCTGCGGAGATGAACCGAAGCGATGCATTGCGAAGCAGGGCGCCGGGGAGGAGCTGGGCCTCGGTGAGGATCTGGAAGCCATTGCAAACACCAAGGACGTATCCGCCGCGCACGGCATGGGCGCGCACGGCAGTCATGACCGGAGAGTGTGCTGCCATGGCGCCGCAACGGAGATAGTCGCCGTAACTGAAGCCGCCGGGAAGCACGATCAGATCGAGGCCGGAGAGATCGGTTTCAGTGTGCCAGATCATGCGGGGATCGGTGCCGAGCGATTGCCGAAGGGCAATGACCATGTCGCGTTCGCGATTGATGCCCGGGAAGAGGACGATGCCGGTTCTCATGCGGCCTCGAGACTTACGCGGAAGCTCTCGATTACGGTGTTGGCGAGCAGGCGGCGTGCCATGTCCTCGGCGGCTGATCGGGCTTTGTCCGGATCGGTCTCGTTCAGTTCGAGCTCGATGACCTTGCCGGCGCGGACTTCGCCGACATTGCCGAAGCCGAGGCTGTGAAGCGCATGCCGAATGGCCTTGCCCTGCGGGTCGAGCACGCCGGTCTTCAGCATGACGGTGACAACAGCTTTCATGCCAGCGCCCCTCTCCGGGCCGCTGGCATTGAGTTCTTGTTTCGCGCGCGGCCGCCCCACCAACCCCGCGCGGGGTATCAGCCGCCCAAAGGGAAAAGAAAAGCTCTCGTGTTGGGCGGCTGATATCACTGCATCGTCTCCGGTCCCTTCATGTCCCGGGAGCCGGCTTCCGGCAGGATACCGAGCCGTTTGGCGACTTCCTGGTAGGCTTCCTCGACTCGTCCGAGATCGCGGCGGAAACGGTCCTTATCCATTCTCTCGTTGGTCTTGGTGTCCCAGAGCCGGCAGTTGTCGGGGCTGATTTCGTCGGCGAGCATGATGCGCATTTCGTCGTTTTCCCAAAGCCGGCCGAATTCGAGCTTGAAATCCACCAGGGTGATGCCGACGCCAAGGAAGAGGCCGGTGAGGAAGTCGTTGATGCGCAGACTGAGCTGGACAATGTCGTCGAGGTCCTGGGGCGTAGCCCAGCCAAAGCAGGTGATGTGCTCCTCCGTGACCAACGGGTCGCCAAGCGCATCGTTCTTGTAATTGTATTCGATGATGGAACGGGGCAGCCGGGTTCCCTCCTGGATGCCGAGGCGCTGAGACAGGCTGCCAGCGGCGATGTTTCGGACCACTATCTCGAGTGGGATGATCTCGACCTCACGGATGAGCTGCTCGCGCATATTCAGGCGGCGGACGAAGTGGTTGGGGATGCCGATCTCACCGAGTTGCATCATGAGGTATTCGCTGATTTGATTGTTGAGTACGCCCTTACCGGTGATGATCCCCTTCTTCTGGGCGTTAAAGGCGGTGGCGTCATCCTTGAAATATTGCACAAGGGTTCCGGGTTCCGGCCCCTCGAACAGGATCTTGGCCTTTCCTTCGTAAAGCTGGCGGCGGCGGGCCATGGCGCTCCCTTGTTGTCGCCGGTCGATCAGGAGATTGGCGGCGGGCGGGGTATAGCAGGGGGTGGCGTGGCGCGCCAAACCCCGGAGCCTCACCCGTTTCCGCGGCGGAGGGGAAGTTTGGGGTGCGATCAGGCTGCGGCGTAGGCTTCGACCTCCCTCTCCGTGGGGACGAAGCCGCCGGACTGGCGGTTCCATAACCGGGCGTAAGCACCACCCCGAGCCAGCAGCTCGCGATGGGTCCCCGTCTCCACGATCCGGGCGGCATCGAGCACGACGAGGCGGTCCATCCGCGCGATGGTCGATAGGCGGTGGGCGATGGCGATCACGGTGCGGCCCTTCATCAGGTCCTCGAGCTGTTCCTGGATGGCCGCCTCGACCTCTGAGTTTAGAGCGGAGGTTGCTTCATCCAACACCAGAATGGGGGCGTCCTTCAGAATGACGCGGGCGAGGGCGATGCGCTGCCGCTGACCGCCGGAAAGCTTCACACCGCGTTCGCCAACATGCGCATCGTAGCCTTTGCGGCCATGCCAATCCTCCAGCCCGATGATGAAGTCGTGTGCCTCGGCGCGGCGTGCGGCGTCTTCGACCATGGCCTGGGTGGCGTCCGGCCGGCCATAGCGGATGTTGTCGCTGATCGACCGGTGCAGGAGAGAAGTATCCTGCGTGACCATGGCGATGGCCTGACGCAGGCTCTCCTGGGTGACGGTGGCGATGTCCTGGCCGTCGATCAGGATGCGGCCCCTATCCGCGGCGTAGAAGTGCAGCAGCAGGTTCACCAGGGTCGATTTGCCGGCGCCCGAAGGGCCGACGAGGCCGACGCGCTCGCCGGGGGCGATGTTGAGATCAATGCCGTGCAACACGCCTGTCCGGCGCTTGCGGCCGTAGTCGAAGTGCAGTTTGTCGAAGCGGATGGCTCCGGCGGTGACGCGAAGCTCGCCCGCATCGGGCGGATCGGGCATTTGCCGCCCGACAGCAATGGAGCGCATACCGTCCTGCACGATGCCGACATTTTCGAAGATCATGGTGACGTTCTGGGCGACCCAGCCGGCCATATTAGAAATCTGCCAGGCCATGGGAATTGCCATGGCGACAACGCCGACCGGAATCTTTCCCGCGTGCCAGAGCAGGTACTGCATCCGCGCCGGTGCCGACAACCATAGTGGCGTTGATCATGGCCAGGGTGAAAGTGAAGCCGGTGGCCATGCGCGTCTGACGGCGGAAGTTTGTCGTGTGGTCGTCAACGGCTTCGCGGACGAAGGCATCTTCATGCTGCGCGCGCGCGAACAGCTTGACGGTGAGAATGTTGGTGTAGCTGTCCACGATTTGGCCGGTGAGTGTGGAGCGCGCCTCGGAGACTGCACGGGAGCGTTCGCGCATTTTGGGAACGAACTGGCGAAGCATGATGGCGTAAGCGGCGAACCAGCAGAGCAGCGGCAAAGCGAGGCGCCAATTGCTGCGGGAGAGCAGGGTGATCGCGGTTGAGCCGTAGACGAGGATGTACCAGGCGGCATTGGTGCCGGAGACGATGCTTTCACTGAGCGCAGGACCGGTTTGCACGACGCGATTGGCGATGCGCCCGGCGAAGTCGTTCTGAAAGAACGTCCAGCTCTGGCGGACAACGTGCCAGTGGTTCTGCCAACGGATCAGGTTGGTCAGGCCGGGATTAATGATTTGGTTAGTGACGATGTATTGTGAGAGGAGGGCCAGAGGGCGGGCGATCAGCAGCACGCCGGCCATGCCGAGCAATTGCCAGCCCGCGACGGCGAACAGCATGTCCGGTTTGACCGTGGAGATCAGCGAGATCACACGGCCGATGAAAACCGGAATGGTCGTGTCGAGCGCGGCGACAAGGAGGCCGGTGAAGAACAGGGCAACGATGAGCGAGCGGGCCTAACGCGCGAAATGCCAATAGAAGCGGCCGAGGCCGGCGGTCGGGGGTTCCGACGGAACAACCTCGGTCGGTTCCAGGAGGTTTTCGAAGCGACTGAGCATAAAATGCTCGGGTGGGGCGGGGGACCGATTCCGTCAACCGAAAGTTGCAATATGTCACGCAACTCTGCTCTACATACCGCGCTCAGCTTTGGTGTCGGCGAGGTCGTCCTCGACAAAGGCGCGGACGAGGTCGGGTATCGGCTCGTGGGCAGAGAAGCCGAGAGTGCGTGCGCGCAGTGCTTCGAAGGCAGCCGGCCAGGAGTTGACGATGGCGGCGATTTCGGGATCGGGCCGATGAAGGACGAGCTGGGAGGTGCCGGGTTTCACCTCGTCCAAAGCCTGAAGCAAACGCGCGACGGTGGCGCTGACGCCGGGGAGATTGACGGTGCGGTCGATGCCCATGGGCTCGGTATCCATCGCGGCAGCATGGAGCAGCCAGTCCACCGCACGGCGGGGACTGGCGATCCAGGCGGCGAAGGCCCGATCCACCGGCAGATCGGTTTGTAGCCCGAGCAGGGGCTCGCGAATAATGGCGGAGAGGAAGCTGGAGGCGGCTCGGTTGGGCCGGCCCGGCCGGACGATGATGGTGGGCAACCGCAGCAGGACGGCATCCAGGAAGGCACGGCGAGAAGCATCCTGGAGAAGCAACTCGGCGGCGGCTTTTTCCGCGCCGTAGCTATTGGCCGGGACTTGACGGGCATCGTCCAGCAGCTTGGCGTCCTGACCACCGCTGAAGGTGGCAATGGAGGAGGTGAACACGACGCGCGGCGGCCGGCGGCCTGCGGCGGCCGCCCGGCGACAGGCCTCGATCACTTTCAGGGCGCCGAACAGGTTGACGCGCATGCCGAGGTCGTAGTCGGCCTCTGCTTGCGCGCTGACGACCGCGGCGAGGAAGAAGACCACAGCCGTATCCGATGGGATCGCCGCCTCGGGCAGTTCGGCAATGTCGCCGGCAAGTGCGCGGTAGGGGAACGGCGCATTGGGTTGAGGCGGAGGCGGGTTGACGTCGAATGAAATCAGCCCGGTCACTTCGCGGCCAGGCAGCCCGCCGTGACGGACCAGATGGGCGGTGATTTTGCGGCCGAGGAAGCCTGCTCCGCCCAGGATCGTGATCTTCATGTGCGCATTCTCCGCATTTACCGGGTGGACCGGACCCGGCGGCCGGTTCAGGATTTCGGAATGAAAGGTCGGCACCCGATTCGGCGGTTCGTCAACCCGCGGGAAGAGAGCGCTTGCTTAACCAAGGATTCATGCCCTGCGGACATGATGATCCTGGGACGCACAATGCCTCTCGAGGCGGCCTTCCGGGTGACCAGCTATCTCGCTAGTATGTTAACCGTTGCGAGTAGTTGTGACCGAGCCTTCGCCTGAACAGAGCCGTTTCTTTGCTGTAAGCATTGTTGCCCGGAGCCATTAATGCCGCTCAAGACCCCTGCTCTCGTTCTTCTTTTGATTGCCGCCGGCTACGCTGCGACCCCCTGTGTGGCGCTGTATCAACTGCATCTCGCATTGCGGTCCGGAAATCACAGGGCCGTCGATAGGATGGTCGACTGGAGTAGCGTCCGGGCTGGTCTGGACGAGGAGATTGCCGATGTGGCGACCGATGTCCCTGACCCGCGGGCGGTATCCTCAGGGGCGCAACTGGCTCCATTCGGCTTCGGCTTCGTGCGGGGGATCGCAAGCCGGGCTGCGGACAGCGAGATCACGGCACCCAAGCTGCTGGCATCACTGCATTCCGGGGAGAAGCAGGACAGCTACTCTCTGCACCTGGCGTATTTTACTTCGCCCTGGGAGTTCGTAGTCCATCTCGCTGCCCCTCACCGGCGGGAAATCCGAATCCGGCTCAACCTGGAGGGTGGGGTTTGGCGGGTGACACGAGTCTGGGTGCCGCCGAGCATGATCCGGGAAGCGGCCGAGCATCCGGCGCTGGAAGCTGCCCTCAATTGATAGATGTCGGCGGCTGAGCAGCGCCAGGGTTTCGCAATTCCTTGACTTGCATTCGCGGACGCGCTTGATCCGCGCATGACGCTGCGGATGTTTCCCCCTCGGATGGCCAGCAAGAAAGCAAAGAAATCATCGAGCAGTCTGCTCGAGAACGGCAAGACGATTATCTATGCCGGGCTGATCGCGCTGGTTATTCGAACTTTTCTGTTCGAGCCGTTCAATATCCCTTCTGGCAGCATGATCCCGACATTACTGGTCGGTGATTATCTGTTCGTGTCGAAATTCAGCTTCGGGTATTCGCGGTATTCATTTCCGTTCTCTCCGGATTTGTTTTCCGGGCGCATTCTTGGCAGCGTGCCGCACCGGGGAGAGGTGGTGGTTTTCCGTTATCCGCCGGATCCTTCCGAAGATTACATCAAGCGGGTGATCGGCCTTCCGGGCGATCGGGTCCAAGTAACCGACGGGCAACTATACATTAACGGCCAGGAGGTGTCGCGGCAGCCGGCGGGCGAATACGTGACGAATGAAGAGGGGATACACCTGGAACTGCGCCGGTACATCGAGGATCTCCCTGGCGGGGTCAACCATTACATCCTGAAGGCGACCGATCAGGGGGAGGCGAACAATACCCCGCAGTATGTGGTCCCACCGCACGAACTGTTCGTTCTTGGTGACAATCGCGACAACAGCGCAGATAGCCGGTTTTGGGGTTTTGTGCCGATGCAGAACCTCGTCGGGGCGGCCGACGTGATCTTTTTCTCGTTTAATGCGCAGTATCCATGGTGGGAGTTTTGGGAATGGCCGTTCGAGATCCGCTGGGATCGGATCGGAATAGTGATCCACTGAATCCGGACGGCGATCTCGACGCGGCGGAGGCGATTCTGGGGCACCGGTTTGCACGCCGATATTTTTTGCGGGAGGCACTGACACATCGTTCTGCGAGTACGGGCAAGGGACGGGGGCGGGTCAGCAATGAGCGGCTTGAGTTCGTTGGTGATCGAGTTCTGGGTTTGTTGATTGCGGAGTGGCTGGCCGAGCGCTACCCCGAGGAACCGGAGGGTGCGCTTGGCCCGCGGCTGGCCACGCTGGTGTCTCAGCCGATGCTGGCCGTTGTGGCGGACCGGATCGGGCTGGGGGCGACCCTTTCCGTGGCACCGGGCGAGGCTAAGGCTGGCGTGAAAAAGAGGGCGACGGTGCTCGCGGACGCTCTCGAAGCGGCGATTGGAGCGTTGTATCAGGATGGTGGCCTTCCGGCCGCGCGGGATTTCGTGCGCCGGGCGTGGAGCGAGGCAATCGAAGCGCAGGCTGCGCCACCCAAGGACCCGAAATCGGCACTACAGGAATGGGCTCTGCGGCAAGGCGATGCCTTACCCTTATACACGGTCATTTCCTGCTCCGGACCGCCACATGCGCCGCAGTTTGAGGTCACGGTGACAGTGGCGGGACGGGAGGGCCACGGCTGTGGCGGCAGTAAGCGGGCTGCGGAGATGGAAGCGGCTGCGAATTTGTTGAGCGGACTGGATTGACCACTCGATGCGGCTTCGTGGCGCTGCTTGGAGCGCCGAATGCGGGAAAGTCGAGGCTGCTCAATCACCTGACCGGTGCCAAGCTGTCGATCGTGACGCCGAAGCCGCAAACGACGCGGTTTCGCGTTTTGGGCATTATGATGCGGGCTGAGAGCCAGGTTCTGCTGATTGATACGCCGGGAATCTTCAAACCGCGGCGGCGCTTGGATCGGGCCATGGTTGCCGCAGCCTGGAACGGGGCGCGGAATGCCGATCTCGCGCTGATGGTGGTGGACGCGAAGGCCGGTGCGAATGATGAAGTGCGGACGATCCTGACGGAACTTGGTCAGAGCGCGCTGCGGCGATGGCTGGTGCTGAACAAGATCGATCTGATCGCGCGGGAGCGGTTGTTGCCCTTGGCGCAGGAGCTGAACGATCTCGCACTATTCGAACAGACCTTCATGATCAGTGCGTTGACTGGAGATGGGGTGCTGCGTTTGGCGGACGCTCTGGCGCAGGCCGTTCCGGAGGGTCCGTACTTGTATCCGCCGGACGATCTGACCGATTTGCCGGACCGGTTGCTGGCGGCGGAAATCGTGCGCGAGCAGGTTTTTCTGCAGATGCGGCAAGAGGTGCCATATGCGACGACAGTGGAGACGGAGGGCTGGCAGGAACGTTCCGATGGCAGCGTCCGGATCGATGCGACGATCTATGTGTCGCGTTCGGGGCATAAGGCGATCCTGATTGGGGAGCATGGCAGCCGGATACGGGCAATTGGGGCGCGGGCTCGGGCCGAGCTGGCGAAAATTCTGGAGCGGCCGGTGCATTTGTTTCTGAACGTGAAGGAACGGCCGGGTTGGGACGAGGAGCGAGCTCGGCTGCGCGCCCTCGGGCTGGAGGAGGAGTAGGGCATTCTTCATGGTTTTCTGGCGTGTTAGGGCCAATGCCCGATACGCCAGTTGAGAGAAGTGCCTCTGATCCCTATCCTGGGGACTGGGAGGCTCGTGTGACGGTTCTGGAGCATATTGCCCGGGCGGACGCGGCGACGTTCGAGCGGATCGAGCGGCGCTTCGACGCGGTTGATCGCCGGTTTGAGGCGGTGGAACGCCGGCTCGACGGCATCATCCAGGAGCATCGGGCCGATTTTCGGTGGCTGGTGGGCATTATGCTGGCGATGTTCGGAACCATGATCGCTGGGTTTGGCGGAATGTTGGGCGCGATGGCTCACGGCTTCCACTGGATCCCTTGAGTCCTCAGCATGGATTGGGAAGCCCCAGCCATTGTGCTGGATGCGCGGAGCTATAGCGAAGGCGATGCCATCGTTGCGGTGATGGCCGAGGAGCGAGGGGTGTTTCGCGGTCTGGCCCGCGGCGGCGCAGGCCGGCAGCAGGCAGCGATGTGGCAGGCGGGGAACCTGGTGCAGGCCCGTTGGGTCGCGCGGCTGCAGGACCAGCTCGGCGTGCTCACGGGCGAGCTGGTGCATCCGGCGGCGGCTTTGCTGATGGATGACCAAACCGCATTGGCGGTGCTGATGGGGGCGTGCGCGGTTGCGGAGGGGGCGATGCCGGAGCGGGAGCCCCATCCGCGAGTGTTCTCCGGTTTGCTGAGGCTGATTGTGGGCCTGTTGCGTGAAACGCCGGCTGTGCCGGACCTGGTGCGATGGGAGCTGACGCTGCTCGCGGATCTGGGCTATGGGCTGGATTTGAGCGTCTGCGCGGTGACGGGAGAGGCGGACGACCTCGCGTGGGTGTCGCCGAAGACCGGCCGGGCGGTGAGCGATGCAGCCGCCGGGGTTTGGCGAGAGCGGCTGCTGAAGCTGCCGGGCTTTTTGCGCGAGGGGGACCGGGCGGGAACGATTGAGGACTGGCAGGCCGGACTTCGGCTGACTGGGCACTTCCTAGAACGCGATGCCTTCGGGCATGTGCACAAGCCTTTGCCGCTGGCGCGCCGGATGCTGTACGAACACGTGGCTCGCCTGGCCGAGTTGGAGACAAATGATGCCGGATGATATCGGCCATATTGAGGATACGCGGCTTTCAGAGGCGCTGTCGGAGCGGTATCTCGCGTATGCGCTCTCGACTATTATGTCGCGGTCGCTGCCGGATGTGCGTGATGGACTGAAGCCGGTGCATCGCCGGCTAATTTACGCGATGCACTTGCTGCGGCTGGATCCGGCTGCCGGGTTCAAGAAATGCGCGCGGGTTGTTGGCGATGTGATCGGTAAGTTTCACCCGCACGGCGATGTTGCGGTGTACGACGCGCTGGTGCGGCTGGCGCAGGAATTTGCGGTGCGCTATCCGCTGGTCGAGGGCCAGGGCAATTTCGGCAATATTGACGGCGATAACCCCGCCGCGATGCGTTATACCGAGGCCCGCCTGACCGAAGTTGCGCAGGCGCTGCTCGCGGGCATCGACGAGAATGCGGTCGATCTGCGGCCGACTTACGACGGGGAAGAAAGAGAGCCGGTCGTGCTGCCGGGCGGATTCCCCAATCTGCTGGCAAACGGCGCAGCCGGCATCGCGGTGGGGATGGCGACATCGATTCCACCGCACAATGCCGGGGAGATTTGCGCGGCTGCGATTCACCTTATTCAACATCCAAAGGCGAGTGTGGCGGATCTGCTGCAGCACATGCCCGGGCCGGATTTTCCGACTGGCGGCATTATTGTGGAAGATCCGGCTGCGATTTTGTCAGCCTATGAGACCGGGCGGGGCGGCTTTCGTATTCGTGCGCGCTGGGCGGTAGAGAAGAGTAAGTACGGCGCGTGGCAGATTGTGGTCACGGAGATTCCCTATCAGGTCCAGAAGGCCAAGCTGGTCGAGCAGATCGCTCAGTTGCTGGAGGAACGAAAGCTGCCACTGCTGGGAAGTGTGCGGGATGAGAGCACGGAGGATGTAAGGCTGGTGCTGGAACCGCGGTCTCGCGGCATGGAGCCGGAAGTTCTGATGGAAACCTTATTCCGTGCTACTGCGCTCGAGAGCAGGTTTTCGCTGAATATGAATGTGCTGGATGCAACGCGCACACCGCGAGTGATGAGCCTGAAGGAGGTCTTGCGCGCGTGGCTCGATCACCGCCACGAGGTGTTGGTTCGGCTATCACAGCACCGGCTTGCGGCAATCGAGCACCGGCTGGAGGTGCTGGCGGGCTATCTGCTGGTTTATCTCAATCTGGATGAGGTGATCCGGATCATCCGCGAAGAGGATCAGCCCAAGCCGCGGTTGATGGCGCGGTTCTCGCTATCGGATGTCCAGGCCGAAGCCATTCTGAATATGCGGTTGCGATCGCTGCGGCGTCTGGAAGAGATGGAGATCAAGAAAGAGCACACCGCGCTGGGGCGGGAGCGCAAAGATATCAAGGCACTGCTCGCGAGTGAGTCGCTGCGCTGGAAGCGGATTACCGAGGAGCTTGCGGCGACGCGCCAGGCGTTCGGGGGCGGTGCGCTGGGCGAACGACGCACGGATATCGCAGAGCCGCCTACGCCGGTGGATATTTCCAGCGCGGCGTTGGTGGAACGCGAGCCGGTAACAGTAGTGCTGTCGGAGAAGGGGTGGATCAGGGCGCTGAAGGGAAGCGTTGCGGACCCGACGGAGCTGCGGTTCAAAGAGGGAGATCGGCTGAAGCTGTTGCTGCCCTGCCAGACCACTGACCGGTTGTGCCTGTTCGCGACGAACGGGCGAGCATATGCTTTGAAAGCATCGGACCTGCCGCGCGGCCGTGGCGACGGGCAACCGGTGCGCGTGCTGGTTGAGCTTGGCAACGAGGATGACGTGGTTGCGCTGTTTGTTCCGGCGGAGGGCGGAAAGTACCTTGTAGCATCGGCCGGCGGCCGCGGGTTCATTGTGCCGGCTGCGGAGCTGCTGGCAGAAAAGAGGACCGGCAAGCAAATCCTCAATCTGGCGGCGGGTGAGGAGGCGGCAATATGTGTGCCGGCCGAGGGAGATTTCGTCGCGGTGATAGGCACGTCACGCAAGCTGCTGGTGTTTCCGCTGGAGCAGGTGCCGGAGATGGCCCGAGGCGCCGGCGTGATCTTGCAGCGGTATAAGGAGGGTGGCCTTGCCGATGCGAAGGTGTTCTATCGTGCGGAAGGGCTGACGTGGCGGCTCGGCGAGAAGGTGCGCACGGAGGTGGATCTGCGACCCTGGCGGGGCGAGCGCGGGCAGGCGGGCAAGCTGCCGCCGAACGGGTTCCCGAAATCGGGGAAGTTCGGGTAACACCCTCACCCGGCGCTTCGCGCCGACCTCTCCCACAAGCGGGAGAGGTGTACAATACGCGAGTTGACCGGCAACGAAGAACCGGCCAAGACACTTCTTATCGCCAACGGGGGGATCCATGTCGATTTCACGCCGAGGTCTGCTGGGTGCGACGGCGGCCGTCTCAGTCACGCCCATTTTTGGAGCGCGCGCGCAAGCGAAACCAAGAATCAGGTTGGGGGTTTTGACCGATCTGTCCGGCACCTACCGGGATACGACCGGGCCAAACTCGGTGGTGTGCGCGCGTCAGGCGGTCACTGAATTCAATCCTGACTTGCACGGGTTCTCGGTGGACTTGACTCAGGCGGACCATCAAAACAAGCCTGATGTTGCGGCTTCGATCGCACGTCAGTGGTGCGATCAGGGAGTGGATGCGATCATCGACGTGCCGACATCATCGGTGGCGCTGGCGGTGTCACAGGTGGTGAAGGAGAAGGACAAGATCCTGTTGGATGGCTCCGCCACGACCACCGATCTGACAGACAAGCAGTGCAGCCCAAACACCCTCGTATGGAGCTTCGATACTTACATGTTGGCGCAGTCCAACGGTGGCGCGATGGTGCGTTCGGGCGGCAAGAGCTGGTTCTTCATCACGGCGGATTACGTGTTTGGTCATATCCTCGAAGAGCAGACTGCGGCGGTGGTCGAGAAAGCCGGAGGCACGGTGAAGGGCAAGATAAGATATCCGTTTCCGGACACGACGGATTTCTCATCCTATCTGGAGCAGGCGCAGGCGTCGGGGGCGCAGGTGTTGGGGTTGGCCAATGCGGGTGCCGATACGGTCAACAGCATCAAGCAAGCGCACGAATTCGGCTTGAATCAGTCGATGAAGATTGCGCCGCTGCTGATTTTCATAACCGATGTGCATGCGTTAGGACCGCTGGGCACGGGGCTGAATGTTACCACGTCGTTTTACTGGAACCGTGATGACCGGAGCAGGGCGTTCACCAAGCGCGTGCTGCCGCACATGGTCAATGGCGCGTATCCGAACATGGCGCATGTAAGCAACTACTCTTCCACCCTGCATTATCTCAAGACAGCGGCGGCGATGGGGGCCGGGAATGCAAAGAAGAGCGGGCGGGCAACGTTAGCGCGCCTGAAGGGCATCCCGGTGGACGATGATTGCTTCCAGGGCCGAATCCGCGCGGATGGCCGTGGAGAGTTTCCGGCGTATTTGTGGCGGTCGCACACGCCACCAAAGGGAGCCTCGTCGTGGGACTTGTTCGAGCTGGTGCAAACCACGCCGGCCAGCGAGGCGCTGCATCCGTTAAATGAGAAGTGTGGTTTCCCGGTGACGACTGCGTAGCACCCTCACCCGGCGCGCTACGCGCGCCGACCTCTCCCGCAAGCGGGAGAGGTTAGAAAAAGGGGCGCCTAACGGCGCCCCTGTTTCTTTGAGCACTCGCCTCGTTGAGATCAGACGAGGCGTAGGTTGGTGGCTGCCGCCTTGCCGCGCTCCATGGCGACTTCATAGCTGACCCGCTGTCCCTCATCGAGGCTGCGCAGTCCTGCCGCCTGGACCGCCGTGATATGGACGAACACGTCCTTACCCCCGTCCTGGGGCACGATGAAACCAAAACCCTTTGTTCCGTTGAACCATTTAACGGTACCGATAGCCATTCTTCAGTCACTCTCTCGTTTGTATTCCGCCGGGCAGGATTGCCCGGCGCGCGTCACAACCGGTGTTTTGGACGTCTTGAGAGCACCCGAAGACGGGCAGCACAGCAAGCAAAGCCCAAGCGCGATTGCGTTCCCACTTGGCACAGAAACGGGCCGGTCTGTCAATGATGACGGGACGGCCACGGCGAGAGGATCGCTCACGCCTTTGTTTGTCCAGTTGGCCAGGACGCACACCTAGGGTTGTGGCAGGAAAAGATCAAGATAATAGTCGCAACCAACCGACGCGATTATCAGCTATTCGCCGCAGCCGATCATAAGCCCTGTGACCCGCCCCGCGGCTTGCTTATATTTAGCCCGATGCTCACAAACAGGCGATTCCTCGCCATGACCTCCCGCTCGGCTTTGCTGGCCGTCTGCCTTGCCGTTGCCTTGGCTGTCTCCCCGACTCTGGCGCACGCCCGCGCCGGTGGGGGAAGCTCCTTTGGCAGCCGCGGCGGCTACACCTACACGGCCCCGCCGGCCACACGCGCTGCGCCCTACTCGGCCGTGCCCATGCAGCGGAGCATGACCCAGGCACCCTCGCGTGCCTACGGCTCGGGCTACACCAGCCCGGGGTACCGGTCCGGATTCGGGTCCGGCCTGCTGGGCGGGCTGATCGGGGTGGGGCTTGGGTCGCTGCTGTTCGGCCACGGCGGGTTCGGCTTCTTCAGCCTGTTCGGATTGATCATTCGCCTCGCCATACTGTTCTTCATCATCCGTTGGCTGATCCGGCTGTTTCGCGGGAGTGCGCCGGCGTTCGCCGGCGGCCCCAACATGTTCGGCCGGGGATCCCAGCCCGATTTCGGGCCAAGGCCCGTGGGCGGCCGCGCGGGTCCTCCGCCGCTTGCGATCGGTCCAGATGACTATAACGCCTTCGAGCAGACTCTCTATGCCGTCCAGGACGCCTGGAGCCGTCGCGATCTCGCCCGGCTGCAAACGCTGGCTACACCCGAGATGGTCGGCTACTTCAACGAGGAGCTCTCGGAGCAGGCGAGCCGCGGGGTGGTGAACACCGTGACTGATGTCCGGCTGCTGCAAGGTGACCTCGCGCAGGCGTGGTCGGAGCAGGGGCGGGATTACGCGACGGTTGCGATGCGGTTCTCTATGGTTGATGTCACGCGTGATGCCGCCGGAGGCATCGTCGATGGTAGTCCTACCGAGCATGTCACCGCGACCGAGTTATGGACCTTCGTCCGTGCGCAGGGCGGGCGGTGGGTTCTGTCGGCCATTCAGCAGGCGCGGTGAGACACAATCAGCTAATCTCGAGAACCGAGCGTTCGGCGGTCCGTCTGCCGGGGCGTCGCTGGCTTCTGGCAAGCTGGAAGATACTGTGGCAGAATAGGTAGAGATTCCGCCGTAGGTGCCTATGCTCGGGTCGAGCCCGACCGGCGGGACGGCTCGGAGGCCGGCGTGACGGGAGGGTCGGGAGGGGGCCGCGCGTGATCGCGCTGCTGGGCAACGCCATCGTCTCGGGACTACTGTTGGGCGGATTCTACGCCGGAGTGACGATCGGAGTTTCGATCTCGTTCGGGATGCTGGATATCGTCAACATCGCGCATCCGGCCTTCGTTATCCTCGGGTCTTACTGCGCGTATATCGCCAATTCCTGGCTTGGAATCGATCCAATCCTGGCCAGTATTGTGCTGACCCCGGCGTTTTACCTGCTGGGGATGGTGATCTATCAGATGTACCATCTATCGTTTGAACGCCGCGGGGATACGAGCCTGCGCGGGCTGGCGTTCTTCTTCGGTCTGCTGTTCATTACAGAAGTGGTGCTGGTGCTGGTGTTCGGGGTGGATTATCGGCTGGTGCAGGCCGCGTATATTGGCCCCAGTATTCACCTTGGCGCGATCGACATTCCCTTTCGGCTGCTGGTCCCCTGCCTGGTTGCGCTGGTGATGGTGGCGGTGCTGCAGGTGTTCCTCTCACACAGTTTCATCGGTCGCGCGATCTTTGCGGTGGCGCAGGATCAGTTGGCGCTGCGTCTCTTGGCGGCTGATCCGGCCCGCATCAAGCGCATCGCGTTCGGGATTTCCATTGCGACCGCCTCGGTTGCGGGTGCGATCCTGATCGTAATCCAGCCGGTCGACCCTTCACTTGGGCGGGAATATATCGGCCGCGTATTTGCGATATGCGTGCTTGGGGGCTTAGGAAGCTTTGCCGGGACGGTCGTGGCCGCGATAACGCTTGGGGTGATGGAGAGTCTAACCGCGACGTTTTATGGCCCGTCGTGGTCGCCGGCTATTGCGTTCGGGTTCCTGCTGCTGGCTCTCGCGGTTCGTCCGGCGGGCGTATTGGGGCGATGAGGGGCGGGCCGGCGTTCGTGCTTTGGCTGGTTCTGGCCGCTGTCGGGGTCTTCGCCGTCGCCCGGGCGATCGGAAACAATTACATCTTTTTCGCTGGGTATGTGGTGCTGCAGTACGTAGTGCTTGCGACCGGATGGAATATCCTCGGCGGGTACTGCGGGTATGTGAATTTTGGGACTGCGGCGTTTTTCGCACTTGGCGCATATACCACGGTTGCGGTTCACAACCTGGTGCCGCTGCCTGTGCCGGTGTTTATCGCGATCGGTGGGGTTGTCTCGGGAGTGCTTGGCTTGGCGATGGGCTATTTGACGCTGCGCCTGCGGGGGGCGTTTTTCTCCATTGCCACGCTGGCCATGGCGGTTGTGGCGCAGACGTTGGTTGTGAACTGGGGTTTCGTGGGGGGATCCGCGGGGGCTTACGTTATTCGTCCGGAAAAGACCCCGCTGTTCGGGTTCGATTACATTCAGTACCTATTTGTAATGATGCTGGCGCTATCGGTGACCGCGCTTGCGGTAGCGCGGACGATTGGGCAATCCCGGCTCGGGGACGGCTTTGCAGCGATACGGGATGATGAGATGGCGGCGGAGGCTTCTGGCGTGCCTACGTTTCGGCTGAAGCTTATTGCCACATTGATCTCGGGCGCTCTGATGGGGATGGCCGGGGCGCCGTTGCCGCTGTATGTGACTTATCTGGATCCGCCGTCGTCGTTCAGTTTGTCTTACGCGGTGAATACTATCGCTATGCCGCTGATCGGAGGAACTGAGAACTGGATTGGGCCGCTAATTGGGGCAGTGTTGATTACCACGTTAGAGCAGGTTGTTACTGTCACGGTTTCGTCGGCGATTAATTTGTTGATCGTCGGAGTTGTGCTGGTATTTTTCGTGATTGTGGCACCGACCGGCATCATCGGGTTGTTCAAGATTCGCGTCAGTTCGCGACGCGTGGTCGGGAGGCGGAGCTCAGGCGTTTTCTCGCGGAGTTAGCGGAACCTGCTTCGCTCGCTACGGAGCTTCGCAGGACCGATATTCGTGGAGGGTCGCGGAGATGACGGAACTGCTGCTGGAGGTGAACTCGCTCGGGAAACGCTTCGGCGGATTTGTAGCGCTGGAAGGGATCAACTTGAATGTTGCCCGCGGGCAACGCGTCGGGCTGATCGGCCCTAACGGATCGGGGAAAAGCACGTTTGTCAATTGTCTTTCGGGGATACTGCGAAACGAGAGTGGGCGGGTGCGCTTCGATGGGCATGAGCTGAACGGGCTTGCGCCGCATTGCCGCACGCGGCTAGGGCTTGCGCGCAGTTTTCAGCTTCCGCGTCCGTTTACGAGCCTGACGGTTGGCGAGAATCTGCGCGTGCCGATCGAGTATGCAGTGCATTCGCAGCGAGCAGGCGCGCATGCCGATGTTCCGGCGCGCTGCGAGGAGCTGCTGGCGATGGTGGGTCTCCAAGGCCGTGCGAATGTCCGTCCTCAGGACCTGACACAGGTGGAGATGCGCAAGCTGGAATTGGCCCGGGCATTAGCCGCGGAACCGAAACTGCTGATCGCAGATGAGGCGATGGCCGGGCTCTCGCACGCCGAGGTAGACGATATCCTGGCTCTGCTCGTAGCAATGAACGATGCGGGGGTGACGATCATTCTGATTGAGCACATTATGCGCGCGGTGATGCAGTTCAGCCAGCGCCTGGTGGTATTCGTTGCTGGGCGGAAGATCGCCGATGGGCGACCTGAGGACGTGATCCGCCACCCGGATGTGGAGCGGGCTTATCTTGGCGAGTAGTCTGAGCATCGAGGGGCTCGAGGCGGGCTACGGCCCGGTGCGCGTGCTGCATGGAGTTTCGCTGCAGGTTCGGGCGGGTGAAACGGTCGCGCTGCTCGGGACTAATGGCAATGGCAAGAGCACGCTAATGAAATGCGTGATGGGCATGGTGCGCCCATCCGCAGGCCGCATCGTCGCGGAAATCGAGGGTGTGCGCCACGAGCTGATCGGCCGTGCCACCGAAGCCATCGTGGAGATGGGGATTGCCTTCGTACCGGAAGGTCGGCGGTTGTTTCCCAAGCTGACGGTGAGGGAGAACCTTCTGCTCGGTGCCTTCCGTAATGCCGCGCGGGCGGAGATCGAGCGCAACATGGCGTTCTGCCTCGAGACTTTTCCGCGCCTTGCCGAGCGGCGCCGGCAGCTTGCCGGCAGTATGAGCGGTGGGGAGCAGCAGATGCTGGCGCTGGCGCGGGCGCTAATGTCCTCGCCGCGCATTCTGCTGATCGACGAGCCGTCGGTGGGGCTGGCGCCAGTGCTGGTGCAGCGGACTGTCGATAAAATCAAGGAGCTGAAGGAGGGCTATCATCTGACAGTGCTGATGGCGGAACAGAACTTCACGCAGGCCATTCGTATTGCTGACCGGGGTTATGTGATCGTGCATGGGCAGATCGCGTTCGAGGGTGGGTCTGCTGAGGAGCTTGCGAACAACGAGCTGGTGCGGAAATTCTATCTGGGGGTGTGAGGCTTAACTCCGACGCGGAGGGCCGCGGGGAAGCCGGCCTGGAGCTTATTGTTCCTCGCCAGAGAGAGGCGGCGCCTTTGCATAGCCACCCCATCTTGCGTAGGATCGCCCTGGAACAAACGTCAGGGGGGAAGGCTATGCGGCAGAGACTGCATCACACCCTGCTTGCCCTCGGGGTGCTGGCGCTGATCGCTTGGGTCGTGCCCCCAGCTTTTGCCGCCCCGCCCATCACCATTGGGTTTTCCATGTCGCTCACCGGCGGCTTGGCTCCGAATGGCAAGGCGGCTTTGCTCGCAATGCAGATCTGGGCGGAAAACACCAACGCCAAGGGCGGGCTGCTCGGCCGGCTCATCAAGTTGATCTGGTACGATGATCAGTCCAATCCGGCGCTGGTGCCCGGCATCTATACCAAGCTGCTCGATATTGACCATGTGGATCTCGTGATAGGCGCTTATGCGACGAACATTGTCGCCCCGGCGATGCCGGTCATCATTGCCCATAACCGTACGTTCCTTGGGCTTCTCGCGCTCCACGTGAACGGCGAGTTCCATTACAAACGCTACTTCTCCATGGCTCCTATGGGCGGCCCCAACCCGAAGCAGAGCTTCTCGGCACCATTTTTCGCGGTTGCATCCGCCCTCAAACCGCGGCCGGAGACGCTGGCAATTGTCGGTGCCGACGCCCAGTTCTCCAAGAATGCCATCGCAGGTGCGAGGGCAATTGCGAAACGGGACGGCTTCAAGGTGGTGTATAACCAGAGCTATCCGCCGAGCACTGCGGATTTCAGCCCCATCGTTCGCGCCATTCAGGCCACCAACCCGGATATGGTTTTCGTTGCCTCTTATCCGCCAGATACTGTCGGCATGGTGCGCGCCGCCACTGAGATCGGGTTAAAGACCAGGTTGTTTGGTGGCGGCATGGTCGGTCTGCAGAGCACGCCTATTAAGATGCAGCTCGGCCCACTTCTGAACGGCATCGTCGATTATGACTTTTGGCTTCCTATCGGCAGCTTTGCGACGCCGGACGCGGCGTTCCTGAAACAATATCAGGCCAAAGCTGCCGCGTCCGGGGTCGATCCGCTGGGCTATTATTTGCCGCCGTTTGCCTATTCAGACCTGCAGGTGCTGGGCGATGCGGTGGAGGGCACCAACAGCCTGGACCAGGATAAGCTCGCCGAGTATCTACGCACGCACACGTTCCAAACGATCGTGGGCCCGATAAAGTTCGGTCCGGATGGCGAGTGGACTCAGCCGCGCGTGCTGGAGGTCCAGTTCCGAGGCGTGCAGGGGCACGATCTCGCACAGTTCAGGAATCCCAAGACTGAGGCCATACTGTACCCTGATAGCTTTAAGTCGGGGACCGTGCGGGTGCCGTACCAGGAGGCACGACACTGAGTTGCAAAAGTGGCTATGCGGTCTCCCGCAGCACGGCCATTACTTCGTTCCTCCGGAACGGCTTGCGCAACACGGAAATATCCGTGCAATCGTGAAATCTTGCCACTTGTTCTGCCAGCCGCAGGTAAGCGTTGCTGAGTCCACTGGTCAGTACCAACTCGCGCCCGATGGCTGGTTAGCATGATTTCGTTCAGCACATCGATGCCGTCTTTTTCCGGCATGATTACATCCACCATGACCACGTCCGGCTTGTAATCGATATAAACGTCCAGTGCCCTGTCTGGCGAGGTCAATGTTTTGGCGTCGTAGCCAAGCTCGCGGGCGATGCGTCCGACTGCTTTGGCCACGCCTTCCTGATCGTCTATGACGAGTAGTCTCTTCCCCATGAGTGCGCTTGGCTCCTTATCGCGCCCGCAGGCGCGTGATCACCATATCGTGAATCGCAACGGTTTGGCGTTAACATGGCGTTAATCTTACATTAAACCGGCTGCGGATCGCTCAGTTTTCACCAGCTGCTCCAGTGGAGCTCAGCGAGTTCTTGCGAAGCCGCGGCGAGGGATCAATCTTGCGCCCCTGCGCTGCAACAAGAACAGAGGAGAGGACGAATGACAGACCCTTCCGTACGCATTCTCGGTATCGCTGGCAGCTTGCGCAGTGGCTCGTACAACCGCGCCGCACTCCGCACCGCGGCAGAGCTGGCTCCGCCGGGCATGACGGTCGACATCTTCGATCTCAGCCCAATTCCCCTCTATAACGAGGACGTCAAGCAGCAGGGGTTTCCGCCCCCAGTCGCGGAGCTGCGGCGCAAAGTTAAGGAGGCGGACGGACTGCTTCTGGTCTCCCCGGAATACAACTATTCCACCTCCGGTGTGATGAAGAACACGATTGACTGGGTCTCGCGTCCGCCTGACCAGCCCTTTGACGGCAAGCCGATCGCCATTATGGGCGCAGCATGGGGTTGCTCGGCACCGCTCGGGCCCAGTATCACCTGCGCCAGATATTCGTCTTCCTAAATGCACACATCATGAATCGCCCGGAGGTGATGATCAATCAGGCCCAGAATAAGTTCGACGCGGAGGGGAAGCTTATCGATCAGCCGGCCCGCGATTTAATGGCGACATTCATGAACGCGTTCCGCAATTGGACGCTGCGCATGCGCTAGAGCAGGTTGGGGCTGGAGCCGCGCCACCCTCACCCGGCGCGCTTCGCGCGCCGACCTCGCAGAGCGGGAGAGGTGAGTGTGCTATGTTCCCAGATCGAATCCGATCCGTCTTCTCGTCGGCCCCTGCTGCTTCAATCTCTCTCGCAGCATTGCATACTCCTGCTCCATCTCCTCTGTTACGCTCGCCCGTGTCTCGCTCAACGCCTGCTCGAGCTCGCGCCGACCCACTGTCCCAGCCTCCAGATCACGCCGCAAAGCGAGTAAGCCGGCTCGCCGCACTATGTCGCCCAAATCCGCCCCGGTGTAACCCTTCGTGCGCCGGGCTATCTCTTCGAGATCTACGTCCTGTCCCAATGGCATGCCGCGCGTCTGAATGCGCAGGATATGCAGCCGTCCGGGCTCGTCCGGTACCGGGACGTAAATCAGTTCGTCGAATTGTCCAGGACGCAACAGTGCCGGATCGAGCAGGTTCGGGCGGTTGGTTGCACCGATGACGACGACGGATTGGAGCTCTTCGAGTCCGTCCATCTCCGCCAGGATCGTATTCACCACGCGCTCGGTGACAGCGGGCTCGCCAAGTCCCGAGCCGCGAACTGGTACCAGGCTGTCGATCTCATCAATGAAAATGACCGTCGGTGCGACCTGCCGGGCACGAGCAAACAAGCGGCTCACCTGCTGCTCGGACTCGCCGTACCACTTCGACAAAAGATCGGACGACTTGGTGGCGATGAAATTCGCGT
The DNA here is from genome assembly GCA_963834715.1 of uncultured Pseudomonadota bacterium. Lineage (GTDB taxonomy): Bacteria > Pseudomonadota > Alphaproteobacteria > Acetobacterales > Acetobacteraceae > CAVSUZ01. The sequence goes on along the minus strand of CAWIDE010000033.1, from coordinate 158,072 downwards.
TCGACTCCCGCGCCACAGCCTTGGCCATCAGCGTCTTGCCTGTTCCCGGAGGTCCGAACAAAAGGAAGCCTTTGGCCGGTCGTATCCCGAGCCGCCGGAACGCATCCGGGTGCCGCAGCGGAAGCTCGATGCCGTCATGCAGTTGCTCCCGCACCGATGCCAGACCGCCAACATCCTCCCAGGTCACGTTCGGTACCTGGATCATGATCTCGCGCAGCGCTGACGGCTGCACGCGCTTAAGGGCACGCTCGAAATCCCCACGGCACACGCGCAAGCTGGAGAGTACCTTGGCCGGGATCCCCTCGCGCAGATTGATTTGCGGCAGCACGCGCCGCACCGCGTCCATGGCAGCTTCGCGCGCGAGGGCCGACATATCGGCACCGACGAAGCCGTACGTCGTGCGCGCCAGGTCATTCAGATCGACGTCGTCGGCCAATGGCATGCCGCGCGTGTGGATCTCCAGGATCTGCCGCCGCCCAGCCTCATCCGGTACGCCGATTACGATCTCCCGGTCGAACCGGCCTGGACGCCGCAGTGCCTCGTCGATCGCGTCGATCCGGTTGGTCGCGGCAATCACCACCACGTTCTGCCGCGGCTCCAATCCGTCCATGAGTGTGAGCAATTGCGCGACCACCCGCCGCTCGGTCTCGCTACGGGCCTCTTCACGCTTGGGCGCGATACTGTCGATTTCGTCGATGAAGATGATGGCCGGGGCGCGCTGGGATGCCGCTTGAAAGATGTCTCTCAGCCGCTGTTCCGATTCTCCATAGTGGCTGCCCATGATCTCCGGGCCGGCGATACTGAAAAAACTCGCTTCGGATTCATTGGCGACCGCACGCGCCAGTAGGGTTTTTCCCGTGCCTGGCGGGCCATGTAGGATAACTCCCTTTGGAGGGTCGATTCCGAGGCGCTGAAACAACTCCGGATGCCGCAGCGGCAGCTCCACCATCTCCCGCACCTGCTCGATCGCGCTACCCAGCCCGCCGATGTCGTCATAGGTAACATCCGCCCGGCGGCCCTCCTTGGGTTCGGTGTATTGCGGCAGCAACTCGATCTCGGTGGTCTCGTTGATCCGCACCACGCCTTTGGGATTAGTACTTACGACGATCAGCCGGATCTCTTGCAGTGCATAGGACTGCTGAGCCAATAGCTGCTGGAAGACCTCGTCCGGAATACCGCCTGGCGCCGCCGCCCGCTGATAAACCGAGGTTGAAATCACATCGCCGGCGACCAACGGACGGCCGAAGAACGTCCGACGAAGACCCTCACCCGATCCGGCGAGCCGGATATTCTTCTGCGCCGGGGCCAGAGTTACCCGAGCCGCTGGCCGCACGTCTGCCCGTCGGATCTCCAGCCGCTCCCCCGCAGTGACCCCGGCGTTCGCGCGCTGCAAGCCGTCCAGGCGAACGATTTCCAGGCCCTCATCCTCTTGGTACGGCGGCACAGCAATTCCCGCGGTGTGGCGGCGCCCGATAATCTCGACCGCCTCCCCCGTCCGCACTCCAAGGGTCTGCATCACCGCCCGGCTGACACGCACGACCCCCTTGCCCACGTCCTCGGCCCGCGCATTTGCCACCTGCACCTGGACGCCTTTTGGCTCTGGCTCTGCCATGGCTGTTCTCTCCCCGGGCCTCAAACTGGGGGCAGAGTCTCGGGTTTCCGCACACACTGTCGTGCACCAGCGGTCTCCCTTCGCCCGCCGATCCAACCGAAACGTGACGTGCGAGTTCTTGGGCCGGTAGTATTGTCAGGCCCGTCATGCAACCGAAGACAGATGACAAAGGTAAAATCCTGGTGGCCGAGGACAACTCGCTGTTTGCCAGGACGGTCCAGGATTACCTGACCCAGGAGGGCTTCAACGTCGTGGTCAGCAGGGATGGGGAACAGGCGCTGGAAACAGCCGCGAAGATATGCTTCGCCGCCCTGCTTACCGACCTACGCATGCCCCGGCTGGACGGGGCGGCCCTGGTGCGAAGGCTGCGCGAGAAGCGGCCCAACCTTCCGGTTGTGGTAATAACGGGGTATCCCCCGGACGACTGGCGAACCAGCCTGCAACAGGCGAACGAAGGTCCCATGGTGCTGTTGGAAAAACCGGTCCGCCTCGCCAAGCTCCGGCAGGCACTCAATCAGGTGCTGGGAGGCAGCACCGCTCAGACCGCAACGTGCTGAACCGTGTTGCGTGCTCCGCCCGTTAACTGCGGCTTGTCGGCCCCTGTCCCGAGTTCCATAAAACGCGGCAGGTAGACGGTCACGGCCGTTCCAGCACCGGGGTTGCTCTCGATGCGAACGCTGCCCCCCGACTGGCGGACGATGCCATAGACCTGGCTCAGCCCTAGCCCGGACCCGCGGCCCACCGGTTTGGTTGTGAAAAATGGCTCGAACGCCCTGGCAAGCACTTCATCGGCCATCCCACTTCCGGTATCGCTGACGGTTAGCACGACGTAGTCGCCGACCGGCAAGTCCTCGGCGTTGTTGGAGAGCGAGCTATTGCTTGTCACCAGGATCAAGCGTCCGCCGTCCGGCATAGCGTCCCGGGCGTTCATCGCCAGGTTCAGGATCACATGATCGATCTGGCCCGGATCGATCAGCGCTGGCCAGAGATTGGCATCCTGCCGCACCTCAAGCGCCACCTTCGACCCGACCGTTGTGCGCAGCAGCTCGCTGAGCCCGTGCAGAACATCGTTCAGGTTCAGTGTCTTCGGCGCCAGCGTCTGTTTACGACCGAACGCGAGCAACTGCCGTACCAGGACCGCGCCGCGGCTGGCTGCCTCAAGAATGGTCGAAGCGCGGCGATAACCACGCGAGGCTTCCGGAAACTCGCGCTGCAGCATCTCTGAGTTGCCGCTAACTGTTGCCAGCAAGTTGTTGAAATCGTGGGCAAGACCGGCGGTAAGCCGGCCGATTGCAGCCATTGTCTCGGCCCGTCGGGCCCTGTCCTCGGCCGAACGCCGGTCGGTAATGTCCGAGTACAGAGTTACGAAGCCGCCTTCCGCCAGCGTGCTGCGCCGGATCTCCAAGGTGCGACCATTGGGACGCCGGCGCTCGGCGATGCCCACGCTAATGCCCTGGCGCAATCGACGCATCCGCCGGCTCACCTCCGCGTCGACATCGACTTCTCCAAATTCTCCGGCGATCGCCTGGGCACGTAGCATGTCCTCCATCGGCAGTCCCTTCCTCAGGACCTCCGCAGGAACGCCGGTAAACTCAGGGAAATGCGAATTCCAGGCCAACAGCCGAAGATCGGGCCCGACCATCATGATGCCGTCCGTCATTCCGGCGAGTATCGCTTCGAGCTGCAGGGCCTTGGTGCGCGCCTGATTCTCTGCCGCTTCGAGTTGCAAATTGGCCAGCGCCAGCGCCGACCGTTCCCTCATGAGGTTGGCATGGCGTTTTCGGGCCTCACGGTCAGCCCACAGGATCACTCCGCCCGTGATCGCAATCAACAATGTGACGATAGATGCGAAAGCAAACGCGTCCCGGTCCCACGCGGCAACCGCGGCCAGCACGTCACGCCGGTCAAACCCGACAAGCACCTTCAGGCCGTATCTTGGGATGGTCGCGAACGCCATGATTCGGTTCACGTGATCGAGCGGCGATCGACCAGTCCACACGCCAGCGGCCGAATGCTGCATTGCAGCGAAGACGCGGCTCCCCGCAATCGTCAAGGGCGTCGCCAGCAACTGCGGATTTCCCACACCCTGCACTGTTCCATGGCCCGCGGCTACGACCAGGAAGTCGTGCGGACCGAGACCAAGTTCCTGGCTGAGGCGAAAGAACGTGTTCACATCAATGGATGCGTTTATGATGCCGCCGAATTTTCCATCGGGATAATCCAAACGGCGGGCCAGATTGATCTGCCACACACGGGTGACCTTGCCCTGCACCAAGGACCCGATGAACATCCGCCCGTCATCTTTCGGAAGCCCCGCCTGATGGCGAAAATAGTCCCGGTCGCCGATGTAGGTGCCGATCACGGCCGGCCGGGAGCTGTTCTGGATGACGCCGCTCGGATCCGCGAGGAAAATCTGCAATGAGAGGCCGGTCAGCACCAGCACCTGCTGACGCCACTCATCGAAATCAAACCTCCAGGGATCGCGCTGCCAGGCGACCTCAAGGATATGGAGGCTCTGGTCCGTGACGAGCAAGTCCCGATGGAGCTCCTCGGCCAGGAGGTCGGCTTTGCTCTGTATCGAGGTTTCGATGCGCTCCAGCGAAGCCGCGCGGTGCGCCACCACTGCCGAGTACGCGCCGTACCACACAAAGGCAATGATACACGCCGCCGCGGCAACGATCAGGCTTGGTCCAATCTGCCGTAGCGCGCGAAGAGCCACCAACATGCTGCGCTTTCGGGTTCAGTCCGTTCCTGGCTAGCACGCCTCGCGAGACAGTGAAACCAAAAAACCAGACTCCGTTTTCCGGTTCTAGACTTCCGCCTCCGCAAAAATGCGCCGTACATCTCCGCGCCAGGGGCCATAATAGCGATCCAGCCAATGCTCCGCCTGGCATGGGGCGCCATCCGCGATGGCCTCCAGAGGAGCGATGTAGATGCTCTCGTCCCGGCCCGCCGCATCCAGCCGATGCCGGGCACACAACCCTTGGCGGGCCAGTGCCACGGCTTCCCGTGCGAGTACACGCACTGTCTCACCGCGCCAGGGCACCTCCAGACCCTGCTTCGGCACCGCCGCACGCAAGGCGACGGCATCCTGCCACATCATCCCCTGCAACAGCGATTCGGCTGCGTCCAGGGTCGCATCGTCGTACAGCAGCCCCACCCAGAAGGCTGACTGCGCTGCCATCATCTCCGGGGCGCCGGCATCTGAACCGCGCATCTCCAAAAATCGCTTCAGCCGGACATCGGTGAACACCGTGGTAAGGTGATCGGCGAAATCCCCTATGGTGGCCGTCTCGCCGGACAGCGCGTTCGACTCTCCTCGCATGAACGCCCGAAAGGAAGCGCCTGCCACGTCGACATACCGCCCATCCCGGTAAATGAAGTACATTGGGACGGAGGCGATCAGCCATTCCGCATATCGCTCAAAACCAAACCCTTCCTCGAACACGACGGCCGGAATGCCAGAACGCTGATTATCGGTGTCGGTCCAAATATCCGCCCGGTACGATAAGAACCCGTTTGGGCGGCCCTCGGTAAAGGGCGAGTTCGCGAACAACGCCGTGGCGATCGGCTGCAAGAGCAGGGAGACCCGGAGCTTCCGGACCATGTCGTACTCTGAGGCGAAGTCGAGGTTGACTTGCACCGTGCAGGTGCGGGTCATCATGTCGAGCCCGCGACCGCCGACCTTTGGCATATATCGCCGCATGATCGCGTAGCGCCCTTTAGGCATCCACGGCATCTCGTCACGCCGACAAAACGGATGGAACCCGAGCGGGGCGAACCCCATACCGAGGTCTCGGGTGGCGCTCCGCAGAGCCGCGAAATGCGCCTGGAGCTCGGCCCAGGTCTCGTGCAGCGTCTCGAGCAACGCGCCGGATAGCTCCAGTTGGCCGGCCGGCTCCAGCGCGATTGATCCGCCGTCGGCCAGGTTCAGTCCGATGATGTTGCCCCGGTCAAGAATTGGCGTTGCGCCGTCCCGCGCCAGCGCTTCGAGCAGGCCCCGGATCGATGCACCATGCCCTTCATAGGTCGGCGGCATCAGGTCGGGGTGGCGGAAGCCGAATTTCTCATGCTCGGTGCCAATACGGAATTCGCTCCGCGGCTTGCAGCCGGAGGCGATGAAATCCGCCAACTGCCGGACCGACGAGATCGGGGTGGCGTCGGCGTCTCCGGGGTTCGACATGCTCTCCGGACCTTCAAGATGACGGCCGAGATATCAATCTCGCGCACCGGCCTGCAACAGCACCAGCCCGGCGAGGCAAGCTGTTTCCGCGCGCAGAACCAGCGGCCCCAGGCTGACCGGGCGCACAAACGCGTGCGAGAGTATGAGCCGGCGCTCTTCTTCGGTCCAGCCTCCTTCCGGTCCAACCAAAAGCCCAGCGCAGCCGTTTGCGTGGCGTAAGCGGGGAGAATCGGTTCGCTCGATAGCGGTGAACAGCGTCCGTTCATCCGGCCAAGTGTCGAGCAGCCGGTCGAGCGGGACCGGCACCCGTACCTCCGGCGCAGTCAGCCGTTCGCACTGTTCCGCCGCTTCCGTCGCTATGGCGGATAGGCGCTCCAGGTTTACGCGCGGCACGTTGGTGCGCGCTGTGATCACAGGTTGGATCGCTGTGGCGCCCAGTTCGGTCGCCTTCTGCACCACGAGATCCGTGGCATCTCGCTTGAGCAGCGCAAAAGCCAGCCAGATATCGACCCCATCAGGTGTCTGTTCCCGCAGTTTTTCCCGGGCAAGCAGGGTCGCCTGTGCGCGTCCAGCCTGGATAATCATCGCCAGCCACTCGCCGTCCATGCCGTTGAACAAGCGAACTGCATCTCCCAGCCCGCGGCGCATAACCGTCAGGACATAGCGCGCCTGTTCAGGGGGGAGGCTAACCGCAGCGTCCTGCTCTAGCCGATCACGGACAAACAGGCGGATTGACCCGGACATCGCGCCGCGCAGATTAAGCGATATGGCGGCGCACACCGATATCGTCACCCAGGGCTGGGTCGGCCGCGTGCCGCCGGCTTGGCAGCCGTACGTGCTGCTGATGCGGCTCGACCGCCCGATCGGGGCCTGGCTGCTCTTTCTGCCTGGCCTTTGGGGCATTCTACTCGCCCGGGCACCGGCTGGTCCGACGATCCGCCTGCTGGTGCTGTTCGCCATCGGCAGCATTGTTATGCGGGCCGCCGGGTGTGTCGTGAACGATCTGTGGGATCGCGACATCGACCGCAAGGTGGTCCGCACCGCGGGCCGCCCGCTCGCGTCAGGGTTGCTGCGACCTCTTCAGGCTCTGGCGCTTCTTGGCGTTCTGTTGCTGCTGGGTCTGTCCATTCTGCTCCAGCTAAATCCGTTGGCCGAGGTACTCGGGGCCGCGTCCCTGGTATTGGTTGCGCTGTACCCGCTGGCGAAGCGGGTCACGTGGTGGCCGCAGCTCGTCATGGGTTTCACCTTTGGTTTTGGGGCACCGCTGGGCTACGCCGCAGCCGCCGGCCGCATAGATGCTGGCTGGGCCGCCGTGTATGCTGCGGCGATCCTATGGGACCTGGGGTTCGATACCATCTATGCCCATCAGGACCGTGAGGATGATGCGCTCGCCGGAGTGAAATCGACGGCCCGCCTCTTTGGCGAACGGACGCGGCCTTTCCTGGCCGCCTGTTATGGCGGTTGTATCGCGTTGCTGGTTACTGCCGGCGTCCTGGTCCATCTTGCTTCTTGGTATTATGCGACGCTTCTTCTGCCTGCCGCCGGGCTGGGTTGGCAGGTGCGCCGGCTTGATATTCAGGATCCGGCACTCTGCCTTCGTCTCTTTCGCGCAAATCGGGAGGTCGGGCTGCTTGTCGGCCTCGCCATTCTGATCGGGCGACTGTGACACACCCGGAAGACTTCATCCGGACGCATACGACGCTGATGCATCCTACGCTGGTCCCGGAAGTCGCTCTTTATTTGGCGACTGAGATCACACCTCTCTGGCAGGCAACCGAGGATTGGCTAGCCGCTCAGGATCTCGCCCCGCCGTTCTGGGCCTTTGCATGGCCCGGAGGTCAGGCGCTTGCGCGGTATATTCTCGACAACCCCGGCAACGTTGCTGGCCGCCGGGTTTTAGATTTTGCGTCGGGGTGTGGCATTGCAGCAACAGCCGCGGCGCTGGCCGGCGCGGCCTCAGTCAAGGCTGTCGACATCGATCCGCTTGCGACGGCTGCTGCTCGCCTGAATGCTGCAGTTAACCACGTGGTAGTAACTGTTGAAACAATTGATCTGGTGGGCGCGGATTGTAAATGGGATATCATTCTGTGCGGGGACGTGTGTTACGAACGGCCGATGACCGCGCATATTCTGCCGTGGCTGCGGGACATGGCGCGGCGCGCCACGGTGTGGATTGCCGATCCTGGCCGCGCGTATCTTCCGACGCGATTAAAGGCCTTTGCCCAGGTACCTGGGTACCCACGAGCCGCGAGCTTGAGGACCAACCGGAACGCGCGGTTGCATTGTACACCCTGCCTGCATGCTGAAATGTTTCATAGCCGGCCGCGTTCACGCTGACGCATTCTCGAACCGTGGGGGTCACAACCAGGACTCCTTGACATTGGTTTAGAATCCTCAGACACTCACGGCATCGTGAGTAAGCGCGAAGAGGTTCAGATGCGCGATCAGTCCGAGTCTACTTGCAGCGGCCGCTCCTTCGAGCTCCCGGACCTGCTCATCGCTCAAGCCTGGGCCGAGTATCACGGCCTGAGCCTTACGATTGAGCTTGATCGCGTGATCGACGGGGTCGTCTGCGAGGAAGTGCTGTGCTTCGCTATTCCTCGTTTCCGTTCATGGACCATGTGGCACAGCGGTGCGGATGTGATTGCCTTGCCTGACAGCGGGTTACCTGTCCGTTTCGCTTCTCTGCCCGATGCTCTTGAGGGCCTGGGCCTGGAGGAAATGATCCTCTCAGCGTGACGCCTCGCCCTCACCCGGCGCGCTGGCGCGCGCCGCCCCACCAACCCCGCGCGCGATACCGCTCCCATGAGGTCAAGCCTCATGCTGCGCGGTACCACTAGCTGCTGGCGAGTTTGCGATCAGAAGCCGGTCACGGCCAGCCAGCCGCCGATCTTGCCCTGATACCGCTCGCGAACAACCACGACCGGCGCGAAACAGTGCTGCGGCATCGTGAGCTTCGCCTCGATCTGGGCGTCACCCTTAGGCGAAAGTGTTACCGGCTCAGCCTGGGCCGCCACCGCGGCATTGCTCCCGCGGCAGATGAGCGCAGCGGCCACGGCGTCCACTCCGTCGGGCGAGCCGTTGGATTTCCCTACCGAAGCGTCGTTCAGCACCAGTCCGTGCAGCGTAACGCGCAGCATGCCATCCGCGCTGAGTTCGACCTCGCCCACGCCGAGCGTCCAAACCTTCCCGCAGGCGTTCAGGCCGCCAATGACCGTTTTGTGCGATGGGCAGGCAATCAGGGCGGCCCTTAGCACCGGCTGCTCCGCGCGAGCATGATACCCCGCTAAAGCCAGTCCTGCCAGCACTGCTATCCGACCTATCCAAGCGAGCCACGAGCCATATTTTTGCTCCCGTCCTGCCTGCATGTTGTGTTTCTTGCCGTCGACCAGGCTACACGCGACGTCGCATGCCGGCTCCATGATGGCCGTTGATAGCTCGCGCTGTAAAATATATCTTTTGGCCGGTATTACTTACTCGAGTTAAGTGCAGGCGCATCGGTGGAGCTCGCCCAGGGCGCGGCCGAGAGGTGACGTGCCAGGAACTCGATCACCGCGGCGACACGTGCCGGCCGCAATCCGCCGGGCGGTGTGACGAGATTGAGCCCAACCTCCGGCATGGACCAGTCCGGCATCACCGCTTCAAGGCCGCCGGTTGTAAGATCATGCCATACCAGGAACTCCGGTTCTATCGCCAAACCGACACCAGCCAGCAGGGCCGACCGCAGGACGTCGCCGTTGTTGGCGCGAAGGGGGCCAGTCGGCGTAATGGCCGCCTCCTCGCCGGATGTATGAATGAAGCGCCAGCGGTCCGGCGTGGGCAGATAGGCGTAGCCCAGGCAGGCATGGGCGGTCAGGTCCTGCGGATGCATGGGCCGTCCCCGCCGCGCGAAATACGCGGGAGCACCCACGAGCAGCCGCCGGATACGGCAGAGGCGCCGCGCCCGCAGGGTGGAATCGGCCAGCGCTGCGATCCGCAGCGCGAGGTCGTAACCGCCGCCAATCAGGTCCACCAGTTCGTCCCTCAGATGCAGATCGACCGAAACCTCGGGGTAGGTCGCCAGTAGCTCCGGCAGAAGTGGCGCCAGATGGGCGATGCCGAAGGACATCGGCGCTGCTACCCGGACGAGGCCTCTCGGCGTCACGGATAGTGACATGGCCTCTGCTTCCAGGGCCTCCGCCTCGGCCAGGACGCGGGTCGCTGCGGCGGCAGCGACACGCCCGGTTGCTGTCAGAGCGATGCGACGGGAGGTGCGGTTCAGCAACGTCGCTCCGATTCGCCTCTCCAGCCGGCTGACCGCCTTGGACACGGTTGCCTGTGACAGGCTGAGTTCCGCGGCGGCACGGCCGAAGGAGCCGGTTTCCGCCACCCTGGCGAAGATCGCCCAGGCCTCCATGTCGGGCAGACGGGGCATGGAAATTCCGGAAACGATGAGTTTCCATTGTTTCGCCTTTTCGGCTCGCGGAAAAGCCCGATTTTTTCCGCGAACGAATTGGGGCTGGCAGCGGACGGCCCGACTACTGCCCAGCCAGTGCCGGCAATCAGCCAAGGAGTCAAAAGATGACTAAGGTGCTCGTCCTGTACTATTCCAGCTATGGTCATATCGAGACCATGGCGAATGCCGTCGCCAAGGGCGCCCGCAACGCCGGGGCCGCGGTGGACGTGAAGCGCGTTCCGGAACTGGTGCCCGAGCAGGTGGCGCGGGCGAGCCACTTTAAGCTGGATCAGGCGGCGCCGCTCGCGAAGCCGGAGGAACTGCCGGATTACGATGCTATCATTGTTGGTGTCGGCACGCGGTATGGCCGGCTGGCGTCACAGATGGCGAACTTCTGGGACCAGACCGGTGGTCTCTGGGCGCAAGGCAGGCTGATCGGCAAGATCGGTGCAGCCTTCACCTCGACTGCTTCACAGCATGGCGGCCAGGAGACGACGCTTATGGGCATCCACACCATGCTGCTGCACCATGGGATGATCATCGTGGGGCTACCGTACTCGTTTCAGGGACAGTTGAAGCTCGATGAGGTGACGGGCGGCTCGCCGTACGGTGCCACAACCATCAGTGCTTCTGATGGATCGCGCCAGGTCAGCGCGAACGAGTTGGACGTGCCCGTTACCTCGGGAACCGCGTGGCCCAGGTCGCCGGCAAACTGACGGCTTGAGGCGATGGAAGAGAACGTCATGCAACTCCACGGGATCCATCATCTGACCGCCGTTTCGGCGAACGCGCGCGGCAACCACGATTTTTATACGCGCGCGCTCGGGATGCGGCTGGTCAAGAAGACCGTCAACCAGGACGACGTCTCGGCCTATCACCTGTTCTACGCCGATGGTGCGGGTAACCCCGGGACCGATCTTACTTTTTTTGACTGGCCGGTGGACCGCGAGCGTCGCGGCACGCATTCGATTGTGCGCACGTCGCTGCGGGTGGCGGGCCGGGAAGCGCTGGATTACTGGGTCGCACGCCTCGACGAGCTGGGCGTGCTGCATGGTCCGGTGCGGGACGTAGACGGACGCAAGCAATTCGATTTCGAGGACCCGGAGGGGCAGCGTCTGGCGCTGGTGGACGACGGCGGTCAAGGTCCGTCGCATCCTTGGGAGCGCAGCCCCGTGCCGGTTGCGTATCAGATCCGTGGGCTCGGCCCGATTACTATCAGCGTGCCTGATCTTCGTCCTTCTGACGGCTTTCTTACTCGTGTGATGGCGATGCACCAGGCGCGGAACTATGCGGCGCCCGATGATCCCGCCGTCACTGTTTATGTGTACGAGATGGGGGAAGGAGGGCCTGCCGCCGAGCTGCATGTGCAGGTCGAGCCGGATCTGCCACCGGCATATCCCGGCGCGGGTGGCGTTCACCATGTCGCGTTTCGGGTTCGCGACGAGGAATACGGTTACTGGGTGGACCGCTTACGCAAATTGCGCATCCCGTCCAGCGGGCCGGTGGACCGCTTCTGGTTCCGCAGCCTGTATACGCGGGAGCCGAACGGCATTCTGTATGAGATCGCGACGGACGGTCCGGGTTTTGCGACCGACGAGCCGATGGAATCGCTGGGCGAGCGGCTAATCCTACCGCCCTTCCTGGAGTCACGGCGGGCGGCGATCGAGCGCGGGTTGAAGCCGATCTGAGGCAGACCTGTAGCGGGGCGCTCCGCCTTAATCGCGAAGATACCCGGCCATCAAGGGTAGGGTACGCTGCCGGCCAAGGCTAAGTTAAGTTCTGGAGCAGGAGCATCCGGCTGATAGATTGCGGGTTAAGGGTGCGCAGATGCAGGACAGCGGCCAAAGGGAGGGAAAAATGGCCGAGGACGGTGGGCAAGCAAGCGGCCCTGACCTGAGCCAGGGCATTCCGCTCGAAAAGCTGAAGGATGGCGAAATGGTCGCCGGCCATGTCGCTGGCGAAGCGGCCTTAATGGTGCGACAGGGTCGCGAGCTGTTTGCGATCGGCGCGACGTGCACCCATTACGGCGGCCCTTTGGCTGAGGGACTTGTGGCGGGCGAGACGATACGTTGCCCCTGGCACCATGCGTGTTTCAGCCTGCGAACCGGCCAAGCGGTCCGCGCACCGGCGCTGAACGATGTCAAGGCCTGGCGGGTTGAGCAACGGGACGGTATGGCCGCCGTCGGCGAGGAATTGCCCGCGGCGCGAGCGCCGAAGCTGGCGGCGGCCGGGGTGCCTGCTTCAATAGTAATCGTCGGCGGAGGTGCAGCCGGTGAGGCCGCCGCCGAGATGCTGCGGCGGGAAGGATATGCGGGCCCGATTACTTTGCTGAGCGACGACGACTCGCCACCGTGCGATCGGCCGAATCTGTCGAAGGACTATCTCGCGGGAACGGCGCAGGAGGACTGGATACCGTTGCGACCGCCGGAGTTTTATCGCGAGCAGGGCATCGAGCTGAGGCTAAATACGCGCGCCGTGGGGATCGACCGTGCGGCGCACACTGTGTCGCTCGCGGATGGTGGGGAGGTTTCGTACGGCGCGCTGCTGCTCGCGACCGGGGCCGAGCCTGTCCGGCTGCAGGTTTCGGGGGCGGACCTGCCGCAAGTGCGCGTGCTGCGGAGCCTAGCGGATAGCAACGCGCTGATCGCACGCGCCGAGGCGGCGCGGCGTTGTGTGGTGATCGGAGCCAGCTTTATTGGCCTCGAGGTCGCGGCGTCGCTGCGGGCGCGGGGATTGGAGGTAAATGTTGTCGCGCCCGAATCCCGGCCGATGGAGCGCGTGATGGGGGCGGCGCTCGGCGACATGGTGCGGGAGATCCATGAGTCACAGGGGGTGGTTTTTCATCTCGGTTGCACTGTCTCGGCCATATCGAACGACACTGTCGAACTTTCGACAGGTCAGCGCTTGAGTGCCGATTTGGTGGTGGTTGGGATTGGCGTGCGGCCGAGGGTCAGCCTGGCGGAGCAGGCTGGGCTGGCGGTTGATAACGGGGTTGTCGTGAACGAGTTCTTGCAGACGAGCGATCCCGCGATCTATGCCGCCGGCGACATCGCCCGGTGGCCGGATCGGCGCACGGGCGAACGAATGCGGGTTGAGCACTGGGTGGTTGCGGAACGTCACGGCCAGGTTGCCGCGCGCAATATGCTCGGACGGCAGGAGCGCTTTACGACGGCACCGTTCTTCTGGAGCCAGCACTACGACACCACGATCTCTTACGTAGGCTACGCAGAGCAATGGGATCGGCTGGAGATTGACGGCGATCCGGCCAGGCACGAGTGCGCGGTAGGCTTCTTGGGCAAAGGGAGGAAACTTGCGGTGGCTACAGTCGGCCGCGATCTCGAGAGCCTGCGGGCTGAAGTTGCGATCGAACGTGAGCTGGCCGGATGACGGTTCACGCGGTTCGCGCCGAGGGTATTCAGTTGAAGCGCGTCTATGCGCCACCGGCGCCTGAGGACGGTGTGCGCATTCTGGTCGATCGCCTCTGGCCGCGTGGGCTGAGCAAAGAGAAGGCAGCGGTGGATCACTGGATGAAGGACATCGCGCCGAGTGCGGAGCTGCGAAAATGGTTCGGTCACGACCCGGATCGCTGGGCGGAGTTCCGGCGCCGCTATATGGCGGAGCTGCGTCAGCATACGGGGCTGTTGGACCAGGTCCGCGAACTTGCCAGTGAGGGCAGGGTGACGCTGCTGTTTGGGGCGCACGATCAGGAACACAACGATGCGGTCGTGCTTGCGGAAGTGCTGGTGAAAGGGACGAAGCGGCGATAAGCGCGCGGTCTTCGTTTACTATCGAGGTACGGCCGCCGTTTCGGCTGGATCTCACGGCTTGGGCGCTTCGTCGCCGTCCGAGCAATCAAATGGATCGTTGGGACGGCTCGACTTATCGGCGGACGCTTTACGTTGGAGATGCGCCGGTCGGGGTTGCAGTGAGGCAGTCCGGGGGAGTGGGCGCGCCGCGTTTGCATGTCGATGTGGCAGGAGCGGCTTCGGCGCGGACGCTCGTTCGTCAGGCGCTGGATCGCGTACTTGGCCTCGACGTCGATCTGACGCCATTTTACAGGCTTGCGGCGCGGGAGTCGCGGCTGGATGAACTCGCCAGCCGATTTCGCGGTATGCGGCCGCCGCGCTTCCCGTCGATTTTTGAGGCGTTGGTTAACGGCATCGCTTGCCAGCAGCTTAGTCTCGAAGCCGGATTGAGTTTGCTCAACAAGGTGGCGGCAGCATTCGGGAGGGCGCCGCCGGATCTGGCGGGAGCAGGCGAGGCGTTTCCGCGGGCGTGCGATCTGGCCCGGATCAGTCTGGAATCGCTGCAGGCGCTTGGTTGTAGTCGAAGCAAGGGCCTCGCCATTATCGAGATTGCGTCTGCGGCGGAGCGCGGGGACATCCGCCTGGAGGAACTCGCCGGACTCGACGACGACGTAGTTCAGGGAAAGCTGGACGAACTGCGTGGGGTCGGACGATGGACGGCCGAATACGTTCTCCTGCGAGGGTACGGGCGGCTAAATGTTTTTCCGGGCGATGATGTCGGTGCCCGCAACAGTTTGCAGCGATGGCTTGGTTTGAGAACACCGCTGGATTATGAGAGCACGAGGAGGATTTTGCGGCGTTGGCGGCCATATGGTGGGTTGGTGTATCTGCATTTGCTGCTCAAGTATTTGGACGAAAAAGGATTGATAGGGGCAGCATCCGTGTCGGGTGGCTCTGTTTATAATTTAACCACTAGCGGCCACTAAGGGCCACGAAGATCGAAGATTTTTACACCGCGTCTACGTGGCCCTTCCCGATAAGGGCGCTACTTATGCTTCTCCTGCTCTTCGGCGATCGTGGTTAGAGAGAGTGCAGTGTGGGCGTAGGCGCCGCCGGCGCGCATCTCCGCAGCAACCCAGATGGCCTCCATCAGCTCCTGTGGTGTGGCCCCGTAGCGCACCGCGGCCTTGGTGTGGCCCTTGATGCAATAAGGGCATTGCGTGACGTGAGCCACGGCCACAGCGATTAACTGCTTCGTTTTGGCCGGAAGGGCACCGTCGGCGAAGACGCGCTGGCTGAAGGCGTCGAACGCAGCCTGGATCTCCGGCGCCAATTCGCGGCGCTTCGCGGCGAGTTCCCTGGTTGGTGCGGGATACATAGATTCGGACATCTCATCCCTCCTTCAGTTCCGAAAAAACATGCTCATCGAGGAAGGCGTTCCGGAACTTGCCGCCTGGATCGTAGTCCTGGGCCAGCTCTCGGAACTCGGCCATTCTGGGGTAGAGCCGCGCGATGTCGGCTGCCTTGGCGTGGAGCAGCTTGCCCCAGTGCGGGCGGGCACCAAGGGGCAGCAGCAGCTCCTCGATTTTGCGGGTAATGGCTTGTACCGCTTCGGGCCGGCGATGCCAGGTAAAGTGCAGCGCGAGGGTGTCGTGCCCGTAGCAGGGACTGAGCCAAAGGTCATCGGCCGCAACAGTACCGAATTTCGCCGAGGATCAGCTCGCGGTCGATCTCGTTCCCGATTTCGCGCAAACGGGTGATGGCAGAAAGAGCTTGTGACCGAGGAACCATATATTCGGTTTGGATTTGGGCTGGGTCGCCGGGGTCGCAGTCTGGCTGGAAATGGCAGAGTCGTTCGCTCCATGGGCCGGGCGTGCCGAACAAGGTGAGGCTTGCGTCGGGTTCTCCGGTGGTGCTGGCGTGTGCGGCTGCGATCGCACCCAAGTGTGCCAAAGGTGCTGTTGGGCTGTCGGACGGCAGGCGGGTCTTCAGCCAGGCCCGATCGGCGGTTTCGCCGGACCAGTGCGTCATCACGCTGACGCTGTAGGCGGATGCCATGATGGTATCCAGATCGGAGAGAACCGTGGGCCAGGGCAGGCCAGCGACAGCGTCCTGGCGGACCTGGTAGGTTGGCTCGATGTCGAGTGTGAGGCGGGTGACAATCCCGAACGCGCCGAGGCCGACGACGATACCGTCGAATCCGGGGTTACCTCGCCGGATTTCGAGCAGGTCGCCGGTTGCGGTGACCAGTTCTAGGGCGGTCACGGCGGCGGACAGGGCCTGGTTTCGGTCGCCGGAGCCGTGGGTGCCTGTGGCGATGGCGCCGACGACGGAGATGTGCGGAAGCGAGCCGAGGTTATGCAGGGCGAAGCCTTGCGCGTGCAGTGCACTCGCCAGCTCGCCGTAAGTCGTGCCGGCGGTCAGAGTGACGGTTTGCCGATCATGATTGACCGCCGGGTCGGAGTGCAGGTCGCGCAGGCTGATCAGCTCGCCGGTGGTATCTGTGATCCCGTTGAAGGTGTGGCGTGTCGCGATGGCACGGATTTTCGGGGCGTGGGCGACGATGCGCCGGATTTCGTCCACCGATCGCGGGTGATGGATGCGCGTGGCCTGGTACGTGTAAGTATCGGACCAGTTATGTTCGCTCATCATATTCTCCCACATATTGCGAAAGGCGGCATTCGGTGAGTTCTGCTCCCTCGGCTCTTCTTTACGACTGGGACAACACGCTGGTCGATGCTTGGACAGGGGTGACGGCAGCGCTGAATGCGACGTTCGATGCGTTCAATCTGCCGTGCTGGACGGTCGAGGAGACACGCCGCCGGGTACGGATCTCCCTGCGCGAGAGTTTTCCCCTGATGTTCGGCGACGCGTGGGAACGGGCCCGCGACATTTTCTACCGTGCCCTCGAGCAAGAGCACCTTCAGCACGTCACGCCGATGCCTGGGGTTGCTGAGGCGCTGGCTGCCGGGTCGGGGTGCCAACAGGGTGTGGTATCAAACAAGACCGGGAACTTCCTGCGCGCCGAAGTGGCGCATCTCGGGTGGTCCGGTTATTTCGGCACCGTGATTGGCGCAGGTGATGCCCGTTCGGACAAGCCTCACCCCGCCCCAATCCTGCTGGCGCTGGAACACCTTGGGGTGAGGCCCGGAACACATGTCTGGTATCTCGGGGACACGGCGCTGGACATGCAAACGGCGCGGGCCGCTGGCGTGACTGCTATTTTGGTAGGAGACGCCTTACACGATGGTGGCGTTGAACATGCGGCCCCGGACATCCATTTTCCGTCGGCCCATGAGCTTGCCACACGCCTTCGTGGGCTTGCTTGAGTAGCATGTGCTGTTAAACTGTTTTGGTTCTGGTGACGCCAGGACAAGTAATCAACGCCACAAATCCCAATAGAAGGATCAATGCCGTGGCCAATGAGAAAGCGCAGAACGTTCAGGATGTTTTCCTGAACCATGTGCGGAAAAATAAGACGCCGGTGACAGTATTTTTGGTCAACGGAGTCAAGCTGCAGGGTATTATCACCTGGTTCGACAATTTCTCGGTGCTGCTTCGACGCGATGGGCACACGCAGCTCGTGTATAAGCATGCGATCAGCACCGTAATGCCGGGTGCTCCAATCCAATTGTTCGATGCCGCGAAGGCTGAGACTGGCGCGCCTGCCGCTGTGCCGCGGGAGATGGCACCTGCCGCAGGCGACTAACGGACATCGTCCGAGCGGCCTGAATGTCGCGGGTCCTACCTGCGCGACGGTAATCCTGCCCTGGGAGAAGCCTGCGGGGGAACATACCCGCGCGGCCGAGGCTCGGCTGGCGGAAGCCGTCGGGTTGACAGCGTCGATTGGGCTGGTTGTGGTGCATACGGCCATTCTCCCGCTCCGGCAGCGTCGGCCCGCGACGTTGCTGGGGGAAGGGCAGGTGAGCGCTCAGGCCGCCGCGCTGGCGGAGGCGGGGGTGACCGTCGCGGTGGTGGACAGCGCGCTGACCCCGGTACAGCAGCGCAACCTGGAGCGGGCGTGGGATTGCAAAGTCATCGACCGGACCGGGCTGATCCTGGACATCTTCGGGGAGCGGGCGGCCACCCGGGAAGGCGCGCTGCAGGTGGAGCTTGCGCATCTGGAATATCAGCGGTCGCGGCTGGTGCGGTCATGGACGCACCTGGAGCGACAGCGCGGCGGTTTCGGGTTCCTGGGCGGTCCGGGTGAGACGCAGATCGAGGCGGACCGGCGGCTGATTGGGGAACGTATCTTCAAGCTGAAGCGCGAACTGGAGCAGGTGCGGAGGACGCGGGGACTGCACCGGAATGCGCGGCGGCGGGTGCCGTTCCCCTCGGTAGCGCTGGTGGGCTACACGAACGCCGGCAAGTCGACGCTGTTCAACGCGCTGACGGGGGCCGAGGTGACGGCCAGGGACCAGTTGTTCGCAACGCTGGACCCGACGATGCGGAATTTGCGGCTGCCCTCGCGACGGAAGGCCATTCTATCGGACACTGTGGGGTTCATCAGCGAGCTGCCGACTGAACTGGTTGCAGCGTTTCGTGCCACTCTGGAGGAGGTCGCGGAGGCGGATTTCATTCTACACGTGCGGGATGCGGCTCATCCGGACAGCGCCGCGCAGAGGGCGGACGTTATGGCGGTGCTGGACGGCATGGCACTGGACGGGATGCTGGACACCGAGTGGCGGACGCGGACGATCGAGGTACTGAACAAGGCCGATCTGGTGGGCGGCGTGGCCGAGCTGAGTCGGCGAGGGGATGGAATTGCGGTTTCGGCTCTGACTCGCGAGGGATTGCCGGCATTGCTGGAGGCCATTGACGCCCGGATCGGAGCGGCGATGGAGGTGGCGGACTATGCCATCGGGCCTGGGGATGGCGCGCGACTGGCGTGGTTGTATCGGCACGGGGAGATCGTGGAGCGTCACGATGAGGATGCCGGGATTCACGTGACGGTGCGGTTGTCGCCGGCGGACCGAGCGCGGTTCGAGCGCGGGCTGTGAGTTCCGGCAATCCGTTCAGCGGGTAGGGTTCTGCCGGAGGTGCCAATGACAGACGAAAAACTGCTGGCCGCCTACACCGAACCCGGCGTTTTCACAGGCCTGGACGGGTACGAAGCCGAGATCGACGCGTTGCGCGCGCATCAGGCAAGCGCCGCCGCCGTGGTGCAAGGTGTGCTCATGCACGAGGCGCTGGGGCATCTTTATGGCATTACGCTACCTGATGAGCGGCGGGAGGAAATCCAGCTACACGGCGCGGCAGCTATGCTGGCGCTGGCACAGCGGTTCGAGCCAGGCCCGCTAACACGGCCGCGGTCGCCCGAGCGTCGCGTTCTCGGCAATTGTCGGCACTTCGCCACACTCTTCGTCGCCATCATGCGCCGAAAGGGCGTGCCGGCTCGTGCCCGCTGCGGCTTCGCTACCTACTTCGCACCGGGCAAACACTTCGAGCATTGGGTAGGCGAATACTGGAACGGGGGCGAACAACGCTGGGTATTGGTCGATGCCCAGGTCGATGCCGTGCAGCGCGAGGCGTTCCAAATCAACTTTGACCCCCTCGACGTTGCTCGCGACCGGTTCTTGGTGGCGGGTGACGCCTGGCGCGCTTGCCGGTCGGGCGCCGACCCGATGACCTTCGGCGTCGCTGGGACGGAAAACTGGGGAGTCCTGGAGGTCTATGGCGAGCTCTTTCAGGATCTGGCCGCCCTACAGAAGATCGAGTTGATGCCATGGGGCTGGTACGGTCTCGCGCTCGACAAGGCGGGGATGGGCGAGGCCGAGCTTCTCGACGATCTGGCACGGATTTCGAGCCGGGCCGATGCCGACTCCTTGGCGCGTCTGCGCGAAAAGCTGGCCGCCGATGGGCGGCTCCGCGTGCCGGAACGGGTTATCACCAAGGCGCTGGAGGCTGATCGCGCCCTGGTGGGTCGGTGACGGGCCCTCGGCGAAGCTCGGCTGAGGGAAACCTTCGGATCAGCGTTCAAGAGTATATTGGCTCGAATGAGCGAACTGACTAAGGGAGTTTATGGGTTTTACCAGCCGTGATGCCACTGCCTTGGCGGAGACACTGCGGCAAGTCAGCCAATCCGAAATCATGCCGCGGTTCCGCCGGTTAGATGCGGGGGCGGTGCGCCTCAAGGCAGGGCCTCTGGATCTGGTGACGGATGCGGATGAGGCCGCGGAACGGGCGTTGATCGCAGCGCTGGCCACGCAATTCCCAGGCGCGCTGATTGTGGGGGAGGAGTCGGCGGCGGCCGATCCCGGGTTGCTGGACCGACTGGCGGCGGCGGAGCTGGCGGTCGTGCTCGATCCAATTGACGGCACGTACAATTATGCCGCCGGGGTGCCGCTGTTCGGGGTGATGGCGGCGGTGCTGTTGCGGGGGGAGGTGGCGCTGGCGGCAATTCATGATCCGATGGGGGATGACACGGCGCTGGCGCTTCGGGGCGAGGGCGCGTGGATCGAACGTCCGGATGGCGCGCGAAGTGATCTGCACGTGGCCGAAACGGCCGACCCTGCGAAAATGACTGGTTTGGTTTCCCGGCAGTTTTTGCCCGAGCCGCTACGGGGTACCGTGTGCGGGAACATGACCCGATTTGCTGCGACATGGCATTACCGCTGTGCGGCGCATGAGTACCGGGTTGCGGCGGGAGGGTTCTGCCACTTTCTGCTGTATCACCGACTGTTGCCGTGGGATCACGCGCCGGGGTGGCTGCTGCACCGGGAGGCAGGCGGGTATTCGGCACATTTCGATGGCACCGCATACGAGCCGAGCAGGGTTTCGCGGGGGCTGATCTGCGCTCCGGATCGCGAGAGCTGGGAAGCGGTTCGCACGGCGCTGCTGGAGCCGTAGTGTGGCTGAAGATCGCAAGAGGAAGGAAGCAGAGGCGTTGCGGGCAAACCTGCTGAAGCGGAAGGCCCAGCAACGGGCGCGGGCGGAGAAGGAGAGCGGGCGCCCCGATTTGGTGCAGAAGGGCGACAGAGATAACCAATCAGGGCCCGAATCGATTGCCGGTACGCAGCGGCGCAGCTAAATCCGCTCGCCTGCTCTTCTTAGGATTCCCGATAATGGCTGTGATGTCCGACCGCTGGATCCGCCGGATGGCGCTGGAGCATGGGATGATCGACCCGTTCGTCGAGGCCCAGAAGCGCGAAGGTGCTATCAGTTACGGGCTTTCCAGCTATGGCTATGACGCGCGGATCGCGGACGAGTTCAAGATTTTTACCAACATCGACTCGGCGGTGCTTGATCCGAAAGCATTTTCTCCATCCAGTTTTGTGGACCGGAAGGCGGACGTCTGCATTATCCCGCCCAATAGCTTCGCGCTGGGGCATACGGTGGAGTACTTCCGCATCCCGCGCGACGTGGTGGTGATCTGCCTGGGCAAATCGACCTATGCACGTTGCGGCATCATCGTGAATGTGACGCCGCTGGAGCCGGAGTGGGAAGGCCAGGTCACTATCGAGATCAGCAACACCACGCCGTTGCCGGCGAAGATCCATGCCAACGAGGGGATCTGCCAATTCCTGTTCCTGCAGGGGAATGAACCCTGCGAGGTCAGCTATGCCGATAAAGCGGGGAAATACATGCGTCAGCGCGGCGTGGCGCTGCCCAGGCTGTAAGCGATGGACAAGATCCGGATCCGGGGCGGGCGGCCGCTGTCCGGAGAGATCAGTATCGGCGGGGCAAAGAATGCCGCGTTGCCGCTGATGGCGGCCGGTCTGCTAACCGAGGACCGGCTGGTTTTGCGTAATGTGCCGCAGCTTGCGGACATTTGGACCATGGGGGCGCTGCTGTCGCAGCACGGGATCATGGTGGAGCCCGTCGGCGAGGATCGACGCACGCTGTGGCTGGGCGGGCGGATCGGCAATGCCGAGGCGCCGTATGACATCGTGCGCAAGATGCGGGCCTCGGTGCTGGTGTTGGGCCCTTTGCTGGCGCGGACCGGGGAGGCGCGGGTGTCGTTGCCGGGGGGGTGCGCCATCGGCACTCGGCCGGTCGATCTGCACCTGAAGGGGCTGGAGCAGATGGGGGCGCGGATCGCGCTGGATGGCGGCTACATCGATGCGCGGGTGGACGCACGGCTGCAGGGTGCCACCATAGTATTTCCGTCCGTCTCAGTGGGTGCCACCGAGAACCTGCTCATGGCGGCGACGCTGGCGGAGGGGCAGACGGTTCTGGCGAATGCGGCGCGGGAGCCGGAGATCGGAGACTTGGCGTCGTGCCTGGTGAAGATGGGGGCGCGGATCGAGGGCATCGGCACCGACCGGCTGGTGGTCGAGGGCGTGGACCGGCTGCACGGGGCGGAGCACGCCATTCTGCCGGACCGGATCGAGACCGGCACGTATGCCTGCGCGGCGGCGATTACGGGGGGCGAGGTGATGCTGCGCGGGGCGCGGCTGGAGGATCTGGGGGCCGTGGTGCGGATTCTGCGGGAAGCGGGTGTGGAGATCGCGGAGCAGGATGACGGGTTGATGGTGAGGCGGCTGAACGGGCTCCACGGGACGGACGTGATGACCGAGCCGTATCCCGGCTTTCCCACGGACATGCAGGCGCAGTTCATGGCGCTGATGTGCGTGGCCGAGGGCGCGGCAATGGTGACCGAGACCATCTTCGAGAACCGGTTCATGCACGTTCCGGAGCTGAACCGCATGGGCGGGCGGATCAACGTGCATGGGGCTTCGGCCATTATCCGAGGCGTGCCAGCGTTGTCGGGGGCGCCAGTGATGGCGACGGATCTGCGGGCTTCGGTCTCGCTGGTGCTGGCCGGGCTGGCGGCGCGGGGGGAGACGATCGTGAACCGGGTGTATCACCTGGACAGGGGGTACGAGGCGCTGGAGCAGAAGCTGGCGGCGTGTGGGGCGGAGGTTGAGAGGATCGGTTAACGCAGTGGAAGCGAGGCAGCCGCCCGACATCTCCGCGGCCCTCTGCGGTAAATTCTGGGCCGCCCGAACTGCGGCTCGTTCTGCAATTAAAATCTAGCTTGGAGAGCCGCGGAGAACTCGGGGCGTTACGTGCTACGTAGCGCATGTGTGATCCATCACCAGTCCGCTGCGCAACGTCTCGGGCCTAGAGCTGGACTGGGTCGTCATCCGCGAGAACTCGGAAGGCGAGTATTCCGGCGTGGGGGCCGCGCGCACAAAGGCCTGCCGATCGAAATGGCCCAGGACGTCTCGGTCATGACGTGACCCGGCGTGCAGCGCATCATGCGGTACGCCTTCAAGCTGGTCCGCTTACGGCCGCGCAAGTATCGCCCCGACCGCGAACATCAATCCCGAGCGCAGCACGCCGTTGATGTTCGAGCCCATCCACGGCTCGGTGTTCGACATCACCGGCAAGGGCATCGCCAACCCGGTCGCGACATTCTGGACAGCGGCGATGATGCTCGAGCACCTGGGCGAGAAGCCTGCGGCCGACCGGCTGATGCGGGCGGTCGAGCGTGTGACGGCCGATCCGGCGCTGCACACGCCGGATCTCGGCGGAACGACCACCACGCAACGGGTCAGCGATGCGGTGTGTGGAGCGCTGCGTCAGGCAAAACGACTAAAGCTGCCCATTGGTCCGCCTCGGAGCCAGTTCCGGAGTGGTCGACGCTCCGCAGCGGCGGCATCTCCAGTTCGCGGCGATCCAGCCCTTCCTCGATGGCAATGGGCGCGGCAACCCGCTTCCTCAGCCCTTATCTGAAGACGCCCTCGCGCCGACGATTTATATAACCCGGCGTGAGCCGACCTTGAGCGCGGGGCGTTATCGAGGAGTTCGCAGAGGCTTTTCGAAGCCTACGAGCCCTTACTGCTGACTGGCGGCGGGCGTTGGCCGAGTTTGTGACCACGGATCCTGGTAGTTCGGATCCTGTTTCTGCCGTTCCTGCACGTAGGCCTGACGATTCTGCAAGTCTCTCTGCCGCACTTGGTGCTTATGCCACTCGTGCCCGGCAATGCACCCGCCGACTGCCCCGAGCACTCCATGATGAGCCACGTGACCTGCCACGGCTCCGCCAATCGCGCCGGTGAAACAGCCGATTGCGCTCGCCGATGTCGAGGCGGCCGCGAATCCGAGAACGGTTGCCGCAGTGATAAGTAGGCGCCGCATTTGGTGAGCCTCCTGTTACTTTGTGTAGGATTGCTTCTCGAACACCATTACGTCCTTGCTGGTGGACACCAGCCGCAGCACGGTCCCGCCCTTCTCAAGCGAGTATCTGTCGGTCTCCACTCGAGCGGCGCCATGCTCCGTCGAAACCTTCGCTTTCACCGGGGTGAATACGAGCGTGCCGCTCTTGCTGTTGGTTTTCTTCTGTGTGTAGCTTCCCGCCATCTGAGCCACCACCATGTTGTTATGCACCGTCTGGCTGGTCCAATAGCCGTCCGCCAGTACGTCCATGGCGATGATCACGTTGTCTGGGAGATGGGCTTGCCATTGCCCGGAGATGCTTTCATCCGCCATCGCCAGTGTTGGCGCGAACGCGACGGCGGCAGCGAGCAGCAGCGTGCGGCGATACATTGTGACGCTCCCCTGGTCTTATCGACCGTCGAGCCTATCCTCGCCCAGCGGACGGCGAAAGTGCTTCAACCATCGGGTTTCCGGCGTCAAACTTCAAACCTTGCCGAGCGGGTTCGGCGCCCGCCTGCAGCCGTCCTCTCCGTTTCAGCGCAAATGGCAGGCGACGCGGTGACCGGGGCGAACTTCGCGGAGGATTGGCGACTCGATCCGGCAGCGGGCCTCGGCATAGCGGCAGCGGGGATGGAAATGGCAACCTGAGGGGCGGTGTACCGGGCTGGGGACGTCGCCCTCCGGGACAGGCTTATCGCGCTTGAGCCTGGGGTCGGGGATCGGGATCGCGGCGAGCAGGGCCTCGGTGTAAGGATGCAGGGGCCGGGTAAAGAGTGAGACCTTGTCCGCGTATTCGACGATGCGGCCGAGATACATGACCGCGATGCGGTGGCTGATATGCTCGACCACGCCGAGGTTGTGGCTGATGAAGAGGTAGGAGAGCTGGCGTTCCCTCTGAAGATCCACCAGTAAGTTAATGACCTGCGCCTGGATGGAGACGTCGAGGGCGGAGACCGGCTCGTCGGCGACGATGAAGCGGGGCTCGAGGGCGAGGGCGCGGGCAATGGAGATGCGCTGACGCTGGCCGCCGGAGAACTCGTGCGGGTAGTTGCGCATCTGGGCGGAGCGGAGGCCGACGCGGGAGAACAGGGCGGCGACACGGTCTTGGAGGGCTTTGCCGCGGGCGAGGCCATGGACCTTGAGGGGTTCGCCGACGATGTCGCCGGCCGTCATTCGCGGGTTGAGCGAGGAGAACGGGTCCTGGAACACGATCTGCATCTGGCGGCGCCAGGGGCGGAGGGCTTTGCGCGAGAGGTGGGTGATGTCAGTGCCAGCGAGGCGGACAGTGCCGCCGGTGGGCTCGATCAGGCGCATGACGCAGCGGCCGACGGTCGATTTGCCACAGCCGGATTCGCCGACGAGGCCCAGGGTCTCGCCTTCGTTGATGGTGAAGGAAACGCCATCGACTGCATGGACGTAGCCGGTGGGTCGGCGGAGCAGGCTGCGGTGGATGGGGTAGTGTTTTTGGAGGTCTTCGGCTTCGAGGAGGGGCATGGGTTCGGGCGAGATCGTGCGATTGGCCTGGATCGCCACGTCGGGGGCTTCGCGCCCTCCTCGCGATGACAATGTGGGCGAGTCAGCCGGCATTCCAGCAGGCGGCGAAGTGGTTGGGCCTTTTGGCCTCAAAGATAGGGTATTCGGCGTGGCAGCGGGCGTCGGCGCGGGGGCAGCGGGGGGCGAAGTGGCAGCCGGGGGGAAGGGAATGGAGCGGTGGGACAATGCCGGGGATTTCGGCGAGGCGTTGGTCTGGAGTGGCTTGGCCGGCGCGGGGGATCGAGGCGAGCAGGCCCTGCATGTAGGGGTGCTGGGGGGTTGCGAAGAGGGAGTTGACGTTGGCCTCTTCAACTTTGCGGCCGGCATACATGACGATGACGCGGTGCGCGGTCTCGGCGACCACACCGAGATCGTGGGTGATGAGCAGCACCGCGGCGCCGGTTTCCTGTTGCAGTTCAAGGATTAAGCGCAGAATTTGCGCCTGGATTGTGACGTCCAGGGCAGTCGTGGGTTCGTCGGCGATCAGGAGCTTCGGGTTGCAGGCGAGGGCCATGGCGATCATAGCGCGCTGGCGCATGCCGCCGGAAAGCTGATGGGGGTATTCGCGGGCGCGTTGCTCGGGTTCGGGGATGTGGACGCGGCGCAGCATGTGGATGGCGTGGTCCATGGCTCTGGCGGGGGAGAGGCCGCGGTGGAGCTCGACGGCCTCGGCGATCTGGCGGCCGACCGTGAGGACCGGGTTAAGGGACGTCATCGGCTCCTGGAAGATCATGGCGATGTCATTACCGCGAAGCCTGCGCATTTCGGGCAGAGGGAGACGGAGCAGGTCGGTGTCGCCGAGGCGGATGGAGCCGGATTCGATGCGGCCGGGTGGGGGGACGAGGCGCATCAGGGAGAGTGCGGTCATGCTCTTGCCGCAGCCGGATTCGCCGACGATGGCAAGGGTTTCGCCGGGGTTGATGTGGAACGAGAGGTCGTCCACGGCTTTGACGATGCCGTTGCGAGTATGAAAGTAGGTGCGGAGGTTGGAGACGGAGATACCCTCACCCGCCGCGCTGCGCGCGGCGACCTTTCCCGGAGGGAGAGGTGAAGTCATGCGCGGAGGAGGCGGCGGGCGATGGCCATGCGGTGGACCTCGGAGGGGCCTTCGTAGATGCGCATCAGGCGGACCTGGGAGGCGAGGAGCTGAAGAGGGAGTTCTTTTGTCATGCCCATAGCGCCGTGGGCTTGCATGGCGTGGTCGAGGATTTCGGTAGCCATTTCAGTGGCATAGAGCTTGACCATGGAGGCCTCGGTGCGGACGTCCTGGCCGGCGTCCTGCTTTTCGGCGGCGTCCATGACCATGAGGCGGCAGGCGTGGATCTTGGTGGCGGCGTCGGCGACCCACCACTGGATGGCTTGGCGGTCGGCCAGTGCGGCTCCGAAGGTGACGCGGGTACGGGCCTGTTCGGTGAGCATTGCGAGGGCGCGGCGGGACATGCCGATGCACCAGGCGCCCATCTGGAGGCGGCGGACGGTGAGGCGGAGCTGCATGGGGGCGAAGCCTTTGCCGGGCTCGCCAAGCAGTTGCGAGGCGGGAATGCGGCAGTTGTCGAAGACCAGCTCGTAAGTGCGGTGACCACCGATCATGAGGATTTCGCGTTCGACGATGAAGCCGGGGGTGCCGCGTTCGACGATAAACGCTGAGATCCCTTCGTGGCGTTTGCCTTCTCCGGTGCGGGCCATGACGATGATGAAGTCGGCCCGGGGGACACGGCTGACCCAGATTTTGCGTCCGTTGATGACCCACTGGCCGTTATCTTGTGTGGCGCGGGTGGTCATGGCGGCGGGGTCGCCTCCGGCGCCGGGCTCGGAGATGGCGGTGGCGGAGTGGGCAACTCCCTCGGCGTAGGGTTTCAGGTAACGCTCGCGCTGAGCGGGGTTGGCGACGGCGAGCAGCATATGGAGGTTGGGGGAGTCGGGGGGGAAGGTGAAGGGAACGACGGTGCGGCCGAGTTCCTCGTTAATAGCCATCAGGGCTGTGGTGGGGAGGTTGGCGCCGCCGAGTTGCTCTGGGACATCGAGGGCCCAGAGGCCGAGTTCGCGGCATTTTTCGAGCAGGGGGCGCTCTTCGTCCGGGGTGAGGGCGTAAGGGTGGCCGGCGGCTTCGCGGGCGAGGACGGATTTTTCCAGGGGCATGAGGTCGCGGTCCACGAATTTGGCGACCAGGTCGGCAAGCATGCGGTGTTCTTCGGCGAGCGGCATGGGGGGAAGGGTAGGGGAGGCGGGGGGTGAGGTCTATGCGGGTGGGGCAGAGGGTCCTTTGGGGCTCTTTCGGGTTTGCGAAAGGGTCACTTCGGGGGTTTTGCGCAAGGCGAAAGGGTCACTTCGCAGGTTTTGAGACAGTCGACAGGGTCACTTGGGGGTTTTTCGGGGAGGCGAAGTGTACGCTTGGGGGCGGGGCAAGCGATGGCTAAGGCCTATGATACCATCGGGGTCGGCTATTCGAAGCAGCGGCGTCCGGACCCGCGCATTGCCTCGGCGCTGCGGGCTGCTCTGGATGGATGCCGGACGGTGGTCAATGTTGGGGCGGGGACGGGGTCATACGAGCCGGATGACCTCGCGGTAGTGGCGGTTGAGCCGTCGTTGGTAATGATACGACAGCGGCGGCCGGGTGCTGCTCCTGTGGTGCGGGGGCGGGCCGAGATGCTGCCGTTTCGCGATGCGAGCTTCGATGCGGTGCTGGGGGTGCTGACGCTGCACCATTGGGGTGATGTGCGGTCGGGACTGGCGGAATGTGCTCGGGTGGCACGGGAACGTGCGGTGTTTTTGACGGTGGATCTCGAGGCCACTGCGGCATTTTGGCTGCTGCGGGATTATTTTCCGGATATTTATCGGATGGATCGGGAGATCATGCCGCCGTTGGAGCTGATTTCGAGCGGTGCTTGGGCAAGTGCAGGTGAGGACGGTTGCTGTGCCGGCTGATTGTGCCGATGGATTTCTGGGGGCGTATTGGCGGCGGCCCGAGGCGTATCTGGATGCTGCGGTGCGTGCGGGTATTTCGGCTTTCGGCAGGGTTAGAAGCGTTGATGATCGGATCGCGATACTGCGGGAGGATTTGAGGACAGGGAGGTGGGCACGGCGATGGGGGCATCTTATGGATGAGGACGCGGTGGATCTCGGCTATCGGATTGTGATTGCATGGTTTTGAATGTGGGAGGGTTGTCACGTCGCTCGGGAGCGTGGAAGAGCGGTCCAGGAAAAGGCGTACCGCGCTTGTTGTATCGGTCCGCACACAATGTTATGAGGGGGTAACCAAGCGAGTGTTTCGCACTCAACTCGGTGGCTTTCCCCAGCCTCAAACCGTGAACCTTGCGATTCTATGAAGATCCTGTTTATTGATATTGATTCGCTACGTCCGGACCATCTGGGCTGCTATGGTTACCCCAGGGATACGTCGCCCGTTATAGACGAGTTGGCGCAGAGTGGTGTGCGGTTCGAGAATGTGTATGTCTCGGACACCCCTTGCGTGCCGTCACGCACCGCGTTGTGGTCCGGCCGACATGGGTTTCGCACCGGCGTCGTGGATCAGGGAGGCGGCGGGGCGGAGCCGTTCCGTGAAGGAAGCAGCCGGGGTTTTCGCGATAGTTTTTATACCTCGGGCTGGATGACGGCGTTGCGGGAGGCGGGACACTATACCGCGACGATATCCTCGTTCGGCGAGCGCCATAGTGCCTGGCACTGGTACGCGGGGTTCAACGAAGTTATAAATCCCGGTTTGCTTGGGATGGATCAGGGCGACGATGTGGTGCCAGTCGCAGTTGATTGGCTGAGACGGCAGGGGCGGGATAAGCCCGCTTGGTTTCTGCATGTGAACTTGTGGGACCCGCATACGCCGTATCGGTATCCTTTGTCGTTTCATTGTCAATTTACTAAAAAGTCAGGCCCGGACTGGCTGGACGAGGAAACGCTGCGGCGGTTCTGGGCGAGCTATGGACCGCACTCGGCGCGCGAGCCTACTGGGTTCGATGGCCGTAGGGATGAGCGGTATCCGCTTCAGCCCGGGCCGGTCGAGACTCTGGAGGTCGCGCGCGCCTGGTGGGATGGGTATGACACCGCTTTGCGCTATACCGATGATTGGGTGGGTGCGCTGATTGGCGAGCTTACGCGTCTGGGGCTTGCGGAGGAGACGACGGTCGTCATTTCGGCCGATCACGGCGAAAATCTCGGGGAGCTGAATGTCTGGGGGGATCATCAGACGGCGGACGAGTTTACGAACCGGGTTCCGTTGATTGTGCGGCCCGCGGGTGGTTTTCAGCACGGTGGGCGGGTTGATCGGGGGCTGCATTATCAGTTCGATTGGGCGGCGACGTTGATCGAGCTGGCGGGGGGACGGGTGCCGGCGTCGTGGGATGGTGTGTCGTTCGCTTCCGAATTTTCGGCGGGGCACGAGGCTGGGCGGGAGTTTTTGGTTTTGAGCCATGGCGCATGGTCGTGTCAGCGCGGGGTGCGGTTCAATAAGGACGGGCACGCGTTCCTGCTGTTGGTTACTTATCATGATGGATATAAGGATCTGGCACCGATTATGTTGTTTGATCTGACGGCTGATCCGCATGAACTGCATAATATAGCGGAGGTGCGACCTGATTTGAGGGATGAGGGATTGGCTCGGCTGGCGCTGTGGTTGGGCGATATGATGCGGCGGAGCAGGGATGAGGTTGATCCTTTGATGCGGGTGATGCGGGAGGGGGGGCCGTTCCATTGCCGGGGCGAGCTGCCAGGGTATTTGCGGCGGTTGGAGGCGACGGGGCGGGGAGCGAGCGCGGAGGTGTTGGCGGGGAGGCATGGGGTGGGGGGCTGATCGTGGGGGCGTTGTGCGGGGCGGGGAGGTTTTTGAGATCGCGGAGAAGCTTCACCACGGAGGCGCGGAGATACGGAGAGAGATTGGAGGATTGAACGGGGCGGGATGGTTATTCAACAACAAGCAAAGCCCGAACAACTGATTCAATGCCCGTCGCCTTATCTACGTTCCGGAATGCGCGCCTAGTCGTCCGTCCTCGCGTGCCGGCTGACCTCGAGCCTTGCCTGGCAATGCGATCCCGCAGTTACTCGTTTCATCGCCGGTCCCTGGACCGAGCCGGCCGCGCATCGCGCCTTTGTGGAATCCGGATGCAGCACTCTTATGCTCCTAGGATGGGTATTGGGCGATCGATGCTCCGCGATTTGTCGGGTGGATACTGCTGACGCCGCTCGATTTGAAGGGACCGGAGACCGAAATCGGCTGGTGCCTTGGCGAGGGCGGCCTGGGGCCGCGGTTACGCGACAGAGGCTGCAAGGCCGATCCTCGAGCACGCGTTGCACACGCTTAGGCTGCCGGAGGTGGTCGCGGATAACGATCCAGTCAACACGGCCTCGATCGGGTGGCCCGCAAACTCGGGCTCCGGCCGGCTGGTAGTGTGCGCTATGCTGGGCGGACAATCACGCGTTATGTGATTCGCGGTGTCGGGGTTCCGGCGCCGAACCCCGATAGAGAATAACCGCAGATGAACGCAGAAGCCGCAGATGTTTATGGCGCGGCCTAATGTGAAACTCGCGGCGCTTACAGCGGAAATCGCGATCGAAGTGCATGGAGATCCGGGGGACCCGGTTGATCCTGGCGACGGCGCAGCATCTCGAGAGGGTTCGCGGAAAGCCGGTTCGGCTCGCAAGCTGGCTAGGCGACACGATGCGGTGGAGAGGGGGCGGCGGAGCTGATCGAGACGAGCACTGCGTCTAGGAAAAGAGGAATGTTATTATTCGACTGAGCAGTCCTGGTCGTTTATGACTGGGATTTGCGGTAAACGGTGGGGGTGAGCTAAGTTGTTGTGACGCGGCGTGTGTCTTGGGGGTTGCCGTTGAAGAACTTGGCTGAGGAGCTACCGGACCTTGGGAGGCGTTGATTTGAGCGAGGCTTGAGATATGAAGGTTGGGCTGTAGTCCTGGGCGCCTCTGAGCCTGAGCGGCGTTCGCGGTAGGCGTTGGGAGCGAGCCGAGTTGCTGTGAGGCGGCGGGTGTCTTGGGGGGTGCCGTTGAGGAACCTGGCCCCAACGGGCCCTGGGAGGCGTTTATCTGCGCGCGGCTTGAGACGTGAATTTTGGGTTGGCTGCGGGGCCTAGAAGCTCTCGCTATTTTAGGTGGGGTTCGAGCGGTATTGCTTCCTTGATTGTTCTGCGGATTGCCCGAGCTTGGCACTGGAGTGGGCGGTGTTCGGTTTGGCGCCATAGGGCGTAAGCTGCTTAAATTGTAAGGTGAACTGGCTGTAAAGCGTGGGGTGGCCAACCAGTCTGGGTCCGCCGGATTATCGCCGCGTGTGATTTTCCAGGTGCTCGACCGAGCAAGGGGCGTGGTGGTCGGAGGTGTCGTTTTGGCAGCAGCAATCTTCGGAGAACCTTGGGAGAGTGGTCTTCCCAACCGTCCCAAACGAAACTGGGCTTCGTCGTAATTGGCGAGGACTTCAATATCAGACAACTCCTTCACAAGCAACTGAATTGTTTCAAATTTGCCGCTGCGGTGCTTCTGAAGGACCCCCGTTGCGCTTACCCATGCAAAATTAAGGCTGTTTGGGTTTGGCAACTGACCGTAGACCGCGAGAGGCATTACAATTGTAGGCGTGGCGCTATACCGCTCTCCGAAGCGAAGCAATACAAGATCTCTGTCGAGCAGGTACTTGATTTGCTGAATGCAGCCGATCAGTTCAACCTGCTGCCCCAGGCGTTGAATAGCTTCATTATAGCGCATGCCGTCCACGACTTTATATGGGGACGTATAGCTCTGCGAATGTGATGCGGCCGCTGATGAGGTGGGGGTTTGCCGGGAAGCCGTAGGACGAGAAATTCGCTGGAACTCGCGTAGCGAGGGTATTTCATTTGCCTGAAGCCGACAGATGTCGCTGAACATAGCAACACGCGGAACCAGAGTTGAAATATGAGCCATGTGGTTCAGAGCTGGGGATGCACCTGGATCGACGAAATCGCTCCGCGACAGAATGAGATTTTCGCCACGGTGGTATTGGTCAAACAAAGCTGGTTCCGCTAGCAGCGCTTCCAAGCTCAAATCGATAACGGCGAGCGGAAATCGATCCATCCGAGGACCGTAATCGTTGGCTGTCCGGTGCGGCAGCTGGAAGTGTGGATGACCAGCATCGGCAGCCCGCAAATGCTTCAACGCGGGCACAAACATTGCGTTGTAGTCTACGAGTTTGAGGACCCCGCTGTTGGTGACCATTATGTTCCGGTGCTGGACATCGCCATGAGCGAAACTTAGACGTTCCAACTCATCTGAAAGAAGCGCAAGCTGGTCGCGCAGATTTGCAATAGCTAGTCTATCGGCACGACGGCGAGATAAGTAACCAAGTAGCGTCTCGCCCTCGATCCACTGCATTGTCACTACAGGCAGTGTTGCGCCGTTTATGGCAAGGCCACGTTCGAGGAATGTGAAATCGACAAAGAACTGCGAGCGTGCCGATTTTAAGAATGCCGATATAGCTTTGTAGCGTTCGAATAAGTCTGGGATATCACGATGGAAGCAACGAAGAGCTATATCGCCGCCAATCCCGGAAAACTTGTAGGTGAAAGCGAAGCCTCCCGACTGAACCTCCGGCAACCCCAATGCATCTGTCTGAACTCGTCGCTCTCTGAAGTGGACCCCGAATTTGGGACCACCCGCCAAGCTATAAACCGAACCGGCTCCGTCCGTGCTACACGGAGCGGAATATGAGCAGAACCCGACGCAGGATCGATGCCGCGCTGAAGGCGAAGATCGCCCTGGAAGCGCTGCGGGAAGACGCGACAGTGGCCGAGCTGGCGGTGCGTTACCAGGTGCATCCGACACAGATCTACGCCTGGAAGAAGCAGCTGCTAGAACATGCCGAACGGGTTTTCCGGACCGGGACAGGCGATGAGCAACCGGCGAAGGAAATCGCGCTACTGCACGCCAAGATCGGCGAACTGGTACTGGAGCGGGATTTTTTAGCGCGGAGGTCCGGCAGATGAGCGCGGCGGGCCGGAGAGCGATGCTCGATCGCGGCCACGGGCAGCTCTCGGTGCGGCGGCAATGCGCGTTGCTTGGACTGGCGCGCTCAGGCGTTTATCGCGCGAAGCCGGAGCATGACGCGGACGAGCTGGCGCTGATGCGCCGGATTGACGCGGTGTTCGTCGCGTGGCCGTTCTATGGCTCGCGGCGGATCGCGGCGACGCTGAGCACGGGCGGGGAGAAGGTAAACCGCAAGCGGGTGCAGCGGCTGATGCGGGTGATGGGGATCGCGGCGCTGGGGCCGAAGCCGCGCACCAGCAAGCCAGGGCCTGGACACAAAATCTACCCGTATCTGCTGCGGGACGTGCGGATCGAGCGAGTGAACCAGGTATGGTGCGCGGACATCACCTACATTCCGATGCGGCGTGGGTTCCTGTATCTGGTGACGGTGATGGATTGGTGGAGTTGCGCGGCGCTGTCGTGGCGGCTGTCGAACACGATGGATGCGGGGTTTTGCGTGGACGCGCTGAAGGACGCCCTGCGGCGACACGGCCGGCCGGAGGTGTTCAATACGGACCAGGGCAGCCAATTCACCTGCGAGGCCTTTGTCGGCACGCTGCTTGGAGCCGGGATTGCGGTATCGATGGATGGCCGCGGTCGATGGATGGACAACGTGTTCATCGAGCGGCTGTGGCGCTCGCTCAAGCACGAGGAGGTTTACTTGAAGGACTACGCGGACGCGCGCGAAGCGCGGGTGGGGATCGGCGCGTGGATGGAGTTCTACAACGAGCTGCGCCCGCATCAGGTGCTGGGACATCGCATGCCGATGGCGGTGTGGCGAGCGGGGCTTGCGAGATCGGCTGTGGATATGCAGCTTCGCTTGGACAACGCTGGCGGGTTACCCACATATCCACAGCCGCCACAACAGCAGGAAGAGGTTTATGCTTAGCTTGAAAGAAGGAAGGATGGGAGCCGGACGGGGGCTGTAGCTAAGCAGCGGGCCAAATTGGTCCCATAGGTGGGGTCCACCTCACTCTTATAGATGGATCTAGGAAATAGACGGTGGGATTTTGCACAAACTCACTGTAGCGGTCGCCGGACGGGTAGTTCATAGGCCAATGACGAGGGCAGAACAGTCGTCCCTTCGGAGCTGTCCTGTGTCAACGGCCTCGGCTATCCACGTGTCGAAAGTGTCACGGGTGCGGCTCGCGATGTGCTTCAATCTTAGCCAGCGGGCTGCATCATCTTCGCCGCGGATTACCCACTCCGCCAAAGCATCGGTGAGGGCGATAAGGTAGGTCCCAGCCCAGCCGTGGGGTGGAGATTGCAGGCGGAGTTCCCGCTCTGAAAAGGAAGTTTCGGTCTCGGGGAACGCGCTGCGACCGGCGCGACTACAAAGCAGGATCGGGTCACGGTTAAAGTCAGCTGCTGAGAGATTCGGGAAGAGAGATATACAATGATCCGGCGCCAAGACGAATAAAACTGTATCCCCGATACCATGGGCAAGCAGCATCGTATCTGTAACCGTAAAGCCAAGAAATGTTGCGAAGCTCCCTCGGTCAGAGGCATTAACGGCAGCCCAATCATCCTCGGGCGGACAGGTCCTTGCTGCGAACCGGGACCTGGCGACTTCGAGCCATTCTGGCCCCACATTGATATCTTTCATAAAATGCCAACAGAGGGCTCTCGCCCAGCCCCGGCTATCGTAGGAGATCGATGCGCCGTCACTGACCGCAAAGCGCGCTTGGCTGGGCCACCCCAACACAACATCCTCGCAAGCACGCCCGGGCTCCTTCGGGCGGCTAAATACGAGGCGAGTTCTGGATAAATGGTATCACAGTCCTTGTCAGCGGTCTCCACCCGAAATACGGGGCCTGGTACCTATGTCGAAAAACTTGACCACATCGTCGAGTTTGCCGTTGTTATACATAGCCTCGGCTATTATTACGGACTGCAATTCCCGCCTCTGATGCCCTGGCTTGGATCTCTGGCGGTAGAATGCTGCTGATCTGAAATAGTAGTCGAGCGTAACTGTCAGAGATGCCCTGTAGCGAGTTTGGAAAACGGATCGGCTCTTCGCGACCGCTTGAGATGTGCAGGTTGAGTAGCAGAACACTTCCGTCTAGAGTAACTGGACGGGTGACATGCGCTGCCGCATCCATCACCTCTGCTTCAGAGCCATCGGTGGCTTCACCGTCCGTGACGTGCAACACGGTCGGCGGATACGAATGCGGATGCTGGACACACCAGTCAGCTACAAGATCCCCTGCCATGCGAAGCGCCGCGCACATTGGAGTTCCGCCGGAAGCTTGCGGCTCAAACCAAATTGGAAATTTAACTTCCGTCTCAACCAGGCCCCCAGCTCCGTCGGGCACGCGTTTCTTTCGAGCCTCAACACGGACAGGACTGCCGGCGAGGGCTGCAATATCGCAGAGGTGGCTGCCCGCTAATTTGCCACCAAATCCTGGCGCAACATTCGATCCGGAATACCCTATCACACCTACATCAAAGTAGTTGAGGACTCCTTCGGCCTTTTTGCACCGAATTACAAGCTCCATAAGGCTGCGATTTAGCACATCTGCGAGGAAGTTCGCTTTGGTCACCCCTTCTTCGAGCTCATCTGACATTGAGCCCGATTGATCAATGACAAACAGGATGCAGGTTGGATTTGCGCGGCTGATTTCAGCGGAGTATGGCATGTATGGTTCTCATACTCTCATAGGGCGGAGAGATGGGTTACTGAACACAAATGCGTTTTGGGCAATCAGACACCATTCCTCCATTTGCGCGATTTTGGCGGGTCAGTCCGGCGCACGTCACTTTCTTTCTGTACCCCTCGTACCGGAAGCGAAAATAAGCTGCCGGGCCGACATACTCTTTAGTAGAAATCGGGTCGTCAAGCTTCGTGTGGTTCGAGGGTGGAGTTAGTGAATTGACGAACACGACTTGGTATCTGCGGTACAGGCTGGCAGTCCACCGCGCCCCCGCAGCGTTGATGGAGCGGCAGGGGCCTTCGCCCGGCGGAGATTGCTTCGTCGCTCCGCTCCCGCAATGACACCGGTCGGCGCGGTGATGCCCGTTGTTACTCCCGGAAATCCAGCGCCACGTCGAACGCATCTCGCGCCGCGATCCGGATACGCGACGGCTCGACGGCGCCTGGGACGCCGTTCGCAGCGAGCACGTCGCCGGTCTGCCGTAGGGACGAAACGCGCAGCCCCAGCGCTGCCATGTACTGGCTCCGTCCGGCGGGGTCGGGTGCCATGTCCCCCCAGGCTGCGCTGAACTCGTCCGGCGTTACGACCGAGAGTGTCGCCAGGCCCATGATCAGCATGTTTCCGCGGATCGCCTCGGGGCCGAACATTCTGGAGAGCATGGCGGTTAGTTCAGCGGGGCGGTCGGCGACGGCGACGATGCGCTCCACGCCGGTGACGCCGTTGGGATGGCGGCGCCATTCATCGCGCCAGACCAGATCGGGCGTGAGGTGGTGGCAGAAATAGAGCCGTCCGGCCGGGACGACCCCCGGCCGCAGGTTGACGGTGCGGAATACGGCGTCGCGGGGTCCGCCGGGAAGCTCGACGGGGCGGGAGAATTCGCCGGGCGGGTCGACGGGTACGCCCGCAGCTTCCAGCGCCTGGTGGACCGAGGTGGAGTCTTCGGTGCCGAAGACGAGGCCGTTGAGACCGATGGGGGCGTCGAGGAGCTCGGTGCGCGTCGAGGTTGGCTTGACTGGGGCGCCGGAAGTCGTGGATGGCCGGCCATCGCCGGCCATGACGAATGGATTGCCGGGGGGTTGGACGGCGATCAGCTCCAGATAGTCGGTGCCGAACATCGTCAAGTGGTTCATCGAACCCAGCGTGTGATAGCCGCGCAGTGTGAGCGTGAAGCCCAGGCGGCGGTAGGTTTGGGCCGCCTCGTCCAACCGATCCTGCGTATTCACGACAACGTGATCCAACGTGGGGACCGGCAGGTGGGGCATCAGGGCTCTTGGGCGGCCATGCGCGTCATGACCATCGGCGCCTGCGGGGCGTACGGGCGGCCAACCGGCACGAGATAGGACAGGAAACTCTCGCAATAGCGCCGTGCCGTCGATTGCCAGACATGGCGGCGCAAGCTCTCGTGGCGGGCCCGCCGCTCCTCCAGCGTCATGTGCAGCGCCTGGTTGAGCGCGCCGGCGATCTCATCGGCGTCGAACGGATTGACGACCAGAGCGTCGTTCATCTCTTCCGCGGCCCCGGCGAAGCGAGACAGGATCAGCACGCCAGGATCGGCGGGGTCCTGGGCTGCGACGTATTCCTTCGCGACCAGGTTCATTCCGTCGCGCAGGGGCGTCACCACGCCGATGCGGGCGCTGCGAAAGAACCCAGCCAGGGTGCGGCGGCTGACGGTCTGGGTCAGGTAGCGGAGCGGCACCCAGTCGAATTCCGAGTAGCGGCCGTTGGTCTCGCCGACGAACCGATCCAGCTCCTGCCGCAAGGTCTGATAGGACCGCAGATCTTCCCGGGACCGTGCCGCGATCTGCAGGAAGCAAATCCGCCGGCGCGTCTCAGGGTGGTGTTCGAGCAACCGGGTGAACGCCTCAAACCGGTGCACCAGCCCCTTCGAGTAGTCCAGGCGGTCCACCCCGATGGCGAGATGGCGGCCGGCGAGGCTGGATCTCATGCGCCGGGTCTCGGGACCGGCCGCCGACTGCACGGCCATGGCGGCGAAGGCGTCGGCATCGATGCCGATGGGTGTCACCACGGGGCGCATCGCGAAGGCGTCGTGATGGATGAAGCCGCCGCGATCAGGATCGAGGCCGAGGAGCTCGGAGAGGCAGCGCAGAAAGCTCGCGAGATAGCCCTTGGTGTGGAACCCCACGACGTCATAGCAGCAGAGCGACTGGAGAAGTTCCTTCCCGTGGGGCAGGGCGGCGGCAATTTCCGGCGGCACGAAGGGGGTGTGCAGGAAGAAGCCGATGCGGTTGCGGATGCCGAGGGCCCGCAGCTCCTCACCCAGGGGGATCAGGTGGTAGTCGTGCACCCAGATCAGGTCATCGTCCTGCAGCAGTGATGCCAGACCGGTGGCGAAGCGCCGGTTCACGGCGCGGTAGCCATCGTATTGTTCCGACGCATAATCGACCAGACCGAGCCGGAAGTGGAGCAGGGGCCACAGCACGGCATTGGAGAAGCCGGCGTAAAACTGCCGGTATTCGGTCTCGCTCAGGTCGATGGTGGCGTAGGTGACGCCGTGGGCTTCGTTGATTGTGGGGGCATGGCTGGGGCGCGCTGCGCGCCTACCGGTCCAGCCGAACCAGAGCGAGCCCGGGCGCAACGCATCGGCGAGCGCTACCGTCAAGCCGCCCGCGCGCGGCCCACGTTCTGTGGGCACGGGCACGCGATTTGACACTATAACAAGCCGGCCTGCCATATTCGTCTCCTGAGCCGTTCGATCTTGCGGCGATTTCAGGGCGAGGACGCCTCAAAAAAACCTGATGCATCCGTTAACGCCAACGAGAGGCGGGCGGATCCGCCAATTTGGAGAAAGAAGGTTATGCGAATTGCCCAGATTGCGCCGTTGACGGAAGCCGTGCCGCCGAAACTCTATGGCGGAACGGAACGTGTCGTTTCGTTTTTGACTGAAGAATTGGTCCGCCTTGGTCACGACGTGACGCTGTTTGGCAGCGGTGACTCCATTACCACCGCGCAGCTCGAACCAGTGTGGCCGCGGGCGCTGCGGTTCGATGCCGAGGTGCGCGATCCCGCCGCGCCGCAGATGCTGCTGCTGGAGACGGTGTACGGACGAGCGGACGAGTTCGACGTTTTGCATTTCCATCTCGACTACTGGCCGTTTTCCCTGTTCAGCCGGCAGCGGACGCCGTTCCTGACTACGTTGCATGGCCGGTTGGATTTGCCTGAACTTGCGCCGATCTATGCCAACTTCCCTCATGTTCCTGTCGTTTCGATCTCCGATGCCCAGCGCCGGCCGCTGCCCTGCGCCAACTTCGTCCGCACCGTCCACCACGGCATCCCCACGAACCTGCTCCGGCCGATGCCGGGGAAGCCGAGCTATCTCGGGTTCCTTGGCCGCATCACCGCGGACAAGGGGCCGGACCGGGCGATCCGCATCGCGCGCCGGGCGGGTATCCCGCTACAGATGGCGGCCAAGGTGGATCGCGTGGACGAGACGTACTACCGCGAGAAAATCCGCCCGATGCTGGACGGCCGCCATGTGGAATTGATCGGCGAAATCGGTGATCCTGACAAGTCCGCGTTCCTGAGCGGATGCCTGGGCCTGCTGTTCCCGATTGATTGGCCGGAACCGTTCGGATTGGTGATGATCGAGGCGATGGCGTGTGGCACCCCGGTGATCGCGTTCAATCGTGGGTCGGTGCGGGAAATCATCGAGGACGGCGTGACCGGATTCATCGTGGAGAACGAGGCGCAGGCGGTCGAGGCGGTGGCACACCTGGAGGAGCTGTCGCGGCTTAAGATCCGCCAGCGGTTTGAACAGCGCTTCACGGCGACCCGGATGGCCCAGGATTACGTTGATCTTTACGCCCGGCTTGGCCAGGCGCGGCCGCGGCTGCGAGTGGTCAGCTAAGCACTCAGTGACGTTCCCCTACCCGGAGAAGGCCCGGTGAACGTAACCGGGCCCCGGAACGCTCAGCGCGACCAACCAGGATACTTGTCCACGTTGGCGGGCGTGACGAGTTTTGATGGCATCAGGATCATCGGGTTAGCCGGCTTCTTGCCGTTCATGATATGATAACCAGTCTGCACCGCATCCTCGCCCATCGTGTACGGGTCCTGGCTCGCGGTAGCTTTGATTTGAGTCTGGCCTTTCATCGCGCTCGCGACATCAGGCGCACCGTCCACAGACGTGATCACGATGCTCGTGCGGTTGAGTTGCTTGGCCGCAAGATTGCTTCCCATTGCCTGTGGATCATTGATGGTGAAGACGCCTGCGATGTCCGGATAGCGGGTCAGATAGCCCTGCATCACATTCATCCCCCCGTCGCGTGAACCCTTTCCGTCCTGGTCCGAAGACAGGATCTTGATGTCAGGATACTTGGCCAGCACTGACTTACAGCCTTTGACGCGGTCGATCACGGCGGAAACCTGGGGGCCATTCTCGATGATAACATTGCCCTTGTGCTTGATTTGGTCCGCCAAATACTGACAGGAAATCTCGCCGGCCTGCGTGTTGTTGGTTTGCACCGTCGCGTCCGCTCCGGCCGCGGCGACATCGACGCCGATCACCGTGATGCCTGCGGCTTGCGCTCGTTTGATTGCCGGGAAGATTGCTCGCGGGTCGGCGGCATTAACCAGAACCAGGTCATCTCCCGCCGAAATAAAATCATCCATCTGAGTGAATTGCTTGTTCAGATCGTAATCTGAAGAAACGATCGTGACCTTAGCCTTCGGGTTGATCTTATGGGCCTCTGCCATCGCGCCCTTTCCTAGCGCGACGAAATATGGGTTGCCGAGCGAACCAACCGTGATGCCGATAGCCTTAAGTTCCTTCGCCGAGGCAGGAACGGCTGCGAGAGCAAGGCCGACGCCGGCCATCAAAAGAGCCTTTAACATTGCAACGCTTCTCCCTGGGCCCGATGAGTGGGCCGGCGATGGATGGGCCGAAGCCGCCGCCGGCCAAAG
This sequence comes from uncultured Pseudomonadota bacterium, assembly GCA_963834715.1. Lineage (GTDB taxonomy): Bacteria > Pseudomonadota > Alphaproteobacteria > Acetobacterales > Acetobacteraceae > CAVSUZ01. Next base: position 116,875 of record CAWIDE010000033.1, on the reverse strand, counting down.
CTGGTCGATCAGGTACGGACGCTTCCTTGCAGCCGGACCCGGTCGAGCATGACTGCGGCGATGATCACCAATCCTTTGACAATGAATTGCCAGATATCCGAGACCCCAATCAGGACCAGTCCGTTCGACAATACGGCGATGATGAGTGCGCCGACCAAGGTGCCCCAAATGGAACCGATACCGCCGACAAAGCTGGTGCCCCCGAGGATCACCGCGGCGATCGCATCCAGTTCATAAGCTTGCCCAAGTTGCAAGCCATTCGCAGCGTACAGCCGAGCCGCCGACATGACGCCGCCGAGCCCGGCCAGCAAGCCGGAGGCGGCATACACGAAGAGCAGGATCTCCCAAACCTTGATGCCGGAGAGCCGGGCCGCGGCCGGATTGCCGCCCACTGCATAAATCCACACACCGAGCACAGTCCGGCGAAGCACGTACCAGGACACCAGGATGACCACGAGTGCGATCACCGCAAGCAACGGCACATGCACGCCGGGGGCCAACGGGATACTGCTGTTGCCGATGAAGGCAAACGGCAGATCCTGGTTAAACAACGTCGCGTCGTGGCCCATCAGGCGAGCAATGCCGCGTACCGCCGTCAACATGCCGAGGGTGACGATGAACGGTGGCAGTTTTCCGAACGCGATCAGCCCGCCATTGATGAGCCCAAACACCAGGCCCGTAAGCACGCCGACCGGTACCCCGATCCATCCGACCCCCGGCACGAGCGATGCCATCAGCGCCGCCATCGCCGACGCGGCGAGGATCGAGCCTACTGAGAGATCAATGCCGCCGGTCAGGATGACGAACGTCATTCCCGAGCTCAATACGATGTTGATGGCCGCCTGCTGCGAGACAATGGAGAGATTTTGCGCTGTAAGAAAGCGCGCGTCGCTCGCATAATGAAAGGCGATTGCAAGAATAATCAGAACGGGCAACATACCAACCGCTTGAATAGCGCTGCGTATCTGAACCTGACGAGCTGAAAGGCCGGTGCCCCCGGCAGGACTTGCCACTGACTGGGCCGGGGCTTCCTTTACATCAGACATGTCGTTCCTCCTCCCGGTTCACGCGGCGACGCCCGCCGCATAGGCCATGATGTTTTCCTGTGTGATCGGCTTGCCTCCTGGGCCGCCGACTTCGCCCATGATTCGGCCTTCCCGCATAATCAGCACGCGGTCGCAGATGCCGATGATCTCCGGCATCTCGCTCGAAATCACGATAATGCCGATATTGCGCTGCGCCAGTTCGTCGATGATACGATAGATCTCTGACTTGGCACCAATATCGACGCCACGGGTTGGCTCATCCAGTATAAGCACTTTGGGGCCGATCTCCAGCCAACGCGATAGAAGCACTTTCTGCTGGTTGCCGCCCGACAGGCTACCGACGAGCACCTGTGGGCTGGCAGCACGAATGCGCATTGCATCAAAAGCTCGCCTGGCGCGATCCCGTGCGACCCGCAGGTTAAGAATGCCTCCTTTGCCGGCGTCGCGATGAACAACGCCCAGGTTGATGTTGACACCGCAGGAAAGATCGAGAAACAGGCCAAGGCCTTTGCGATCCTCGGTGACATACGCGATTCCCGCATCCAGCGCGTCCTCGGGCGCCTGAATCGACATCCTGCTTCCCAGCAGCATCACCTCGCCGCCAGCCCGCATATCGGCGCCGTAGATCAGCCGGGCGAGCTCGGTCCGGCCGGAGCCCACCAGGCCGGCAATCCCCAGCACCTCTCCCTGATGCAGTTGGAAGCTGCACGGATGGACACGCCGCCCGCCGTCGGTGACATCGCGAATTTCGAGTATCACCGGCCCATGACTGCCATGGGGGTCATGCTCTTTCTTATAGAAGCTTGAGAGATCGCGTCCGACCATCATCTTGACCAGTCGCTCGGGGCTCAGTTCATCGCGCCGGATCGTGCCGACATAGGTCCCGTCGCGCAGCACCGCGACGCGATCTGCCAGTTCGTAGACCTCGGCCATGCGATGGCTTATGTAGATCAACGCGATGCCGTCCTCGCGCAACTGCCGCACCAGCGCGAACAAGCGGTCGGTTTCACGCAGCGACAGCGCGGTGGTCGGTTCGTCCAGCACCAGGATTTTCGATTTTGCGAGTAGTGCGCGCGCAATCTCGACCATCTGCTGCTCGGCGATCGACAGGGTGCTGACGGTCGTGGTCGGCTTGAACGGCGCGCCCAATCGCTCCAGCACGGGGGCACAACCTTCGTTCATCGCCTTGCGATCGATCCGTCCGCCGTGGCGCGGCTCGTCACCCAAATAGATGTTTTCGGCAACTGTCAGGTTCGGTGCCAGCGCCAATTCCTGGTAGATGATGGCAATACCCAGGCGCTTGGCGGCGATCGGATCGGTTATGGACACCGGCGTGCCATCGATGAGGATCTCGGCCCCAGGTTCCGCCTGATAGGCGCCGGACAATATCTTCATCAGTGTCGACTTGCCTGCTCCGTTTTCCCCCATCAGAGCCAGGACCTCGCTACCCCAAGCCTTAAGTTGGACGCCGTCAAGTGCCTTGACCCCGGGGAAGCGCTTGGAGACGTGCCGCATCTCCAGCATTGGGACCTTTCCATTCTCTGCCATTTCTTTTTCCTCCCGTGACAGCTCAGTTTGTATTATTGACCAAAGAGCAGCTCTTCGTCAGGTGCAAAATTTGAGTGCAAGGGCAATATCCCGGCGCCGATTGCCGCGGCATTTCGCCCGATTGTGCCTATACGGAGTGCCGGCGGCGGACGTGATTCTGGTGCTGCATCCGCCAGGAGATGGCGCAGCCGTTCCGTCAGGCGTTGGATCAGGGTTCGTGGCAGATTACCATCGATGATGATGGCTTGCAGATCGAGCAGGCTGCCGACAGAGAGGAGGGGCAGGACGAGCGCGTCTGCGCAATCCTCCAGCCACTCGGTAACCAGAGCTGGTTCCTGTTCGATGGCTGCTTCGAGGTCCGCGGACGACGCGATCTCGATGTGGCTTTGGCGGAGATGGCGGATCAGGGCGCCGACCGACGCGCGGGTCAGTAGGATGTCGGTGGGGCGGGTCGAGCGCGGGGCGGTTCGCAAACGCGAGGGTGCCACCGGCATGAGCCCAATGTCCCCGGCATTTCCGGTTGCGCCGCGCCGGTAGCTGCCTCCGAGCACCAAGCCGCCACCAACGGCCGTGCCGATGTAAACGACCGCAAAATCATCGAGTTCACGCCCATGACCGCGGAACAATTCGGCCACAGCGACCGCTGTACCATCATTCTCTATCCAAACGGGTACATCAAGTGCGTCGCGCAGTCGGGCTGCGATATCGAAGTCGTTCCATGCCGCGCAAACTACATCCGGTATGTCCAGCTCCCGGCGCCAGCTACCGAGATTATATGGCATGGCTAGCCCGATACCCGAAAGCCTTGCGCGGGCTTTTACAGGGATCTTTCGCCGCAGGGTTGAAACTTGCTGACGGATGGTATTGAGTGCGGTCTCCGGCATTGGAAACTCGTGTTCGTGCCGGGATGTGTGGAGCACTTCACCGCTGAAATCCACCAGGACGGAATCGAGAGTGCGACGGCCGAGCTTAATGCCGATAGAGTAGGCGCCTTTCGGGTTCAGTTGCAGCAGTGTCGCGGGTTGTCCGCGAAGGCCGCTGCGCTTGCCCGTTACGACTACAAGTTCCTGCCGCTCGAGATCGCGAACGATCTGCCCGGCGGCATTTTGGGTGAGTTTGACTTGCCGGGCGAGGTCGGCTTTTGAAGCCTCCCCAAGCCGTCGCAGAGCGGTCAGCACGACGCGTTCGTTAAACTCACGAACGGCGGCCGAATTGCTGCCCTGTCCATTGGCGACGCCTGTCACCAGCTCCTCCGAACCGTAAGCGGCGAGTGTGCCGCGGATGATGCGGCCTGTTCTAGGGGGCGTTTCGCGGTCCGTCAATATTAATTCTCCGTGAATTATTTAAACTCCTCGGCGAACCGTGCTATATCGCTTCCGTCAGCCGGCCCCATGGAGAATTCTATGTCGAACTATCCCAGCTCCGTTCCCTCGCTACCCCGAGAATTGCTGCAGGCAGCCCGCCTGGTGCCGGTCCTCACGATATCGCGGGAAAAGGATGCGGAACCACTCGCCCGGGCTCTTGTCGCCGGTGGTGTTCGCACCCTTGAAGTTACGCTCCGCACACCAGCCGGAGCTGCTTCAGCGCGGCTCATTCGAGAAACGGTGCCTGAGGCGGTGGTAGGCCTAGGCACCGTTCTGACCCCGCAAGACCTTGAACTCGCCCGCGAACTCGCTCTTCCCTTCGCGTTCACTCCCGGCGCCACGCCGGCCCTGCTCGATGCGGCGAGGGCACTGGGCGTGCCGCTGGTGCCCGGCGTGCAGACGGCGTCCGAGTTGATGGCCGCGCTGGAGCGCGGGTTCGACACCGTAAAATTCTTTCCCGCCGAACCCGCCGGCGGCATCGCGGCACTGAAGGCGTTGGCCGGGCCGTTCCCAGATGTGCGGTTCTGCCCAACCGGGGGCATCGCCGAGGAGCATGTCGGGAATTGGTTGGCACTCCCAAACGTGCTCGCCGTCGGAGGCTCGTGGCTGGCGCCGGCCGCCGAGATCGAGCGTGGAGACTGGTCCGCGATTACCACACGCGCAAGCCGCGCCATGAACCGATTTTGAACAGGAGGTAACGCAATGAAGGATCGTATCGGAGAGGTTACAGAGCGGATCGTTCGCCGGAGTGCGGACACGAGACGCCGCTATCTCGATCGCATCGATGGTGCCGCCGAACACGCCCGGGCGCCCCGCACCCGGCTCGGCTGCGCTAACCAGGCACACGGCTTCGCTGCCTGCCCGGCATCAGACAAGGCCCTGCTCGCCGCCGGGCAAACCCCCAACCTCGGCATCGTTACGGCTTACAACGACATGCTTTCCGCGCATCAGCCGTACGAGCGCTTCCCCGAGCTGATCCGCACCGCCGCACGGTCCGCCGGCGGCACAGCTCAGGTTGCGGGCGGCGTGCCGGCGATGTGCGACGGCGTGACTCAGGGGGAAGCCGGCATGGAACTGTCGCTGTTTTCGCGAGATGTCATCGCGCTTGCCACAGCGGTCGCCCTGTCGCACCAGACGTTTGACGCAGCGGTCTATCTGGGAATTTGCGATAAGATCGTGCCCGGGCTGGTGATCGGTGCGCTCTCGTTCGGCCACCTGCCGGGTGTGTTCATCCCCGCGGGCCCTATGGTTTCAGGCCTTCCGAATCAGGAAAAATCCCGGATCCGGCAATTGTATGCTGAGGGCAAGGTTGGCCGTGATGCGCTGCTTGAAGCCGAGATGAAATCCTACCATGGCCCTGGCACATGCACGTTTTACGGCACGGCTAATACCAATCAGATGCTTATGGAAATAATGGGGCTGCATTTGCCCGGCGCCTCCTTCGTCAACCCAGGCACGAAGCTGCGCGATGCGATGACCGTGGAGGCGGTACGGCGCGCGTTGGCGATGACAGCCGCCGGCAACGACTACACACCGCTCGGTGGCGTGCTGGACGAGCGCGCGTTCGTCAACGGCATAGTCGGCCTGCACGCGACGGGCGGTTCGACCAACCACACCATCCACCTGGTCGCGATGGCCCGGGCCGGCGGCCTTCATCTCAGTTGGGACGACTTCGCCGATCTCGCCGAGGTCGTGCCGCTGCTGTGCCGCGTCTATCCGAACGGGTCGGCCGACGTAAATCACTTCCACGCTGCCGGCGGCATGGGCTTCCTGATCCGGTCGCTGCTTGATGCTGGCCTGCTGCATCCTGATACCCGCACTGTCTGGGGCGACGGACTGCGCGCCTATACGGTGGAGCCGGCGCTATCGCCGGACGGCGCTGTTCAATGGCGCGATGCCGCCGCGGAAAGCGCCGATCCCGGCATTCTTCGCGGCGTTGATTCGGCTTTCCAGCCGACCGGTGGCTTGCGCGTGCTGGAAGGTCCACTGGGCCGCGCGGTGATCAAGACCTCCGCGGTCAAGCCGGACCGCCACGTGATCGAGGCTCCGGCCCGCGTCTTCCATAATCAAGAGGAATTGCAGGCGGCCTTCAAAGCCGGGCAACTCAATCAGGACCTGGTTGCTGTCGTGCGCTTCCAAGGCCCGAAAGCGAACGGGATGCCGGAACTGCACAAGCTCATGCCTCCGCTCGGGGTCCTGCAGGACCGCGGTTACCGCGTTGCCCTGGTGACGGACGGCCGGATGTCCGGCGCCTCCGGCAAGGTGCCGGCCGCTATCCATGTGACCCCGGAGGCTTCGGACGGCGGATCGCTCGCCAAAGTCCGCGACGGCGACATCATCCGCGTCGATGCCGTGGAGGGGCGGCTGGACGTGAAGGTGAACCAGGCCGAATGGGCCAATCGGGCGCCCGCGCAAGCGAACCTCGAAGCCTCCCACGTGGGCATCGGGCGCGAACTCTTCCGTGCCTTCCGCGCCACTGTCGGGCACGCCGACACCGGCGCCTCAGTGCTCAGTTAGCCGGCTTTTTCATTGCAACGCAGGCAAAGGATCACGGCCATGACATATGTTGCCGCCGAAACGGTGCCGATCAGCCCTAGAATTTCGACGGATGCTCCGGTCGCGCGCCGCACGCCCGTGCCGGAATTTGATTTCGTTCTGTTCGGCGGGGCCGGCGATCTGGCCCGCCGCAAGCTGCTGCCGTCCCTGCTCCGGCGCGATGCAGAAGGCGTCCTGCCGGACGAAGGCCGGATCATCTGCATCGGACGTGAGGAGTGCGATACCGACACGTTTGTCGCGCACGCCCTCGCCGGGGTGGAAGATCCAGGCAAAGGAACGCTGTCGCGCTTCCGCTCCCGGCTCTCTTACGTCGGGATGGATGCGACCGATCCCCATGCCTACGGGTCGCTTTCCGAGCTGCTCCGCGGCAGCAACGCGGTCCGCGTCTTCTATCTCGCGGTGGCGCCGCAACTGTTCGCACCGATCTGCGGGGCACTGGCCGCCGCGGGCCTCGCGACCCCGGACTCACGCGTGGTCGTGGAGAAGCCGATTGGCCGCGATCTGGCCTCCTCGCAGGCGATCAACGACGCGGTGGGGCAGGTGTTCACCGAGGACCAGATCTACCGGATCGATCATTACCTCGGGAAAGAGACCGTGCAGAATCTGATGGTTCTGCGCTTCGCCAATACGTTGTTCGAGCGTCCCTGGTCGGCCGCGGACATCGACCATGTGCAAATCACGTGTGCCGAGACCATCGGCGTCGAAGGACGCGGCGGATATTATGAACACTCCGGCGCGCTGCGCGACATGGTGCAGAATCACATGCTCCAGCTCCTGTGCCTAGTGGCGATGGAGCCGCCGACGGCGCTCGACAAGGACTCCGTTCGCGACGAGAAGCTGAAGGTATTGAAGGCTATTCGCCCAATTCGCGACGAGCTGGTCCGCAGCCTTACGGTGCGCGGGCAATACCGCGCCGGGGCGATCGACGGCGTGCCTGTCCCTGGCTATGCGGCCGATGCCGGGGTCAAACAGAGCGATACGGAGACATTTGTCGCACTGAAGGTGGAAATCGCGAACTGGCGTTGGTCAGGCGTGCCGTTCTACCTGCGCACCGGCAAGCGTCTGCCCAGGCACTGCTCCGAGATTATCGTCAGCTTCAAGCCGATCCGGCACTCGATCTTTCAGGCGGCCGCCGGCTTGCCCGCGCCGAACCAATTGGTGATCCGCCTGCAGCCGGACGAAGGCATTTCCCAGCTCACCACCATGAAAGCGCCCGGCAGCGGCCGGATCGTTCTACTGCCGGCAAATCTTCAGCTCAGCTTTCGCGAAACGGTGCGTGGTCATGTTCCGGATGCGTATGAGCGGCTGCTTACGGATGTGATCCGCGGTGATGCCACTCTGTTCATGCGGCGCGACGAGGTGGAGGCATCCTGGCGCTGGATCGAGCCCATTCTGGATGGATGGCAGACCCACGCGGCTCATCCGCTGCCCTATGCGGCCGGCACGTGGGGACCATCGGCCGCAATCGCCTTGCTGGAGCGGGAGGGACGTTCGTGGCACGAGGATGACATCGAAGTTGCGGCGACGTCTTATACCGGCCAGCCTGTCGGCTGACCGGTATTGAGTCTTTGTTTCGCGCGCGGCCGCCCCACCAACCCCGCGCGCATACCAGTCGGCGGAACCGCCGACTGGTATTAAAGGTCATCACGTCACGACGCTTGGTTGTTCCCGTCCCGTATGGGCGCGAATGCCGGCGAGATCGTCGGCCGTCGCGATCAGATCAGCCAGCGCCGTCTGTGTATCCTGGTTCTGTTTTGTAGTGTCGGGCTCAAAACGCTCCATGTAGACACGCAGGGTGGCGCCAGACGTGCCGGTGCCCGAAAGCCGATAAACGATCCTCGCCTGATCCGCGAAGAGGATTCGGATCCCCTGGCCTTTGCTGACTGAGTCATCTACCGGATCGTTGTAAGAGAAATCGTCCGCGTCCGCGACTTCCCCGGCCCGGGATCTTTCACCACGAAGCGTCCCCAGTTTGGCTCGCAGTTCAGACATGAGCTTCGCAGCCTGTTGCGAGTCGACCTCTTCATAGTCGTGGCGGGTATAATAGTCCCGTCCATAGGTCTGCCAGTGGTCACGCACGATTTCAGCCACAGACTGCTTTCGGGCAGCCAGAATATTGAGCCACAAAAGTACGGCCCAGAGCCCGTCCTTCTCGCGCACATGATCCGAGCCCGTGCCCGCGCTCTCCTCCCCGCAAATGGTCACGAGCCCTGCATCGAGCAGGTTACCGAAGAATTTCCAGCCGGTTGGGGTTTCGTAACAGGGGATGCCTAGTCGATCGGCCACGCGATCAGCGGCCCGGCTGGTCGGCATGGAACGAGCGATGCCCTTTGGGCCGCCGCTGTATCCAGGCGCGACATGCATATTAGCCGCGAGAATGGCCAGGCTGTCGGACGGCGTCACAAACTGACCCCGGCCAACTATGAGGTTCCGGTCACCATCGCCATCGGAGGCCGCACCGAGATCCGGTGCATCCGGGCCCATCATCTGATTTATCAATTCACGGGCATGGACCAGGTTAGGATCAGGATGATGACCACCGAAATCGGGCAGCGGCACCGCGTTCACAACGGTGCCCACCGGCGCTCCGAGTTCACCCTCTAGTATGGCCTTGGCATATGGTCCTGTCACCGCATGCATTGCGTCGTATCTCAAACGCAGACCGTCGCGAAATGCTGCGCGGATGGCATCGAAATCGAACAGCCTGGCCATGAGCGCGCGGTAGTCCGCAACGGGATCGATGATCTCGATTTGTGCGTTCCCGAGTGGCTGCAATACGAGTTGGTCGAGATCGATATCAGGAGCTTCCAGCGTCCGGTATTCTTGGATGACCTGGGTCCGGGTGTGAATGGCCTCGGTTACTGATTCGGGTGCCGGCCCGCCGTTGCTGATGTTATATTTGATGCCGAAATCGCCCTCTGGTCCTCCTGGATTGTGGGACGCCGAGAGAATGATACCGCCGAAGGCGCTTCGCGCGCGAATAACGCATGAGGCGGCGGGGGTGGAGAGTAATCCTCCCTGGCCAACAAGAATGCGGCCGAAACCGTTCGCAACTGCCATGCGCAAGATGATCTGGATCGCTGCACGATTGTGGTAGCGCCCGTCGCCGCCGACAACGAGGGTCTGCCCCTTGTACCCTTGCAGGCTGTCGAACAACGATTGGACAAAGTTTTCGATGTAGTGAGGGCGCTGGAAAACGGGAACGCGCTTGCGCAGACCCGATGTGCCGGGTCTCTGACCCTCGAATGGCTTGGTTGCTACGTGACGAAGTTCCACCGTCCGGCCCTCCCTCGCGTTTCAGGGGTGAGTTTCCAGAAAAGCCTGTAGCGCTGCATGGTCCGGCAACGCCGGAATGGCGCCGCGGCGCGTTGTGGTCAGCGCTCCCATGGCGTTAGCCTGTCGGCAGATCGAAACGATGCTGGCGCTGTCAGGCCGGAGATCAGGCGAGTTGAGCAGGCCCGAAAGCAATCCCGCTGTGAAGGCATCACCGGCTCCGGTGGTATCGACGGCCTCAACTGAAAAGCCGGGGACCATGCCATGGCCGTTGGGCGTCACCCAGATGCAGCCCGCGGCACCGAGGGTTACCACCATCAACAGCATATTTGGATGCCACAAGGATCGCGCGGCGCGCAGCGGATCATCAATCCCGGTTAGGAATTCTGCCTCCTCTGCCCCGATCTTAACGATCTCGGCCTGATCGAGACCCAGCTTGAGGCCCTTGCGGGCTGACTGCGCGTCAGGCCAGAGATTGAGCCGCAGGTTTGGGTCATAGCTCACCCTGAGGCCGTGCTGGCGCGCGAGCCCGATCGCGTGCTGTGTTGCGGCGCGCGATGGCTCCCAAATCAAGTCAATCGAGCCGAAATGGAGCACACGAGCGCAACGTATCGCCGTTTCATCCACGTCGGCCGGCGCGAACAGCATGTCAGCGCTTGGATTGCCGTAAAACAGAAATTCGCGCTCGCCATTGGCGGCAAGCGAGACGAACGCGAGCATGGTGTGGGCGGCGTTCGTGAAGCGCAGCGGCGAGACGTCCACGCTCGCGGATCGCAACGTCGCAGCAAGGAAGCGACCAAACATGTCGTTGCCGACCTGGCCCATGAAGGCGCTTGATTTGCCTAGACGAACCAAACCGACAGCTACATTGGCAGGGGCACCGCCTGGCGCTTGATGGAACATGGTAGGGTAGGCGCCGCTATCGCTCGGGGCGACGGGGACGAAGTCTATCAGCAATTCTCCCAGGCAAACGACTTCCGCCATTGGTCTCCTCACCCGATCTGCGCGGGCCGGGTCCCGTGCGAGAGGTTGAATGGTGCCTTTTTCTCCTTCCCGGGTTAATATGAGAGGTCAGGGACACAGCTCATCGAAACTTGCTGGGCTGTTTCAGCAAATGATACAGTAGCGCGATGGAGGCGCCAAGAGCGCATCGCAGGGTCGCTGAGGGTCAGAGTACGGCCGAAGACCTAACTATAGGGAGGAAGCGAGCAATGATCAGGCTCAAAAAGCTAGTTGTCGCCGCGGCTTTGATGGGGCTCGCGTTGCGCGCGGCCGCGGCCGATCCTCCGTTGGCGATTGGCTACGTGACCAAGTCCGCCACGAACCAGGGCTGGACGTTGATCAACTCCGGCGCGGACGATGCGGCGCGGGAAGCGGGTGTCAGGCTCATCGTCGGAGGGCCGTCAGCCCAAGGGGAACTGGCCGGCCAAATCGAGGCACTCGAGAGTGTCGCCCGCAGGGGCGTGAAGGCGATCGCGATTGCGCCGGTGGACTCGGGCGGCATTACCCCGGTCGTGCGGCGCATCACTGCCGAAGGAATCCCGTTTGTTGCGGTCGATACGAACATCGATGGAAATTTGGCAAAGAGTTATGTCGCAACCGATAACCTTGCTGCTGCTGCTGCTCAAGCGGAGTGGGCGGCCGGCCAGGTCGGAGAGACGGACCAGATTATTCTTGTTGACGGCAGCCTGACGGAATCCACCGGGCGCGAGCGCCGCCAGGGTTTTCTGGATCGCCTCAAGCAGCTTAAGCCGAAGGTCACTGTGATCGAAGTTCATACGTCGTGGATGTTCAACAAGGCGCAATCCGGGGTTGAGGCTGCCGTACGAGCACACCCGAAGGTGACCTTGGTTGCCAATGCTTGGGATGATGGCACGCTGGGGACAGTAGCGGCGTTGACGGCACTCGGATACCAGAAGGGCCGTGTCCGGATCATTGGTTTCGATGGCGCGCCAAATGCCCTGGCACTGCTGCGCGATGGTTGGATCCAAGCCGATGTCGCTCAGATGCTCTATCGCGAAGGTTACGAAGGCATCAAAGCGGCGATTGCCGTGGCGCAGGGCAAGGCGGTTCCGCCCAGGATCGATACTGGCTACACGCTGGTTACCTCGGGCACGTTAGATCACTTTATTTCCGAGGCGAAGCTGGCCCAGTGGATGCGGTGATCCAGTCACCTCACGTCTGGCGTCGGCGAGGAGGAGCCCGCAAGGGGGGAGAGGCGGACGGAAGGCTACATTGACTTAAGGATCCCTCTCTCATCATAGTTGCCATTCCGGATGCGCATGCGTCGGGAGGCAACAAGAGGGAGGAGACAGTGTCGAAGCTGAGAGGATTTCTCGGCGGTGCCGTTGCGGGCGTGGTCGCCGCGGGTGCGCTGGGGCTGGGGGCGGGGCCGGCGAGCGCGGCGACCGCAGGACCCGTGACCGACCCGATGGGCGTACTGGTTGTTCCGCGGGGTGCCCCGGTCGTGATCGGGGCCTACTGGGTGCTGTCGGGCCCGGATACCGCGTTGGGCGAGGACGAGAAGCGGGGCGCCGAGATCGCCATCAAGGATATGGGCGGTCAGCTCATGGGTCATCCGGTGGTGCTGGATGCGCAGGACGATCAGTGCAACGCCGAGGGTGGTCAGACCGCTGCCACCAAGCTTGCGTCGACACCGAACGTGGTCATCGTTATTGGGCCTGCCTGCTCGTCGGCGGCGACGCCGGGAGCGCCGATCCTCTGGCAGGCCGGCCTTACCAATATTGGGACCGCTTGTACTGCGCCTGCGCTGACAGCGGCGGATCGCAAGCCGGAGTATGACGGGTTCGCGCGCACGGTTTTCAGTGATGTCGATCAGGGGGCCTCGGATGCGAACTATCTGGCGAAGGTGAAGGGGTTCAAGACCGCGGTCACCATCCACGACGGCAGTCCGTATGCCCAGCAGCTCGTGACGGTGATGGCAAAGGACTTCGAGCAGGACGGGGGTAAGGTGCTGTCGCGGGAAGCGGTGGCGCCGACCGATGTGGATATGCACCCGGTGCTGACGCGGATCGCCAGCGAAAAGCCGGATGTCATTTACATGCCGATCTTTACCGCGGCGGCCGCGCAATTACTGCGTCAGTCCAAGGAGACATCGGGGCTGGAACACACAACGCTGTTCGGCGGCGGCTCGCTCCTCTCGGCTGACTTCATCGAGGCGGCTGGGCCCGCGGTGGTCGGGTTTCAGATCGGCTATCCGGATCTGTCCCCGGCGGTGATGGGCAAAGGCTATCCGGAGTTCGTGGAGAAGTACAAGAAGGACTACGGCGAGGGCCCGACCTCGGGCTATCACGCCAATGCCTATGATGGTGCCATGCTGGCCATGAAGGCCATCCAGGCTGTGGCGAAGGATGATAACGGCACGCTTTATATCGGCAAGAAAGCACTGCGGGACGCAGTGTTTGCGACCAAGTTCGACGGCATGAGCGGTCCGATTTCTTGCGACAAGTACGGCGAGTGTTCGCAATTCCACGGTTCGGTGCTGCAGTACGTGTCGGCTGATCCGAAGACCTTCGGCGTCGGCAAGAATCCGATCAAAGTCTGGCCGAAGTGAGTGGGGGCTTGGTTGCGCGCGAGCCATGGCTGTCGGCCCTGGCTCGCCTCAACGCCGTTGATGTTGTTCTTTGGGGTCTGCGTATCGGGCTGGTGGTCGTTGTGGTCGGAGGGACTATCGGCTCGCTGATCAAGGACCGCTACACGGCCGCGCAGTGGTTCGATGTTCTGATCTTCGGTCTGACCATCGGCAGCGTGTATGCGCAGATCGCGCTGGGCTACACGATGGTGTATGGAGTGCTGCGGCTGATCAACTTCGCACACGGTGATATTGTGATGTGCGGGGCGTTTGCCGGCTATTTTGTCGCAACACCGCTGGAGAACTCCGGGTTTCTGGACCGGCATGCGGTGCTGGGAATGGCGGGGATACTTGCGGTGGCGATGGTGGTTTCGACGAGCATTGCGCTGCTGACGGAGCGCATTGCGTATCGGCCGTTTCGCCGCATTTCGGGGCTGGCGCCGCTGATCTGCGCGATCGGCGTATCGTTTTTTCTGGAGCAGAGTTTCCGCGGGTTCTTCGGGTCCGCGGTGAAGGCCTATCCCAGCCCGGTATGGCAGCGGGAGGTGCTGCATCTGGGGACGTTTACTCTGCCGCGCGTGAACTTGCTGGTGATGTGCCTGGCGGTGATTTTCATGGCGATTCTTTACCTGATCGTGCAGCGGACCCGTATGGGCACGGCTATGCGGGCCGTTTCCGAGGATGCCGAAGCCGCCGCGCTGATGGGGATCGATGTCAACAAGGTCGTGGTTTTCACGTTCGCGCTCGGCGGGGCGATGGCGGGAATCGCCGGCGTGTTTTATGCCTTCGTCTACAAGCAGGTCTATTTCTACATGGGGTTCACCCCCGGCATTAAGGCGTTCGGCGCCGCGGTGCTGGGCGGGATCGGCAACATCCCGGGTGCGATGCTAGGTGGATTGTTCCTTGGCCTCGTTGAATCCATCGGGCCGTCGCTGTTCCTGGACGGGCTTGGGGTTCCTGCGCCCTACCAGTTGCGGGACGTGGTTGCCTATACGCTGTTGATCATGGTGCTGATCTTCCGTCCCCAGGGACTGCTTGGGGAACGGCTGAAGAAGGCGCGAGCCTGAGCTATGGTGAAGCAAGCTATCATCCGCGGGCTCATTTTCGGCGCGGGCGCCGTGCACCTAGCGGCAGTCGGCGTGCTATTGATGATGCACCAGCGCTGGGTGGTGGTTGACCATTTAACGTTGGCGCAGGCTACGCTTGTTCTGCTGGGGATGGCGGCGGGAGCGTTTGCAACCTCCGGGCGGCCGAGTTTGCCCGGCGGTGCCTTGGCGGGTCTTGCCGCAGCCGTTCCGTTGGCGGCGCTCGCGATTTTTACTGCTTTTCTGCGGCCGCAGTGGATGTTCGTGGCGCTGACGCCGCAGACGTTAAAGATGCTTACCTTCGGCCAGCCGCTCGGGCGGGGGCTGGCGGTGCTGCTGCTCAGCGGTGTGGTGGCCGGGTTCGCGGGGGCGCTGTTCCGGGGCACGCCACGTTCCGTGCAGGGGCCGATCATCGCGGGCGTTGTCGCCGTTATGATCGCGGGCGTGTTCCAGGAACTGATCCAGGCGATGCTGCCGTATACTGGTGCGCTTGGGGCCGTGCATCAGTTCGTTTATGTGTGGGAGGGGCTGACGCCGGCGGGCGCTGGGGTTCTGTTCGTTCTCGCGGCGGTGATTGAGCCGACCTGGCACGGAGCGCGAAGGCACGTGGCGCATCCGACGGACGATCAGCTTCGGCGGCAGCGCATGCTGCGCGCGGGCATCACGTTGATTGCGCTTGCGATCATGCCCGCGGTCGCGGGCAACTATATTGGCCAAGTGCTGATGCTGGTCGGATTGTATATCCTGATGGGAATGGGGCTGAACCTGGAGGTCGGGTTAGCGGGATTGCTGGACCTCGGGTTCGTCGCATTCTTTGCGGTGGGCGCCTATACCACCGCGCTGCTGACCGCGGATAGTCCGCACGCGCTGCTGCATCTTTCGTTCTGGCTGGCGATGCCGGCCTCGGTTGCGCTTGCGGTCGTGGTGGGCGTGATTTTCGGCCTGCCGGTGCTAGGGGTGCGCGGGGATTATCTGGCGGTTGCGACGATGGGTCTCGGGGAGATCGTGCGCATCATCGTGCTGTCGGATTTCGCGGCACCATTGCTTGGTGGAGCGCAGGGGGTGCTGCAGATCCCGAAGCCGTCTCTAGGCGTGACGGTTTTGAGTAGCCCGGTGCAGTTGTTTTATTTGACGCTGGTTGCATCGGCGGTGGCGGCGTTCGTCGCATGGCGATTGGAGAACTCGCGGCTCGGCCGCGCCTGGATGGCGCTGCGCGATGATGAAGACGTTGCGCAGGCGCTTGGGATCAACCTGGTCCGCAGTAAGCTGATGGCTTATGGGCTGGGGGCGGCCTTTGCGGGGCTGGCGGGGTCGATTTTCGCGGTGATGCTGACTTCGGTGTATCCGTCCAGTTTCCAGTTGCTGATTTCGATTAACGTGTTGGCGCTTATTATTGTGGGCGGGATGGGCAGCCTGCCGGGCGTAGTTCTTGGTTCCATTGCGCTGATCGGGTTGCCGGAGTTGCTGCGGGAATTCGGCGAGTACCGATATTTGTTCTATGGTGCGGTGCTGATTGTGATGATGCAGTGGCGGCCGGAGGGGTTGTGGCCGTCCGAGGTGCGGCGCCGCGAGCTGCATGAGGCTGAGGAGATCGAAGCAGGCGAGGAGGCGGCCGAGCTGATCCCGGTTCAGCCGCGATGAGCGGTGCGGTGCTTCAGTGCCGCGGGATGACCATGCGGTTCGGCGGCCTGACGGCGGTCGCCGAGCTTGATCTTGCGGTAGCCGAGGGCAGCATTCACAGCATTATCGGGCCTAACGGTGCTGGGAAGACCACGGTCTTTAACTGTATCACTCAGACTATCCGGCCGACGGACGGTGAAGTTTGGTTTAACGGTCAGCGCCTTGACGGGTTGACGCCGGATCGGGTGGCGGCTGTTGGCATCAGCAGAACTTATCAGAACATCCGGTTATTCCGCAGTATCACCGCGATTGAGAATCTGTTGGTTGGGATGCATCTGCACTTGAAGTCGAGTTGGTGGGGCGCTGTGTTGAGCACGCCCGCTACTCGTGAGGACGAGGTTCGGGCGCATGAGGAGGCCATGCGGCTGTTGAGTTTCATCGGGCTGCGCGGCCGCGGCGACATGCTGGCGCGTAACCTGCCATACGGGATGCAGCGCCGGCTGGAGATAGGGCGTGCGCTGGCGACGAGGCCCAAGCTGTTGCTGTTGGATGAACCGACGGCGGGGATGAATCCGCATGAAACCGGCGAGATGATGCGGTTCATCGAGGATGTGCGTGCGCGGTTCGCGATTACCGTTCTGTTGATCGAACATCAGATGCGGGTGGTTATGTCGATGTCGGACCGTGTTTCGGTTCTGGACCATGGGGCGAAAATTGCGGAGGGACGGCCTTCCGAGGTGCAGGGCGACCCGGCAGTGATCGAAGCGTATCTGGGCGCCAAGGCGAGCGTGGCCATCTTGGCGCGGGCGTCAGGATCGTGATCCGTGGCGCTGCTTGAGATTGAGAGCATTCACGTGTTTTATGATAAAATTCATGCGCTGAAGGGCGTGTCCCTGGAAGTAGAGCAGGGGCAGATTGTCACGCTGATTGGGGGGAATGGGGCGGGGAAATCCACGACGCTGCGGTCTGTAAGTGGGTTACTGCACCCGCGGGAGGGGGAGATCCGGTTCGAGGGACGCAAGCTGAT
The DNA here is from genome assembly GCA_963834715.1 of uncultured Pseudomonadota bacterium. Taxonomy (GTDB): domain Bacteria; phylum Pseudomonadota; class Alphaproteobacteria; order Acetobacterales; family Acetobacteraceae; genus CAVSUZ01. Next base: position 99,764 of record CAWIDE010000033.1, on the reverse strand, counting down.
CGGCCTCGGCGCCCACAATATTGCCGCGATGGGTGTGGTGCAGGTACCGGAAGGTCGCCGCATTTTCGGGCGGCTGACTGTGGACGAGAACCTCAACATGGGTGCTTTCACGCGTCGCGATCGCGCCGGTATTGCTGCTGACCGCGAGCAGATCATGGTGCTGTTTCCTCGGTTGAGAGAGCGGCTGAGGCAGGTTGCCGGCACTCTTTCCGGCGGAGAGCAGCAGATGGTCGCGATGGCGCGTGCGCTGATGGCCCGTCCGCGTGTGTTGTTGCTGGACGAACCAAGCATGGGCCTCGCACCGATGATCGTGGAGCAAGTGTTCGAGACGATTCGACAGATAAACGGGGGCGGGGTGACGGTGCTGCTTGTGGAGCAGAACGCGGTGATGGCGCTGTCGATTGCCGCGACCGGCTATGTGCTGGAGAGCGGTCGCGTGCTGTTCAGCGGTCCCGCCCAGGAGTTGCTTTATGACGAGCGGGTTCGTGAGGCTTACCTCGGTTAGATTGGGGCGGCAGCTCCTCCTTTTCGGACTGGAACGCGGTCTCCTGCTCGTGCCGATGGCTGGTTGGCGTCCCTGTCGGCCGCTCATGGTCGTCCCGGTGGGGGCCGGGCGCGGGTTTGCCGGGGCCGGTCACGCCGGAATGAGCAGGAGGATCGCTTGCGGGGAAGCTATCCGCGCTGGTTTGGTCCAGATGCTCGTTGGTCTTCCTGTCATGCCGCTCTGACGCCATTGCAGAACTCCTCGCCTTCGGCTGTGAAACGCCGTAGGCCGTGATCAGTTTGGCGAGTGTGCTGGACCGAACCCGAGGGAGCGCTCTGTGACCAAAACCGTTGTTGTGACTGGCGCTGGTGCGGGCGTTGGGCGGGCCATTGCCCGAGCTTTCGCCGAGCATGGTTGTAATGTGGGTGTGCTTTCACGCGATGCGGAGCGGCTACGCGCGTGCGCGGGAGAAATCGAAGCCCGTGGCACGAAGGCCTGCGGCGTTCCGACGGATGTTGCGGACCCTCTGGCGGTGGAAGCCGCTGCCGACACGATCGAACGGGAACTTGGTCCTATCGATGTGTGGGTGAACGACGCGATGGCGACGATCTTCGCGCCAGTTCACGAAATCTTGCCCCCGGACTTCAAGCGGGCGACCGAGGTCACGTATTTGGGAACCGTTTACGGCACGATGGCGGCTCTGCGCCGGATGCGCGAACGGGGTTCGGGGGCGATCATTCAAGTCGGCTCCGCGCTGGCGTATCGGGCTATTCCGCTGCAGGCCGCGTATTGCGGTGCGAAGTTTGCGATCCGTGGGTTTACCGATAGCCTTCGTTGCGAGCTGATGCATGACAAGGTGCCGATTACGCTGACGATGGTCCAGTTGCCGGGGATGAACACGCCTCAGTTCGACTGGGCGATGAACAAGATGCCGGAAAAGGCGCAGCCGGTTCCGCCAATTTTCCAGCCCGAAGTAGCCGCGGAAGCCGTGGTGTTCGCTGCGTTCCACAAGCGGCGGGAGATCTGGGTCGGGGGTTCGAGCTGGCAGGTTATCCTTGGGAATACGGTCGTGCCATGGTTGCTCGACTGGTATCTGGCGGAAGAGGGGTACCGCAAGCAGTTGCGGAAGGTTCCCAATTCGGGTGGGGAGCCGGGTAATCTGTTCCATCCAGTTCCCGGCACTCAGGCTGCGCACGGGTCGTTCGATAATCAGGCCAAGCCGAGCACGGCAACGCTTTGGTATACGAAGAACCGGGACGCGATTTTTGCTGGGGCTGCGGCTTTGGTGGGCGCTTACGTGCTGGGGGTATTCCGCAGGTAACGTGTGTGAACCGGGGGAGGGACAAAATGTGCGACCTGAGCGATGCCTGAGGCGGTGCTGACGATTAATGCCGGTTCTTCCTCGATCAAGTTTGCGCTTTTTAGGACCGGCGGCGATCTGCCGCTGGTTTCGCGCGGACGAATCGAGGGGATCGGCGTCGCTCCGCATTTCCAGGCCAAGGCCGCTTCGGGCGAGGTTCTGGAGGAGCGGCGCTGGACAGATACCGGTGCCACGCATGAGGTGCTGCTTGACGCGTTGCTCGAGTGGGTCGAGGCGCATCTGGGCAGCGATCGCCTGATTGCGGTCGGGCACCGCGTGCTGCATGGCGGGGTGAAGTACCTACAGCCGGCGCGGGTGACACCTGAGGTGCTGGGAGTGCTGGAGCAGCTCGTGCCGCTGGGGCCGCTGCACCAGCCGCACAATATCTCGCCCATGCGGGCCATCGCGGCGGTGCGTCCGAACCTGCCGCAGGTCGCCTGCTTCGATACCTCGTTTCATCGCACCATACCGGAGGTGGCGACCCGGCTGGCGTTGCCTCGCCGGTATGAGGCGGAAGGCGTCCGGCGATATGGGTTTCATGGTCTGTCTTATGAGTACATTGACCTGCGGCTGCGGAAGTTGGCGCCGGAGCTGGCGAGCGGACGCGTGGTTACGGCGCATCTGGGCAATGGTGCCAGCCTGTGCGCGATGCGGGACGGGCGGAGTGTCGACACGACGATGAGTTTTACGCCGCTGGATGGGCTGGTGATGGGGACACGATGCGGCGCCATAGACCCTGGCGCGATTCTATATCTGTTGCAACGACATGGCATGAACGCGGCGCAGTTGGAATCGCTGCTGTGGAAGGAGTTGGGTCTGCTCGGCGTGTCAGGGATGAGCAGCGACATGCGGCCGCTGCTCGAGAGTGATAAGACGGCGGCGCGCGAGGCGGTCGAGCTTTTTGTTTTTCGCATTGCGCGAGAGACGGGCGCGCTGATGGCGTCGCTGGGTGGGCTCGATGGCTTCGTCTTTACGGCGGGTATTGGCGAGAATGCGGCTGCGGTGCGGGAAGCAGTGTGTGTGCGGCTAGCATGGACGGGGATGGAGCTGGATGATGCGGCCAACAATCGGGGGGAGATGCGGATCAGCACGGCGAAGAGCAGGGTGACGGTGTTGGTTGTGCCGACGAATGAGGAGGCGATGATCGCGCGGCATACGGTGGAGATTGTGGGGGTGAAGGGTTGTTGATATGTTCTTGACATTCGCAACTACGGGGACTTAGCCAATCGTTGCGCGACCTCTGCTTGCGTGTCTTTGCGATGGGAGCGCATCGTCTCAACCCACTCCGGCGGCCAGGAACTCGAAACTACTATTGGGCAGGCGTCCCATGCGGCGACCGCCGCCTCCAGGTCCGCCGTGCCGCTCTCGCGTTCGCCCAGCGCCTCGAGCGCGAGGCCGAGGTTATTCTGCGTCGTCGCCCAGTCGAGCGGCACCCGATCGCGCGTCCTTTCCTCCAGCGCCGTGCGGTAGACGGCGACCGCCGCCTGCAGGTGCGTCGCCCCACCCTCGCGTTCGCCAAGCGTCTCGAGCGCGAGGCCGAGGTTGTTCTGCGTCTCTGCCCAATCGAGCGGCACCCGATCGCGCGTGAATTCCTCCAGCGCCGCGCGATCGGCGACGACCGCCTCGTCCAGGCGTGCCGTCCCGCTCTCGCGTTCGCCAAGCCTCGCGAGTGCAAGACCGAGATTGTTCTGCGCCATCGCCCATTGGAGCGGCACGCGCTCGCGCGTCCATTCCTCCAGCGCCGCGCGATCGGCAGCGACCGCCTCCTCCAGATGCGCCGTCCCGCTTTCGCGTTCGCCCAGCTTTTCGAGCGCATTGCCGAGGTTGTTCTGCGTCGCCGCCCAATCGAGCGGCACCCGCTCGCGCGTGTCTTCCTCCAGCGCCGCGCGATCGGCCGCGACCGCCGCCTCCAGGTCCGCCGTGCCGCTCTCGCGTTCGCCCAGCGCCTCAAGCGCGATGCCGAGGTTATTCTGCGTCGTCGCCCAGTCGAGCGGCACCCGATCGCGCGTCCTTTCCTCCAGCGCCGCGCGATAGGCGGCGACCGCCGCCTCCAGGTGCGCCGTCCCGCTCTCCCGCTCCCCGAGCGTATCGAGCGCGATGCCGAGGTTGTTCTGCGTCATTGCCCAGTCGAGCGGCACCCGATCGCGAGGCAGGCGCTGCAGTATCACTCCGTAAATGGAGATCGCCTGCCGCAATGCCGAATTGTCGCCGTGTTCATCGCCTTGCCGATCCAGCGCGTTTGCGCGACGTCCGAGGTAATCGGTCGCTATCTCCGGGTGTCCGGCTGGGACGAGTTCCGCCGCTTGCCTGAACAAATCGGCGGCCTCCGGATAGTTCAGCTCCGTCATGGCCAGTCGCCTTCGGTGGCGGCCGAGGCCGCCGCCGCAAGCAATTGCGCATCCACTGCCGCTTGGGCTTGCTCGGCGAGTTTCTGTGCCTCCTGGGCCGCGGTAATCTGCGCTTGTCGCGCCTGTGCAAGTAGCCGGTGAGCTGCTTGGAAATGCCCGCCGGCAATCTCCGACTTAGCCTGTTCGACGAGGGCGTGCGCGGTTGGGTTGTCCGGGTTGAGCGCGGCGACCTGAGTTTGTAATCGCTTGTAGTCGTTGGCGACCTTGGTCAGCACCTCCCCAAGACGCTCATCCGGGACATCCGTCTGCTCGCCAACGATACGCAACAGCGTCTTGGCTGCATCCTCAGTAATGCCGAGCTGCTTACTGATATCTACGATCCGGTTCATGATACGGTCGGTTTCACCTTCGACCGCAGCCTTCGTTACCTGCCGCAACTGCTCCTGCGTAAGGCCGAAATTGCAAGTCAGCGTGTTGTTGGTGGCGTTGCGCGCGGCCGCAATCGCGCAGGAACTGGCGTTAACCGCGCTGTTCTCGGCCGCGATGATGCCGCGCGACAGGCACGCGGCGGTCAGAACCATCGCTGCGAGAACCGCTATTTCTTCGCGGTATCGACGCATGGTGCCGCTCCGCTGCCTGGGCCAACCTGCACAGGGCCATAAAAGGTGATTTTGTTTCCTGATGCATTGAGACCGGCAGCGACACTACCGTGTTGCGCGCAGACGACCTTGGGTGGCTCGTGCGGCGGCCATACGTAGGTGACCACGGCCCAGAGGCCGCCGGCAGCCACTACGATGCCACCCCCAGCCCATGACAGGACCTGCCGGTTCTTCGATTTCGTAGCAAACGACCAGAGAGAGCCCATGTTCCGGCTCCCGGCTGCACATTTGGTAGCATAGGCTACCGACGGCTCGCCATGCAAACAGTAAAAAATAAAACAATCCGGCATCTCGTAAGCGTTATCTGTCAGCCGACGCACTTCCGGACTTCTCGAAGTGAGGCGATTTCGGCAATCCCGGCTTCCAGAAGCGGTCATCGGGTTAGAGGGCTGGTACAAGTTCCGGCACTCCCATAGCTGGAGCGGTGGGCACTACCTGTGGGGTGACAGCGTTTGCGAGCCGGTCTGGCTCAGCGCCTGACCGGACGGGAATGCTTCGTCTCCGGCCTTAGCCGGGGCAGCGGGTACGCTCCTGACACAGACGCTTGATGGGCGGCCGAGGCGTGGATGCCGACCTTCGTCGGCATGACGAGGAAGGTGGTTTCATGCCTTGCGGGTCGGCCGCGGGTTGGTAGGGAACCCGGAAAGGGTTCGTTCTACGGTGCGGTCGGCAACTCGAAGCGCATGGGCGGCAGCAACGCGGCGGCATAAGCGGCGGGGTTCGCGATCAGATAGCGTGCGGCGAGGAGGTCGGCACTGGTGCCTTCCGCGGCCGGACAGGTCGCCCGGATGTCTTCGATCTGCAGGGGTGAGAGCGGAGCGCGGGCGCTGCGGGCGCGGATCAGGGCGGGTTCCATTGGCTGCTCGCCCTGCGACAGATCATTGAGCTGTCGATCTAGTTCCTCGTCCCCGAGGCTGGTGCAGACCTGGGGCAGCACGCCGAGGCCCTGAATGGGCCAGCCGCGGGGTGCCAGGATTTGGCTCCAGGTTACGTAAAGCTCGCCGCCATCGGGCAGAGCCGTGAAAGCCTGCACCAGTCCCTTGCCGGTCGTGGAGCTGCCGACCACCACGGCGCGGCCGCGATCGGCCAGCGCCGCGGCCAGCACTTCCGCAGCGCTGGCTGTCGAGGCATCAACCAGCACGATGACCGGCGTGCCCTTCGCGAGTTCGCCGGCCGGCGAACGCCAGACGCGAGTTGCTGCCGGATCGCGTCCTATCTGGACGGCGACGGTGCCTTCCGGCAGCAGTTCGTCGGCCACAGCGACTGCCTGCGCCAGAAGACCGCCGCGATTGCCGCGCAGGTCCACGACGAGGCCGTCGGATGGGCGTCGCGAGGTGACGGCCTGCAGGATGTCGGTCGCGACGCGTTCGTCGGTATCGCGGCTGAATCCGCTGAGCCGGAGCAGCAGCATGGCTTTGCGCTGCTCGGGGAAGACGGTTTTAGGCGGGATCAGCTCGCGCGTGATATCTGCGGTGTGCAGCCTCCCGGTGGTGCCACGCCAGGATACTGCGATGATGCTGCCGGCCGGACCGGCGAGCCAGTTCTCGACCGTTGCCAAAGGGCGGCCGGTCGCGACGTGGCGGGCCACATAAATAATGCGGTCGCCGGGGCGGATTCCGACGGAGTAGGCTGGACCTTCCGGAGTCATGGACGAAACGACGATCCAGTTTCCTCGCCTGGTCAGACTGATGCCGATCCCGGCGCTGCCAGATCGCCTTGCTTCGTCCGCCAGTGCCTCTTGCGGGGGAACGTAGCGCGAATACGGGTCAAGATGTCCCAGCATTTCCTGGAAGAATCCATCGACGATGGCTTGCGGGCCGGCGCGCTGCATCAGGACGGAGTCGCGCCAGGCGGCGGCGCAGATAGAGGCGGCGGCCAGACCCCAGGCATCGGGATTGTTGAACGCTGGGGCAGGGACGCGCAAGACCACGCGGCCGCCGGCATCGAGTTCGAGATTACCTGGGGTCAGCCGGGGCGCCAGCTCGGGATCAAGGGCACTCAGCCCCTGAAGGCCCCAGAGGGCGAGTTGTGAAACCGGGGTTGCGATGATTGCGCGCGGCAGAATGAACGATAGCGCCGCGCTGTACACGGCGGCGGTCAGTTCCTGATTGAAGGCTGGTGTCGCGTTGGCCAGCACCGGACGGATGCATCCGAGGAGAGCGAGAAAAGAGCAAATGATCGATGGGGTGGGGCGCCCGGAAGTCGTGGATGCCGACCTTCGTCGGCATGACAATCGGGTGACTTCGTGCGGTGTGGGGCGGCAGCGTCGCGGGCGGCCAGTAGTGCTCGCTCGTTCTTGCGAAGAGGGCCGGTACAGGGCCGGCCATGACGGGAGGGTCAAACCAAGCCGAATCACTGACGCGTTCGTCTTCCGTACTTTCGTCCGTGGCGCGCCGACCCGCCTTGCATCAGGCCGAAGGCCAAACCGCCGGTGACCGGATTGGCTTCCAGCAGGCGGACTTCCACGGGCTGGCCGAGCCGGAACACGACACCAGTGCGGCTCCCTGTCAGTGTCTGTTCACGCTCGTTGTGGCGCCAGTAATCATCCGGCAGCGCCGAACGCGGGACAATCCCGCTAGCGCCATTTTCCGGAAGTGTGACAAAAAGGCCAAAGCGGGTGACGCCGGAAACGCGGGCGGCAAAAACGGCACCGAGCTCCCTTGCCATGAAGGCGGCGACATAGCGGTCGGAGGCGTCGCGCTCGGCGGCCTGGGCGCGCCGTTCGGTCATAGTGATCTGTTCGGCGGTTTCCTCCAGCGCATCGACGCTGCCGGCGGGCAGGCCGTCGCGGCCGAGTTTGAGGGCGGCGATGAGCGAGCGGTGGACCAACAAATCGGCGTAGCGGCGGATAGGGCTGGTGAAGTGGGCGTACCGCGAGAGCGCGAGGCCGAAGTGGCCGATGTTGTCGGGGCTGTAAGCGGCCTGAGACTGGCTGCGGAGCATGACTTCGTTGATCAGCGGCGCCTCCGGTGTATCGGCCGCGCGACGAAGCACGCGGTCGAGGTCGCGGGGATGGAGCGAGGGGCTGGGCGGTAGGGAGATATCGAGAGTTTTGAGGAACGCTCGGAGGTCTTCGAGCTTCTCCGCAGATGGCGGGGCGTGCACGCGATAGACGCAGGGGGCGTGCAGGCGTTCGAGTTCCTCGGCCGCGGCGACGTTGGCGAGGATCATGAACTCCTCGATCAGGCGGTGGCTGTCGAGGCGGGGGCGGGGGGTGATGGCGGTGACGTGGCCGCCGTCGTCCAGCATGATCTGACGCTCGGGTAGGTCGAGATCGAGCGTGCCGCGCTGCTGGCGTTGGGCGAGCAGGGCGCGGAAGGCGGCGTAGAGGGCTGGTAGGGGGAGGCCGAGCGTGTTCTCGCCATCGTAGGCTTTCTGCACCTGCTCGTAGGTGAGGCGCGCCGCGCTACGCATCACGCCGCGGCCGAAGCGGTGGCTGAGTTTGCGGCCCTCACGGCTGATGTGGATTTCGGCAAACAGGCAGGCGCGGGTTTCGCGGGGGCGCAGGCTGCACCAGCCGTTCGAGAGGGCTTCGGGCAGCATCGGGACGACGCGGTCGGGAAAATAGGCGCTGTTGCCGCGCAGGTGGGCCTCGCGGTCGAGGGCGGAGCCGGGGCGGACGTAGCGGGCTATGTCAGCGATCGCGACGATCAGGCGGAAGCCGGTATCGGTGGGTTCGGCATAGACCGCGTCATCGAAATCGCGGGCGTCTTGGCCGTCGATGGTGACGAGGGGAATATCGCGGAGATCCGTGCCGGAGCCGAGACGGGGTGCGCGGGCGCGGGCGGCTTCATCCAGCGCTTCCTCGGGGAAGACGTGGGGGATGTCATGAGTCGCGATGGCGATCAGGCTGACGGAGCGGGCGTCATCGGTGTGGCCGAGGCGTTCGAGCACGCGGGCGGGGCGGAGGCCGTAGCGATGGGAGGGCAGGGGCTCAGCCCAGACGATCTCTCCGGCCTGGGCGCTGGCATTCTGGCCGGGCGGGACTAGCCATTCGGCCTTGGCCCGGCGGTTGGTGGGTTCGATACGGTCGCCATGCGGGCCGGGGCGGAAGATCCCGAGGACACGGTCCGGCGCGCCATCGAGCAGGCGGATGGTGCCGCCTTCGTAGCGGCCAGGTCCGGCGGCGCGGAGGCGAGCGAGGACGCGCTGGCCGGGCGCAAGAGCTCTGGCTTCGAGGCCCATCAGGATCAGCGGAGGGGGGCCGCTCTCGGTCCAGTTCAGCGGCTGGCCGATGGCGTCGCCGTCTTCGTCGGTGCCGGTAATCAGGACCGGGGCGACGGCCGGCAGCGTTCTGCGCGGTGCGCGGGTGCGGCGTTCACGTCTCATACCGGCCAGCCTCCTCACCCCGGGCCTCTCCGCCGACGCGGGGGAGAAGGGGCTTTGCGCCTAACAATCCGACACGCGTTCTCCAGTTGACGCTGCCGATGATGACAGCCAAGTTGGATGGCGTTACGACCGCCCGTCGCTCCGACGGACCCCTGTTGCACCAGGCCCGCATGCCCGGACGGCCGAAATAGCCAGGGAGAGGGACCATGTTTATTTCGGACGTGTTGCGCAACAAGGGGCATCGGGTAGAGCAGATTCGGTCCAATCAGACGGTCGCGGAGGCGGTTCGTAAGCTCGCGGAACATAAGATCGGCGCGCTGGTGGTCGAAGACGATTGGATGCGGGTGGCCGGCATTTTCTCTGAGCGGGATTTTGTCAACGCGGTTGCGCGGGAGGGAGCGACGGCGCTGACCCGGCCGGTCTCCGACCTGATGTCGTCCCCGGTCATCACCTGCGTTCCCTCGGATCGGATCGATACCGTCCTGGCCAAAATGACGGTGGCGCGAGTGCGGCACATGCCGGTGGTGGAGAACGGTCATCTGCTTGGTATCGTAAGCATCGGCGATCTGGTGAAGCACCGGTCGGAGGAGAAGGAGCTGGAGGCGAACGTGCTTCTGGAGATCTCACGCCTGAAGGCGTGAGCCTGATTCCTGCCGGGCTGGGGTAGGCAGGGCCAATCGATGTCCCGAGCGGGGCGGCATTGCGTGGTTCGCAGTCAGCCTGTAGTTTTGCGGACAGAGCGAGAACAGCGCGGTCAGAAGGCTGCTAGCGTAATGGGTTCTCCGGCTTGGCGAGGGAGGGGGTTTGGCTGACGGGACAGGCGTAGCGACTGGTGCGATCGGCTCGGGGCGGGTCGCGGTGCGGCGAACCAGCCTGCACCGATTTACGCAACGGCGGAGTACGATTGCCTTCCTGCTTTGCCTGCCCCTGTTGCTGCTGATCGCCGGGCTGGTGATCTACCCGGCGTTGTACGCGATCTATCTGAGCCTGCTGAACAAGGCGATGACCAAGTTCGTCGGGTTGGAAGAGTACACATTCTTATTGCGGCGGCAGACGTTCAAGTTGGTGATTTTTCAGAGCTGCCTGTTTGCCATTACGGCGGTGATTTTCAAGGCGCTCATTGGTTTCATTCTCGCTCATCTGATGCATAACATAGGGGGGAAGTATCAGCGCATCTGGCGCGGCCTGCTGCTGGTGCCGTGGGTGATCCCACTGGCGATGTCCACCCTGACATGGTGGTGGATGTTCGATCCATCGTACTCGGCGTTCAACTGGGTACTTAATCGGCTTGGGTTTGCTTCGGTGCCATGGCTGGGCGTGGGATGGACCGCCCGGTTCTGTACGATTGTCGTGAATATCTGGTACGGCACTCCGTTCTTCATGATCATGTATCTTGCGGCTTTGAAATCCGTACCTGATCAGTTGTACGAGGCAGCCGCTATCGACGGCGCGACCGGCATACAGAAGCTGCTTCACGTGACGCTACCGATGATGCGGAACATCATCTCTATCACCGTGCTGTTCAGTCTGATCGTTACGTTTGCCGATTTCGACATCGTGCGAATTATGACGGCGGGCGGACCGCAAAATATGACGCATATCTTTGGAACCTATGCCTTTCTGGTGGGGATCCAGTCGGGCGACGTTCCGATGGGTGCGGCGGTAAGCCTGTTCATGCTGCCGATCCTGGCGGTGGCGGCGTTCTTCGTATTGCGCGGGGTAACGCGCCGCCAGGTGGAGATGGGGGCATGAGCGTCACCACTGCGGGGCGGGTTGGGGCAGGGCGGCGCGGCGGACTGCATGCCGAGCGCGCCTGGGCGCTGTGGGGCAGCTATGCGGCACTCTGTGTGTTCGTGTTCATGTTCCTGGTACCGCCGTTCTACACGATCATGACCAGTCTGAAATCGTCTGCGGAGATCGGGGCGGAGAAGGGCAACCCGTGGATCGTACACCATCCGACCTTGGCGAATTTCTGGTATCTGCTGACGTATTCCAATTTCCAGCGGTACTACCTGAATACGCTGTGGGTTACAGCGCTGGTGGTTGTCGTCAGCATGGTAATTTCAGTAATGGCGGCGTTTAGCCTGGCGCGAATGGGGTTCTGGGGCAGCAAGACGCTGGCGACCGGGGTTTTTTTGACGTATCTGGTTCCCGCGTCGCTGCTGTTCATTCCGCTGTTTCAGGTTATCGGTCGGCTAGGGCTGATCAACAATACCTGGTGCCTGGCGCTGATCTACCCCACGCTGGCAGTGCCGTTCTGTACGTGGATCATGATCGGCTATTTCGGTCGATTCCAAAGGAGCTGGATGAAGCGGCGCTGATCGACGGCGCCGGGTATCTGCAGATGCTATGGAAGATCTTTATTCCGGTGGCGATGCCCGGCATCATCGCGGCGACGATCTTCGCGTTCACCGTGAGCTGGGGCCAGTTCATCTATCCGCTGGCGTATCTTTACACTTCCAACCAGATGGTGCTGACGGTCGGAATCATCAGCGACCTGGTCAGGGGTGACGTGTTCGAATGGGGGAAGATCATGGCCGCCAATGTGTTGGCCTCGGCCCCCCCGATCATTATCTATGCGTTCCTGATGGACTACTACATCGCCGGCCTGACGGCCGGGGCAACCAAAGGTTAGAGGAAACAGGCCATGTCAGAGGTTTCTTGCCGGAAAGTATTCAAAACTTACGAGGGCGGTGTTCACGCGGTGAAAGGCATCGACCTGGACATCACGGACCAGGAGTTCGTGGTGCTGGTGGGGCCGTCTGGCTGCGGCAAGTCCACGACGTTACGCATGATCGCCGGGCTGGAGGAGATCAGCGACGGTGAGATATGGATCGGCGGCGATATAGTGAATGACGTTCCGCCGCGCGACCGAGACATCGCGATGGTGTTCCAGAACTACGCGCTCTATCCGCATATGAGCGTGTTTGACAACATGGCGTTCGGGCTCAAGTTGCGGAAGTTTCCCAGGGAGGAGATCAAGCGACGGGTGGCGGAGGCGGCGCGCATTCTGGACATCGCGCAGCTTCTGGACCGGAAGCCGAAGGCGCTGTCGGGCGGGCAGCGGCAGCGTGTTGCGATGGGGCGGGCGATTGTGCGTAACCCGAAGGTGTTTTTGTTCGATGAGCCGTTGTCGAACCTGGATGCCAAGCTGCGGGTGCAGATGCGCACGGAGATCAAGAAGGTGCACCAGACTGTGCGGACCACGACTGTGTATGTGACGCACGATCAGGTGGAGGCGATGACGCTTGCGGACCGTGTTGTGGTGATGAACCAGGGCATTATAGAGCAGGTGGGTGCGCCTCAGGAATTGTATCACAATCCGACTACGAGGTTCGTGGCCGGGTTCATCGGCAGCCCGGCGATGAATTTTCTGCCGTGCCGGGTTGAGAACGCGGACAACGGCATCGCGGTGCGGCTGAATAACCAGTTTGCGTTGCCGGTGCCGCCGGCCCGGACGGATCGCTATGCGGAGTACAAGGGGCGCGAGATGGTGGTTGGGATCCGGCCGGAGCATCTGTTCGACTTTCACCCGGGGGACATGCGGCCGGGCTATGCGCGCATCGATCTGCCGGTGGATGTGGTCGAGCCGATGGGTATGGAGACGATGGTCCACTTCTTCATCGACGGCACGCCGGTGTGCGCGCGATGCGAGCCGTCGACGCCGGCGAGCCCCGGGGAGATGCTGCCGCTGACGGCGGATATGAACAACATGCACCTGATCGAGCCGGGGTCGAGCCGGGTGGTGTGAGGGATAGACGGGAGCGAGGGTGGGGGGCTCGCAGAGAGGCTTCATCACGGAGCGACTGTCCGGGAGGTCAAGTGAGCGCGAGACAGTAACGAAACGTGCCAGCTCCTTTCGTACGTCACGAGCCTTGGCGTTGAGCTGGACCAGCAGCTTGCGTGCGAGCGCCACACCATTGACCTTGGCTGGTTTACTGCGGCCTTAGGCCGGTCATAAAAGGCGCGGAAGCCGGGTTGTGGCGGCAAATTCTACGCACCACGACAAGCAGAATGGAGCCGACGCTTTCTTGTCCGCCACGCACGGCGCGTTTGCCCTGTTTTTTGCCCTTTGACGGTGGGCGGATTACCTCGGACGCTGGGGCGCTGCTGGTGCGGCGGACCAGCAGGCCGTCAATAGTGGTACCAGCCGAAGCCGGGGCCGCCGAAGATCACGATCAGTAGCAGGATAATCACCAGGAGCGCGACGATGCCGCCGCCGGACGGACCGTAATACTCACGACGATAGCCATAGTACCCGCCGCCGCCGAAGAGCAGCAGGATCAACAGAATCAGGATGATCAGGGTCAGCATTTGATAGCTTCTTTACCAGCCGTTGCCGAGTTGTCAAGCGCCGCGTCAATCCCGGCTGCGTCGTCCCTGGCCGGCTGGCGTGGCAGAAGCACGACGGCAGCGAGTAAATGGCGGCCTCGTCCGGGCTGGTTGGTCACGGGACGCTGGCAAGGTCGAACAGCTTGTGCAGCCGATCGGCGAACCAACTTGCGACGCGATTGAGCGGCACGGCGTCGCGCATCTCGGGGGAGGCAATCAAGTGGGACGCGGCCTGGCGCCGCGCGAGCTCGCGTCCCAGTTCCTGCGCGACCGTCGCACGGGCTTCCAAGACAGGCGCAAGATCATCCTTTGTCAGTTCATAGACGGTGGTGGGGATCAGCGCGATAATCCTGGCCGCGGCCGGGGCGCCCGTCAGCAAGCCGATCTCGCCGAAATGGTCGCCCGGACCGAGGCGCATCAATTCGATCTCGTTCCCTGCCACAACATGGGTCAGCGACGGCACCCCTGCTCCGATAATAAATCCCGGGCTCGAGCAGGGTCTCTCCTTTATCAATGGTCTTTTGCTTCATTTTCGCGGCGAGCGATCGCCTTTCATCCGGTGTCAGTGCGGCGAAGATCTCCACCAGCTCAAGTGCCCTTTGGGGGCAGCTCGCGGCGTTCAGCGAAGTGTCGGTCCGCGGCATTAAAGAGAGCGGCTGATCGACCGACACCAAATCAATGCCGGCAGCGGCCACGTGTCGGTAAATCAAGTCGAGCAGCTCGTTTTGCGCGTCCGTCGCGTGGGTCAAGTCTTCGGCAAAAAACCCGATTTCGAATTCGGTGCCGATGCCGGTAATCGCCTTGACCGTGATCGAGGGGGCGGGCCGTGTCAGGACAAGCCGGCAGTTCAGAAGCGCCTGCTCGATGATTTTGATGCCGGCCGCGGGCGTCGCCTTGCGGTCGAGCTGGACCGTCACGGTCATGCCGTGAATGCCGGAGGGCGAGCTGGCGTTGACGATCTTCGCCTTGGCGATCGCGCTGTTCGGCACGATAGCCAGATCAAGCTTTCCGGTTAATACATGCGTTGCGCGCCAGTTCATCTCGACGACTCGGCCGTCGGTACCGCCTTCAATGCTGATCCAATCGCCGGGCCGATAGGGCCGGCTGAAATTAAGGACGATGCCGGAAAATACGTCGCTCAATGTGCTTTGCAGGGCCAGCCCGAGGATGATGGCTATAACGCCGGATGTCGCCAGCAGTCCCTGGATGGGGAGATTGAAAACGTAAGCAATGACGGCAAAGACCGCAGAGAGATAAATCAGGCCGGCGAGCAGGTCCTGGACCAGCTTACCCTCGCGTGGCCGGTGCTCGGCAATGATGAAGCCGCGCACGACGCCGACCAGGAACCAGGCGGCCCACAGCCACCAGGCGATCGCCAGGGCGCGGTGGACAGCGTCATCGAAAGCGACACCGGTGGACCTGAGAGGTTCATAGGGGACGACATTTGCTTTCAGCAGAGCGATCGTTAGAGCGAGCAGAAAAATCACCCGTGCCACCGCTCGGCCGAACGGATGGCGGCGAAACCCAAGATGTGTCAGCAGTGCGCCGAGTGCCAGAACGACAAGGGTGATCACCAGCGGATCCATGGCGGCGGCCATCGTCACAGCCGGCAGATTGGTCATCTGGCCGTTGCTCCATGCGCTCAACGTTTCAAGTGCGGTTCTGGCGCGGACCGGCGCGATCGTAAAGGTGCGTCCCGCTACGGGCGGGTGGCGGGCTTCATCCGGGCTTTCTCCGACTACCCCGCCGCGGGCCGCTGATCGCGCCGCGGCGATGACTGCCGCGGGTGGTTCAGAAACTCGGGAGGAGCGCGATCTTCCTGGGGACCGAAATGCGCGAACGGCTCGGGGCGCCGACCATCGATCATTACCCGGGACAATGGGGTAGTTTACGGAATGCTACTACTATTCCCTGTCGCATGCAACCGCAGGATGTCGTCCCAGGAGCGGTTGAAATTCAAGGCGATGTAGTCTCCGGCTGATGCAACAGGCCGACTCGGCAATTGGACGCCGCCATCCCGGCGCTGGACCCAGTGTCTCAAACTAGCGCGACTTGCGGGCGATCACATCCGATCTTCTGTAATGCGAGCGATGTCACGGAAAGTAGGGCGGGTAGCGGTGGTGCGTCCGCAGGCTTATGCTAGAGGTCCGAATGTTCCATTATTCTGACAATAGGGCGACGATGCCTTCATCAAATCGATTGCGCCAGCTTCTTCGACTAGTTCTGCTCATTGCATTAGTTGTCGGTGCATTTGCGGCGCCGCTCGCCGCCGCCCGGTCTCGACTCCCCGCCATCGCCGAGCCCGCCACCCACGAGCATCACGTCGGCAAGGTGATTTTTGTGGAGTTGGTAACGCCGGATCTGGCCGTCGCCGAGCGGTTCTATGGGGGAGTGTTCGGTTGGACCTTCCGCGACATCAATGTCGGCAGGACAGCGTACGCAGAGGCCATGCTCGGCGGTCATCCTGTTGCAGGATTGTTGCAGAAGAATTTGCCGGCCAGCGAGCACCGCCAGCCGGCGTGGCTGACCTATTTTGCCGTACGGGATGTCGACGCGGCCACACAGACGGCAGTCCAACACGGCGCGAAGATTTTGTTCCAACCGCATAGCCTCCCCGATCGCGGTCGGGAAGCGGTGCTGGCGGATCCGCAGGGCGCCGTTTTTGCGGTGCTGGCCTCCAGTAGCGGTGATCCACCCGACTTGCTGGCTGACCCAGGGGCATGGATCTGGAGCTCGCTGATCACCAGCGATCCCGATGCCGATGCGGCATTCTACCAAGCGCTGTTCAACTACGAGGTATTCGAGGTTCCCGCCGAACCCGGCGCCCAGCACTTCACACTGGCCTCCGAGGGCTATGCACGCGCGAGCGTGAACCCGTTTCCCGCAAGCCGGCCCGATATGTATCCGCACTGGCTCAACTATGTGCGCGTCGATGATGCGACTGCGACAGCGGCTAAGGTCGTGGCGCTTGGTGGCCGCGTGCTGGTCGAGCCGCGGTTGAGTCGAGACGGCGGCAAAATCGCGTTGGTTGCCGATCCGCTGGGGGCACCGTTCGGGTTGCTGGAATGGCCGACGGCTGCAAGCGAGGAGGTCGAGAGATGAACGCCCTCCTTCTTCGTAGGCATGTAACCATCATGAGCCTCGGGTTGTTCGTATTGCTGACCTCCGGCTGCGTCGTGCCAGGTGGCGGGTATTATCAGCGGACCAGTATCGGCATCGGCTACTACCAACCGTCCGGTTTTTCCTATGGCGGCTGGGGTCGCGGCTACTACGTCGGACCTCCACGGGCAGGCCAGTTCCGCAGCGCGCGTGTCGTCGTCCGCGGTCGGCCCACACCAGTGGTGCGCACGATACCATCGATCCCGTCGCGCACGCTTCGCAGCCGATCGCCCGGACGATTTCGGCGTTGGTGATTACGGCGCGGAGCGCTACGTGTGAGCTGCTGCTGCAGGGTGCTGGTTGGCTTTACTTCGGGATCGCCCTGCGTTTCGCGCGATCGGTCCTGCTGTGAGCGCCCGATTCGAATCCTGCCGCCGTGTACCGCCCTGCAGGTGATCCGATGGGGCTCCTTGGCATTTTCGCGGGACTACTGCTCCTCATCTGGCTAGCTTATCGCGGCTGGAGCATCCTGCTCCTTTGTCCGGCGGCGGCCCTGATTGCCGCTGCTGCCTCTCGTGAGCCCTTGCTCGCCCGGGTGGCGGAGGGGCACTGAATTAGATGGGCGTGGGCAGCTTCTACCCGACCTGAGGCCGGGGTATGCTGATCTGCGATGGGCTGGAAGGCACTGGTCGTGATCATCGGCGCCGTCATCCTGTTGACCGGGACGGTGCTGGCGGTCGCCTTCTGGCGGCATTTGCGCCGGATCGTTCAACTACCGCCGCCCGACTGGTGATGATGCGCATAAAACGCTACGCGAATGACCCGCACGCAGACCGCGGAGCGGTTGTGGCGCGAGTTGGTCAGGCGCGGGGACCATCCCCGATCAGCAGGTGTCTTACCGGCTTTCGCCCCACCCTCCGCATGTCGACGAGACAAGCCGGCCGCACCGCTAGGGTTGATCAGAAGGCACGGAAGAACGCAGCAGAGCCAGGCAGGCTTGCAGGCCGGCATGGCTATCGCACCCGGGGGCGAAAGGTTCGAGTGAAACCGGACCGGTGTAGCCGGCCGCGTGTAGGGCCCGGAGCTGCGAGAGCGTACCAAGGCGGTCGTGTTCTGTGACCAGAATGCGGTGCTCGTCGCGGATGGAGGTTACAGGTAAGGCAGACTCGATCACGCCGGAGACGTGGACGAGCATGGTCCTGGCCGGGAACAGCTCGGTCTCTCCTGATAGGAAATGGTGGAAAGTATCGTGGAGCAGGGCGAAGGTGTCGGTTGTGCGGGTGGCGTCGACGGCATCGAGGGCGGCGCTCTTGGTGCAGAGGGCGCTTTCTGGAAAGCCAAGCGGTTCGATCAATCCTGTAATAGCTGAGTTGCGGAGGATCGGTGCGAGCGCGGCAAGGGAGGCGTGCAGTGCGCGTGCTCGGGCATTCGGAGAGCGGGGGTCAGCTCGATCGTTGATCGGGCAAAGCACGAGCGCGCCGGCGCCGCATTCCCGGGCGTAGCGGGCGAGCGCGGCGGCCTTGGCTGCGCGGGTATCGTTCCAGTCATCGAAGCGCTGCAGGGCATTGATCGCCAGGATCCGCACGCCGGCTTGTTCGGCCTCCCGGCGTAGCTCGGCGGAAGGTGTGCCGTCGGCGATTTCGATTCCGGGCAGATCGTTGCGGATTTCAACGTCTGTAATGCCGAGGCGACGGGCCGAGGCGGCGAATTCGGCGAAGCGCCGCGCCGGCATGACCACGTGGTTGAGTGCGAGACGGGTCATCTTCCGGCTGCGGCTAGGATGCGCTCGGCAAGCTTCTGGTGCGGACGATCGATCATTTTTCCATCCAGGGAGAACACGCCGGCGCCAGGGTTCGCGGCGAACCCATCGCGGACGCGTTCGGCCCAGCGGACCTGCTCCGGGTTCGGGGTGAACGCGGCGTTGACGATTTCGATTTGGGCGGGGTGGATGAGGACTTTCCCGGCGAAACCATCGGCAGCAGCGGCTTCGGCCTCGCGGCGCAATCCGTCCGGGTCGCGCGGATCCGGCCAGGGGGTGTCCAGGGCGGGCACGCCTATCGCGGCGGCGGTGGTAATGACAGTAGTGCGGGCGGTGACGGCGGCTGGGTGGTAGGTACCATCCGGACGGCGCGGCGCGAGGCCGAGATCGGCGGAGAAATCCTCTGCCCCGAACGCCATCGCAATTAGGCGGGGGGCCGCCATGGTGTAGGTCGGAAGGGCGAGGACGGAGGCGGCGGTCTCGGTCACGATGGCAACCACCTTGATGCCGCCGACCGGCAGGTTGGTGGCGGTTTCGAGGGCCTCCAGGTGGTGGTCAAGGGCCTGCAGGTCATCCGCGCCGCTGCATTTCGGCAGCATGAGGGCGGCCGGGGCGGCCGGGACGATGGCGGCGAGGTCACCGAGGTACCATGGTGCGCCGCGCGGGTTGACCCGGACGATGATATCGTGGCGGCGCGGGTGATTGCCAAGCTCGCGGAGGGTTTGCGCGACGGTGTGGCGCGCGGCTTCCTTGGCCGGGGTAGCGACGGAGTCTTCGAGGTCGAGGATCACCGCGTCGGCGTTGGACTCAATCGCTTTGCCGGACTTACGGCTGGAGTTGCCGGGCGCAAACAGGGGGCTGCGAAGGCGCATGGGGCAATCTTGCGCCTGGTTCGGCGATATGCAAAGCAGCATGGGGCATTCAAGAAGCGATAGGGAGGCGCGTCCGGGGGTTGGTCGGCATCATCCTGGAAACACATGACCTGACCCGGGAATTCAATGGGTTTGTGGCTGTTGATACCGTCTCGCTCGCGGTGCGGGAGGGAACGATCCACGCTCTGATCGGGCCGAATGGCGCGGGCAAGACCACCTGTTTCAACCTGTTGACGAAATTTCTGCAGCCGTCGCGTGGGCGGATCACCTTCAAGGGTCACGACATTACCGGCCTAAAGCCAGCGCAGGTGGCGCGGCTGGGTCTGGCGCGCAGCTTTCAGATCTCGGCGGTATTTCCGCGATTGACGGCGCTGGAGAATGTACGGCTGGCGCTGCAGCGGGCGCGGGGCAATTCGTTCGATTTCTGGCGATCGGAGAGAGTGCTGCGGCAGTTTGACGACCGGGCGCACGAGCTGCTGATGGATGTTGGCCTGTCCGGGTTTGCCGAGGTCGCGGCCGGGCAGTTGGCGTACGGCCAGAAGCGGGCACTGGAGATCGCGACGACGCTGGCCCTGGACCCGGAGATGATGCTGTTGGACGAGCCGACCGCGGGCATGACACATGCGGACGTGGACCGGATCGTCGAGCTGATCCGTGGGGTCCGCGCGGGGCGGACGATCCTGATGGTGGAGCATAATCTGTCAGTGGTGGAAGGGCTTTGCGATACCATCACGGTGCTGACGCGCGGGCGGGTACTGGCGGAGGGCGATTACGGGACGGTTTCGCGCAACCCCGAGGTTATTGCGGCGTATCTGGGGACGGATGCGCCAGAGGTGGCGCATGCTTAGGGTCAAGGACCTGAACGCCTGGTACGGCGAGAGCCACGTTTTGCACGGCGTGGAGTTCGAGGTTCGGGAAGGCGAGGTAGTGACGCTGCTCGGGCGCAACGGGGCGGGCAAGACCACGACGATGAAGTCGATCATGGGCCTGGTGCCCCGGCGGGTCGGCAGCATCGAGTTTCATGGCCGCGAACTGGGCCAGGCGTCACCGGAGGCGATTGCACGAGCCGGGATTGCGTTGTGTCCGGAGGAGCGGGGGATTTTTGGATCTCTGTCG
This sequence comes from uncultured Pseudomonadota bacterium, assembly GCA_963834715.1. Taxonomy (GTDB): domain Bacteria; phylum Pseudomonadota; class Alphaproteobacteria; order Acetobacterales; family Acetobacteraceae; genus CAVSUZ01. The sequence continues at coordinate 79,406 of CAWIDE010000033.1, read as the reverse complement.
GTGACGGAGAACCTGATGCTGCCTCCGGTGGTGGCGCCGGGCGGGCTGAGCGTGCCCGAGATTTATATGATGTTTCCTAATCTGAAAGAGCGAGCGCGAACTGCTCAGGGGACCAAACTTTCGGGTGGGGAGCAGCAGATGCTGGCGATCGGACGCATCCTGCGCACCGGGGCAAAGATGCTGCTGTTGGACGAACCGACCGAGGGACTGGCGCCGGTTATCGTTCAGCAGATCGGCCGCACGATCCAGGAGATTAAGAACCGAGGCTTTACCGTGTTGCTGGTGGAGCAGAATTTCCGCTTCGCCTCCACGGTTGCGGACCGGCATTACGTGATGGAGCATGGTCAGGTTGTGGATATGATCCCAAACCATATGCTGGAAGCGAGCATGGACAAACTGCACGAATACCTCGGGGTTTGATGATAACGATTTTCGGGATTCCCAGCCCGCTGCTGTTCGGGCAGTTGCTTTTGGGATTGATCAACGGCGCATTCTACGCGATGCTGTCGTTGGGGCTGGCAATTATTTTCGGCATGCTGAACATCATTAACTTCGCGCACGGTGCGTTGTTCATGATGGGGGCGTTCGCGGCGTGGATGCTGCTGACCTATGCGGGGGTGCCGTATTTTGCCGCGTTGATCGTGGCACCGGTAATTATCGGGGCATTTGGGATCGTGCTGGAACGCACGATGATCAGCCGCTTGTACAAGCTGGATCACCTCTATGGACTGCTGCTGACGTTTGGCCTGGCTCTGGTGATCGAGGGGCTGTTTCGGAATTATTATGGCAGCTCGGGGATGCCGTATGAAATCCCACATGTGCTGCAGGGTGCGACCAATCTGGGGTTCATGTTCCTGCCGAATTATCGTGGCTGGGTGGTGGTATTTGCCCTGGTTGTCTGCCTCGCGGTGTGGGCGTTGATCGAGAAGACGTCGCTGGGAGCGACATTGCGGGCGGCGACGGAAAATCCGGCGCTGGTGCGGGCGTTTGGTGTGAATGTGCCGCGGCTGATTACGCTGACTTATGGCGGAGGCGTGGCGCTTGCGGCGTTGGCTGGGGTGCTGGCGGCGCCGATCTACTCGGTCAACCCCAATATGGGGGATAATTTCATAAACACGGTGTTCGCGGTGGTGGTGATCGGCGGAATGGGCTCGATCCTGGGGTCCATTATCACGGGGTTCGGGCTGGGCGTGATCGAGGGGTTGACAAAGGTATTCTATCCGCAAGCTTCGGCGACTGTGGTGTTTCTGGTGATGGTGATCGTGCTGCTGTTCCTGCCGCGCGGCCTGTTCGGAAAGACTGCCTGATATGTCTTGGACAACAACCACTGTTCCGGCGGAGGCCGGGGAGCGGCGCGTTCAGACCGAGATTTTCGGTTTTACGCGCGCACAGGGGATCGCTCTTGTCATCATGGTGGCACTGATCGTGTGCCTGCCATTTGTGGTCTATCCGATTTTCCTGATGCGGGTGCTGACCGCAGCGCTGTTCGCCTGTGCATTCAATTTGATGATCGGGTATGTCGGGTTGCTGTCGTTCGGGCACGCGGCGTTCTACGGCATGGGCGCGTATATCTGTGCGTGGACGCTAAAACACTGGGGCATCGACGCGGTTGTAGCGATAGCACTGGGTGGAGCAACGGGGGCGGTGCTGGGGCTTTGCCTCGGATATTTGGCGATCCGTCGGTCGGGGATCTACTTCGCCATGATTACGCTGGCGCTGGCGCAGATGGTGTATTTTTTCTGCGTCGAGGCGCCATTTACGGGGGGAGAGGACGGGATCCAGCAGGTACCCCGGGGGCATGCCTTCGGGTTTTGGTCGTTGAACAGCGATATGCACATGTATTGGCTGACCGCGGGGATTTTTATTGCGGGATTCCTGCTCATTCACCGCATCATTCACTCGCCGTTCGGGCAGGTGCTGAAAGCGATCCGCGAAAATGAGCCGCGCGCGACGTCGCTGGGCTACCGGACGAATGATTACAAGCTGATCGCTTTCGTGCTGTCTACGGCGCTGTCGGGTATCGCTGGGGCGACAAGCGCGGTGGTGTTTGGGATCGCTACGCTGGACGGAGTGCATTACTCGCGCTCCGGCGAGGTGGTGCTGACGACGCTGCTGGGCGGACTGGGGACGGTGTTCGGACCGGTTGTGGGGGCGGCCCTGACAACGAGCATGGAGAATTACCTAGCGCAGTTCGGCGATTGGGTGACCGTGACCCAGGGGGCGATTTTCGTCGTATGCGTGCTCGCGTTCCGGCGCGGCATCGTGGGGGAAATCGCGCATTTCCTGCGGCTGTCGTTGTAAAAGGGCAAATGTCGGATGAGTTATTCGGGTGCGTGCTTTTGCGGCGCGGTTGAGATCCGAGTGACCGGTGAGCCCAAGGCAATGGGCTATTGTCATTGCCGGTCGTGCCGGTCGTGGTCCGGTGGGCCGGTGAACGCGTTTACTCTGTGGGCGCCGGAGGATGTGGAAGTCACCAAAGGGGCTGAGAACCTCGCAACGTACCACAAGACAGACATGAGCCATCGGCAATACTGCCGGGTGTGCGGCGGGCATCTGATGACCTCGCATCCGCCCCTTAACATGGTGGACGTCTATGCGGCGACTATTCCTGATCTGCAGTTCGCACCGCAGGTGCATGTAAATTATGCCGAGACCGTTCTACCCATCCGCGACGGCTTGCCGAAGCTCAAGGATTTCCCTGCGGAGTTTGGCGGCTCGGGCGAGACCGTGCCGGAGTGATCAGGCGCGCGAGGCGGGCTGTTTCGCCCGTCTCGATTTATCGGAAGCGCGCCAGAGATACCAGGCCGCCGTAGAGCGGAATGGCGCCCAGGCTTCGCCGAAAGTGGCGAGCTGCTTTGGGCTTGGCTGCTGGTCCAATTCGTATAGCGCCCGGTAGCCGTCGCGCACCCCGAAATCGTCCACGGGCAGGATATCCGGTCGGCCGAGCGTGAAGATCAGCAGCATCTCGACCGTCCAACGGCCAACACCACGAATTGTGGTTAGTCGCTCGATCAACTCGGTGTCCGGGATGCGCAGGGCCTGCCGGCGCGTCGGTATGGTGCCGTCGAGCGCACGAACGGCGATCTCTCGCAGGCAGGCGATCTTGGCGACTGAGAAGCCGCAGGCGCGCAGCTCGCTATCAGGAATGCTGAGAAGTTGTTGGGGACCCGGGCAGGCCGCATTCGCGGAGAGCGTGGCGAGACGAGCGAGAATGGCGCGCGCGGCGTTGCCATGAAGCTGCTGATGGGCGATGGCGCGTACCAGCGCCTCGTAAGGTCCGCGGCTTTTTTCCACGACAAGGCGTGGCGGTCCGATGCGCTCGATGAGGCCCGCCCAGGCAGGATCGCGGCCGAGATGCTGGACTGCGCGGGCATTTTTCATTAGCTTACGCTGGGCTTACGGGTTGAGAGCCGAGTATGTGCCATGACCTGGCTGGATCATAGGCGCTGGATCGAGGAGCGTGACGAGGACGCCGATCGCCAGACGGCCAGCTTGGCTGCTGTCGCGGTAACATTGTTGCTGCTTGTTATCGGGCTGTTTCTTGTCCGCACCCTGCATCATACCGCCACAATAGAAGATTGCCTGCTCAGCGGGCGCACCAACTGCATTACTGTGGCAGCCGGGCGTTAGGGCGGCGTTCTGGACCGGACGAGCGGTCCGGGGCTAGCCTCCGGGCCGCAAGCTCCGGAGGAAGCGATGGATTTCACGGGTAAGGTGGCCCTGGTTACCGGGGGCGGGAACGGGATCGGACGGGCGGTATGTGAAGGCTTCGCCCGGCACGGGGCAAAGGTGGTCGTGGTGGACCGTGACCCGGATGGAGGGCAGGGCACCGTCGGGATCATCCGCCAGCAGGGCGGGGAGGCGGTGTTCGAGGCAGCGGACGTAACGAAATCCACGGACGTGCAGGGTTATGTGAAGACGGCGCTCGACAGGTACGGGGCAATCGATTGCTTTCACAACAACGCAGGGATCGAGGGCAAGGTCGCGCCGACTGCGGAATACGACGAGGACGTGTTCGATGCAGTCATGAGCGTGAACGCGAAAGGCGTGTTTCTCGGCATGCGGCACGTGCTGCCGGTAATGCTACAGCAGCGGCGTGGCTCCGTGGTGAACACGGCCTCGGTCGCCGGACTGATGGGATCGCCGGGGATGTGCGCGTATGTTGGCTCGAAGCACGCGGTGATCGGAATGACAAAGGTAGCAGCGGGCGAGGTTGCCCGCGCCGGGGTGCGGGTCAATGCGGTTTGCCCGGGGCCGATCGATACGCGGATGGTTCACTCGCTGCATGGGATGATAAATCCGGAGAACCCGGCTGTCGTGGGCGAGCGGTATCAGGCGGGAATCCCTCTTGGGCGGTATGGAACGCCTGAGGAAGTCGCGAATGTGGTGTTGTTTTTGTGCTCCGACCTGGCAGCGAACGTGACCGGAGCGCATTACGTGGTGGATGGCGGGCGTACGGCGACACCGGGTGCGCTGACCGGCATGGTGCGGCAGTAAATGGCCGGGCTGCTGGAGGGCCGGATCGCGCTGATCACCGGCGGTGGATCCGGGATCGGTCAGGGGATTGCACGCGGGATGGCTGCGGCAGGCGCCATTGTGCTTGTGGCGGATGTAAATGCCGCGGGAGCGGAGCGCGTGGCGCGCGAGATGGGTGGGGGCGCCAGGGCCTATACGCTGGATGTAACCGACCGCGAAGCGTGCGACGGTTTAGCGTCGGCCGTGCGGCGCGATGTGGGCGCGATATCAGTGCTGGTGAACAACGCCGGGATCATCCGGCGCGGGAAGATGACTGATCCGGATACGCGGGCCCATTGGGATGCCACGCTCGCAGCAAACCTGGACGGGCCCTACAACGTGAGCACCGCGTTCATGAGCCAACTGGTCGAGACCCAGGGTTCGGTGATCAATATCGGTTCGGTACAGTCGTTCGTGGCACTGCCGAACTCAGCGGCGTACACCACGTCGAAAGGCGGGGTGCGGGCGTTGACCAAAGCGATGGCGATCGAGCTGTCGCCTGAGGGGGTGCGGGTCAACGCGATTGCGCCGGGGCTGATTGCGACTCCGATGAACGAAGCCGCGCGACAGAACCCCGAGTACATGCGGAACTTTCAGAGCAGAATCCCGCTCGGACGGATTGGAGAGCCGGCGGATATCGCGGGGGTGGCGGTGTTCCTGGCATCCGATCTGGCGCGATATGTGACGGGTGTTACCCTGCCGGTGGATGGCGGGTTCCTGGCCTATTAACAATGCGGATCGAAATTCTGTGTACCGGCGATGAAGTGCTGACCGGGAAGATCGTCAACTCTAATTTCAGCTACATCAGCACCCGTTTGGAAGAAGCCGGGCTATCGGTGATCTGGGGAACGACGGTCGGGGATGATCGGGTGCGGTTGCTGGAGGCCTTCCAGTTGGCCTCGGGGCGGGCTGATGCGGTGATCGTCAATGGTGGCCTGGGCCCGACGGTTGATGATCTGTCGCAGGAGGTTGCGGCGCAAGCGGCCGGGGTAGAGCTGGTGCTGAACGAGGAATGGCTGGCGAAGATGGAGGCATTCTTTGTACGGCGCAGCCGGGTCATGCCTCCGAACAACCGCAAGCAGGCGATGCTACCGGTTGGGGCCGAGGTGCTGGACAATCCGATCGGCACGGCGTGCGGATTTGCGCTGGATATCGGCAAGGCCCGGTTCTTCTTTACGCCAGGCGTGCCGCGCGAACTGCGACGGATGCTGGAGGAGCAGATTATACCACGGTTGCTGGCGCGGGCGGGCGAGCCGGGGATGATATTTTTGAAGCGGTTTCACTCGTACGGATTGGGCGAGTCGCATGTGGATTTGCTGTTGGCGGGCATCGAGGCGATCGCGCCCGACGTGAAGCTGGGATTCCGGGCGCATTATCCGCAACTCGAGACGAAGCTGCTGGTGCGGGGAACCAGCACGGAGGATGTACGCCGAAAGCTGGCACCGGTGGAGGCAGAGGTGCGGCGGCGCCTGGGCAACTTCATCGTCGCCGAAGATGATGAGACGCTGGAGGGCGTGATCCTTGCGGCACTTATGCGGGGGCAGGGGACGCTGGCGGTCGTCGAAACGCTCACCGGCGGGCAGATCGACGCACGGCTGGCGCCGTTGCCGGGCGCGGAGCTGGTGTTCCGACACGGGATGGTGGTGCGAGACCTGGGCGTACTGGATGTGCGAGAGGTTTCCCAGGAGGCTGTGGAAACGATGGCGCGGCGTGCGCGAGCGCAATCCCGCGCCACACATGCGCTGGCGGTGGTTGTCGAACTGGACGAGGGGACGGATCGGATCGATCTGGGTGGGACGATCTGGATAGCGATTGCAACGGCGGAGACTGTGGCCTTTCGGCGCTCGCGGATACTGGGCGGGCGCGAGTGGGTGCGGCTGGGAGCGGTCGAGCTCGGGATGGACTGCCTGCGGCGGTTTCTGCTGGGGCTGCCCGTGATCGAGCACATCGATTTCGAGAAGGTGTGACGATGCAGAGGTCAGTTCGCACGCCGAACCTTGAGATCGGGTACCTGGAATATGGACCGGCTGAAGGCTGGCCGGTGATCCTGATGCATGGATTTCCGGATGATCCGCATTGCTATGATGCGGTGGCTCCAGTGCTGGCTGACGCGGGCGCCCGCGTCCTCGTGCCGTGGCAGCGAGGCTACGGGCCGACGCGATTTCTGGGCCGCGATGCGCCGCGATCCGGGCAGCAGGCCGCGCTCGGGGCCGATCTGCGGGACGTTATGGACAGGTTGGGAATCTCTCGCGCGACGCTCGTTGGATATGACTGGGGCGGACGGGCGGCGTGCATTGTCGCCGCGCTGTGGCCGGAGCGGGTGGCTGGGCTGGTCACGGTGAATGGTTATAACATCCAGAACATCGCGAGCGCTAACCGACCGGCTGCGCCAGAGCAGGAGGTGCGTTACTGGTACCAGTGGTATTTTCATACGGAACGTGGTCGCGCCGGGCTTGAGCAGAAACGGCGGGAGCTATGCCGGCTGATGTGGACGATGTGGTCGCCGAATTATCGCTTCGACGATGCGACGTATGAGCTGACTGCGGCCAGTTTCGAAAATCCGGATTTTGTGGAGGTGGTGGTTCACTCCTACCGGCACCGGTACGGGAATGCGCCAGGTGATCCCGCTCTGGAGGGGATCGAGCGGCTTCTGGCGAAGCAGCCTGTAATTACGGTGCCGACAATCGTGCTGGATGGCGAGGCGGATGGGGTTACATCGGTCACGGTCGAGGACCGTCACGCCGGGAGGTTTACCGGCCCGTATCAACGGCGGCTGCTGCCGCAGGCGGGTCATTTTCTACCGCGGGAAGCACCAGAAGAAATCATTCGCGCGATTCAGGACTTACGTCTGGGGAACCTTCCTTGAACGGGATGCCATTCTCCTCACACCACTCGCGGAGTGCGCGTTCGGTAGCGCGGTTTTCGTAATCGTACCACTTTTCGAGCAGGCCACCGGTACTCGAGCAGGTCTTTGAAGCGCCGGTATGCGCCGCTCCTTCCGAAGAAATCCCACACCCTGTCCAACTCGCCGGGTATTTCCTGCTCTGTGAATCCAATCACAAGGTCGCGACCGAGATCCAGTTCATGCTTGTACGGCACTGGGATGTAGCGGTCTGATTCGTCGAGGTCCTCCGGCAGTTCGTCGTCACCAGTAACGTCGCTCCGCCAGTAAAACTGGCCGGTGTCGAGCGAGAGGTAGGCTCGCATTCGCCGCGCGAGCCGGAACTGACGAACTCGAAGGAATTGAGGAGTTCGCTGAAATCGACCGGCGCGTTTTGCTTTTGGTCCATCATTGGGCGTCGCAGCAGCGGGCGATTCTCGTCTTCTCCGGCGCCTGGGTCAAATCCTCGCCAGCATGACATGGAAACGTTGCGGTCGGGTTGACGGACGCGCGGCCCGGACGTGAACTCCCCGCGGTTTGGGGAGGAAGCATCACCATGGGCATGTTATCGCGGCGTGCACTTCTTGGTACGACGGCAGCTCTTGCGTCCGTAAGCGCACTTGGCCAAGAGGCGAAGCCGCAATTGGGGACTCCGCCAAGTGTGATAACGCAACCGCCGAGGCAATGGGGGCGCTTCGCGCCGCCGAACATCTATCCCGATCCGGATGTGCTGATCATCGATCCTTCGTTCAACAGCCTGCTGCTGGGATTGGCGGCGATCCACCGGGTGTGGACGGGGTTCCAATGGGCCGAGGGGCCGGCGTGGTCTAGTGAAGGCCAATACGCCGTGTTCAGCGATGTGAAGGGCAATACGCAACACCGGTATATCTGGGAGAGCGGGCGGGTAACTTCGTTCCGCAGGCCGTCCTGGAATTCCAACGGCAACACGTTCGATTTTCAGGGACGGCAGGTCTCGTGCCAGGATTTCTTCCGCCGAGTGGTGCGGTGGGAGTTGGACGGCTCCATGACGGTGATTGCTGACCGTTATCAAAACCTACCGCTGAACTCACCGAATGATCTGGCACCGCATCCTGACGGCAGCATCTGGTTCACCGATCCGCCATACGGGGATCAGCTATCGGAGGGACATCCCGACGTGGCCGGTGGCCAGGCCAATCCGAACGGACTGTATGATCCGTACGTGGGCAACAGCGGCGTTGGACTCATGGAAGGCGTGGCGCGGAAATTGCCGGAGAATACCTATCGCTGGGACCCGAGCGGGCGGCTGGACGTGGTCGTGCCGGGCAGCCAGGTTCCTGATCCGAATGGGATCTGTTTCTCGCCGGATTACAAGACCATGTACCTGATCAGTACGGGGCCGGGTCCGGGTGATAACGGCAAAGGTGGCAACGGCGTTATCTACGCGTTCGATGTGCAGGGACAGAAGGTCGCGAACATGCGACTGTACACCGATTGCATGGTGGATGGGGTGAAATGCGGCCCGGACGGGATGCGGGCGGACCGGGCGGGGAATATGTGGGTCAGCTCGAATGCTCCGCTTGGGTATTCCGGTGTCACTGTATGGAATCCAGCGGGGAAGCTGATCGGACGGCTGCGGCTGCCGGAGGTGTGTGCGAATGTTTGTTTCGCCGGGCCGAAGCGGGACTGGTTGTTCATGGCGGCGAGCCAGTCGATTTACCTGTTCCGGGTGAACATTCAGGGAGCTGCGCCGGGCTAATTAGGCCCTCACCCGGCGCGCTGCCGCGCGCCGGCCTCTCCCGCAAGGGAAGGGGTTAATCTGGATTCAGCTTTCCATCCTGGCGGCGCCAACTGAAAAAAAGCCTTTCGCGGGCAGCACACCGGGGGAATAACGTCATTCTCTGTCAGCTACTAGACCGAACTTCCTAGCCTCGAGACACGCAAGTTACTGAAGCATCTATACATTCTGTCTCGCGACCTGTGGATTACTGGCTACAGTTGACGCCGAGGAGATTGAATGCCTTCTGCTGCAGCGGTGTTGGCCTTGTGACGACGGTAAGGCGATAGTCCGGTGTGATCGCGGTGGTGATGGTGTTGCGCACTACGGTTGCCAGATCGCCGAGCAATGAACGGAAGCTATGCACCGGCAGGCCGTCCGTGGTGAGCCCTGTGGTCTGCTTGGCGATGGCAGCCGGGGAACGTTGCGCTTCCGACACTACGCTGTCTCGCAAGGCTTCGGCCGCTTCCCTATCGGCGTCATCGAACAGCATTGGCGCCAGGCAGGTCCGCATATGCCATTCGAGGTAGTAGGCTAACATGCACAGGAAGACGTGGGCCCGCACGCGGTCTGCCAGCCAATGATGGACAGGCCTGATCTGCAGATCGACGGTTTTGATGCAGCGAAAGGCCCGCTCCACAAGCGCAAGCGACTTGTAGCTTCGCACGGTCGTGGTGTCATCGAGCGCGCTTTCCGGCAGGCTGGTGCGCACGACATAGACGCCATCGGTTGCTGCTTCAGCGACGATCTCGGCGGTCTTGCGGGCGAAGCTGAAGACGGTATCGGTGATCTCGATGACAAAATGCTTGCCTACCTTGTGCTTGTTGATCACCGCGCCAACCGCGAGTGCGATCCGCGCAGCGCCCCGGAGGGGATTGCGCTTGCGAGCGACCGCGATCTGGATACGGGAGAGGTCACGTTCGGTGGCGGCCAGCAGATCCTCCCGCTTGCGGGCGCGCTCGACGGCGAGATCGGGATTACGGCAAACGATCAGGCGCTCACCCGGAAATTCGGGCGCCGTGATACTGGCCAAGTCGCGCTGATCGAACAGCGAGAGTTGCAAAGCGCCGGTTTCCATCAACGCCTTGATCGCCGGCGCGCGCAGTGCCGTGATCCAGTCGAAGCCTGCCGATTTAACGTCATTGGTGATGCGTGCTTGGGTGATCATGCCACGGTCACCGACCATGACCACGTGGTCGAGATGGAACCGCCGCTTCAGCTTTTCGATCTGATTGGCAAGCGTAATCGGATCGGCGGTATCGCCCTCAAACACCTCGATGGCGATCGGACAGCCATCGGGAGCGCAGAGTAGGCCGTATATGATTTGCAGCGTGCCCTTCTTGCCGTCGCGGCTGTAGCCACGCTGGGCGAGCGGGCAGCAGCGGCCTTCCATGTAGCTTGACGAGACATCATATAACACCAGTGTGCCATCGCTGAGATGGCGCTTGGCTAAGGCTGTCTCGATGGCAGGCTGGCGTTCCAGCAGCCAGTCCAGTGCGGCATAGAGTTCGTCCTCGTCGACCTCACCGAGGCCAAGCATTTCGCCAAGGCTCGATGCAGCCGTGGCGGAGGAAAGTGCACGAGCGGTGGCGAGCTTGGATGCCGGCTCGATAATGCGCCCGATCATCAGCGCGAGGGCAAGATCACGGTATCGCTCGCGATCGCCGAGCATCCGATCAAGCCCTATCTTGCGGGCAGTCCCGAGCGCTGCTGCAACGTGCCCGTGCGGCAGACTGCGGGTGATGGTGAACGCATCCCGCTCGGCCGGAATGACAACGCCGCCTTTGAGAACACCGCGCAGGCCTTCAACGTGCTCGGCGGGCCAATCGGAGAGGTTGCAGATCGTGCGCTTACGGACCTTGCCATCCTGGCGGTAACTCTCGCGCAGCAGAATGGCGGGAGGCGAGTTCCGATTCGGAACAGCTTCGATATACATGGCAACGCATTGGCACAACACCGCCGCGATGTACAAGTCCAAATTTCCGGATTACATGGCTACGTTTGGGACCAGTCTCGTGCTTCTGTCCCTACTGTTCCTGCCACTTCACACTCTCCGAAAGAAGGAAGTTCGGACTAGACGTTGTCATGCCGCATGCGAAACTCGAGTCAATGTTTGGCGGGACGGCCGTTTTGAACGTGTTCTGGCTGAAGCAGTTCCCCTGCCCGCTCCCGTCGTAGAAAAGATCCGCCCCCGGCAATGTGGGTGATGGCTGCGTGCCATTGTCGGTGAGAGTATTGCGAATGACCTGATCTCCAATAGGATTCGGGTTGATGCGGGGGTCCTGTGGAGCGAGAGGATTGGCAGTGACCGCTGCCCCGAACGTGTTGTTGCCATTTGCTGTATTTGCCCGAACTGTCAGCAGATCGGTGCCCACCAGCAGAATGCCGGTTCCCGAGGGAATCCTTCCAATATCAGCTTCGGCGGAGTTATTCGGCAGATTATTCTGCGTCACTGTATTATCCTCAATCACGCCGTTGCTGGTTTCTGTGCGCGGATTGAAGGGATCAACGATCGCAAGAATTCCCGCGGTATTTCCCGTTATGGTATTTCGCCGCACTTGAACATTGCTGGAGTTGACGATCTGGATGCCAACCGTGCAGCCGCTGGCCTGATTGCCCGTGAGGCTGACTTCAACGTCGTTGCCCACGTAGAGGCACGTGTCCGACCCGCCCTGGGCGGTATTAAACAATATTTGCCCGTTATTGGAGCAGCTGGGGTATGTCGCGTAATCGCCATTATTCAGGTAAGTCCCGCGGGCGATGATATATCCATCAACCCCGCTTAGGAAAATGCCGTTGTAGTCGGCATTGCGGATCGTCAATCCGATAATCGTGAAATTCTTCACCGCAATCGCCGGACACACCGGAGTTGTCGCCGGATTGAAAATGTTGGCGCCCACGTGGATGCCGTTCGCAAAGCCGCTAGCGTCGATGACGGCACTTTCCGGTCCTATGATGGTGATGTTGTCCTTCTCCACCGTCACCGTTTCTCGGTAGGTGCCAGGGGGGACGAACACGATATCGCCGGGCTTGGCGGCGTCCACTGCCGCCTGAATCGTCGTTGAGACCGGGACGATTTCGGCCCGAGCGCAGATACTGGCAGTGCACACTGCAGTAGCGACGGCAAGCGCACGCCTACCCATTGATCTTTCCTCCCCTCTTCGTCGTACCCAGTGCTCGTTTGGTTTGTGCGCTTAGTCTGAGACCTTCGTATTACAGAGGAAGATACGCCTGTTCCCCGGCGCAGCGCCAGTTTTTTCGGCGTCCCTTATTAGGGGGCGCTCCCGCAAGAGCGTCTCAGAGCGGCTACAGCCCCTCTCTGCCGCTGTGGTGGCCCGGGGACCCCCTCATGGCCCACACCTGCCCCTAGCGGCCAAAATCGGGGGTTTGTGCAGAAATATAATAAGAGATGATTGTTTGCGGCGATCTCGATACGACCCGTAGCCTCCGCACGCCGCAGAATGCGGGTCGACTCGAACTTAAGCACGGTAACCGGAATGATCACCGCTCAAACGGGAGAGGCGGACAGTGAGTTTGGATGTGGCGGAGCAGAGCGCGGCGGGCGCGCGCGGCGCCTCGTGCGAGGGCGAGCAGCGATGGGATTTGGTTCGGGTCTCGCAGGACGGAGACGCCGATCCGTCGTAGGCCGATGACGCCGCGGGCGTCGAGGGCGATCAAGGCGGCCGGGGGCAGGGTTCGCTCGGCGGGGTCGCAGATGGCGCGGAGGACGGCGAACGGGATCCCGGCGGCGGTGGCCGCCTCGGCCACGGCGGCGCTTTCCATGTCCACGGCGACGCATCCGGTCTCGGCGTAAAGCTGCTGCTTGGCCTGAACGGTGGCGATCGAGTGGTCGGCAGCAAACAGCAGGTAAGGGGTTGGGCTGCCGAGAGCTGCAGAGAGCTGCGGATCGGTGCTGTAGCGGCCGGTTTCGGTGACGACGGCAGATGGAATGATGATGGCGCCCGCGGGGAGGCTCGGGTCGAGTTCGCCGGCCAAGCCGAAGCTGAGCAGGGCGGTCGCGCCGTGCGAGAGCAGGGATTGAGCAGCGGCACGGGCGCCAGCTTGCGTTCCGCCGCCGACGGCAAAGGGCGCATGCAGGCGGCGTGCGATTTGGGCCTCGGCCTTCAGGCCGACAACGATGCCGAGTGTCGTCAGCGGGTTACCAGTTGGCCGGTGCGTTGCTCTGACGGGAGACACAGAGCGACGAGCACCGGAGCAATGTCTGCGGATTTGGGAAGCGCAGCCGGAAGTTCGCCCGGGAACGCGTCACGTCGGAGGCGGGTCGCCATGGGGCCGGGGTCGAACAGGTTCACGCGGACGGATGTTCTTTCAAGTTCATCCGCCCAAGTGAGAACGAGGTGTTCGAGCCCGGCTTTGGTCGCGGCATAGGCGCCCCAGTACGCCTTGGGCGAGCGCGCGCGAGCATCGGTCACAAACACCGCGCGGCCGGCGGCGGCTTGGCGCAGTGGCGGTTCACAGGTGCGCATCAGGCGCATGGCAGCGGAGAAATTGACCTCGACCGGATCGGCCCATTCGTACGGCATAACGTGAGCGATGGGTGCAAGGCGGCCGAGACTGGCAGCGCAGTGCACGAGGACATCGAGCCGTTGGAAACGTTGCCAGATACTGGGACCGAGTTTGTCCACATCGGCGGCTTCGCGAAGATCGAGCGGAATGAGCGTGGAGGAGCCGCCGACGGCGCGGATGGCATCGTCGGTTTCCTCCAGCCCACCCTGGGTGCGGGCGGTGATGACGGGATGTGCACCGAGCCGGGCGAGTTCGATGGCGACAGCGGCGCCAAGGCCGCGGCTGGCGCCGGTGACGAGAGCGATGGAGTCCTGGAGGGGCGTCTTCACCCGGCGCGGCCCTCACCCGCCGCGCTACGCGCGGCGACCTCTCCCGCAAGCGGGAGAGGTGAGTGGTAGCGGGGTTCGGCCTGCATCATGAAAATCAGTGGCTTTCGAGCAGGCTGAGCTGACGCTCCATGTTGTCGCCGCGGTCGGGGAGAGGGATCGGGTAGTCGCCCGTGAAACAAGCGTCGCAATAGTGCGGGCGGTCGGGGTTGCGGCCATGCTTCCCGAGGGCGCGGTAAAGGCCGTCGATCGACACGAACGCCAGGCTATCTACTCCGATCTGCTCCGCCATTTGCTGTTCGGAAAAGCAGGCGGCGAGGAGCTTGCCCCGTTCGGGCGTGTCAATGCCGTAGAAGCAGGAATGGGTGGTGGGCGGAGAGGAGATGCGCATGTGCACCTCTCTCGCGCCGGCCTGCCGGACCATTTCGACGATCTTGCGGCTGGTGGTGCCGCGCACAATGGAGTCATCCACGAGGATGACCCGGCGTCCTTCGAGGGTCGCTCGATTGGCGGAGTGTTTGAGCTTTACGCCCAGGTTGCGGATGTGCTCGGTCGGTTCGATGAAGGTGCGGCCGATATAGTGGTTGCGGATGATGCCGAGTTCGAATGGAATGCTGCTTTCGCCGGCGTAGCCCATTGCGGCGGGAACACCCGAATCAGGGACCGGAACCACGATATCGGCAGGCACGCCAGACTCGCGTGCCAACTCGGCGCCGATGCGTTTGCGGGCCTCATAGACCGGGGTGCCCTCCATCACGGAGTCCGGGCGGGCGAAATAGATGTACTCGAATACGCAGAAGCGCTCGCGGGCTTTGCCGAAAGGCTTAATGCTGCGAACGCCTTGATCATTGATAATGACGATTTCACCGGGTTCCACATCGCGGATGAACTCGGCGCCTACGATGTCAAGTGCACAGGTTTCGGACGCAAGGACCCACCCGCTCGTTCCTTCCTTACCAATACGGCCAAGGATCAGGGGCCGGACGCCAAGCGGATCGCGCACGCCCATGAGTGCCTCATTTGAGAGCGCAACGAGTGAGTAGGCGCCAACAACCTGCTTCAGCGCGTCAATCAGCCGGTCGAACACGGTCGAGTAGAGGCTGATGGCAATAAGGTGGATGAAGACTTCGGAATCCGTGGTAGATTGAAACAGGCAGCCGCGGCGGACCAGTGAGCGGCGCAGCGTGTGCGCATTGGTCAGATTGCCGTTGTGCGCGACAGCGAAGCCGCCGAACTCAAAATCGGCATAGAGTGGCTGCACGTTGCGCAGGATGGTCACGCCGGTTGTGGCGTAGCGATTGTGACCGATAGCGGTGCTGCCGGGAAGCGACGCAATAACGCGCGCGTCGCCGAAGTTGTCTCCGACCAGTCCAAGACCCTTGTGGGAATGGAAACGGGCGCCATCGAAGCTGACGATCCCGGTGGCTTCCTGGCCGCGGTGCTGAAGCGCATGCAGGCCAAGCGCGGTGAGCGCTGCGGCGTCCGCATTGTTCCAGATGCCGAAGACACCGCACTCCTCGTGCAGCTTGTCATCGGTGTCGGCACCCATCGCGATCTCCTACTCGTGGACCGGCGGCTTGCCGGTGGCGCGGCCCTGCGGGGTGGCGCGGAGCACGGCGTCTTCTTTAATCAACGGCCCGGCGGGTGGTGCGGGCACTTTGGGGCGGAATCCGACCGGCAAAAGGCCTCGCGTCCAGGTGGCACCTGAGTACGCCAACGGAAGGGACCGTGCCTGCAACACCGGTTGCGGCCACTCAATGGGGGGAACCACCATCCCTACCAGAATATAGGCAATTACGACCAAGGCCGCACCCCGCACCAGGCCGAATATCAGGCCGAGGCTGCGGTCAAGTCCGCCGAGCGGAGAGCGCCGGACGGCTTTGCTGATCACGTGAGAGATCACGAGCAGCACGATGAGGGCGGCAATGAAGACCACGCCGAGGGCAACCGGCTGGGCAAAGCCCGGGTAGGCATGCAGCCAGATCTCGAAGCGCGGGAGGATGCGGGGATTGGCCCAAACGGCGAGGGCGGCGGCACCGAGCCACGCGATGATGCCCAGCACTTCGCGGACGAAGCCGCGCACGAAAGCAAGCAGCGCGGAGATCGCCAGGACTGCCAGGATTACGAGGTCAACCCAGGTCATGAGGCCGTTTCTGGTTTGTGAAGCTGGGGTTTAGAGGAGGGCGGGGCGGCGGCCAAGGTACATTGGTATGCTCAGGCATCGGTGGTGAACCGGTGTACCAGGTCCGAGGCATGGCCGATTTCCTCCAGGCGAAGACCGTCGGGCGCGGGTAGCGGTCGGGAGCCGCGCGCCACGCGGCGGGGCAGGCAGGCGGTGTCGAAACCGAGCTTGGCGGCTTCTTTGAGCCGGGCTTCGGCCTGGGCAACCTGACGGACTTCGCCTGAGAGGCCCACTTCTCCGAAATAGACCATGCCCGGGCTGGTCGGCTTGTCGGTTGCAGCGGAGGCAAGGGCGGCCGCAACGGCCAGGTCGGCGGCCGGCTCGCTGATGCGCAGCCCGCCGGCGACGTTGAGGAACACGTCGCTGGCATTGAGGCGAAGACCGCAGCGGGTTTCAAGCACGGCGAGCAGCATGGAAAGACGACCGCTGTCCCAACCGATGACGGCCCGCCGGGGCGGGCCACCGGCATTGGGGGAGAGCAGGGCCTGGACCTCAACCAGGACCGGGCGGGTGCCTTCGAGCCCGGCGAAGACCGCACTGCCGGCGATGTTGCCGCGTCGCTCCGCGAGGAACAGGGCCGATGGGTTGGGAACCTCGGCCAGTCCGCGATCGGTCATTTCGAATACGCCGATTTCGTCCGTGGCGCCGAAGCGGTTTTTGACGGCCCGGAGGATGCGGAACTGATGGCCGCGCTCGCCTTCGAAATAGAGGACGGCATCAACCATGTGCTCGAGCACGCGGGGGCCGGCGAGGGTACCATCCTTGGTTACGTGACCCACCAGCATGAGAGCGAAGCCGCGGGACTTGGCCATGCGGATCAGCTCGAAACCGGCGGCACGGACCTGGGCGACTGTGCCTGGGGCGCTATCGATGGAGTCGAGCCACATAGTCTGGATCGAGTCGATGACGACCAGGGTGGCGGGGGTCTGTTCCAGGCTGGCGGCGATGTCGCGGAGGTTGACGGCTGCGGCAACGCCGATGGCTGCGTCAGTCAAGCCCAGGCGTCGCGCGCGAAGCCGGACCTGCTCGATCGATTCCTCGCCGGAGACGTAGAGCACGCGGCCGCCAGCCCGGGCGAGGCTGGCGGCGGCCTGCAGGAGCAGGGTGGATTTGCCGATTCCGGGGTCGCCGCCGACGAGCACGGCGGAGGCGGGCACGAGGCCGCCGCCGAGGACACGATCGAGTTCGGCGATAGCAGTGGGGGCGCGTGGGGGTGGAGCGGCTTCGCCGGCCAAGTCGACAAAGGCGATCGTGCGGCCGGGCGGGGACTTGGCCGCGGGCCCGGGGCGGGGGGCTTCCTCGACGATCGTGTTCCACTCGCCGCATGCTTCGCAGCGGCCGGCCCATTTCGGGCCGGTTGCACCGCAGGCCTGGCAGACAAAGCGGGTGGTAGGTTTGGCCATCAGGCCAATGGTGAACTACCGGCGGGAGTTCGAACCAATCGGCAAATTCAGTGCGCTCGGCTTCGGTCATGTGCAGGCCGAGCTTGCTCCGGCGCCAGAGGATGTCCTCCGGCGTGCAGGCCCACTCGTGGCGGACCAGGTAGTCGGTTTCACACTCGGTAAGGCCGGCGCCGAAGTTGCGGCCGAGATCGCCGGGCTGGCGGGCCTCCCCGAGGACGTCGTGCGCGACAGTGCCGTAGCTTCGAACCAGGCGGGCGATGGTGCGGGCGGGCAGGAAGGGGTAGGCGGATTGGAGGTCGGCTCTCAGGGTGGGCTGGCCGTCCCAGGGGAAGTCGCCGCCTGGCAACGGGGCTGAGCCGGTCCAGGGTTTGGGGAGGCTGGAGAAGAACGGGTTGAGGCGGGCGACAGCCGCTTCGGCCAGGCGCCGGTAGGTGGTGATCTTGCCGCCGAAGGCGGAGAGGAGGGGCGGGTCGCCGTCGAGCTCCAGGATGTAGTCGCGAGTGGCGTCCTGGGCCTTTGTGGCACCGTCATCACGTAAGGGGCGCACGCCGGAGTAGCGCCAGACGATCGAGGCAGGATCGATGGGGCGCACGAGATAGGCGCTGATGGCGGTAAGGAGGTAGTTCTCCTCGTCGGGGGTTACGGTGACGAGGGCTGGATCCCCGGAGTAGTCGAGATCGGTGGTGCCGATCAGGGTGAAATCGTCCTCGTAGGGTATCGCGAAGCAGATCCGGCCGTCGGCATTCTGGAAGATGTAGCAGCGGTCGTGATTGAACAGACGGCGGACGACGAGATGGCTGCCTTTCACCAGCCGGATTGGGACGCGGCTCGTTTGACCGATGACATCATTCAGCACACCGGCGACCCAGGGGCCGGCGGCGTTGATCAACACGCGGGCCGCGCGGGTTTCCGTCTGGTTGGCGGTGGTAAGGGTCAGGCGCCACAGCCCTCCTTGGCGGACCGCGTGGGTGCAGCGGGTGCGGGTGAAAATGTGCGCGCCGCGGGCGGCGGCATCGCGGGCGTTAAGAACGACCAGGCGGGCATCGTCCACCCAGCAATCGGAGTATTCGAAGGCGCGCGTATAGGTGGGGTTCAGGGGCACGCCGGCCGGATCGCGGCGCAGGCTGAAAACGCGCGTGGCGGGAAGAATTTTGCGGCCGCCGAGATGGTCGTAGAGCAGCAATCCAAGGCGCAGCATCCACCAGGGGCGCAGACCGGCGTGATGCGGCAGCACGAAGCGGAGCGGCCGGATGATGTGGGGAGCGGTGCGGAGGAGGACCTCGCGTTCAGCCAGGGCCTCGCGAACCAGGCGGAACTCGTAAAGCTCCAGATAACGGAGCCCGCCGTGGATCAGCTTGGTGGAGGCGGACGACGTCCCGCTGGCGAGGTCGTTCTGTTCCACGAGCAGGACGCGGAGGCCACGGCCGGCCGCGTCGCGCGCGATGCCGCAGCCGTTGACGCCGCCGCCGATGATGGCGAGGTCGTAATCGGCGCTCACTCAGGCCAAAGCTGGGATGTCCATGGCTTGGCCGAAGCGGCGGCTGGCTTCGAGGAAGTCGCCGTATTTTCGGTGCGTGGCGGTGTGCTGGGTGGCAGCGAGCAGCAGTTTATCGCGGTCGGGACTTTGGTTTTTGGTGAAATCTTCCAGCATGCATTGGGCGATTTCCTGGTTATGCGGGTCGTTTCCGATCCGGGCTGCCAGCGTAGCCAGGCGTTCAACCAGAGGGGCTCGGTCGGCAAAGTTGTTGAGGTAGGCCTGGACCCAGGCCATGCTTTCCGCTCCATCGAGGGCGAGGATTGCGGACTCGATGCGCTGCAGAATTGCGCCGGCGGCCATGTGATCGGCGATGGCGGGGGCGCGGATGACAATTGGGTTGAGATCGCCGGTATGCTTCTGATGCCAGGCGGCGCGGTTCAGGTAGGCAGCCGCGACATAGAGAAGTTTCAGACGTAGAGGATGATCAAAATTATCCCAGAACCAGCCCAACGTGTTGCAGTATTCGTAGCAATGCTGCGGCAGGGAGAAGTTGGTGTTGGTCGCGGTTTCGATCACCACCTGGGCGGCGGCGATCTGGATGGTGTCGAGAATCCGGCGTGGGCCTTTGCCTGCAAGCAGCAGGTCGGTCAGGGTTTGGAGAAAGACGGGTTCCGGCTCGCGAATAAGGGACTGGATCAGGCGTGCCGATTCTTCCTGGTTGAGCGGTTCAGCCTGAATGAGGATTGCGGTTTCGCGTGGGCTTGCGCCAGCGTAGGGGACGGCATGAAGGGTTTCGCCATCGATGAACATTTTGATGGAGTTACAGGCCATTTCGTAGGTGGAGTACCAACGCGGGCCGACGGCGATATCCAACGCGCCGGCATAAATGACATGATGCGCATTATCCCAGCCGATGAAATTACCAATCTCTACAGTTGAGCGGGCACGGAACGCTTTGTGCCCGGTTGTATAGGACCGGTTGTAAAGAGCTCGGTCTTGCACGTCTATGAGGCCGGCAAAGACCAGTTCAGCGAGGACTTCCTTGCGGTACGCTCGATCTTCCACCAGGCCGAGGAACACGCGATAGGCGTCGATAACCTGACCACGATGGACCAGGCTGAGCCAATTGCCGAGGCGTTCACGGATCGGGCCGTCCTGGTGCAGCGGGGTCTGATCGGGCCAGTAAACCACCGGGGTGGGCGGATCGGTAATGGGACCGCCTTTGAACCCAGGCAGGTAATGCCCGGGTGCTTTGCCGATCTTCTGATTCCAAATGTCAAGACCTGTCGGCATGTACCAAATGGTCTGAGCCATTGGCAGCATTGAGAGCTGACCGGGCAGGAGGCGAGACAGATTGATCGTGGCCCGGGCCGAAAGCAGGCAATGATCGTTGTTGACGAAGTTCGGGTAGCCACCGTCGATGCGTTCGTGGTACGGAACGTGGGTATAGGGAGCGTGGATGCGGACGCCTTCTGCAATGATCTCCGACAGGGGCCGCCCGGCGCGAAGCAGGTTGTAGTATGTTTCGCTGGCACCGATCTGGTCGCGGGCGAGCACACGTTCTTCCAGCTTGCGGTACAACGTTGCGGTATCGGCTGACGGCATAGCGAACCTCCCAGGGTATGCTAAGCCCCGTGTGGGGCAGCGACAACCGATCAGAGGCGTCGAAGGACGGCTGGTTGCTCGTCTCCTATGCCGGACGGATGCTTTACGGGGGCGGGAAGCGAGGCGGGCCATAGCCAGCGCGAAGGAGTGAACAGTTCACGCATCCGTGGGATGGGGCTGTCGAATGGCGGTCCGTTCTCCCGGCCGGTCTGCATGAACAGGACAAACAACGCTCCGCCAGGGCGCAACCAGCGGGCAAGGCGCGTCTCGTACTCCGGAAGATCGGCCGGCGGCAGAGCGCACAGGCAGGTCTGGTCGTAGATGGCGTCGAACCGCGTTTCGGGTTCCCAGGCGAACAGGTCTGCTTGGATCGCCCTGCCAGCGGGCCCGAGGCGCTCTTGCTGGACGGCGACCGCACTTGGCGCAATGTCGAGCGCGGTTACTTCGAAACCCGCTTTGGCCAGTTCCGCGGGTTCGCCACTACGGCCGCAGCCGGGGATAAGAATGCGGCAGGGGGCGAGTCCGCCCGAGGCCCGCCAGCCGACGAAGGCCGGGTTGAGATGACGGCGCTCCCACCCTGTCGTGCCAGCCTGGTACTTGTCCTCCCAGTTAAAGACGGTGCTCATGCGGCGGCCTCGGGGAGGCGCATCCAGGGGGGAACACGCGGTTCGATGTGCGTCTCGGCGCTGATAAGCGGGCCGGCGAGGGAGTTGAGGCGGAGGAGTGCGAGGCCGAGATCGCCTGAGGAGGAACGCATTGTTCCGACCGCGGTGCTGTCGCGCAGGATCGCCGATCCCGGGGCGGGGGCAGGACCGTCGATATGGACGGGGATAAGGCGCCGTTTGACCAGTCCGCGGTATTTAGTTCGCGCGGTCAGTTCCTGGCCCATGTAGCAGCCCTTGGTCCAGGAAACCCCGTTCAGCTCGTCAAATCCGGCCTCGAGCAGGACGGTTTTTTCGGGTTCCAGGTCGCGGGACCCATCGGGTAGGCCGAGCGCGAGGCGGTGTCGGTCCCAGTCCGCGAAGGTGGCGGTCTCGGGGAGCGGGGCAGGCGACAGAATGCGGTGACCGGCTTCGGGGAGGCGGGGATCGGGGGCCGTAAAACCGGCAGCCTTTGGGTTCGACCCCTCACCCCAACCCCCTCCCGCAAGGGGAGGGGGAAATTCATTGCTCCAGCCGGCGAATACCGTGAGGTCCCTGCGGGCGATGATCGTGACCCGAGACCGGAGGCGGAAGCGCGACAGCCGCTGGAGCAGCATGTCGACTTGACCCGCCTCGCAATCGAGAAGCAGGTGGCCCTGGTCGGCGAAGATAAAGAAGTCGGCGAGCCACTTGCCCTGTGGAGTAAGCAGCGCGGCCCAGACGCATTGCGCAGGTGCAGCCAGGGTCACGTCGTTGGAAACGAGACCCTGGAGGAAGGAGACACGATCCTCTCCGCCGACAGCAATGACGCCGCGCGCGGGAAGGTGGACGACACTGGTCATTCGAGTGTGGCGTCCAGTGTGATTGCAGCGTTCAGCACCCGCGACACCGGGCACGTCGCCTTGGCCTGCTCGGCGAGCTTGTTGAACGTGGCGGCATCAATTCCGGGCACCTTGGCGCGGAGTTTTAGTGCAACGGTCGCGATCTTCCAACCTGCGCCTTCCTGTTCCATGGTAAGGCGCGCTTCGGTGTGGAGGTCCTGGGGTAGGTGCCCGGCGCCCGAAAGCTGGAAAGCAAGTGCCATGCTGAAGCATCCGGCATGAGCGGCGGCGATCAGCTCCTCTGGGTTGGTCCCCTTACCCTCGGCGAATTGCGTGCTGAAGGAGTATTGAGTCTCAGAGAGCACCCCGCTCTGGGTCGTCAGCGCGCCTTTGCCCTCCTTGCCGCTACCCTGCCAATGCGCGGAGGCGGTACGGGTGATGTTCGCCATAGGTTCCTCCTGTTGGGCGAGAGCACAGCAGGAGGTGGTGCTGGCCCGGCGCGGCTCAAGCCGTGTAAAGCGCGACCATGCGGGTGGCGCAGATCATGGCCGGCGCGCCGGAAGGGGGGGCAGAGCTGTTCTTCGAGCGGCTGACCATCGCCCTGGCTGGGGCGGGTGAGGAGGTGTTGCCGGTCATCCGGCGCAACGCGGCAAGGGCGAGACGGTTGCGGGCGGCAGGGTTGCGGCCGGTCGAGCTTGGGTTTGGGGGTGCTCTGGATCTGGCGACCCGATCGCGCCTGAGGGCGGTGCTAGGACGGTTCAAGCCGCGGGTCGCGGTGGCATGGATGGGCCGGGCGGCCGCGGCGGCACCGCAAGGGGATTGGGTGCTGGTGGGCCGGCTGGGCGGCACGTACGACCTGCGGCGGTTCCGTCGGTGCGACCATCTCGTGGCGAACACTCAGGAGCTGGTGCAATGGATCGCCGATCAGGGCTGGCCGGCCGGGCGGGTGCAGTATCTGCCGAATTTCGTGCCCGATCTGGGGCAGGCCGAGATGGTGCCGCGAGCGGCGCTGGGAGTGCCGGATAGCGCCGGGATGGTGCTGGCGCTGGGGCGCCTGCACCCGAACAAGGGGTTCGACATCCTGATCCAAGCGATGGCGTTATTGCCGGGCGTTCACCTCGTGGTGGCGGGCGAGGGGCCGGAGCGGGAGGCGCTCGCGGCGTTGGCGAAGCGCCAGGGCTTGAGTAAGCGAGTGCACCTGCTGGGCTGGCGAGAGGATACTGGCGGACTTTTGAGGGAAGCGGATCTGTTGGTGTGTGCGTCGCGCGTGGAGCCGCTGGGGAACGTGATCATCGAGGGGTGGGCCGCGCGGCGACCCGTGATTGCAGCGGCAGCCGCAGGCCCGCGCGAATTGATCCGCGACGGTGAGGATGGGATGCTGGTGCCGATTGACGATCCACCTGCATTAGCCGAGGCGATCCGGCGTGTGCTGGCGGATCAGGACCGCGCTTCGGCGCTGGCGGCCGCCGGTCGCGCCCGCTACGAGACTGAATTCAACGAACAGCCGGTACTGGCGCGGTGGCGTGAGTTCTTGGCGCATGTGGAGAAGCCGTGAATGTGCGGGATTGCCGGTTTGATCCTGTCCTCTGCCGCGCCGCCGCCCGATGCGGCCATGCTGTCGCGTATGATCCGCGCGCTAGCCCACCGCGGGCCGGATGGCAACGGGCACATCGTTATCGGGCGAGCGGCGCTGGCGCAGAGCAGGCTGGCGATCATTGACCTGGAAACTGGGGATCAGCCGCTGTTCTCCGGCCCCGCGACGCTGGTGGCAAACGGCGAGATTTATAACTATCGCGAATTGCGCGCAGAATTGGGGGAAGAGCATTTCTCGACGCACAGCGATTGCGAACCCGCGTTGGTGTTGTGGCGGCAGGAGGGGCCAGCGTATGCGGAGCGGTTACGAGGGATGTTCGCGATCGCGATCCACGAACGCGGCGCTCGCAGTGTGACACTGACCCGCGATCCGTTTGGCATCAAGCCGCTTTATACAACGCAAACCGCCGACGGTCTGGCATTTGCTTCCGAACCGCGCGCATTGCTGGATAGTGGGGTGGTTCCGCGCCGCTTGCGAACGGCGGCACGGGATGAACTGCTGCAGATGCAGTTTACCACCGGGTCGGAGACAATCTTCGAAGGGATCAGCCGGGTGCTACCTGGCGAGACGCTGACCTGCACCGAAGGCCACATTATCGACCGCCAGCGCCAGCCGGCCTTGCCAGAGGGAGGACACGAGGACATCGATGAAGACAGCGCCCTGGAACGTCTGGATCGGGCACTGGAGGAAAGTGTGCTGCTGCATCAGCGCAGCGATGTCCCGTACGGGATGTTTCTATCTGGCGGGGTAGATAGCTCGGCCGTGCTGGCAATGATGGGCCGGCTGAACAATCAGCCTGTGTTGGCTTATACGGCCGGCTGGGATGTTGAAGGCGCCGAGGATGAGCGCGCGCATGCGGCCGTGGTGGCGAAGGCGGCGGGCGCACAATACGAACCGATCGAGATTACTGAGGCGATGGTATGGGAGCACCTGCCGGAAATTGTGGCGTGCATGGATGATCCAGCGGCTGATTATGCGATCATCCCGACCTGGTTTCTCGCCCGGCGGGCCCGGCAGGACGTCAAGGTGGTGCTCTCGGGCGAGGGTGGCGACGAGCTGTTTGGTGGTTACGGACGTTACCGTCGTGCCATGCGGCCATGGTGGCTGGGCGGGCGGGTCATGCGCGGGTGTGGCAACTTCGACCGGCTCAACGTCTTACGGCGGCGGCCGACCGGCTGGCGTGACGGGTTTGCGGCGAGCGAGCAGGACGCGGTGAATGGCGGGAGGAGCAGGCTGGCCGCGGCTCAGGCGGCGGATGTGGCGGACTGGCTGCCGCACGATCTGTTATTGAAACTGGACCGGTGCCTGATGGCGCACGGCGTCGAGGGGCGCACCCCTTTCCTGGATCCAGGCGTTGCTTCAGCGGTGTTCCGGCTGCCGGACCACCTGAAGTTACAGGGGCGGATCGGGAAATGGGTGTTGCGCCGGTGGCTGGAGCGCCATCTGCCGCAAGCAGCGCCGTTTGCGCCGAAGCGGGGCTTTACGGTTCCGGTAGGGGCATGGATCACCGGGAAGGCCGAGCGGCTCGGCCGGTTAGTTGCGGCTCAGCCAGGAGTGGCGGAGTTGGCTGAGACGGGCAAGGTGGAAGCGCTATTTCGCCAGGCGGAGGAAGGACGCGCGGGATTTGCGGCATGGTTGTTGCTGTTTTATGCCTTATGGCACCGGCGGCATATCATGGGTCTGCAACCGGCGGGCGACGTGTTCGATACCCTGAGCGCGACGTGAGGCCATGCACTATGATCTGATCATTCGCAACGGGACGTGTGTGCTCCCGTGGGGTTGCGAGCAGACGGATGTGGGGGTGAAGGACGGTAGGATCGCGGATCTTGGAGTGCCGGGGAGCGCGACGGCGGATCAGGTGATCGATGCCGCAGGGCTGCATGTTCTGCCCGGATTGATCGACAGCCATGTGCATCTGCGCGATCCGGGCGATCGGTCGGTGGAGACCATTGCGACTGGAACCAAGGCTGCGGTCTTGGGTGGGCTGACCTCGGTGTTCGACATGCCGAATACATCGCCTGCTGTTACCGATGCGGGAAGACTGGCTTGGAAGCAGGAGTACGTAGAGCGCGAGTCTTGGTGCGACATGGGGCTGTATGTCGGCGGGACGAAGACCAACATCGCGGATCTTGCAATACTTGAAGCCGGTCGCGGCGTTTGCGCCATCAAAATCTTCGCCGCCTCATCCACCGGCGACCTGCTCGTGGAAGACGACGAACACCTGGAACGGATTATGCGCGCGGGTCGGCGGCGTATCGCGTATCACAGCGAAGATGAATACCGCCTGCAGGAACGCCGAAGAATGTTCGAGCGCGGGGAACCGTACGCGCGGCACATGGAGTGGCGGGATGTCGAGACGGCGTTCCTCGGCACGCGGCGGTTGATGGCGCTGTCACGGGTGACCGGCCGCTCGGCCCACATCTTGCACGTATCGACCGCGGAGGAATTGGAGTACCTGAAGGACTTCCGTGACGTCGCGACCTGCGAAGTACTGGTGAACCATCTGACGCAGGTGGGGCCTGACGCATATGAGAAGCTCGGCGGCTACGCGGTGATGAATCCGCCGATCAGAGACCGGCGGCATTACGAGGCTGCGTGGCGCGCGATCCGCAACGGCACCGTGGATACCGTCGGTTCGGACCACGCACCCCATGCCGGCGCGAAGAAGGAGCTACCGTGGCCGGATACCGCGGCGGGGCTCACGGGTGTGCAAACAATCGTGCCGGTGATGCTCGATCACGTGAATGCGGGCCGGTTGTCGCTGCCCCGCCTCGTGGACCTGATGTGCGCCGGGCCGGCGCGGGTTTACGGTATCGTGAGCAAGGGCCGGCTGGCTGCGGGCTTTGACGCGGACTTCACCCTGGCCGATATGAAGCGGCAGCGGCGGATCGAGGCATCGTGGATCGTCTCGCCCTGCGGATGGACGCCGTTCGACGGCATGGCAGTTACCGGCTGGCCGGTTGCGACCATCGTGCGGGGCAACGTGGTGATGCAGGATGACGAGGTGCTCGGAACACCGCAGGGACGGCTGGTCAAGTTCTTGTAACGTCGGGGGGCGAAGATGCAGGCTGCACTGCACGCCATATTGAAGCGGTTCGTCAGGGTGGGTCGGCTCCGGGTTTGCTGGCCTGATGGGACTACCAGCGCGTATGGCGCGGGCGGTGGTCCGGAGGCGGCATTTCGGCTCAAAGATGCGAAGACCATAAGGCGGCTTTTGCTGACTCCGGCCCTGTCATTCGGCGAAGCCTACATGGATGGAACACTCGAGCCGGAACGTTGCAGCATTTACGACCTGACGGATCTGGTGGCTACCAACGCCATGGCCAGTGGGAACCAGCATCCCGTGGCGGCGGTGCAAAACGCGGTGCTGCGGGCAAAGCGCCGGTTCGATCAATACAACCCAGCGCCACGCGCACAACGCAACGCCGCGCATCATTATGACCTGAACGGCAGATTGTACAGCTTGTTTCTGGACCGGGACCGCCAGTACTCGTGCGCCTACTTCCGGCGTGGCGATGAAACGCTGGAGGAAGCGCAGATCGCCAAAAAACGGCATATCGCCGCGAAGCTGTTGCTGGATCGGCCTGGTCTCAAAGTTCTGGACATTGGCAGCGGCTGGGGCGGCCTGGTGCTGACGCTGGCCAGGGAATACGGCGCGACGGTTCTGGGCGCGACGCTGTCAAAGGAGCAGCTCGCTGAATCACGCGCCCGGGCGGAGGCGGAGGGGCTGGCCGACCGCGTGCGGTTCGAGCTGCTGGATTACCGCGCGGTGCATGAACGGTTTGACCGAATCGTCTCTGTTGGCATGTTCGAGCATGTCGGTGTAGGGCATTATCGCGAGTTCTTCGATACCGTCGCGCGGTGCTTGGAACCTGACGGGGTCGCGCTTCTGCACGCGATCGGGCGCAACGATGTCCCCGGTGTCACCAATCCGTGGATCAACAAGTATATCTTTCCGGGCGGGTACTGTCCGGCACTCTCGGAGGTCATTCCTCGGATCGAGAAGGCTAAGCTGCTGATTACAGATATCGAGATCCTGCGAATGCATTATGCCGAGACGTTGCGCCATTGGCGGCGGCGTTTCGCGGCGAACCGCGATACCATCGCGGCTATTTATGACGAACGATTCTGCCGCATGTTCGAATTCTACCTCGCCGGGGCAGAGCTGTCATTCCGGCGGGAAAATATGATGGTGTTCCAAATTCAGATGGCCCACGACCAGACGGCGGTGCCACTGACAAGGGATTACATCACCGCCAAGGACGAAGAGCAGTCCCCGAGAGAGGTAGGAATTTCGCCCGAGTTGCGGCGGTCTCTATGATGCTTTTCGCGCTGCCGCGCTGAAGGGAATCACGTCACCGCCGCTAAGGATACGGCGGAGTTTCGCGGCGAGTTCGTCATGACCGAATGGCTTCTGGAGAATTCGTTCTTCATTGATCTCGCGCAGTGCGGTTAGGTCTGCATAGCCGGTGATGAACATAACCGGGATGCCCGGCCTGCGTGCGGCTGCCGCCGCTGCGATCTCGGCGCCGTTCATGCCAGGCATGGCGTAGTCCACCAGCAGCAGATCGATATCCGGGATCCCATCGAGCGTGTCCAAGGCGGTACCGCCGCTGCCGGCCTCGAACACCTTACAGCCGATATCATTCAGGAGAGCTGCGGTAATCTCACGCACGGCACTGTCGTCGTCAACCAAGAGGATCGTACACTGATGGGAGGACGGGTGGCTATCTGCTGCGGGTTCGTCTTCATCGGACTCGGTCTGCGAGACTATCACCGCGCGCGGAAGAAACACGCTGACCACGGTGCCTTCGTTCAGCTTGGTGACGATGCTGACACCACCGCCGGACTGCTTGGCGAAACCGTACACCTGGGCAAGCCCCAGACCAGATCCCTTGCCCACCGGTTTTGTGGTGAAGAATGGCTCGAAAGCGCGGGCCATTACATCTTCTGCCATGCCAGAGCCGGTATCGCTGACGGATAGCATGACGTAGTCGCCTGGGCCGGGTTCCTCCGGGCGTTTTGTCTCGGCCCGGGTGACGTTCGATGTTTGGATCGTAAGACTGCCGCCCACACGCATCGCATCGCGCGCATTGATCGCGAGATTCAGTATAATCAGTTCGATCTGGGTCGGGTCCACCAGGGCGGGCCACAGATCCGGCTGGAGCGCGGTTTCAAGACGCACGGACCCGCCCATCGTGCTTCGCAGCAGGTCGCTCATGCCCTCGACAGTTTCGTTCAGATTGATGGGCTTAGGCTCCAGCCGCTGCCGGCGGGAGAATGCGAGGAGCTGAGCGGTAAGCTGGGCGCCTCGCTCGGCCGCCGCGCGCATGTGGGCAAGCCGGCGCTTAACAGTGGGAGATTGCGACGGCTCGCGTTCGAGGAACGTGAGATTGCCCAGGATTACGGTGAGAAGATTATTGAAATCGTGAGCGACACCCGATGTGAGCTGACCGACTGCTTCCAGCCGCTGCATCTGACGCAGCGTTTGCTCGACCTTCTCGCGTTCGTCTATCTGGCGCTTCAGGGCGCGATTGGTGGCGGCGAGTTCCTCTGCTGCCAGGCGTTTCTCCGTCACGTCATGGCCAACCGCGTAGAGCAGGCCTTCGTCGGGGACTACGTTCCAGGAAAACCAGCGGTATGCCCCCGCGGCGTTGCGGATACGATTCTCGAACATCACGGATTGATCTTCGCGCACGCAGTCGGCCAGGCTGCGATCGCCGGGATGCACCAAGTCCCGGATGGTGGTCGTGAGCATGTCGGCCTCACTCCACCCCAAAAGCCTGGTCCAGGCGTGATTGACCAGAATCGGTATACCGTCAGAGGCGCGGACCACGGCAAGAAGATTTGGTGAGATGTCCCAAATTCGGTCGCGCTCACGGGTGCGAGCTTTGACCTCGCGCCGAAGCAGCTCGTTCAAGCGCTGCAGACGCACCTCGCTTCGCAGCAGGGCGGCGTCGGCACGGTGCCGCTCGGCTCGCTCGTGCGCCTCCACAAGCGCGCGCTCTATCGCGGAGGGTAGGCGAACCAGGCTTCGTTTAAGAATGTAGTCGGTCGCGCCGCGCTTAAGCGCCTCGATGGCAAATTCCTCGCCGAGCACACCGGAGACAAAGATGAACGGCGCGTCCGGGCGTTTTTCACGCAGAATGGTAAGCGCCGCGAGGCTGTCGAGATCCGGCAGCGAATAGTCGGCGAGCACGATATCGAACCGGCCATGCTCGGCTGCCGCGATGAAATCGTCACGCGAGGATACGCGTGTAATCGTGACTTCGCTTGCCAGGCGGCGAAGCTGCACCGCGATAAGCTCGGCGTCTATATCGCTATCCTCAAGCAGCAGTATTTTTACGCTGGCACCGCTCATGGTGCCGGTCTGGCGCCGTGCGGCGGGGGTTCAGTCAGGACCGCCCAGAACACCCCCAGGTCACGGATTGCTTCGAAGAACGCGTTAAGGTCCACCGCCTTCACCACGAAAGCATTGACCCCCAGATCGTAGTTTCTGACGAGGTCGCGTTCTTCCGTGACGAAGTCAACATGACGACGGGAATCTGGCGATGTTCCGGGCCGCCTTTGACTTTTTCCAAGACCTCCAGCCCATGCACTTTCGGCAATTGCACATCCAGCAGAATGGCGGCGGGATCGCTTGGTTCGCGCTCGGGGTAGCGGTTCTGCCGGCATATGTAGTCGAGTGCCTCCGCACTGTCGCGGGGCACGACGATGCGATTGGCCAGCAAGGTCTTTGCCAGGGCGCAAGGGTGAGCTCCATATCCTTAGGGTTTCTTCGACCAACAGAAGCGGTCTGAGTTCGGTGATGTGCGTAGGTCCGCAGGTTTGGGGACCGAAAGTGAATGTAGCGCCCCGGTCGACAGTACCTTCGGCTTTGATCCAGCCAGTCTTCGCGCAGAGTCCCCCCTTTAACTGGAACGGATGCCGAATATGGGAGTTGCCGCATCAATGTCGGTCACCTCGTCCGCCGCGATCCCGCTCAGCTCCCGCTGGTCCTCGGCATATTCGATGGCTTCCAAGAGTTCGCGAAAAACCGGCATGAAAAGGGCGTTGGCTTGCTGCTCGGAAGCATTTCACGGGTTCCAGTTCCACCAGATGAGGGGTGCGCGGGCCGTAAAGGTTCACAATCTGTTGCCCGCCTTCCTAAGTGTTGGAGCGACTCGGAGCCAGCCGGCGACAAGGTCCATCCCCGTTATCCACAGCCGTCCACAGGAGAGACGGCTGCCATCGGGACCGGCACAATAGTATGACGGATCCGTGAACACGTTTGCACCATCGGTTCTCGGGATCTCTCAGCGCCTGCCACCATCGAACCTGCAGGCTGAGCAGGCTCTGCTGGGGGCAATGCTGGCGAATAACAAGGCGTACGAGCGCGTTGCGGAGTTCCTGATTCCGGAACATTTCGCAGACCCGATCCACGGGCGGATTTACCAGGCGATCGTGCGGCGCATCGAGGCAGGGCAGCTCGCGGACGCCGTCACGCTGAAAGCCGAATTCGAGCACTCCGGCGTACTGGAGGAGGTCGGCGGGACCGCGTACCTGGCGCAGCTTCTGAGCGCGATGGTTGGGATTATTAACGCGGGCGAATACGGGAAGACAATTTATGATTCCTGGTTGCGGCGACAGTTGATCGATGTGGGCGAAACGGTTGTCAACAATGCATTCGGGGCGGATTCGGAGCTGGACGCGGTCTCGCAGATCGAGGCGGCGGAACAGGCGCTGTTCGACCTATCGAAGGATGGCGGGACAGGGGGTGGGTTCGTTAGCTTCGAACGGGCGCTAACGGAGGCAATTCAGGGTGCAGAACGAGCGTTCCGGCGTTCGGGACACGTCTCGGGGCTGACGACGGGGCTGCGGGACCTGGATGCAAAGACCGGCGGACTGCATCCCTCGGACCTGGTAATTCTGGCGGGCCGGCCGGGGATGGGAAAGACGTCGCTGGCCACGAAAGTCGCCCACAGCGCGGCCATCGCGCTCCTGCAGGACGCGCGACGCGACGATCCAGCCGCAGAGCCGAAGCAGAGCGTGGCGATATTCTCGTTGGAAATGAGCGCTGAGCAACTTGCAACGCGCCTGTTGTCAGAGGAAGCGCGCGTTTCCGGGGACCGGATACGGCGGGGAGAGATCGGGCAGAAGGATTTCGATAGGTTTGTGCAGGTAAGCCGCGAAATCGCCGCGTTGCCGATCCAGATCGATGACACGCCGGCTATAACGCTTTCGGCGCTGCGCACGCGGTGCCGCCGGCTGAAGCGAACTAAAGGGTTAAGCTTGGTCGTGATCGACTACTTGCAACTGATGCGCCCCGCGGCTGGAACCCGGCCGGAGAACCGCGTGCTGGAGATCAGTCAGATCACGCAGGGGCTGAAGGCATTGGCAAAGGAGCTTTCAGTGCCGGTGGTAGCGCTGTCGCAGCTGTCACGCGCGGTCGAGGCGCGAGAGGACAAACGGCCACAATTGGCTGATCTGCGCGAGTCGGGCACGATCGAGCAGGACGCTGATAGCGTGATGTTCATCTATCGGGATGAGTATTACCTGAAGGCCAGGGAGCCGAAGCAAATGGCATTCGACTCCGAGGACAAGTTCCGCCTTGCGCACGAAAAATGGCAGCGTGACATGGAAGCGGTGCACAACATGGCTGAGTTGATCATTGCCAAGCAACGCCACGGGCCAACTGGCAAGATCGACCTGTTCTTTGAAGCCGAGTTTACCCGGTACGCGGACCTGGATCTGGCACATAGCCACCATGGCTGAACCGCGCGCAGGGGCGGTTCTGGAGGTTGACCTTGGCGCGATAGTTGAAAACTGGCAGTTGTTGTGCCGGAAGCATCCATCCGGGCGGGTCGCTGCGGTGGTAAAGGCGGATGGGTACGGGCTTGGTGCCCAGCCGATTGCGGCGGCGCTGGCGGGCGCCGGATGCAGGTATTTCTTCGTCGCGCTGCCGGAGGAAGCATTCGCGGTTCGGGGGTGTGTTCCCGGGGCAATGCTGTCGGTTCTGAACGGGCTGTTACCAGGGATGGCGGCCGAATACGTGGCGCATGACATCGTCCCGGTGCTGGGCTCTCTGGCTGAGATCGATGAGTGGACGGCGCTGGCGCGGCAGTTGGGGCGCGCACTACCGTCGATTGTGCACGTGGATACCGGGATGGTCCGTCTTGGGTTGAGCCGCGAAGAGGTTCCAGTGCTCGCCGCCGGGTCCGGCCGGCTGGCAGGACTGGATCTGCGGTACATTATGACGCACCTCGTTTCCTCAGAGGTGCCGGACGATCCAATGAATCCGGAGCAGATGCGCAGATTTGCGGTGGCTTGCGCAATGCTGCCGAAAACGCCGCGGAGCGTTGCGAACTCCTCGGGCATTTTCCTGGGGGAGGCGTATGGTTCGGATCTCGCCCGTCCCGGGGCGGCCTTGTATGGCATCAATCCCGTGCCCGGGCGGGACAACCCGATGCGACAAGTGGTGCTGTTACGGGCGCGGGTGCTGGCGGTACGGGAAGTTGGGGCGGATGAACCGGTCGGTTACAACGCCACGTGGCGCGCGGGGCGATCGAGCAGGATCGCGACCGCCGCGATTGGCTATGCGGATGGCTGGCATCGATCCCTTTCCAATCGGGGGCATGCGGTCTTTGACGGGCAGCGGGTCCCGCTGGTAGGGCGTGTCTCCATGGACCTCGCGACCTTCGATGTTACCGAGCATCCTGGTGTCCGTCCCGGTGGGTGGCTGGAATTGCTCGGTTCACAGCAAACGCCGGACGACGTGGCGCGCGATGCGGGCACCAACGGATATGAAGTGCTGACGTCGTTGGGGCGTCGGTTTCACCGGGATTATCGCGGCGCGTGAACACGTTGTTGGACTGGCTTGCTGTCGTGGGGCGGGGGACGATCGGCGCCTGCCGGGCGGCTGGCGATCTCGTCTTATTCGCCCTGTCCGGACTTGGGCACCTGCTCCGGCCGCCCTTCTACGCGCGGGTTTTTGTCGGCGCTTTGATCGAGATGGCGTTTTTCAGCCTGCCGGTGGTGGCGCTGACGGCGATCTTCACCGGCATGGTGCTGGCGCTGCAGACCTACACCGGGTTCTCTCGGTTCAACGCGGGCAGTGCGGTCGCCAACGTGGTGGTGATTTCGCTCACCCGGGAACTCGGGCCGGTGCTGGCCGGCCTGATGGTCGCGGGGCGGATCGGCGCGGCGACGGCAGCGGAACTCGGCACGATGCGAGTGACAGACCAGATCGATGCCCTGAGCACACTTTCCACCAATCCCATGAAGTATCTGGTTGCCCCGCGGATACTCGCCGGGGTGATCGCGCTGCCGTTCCTGGTGGTGATCGCGGATATTCTGGGCGTGCTGGGCGGGATGATCGTCTCTACGGTGAAGCTCGGTTTCGGTACTACGAACTATCTCTACGCCACCTTGAATTCGATGCAGACCGGGGATGTGGTGTCGGGCTTGGTAAAGGCGGGCGTATTTGGGTTCCTGATCGCGTTGCTGGGGTGCTATCAGGGCTATCGCAGTCGAGGCGGCGCGCAGGGGGTCGGCGCGGCAACAACGTCGGCGGTCGTCGCTGCCTCGATCCTGATTCTCGCGTTCGATTACATCCTGACTGAACTCTTCTTCGCGCGATGAGCGGCGTGACACCGAAGATTTGTATCCGCGGCCTGCACAAGAGCTTCGGCGAAAAAGTTGTGCTGGACGGGCTGGACCTGGACGTCATGCCGCACACGTCGCTGGTGGTGATCGGCGGGTCAGGGTCCGGCAAATCGGTTCTGGTGAAGTGCATCCTTGGGCTGATTGAACCGGATGCCGGCACCATCGAGATCGACGGGCGGGGCATCCTGCGCATGGGGCGCGCGGCGCGGGAGGCGGTGCGCGCAAATATGGGGATGCTGTTTCAGAACGGCGCGCTGTTCGACAGCCTGCCGGTTTGGGAGAATGTGACGTTCGGCTTGATGGCGCGGCATATGCTGCGGCGGCGGCAGGCGCCGAGGAAATCGGAAGGATATCTGGCGCAGGTCGGGCTCGAGGCGGATGTGGGGACGCTCTATCCGGCGGAGCTTTCCGGCGGCATGCAGAAACGGGTGGCGCTTGCCCGGGCAATCGCCGCGCAACCGGAGATGCTATTCTTCGATGAACCGACGACCGGGCTCGATCCGATCATGGGGGCGATCATCGACGGTTTGATCGTTGATTGCGTCAAGCGGCTTGGCAGCACGACCATTGCGATCACGCATGACATGGCCAGCGCCCGGCGGATCGGCGACCGGATCGCCATGCTGTACGAGGGCCGGATCGTCTGGGAAGGCCCGCCGTCCGAGCTCATGTCGAGCGGCAATGCGGTGGTGGAGCAGTTCACGCATGGCCGGCGTGAGGGTCCGATTCAGATGGCGGTGCGGGGCTAGGTTGCCTCCGCGCCAGGCGACTATGATATGAGATCGCCCGCGTTTTTCGGCCCTCTCCGTTCTAGCTGCGATAAAAATTGGGCTTTCATCGGTCGCGCCGGCGGCGAACCGTCAGGAGGCCGAGCAGCCCGGCGCCAAGCAGGCCGAGGGTCGCAGGCTCGGGAACGGCTGTAGCGGTCGTGGTGGTGGTAAGGTCGGTGATCCCGATGTAGTTACCGATGAGCGTGAAATATTTAATATCGGCCGAGCTCTCGCGGAAACCGAGGAACTCCCCTGTGTTGGCTTGGTTGCTCGCGGTAAAGGTCAGATTGTAAGACTCAATCAGGCTGTGCGCGCTGTTATAGGCGGCAATGGTGGTGGGGTTACTGCTTACCGGAGCGTAGTTCATGAATCCGCCGACACCCGTGACAGGTGTGGTGAAGGCGAAGGTCATGGAATCCGTTACATCATTGAGGCCAGCCATCGGCCCCAGACTGCCATTCCAATACCCGTTACTGGCGTACCCGTATCCTCCAGTGTAGCCAAAAACTGCATTGGCGTCGGTTGATGACCATACGATGCTATCGCCAAACGTCTGCGGGCCAGTACCAAAATAGTTGAGGGAGGGCATCAGCCAGGCAGTGCCGCCGGGGATCGAGGTAACGAGCTCCGCCTCGGCAGGCGCGCCAATGGCCAGTAGCCACAAGCCCGCGACGCCGGCCGTGATACGTTTGCGCATTCGAATACTCCTTCGAGGGGCTTTGCTTTTGTTCCGATACCGGGATGACATATCGTTCACATTTCGTCAATCAGTTATTGCGGAACAATATAACACCCCGGTCGCGCTGAAGTGCGGAGGCTTGCACCCGCCCCCGGCGGCCATGATATGAGACAACGGGAGGTCGGCGGCGGACGGGCGCCTCGCCAACCCGGTCAGGTCCGGAAGGAAGCAGCCGCAACGAGTTTCCGCCCGGGTCGCTCGTTTGGCCTCCCACCCGCAACAAGCTGAAAGGTCGCCAGAGCGGCGGCTGGAGCCTCCGCATGTCCGGCCTGTTCCAGGACGACTCATCCCCGCAAGAAGCCCCCTATCGGGTGCTGGCGCGCAAATACCGCCCGACGCGGTTCGAGGATATGATCGGGCAGGACGCGATGGTGCGTACGCTGCGCAACGCGTTCGCGACGGGGCGGGTGGCGCATGCGTTCATGCTGACCGGCGTGCGGGGGGTGGGGAAGACGACAACGGCGCGGATTATCGCGCGGGCGCTGAACTGCACCGGCCCGGACGGAAAGGGCGGGCCGACGGCGGATCCCTGCGGCGTGTGCGCGGATTGCGTGGCGATCCTGGCGGACCGGCATCCGGACGTAACAGAAATGGACGCGGCGTCGCGCACCGGGGTCGATGATGTGCGGGAGATCATTGAGGCGACCCGGTTTCGCCCACTGCAGGCGCGGACCAAGGTGTTCATCATCGACGAAGTTCACATGCTATCCCGGAACGCGTTCAACGCGCTGCTGAAGACGCTGGAGGAACCACCGCCGCATGTGAAGTTCGTGTTCGCCACCACGGAACTGCGGAAGGTCCCGGTAACGGTGCTTTCGCGGTGTCAGCGGTTCGACCTGCGGCGGGTCCGGGTGGCGGAGCTGTCCAGCTATTATGCTCGGATCGCGGAGCAGGAGGGGGTGGCGATCGAACGGGGGGCGGTGGAGATTATTGCGAGGGCGGCAGATGGGTCGGTGCGAGATGGGCTGTCGCTGCTGGACCAGGCGATTGCGCAGGCGCAGGGGAAGGTGACGGCGGGGGCCGTCTCCGAGATGCTGGGATTGGCCGACCGCGAGGTGATTTTCGATCTGCTGGAAGCGGTGATGGCAGGCCAGCCGGCAGCGGCTTTGGCCATGACGGAACGGGCCTACGAGCATGGCGCCGATCTAGGCGCGATGCTGGGCGACCTGTTGGATCTGCTGCACACGATAACGCGCCTGAAATCGGTACCCTCTCTGCGGGACGGTGCCGAGCTGCCGGAGGCCGAGCGGATGCGCGGCGCGGAGCTCGCGGACCGGCTGAGCGTGCCGGTGTTGTCCCGGGCGTGGCAGATGGTGCTGAAGGGGGTCGGCGAAGTGGAGGTGGCGCCCGACCGGCGGGCCGCGGCCGAGATGGTGCTGATCCGGTTGTGTCATGCCGCCGAGCTGCCCACTCCCGGCGATCTGGTGCGCCGGCTGTCGGGGGGGGCGGGGGCGCCGAGCATGGTGGCGGCCGTTCCGGCGGGGGCGGGAGGCGGCGTGCGGGCTGTTGCGGGTGGTGCGCCAGCGGTGGCGGCGGAGCCGGCGCGGCGGGTGGCCTCGTTCCGCGAGGCAGTGGCGCTGGTGGCGGAGCAGCGGGAGGCGTTGCTTCATGCGCATCTGTTGCACTCGGTGCATCTGGTGCGGTTTGCGCCTCCGGTGATCGAACTGCGGCCGGAGCCGGCGACCCCTCGGGACCTGGCGGCGCGATTCGGGGCGTTGCTATCGGAGGCGACGGGCGTGCGGTGGACGAT
Source organism: uncultured Pseudomonadota bacterium (assembly GCA_963834715.1). Classification (GTDB taxonomy): domain Bacteria; phylum Pseudomonadota; class Alphaproteobacteria; order Acetobacterales; family Acetobacteraceae; genus CAVSUZ01. The sequence continues at coordinate 41,775 of CAWIDE010000033.1, read as the reverse complement.
CGCGGTTTCGACGCAAGCCGGTGAGGCCACGCTGGCGGAACAAGGAAACGCGGCGGATCAGGCCCGGCGAAGCGAGGCGGCGGATCATCCTCTGGTTCGGGCTATACTGGAGGCGTTTCCGGGGGCGCGGATCGATGCGGTGCGCGACGACCGGGTCGATGCGTACGGGCTGCCGGCGGAGGCGGAAGTGCCGCTCGGGCCGGATGGGACTGAGACGATGGAGTACGACGAATGAAGAATCTCGCGGGCCTGATGAAGCAGGCGCAGGAAATGCAGGAACGCATGCAGGAAGTGCAGGCGAAACTCGAGGCCGCGGAAGTTGAGGGAGTGTCCGGCGCCGGGCTTGTGAAGGTCGTGCTGAACGGCAAGGGCGAGATGCGGCGGGTGGTGTTGGACCTCTCGGTGGTGGATCCGAACGATACTGAGATGCTGCAGGATCTGCTCGTGGCGGCGCATGCGGATGCGCGGCGCAAGGTGGAGGCGAACCACGCGGAGGAAATGCAGAAGCTCACCGCCGGCCTGCCGATCCCGCCGGGGATGAAGCTGCCGTTCTGAGGGTTAATGGGCGGTCCCGAAGTCGAGCACCTGATTTTCCTGCTCTCGAAGCTGCCCGGGCTGGGGCCGCGGAGCGCACGGCGGGCTGCGCTGAAGCTGCTGCAGGACGCGGAGGCACGCATGCTGCCATTGGCGGCGGCGCTGACCGAGGCGGCACATGCGGTGCGGCCGTGCAGCCGGTGCGGCAATCTCGACAGCCGCGACCCATGCTCGGTGTGCGGCGATCCGGAGCGGGATCATGGGCTGGCCTGCGTAGTGGAGACGGTCGGGGATTTGTGGGCGCTGGAGCGGACGGGCGTTCATCCGGGCGATTACCACGTGTTAGGCGGGCTGCTGTCGCCGCTGGGTGGGGTGGGCCCGGAAGATCTGAATATTGCCCCGTTGCTGGAGCGGGTGGCGGAAGGCTCGGTGCGCGAGGTGATCCTGGCGTTGAGCGCCACCGTAGATGGGGCGGCGACCGCGCACTGGGTTGCCGACCGGCTGCGTCCGACGGGCGTGGCGATCACGCGGCTGGCGCAGGGTGTGCCGATAGGGGGCGCGCTGGATGTGCTGGATGATGGGACGCTGGCGACGGCGTTGCGGGCGCGAAGGCCGGCGTAGCTCGGTTTTCTACCAGCCGGATCCACCGTTTCGTTTGCCACGAATCGAGACTACGGCCTATTTCTGTCTCCTAGATACTTGGCGTGGTCCCGCCGCAACTCCGCATCCAGCTCCGGTACCGTCAGCCCATAAGCGCGGACGTTCTGCACAACGGTCGTTGATATGTCACCGTCCGGGCGAACAACGGCCTCCTCGTCCAGTTCCGGGTTCTGCAGCAGTCGAATCGCGAGAACGTCGCCAATCTGGATGCGATAGGGTGGAAGCGAGCTCATATACCCGTACCCGGCGTACGGGGGTGGCTCCGCAGGCGCCGGATGCATCCGTTGCGTGTCCACTGTCGAACAGCCGGCTAGGCCGATCACAGTAGCGAGTATCACGAGGCCCCACAAACTCTGAGTCCTTGCCGCGTCAAGCGCGCGACCATCCGCTTCAGTCGCGATACTTTGCATTGCCGCACCGGCCAAGCGCATCCCGCAATATCCGGGAGAGTTGCATCTGCATCGATCATGAACCTTTGGCCCTTCAGCCGCAAGACGGGTGGCGATCCTCCGGCAAGCCCCGCGCTGGGGGCGGGGCGGCATCGCTTTCACGCCAACGTGTGCGCGCCGACGAGTGGCCAAGTGATAACGTCCGAAAGGAAGCGGGGAGGCTGATTGCGGAAAGCAATCAGGACCTGGACGGCCCGCATCAAAGTAACGACCGGCGAGACTATGCTCGTGGCCGCGGCATAGAGCAAAAAATTGAGCGGTCGGTGACCTGCAGGAGACAGCAATGTCGGAACGGCTCGCTCTTGCCATCGTGCCCGGAACGGGATGGCGCGCTCGGGAGATAGAGGACATTGCCAAGGAGGCTGAAGCCGCCGGATTCGAGGCGATCTTCAGTGTCGAAGCCAACAATGACGCCATGGCGACAGCCCAGCTGATGGGTGCCGTGACGAAGAATATTAAAGTCGGAACCTGGATTGCGAGCATTTACCTGCGTCATTCTTATCTCTGCGCGCAGGGTGCCGCACTGATCGCGGACGCGACGGGCGGACGGATGATTTTGGGACTAGGCGTCAGCCATCAGCCTGTGAATGCAACTCTCGGCATCGAGATGGGATCGCCGCTGGCGTCGTTGCGACGGTATGTTGTTGAAGTGCAGCAGTGGCTTTGCGGGGACGGCCCGGCAACTCACCTGCCACAGCACCCCGCACCGGTGCCAGTGCCGATCTATATCGCGGCGCTTAACTCGAAATCTGTGGAACTTGCAGGAGAGCTAGCGGACGGCATCGTGCCGGTTTTCTGGCCTGCGTCACGGGTCGAGCAAAGTAAGGCTTGGATCGCGCGCGGGCGAGCCAAGGCTCCCGAACGCAGGAAGCTGGAGATTACGCTGGGCCTGCCAACCTTCGTGGGTAACGACATTGAGGAGATGCGTACTGTCGCCCGAAAGAACCTCGCGCTCTATGCAACTCTTCCGTTTTATCAGAGGCTGTTTCATTTGTGTGGGTTTGAGGATGAGGCGAGAAAGGCGGAGCAGGGGCGGCCAGAAGAGGCGCTGAGCCATCGCCTGCTTGATGCGGTCTGCCTTATTGGGTCTTTAGAGAGGTGCCGCGAGCAGTTAGCGCACTTCCGAGCCGCAGGAGTTGACCTGCCGATCCTGTACCCGCCGATAGGCGTCGGAATCGGCTCGGGAAACCATCAAGGCGTTCCGGCAATAGCGGCTGCCGCTGCGCGCCGCCTGCGTATGGAGCGGTCCTACGGGCGCTGGACCGTTTCATTGTCTTACGCCGCCTGTGAACCCCCAGAGCGTCCGTGGCGGCTTCCGGCTGCAAGCGCGCGCCGGTAGGGTGCGGTGAGCGGGAGGTTAGTTGATGTTCACGACGCGCCCTGAGATCGCCGGTACGTTCGGCGTGGTGGCTACGACGCATTGGATCGCGAGCCAGGTCGGCATGGCGGTGCTGGAGCGGGGCGGGAACGCTTTTGATGCGGCGATGGCAGCGGGATTCGTGCTCCACGTAGCGGAGCCGCATCTGAACGGGCCGGGTGGGGACGCGCCGATCATCATTCATAGCGCGCGGACCGGAACACAGCATGTCATCTGCGGCCAGGGTGTCGCGCCAAGGAAAGCGACGCTGGACGCGTTTCGCGATCTGGATCTGGACCTGATCCCGGCGACAGGGCTGCTGCCCGCGGTGGTGCCGGGCGCGTTCGATGCATGGTGCCTGATGCTGCAGGACTGGGGCACGTGGGAGTTCGCGGACCTGTTCGCGTTTGCGATCGGCTATGCACAGAACGGCGTGCCGCTGGTGCCGCGGATCAGCGCGACGATCGAGGGTGTGCGCCCACTGTTCGAGACGGAGTGGAAGACCTCGACGGAGGCATTTCTGCCCGGCGGGAAGGTGCCGGCCCCGGGGACGCTGTTTGCTCGGCCGGCGCTGGCGGCGACCTACGAACGGCTGTGCCGCGAGGCTGTCGGCGGCTCGCGGGAAGCCCGGATCGAGGCGGCGCGCACGGCGTGGTATCGCGGGTTCGTGGCAGAGGCGGTGGACCGGTTCTTCCAGTCCGCCGAGGTCATGGACGTAACCGGGCGGCGGCACCGCGGCCTGCTCTCGGCAGAGGATTTCGCGCGCTGGTCGGCGACGGTGGAGGAGCCGGTTGCCTACGACTACGGTGAGTACACGGTGCTAAAATGTGGCCCGTGGAGTCAGGGGCCAGTGCTGCTGCAGCAACTCGGGCTACTGCGCGGGTTCGACTTAGGGGCGATGGATCCGCTCGGGGCCGAATTCATCCATACGGTGGTGGAGTGCGCCAAGCTGGCCTACGCGGATCGGGAGGCGTGGTACGGTGACCCGAAGTTCGTCGATGTGCCGCTGAACGTATTGCTGTCGGTGGGGTACAACGACGCGCGGCGCAGCTTGGTGGGGGCCGAAGCGTCAATGGAGTTGCGTCGGGGCGAGATCGAAGGGGTGGTGCCGTGGGTCGATCGGGAGGCGGCATCGCGCGCCGGCATGCTGCCCGGCGCGGCCGGCGCGGGCGAGCCGACGGTGTCCCGGCTGGGGGTCATCGGCGCCGATACTTGCCATATCGACGCGATCGACCGGTGGGGGAACATGGTGAGCGCGACGCCCTCGGGCGGATGGCTGCAGTCGTCGCCGGTGATCCCCGAGCTTGGGTTCCCTATGGGGACCCGCGGCCAAATGTTCTGGTTGCGGCCGGGATTGCCGAACAGCCTGGCGCCTGGGAAGCGGCCGCGGACGACGCTATCGCCGGGTTTCGCGCTGCGGAACGGAAAGCCGTGGATGGCGTTTGGCACGCCGGGCGGCGAGCAGCAGGACCAGTGGCAGACGATCATGTTCCTCCGTATGGTGCACCATGCGCTGAACATCCAGGAGGCGATCGATGCGCCCGCGTTCCACTTGGAGCACTGGCCGTCGAGTTTCTGGCCGCGGGTGGCACGGCCGGGGAAGCTGGTGTTGGAGGGGCGGTACGAGGACGCTGTGCTGTCGGAGCTAGTGCGGCGGGGGCACGGCGCGGAGAAGGGCGGGGAGTGGTCGGAAGGGCGGCTTTCGGGCGCGCGGATCGAGGGCGGGCTGATGCGCGCCGGGGCGAACCCGCGGGGGATGCAGGGCTACGCAGTGGGGAGGTAGCAACGGCTTTCAGGACGACACAGAGCGCGCAGAGCGATTTCTGAATATACGTTGGTGGGCCAAAGTGAGCTCGAGAACCCAAGCACCGGCTGGAATCCGCAGTTCGGCGTCGCCATCCGTCCAGCGCCAAAGCGCGGTTTCATTTCGTTTCGGCGGCTACCAGCCTGTACTCGGGGCCGGGGCATCAACGGCCTGCTCGTTGGTGTATAGGCCCCGAGCCGGGCGGCCACGTGGTGTCAGACAGCGTAGGTGGCCCGCTAGTTTGCGTGATTACTGCCGGGAATTGGGCAGTCGCGCACGTCATGAGTTTGAGGGGCGTGGTACAGACATATCGCCGTTGTATGTCAATTTCCTTGTGTGTCCGTGTAATCAGCGCGTCCTATTATCCAAACGCGTACGTCTCCCGTTGGTCGCAATAACACGAATTGTAGTGGTACTCCCGGAAGCAACTCAACTCCTCTTACCTTGCAATCCAGGAGGCATCTTGCATTCGGGATAACAGGATGTTCATCAGGATCGCTGGGATTCCAGGCGAATGCTTTGATATGGACGTTTAGTGCAGGCGATTTACCACCGTTCTCGAATTGCAGCTGCACGGGGTCGGGCGGATAGCCAACGAAACCCATACCCACCCACGGGCGTCCCTCCGTCTGCATCTGATCCAGCTGGCGCTGCATAACTTGTCGTTGACCGTTGCCGATCCATATTCCGGCGATGCCGACCACAGCTGTCAGCCACAAGCCAAGCACCTCCCATTTATTCGACCGCTTCCTGCTTTTGTTTTGTAGGGCATCCTCATAGGTGTATGCACCTATTTGGCTAATAATGCCCTCGATAGAAGTGACTATCTTATGTGTGCGGGCATCTTGGTTCGCTTGGTATCGTTCACTCCTCAGCTTGCTCTTCTGCTCTTCTGCTTTTTGCCTCCGTCTCCGTATGTGGTGCCGTCGCGAGAGTGGTGGAAATTCACGGCGGTGTAGTCTCCGGCTGATGCAACCCAGCCAATTCGGCGGTGAGACGCCGAAGGAGACCACACCATGGAGAAGCATAGCAGAAACCCCACGGCGACGTCGCCAGCCTTGCTCGGAGAGACGTGGTTCGACCCCATTGAGAGAGGCATCCGGGATCAGATTCGCGGCTTCATCGAAGCGCTGATCGACGAAGAGTTGGATCAGGCGCTGGGGCGACCACGCTACCAGCGGCCGAGGCAAGTACACAGCAGCGAACCGGCACCGAGGGTCGGGTATCGTCATGGTCGACGGCAACGCCAGCTGCTCGGCTCATTTGGGCCGGTGACGATCAGTGTGCCACGCGCGCGACTGAACAACGGTGATGGAACGAGCCAGGAATGGCGCAGCGAAGTTCTTCCACGCTATGCGCGCATGACGAAGCAGGTGGAGGCGCTGATTGCCGGCGCCTATCTGTCGGGCACCAACACGCGTCGCGTGCGGCGGGCGTTGGCAGCGCTGTTCAAGGGGTCGGTCTCAAAGGATACTGTGAGCCGAGTCTGGCGGAAAATACAGGTGGACTGGGGGGCCTGGTGCCACCGTTCGCTCGCCGACGAGGATGTTGTCCGGCTCATTCTCGATGGCACGGTGGTGAAAGTGCGGCTGGATCGGCGGGCGACGTCGATCTCGTTATTGGTGGTGCTGGGGATCCGGCGTGATGGTCAGAAAGTGCTGCTCGCGGTGCGCAACATGGGTGGTGAGAGCGAGGCCGCCTGGCGCGGTCTGCTCGACGATCTCACCTCGCGCGGGCTGAAAGCGCCGGGTTTCGTCACCCTCGATGGCGCGCCGGGTTTGGAGAAGGCGCTCGAGCTGGTGTGGCCGGACGCGTTGGTGCAGCGCTGCACGGTGCACAAGCATCGTAACCTCCTGGCGAACGCGCCTGAACGGCTGCACGAAGAGATCTCGAACGACTACAACGATATGATTTACGCCAAGACGGCAAAGGAGGTCGAAACACGCCGCAAGGCGTTCATCCGCAAGTGGCGATTGAAGTGCCGCGGCGTGGCCGACAGCCTGGAGGAAGCTGGAGAGAAGCTGTTCAGCTTCACCCGGTTGCCCGACAGCCAATGGCGATCGGCCCGCACGACCAATGCCGTCGAGCGGCTGCACGAGGAGTTCAAGCGCCGTATCAAGACCCAGACCGTGCTGCCGTCGGCGGAGACCGCAGCGATGCTGTTCTGGGCGCTATTAGCGTCCGGCCAAATCACCATGCGGAAGGTCGACGGCTGGCAGACGCTCGCCGAAGCGCCTGCTCCTCAACGCATTGATCTCGCCGCATGACGCGCTAACCTGAGCCGGTCGGAGACCGCGCTCCGCCAATTTCTACCAACTCCGTGACACGACCCCGTATGTATTCGGGTTCGCTGTCCAACATTTTCCTTCCTGGGCTGCTAGCAGACTCACAGGTCGCGGAGCCTCACTCTCTCTATGTCAGGGCGAACCCGGCATGCCAGAAAGAGCATAGCCGCAAACGTTCCGTAGACCAACTATTTATGACGGCGCCTCATCTCCTGTGCACTTGCGCCTGAAGGCACCCGCGTCAATCAGGAGGTCGAGCTCCCGTGAGGGGAGAGCCGAACATCACGCGGCCTGCAGCTCAGCTTTGGCATCTTTCACATCCCGGAAGGTAATGGCTGGGTTCAGTTCGGTCGATCGCCGCATCATGAATGCAGAGGTGGCGAGGAAGACCGGATCGCCGTCCACGTCGTCGGCGATGGCGGAGCGATTGACGGCCATGAACTTGTCCAGCACGGCGCGGTCGGCGGCGGAGATCCAGCGCGCCAGGGCGTAAGGGGTGGGCTCGAATCCGATGGCGACGCCGTATTCGGCTTTCAGCCGGGCTTGGAGCACATCGAGCTGCAGCGTGCCGACAACCCCGACGATGGCGGCGGAGCCGTCCTGCGGACGGAAAAGCTGGACCACGCCTTCCTCGGCGAGTTGGGCGAGGGCCTGACGGAGTTTCTTGGCCTTCATGGCGTCATCCAGGCGGACGCGCCGGAGGATTTCCGGGGCGAAGTAGGGTATCCCAAGGAAGTTCAGGTCATCGCCATCGGTAAGCGTGTCGCCGATGCGCAGCGTGCCGTGGTTAGGGATGCCGACAACGTCACCGGCGAACGCTTCCTCGGCAAGCTCGCGCTCGCGGGCGAAAAAGAACTGGGGCGCGTGCAGGGGTATGAGCCTGCCGGTGCGGACCTGCTTGAGACGCATGCCGCGGGTAAGCCTGCCGGAACAGACCCGAGCGAAGGCGATGCGGTCGCGGTGGTTGGGGTCCATGTTGGCCTGGATTTTGAACACAAGGGCGGTGAGGGTGGGTTCGGTGGCCTCGACAACACGGCGCTCGGCCGCCTGGGAGCGGGGGCGCGGGCCATAATCGGCGAGCCCCTGTAGCAGATCGGCGACGCCGATGCCCTTGAGGGCGCTACCGAAATAGACGGGGGTGAGGTGGCCCTCGGCGAAGGGGGTCGTGTCGAACTCGGGCAGCACGGCGCTGACGAGATCGAGCTCATCGCCAAGAGCCTGGAGGCGCGGGTCGGATTGGGAAAGCTCGGCTGTCAGGTGCATCTTGCGGCGCCGGATGTCGTAGGTGCCGGCGAAGTCGGCGGCGCGGCCGACGGGCCAGGTGAGAGGGGCGGTATCGAGCGCGAGGGTGGCGGCGATCTCGTCGAGGAGCTCGAATGGGTCGCGGGACTCGCGGTCCATCTTGTTGATGAAGGTGACAATGGGGATGTCGCGGAGGCGGCAGATTTCGAACAGCTTGCGGGTGCGCTCCTCGATGCCCTTGGCCGCGTCGATGACCATCACGGCAGAATTGACGGCGGTGAGGGTGCGGTAGGTGTCTTCCGAGAAGTCCTCGTGGCCGGGGGTGTCGAGCAGGTTGAAGACGCAGCCGGCGTATTCGAAGGTCATGACTGAGGTGACGACAGAAATGCCGCGTTCCCGCTCGATGTTCATCCAGTCGGATCGGGTGCGGCGGCGCTCGCCCTTGGCGCGCACGGAGCCGGCGAGCTGGATGGCACCGCCGGCGCGGAGCAGGTGTTCGGTGAGGGTGGTTTTGCCGGCATCAGGGTGGGAGATGATGGCGAAGGTGCGTCGGCGAGCGATTTCGGCCCCCATGGGGTCAGTTTGTTCGGTCATTGGGTCCTCAATATGACAGCGCCGGGGGTGGGGCCGCCCGGCGCTGCTGCGGGGCGTATATAGGGGTTGTCAGGCGAAATAGGTAGGGGAAGTGAACCGGGTTCGATATGAGAATGACCTGGCGGTCTGGGCGGAAGAACAGGCCTCGCTATTGGGGGCTGGGGAGGTGGAGGGGTTGGAGCGGCGGGTTGCGGCGCGGCTGCTGCAGCATAGGGGCCGTCAGGCACTCTAGCGCGACACCGGTTGAGCCATGCGGTTTTGCTTGAGCATGTTGACCATACGTGCTGCATGGTTTTGGATTCCAACGAACAACAGGTGATGCGCAGGCTCGATCCGCACATAGTCACTGCAGGCCCACTTCATGCAGCGCCGTCAGCTGTATGATCATCCCGCCGGAGTTGAGGGGCCGGTCATTTATCATCAGAAGCACAATGCAGGCGGCAACAGCCGTCGAAAAAATCAGCAGTGGTCTTGTGCCGGCCGGCATGCACGGTGCCGATTGTGAGCAGGATCAAAGCGCAGAGCACGACGATAACAACCCACTGCGGTGGTGAGATAGCCGCCCCACTCAGGAGAATGCGGTCCCGCCTGGCCTGCAGCACTTGCTAGATCGCGGCAACCGGCGCGGCTCTGAGCGAGTTGTTGTCCCGTCTGCTGCGGGACGAAGGACAGCAAGGTAATCAGCGCATCTGGCAGCCCTGGCGGCAAGCGCAGAACGCGTTCTTGACTGCGTAACATCGCCGGCCCGTCGACCTCATCGACGAAGCGAAGGTAAACTCCAACTTCCCTGCGGACCGCGTCGCGCGTATCCGGCGGAAGCACGCTCGAGATCAGCATGGCCTGACGGATCCAGCTTGCCTCCTGGGCGACATAAGCCTGTCCATGGTCGACGTTCGCCCATACGCGGGCTGCGAGAAAGGCGATCACGAGGCCGGTGATGACACCGAGGGGGTCACCAATAGCCGGGGAGGTTACGTGCAGCGCGCCGGCCATCGGACTGCGGGGACAGAACGGCTAGGGCGATGAGGATGAGCGCGGCCAACAAATAAACAAAAGGCAAATACAACCAGGGCGATGACCGGCGTCTGTGTGTTTCGAGGCACCAGAGCATGGTTCGTCCTTCCCCGGAGTTATGGGCGGGGTTGGCATAGCCGATATCGGGGGGTGTTGGTTTCGTTGAATTTCCGTTTCTGCCGACTCGGGTGATCAGTAACAGGACTGCATGGCCGTGTTCCAAGGTGCAACCGAAGCCGCGCCAGTTCTCGCAACGGTGGCGCATGCCGGGCGGCTTGCAAATCGCCTGGCGATAGCGGACCGGGCGGTGCACGACTGGTATCGCTTCGTGCTGTCCTTTCCTCCGCATCTGGTGCGCGCCTACCTTGCGGAGTTTAGGCTGGAGCCCGGTCAGACCCTGCTTGATCCATTCTGCGGCACGGGCACAACGCTGGTAGAAGGCAAGAAACTTGGGCTCGGAGTGGTGGGATTCGAGGCGAACCCCATGGCGCATCTGGCGGTGACGGTGAAGACGAACTGGGATATCGATCCGAGCGCGTTGATGGATGCCGCCGTCGTTTGTGCGGACCGGGCGAGGCGTGGGATCGCGCGGGCGCGGGCCATGCGCGGTTTGCCAGCCGAGGCATCCGCGCTTTTGCTGAAAGGTTCGATTTGTCCGCGGCCGCTGCACAAAGCTCTGATCCTTGCGGAGGTGATCGAGGCCAGGTTGGAGGGAGGGTTGAAGCAGGCGGTGCAGGTTGCCCTCGCCAGCACGCTCGTTTTGAGCGCCAGTAACTTGCATTTCGGGCCGGAGGTGGGCGTCCGGGGGTATAAACAGGATGCGGACGTGGTTGAGGACTGGTTTGCGCGCGTTTGCACCATGAGTGCGGATTTGCGGAGCTTGCGACGGGCGGCGGGATTCTGCACGGCGAGAATTTATCGCCATGATGCGCGCGAGGTGCCGGCCGAGCTTGAACCGAAATCTATAGATGCGGTATTTACCTCGCCGCCTTATCCGAACGAAAAGGATTATACGCGGACCACCCGGCTCGAAAGCGTAGTGCTCGGGCTGATTACAAACAAGGCGGAGCTGCGAGCTTTCAAGAAACAATTAGTGCGGTCGAACACGCGCAGCATTTACAGTGAGGATGATGATGCGCGCTGGATTGCCGGGAACGAGCGGATCGAGGCGATATGCCGCGATATCGAGGCAAGACGGATGGCGCTGGGCAAAACGTCTGGCTTCGAGCGGATGTATCACCGGGTGACGCGCCAGTACTTTGGGGGAATGGCGCGGCAGCTTGGATCGCTGCGACAGGTGCTGAAGCCGGGTGCGATGCTTGGATACGTTGTCGGGGACCAGGCGTCGTATCTGCAGGTGATGATCCGCACCGGTGAGATTCTGGCGGAGCTCGCCGAGGGGCTCGGGTATGAGGTGCGGCGGATCGATCTGTTTCGGGAGAGGTTCGCGACGGCGACGCGGGCCAACATGCGCGAGGAGGTGCTGGTCCTGTGGTGGCCTGGAGCCCGAAGCGGTTAGCCCACGCTGGCGGCGAGCATTGCGAGCGCCATGCTTACCGAAGCGGCGCGGATGGCCATACGGTCGCCCGGGAAGACGTGGCGGCGGGTCTCGGTTGGTCCGTCACGCCGGGCCAGACCAAACCACACGAGGCCGACCGGTTTTGCCGCAGTGCCACCGCCCGGGCCGGCGACGCCGGTGACCGAGATGGCACGCTGCGCGCGGGAACGCGCGAGCGCGCCTTCGGCCATGGCTCTCGCGACCGGTTCGCTGACGGCGCCGTGGGAGGCGATTAGTTCGGGGGGGACCGAGAGCAGCTCCTGCTTGGCTTCGTTCGAGTAAGTCACGAAGCCGCGGTCAACCACGTCGGAAGAACCTGCAACGGCGGTAAGCGCGGCGGCGACGAGTTCCGCCGGTGCAGCTCTCGGCCGCGGCGAGCATAATCCCGCGCGTGCGGCAGGCGCCGAGCAACGCCGCCGCGGCGGCGAGTGTGTCGTTGTCAAGCATGGTTCAGCCTATTCCACCTTACCGCTGGGCCGGAATAGGGCCGGGACCAGGCCCTAGCGGCGCAACAGACGTTCCAGGAGATGTTGCTCCAACGCCGCAAACCTTGTGTCGCCACGCCGGCGCGGGCGTGGCAGGTCAATCGGTACGTCCTCGGCGATACGGCCATGCTCGAGCAGGATTACCCGGTCGGACAAGGCGATGGCTTCTGCCACTTCATGTGTGACCAGAACCGCGGTGAATCTGCGGGAAAGCCACATGGATTCCAACAGCGACTGCATTTCAATTCGCGTGAGCGCATCGAGCGCGCCCAATGGTTCATCGAGCAAGAGCAGGCCGGGATGGTTGATCAGGGCGCGGGCGAGGGCCACACGTTGCTTTTGCCCGCCTGAGAGCGCCGACGGCCAGTCGTGGGCACGATCCCCGAGACCGACGGAAGCAAGAGCCTGCCTCACCGGATGGTACCGGCCCCGCATTTCGGTCCCCAGCTAATCCGATATCCACATTCCTGATGACACTTGCCCACGGAAGCAGTCTCGACTCCTGGAACATGATGCGAATGGTGCCGCGGTTCCCATCAGCCTCGGTTTGGATGGTGCCGTCGTCCGGCGTTTCCAGCCCTGCGATCAGGCGTAGCAGCGTGCTCTTGCCGCAACCGCTACGCCCGACAACGGATACGAACTGACCGGCCTCGATATCCAGTGACAAGCTGCGAAGGACCCCCCGGTCGCCAAATGATTTCCAGAGATCGGTGATCCTAACCCCGAGTTCCTCGGACTGGGGAACCTCCTCGATGGGAGACGGATCGTCTTCGAACTCGTGCCAGATGATGGGATCGTCGTAAGTGAGTGGCCAGAAATCCGACATCATGAAAGCTCTCCGTCAATTCGTGCGGTACGCCGGATGCCAGGAAAGGCAGGTCCGCTCCAGCAGCCTTGCTGCGCTATCGGTGAGCTTTCCAAGAAGTGCATAGAGGAGCAGTGAGAAGACCACGACGTCAACCATCATGAATTCCCGTGCGTTCATTGCCATACAGCCGATACCCGAGGTTGCAGAGATAGTTTCCGCAACAATCAGCGTCAGCCAGGTGACGCCCATCGCGTAGCGCACGCCGGTAAAGACGGCGGGCAATGCGCCGGGCAGCAACACCACCCCGATCAGTTGCAGCCGCGACATTTGATACGCCTGGCCCATCTCGATCAACTGGGGATCTACGGACCGCACGCCCTGCAAGGTGTTTAGATAGATCGGGAAGAACGCTCCGATGGAAATCAAAAACAGCTTTGCTTCCTCTCCGATCCCAAACCACAGAATGACCAGCGGGATAAGTGCCAGATGCGGGATTGTACGAATCATCTGCAGCGAGGTGTCCAGCACACGCTCGCTGGTTCGGGATAAACCATTCAGCAACCCGCAGGAAAATCCGGGTCCTCCGCCGATGGCGAACCCGATGCCCGCGCGACATGCACTGACCTCTATATTCCGCAACAGGTCGCCGGAAACCGCGAGACGCCACCCGGCTTCAATAACAGCGGAGGGCGGTGGTAAGACGTCGGCCGGTATCAGCCCCGTCATGCCGCCAACCTGCCAAGCCCCTAACACGGCGGCTGGCATTGCCCAGGGGATCAGCGAACGTGCCGCGATCATTGCGCCGGCTCCAACACCGGACCTACCCCGAATTCGCCGCCCGAGACAACTGGCGCATCGTTCGCTAGCCCAAGGGCCGGGAACAGCAGATCAGCGACCCGATAAGCCTCTTCCAGATGCGGATAGCCGGAGGCGATTACTGTCTCTATCCCCAGCTCCTGATACTCGCGCAACCGTTTGGCGACGGTTTCCGGGCTGCCGACCAAGGCGGTCCCGGCGCCGTTCCTGACCAGCCCGATCCCCGCCCAAAGATTGGGACTGACTTCCAGCCGGTCCCGACGCCACTGGTGCAACGCGATCTGCCGGCGCTGCCCCTCGGAATCGGAACCGTTCATCATGCGTTTCTGCGCGGCCGCGATCGTTTCATCGCTCAGGTCCCGGATGAGCGCATCAGCAGCGTCCCATGCCCGATAGTCCGTCTCACGTACGATCAGGTGCAGCCTGATGCCGAACCGCAACTTCCGTCCATGAATGGCAGCCCGCGCACGAACGAGTTCTATTTTTGCGGCTACATCCGCCGGCGGCTCGGCCCAGGTCAGGTACACGTCCACATGCTCGGCGGCCACTTCGATCCCAGCCGCTGAGGACCCGCCGAACCAAAGCTCCGGATACGGCCGCTGCACCGGAGGGAAATGCAGCCGCCCGCCCTTCGAGGACAGGTACTTGCCCGTGAAATCAACCGGTCGGTCGCCAAACATTCGGCGCCAGATTGTCAGGAACTCGTCGGTCTGCTGGTACCGGGTACCGTGATCAAGAAAGAGCCCGTCACCTGCGAGATCCAGGGGATTTCCGCCGGTGACGACATTCAGGATCAACCGCCCGTTGGTAATGCGATCGAGCGCTACTGCCTGGCGAGCTGCGAGCGTCGGATTCAGAATCCCCGGCCGCAGCGCAACTAGAAACCGTAGCTGCTCGGTAAACGGTGCGATCGCCGAGGCGTATGTCCATCCGTCCTCGCACTGCAGTCCAGTCGGAAGCAGCACGCCACCAAAGCCGAGCCGATCCACGGCCATCGCAATCTCTCGCATGTAGCGGAAATCCACGGGGCGATTCCCGTAATTGGTGCCAAGATAACGGCCGTCACCGCTAGTCGGCAGAAACCAGAAGACATCCAGCTTGTGTCGAGTGCTCATTACGTTTGCTCCTGGATAGCGTATTCCTGGACGTTAATTGGGCGAGGGATCAGCAGCAGCCGATAGAACCGGTCAGCAATCTGCTGTTGTTGCTGTAGCAACTTAGCGCTGATCGGGATACACGCATAATCGCCGCGCTCTATTGCGATGCGCATGGGCGCCAAGGGCACACCGGTTCCGTCGGACAGCATCTTCGCCACAGCCGGCCGGTTATGATCGCACCACGCACCCGCGGACCGGATGATGGCAACGAATGCCTGGATCAGCTCCGGGTGCTGCGTCGCGCAAGCCCGGCTGGCCATGTAAAACGAATTCTGCGGCGAGATGTCGTGCCCGCTCGCAAGCAGCCTGACGCCTGGCCGTGACTGTCCCAGTGCCAGATAAGGATCCCAGATGCTCCAGGCGTCGATACTTCCTTCAGTGAATGCTGCGGCAGCGTCGGCCGGAGCAAGATAGGCGGGCTGGATATCGCTGTAGGTCAGTCCAGCTTTGTCCAGCGCGGCGGCGATCAGATTGTGCGCTGAGGAACCGGGAGCGAAAGCGACGCGCTTGCCCTTGAGATCGCCAAGCTTAGTCAGGGACGAGCCCGGCGGCACCAATATACCCATTCCTCGGCCGGAGCCCGGCCGCGCCGCGACATAGACCAGTGGCGCGCGGGCAGCCTGGGCAAAGATCGGCGGCGTGTCGCCGACGGCACCCACATCGATGCTGCCAACCCGCATCGCTTCCAGCAGCGGCGGTCCGAACGGAAATTCCAGCCAGTCCACATCCACTCCAACTTTCCCAAATTCGGTCTCGAATGATCGCTGCTGCTTGGCCGCAATCAGGATCGGCTCGCCTTTTTGGAAGCCGATCCGCAGCCTCCGTCCCGGTTTCTGCGCCAGGGACGGGGTGGCAACCGAAGCGGCGATCGATCCAAGCACTAGTCGGCGGGAGATCATCGTAGCCTCCTTAATCCCCATTTCTCAGATAGGATTTAAGGACGGCCCCGCCCGGCTTGCGTCAATTCCCATCTTCGTGATATGGATTTCCACGGCGTTGCAGCGGTTGATCGCGCCAGGGAGGCCGTTTATCATGATTTATCAGTAGCTAAGCCAATCATGCTTTCAAGTCGTGCGAAGTACGCATTACGTGCCTGTGTTTTCCTTGCCGAAAACCAACAAAAGCAGGAGGAGTGGGTGCTTTCGCCTGATATTGCGGAATCCGAGGATATTCCGCGGAAATTTTTGGAAGCTATCCTGGTCGAACTGCGCGATCACGGGATTGTGGAGAGCCGGCGTGGGCGTTATGGTGGATACCGCCTCGCTAGGCCGGCCGACCGCATTGCGGCCAGCGACGTTATACGTATTGTAGATGGCCCGCTTGCGCTCGCTCCATGTGCCAGCAAGAACTCAGTTCGGCCCATGTTCGGATTGCCTGGATGTCCGTTTGTGTGCCCTTCAGCCCATGCTGCGCAAGGCGCGTGACGCAATGGCGGGGGTGCTCGAAGGCTATATGTTGAGCCAGCTCGCCCGCGATCGCCGAGCGCGCTTGCTACGGAACGCCCGCGCACGGCGTCAAAAACTGCAGACTGAGCCTTTCTAGCCTGCGGAGATAAGTTTCATGCATGGACTGATACATGTAAATACAGGTGAACTCTATCCGCTCGCAGGCTTGCTCGTGGGCTTGCTGGTGGGCCTTACCGGGGTAGGCGGAGGGTCGCTGATGACCCCGCTGCTTATCCTCTTATTCGGCGTGCATCCGGTTACCGCTGTCGGTTCTGATCTGTTGCAGGCTTCCGTTACAAAATCCGTTGGCTCTCTCGTCCACGGCCTCAGCGGCACTATCGAATGGCGCATCACAGGCCTGCTCGCCTGCGGCAGTGTCCCTGCGTCAGTTCTGACAATTCTGATCCTGGCCCATCGGACCGAGCCTGCGGCCTCTGAGCTTATCTCCCTGCTGCTTGGAATCCTCGTCATCCTTACGGCTGTGACGGTGCTGTTCCGCGGTGCCTTGCGGCGCCTTACCTCAAACCACGCGCACGATGTAAATCCACGCCGTGCGGCGGCGCTCACCGTGGTTGCCGGTGTGATTCTCGGGGTCCTCGTTACGCTGACCTCGGTCGGCGCCGGCGCCCTGGGCGTAGTGGCGCTGGCCTTCCTCTACCCGAGACTGCCCACGGCTCGTATCGTTGCTGCTGATATAGCCCATGCTGTTCCGCTGACCTTGATCGCCGGAATGGGCCACTGGTGGCTGGGAACGGTCGATTGGGTGCTAATCGGCAACCTCCTGATGGGGTCAATTCCTGGAATTATTATTGGCAGTATCGTGGCGACACGCGTTCCCGAGATGGTATTGCGCCCAATCCTTGCGGCCGTCCTGCTGTTGGCTGGCAGCCGGCTGGTGGCCTGATCTACCGCGGCAGGGTGATAGTCACGCGCACCCCACCGGTGGGCCGGTTGGCCAGGGTCACATCGCCGCCATGCGCCCGCAGAATGTTCCGGGTGATCGGTAGCCCCAGCCCGACCCCGCCGGTTTCCCGGTTGCGGCTCGGCTCGCCGCGGAAAAACGGCTCGAACACCCGCTCCAACTCCTGGGGCGGGATCCCGGGGCCTTCATCGTCCACCTCGATCACAAGCAAGCCTTTCCGCTCCGCCAGGCGCGCGGTCGCGCTGCCTCCGTAGGTGATCGCGTTGGCCACCAGGTTCGCGAGCGCCCGCTTCAAGGCAAGCAGACGAGCCTGCACAGTCAGATGCGGGGGACCTTCATAGACCAGCCGGTCCGCCACCTCCGGCCGAGCATCGGCGGCTTCATCCAACACGGTCTGCAGCAGCTCAGCCAGATCAAGGCTTACCACAGGCTCAGTGGTCTTGGCATCACGCCCGAAGGCCAGGGTAGCGGAAACCATCGCCTCCAGCTCATCCAGGTCATTCAGCATTTTGTGCCGCTGGTCCTCGTCTTCCATGAACTCGGCGCGCAGTTTCAGCCGCGTGATCGGGGTCCGCAGGTCATGGCCGATCGCGGTGAGCATTTCCGTGCGGTCCTGGACGAAGCGGCGGATACGCGCCGCCATGGTGTTGAAGGCGACGGCGGCTGTGGCCACCTCGGCCGGACCGTTCTCGGGCAAGGGCGGAGCATTTACGTCCCGCCCCAATGCCTCCGCGGCCGCGGCCAGGGTACGGACAGGGGCAGTCAGGCGGCGCACTGCCCACAGTGTCAGCACCGCCGCCGCCAGTGTCATCAGGGCGAATGCAATCAGGAATGCAGGGGAGTACCATGGCCGCAGCGGCGGGATTATCGTGGTGATGTTGAGCCAATCCCGTTCTGGTAGCTGCAAGCCGACGACCAGTCTCTTCCATGGCGGGCCGCCCAGCAGCTCCACCGCCTTGGGGCGGAAGCGGGGCGGCAGCGGAACAAGCGCCAGGTTCAACCGAATCATTCGCTGGATGGGAACTATCGCCGGGGCGAGCTCCGTCACCGGCGCAGTCTTGCTTAATTCGGCGTTGAACCCCGGGGTCTGATGTAACTGTTGAAGGACCAGGATGCGGTCTTCCTGTGTGGTCATCACCACGGTGCGGTACAGCGCCATTACCCTTTCGCTCAGGTTTCGGGTCCGGGCCAGTTCCGCCGCCTCCATCTGATCCCAGGCATGGATGGTCAGTCCGGCGGCTTGCACCAAAGCGAGGCCGATCAGCAGTACCGCGGCCGTCCGGGCCGCCAGGCTGCGCGGCCACAGGCCCGGCAGGCGCATTTCAGAGGCGGTCGACGCTTGCGGCGAGCACGTACCCGCCGCCCCGCACGGTCTTGATCAACTGGGCGTTGCGCCCATCATCCTCCAGCTTCCGGCGCAATCGGCTGATCGCAACGTCGATGGCACGGTCGAACGGGCCGGCCTGGCGGCCGCGAAGCAGGTCGAGCAGCATGTCGCGAGTTAACACGCGGTTCGGGCGCTCGACCAGGGCAACGAGCAGGTCATACTCGCCGCCCGTGAGAGGGACCTCGGCGCCGTCAGGGTTGAGCAGACGCCGCCTTGCTGGTTCCAGGGTCCAGCCGGAGAAGCGGATGGTGCGTGCTGCTGGTTCGACGCGTGATGTCGCGCCGTCTCCGGCGCGGCGCAGCACTGCCCGAATACGCGCGAGCAGCTCGCGCGGGTTGAAGGGCTTGGGGACGTAATCGTCGGCACCCAGTTCCAGCCCGATGATCCGGTCGGTCTCCTCGCCCATGGCCGTTAGCATGACGATGGGCACGTCAGACTGGGTGCGCAGCCAGCGAGCGAAATCGAGGCCGCTTTCGCCGGGCAGCATCAGGTCCAGGACCACCAGGTGGTAGTGCCCGACGGGCCAAGCCCGCCGCGCCTCCCGGGCATCACGCACGGATGTCACGCGGACCTGGTTCCGCTCCAGGAAGCGGCTCAACAGTTCCCGGATCTCCCGGTCGTCATCGACCACAAGAATATGCGGCATCTGTTGCATGATGCTGACGATATGGGATGCAACGGCGCCGGGTCAGCAGGCGTTGCCATTTGTTGCATTTCGTCGCCGCGTCGCGGCATCTCGCGGCTTAGCTATGGGGCGTGTTCAAACCAGGAGACGCCCTGAATATGCGCAAATCCGTCCTCGGCATGCTCGCGGCCCTGTCGCTCGCCGGTGCCGCCACCACAGCCTACGCCCAGCCTGCTCCGCCGCCCGGTCCCGGCGCGGCATCTCCGCCGCCGGCTCATCGTGAGCCGTGGATGCGCCCCGGACAGTGGCGCGAGCGGATGATAATGCACCGGCCGTTCATGCCGGGCACCTTCGCGTTGTTTTATCGCCAGACCGACAAGCAGCTTACGACCGCCGATGTCGGCACCATTGCCCAGGCGATCCTACTCTGGCACGGCAATCACACCTGGAAGGTGTCCGGGGTCAGCGCGGGACCTGACGGGACTTTACAGTGGGCCTACACTGCGCCGGATGGCACCGTGATCGCGCGGTTCGATATGGACCCCACACGGGCCAGATCACGCGGATCGGATGAACCTCCGCGCATCTGGGAAGACCGCCGGCCCAAGGTCCTACGGCACGTGGGGTCAAGCCAGGCTATATCGGGACGGTTGGGGCGCCCCCGAATAGCGCTAAACTGAGCGGGTGATGTTTCCGCACCCGCCGCTGGCGGCCCGCGCCGCCATCGACCAGCTTATCCGCCTCGATCCGGATTTCGCCGCGATCGAGCGGCGGGCCGGGCCTTTGCCCTGGCGGACCCGCGCCAGCGGATTTCCCGGTCTGCTGCAGGCCATCGTCGCCCAGCAAATCAGCAACCAAGCGGCGGCGGCGATCTGGGCTAGGCTCGCTGCAACACCGGGCGCGACCACGCCGGGAGGCCTACTGTCCTTGTGCGACGAGGCACTGCGTGCCGCCGGCCTGTCCCGGCCGAAGATAGCCCACGCCCGCAGTCTGGCAGAAGCTTTTGCCTCGGGGGTGCTGGCGGAAGCCACACTGGCCGCAATGGACGACGAGGCCGCGATTGCTGCGATCTCCTCGGTGCGTGGGATGGGGCGCTGGTCAGCAGAGATTTACCTGCTCTTTGCGCTCGGCCGGCTCGACGTGTTTCCGGCCGCCGATCTGGTTTTGGCCAGCGCGGTCGCCGATCTCAAGCGCTTGCCGCTACGGCCGAACCACACTGCGCTTCGCGAACTCGCAGAGGCGTGGCGTCCCGCGCGTGCCATGGCAGCGCGGCTGCTCTGGCACCACTGGCGGAATTTAACGGGCCGGCCTGCGATGGATGATGTTGCTGTGAAATAACGATGGCACGTATGCGGAGCCATCGATAACTCTGTTGGCAATGGAGTGGTGGTGTGTCAGTTGGCGCATGGTTTATCCGGATGGCCGCCCGATGGCGCACGATGAGTGCCCGATGGCAATCAGCCTGAAGGAGGGCCGCGACGTACGCGGGGCCGAGATAGTCGTCGAGCGGCCCGACGGACAAAGAGTTTTTGTCCTGTTTTATCCGACCATTCTACGCGACGACTCCGGGCGCATTATCGGTGCTGTGAACATGCTGGTCGATATATCCGAGCGGGCGGCAGCAGAGCGTCGAAGATGGCTCCTGATTAGCGAGCTCAATCACCGCGTTAAGAATGCGTTGGCTTCCGTGCGGTCCATTGCCATCAGACGTTTCGTAACGAGGCGGAACTGCCGGCGTTCAAATGGTTCGAGGGGAGATTGATGGCCCTATCCCGAGCACACGGCGTGCTGACGAGGGAAAATTGGGAAGGTGTAGGCCTTAAAGAGATCGTCTCGCGCGCTGTGGAACCAAACCAGGGCCGCGGGGGCGATCCTTTCTGATGGCCGGGCCAGATGTACGTATACGGCCGACGCTCGCACTGTCCCTCTCGATGGTACAGCATGAACTCTGCACGAACGCCTCCAAGTACGGCGCGCTGAGCAACGAACACGGGAGGGGCAGCATTTTCTGCAGCGTGGTGCGCGAATTGGAGAGACCTCTCCTTGCATTGACCTGGGAAGAGACCGGCGGGCCGCCGATAGAACCGCCTCGACATAAAGGGTTTGGTTCCCGGCTCATCCAGCGGAGCCTGGCACATGAATTGGGTGGTTCGGTGGACCTCGCGTTCGATCGAGACGGCGTGCTCTGCACAATAAAAGTGCCCGTGGAAGAAAGCGACCATGAGCCTACCCCGGATATTGGTGGCTGAGGACGAGCCGCTGATCTCGATGCTGCTCGAGGACCTGCTGCAAGCGCTCGGGTTCGACAGAGTTCACGTGGTGAGTCGGCTCGACGAAGGGCTGGCGGCAGCGCAGGCTGAGGCCTTCGATCTTGCTTTCCTCGACCTAAACCTTAACGGCCAACTGACCTATCCGAGTGCGGACCAGCTCGCAGCGCGCGGAACCCTATTTACCATAATCATCGGCTATGGCATCGCGGGCCTTCACGAGAGCCACAAGCGGCTGGAGGTCTTGCAAAAGCCTTTCACCGTCGATGATCTCAGCAGTGTGCTGGATCGGTTACTCGGGTCCAACTGGGTTTCGCAGCAGCGATAATCAGGCGGTTCGTAACCCTATTTTCATTGCTATCGGCCAGCATGCGCACATGCAGGTCCCGATCCCCGCCATCGAGCAGATACTGCCTGTACCGTCTGGCGTCCCTTCGACCTTTCTAGCCGCTCCTATTCACCAAGCGCTGTGAAAAATGGCTGAGTCGCACCGCCGCGAATTCGGGCAGCCTCGGCCGTTGCGCCTGTTTCATCGCGATCGGACCGGATTGTTGGTTGGGGTTGATGGGAAACGGGTTCGACGGGGCGCCTGCCCCGCGGTCTATGGAGCGGCCGGCACCAAGCTGTGGGCGAGGTCGCGGAACAATGCTGCCTCAGGGCAGGAGGCAGCGAAAGCGACGCGCACACGGGAAGCGGTCTCGATTACCCGTGCAGCGACCTTCATCAGCCGCAGCCGAATGGTGGTGAACTCGGCGGTGGTCAGCGCGTGTGCCTTGGGGATGCCGTCGCGCACGTTGAGTAACAGCCAATAAGCTGCGGTGTGAAGGATGAGCCGCATCTGATTGGCAAGCGGTGCCCGACATGAGGTGCGGTCGGAGGCAAGTTGGCTCTTGTGAAGTTTGATCAGGTTTTCCGCCTGGCCGCGCTCACAATAAAGCGTATCATACAGCCACTCAGCGCTGCCCGTGGTGATGTTGCTGACCACGAAGCGGATGTCGAGGCCGAGAGTGGACGCCTCGATGCGGGCCGCGATACGACGCGAACGCGACCAGGATTTGGCCCGATACTGTGTTTCGGTGTAGCGCCGCAGCAGCGGGGAATCGGCTTCGGCGCGACGGACACGAACGTCGTCAGCTCTGCCGGCTCGACCAGGCGGTGCAGCACGTCGTTGCCGGACAGGCCGAAGACGTAGCGAATACCCTCCGCTTCGCACCAGTCCATCACCTCTGGTCGGCCGTAATGGCTGTCACCGCGGATGGTGATGCGCGTGTTCGGCCAATGCCGTCTGATCTCGCGCAGCAGGCGCCGCAGGTGACGGCGGACTTCCTTCCCCGATGGGGTTTTGCCGGGCCGCAGCAGCACCGCCACCGGCCGCGCCGTGGCAGTGTCATAGATATGGATCGGTAGAAAGCAGCGCTCGTTGTAATGGGCATTGAACAACGACAGCTGCTGATATCCATGCACCACGTCCACGGTGTCGTCGATATCAAGCGTGACCGCCTCTGGCGGCACTGCATAGCTGGCGCAGTAGAGGCCAATCATCGCCCGCATCATTCGGATGATCTCGCGCAGGCTGGGGGCGTTCTCCCACCGCGACATGGTCGGCTGCGAGCACAAATCGCGGCCGCTGGCGGGCAGCTTGCCGCAAGCCAGTTTGAAGGCCGGGTCGCGGCGCAGGTGATCGAGGTCGTCGGCGTCCTCGTAGCCGCAGGCGATCGCCAGAATGCGCGCACGCAGGATGTCACTCAGCTGATGCACGATCCGGCCTGGATCGCGATGATCGGCAATCTCCGCCGCCAGTCGATTACAGATGCCCAGACGTCGTTCCGCCCGCGCCAGCAAGATGACGCCGCCATCTGACGTGATCCGTCCGCCATCGAATGCCGCGGTGACTTTCTTGCCTGCAACGGCTGGCAATGCGAACGGCTCGGTCGTATCCTCGTGCATGGCGGGTGTGGCACCGGTGAGATTGCGATTCGGATGGCGTCAGGCACCCAATTCGTAAGTCACAATCACCACCTTACGCGACACCCGCCGACAGAATCCCTGCTATGCGATGAATAAGACAGGCTAGAGCAAGGAGTTGCTGTTTCGTTCGCCACGGCATGGCTGCGCGGAGCGCGGGTGCGGCCTTCGCGGCAGAGCGGCATGGAGTTGCTGGTGCCGAACCTCTCCGGGGCCAAGGGCGTCTATGTCCTGTCCTGGCGCGAGGTTTATCAGTTCCGCCGCCTTAGCCGGGACGATGTACGTCTGTACGAGCAGCTCTCGGCGATGCCGGGCGTTACGCCGGCGGCCATCCGGGAGGCAGTGCGGGCGGCCGCAGCGTGGGGCATGGCGACCACCCGGCCGCCGCGCGACTGCGATCGGATGATGACTGGCGCTCCGTTGTTGTTCGCGCTGCTGGATCAGTTGCACCCCGGCGGATTCCGCTGGCCGGCTGACGCCAAGCTGCCGCGGGCGCAGTTGGAACAGCGCATCCGGCAGGTGTTGCGCCGAATCGCCCCGGCGCTCGGTCCTAAACCGGCCCAACTGACCGACGAGGTGATGCAGCTTTCAATGGTATTCGCGGGCGTGGGCATGCCGGGTCAGTCACCACGGCCCCGGTTGTCCGCCTTGCTGGAGGCCGTTCAGCGCCTCTGCAACAGCATGAAAACCTGGAGCATGCGCTCGGATGAAGTGACGGCCCCGCTTGCCAGCCTGGTACCTGGCCTGCGCGACACTTACCTCGCAAGAGGCTGGCCGGACACTTGCGGAGGCGCAGGAGGAATTACGCGACGTCGCCGCTTTGCTGAGGGAGTGGCGAATGGCTCCGGGCCGGCTGGCCCAGCGGATCTATCGCACGGACTGGCTGCTCGATGATTGGGAGCCGATTTGCCGGACTTGGCAACGGGCTGAATCGGACCAGGCTCGCCGGCTTGCCCTGAGGCAAATCGGGGGGATGCTGCCGCTGGCGTATTATGAAGGGGCCGGCGCGGGAGCGATCGAGCCGACTTCAGGGGGCCCGCCCCGGAGGAGCGTGTTGCTGAACGAAGATTGGCGCACTGGCGCCATGATCCCGGGAGCGAACAGAGCACGCTCCGGGCCCCACGAACCGAGCCGGGAATTGCGAGAGCAATGGCGGCCGGTGTCATGGTGAGGTCTGCGGACCCCCATACCGCATTAGAAGAACGGCTACGCGACGATCGCCAGCGCTTCGTCGCCTTCGCCTTCGCCGGCGCCGATCTTCTGCTGGAAGCCACTATTGATGGCCGGATAACGTTCGCGGCCGGGGCCTTCCGAAGCCGCTTCGGTTGCGAACCGGAGAGCTTTGTCGGCCAGCCGCTGTCCGCGGTGGTGGCGGCGGAGGATCGTCCCGTACTGGCCACTTCCCTCGCGCTGATCGCTGCGCGAGGCCGCATCAGCCCGCTGGCACTCCGCCTTTCGGATAAAGCGGGGACGCCACAGATTGTCTCGGGCCTCTGCCGGTCCGGCACACAGGGCAAACAGCTCCTGTGCCTGAGCTTTGGGCCTGTGCCGCAATCTCCGCAGCTAACGGCGCCGGGAGTTTGCTCGGCCGCGACACTTGTGCGGGAAGCGGAAGCGCGGCTGCGCAGCGCCTGCACCGAGGCAGGTACGGACCTGCCTGAACTGGAGCTGCTGGAGGTCGTCGCTGCCAAAGGGGCGAATGCCCGAGGGGCGGAGATCGCCACAGTGCTCTTGGAGCATGCCGGCGCGGGCATCCTGGCGGCGGAGCTGTCCCCGGGGCGGTTTGGGCTGCTTCATGCCTCCGACTCGGCCACGGATGGGGCGCTCGCCGATGTGGTCGTCAGTGCGCAGGCGGCGCTACTCCGGCGTGGGATTACTGCCATGGTAGCGTCTGGGCAGCGAATTCCGCTGGCCGGGGAGGCCGCCCAAGGAATCTCCCAGGCGCAAGCGGTGCGGGCCCTGCGGTACGCGCTTTCGAGCTTCTCCCGGGGGGGTCCCACGGCCCTTGATCAGGCCGGGTTTGCAAACGGCTTGGCCGGGTTCCTATCTGCCGCCAGCGAACGCACCCTCGCACTCCGCCGGGTGCTTGTCGAACGCAGATTTCGCCTCGCGTTCCAGCCTGTGGTGAGCCTGCATGAGCGTTGCGCCAAGCACTATGAGGCGTTGCTCCGCCCCGAGAAGGTCCCGGGTGGTCCCGCGGGGGAGTTGCCGGGCGAGATGGTTACCCTGGCCGAGATGGTGGGCCTTACGGACGAGCTCGATTGGGCCGTCTTCAATGCAGCCAGCGAGGCGGCCAGCGTCTCTCGCGCCGATATCGCCTTCAACCTGTCCGGCCTATCGGTGCAAAATTCGGAGTTTCGCAGCCGCCTGCTGGAGGGTATTACGCGGTTCCGGTCACGCAGCGGCGGGGATCTGCTGGCCGAGATCACCGAGACCGCCGAAATCGAGGATACGGCGGCTGCAGCCGAGACGATCCATGCACTGCGGGAACGCGGCGTACGGGTCTGCATCGACGATTTTGGCGCCGGCGCTGCGGCGTTCCAGTACTTGCGGCATTTCCAGGTGGATGACGTAAAGGTTGATGGCAGTTATGTGCGCAACGCCGCCGAGAACGAGCGCGACCGAGGCTTCGTGGCCGCCATGGTCGATCTGTCGCTGAACGTTGGCGCCAAAGCGATTGCAGAGCAGATCGAGACGGAGGAAGTCGCCGAGATCATGCGTGGGCTCGGGGTCGAGTACGGCCAAGGTTGGCTGTTCGGCCGGCCCGGTGAGCTGGCGAGGGGAGTGCCTGGGGCACAGCCACGCCGGGTTAAAGGCGTGGCGTGGCAAGAATGGGTTAGGCGCGCGTGAGCAACTCTAACAGGTGTC
The DNA here is from genome assembly GCA_963834715.1 of uncultured Pseudomonadota bacterium. Lineage (GTDB taxonomy): Bacteria > Pseudomonadota > Alphaproteobacteria > Acetobacterales > Acetobacteraceae > CAVSUZ01. The sequence goes on along the minus strand of CAWIDE010000033.1, from coordinate 15,533 downwards.
CATTGGGGTCGCGGAAGTAAAACCCGCGCCCGCCGTTCCAGTCATTCAATTCGCGATTCTCGGTGTGCCACGGGTCGCTGCCGTACACGATTCCGGCGGTGCGGACGCGCCCAAGGATAGCATCAAACGTAGCATCATCGACGTGGAATGCGTAATGATGCCGCTCGAAGTTGGTACCAGTGTCGAAATCGAGAGTGAGATCGGCGTTGACCTGCACTGGGGCGAAATGCCCTTTCGGCCCGTCGTAAGCCAAGCCGAAGATGTCGGCGAAAAAGCGTGCCGATTCCTCTTTGTCGTGCGACGGCACGATCGTGTGGTTGAGAGTGATCGCCATGGTTACCGCCTCCTTCCGGCATCTGAATCTGGGAGCCACGGGGAAGCTGGACAATAGTTCTGTGCTCTCCGCCTCAACCCCTACGTCATTGCGAGTTCCGTATCGGCCTGCGTCGTCCCGCTGTACATAAAGTGGGCGCACCGGATCTCCTCCGTCTCCGCCCCTAGGGGTGGAGAGGCTTGAGCTGAGGTCGGGGTGTCCTGCACCGGCCTACCATTTTCTTGTTAGTTATCCCGTCGACGCTCCCGACCCGACGAAGCGATCCATGCCGCGGACCCCGATCCGGGGTGGTTTGGTCAGGCGCTGCGCCAGATCGGCCCGAAACGCAACGCCGCTCGGACTGAAGGACTCTATCGCTCTCAAGCATCCAACGGCACGGACAAAGCCGACAATTCCGCCTCATTCAACTCCAGCCCCAGACCCGGTCTGCTCGGCAGATGAAATAACCCGTCCACCGGTTGCGGCGGGTTACCGAACACTGCGTGAGTGCGGGAAGTCGGGTCGTTCCACTCGCACGGCTTTGTGGCATGTAACTGTGTCGCTGCAAAATGCAAATTAGCCATGTGACCAACTGTGGGCTGGGTCTGATGCGGCACCAGCTCGACCCCACGCGCGTGCGCCACCGCGGCACAGCGCATCAACCCGGTAATCCCGCCCATTTTCACGATGTCCGGCTGCACCATCCGCACCCCGGCGTCGATCAGGTCGGCGAGTGCGGCAAGCGTGTAGGTCTGCTCGCCGGCCGAGACCGTGATATCGAGCTTCTGTGCGAGCTCGCCCATTGCCTTGGGATGGTAGTGCTGGACCGGTTCCTCGAACCACCAATAACCGAGTTCCTCCAAAGCTCGGCCGACCCGAATGGCGCCGCCCGTCGTGTATCCGTTGTTGGCATCGAACGCGAGGGGGAAGTCATTGCCGACCAGCTTCCGCACGGCGCGCGCCTTGGCAATATCGCCCGAAATATCCGCGTCCAGCCGCGTACGGTTGTTGTCGAAACGGATTTTCACCGCGGCCGGCTTGTCCTGAAGCCGGCGCTCGACCACACGCAACACGTCGTCGGGTGGGCGGTCAGCGTTGCCGCCAATCGAGGCATAGAAGGGCAGGACGGTTCGCCACGCGCCGCCCAGCAGTTTGTAAAGCGGCAGGTTGGTCAGCTTTCCCTTAATGTCCCAGAGTGCGATGTCCAACCCGGCTAGCGCGCCGGTCAGTGCGCCTTCCGGCCCGAGCTTCGCCAACGCATGGACCGCCGTATCCAGCAGCACCGCATGATCCAGCGGGTCCTGCCCGATCAGCCGCGGCGCAATGTCGTGCACGATCATGCCGAGCGAGGCCCGCCCGCCTTGCATCGGCGAGGCTTCACCCAGACCGCTGATCCCCTCATCGGTATGCACGTGGACGAAGGCGCTGCGCTGCGCCGGTTTGTCGGTTGGTGACCATTGGACCTGAAAGGCGTCGATGCGGGTGATTTTCATGGTTGCGGGTATTGATCGTGCCGCTTGACCCAGTCCGTCAGGTTGCCGCGCTTGGTCTCATCGCGGCCTTTTGGAACCATATCGAGGAAGGCGTAAACGCTGAGGAAAGGCTCACCGCCCCGGCCATAGTTCGAATAGGTGTGATAGATAGTTCCGTCATCGTCCCTGAAGAACACGCTCCGGCCTGAGAGCTCGTCCACTTCGGGATCGGGCCGTCGTTCGAAATTGTAAAACACGCCGCCGTCGCGCGTGCCATCGGGGAAGGAAACATTATAGTCGAAGTTGAAATCGTTGTTGAGTGACGAGACCCACCGGAACTTCCACTCCATCCGTCTTCGGTACGCCTCAAGCTTCGCGATCGGGGCGCGCGACACAGCGACGAAACTGACGTCGTGATGTTCGAAGTGCTGACGCGGGCCATCAACATGATCGCAGAACAATGAGCATCCGACGCAGCCTTCCTCCCACTCGGGGCCAAACATAAAATGATAAACGATGAGCTGGCTGCGGCCATCGAACAGATGAGCGAGCGTTACCTTCCCTTCCGGCGCGTCGAACACATACTGTTTCTCAACCTTGACCCAGGGCAGGGCACGAAGCTTTGCCGCCAGCCGGTCCCGCTCGCGGGTCCATGCCTTTTCTTCCGCAAGCAGCGTGCGCCGCGCTTCCATCCATTGCTCTCTTGAGGCGACCTGATGTGTGATCATGGCTTGTTTCCTCCGCGCTGTAGTAAAAAATACCTTTCCAACTTATCCAGCGCACCGCTCCATCCCTGCTCGTGGCTGCGGCGCGCCGCCTCACTGTGCAGACGGGAATGGGTCAACGTCAGTTCGGTACCTTCGGCAATAGCCCGCAAGTGGAATTCCAGTCGTGATCCGCCTGGATCATCCCCACCCTCCAGCCAGCGCCAACTCATGACGATCCGCAACGGCGGCTCGAACTCCAGATATTCGCCGGCACTCTCATGTTCGCTGCCGTCCAGCATTCGAAACCGGACGCGGTAGCGCCCGCCGACGCGGAGATCAGTTTCAGCGACCAATACGGGGCCGGCGTCCGGTCCCCACCAGCAGGCAATACCTTCCGGAGTGGTCAGCGCGTCAAAAACGATGGCCGGCCGCGCGGCGATATGGCGTACCAGGGTCAGGCTGGTCATGCGCCCTCCTTGCGGGCCTCCGCTTCCTTACGCTCGGCATAGGCAGCAAGCCGGCCAAGGCGGGGGGACCAGAAGCGTTCGTAGCGACGCAGCCATTCCAGCGCTTCCCGCATCGGCTCCGGCTGGAGGCGCACCGTAACCGTGCGTCCATGCTTGGAACGGGCGATAAGGCCGGCAGCGCCTAGCACGTCGAGATGTTTCATCACGGCCGGCAGCTTGATAGCGAACGGGCCGGCCAGTTCGCTGATCGATGCGCTGCCTTGGCTGGCGAGATGGACGAGGATGGCGCGCCGGGTAGGGTCGGTCAGCGCAGCAAAAGTACGACCGATCTGTGCGCCCTCATACTTTACCATTTGGCGAAGTATGGGGGCACACAGTGAAAGTGTCAACCTGCGGCGGCGGGGAGGCCGCTACGCTCGCAACGCCGCCGGGCGGCTAACTTTGCGCTTCCGGGGAGAGGACGATGCAGCCTTTTCGCGAGCGGGCAAGGGCTGCGCAGGCGCGCACGGCGGAGTCGCGGGAAAGCCCGGTCAGACGGGCGCGCCAGAGCGTTGCGTGCACGGCGTGGACGCTGGCGACGATGCTATGGGCAGAGCCGAGCTCGGCGTGCGCCTCCTCCCTGGCGAGGTGGACTGCTGATACCGCCTCGGTACTGGCGGCCGTAGGCGCCGACCTGCACGGCCCATCCGGCGCCGTGGCTGGCGGGGGCAGGTTCGGCATAGGCCTGGGAGATCAGGTGGAAACCGTGGCGCCGACCCTCGTGCCGGGCCGGGCCATTGCTGGCCAGTAAGAGGCGCGGAGCGGGCGCGGGTGCCGGGGGCGGTTCGGGCAGGCGAGCTAGGCGAACGTTGTGGTGATGCGTAGAGCGGGAGCGGCTTTCCGCCACCTGCACGATACCTCCATATCGCGTGCCCGGCGGAATATCGATGGGGATGTGGTTCATCGCATAGGCCTCAGCCGGCGAGCGACGGTCGGGGTAGATCCCTTCGATGTTCGGTGCGATCATCGCGACGTAGCGGCGGGTCTCGGCGGGCAGCGGACGTTCGTTGCTAAGATAATCATCGAGGCGATGGGGCCCGGCATTGTACGCGGCCAGAAAGCCGGGATAACCGTACATGTCGTACATTTGGCGCAGGTAAGCGGTGCCGGCGAGAATATTATTGTGTGGATCGTAGGGGTCGTCACCGAGGTTGTACTCCTGGCGCATATCATCGTACGTGGCGGGCATAACCTGCATCAGGCCCATGGCGCCCTTGGGCGAAATGATAAAATGGCCGTCCTGATATTCCTGGCCATTGGATTCTACGGCCATGACGGAGCAAATCCAATGGTCAGGGACATCGAATCGCTTGGCGGCTTCGTGGATATAGGGACCCCAGGGATCGTCCGGCGGGCCGGGAGGCGTGTAGTCACCGCGCGCGTGGGCAGCGTATTGCATGGCGGCGGCGGTCTGGTTGTCATCGACCGAAGCGGTAGGACCCTGGCTCGCGCAGGCAGACAGTAAAGCGAGTGCGGCGGCACAGGTGAGGGCGCGTGCGTATGGCATGAGGAGGGACGAAGAACGCAGTTGCCGACAAGTCATCCGCTCAGAACCTCCGACATGGTTATCGACCGCAAATACCAAGCATTACCCGAGGCGGGCCTGTCCCCACCTGTTGAGATGGCCACTTAGGATTCGAGCCTAAGTGGCTAACGTATATCTCTCTTTGGTGCAAGTTTATCTCGCTTGAGGAGCGTATCCCATAAATCGTCGCAACAAAACGAGAACATTACGCGGCCCCGTTCGGTGCGCCTCGGTGGGCCCAGCAGCTGTGGAAGAAAGAAGCTGTGGAAGAAAGATACGAACGAAACCACTAAGCCATGGCCTTGCGTACGCGAGCTTTACGACCATCATGGCAGGAAAGAGTGAACAAAGAGGTAACGCGCAATCATGACGTATGAGCCTTCCCGATTTGATTTCCGGGTGCCGATTCGGGTCAACCTGTCTTCGGACACCCAGACCAGGCCATCCGCCGCAATGAAGCAAGCCATGATGGCGGCCGAGGTCGGGGACGAGCAGGCGGGTTCTGACCCGACGATCTGGGCCTTATGCGACCGGGTGGCTGCACTCTTGGGCAAGGAAGCGGCGGTGTTCCTGCCCTCTGGTACTATGTGTAACCAGATCGCTCTGGCCGTGCATTGCCGGCCGGGCGACGAAGTGCTAGCGCACGCGACGGCCCACGTTCAAGGCAGCGAGGCGGGCGGGCCAGGGGCCGTTGCCGGCGTGATAGTGACAGGGCTGCCCGGCGCCCGCGGGATGTTTACCGCCACCACGCTCGAGGCAGCGATTCGGCCGGTGGGGCGGTACAGCCCTCCGCAGCGGCTGGTGGTGGTGGAGCAGACCTCGAACCGCGGAGGCGGTTCGTGCTGGCCAATGGCGCAGTTGGACGAAGTGGCGGGCTGCGCCCATGCACATGGGCTGGCGACCCATATGGACGGCGCGCGGCTATTCAACGCAGCGGTGGCTTTGGGCGTGCCCGCAACAGAGCAGGCAAGCGGGTTTGATAGCGTGTGGGTGGATTTTACCAAAGGGCTGGGCGCGCCCTTGGGGGCCGTGTTGGCTGGGTCCAAAGCGTTTATCGGACAGGCATGGCGATGGAAACAGCGGTTGGGCGGGGCGCTGCGGCAGGGCGGGATCTGCGCGGCGGCGTGCCTGTATGCGCTGGATCACAATGTCGCGCGCCTCGCTGAGGACCATGCGAATGCAAGAACCCTGGCCCGGGGGATGGCGGTGCTGCCCGGCGTGGCCGTGGAGGAGGAGCCGGAGACGAACCTCATCTTCTTCGACACTTCGGGCACCGGACTGACGGCAGCCGAGTTTGCTGGACGGCTAAGGCAGCATGGGGTGTTGGTTTCAACGGCAGGCAAATATCGCGGCCGGGGGTGCCTGCACCTGGATGTGGAGCGGGCGCAGGTGGAAGAGGCGCTGGCGGCGATGCGATCGGTGCTGAGTGGCCACGTGTAGGAAACCATCTCATCGAGAAGCGGCAACGGTGGTGCTGCGCCGTGGATCCGTTATTTCAGGCCGCTTGTTTTAGTGGTTCTTCTTTACTCGCAGTCTGCCCATCTGTGCCTCACTCCCATAACTCGCTGCCAGCATGTAGTAGCCCTCAGCAAGACGGTGATATAATTCCTTGAAGGTTGGATCAGCCTCGCTTTCACACGCCCGCGCGTACACGTCTGCCAGGACGCGGTGACGCTCTGCCCGTCGAATTTCTGGGGCATCACTTGGAACCACAGTAGTCTAACCTTTTTCGGACCTGCTTCAGGTTTTCGGCCGTCTCTGCCAGGGCGCGATACTGCTCCGGTTCGATATCCATCCGACGCCCTCCCCGATCCGGGAACTGCAGGCATGGTGATTGCTGGGCGGTTGTCTGTTTCCAGAAACGTGATTCCTCAGGCAGCCACTTGATTTAACGTAAGTACGCCACACAAAAGTGTGGAGACCGCCAGGCAACACTGTCGAAAAAGTTCAGATTGGGACCCAATTTTTACTTTGAGTGCGGGGTGAGGACAGTCACGATAACGCCGCTGTCCCGACGAACTCCAAAGGTGCTCGCATTTGCCAGAATGCGGGCGCCTTCTTCTTGTCGGAACGATTTGCCAAACTACTAATCCGGAAAAGGCGATAGTGCGGCACTTGCGTTGACAAGCTACCCGGACGGTGAGGGTGGCGCCATTAATCGCGTATTGCAATCATGAACAACCGGCGGAACGGCAGTAGCGTCGAACCGTCGGGACGCGGGGGATAGTGCGGGCGGATCGCCTCTGCGTAGGCTTGACGGAAGGCGCCGCGCAGATCGGCCGACAAAATATCCAGAAACGGGCGCAGGCTGCTGCCGCTCGCCCACTCCAGGACGGCATCGTTGCCCTGGAGTGCATGGAAATAGGTAGTTTCCCACATATCGATGCGGCCCACATGCGGCCGGAGCAGATCCCAGTAGGCGGTGGCCGGAGGGATGTCCGGGGCCGAGCAGACGCCGTGCAGGGCTTCGGCCCAGGGACCTTCGGAAGCGACGAGTGATTGCAGGCGGCGGAAAGGCGCGTCGTGCATCGCCGGCATCTGCACAGCCAGCATGCCGCCGGGGGCGAGCAGGCTAACGAGCCGTGGAAACAGCATGCCGTGATTGGGCAGCCAGTGAAACGCCGCGTTGGAGAAAACAAGGTCGGGCGGCCGGTCCGGTTGCCATAAACGGATGTCGGCCTCCAGAAAGCTGCAGTACGGCGCGGCAGCCCTCGCCTTCTGCAGCATGGGGGGAGACCCGTCGATGCCGAGGACCTCGGCGGCTGGAAAGCGCTGCTTGAGGATTGCCGTCACGTTGCCGGCGCCGCAGCCGAGGTCAACCACGAAGCGCGGACGCTCGATACTGACCTGGGCCAACAGATCGAGCGCCGGACGCAGCCGCTCGCCGCCGAAGCGCAGGTACTGCGTGGGGTCCCAGGTGGAGGTCGACACGTCAGTGCTGGTGCCGCAGCAGGTCCTGGCGGTCGTAATAGCGTTTGACGGCGTAGAACCCAGCCAGGACGGAGATGACGAAAACCACGATACCCGGCCAGTACCAGCCGCCGGCGAAGCTGACCATCACGAGGCCGGCAATTGCGAGGGCGACGATGACAAAGATGAAGGCGCATTGGCCGAGCGGAAGATCATCATCCATGTTAACCACCACGAGTTGTTTAGGAGGCGGGAAGTCGTTTAGGGAAACCGTGGCGGCCCTTCAAGTGCCGGGAGGCGCCTTCAGGGTGGGACCTGAATAGCGGTAGGCGCGCCAAATCCCGCAAAGTTTCGTTCCGCTCTTTACTACCGTTCTCCCCGAAGCTGACAGCATAAAGTCCTGGTGTTGTGCGGAAGCGAAATGAGCCCGCAGCTCGCCGGCAAGTGCAGTATGGGGTTATCCTTCCCCCGGCGAGGATGAAAGCCCATCGCATCCGGACGTAGGAGACGGCAGTGGCCAAGAGGATCATGTTCACCGGCGGAACCGGCAAAGCCGGTCGCCACGTATTGCCATGGCTGCTCGGCCAGGGTTACGAAATCTTAAATTTCGATCTGCAGCCTTTTGCGAACCCGGATATCTTCTCGCTCGTCGGAGACGTAACCGACAGCGGTCAGGTGTTCAATGCCATGACCATGCATTTCGGCAGAAGGGGTCTGCAAGCCGGAAAACCACCCGGTCCCGTCGATGCCGTCGTGCATTTCGCAGCCATCCCCCGTGTGTTCATTAAAGCCGATAACGAGACTTACCGTGTTAATGTCATGGGCACGTACAACGTTATCGAGGCGGCGATGAAGTTCGGTATCCGAAAGGTCGTGATTGCGTCGAGCGAAACCACCTATGGCGTATGCTTTGCGGAAGGCGACAAGGATTTCCACAGTTTCCCGCTGGAGGAGGATTACGACGTGGACCCGATGGATAGTTATGGTCTCTCCAAGATCGTCAACGAGCACACGGCGCGCGCCTTCGCAATGCGCTTTGGCGCCGATATTTATGCGGTGCGCATCGGTAATGTTATTGAGCCGCACGAATACAATCGCTTTCCCGGCTTTGTCGCCGACCCGCCTTCTCGGAAGCGGAATGCCTGGAGTTACATCGATGCGCGCGATCTCGGGCAGATCGTGCATCTCTGCCTGCAGAAGGACGGGCTCGGCTTCCAGGTCTTCAACGCTGTCAACGACACTATCACGGCCGATCTTCCCACCGCGGAGTTTCTGGCGAAATGGTGCCCGGGCGTGCCCGTGACCCGGCCGATGATCGGCAACGAAGCGCCGCTCTCCAATCGCAAGGTGCGCGAGGTGCTCGGCTTCAAAGAGCAGCATAACTGGCGCGACGAGGTGAAGGCGCTGTCCAACGCGTGAAAGCCCACGATCACCGTAAGGCCGATGCGAAGACCCAGTGCCGCACCTGATGCGTTGGAGGTTTTCACAGCACCGTGATCTGGACCAGCGCGCGGATAGCCAGGGGCGAACTCGAAACGCACGGGAGGGCGAATAAGAACCGCAACCCCCGTGAAGGAACATGACCGGCAGGGATCTTTTCCGGCAGCGAGCGACAGCTCATCGTCTCTTCGGTCATCGCTCGGGTTTTGGCCCGGCGCTAAAGTGATTCCTGCTGCCGCGCACTTGTTCCTCGCGGTCTGCCGTACACTTTTGCGCATAGGAGAGCGCCGGGAAGGCTTGTGCGTCGGATGGTTGCGTGGGCGTGAGCGCTGCCGCAAACCAACAGAGACAGCAAGGAACTAACGCTATGCCTACACCCGCGGACGCGTGGATCGTTGGCAGAGATTCCCGATCCGGACGCCACTCGGTATGGTGTGGTGACGGCACTTCAGGTTGGTTACAGGTTGTTCGACTGCGCCGAGCGCTACCGCAATAAGCACGCGGTCAGCATCTGTATCAGACGTATAGTCAATTCCACGCAATCCTTGGCTTCGCGAGTCTCCTATCGTGAAATCCATCGGCGCGTCCATCATAACGAAGACCAGTGACACTCCGGAGATAGGATTGGTACTGTACGTTCCACAACATCACGAAGGAGGTTTCATGCACACAGGATCGATTGGAACACCTACCGCCAGCAGGTTGTGGCCAGCGTCGGAGACTTCGCGAAGCTTAGCCCCGACACAGTCCAGCCGTAGTTGCAGGCACGCGGCTCCCGGCGATATCGGGCAGCCTGACCGGTGGCGCTCTACTCGAGTTCACCGGCCTTCCTACCCCAAATATTCCCAAGCGCCCTCACCTGCTCTGCTAGTTCCTGCGTAACCGCCGGCTCACCCGAGGACATCTCGATGATCACCGTCCCGGGGGGCATGCCAGCCAGAATGTTATCGTCGTCCTCGGCCAATACCCGGCGCACGATGGTGCTGGTCGGCGGCACGGTGATGATCACTGCCGATCGCGCAGCGAGCTCCCGCAACCCGTCCGGGGCATCGCCGCCGACCCTGCTGGACGAAGTTGTTCGCGACCTCGCACCGGGAATCGTTCACATCCACGGTGAAGCCCGCATGCACCAGGGCAAGCCGCCAGCCCATGTTGCCGATCCCGACGAAATCGATCTCGGGATTGATCGCCATCAGCCGCGCGCCTTCTCGTCCACCTCCTTAAACACCTCCGTGGCGATCCTGAACGCCTCCAGGCAGGCGGGAATGCCGCAATACACACCGGCTTGTAGCAGGATCTCCTTTATCTCCTCCCGCGTGACTCCGTTGGTCAGCGCGGCTCGCACATGCAGCCGCAGCTCCGCTCCGCGGTTCAACGCTACCAACATGCCGATGTTCAGGATACTGCGGGTCTTCCGTGGCAATCCGGGGCGTGTCCAGATCGTCCCCCACGCCATCTCGGTCGTGAGCTGCTGAAACGCGGCATTGAAATCATCCGCCCGCGCGAGGGAACCATCGACGTAATCGGCTCCCAGCACATCGCGCCGGACTGCCAGGCCCTTCTTGAACAGGTCGCTCTGATACTCCGGCCGGTTGGGAATCTCGGGCATGTCATACTCCTGCGTTTTCCACAGGACGGTAGAGACTGCCCAGTGGGGCGGCAAGGCGGCTGGCCTCTCGGCAATAGCGAGAGGCCAGCGTCGATATCGCGCAGCATGAGGCTTGAACTCATGCGGAACGGTATCGCGCGCAGGGTTGGCGTGGGGCCTACGCGCGAAACCAAAACTCAATACCGGTCAGCCGAAAGGCTGGCCGGTATGACTCAGCCGTGGGCGCCGCCATGGCGGCTGGCCCTGGTCTCGGCACGGTAGCGGAACACCTCATCCGCGTTTTGGCGCTGCTGTGGGGTCAGTGAATTGTAGAGCTGCTCGAACGCTGCCGTAAGCCGGTGCATGTCCTCGGCATGCACGTCAGCGAGGTGGGTGTAGGATTGCATGTCCTGCAACGCGGTCATGGAGTTGAGTTCCTGGCCGCGCTGCTCGATGGCGCTCCGCATGTCAGCGGCGTTCTGCTGCATCACCTGTGCGAACTGATCCCATTGGGACTGCTGCGCGGGCGTAATCTCAAGCTGCTTGTGAAGTTGGCTGATGTGCTGCTGCACACGCGTCTCGACCTTCGGCGGGAGATTGGTCTCGGGCGGCGATGCATTCTGTGCGAGCGCCGCAGGCGAACCGGCGAGCAGGGCGCCGAGGCCGAGAACAGGCAAGACCGTTCGGATCTTCATCGGTTTTCCTTTCATCAACTTTCAGTAGCCGGCTGGTGGGCCGTAGTAGCCATATCCGGCCGGCGGCGGCGGGGCGTAGTACGCCGGCGGCGGCGGTGCCGCGTAGTAAACCGGAGGTGGCGGGGCATAGGCCTGTGGCGGCGCAGCAAGAACGCTCCCGAGAGCGGCGCCCACGCCAAGCCCGAGCAGCGCGCCGCCGATCACGGCCCCGGTATTATTCCCATGGTCATGATGATAATAGTAGCCGTGGTGATAGTCGTGCCACGGCTGAGCGGCAGCAGGGAGCGCCGCGGGCACCGCCAAACCTGCGGCCAGCGCCAATGCGCTACAGCAGCGTAATAACCGAGAGCATGTCATACGCGTTCTCCTTCCGGGAAATGGAGTTCTGGTCCCGACGCGAAGCGGAAATATGGTTTGCCGCGCCACAATGTTGACCCAGACCACTGAGCGGAAGACCCTTCGGCTATTCGATCTCAGGGGAGCGCTCGGTTGAGGGGATCTGATCGTTGGTGCGGCGCCAGAAAGGCTGCCAGTTTTCGGCCGCGGGTTGGTGCCATCGGAAGTGCCTTGGAAATTGCACCTGCACAAGAACCGGGTTTGGGTGGCAAGGGTTGCAGTCCGCTGCCCGCAGGAGTGGTACCGCTCATTCGGGGCGCTAGCGCGCGGAGACTGGTGGGCCGCCCGCCGGCCCGCAGTTGCGGGGGCGTGCTTCCATCCCCTCAGGTCAGCCCCTCAGGATTATTTCCGCCGCCTTTTCGGCGATCATAATGGTCGCCGCATTGGTGTTACCGGAGATCACGGTCGGCATCACCGAGGCATCGGCCACGCGCAGCCCCTTGACCCCATAGACCCGCAATTCCGGGTCAACCACGGCGCGCGGGTGGGTGCCCATCGTGCAGGTGCTGGTCTGGTGATAAGTCGTTCCGGAAGTGTTGCGGACATGTTCAAGCCAGTCCTCGTCACTCTGCACCGCTTCGCCGGGCATGTATTCCTCAGTCACTAGCTCGCGCATGGCGGCGGTCTCAAATACCCGGCGAAGGATCCGGCAGCCGGCTACCATCGTATCGCGATCGCCCTGGGTCGCCAGATAGTTCGGCTGGATCACGGGCGGGTCCATGGGGTTGGGCGTTCGGATGCGGAGCCAGCCGCGGCTCTCGGGGCGGCACGGGATCGTCACGCCCTGGCACCCCGGCCAGCGGTGCAGCGGGTCGCCTGCCTTCTCGAGGCTACCCGCAAAGAACTGATATTGCACGTCCGGGGAAGCCAGCTCCGGCCTCGTACGCACGAACAGCCCGATCGGCCCTGCACCAGTCATCAGCGGGCCGCCACGCGCGATCGCATATTGGATGCCGGCGTGTACCGAGAGCAGCCAGTTGTGCTGGATGTCGTTATAGGTGTTGCGCTTGCGCGCCTTGTAGACCACCCGACCGCCAATATGGTCCTGCGGGTTTTCGCCGACACCGGGAAGGTCATGCACCACAGGAAGACCCAGCGACTGGAGCAAGGCGCCCGGACCAACACCTGAGAGCTGCAATAACTGGGGCGAGTTGATGGAGCCGCCGGCCAGTATGACCTCGCGCCTGGCACGCACGCGACGGATGCCACCGAGTTGGGAGAATTCCACACCGGCGGCCCGCCTACCCTCGAACAGCACACGGTGCGCCGACGCCTTGGTCTCCACTTTGAGTTTGGGCCGCTTCACGGCCGGGCGCAGAAAGGCCACGGCGGCGCTGCAGCGGCGCATGCCGCGCACCGTAAGATGGAGCTTGCCCACCCCTTCCTGGGTTTCGCCATTGAAATCGGGATTGAAAGGATACCCGAGCTTCTGCGCGCCGGCGATGAAAGCGTCGTTCAGTTCATGCCGGGAGCGCAGTTTCGAGACCGAGAGTGGACCACCCTTGGCGTGATACTTGTCGGCTTCGAGTTCATAGGCCTCGGATTGGGCAAGCACGCACCCAGCGGAGCCGGCGCCCACGATAATAAAGTCGAATTCCATGTCCTGTCGCATATGGCCGAACGTTTCTCCCCTGATCAGCCGGGCATGATACCCGGCTGGCGACTCAGGCAACAGGCCGAAGCTGGACGAGGTTGCCTGGACCGCAACCGGAGGCTAGAAGCAGCGGGCCGGAGGGCGCGTAGCTCAGCGGGAGAGCACTACGTTGACATCGTAGGGGTCACAGGTTCAATCCCTGTCGCGCCCACCAAGAGCCTTCAGAAATCAGCCATCTAATTTGGACAGGATTGGACACGAAAGGCCAATGAAGGCCCCTTTGGCCCGCAGGAAGTGGACAAAATCTGGACGTGGTGGACAGCGGGAAAGGCCGGCTTCCAGGCTGCTTTCAGGGTCAGGGGGAGGGGAAAAGATTAGGCCGCTTGTGCAAGGCCGGAGGCGCGGTCTGGGGTAACTAGAAACAACGGGGCTACCCAACCCACGCCCAGCGTGCCGAGGCCGCCACCACTACCAGAAAGACCACAACCCCGGCGCACCCCGAGGAGGCCATGGCCCAATATCGCCTCCGGGCCTCGAACCAAGCGCAGACCACGGCAAACGGAACCATGAGCGCGAACGCCAGAAGGCCAAAGAGCAGATTAATCAACTGAGCTGGCATCTTCCCTCCTACATGCTAGGACCAATGGAGGGCAAGGCACCGCGAAGGACGACATGATTGCGAAGCTGCAGGAGCAGATGGAGCGGTGGCGTGGGATACCGGAGCGGTTGGCCTCGGCACCCCCGACCGCGCAAACCTGCGGTAGATACTGCCGAAATTCCGGCAATATCCCGAAAGCGGTTCTGGGAGAGGGCAGGGGAGGTGCCTCTTCCTACAACCCCTCCCGACCGCATGGCCACCTCCTCTGGGCCAGCGCTAAGCGCCGAAGGCAGCCAATCCGAAGCGATGCCACGCCCGGACGCCCCCATTCCAGCGCACTTTGTCTAAGCCGGCTGGGGCGATCGGGGGTGTATCATTGCGTCCACAATGCCAAGCAGACAGCACCGCTATCCCGGGGCGCAGCCCAACAGATTGGGAAAAAGTACATGAGAGCTTCATAGTGCTCTGCGGGGCGGGTGATTGCCGCCAATCTCGCTCGCCATGGGGTCACCTGGAATTCCGAGCTTCAGGAATTCCAGTGGAGAGGCCAGCCCTGCTCCATTGAGCAGGCGGTGGAGGCGGGCTTGCTCTGCCATCGCAGGATCGCGCCATCCGCACGGTGGAGTGATATGCCGCCGTCTCGGTAGAGCATCAGGCGGAGGCCATGAAGCTGGTAGCTTGAGAAAAACTGGACAAAACTGGACGGCCCGCATCCGTAATGTCGATTTAGAACAACAAAATGACGGAAATCTGCAAACTATCGCGTACGTTGACAGCACAGGCCCAGTCCCTGTCGCGCCCACTATGCGGCGCCTGAACCACAGCCGGCCATATCAGCTCGAAAAAGCGCGCGAGTGGTGATGACAATCGAGCGGCGCGATTGTTGAATAGTGGTATGGACGTTCCGGTATCCGCTGCTGTTGTGGCTGAGTCTGCACCCTTGGCGGTTCACCGTCCGGTATGCCAGACCACGCCGGTCGTCTTTGCCTCGCCGCACTCGGGGCGATCCTATCCTGTCTCCTTCCTGTCCGCCGCGCGCCTCGACGCGATCAGCCTCCGACGTAGTGAGGACGGTTTTGTTGACGAATTGTTTGCTGCGGCGCCGGGTTACGGTGCTCCTTTACTAACCGCCAGCTTCCCCCGGGCCTATTGTGACCCGAACCGGGAACCGTGGGAACTCGATCCCACGATGTTCAACGACGCGCTTCCGCCGTGGGTAAACACCACGAGCACGCGAGTGGGGGCGGGAACTCGGGACAATCGCACGGGTAGTTGCGTCCGGAGAAGCCATTTACCGTGACAAGCTGACGTTTGCCGAGGCGGAGTACCGGGTGCGGACGTGCTGGCAGCCGTACCACGACACGCTTTCCGCCCTGATCGGGGCCACCTGCGCCGTATTCGGCGGGTGCATTCTTGTTGACTGTCACTCTATGCCGGCGCCGGTCGGGGTGGTCCGCGCCCGCGGCGGCGTGGATGTGGTGCTTGGGGATGCGCATGGGACGGCGTGCGCGCCACGTATCACCCGGTATGTCGAGCAGGTGCTGAGGGAGCTGGGGTACAGTGTGCGGCGGAATGATCCCTATGCGGGCGGGTACGTGACCCGCACATACGGCCGGCCGCGCGAGGGAGTTCATGCGCTGCAAATCGAGGTGGCGCGGGCGCTTTACATGGACGAATGTCGGATTGAACGCTTGCCCCGGTTCAGGTCGGTGCAGCGGGATTTGACGCTGCTCATCGAGCGGCTGGCGGACTGCGCTGCTGGCCTGCTGGCCTGAACGCGGGTCTAGTC
>CAWIDE010000032.1:0-104042 GCA_963834715.1 uncultured Pseudomonadota bacterium | reverse complement strand
CATTCATCTCATGCACAGCAGCCGTTCCGAACACATAGAAGTCACTCGTTCCCGCCGAGTAATTGGTAATATCGGCGGTGCCGGTGACGTTTATATTCGCATGATCGGCTGCCGTCTCGATGATCGTGTCGTTGCCCGCGCTACCGACCGTATCGGAACCGTAGAGGGTCATCGTGTTCGTACTGCCAGGTGCCGTGTAGATGGACGAGCCTCCGCCCTTGATGGTGCCGCTGATACCGCCAGAGCCGCCTATAATAGTCGCGTAGGGCGCGGTGCTTGGATCGCTTATCGTTAGCAACCCCGCCCCACCTTCCACCGTCTGATATGGTTTGGTCAGCGCGACTGTCTGGCTACCGATCGCCTTCCGCAGGTCGATTGTCAGGGACGGCTGCCCGAACCCGGTGAGAATCTGTGGTGGGATAAGCGAACCGTTCGGGTTGGCGTTGCCGGTGCCGATAGTGCCGATCCCAGAGATCAAGGTACCAACCGGGCTGCCCAGAATGTTGTTGTTGGAGAGGATCACGTTGGGATCATTGGTCTGATTCCATACCACATTGACAGCGGCCGGATGCACGAAGTTATCAACGATCACGTTGTTACTGATCGTCGTCGTGCCCCCATTCTGCTGCTCGTCGCCGCCGACGTGAATCACCGTGCCGGTTGACGCATGAGCGCCCTTTACAATCGTGTTTCCCTGGATCAGTGCGTTGCCCCCATCCGGCAGATCGATCGAGTAGCTGGCATTGCCGGTGGCGGTATCGGTAATCAGATTATTTTCTATTATGCTGTTGAAGGCCCGGTCCTTAACTTCATGTCCTACATTGGCGTTCTCGGAGATTGAATTCTCCATGATGAAGGTATTGATCTCTCCGATATAGAGGTTGTGCGACTGGCCATCTCCCGCACCGTTATGGTTGAATGTGCATCCTTGCACAATTACCGTCCCGGTGTTCTCTACAAAAGGCCACGCCGCCAACCCGTCCTGATTGTTGGCAAAGCTGTCATCGACTAAAGTTAAGTTGCCACTCTGATAGCGGACTCCGCGCCATTCGACTGTGCCGATTTCGCTCCGGAGAACGACAGGCCTTCGATGGTCACGTTCGGGGCTGTCGTATCGCTTCCAATCACGAAAAATCCCTTCGAGACATTTCCACCGTATGTGATCGTGCCTGGGGCCACGACGTTCACCGGCCCGTTGCCCGACGCCTCTATTGTGAGGTCGTGAGTGATATTCAGATCGGCGACGGTATACGTTCCGGCATTAACCTCGACGGTATCGCCGGCTTTGGCGGCCGCCACGGCCGATTGGATGGTCTGAAATTCCTTGCCGGTGCCAACCGTCAGGACGCTCATGCTATGCTACTCCCTTAAGACTTTGGGACGAATGCCATAGAGTGTCCCAAAATTTCGACAGCGGGAGCTTTGCGATACTTTGACTATCGGAACGTTAAATTGCCGGCACAAAAGCGAGTGAGCTGAGTGAGTCTTGCGGTAATCATTCGAGCAGCGCCGAATACGTCCGCAACCACGCCCGGAGAGCACGCATGCCCGATGCCCCGCACCTCGCCGACCCGACTGGCGAGTACCAGACACTTCACGAGTTTATTCCCGCGGCCCGGGCGAAGCTCTCCGACCACATCTGGGGCTATCTGATCGGCGCGACGGAAACCGAGACCACAATGCGACGAAACCGGCTGGCCCTCGATGCTATCGCTCTGTGTCCCAAGGTCTGCAGAGACGTCTCCCAGGTTGACTGCAAGCACTCCCTATTGGGCATGCGCATGCGGTTGCCCGTCCTGTTGGCGCCCATCGGGTCGTTGGAGTCATTCGATCCCAGCGGGGCCGCCAGCGCTGGAGCCGGAGCTTCGGCTTTCGGCGTGCCGATTATGGTCAGCTCGGTGACCAGACCCGGCCTGGAGGAGTCCGCCCGCGCAATCCCAGGGCCTAAAATCTTCCAGTTGTACGTCCGCGGCGATGACGCATGGACGGACGATGTGGTGCGGCGTGCCGCCGACGCCGGCTATCACGCGTTTGCAATAACTGTGGATACCGCGGCGTACTCACGCCGGGAGCGCGACATAGCGGCGCGGTTCATCAAGCCCTGGCGCGCCGCGGCGACCGGACACCACTATCAAGCCGCGTTCTCCTGGGACAACGTCAAGCATTACAAGGACCACCACACTCTTCCCCTCGTGCTCAAGGGCATCGCCACAGCGGAGGATGCCGCCCTCGCTTGCCAGCATGGGGTTGATGTCGTGTACGTATCGAACCATGGTGGGCGACAGCTCGATCATGGGCGTGGGGCAATGGATCTTCTGCCTGAGGTCCTGGAGGCGGTCGCAGGACGCACCCGAGTCATCATTGACGGCGGAATTTGCCGCGGCACAGACATCGTCAAGGCCATCGCGCTCGGGGCCGATGCTGTGGCCATCGGCCGGCTCTATTGCTACGGACTAGCGGCGGACGGTTCGGCCGGCGTGCAGCGCGTGCTCGAGCTGTTGGAACAGGAAACGGCGGTAGCCATGGCCCTGCTGGGAGTGACAAAACTGGCGCAACTGGATCGATCATATCTGCACTTGAATGCACCCGTTGTTACCCCGCCCCACGTACACAGCGCCTTTCCGTTGCTGTTCCGCACGCCCGAGACACCCTGAAGCGACACGGAGGAAACGATGCTTGGTGTTGTTTTTACCGGCGGTCGAGAGCTGGAGCTGATGGAGTTCCCCGAGCCGACACCAGGGCCGGGAGAGGTGGTGATCGAAATGAAAGCCTCCGGGATGTGCGGGAGCGACCTCCATCAATATCGGCGCCCCAAAGGCGACAAAGGTGCAAGCGTCGGCGGTCTGCCGGCCAACCCGAACCCGGTGATTGCCGGACACGAACCCTGCGGGCTGGTCGCTGCCCGCGGACCTGGGGTGCATGAGCAGGAAGCGCCTATAGGGTCACGCGTGATGGTGCATCATTATCAGGGATGCACCTTGTGCGAACACTGCCGCTCCGGCTGGTCGCAGCTCTGTCAAAGACAGCCCGTGAAAGTGTACGGCAATAACGCTCATGGCGGCCACGCAAAGTATCTCTGCGTGCCGGCCAATACACTGGTACCGCTGCCTCATGAGCTGTCGTTCGAAACCGGAGCGGCAATCGCCTGCGGCACCGGGACCGCCTGGGGTGCATTGCGGCGAATGAATCTCTCGGGCAATGACACGATCGCCATTTTCGGCCAGGGGCCGGTCGGGCTTTCAGCGACTCAGCTTGCGAAGGCGATGGGGGCGCGAGTCATTGCGCTCGACATCAGCCAGCCGCGGCTGGATCGCGCCAAGGACTTCGGTGCTGATGAGGTCGTCGATCCACGCTCCAATGATCCGGTCGGCGCCGTCAAGGATCTGACATATGGGCGCGGCGCCGACCTCACGCTCGATACCTCTAGTGCGCCTGAGGGACGGATCGCCGCCATTCGCAGCACCAAGGTATGGGGCACGATGTGCTTCGTAGGCGAGCGAAATACCGTCACGATCGATGTCAGCCCCGACATCCTGCGCAAGCAGCTTACGATGATCGGCTCCTGGACTTTCTCGGTCGTCGGGCAAGCCGAATGCGCACGCTTCATAGCCGAGCGCAAGATTCCCGTGGATCGTGTGTTCACCCATCAATGGCGTCTTGACCAGGCAGAGGAAGCGTACCGCTTGTTCGACACCCAGACGACCGGAAAGGGCGTATTCCTGATGTGAGCACCGTGGCCTACGCCGAACTTCAGGTTACCACCAATTACTCCTTCCTGCGTGGCGCCTCCCATATAGAGGAGCTGTTTGCCCAGGCCGCCATGCTGGGCTTACCGGCGCTTGGGATCGTCGATCGCAACTCTCTCGCCGGGATCGTGCGCGCCCATCAGCGGGCAGCGGATACAGGTGTGCGCCTTGTCGTGGGTTGCCGGCTGGATCTGACCGAAGGTGGGTCGGTGTTGGTGTACCCGACCGACCGTGCCGCATACGCACGGCTTACACGATTGCTGACAATAGGTAAGCGAAGAGCAGGAAAAGGAAAGTGCGCAATTGGATGGTCGGATCTGACCGCGACCAATGACGGTCTGATCGGCATACTCATTGATGGGGTCGATCATCCCAGCTTCGTTCCACGTTTTCGGGACGCCTTCAGCGATCGCGCATATCTTGCAATGACCTTACGCCGGCGGCCTGACGATGCTGTTCGGCTGGAACAATTCAATCGCCTGTCCCGGCAATACCGGGTCCCGACCGTTGCCGCAGGCGACGTACTCTATCATGTGCCGGAGCGCCACATTCTGCAGGATGTCATGACCTGCATCCGAGAAGGCTGCACCATCGATGATGCGGGCTTCCGGCGCGAGCGCTTCGCCGATAGGCATCTTTTGCCCCCGGAAGAAATGGCCCGGCGGTTCGCCCGGTATCCGGACGCCGTCACCCGCACTATGGAGATTGTGGATCGGTGCCGCTTCTCGCTCGATGAACTGCGCTACCAATACCCCAGCGAAGTTGAAAAACCAGGGCAGACACCGCAGCAGACCTTGGAGCGACTGACCTGGCAAGGCGCCACGCGACGCTATCCGCAAGGTATCCCTGATGCCATTACCGCACAGCTCCGCCACGAACTCCGTCTGATCGATGAACTCTCATATGCACCGTACTTCCTCACCGTGCATAACATTGTGCGCTATGCGCGCTCGCGCGGCATCTTGTGCCAGGGCCGTGGCAGTGCCGCAAATAGTACCGTCTGCTTTGTCCTCGGCATCACCGCCATTGATCCCACCCGCTCCAGCCTGCTCTTTGAACGTTTTGTTAGTGCGGCGCGAAAGGAACCTCCGGATATCGACGTCGATTTCGAACATGAGCGTCGGGAGGAAGTCATCCAATGGATTTACCGTACTTACGGGCACGACAGAGCAGCCATATGCGCCACTGTGATCCGTTACCGCGGCCGCGGGGCTATCCGTGATGTCGGTAAGGCACTTGGACTGAGTGAAGATGTTATCAGTGCACTGGCTTCGCAAGTCTGGGCATGGTCGGATGAAGGCGTCGAAGACGCTTATGCGACCAATCTCAATCTGAACATCAATGAACCACGGCTCCGGTTGACGCTCGATCTCGCTCGGCAATTAATGGGCTTTCCCCGCCATTTATCCCAACATCCAGGCGGCTTTGCTCTCACCCAGGACCGCCTGGACGAGCTGGTGCCCATCGAACCGGCCACCATGAAGGACCGCCAGGTCATTGAGTGGGACAAGGATGATATCGATGCCCTGAGGTTCATGAAGGTCGATGTGCTGGGTCTTGGCATGCTGGGATGTATGCGCCGCGCCTTCGACCTGCTGAAAGCGCATTGCGGGAAGGAACTCGATCTCGCGTCCATTCCGCCCGAGGACCCTGCAACCTTCGCGATGATCCAGCGCGCTGACACGATTGGGGTCTTCCAGATCGAATCCCGCGCCCAGATGTCGATGCTGCCACGATTAAAACCTGCGCGGTTCTATGACCTGGTCATCGAAGTAGCGATCGTCCGGCCTGGGCCTATTCAGGGCGACATGGTGCATCCTTACCTGCGCCGGCGCGAAGGCAAAGAACCTGTGGACTATCCCACGCTGGAGTTGGAACGCGTTCTCGGCAAAACCCTCGGTGTGCCCTTGTTCCAGGAACAGGCCATGCAGGTTGCGATAGTTTGCGCCGGATTTACGCCGGATGAGGCAGATGCGCTTCGCCGCAGCATGGCCACCTTCCGGTTCACCGGAGGCGTCAGCCACTTCAAACAGAAACTAATTGACGGAATGGTGGCAAACGGGTACTCTGAAGACTTCGCAACCAAGACGTTCTCCCAGATCGAAGGCTTCGGATCGTACGGTTTTCCCGAAAGCCATGCCGCTTCGTTCGCCCTGATTGTGTACGCGTCATCGTGGATGAAATGCCATTATCCAGCGGTCTTTGCCTGCGCATTGCTGAACAGCCAACCGATGGGGTTCTATGCTCCCGCCCAGATTGTGCGGGATGCGCGCGACCATGGCTTCGAAGTACGGCCGGTGTGCGTCAACGCCTCGCGCTGGGACTGCACGTTGGAAGGTTCGGCCCTGCGACTCGGATTACGCATGGTGAAGGGCTTGGCGAATAAGCATGGTGCCGACGTCGTGGCGGCACGCGGCGAATTTCCTTATGCGGATATTGAAGATCTCCAACGCCGCGCCGCCTTGCCGGTCGCAGCACTGGAACGGCTGGCCGAGGCGGACGCATTCCGCAATGTCGGGCTGGATCGCCGGACCGCGCTATGGGCGATACGCGGACTGACCGATGCACCCGCACGTTTCGTGGATCAGGCCGACCTCGCGGAACCACCTGTGGCGCTTACCCCGGCCCCCGAACTGCGCGAAGTCGTTGATGATTATCGCAGCACGGGCCTGTCTCTGCGGCGGCACCCCGTGGCATTCATGCGCGAGGATTTATCACAGGCCGGGATGATTACCTGCCGCGATCTGCAAGTGGTGGCTGATGGCAGGCGCGTGACCATTCCGGGCATTGTTCTGGTGCGCCAGAGGCCCGGCTCTGCGGAGGGCGTCCTCTTTGTCACTATCGAGGATGAAACCAGCGTGGCCAACCTGATCATTTGGCCCAGCGTGTTTGAGCGGCAACGCCGGTTGATCCTGTCCGCCAGCATGGTTGCGTGCCGCGGGCGTGTGCAGCGCGAAGGCGAGGTGATCCACGTCGTAGCGGAATCCTTGGTGGACCTCTCGTATCGGCTGCGGTCCCTGGGTCATAGCCACACCCAGCGCCCGGACGTCGGAATACAAGTTCCGACACGCGATTTCCGGTGAGATAGGCGTGGTCAACTTCTCGTAATCTCCACGAAATGGCCTCAATCGCGCGCCACCTGCGCCGATCGGGAACGTTGCACGTCGCTGGGAGGGTTCGCCATGCTCCGATGGGCACTTATCTTCTTTATCATCGCGATCATCGCCGCGATCTTCGGGTTCGGCGGCATCGCTGCCGCGGCTGCCGGCATCGCCAAAATACTGTTTTTCATCTTCCTGGCCATATTCCTGGTCTGCCTCATAGCAGGCCTGGCGGCGGGAAGATCGGTTTTTTAGCTCGCGACTATACCGGTCTTTCCCTTCTAGTCTGCGCCTTGTGGCCGGAGCGGTAGTGGGACCATTAGTCCCATTGGCGCTCGGTGCAGCCGCTCGTCCCGGAGCGCGATGGAACTTTCCCGCAAAAGCGCACTGCTTCGCCTCGTGAAAACCCCCGGTTCATCCCTCGGAATGTTCACCGATCAGCGTGAGCACCTGCGAGGTCTCGTTGGGAGTTACGAACTGGTCCGTTCGATGCGCATGTTGCGGGGCGTATTATCACAGCCTAGGAGGCATTACGTCGCTTCCAAGAGGCCAGTGTCCGCAAGCAGATCAGGAACAACAACCCGGCTATAAATGTGGTGTAGGAAGCCGGCTCAGGTACCGGTGAGCTGTGCGGCGGACCGGACGGGACCGGAACCGAGATCGGAGTGACGATAAATGCTGCTGGAGTTGGAGAGGGCAGCACCAACCGCTTTGGCGTGTCTGATGGCGCCGGTAACGGTACCTCGGGCGGCGCCGGTGCGGTTGAGGGGCCGAAGCTCGGGACCGAGGGGCCGGCGCCGGGGGCCGCGAACGCTGGGCCAGGCGTTGGCGCTTGCACTGGGGGCGCAACTGGAGGCGAGGTAAGCATTATTGGAGCACCAACCGCAGCGGCTTTGCCGACAGACTTTAGCCAGCCCGGGACGTCTCGGCACACCAGACGCGTAATT
Source organism: uncultured Pseudomonadota bacterium (assembly GCA_963834715.1). Lineage (GTDB taxonomy): Bacteria > Pseudomonadota > Alphaproteobacteria > Acetobacterales > Acetobacteraceae > CAVSUZ01. Next base: position 96,248 of record CAWIDE010000032.1, on the reverse strand, counting down.
GTGGCGGGCGATTTTGCGAGGCTCGGCGCAGGCGTTGGGTGGCGAACCGTAAGCGTTGCGGCGAGACCCTGCCCGATTTTCCTTGACGGCAGCCGTGCGGCGTATCAGAGGCCGGCCCATCCTCTGTGCTGGGGTGGATTACGCCGGCTGCCGCTGGATGCGTTTCACGCGGTGCTTCTGGTAGGCGATAATCTCACGGGCGAGAGGCAGACGAGCATCGAAACGCAGGTGCGTGATGGAGACAAACGCGGCGTTCTTGGCCTCGTCTCCAAAATCGAGGCGGCACACAATGCCTCCCTCGTCACCGGCGTAGCTGATCCAGGTGATTGAGCAGGCGGCGGAGGTTTGGCTCGCAGCGTTCTTCGCGACGAGAGCGGCGAGCAGCTCGGGTGTGGGGCGCGCGGGCAGTGGCAGAGCCTGTTGCAGCTTCCCCATCAGGCGGTCAACCTGGGTTGGATTATCGATCATGCAGCTGCCGCCAATTCCGTGAGTTCAGTCGGATGCCAATTCCACGGCAGCAGCGCCTCCAGTGCGTTCGCCTTAGTCTTGCCTGAGACGATGCGCTCGAGCACATCAGTAAGCCAAGCCATCGGCTCGACACTATTCAGCTTGGCGGTCTCGATCAGCGTCATCGCGATGGCCCAATGCCGGGCTCCGCCGTCCGATCCGGCGAACAAGGCGTTCTTGCGTGTGAGGGTCACCGGTCTGATCGAGCGCTCGACCACGTTCGTGTCCATCTCGATCCTCCCGTCATCGAGGAATGCCACCAACCCCGGCCAGTGCCGGATCGCATAGCGCATCGCTTTCGCCAGCTCGGAGACGGCGGATATACGAGGCAGCTGCTCCTGCAACCAAGCATGCAACGCCTCCACGATCGGCCGACTTCGCGCCTGGCGCATGCGCTCCCGATGATCGGCAGAATGCCCGCGAATCTCGGCCTCGATCGTATAGAGTTCGCGAATGCGCGCCAGCACATGCCCGGCCAGCGGCGACTTCGTCGCCTGATAGAAATCGAAGAACGGCCGCCGCATATGCGCCCAGCAGAACGCCAGCTTGACCGAATTGTCGCTGCGGTCCCCGGCCAGTCGCTTGAACCCGGCGTAGCCGTCCACCTGCAGCACACCGCGAAACGCTGCCAGGTGCGCTGACGGATGCGCGCCCTTACGATCCTCGGAATATACATACGCCGCCGCCGGGTGCGTCGGACCGGACCACGGTCGGTCATCCACCGCATAGCACCACAATCGCCCGGTTTTGGTTCGGCCGCGGCCCGGATCCAGCACCGGCAATGTCGTGTCATCCGCAAAGACCTTCTCAGACGACAGCACCGTGCTGACCACCAGGTCATAAAGCGGCTTCAGCCACCAGCAGGCTCGGCCAACCCAGTTGCTCAGCGTCGAGCGATCCAGATCGATGCCCTGCCGCGCCAGCATCTTGGACTGTCGATGCAGCGGCAGCGAGTTGCAATACTTGCTGACCAGCACATGCACCACCATGGCCTCGGTCGCCAGGCCGCCATCGATCGGGCGCTCCGGCGCTGGCGCCTGCACCACGGTTCCCTCGCACGCCCGGCAGGCGTAACGCGGCCGGCGCGTGACCCGCACCCGAAGCTGCGCGGGCACGATATCGAGCTGTTGGCTGCGCGTTTCGCCGATCACATGCAGCGCGCCACCACAGCAGGGGCACTCGCGGTGCTCGATGTCCACCACCACCTCGTAGCGCGGCAAGTGTGCCGGCAGATCGCCGAGATTGCGCTGCGCCGGTGCCGCTCGGCGCTTCTGCTCCTTCGGCTCTGGTGCAATAGTGTCCTGTGCCGCCTGGTTCGCGGCGACCGTTTGCTCCAGATCCTCGAGCCCCAATTGCAACTGGTCATCGGTGAGTTGCTCGGAGCGGCGGCCGAACCGATGGCGCACCAGCCGATGAATGAGCAGGCGCAGCTTGTCATTCTCGGTATTGAGCTCTCGCACGACGGCGCGCAGCATTTGCTGCAGCGTCGCGGGATCGTCAGGCAGGTTGTCCAGATCGATTTGCACGCTGCGATTCTGAACGACGCCGCCGAATTGGTGCCAGCCGATTTTTATCGGCGACGCGGGTTTTTATCCCGCCAGTTCCGGTGCTCGTCGCGGCTGCGCTGCGCGCCATTCACAGCCATCCAGCAGCGCCGCCAATTGCGCGCTCGAGAGCATGATCCGGCCAGTCGTCTCGGATGACGGCCAAACAAACTGCCCATGCTCCAGCCGCTTGGTCAGCATGCACAGGCCGGCGCCATCATGCCATATCAGCTTGATCAGTCCTGCGCGACGCCCGCGGAAGGCATACACAGCGCCATCGAACGGGTTGTCGCGCAGCGACTGCTGCACCAGCATTGCCAGCCCCACCATACCCTTGCGCATATCGGTCACGCCGCAGGCGAGATACACGCGCAGGCCGGGTGCGAGTGTGATCATCGGCCTTGCAGCATGCCCAGGACTTGCCGCAATGCCCGATCATCTACCTGCCCATCAACGCGCACCAATATGCCGCCCGGCAGCACGATCTCGATTATTCCCAGCGGCCGGGGCGATTGCGGGATCGTTACTGGCGGGGCGGGCGGCTCAGCCGGTAGCTGGCCGGCCAGCCGCGTCGGCGCCAGCTCCACTTGCGCAAACCGTGTCGGCCGCCTCATCCGCTCCGTCGGAGCCGGCAACAGTTCTCGACGCCAGGTATAAAGCTGCCCCGTACCGATCGCGTATTTGCGCGCCACCTCGCTCGGGGTCAGTTCGGGCCCGAGGCTCTCAGCCACAATCTCGCGCTTTTGCTCCAGCGTCCAACTCCGCCGGCGCTCGCCCCGCGTGATAACCTCCACTCGGACGTTGTGTGCGCTCTTACGATCTGTCGTATGAGCGCTCTCATCAGGGCCGGATCCGTTTAGCGTCTCATCCATGCGGCCCTTCAATCACACGAATGCCGCGCGCCGCCCATGTGGTGCCGCCGAATCGCTTACGGCGAACCAAATGGCGCCCTATGCGCAAATGATGGACCGAGCGGGCCAATCGATGGAACAGCCGCGGCCCAATATGTTCGGTAACCGGCCAACATCGCAGCGGCATGGTTACCTCGAAAGAGAAAGGCTAAGAAGGGCTAGAGTCCCTCCGCCAAGTGCACCGGAACGTATTGTTCGCAACCCTCTCATAAATCGATCCGCAAATCTGACTCGTAAGTACGCGATAGACTGATACGGATGGAACTTCAACCAGAATCTCGTCACCCAGCTCGGCAGTGTTCTACTATCAGAGGGAGTAGTTCATTGGTAGCCCCAGCATTGAACAGTTTGACCCGACAATAGCCGCTGGTCTCAATAAGAATTGCACAGTTCTGGGACGAAGCCTGGTTGACCCATGGAAGCGACACCGCCACTAAGATTGTGGAAACAAATATAGACTGATGCATACCCATGTCTCCTTTCGGAGACAAGCGTCGCAAAGAACGGCTAACGAATATTAAACGAGCTGCGTCAAACCAGCTGCTACTCGCGGAGTGTGGACCCCATCCGATCTATACCGGCTTTTCCCCTTTAATCGTCACCCGGTGTCCGGAGCGCGTATGGGGCCAGTAATCCCAAATCACCCGGTGCTGGGTGCAGCGGTTGTCCCAGAACGCGATGGAGTGTTCCCGCCAACGGAAACGGCATTGGAAAAGCGGGTTCTCCATGTGCTCGAAGAGATATCTCAGGATCCCGTCACTCTCATCCCGGGGAATGCCGTTGATGCGGCGCGTAAAACCACGATTTACATACAGGCATTTACGCCCGGTGACCGGGTGGGTCCGTACGACTGGATGCTCGGCGCGAGGATAGGCCGGCTTATCCGCCAGCCCGTAATTGGCATAGAGCCCGCGATAAACGTCCTCTCCGTCGTGAACCGCGGTAAGCCCATTAAGGTATTGCTTCATGCGGCCAGAAAGCGCCTCGTAAGCTGCATACATGTTCGCGAATAGGGTATCTCCACCCTCGCGGGGACAGGTGCGAATGTATAGGATGCTCCCCATAGGAGGCTCAGGATCGCATGATACGTCGCTATGCCAGGCTTCGCCGTTTGCGCGGGGACTGTCTTTATCGGCATGAACGATCATCAGCTCAGGCAGCCCCTGCCCATGCGGAGCCGCAGGGTGTAGGTGAAGCTCGCCAAAACGGCGGCCAAAATCCAGATGCTGCTGCTCTGTCAGGTGCTGATCTCGGAAGAAAATCACGAGGTTTTCCGCCAGCGCCCGTAGGATCTCATCAAACTGCAGGTTGGATAGCGAGCGCGAAAGATCCACACCCGATATTTCGCCGCCGATAATGGGTGTGAGTTTCTCCACCCCGATAGTTTCATACGCGATCCCCACGGCAGCGTCAGCCTTGTATCGAGGGCCGCCATCACCACGCAGCGCGCTCATCCGCCTACTCCATCAACTTCGCGCGGAAGAAACTTACCAGTGGTTCAATAGACTCTTCCGCGCGCCTGGTCTGCGCCACTAAGACAAAATCAATCTGCCCGCCTGCCTCGCGATAGCGCGTGACAAACCGTTCTGGTTCATTGCCGCCAAAACTCGCATCGGGGTCACGATAGTCATGCGGACCATCGTTCGGTCTTCCCTGGATGTACAAGGCGGGTGGCAGAACCACCTTCTCGCCACGCTCCAGAATCAGCACCGGACTACCCTCCGCCATCGTAGCCTCGGTTTTCCAGTACGTCTCCTGGCGTTCCGGAATCCGGCCAACCCATTCCGGCGGAGTTGCGCTGTCACGCAAACGGCGCGCATGATGGTAGCGAGAAAGCGGATTAATGACCGGCCACAGCATGCCCACGCAATGCACGCTCGCATCGACGCCAGTCGGCCCAGGAATCGCCATGTAGCGCGTATCGGCCGGACGCATCGCAGCGAGCATCGCCAAATGAGCGCCGCTCGAATTACCAGTTAACCCCACCCGACCAGGCCGAAGGCCTAACTCACCTGCCTGCGACCTCAGCCAACGCACGGCATAATTGATGTCCTGAAGCGATGACGGATACCCATCCGCTCCGTCACGGAACTCAACGGCGGCTACGAGAATGCCCGCCCGCGAAAGCGCCTCGTCGCGGAGCTCCCCATCCGTCAGGTCGCCTCCGCTCCAAGCCCCGCCATGAATATCGATCACTCCGGGAAACGGACCGCTCCCCTGAGGCCGATACATCCGGGCCTTCAACGCCCGATCGCCGTGCCGAAGATAGGTGATATCCTCCTTCACAACCTCCGGCATCCAACCCTCCTATCGTGCTTCGGCTAACCCCTGCTCGAATAAATCGGCTTCCTTCCTACGCCGATCTCGCAAGTCACGGCTATTTGGCCATAGCCGGACCATCGCGCGAATATACTCCGGCACCTCCCCCGGCTGGCCGGCCCCCAGAGCGTTCCTTATCTCCCGCATCTCCAGCCTGCTCGGCCCCGCCATACCCGGACCGCGATTGTAAACCAAACTGACCAGAGCCCCGGCGCTCAGCAACGGAAGTTTGTCCATGCCGGGAAACGCCCCGCGCGCCTGCGTGAGCACCCTCGGCAAAGTGCGGCTGGTGAACACCGTCCACGCCGACTGCCAGGAGACGGTAATGCCAGCCAAGGCAGCTATCGCGTCATCCGAGCCTGGCTGACCGACCCAGGCACTCAACATGGCAAGACAACCATCGTCCAACTGACTACCCCAATCGCCCTGCAAGCTGGCAACGAAGCGCAGATCGTACCCGACACCAATGGTAACCCCGCTCTGGCCACCCGGCCAATGCGGCCACGTATATTGCTCGTCGTACAATTCTAAGCTGCCTACTTCCTCCTGTGCGACAAAACTGGCGGCCCGGATATCGATGGCCGGACAGGGGTCGGGAATGGCTAGGATTGTCGTCCAGGTCGCGCGATCAAGCATCCCTGTCACCTTCAGCCCGTGCCGGCTCTGACAAGCCCGGACCGCGGTGCCCGTTGCCGGCCCGAATTGCCCGTCGTCCGCCAGCAGGGCCCCTTCCCGGTTCAGCAATTGTTGGGCTTGTTGCACATCGGCCCCGGAATCACCGGCCGCCAGCAACGGCATGTTAGCATAGAGCTGACTTGGAATTGACGCCTGCACGGACTCGCCTTGGCTTAATGACTCCGAATGTTATCATTACTGACTGAACGTGTCAATATCACTGACGCACCACTAACGGGCCAGTACCGCCGATAGAGCCAACAGAAGCCACCCGAGCATCAACAGAGATCCTCCCACCGGAGCAAGGAAACCCACCGGCGCTTGCCCCAGGCTGAGCGCATATACAGCCCCGCAAAACAGGGATGGTTCCGGCTAGAAAGGCCGAGCCGGCCAGATGCGTAAGCGGCCCATCACTGCGTAGAGCCCATAGCCCGCACCCAACCAAGGCAAGCGCGTGCCAGCCCTGCATCTGGACGGCATTGCGCAGCATCTGCAGCCGGTCGGGCCCAATGGAGGGAACCCGATGGGCGGCAAGTGCCGCCATTCCAACAGCTATCAGCCCGCTCAGCGAGCCCAGCCCGATCCATAACCGCGCCATAACCTCTTCACCCCTGTTACGGCCTCACACCTCCGCCTATACCATCCGGGATATGCCGCGCGGCGACCTGTTCCCCGAAATCGGGCCATTCGAGACGGGTTACCTCCCCCTGACAGCAGGTCACGTCATGTACTGGGAGCAGGTCGGGAACCCGCGGGGACGGCCGGCGCTGTTCCTGCATGGCGGGCCAGGAGCTGGCGCCGGCGCCGTGCACCGGCGTTTTTTTGACCCTGAGTTCTGGCGGGTCATAATTTTCGATCAGCGTGGCGCCGGGCGGTCCCGCCCGCTGGGCAGCCTTGCCAATAATACCACGGCCGATCTGGTCGGCGACATAGAATTGTTGCGCCGGCATCTGGGAATCGAGCGATGGATCCTGTTCGGCGGATCATGGGGCTCGACCTTGGCCCTGGCCTACACTCAGGCGCATCCCGAACGCGTCGCCGGTTGTGTGCTCCGCGGCGTGTTTCTGGGGCGGGAGGCCGAAGTGCAATGGTTCCTTTACGGACTCCGCACGATATTCCCGGATGCACACGCCAACTTCGTCGGATTTCTGCCGGATGAGGAGCGTGGTGACGTCCTGGCCGCGTATTTGCGCCGGCTGACCCATCCTGATCCCGCTATCCACATGCCGGCCGCTCGGGCTTGGTCGATCTACGAGGGATCGTGCAGCACGCTGTTGCCAAGCCCTGATACGGTCAGTTCGTTTGCACAGGACAGGACCGCCCTGGGCCTTGCCAGGATCGAGGCGCACTACTTTGCCAACCGGCTGTTCCTGCCCCCAGGGGGCCTGCTGGGCGGGATGCACCGAATTGGCCGCGTCCCGGCGGAAATCGTTCAAGGTCGTTACGACATGATCTGTCCCGCGGCCACGGCCTTCGAACTTGCCGCAGCCTGGCCGGCAGCACGACTATCAGTGGTCCCCGATGCAGGCCATTCGGCACTGGAACCGGGCGTCCGACGTGCCCTCGTCGCGGCTGTTGAGCGCTTCAGGCAGGGGCGTTAGCCAACCAACCAGGGAGGATGAAATGAAAGTTGCCGTCATCGGGCTCGGCGCAATAGGCATGGGCGCAGCGCTTAACCTCTTGCGCAAGGGACACACGGTGGTCGGATGCGATGTAAGCGCCGATACCCGGCAGACCTTCACTGCAGCGGGCGGCCAGACGGTGGCCAGCGCCGTCGATGTGCCTTCTGATACCGAGACTGCGGTGATCCTGGTCGTCAACGCAGCCCAGGAACAAGAAGTACTATTCGGCGCCAGCGGATGCGCAGCACGCCTTCAGAAGGGGTCGGTGGTCCTCTGCTCCTCTACGGTCGCCCCCGACATAGCGCGGGAACTGGAGCGGCGGCTGAACGCCGCGGGATTGCTGATGCTCGACGCGCCCGTTTCGGGTGGCAAAGCCGGCGCCGATGCCGGTACCATGACCGTCATGGCGTCCGGATCTCCGGCGGCATTTGCAAGGGCTGAACCGGTGCTGCAGGCCATCGCGGGGAAGGTGTGGCGTCTGGGAGATGCGGCTGGCATCGGGAGCACGGTCAAAATGGTGAACCAGTTGCTCGCGGGCGTGCACATCGCGACCGCGGCCGAGGCGCTGGCACTCGGCATCCGCGCAGGGGCTGATCCCCAGGCCCTCTACGACGTGATCTGCACGTCAGCAGGTAACTCCTGGATGTGGCAGAACCGCGTGCCACACATCTTGGCGGGCGACGATACTCCCTCCTCGGCGGTCAATATCTTCGTCAAGGATCTGGGCATCGTTCTGGATCAAGCACGTACGCTGGGCTTTCCCGCCCCGCTGGCCGCCACCGCACATCAGTTGTTCCTCGGTGCCGCCGCCTTGGGCCACGGCATGAAAGACGATGCATTCGTGATCCGGGTATGGGAGGCACTGACCGGCATTAGCCTGCCGGGTGGCCCAGGCATGCAGCCTGAAGCTGCACGAAAGCCCGGGCACGATGACTGACGGGGTGCTTCTGCTCTGGCCACATCTCGCCAAAGGTTAGCTCTGATCCAATCGGCTGAAAAATCGGATCGTAGCCGAAGCCCCTCGTGCCGCGCGGCGGCCACACGGCTGTCCCGTCCACCCTGCCAACGAACGTGGCGATATATCCGTCCGGCCAGCCCAGGCACAGCGCCGCAACGAACCAGGCCCGCCGATCCTCCGCGCCGCCGAGCATCGCATTCACGCGCTCCATGGCGGGGTGGAAGTCTCTGCCCGGTCCCGCCCAACGCGCCGAGAAAACCCCCGGCGCGCCGCCTAGCGCCGCAACGCAGAAACCGGAATCGTCCGCAAGAGCAGGCAATCCGCTGCCGTTGGCCGCGGCTACCGCTTTGAGCCGCGCGTTACCGACAAAATCCGGCGCGTTTTCCTGTGGCTCAGGTAAGCCAAGAGAGGAAACTGAGACGAGTTCTAGCCCGAGAGGCCGCACCAGTTCGGCAATCTCGCGGAGCTTGCCGGGGTTATGGCTGGCCAGCAGCAGTCGCGATCCGACAGAAAGTCGTCGCGCCATCAGGCCGATGCCAGCGCTGCTCGTTGCGCCTCGAACAGTTGCACGACCCCTCGCCGCGCCAGCGTCATCAGTTCCGATAGCTGCGCCTCGCTAAACGGCGCGCGCTCGGCGGTGGCCTGCACTTCCACGATCCCGCCGCTATCCGTCAGCACGAAATTGGCGTCCGCCTCCGCCGTCGAATCTTCGGCATAATCCAGGTCCAAGATCGGCTCCCCTGCTACAATTCCGCAGGAAACCGCGGCAACCTGACCCGTCAACGGCTCGGCGTTGATCACGTTGCTGGACCGCAATTTCCGTAAAGCCAGAGCGAGTGCAACCCACCCCCCGGTAATAGCGGCACAACGTGTTCCCCCATCGGCGTTCAGCACATCGCAGTCTAAGGTAATGGTCATCTCGCCCATGACAGAACGGTCGACAACGGCCCGCAAGCTGCGGCCGATCAGCCGCTGGATTTCCTGCGTCCGGCCGCTCTGTTTACCGCGCGTTGCCTCGCGTTCTCCGCGCGTGTGTGTCGCGCGCGGCAGCATGCCGTACTCAGCCGTCACCCAGCCCTGGGCGCTATTCCGCAGGAAGGGCGGCACGCGACTTTCCGCGCTCGCTGCACAAAGCACCTCTGTGGCGCCCATCCGAACCAGGCACGATCCCTCCGCATACCGGGCAAAACCAGTCACCAGGTCCAACGGGCGCAGCGCGTCTGCTGCACGTCCAGATGGTCGCATGCGATTCTCCACAGCTAGTCGGCGCGAGAGAAAACAGAGACCGGCCAGAATGTCACCGGGACGGGTTTGACTAAATTCGTCCCCGTTCCCAGTTTCGGTTATAAGGAGACATGAATAAGCCGTTCGAGGCGTCTGGGCACAATTTTGGCCGTCCGTTCGGGGGATTACCGCCGGCATTGGACTCGCGCTCCGCGGCCATCCTGCGCGAGATCGTGGAAGCCTACGTGGAAACCGGGGAGCCCGTCGGCAGCCGTACCTTGTCCCGGCGGCTGCCTATAGCCCTCTCGCCAGCCACTATCCGAAATGTCATGGCCGATCTCACTGATGCAGGTCTGCTTTTCGCTCCGCACACTTCTGCCGGAAGGCTGCCGACAGATCGCGGCCTGCGGCTGTTCGTGGATGGGCTGCTGCACTTCGGGGAATTAAGCGAAGATGAACAGGGGGCGATCTCCGCCGCCCTCGAAGCATCTGGACGCAGTCTGGAAGATGTGCTGGCCGACGCCAGTTCGATGCTCGCCGGCCTCTCCTCGGCGGCGGGCCTTGTCCTGGCACCGAAGACCGACGGTCCACTTAAACATATCGAATTCGTGCCCCTGGGCTCCGGCCGGGCCTTGGTGGTCCTGGTGAGCGCTGACGGCCATGTGGAGAACCGCGTCATCGACACGCCACCGGGCCTGCCCCCCTCGGCCTTGCAGCAAGCCGGCAACTATCTGAACGCGCGGATTGTCAACCAGCCCCTGGCCGCGCTTCGGCGGCTCGTCGCCGAGGAAATGGCCGCCAACCGGACCGAACTGGATGCGCTATCGTCGCGGATTGTCGAAACCGGCCTGGCAACCTGGACCTCTGAAGGGCGCGGCGGCAGCCTGATCGTGCGTGGCCAGGCTCGGCTACTTTCGGACGTCACCCAGATCGAGCGTCTGTCGGCAATTCAGGCATTATTCGAGCGGCTGGAGGCGCAGGAAACGATGCTGCGTCTGCTGGAACTGGCCGAACAGTCCGAAGGCGTCCGCATCTTCATAGGCGCTGAAAGCGGCCTGTTCGATACTTCCGGCGTGTCGATGGTCGTCGCCCCGGCGCGCAGTGATGAAGGACGTATCGTTGGGGCGCTGGGGGTAATCGGCCCCACCCGGATCAACTATGGCAGGATCATTCCTGTCGTGGACTATACGGCTCGTGTGATCGGTCGCTTGCTGGGATAATGCTCCAGTAACGAGCCGCTTGTGTCGGCAGCACTCCGGCCCTAACTCATCGCGCCATGAACAGCGATACACAGCAAAATCCCGCTGCGACCGAGGCGACCGCACTGACTCAGCAGGAGGGGCCGCAGGAAGTGCCTAAGACGCCCGAGGAGCTGATGCAGGCGGCGACGGCACGGATAGCGCAGTTGGAGACAGAGGCGGCCGACATGAAGGACCGCTGGATGCGCGCCGAGGCCGAAATGGCGAACGTGCGCGCCCGCGCCCGCCGGGAGGTAGAAGAAACCCGGCAGTTTGCCGTGCAGAAATTTGCCGCGGACGTCGTTGAAGCCGTCGAAAACGTCCGGCGAGGCCTCGATAGCCTGCCGAAACCCGAACCTGGCCAGCCAGAAATTGTGACGCGTCTGCGCGACGGACTTGAGGGTATCCAGCGCAGCCTGCTCGGGATTCTGGAGCGCAACGGGATCCGGCGCGAGGACCCGACCGGTCAGAGCTTCGATCCCAACCTTCACCAGGCCATGGCCGAGGAACCCTCGACCGAGTACGGTCCAGGCACCGTCAGTCAGGCTTGGACGCCGGTATGGACGCTGAATGGACGCCTGTTGCGTCCCGCGATGGTAGTAGTCGCCAAGGCACCGGCGGAGGCTCCCGCCCCAGGGGGGGACAAGACCAAGGTGGACACCACGGCTTGAGGAAGCCGCTCGGCCGGTTGGGCTCTGTTAGCGCGAAAAACGCCGTGCTGCTCCCTTGTTACGCCTCGTTCGGCTCAATACATCCGGCTCACCAAAATTCCACCTAGGGGTGGCAGTGGTGCTTCGGGCTGCTTCCACCCGCTGAAAGGAGTATTTCATGGCTAAAGTCATCGGCATCGACCTCGGCACCACGAACTCCTGCGTTGCCATTATGGAGGGCAAGGATGTTCGGGTCATCGAAAACACTGAAGGTTCGCGAACGACTTCCAGCATGGTCGCCTTCACCGACAGTGGTGAGCGCCTCGTTGGTCAGGCTGCCAAGCGCCAAGCTGTCACCAATCCCAGCAATACGCTCTATGCCATCAAGCGGCTCATCGGCCGCCGCTTCGATGACCCGATGGTCGCGAAGGACATGGGGCTCGTACCTTACAAGATCATCCGCGGTGACAACGGCGACGCATGGGTCGAGGTGAAGGGCCAGAAATATGCCCCGAGCCAGATCAGCGCCTTCGTCCTGGGCAAGATGAAGGAAACCGCCGAGGCCTATCTCGGCGAGCCGGTCAGCCAAGCCGTGATCACTGTCCCCGCATACTTTAATGACAGCCAGCGCCAGGCCACGAAGGATGCCGGGCGAATTGCCGGGCTGGAAGTGCTCCGCATTATTAACGAGCCGACTGCGGCCGCGCTCGCCTATGGCATGGACAAGAAGGGTACCGGCACTATCGCGGTGTACGACCTCGGGGGCGGCACCTTCGACATCTCCATCCTGGAAATCGGCGACGGCGTATTCGAAGTAAAATCGACGAACGGGGATACGTTCCTCGGTGGCGAGGATTTCGACGCGCGTGTTATCGACTACTTGGCCGATGAGTTCCGCAAGGACCAGGGCATCGATCTCCGCAAGGACCGGCTGGCTCTCCAGCGCCTGAAGGAAGCGGCGGAGAAAGCGAAGATCGAATTGTCTTCCTCAAAGGAAACTGAGATCAACCTGCCGTTCATCACCGCGGATCAGTCCGGGCCGAAGCACCTCGTCATGAAGCTCACCCGGGCGAAGCTCGAGAGCCTGGTCGACGACCTGATCCAAAAGACCCTCGAACCCTGCCGCGCCGCGCTGCGTGATGCCGGTGTAACTGCGGCTGAGATCCACGATGTCATCCTGGTCGGCGGCATGACCCGCATGCCAAAGGTCATCGAGACGGTGAAGCAGTTCTTCGGCAAGGATCCGGCCCGCAACGTCAACCCGGACGAGGTCGTAGCAATCGGGGCTGCAATCCAGGCGGCCGTCCTCAAGGGCGACGTTAAGGATGTGCTGCTGCTCGATGTAACACCGCTCTCCCTCGGGATTGAGACCCTGGGCGGCGTCTTCACTCGGCTGATTGAGCGTAACACGACAATCCCGACCAAGAAGAGCCAGATATTCTCGACCGCTGACGACAACCAGACCGCCGTCACCATCAAGGTCTATCAGGGCGAACGGGAGATGGCGGCGGATAACAAGCTGCTCGGCCAGTTCGATTTGGTCGGCATCCCGCCTGCTCCGCGCGGCGTGCCACAGATCGAAGTGACCTTCGATATCGATGCCAATGGTATCGTCTCGGTATCCGCGAGGGACAAGGCGACCGGCAAGGAGCAGCAGATCCGCATTCAGGCCTCTGGTGGCCTGTCAGAGCAGGACATCCAGCGGATGGTCAAGGAGGCTGAGGCGAATGCCGAGGCCGACAAACGGCGCCGCGAATTCGTCGAGACCAAGAATCAGGCGGAAGCCCTGATCCATCAGGTTGATCGGAACCTGAAGGAGCATGGCGATAAAATGGGCGCGCAGGAAAAGGGCGAGGCTGAGGCGGCAATCACGGCAGCCCGCTCGGCTCTCGAGGGCACCGATCACGCCGCGCTGAAGCAGGCGACAGACCGGCTGAGCCAGGCCGCCATGAAGTTGGGCGAGGCCATGTACCGAGCGCAAAGCGCTCAGTCTCAGGCCGATACATCACAGGCCCAACCCGGTGCTTCTTCGGGTGGCGCCAGTTCCGACGAGAAAGTGGTGGACGCCGAATTCGAAGAAGTGGACGAGAAAAAGAAATCGGCCTGAAAGGACAATGTGGCTGATTGAGACTCCGCGCTAATAGCCGCGCCCGCGCCACCAGCGCGGGCGCGTTTTTTGTGCGCCAATCAATGAAGGGCTAAGATGGCCAAACAGGACTATTACGCCACGCTTGGCGTTCAGCGCGACGCCAGCACCGAGGACTTGAAGAAGGCGTATCGTAAGCTGGCAATGCAATACCACCCGGACCGGAATCCCGGGGACAAGCGGGCCGAGACGCGCTTTAAAGAGATCAGTGAAGCCTATGACGTCTTGAAAGACGAGCAAAAGCGGGCGGCGTACGATCGATATGGGCATGCCGCCTTCGAGCAGGGGGGTGGGGCGGGCGGACCCTTTGCCGGAGGATTCGACTTCGGCGGTGGCGGTTTGGGCGACATCTTCGATCAGATGTTCGGAGAGTTTATGGGCGGCAGGCGCGGCAGTGCTGGACGTCCACGCGCTGGCAATGACATCCGTCAGGCGGTCGAGATCGATCTGACCGAGGCCTATTTCGGCGTGAAAGCCCCGCTTCGTGTCATGACCCGCGTCCAGTGCGACGCCTGCAATGGAACAGGGGCGGAGGATCGAGGACACAGTACCAATACCTGTCCGACCTGCCAGGGACTCGGCAAAGTGCGCGCCCAACAGGGCTTTTTCCTCATCGAACGCACCTGCCCTACCTGCGGCGGGTCGGGTCGCGTGATACGCAATCCCTGCCGTGTTTGCCATGGCTCAGGCACGGTCCAACGTGAGCGGACGCTCCAGGTCCAGGTTCCGGCCGGCGTGGAGGACGGAACACGCATCCGCCTGCCGGGAGAAGGCGAGGCCGGCGGCCCTGGTGCTCCGCCCGGCGACCTTTACGTGCATGTCAGCATCCGCCCGCACCCGATTTTTCAGCGCGAGCAGGCCAATCTGTTGCTCCGGGTTCCGGTGCGAATGACCATGGCGGCGCTCGGGGGAGACATCGAGGTTCCCACCATCGAGGGCGCAAAAGCTAAGCTGAAGATCCCACCCGGAACGCAAACCGGCGATCAGTTCCGGTTGCGCGGCAAGGGATTTTCGGTACTGCGTAGCAGCGCCCGCGGCGACATGTTCATCCAGGTGGTGGTGGAGACACCGCACAATCTGACCCGGCGCCAGCGCGAGTTGCTCGAAGAATTCGAAGCCGAAGCCCACAAGAGCAATGCGCACCACCCCGAAACCGAAGGCTTCTTCGCCAAGGTGAAGGAATTCCTCCGCGCCGGGCCAAAGGCGGATACGCCCTAACCGGCGCCGTGAGCGTGCGCCAGGCGCCGCGCCGTCTGAAGCAATAGCTGGCGATCGGCCGGCGCGCATTCCCTATAAAGTCTCAGGAGGGCGAGTTCGTCGCCTGAAGCCGCCGCTAGTGGGCCCCGCTTGTCCTCTCCGTGTGTGAGAACTCTCGATCCCGACGCCCAACGCTTCGGCGATTCGCGCCAGGTTGGGGGTGAGTTGACCCGCGCGGCCCGTCTCCCACTGGGCAACGGCGCTGCGTGAGACGCCGACAAGGCCGGCGAGCTCATCCTGCGTCAGTGCCCGCTCTTTGCGGATGGTCCTAATACGGCCGCCAATTTCTTCCGGGTTGGGCATATCGGGAGGATAACGTCAGGATTCCTAACGCACAACCGTTATTTATGTTGACTACCACTGTCATACTCACTAACACAATGTTCGTGCTGTGTTTGCTCGGCGATCTGGCAACCGTAGTGCGCAACACCATCACCACCGCGATCACACCGGACTATCGCCTTACCGTCGTCACAAGGCCAACACCGCTGCAGCAGAAGGCATTCAATCTCCTCGGCGTCAACTGTAGCCAGTAATCCACAGGTCGCGAGACAGAATGTATAGATGCTTCAGTAACTTGCGTGTCTCGAGGCTAGGAAGTTCGGTCTAAAAAGGCCGGACGTGTCACAACCATTCACTTGGACTGAGGCGCAAGACGCGCAAATCAGACGGCTTCGCGCCGAAGGCGCCACCTGGGATGGCATCTCCCAGGTGATAGGACGGTCCACAGCCGTGGTGCGGGAACGTGGGCGCCGCATTGGGGCAATCCGTCCACCGCCGGATTTTGAACCCCACCGGAAGACTCCCAACGTGAGCCCCTGCCGGCTGGCCACGAACGGAGTTGGGGCGCAATCACCCGCGGTACCGTCCTCGACGGGTGCCCGTACCCCTTGCCGGTGTTCCGCCGTTAGCGAGTTCCCTTACCCTCCTCTTCACCAAAGGACGTCGCTGTGTGCACCAAGCACCCCACTATCATTGATCCAGCCTACGTAATCGCAAGACTGGAGAAAGCAGGATCCACCCTGCTTGCCCTTCCGGGAACCGGCTGGTCCACGAGACTCAGAATGTCGTCGCTGGACATCGTGCGAACGGCAATTGAAAGCTATGGTTGGGCCGATCAGCGGGTTCGCCCACCCGTTCCCTCGGCTGCCGCAATCACCGATATGGACGAAGTACTCGGCTGGATCTCGTTCATTCCGGTCGAGCGCTACGTCCTCCGCCGGATCGTCGGCGCCCGGTCACTCGTCCATCCGGTAACTGAGAAGTACCTCTTTCCATGGCGTCGGCTGGGAGCTGCTCTCGGCGCCGACCACAAGGCCGTCCAGCGCTGGCATAAAGAAGGCATCGAGATCCTCGTGAGTGCCCTTCTCAGGAAAACATGACGTCCCGCCTCAGCCCTGGCGGGCCTCCTTCACGTCCTTCTCCAGCTCGCCCAGATCCACCGCCCCCGCAATAAAGCGCTTTCCAATAACCAGAGCCGGCGTTCCATCAATGCCCGCCCGCTGAGCCAGTGCAAGATTAGCGTTTAACCGTGCCTCGACCGAAGGATCTTTCATGTCCTGCCGCAAACGAGGCCAGTTCAGCCCCGCTTCGTGGGCTGCCTTCTCGATGGCCGACTCGTCAATGTCGGGCGGCGCCTTCATCAACAGGGTCCGCAACTTAAAATAACCATCCTGCTTCTGGGCCGCTAGCAAAGCGCGCGAGGCCAGAATGCTCGGCGGCCCCAGGATCGGCAGATCTTTATAGACCACACGAATGTCGTGCTCCTGCGCGAGCAACTTCGTCATGTCCGGTTCCAGCTTGCGGCAGTACGGACACCGCACATCGAAGAACTCAATAATGGTCACCTTTGCCTGCGGATCGCCTTCGACCGGATCATTCGGCGTCACTAATTGAGCGCTTTCCGCGAGCACCGCTGCTGCCTGTCGCTTCGCCTCATCAGCTTGCAACGCAGCAACTGCATCGCGCAGAATCGATGGATCCCGTTTGAGTGCATCGCGCACGATCTGCACGATCTCAGCGCGTTGCGCCGGCGTAAAGGGCTGCGCGTGTGCCCTGCCCAGCAACAGAGTTGCGCTGAGGGCGAGCATTACAACGCGAAATGTACTGCGCATGGGGTTCCGGCAGAAAATTCCGCGTGCTCCATGACGGAATGCGGTCCGAACGGCAAGGGGAACACGGCACATTGAAGCACTGGTCGAAGCCGTCTATTGCGGGCGGCCCGGTGCAACAAGGGGAAGCATTGCTTTGAAGCAAGACAGCCAGGCTCTGCAATTGCGCCGGGCATTCTCGACGACGGCCTTTATAATGACGCTGATGCTAGGGGGTTGCGGAACTCTGTTCGGTCCCAGCGCCCCGACGGAAGGCCCGCCGACCCACATCGCTGGTTTCATCGGAGCCGTCGTGGCCGACGAACCGCAGGCAGCGCTTATTGGCCGAGACGTGCTTGCGACTGGGGGGGATGCCGCCGATGCGGCTACGGCGGTGGGCATGGCGCTTGCCGTAACCCTACCTTCACGCGCCGGGCTGGGAGGTGGGGGAGCGTGCCTCGCCTATGCAGCCGGCCACGATTTAATCAATCACGGCGAGCCCGAGGCGATCATCTTCGTCCCTCAGCCGTCCGCGGCTGAGGGCGGGGATCGGCCAGCGGCACTGCCCATACTGGCCCGCGGGCTTTACCTGCTGCACGCGCGATACGGCACCGGTGACTTCGGCCCCCTCGCTGTTCCGGCAGAACGCCTTGCACGTCTCGGGACCCAGGCTTCCCGCGCGCTGGTCGAGGACCTTCAACTGGTCTCCGGCCCGTTGTTCGCCGACCCCCAGGCACGGGCGATCTTCAGCGCGAACGGCGCCCTGCTCACGGTCGGGCAAACGTTCCAGCAACCCGCTCTGGCCGCGACCCTTGCCACAATCCGTACTGCTGGGGTGGGTGACTTCTACCAGGGTGGCATGGCCCAGCAGATTGCGCAGAATTCACCGCTCGCCGGGGGGCCGATCAGCGTAGCCGATCTGCGGCGTGCTTTGCCGAGTCTCGCGACACCGATGACCGTGCCGTTTCGCGACGACCAGGTCTCATTCCTGCCGCCACCCGCAGACGGCGGCCTTGCTGCCGCCTCGGCTTTCCTGACGCTCGTTCACAACCCGCAAGCGACCGACGAAGCCGCCGCCAGGGCTTTGGCGGTCGCCGCACGCTGGCGAGTCGCGGGCGGCAATCCACAGTCGCTACTTACCGCCGCTTTGCCGCCAGGCGAGCTCCCGCCCCTCCCCGCCTCCACAACCTTCCTGACACTCGACCGGCACGGCGGCGCTGTCGCCTGCACCTTGACATTGGATAATCTGTTTGGCACCGGCCGCATGGTGCCTACGCTGGGCTTTTTCCTCGCGGCGTCACCCAGCACCAGCCCTCTGCCGCTCCTTTCGGCTTCGGTCGCATGGAACCGCCCGCTTCGCGTGTTCCGCGCCGAAACTGCGGCTTCCGGCCAGCAGGCTGCGGCTCTGGGTACTGCGCTGACGATGTTCAACACGCTCCGCACGAGCCGTCCGCTGCCAGTCGTTCCTCCCGATCCCGCCCGGGCAAACGTTATTGCGTGCCCCGGTTACCTGCCAGGCCGCAACGCCTCATGCACCTGGGCCACGGACCCCCGGGGCTATGGGCTCGCCGCCAGCGGCAGTTGAGCGCCAGGGTCCGCGGGCACGGCCTCGATACCGTTGAGCCAAAAAAGGGTGGCCGGAATCAGACCGTCTTCAGAAACTCCGCCAACTTAGTGGCCGCAGTCGCCTTGTCTGTCCTATCCAGGGCTGCCAGCTCGGCTGCAAGCCGGTCCATAGCGGCTTCGTAAATCTGCCGCTCGCTGAAACTTTGATCCGGCTGGCCGGCATTCCGATGTAGGTCCCGAACCACCTCGGCGATCGCAATCGGATCCCCGGAGTTGATCTTGGCTTCATATTCCTGTGCGCGGCGCGACCACATGGTCCGCTTAATGCGGGCTCTTCCCTTCAACACGGCCATCGCTTCGTCGAACATCTTCCGGGTCGCCAGCTTGCGCAGGCCCGCTGAACGGGCCTTCGCGACCGGTACCCGCAGCGTCATTCGGTTCTCCTCGAAGGTGATATGGATCAGCTCGAGCTTATGGCCGGCGATCTCCTCCACGGCGATACGCTCTACCTTTCCCACCCCGTGCGTCGGATAGACCACATGGTCCCCTTCCCGGAAAACCTCCGGCTTGGCCGGCGGGCGAGGCGGTGGCTGTCGGCCGGGCGGCGCTTCCGACGGTAACTGGCCTTCAGCGTCCTCCGGCTCTTGCAATTCCGGCGAAGCGGCCGTGGCCTGATGATCATCCTCACGAGCGCCGTCAGATGCTCCGGGCATTCCCTCCTGCGGCTCCGAAACCTGCGTTCTTGCGCTGCGGCGCGGCGCCGGATCCGAGTCGGAAACAGAGCCCGAAGTGCCTTCCCGGTTCCGCTCCGAATCCTGGTTCTCGGCCAGCTCCGGGGCGTGCTTGGCCGCCTTCTTAGCGGCCGATTCCACCGGGGGCAGCTCCGGCTTCTCGCTAATACTGCGCTTCTGCGCCGCGGTTGCGATGACCGCCGGTTTGGCGCGTCCCGTGGCTCTGGAAGTGTTGCCTGTGCTCACTGCTGCTCTGACCGTCCTGCTCTCTGATAATACCGAAGGCGGCCGGTGCCCTGAGGCTCGTACCATTGTCTTGGCTTTCGTGCTCGCCAATGCTCGTTCCCCTCACGACACTCGGCACGACTCCGCTCGCCTTGGCGTCCCCGACTGCTTTGCTCCTGGGATCAACGCGGCGCGAACGCCGCGACTCTTCCCAATATAAGGCCAAACCGCGCGTCCGTCATGTGGCTGACGGTGCCCCGCACCCAAGCACCTCCATTAATTCCGCCCATTCTCGCTTGCTCAGACCGCTGCTGGTCTGATCGACAGGGCGGCCGGCCAGCATTTTTCTCAAGACCGTGAGCATGGAGCCCGAAAACGTCATCGCATCAAGACGGTAGTCCAGGAACGCCCGGTACACCGTTGGCACCCAGGCCGCCACGATCTCTGACATCCTCTCGGCATAAACTCGGATTTCATATTGGGCATGTCGGTCGGCCCGCAGGCCCAGGAAATGCAGCAGATTGTGCAGGTCGATTTTCCAGTACCACTGTGTGTACGTGTTGAGGGTGACATTCATTCGGGCCAGTTCACGTGCCAAACCTCGCCGCCCTGGCTCGCGCGGCGTACCGTCCGGATTTTCGTTC
Organism: uncultured Pseudomonadota bacterium; assembly: GCA_963834715.1. Taxonomy (GTDB): domain Bacteria; phylum Pseudomonadota; class Alphaproteobacteria; order Acetobacterales; family Acetobacteraceae; genus CAVSUZ01. The sequence continues at coordinate 75,941 of CAWIDE010000032.1, read as the reverse complement.
AGCATCTGCTCATAGTGGTCAAAACAGCGGCTCGCGTCTTCGCGGAGCATTTGTAACACTTCGGCCGCCTCCCAGCCGGACAGTGCTTCCCCCCTTCCCTGACGATTGGCCGAAGACTGTGCAGCAACATGATCAGCATCGGGAATGTAAAATTCCCTGTCCAAAATTGAATACCTCGCTGAATACTCGTTCACATTTGCGGTTCGGTGCCGAATCCATTGTCGTGCAACAAATATCGGCAGTTTAATATGGAATTTTATTTCGCACATCTCAAAGGGAGTCGTGTGCCTGTGCCGCATCAGGTAGCGTATGAGCCCGGTATCCTCCGACACTCGCCGGGTGCCGCGGCCATACGACACGCGTGCCGCCTGCACCACAGCCGCATCATCACCCATATAGTCAATCACTCTGACAAAGCCGTGGTCCAGCACTGGCATTGCCTGGTACATGATCGCCTCCAGCGCCGGCACGGTCGGACGAACGGTTTCGTAATGTTCGCCACGCGCCTGTTCGATTTGCTCGACCTGCTCGGGGGTAAGAGGCATCTGACGACTCCAATGCGGCCAACCGACTGCCTATATTGCCATTGCTGGTTCGCCAGCTATGGCGATAAACGGTGTGTGGAATAAGCGTAGTGGACCCGGGGGCAGTACCCGGCGCCTCCACCAGTAGATGGCCGCTCCGCGGTCGGATATGGGGGCGAAACAGGCTCGACACGCGCGGTAAAGACCCACCTTTTGCCCGGCATGGTTCCGCCGTTATCGGGCCATTGATACGTGCCAACGACAATGAGGCACTCGCTATCGCTGCATAAGCGATAAGCGCGGTTCGGGGGGCACCGGGCAACAGAAGCCCCCCACTTCAGAACGTCTCTGGCCTGATCTCGGCGTTGGCGCTATGGATCGTGCAATGACCGACGACCAACAATCCCCCGTCGAAAGCCTGCTTCCCTACGACGAATGGACGGAAACCGCCATGCGTCAGGTGGTCGTTCGCGCGCTTGCCCACGTCGCCGCCAACGGTCTCCCCGGCGAGCACCACTTCTACATCACCTTCAAGACCGACCACCCAGGCGTCGTCATGCCGCCTCGCCTCCGGTCGCAATACCCGCAGGAGATGACTATAGTCCTGCAGCACCAGTTCTGGGACCTGAAAGTCGATGAAGAAGCCAATCTCATCAGCGTAGGCCTGTCTTTCGGCGGCGTCCCCTCCACTCTGGTCATCCCCGTTGGCGCTCTCGTCGCCTTCGCCGATCCATACATCCGTTACGGAATGCGCTTCCGGCCCGAACAACCGGCGGAAATACCGGAGCCTGAGACCGAGCAAACGGAGCCCCCGCCGGCCACCGTCACCACCCGGGAAGGTGAGCCCCAGGTGGTCAGCCTGGACGCGTTCCGCCGTCGCGGTCCTAAAGGATAAGGGCCAGTTTTGGCGGCCACACAGGTTTCCTCGCGGGAAGCCAGGTCGAACGGCAGGTGAAACTCACGGGCGGCGCCGCCCTCGTTTGCTTTCTCGGCCTCATTCCGCTCGCCAACTGGATGATCGGGCATGTCGGAACGGTCTGCTCTGCCGATGGACCCTGCCTGGTTCCTGTGGCCCCGGGCATTATGGCGCCCTCGGGGGTTCTGACCATCGGTGCGGCTCTGGTCCTGCGTGATGTGGTGCAACGATGCCTGGGGCTGCCCTGGGGCGTCGGTGCCATCCTCGCTGGAACCCTTCTGTCGGTGCTCGTCGCACCGCCCTCACTGGTGATCGCCTCAGGCACCGCATTTTTGATGAGTGAATTGGCTGATTTCGGGGTTTACACACCCTTGCAACGCCGCCGTCTGGTGTGCGCAGTGATTGCCTCCTCCGGCGTCGGCCTGACGATCGACTCCATCGTCTTCCTTTCACTTGCGTTCGGGAGCCTTCATTTCCTTGCAGGGCAGGTCATCGGTAAGCTCTGGGCAGTTCTGGTCAGCATCCCATTTATCCGGCTGCTGCGCCGTATCGCGCCGTCGCCGGCATAAAGCCGCACTGGCGATAGTTGCATGACCATACTCGCGCTCATACACCACCTGGCCTTTGCGGCAATGCTGGCCCTGCTCTCCGCCGGGGTCGTGCGGTTGATGATTTCGGTCCGCCTCGTGGATCATCCGGGTGACCGAAAGGCTCATGTCCTGCCAACACCGAAGGGTGGCGGAGTCGGCATCGTCGTTGCATTCCTTACTGGCATTCTCGTGCTATACTGGTTTGCTCAGTTCGCACGTATTGCCAACGCATATTTTATCGGGGTCATTGCGGCGTCCGTTGGCATGGCAACTGTGGCGTTGCTCGACGACATCTGCGACTGGCCGTTTGCGATCAAACTCAGCGCACAGCTCCTCGCAGCCCTGGCGGCCGTCGCCACTGGTATTTACGTGCAAGACTACCGGGTGCCCTATCTCGGGCCAATCTACATCGGCTGGATCGGCGCCCCTGCGACACTTGCCTGGATCATCTTTGTAACAAACGCCGTCAACTTTATGGACGGCTTGGATGGACTGGCAGCCGGCGTCTCGTTTCTCGCCGCTGCCTTCCTGTCCGGCATCTCCGCCTGGTACGGTAGTTGGTTCGCTTACTTTGCGGCGCTTCTGCTTGCGGCAGGCCTTGCCGGTTTCCTACCCTTCAATTTCCCCCGAGCCCGGATCTTCATGGGAGATGTCGGCAGTCAATTCTGCGGCTTCGTTCTGGCTATGCTTGGCGTGGTTGCGGGACGCTTTGATGGCATTGAACTCTCTCTCCTCCTCGTACCGATGCTCTTATCGGGTGTACTGTTCGACGTGGGGTTCACACTCTGCCGGCGTGCGCTTGCCGGCGAAAACCTTGCAGCAGCACATCGTGGCCACCTTTATCAGGTAGCGCACCGCGCCGGCGCCCCGGCATGCACGATCACCATTGTACAATGGGCTTTCGTCTGCTTCGGCGGGGGCTGCTGTATTTTGTTTCTGGCCGCTCCCTCTCCCGACAAGCCGTTCGTTCCGCTCCTTACGCTCGTTCCTCAATTATGCTGGCTCGGCTATGTCACGGCCCGAGCTCGCCAGGCAGGAATCTCCAGATGGTAATCGCGTCCGGGGTCCTGGCCGGTGCCGCTCAGCCGGAGCTGGCAATGAGCGGGTATTCGGCCTCCGCCGTATACACCGCCTGTTCCTTGCCAAGTTGAGAGCTGAAGAGCGTGAAGTGTTCCACCGGAACTGGCGGGGCGCGGAAAAGGTTATTCGCCTGGACGAACTGCACCAGCTTGGGCTCGGGCACACTGTCCAGACGTGCGAGTGTGACATGCGGGGAAAAGCGCCGGCGTTCCGGTTCAACCCCTGCCCGTTGCAATGCGGTTTCAATTTTGCTGCGAAGGCGCCCGAGCTGCTCGGATCGTTCCACGGATGCGAACAGGGTGGTCGCCCTGTCGCCCTTTTGGAAGGTGCCGAGGCCGGAGACAGCGAGTGGGAATCCTGGTGCGCGTAATTCTGCCAACGCGCCGTGGATTTCCTCGGCACGCCAGGCCGGCATCTCCCCAATGAAACGCAGGGTCAGGTGATAGTTCTCTGCCGGTACCCAACGCGCTCCTGGTATTCCCCTGCCGGCCAGCCCAGCCAGACGGGTCCGCAATTCCCAGGGAAGTTCTAGTCCGACAAACAGCCTCATCCTGGTGCGACCATTGCGAGAAGTTTCTCGAGATATGGCAGGATCAGCGCCACCTCTTTCTTAACACCGGGGGCATTGGGGTGAAGACCGTCCGGCTGGATGAGCTCGGGGCGCTCGGCCACACCCGCCATGACGAAGGGTTCGTAAACCACACCCGGCCGCTCGCCGAGGGCATCGAAGACGGCGCGGAAGCTTTTCTCATAATCCGGACCCATGTTCGGGGGTGCATACATTCCGGCCAGCAGGACGGGGATGTGGCGAGCGGCGAGCCTGTCGAGGATGGCGCCGAGGTTGGCCTTCATTGTCGCCGGGTCGATTCCCCGCAACCCGTCGTTGGAACCCAATTCGACAATGGCCGCATCAGCGCCGTCGGCCAGGATCCAATCGAGTCGGGCCAGTCCACCGGCTGTAGTGTCCCCGGAAACAGCGCCGTCGCTGATCCGCACATTGTACCCGTGGGCCTTGAGTGCAGCCGAAAGCTGCGCCTCGAAGCCCTGATCATGCGGTAATCCGTAGCCGGATGCGAGCGAGTCGCCGAGGACCAGCAGCCGGATTGGAGCCGGCGCGATGGCGAGGGACGCTAGGCCCAGCAAACAGGCCGAGACGCGGAGAACCGTGGTCAGGGTCATATGGATTGGTCCAGTCACGGACATTGTCGCCGCTCTGCGAAAATCAGCTTCCTGATTGACCGAGCGTTGACCATATGGCGCGCGATGGACGCCGTCCCGCCACATTTGCAGCAACCCGAACCTTTGATGAGCGTCCGCAATCTGCATCTGAGGGCGGACTTACCGGCAGGACCAGTACACATTTTGCGCGGCATCGATCTAGATGTCCGGGCCGGTGAGATGGTGGGGCTGGTTGGCCCTTCCGGGTCAGGCAAAACCAGTCTCCTGATGCTCCTGGCAGGCCTGGAGAGAGCCTCTTCAGGCAGCATCCAGTTTGCTGGCGAGGAGATGACCGGACGGGACGAGGATTTGCTGGCGCGTTGGCGGCGGACCAACGTCGGCATCGTGTTCCAGGCCTTCCACCTGATCCCGACCATGACCGCGCTGGAGAACGTTGCGGTACCGCTTGAATTGGCCCGACGCCGGGACGCCTTCGAGCGCGCCAGCGAGGCGCTCCGGGCGGTCGGGTTAGGGGCGCGGTTTACCCATCTGCCAAGCCAGCTTTCGGGTGGAGAACAGCAGCGCGTCGCACTGGCACGTGCCCTGGCGCCCAGCCCCGCGTTGATCCTGGTAGATGAACCTACCGGCAATCTGGACGAGGAGACCGGACGCGCGGTGATGGAGCTGCTGTTTCACCAAGTGGCTGGGAATGGCTGCACCCTGTTGCTGGTCACCCACGACCCGAGCCTCACCGCGCGTTGTAACCGTGTGATCCGGCTTGCCGACGGCCGGATCGTTACGCCTGTACAGGCCTGATGCTAGCTCTGCGGCTCGCCCGCCGCGAATTGCGGGGCGGCGTACGCGGGTTGCGAATCGTGCTGGTCTGCCTCGCGCTTGGTGTCGGGGCGATCGCGGCTGTGGGCAGCCTGCGGTCCGCAACGAATGCGGGTCTCACTCAGAACAGTCGCGCGATGCTCGGCGGTGATCTGGAAATCGGCACTGGTGCCCAGCCGCCTCCGCCTTCCCTGCTGACATGGCTCAGGGATCATGGTGCGGAGATCTCGCGGCAAACAGAGATGCGGACGCTGCTTGTGGCGCCGTCCGGCGAGCGCGAGCTGATCGATCTCCGGGCGGTGGACAGGAACTGGCCGCTGATTGGTGTCCCAGTTCTTGACCCAAATCAGCCGGTCGGCGCCGGTTTGAGGCCCGAGAACGGACGGCCCGCGCTCCTCGTTGATCCGGTAGCGCTCGACCGATTGGGGCTGCAACCGGGCGACACTGCGCGGATTGGCGAGCAAACCTTCGCTGTGACCGCGCGTCTGATATCCACGCCGGATCGCATCTCCGGCCCGGTGACCTTCGGGGCGCCTGCGATCATCCGACTGGACGCGCTCAGCGGAACAGAAATTGACGTTCCAGGCGCTCTGGTAAGCCATGCCGTGCGCGTGGTGACAAATGATCCGCGTCTGCGAGAGGAGCTAGGCGCCGCGTTTCCCAATGAAGGATGGCTGATACGCACCCCGAGGGACGTATCCTCGCGCATGTCCCGGTTCGTTGATCAGACGGCGTTATTTCTCACGCTGGTCGGGTTCACCGCGTTGCTGGTCGGCGGGATTGGTGTGGCCAACGGGGTGCGCGCCTGGCTTTTGGCACGTGCCCAGACCCTGAATGTCCTACGCTGTCTCGGGGCATCCTCTCGGCTGATTCTATGGGTCTGCCTGATCCAGGTAATGGCACTGTCGGTCGCCGGCATCGCGATCGGTGTCTTGGCCGGAGCCAGCGTGGCCCGGATGGCGATGCAATGGCTTCGGAGCGGACTGGCGATCCCGGTGGTTGCCGGCCTACATCCGGTGCCGCTGGGGATCGCTGCCCTTTACGGCATTCTGGTCGCTCTTTGTTTTGCGCTGTGGCCTCTGGGCCGTGCCGCTCGGTTACCGGGCGCCTCCCTGTTCCGTAATGCCGTAATCCCCGAGCATGGCTGGCCTGGCCGCGGGATAGTGGGCCTGACCGCTACCCTTTGTGCCACTCTGCTCGGGCTGGCGATAGGCGGCGCTGAGCATCGGTTTGCCTTCTGGTTCTGCGCTGGCGCGGTGCTCACGCTGATAACCTACCGTGCCGGCAGCGCGCTGCTGATCCGGGTGGTCCATCTGCTGCCCCGGCCGGCCGCGCCGGGAGTGCGTTTAGGTCTTGGTAATATTCACCGCCCCGGCGCCGCTACGTCGCTGATGCTGATCTCGATTGGCCTTGGCCTTTCCACGTTGGCCTGCGTTGCCGTGCTCCAGGCGAATCTCCGCCGGGAAATCACTCGCGAAATCCCAAAGGACGCGCCAAGTTTCTATTTCATCGATATCCAGCCCGATCAGATCCAGCGGTTCGGGGATATCGTCCATTCTGTCCCCACGGCCCATGGATTGAAAGAAGTGCCTAGCCTTCGCGCGCGCATCGTGGCGGTGAACGGGGTGCCAGCCGACCAGGTGCAGGCGGCGCCGGACACGCGATGGGCGCTTCGGGGCGACCGAGGCCTGACCTACGCGGCAACACCGCCCGCGGGAACGAACATCGTAGCGGGAACTTGGTGGCCAGCCGACTATCGCGGCAAGCCGCTGGTATCGGTTGATGCCCGGCTGGCTCGAGGCTGGGGGCTTGGGGTCGGGGGAACCGTCCGTGTGAATGTGATGGGTCGGGACATCGACCTCGCGGTTGCCAACCTCCGCGAGGTCGCGTGGAGATCGCTCGGCCTGAACTTCGTTCTGGTCGTCAGTCCGGGACTGCTTGAAGCCGCACCCCACACCGATATCGCCACCGTGGCTGTCCCTCCCGCTGAGCAGGGGAAACTCCTGCGGCTCGTATCGGACGCGCTATCCAATGTGACGGGAATAGACGTTCAGAGCGTTCTGAATGAGATCGCTTCCATGCTTGGCGAGCTTGCGGCCGCGCTGGGCAGTGCCGGGCTGCTGACGCTGGTGGCCGGCGGGACGGTACTCGTGGGAGCAGTGGCGGCGGGTCAGCAACGCCGGACTCAGGAAGCGGTCATCCTTAAGACCCTCGGGGCGACCAGAGCTCAAATCCGCTGCGCTTGGCTGGTGGAGTTCGGCATCCTGGGTCTGGCAGCCGGGATTCTGGCGGCTATCGTCGGCACCGTAGCAAGCTGGGCGATTATGCGCTATATTATGGACGCTCCCTGGGCGTTCACGCCGGGGGTTGTGGCGGAAACGCTGATCGGGGCCCTCGCCTTGATGCTTTTGTTGGGATATGCTGGAACGGCGGTGGCGTTGCGGGCCAAGGCGGCGCCGTTGCTACGGAATGAATAAGAGACGGTAACCCAGTAGCGGGTGAAAGCTGGCAAGCTTGAAAACTCTGGCCGCTCTCCAATGTTGCATCCGCGGGTATCACCCGCCTGAGAGGAACTGGACAAGCAATGGCCTATAGTCCCGACTATCGGACTTATCCTGGGGCTCGGAGCGCTACCGCCGCGTCTGCGGCGCTGGACGCCGGGCTGCGGGAATACATGCTGCGGGTGTATAACTGGATGGCATCCGGGTTGTTACTGACCGGCATTATTGCGTATGCGGTTGCGAATACGTCGTTGATCAACGTATTTTACCCGCTGGTAACGCTGCCATCCGGGGTCGTCGTTCATACCGCTTCGCCGCTGGCGATGCTCAGTATGTTCGCGCCGCTCGCATTCGTGCTGGTGCTGAGCTTCGGCGTGAACCGGCTCTCGCGGCAGATGGCTCAGACGCTCTACTGGCTGTTCTGCATAGCCATGGGGCTGAGCCTGACGAACATCTTCCTGATTTACACCAGCACCTCGATCGTGCGCGTGTTCTTCATCTCTGCCGGCACATTCGCCGCGATGAGCATCTACGGCTACACGACACGAGCCGACCTAAGCCGCTGGGGTAGCTTCCTGCTCATGGGCTTGATTGGAGTGATCATCGCCAGCGTGGTGAACATTTTCGTGCACTCGAGCGAGCTGCAGTTCATTGTGAGCATCGCCGGGGTTCTGGTGTTCACCGGCCTGACCGCGTACGACACCCAGCGGATCAAGGTAACGTATATCAACTTCGCCTACGCCGATGGCACGGACCAGGCGGCCAAGCGCAGCGTGTATGATGCCCTCAACCTGTACCTGAACTTCATTAACCTATTCATGCTGATGCTGCAGCTTCTTGGTAACCGTAGCAACAGCTAGGCGGATTGCTGCGTGAGAGTGGGTGGAGCCGGGCCGTGAGGCCCGGCTTCTGTTGCAGGTAATCGGATGTCGCGCCCGCTCATTGGCCGGACTGTACGGCGCCTGCGCACCGAGCGGGGCTTGAGTCAGCAGGCGCTTGCGGCCGAACTCGGCATATCCGCAAGTTATCTGAACCTCATCGAGCATGACCAGCGAGCGGTGACCGCATCGCTGCTGATCAAGCTTGCCGAACGGCTTGGGGTTGAACTGGCCGAGCTCTCGGGTCGAACCGAGAAGCAACTGGAAACCGGCCTGCGGGAGGTGTTCGCTGATCCGGTCCTGGGCAGCGAGGCGGTTCCTGAGGACGAAATCGCCCAACTGGCGGCCGAGGCACCGAATGCTGCACGCGCCATCCTTGCGCTCTACCGTGCCTGGCGCGTGGCCCGGGAGGATGCAGGCGGAATTGCCTTGCCGTCCGGCCGGCGCATCCTGCTCCCGACGGAGGAGGCGCGAGATTTTTTCCATGAGGCCGGCAACCATTTCCCCACCCTCGAAGACACAGCGGAGCAAATCGGCGCAGCTTTGGCCGCACCGCCACATGAGATGAACCACGCGATTGCTGAACGCTTGCGCCGCGAGCATGGGTTGGCCGTCACGGTTGGCGATCTGGAGGGCGTGTTGCGCCGGTTTGAACCGACCTCGCGCACGTTATTCTTGTCTGAAACCCTGCCGCGGGAGAGCCGCGGGTTCCAGATGGCATACCAGTTGGCCCTCCTGGAGGCGCGAGAGCAGGTGGAGGAGCTGTTGTCGGCGGCGGCTCCATCGTCGCCCGAGGCGACAATGCTGATCCGGATTGGGCTGCTGAACTATATCGCGGCAGCCATCCTGATGCCGTATGCTTTGTTTCTTTCGGCGGCCCATGAGTTGCGGCACGATGTGGAGGCGTTGGCAGCCCGGTTCGGCGTGTCCTACGAACAGGCGTGTCAGCGCTTGTCATCCTTGCAGCGGCCCGGAGCGCGGGGAATCCCGTTCTTCTTCTTACGTGTAGATCCGGCGGGGAATGTGTCGAAGCGGTTTTCAGCCGCCGGTTTTCCGTTTGCCCGATATGGCGGCTCGTGTCCGCGTTGGGTGGTGCATACAGCGTTCGCACAGCCACACGAAATTCAAGTGCAGTTGGCAGAGCTGCCCGACGGAGCCACGTTTCTATGCTTTGCGCGAACCGTCAATGGGCCGGCCCTTCGGTTCGGAGAGCCACGACCGACCTATGTGGTTGCCATGGGTTGCTCAGCGGAACATACTGCGGACGTGGTGTATGCGGATGGTTTGGATATCGACCACTCGCGCGTTGGAATTGGCCTCTCGTGCCGGTTATGCGACCGGCCGGACTGCCGCAGCCGCGCTTTTCCACCCCTGGAGCACCGGCTGGCACTGGACCCAATGCTGATGGGGGTAAGTCCCTGGCGGTTCGAGAAGCTGCGCTGAAGATCAGCGGATCGGAACGTGGACCGTCACAAGCTTGGTTCCGTCCGGAAACGTCGCTTCCACCTGCACATCGTGAATCATGTCCGCCACCCCTTCCATCACCTGCTCACGCGTAATCACGTGTGCCCCAGCTTCCATAAGATCGGCGACGCTTCGTCCATCGCGCGCACCTTCCACAACAAAATCGGTAATCAGGGCGACGGCCTCCGGATGGTTCAGTCTCACGCCACGCTCTAGTCGGCGGCGGGCGACCATGGCAGCCATCGCGATAAGCAGCTTGTCTTTCTCTCGGGGCGTAAGGTTCATCGGATCTCCTTAGCACGTCCATACACGCGGGAGCGGCCGGTCGCGGAGCATTAGCACCGCCCTTGTGATGATCCTGCGGAGGGTGGCACCATCTCGCGCGAGAATGCGCGCGACTACCAAACCGTCTGTCGTGCTGGCGCCTGCTTCTTCATCCGCCAACGCGGTGCGAAGCTGATTGAGCCGAAGCCCGGCATCGTCGCCCGCGTAGATAAGAGTGGCGACCGCTCGCGCCTTGTTAGCGACGGCTGGATGGCTCAGCAGTTCCGCGGCATCGCCATGGATACGGCTAACATCATGCAGCAGCTTTCGGCCCCTGCAGGTAATGGAGATGGTATCCTGAAGGGAAAGCTCATGAATGGCTTCGCCCATCGACAGGCGGCCGAATACCAACGCCTCTATCCCCAGGAAGCTCCCACCACCGTGCAGATTCACCCTCAGGCAGCGCCGAAGGGTCGCACCATTGAATAGAATAGTCTCCTGCGGCAGCCATTCCGCCGCAGCGCCTTCAGCGATCTCGAGCGACGTTTGCACTCCGGCGGGCTTGTCTTCGCAACGCGAGCGGTAAATGCGCTCGGCGGCTTGCGTCGCGATTGTGACGCGCGTTGCCGGACCAAGAGAGAATCGCTGAAGTCAGCGCGTCACCTCCAGCGATACCGCCCGAGATGTTAAGCGTCGCCACATCCACCCAGGATTGATGAGTGGGGTGGGGGACACGCGCCTTCAGGCAGCCGGACTGGCGCAGGTGATCAAGGACAGTAGTATTTCCGCGGAGACGAAACCCAACATCCAGCTCTCCAACCGAACGCTGGAGGACCGGCGCCTCACACCGAAAGCCGGCGTCGAACATCGGCCTCTTCCAGCTCCTCACGCGTGCCGACCAGCACGATATCACCGCGATCCATCACGGCAATGGTCTGCGCGAGGTCCCTGGCGAAGTCAAAATACTGTTCGACAAGCAGGAGAGCCATATCGCCGCGGTCTCGCAGGTGCGCGATGACGCGGCCAATATCCTTGATGATGCTGGGTTGGATGCCCTCGGTCGGTTCGTCCAGCAGCAGCAGGCGGGGGCGTGTTACCAGGGCGCGGCCGATGGCCAATTGCTGCTGCTGACCGCCCGAAAGGTCACCGCCGCGCCTGCGCAGCATGTTTTTGAGGATGGGGAAGAGCTCAAACACCTCCTCCGGGATCCGTCGCCGTCCTCGAGGCAGGACAGCAAAGCCGGTTTCGAGATTTTCCTTCACCGTCAGCAAGGGAAAGATATCGCGCCCTTGCGGCACCCAGGCAATACCCCGACGTGCACGCTCGTGCGTTGGCAAACGGGAGATATCGGTGCCGTCCCAACGGATTGCGCCGGCGGTGATAGGATGCGCGCCCATGATGGCGCGAAGCAAACTAGTCTTCCCCACGCCGTTGCGGCCCATCAGACAGGTGACGGCACCGGGGCGAGCAGCCAGCGAGACGCCGCGCAGTGCGATCGCCGCCCCGTAGTAAAGCGTGACACCGGAAACTTCCAGCATCAGCGCCCCAGATACACTTCGACCACGCGCGGGTCCGCGCTGACGTGGTCAATCGATCCCTCCGCGATCACCGCGCCTTCGTGCAGGACCGTCACCTTCACGTCCAGCGAGCGAACGAAAGCCATGTCGTGCTCGACAACGACCACGCTGTGGGATCGATTGATATCGCGCAGCAGACTGGCGGTTTGCTCGGTTTCCGCATCAGTCATGCCGGCAACCGGTTCGTCCACCAGCAGCAGCAACGGGTCCTGCGCGAGCAGCATGCCGATCTCCAGCCATTGTTTCTGCCCATGTGACAGGCTGGCCGCCGGCAAAGGGCTGACAGCTTCCAGCCGGATGGTAGCAAGCATCTGATCGATGCGGTCGCGCTCGGCGGCTGTTTCGTGGGCGAATAGCGTAAAACGCGGCGTCCGTTCGCCAGCAAGCGCGAGCAGCAGATTGTCACGGACGCTCAGTGGCTCGAACACAGTGGGCTTTTGGAATTTCCGGCCGACACCGAGAGCCGCGATATTAGCCTCATCCAGCCGCATAAGGTCGGTGTTCTCGCCGAACACAACTCGCCCCGAATCGGGACGCGTCTTACCGGTGATCACATCCATCATGGTGGTTTTGCCGGCGCCGTTCGGGCCGATCACCGCGCGCATTTCACCTGGCGCCAGGAGGAAAGAGAGTTCGTTGAGGGCACGGAAGCCGTCAAAGCTGACGGTGACGCCGTCGAGGTAAAGCAGCGTAGAGGAAGTCATCCCGCCACCTCGCGCGGTTTTGACGCGACAGAAGGTTCCGTGGTGGGCAGGCGACCAGGAGGCCGCCAACCGAGCAGCCCGACCAACCCTTTCGGCAGGAAGATTGTCGTGAAGATAAAGAGGGCACCCAGCGCGTACAGCCAAGCCTCGGGCAGGGTCCCGGTAAGCCAGGTCTTACCGAAATTGACCAGCACGGCGCCGAGGATAGGGCCAACAAGAGTACCGCGCCCGCCAACAGCGACCCAGATCACCGCTTCGATAGAATTACCCGGGGCGAACTCGCTTGGGTTAATGATGCCGACCTGGGGCACATACAGCGCGCCGCCGATGCCAGCCAACGCAGCCGACAGCACCCAGATGAACAATTTATACGATTCCGGGCGATAGCCGAGGAAGCGAGTGCGCGGCTCGGCTTCCCGGATCGCCACCAGAACCTTCCCGAGCCGCGACCCCACTATGGTGCGCGCGAGCAGGTATGCGGCGCCTAGGACGAAAGCCGTCACCACGAGCAGCCCCGCGCGCGTGGAATCCGCTTGCAGCGGAAACCCCACGATGTCCTTGAAATCAGTCATGCCATTATTGCCGCCGAAACCCATATCGTTCCGGAAAAAGGCCAGCATCAGCGCGTAAGTCAGAGCCTGCGTGATGATCGACAGATATACGCCCGTCACCCGCGCCCGGAATGTCAGCCAGCCGAAGATGAAGGCCAATGCCGCCGGAACCAGCGGGACCATAAGCAGAGCAAAGGCGAAATGGTTGAAACACTGCCAGTACCACGGCAGATGATTCCAGCCCAGGAACACCATGAAGTCTGGCAAACGCGGATTGCCATAGACCCCGCGGGCACCGATCTCGCGCATGAGATACATTCCCATCGCATAGCCGCCGAGTGCAAAGAAAGCCGCGTGTCCCAGGCTGAGGATACCGACGTAGCCCCATACCAGGTCGAGCGCCAGTGCAAGAATCGCGTACGAAAGATACTTGCCCGCAAGCGAAATCGTATAAGCGGAAACATGGAGCGGCGACGATACTGGTGTCGCCAGATTTAACACCGCGAGGATCGCGGCAGCGCCCACAATCAGCCCTGGAACGGGAGCCGACCGCGGCATCATGCCTCTACCGCCCGTCCGCGCAGTTGGAACAGACCGCGCGGCTTACGCTGGATGAACAGTATCAGCATGATCAGGACAGCAATCTTGCCAAGCACAGCGCCGGCAAACGGTTCCAGGAACTTGTTCACGATGCCCAGCGTCAGGGCACCGACCACCGTTCCCCACAGATTGCCCACCCCGCCGAACACTACCACCATAAAGCTGTCGATAATGTAGCTCTGACCGAGATTGGGGCTGACATTATCGATCTGGCTCAGGGCGACGCCGGCGATGCCCGCCACCCCCGAACCAAGTCCGAACGTCAGCGCGTCGATCCAGGATGTGCGGATACCCATAGTAGCGGCCATTAACCTGTTCTGGGTCACTGCGCGCATGCGAAGCCCGAATGAGGTGTAACGCAGAACCGCCATTAGCGCGGCGAAAACCAAGGCGGCGAAAGCGATGATCGCAAGCCGGTTGAGCGTCAGCGTCAGGCCGCCCAGGTGCAGTTCCCCGCTCATCCAGATCGGCGTCTCGACAGGTTGATTATCGGGACCGAAAATGCTCCGCACCGCCTGCTGCAGAATGAGGCTCAGGCCCCAGGTTGCCAGCAGCGTCTCCAGCGCACGGCCATACAGCCATTGGATCAGCGTTCGCTCGATCACAATCCCTGCCGCGCCGGCGACGATGAAAGCGGCGGGAACAGCGATAAACAGGCTGATCCCGGTAAACGCCGGCCCAAGCGCCTGCTGCACGACGAATGTGGTATAGGCGCCCAGCATGACCATCTCGCCGTGGGCCATATTGATAACGCCCATGACGCCGAAAGTGATCGCAAGGCCGGCGGCGGCGAGCAGCAGCACCGAGCCAAGCGAGATGCCGTAATAGACACTCTGAATGACGCTCCAGAAGGCCAACACGCGATCGATAGAACGGACTGCTTCGGCCGCAGCCAGCGCGACCGGCTTAGGTTGGTTTGACAGGCTGTCGAGCAGGGCGCGGCTGTCCATGCCGCCGCGGGCGGCGATTTTTCGGATGGCAGCCAGCTTATCACCTTCCATTGCATCGGCCGCAAACAACACCGCAGCCGCCCGCGCCTGCTCGATCGCGCGCCGCGTGGTCGGGTCGGTTTCGTTCTTCAGTGCACGGTTAAGCGCCGGCAGCGCATGGGGATCATGTGCGTGAAACACAGCCTCGGCGGCGGCCCGACGCTGGGCGGGGTCCCGCGAGAAAAGCTGCAACGTGCCTAGAGCGTCATCGATCGCTTCACGCACCGGATTGCTGACACGCACTTTCCTCAGCATCCCGGCAGAAACGTCGGAAGCGGGCGCACCTGTCCGCGCATAGACGAACCCGGAGCCGGTCCGAATGAACAGCGTCCTGTCAGGACGAACGTAAAGATTCCCCTGATGCAACGCCTCGATGACCGGCAACGCGCGATCATCGCCACTTCGCCCAAGCTCGATCACACCCTGGCGAAGGTCGTTATAGCTGGAGGACGCCAATAACGCGAAGGGGTCGGCCTGCTGCGCCCGCAGCAGGCCGAAAGGGAAGGCGGTCAGCAGAAAGACCAATGCGGCGGGGAGGAAGTGACGCATCCGGAACCTTCCTGCTGACCCGCTACCTGAGCGAAGTATGCTCAGATCGGCTTGCCAGAGCCGGCGCCACATTGGCCGGTCTTGACGTTGAATGCGCCGCAGTAGAGTGGCCGGCGCCAATCGCCAATCAGATCCTTGGTTTGAGCGATGTATGGCGACCATTCCTGCGCCACAACCAGTCCGGGCGTCTCCGAGACGATGTTGAACTGCCCATCGTCCTGGATTTCACCGATCAGAACCGGCTTGGTAAGGTGGTGGTTCGGCATCATCGCCGCGTAGCCGCCAGACAGGTTCGGCACCGCGACGCCGATCATGGCATCGATCACCGCGTTGGGGTCTGTCGCGTTGGCCTTTTCCACGCCTTTCACCCACATATTGAAGCCGATGTAATGCGCCTCCATTGGATCATTGGTGGTGCGCTTCGGGTTCTTGATGAACTTGTGCCAGGCGTCGATGAATGCCTTGTTTCTCCGGCGTATCGACGCTCTCGAAGTAATTCCAAGCAGCGAGATGACCGACTAGCGGCCTGGTATCCATGCCGGCGAGTTCTTCCTCGCCGACGCTAAAGGCCACCACCGGGATGTCAGTCGCCTTCACACCCTGGTTGCCGAGTTCCTTGTAGAACGGCACGTTCGCGTCGCCGTTGATCGTGGAAACCACCGCTGTCTTCTTCCCAGCGGAGCCAAACGCTTTTATCTGGGAGATGATGTTCTGCCAGTCAGAGTAGCCGAACGGCGTGTAGTTGATCATGATATCGGACGGCGCCACACCCTTGAGTTTCAAATAAGCTTCCAGAATCTGGTTCGTGGTGCGCGGATAGACATAATCGGTGCCCGCCAGCACCCAACGCTTCACCCCCTCCTCGCTCATCAGATAATCCACGGCGGGGATGGCCTGCTGGTTGGGGGCAGCACCGGTGTAGAACACGTTACGGCTGCACTCTTGGCCTTCATACTGGACGGGATAGAACAGAATACCGTTCAGTTCCTCGAACACCGGCAGGACAGACTTGCGGGAGACTGATGTCCAGCAGCCGAACACCGCCGCGACTTTGTCCACGCTGAGCAACTGACGGGCTTTCTCTGCGAACAACGGCCAGTTGGAAGCCGGATCCACGACGACCGGTTGCAACGGCCGGCCTAGCACCCCCCCGTTGGCATTCTGCTGGGCAATCAGCATCAGCATGACGTCTTTCAGCGTCGTTTCGCTGATGGCCATCGTGCCCGAAAGAGAATGCAGAATGCCGACCTTAATCGGCTCACCGCTGGCGGGCGCAGCGGCAAGGGCCTGTTTCTGAGTTCCCGGCGCGATGCCCATGGCTGCGGCCGCAGTCAGGCCGACCCCGAGGGCACCCAATCCTCTGCGGCCCAGTTTGATCGAATTGGTCATGTCCGATGGTTCCCCAGCTTCTTTTGGCAGTTTTGGTAACTGGGGAGCTTTGCAGGGACCGTGCCGAGGCCGCATTGCCATAAAAGCGACCAAAAAGGCGCGCAGGCGCTAGCCGAGCCGCCTAAAAAACGCCCAAGGGGTTTAACGATTGGGCATGGCTTCCAGCGCCGCGCGGATCTCGGGCGGGCGAGGGATCGGCGCGACCGCACCATAGCCGGTGCACTTCAAGGCCGCGGCCACGTTCGCGTATCGCGCCGCCTGCAGCGGCTCATCACCCGCCAGAACTCGTGCGAGAAAAGAGCCGCAGAACGTATCTCCCGCCCCGCTCGCGTCACGCATCTCCACTGGGTAAACCGGTACGCGTGTTCGCGAGTCAGCCGTCGCCAAATAGGCCCCCTGCGCGCCCATCCGGAGGATGGCTATCTTTGGCCCAAGCCTGAGGTAGTGATCCAGGATACGGTCCGCGTCCGTCAGGCCGAGCATCGCCTGCGCATCGTCCATGCCGGGTAACACAATATCAGACATGCCAATGGCGGCGTGCATGACGGCGGCGGCACGCGCCGGCGGCCAGAGCTTCGAACGGTAATTGGTGTCGTACGCTACCATCCCGCCCGCCCGGCGAACAACATCGATCGCCGCAAACGCTGCATCGGCGGCGCTGGTCGAAATTCCCTGGCTGATCCCCGATGCAAAGAACAGTCGCGTGTTCTTGAGCAGATCCTGCTGGAGATCGGCCGCCATGAAAGCCGAAGCAGCCGAGTTCTGCCGGTAATGCAGAAATTCGTGCCCCATGGGCCCATGCAGGATGAAGTACACCCCAGTGAGATGCGTTGGTTTACGCACCACTCCGCTGGCGTCCACCCCCTCTCTGGCCCACAGCGCCATGAAACTATCGCCCGCGAAGTCCTGGCCGAGAGCCGAAATGTAGGCGGTGTGAGCACCCTGACGCGCGGCGGCAATGGTGGCGTTCGAGGTATCTCCGCCATATCCCTCTAGGTAGAGGCGTCTTCCATCCGGGTCGGGCGGAAGTTGAGTGAACTCCAGCATCGGTTCGCCCATGCCGACGAAATCGAACATCATCTGGCCTGTTCCAGTACCCTGACGCGCGGCCCGTTGCACGGCGGACTGATCGCCGCCGACCAGCGCGCCACCCATACCAACAAACGCCGCACCGGCAGAAAGGTAAGCCTTCACGTCAGCCGGCTCGATCCCACCAGTAGGGCAGAAATCCACATCCGGCAGAACGCTGCGCAAGGCGCGGATATGTGCGGGACCGCCGGCGGACGAAGCCGGGAAAACCTTCACCACGTGCGCCCCCGCGGCAAGCCCCCGGCGAACCTCAGTTGGCGTGATCGCTCCCAGCATCAGCAACGCCGCTGCCTGCTGGCACGGCCCGGCCAGTGAGGGGTCGATCCAGGGCGCAACAATGAAAACCGCCCCCGCCGAAAGGCACGCCGATGCGCTTGCCGCATCGCGGACTGTCCCCGCCCCGACCAGCAAGTCAGGCTCTTTCGCAAGTTCCCGGATCAAAGCCGGCGCATCTGGAACGGTCATCGTGATCTCGAAAATCTTCAGCCCGGCGTCGCGAAGCCACTGCACGGCACTCGCGGCCTGGGCCGCCGTGGCTGTCCGGACCACCGGTACAACCCGCGCCTGACGCAATCGGGGCAGCAGAGGGTGGATCTGTGTCATCACAGCGGGTCCCAGCAGAATACGTCGCCGGAGCGATCCAGCGGCATGAACGAGGGCTTCAACGCTGGCAGCGCGTATTCGGCGATATTCTCCGGAGTCCAGCCATCGGCTCGATGGACGATACGGATGGGCCGGGGCGAACTGAACAGGATCAACTCGTTCATCCTGGTCCCGAACACCTGGCCCGTGACATCCTTCGCGGAATCCGAGGCAAGAAAAACCGCCAGGGGAGCGTTCTTGTCCGGCGTCATTTGCTGGATCTTCGCCAGGCGCGCCTGTTGCTCCGGCGTAGTGGCAGGAATGGAACTGGTCATACGGCTCCAGGCAAACGGCGCGATGCAGTTCGAACGCACGTTGTAGCGCTGCATATCCAGCGCGATGGATTTGGAAAGCGCGGTGATCCCCAGTTTCGCGGCTGAATAGTTGGCCTGCCCGAAGTTCCCGATCAGGCCGGACGTAGAGGTGATGTGCACGAATGCCCCACTCTCCTGCCTGCGGAAATGTTCAGCGGCGGCGCGGCTGGTGAAGAAGCTGCCGTTCAGATGCACGGCAATTACGGCCAGCCAATCTTCCGGCGTCATCTTATGGAAGATCACGTCGCGGAGGATGCCCGCATTGTTAACCACCACATCGATGCGGCCGAAGTGATCAAGGGCACACTGGATGATCCTCTGCGCCGACGCCCACTCCGCAACCGAGTCAGTGCTGATCGCCGCACGCCCTCCGCGCTGCTCGATAATCCGCTTCGTTTGCTGCGCCGGACTGTCCGATTGGCCTTCGCCCGAGAGGGAGGCACCGACATCGTTAATAATGACCTTGGCGCCGGCGAGCGCAATCATGATGGCGATTTCGCGCCCGATGCCGCCGCCGGCACCTGTGACGACGGCAACCTTGTCCTCCAACGTGCCCGCCATGGGCGCTCCCTCCCGACTAGCTGGATCTACCGGAGGGTAGGCGAGGCCGCAGGCGCTGTGAACCCGGGTCTGTTTAGAAGCTGCTGGGCCGCACCAGGAGACAGGGCATCTGTTCGCCGGCGAGTTGCGTGCAGGCTGCAGCGGCGGTGGTTGCGGAGAGGTTGGTAAGGCGAGCGCGGAACAGAACCGTGGGCCCGAAAGGTTCGGTTTTGCTGATTGCGACCGAGGCATGCTCCAGCAGATCCGGAACCGCCCTTTGTGCGCTTGCCGCAGCATTGCGCGCCGCGGCCGGTGTGGAGAACGCGCCGACCTGCACTGCCCAGGCGCCCGCGACAACGGGCGGCGGGGCAGTTATGATAGGAGCGTCAACGGGGCCGGGTGCAGGCAGGGGCGCCGCCATGGAAGCCGGATATTGCGGGGGCGGAGGCTCAGCCGCGGCTGCAACCACGACCGGCTTGCATGGCTGCGAGGGATCATAAGCGGCATCCAGATCGCAACCAGCGGGCGTAGGTTCGTGGGCCGCCTCCGGAGCTGAGGCGTAAACAGCCTGCTGGGTAACGGGCATCGATGGGGAGCCGAGCCGCGGAGCAATGGCGGCAACATAGTTAACCGTTTCCGTCGGCAGCGGATCGCCTGCGGTCAGATACTCGTTCATCCGCTGCGGCCCCGCGTTGTAGGCGGCCAGGAACCCAGGCGAACCGAACTGGTTATACATTTCCCGGATGTAAGCTGCTCCCGCCATGATGTTGTCGTGCGGTTCCCACGGGTCGGGACCGAGATTGTAATGCACCATGAGCTCGGCATAGGTGCTTGGCATGACCTGCATCAGGCCAATCGCCCCGGCCGGCGATAGCGCCTGCTCTTCCCCCGCAGACTCCTGGCGCATCACTTCGCGAATCCAGCTCTCCGGCTCGCTGAAGCGTTGGGCTGCTTCTTGGATGTACGGGCCCCAGGGGTCGGAAGGCGGGCCAGGCGGCGGATAATACCGGCCCGGCCTCAGATACAGGCGGCCCGCATATCGTGAGGGGCCTTGGCTGGAGCAGGCGGCGAGAACTGAAAGGAGCGCGAGCAACGCACGAGAAGCTTGGGCCGAAACGCGCATCCAGAAGGTTCCACGTACGTTTCCGCAAGCTCCCTACAGGAGAGGAACGATTTACCGCAAGCACTTACCAAGCTGGCAAAGCCCGCCTCGCCGTGCTACCGGGGCGCCATCCAAAATGGAGAGTGGAATGTCGCAAACCTCCGCGGCGCCGCAGGCAGCGGACCAGCAACGCCAGCCGCCGCTGGTCGTCAATGTTCAATATGTGAAGGATCTCTCCTTCGAGGTGCCGGGAGCGCCGGGAATATTCACGCAACTGCGGACGCAGCCCGCCGTGAACATCAATCTGGATGTGCAGGCTCGCCGTGTGCAGGAAGGCCAGAGTGTTTACGAAGTCTCGTTGATGATCCGCGCCGAGGCGCAGGAAGCTCCCACCAGCCAGGGCAACGGGCAGACCCCGGCCACTGCGACCACGGTGTTCGTAGCCGAACTGACCTACGCGGGCGTGTTCACGCTCACAGGCTTGCCGGACAATGCCGTGGAACCGGTTCTGCTGGTCGAATGCCCGCGCGTTCTGTTCCCCTTCGCCCGCAATATCCTGGCTGACGTGACGCGTGATGGCGGTTTTCCGCCGGTGCTGCTGCAGCCGATCGACTTCGTTGCGCTCTGGCAGGCACGGCGACAGCAGGCGCAGGCCGCGGCGCCGCAGGCCTCAGTTGCGTAGGTCCGCGAACGGGCATTCCGACTTGCGGCGTTTCCGGGCGGCGATCGCGTAGCCACCTGGGGTTCGGTTCGGATCGT
Organism: uncultured Pseudomonadota bacterium; assembly: GCA_963834715.1. Lineage (GTDB taxonomy): Bacteria > Pseudomonadota > Alphaproteobacteria > Acetobacterales > Acetobacteraceae > CAVSUZ01. The sequence continues at coordinate 54,927 of CAWIDE010000032.1, read as the reverse complement.
TGCTGGGTCGGACGATGCTGGTGCGGTAGTCTTCCCAGTCGCGGTCGGCCAACCCCGCCATGTCCGGCGTGAACGCGACCGCGTTGAGCGTATCATCGCCATAAATTACGCGTGGAAGCGGCTGGACCTGCAGCAGCGGCACGTCGGTGGACAGGCGTACGGGCACATGCGTCCGGGTGAGGCGAATGTTCGTGAGCTTTCCAGGATACCTTCGTAGACCGTGTAGCCGCCCGGCAATGGCACGTTCGCGGGCGCGCGGACGAGCAGGCTCCAGTCGGGAGCCGAGCGGACCATCAACCCGGTCCAGACTTGCACGACCCCGGGATCGGAGAGAGCCGAGAGAAACGGTGGAGAGCATCCCTGGAGATCCGGCGGAGCTGCGTGGTCAAAGCGAGCCGACTGGTGGGGAAATTGGGCTGAGCCGAACAAAGGAATCCAGTCCTCGAGCCCGTCGCAGTACCAGAAAATGTCGTGGCCATCCCAGAGGAGCTGAAGGTCCGTGGGGGGAAAGACCCACCAGCCAAAGCCAGCAGCAGTCGTTACTGCATCGCAGTACCGGTATGCGCGCACTGGCAGCGTTCCTCCCGCTGAGCGGTCGGCCCTTACCGGTGGCGGTGCCTGTTCGATCAGACGGTAGAAGCGGGCGATGGGAGGATGAGTATGCATGAAGAGTGCCCGGATGGTACCGCGCAATACGAGCTTCGCTGATGCAAAGCGGTCGCGCGCGCGTAGAGGTGGTAAGAGCGGACCCACGGGAGGCTCCATCCGCCCGGCAACTCGAATCCCGGCGGAGGGGCTGCCCATGGATTGAGAGGATTCGATGCCGGTCAGCTGATGGGTCGGCCGGTTTGAAGCGGCAGGGCGGCACCACGATGGAGCCGCTTCCTCCGCAGGAGGGCGCGCGCTCTGTTAGCGAGCGAAGCGCGCGCGCATGCAGTCTCCGAACCGAATACGGCCGCTATCCGCGACACTCGCGGGCACTTTCCCGGGGATCTTCGCCGCCGTGATACGCATGCAGTCGCCCATGCGAATCCGTCCAGTGTCAACGATGAATGGCAGAATAGCAGTAGGAGCCCGCCGGGTGCGCATAGTCATTTGGAATTGCCCTTTCAGGTAAGATAAGTCGCGGTGATCCTGCAGGAATGCGAACACGACCAACCACGCTGATCGGTGAGATCAGCGTGCCTGACGCTATATGCTCCTGCTGAGCGGCGGGCATACCTCACCCGCCGATAGGGCGAACGGATACAGAACGACTCGCACGCCGTCAAGCAAAAATTCCCATCTAGGATTAATTTGCTTGCCGGCGGGCAGGTCTGCGGTCCCCGGGGTTTCACCCGGGGGCAGCCCTTTCCGGGTCAGTAGCTGACCCGAGCCTCGGCCTTCGCAATGGCAGCATCGAACGCTGCCAGCACCTGACCATGGCTGGAGCGATCGTTCATCTTCTCGACGTGGCTGTAGCCACGGAGCACCGCTTCCGCGCGGAGCAGGTCCTTAGCTTCCTCAAAGGCGCGCGGATCACGCAGTACGCGAGCCGCGGCCTGCAAGGCTCCCATGGCGCAGCGGCGTCCCCGAACCGTTTCGTAGCGGCCCTGGACCCACCGGTCCTCTAGCTCGATCAGCGCGCGTGCAGAGCGAAGCAGGTGAACAGCCGATACTTCGCTGGGAGCGACCGGATCGCCGGGGGAGAACGACCAGAGCTGCAGTGCGCGCGAGCGTACCGCTAGAGCCTTGATACGCCCCCACACGCCCTCTTCGCTGGGGATGGGGCAGGTTTGAGCAGGTGATGTTACGCGTAAATCCGATCCATCGAACGGCATTATGGGCCCCCTCGGTTGGCAAGGTGCCAGTTTAACGCCGGGCCAATTTCGGCGTTCTGCTCATCTCCCCGTGCTCGTGAAAGCAAGTCTCGGCGAGGAGCGGTTCGATGCGGCGCGCCGACCAGCGGCCCAGTGTGCTAGCCAGCATTTCAGATCATACCCGTAGGGGGCAAGGGTGCAGCCGAGACACAATTCCGTGGCTGGCCTGTCCTTGGAGTCTTAGCGCCAGGACAGCGGCAGAGAGAGTGAGGCAGATCCCGATAGTGTCCATCGCAGATACTTCCTCCCCAAGCAGGGGAATGGCGATCAGCACCGCGACTATGGGCGATACAAAGGCATAGGTGCCGGCGCGGCTGGCGCCCCAATCATGCACAAGCTTGAAGTAGATAACGGTCGCACCAAGCGAACCGGGGAGCAGAAGCCATAACCAACCGCCGACGGCGGGCCATCCCCAGAATGCGGTGGCTGCATGGAGAGCGCCCGGTTCGAACATCAGCGACATAGCGAGCAGGATCAGCCCGCCGGTAAAGTTGGTCGTGGCGGCGACCTCCGCAGGTGGCAGGGTCCGCAGAAGCGGCCGGGCGAGGACCGAGCCGAGCGAGTAACTCAGCAGACCAATTATGATCCAAAGAGCGCCAACTAGCTGCGGCCGTCTGAATGCCCCGTGACGGTCTTGGGTCCGAACAGGATAAGAATGCCGGCCACACCGGCGGCGAGGGCGGCGGCTTGTTTGCGCTTGAACTTCTCCTGGCCAAGCAGGACGGCGAATCCTAGAAGTGACACCGGCGTCAGCACAGCGCTGAGCACCGCGGCCAAGCCGGACGGGACATTCCGAAGGCCATAAAGTTGGACCGCCTGGTTCAGCACGATCATCAACACGGATACCAGAACCAGCCGTCCGCGAAGGCTGAACGGCACCTTCACCGGATCGCCGCGGGCGTAGCGCCATGCCAGCAGGACCAGACCGGCAATGGCCCACCTTGTCCCCGCGAAAAACGCCGGCGGCACAGTGGCAATGCCGACCTTCATCGCCAGCCAGGTGGTGCCCCACACGAAGCAGAGCACTCCAAACATGGCCCGCTGTCGAAGGCGGATATGCTGAGGTGCCGTATCGCGGCCAGCCACGCTTCCAGCCTGGAGGGGGCGCATCTTGCCGGTGCCGGCGATCATTGCCTGGCGCTCATAAGTAAGCCCGGTTAGCAAACGCACCGGTGGCATAGAGAATCCTCACCCGGTAATGCATTCTGTGCGTATGCCGCACAGGCTGGCCGGCCCGATGATACCAACGCAGTTCGCGCCCTGACGTTCTGCATCGTCCTGCTCTAGATTTATGCTGCTGCCTCGTCCTGTGAACCGGAGCCGCTCATGCAAACTAATGTGCTGCCATGTCTTGCAACACCAGGAACGGCTGGGCGGCCGCTATACGCGGTACGGCCAGCCGACCTGGACCGGGTGATGGCGGAACTGCGGCCTGGCCAGGCGGAATACCTCCGGCAGACCGGCTTTTCCGCCACTGGCCAGCAGTTCGCGCTGCTTGCCGGTGAAAATGGGTTGGAGGGCGCCATTATCGGCCTCGGCCAGGATCGCTCTCCGTTCGCCTTTGGAGGGCTCCCGTCGCTGTTGCCTGAAAATACGTGCTGGGAGCTTCAGCCGGGAGACTTCGATCAATCGGATGCTGTGCTCGGTTTCTGCCTCGGCGCTTATCAGTTTAGCGCCGTGAAACCCGCGTCACGACAACCGGCGCGGTTGATCCTGGACAGCTCGGCGGCGGTGAACCGCGCGATCATACAGTCGGAAGCGATCTGGATGGTTCGAGACCTGGTAAACCTGCCCGCCAACATCTTGGGGCCTGTGGAGCTGGCGTCCGAAGCAGAAAAGTTAGGCCGAACCCATGGCGCTGATGTGAGGCTGGTGGCAGGCGACGAGCTCGAGCGGGAGTACCCGGCGGTCGCCGTAGTCGGGTGCGGCTCCGCCCGCCCAGCACGGGTCGTGGTGTTTCACTGGTCCGGCTCCAGGGCGGCGGAGCATTCGCCGCTGATCTCGCTTTGCGGAAAAGGCGTGTGCTTTGATACCGGCGGTTACGATCTTAAGCCTTCATCCGGCATGCTACGCATGAAGAAAGACATGGGCGGGGCGGCTACAGCGCTAGGGCTGGCCCGCATGATCATGCAGGCCGACCTTCCGGTCCGGCTCGCGCTAAGGATCGGCTGTGTAGAAAACTCGGTGTCTGGCACAGCGATGCGACCGCTGGATGTCATCCGGACCCGCAGCGGCATTCTGGTTGAGATCGGCAATACGGACGCCGAAGGCCGGCTGGTCTTGAGCGATCTGCTGACCGAAGCGGCCAGCGAGCACCCAACGCTCCTTATGGATTTTGCCACTCTTACCGGCGCGGCGCGAGTAGCGCTGGGACCTGACCTTCCGGCGTTGTTCTCCAATAACGACCCCTGGGCCGCCCGCCTGCTCGAATCTGGTATGGAGCGACACGATCCCTTGTGGCGCTTGCCACTGTGGAATGGTTACGATCCTTGGCTGTCAAGTCAGGTGGCTGACGTTAATAATGTGTCATCGAAACCGACGGCGGGTTCGATTGTAGCGGCTTTGTTCCTCCAGCGGTTTGTTGCACCTCTTGCGCCTTGGGCCCATTTTGATATATACGCCTGGAACGATCAGTCCCAGCCAGGGCGCCCCGAGGGAGGAGAGGCGCCAGCGATCCGGGGAATTTTTGCCGTCCTGGAACAATTTAGCGCCAATTCTCAAGCGGACCGGAACAGCACGGTAACATCCTCGTGAGATGAGTGCAACGATCTGCCCAGGCGGGTGTAAGACGACCACCTGACCAAGTCGTGGGTTACGAGACGACCTGCGGACCAGAACGGCACCGAATCAGTAGAAAAGGATTACGTCGATGGCTTCACCTCCGACACCAGACCAGATGGTTGGAATTCTCAGGGACACTGTCGTGGCGTTAGTGCGGCGCGATGGGCCGGATTTGTCAGCACGCCAACTCGGCGTGTTCCTGACCTGCTATCTGCAGGACGGAGCGCATACCGTTCGCGGTCTCGCAGCGGATTTGCACGTATCGAAGCCGGCCATTACACGCGCCCTGGACCGTCTGGGTGAGCTCGACCTAGCCCGGCGCAAGGTCGATCCTCTTGACCGCCGCAGCGTGCTTGTCCAGCGCACCCTAAAAGGAGCTGCCTTCCTTCGCGACCTGCGAACAATTATGGGCGAAGCAGCCACCGCGGCGCGCAAAGGCGGCACCTCGACTCCGGAACCCCGGCGGGCCGCTGCATCACCTTCCTGAGCGCCTCAAGCTCAGGCGCCAGACCCCGGTCGGCTCATGGGCCATCCCCCTGGCATGGTGTGCTTACGACTGGGCCTATAGCGCCTATAGTACAATCGTAACAACCTTCATCTTTGCTACTTACTTTGTGCGCGCAGTTGCGCCGAATCCAGTGAGCGGCACCGCCGCCTGGGCAATGGGCCAGACGGTCGCGGGGGTAATCATCGCGGGATTGGCGATCCCGGCCGGCGCCATCGCGGATCAGCGGGGAAGACGCCTATTGCTGGCCGGCGCCACAACCATGATGATCCTGGCAACCACTGGGCTTTGGTTTGTACGGCCGCAGCCGCGCTTCCAAGTGCTGGCCTTAACCCTCGTCGTCCTCGGAACCGTCTCGTTTGAAATAGCGTCGATATTCTACAACAGCATGTTGACCGATATCGCTCCACAAGGTCGGATCGGCCGCCTGTCTGGTCTCGCCTGGGGTTCCGGTTATGTAGGCGGATTGATCTGCCTTACGATATGCCTGGCCGTGCTGATCAACCCGAAACCTCCCTTGTTTGGCCTGTCCTCTCAAGGCGCCGAGCCAGTCCGTGCAACTACGCTGTTCGCTGCTGCATGGATCGCCACTTTTTCCTGGCCGATTATCCTGCTCGCGCCGCGAGCAAGAGAGGCGCGGACCTGGGCTGAGGCGCTGCTTGCCAGCGTGAAGACGTTGCGCCATGCCGTTACAATGGCAGCGATGCGACCTTACCTGCGCGGTTTTCTAGTTGCGCGGATGCTCTATACAGATGGTCTGACCACCTTGTTTGCATTCGGAGCGATCTTTGCAGCAGGCGTTTTTGGCATGGATGCTAAAAGAGTGCTGCTGCTTGGGATTGTGCTGAATATCGGCGCGGGAGTAGGCGCACTTGGTTTCGCGCTGCTAGAGGATCGGCTCGGCTCCCGCACGACAATCCTGATTGCTGTCGTGGCTTTATGCCTCTTCGGAACAGCGGCGCTGCTGGCGCCATCACTGAAACTGTTCTGGGCAGCGGCAATCGGCCTTGGACTTTTTGTTGGCCCAGCCCAATCCGCAAGCCGCAGCTTGATGGCGCAGATCGCCGACCCGCCATCGCGAAATGCCATGTTTGGCTTATACGCGCTATCCGGCCGTATCACCGGCTTCATAGGCCCCGCAACGCTCGGCGCCGTCACATCGCTTACCGGCAGTCAGCGTGCCGGGATGGCAGCAATTGTCGTGCTTCTCGCGACCGGTGGACTGATCCTTACCTTCACCCCACCTCGACCCAGCGACGCCTAACGATCTCCTGCTGCAACAACGGCCGCAGTCCCATTGCCAGCTCGGGCTCCTCCACTCTCTCGCGCGGGAACGCGGAGCGAAGGGTGCCACATGGCATCGATGCCATGAATGAGCCTGTCGGCGAAGATTTTGGCGAACGTGTAAATCGACTGCATCGGATTCGCACCAACCGAGGTCGGTAATATGCTGCTATCCATGATGTAAAGATTAGGCACCTCCCCGCGAGTAATAACGTTCCATACGCGCTGACGTGTAGATACTACGGAGACATCAGGCGACGGACCAATCTTGTTCGCGGCTTGGATATGTGCGGCCGTGAGGAGGGTGCGGTTCGGAATAAAGTCAAGATGCTCCTTGACCAAATCAGGCTGGTCGATCTTGCTCAGAAAGATACCGCGCATCGGATCGAAATCGGGTTTGCCAAGCAGATTCTCATTGGACGGGACGATAACGTTTTGGGCACCAGCGAGAAACATCATCCGAATTCCTAGCGCCACTCCGGTGCGAAAGCGCTCCTTGTCGGACTCGCTGATGGTGTAGGTCAGCGCCGGTTCGCCATTTTCGTCGAGTGTAATGCGGTTATCTTCTGATGGCGTGTCAACCAGCATGACGCCGAATCCCGCCGACACATTGAACCCGGAGAGAATGTCATAAACCTGCTTGCCACTCCCCGGAATCAGCAGGGCGCCATAGGCAGGCAGCCCGCCCATGGTTTCAAAAATGAAGCCCGGCATCACCCCGAACGCATCGACGAACGTAGCGCTGTCGAGTCCTTCAAGCAGGTTGATCTGGCGGTCGAACACCCCAACCAGCGGCATCGAGGGATGGAGAATGAGGCCCCTGCCAATCCGCGGGTTGTTGATTGCCAAGTTGTTCTTCGCCGTCTTCAGTAGCACCTTCGTCGTACCGATGGTGCCGCCGGCGAGGATCACATTCTCCGCCAGACAGGTTACGTTCGCGCCCACAGGTATTTGCAAATTGCAGGGATTAACGATCGTGTTGCCGTAAGCAGTCCACGGCTTCCGCATCGTCAACGCCACCCCGGTAGCTTGGATGCTCTGGCCGTCGACCGATTCGAAGAGAACTTCATCGACTTCAGCATCCGGGATGACGCTCAGCGGATTGGCCGGATCCGTCGCCGCCGGGGTTATCAATTGCTCGGCGGCATCACGTTTGTCATCGACTGGAGACGGCGAATAGCCCACGCGATAACGGTTGAGGTGATACAGCTTGGGATCGACGCCCAGATGCTCAGCCCCATCCCATAAGACCTTATTGTCTTGGTTCAGTTCGTGCTGCGAAAGCTGCCTCGTCTCGATTTTCTCACGCACCCACTGATACGCGGCAGCGATATTCTCTTGCGTGTAAAACCGAGCGTCGATCAGCCCTTGTTCCTTCCACACGTCGACGCGCGCCTGGATGGTAGCTTCCAGCGGCGAGAAGGCCAGGTCGATATTGACCGTGCTGCCACCCCCCATTACTTCGCCGCTGCGCAAGATGATGCCATTATCTGTTGTAGCGGATCTATCTTGCTCAAACATCAATGATGGATAGCTGCGAGTGTCCATCGAGCCCCAGACTATCCAGGGCCCTTTCTCGATCAAAACCACCCATTTGCCAGCTTCCCATAATTGGTGCGCGACCGTTGCTCCGCCAGGACCGCTGCCGACAACAATATAATCGATGAAGCCATCCTTGTGCTTAATGTTGTTCGACTTGGCATCGTAGTAGAGCCGACTCGGCGGAAAAGTCGGGGCGTGCGCCTTTGAATAGAAATCAGGATTTGGCATGAAAACCGAAGGCGGTAGGATGCCGGTCAGCGGGACAGCGAGTGGCAAATCCCATATCCCGGAAAGATAAGCCTCCCGCAAAACCATGGCGAACAGCGTGCTTTCGGGACCGCAGGTGCCGTTGAAGAAAAACGAAAACAGCGGTTCGCGCAGCTCGGCTGCCATGCCGCCAAAGCCTCCTGTCGCCACTAAAAATGCCTGCACTGCCGGATTGGATGATTTCTCAAGGCAAGAGTAAAACTGTAACGAATCGGGGTAGGTCATCGCCGTCAGGATCGCCATTACCAGCGTATTGCTGAAGCCTTCGAACATGCCGGCGTTGACTTTCGCGGCGATCGCGGCAATCTCCGGCTTCGCATCTGGCGGAAGCGGCAACTCATCGAGCGGAAACCACATATCGAACATCGCTGCGTGAGTCTTTGCGATCAGTCGCGGGTCTGGGGTTCTCGTGGCCGGCATGACGCTCCTCCTTTACCGGACCTTATGGCACAAGACGAACCGAACTCACATGACAGGTCTGTGATTTACCCTACCAACACTTCCGCGACCCGCCGTAGGCGTAGCCGCTAGGTGTTACACGACGAGTGCCGCTTTCTCGGCGGATGCACGAGCCCAGGCGGCATCCATATCCTCGTCGAACAACTCGGTTAGCTTCTTCATCATGGTGCCGCCGAGTTCCTCGGCATCGACAATGGTAACGGCACGCCTGTAATACCGTGTCACATCATGCCCGATGCCGATCGCAATCAGTTCCACCTGGTCCCTTGATTCGATCTCCCAAATCACCTCGCGCAGGTGCTTCTCCAGATAGTTGCCCGGATTAACGGACAGAGTGGAGTCATCGACCGGCGCGCCATCGCTGATCACCATCAGGATACGGCGATTCTCCGCCCGGGCAATCAGGCGGCGATAGGCCCAAAGAAGCGCCTCCCCATCGATGTTCTCCTTCAGCAAACCCTCGCGCAGCATCAACCCGAGATTCTTCCGCGCGCGCCGCCAGGGGGCGTCAGCGGCCTTGTAAACTATGTGCCGCAGATCATTCAGCCGGCCCGGGTTGCGCGGCTTGCCATCCTGGACCCATCTCTCCCTGCTCTGGCCGCCCTTCCAGGCTCGGGTGGTAAACCCCAAAACTTCCACTTTAACGGCGCACCGTTCTAACGTGCGCGCAAGTATATCTCCGCACATCGCTGCCACGGTGATCGGGCGGCCACGCATCGAACCGGAGTTGTCGATCAGGAGCGTCACCACCGTATCGCGGAATTCCATCTCCTGTTCCTGCTTGTAGGACAGGGCCTGCAGAGGGTTCACCACAACGCGCGACAGGCGGCCGGCATCGAGCAGACCTTCATCAAGATCGAACTCCCACGACCGCTGCTGTTGGGCCATCAGCCGGCGCTGCAGCCGGTTGGCCAGTTTCGAGATGACCCCGTGCAGATGCTGCAGTTGCTGATCGAGTTGCTGACGAAGACGGGTCAACTCGTCCGGGTCGCAAAGATCCTCGGCCGCAATTTCTTCATCGAACTGGCGCGTGTAGGCGCGATACACGGCGCTGTCGTCGGGGTTGGGCCGCTCGCGCCGGGGCTGAGGTCCGCCGGGGCGATCATCGCCCTCGGCGATAGCAGCTTCCTCTTCGGATTCCTCGCCGCTATCGTCCGCCGCGTCGCCCTCCATGTCTTCAGGTTGAGCAGCCAACATGGCCTCGGTATCCGACTGGTCCTGCCCCTGCCCCTCGGGCAAATCCTCCTGCTGGTTCGACTGATCGCCGCTCTCCTCCCCCTCCTGGTCCTGATCCTCAGGTTCGGCGTCGGCTTCCGCTTCCGCCAGGTTCATGGCGGCGAGCAGCTTGCGCGCGGCTTTAGCGAACGCACGCTGATCGTCCTGAACGCGACCGAGTTCGCCCAAGGCAGCATCGGCATCGGGACCCAGCGTGTCCCGCCATAGCCCCAGGACCCGGCGGGCGGCTTCGGGCGCCGGGTCACCGGACATCTGCTCGCGAGCCAGCATCGAAAGCGCGGCCGCGACAGGAAGCTGGTCCTTGCGCGTCATGCGGTCGTAGCCCTCACCCTCGCACTCTTCGGCGAGCCTGGCACGGAGATTGGCGGCGACACCCGCCATGTGACGCGAACCGACGCTTTCTACCCGCGCCTGTTCCAGCGCGTCGAAGGCGTCCCGAGCGTCCCGGCGAGCCGGCATGCGCGCGTTGTGGACAGTGTCGTCGTGATGCCTCAGGCGCAGGGCAATGGCATCGGAGGCGCCACGTAGCTTGGCCATTTCTGCCGGCGGCAGGTTGCGAGTGGGTAGCGGAAGGCGGGCCCGCTTGCCGGACAGGCCGGAGGGGCCAGGCTGGAAGTTGACCTGAACATCCGAGGTTTCCGCCATAGCGCGCAATACGCCAGCGGTCGCGCGCTTGAACTCTTCGGCTCGGGCGTTGTCTTTATTGGATCCGCTCATCAGCTCTTACGCGGCACGACCCCGGTGGGCACCTCCTCGTTGAAGCAGCGCTGGTAATACTCGGCCACTGTTGCGCGCTCGGCCTCGTCACACTTGTTAAGGAAGGTCATCCGGAACGCAAAACCGACATCGCCGAAGATCCGGGCATTTTCGGCCCAGGTAATCACGGTGCGTGGCGACATCACTGTTGAGATGTCGCCGTTGATAAATCCAGCACGGGTTAGATCCGCCAGCGCCACCATGCTCTCGACACGCTTCTTTGTGGCAGCGTCGGACGGATCGAGACCCATTTTCGCCAATACGATGCCGGTTTCCATCGCATGCGGAAGGTAGTTGAGCGTCGCCACGATATTCCACCGGTCCATCTGACCCTGATTGATCTGCTGGGTCCCGTGATACAGGCCCGTGGTGTCGCCCAGACCCACGGTATTCGAGGTGGAAAACAGGCGGAATGACGGATGCGGCCGGATCACGCGGTTCTGGTCCAGCAGGGTCAGCTTCCCCTCGACCTCCAGAACCCGCTGGATAACGAACATGACATCAGGCCGGCCAGCGTCATACTCGTCGAAGACCAGAGTGCAGGCGTGCTGCAGGGCCCATGGAAGGATGCCCTCGCGGAATTCGGTGACCTGCTTGCCATCCCGCAGGACAATGGCGTCCTTACCGATCAGGTCGATGCGGCTGATGTGGCTATCCAGGTTGACACGAATGCACGGCCAGTTCAGCCGCGCCGCAACCTGTTCGATATGGGTGGATTTGCCAGTGCCATGATAGCCCTGGATCATGACTCGGCGGTTGTACGCAAAACCGGCCAGGATCGCCAAAGTTGTTTCCCGGTCGAACTTATAGGCGTCATCAATGTCAGGCACGTGCTCGGTGCGGACCGAGAAGGCAGGCACAACCAAGTCGGTCTCAATTCCAAATGCCTCGCGGGCGACGACTTCCGTATCCGGCACGTCAATGGCCGAGGTGGGCCGCATTTCTGCAAGGGAGGTGACTTTGTTCATCAGAGCAGCGTGTCCTGTTCGATCCTGAAAAGCTTAGGCCGGAAGACCCGGCTCAAAAAGGTTCAAGCGGTGGCGGCTGCCGGCGCCTCTCTGGCCAGCCGAACCCGGACGGTGGCGTAGGCCAGATTGATGGTCTTCAGCCGCTCCTCTGCCGCACGGTCGCCGCCGTTGGCATCCGGATGGTGGCGCTTGGCGAGCTCCTTATAGCGGGTCTTGAGGACTGGAAGGGTAACCGGCCAGCTCAAACCCAAAGTCGCCAAAGGTTCACGGAGTTCCGGGGGCACCTGCGACGACGGTGACCCAGATTTGCGCACGCGACCGGCCGAAAGCAAGTTCAGGGGGTCGCGAAAGAGCTCCTCGTCCCAGCCGGCCGACCCCAAACGTCCCAGCGGCCAAGTGGGCCGTTGCCACGACGTGTCGCGGCGGAGCTCGGTCTCGATCTCACCCGGGCTCATACCTTTATAGTAGTCCCAGGCGGCGTTGTAGTCGCGGACGTGGTCCAGGCAGAACCACCAGTATTCGTGCAGGTTTCGGCGCGACTTGGGAGCCCGATACTCTCCTGCGGCCGGGCAATCGCCCATATCGCAGAGCCGCCCCGGCGCTGCCGGGTCGGGAGCATAGGCCCGGGGACGCGATCCACGGCGGGTCATGATGCCGTTATGTGCTCTGGCCCCGCTGCCTTGGCAATGCTTCCCTGATAAGGAACAGGCCATGACCGATATACCCCAGATGCAGCACCCCGGCGCAGTCCAGAGCCGAGCCGAAAGGCTTCGGGCCACGCTTCGCCGGACCTTTTCCGCCAACTTGGTGCGCGTGTTCGACCACAGCGCCGAACATGCGGGCCATGCCGGCGCGCGGCCCGAGGGAGAGACCCATTACAGCGTGGTCATCGTTTCCGAGCAGTTCCGGGGGATAAGCCGGCTGGCACGGTCGCGCGCGGTTCATGAGGCACTGACCGACGAGTTTACCGACGGCATGCATGCGCTATCGTTGACCTTGCGGACCCCGGAAGAGCAGGCTCGGTTCGACCAGGACACACGTGAGCGTGAGTAGGCGGCGCGACCACGCGCCGTCTTGCTGCCACACGAGGGTGCTTTTTTGGCTGAGCAGAGCCAGGCGGGCGCATGCGTTTCATCAAGGTTTATAGCAAGGTACTAGCCCTTCTGGGCCCTGATCTCAGAGTGGCTGCACTGTTGGGCATAGCAAACATTCTCGTCGCCGGCCTGCAATTCCTTGATCCCATCCTGTTCGGGCGCGTGATCGGCCTCCTCTCGAACTGGGGAGGCGTGGACACTTACACCCTGTGGCATCAGGCAGGTTCCTTGCTCGCGATATGGGCCGGTGTGGGGGTTGCAGGCATCGCTTCGAATGTAGCCGTATCGGTGCAGGCGGAACGGCTGGCGCACCGCAATCGAATCAAGCAACTGGGCACGTATTTCGCGCACGTACTTGGTATGCCGCTGTCGTTCCACGCTGATGTGCATTCCGGGCGGCTTATGAAGATAATGATTACCGGCACGGACGCGCTGTTTGGGGTTTGGCTGGTATTCTTTCGGGACCAGTTATCCACGGTCGGGGCGGTGCTCGTGCTGCTGCCGCTGACGCTTTTTATGAACTGGCGGTTGGCACTAAGCCTGATTGTTCTGGTTGCCGTTTTCATCACGGTTACGTCGTACGTTATCCGTCGGACGCAGGCTGGGCAACGGCGGGTAGAGGGCGCGAATACGCGGCTTGCGGGCACCACACAGGATGCGCTGGCGAATGTGATGGTTGTCCAGTCGTTCACGCGCCTGGCGGCCGAGACGCGGATGTTCAGCGATATCGCGCAGGAGGTGATCCGGCACCAGTTCCCGGTGCTCAACTGGTGGGCAGTGGTAAACGTATTGACGCGAGCCTCTTCGACCCTGGCGGTCATTTCGATCGTGCTCGTGGGCACGGTGCTGTTGCTGAACAATCAGGCGACCGTGGCCGAGATCGTCAGTTTTATGGGATTTGCCACGCTGTTGATCGCGCGGCTCGATTCTGGGTTGCAGTTCGTAACCACGCTGTTCCTTCGGATGCCCGCGCTGGAGGACTATTTTTCGGTGGTTGGATCGCGAAGCTCCGTGCCGGAAGCGCCGGCCGCCAAGGAGCTGGTTGTCACCCGGGGCGAGGTGGTTTTCGATCGGGTGTCCTTCGCCTATCCGGGCGGCCCAAACGTGCTGACGGATGTGTCTTTTTCGGTGCCCAAGGGCCAGTCGGTTGCGCTCGTGGGGCATACAGGAGCAGGCAAGTCAACTGCGGTGGCACTGCTGCAGCGGCTGTGGGACCCTACGACAGGGCGGGTGCTGATCGACGGGCAGGACCTGCGCGATGTCACACTCGAAAGTCTGCGCCGCACGATAGGCGTGGTGTTTCAGGAGAGTTTGCTGTTCAATCGTTCCATCCGCGACAATCTTCTGGTGGGCCGTCCCGATGCAACCGATGAAGAGATAGAACACGCGTGTCAGTTGGCGGATGCGCACGAGTTCATCCTACGGCAGCCGCGTGGGTATGACACAATGATAGGTGAGCGCGGTGCCACACTGTCGGGCGGACAGCGGCAGCGGCTCGCGATTGCACGTGCGTTGCTCAAGAACCCCCCAATCCTGATTCTGGATGAGGCAACCAGTGCTCTAGATGCGGCGACTGAGGCACGGGTGACGCGGGCACTTAAGAACCTGATGCAAGGCCGGACCACGTTCGTAATCGCGCATCGGCTATCGACCGTGCGGGACGCGGATGAGATTCTGGTGTTTCAGAGCGGACGCATCGTGGAGCGGGGCGATTTCCAGTCACTGCTGGCGCGGCATGGACTTTTCGCCGCCCTCGTCCAGACCCAGCTTACGTCCGGTCCGCAGGCTCTGGCCGCGGAGTGATATCCTCCCGTCATGGCCTGCCCTAAATCGGCCATCTACGTACAGATGCGGAGCGCCACCGGGGAGCCGCGCGCATAACGACTACAATATCGGCACCCCATGCTGCTTCGCCTTTTCCTCCGGTTCCACATGGATGGTAATAACGAGGTAGGTCATTTCCTTTTTTAGCCGCGCCTCGACACGGTCGCAGATCGCATGTGCTTCGGAGACCGTCATGTTACCGGGCACCACCAAATGGAACTCCAGATAGGTTAGCCGTCCAGCGTAACGCATGCGCAAATCGTGCGCTTCCAGCGCGCCGGATGCACTTTCGGACAGCAACTCCCGAATGCGCTGAACGATGACACGATCGGGCGCGGTATCCATCAGGCCGCCGACAGAGGAGGAAATCATCCGGAGGCCTGACCACAGGTACATACACGCCGGCAGCCGCCGCAACGGCGGGGTCGATCACCAGAGTCCCGGTCAGGGCGACCAATCCGACGCTGGTGATGATGCCCAAAGAGGTGGTGACGTCCGCCAATAAGTGTCGTCCATCGGCTATCAGGGCAGCAGACCGGACCGAACGGCCCGTCCGCAACAGCACGACGGCCCACCCCGCATTGAGCAGGGTGGCCAGACCGGAAAGAAGTATCCCGCGCGCCGGCAGGTTGAGCGGATGCGGTTGGATGAAGTCGAGCCACGCCTTGTCGAAGATCGACAACGCGGCCAGGACGATCAGCACTCCCTCAATCACGGCAGCGAAAAACTCCGCCTTCTGGTGCCCGTATGGGTGTTCCGCGTCAGCCGGCTTGGAGGCCAGCCGGACCGCATAAAATGCAATCGCGCTCGCCAGAACATTCACAGTGGTTTCGAGAGCGTCGGAATAGAAGGCAGCACTGGACGTCAGACGCCAAGCCGCAGCCTTCAGGCCGAGAACAACGCAGCCGACGCCGATACTTCCGAGTGCGATGCTTTCGCTCTTCCTCACGCGTCCCCTTCTAGGACATATCGGCGACGGCTTCCCGAAGGCGCTCAGGGTCAACTTCTATCGCCACGCCGGCGCGCTCGATCTGGAGCAGCATCGCGGCACGCGAGTCGCGCCCGCCCCACCCACGGTTCAATGCTTCAGTCATTTCCGCCAGCACCAGGTTGCCGAGACGCATCGGCACCCCGAGCTCGCGACCCAGCGCACATGCCAGGGAGACATCCTTGTGCGCAAGCCGTAGGGCAAAAGCGGGAGGATCGTAATTATTCGCGAGGAATTGGTCCGGCAGTCCATCGAACGCGCCCCGCCTGCCAACCGCGCCCTGGCGGACCGCCTGCCAGATCGCCAGAGGGTCGATCCCCGCCTTCACGCCCATAGTAAAGACCTCGGCGAGCCCGGTCGTGAGAATATAGCCGAGGCAGTTGTGGACGAGTTTCGCAACCGAGCCGGATCCGATCGGCCCGACATAACGCGGCTGGTCGGCAATAGCGTCCAACGCCGGCTTGTAGCGATCAAACTGGGCGCGATCGCCACCGACCCAAATAGCCAGCTTGCGCGTTACAGCACCGCGTGGACCGCCGCTGACGGGCGCGTCCAGGACATGGGCGGCCTTTTCGGCAAACGCCGCGTGCAGTCCCCGCACCATTGCCGGAGCATTCGTGGTCAGGTCAAACCACGCAGCGTCGGGCTTAATGGCAGTGATCAAACCATCGCTTCCCAGCCCAACGGTTTCAGTCTCCGCCGGACCCGGCAGCGACGTGAAAATCACCTGAACCTGCTCTGCAACCGCACGGGGTGTAGCGGCCCAGATTGCACCGGCGGCCAGATGAGACCGCGCGGCCTCGGGGCGCGTGTCGTACACCACCAGTTCGTGGCCGGCGCGTTGCAGGTTGCCCGCCATAGAAGCGCCCATCGTTCCAAGCCCGATGAATCCGATGCGCATCGTCCGACCTCCCTGTTAGGCCTTGCGACTCTACAAAACCGCAGGAACCAAAACGAACGCCGCGTACATGCCCGTCATGGCCGACCACCGAGCCGGCCATCTGCGCACGGTTCCATGGCCCCGTGTTGTCCCAAGCAAGTGTAGCGCTTGGTCGGTTCAAATTGAACCGATCAGGCCAACCGCCCATGGCAGTGCTTATACTTCTTCCCCGACCCGCACGGGCAGGGCGCATTCCGAGGCGTCCCACGCCATGTCGTGGGATCCGACGGATCGACTGCCTCGGCGGCCAGCGGCCTGGGCGCAAGCGAAGCTGGCGCCAGAGTGGCTACACCGGCATCGAGGTCGGACGCGCCATATGCCCCGACCGGCTCAGGATGCTGCTCCACATATTGCGGCCGGTGCGGCTGGAATTCCGGTTCCGGCGGACGATCCGGCGCAATCTCGACCCGTGCCAGCATGGTCGTTACCCGCTCTTTCAACTCGTCCAGCATGGCGTTGAACAAAGCAAACGCCTCCTGCTGATATTCACGGAGCGGGTCCTTCTGCCCGTAGGCCCGCAGCCCAATGCCCTGCCGGAGGTGATCCAGCGCATAAAGATGCTCCTTCCACACCCCATCCAGCGTCTGGATCAGCAGCGACTTTTCGATAAACCGCATCAGCTCCGGCGAAATCCGCTGAGTTTTCTCCGCCATGAACCGCTCAGCCGCCTGCTCTATTCTTTCTCGGATCTGCGTCTCGTCGATCCCCTCCTCCTGGCCCCACTCTTCGATGGGAAGATCGACATTGAGCGTGCGCTTCACGTCGTCGGCCAGCTCTTTCAGTTGCCACTGTTCTGCGAAAGCCTTTTCCGGCACCCGCGCGGCGACCATGGCGCCGATGACCTCCGACCGCATGTCGGCGACAATCTCTGAAACGTCGGTCGCGCGCATGAACTCCTTGCGCTGGGTATACACCTCCTTGCGCTGATCGTTCATGACATCGTCGTACTTCAGCACGTTCTTGCGCGTATCGAAGTTGCGCGCTTCGACTTTTTTCTGCGCTTTCTCCAAAGCCTTGTTGATCCATGGATGAACGATGGCCTCGCCGGGCTTAAGCCCCAGCCGCTGCAACATCCCGCCCATGCGGTCCGAGCCAAAGATGCGCATCAAATCGTCTTCCAGCGAAAGGAAGAACCGTGAACGGCCCGGATCACCCTGGCGCCCCGAGCGTCCGCGAAGCTGGTTGTCAATTCGGCGGCTCTCGTGCCGTTCGGTGCCGATTACAAACAAGCCACCAGCCTGCTTCACAACCTCATGCGCGCGGGCGATCTCGTCGCGGATTTCCGCCTCGCTCGTGGCTCGCAAACCCGGATCATCAATCCCCGCCAGTTCGGTCTTCAACCTCATCTGCAGGTTGCCGCCAAGCTGGATATCGGTGCCCCGCCCGGCCATATTGGTCGCTATTGTAACCGCATGAGCCGCGCCGGCCTGCGCGACGATCTCAGCTTCCTGTTCATGAAACCGGGCATTGAGGACCGAGTGCTTGATCTTACGCTTTTTCAGGATACCGGACAGGTGCTCGCTTTTTTCGATCGAGACGGTGCCGACCAGCAAGGGCTGGCCGGTTTTCTGCGCCTCCTGGATCAGGTCCGCTACTGCCTCCCACTTCTCGTCGGCAGTGCGATACACCTCATCATCCTCATCCGTGCGAATGACGAGAACGTTGGTCGGGATCTCAACCACATCGAGTTTGTAGATTTCAGCAAACTCGTCCGCTTCAGTCGCCGCGGTGCCCGTCATGCCCGCAAGCTTCGGATAGAGCCTAAAGTAGTTCTGAAAAGTAATAGAGGCGAGCGTTTGATTCTCGGCCTGGACTTCGACATGTTCCTTCGCTTCCAAGGCCTGATGCAGACCATCCGAATAGCGCCGCCCTTCCATCATGCGGCCGGTGAATTCGTCGATTATAACGATTTTGCCCTGGCGAACGATGTAATCAACGTCGCGTGCAAATAAGGTATGCGCACGCAAGCTCTGTTGAACATGATGCACGACCGAGACGTTGAAGATGTCGTACAGGTTGCCCTCGGTCAGAATGTCGGCTTCCCGCAGCATATCTTCGACATGTTCCGACCCGGCCTCCGTCAGCGACACGGTACGGAATTTTTCGTCCTTGTCGTACGTATCCGGATCCTGAACGAGAACTCTAACCACCTCATCCACCCTACGGTACAGCTCTGAACTATCCTCCGCAGGGCCGGAAATGATCAGAGGCGTGCGTGCTTCGTCGATCAGAATAGAGTCAACCTCATCGACGATGCCGTAATAGAAGTCCCGCTGGACCATGTCCTCCAGCCGGTACTTCATATTGTCCCGCAGGTAGTCGAAGCCGAACTCGTTGTTGGTGCCGTAGGTAATATCCGCGGCATACGCGGCACGGCGCTGCTCGTCATCCAGCCCATGCACGATCACGCCGACGCTGAGCCCCAGGAAGCGATAGATCTGCCCCATCCACTCGGCGTCGCGCCGAGCCAGGTAGTCGTTCACCGTGACGACATGCACACCCTTACCTGCAAGGGCGTTCAGATAAACCGGCAGGGTCGCCACCAGCGTCTTGCCTTCACCAGTTTTCATTTCCGCAATTCGGCCGTCATGCAGGACCATGCCGCCAATGAGCTGAACGTCGAAATGCCGCTGCCCGAGCGTGCGAACCGACGCTTCCCGTACGACGGCGAACACCTCCGGCAGCAAATCATCCAGCGTGGCCGAGCCCTCAGCCAGTTTTTCCCGGAATTCCGCCGTCTTGGCCCTGAGCGCATCATCCGAAAGCGTTTTCATGGCGGGTTCCAGGGCGTTGATCTGGGGCACCCGCCGGCGATACGCCTTCAGCATGCGTTCGTTGGCAGTACCGAGGACGGCGCGGGCAATTGCGGCGAGCATTCAAACCTTTCCGGGCAAAGCGGCCGGGTGCATAGAGGAGAGAAGGCCGAGATAGGACCCAGTCGGCCCAGGGTCAACGCGAACTGCGCCGTCCGGCACTCGCCAAACAGGCGCTTGTGGTCCAGGGTGCCTTCGGCGATAAGCCGGTGACTTGTTGTCCCAGGAGTTGTGATGAATTTTCGTCTCGGCGGCCGTTCCTTTCTCGTCGCCAGCCTGTTCGCTGTTTTTCTGCCTATCACCGCTTTGGCTCAGGGCGCAACGGCGACGCAACAGCCGGCCACAGATGCGGTGGTGGCGACCGTGAATGGGCAGCTGATCCATCTAAGCGACGTTGAGGCGGCTGCGGCTAGCCTGCCACCTAATGTGCGCGCCATGCCGCCGGAAATTCTGTACCCCAAGCTGATCGAACTCGTTGGTGAACCAACGGGCGCTGGCCGTAATGGCGCAGAAGGAGGGGCTCGAGAAGGAGCCGGGGGTACAGCAGCAGATCGATGCCGCCACCGGACAGATCCTGGCCAATGCGCTGTTGCGTAAGGAGATCATGCCGACCATCACGGACGCCGCCCTGCATGCCCGCTATGACTCGGAAATCGCCAACAAGCCCGGCGAGGACGAGGTGCACGCCAAGCACATCCTGGTCCCCACAGAAGACCAGGCCAAGCAGATTATCGCTCAGTTGGAAAGCGGCGCGGATTTCGCGACGCTCGCCAAGAAATACAGCAAGGATCCGGGCGCGGCCGACGGCGGCGACCTGGGCTTTTTCAAGAAAGGCGACATGGTTCCCGCCTTCGCCGATGCCGCCTTCGCCCTAAAGCCGGGCGAGTTCACGAAAACACCGGTCCACACGCAGTTTGGCTGGCACGTGATCCTGGTCGTGGCGCGCCGGCAGGTTCAGCCGCCCAGCTTCGATCAGGCCAAGGACCAGCTCCGGCAGGAAATGCTGAAGCAAGGGATCGAGAAGGCGGTCGCTCAGGCGCGCCAGGCGGCGGACGTGAAGGTGTACAACCTCAATGGCTCGCCGCCCCGCGCGACCGACAATGCGACCCCACCCGCGCCAAAACAGTAGGCCCTCACAGTACGGCACTAACGGCTAGCACCACCCCGGCCTGGCAGGGCTCGATCACAGGAACCCCGGCCGCGGCGGCGATTGCGTCCTTATGATGGGCCATGCCGGTGCAACCCAGAATTACGGTATCCGCACTCGCCTTGGTACAACTCCGAGCGGCTTCGATCAGCACCGACCGGGCTGCATCCCCGTCGAGCAGCGTATCCATCGAGACATTGAGGGCGATTTCCACTGCAAGCCGGGTTTCCAATCCCATCGCCCGCAGGGCAGCGAGGTGCCGGGACTTGGAGGCCTCGACAAGCGCGATGACTCCAAACCGCTCGCCGCGGGCAATGGCGGTGGCGACCGACGCGCGGAAGATGCCGATCACCGGGACCGACGTGCTGGCGCGGGCGGCCTCGATGCCCGGATCGGAGGCGCACGCGATCACGTACGCGTCAGCACATTCCTGCTCTATGCAGCGGCAGATGGGCTCGACGGCCGCGTGCCAGTCGCGCCAGGAGTAAATTGCCGGCGGCCCACTGGGAAGCGAGACGACATCGATGCCAGTGCCCGCAGTGCCCCGCAGCGGCGCAATGGCAGCTTCGATGCCCGCTCCGCAGGCCAGGGAACTGTTGGGGTTGATCACCAGGATCCGGGGCATCTCCCACCTTCCCGTCACGGCCGGCCCTGAGCCGGCATGTTTGCAAAAGAGCGTACTCGCCCGTCATGGCCGGGCCATGTCCTCGGGCTTGACCCGGGCTTGACCCGAGGATCACCCGGCCATCTTCGCACAGACGCGCAGCTTCGCGTTCTCTCCAGTAGCGCCGGCGCCCGGTTTCTGATCCTGTGGCGGTGCTACCTGGAGTTGAGTCGCGTTATGGGCATTGTCATCACCGTCGCACAGCAGAAAGGCGGAACCGGGAAAACCACCATAGCCGCAAACATTGCGGCGGCCATGGTCGGCAACGGCCGGGTCGCCATGCTCGACATCGACCCACAGAAGACGCTGATCCGTTGGTATGGACTGCGCGGGAACCGGACCCCGGCCCTGAGCTGCTCCAACGTGTCCGGCTGGCGCATCGCAGCCGAGCTCGAGCGGCTGCGCGGCAGCCATGACGTGGTAGTAATTGATAGCCCGCCGCGGATCGACACGGATGCCCGCATCGCCATCCGCGCGGCCAATATCGTGCTTATTCCAGTCCAGCCCAGCCCGCCCGACCTGTGGGCTGCCGAAGGCACCCTGAAGCTCGCCGCGGAAGAGCGACGCCCCGCCCGGATTGTGCTCAACCGGGTGCCGGCAACATCCCGGCTGCGGCGCATGATGGAGGCCGATATCGTGGCAAAGGGACTTCCCGCTATGCGCGCCGCACTCGGTAACCGCAGCGGCTTCGCCCTGGCCTTCGCTTCCGGACTCGGCGTAACGGAAGCGTCCCCCCGCTCGACAGCGACAGCCGAGGTGCGGGATCTAGTCTCCGAACTGCAGGAGCTGGGATGAATGATCCGCCTTCCGACCCCGTGGGACTGGGTGCTTGCAATCCATCTTCTCTCTATCGTGGCCTGGGTCGGGGGCATGTTTTTCGCCATCGCAGTCCTTCGCCCAAGCGTCGCCGCACTCGAGCCTGCCCAGCGCGTCGCCCTCCATAACCGAGTTTTCCGCCGGTTCTTTCTGGTGATCTGGCACGCAATGCCGCTCGCCTTGATTGCGGGATATGCCATGATCGCGGGCGTGTGGCATGGGTTCGCGGCCCTCCCCTGGAACGTAAACGCCATGCAGGGTTTGGGGCTGATCATGGCCGCTATTTTCCTGATTGTCGTGTTTGGCCCGTATCGCCGGATGCGCCGCGCCGTCAGCACGGCTCGGGCCGTGGAAGCAATCGAAACCATCCGCAAGCTAATCACGTTGAACGTCGTGCTGGGCGCGGTTACGATTGTGATCGCGGCTGTGCATTAGGCCAGACGACTTCACGGCTGGCTGGATGAGTATCGTGAGCAAGCAACGTATTCTGGATGAGATAAAACGAACGACGCTGGCGAATGGCGGCGTACCAATCGGAGTAGCACGGTTCTTTCAGCAGACCGGGATAAAAGACTCTGATTGGAAGGGAAATTCTGGGCTAGATGGGGCGATGCAGTTCGCGATGCAGCGTTCCAACCTAACCAGTTGAAGAGGCCTTTGATGAGGAGATGTTGATCGAGAGATTCATCGGCCTCGCACGCGAGTTGGGCCATTTTCCCGTTGACTCGGAAGTCAAGATGAAAGTTAGCAGGACCGATGGTGCATACGGGATAGAGGATTACTGGCAACGACGTTTTGCTGCGAAGAACACGAAAGGTGAGTGGTTCACTCTCACGCGGCAAGATATCGACGCGTTTGAACGACGAAAGTTCATGTCGCGTGGCGACCCCCTCCATTCCGGGCATCCGCACAGTTCTCGCGCTGCGCAGCGAGTACAGCCAGCCACACAAACACTTAACCGAGTCGATGAGATACGTCGATTTCTCCTAACAGCACGCGGCTCTTGTCGCTGGTCATTGAAAATTTCTCCGTGCCTCCGCGTCTCCGTCGTGAATCTTCTCTGCGCCCTCAATACCCTCGGTTCGCCAGTATGCCCGGCAAATCCAACCGGTGCTCCCGCGCGCACGCCAGCGCCTCTTCATACCCCGCGTCCGCGTGCCGCATCACCCCGCTCGCCGGGTCGTTCCACAGCACCCGCTCGATCCGCCGTGCCGCCTCCTCCGTCCCATCGCACACCACCACCATCCCGGCATGCTGCGAGTATCCAATCCCCACCCCACCGCCATGATGGATCGAAACCCACGTCGCGCCGGACGCGCAGTTCAGCAGCGCGTTTAACATCGGCCAGTCGGATACGGCATCTGATCCGTCGCGCATCGCCTCGGTCTCCCGGTTCGGCGATGCCACCGACCCAGCATCCAGATGATCCCGCCCAATCACAATCGGTGCCTTCAGCTCCCCACGCGCTACCATCCCATTGAATGCCAACCCCAGCAGATGCCGTTCCCCCAATCCCGCCCAGCAAATCCGCGCCGGTAGCCCCTGAAACTGGATGCGCGATCGCGCCATGTCTAGCCACCGGTGCAACGAGGCATGCCCCGACAAAATCTCCTTCACCTTCGCATCGGTCCGGTAAATATCCTCCGGATCACCCGACAGCGCCGCCCATCGGAACGGTCCGATGCCCCGGCAGAACAGCGGCCGGATATACGCCGGCACAAAACCCGGAAACGCGAACGCGTCCGTCAGCCCTTCCTCTTTCGCCACCTGCCGGATGTTGTTCCCATAATCCAGTGTCGGCACTCCGATGCGATGGAAATCCAGCATCGCCTTCACATGCTGGACAATGGATGCCCGCGCCGCCGCCGTAACCTCCTTCGGCGCGATCTCCCGCCGCCGCTCCCATTCCGCCAGGGTCCATCCTTTCGGCAGATACCCGTTCGCCGGATCGTGCGCCGAGGTCTGATCCGTAACCACATCCGGCCGCACACCACTCCGCACCAGTTCCGGCAGCACCTCCGCCGCGTTCCCCAGCACCGCCACTGAAATCGCCTTCTTCTCGGCACACGCACGCTGGATAATCGCCAACGCCTCATCCAGATCGCGCGCCTGCAGATCCAGATACCCCGTCCGCAGCCGCATCTCGATCCTGCTCGGCTGGCACTCAATCGCCAGCAGAGACGCACCCGCCATCGTGGCCGCCAGCGGCTGAGCACCCCCCATGCCCCCCAGGCCCGCTGTCAAAATCCATCGCCCCGACAGATCACCACCGTAATGCCGCCGCCCCACTTCGGAGAAAGTTTCAAATGTTCCCTGAATGATTCCCTGGCTGCCGATGTAAATCCATGAGCCGGCCGTCATCTGGCCGTACATCATCAGCCCTTTGCGATCGAGCTCATGAAAATGAGCCCACGTCGCCCAGTGCGGCACCAGATTTGAGTTCGCAATCAACACCCGCGGCGCACCCGGGTGCGTCCGGAATACCCCCACCGGCTTCCCCGATTGCACCAATAACGTCTCATCCGCTCCAAGCCGCCGCAGTGTGGCGACGATCCGGTCAAAACTCTCCCAGTCCCGTGCTGCACGTCCCATCCCGCCATAAACAACCAGCTCACCCGGACGCTCAGCCACCTCCGGATCGAGGTTGTTCATCAGCATCCGCAGCGGAGCTTCTGTCAGCCAACTCCGCGCCGACAACTCGCTCCCGTGGGGCGCGCGTACCACGCGCGCATTCGGCAAACTCATCGCCTCACTCCCCAATCCCCGGCAGCTTCACCCCCTCTGCCGCCCCCAGAAAGACCCCCTCCCTCACCTGCTCCGTCGCCCAGGCTATATCGTCCGTCATGTAACGATCTCCCTGCAACCCCGCCACCCGCGCCCGGATCATCGCCCGCAGCCGCTCCAACGGCACACTCGACAGCAATGGCGCATGAAAGTCGCATCCCTGCGCGGCAACCAGCATTTCGATCCCCACAATCGCCGCCGCATTCTCCGCCATCGCCAGTAGCCGCCGCGCCGCATGGGCCGACATCGCCACATGGTCCTCCTGGTTCGCCGAGGTCGGAATCGAATCCACGCTCGCCGGCATCGCGCGCTGCCGGTTCTCCGCAACCAGCGCCGCCGCCGTCACTTGCGCCAGCATGAACCCCGAGTTCACTCCCGGCTCCGGCGTCAGAAACGCCGGCAATCGCGACAATGCCGGGTCCATCAGCACCGCAATCCGCCGCTCCGACAGACTTCCGATTTCGCAGATCGCCAGCGCGATCATGTCCGCGGCAAACGCCACCGGCTCGCCGTGAAAATTCCCGCCCGACAATACCTCATTGGTTTCCGGCAAAACCAGCGGATTATCCGAAACGCCGTTCGCCTCCACCTCCAATGTGCCGCCCGCCTGCCTTAGCAGATCCAACACCGCACCCATCACCTGAGGCTGGCACCGTACACTATAAGGGTCCTGCACCCGATCATCCCCAAGCAGATGCGAAGCCCGTATCGCACTCCCTGCAAGCAGCGACCGCAACGCCTCCGCAACCTCGATCTGACCCCGATGCCCGCGCAACGCCTGAATCCGCGCATCGAACGGCGTATCGGACCCACGCGCCGCATCGGTCGCGAGCGCCCCCGCCATTAGCGCCGCCTGAAACACCCGCTCCGCCGCAAACAACCCGGCCAATGCATAGGCAGTCGAAAGCTGGACCCCGTTCAGCAGCGCCAAACCCTCCTTCGGCCCCAGCTCAATCGGCTCCAGCCCCGCCTCCGCCAGCGCCCGCGATGCCGGCACACGTTCGCCACGCTGGATAACATCCCCCACCCCGATCATCGCCGCGGCCATATGCGCCAGCGGCGCCAGATCACCCGACGCCCCAACCGACCCCTGACACGGCACGACCGGAACCAGATCATCCGCCAGCATGGCTTCCAGCAGCCGCACCGTGCCGGGCCGCACCCCGGACGCGCCCCGCCCCAGACTTCCCAGCTTCAGCGCCATCATCAATCGCACCACTGGAAGCGGCGCCGGTTCCCCCACCCCCGCGCAGTGCGACAACACGAGATTGCGTTGTAGCTCGGCCAACTTCTCATCAGGAATCCGGATCGTCGAAAGCCGGCCGAACCCGGTATTGATCCCATAAACCGGCTCGCCCCGCACCACGACCATCTCCACCGTGCGGGTGCTCGCCTCAACGGCGCCATACGCCTCAGCATCAAGGGCAACAGGCGCGCCAGCATTAACTGCCCTCCAACCCGACAACGTCATCCGTCCCGGGTGAACCGCAACCTGCTCCATAGCACCACCATATCACCTCTCCCCCTGGGAAAGGTTGGCGCGCGCAGCGCGCCGGGTGAGGGCCGGGCCGCCCTACAAAAACGAAATCGGATCGACATCCACCTGCACCCGCGCGGTCCGCGGAACGGGCACCCGCCCCAGCCACTCGCGCAGGATCGGCTGAACCGCCACATCGCGCCGCGTTTTCAGCAGCAACCGCCGCCTATGCCGCCCCCGCAAAATCGCTAGCGGCGCCGGCGCCGGACCCAGCACCGCCACGCCATCCCCGGATGGCGCCAGCTTGCCCAACGATCCGGCAACCTGATCTGCCTCCTGCGCCGTCTCGCCACTCACGATAATTGCCGCCAGCCGCCCGAACGGTGGCCATCGGCCAGGACGCCTGCTCTCCGCCTCCTCCGCCAGAAACCCCGCGAGATCACCGCGCAACAAAGCCTGCATCACCGGATGCTCGGGGCTGAACGTCTGCAGTAGCACCCGTCCCGGAACCTCCGCCCGCCCCGCCCGACCTGCCACCTGATGCAGAAGCTGCACCGTTCGCTCCCCCGCCCGCAGATCCGCGCCCGCCAGCCCGAGATCGGCATCCACAACCCCAACCAGCACCAGATGCGGGAAGTGCCATCCTTTGGCGACGATCTGCGTCCCGATGATCAGATCAACCTCGCGACTCGCGATCGCCCGCGCCGCCTCCGCCGCCGCATCCGGCCCCGGCATTGTATCACTCGCCATAATCAGCCGGCGCGCAGAAGGAAAAATCTCCGCCGCCTCTTCGGTAATCCGCTCCACCCCCGGCCCTACTGGTGTCAGCTTATGCGCCGCCCCGCACTCCGGGCAGGCCTCCGGAACCGGCAGGCTGTGCCCGCAGTGATGGCACTGCAAAACACGTTTCGTGCGATGCTCCACCAGCCACGCCGTGCAATTCGGACACTGCATCCGATGCCCGCACGCCCGGCACAGCGTTAGCGGCGCATACCCACGGCGGTTCAAAAACAGCATCGCCTGCAGGCCTTGCCCGATCGTCTCCTGGACCGCCGCGATCAGCGGCGGAGCCAGAAACCGGCCCCGCTCCGGCGGTGTTTCCCGCAAATCAATGGCCTCGATCCGTGGCAAACTCGCACCCCCATGCCGCCGGGGCAGCGTAATCCGCCGGTAGCGTCCGGCCTCCACATTGGCCATCGTTTCCAGACTTGGCGTCGCTGACACCAGCACCGCCGCCGCCCCCTCCAACCGCGCCCGTACCACGGCCATGTCACGAGCGTGATAAACGACGCCGTCCTCCTGCTTGAACGCCGCCTCGTGTTCCTCATCCACCACGATCAGCCCTAGCTCACGAAACGGCAGAAAAAGTGCCGAGCGCGCCCCCACGACCACCTGCGCCCGCCCCAACGCAACCTCTCGCCGCGTCACCCGACGAAGCCGCGACGACAGATCCGAATGCCACGCCGCTGGAGCCGCCCCAAACCGCCGCTCGAACCGCTCCAGCACCTGCGACGAAAGCGCGATCTCCGGCAACAGCACCAACGCCTGCCGGCCCTGCCGAAGACACTCCGCGATCGCCTCCAAATAAACTTCGGTCTTTCCCGACCCCGTCACGCCGTCCAGCAGGGCTACCGAAAAACGGCGCTCCTGGACCGCCCGCCGCAACGCCTCCGCCGCCTTCGCCTGCTCTTCCCCAAGCCGCGCCCCCATATGATCCGCCTCCGGCCGAGCAAACCCCAGATCCGGTAGCACCGCCGGAACCAGCATCCCGGCCGCCGCCATCCCCCGTACAACCCCGGCCGTTACGCCGGCCGCCCGCGCCAGATCGCCGGTCGTCAGCGGCTCCTGCTCCTCCAATGCCGCCAGTACCCGCCACCTCGGTTCCGTCAAAGCCCCCTCAACATGCTCGGCCCGCCGCCACCCCATGCGCGTCGGCATCGGCTCCAGCGTTACCGACCGCATGGCCATCGCCATGACCTCGCCCGGCGGAGACATCGTGTACGCCGCCGTCCAGTCGATGAACCGGCGCAATGCAGGCCCGAGCGGCGGCACCTCCAGCCGCGCCACAATTGGCTTCAACCTCTCCGACACCAATTCACCTCTCCCGCGTGCGGGACAGGTCGTCGCGCGCAGCGCGGCGGGTGAGGGTGCGTCCCATACCACCCCAATGATCTCGCGCCGGTTCAATGGCACCATCACCACGTCACCCGCCTCCACCTCCATCCCCTCCGGAACCGCATAGTCGAACGGGCCCGGGAGTGGCAGCGGCAACATCACAGGCACCCCTCCGTCTCGCTTCCCGTCCTCGGCGCTCATCGTCTATCCTTCACGCCGATGCCCTTTACCAATCGTAAACTCACGAGCGCCGAGCCGTGCGACGCGGATGCCGCGGACGTCGAACGCTTCCTCCGCGCCAATCCGAACTGGCTTGCCGACCGGCCGGACCTCTACCGCACCCTCTGCCCGCCCGTCCGGGTCTACGGTGATACCCTGGCGGACCATATGGCAGCCATGCTGCACATGGAACGCAAGCACGCCGCCGAAATGACCGCCTGCGCCGATGGTCTCCTCAGCGCCGGCCGCGCTGCTGCCACCTGCAATCAGCTCGTTCAACAAGCCGTCCTTGCGATCGTTCGGGCAGACGATCCGGTCGAATGCGTTACAAGCGAGTTTGCGGCTTTTCTTCGCATGGACGCGGCAGCATTGTGCATGGAGGACCACTTGCCGAACACGCGCTCGCTCCCGCCCGGGTTCATCAATACCGTCCTGCACAACCGAGACATCGTGATCCGCGATGATCCACCGGAATCATCGATGATCCACGCCGAGGCCGCCCGCCTCGCCCGTCGCGACGCATTAATCCGGGTCCCATGGCACGGACCCGCCACCCTGCTCGCCCTCGCCAGCCGCGATAACCACTGGCCCGATTGGCCCCAGGCCAGTGCGCTAACGTTTCTCGGCCGCGCCATCGGCGCCGCCTTGGAGCGCGGCACAGCCCATCGTGAGTGAACCAAACCCCCCGTCAAAACCCGTCATGGCCGGCCCTGAGCCGGCCATCTTCGCAACAAAGGCGCGAGAACTCTTCCTGGCTTGGCTCGCCAATGAACGACACGTCTCTCACGCAACCGTTGCCGCGTACGGCGCAGACCTCGCGGACCTGCTGAACTTCCTCTCACATCATCTCGGCGAAGAGCCAACCCTTACCACGCTGGCCACCCTCCCTCCATCGGATCTCCGCGCCTGGCTTGCAGCATGCCACGAGGCCGACCTCAGCCCCGCGACCCGTGCACGGCGCGTCGCCGCGCTCCGGGGGTTCTTCCGCTATCTCGCCCGCCGCCACGCATGCGAAAACCACAGCATCCGAGCGCTCGCCACCCCTAAGGTAGTCCGTCCCAATCCCCGCCCCCTCACCGAGCCTGATGCTTGCGAACTCGCCGCCACCATTGGCGACGACGCCAGTACCCAAGCCGTCGGAGCACGCGACACTGCCTTGTTCACCCTCCTTTACGGCTGTGGCCTCCGCATCTCCGAAGCCCTCTCTCTCTGTGTCGCCGACGCACCACTGCCTGGCTCCGATGCGATGCTGCGCATTACCGGCAAAGGACAGAAACAGCGAACCGTCCCCGTGCTGCCCATCGTTCGCGAGACCATCGCCGCGTGGCTCCGCTACCATCCGCAACCGGATCCCGCCTCCCCTCTGTTCGTTGGCGTACGTGGCGGCCCTCTCAATCCCGGCGTCGTCCAGCGACGAATGCGTAACTACCGGCGCGAACACGGGCTCCCCGAGTCCGCCACCCCGCATGCCCTGCGCCATTCCTTCGCAACCCACCTTCTCCGGGCCGAAGCCGATCTCCGCTCGGTTCAGGAACTGCTTGGGCACGCCAACGTCGCAACCACCCAGCGCTACACCGAGGTTACCAACACAACTGCGCTGAACGTGTGGCGCAAGGCGCACCCCCGATCAGAATCTTGATCTCGTGTGCGACTTTTTCCTCAGCCCCGCCGCGCCCCAGCCCGCACCCGCATTCCCGATTCCGTTTCCTCGACGTCCGCCGTGCTCGCTGGCCCCTCCACTAACTCGTCAACCAGCGCACCAAACGCATCCAAATAATCCCCCATCCCCAGGTTGCGCTCCGCATACGCCCGAGCGCCGCGCCGCAGTCGGGCCGCCAGCCCCCGATCCTCCAGCGTCTCCAAAACACGCTCCGCAAGCCGCTGCGGATCGAAGAACGACACCAGCAAACCATTCAAACCATCGGTGATAAACTCGCGCACTGGCTGCGTATCGCTCCCGATCACCACACATCCCGCCGCCAAAGCCTCGCGCAACGACCACGAGGCCACGAACGGATACGTAAGATAGACGTGGGCATCGCTTCGTTTCAGCAGACGCAAATAAGTTGCGTAATCCACCTTTCCAGGAAACACCACTCGGCTCAGGTCAATCCGGTCCCTGAGTTCCGTCATCATAACTTCTCGCCAGCTCCCCTTTGCCGGCGGCGCGCCATAGCTGATCCCATCCCCGCCAACCATAACAACCCGGATATCGCGTCGTGCTCGCAGCAAGTGCGGCAACGTCCGCATCATCACATGAAACCCGCGATACGGCTCCAGATCACGGGCAACGTACGTAACCAGCTTATCCTTCGGGGAAATAACAGCATCACCCACACGCAAATTCCGTCGTCGCGCATCGGCGTCCGGTTTGCACACTTCCAGATTTGCTCCCTCCCGCAGCAATGAAATATCGTCGTGCGCCCATGAAGGATATGTCGCTCGCTGCCACTCCGTCGGCGTCTGTCCACGCCCGGGCATATGCAGTGCAATCAGATTTACCGCATTCTTGGCCCGTATCCGGGGAAAGTCGGCTAACGGAATCGGAAACTCCGGATCAAAACCCACATCCGCGCCGTCAGTGCGATAAAAGAACTCCAGGTAGCCAAGGATCGGCACCCCCGGCCAAACTTCCGGCAGGTTCAAGAGCTCCCCCCAGCCATGGTGTCCGATAATGATATCCGGCGAGAACCCAAGGCCCTTCAAATTCGTGCCTATCCGAGCGACAACTTCCGCGCGGCGTGCCGCCTCATCCAGATCGCGCGCCGCCACGTGCGTGCTCGCGCCGGCAGGTTCCGGCTTCGGATACGGAATCTTACGAACACCGGCAATGTGATTCTGGTTGGGCTCGGACACGAATACCACATCGTTCCGCCTGTCCTTCACCAGATGGCGGACAACATGCAGGTATTGCCCCGGAAAGTTCTGATGAACGAACAGGTATTTCACAGCGCCAGAGCGCCTACCGAACTCTCCGGCCAACCGGCTTGGCTGGTCGCCGTGGCGAAACTATCGGCTCCCGCTCCGTCCCGGAAAGCCCCTTCTGGACCCCGATCGGGTTCACCACAATTTGAAACGACTCCAGCGCCGATAAGCTCTCGGACTCGCAGCCTTCGGCGCCTGGTACCGGCCCGACCGTCGAACCGTCCACAAACGTCGCCGAAACGAAGACTTCATGAGTCTCCGCGGCCTCGCCCGTCAACCGCACACGCAGACCCAACAGCGGCAGCGCCATACCGCGGCTGCCGCAGAAACGCCCGCCGGCAATCCATGGCGATAGCCAGCCCCGGCCCAGCACAGCCTGGTATTCAATATCGTTCGCTGCCACGAGCGAACGCGGATTGATCGCAAACCCCTCGATCCACAGCCGCGAGCCGCGAATGCCGATCCAATCCCCGATATTGCCGGTAACATCACCGGTCCGCTGAATGTGCGCAACAACCTCCGCGTCGGGCGAGGCTCCCTTCGCCGCGCCCATTGCAGCCCCCGGGCACCTCCCCCCATGCCGCTTGGCTCCGGACCGAGCCTCAGAACCTGCAGCCGCGGCGCAGTCTCGGGCGGGGCCCCGGGAGCTTGGTACACAGTCACCAGGACTTGTGCCGGTCCCTCTGTCACCCGAATCAAAGCCGCTCCATCACCCCCACTCAGCCAGCCATCTTGTCGGAACGTGGTTATCGCCACTGCATCCGGGCGCTGCAGCGGGGCCGGCGGCAACGAGATCCGTACGCCGGGCAGTCCGCTCCGCCCCGCAGTCGGCGATCCCGGCGGCTGGAACACGCAGAAAACACCCAAATCCAAGGTCATCAGATGACCCGAAACCTTCAGCTCGATCACCCGCCTCTCGGCCGGTTCGGTCGGCTTCACATCAGGTGCAACCGGAGCAACTGCCTCAACGACTTCTGACATGCGGCGGTGGACTCTTCATCTCTCGGAAAGGTTGTGCGTTTCATGAACTCACCGCGCACAGAGTGCAAGCAGCATGTCATTAATTTGCGAAGGGGGCAGGCCTAGCGGCAGCACAAAACCGAAGGTAGTTCCTCGCACGCGCTCTGCCTGTGCTCCGATATCAAAGACCACGGTCCGCAACCCGCTTTGCCAGGCATCGCTCAGAGCAAAGCACCAAGTCTCAGGGCAGATGGAGGGTAGCCACGCAACGTCTGCCTGTTGTTGCCTGATCAGATCGACTACTTCATCCGCCTCGAATCTGCCAGTTACAAACACCCGTCCAGTATCCAGCAGCGCCCGATCATTAATCGTCGTCCCCACCACGACGAATTCCAACGGCAAAGCTCGGGTCGCCGCATCGCCCGCGCAGTTCAACAGCACGTCGTATCCCTTCGGGACCCCGATCGCGCCGATGATGCACACCCGCCGAACGTAACCGCGCCCCCCGGCGCCCCGCATCACCTCGCCCGCACTGCGCGAGAGGCCTGCCCCGGACTTCGATCCGGGGTCGGCGTGCGCAGCACGGCGGGTGAGGGCCTGATGCGGCACCACCGCTACGGAAACTCCCGGAAAATACCGCCGCAGCCGCTCCGCCACGTCCACCGACGGCGCAACCACACGGGATGCACCCCGCAACATTTCCCCCAATTCGCGGCGAAACTGCGCCACCGACCGCACGCCTTCCAGCACGCTTCCAGACTGCAGCGATGCAGTCTTCGCACCCGTCCACTTCCGGCTCACCGCAGTACCGGCGATTCCCATTGATCAGCACCAGCCGCGGACAGAACCACCCATAGTCATGCGTATGAATCTCGTACGGCACCCCGGCCTGCACGGCCAAATCCCGAACCGCTGGATGGTGCCCGAGCAGGTGATGGAATTCGGCTCTCACTGGCCTCTGCTCCTGCACAAACCTGACCAGCGCCTGCTGCTCCGACGGTAATCGGAACCGCAGATTTGGGTAACGAGCGCCCCGAACCTTCCGGTCACGGCCGGGTCTGACCCGGCCATCTACGCACACGCGCGCCGATCGCGTGTCACCAGTTCCCTCGCCCACAACAACGCCCCCGCCCGGATTCTCTGGGTCGGGACACAGCACGATCGATCGCAAACCTTCTGCCTCGATCTCCACACAGCGCGCCGAAATTCGGAGCTCGACCCCTCCTCCCTCGCCGTGCATTATCAGCAACACCGAACGGTGCTCGCTCTGGCCGGCCCGAAAACGCTCTAGATCGAAACGAAACCGCGCAGCAGCTAACGGATCGGCCGCTACCCATTGGCAGACCAGATCATCGTATCCCGGATGCACACGGTTCAGAATGGCTTCATTCCGCTGCCGCAGAGCACCGCCCACATGCCCGAACGAGGCTCCCCCATGATGCGCGACGAAAACATCTGCCGCAGCAACATGTCGCCATCCCAACCGCGCAGCACGCAAACAAAAATCGTTCTCCTCGCCATAACCCTGCGCGAACAGATCCGTTCGAAGCGGCCCCGCCGAATCCAGACAGTCCCGCCGCACATACATGCAAAACCCGATGCCCACGGGAATTTCCACAGTCGCTCCGTCATTCGCCAGATGCGCCAGCTCCGCCAGACGCTCCGTCTCCGCCTCATCCGGCATCGCATTTTCGTCTGATGACTCCGGATAACTCAAAATGCTGGCGTTGTTGGAAAATGGTGTTACGGTCCCGATGTCGCCCGCCGAATATGCGGCGCTCCGCAGCCGCTCCAGCCAGTAGGGGGCCACAAGGGTATCGCTGTTAAGCAAGACCACGTCGTTCGGCGCCGCCTCCCGCAGCCCCGTATTCGCCGCAGACGGAAATCCCCTCGGCCGTGTTTGTCGCATCAAACGCACCCGCGGGTCGGCGCAAAGCTCGCGCAAAAGACCGCCAAGCTCAGCCTCGTCAGTTCCATCATCAACGATGATTAGCCGCGCACCCTTCGTCAGATGCTGGAGCACGCCTTTCAGACACGCCACCACCACCTCGCCGCCCCCGCACACGGGAACCACCACATCGACCTGGCGTGGCGGCGGTATCATGCGCGGAGGTGCCGCGAGCGTACCCCCTTGAGCGGGCATCGCCTCTACTCCGAAGACGATCGGGCTTCCTAATAAGTCCCTGCCGTCGGCACCAAAAATCCGCACCCAGTCCCCAAACCTATCAGCCGGGAACCCGAGGGCCCGCGGACGTCCCAGCACGGCACCGGGAATTGGAGCACCCGGTTCAGTCGGTACAACCGTAAACGCAGCTCCCGCGGCCGGTACTACCTGCAGCCGCGGATGGTCCGAGGGACGATGTGGATGCCACGGCCATCCGCTCACGAACCCGTCCGCCAGTTCGACAAATCCCTCGGTCTTGTTCCAAGCGATGTCCGATGATCCAGGCGGATCGGCCAACCCGAGCCCAACTCGGATTTCCGCCACTCCATGCGCGCCGGCAACTTCCATAAACAACCGCCGCGACCGGACCGGATCGACCCGAGCGGTAGCAGTTGCAAGTAGCACCTTCAGCGTCGGATCCACGGGCAGCAACCGGCACGCCCGGTCCAGCCAACGGATGGCATTCGCATCATCGCCGGCATCCATCGCCGCGCGCCCGCGTTCCATGGCCTCCAGGGCCAGCTCCGCCGGATCAGGCGGATCGGAACCAAAACCGATGATACCATCCACCTCTCCCGCTTGGAAAGAGAGGCCGCCGCGCACTGCGCGGCCGGTGAGCACCCTCACTGCGCGGCCGCTTGAGCCTCCTCTGACCGTGGCAGTGCCGCCAAGTCAGCGCGCGGCTCAGAAAGCCCCTGAGCCACCGCCTTTTCCAACCACACCCGCGCCTGGGTAAAATCCTGCTCGCCCGCAAGTCCGCGCGCCAGATAACGCCCCAGCATCATCTGGGCATGAGCATGACCGCGCTCAGCGGCAGCCCGGAACCAACGCTGTGCCGTAACCCGGTCCATCGGCACATCATGTCCGCCGCCGTGCAGCGCACCCAACGCAAACATCGCCCCGACATGCCCCCGGCCGGCCGCTGTCTCAAACAGCTCCAGCGCCCCAGCATGGTCGCGCGATCCGCCCCGCCCATTCACCATCATCTCAGCCAGCGCAACCTCCGCCTCGACCATTCCCACGGCCGCCGCCTTCGCAATCCAGGCGCGGCCCTCCTCCGGATTGGCATCGATGCCGCGCCCCTCGATCAGCATCCGCCCATACCAGTATTGCGCATTCACCACCCCATCGGCCGCCCGGCGCAGCCACTCCGCGGCGCGACGCTCGTCGCGTTCGATACCAACCCCCTCCGCCAGGCAAACCCCGAAGTTGAATGCCGCAACCAGATCCCCCGAGGCCGCCGCTTTCTCGAACCACTCGCGAGTGCGAACTGCCTCCTCGGCCGGTCCGCTGCCACGCAAAAGCAAATTCGCCAAATCGACCCGAGCCTGACTGTCGCCTTTCTCCGCCGCCATGCGGAACCAGTGTGCTGCCTCTTCCTGATCGCGCGGAACCCCGGCCCCGGTCAGATAAAGCATGCCCAGTGCCCGCGCCGCGGCCTTATGCCCAGCCTCGGTGGCGCGCCGAAACCACATCGCAGCCTCGGCATAGTTCGGTGGAAGCTTGCCGCCCTTGGCGTAAAGATCACCTACCAGGGCCGCCGCCTCCGGATCGCCCGCCAGAGCTGCCCGTCGCAGCCACGACTCCCCCTCAGTCGTGTTGACCGCAACACCCCGCCCCTCCATCAGCGCCAGCCCCCAACGTGCCTGCGCCGAGCGGTTCCCTTTCAGCGCGCCCTGCCGGTAATACTCCGCCGCCTTGACCGGATCGGCGGTCACAGCCAGCCCCCGCTCATGAATGACCCCGACCAGATACAGCGCGGTCGGCAAGCCCGCATCAGCCGCGCGCTCAAGCCACTGGTTCACCTCCGCATGCTGTTCCGGCGTCCCGGCCGACCGCGCCAGCGATAGCGCATACCCCAGAGCCCCCTGCGGGCACCCCGCATCGGCCGATACTTTGTACCAACGATGCGCCGCCTCCAGGTCGCGGATCGTCTCCGGACCCGAAGTGAGGATGTAGCCCAGCACTGCCTGTCCGTCCGCCGAGCCACCTTCCGCCGCTCGCCGCGCCCATATCAGCGCCTGCTCGAAATCCGGCTTCCCCTCGATTTCATCGTGCGCAAACAGGGTTGCTGCCGCTCCCGGCTGACCTTTCGGCAACGCCGCGCCGTAAATCAACAGCGTGGCGAGTAACGACTGCGCTTCCACATAACCATGCGCCGCTGCCTTCTCCAGCCAACGGACTCCCTCAAGGCGGCTATGCGGTACGCCGCTTCCTTCAAGGTAGCAGCGCGCAACGCGATACTCCGCTTCCGGCATCCCTGCTCGCGCCGCCTTCGACCATAGCCGAAACGCCGCACCTGGCTTGCCTTCCTCGCTATACCGCACACCCCGGCGAAACGCCCCAGCTGCGGAAAGCGGCCATGCGAACCAATCAGCCATCCCTGATCCTGAAGCTTAACCACTGCTGCAAAGCGTCCTCGGAATCCGCCTCTCCCGCTTGCGGGAGAGGCCGGCGCGCGGCAGCGCGCCGGGTGAGGGTCTTCACGGCTCGCGCATGGCGTCGCTTGCCGTCGGAACCACGCGGTTCAACAGATAACGCAGGATGGTCCGCTTGCCCACCTTGACATCCGCCGTCACCGGCATGCCGGGCGTCAGCTCAAAATCCGCCGGTACCCCGTGCAAGTTGATGCTGTCGATTGCGATCCGTGCCCGATAATACGGCTCTGTGCTGTTCGTCGAAATCGGCACCTGGCTGCTTTGGTTCGCCACCTGATCCTGTGCCGTGAAGCTGTTCGCCGTCAGAATACGCAGCGTGCCATGGGCCATGCCGTACTGTGCGAACGGGAAGGTATCCAACTTTACCGCTACCGGGTCGCCAACCCGCACATACCCTGCATCCTCGCCCGCTACGTTCGCCTCGACCTCGAGGGGTGCATCCGCCGGCATTAGCGTGATGAACTGTTCGCCTGATTGCAGCACCGACCCCACCGATGCCTTCGCAATCGTCAGCACCGTCGCATCCCGGTCAGCGCGCAGTTCCACCATCTGCCGCCGCAACTGCGCCTTCCGCAACTGCTCACGCTCGTCGGCTAGCTTACTGACCGCATCCGCCAACTGTTGTGCCGCATCGGAGTGCCAGGATTGCACATACCCGTCGCGTTCAGCGATCATAGCCGAAAGGTCGCGTGTCGCCGCCTGCGCCGTCTCCATCGCGCTCTGGTAGTTCCGCTCCATCTCCGCACGGTTGTCCATCGCCGCCAGTGTATTCAGCTTGCTGCCCACATTCAGCTTTTCGAGCTGCCGGCGCATGTGCTCGACATCCGTAGCCACCGCCAGCCGTGACCGGTACCCTTCCGCATCGGAATTGGCGCGCTTGATCTGCGCGACCAGCTCGTCAATCTTCTCTTTGTAGTTCTCCAGCTTGTAATCGGTACTCGGCCTTCCGCTGAGAATAGATCGCCGCCTGCAACGCCAGATCGGGATTAAGCCCGCTATACGCAAACGGCGTCCCATCTACCTCCGCCTGCAAACGGCCGACCATCGCCTGAAGACTTGATACCTGCGCCACGAGCGATCCGAGATCAGCCGCCGCAAAGGTCGGATCCAAGCGCGCCAGCACCTGGCCCGCCCTGACCTTCTCTCCAACCCGCACGTCTATTTCGCGGATAATCGCGGTCTCCAGAGGTTGTACCACGAGCACCGGCGACTTCGAAACAACCTCTCCATGGGCTGTCACGACGCGATCAACCTTGATCAGTCCCAGCGCTAGAAACACCGCCACAAACAGGCTGGTGACGATCCAAACGGTGCTTCGCGCACTCCGCGGTACGGGCGCGTTCAGAACCGCCGTCGACGGAGATTGAAACTCAAGAATGGCCGGTAGAGCAGGATCGCCCCGCTCCGCCAGATCAGTCCCCTTGGACGAGCGTGGGAGCAACAGCGGCATGGCGTGGACCTTGACTTCTCGAGGTGACGGTTCTGCTGGGCCCAGAGCTGACGATATACCGAGCAACGCTCCAGCAGCGTGCGATGCGGCGCGATGTCCATAACCTTCCCGCGCTCCAGCACTAGGGTCTGGTCGCATTCCGTCAGCGATGACAACCGGTGAGAGACAATCACCATCGTTCGCCCCCGCGCAATGCGCAGCAAGTTGGCATTCACCAGCGCCTCGCTCTCGGGGTCGAGCGCGCTGGTCGCCTCGTCCAAAATCAGAATCCGCGGGTCCTGGATCAGCGCACGCGCGATCGCCAGCCTCTGCCGCTGGCCGCCCGACAGGTTCGGCGACCCTTCCTCGATATAGGTCTCATATCCCTGCGGCATCCGCTCGATAAACTCCTCGGCCCCGGCCAGCCGCGCCGCGCGAATTGCGTCCTCGAGCGTCAGCCCCGGCCGCCCGGCAAGTATGTTGTCGCGGATCGAACCCCGGAACAGGAAATTGTCCTGTAACACCACGCCGAAACTCGACCGCAGGTGCCGCAAATTGATCTCGCGTAAATCGGCGCCATCAATCTTAACGTAACCGCTGTAGTCGCGGTTGATGCCCTGCAGCAATCGCGTCACGGTAGACTTACCGGAGCCGCTGCGGCCTACCACTCCTAGCATTGTCCCCGGTGGGATCGAAAAGGTTACCCTCTCCAGCGCCGGCGTCTTCGTATTCGGATAGGTAAACGTCACGTCCTCAAACGTGATCGCGCCGGCAAACTTGGGCCGCAAGCCGCCCGAGCCCGCATCCGCTTCCAACGGGCGGTTCAGCACCGAAGCCGCCTCGCCGATCGCCCCGCCTACCTCTTCGAAATCCTCAATCATGCGCGCCATGCTCACCAGCGGCTGCGCTACGCGCTGAGACAACATCATGAACGCGAACAACGACCCGATCTCATAGCCATTATTGCTCTGCAGCGCGATTGCCACCCCGATCAGGATCACGCCAACCCACATAAATCTTTCGATCGGTGTCACCAGCGTCTGCGGCCAGTTCGCCAACCGCCCGAACGCAAGCCTCCACCGGCCTGCCTCCGCCACTCGCTCATCCCACAGCGCCTTCCGCTGAGGCTCCAGCGCCAGCGACTTCACCGTCCGGATGCCGAAGACCGTCTCGCCCAATGCTGCATGGCGGTTGGTCTCCGCCAGAATCACCCGCCCCAGCAAGACCCGTAGCGGCCGCAAAAATGCTAGGATAATCAAGGTGATGACACAGGCTGACGCCAGCACGATCCAGGCCAGCGTGCTGTCGATCCAGAACAGGAAAGGCAGCAGCACGATTAGCGTCATCATGTCCAGAAACGTCGTCATCAGCCGGCCGGTAATGAACTCGCGGACCCGGTGAATCTGGCTCACGTGGTGCATCGTTTCGCCCGCCGGATGCCGCTCGAAGTAGTCGATCGACAGCCGGATCAGCCGATTGAACACGTGCAGATTGAGCCGCGTATCAACCCGCACACCCACCTGCAGAATAATCAACCGCCGCGCAAACCCCAGCACTGTCTCATAAACCACGAAAATACCCATGAGCACGGAAAGCAGGGTCAGCGTGGACCAGCTGTGGTGCTCCAGAACATGGCTCACGACCATCATCACCGCCAATGGCGGGAAAATCGCCAGAAAGCTCATCGTCAGCGATGCCACCCCGATGTCTCGGAGCGACTTCCGCTCGGTCATCACCAGGCCGATCAACCACCGCAGCGAGAACGGCGCATCCGCCTCCTGCAGCCCGCGATTAACGCGCAACAGCACCGCCTCGCCCGACCACACCTCAGACAGCCGCAACTCATCAACCGGAACCGGCGCCTCGCCCTCCGGCGCCATCGGATCCTTGATAAAAACCACCTTGTGTTCGGCGTTGGCACCGGTCAGCAACCCGGCGCTCCCGTCAGCGAACAGCAGTACCACCGGGCCGGCATCATATAGCCGTTGCAAATGACGCCACTTCAGCCGCACCGCTCGCGACCACATCCCCGCCTCGCGGATCCAGGCCGACAAGGAAGCCGCAGTGGGCATCTCCGCGTTCTCAACGTTGCGGAACTCGTCGGGGTCGAGCTCCATCCCATAGTAACGCCCCGCCATTATCACCGCACGCAACCGCGGATGCAGCGCATCGTCGCCTCGGAATCCGGGACGACTCACCTCAATCGTCGCACCCGACGCCTCGGCCCCAGCGTCCAGGTGGTCTCCGTCAGATTGATCCACGCGCGATCCCTCTCCGCTCAGGTCTGCCGCCCGGGGCGTCAACCCAAGGACGACACAAGCCGGACCATAATTCCGGCGCGACCTGTGATCTCGCCTATACTATGCCGCAACCCGGCGACTAAACGCCAAACAAAACTTTCCTCGCTCTACGGACTTGGCTCCGTCTGGCGCTCTCAGACAAACAGATAAAAACTCCAGCGGTTCAATCCGAACCGCAGGTGTTCTATGACATGAAGCGGCCATCGCGGAAAAGCGATTTCGCATACGATTGCGGGTAAAATACGAACTCGATACATTGTTATGGAGCAACAAGCCGTGAACGACCCAGACGACGATGATCCCGACGCAGTGTTCGTCCCAGGGCCCCGTGCTCGCGCGAAACCCCTCGGCAATGGCCGCCTCGGCGGCCTCAATTTCGCTGCCAAAGACGTCTTCGATGTTGCCGGCACCCTTACAACTTACGGCAACCCTGACTGGGCCCGGACCCAT
Organism: uncultured Pseudomonadota bacterium; assembly: GCA_963834715.1. Lineage (GTDB taxonomy): Bacteria > Pseudomonadota > Alphaproteobacteria > Acetobacterales > Acetobacteraceae > CAVSUZ01. The sequence continues at coordinate 13,723 of CAWIDE010000032.1, read as the reverse complement.
CCCCCCGCTCCCTCCACCGCCCCCGCTGTTCGCGTCCTTCTCGAAGCCGGCGCCACCCTGGTCGGCAAGACCAAAACCGTCGAGCTGGCCTACGGCCTCGCCGGAGAAAACGTCTGGCACGGCACCCCGCGCAACCCCGCCGCCCCCGATCGCCTGCCTGGCGGTTCAAGCTGCGGATCCGCGGCCGCAGTCGCAGGTCAGCACGTTGACTTCGCGCTCGGCACCGATACCGGCGGTTCCATCCGCATCCCCGCCAGCTACTGCGGCCTGTTCGGCTTCCGGCCCAGTTTCGGCGCCATCAGCGCCGCCGGCGTCTGCCCCCTCGCCCCCAGTATGGACACAGTTGGCTGGCTCGCCCCCTCCGCCTCCCGCCTCACCGGTATTGGAGAGGTGCTGTTGCCCGGCGCCGAATACTCCGATCTCACGGGCCCACTGCTCCGCCTTGAGGAGGCCTGGGTCAACGCCCAGCTCGATGTCGCGGAAGCTTTGCGCGGCAAACTGGAGCGTGTTGAGCACCTGCGGGGCCGCACTCTGGCAATCCGTCTCGCCCCCGAAGGTTTAGACGGCTTCTACGACCATTTCCGTGCTGTTCAGGCCGAGGAAATCTGGGCCAGCCTCGGTGGATGGATCACCTCGGTGAAGCCACGGCTCGGCCCCGCTGTTGCGGACCGTATCGAAATGGCCCACACCCTCGACCCCGAGGCCGCCGCCGACGGACGCGCCTTTCGCCGCACCCTTCAGGCTAGAATCCGCCCGCTTCTCGCCGGCGGCGCGATTCTGGCCCTTCCCACCAGCCCCTGTATCGCCCCGCTTACCTCCGCAACCCCGGCCGAACTGGAGGCCGTCCGGCAGGCCACCATGGGCGTCACTGCTATCGCCAGTCTCTGCGGCCTCCCCGAAGTGACCTTACCGGCCGCTATGGTCCGCGGTGCTCCCGTCGGCCTCTCGCTCATCGCAGGCCATGGACGCGACAAGGCACTCCTGGCATTTGCCTGCGATGCCGCCTCTCTGCTCGGCTTGCCGGTCTGAACAAACAAAAGGGTACCTCCGAATGGAAATCCGTCCTGCCGTGGAAGCCGACATCCCGGAGATCCAGTCGATCTACGCCCATCACGTCCTCACCGGTACCGGCAGCTTCGAGGAAGAGCCCCCTCCGGTGGAGGAGATGTTCGCGCGCTACCACAAGATCGTTGACAGAGGTTGGACCTGGCTGGTCGCCATCGATGCTACCGGCATACTCGGCTACGCCTACTTCAGCCAGTTTCGCGATCGCTCCGCCTATCGCTTCACGGTCGAAAACAGCGTCTACGTCCGCGAGGACGTCCGCGGCCAAGGCGTCGGCAAAGCACTCGTCGCCAGGTTGATCGAGGACGCAACCACCCGCGGCTTTCGCCAGATGATCGCCGTCATCGGCGATTCCGATAACGTCGGCTCCATCGGCGTCCACGCCACTCTCGGGTTCCAGATGGTCGGCACGATGAAAGCTGTCGGCGTCAAATTCGGCCGCTGGCTCGATGTCGTCACCATGCAACGCGCCCTCGGCGCCGGCAGCTCCGTCCCAGCCGCCTGATTCGGTCCTCTTGTCATTGCGAGGAGGAAGCGAAGCGACCGACGAAGCAATCTCGTGCGGTCGGGCGTGCGATTCGCCTACCCCCGCCTCTCCGGCGGCAGCATCAGCTCCGGCACTCGGCCGCCATCACGTACATGGCGCTCCAGCACCGCGTTCACCTCTGCCGTTGACCCGACGCGGTACCAAACGCCCTCCGGATATACCACCACGCACGGCCCATGCTCGCACCGGTCCAGACACCCCGCGAAGTTCACCCGCACCCCGAGCAGCCCCATCTCCTTGGCACGAACCTTCATGTAATCGCGCAACTTCTCGCTACCCTTCGCCGCGCAGCTCCCCTTTGGATGCCCGTTCGGCCGCCGGTTGCAGCACACGAAAACATGCGCCTCGTAATATTGGGGCGGATCCCCCGCCTGTCTTTCACCCATCCCGTCCCTATCTCACCCGACTAATGCCGCGTAGCATGAGGCTTCGCTCGTGCGAAGCGGTTGCGCGCAGGGTTGGTGTGGCGACTGCGCGCGAAACAAACAGTCATACCGGCCAGCGCGAAGCGGGTCGGTATGATCGCAAGGAGGCCAACCATGGCGACCACGGATGGCAGCTCGGCGAATCTCTTGCGCTTCGAGTCCTCCCCATACCTGCTCCAACACGCCAACAACCCGGTGCACTGGCGCCCCTGGGGCCGCGCCGCCCTCGACGAAGCGAAAGCAGCCAACAAACCGATCCTCCTCTCCATCGGCTATGCCGCTTGCCACTGGTGCCACGTCATGGCCCATGAATTGTTCGAAGACGCAGAAACCGCCGCCCTCATGAACCGCCTCTTCGTCAACATCAAAGTGGACCGTGAGGAGCGGCCGGACATCGACCATCTGTACATGTCCGCCCTGCACGCCTTGGGCGATCAAGGCGGCTGGCCGCTCACCATGTTCCTCACCCCCGACGGGACCCCGTTCTGGGGCGGCACCTACTTCCCGCCAGAACCACGTTGGGGAAAGCCGTCCTTCCGTCAGATCCTCCAGGCTACAGCTACCGTCTGGCAGGCCCAGGACGAATTGGTCACCCACAACACCGCCGCGCTGCGTCAAGCGGTACAGCGTCTTTCCACACCCGAACCCGGAGACCTCCCCACCCCGCAACATCTCGAGGCGGTCGACGCCGCCTACCTGCGCCTGAACGACCCCGAACACGGCGGCCTACGCGGCGCCCCCAAGTTCCCCAATGCGCCCATCTTCCGCTTCCTCTGGCAGAACGCCTTCCGCGCCGGCGACCCCGCTGGCAAGGAAGCCCTCCACCTCATGCTCACCCGCATGTCTCAGGGCGGCATCTACGACCATCTGGGCGGCGGCTTTGCGCGCTACTCCACCGACCACGTCTGGCTGGTCCCGCATTTCGAAAAAATGCTCTACGACAACGGCCAGCTCCTCGAGCTGCTCGCCTTAGCCCATGCCGACCGTCCCGACCTGCTCTATGCCACCCGTGCCGCCGAAACCGTCGGCTGGCTCCTTCGTGACATGCGCGCCGGCGACGCCTTCGCGGCCTCGGAAGACGCGGACAGCGAAGGCCATGAAGGCAAGTTCTACGTCTGGACCGAACGAGAAATAGACGCCCTGCTCGGCCCCGACTTACCCGCCTTCAAAGCCGCCTACGACGTAACATCCAGCGGCAACTGGGAAGGCCACGCCATCCTCCGGCGCATCACGCCCCCCGGCCCTCCCGACGACGAAGACCGCCTCGCCCGCTGCCGCCAGATCCTCTTTAAGGCCCGCGCGAAACGCATCCGCCCCGGCCGTGACGACAAAGTGCTGGCCGACTGGAACGGCCTCGCCATCACCGGCCTGGCGCGCGCCGCCTGCGTGTTCCACCAACCCGGCTGGCTCGCCGCCGCCGAAGCCGCCTGCGACTTCGTCCTCCGCGAGCTCGCCGGCCCTGATGGCCGGATCAACCACGCCTGGCGCCTGGGCCGCGTCACCGCCGCCGGCCTGCTCGACGATCAGGCCAGCATGGCCCGCGGCGCCCTCGCGCTCTACGAAGCCACCGGAAACCGTCAGCGCCTGAATCAGGCGCTCCAGCTTGCGCAGGCCGCGCTCGACCACTTTTCTGACGCTGCCGGCGCCTTCTACACCACGGCCGACGATGCCGACGACGTCCCGCTGACTCGCCCCCGCACCGCCGCCGACAACGCCACCCCGTCCGGCAACGGCATCTTGGCCGAGGTCTTCGCCCGTCTCTGTCACCTCACCAGCGACACCGCCTGGCACACCCGCGCTGAGGCCCTGCTCCGCGCCTTTGGCGGCAAACCGGACCAGATGGCGGGCCAGCCGACCCTCCTCGCCGCCGCCGATCTCCTGGAAGAAGGCGCCAGCGTCGTCGTGATCGGAGATGGCGACCGCGCCGGCGCTCTTACCACCACTGCGCTGGCGGCGCCCGACCCCGCAATCGCGGTGCTACGTGCACCAGACCCCGGCCATCTCCCGGCACATCATCCGGCGTACGGCAAAAGCGCCGGCCCATCCGGCGCGGCCGCTTACGTCTGTCGCCGGCAGACCTGCAATCTGCCGGTTAGTGAATCCGCTGACCTTGCCGGGATGCTGGCGCACCGCAGCACTTCTTGAATTTCTTCCCCGAGCCGCATGGGCAGGGTTCGTTGCGCCCAACGTCCAGAGCGCGCAATACCCGATCGGACGGACCGCCGCGCCAGAACGAGTATATCTCCAATGCCAACTCGCCGGCGTTGTCGCAGATATCATCCCGCAGCTTTGTCGTGTCCTGCCCGCGGTTCTCGTTCAATTCACGGGCCAGGAACAGTATCGGCGCCAGCAAAGGTTCAGCCACGCGGTGATTCAGGAACGGATCCCAGCCGGCCTTGTCCAGGGTCATCGCCCGCATAAATCCCATCGCCCATAACTCGCCGCGCTCCACGACCCCCGTATCAGTAATCCACGGTTCCGGCGGAATGCCCCTCGATAGCCGGCTCTCGGTCGTATCTAACAATTGGCGCACGCCCTCGCGCAACTCTCGCCTCACCTCAGGCCGCCTGAACACATCGCCCAACGCCGGAAGCAAATTCTGCAACGCCGCCTCAAAGCTCGGCCGAGGCTCCGGGCCTGAAAGCACCCCCGTGAAAAACCCGTCCACCACCTCGAGCGGCATGCACTGCTCCGCACCCGCACTTCCGAACCCGTGCCAGAGCGCACGGTCTAGCCACGCCAGCCGCCCCGGGCAATTTCGCCGGCCTCGGCCGCAGTCGGCTGAGAAAAACAGTCAAGCGCCGCTCGCGCATCATCAACCGGAACCGCCAGCAAAGACGGGTTCAGATCATCCAGATCGGCAACCCATTCCTCCCAGTCCTCGTCGGCCCATGGAAGCAGACCCGCCTCGAAGGCAGCCCGCACACGCGGAATGAACTCTCGTAGCTGCGGCGCAAAAATCGCCTCCGCCCATGAACAATAGACCCACTCTCCTGCCGGACTGTCCACCATCCGGTCGAACCCATCCAATAGTTGCACAAACCGATCGCGATCAGCGCGATCCTCTGCCACCAATCGTCCCAGGGCAGAAATTGCCGCGCCACGTGCGTCGTCCTGGGCTCCGGTGTCAGTGCCAAGTTTCGAACTACGGACCAGCATCCTCTGCGCCCAGCGAATACAAAATCCCGTTCAGGTGAGTGAAGTCCTCGTCGAACACCCCCTCCACCACCCCCGGTGAAGCTCGCAAAAATCTGCAGAGTAATGGCAAAACCTCGCACCGCCGCCCTTCTGCCAGCACATAAAGACTGGAAAACAGCAGATGCTCCTCCTCTGGAATCAGCAACTCCCCAGTAGCGCCAAGCTCCAGAACCACCGAAACCGCCGCAATCAGCTCGCCCGGGCATTCCGCCGCTGCGCGCAAAGCAGACGCGGGCGGACACCCACAAGAAGTTCTCAGAGACCCAACCGCCGAATCGAAATCCATGCCCAATCCTACCGCCCGCCGGTTCTCTGACAACGGACCACTGATCTTGACAGCCCGCCCCCGCAAGGGCTGGCATCCGCCGCGCCGCAGCACGGAAAGCGCGTGTGCCTCAGCTCTCGCTCCATACTCCGGCTGGTGACCTGACCATCTCGGAAGAAGCCGGCCAGATCGTCGCCGTCGATTGGGGATGGGCGCGCGACCAGACGCCCTCTCCCCTTCTCATTCAGGCGCGCGAGGAGTTGTTGGCCTATTTCGACGGCTTGCGCACCACGTTCGACTTGCCCCTCGCTCCCGCCGGAAGTCCCTTCCAGCGGCGCGTCTGGCAGGCCATGCTCCACATCCCCTTCGGTCAGACCCGCACTTACGCCCAGATCGCCGCCGATATCGGGAGCGTACCACGCGCCGTGGGCCAGGCTAGCGCCGCCAACCCCATCGCCATCTTCATTCCCTGCCACCGCGTTCTCGCTGCTAACGGCATAGGCGGCTACTCGGGTGGCGACGGCCTCCCGACCAAGCGGCTGCTCCTCGATCTCGAAACCCGCCGGAGACAACAATGACGAAAGCGATCCGCATACACAGCTATGGCGGCCCCGAGGTCATGAAGTTGGAGGATGTGCCCACCCCCGAACCAGGCCCAGGCGAGGCTCTCGTCAAGCACGAGGCAATCGGCCTCAACTACATCGACGTTTACTTTCGCACCGGCCTCTACAAGGCCCCGGCCATGCCCGTCACCATCGGCATGGAGGGCGCGGGCACTGTCACCGCCGTCGGCCAGGGCGTGACAGACGTTGCTGCTGGCGACCACGTCGCCTACGCAGCCGCCCTCGGCGCCTACGCTACTGAACGCGTTATCGCCGCCGACCGCTTGGTCAAGCTTCCCCCTGGCATCGATACCAAGACCGCCGCCGCGATGATGCTCCAGGGCATGACCGCGCAATATCTCATTCGCCGCACGTACAAGGTCAAAGCGGGAGATACCATCGTCGTCCATGCCGCCGCTGGCGGCGTTGGCCTGATTCTCTGCCAATGGGCAAAGTATCTCGGCGCAACCGTGATCGGCGTGGTCTCGACCCGGGAGAAAGCCGAACTCGCAAAGGCCAACGGCACAGCCCATGCCGTCATCGGCCACGACATGCTGGTCTCCGACGTGAAGCGCATCACCAACGGCGCCATGGTGCCCGTGGTGTACGACAGCATCGGCAAGGATACTTTCCCGATCAGCCTCGACTGCCTTGCCCCGCTCGGACTTATGATCAGCTACGGCAACGCCTCAGGAGCGGTACCCCCAGTGGACATCAGCATTCTTGCCGCCAAGGGCAGCCTTTATCTCACCCGTCCGAACCTCGCGACCTACACCGCAAAACGCCAGGATCTCCTCACAACCGCCAACGACTTGTTCAGCGTCGTTCAGAGCGGGGCGGTCAAAATCCACGTCAACCAGACCTTCCCCCTGAAGAACGCGGCCGAGGCCCACGCCGCCCTCGAGTCCCGCAAAACCACCGGCAGCACCGTCCTGCTCCCCTGAGCAACCGCCCGGGGGCTCCCGGCGGTTCCCGTCATGGCCGGGCCATGTCCTCGGGCTTGACCCGAGGATCACCCGGCCATCGGTGGAGCCCGCCCGCAGCGGCGAGACACTGCATCGGCTTTAGAAAAGTCATCGAGCCGCCCAGCAGGGTTGCATCCTTGCCCCCAACCGTCCCCACAGGCTACAAGCCGCCACCTCCCATACCGAAGTTAGGCGATCATGAAGCAGCAGGCGAACCTGATCCGCGCCGGTCAGGTCATCGAGCATGAAGGCAGGCGCTGGACCGTGCTCAAACAGCAGATCATCACCCCCGGCAAGGGCGGCGCCTTCATCCAGGTGGAAATGCGCGATCTCAAGTCCGGCAACAAGACCAACGAACGCTGGCGTACCGCCGACACGGTCGAGCGGCTGATGACCGAGGAAAAGGAGTACACCTACTCCTATACCGAGGGTAACAACATGGTCCTGATGGACCCCGAAACGTTCGAGCAAACGCATGTCCCACTCGATCTGCTCGGCGACGCCAGAGCCTTTCTCCAGGACAACATGAATGTCACGGTCAATCTGGTGGAGGGGGATCCGGTTGCCGGCCATCTGCCCCCGACCGTAGTCCTCGAAGTCGTCGAAGCCGACCCGGTCGTCAGAGGCCAGACTGCAGCCTCCTCCTATAAGCCCGCCAGGTTGTCCAATGGCGTCCGGACTTCCGTCCCCCCCTTCATCGAAACCGGCGAGCGGATCGTCGTTCGCACCGAGGACGGCAGCTACGTAGAACGAGCCAAGGCTTGATCTCGCTTGGCTTTTCGCCTCTCTCCCCACCTGACCATCATGGCCAACGCCGCGCACAAGGCCTCGCGGCGGTTGCTCCGTGACTTCAACGAAGTCGAACAGCTCCAGGTCAGCATCAAGGGACCCTCGGATTTCGTCTCCCAGGCCGATCTCCGCGCCGAGACCACGATCCATGAGGAGTTGAACAAAGCCCGCCCCGGCTATGCCTTCCTCATGGAAGAGTCCGGCGCCTCCGGCTCGGACAACTGGGCCTGGCGATGGGTTGTCGATCCACTCGACGGCACCACGAACTTCCTGCACGGCATCCCCCACTGGGCGATCAGCATCGGCCTCGAGCGCCGACTCCCCGACGGCGGATCGGAAATCACGGCGGGTCTGATTTATGCCCCAGTGGTGGACGAGATGTTCTGGGCCGAGAAGGGCGGTAGCGCTTTCGTCAACGAGCGCCGCCTGCGTGTCTCCGCCCGTCGCGACCTCCGGGACGCTGTCTTCGCCACCGGCATCCCCTTCGCCGCCGCCGGCGCCCGCCAGCGCGCCGCCTTCTCCTACACGCTCTCCCGTCTCATGCCCTACGTTGCGGGTATCCGCCGGTTCGGCGCCGCTGCCCTCGATCTCGCCTGGGTCGCCGCCGGCCGCTACGACGGTTACTGGGAGCTCGGCGTCAAGCCCTGGGACCTGACCGCTGGCCTTCTCATTGTCCGCGAAGCCGGCGGCTATGCCACCGATCCCCATGAGGACAATGATCCGCGACACACCGGAAACATAGTTGCCGCCAACCCGCATTTGCATGCCAAACTACGCGAGATCGCGTCCGCAGGAATGGAAATGGCGCAGAATGCGGCCTGAAGGCTGAATTGAGCGGACGCGTTCGCCTCGGTAGGTTACTCACCTGAATGCGGACGTTTGCGCCCCTCCTGATATTGCTTGCACCGCTCTTGCCGGCCCGTTCCGCATGCGCACAAGTTACCGTGGACCTCAATGCCCTGAGCGCCCTGCCTAACCCGGCCGCACACCCGCGACCCACGCGCACTCACCCACACTACGTGCTGCGGCCGCTGCACCCATTGCCCCTGCCGGCGCCATTGCATCCGCTGCCTCTCCCGCCCGAGCCCCCGCCCACGACAGCGCTTAATTCACCTCTCCCTCAGGGAGAGGTCGGCGCTTCCAAGGGGGCGAGGCGGACGCCGGGTGAGGGCCCTCCCGCCAAACCGCCATCACAGACCGTGGCCACCGCGGCCTCGCCACAGCCACCCGCGACGATCCCTTCTGTGCCCGCGAATGCCCCGCCGGCACCACCTCCAATCGCAACACCTCCCAGTACGCCAGCAGTCTCAGCTCACCCCGTCACGGCAAGCATCACCTTTTCCCCGGACCAGTCGACCCTTCCACTCTCCGCCACTCATGACCTCACCGCGCTGGGAAAACAGGCTGCCGCGAGTCCGACCGCAACCATCAACGTCCTGGCCTACGCTCCCGCCGATGCTCATGACCCCTCCGTAGCACGCCGTCTCTCCCTCGATCGCGCGCTCGCAATCCGCTCGGTCCTCATAGCCGCTGGCGTCCCGTCCAGCCGCATCTACCTCCGCGCCCTCGGTGCCTCTGCTCCAGCCGGAGCAGCAAACGAGGCACAGATTAGCATGCTTGGGGCCAAACTGCCGGCGACCGCCCAGGCACAGGCTCAAGGAAAGCCACAATGAGAGCAGCGTACCTCGACCAACCATTCACCTCTCCCGCTCTGCGGGAGAGGTCGCCGCGCGAAGCGCGGCGGGTGAGGGTGCCGGGTGAGGGCCTATGACCCGCCCGACCCTCTACCTTGTGCGGATGCTCCTCTTCTTGGCAGCCGTCGCCGTCGTTGCCGGTCTGCTCAGCCCAGTCCTCATCACCATCTTCCAGCACAACATCGGCCTCAACACCCTCATCATCTTTATCCTCCTCGTCGGCATCGCCTGGACCCTTCGCCAGGTGTTGCGCCTCACGCCCGAAGTAACCTGGCTCGAAACCTACCAGACCGGCCGCGCGCGCCTCGCCGCCCTGCCCTCGCCACGCCTGCTCGCCCCCATGGCCAGCATGCTCGCCGCCCGCGAGGGCGGCCGACCAGGCCAGGCCCGCTTCACCCTTTCCGCCACCGCCACCCGCAGTCTGCTCGACAGCATCTCCACCCAACTCGACGAGAGCCGCGAGCTCTCCCGCTACATGACCGGGCTGCTCATCTTCCTCGGACTGCTCGGCACCTTCTGGGGACTGCTCAAGACCGTCGGATCGGTTTCCGACGTGATCCAGGGTATGTCACTCGGAACCGGCGACCTGAACCAAATGTTCGAGCAGCTCAAACATGGCCTCGCCGGCCCCCTCGCCGGCATGGGAACCGCCTTCTCCGCCAGCCTGTTCGGCCTTTCCGGCGCGCTCGTCCTCGGCTTTCTCGACCTCACCGCCGCTCAGGCCCAGAACCGCTTCTTCAACGAACTCGAGGACTGGCTCGCCGGGCTGACCCGCCTCTCCTCCGGTCTGGTCGCCGAAGGCGAAGGCGCTGTCCCCGTCTATGTCCAAGCCCTGCTGGAACAGACGGCAGAAAACATGGAAGGCCTCCAATCCATCCTGTCCCGCGGCGAAGAAATCCGAGCCCAGGCGAACCAAGCTCTGGTCACCCTCTCAGAGCGCATGGCTTCCTTCACCGATACCATGCGTACCAACCAGCAGCTCATGCTGCGCATCGCGGAAGCTCAGGCCGCGCTCGCCCCGGCACTCCAGCGCCTGGGCGATCGCCGCGCCGAGGGCGGATTCGACGACGCCATGCGTGGCCACTTGCGCAATATGGAAACCTACCTCCAGCGTCTGCTGACCGAAACCGAGCAGGGACGCATCCAAAGCACCTCGGAGCTGCGCAACGATCTGCGTCTGCTCACCCGAACCATCGCCGCTTTGGCCGAGGAGCAAAGATAGGCCATGGCCTCGAACGGAAGACGCCGCGGCGCTGCAGTTGCCGGACTGGAAGCATGGCCCGGGTACGTGGACGCGCTGTCTACGCTGCTTATGGTCATCATCTTCGTCCTGCTTGTCTTCGTGCTCGCCCAGTTCTTCCTCTCCTTCGCCCTCTCGGGACGCAACAAGGCACTGGAGCAGGTAAAGGGGCAGTTGGCGGATGTGAGCAAAATGCTTGCACTGGAAAAGGGCCACGAGAACAGCCTGCAGCAAACCCTCGCCCAGATCACCGCCCAGCTCGCCGCCACACAACAGGACCGCGAATCGCTCTCCCAGCAGATCGCGAATCTACAGCAAAAGCTGCAATCAACCCTCACCGAACGCAACGCGCTCTCCACCGAGCTTACCGCCGCCACAAAACAGGCCCAGACCAATGCTGGCCAGGTCACCGCTTTGCAAGGCCAGCTGGCGCAGCTCAAGCAGCAGTTGGCAGACATGAAACAAGAGGAGGAAGCGCTCAATAAAACCGTCTCGGTGAACCGCGACACCATTCAGGCAAAACTCGCCGATATCGCGCAGCTCACGGAACAGGTGCGCGCACTGCAGGCACTGCGGGATCAGTTCGAAAAGCAGGCGGAGAATGCCCTCGCTCAGGTCACCACCGAAAAACAACGACGCGAGGCAGTGGCCGCCGAACTGGCGAAGGAAAAAGACCTTGGCAACAGCGCCGCTGCCCAGATCGCGCTCCTCAATCAGGAGGTCGATCAGCTCAGGGCGCAGCTTACATCCCTGGCGCAGGCTCTCGACATCGCCCAGCAACAGGGCAAGAGCAAAGATGTTCAGATCGCCAACCTTGGCCAGCAGCTCAACGCCGCCCTCGCCGCCAAGGTTCAGGAATTGCAGTCCTATCGCAGCGAATTCTTTGGCGAACTCCGCAAAATCCTCGCCAATAAACCGGGCATCCACATCGTCGGCGATCGGTTCGTGATCCAAAGCGACGTGCTCTTCCCCGTCAATAGCGCCGATCTCACATCCGACGGTGTCATCCAGATGAGCAAGCTGGCCGAAACCATACAGCAAATCGCTGCGCAGATCCCACCCAACATCGATTGGGTGTTGGATGTGGACGGATATGCCGACAAGCAGCCCATAACCGGCGGGCGATACAACTCTAACTGGGACCTCTCTGCCGCCCGCGCTATCAGCGTGGTCCAACTTCTCATCCTGGAGGGCGTCCCGCAAGGTCACCTCTCCGCAACAGGTTTCGGAGACAACCATCCGCTTGATCCTGCCGACACGCCCGACGCTTACGCCAAGAACCGCCGCATCGAACTTCGGCTGACCGACTACGGCAGTAACAAACCAGCATGAGCCCTATCAGCTTACTTCAGGCGCCCCTTACGTTCTCGTCATGGCCGGGCCCGACCCGGCCATCTACGCACCCAAGGCGGAGCGCTCCTCTCTCCCGCCACCAACAACCGGACCCCCACCATGGCCAATAAAATCTACCCCGACGCACGCACCGCGCTCTCCGGTCTGCTCCACGATGGCATGGCCATCATGTCGGGCGGTTTCGGCTTATGTGGCATCCCCGGCGTGCTCATCGACGCCGTCCATGAAAGCGGCGTCAAAGGCCTGACCGTCATCTCCAACAATTGCGGCATCGACGATGTCGGGCTCGGAATCCTGCTGCAGACCCGCCAGATCCGTAAAATGATCAGCTCTTATGTCGGAGAGAATGCAACCTTCGCCCGCCAATATCTCGACGGTGACCTCGAAATCGAATTCAACCCCCAGGGCACCCTCGCCGAACGCATCCGCGCAGGCGGCGCTGGGATCCCCGCCTTCTATACCCCAACCGGAGTCGGAACCATCGTCGCCGAAGGCAAGGAAACCAGGGAGTTCGAAGGCCGCACCTATGTTATGGAACGCTGGCTGCGCGCCGATCTGGCCATCATTCACGCCTGGAAAGCCGATACCGAAGGCAATCTCGTCTACCGAAAAACCGCCCGCAACTTCAATCCGATCATGGCTAGCGCCGCAAAAACCACCGTCGTTCAAATCGAACACCTCGTCGAGCCGGGTGAACTCGACCCCGACATGATCGCCACTCCCGGCATCTTTGTTGACCGGATCATCCACCCCGAACGGATCGACAAACCCATCGAGCAGCATACCGTGCGAAAGCGCAGCTAAGGAGAGACGCCATGCCCTGGACCCGCGATCAGATGGCCGCCCGCGCCGCACTCGAACTGCGCGACGGGTTCTACGTCAATCTTGGGATCGGTATCCCCACCCTCGTCGCCAACCACATCCCCCAGGGAATCTCGATCCAGCTCCACTCCGAGAACGGCATGTTGGGCATGGGCCCCTTCCCCTACGAAGGCGAAGAAGACCCCGACCTGATCAATGCCGGCAAGCAGACCGTGACCGAGCTCCCGACCACGAGCTATTTCGATAGCGCGACCAGCTTCGCCATGGTCCGCGGCGGCCACATCGACATCTCCATCCTCGGGGCGCTGCAGGTTGCGGAAACTGGCGACCTCGCCAATTGGATGATCCCCGGCAAGATGGTCAAGGGGATGGGGGGCGCCATGGACCTCGTCGCCGGGGTCAAACGGGTCGTGGTCCTGATGGAGCACACCGCCGGCGGAAACCCCAAACTGCTCCAACGTTGCACGCTCCCGCTCACCGGGACCGGGGTCGTGGATCTGGTCATTACGGAACTCGGCGTGTTTGAGATCGGTCGCCCCGGCTTCTGCCTGATCGAGCTCGCTCCCGGCACCACGATACAGGAAATCCGCGAAAAAACCGGCACCGCCTTCACGCTCGCCCACGGCGTTGGGGGTTGATCCGCCCGGCCGCCCGACGCTATATGCCGCTCTCGTAAGCACCCGGGGCCATAGCTCAGCTGGGAGAGCGCCTGAATGGCATTCAGGAGGTCAGGGGTTCAACTCCCCTTGGCTCCACCA
>CAWIDE010000031.1:0-65440 GCA_963834715.1 uncultured Pseudomonadota bacterium | reverse complement strand
CAAGGTGCTCTGCCATCGCCTCGCTGTTCACCGCGGGCATGATGATGGCGGCGGCTTTGCCTGCGGCTGGACAGACCGCGCCAAACAGATAGGCGGAGTTGTGGCGATTGTCGCGCACCGCGGCAGGGCGCGAGTTGCGTGGTGCCCACCGGTAGGCCAACGTGCCTTGCTGTCCGACCCTCGCCTCGTCCTGGAACCAGACCTCGATCGGCTTGCCGGCGGCTGTCGCCGGCACGACTTCGGCTACCAGATCGGCGAATTTTTTTTGAACGCCTCCTGGGCTGCGAAATCCTTCTTTGGGTGATAGGGCCGCGGTTGCAGCCGGGTCAGGCCCATTCGGCGCAGCAACTCGCCCACCGTACGCTCATGCACGCTGGTCTCATATCGCTCGCAATCAGTTCCTGCAGGTCGACGCAGCGCCAGCGCACCACGCCGTCGCGTTGCAGGTCCGGCCCGGCGACCACCAGTTCTTTCAGCTCCGCCATCTGCTCGGCCGCACGCTCCGGCGGCCTCGCCGCGCGAGGTGCCCTCCAGCACATGCGCAATCGCCAGCAAACGGCAGGCAACCCGGCCATCGGCACTGCGTGCCACCGCACGAAGCTCTTCCGCTGAATGATCCCGCCGCGTGATCTCAACCGACCGTCCCACCTTGTCCCCCGCGAATCGTGAGCACAGGGGGAACAGAATCAGACCGCCGATCACATGGGAATCACTGATCGAAATCGAGTCAGGAATTCAGCCGGCTGGTATTACTCAAAAGGAGGTGAAAGCGCGCAACGCATCCGGCTTTCGTTTGAGGCAGATGGCGGCCCTCACTATACTGCCGGCGCGGGTTTCACGGCAGATTTTCTCAGAAATCGGCTCGTTGATCGTCCGGTTACGGGCACCACCGGCGCCAGCATGAGCGACGCCGGGGTCGGAAGCGACAGACCACGATGGGAGTGGTGCGTTTGAATGCAGGCAAAGCGAAGCGTCCCGACGCCTCGGCGCAGTCAACTGGCTGAGTTGGACTCCTGCCGTGTACGGATAACCGATTTACCATTGCCCAAGACGCCCGAAGCTGCGGTCCTGACCCGATAACGTACTCGGATCGGGGGAATGTCGTCAATAACTCAAGTTAAGGGAGGTAGCGAGATGCTCAGTCTTCAGCAGATTACCGACGCCTGGGGGAACTGGTTAGCCAGACAGCACGGGACATCATGTAATTTTACAGCTTCCACTGATTATGGCGCTCACGGGGAGCTTGATCAATACCATCAATACCAGGGCTCGGCGACATATGTATCGATCAGCTATGATACTAACTCCCCGCCGACTGCCGGCGCCGATGTTGCTTATGAGCTTTGGTATGATAATAGTACGAACGTTCAGCAGAGCGAGGTGTTTGAGTACACTGCCTCGTCGACGCAAGAATTTAGCTGGTCGATAACAGAGAGCTTGAGTGTGGGAGTCCAAATCAGCACCAACGTGGGCGTTCCGGAACTTGCAGACCTCACAGTACAGGATACCTTGACTCTGTCTCTGTCTTCCACTCAGAAGCAGACGATGTCACAATCAAAGTCATGGACTGTTAATACAACAGTCCTGGTTCCACCAGAAAGCTCGCTCAAGTGCGATATGGTAGTCAATAACCAATCGTATAGCATTAACTTTACGGCGACAGTATCATTACTCGGATTTGTAGCAGTATGGTTTAAAGATCAGATCGCTCTGGGAGCGCCGCGAGATCTGCATTGGCTTTGGTTTCTCCCTATAACATCAGTGTTCTCTGATGTTATATCTAATAACCTTGCAGATATATCGGGATATCGAATTGTTGGCAATGGAGTATTGGCATTAACCAAGGGAGTCTTCACCAGCAAGCAGGGGATCAGCGTCGGCGTTAGTACTACGCAATACCCATTGCGTACAGCGGCCGCCAACTCTGATTTTCGCGCCCAAACCAAGAAGGGGCTCTATCCCCGAGTGGTCGCCGGCACGTGAAATAGCCGGACCTGCCGCTTCCGGGTGGACCTTTTAAGCGTGGTCGATTGCTGAGGGTGATCAGGTGGGGGGAGGCAGTCCTTTATTCCTGAATTGGCTTGCCCCCTCCCGTGCCGTTGCAAAACCGATGGTACCCAAGAAACAGCGCCAGTGATTTTTCTATGAACCAATTATCCGGCGCCGCTTTTGAGCGTGTGCCCTGCGGGGCCGCGTGCTAGGCGCAGAGCCCCGAGCCGCGCGCGTCTCGGCCATCCGGTGACGCCCGCTCACGCCATCATGAAGTTTCAGAAATTCAATTATGAGACAGCCGGCTCCGGCGGCGAGGCTTCGAGGCGCATCTCGACGGACGATGCGGGTGAACCGCCGCGAGGCAAGGCCGTTCGGCGCGCCCAACTTCGACAAAGCCGAGCTTGCTCAGGACACGGCCCGATAACACCGACCCCACAGGTGAATCCTACGCGTTCGAAAAAGGTGCCACCAAGTTCACGGGACAGGACGGCTGGGCCGATGTCTGGCGCCGCGGCTGTTTTCGCCTGGGAATATAAAAAGAAAACGCGGCGACCTTGATGCCGCCTACCGCCAGTTGCTGCTCTACGCAGGACCGCTCGGCAGTCGGCCGCTGCTGATCACCTCCGATATCGCGCAGATCATAATCAGAACGAATTTTACCAACCCCGTCACCGAAACTCACATCATCCCGCTCGGCGAGGTGCCGGTCGAGTAGCTAGGCCATTCGGCTTCGCCCTCACAGATCCGGGCATGCGGCTTTCCCGCACCCGGCTCTTCCCGGGAGTTACCCACATCGCGCCGTGCCTGCCACCCAAGGATGAGTGATACGAGGTTGCGGCAAGGGAAAGCGCTCGGTCAGGGCTTGGAACTGGTCCCAGGTCATACGCCGGCCCTTCTGGCTTCGCCGCCGGAGGCAGGTGATCCAGATTCGTCGGACTTCCTGATGGAACCCGCTCATAGCGCGCCAGTTGTGCGGCACCCCGTAGTAGCCGTAGTGACCTCGTAGCACGCTGGATAGCCAGCAATGCTGATCGGCCACTGGCGCGTGCATGTGCCGCCACGCGTTCTGGCGCAGCGCCTTCAACTTACGCGTCAGGCGCTTGCCCTGAGTTTTCTGCTTCACGATGAACCTGCCATCCCGGGTCCACCCGCAGTAGTGGGTGAAGCCAAGAAAGGCGAAGGTTTCTGGGCGCCGCACGTGGCGTTGCTGCCGAGTCAAGGCCGGCAATCGGCCAAACTCGATCAGGCGCGTCTTGTCCTCGTGCAACGACAGGCCAAACTTCGCCAGTCGCTCCTTGAGGTTCGCCAGCATCTGCTGCGCATCGGCCGATTTCTCGAAGCCCATCACGAAATCGTCGGCATAACGCACGATCGACACGCGACCGTGTGCATGGCGACGGCGCCATTGGTGGACCCAGAGATCGAGCACATAGTGCAGAAAGATGTTGGCGAGCAGCGGGCTGATGCCCGCGCCTTGCGGCGTTCCCTCGTCCGTCTGGTGCCACTCATCGCCCTCCAGGACGCCCGCCTCAAGCCACATCCGGATCAGTCGGATGATTCGTGGATCGGCGATCCTGTGCGCTACCATCCGCAACAACCACTCGTGGTCGACCGAGCCAAAGAAGTTACGGATGTCGGCATCGAGCACCCAATTCACGTGCTGGCTCATGATCGCCGTGTGAAACGCCGACAGAGCGTGGTGTGAATTCCGCCCCGGCCGAAAGCCATAGGAGAAACCAAGGAAGTCGACTTCGTAGATGGCGCTCAGCACCTCGGCGACCGCACCCTGGACGATCTTATCCTCCAGGGTTGGAATACCGAGCGGGCGCTGCCCGCCTTCTGCTTTCGGGATGTAGACACGCCTGACCGGCTGTGGCCGGTAGCGCCCGGTGTGGACGCGCGTGCAGAGGTCCTGGAGGTTGGCTTCCAGGTTCTGCTCGTAGTCCGCCACCGTGACCCCATCGACTCCCGCGCTCGCCCGCTGCTTCTGACGTCGAAACGCTCGTTCGAGCGCAGCGACGTCGACGTGATGCAGCAGGGCGGTGAACCGGGTCTGGGCGGCCTTGCGAGCCGCTGCGTTCACCCGTGCGAGGATGGATGGCCAGGTGACCCGGCTCTGTGTCCGGACCTCGCCCCTCTCGCCAGGGCTCCTCCCGGGCTGGCTCCTTCCCGCGGCGCGCTTCGTTTCCTTCGACGGCGTCATCGGTACTATGCGCCAGTCCGACTCCCGACCTCAGCTCGGATGTCGGCTCCGGTTGTCCCTTGCCTCCATCCCCCGCCGGAGACCAATCCGGCGGACCCGGTCGGGCCTCTCATGTTCCAATGCTTGCTTTCCATACGTGATGCGGCCTTCGACCCCGGCGGAGCGACGTCATCTCGCCTAGCGATGACGCACGTGCTGCCTTCGTGTACGCGAACACACTCGGCCTCCGCGATCTTCACCTTTCGTGGCTCAACCCCGCACCCCGCATGGCCCCTGTCTACACTTCGAACCCCGCGTTACCGCGGCGCCCGCAAGACTCGGTCCCGACCTGCCCGCTACGACTTTGGCCGGATGAGACTTTCACCCACAGGCAATCATTAGCTTTCATGACGTACTCGCGAGAGTGGTGGAAATTCACGGCGGTGTAGTCTCCGGCTGATGCAACCCAGCCGATTCGGCGGTGAGACGCCGAAGGAGACCACACCATGGAGAAGCATAGCAGAAACCCCACGGCGACGTCGCCAGCCTTGCTTGGCGAGACGTGGTTCGACCCCATTGAGAGAGGCATCCGGGATCAGATTCGCGGCTTCATCGAAGCGCTGATCGACGAAGAGTTGGATCAGGCGCTGGGGCGACCACGCTACCAGCGGCCGAGGCAAGTACACAGCAGCGAACCGGCACCGAGGGTCGGGTATCGTCATGGTCGACGGCAACGCCAGCTGCTCGGCTCATTTGGGCCGGTGACGATCAGTGTGCCACGCGCGCGACTGAACAACGGTGATGGAACGAGCCAGGAATGGCGCAGCGAAGTTCTTCCACGCTATGCGCGCATGACGAAGCAGGTGGAGGCGCTGATTGCCGGCGCCTATCTGTCGGGCACCAACACGCGTCGTGTGCGGCGGGCGTTGGCAGCGCTGTTCAAGGGGTCGGTCTCGAAGGATACTGTGAGCCGGGTCTGGCGGAAAATACAGGTGGACTGGGAGACCTGGTGCCACCGTTCGCTCGCCGACGAGGATGTTGTCCGGCTCATTCTCGATGGCACGGTGGTGAAAGTGCGGCTGGATCGGCGGGCGACGTCGATCTCGTTATTAGTGGTGCTGGGGATCCGGCGTAATGGTCAGAAAGTGCTGCTCGCGGTGCGCAACATGGGTGGTGAGAGCGAGGCCGCCTGGCGCGGTCTGCTCGACGATCTCACCTCGCGCGGGCTGAAAGCGCCGGGTTTCGTCACCCTCGATGGCGCGCCGGGTTTGGAGAAGGCGCTCGAGCTGGTGTGGCCGGACGCGTTGGTGCAGCGCTGCACGGTGCACAAGCATCGTAGCCTCCTGGCGAACGCGCCTGAACGGCTGCACGAAGAGATCTCGAACGACTACAACGATATGATTTACGCCAAGACGGCAAGGAGGTCGAAACACGCCGCAAGGCGTTCATCCGCAAGTGGCGATTGAAGTGCCGCGGCGTGGCCGACAGCCTGGAGGAAGCTGGAGAGAAGCTGCTCAGCTTCACCCGGTTGCCCGACAGCCAATGGCGGTCGGCCCGCACGACCAATGCCGTCGAGCGGCTGCACGAGGAGTTCAAGCGCCGGATCAAGACGCAGACCGTGCTGCCGTCAGCGGAAACGGCAGCGATGCTGTTCTGGGCGCTATTAGCGTCCGGCCAAATCACCATGCGGAAGGTCGACGGCTGGCAGACGCTCGCCGAAGCGCCTGCTCCTCAACGCATTGATCTCGCCGCATGACGCGCTAACCTGAGCCGGTCGGAGACCGCGCTCCGCCAATTTCTACCAACTCCGCGACACGACCACGCTGACCCCAGCCGATCCTTCAGCTTCGACAGTTCCTGCTGCCAAGCGAGAAGACTACCCGACCATGACGCTACGGACATTCCCGCTCCCCCGAATTGGGGGGCCAGAGAATCAGGCCTCGTCCTGATCCGCAACTGTAATACTAGGGCGTTTTCGGACCAAGTCGAATTGGGGGGATTCCGAAACGGCTGCGATTTTGATCCAACCTGCTGGCTGGGAGGAGGCCAGCATGAATGGCAGGACCTTTTTCGAACGATCTGCGGGAGCGGGTCGCCGTTGCCGTGGCTGAGGGACGAAGCTGCCGGTTTGTTGCCGAGCTGTTCCACGTCAGCCCATCCAGTGTGTCGAGATGGTCGCAACGGCGCCGCACCACCGGGAGTGCAGCTGCCAAGCCGATGGGGGGCGTCCGACGCAACGCGTTGGGCGACCACCGTGACTGGCTGCGTGATCGCATTAAGCAGAAACCGGACCTGACCCTCCGAGCGCTGAAAAGCGAGCTGGTGGTACGCGGTGCAAGCGTCAGCATTTGGGTCATCTGGAAATTCTGTGTCTCTGAAGGATTCAGCTTCAAAAAAAGCCTGCTGCCAGCTGAGCAAGACCGTCCGAAGATCGCGCGCAAGCGTGAGCGCTGGAAGCAGCTTCAGGCCAAGCTTGACCCCAGGCGCCTGGTGTTCATCGACGAGACCTGGATCAAGACCAACATGGTTCGCTTGCGCGGCCGGGCACCGCGTGGCCAACGGCTCAGGCAAAAAGTTCCGCATGGTCACTTGAAGACTATGACGTTCATCGGTGCGCTGCGATGCGATCGCATTGACGCGCCATGCGTGCTGGACCAGCCTGTGAACCGGCGCAGTTTCCTGCAGTATGTCAAGCAGTTTCTCGCGCCCACTCTGGGCACGCGAGACGTGGTTCTGATGGACAATCTCAACTCCCACAAAAACCGCGAAGTCCGCCGCGCGATTCGCGCCACCGGGTCAAAGCTATGGTTGCTGCCTGCCTACAGTCCGGACCTCAACCCGATCGAGCAGGTGTTCGCCAAACTCAAAGAGCTGCTGCGAAAGGCGGCCGAGCGCACGTTTGACGATGTCTGTGAACGCGTTGCCAAGCCGCTCGACGAATTCACCCCTCAGGAGTGCGCCAACTATGTGAGGAACGCCGGATACACCGGACTTCCCGGCCCGGCCGTCAGTCCTGTTTCAACTTGAACCAAAAATGCTTTAAAGTAACGCTCGTTGATCTGCCCCGTCTGTGGACGCAGGAAAACGCGGTATCGCTGCCTTATGCAGCGTGTGCCGCCGTCCATCGCGGGGGGAATCCCATTATTTTTCTAACCGGCGGTCCTCAGCCACCGATGTTCCACAGCGGTGTCGAGGTACGGCCAGGTGATATAGTCTTTGATGCGCCGGGAGCGGAGCTGCATCGGCATGCCGCAGCGAACTGCTGCTGGGGCACGTTAGCGCTGACCCCCGAGGATCTCGCTAAATACGGCAGGGCGCTTGCCGGGCACGACATTGTGGCTCCTCTAGCCACGCGTGTTGTCCGCCCTAACCCTGCTTTGATGTCGCGGCTGTTGAACCTGCACAGGGCAGCCAACGAGCTTGCCGCGACCGCTCCTGACGTGATCGCCCGTCCGGAAATTGCCAAAGCCATAGAGCAGGAGTTGGTGCGTGCGATGGTTGGCTGCCTGACAGGCACGGGGACGTGAAGGAGCGTGCGGGCAAGCGGCGGGGACTGGTGGTTATGCGGCGGTTCGAGGAAGTCTTGGAAGCAAGCGTGGAGCAACCGCTCTATATAACCGAGATCTGCGCGCGGATCGGTGTGACGGACCGATCGCTTCGCGCGTATTGTCAGGAGCATCTGGGGATGAGCCCGCATCGCTATCTATGGTTGCGACGGATGCATTTGGCACGGCGCGCGCTCGCCCGATCCGCTGCAAGGACGCGGACGGTGACCGAAATAGCCGGCGATTATGGGTTCGGGGAACTCGGGCGATTTGCGGTTTCTTACCGGAGGCTGTTCGGGGAGTCGCCGTCGGTGACGCTGCGTCATCCGCCCTATGATTGCCGAGCATCTGTGCAGGCGGGGTCGGTTGCCGATTTTGCATAGCGCAGCCTGGCTGCACGGGCTAACGGAGAACCGGAGCCAAGGCGACCGCAGCGCGAGAGGGGAAAGGATGATGATGTCCAGGCGAAAGACTGGCTGGCGGCCGGAGACGAGGATTTTGTCCAGAGTGTCACGATCGCAGCAATGCTTGGACTGGCCGGATGCTCCGCGCTGAAAGTTCCAACGGAACGGAATATTCAGGGCCTGACGCCCGACGGGACGGTTTCGCTGAAGGAAACCTTTGTCGCCGGAGTTGGTGGGGGCAGCGGCACGCTGAGTTATGACGGTCAGACTTATCCTTTCCGGATCTTCGGCTCCGTCATAGGGCCCGGCGGCGCCGATCGCATTACCGCGTCCGGCGAGGTTTACAACCTGACGAAAGTCGCTGATTTCGCGGGCCGCTACACGCAGGGGAGCGGTGCAGCGGGCTTGTCGCGGGGCGGTCAGGGGCAGCTTTGGTTGGAGAACAAGGCCGGCGTCATCATGCATCTTTATAGCACGAGCTCCGGTGTCCTGCTGTCGTTCGGTAAGGAGGAGATTATCGTCCGGCTTTCGAGCTGATTTTCGGACGCATCCATATGAGGCGGGGCTAGGGAAACTCTGATTAAGTGTCTCTCGACACGGCTACGGAACGGCGTGTAGGGCCGGCTGCGGCAATCAAGCGGGATCTGGGATGCGGCAGCTGACCTTGGCAACGGCGGGTTTTGAGTTCTTCGGGAAGAGCACGCGTCGGGCGGCGTTTCTGGGAGAGATGGATCAGGTTGTGCCGTGGCAAGCGCTGTGTGCACTCATCGAGCCGGTCTATCCCCAGCCTGGCAACGGGCGCCCGCCGGTTGGGCTGGAGCGGATGCTGCGGATCTATTTCTTGCAGCTATGGTTCAACCTTTCCGATCCCGCGGTTGAGGAGGCGTTGTACGAGTCAGTGTCGATGCGGCGATTTGTCGGCGTCGACCTCGGGCGCGAGCCGGCGCCGGATGAGACCACAGTGTGCAAGTTCCGCCACCTGCTGGAGAAGCACGAGCTCGGACAGCAGATATTCGAGCGAGTGCACGAGCACCTTGAAGCCCGGGGCCTCAAGGTGAATGCAGGTACGATTGTTGACGCGACCATCATCAGCGCGCCGAGTTCGACCAAGAATGCCACCAAGTCCCGCGATCCCGAGATGCATCAAACCAAGAAAGGCAACCAATGGTATTTCGGGATGAAGGCGCATTTCGGGGTGGATAGTAAGACTAAGGTCATCCACGCAGTGGTGGCGACGGCGGCCAACGTGCATGATGCGACGGTGCTGCCGGATCTCTTGCATGGCGAGGAGACCCGGGTCTGGGGCGATCGAGCCTATCAGGGGCAGGGCGATGTGATCCGCAAACATGCGCCGCGCGCCAAGGACTTCACGAACCGCCGGTATCGGTATCGCGACGCCGTCGATGAGGCGGAGAAGGCGCGGAACCGCACCAAATCCAAGGTCCGGGCCAAGGTCGAGCACAGCATCGGCGTCATCAAGCGGCTGTTCGGCTTCGCCAAGGTGCGCTACCGCGGCCTGGACAAGAACGCGCACCGCTTATTCGTGACCGCGGCATTGGCCAACTTGTTCACTGTTCGCCACCGACTAGGCTGCACCTGACGGGCGGAATTTGTCGGCAGCACCGCTGGCAAGTGTCCCAGCTCGCAAACAAAGGGACCGCAGTATCATCATTGCGCTGCATTCGCTGCTATGTCGATATGAATGGGAGGGTCCTCCAAGCTGAATGTCGGCTTGATCAGACTTTCCTTAGCAATATCACATGAGAGCGAGAGAAAGGGCGGTCGATGGGGGGCAGCGGTTCGGCTCTCTTCGCCGGTTCCGATGACTACCAGGCGAACCTGCCGACGACGACGCACCTGTTGGCTCTGCAGCCCGGACAGTTTCAGGCTCGCCTGACCTGGATGGAGCTCGCGGACCTGAACCTGCTCCATGCACGAGAGGCAGGACCGCGTATCGCCTACGTCTCCCTGTCACCCGAACGGGTGTTCATTACCTTTCCGACGCAGCGAAGCCGGACACTGACATATGACGGCGCTCCGCTGCAGATGGGTGACATCGTCGTCCACAGCCTCGGCCAGCAAATGCACCAGCGCACGATTGGCGACACAGCATGGGGATCCATCGCGCTGACGCCGGGTTCGCTACTTGCTTATGGTAAGACGCTCCTTGGCCGGGAGGTCGTTCCTCCGCCTTTCTGCCGAATTCTGCGGCCGAGCGCGGCGGATCGGCGGCAGTTGCTGCGGCTGCATGGAGAAGCGGTGCGAATCGCAGAAACACAACTGGGCCATATCGGGAATGTGGAGGTTGCGCGTGCCCTGCAGCAGGATCTGATCTGGGCGCTGATGGCGTGCCTGACCACGGGCAAGCCACGTGATGGTTCCGGAGTGACGCGCCGCTATGCCAGAATCATGGTGCGATTCGAGGAGGCGCTAATCGCCAGTGCTGACCGGCCGCTGCCTGTGCCTAAAATTTGCGGTGGCATCGGCGCCGGGCGCTGCTGCGCGCCGAGGCGGCCACGAAGGACGAAGCCGAGGTGACGAAGCGCTACGGGTTCGGAGGTCGGGATCAGTTCGTGGCAGCGTACCGGGATGCCTTCGGCGAGTTTCCTCACCTGAGCCCAAAGCCCGCTGTTAGTCGCCGGATTTAATCCACAATTTCCGTTTTTGCATAGGAAGCAGGAGAGCTGGCCGCAAGCTCCGTTGGCGTGGGAGTTTGGGAGAGGGTCTTGCGCTATCACATCCTTGGCGTGTGTGTTGCGCTGTTGCTTAGCGCGGCGGCGATTCCAGCACGTGCACAGGCGGTGCTCGTTGCCAGCGTGCCGGCTGCGGGTGCGAGCGTGCCTGCCGGCGACGTCGCCTTCCATCTGCGGTTCAACAGCCTGATCGATCACGTGCGGTCGCGGCTTGCCCTGACGCGCCCGGACGGCAGTTCGGAGTTTCTAGTGATTGCCGAAGCTGGTCCGCCGCAAGAGCTTATCGCGTTGGCCCGACTGACCGAGGGCGCATATGTGCTGCATTGGGAGGCTCTTCAGGTGGGGGGACGCGTCACGAGCGGGTCCGTGAGTTTTGCTGTCGGGGCACGCTGAAACCATGTTGAGTTAAGCGAGGGAGCGATGCGTATTGCTTGGATCGTTGCGGTATGCTTGGTGCTGCCGGGCGTGAGCTGGGTGCATGGGGCGGCGGCCCAGAACAGCCCTGCCCCCGGTGCAGCGCAACCTGCGTCCAAGACTGCAATTTTCCGCGACCGAGGATGTCGCTTTGCAACGATCCGGTTGGAGCGGCGACCTGGGCGACCGGCAGTTCTGGTACGACGGCAAGTCGGTCACTCTGCATGATCCGGCGACCTCGTTCTATGCAGCCGCAATTCAGTGCGGTGTTCACTGATTGGAATTTCTATCCCCGGATTGCGCCGGCCGTGTTCACGCCGGAACTACCTGCAGGGGCGCGTAAGATCCAATTCGCGCCAGTCGTTGCCAGTGCCAACCGCCAGTGATGCGCGGAGAATCCCGATGACCAGACAGTTTTCGACGGGTCTCGTGCTTTTAGCAGGCACGGCGGTGGCTGTTTGCCTTGCGGTTGGGGGTGAACGGGCGATGGCGTTCCGCGGCGGCGGGTTCGGAAGTTCCCGCCCTGGGGGGTTTGGTGGATTTCACAGTGGAGGCGGGTTCCGGGCTTTCCATGACGGAGGCTCTCGGTTCGGTGACGGCGGATCTTTCGACCGGAGCAGTGACGCCGGGTTCGGCCATGATGGCTATGGCAGTGTTCACAGCGCGAGTAGTTTCAGCGATCATGCTGATACATTCCAGCAGAGCCATCCGGAGTATCAGCACAACGCGGGCCAATTTCAGCAGGCCCACCCCGAGGCGCAGCAAAATGCCAGCCAGTACCGGGAGAGCCATCCGGAGGCCCAGCAAAACACCAGCCAGTTTGAGCAGAGCCACCCGGAGGCTAAGCAGAAACCGAGCCAGTAGCAGCAAAACCGTTACAACGAAGCTAACACGCTGCAACAGAACCGCTACAACGAGGCTAATACGCTCAATGCAAATCGCTACAATGAAGCGCGAAGCATGCAGTACAACCACCAATCCTACTATAATAACTGGAGCGGCAATTGGGGCGGGTATTACTCGGGTGCCGGGTTTGGTGCTGGTCTTGCCATTGGCGCGACGATGATGGCGCTCCTCGCCGCCGCAGCCGCGATCTCGGTTGCCGGCAACCCATACTACTATGCCGGCGGGGTCTATTACGCGCCGCAAGCTGGTGGCGGATATCAGGTGGTGCCTCCGCCGCAGGGCACGGTTGTCTCAACCCCGCCGCCGTCTTGCTCCACCGCTTATGTCAGCAACACGCAGTATCTCGACTGCGGAAGGGCGTATTACTCTTCCGTGCCAAAGGGCTACCAGGTAGTTCCGCCGCCAATCGGGGCAGCGGTGACGATGCTACCGAGCGGCGCGGTGGACGAGAACATCAACGGCAAGACGTATTTCGCCTATGGCGGAGCCTATTATCAGCCGTTCTATAGCGCCAGCAGTGTGGTCTCTACCTGGTGGTCGCCAAGCCAACATAGTCTCTTAGTCCGTTGTTGCCGAATTTGCATAGCGGCCGCCATTCCAAAATGAGTAGTCATTGCGGGTGGCACGTATGATCGGGTGGGTTCCCATGAGTGAACGACGCTACAGGCGGCGGATCTGCATCGCCGCGACATTGTCGTTGCTGGCGGCATGCTCAAGCTCGGTCAAAGTCGGGCCCGCCGCCGTTGCCGGCCAGACCCCGGACGCTACGGTGGATATGAGGCAGGTTCAAGGTAAGGGTTACGGCCGACAGCCACATGGGCCTGGGTCCGAACCCGTCTCAGCCTCGAGCGCACGATGATGTCCTGGATAAGGACTGCGGTTTCGCTGATCGGTTTTGGATTCGCGATCGTCCAATTCTTCGAGCACTTACACCAAATGTCCGGCATTCACCCGGCCTACGTCCCAGGCGCGCCGCGATATTTGGGGCTTTCGCTCATTTCCTGCGGTGTCCTGGCGCTTCTTATCTCTCTCTGGCAGTATCTGTGGGCAGTGCGTTATCTGTGGGGTGAAACCTTCGCGCCAATTGCCGGGGTGACCCGAGAGGGATTGCAATCGCCGGTTGTCGCCGTTGCCGTCCTCCTGGTCTTCATCGGTTTGTTCGCTTTTTTTGCTGTGCTGGTGCGTGTCGTGTAACCCGGATAACGGGCCTCGCCACCACCCGGTTCAGGAGGAAGAAGATGTCTCATGCAGCCGCAAATATTGGCACACGAGTGCGTCACGAGCTCGTTCGGTTTTGGATGATCGCTGCCTATCTCTATGTCTGTTTCGGCGCGATCGTGCTCTATAAGACCGCAATTCTGCATGCCCAAGGGATTGATTACTGGCCTTACGGCGCAGCCGCGATCCAAGCGTTACTTGTCGGCAAATTCGTCATGATCGGGGAGGCAGTTAGGCTTGGGGAGCGTCTGCGCCCTCAGCGGATGGTGTTCGTGCTGCTGCAAAAATCGGTATACTTGCTCCTGTTTCTAATGGCTTTATCCGCCGCTGAGGAAGTCGTCACGGGTCTAATTCATCGCCGAAGCGTCATGGCCTCAGTTCAGGGCTTGTGGGGCGGCACGCTTTTACAGGTGTTCGCCACGAGCGTGCTGATGCTGCTGATCCTGATACCATATATCGCTGTTGGGGAAGCTGCTCGTGTGATCGGGCCGGAGCGCTTACAGGCGCTTCTGCTCGAACGCACTCCGGCTAAGTAAGCAACTAACAGAGAAAAGGAGATTGAGGTGGCTAAATCAGATAAGCCCAATATAGTTGTTATATGGGGAGATGACATCGGCATTACCAACCTGAGTTGCTACAGCGATGGGTTGATGGGCTATCGCACACCCAATATCGACCGCATCGCAGAAGAAGCATGCGCTTCACCGACTCCTATGGCGAGCAAAGCTGCACCGCGGGACGCGCCTCGTTCATTACCGGTCAGCACGGTTTGCGCACCGGGTTGACCAGCCGGCCGCCCACGTTGGTCTGAACAAGGAAGACCCAACCGTCGCCGAGCTGCTCAAGCCATTGGGCTATGCCACCGCGCAGATCGGTAAGAACCACTTCGGAGATCGCAACGAATATCTGCCGACGGTGCACGGCTTCGACGAGTTCTATGGCAATCTGTATCACCTGAACGCCGAGGAAGAACCGGAGCAGCCCGATTATCCCAAGGCACCGGATTTTCCGCAGTTTCGCGAGAGATTCGGCCCGCGTGGCGTCTTGGACTGCAAGGCCACCGACAAAGACGACGCGACGGTGGACCTGCGGTTCGGCAAGATCGGCAAGCAGACCATCCACGATACCGGCCCGCTGACAACAAAGCGGATGGAAACGATCGACGACGATATTGCCGCCCGCTCTGTCGATTACATCAAGCGGCAGGCTCAGGCCGGCAAACCCTTCTTCCTCTGGGTGAACTTCACGCACATGCATTGCGGTACGCATACGAAGCCAGAGAGCAGGGGCCAGTCGGGCCGCTGGCAGAGCGAATACCACGACACGATGATCGATCATGACAAGAATGTCGGCACCGTGCTCAAGGCGCTCGACGACGCCGGCCTCGCCGACAACACCTTCGTCATGTACAGCACCGATAACGGTCCTAATATGTTCACATGGCCGGATGCGGCTATGACCCCGTTCCGGAACGAGAAGAACACCAACTGGGAGGGTGCCTATCGAGTGCTGCCTGGTCCGCTGGCCTGGCAAGATCAAACCCGGCAGCGTGTCGAACGAGATGGTAGGGCATCACGACTGGCTGCCGACATTCCTGGCCATGGCTGGCGATCCCGATGTCACCGGCAAGCTGCCGAAGGGCTATAAGATCGGGGATATGACTTACAAAATCCATCTCGATGGCCATAATTTGGTCCCGTACCTGACCGGCCAAACGCCGAAGAGTCCGCGGGTCTCGTTCATCTACTGCAACGACGACCAGCAGGTCGTGGCGATGCGGTACGACAATTGGAAGTTCGTATTCTCGGAGCAGCGGGATCCCGGCACGCTGCGGGTCTGGTCCGAGCCGTTCGTCACCCTTCGCCTGCCAAAGATCTTCAATCTCCGCACGGATCTGTTCGAGCGTGCGGACATTACGTCGTTCACCTATGGGGATTGGCTTGTCAGTCGCGCCTTCCTGCTGGTGCCGACGCAGGCCCTCGTCGGGGAATTCCTGGCCACCTTCCGGGATTATCCGCAGCGCCAGAAGGCGGACAGCTTCAACCTCGACGAGGTGTTTCGGAAGATGCAAGAGAGTAAGCGGTCGTGACCTAGGCGAACCGAATATGGGGCGGCCGTTCGGGTTCTCCGACGGCGCCCAGTTCGGTAACCATGGGCGCTGAGGAGCGCGAACAGATGTACGTGGCTCGAGAGGACACGAGAACACCGCCGACCGACCCGGCCGATGAGGTTCGCGCGTTCTACGATAGCCACCCCTATCCGGCGCCGGTCAGCGACCTGGACCGGCAACGGGACCTCTATCGGAACCCGGATCGGCGCCGCGCGCTCTCAGTTCTGCTCTGGCTGACCGAGAAGCCGCGGGGAAATCGCGAGATCCTGGTCGCCGGTTGTGGAACCTCGCAGGCTGCGAGGTATGCGCCGCGCGAGCCTGAGGCTCATGTGACGGCAATCGACATCAGCGAGACCAGCCTGCGCCATACAGACGATCTCCAACGAAAATATGGCTTGCGAAACCTCGATCTCCATCGGCTCGCGATCGAGCAGGTCGGGAAGCTCGGCCAGAGGTTCGATCAGATCGTCTGCACCGGCGCGCTCCACCATCTGCCAGAGCCGGACATCGGGCTTCGGTCACTCCGTGACGTCCTTGCACCCAGTGGTGCGATGCACCTGATGGTCTATGCGACATATGGGCGCGCCGGTGTCTACATGATGCAGGATCAAGCAGCTCTGGGAATACGATCAGATCGTGTTCGATGCCACTGCCGGATACGAACGTCGGCACGTTTAGCCAGGCGATGTACAACATGACGATCAAGCAGCGCTGGATCATCGTGAGCATGAAAAACGATTGGGCACGGTTGTTTCGATTCGAAACGTAGCAGCCGCGCCGATAGGGAGGGATGTCATGAAACTACCAATCACGATGCGGGGGCTCAAGGTTCATTATATCGTACCATTGGCCGCTGTATTGTTATGCTGTCTCTGTGTCTTTGCGTTTGCGGTTGCATCGCGCGCTCAGATAAGCCCGTTCTTCAACCGCTTCTCCGGGACTTTGAACGAGGACGATGTGAAAGACCTGATGGCAGCCGGACAGCGGCTTTACGGGCAGGACGTAGTGTCCGACGGCGCGACCGACACGTGGCCGAATCCGAAAACAGGAAACAGCGGGACCATTACCGTTCTCCAAAGCTTCACACGTGACGGCATGCAGTGCCGGAAGGTAAGGTACAACAATCGGATCAGAAACCAGCCTGATACACGAATCTACACTTTGGATTGGTGCAAGACGTCACAAGGCGTATGGAAGATCGCTTGATGGTTCGCGGGAGTGACAAGCAATGACCACCCCGCGCTATCAGTCGCTGTTGCAAATCAACACCCGTGTCTGGCTTCGTCGCCTGTCGCGTGAAGCTGGAAGGCCGGTTACGTTGGCCAGCATCGATGATGCGACGATCGACGACTGGGCCGAGAAGGGGTTCAACTGGATCTGGCTGTTGAGCGTGTGGCAAACCGGTGCAGCCGGTCGAGCAGTCTCGCGCGCTAATCCAACATGGCGCGCGGAATTCAACGCCGTTCTGCCCGACTTAACCGAGGACGACATCTGCGGCTCAGGATTCGCCATCACCGCCTATACGGTCAGCGAGATGTTGGGAGGCGAGGCGGCGCTGCCGCAGTTCCGGGCGAAGCTGGCTGCGCGCGGGCTCAAGCTGATGCTGGATTTCGTGCCGAACCACACGGCGCTGGACCATCCATGGGTGAAGGCAAATCCCGACTACTATGTGAACGGCGGCGAGAGCGCCCTGGCCTCCGCTCCACACAATTATCAGCGGGTGCAAACCGATCTAGGGCAGAGAATCATTGCGCACGGACGCGACCCTAATTTTCCAGGCTGGCCTGACACGCTGCAACTCAATTACGCCACGCCTGCCTTGAGGAATGCCCAGATCAGTGAGCTGATCGCAGTGGGCGGCGGGTGTGACGGCCTTCGCTGCGACATGGCAATGCTTCTGCTGCCCGATGTATTCGAGCGCACCTGGGGAATGAGGCCGGAGCCATTCTGGCCCTCTGCGACGCAGGCAGTACGCAAGCGTTACCCTGCGTTCGCGTTCGCGGCTGAGGTCTACTGGGATCTGGAATGGACCCTTCAGCAACAGGGGTTCGATTATTGCTACGATAAGCGCTTGTATGACCGGTTTGCATAGCGGCGCTGCGCGAACTATCCGCGAGCACCTGCGCGCAGGCTTGGGTTACCAGGACAAGCTTCTCCGATTCCTGGAGAACCACGATGAGCCGCGCGCCGCGACGCAGTTTCCGTGGCCGCAGCAAGGTGCCGCCGCTGCGATCACGTTCTTCGCGCCTGGCCTTCGCTTCTTTCATCAGGGCCAGTTTCAAGGCTGGCGCGTGCGCATTCCGACCCATCTATGCCGCGGTCCGATCGAGCCGAACGACGCCGAGATCGAAGCGTTCTATACCCGACTACTAGCGGTGTTGAGGCAGGCCGAGGCGCTTCGCGACGGCGCATGGTCGCAGATTGATCCACTGCCGGCTTGGGAGGGCAACTGGACGCACGATGATTTCGTTGCGTATGCCTGGAGCAGCCGGGATGGGCGGCGTTGCATTGTAGTAGTAAATTACGCCGCCAATCAGGGACAATGCCGTCTGCGCCTACCGTTCCCGGAGTTAGCCGGTCGCTCCGTCCAGCTCCGCGATCTGATGGGACCCGAAACCTACGAACGGGACGGCTCCGAGATGCTCGATCCCGGGCTATTTATCGATCAGAAGCCGTGGCAGCTCAATGTTTTTGACCTGCGTATCGGGTGATGGGCTGTGTGGCATAGCACTTACCGCCGATTTCGGTGGGTGCCATGAGCAGGCGGATGTCATGAGCGAAAAGAACCATCAGCGGGGGAGCAGATGATGGCGAACACGCAGGCCACCCAACTGGCCATGACGGCCGAAGAGTCGCGTCTGGCGGAAGCGCGCGAGAAGGGCGTGCCGTGGCGGCAGTGGGGGCCGTATCTCAGCGAACGCCAATGGGGCACGGTCCGCGAGGACTATAGCGAGAACGGGGATGCGTGGAACTATTTCAGCCACGATCAGGCTCGCTCCCGCGCCTATCACTGGGGCGAGGATGGTCTTGCCGGGATCAGTGATGATAAGCAGCGATTGTGTTTTGCGCTTTCCTTGTGGAACGGCAAAGACCCGATCCTCAAGGAGCGGATGTTTGGCTTGACCAATAGCGAAGGAAATCACGGGGAGGATGTGAAGGACTACTACTACTATCTCGACAGCACTCCGACCCATTCGTATATGAGATGTCTATATAAATACCCGCAGGATCCATACCCTTACCTCGACTTGGTCGAGATGAACAGACGCGGTGGCCGGTTGGACCCCGAGTACGAACTGATCGACACGGGCATATTCGACGGGGGCCGATATTTTGACGTATTCGTCGAGTACGCAAAGGCGGCACCGACCGACATTCTGGTCCAGATCACGGTATGCAATCGAGGGCCCGATGAGAGCGTGATACACGTTCTGCCCACCCTTTGGTTCCGCAACTTCTGGACTTGGTGGCCGGGGGAACCCAAACCGTCTCTAAAGGACGGGTCCCGAAAGAACGGCGGGTGCGCGATTGCCGCAACGGACACGCTGCTCCGCGAGTATTTCCTGCACTACGAAGGCGATGCGCGTCTGCTGTTCACGGAGAACGAGACGAATAACGAGCGTCTTTTTGGGACCGATAATGCGACCGCGTACGTTAAGGACGGTATCAACAACTATGTGGTGGCGGGCAGGCAGGATGCGGTAAACCCGGATGGCATCGGCACCAAAGCCGCGGCGCATTACGAGATACGCGTAGGAGCAGAGAGGGCTGCAATTATACGGCTACGACTGAACAACGTCCCGCCCGGTGCCGAGGAACCATTTGGCACGCGTTTCGCGCAAATCCTCGAAATGCGCCGGAGCGAGGCCGACGAATTCTATCGGGCGATAACGCCGGCAGGTCTCAGCGAAGATGTGGCTGTTGTGATGCGGCAGGCGCTGGCCGGTATGCTGTGGAGCAAACAATATTTCTCCTATGATGTGGATAAATGGCTGAAAGAGCATGGTGTCGACCCCATGCTTCCGCCATCCGGGCAAGCCTCGGCGCGGAATCGCGAGTGGTTCCACATGCTCAGCGAACATGTCATCTCCATGCCGGATAAATGGGAGTATCCCTGGTTCGCCGCCTGGGACCTCGCGTTCCACACGATTGCGCTCTCTACCGTCGATATCGATTTCGCCAAGCAGCAGCTCGACCTTCTGCTGACCGGGGTTTACCTGCATCCGACGGGACTGGTCCCGGCCTATGAGTGGAACTTCAGCGACGTCAATCCGCCGGTGCATGCCTGGGCCTCGATCTTCCTTTACCGCGTGGAGCAGGCGTTGCACGGCAAGTCCGATCTGGATTTCTTGACGCGGGTGTTCGGCAAACTCACCTCGAACTTCGGCTGGTGGGTTAACCGGAAAGATCGCTTTGGCAGAAACCTGTTCGAAGGAGGGTTTCTCGGGCTCGACAATATCGGGGTTTTCGACCGCAGTGCACCGCTGCCCACAGGGGGCTATCTGGAGCAGGCTGATGGCACGGCGTGGGTGGCGTTGTTTGCGCAGAACATGCTCGAAATTGCGGTCGAGCTGGCGTCGCAGCAGCCGGCCTACGAGGAGTTGGCGACGAATTTCCTGACGCAATTCCTGCTGATCGCCCGCGCCATGAACGGGATTGGTCCGGATGGCATGTGGGACGAGGAGGATGGCTTCTACTACGATGTTCTTCGTTTGCCGGATGGCAGCGCAACCCGGCTTAAGGTCCGCTCGATGGTCGGTCTGCTGCCGCTCTGCGCCACTACGGTCGTGGAGCGGTGGCAGCGCGAACGGGTCCCCAGACTGACCGCGCAGATGCACGAGCGCCTCAGGCGCATGCCGGGACTCGCCGCGTCGATCCATGCGACCGGGCCAGGGCAGTTTGGGGTCGCGGAACGCGGCATGGCTGCGCTGGTGAACGAGGACCGGCTACGTCGCATCCTTGCGCGCATGCTGGATGAGAACGAGTTTCTCAGCCCCTACGGAATCCGGGCACTGTCCCGTTATCACGCCGATCATCCTTACACGTTTTGGACGCAGGGGCAGGAATATCGGGTCGGTTATCTTCCGGCCGAGTCGGATACCGGTATGTTTGGCGGCAACTCCAACTGGCGCGGACCGGTCTGGATGCCGGTTAATGTGTTGCTGATCCGCGCGCTGCTGCAATACTATCTGTATTATGGCGATAACTTCAGGATCGAATGTCCGACCGGCTCGGGCAATGCGATAAATCTGTTCGAGATCGCCCGGGATATTGCCAATCGGCTGACCCGGATCTTCCTGCGTGACAAAGGCGGGCGGCGACCGGTGTTTGGCGGCGTCGAGAAGTTTCAGAACGATCCCTATTGGCGCGATCATCTGTTGTTTTACGAGTATTTTCACGGCGACAACGGAGCAGGTATCGGTGCCAGCCATCAGACTAGATGGACTGGGCTGGTGGCGCCGCTGATCGAAATCTTCGGGCGCCTCGATGTCGCGACTTTTCTTCAAACCGGCCGGAGTGCCGCCTTTGTGCGTGAATAAGCATCCGATGATCTATGCTTCCCGCCTCTGTTTCGGTCTGCTAGCAATCCAATCCTTCAGAATGCGACAATTCGGTGGCCATGAAATCGAGGGGGGACGGTTAATGCTCAACCGAGCCGTTACCGGAATAATAGTCGCGTTTCTGCTTCTGGCCGGGGCGTGGTCAGAGGCTCGCGCCCAACAGCCGATCAGCCAGGGGCAGGCCGCGAGCCAGACGGGCTGGATGTTCAATTTTGCACCCTATCTCTGGTTGCCCACGGCCAACGTCAGTTTGGATTACAAACTCGACGCCCTGGGCACCAGGTTGCCGACCGACGTATCGAGTGGACCCGGAGATTATCTGTCTAAGCTCGATGCGGCGGCGGCGTTTGCGGCGGATGCCAGGAACGGCCCGTTCTTGTTGTTAACCGATTTCCTGTACACCCGCTTCAGTGCCGACAAGGGTCAAACCCATATCAAGTCGGTCGATTTCTTCAATGGGCCCTCCATACCAATCTCGCGCGAGTCGCAGACCAGCGTCAGCACCACCCTAAAGACCGCGATCTGGACCCTCGCGGGCGGCTACACGGTGCTGCAGGGCGATTGGGGCAATCTCGACCTCTTCGTCGGATTTCGTTTGCTCGTGGTCGATGCCGTAACCGATTACGCTGTGACGGTGAGGCTAACGGGTCCGCAGGGCAACGGCGCAACCTTCGGCGGCATCGGAGGTACTTCCGCCAGCAAGGACATTTGGAACGGCATAGGCGGGCTACGCGGCCGGGTCCGTATTGGCACTACGCCATGGTTCATTCCCTATTACTTCGATATTGGCGGGGGCGGCTCACAGCTCACCTGGCAGATCGCGTCTGGTGTGGGGTACCAGATCCGCTGGGCGGCTGTGTCGGCAACCTACCGCTATCTGTCCTTCGAGCAGCGCGACGAGCCAACCGTAAAGCATATGGCCTTACGCGGGCCGATGCTGATGGTGAATTTCAGTTTCTAGGCCCGGGTCACACGGGCTCGCCTCCACCCGGCGAAACTGTGGCCTGCTCGGCACTCCCACCCAGATACGCCGCGCGCACGCGGCTGTCGCTCGCCAGATCGCGAGCCGTGCCCTCGAGCACGATACGGCCGCTTTCGAGTACGTAGGCGCGGTCGGCAACACGCAACGCCGAGCGAGCGTTCTGTTCTACCAGCAGCACTGCGGTCCCGGCGCGGCGCACCGCTGAAACGATGTTGAAAATGCCTCGCACCAGCTTGGGTGCCAAACCCATGGAGGGCTCGTCCAGCACCAGCACGCGCGGGCGCAGCATCAGCGCTCGGGCAATCGCCAGCATCTGCTGTTCGCCACCCGAGAGGGTGCCGGCAAGCTGCGCTCGGCGCTCGTGCAACCGTGGAAAGGTTGCAAACAATTCCTCCATGCGCCGACCCATCTCGGCGCTGTCACGGCGGATCATGTAGCCGCCGAGGCGCAAGTTCTCCTCCACGGTCAGGGCGCCGAAGATCCGCCGCCCCTCTGGCACATGGCCAAGCCCTAGGCCTACGATCCGGTGCGCGCTCAACCGGTCGATGCGCGCGCCGTTCAGCATGACTTCGCCACCACGCGGGCGCACCAGACCGGTCAGAGCGCGCAACGTGGTCGTTTTGCCGGCGCCATTGCTGCCGAGCAAGGCGACGATCTCACCCGCGTCGAGGTCGAGCGAGATACCGTGGAGCACTTCGATGGTGCCGTAGCCTGCACGGAGATCGCGGACGGCGAGCATACTCATCTGCCCGCCTCGGCCACCTGTGGCGCATCACCCTCGTCCTCCTCGGTTTCTTCCTCCTTCTCCGTCCCGAGATACGCATCGATAACGCGCTGGTCCGCCTGGATTGCCGCCGGTGGGCCTTCCGCGATTACCGCGCCGCGGTCCATCACTACGATCCGGTCGGAGATGCCCATCACCAGCATCATGTCATGCTCGATCAGCGTGACAGTAACGCCGAGGTTCCGGATCGCGCGGATCAGCGCCATCAGCGCTACTTTCTCGGTGGGATTCATACCTGCCGCCGGTTCGTCCAGGAGCAGTAGTTGCGGGCGGCTCGCCAGTGCCCGGGCGATTTCCAACCGGCGCTGGTCGCCATAGGGCAGATCGGCGGCCCGCTCTCCAGCGCGGGCGGCGAGGCCGACGAAATCGAGCCAGGCCATCGCCTCCTCGTGGTGCGCCTCCTCCTCGTGGCGAGCGCCGGGGAGCGAGAGCACCTGTCCAGCAAGGCTCGCGCGCGCGTGGTGATCCATGCCGACCAGCACGTTCTCGAACGCGGTCAGCGCCGGGAACAGCCGTATCCCCTGAAACGTTCGCGCAACTCCGAGATGCACAACGCGATGCGGGCTGTAGCCGATGATCGAACGGCCGAGCCAGATGATGGAACCGGAAGTCGGCCGCGTGACGCCGGTCAGACAGTTGAACACGCTGGTTTTGCCGGCGCCATTGGGGCCGATCACGCTCAGGATCTCGCCACGCAGTGCGCGGAAGCTGACATTGGCGACTGCGGTAACACCGCCGAAGACCTTGCGAAGATTGGTCACCTCCAACAACACCTCGCCCGGGCGCCCCGTTCCGCCCAGCTGCGGTATTTGTTGGCGCGCCGTATCGCGTTTCGGCACTGGCGGGCGGCGAGGGCGTGCCGGCCAGAGCCCCTGCGTGCGCAGCAGCATCAGCACGATCAGCGCGATGGCGAATCCCAGGATGCGCCAGAGATTCAGGAACCGCAGCGCCTCCGGCAGGCCGGCGACCAGCCCGGCGCCGAGAATCACGCCTGGGATGGACCCGCGCCCACCCAGCACGACGATGATCAGGATCGTCACCGACTGAAGGTAGGTGAACGCGGTGGGGTCGATAGTACCGAAACGAGCCGAGAACAGGCTGCCGCCGAAGCCGCCGACCAGCGCGCCCATTACGTACGCCAACAGTTTGACGGATAGAGTGGGCACACCGACTGCCTCGGCAGCGGATTCGTCCTCGCGCAAGGCCGCCCAGGCACGGCCGAGGCGCGAGATGCTGAGGCGGATGGCAAAAGCCAGCACGATCAGCAGGAAGCCCATGCCGAGCTCGTAGATTTGGCGCGGTGAGCTGATCTCGAAACCGAAGATCGTCGGTGGGTTGATGCCGTAGATGCCGTTCGGGCCGCCGGTGATGCTGAGATTAGTTGCGGTTACGCGCACGATCTCGCCGAAGCCAAGCGTCACGATCGCCAGATAGTCGCTGCGCAGCCGCAGCGTGGGGTATCCTATGATAACGCCTGAGACGGCGGTGAATGCCAGGGCGAACGGCAGTGTCTCCCAAAAACTGAAGCCGGCAAGCGTTTCCAAGAGTGCCGTGGTATAGGCGCCGATTGCGAAGAACGCGGCGTACCCGAGATCGAGCAGGCCGGCGTAGCCGACGACGATGTTGAGGCCGAGGCCGAGGATGGCATAGGTGATGATGGTCAGACCAACATCGACGATGTAGTTGTTGGCAACGAACGGGACCGCTGCGGCAAGAACGAACGCTATAACGGCTGCCAGCTTAGCGGATGCTGACACCTACATGCGCTCCACCACACGCTCGCCCAGCAGGCCGGTCGGCTTGACGGTGAGCACGGCGATCAGAATGCCGAAAACGAACGCATCGGTCCATTGCGAGGAGAGATAGCCGGAGAAGAATGCTTCTAGCAGGCCGATCAGAACGCCGCCCGCCATTGCCCCGGGGATGTTGCCGATGCCGCCGAGCACCGCCGCGGTAAAGGCCCGCAGGCCGAGCAGAAAACCCATGAAGAAGTTGATCTGCGTGTAATACACGCCCTCCATGACACCGGCGACCGCGGCCAGGGCGGAGCCGATGAAGAAGGTAAGCTGGATTACCCGCTCCACGTTGATACCCATCAGGCGTGCCGCATCTTGATCCACGGCGAGTGCACGCATGGCGGTGCCGACGTAGGTGCGGTGGACGAATATATAGAGCGCCAGCATCAGGATCAGGCTGGCGATAATAATGCCGATCTGTGCCCAGCTTATGTGGGCGGCGCCGATGAAAAAGCCGGAATTAACCAGGATGTGGGGATAGGTGTTGAAGCCGGGACCGTAAATGATCAGAACCGCGTTCTCCAGCGCCAACGAGACGCCGAGCGCGGTGATCAGGATTGAAAGCCGTGGTGCGGTCAGCAACGGCTGGTAGGCAACGCGGTCAATCACCACGCCGAGTGCACCGGTAAACAGCAGCGATGCAATCAGCGCGGCCAGTATCGCCAAGCCTACGTGCGAATGGAGCTGTGTTCCGACGAGCGGCGTAAGCACGCTCCAGCCGACAAAGGCACCCACCATGAACAGATCGCCGTGGGCGAAATTGATCAGCCGAATGATGCCATAGACCATGGTGTAGCCAAGGGCAACGAGGGCGTAGAACGAGCCGATCGTTAGCCCCTGGACCAAAAGCTGGATGAATACGTCCACTGCAGGAGGCGCACTATTGCTGCATCAACTCCCACTTCCCCTGATCGTTCAGGCGCACATAGGGGACAAATTGGTCGTTCTTCACCTCGATCACGATGTACACAGCGCGGGTACGATCACCGGCTTTGTTGAACGTGATCGTGCCTGTCAAGCCCTGGTAGTCCTTGACCTTGTGCAGGGCGTCGATGATCGCCGAAGGCTTGTCCGAATTGGCGTCTTTGATTGCCTGCGCGACCACACCGACGGCGTCATACTCATACACAGAGTATGGACCGGGCCCGGTGTGAAATTGGTTCTGGTATTCGGTTACGAAAACCCTTGGCGCCGGAAAGGAACTGAGCGAGGGGCGCGGTGGTGATCAGCATTCCGTCGGCGGCAGATCCGGCGGTCTTGATCAGCACTGGGGAGTTGGTGGCGTCACCGCCCATGAAGCGGCCGGGGAAATTGATCTGCTTGGCTTCCTTCACCATCAGTCCGGCCTCGGAGAAATAGCCGGTATAGTAAGTTGCATCGGGCTTCAGAGAGGCCACACGGGTCAATACCGGGGTATAATCCATCTGCCCAGGCGTGATGGCGTTGTTGTAGACGACATCGACTTTGTCTCTCTTGAGGGCAGCGACCGTGGCGTCAGCAAGGCCCTTGGCATAGGTGGTGTTGTCGTTGATCACCGCTGCACGGCTCGCGTGCAGGAAATTCGCCATGAAGTCGGCCGCGAATGGTCCCTGCTGGTCGTCGCGCCCGATGGTGCGGAACACGTCATTAGAGCGCAGCTCGGTGAGCTTCGGATTAGTGGAGGCATCGAGAACATAAGCGATCCCGGCGCGATGCAGCGGCGTGAGCTCCGGTAGTGCCGCGGAGGAGCAATAGCCGCCCGCAACCGCCACTACGCCGGCATCGATCAGTTTCTGGGCGGCTTGCACCGCGGTCTGGGCGTCGCAGGCATCGTCCTCCGCCACGAGCCCAATCTTCTTGCCCAAGACCCCGCCCGAGGCGTTGATGTGGTCGGCGGCCCCCTGGGCGACGGCGGGCGCTGCCGAACGCGGTGGCAGTCAGGGCCGCCAGGGCGGCGCAAATTGCGGTTCGTGTGATCGTTTCGGTCACAGTTCATCCTCCCTAGAGGGCTTTATCAGTGTGGTAACGCGGAAGCTTCAGCGCGTGAAGGCGATGGCCCTAAACCAGGATCACAATCTCGCACGGCCGTGAGTGCGCGCATCAGCTTTCCTCCCCGGTGCGGGTCAGTAGCTCGAGATTGTGACCATTCGGGTCGTGAAAGTAGAAGCCCCGGCCACCTGCGTGATGGTTAATTCTGCCAGGTTGTCGGTAGACGGGGTCGGCGGCGTAGGTAACGCCGAGTGCCTGCAGTCGCGCAAACACGCGATCGAACGCCTCGTCATCGACGAGAAAAGCATAGTGGTGCGGCTCGAAGGTCTGGACCTCGTCGAAATCGAGATTGACATCACCCACCCGGACGACGACGAAGCGGCCGGGCGGACTAAACGGGCTCGTGTCGCGAAGCTCCAGGCCGAACAGATCGGCCAGCCAGCGGGCGGAAGCCACCTTGTCCCGAGCAGGGACGATCAGGTGGTTCAGTGTGATCATCACTTGGAACTCCTCGTTCGGTGCGCCGATCCTGCAACGCGCGAGACCCCGAATGGATCGCGCGAACGTGCTTAAAAAGGCAGCCCCGAGGAGAAGCTGATTATTGTTCCCTGCTCGGGGTCGCGGCAATAGCCGCCCCCGGTGCGGGGGTCACGTGCTCCGGTGCATAAAGTTTGTAATAATTGCGCGCCAGGATTTGATATACGCCCTCTTTGCAAAACAGCTTGGAGCAAGCTGTTCCGATCAGCGATGTTGCCATCAGCGGCACTATCATCGCGTGGTCTGCCGTCATTTCTCCGACGATGACAAACGCCGTGATGGGCGCCTGTACGACTGCCGAGAAATACCCCACCATCCCCAGCAGCACGACTGCCCCAAGGTGGGCGTGGGGCAACAGGAATCGCGCAATGTCGTAGCCGATGCCGCCGCCCACCGCGAGCGAGGGCGAAAACAACCCGCCCGGAATCCCCGCGATCGAGGACAGCGTCGTTGCCACGAACTTCAGCGGCGCGAACAGTATCGGCAGCGAGGCCCCGTTATCGAGCACCGACTTCACATGCTGGTATCCGGTGCCAAAGATCGTATTGCCCGAAACGATCCCGCACACCGCAACCAGCAGACCGCATATTACAGCAAACCAGATCGGGTGCCGTTTGATTGCCGGCCCCAATGCACCCGGCAGCCCCCTGGCAACTTCGACCAGGATTCGGCTGAACAGTCCGCCCGCCAGTCCGCCGACCACCCCGCACACGGGCACCGCCAGCCATCCCGATGCCGTGCCAATATCCGCCGAGCTCACGCCGAAATAGGTATAGTTCCCCAGCGCCGCGAGAGAGACGATGCCTGCGGCGATGATCGCCCCGATGGTTAGGCCATTAGTCCGCTCATCAAAGGCGCGGCTCATCTCCTCAATTCCGAAGATCACGCCTGCCAGCGGGGTGTTGAACGCGGCCGCGATCCCCGCCGAGGCGCCCGCGAGGATCAGGCCTGGCTGGCGCGCCGGGGACAGCCGCCCGATCGCGAACATGATCGAGGCTCCTACCTGGACAGTCGGCCCTTCGCGACCGATCGAGGCGCCGCACAGCAGCCCCGCCAAAGTGAGCACGATCTTTCCGATCCCGAGCTTCAGCCCGACCAGTCGCGCGCGCTCATTGTAACCCCATAGCTTGCGTGCGGCGATGGCCTGCGGGATGCCGCTCCCTTCCGTGTTGGGAAAATATTTCCGCGTGATCCAGGCGACCGAGGCGAAGCCGATCGGCGTGAGCACCAGCGCGATCTCCGGCGCCGGGTTGATGATCCGTGCGAACACCCGTTCCGCTGCAGCCGCCCCTAGCGCCATGACTACGCCCGCGACGCCGATTGCGCAGCCGCCGAGCAATAGCCAGGACTGCGCCCATAGCCGCATCGTTTGCAGGCGCAGTTGCCGCGCGTGATGGGGACTGATCCACCTGATCACAGACAAACTTCCTGGCCGAATGGGTTACGCCAAAAATTGATGGAAAACAATTGCCTAAAGCGGAGAGATTAACCTCTTCGCGCGGCTCGTGCCAGTGTGCGAGAGGAGCCGGTGCTCGGGCCGAAAACCTCAGGCGGCCGTCACCGGGCAACCCAGTCGCCGGCGCAGTGCATGATGCGACCTCCTACTTTCCGGCTCGTGTAGCGGCATTTTTGGCAGAAGGTCTGCCTGGCGACGCGGGCAGTGCGTGGCTGGAAGGGCACATGCTCGGCAATTCAGACCGTGCATTTGAATATCCGGCACTGGGGCGTTGCGGCCAGATAGAACGCAGCCTAGATTGTGCATCGCAACAACGCGGCACTGCCGCGCTGTCTGCTTTCTTGGACGTTTCCTCCCTAAACTTGGCGGCGCCTGGCTGGTGCCGCCCTTTTTTCACTGATCTTGGGCAAGGACAACCCCGAGGACTGTCCGGCATTGGTCAAACGTGGTTTGTAAGTCGTCTTGGGAGTGCGCCCGCGGCCGCAACCTACCTCTCGGCCCCGGCCGTATCTGGTCATTAATTGTGCGAGCTCCGGGTTCTCGCTGCGCTGATTCCGATATAGATCGTGGACCGCTTCGACGATTTCTCTTCATCGACCGAGCAGGCGATCTCCGATTTCAATCACGGAGAGACTCGGCCGTCTGTGTGGTCGGCTTTCCTGGAGCTCGCGCACGATATCATCGGCCGGACCATCCGGACCCGGCTGACCTCTTGCAAATATTCGAGCAACTGCACCTGGTGGAGTGTTCAGCAGGAAACGGGGGTCGCCCATGGATTCGCGGATCTTTCCGGGGAACCCGATCAGTTCCAGTGCGGTGGCCTCCGGGATGCCCACTCGCTGCACGAGCGACCAGAACGCGTTGGTATTGACTGAGGCGCGGCTGGGCGCCCGAGAAGGTGCCGGAGACTCCGGCTCACTCGCGTTCGCGGGCGCCGATGAGGCCCTCGAGAGACCATGCGGGTGGGGAGCCGAGGCTAATCCCCCGCCGGCTCCTGCGCGAGGCTCCAATGGAAGGAACCATGCTCAGTGGTGACGGCAAAATTGTCGTAGCCGGCGTCCATAAGCGCATTCTCGACTTCTTGAAGGCGTTCCTTGATCCCAAGGCCCTGTTTGCCAGTGCGCGCCTTATCATTGAGGCGGTCATCGTCGGTAATGCGAGGAAGACGTTCGCTCATGGTGTCCCTCCCGAACAGACTACATGCCGTGTTGAACACGGGCCGAGGCGGCACTTCGCAGCATGGTCCCATGCTCGTCCCAGCGAGCAACTGGATAGATTCGATGGCCAGGAAAGCGACTGGCCTATTTCACAAGGCTGTTAAAGGGCAACTGTTAATCACTCGTTGACGTTTCAATTCTCGACTGAATCACAGGGTCCAGTGAGCTATGTATCTCGTTTTGCTGATCCTGCTTGTCTTGTTACTCATCGGCGCATTGCCAGCTTGGCCATACAGCCGAGCATGGGGCTATGGATACTATCCAGCCGGCGGGCTCGGAGTAATTATAATCGTCTTGTTGATACTCTGGCTGGCAGGCGCCGTAGCTCCGTATTGACCTGGCCTCTGGCTTAGCCCGCGCAGAAAAACGGGTGGCCTTGAGTGCCGCCGCTAAACAGTTGAGTTTATTGGAGGTCCGGGGCGGAATCGAACCGCCATACGCGGATTTGCAGTCCGTTAAGTGGTTGAAAATAGCGGCCTTGCTCTAGGGTCTGGCGAGAACTAGCCCAACCGTCCTACAAACCACCCTTCAAGCCACACCGACCCCGGGAGGCAGCCCGCCCATGATCGCAGCTCCGCTTGGCAGCGCATTCGCTGAGGCTCACCGGTGGGAACCGGAACCGGCAGCCGAAGCCGTAGATGAAGGGCCGCCATCAGACCCGGTGCGGATGGCCATGCGCCTACTGACCATGATCGCTGAATGTCCGTTGATACAGTCTGCCGTCAGGGGTGCGAGCGCGGGAGTATTTCAGGGCCCTGGACCGCGC
The DNA here is from genome assembly GCA_963834715.1 of uncultured Pseudomonadota bacterium. Taxonomy (GTDB): domain Bacteria; phylum Pseudomonadota; class Alphaproteobacteria; order Acetobacterales; family Acetobacteraceae; genus CAVSUZ01. Next base: position 34,909 of record CAWIDE010000031.1, on the reverse strand, counting down.
CCAGGCCATAGCCAGTGGGGATTTGCAGCCGTGGGGCAGCCTCAGCTCCGAAGCTCAGCGGGAGCCGGGAACTAGGCGAGAACCAACCGCTTAGGCCATGCCTGAAGCCAGGTCGACAGCCGCTCGAGGTTCTCCGGGTCCGCCTCAACCAGTAACCAACGCGTCCACGTCCTGATCGCTGTGCCAAGCGACAGACGCGGTAATGCCGAACCGGCGCAGCTCTGCCAAGGGGTCCAGGGCATCGGCAAACAAGGCCAGCACGCGTCGCTCATAGGGGAGCATGTTGCGCTCTCGCAACCCACGAAATCTGGCGATTTTACCCTGGTTTCAGGGCCAAACCCCCTCAAAACACCCCAAAACAGGGTGTTTGTCAGGAAAAGCGAGCCTAACAAATTGTCGGCGTGGTGCAGCCGCGCTAGTGGCCCCGCCCCAATGTCGGCGGGCGAGGCCGGGCCTGCGAGCGACCGCAGACTTGCCAGAACCAACGCCCGCGCTGGTGAGTTGGTTGCCTGTATGACAAAAGAGAGCGGAGGAACCGTTTGGAGCGTCCTGCCAAAGTGGGAGAGCCCGACTAGTGCACTGTGCCCTCGGTCGCGAGGCCCAAACCGATCGCCATAAAAACCGCGCCACAGAGCATATCGGTGACGTGCTCATCGGCCAGTTCGAGCCATCCGAAGGGTTCCAATAGTACCGAGAGCGCCGGTGTGTAGCGGGAACCACAGAGTTTCGCTGGTAAGGCTATGCAATGTCATGCGGTGGGGTCATCCGCGGCCAGTTTCAGCCGGAACCCGACCGGATCCGCCACCGCTGCGGCAAGCTTGGGGTAAGTAGCCTCTGGCCATGCATAAGCCGAAACGGCCGTCACGTCAGGCTGCCGCGCGATGCGTTCGGCAAATTCAGCCGCAAAGCGGGCAGCGATGTCCGGATTGGGATGCTCGGCACAGATGACCAGCTCAGGAGCTTTCCCCGTGCGCTCGATGAGAAGCATGTTAGTCACTGGGTGAATATCGCCGACCAAGACGATTTCATTGCCGCCGAACCGGATTTGTAGCCGCTGTTCTCGACTGGCATCCCGCCCGGCGCCTTGTTTGAAGGGGGTCGCACAGTTGATTGCGGCTCTGAGCCGCACAATGCGCGATTTTACCTGACAAAGGCACAGGTCGGCAGGCCGGTCGGAGAAACACTCAGCGCAGACCACTGACCCACGAAGCAGCCTACTGCATAGTTACCAATGATCGATCTGATTGCTCGATTGTAGGGATGCTCACTACCTCAAACCCTCTCTGCGTCCGGCAAGAGCGCCTGGGACAGCCGCAGAGCCTCTGCAACGGCACTGCCGCCGGCTTCGCGATGGGCTCTGATAGATGATGACCACCCCGAGTTTAATTTCCCGGTCGTTTAAGCCAAGCCCGCGGCCGGTGGCGAGGCTGTGGCACCGTAAGGCGCCCGCCTATTCGGCGCACGTGGTGTAGTTGGGACCTAGCCGCCCAGTCACGTGCGGGATCGCCAGTAAGTTGCAAGCGCAAGCGTTGTTGAAGAAGTGCCTGCGCCCGTGGAGGAGAATTGACACGGGACAACTCTCAAACGTGGATCTGAAGGCGGCGGTCGCCTGCAATGCATCGGAGCTCAGCGACGAGCAACTGCTCGCGTTGGCACAGGGTTCCACCGCAGCCGCCGCGCTGACCTATGAGCCGGACACCGAGCAGGCGGTGCATTAAGCCGTGCGGCGCCGCGCCTGTCGTAGGTGGGAGCTTAATAAAGCCGGCATCCGCTCTGGCGGGCCCTTCCAACGCGACCATGTCGCTTGAAGAGCACCGCAAGATAGGTGCGTTCGGGCGGAAGCCGCGTCATGGGGAGCCGCCCGGAAGAGATAAGTTTGGTGAGGATGACGCCGGGATCATTGCCCCCCACGGCTTCGAGATAGGGTCGGACTTCCTGCCATTCGACACGACGGTACCGCTTTGAGCTTCACGGCCGCTTCTTTGGCGGGATGAACCGATAGGTTCTGGTCGCGTAATTCAGCCCGACTTCTGCGTGAGATCAAAGAGTAGTCGCGCGCCATCAGCGGCGTGAATGCCCATTCCGATGACTGACAGCGCCCAGACACAAAGGCTCAGCCGTGACGTGCGCGGCGGGTCTCACAAACGGAAGCTCAAACACCGTTGCGAACTGCAAACTCGCAGCCGCGTACATGCCGATGGGAAACGCCACGGACCACAGCTCGACCGAATATCGGAACGGACGCGCGCGAGCCAGATGCTTCCAGGCAAATAACAGCACCAGTAGCGGGATCCAGAACGTCGCATCCGCCCAGAACACGGTCACGATCGGAGAAATCAGGGCGCGGAGAGGAAAGACACCGATTGCGAGATCGGGCTGCTGCATCAGCTTGCCGCCGGCCAACACCGTAATCGCCGCGGCGCCTGCGTTTATCCACCAGGGACCGGCGATCTCACTCGGTGACATCGGCACAAATGCAAACCGGTAAAAGATCACCGAGGCCAGTATCGTATAATAGAACCAGCCGAGTATCAGCCAGACATAGCAGAAGAACACCAGTGCGGGCGGAGCGCCGGCGATCTGGAATACATCGCTGCCCAGCACCGCCAGTGATGCGGTGGAGACCACCACGAGCAGCCACGATCCGGTCAGGCCTTTTTCCAGCGGCGGTTTGTCTCGTCCCTCCGTCATCGTAACCAGGAAGCAGTAGATCAGACACACCCAGGCGAGGACGGCGACGGAAAACAGCCCCAGCACAAATCTTCCCGACATCCCGAAAGCCGCCGCGTCACTTCCGACGATGCTGCTGGCCGCCACGATGGTCAGGAAGCCGGGCCCGGTTTCATGATGCCGCAATTCCGGCCACAGCGTCCGCGGAGCGCAGGCGACCCGCAGCCCGCCGCAGATCCATACGACGCAGTAGGCAAGCAGACTTATTCCGAACAGCACGGCCCCGAGAAGCAAATGCCCAAGCTGCACCCCGGCAATCACCAGTATTCCAGTTGCCATCACAAAGCTGAAATACGAGGGGAAGAGTGATCCCAGGCGGTCCAGAAGCCTGGTTACATCCTCCGCCATGCCACCTCCTCTTCGCAGCTTGGGCGACAGGCTATCACCGCGGCCGGGGTTTCGCTGACGGGGTTGCAGCCCCAACCCGACATTTCCCGGATGACCATCCACATTTACGGTCTTTTGTGAACAATAGGCATCGTTCTGCCCTCCTGGCAATGTCCTGGACGATCTCAGCACTCCCGGGAGCGTTGCGGCGGTGCGGTGCCCTTCAGCGCGGCCAAGCTTCAGGCCCGAACACCCTCCTCCGGGCGCGCCTGTTGTCCGACAACTTGATGTGGCGGCCATTGTGTCGATGCTCAGCATCGTGCCGGCGGCAACGGACGGAGCGCCGCAATGGTGGACAGGATTTTCTCGAACAGAGCGCGAGGCACCATGACCTCGGCCATCTGGAAGGTGATGGATCGGCTGTGGCGAACGATCTTCGCGCCAATCTTCACCAGCCTGTCGCGCAGCGTGGGTCATGGACCACTGTTCTACCTCGAAGGGCAACGCCAGGGTGCGCAGGAAAGTGGCGAGGTTGCGCTTTCCTAATGCGTGACCTGGAGCAGGTTCGCGGTGAGTTCAGCTTGACGGCACTCGCCTATAATCTCCGGCCAGTGCTCAACATCGTGGGCTTCCCCTAGCTGATGATGGCGGCGCGGAGTTGAGAGGCGACCCGTCCGCCTTCCTCGTCTTCCACCAAAATGGGTTTGGGTCGCCGTTGTAAGATGGTGAAACTAACAGGGCTGTCTCGCTTCGGAAGTCACGCTGATCTCCATCGGACCAGCGGGGTAGCCGAGCAACATCGCCGGGCGCGTTTTCACACGGTCTGCAAGAAAACGCAGCAAGTATTACTTTTCCGACTGTTCGTTTGATCTCTGATCGCGCCTCATCGCAGGAGTTTGCACAAACTGACCCCATTCGGTCAGCCACCTCCGGAGCGCTGGGCGCTTGGACTGAGCGCGGGGGCGTCGCAATGGCAAATGCGAGCCTTGATGACAGTCATCAAGCGGGCACTTATCGGCGGATCGAGCTGATCACTGGGGATGCGAAGCGGCGGATTTGGACGGTGGAGGAGAAGGCCCGAATCCGGCGCAATTGCGCGCAGGTCATCGCAGCTGCCGAGGACGAGAAACTACGGGCTTTCGAGGAGAACCGTCCCCGGCGCCGGGTTGGCCGATTCGAGCGGCGTCTATTTGCGCACGAGCTTCCCTGCGGGTGGGTGCAGCATCTCCGGCACGCCCTTCGCCCCGATGAAAACGGCAACGAACCGAGCCGGCGTGTCGCCGTCATTTCGACCGCGATGCCAGTGAGCGCGAGTTTGCAGGAATCCTTGTCCAGCCTTGAACGTGTGGCGCGCCCCATCCTCGGCGAACTCAACAGTCACAACGCCCTCGAGCACGTAAAGGAACGACTGCACCGGATGCACCATCCAGTCGCTCACCTGTCCTGGAGCCATTGTCAACTCATTCATTGAGACGATTGGGTTAGGCGAGGAAGGATAGGAGAGCGGTTCCCCGGCTATCGTTTCCGTGTATTGGGTAAAGGCACCTGGTTTCGCATGTGGAGACGGAGCGGCCGCAGCGCGCGGCGTCTGGCCGGAAACAGCTGTCATGTCTTATCCTCCAATCGAGCAATAACCTCATGCGCTCCTGGCGCCACCGGCGGCCGTCCTTGCCACAAAGATGTAGCCGTAGGACCCGGATACCTACTCTTGCACTGCTCATGGCCCAGGTCGCTAGCGCTGCTTAGGCTAAAGCCTTCCTTGATTTATCGTCAAGCTTGGCAGCTGGAGCGGCCCCCATTTCGACCGGACACGCGGCGCAACCGTGAGGACCTAGGCTTACGCCTAGGCATGCGCCTATGCCGAGCGAGCCTTCGAGGATCGAGATCATCACCGGCTGCGCGCGGCTTTCGCGGCTCCCTTTGTCTTGCCTGCGATGCGCAACGAGCCATAGCGCCCGCGTGGCACGGCTCGTATGATCGGCCTCGCGCGCGGGAATTGCGCCACCTGCCCGCCCTTCTCGCCGCCGCGTTTCTTGCGGCTCTCTGTATCCGCGCGGCGCGTGATGGCCGCGCGCGTTCAGGCCGTCGTCCACACGCTGGTCGAAACGCTGCCAGAGGGATGGAAAGCTTTTGCGGTAGTAGTTACGGAAAAGGGCCGATAGATAGCGGATCTTGCTTGACTCCAGCTTCCAACGCAGCCGAGGATATTAGTTCTGGCGAGGTGGCCGAGAGGTGTTCTTGGCGTTTGGACCGGCAATATTACAATAGTATTGCTTCTCGGCATTGTAATGGGAGGGGAACATGCAGGATGGGTTGCAGAAATATAGTATGGCCGAATATCTCGGAAGGGGAGTTGATCTTTTTGACGTGGACCCTTGGTCACCACCAACCAAGGACAGAGTAATCGACGACTCAGCACAGATTGCCGATGCTCCGATTGGAGCAACCGGACTGACTACTACTTACTCGGACAATTACCTTGAACTGAAGTATAAAATAGGTGTGGAGCTTGGTTTGAAAGGAAGCTATGACGGTTTCAGTGGCCACATTGATGCGAAGTACAACTATAACGATTCGCTTAAACAAGACCTACATTTCCTGAAAATCTCTTTCCTCATAACAGGCAACAGTATATCCATTCGCGATGGGCGGCAAGGGCTGAAGCAAAGCCTTACGCCGACATTTTCCCATGTGCTCGCCGCGGCGTCGCCGGACGACCTCTTCAACATGTACGGGACTCACATTGCCACGGCGATTAAGACGGGAGGAAAAGCCGAGTACTTTGCTAGGTCGTCAGAGACAACGACGATGAGTCATGACGACTTCCTGGTAGAGGCTGAGGCGAAATACGAGGCGCTGGGGGATACATCGAGGGAACGGGGAAAGTCACCGGGGGTAGCGACCGCGAACAAAAGGATGTGATCGGTAGCGAGAGCATTTTAACGCTTGGTGGAGACGCCGATTTCGCCGCGCAAATTACCCCAAAAGCTGGATGGGCGGAGTGGGCGAAGTCATGCGAGAAATCGCCGGCATTTCTTAGTTTTGACGAAGATGGCCTCGTCCCGGTTTGGGAACTCACGGATGACCCGAAGCGGCAGACCCAACTACGGGGCGCTTACTTACCGACGTGCTGCAAAGGCATTGCGGACGCACGTTATGTCGGTCACGTCGGACATTGCAAGCCACCCCGAAGCCCGGATCACTGTTCCGGATGGATACAAGCTTCTCTCAGGAGGAGCCTTCGACGATTGGAGAACCGGCAACCCGAATTTGTTGACGGCATCGTTTTCAGAAAGCGACAATACTTGGAGGGCAAGCGGAAAAGATCACATCGCCGCCGGGCCTGGAACAATGACTGCTTATGCGATTGTCACATACGACCCGGATGACATCTGGGATATAACGCAGAGTTCGAGCACATCGAGCCCCGCGGGGGAGTGGCCAAGTCAGGAGGTTTCGGTCCCGGGCGGTTATACAATGATCGGAGGCGGAGCCCAGGTACACTGGTCCGATCCCGGAAACTTGCTCACCGCTTCCTATCCTAAAGACAGGGTAACCTGGGCGTGCGTCTCGAAGGATCATGTACAACCGTCTCCAGCCACGATTACGGCTTATGTCATAGGCCTAAAGTGCAATGTCAGCGGACTTCGCATCCTGCAAACCATACAAAAAAGTTCAAGCGATCCCGCCGAGCGACCCACTGCCACGGCTTCGGCACCTAGTGGATACGTATTGGTCGGAGGGGGAGCGCAGACGCATTGGACCACCAATGGCATTCTGCTCACGGCGTCCTACCCGCGAGAGGTGCAAGCTGATCAAGGGCTAGCGCAACCCGCTTGGGAGGCAAGATCGACGGACCATACAGTGGTTGATAGCGGGACCATCGATGTCTATGCCGTAAGCGTGAAGGTCGTGGATGAGTTTGCTTGATCGGCAGTTCTGTATACGCGATGCTTATGAGTTTCTGTCATCGGAGTCGGGGGAAAGGTCCGCGACTCCGCCCCTTGCGGGTTGGCAATCCAGCGGATGAAGCCGACGGCCGTGCTGATCAACGCGAGCCGGGGCCCGGTGGTCGACGAGCGCTGCGCAAGCGCGTGATCTGGGGCGCCGGGCTCGACGTGTTCGAGAACGAGCCCACGCTCGCACCCGGCCTCGCCGAGCTCGACAATGTCGTGGTGGTGCCGCACATCGCCTCTGCCACCGCCGAGACGCGACACAAGATGGGCCAGATCGCGGTCGGGAACGTGGTCTCGGTGCTTGGGGGCAAGCCGCCGCAGACCTGCGTCAGTCCTGAGGTGCTGAGAGGCTGTGTCCAAAGTGCCCTCTCTGAACTCGGTGAAGTAGGCTTCGCCCGAAGCTGTTCAACGAACGGAGCGGGGGCCTGCTGAACCGGACACAATATCCGAGCGACGTGATCGCGCTCGTGATGCTTTGGCGGCTCCGCTACAAACTCAGTCTGCGAGATCTGGCTGAGATGTTCCTGATCCGCGGCTTCGTGTTCACCTATGAGGCAGTTCGCGATTGGGAGGCGAAGCTCACGCCCGCACTGGCGGAGGAGCTACGCCGAAGCCGAAAGGGCCAAGTCGGCCGCAGCTGGTACGTCGACGAGACGTATATTCGGGTGCACGGCGATTGGAAGTACCTCTACCGCGCGATTGATCGTGATGGCGCCCTGGTCGATGTCATGCTCAGCGAGCACCGCAACCTGGCCGCGGCCAAGCGTTTCTTTCGATCAGCAAAGGCGGTCACCGGTGTGATCCCCGACCGGGTCACGACGCACGGCCACGACGCCTATCCCTGGGCGATCCGGACGGAGCTCGGCAGCCGCGTGTGGCACCGGACCAACTGCTATCTCAACAATCGCCTCGAGCAGGATCATCGTGGCGTCAAGGGCCGATGTCGACCGATGCTCGGCTTCAAGAGCGTCCGATCAGCACGACGATATTGCCGCGGTCACGACGAACTCCGCAACTTCTTCCGCTCTCGCTCTCGCATGTGCCAACACGTTCCCGCCGCTACACGGCGCTTTCACTACATGCGCCGGACAGCCATCGCGCTTGGTATTCTGGAAGCTGCTTGAACAGGAGCTCCCCAATGTTGCTCCGAGCAGGCTCGAAAGCTGACAGAGCCCTGCGGATACACCCGGAATCCGAACTCGGCGCCTCCGACAAGGGGCTTATAACGCCCGAGATCGTTCGCCCGTGGTGAGGCCGCCCTAGCGGTTGTGAACCGCCGGCGAGCGCTATGCTCACAACCTGAGGTCGCGGGCAACAACACAAATTACTTGAACAGTCTCGTCATCTGCAACGGGTCCTGATAGAAGGTACCTGGGCACCAGGGGCGAACGCCCGGTGTCCAGGTTCGGGGGCGCCCCGTGGCGGTGGCGCCCCCGGCTTTCCTCCTTAACTTGCCGCCCTTCCCAGGGCGGCTTTCTTTTGCCCGCTGGGGGGCCCCGGAAGCGGTATCTAAATGCGCGGCAGTTTGCTACCGCGCTACCACCTTTTTTACCCCGGGTCGGGGATCTCCGGCTAACAGGCGCCGTCAGCATCGCAAACACTACCCCAGTCAGCGCCGGCAATCACAGACATGGTGCGGACACGACCGACACTCACACTGTGGGAGCAGCCTGTACGGCCGCATTCCGAGCCGCAGCCGCTTGATTGGGAAGGTTGCCCTGCTTCAGAGGGGGGAAAGGAGTTTCCGAGGATGCGCAAATGTGCGCATGCTGATAAACAAAACGGGCCTCCGCCGGTTGGCAAAGGCCCAAGTTGTTTGTCAGGGAGAACATCCGCTCGCCCGATGGATAGGGAGCGGAGACGACCCGATAGAGAAGCGCGCCGATTCGGCGCAATACCCGGCTGATGGCGGTGGGAAAAAGAGGGCCTCCAGTTAAACGGAGGCCCAAGGTTGTTGGGAGGAAGGCACGCGGTCCCGAGGTGACCGCGTGTCCGCCGCCAATGTCACAAGCGGCGGAGTGCGTGGCGTAGAAAACTGCGCTGATTCGCCGCAAGCGCCGAGGTGGCGCGCACAGCGTGCCCTCTTCGGCCCTCCGCACCGCCGATTCACGGACGGGTGCCCCCAACCAAAGCTTGAACCGGCATTGTCACCTTGATGGGCACTGGCCGGAACGACCTGGCTGAGCCAGGCTGGCGAGATGAGCCAGTCACCCGACCCGCACCGCGGGCACCGCTTCCCCGCCGAGATCATCGCCCACGCTGTGTGGCTCTACTATGTGTTCAGCCTGAGTTTGCGGGATGTTGAGCTGCTGCTGGCCGAACGGGGCGTGATCGTCTCCTACGAGAGCGTCCGGCGCTGGTGCCTGAAATTCGGCCGGAGCTTCGCCGATAAGCTGCGCCGGCGGCGGCCGCGACCAGGCGATACCTGGCACCTCGACGAGGTGTTCCTCCGGAACAACGGAGAGCGGCACTATCTCTGGCGTGCGGTCGACCAGCACGGCGTCGTGCTCGACATTCTGGTGCAGAATCGTAGAAACGCCGCTGCCGCCAAACGCTTCTTCAAGCGCCTACTCCGCGGGCTGCAGTACAAACCACGGCGCCTGATCACCGATGGCCTGCGGAGTTACGGAGTGGCGAAACGCGCGGTCCTGCCGGAGGTCCGGCATCGGACCAGCCGATATCTAAACAACCGGGCTGAAAATTCGCGCCGGCCGACCCGGCGACGCGAGCGGCAGATGCAACGGTTCAAATCACCCTTCCAGGCACAGCGGTTCCTATCGGCGCACGGAATCATCTATGGTCATTTCCGCCCACGGCATCACCTGATGGCAGCATCCGCGGCTTACGAAGCGGCAACCGGTTCTGTCATACGGTTCGTGCCGCGGTTCGAGGGGCTGCATCCAGAACTAAAAGGGGTCGTTCACGCTGCCCCCGCCGGATGGGTAAAGGTCAAGCCGGAATAGGCATCCTGTATCCGCGCGGTACGTTCAGCAGCCTCCCTACTCTCCTACTCTTCGCCTTACGTCCGGGGACGGTTATCAGAGTAACGGTGACCGCTGGCTCGGAGTGGATGGCCAACCCAGATAAGGTCTTATTGGCTGGTGGATTGCCCGGTGGCCCCGCTCCTTGTTCCGCCACCACCCCCCGGGGCTCCCATACCACCGGCGGTCGTCGTGCCACCCCGAGGCAGCGTAGCGGTTCCACCCTGGGCCGTCGTCGTTCCGGCACCGGCGCCCATCTCGCCGTTCCGGGGAACGCTCCCGTTGCTGCCGCCGGCAGCGCCCATCGCGCCGCTCCCTGTTCCACCGCTGCCTGTTGCCCCTGCTCCAGCGCCAGCTGCGCCACCCGCTCCACCAGCACCGCCTGCGCCTTGCGCCAGGACTGGGCCCCCGGCCAGTGCGATTCCGCAAGCCGTCGCTATGAGAATCTTCGAAAACCGTGTCATGAGATATGCCTCCCTGCCTGGTTGCATCTCATGAACGGTGCGTGCTGACAGGGGTTTGGAATGAATTAGGCAGTCGTCATCAACTTGATCGCACCCTTGAGCCTTTCGCAGGACGGTACCAAATTGGGATGCAACGCCAAGAGATCGGCATTTCTGTCCTTCTTAGGCCGCAAATTGCGGCTCGCCCTGCCGGGCCCGGGTTCCGTCGGCTCCCAGAAACCGGCTTCCGCATTACAATAGCGGACCCCGAGCGCCGCGATCTTTTACTTCGCGCCCGGAGTTCGATGGTCGAGATCTCGCGTCGTGCGCAGGAAGTTCCCGGCGCGCCCCAGGAAGCTACTGCCGCTCGTACTAGGGTGTTGCGCAAGCGCGCGGAAGCGACCCTGGATTCCGGCGATATGGATCGCGTCGGCCCGCTGCTTATGGACTAGCCGTCGCGGCAGCTAAGGGCTGGGAAGTGGTCAAAGTCTACGAGGACGCCGGCGTGAGCGGAGCGAAGGGTCGGGACAAGCGCCCTGGCTTGCTGACAATGGGGGGAACTGAGATGCGCGCACTCATTATCGGTGCCGTGTCAGGGCTTGCTCTTTCAGGTGCCGCTTTCGCCCAACAACAGCAGCTCGGCACACCGGACCAAGCCAAAGATATGCTGTCGAAAGCGGTTGCCCCCGAAGGCGGCGTGTACCCGAAGGCTGGGGTCGTCAATCCGCGGGATCCGCAGGGATCGCGTGCGCTCATCGGGCGCTCCTCTTCCGGAACAAGACAAATTTTTCGGCGGCGCTATCAATGCTGCTTGTTGCGCGGGTGGCGCAGTAGTTGGAGATCCAGTTCATCACGCCGTCCCAATCAGCGCCGGCGAGAGGATCGGAGCCCCGGTCGTATGTCACGGCCTCTCCGGCTTTCGTAGCAGCCACGCCGGTCAGAAAGCCCACGACCCATTGCTCTTCCTGAACAGCCTTATACCAACTCTGCGCATCGCTCTGCTGGTGGTCGGTAGTCCAGGTCCGGCAGGAGACCTCTCCCGCCCCGAGTTCAGTGAACGACGTTGCGTATGCGCCGCTCCATGACGCGACCATAAGCCAAGTTGCGGTTGCAGCCAGAGCGGAAGCGCGCGTAATGCTGGGCATGGACTACTCTACCCGATTTGACGGACATCCGGCTTCTGCCTGTGAAGCTCGGGCCGCCGCGGCGCACGACTTCCAGAACGAGGAGGAATGCGCACCACGTGCCAGCGCCAGCCAACTGCATCGTGCTCGGCTCCGGGAGGATTGAGCTCCACAAGAGCCAGCTCAGAATCACGCCGGCCGCGGTGATTGCCGCTGACCAGGTTGCGGGCACCCAGCCTGGGGGCTCCTTGAGGGCCAGAGGCAGCAGCTCTGTCTGAGCCTGATTTTGCTTTGAGCGACCATCTGCAGCCGCCGGATCTGGAGCGCTTGCTCCGCCAGGCGCTGCCGCGATGCGCCGGCGGTCAGTGCGGAGAGCGCGGTGTTTGTGTTGGCATCGCTCATGGGCCTCCCCTTCGATGTTGTCCGGCCGAGGCCCTGCAAATGCCCGAGCCGGCCCAACGCGATTTTGGGTGTGATGGGGTGGAAGGCCCATCCGTGCGAAAACGTACGGTAAGAAACGTGAGCACGGACTGAATTCCTACGATTTCGCGCCCTCAGCGCTACAGGCGTTGTTGAGGCGGCACAAAACCGCGGATTATTGCGTGCAATCACTGCGTGCAATATGCATTGGCTGGCATGTTCCGTTCCTGGCGGCCATATTGCACGCAATAACCCGGGTGCCTAACGCGGGGGATGACATTGCGTGCAATACAGGCAGCGCTAGCGGCGCCGCCGCCCGAGGCGGGCGATCCCCCGCGGCTGGTGCAGTTTCTTGCCAGCCTGGCGCGTGAGGACCTGTCGCCGGCGACGCTGCGAGGCTACCGGTACGATCTGCGCCACTTCCTGCGCTGGTATAAGGGCGTGCAGGACGCCTCGTTCGAGCCCGGCCCACTCGCCGGCTACGACCTGAGCGCCTACCGCCAACAGATGATTGCTGCTGGCCGCCGCCCGGCGACCATCAATCGCCGGTTGGAAGCGCTGCGCCGACTCGGCCGATGGGCCCATACCAGCGGTATGCTCGCCATTGACGTCGTCTCTGACGTGCGGCCGGTGCGCACGGCGCGCAACCGCCAACCGGTCGGTCTGACTGACTCCGAGGTGCACGCCATGCTGCGCGCTGCCGGCGCTTCTGGCCACGGCCTTGCCGTGCGCAACTACGCGCTGATGCAACTGACGCTGCAAACCTGAATCCGCATCGGTGAACTCGCCATGCTTCGGGTTAGTGATGTCACCATCAATGATCGCTCTGGCAGCTTACGGATCCGCCAGGGCAAGGGACTCAAAGCGCGCGAGGTGCCGCTGAATGCCACGGCACGGCGGGCGATCAGAGCCTATCTCGACACCCGGTCGTCAGTAAGTAAAGCCGAGCCGTTGTTCATCAGCAACCGCGAGGGCGCCTTGCCGGTGCGTTCGATCCAGGCGGTTATTGCCAGTGTCGCGCGGCGGGCGCGTGTGAAACGCGTGCCGGGTTCAGCCCATACGCTGCGACACACCTTCGCGCTCGGCTATCTGCACGACAATCCCGGCAAGCTGGTCGAATTGGCCACGCTCCTCGGCCACGAGTTGCTCGACACCACGGCCGTTTATACGCGGCCGTCGGAGGAAGATCTCGCGGCGGATCTGGAGCGGTCACACCTCAATGTCGACGGCTGACCCGTATCTCGGGGTGCCATCCCCGCGCAGGATCGGAATTACTGCCGATCCGAGCGAAGACGAGCTCGCTCAACATTGGAGCCTCTCGCCGGCAGACCCGCGCGAGATCAGCCGCTGCCGTGGGGCCGATCACAAGCGCGCTATGCGTTGCAGCTGTGTATGTTGCGCATCCATGGCCGGTTCCTCGACGATTACCGGCAGGCGCCGCTCAGAATCGTCAATCACCTGTCACGCCAGCTCGGGCTGGCGCCTGTTCTCTTCCTTGGCCCCCCAGAGCGCGAACCGACCGAGCGCGAGCAGGCGCAACGCATCCGTCGCTACCTTGGCCTCGCCCCCTTCGATCAAAGCGCAGCCATCAGGTTGCGCGACTGGCTGCGCCAGGGCGCTGCGGAAGGACGCGGTGCGGCCGAGCTGCTTGTGCATGCCGAGGACAGGCTGCGTAGCTGGCGCATCATATTGCCGGCGCCGGGCACGCTTGAACGCATCGTCAACTCCGTCGTTGCACAGGCAACCGCCGAGCTGTTCGAGATGGTCGCCACGCGCCTACCAGCCAAGTTGCGGGAATCGATTGACCTGCTGCTGGAGGTACCCCGTGGCGACGCCCGTTCCAGCCTGTTCCGGCTGAAAGACTACCCGCGGGCACCGAGTGCCCGGGTGATCAAAGGCGCCATCGTCCGCCTGCACCTGATTGAAAACCTGCTCGTCGACGGTACCGGACTCGATGCGTTCGAGCCGGGCATTATATGCCAGCTTGGTGAACTTGGTCGCCGCTATGATGCCGGCGATCTCCGACGCTTTGCACCCGCCAAGCGCTACACGCTGGTCGCCTGCTACCTGGTCGAAGCGCGCAAAATCCTGGTCGACCACATCGTCGAGATGAATGACCTCTTGCTGACGGAAGTGGCCAGGCAGTCCCGCAACACTGTCGAGAAGCAGCGCAAGCATCTGCACCGTCAGGCCGGCGATGGATTGCATCGCATGCTCGGCGCGGTTGATGCCCTGATGGATGCAGATGGCGATCAGACCGTGGTCGCGTTCCGCGCCGCTGTGGACGCGCCGAAGCTGGCACAGGCGGCCCTGGACTGTCGCGCCTACGAACGGCTGGAACAGCGTGGCGAGCGCGATGCCATGCTGTCGCACTACAGCACGCTGCGCCAATACCTGCCCAGCTTCTTCGGGCTGCCGTTCCAGGCTGCCGCCGGCAGCGAGGCTCTGCTGCAAGCAATCGAGATCGTACGTGCCCTCGATGCCGGTGCACGCAAAGTACCTGACGCAGGATGATCCATGCGGCTTCGTCCCGGTCGACTGGCGGCCTTGCCTGGTAGAGAATGGCAAGATCGACCGTCGGATTTGGGAACTGGCGCTCGCACTCGCGGTGCGCTGCGTGCTGGCGGCCTGTTCCTCACCGAAAGCCGTGAGCATGTCTCGTTCTGGAATCTGATCTACGACAGCGGCAATTGGCAGGACCATCGGCCTCAGGCTTATCACCAGCTTGATCTGCCTGCCGATCCCAACGACTTTCTCAGCCGACTGCTCGCCGAGTTCGATCGCGTCGCTCGAGCCGCGGCGGATGGCCTGCCGCGCAACCGCTTTGCCCGCGTGGATGACGGTCGCCTCAAGCTCAAGCGGCGTGATGCGCTGCCCATCTCGCGCGAGTTGAAACAGCTGCGCGAAACCTTCCGCGCCAGCTATCCCCGGGTGCGGATCGAAGATGTCTTGCAGGACGTCGATGAATGGTGCGGCTTCACACGTGCCCTTCAACCACTCGGCGGCTATACGCCGCGTGAACGGGATCCGTATCGATCGCTGCTGGCAGCCCTGATTGCCCATGGCACCAATCTCGGCGTGGCGGCGATGAGCCAGAGCGTCGACGACCTCACCGCCCAGATGCTGCAGGACACAAGCCGATGGTTCCTGCGCGACGAGACTCTGAAGGCCGCGAACACCATCCTCGTCAACTACCATCATAGCCTGCCGCTTAGCTCCATCTGGGGTGATGGTAGCCGGTCATCGTCGGATGGTCAGCGCTTTATGGTTCAGCGCGACAGCCTGCTCGGCAGCGTCTACCCGCGGTACTTCGGCTACTATGACCGGGCGCTTGCCTTCTATACCCACACCGCCGATCAACATAGCGTCTACGTCACGCAGGTGATCGCTTGCACGCCGCGCGAAGCGGGTTACGTGCTCGGCGGCATTCTTGATAACGACACGGTGTTGCCGGTCCGCGAGCACACATCCGACACCCACGGTTTCACCGAACACCTCTTCGGTTTTGCACATTGCTGGGCATCCGCTTCATGCCGCGATTGAAGGACCTGCCCGACCAGGTGCTCAGCCGCGTCGACCGAGCCGCCGACTACGGGCCGCTGCAGCCCCTGTTCCGCAATACCATCAACCTCGATCTCATCATTGAGCAGTGGGATGAACTCGTCCGCCTCGCCGCCTCTCTGAAGGATCGGCTGACCCCAGCGCATGTTGTCATGCAGCGGCTCATCAACGCGCCCGCCGCCGACGGCCTCGCCGGCGCGCTCACTCAGCTCGGCCGGCTGGCAAAAACAATTCATATTCTTCGCTATATTCATGAGGAACCACTGCGCCAGGCCATCCAGCTGCAGCTCAATCGCGGCGAGTTCCGCCACATCCTCGCGAAACATCTCTTCTTCGCCAACCAGGGCGATCTCCGTTCCGGCGACTACGAGGAAGTCATGAACAAGGCCAGCTGCCTACTCTCCAACGCCGTGCTTGTCTGGAACACCGTGCAGATGACCCGCATCGTTGCTCAGCTCCGCGAAGCTGGCCAGTCGGTCAGCGATGAAACCCTTGCCCGCGTCTCGCCGCTGGCCCATGCGCATGTCATTCCCAGCGGCAGCTATTTTCAGTCACCCCGGCGCCGCGCCGAAGTGGTGCCTGAGCGGGTTATGGCTTGACCCAAGAGGGAACGCCGGGATCACGGAGCAACAGCGACCTGGAACTCGGGTTGCGGCGGACCCCTGGCGCTAACCCGACACTCAATATTGCGTGCAATACGCTAGTACCCCACGTCGTTGATTCTGCGGGTGATTTCTGAGTCGGTATCTCCGGTAACCCGGAGATGTGTCGTGACCGCGAAACAACCTGTCGTGAAGAAGTACATCGTAAAGCTCAGTAGCGATGAGCGTGAACGGCTCAATGTGCTGATCCAAAAGGGCAAAGCCCCGGCCCGCCAGCTACTGAAGGCACGCATCCTGCTGAAGGCCGACGCCTCCGAGGCCGGCGATGCGTGGAGTGACGGCGAAATTGCCGAGGCGTTGGATACCAGCGTCGACACCGTCGCCCGCACACGTCAGCAATTGGTGGAGGGCGGAGTTGATGCCGCCTTGACCCGCAAACACTCGCCCAACTCAGCTCGAAAGCCCATCTTCGACGGCGCCGCCGAGGCCAAGCTGATCGCGCTCGCTTGTTCTCCGCCACCAAAGGACGGAAGCGGTGGACGCTGATGCTGTTGGAAACCGCCGTGGTGGAGCTGAACATCGTCGATCGCGCCAGCGATAACACCATCGGACGGACGCTCAAAAAAATTCGCTCAAACCTCATCTCCAGAAGCAATGGGTCATCCCGCCAGAAGCCAGCGCTGCCTTCGTAGCCGGCATGGAGGATGTGCTGGAGGTCTACCAGCGGCCGCATGATCCAGACCGACCCGTCGTCTGCCTGGACGAGACAACGAAACAGCTCGTCAAGGAAACCCGCGTGCCAGTTCCGGCAAAGCCTGGACAGCCAGCACGGTACGACTGCGAGTATGAGCGCAACGGCACCGTCAATCTGTTCATGCTATTCGCGCCGCTGGAAGGCTGGCGCCATGTCGAGATAACCGACCGCCACGCCGCGCTGGACTATGCCCAACTGCTCAAGGCTTTGTCCGACACGCACTTTCGCGCCGCGAGCAAGATCGTCCTGGTGCAGGACAATCTCAACACCCACAAGCCGGCCTCGCTCTACGAAGCCTTTCCGCCCGCCGAGGCGCGCCGCCTCGTCGAGCGGTTCGAGTGGCATTACACGCCCAAGCATGGCAGTTGGCTGGATATGGCCGAATCAGAACTCAGCGTCCTGTCGGTGCAGTGCCTCGATCGGCAAATCCCGGACAGGCAGACCCTGATCGAGGAAGTCGCCGCGTGGCAGAAAGATCGAAACAAGAACCACACGAAGGCAGACTGGCACTTCACCACTGTCGATGCCCGCATCAAACTGAAGCGGTTATACCCGGCAATATGAGCAACTCAGGGCACTAGCGTACGTTTTCGCACGGATGGGCCTTCCACCCCACACAGGGCATCCGAAGATCAAGGCCGGTTGGGGCGTATTTTCCACATGGTGGAATAGTCTTAACGGCACAGGTTGCGCGGAACAGTCGCGCCGGTCCGTGGAATGGAGGGGGGCTACGGAACAATCCGACCACCCCGCCACGGCAGCTTGACTGGGCTTCCACCACGCGGAAGCGTAGCTGCCACCACATTGGACCGACCCGCGATCGGAGGTGTTGCCTTGGCTAAGTCCTCAACCAAACCAGCATCCCGGCCAGTCGGTAAACGCGGGGTTGCTCAGGCCGCCCAACGTAGCGGGAACGTGCAGGCACTGACCCGCGCGCTCACCATGCTGACCATCGTCGCCCAGCACGAGGACGGCACAAGTCTGACGGAGGTCGCCCGCACCGCCGGGCTCGCGCCTTCGACCCGCACCGCTTACTCACCACGCTGCAGCAGCAGCGGTTCGTCCAGTTTGACCGCGAGTTGGCGCGTTGGCTTATCGGTGTGCAGGCCTTCACTGTTGGTAACGCATTTCTACATACGCGCGATATCGGGCGGGCCGCGCGCCCTTACTTGCAGCGCCTGATGGAGGAGACGCGGGAGACGGCGAACCTCGCCGTAGAGGACGAGGGCATGGCCGTCTATCTGGGCCAGGTGCAAAGCCGACAGCTGATGCGTGCTATTGCGAAGCCAGGGGGCCGGGTCTTCATGCATGCCTCAGCACTCGGCAAGGCTATTCTCGCGGCCCTGCCGCCAACCCAGGCCGCAAAGATCATCCATCATCGCGGTCTGCCGGTATTCACCCCCCACACGATCGATACTCCTCCCCAACTGCTGCGCCAGCTCGAGCAGGTCCGCCGGCAAGGGTTCGCCGTGGATGACGAAGAATATGCGGCGGGGTTGCGCTGCGTAGCGGCGCCTGTATTGGACGAGGATGGCGCCCCGTTGGGGGCGGTGTCGGTCTCGGGACCGACCGTACGTATCTCTCCCGAGCGGATGGTGGAACTTGGCGCAGCGGTTCGCCGAATAGCCGACGAGCTGACGGCGGCGTTGGGTGGCCGGGCGAGTGCAGCCGCCTGACAGAGGCAGCCGCCTGCATTTACTTTTTCCGCATTGTGGAATGAGCCTCGGGTACAAAAAGCCGGGTCATTTCGGTGTTCATCCAAGATTAAGTGAGGTTGTTTACAGCATAATCCGGCCCGTTTTCCATACAGCGGAAAGACCTCCGAATCTCATTGTGCCAACCTTGGTTAAGTCGTACAAGCCACCCGCACGTTCCGATGCCAAAGAAAACGGGAGGGTGATGCAGCATGACGCGAATGACAGCGGCGGCCGCGGCGGTGCAAGTTTTGGAACTCGAAGGCATCACCGCGGCGTTTGGTGTTCCCGGCGCCGCAATTAACCCTTTATACGCGGCGATGCGGACGCGGAACTCCATCCGGCACGTGCTCGCGCGCCACGTTGAGGCTGCCTCCCACATGGCCGAGGGCTATACTCGCGCCCAGGCGGGCAAAATCGGCGTATGCATCGGCACATCCGGGCCCGCGGGCACCGACATGATCACCGGCCTCTACTCGGCCTGGGGTGACTCGATCCCGATCCTCTGCATCACCGGCCAAGCGCCGCGCGCAAAGCTACATAAGGAGGATTTTCAGGCAGTCGACATCGAGGCGATCGCCAAGCCGGTTAGCAAATGGGCGGTGACTGTGCGCGAACCGGCGCTCGTACCGCGGGCGTTCCAACAGGCATTCCACGTCATGCGCTCCGGCCGCCCCGGACCTGTGCTGATCGACCTGCCTTTCGATGTTCAGATGGCGGAGATCACGTTCGACGCCGAAACTTATGCTGCGCTGCCGGTCTACAAGCCGCGCGCCACCCAGACCCAGGTCGAGAAGGCGCTGACCATGCTGAACGACGCCGAGCGGCCGCTGATCGTCGCCGGCGGTGGGGTGATCAATGCTGATGCCTCCGCCCTCCTGGTGCGCTTTGCCGAGATCACCGGCGTGCCGGTGATCCCGACGTTGATGGCCTGGGGCGCGATACCGGACGATCATCCGCTAATGGTCGGCATGGTGGGGCTGCAGACCGCGCATCGCTACGGCAACGCCAATCTGCTCGCCTCGGATTTCGTGTTCGGTATCGGCAATCGGTGGGCCAACCGCCACACCGGCTCGATTGAAACCTATACGCGCGACCGCAAGTTCGTGCATATCGATATCGAGCCTACCCAGATCGGCCGCGTGTTCGAGCCCGACTACGGCATCGTTTCCGATGCCCGGGCGGCGCTCGAGCAGCTGGTAGAAATTGCCGCCGAGTGGCAACACGCAGCTCGACTGAAGGATCGCTCGGCCTGGGTCGAACAGTGCCGCGAGCGCAAACGCACGATGCTGCGCCGCACCCACTTCGACGATGTGCCGATCAAGCCGCAACGCGTTTACGAGGAGATGAACCGCGCCTTCGGCCGGGAAACCTGCTACGTTAGCACGATTGGGCTGTCACAGATCGCCGGGGGGCAGTTCCTGCACGTGTTCGGGCCGCGCAACTGGATCAATTGCGGCCAGGCCGGGCCGCTCGGATGGACCATACCGGCTGCGCTCGGGGTGCGCGTGGCCGATCCGGAGCGAGAGATCGTTGCGCTGTCCGGTGACTACGACTTCCAGTTCCTGAGCGAGGAACTCGCTGTCGGTGCGCAGTTCAACCTGCCTTACATCCATGTCGTAGTGAACAACTCCTACCTTGGGCTGATCCGCCAGGCACAGCGTGGTTTCAAAATGGACTACGCGGTCCAGCTCTCGTTCGAGAATATCAACGCGCCCGAGCTGAACGGCTATGGCGTGGACCACGTCGCCCTGGCCGAAAGCCTCGGTTGTAAGGCGCTTCGGGTGTTCAGGCCGGACGACATTCTGCCCGCCCTGGAAGAGGCGAAAAAGCTGACGACCCGGCATCAGGTGCCGGTGGTCGTCGAGATCATCCTCGAGCGCGTCACCAATATCGCGATGGGGACCGAAATCGACAACATCACCGAGTTCGAGGATCTTGCGGAAGGCAAGGCGGACGCGCCGACCGCGATCGCGCTGCTCGATTAGCCGGTAGAGGAAACGAGAGAAGCATGCCGAAGTTCTGCGCCAATCTGACGATGCTCTACAACGAGCATCCGTTCCTCGAGCGTTTCGCGGCGGCTGGGGCGGACGGGTTCTCGGGAGTCGAATATATGTTCCCTTATCCCTTCCCGAAGGAGCAGCTCGCCGAAGCACTCCGGAGGAATCGCCTCGTGCAGGTACTCCATAATCTGCCCGCCGGCGATTGGGACAAGGGCGACCGTGGCATCGCCTGCCAGGCGGAGCGCCTGGGCGAGTTCCAGGACGGCGTGGGCCGCGCCGTCGAATACGCCTCTGTGCTCGATTGCCCGCAGGTGAACTGCCTGATCGGGATCCCCCGCCCAGGCCACGATCCCGAGGCGGTACGGGATATCGTGGTTCGGAACCTACGCTATGCCGCTGACCAGTTGAAGGCGGCGGGGGTCAAGCTGCTGATCGAGCCAGTCAACGATAAGGATATTCCTGGTTTTTGGCTGACCCACGCCGCACAGGCCATCGCGGTTGCCGATGAGGTCGGTTCGGACAACCTGTTCCTACAATACGACTTCTATCACCAGAGTCGGATGGACGGCGAGCTGGCTGCGACATTCCGCCGCTTCAAGGACCGGATCGCACACGTACAGGTCGCCGACAATCCCGGCCGCAACGAGCCGGGAACGGGCGAGATTCATTACCCCTTCCTGTTCGATCTTCTCGACCAGGAAGGCTACTCCGGGTGGATCGGGTGCGAATACAGACCGCGCGCCGCTACCAGCGTCGGGCTCGGCTGGGCCGCTGCGTATCTCGGCCCGGAATCATAGAAAACGAACGGCGGAGTGAGAGACATGAACGTCGGATTCATCGGCCTTGGCATCATGGGCCGGCCTATGGCGGAACATCTACAGAAGGGCGGCCATACGCTGTATGTGCATGACATCGGCGAGCTCCCCGAGGACCTGCTCCGCGCTGGGGCGACAGCGTGTACCTCTGGCAAGGAGGTGGCGAGCAAGTCCGACGTGGTCATCACCATGGTGCCAGACACACCGCATGTAGAAGCTGCCTTGTTCGGTAGGGATGGTGTGGCCGAGGGACTATCGCGCGGCAAGATTGTGGTGGACATGAGCTCGATCTCGCCGATCGCCACCAAGGACTTTGCGCGGCGCATCAACGAGCTGGGCTGCGAGTATCTCGATGCTCCGGTGTCCGGCGGCGACGTCGGAGCCAAGGCTGCATCACTGACCATCATGGTCGGCGGATCACAGGCGGCGTTCGACAAGGTCAAGCCTTTGTTTGAGCTGATGGGCAAGAACATCACGCTGGTCGGCGGCAACGGCGATGGGCAGACCACCAAGGTTGCCAATCAAATCATTGTCGCGCTGACCATCGAGGCGGTCGGCGAAGCGCTGCTGTTCGCTGCCCGGGCGGGCGCCGATCCGGCCAGGGTGCGCGCGGCGCTGATGGGCGGCTTCGCCAATTCGCGCATCCTCGAGGTGCATGGCGAACGCATGATTAAACGTAACTTCGAGCCGGGTTTTCGCATCGAGCTGCACCAGAAGGATCTTAATCTCGCGCTGCAGGGCGCGAAGCAGCTCCGGATCAGTTTGCCAAACACCGCGGCGTGCCAGGAGTTGTTCAATGCCTGCGCGGCGCATGACGGCTCGGCCTGGGATCATTCTGGCATGGTGCGGGCGCTGGAGATGCTAGCCAACTATGAGATCGGCAGCCGGCCGGCAGACTGAATCGTCGCCGGCAAGAGGCTGGCGTTTTCTGGCGAGGTTTCTCGCCTAATAGCGGCAGAAGGGCCGCGTCAAAAAGGGGGTTTGATGCCCCGTTGGGAGGAGACGAAATGCGTACGTTCGTGCGCTCATTATTCGGCCAGGTTGTCGTTGCCCTGATCCTGGGCATCGTGCTCGGCACCGTGGCGCCTGACTTCGCCCAAAGCCTCAAGCCGCTCGGCGATGCCTTTATCAAGCTGATCACGATGATCATCGCACCAATCGTCTTTTGCGTGGTGGTTCTGGGCATCATCGGCGCCGGGGACCTCAAGAGGGTTGGCCGGGTCGGCCTCAAAGCGGTGGTCTACTTCGAAGTCCTCACCACCTTCGCGCTGATCATCGGCGTCGTGCTGGCCTATGCGCTGCACCCCGGTGCCGGCATGAACATCGATCCACGAACGCTCGATGCCTCAGCGTTGAGCAGCTATACGGCACATGTCGGCGCAGTGAAAGGCGGGGCCGTCGCCTTTCTGATGAGGATCATCCCGACCACATTTACTGGCGCGTTCGCCCAAGGCGATGTGCTGCAAGTCCTGTTGCTGGCGATCCTGTTCGGCGCTGCGATGTCGCTCCTGGGCGAGAAGGCCAAGCTCGTCGGAGATTTCATCGAGCGATTCTCGCACATTCTCTTCCAAATCATGTTCTTCATCGTCAAGCTGGCACCACTCGGCGTGCTCGGCGCGATCGCGTTTACGGTCGGCAAATACGGCGTCAGCTCGCTCGCCGAGCTCGGCATGCTGGTCCTGGTTTTCTATATCGCCTGCATCGCCTTCGTGCTTCTCGTCCTGGGTTTCGTAATGCGCCTGGTCGGCTTCAGCATCCTGAAGTTTCTCAACTATATTCGTGAGGAACTGGTGATCGTGCTGGGCACGGCCTCGTCGGACGCGGTTCTGCCTCAGCTTATGCGCAAGCTCGAGCGCCTGGGCGTCGGCGAGTCTACCGTCGGACTGGTCATCCCCACGGGCTATTCCTTCAACCTCGATGGCTTCTCGATCTACCTGACGCTGGCAGCGTTGTTTGTTGCCCAGGCCACCAACACGCCGCTGTCCTTCGGGCAGCTGCTCGCCATCCTCGGGGTTGCGCTCCTGACCTCGAAGGGAGCGCATGGCATCCCTGGTTCGGCCATCGTCATCCTCGCGGCGACCCTGACCGCCATCCCCGACCTGCCGGTTGTCGGTCTCGTACTGGTGCTCGCCGTGGACTGGTTCATGGGGATTGGCCGAGCGCTCACCAACATGATCGGCAACGCCGTCTCCGCAGTCGTGATCGGTGCCTGGGAGAAGGACCTGAATCGCGAGCAAGTACGCCGTGTGCTCGACGGTGAGGTTACCGTCACGCTCGATGAGACCGCCGCCGGAGCACCAGATACGCGGCCAGCTCTCCCGGCAACCCCGGCGCCGTTGTCGTGATCAGCACCTGCGAAATGCGGGCGATGACCCCTCAAGGGAGGATATGGGACGTGACAAAGACAAGACCTGCGCGGAGCTGGTGGATTGCCCTTTTCGGCGCGCTTGTCATTATGTTCGGGCTGGCGGCCGGGCCAGCCATTGCTGGCGCGCTTGACGATATTCTCACCGCCGGCGTGGTGCGGATCGCTGTGCCGCAGGATCTTCCACCGTTCGGCGCTAAAGCCAGCGACGGCAAGCTGCAGGGCTATGATATCGAGGTTGCGCGGCTGCTCGCCAAGGAACTCGGGGTGCGGCTCAAGCTGGTGCCGGTGCCGAGCGTCAATCGCATCGCCTCCCTGTTAACTCACGACGCTGATCTCGTGGTTGCCAATCTTGGCATCACTCCGGAGCGGGCCAAGGCAATCGCGTTCTCCTCGCCCTATGCACCGTTCTTCTCAGCGGTATTCGGTGCGCCTGGCCTCGCGGTGAGCGGCCCGGCCGATCTCGCTGGCAAGAAAGTAGCTGTGACCCACGACACGGTCGAGGACCGCGAACTCACCCGCATGGCGCCAAAAGGCGCCGAGATTCTGCGCTTCGACGACAATGGCGCGACTGTCGATGCCTTCCTGTCCGGTCGTGCTGAGCTTCTCGCAACCGGCAACGTCGTCGTGGCCTCGCTGGTCAGGCAGCATCCCGGTAAGCCGGTTGTCGCAAAGTTCCGCATCGCCGAGTCGCCTCCCGGGATCGGTGTGCCGCGAGATGAGCCCGACCTTCTGAACTGGGTTAATGTCTTCGTCTATCACAGCAAGCTCAACGGCGATCTCGACCGGTTATCGCGCCAATGGCTGGACGAACCGCTGCCGCCGCTCCCGGTACTCTGAGGACAGGGAGAAGACGCGATTCCGACGAGCAATCCCAGAGTGCTGCTACGGCAGATGTTTGACGCAGCAGTGGCGGCGGCGGATCCCGCCAAGGTGGTGCCGGTGCATCTGCCAACGCCGCCTGCCGGTCGGACCGTTGTTGTCGGTGCCGGTAAGGCCGCGGCTGCGATGGCCCGCGCGTTCGAAGAACACTGGCCGGGACCGTTCTCGGGATTGGTTATCACCCGCTACGGCCATGTGGTGCCCTGCCGGCGAATCGAAATCGTTGAAGCAGCCCATCCCGTGCCCGACGCGGAGGGCACCGCAGCGGCGGCGCGGATTCTCGACATGGTGCAGGGACTCACCCAAGACGACTTGGTGGTTGCGCTCATCTCCGGTGGCGGCTCGGCACTGCTCAGCCTTGCTGCGCCTGGCCTTACGCTCGAGGATAAGCAGGCGATCAATCGCGCGCTGCTCCGTTCGGGCGCCCACATCGGCGAGATGAACTGCGTTCGCAAGCACCTCTCGGCGATCAAGGGAGGCCGGCTCGCCACAACGGCGTATCCGGCGCGAGTGGTTACCCTGGTAATCTCGGATGTGCCGGCTGACGACCCATCGGTGATCGCCTCGGGTCCCACGGTCGCCGACACGACGACCTTCACCGACGCGCGTAGCGTGTTGGCGAAGTATGGCATCACCGAGCCCGCGGCTGTCCTGCGCCATTTGGAGCAGGCCGCGGATGAGACGCCGAAGCCTGGCGATGCGCGGCTGGCAAGGGCTGAGACGGTCGTGATCGCCACGCCGCAGATGTCGCTGGAGGCGGCGGCCGAGTTCGCGCGCGAGGCGGGCGTGACCCCGCTTATTCTCGGCAACGCGATCGAGGGCGAAGCGCGCGAGGTCGGGCGGGTCATGGCAGGCATCGCCCGCCAGGCAGCGCTCTATGGCCAGCCGGTTGCGGCGCCCGCGGTGCTGCTTTCGGGCGGCGAGACCACGGTCACGGTGCGCAGACAGGGTCGCGGCGGCTGCAATGTGGAGTTCCTGCTCTCGCTCGTCATCGATCTCAACGGCTTGCCTGGTGTCTATGCGCTTGCCGCCGACACCGACGGCATCGACGGCGCGGAGGAGATTGCCGGCGCGATCGCCACGCCCGACACCCTGGCACGCGCCGAGGCGCGAGGGCTTCGTGCCAAGGAGCGGCTGGCCGACAACGACGGCCACACCTTCTTCGAGGCGCTCGGGGACCAGGTCATCACCGGCCCGACGCTGACCAATGTCAACGACTTCCGCGCAATCCTCATCACCGCGTAGCCAAGGAGGCGGCCCGCAAGGCCAGGTGCAGCATGCATCGTCACCGCAAGGCCAAGATCGTTGCCACGCTCGGCCCGGCCAGTTCGGACCCGGCGATCATTCGCGCCCTGTTCGAGGCGGGCGCGGATGTGTTCCGCTTCAACTTCAGCCACGGATCGCACGACGACCATCGTGCGCGCTATGAGACGGTCCGCGCCGTGGAGCGGGACAGCGGTCGCCCGATCGCCGCGCTAATCGACCTCCAAGGGCCCAAGCTCCGCGTCGGCACCTTCGCTGAAGGACGGGCGACGCTGCGTCCGGGCGAGCCGTTCCGGTTCGATCTCGACCGTAAGCCCGGCAACGAGCTCCGGGTCGGCATGCCGCATCCCGAGGTGTTCCGTGCCCTCTCGCCCGGCGTGGAATTGCTGCTCGATGACGGCAAGCTGCGCCTCTCCGTTGAAGACTGCGGGCCGGATCATGCCGAGACCCGCGTCGTGGTTGGCGGCTCGCTGTCCGACCGCAAGGGGGTGAGTGTCGCCGGCGCGGTGCTGCCGCTCTCCGCTCTCACCGACAAGGACCGTCGCGATCTCGAATTCGGGCTCGACATGGGCGCGGACTGGGTGGCGTTGTCCTTCGTGCAGCGGCCGGAGGACATCGAGGAGGTGCGCGGCTTGGTCAGAGGGCGCGCCAAAATCATGGCGAAGCTCGAAAAGCCGGCGGCCATCGAGTGCCTCGAGGAGATCGTCCGGTTGTCGGACGGCATCATGGTCGCGCGCGGCGACCTCGGCGTGGAGATGCCGCCCGAGCGAGTGCCTGTCGTCCAGCGCCGCATTCTCCGAGCCTGCCGCAGGGCCGGCAAACCGGTGATCGTGGCCACCCAAATGCTGGAGTCGATGATCACCACGCCCACGCCGACGCGCGCCGAGGCCTCCGACGTGGCGACCGCGATCTACGATGGGACCGACGCGGTAATGCTGTCAGCCGAATCCGCCTCGGGGCAATTCCCGGTCGAGGCAGTGCGAATCATGGATCGGATCATTCGCGAGGTGGAGCAGGACCCGCAGTATCGGCTGATGCTCGATGCCGCGCATCCGGAGGCCGAGCCGAACCTGCCGGACGCCATTTGCTGCGCGCTGCGCCGGGCCGCGGGCCTGCTGCGGCTGGCGGCTGCCGTGACCTACACCAGCTCGGGTTACACGAGCCTGCGCGCGGCGCGTGAGCGGCCGGCCGCGCCGATCCTCAGCCTGAGCGCCGCTCGGGGCGTGGCTCGCCAAATGGCACTCGTCTGGGGCGTGCATTCGGTGCTGGTCGATGTGCTCGACAACCTTGACGAGGTCACGTCCCGCGCCTGCCAGGCGGCGCGGGACCAGGGCTTCGCCAAATCGGGCGATGTCATCGCCATCACCGCCGGCGTGCCGTTCGGCGTGGCCGGCAACACCAATCTGCTGAAGCTCGCGGTCGTGTAGCGGGCCGGTCAGTCTTGCTGCGATCAGGACGGGCGAGGGGAAACGCATCAATGTCACACGCTGAGCAGGCCCATGTTTCGACGCCGGGAGCGAACGCCGGTCGCACCGTCATGGCGCGGCTTGATGAGCTGGCTGGCTTCTCGGCGGAACCGGAGCAGCTGACGCGCCTCTATCTGTCCGCCGAGCACGCGGCCGCCGCCGCGCGCGTCCAGGAGTGGATGCAGGCCGCTGGCATGGCGACCCGGATCGATGCGGTGGGAAACGTCGTCGGGCGTTATGAGGGGCGCCAGCCTGGCCTGCCGGCGGTCCTCCTTGGCTCGCATATCGATACGGTCCGCAACGCCGGCAAGTACGACGGCTGTTTGGGCGTGGTGGTGGCGATCCAGGTGGTTGCAGTGCTGAATGCCGCGGGCGAACGCCTGCCATTCGCCATCGAGGTCATCGCCTTTGGCGATGAGGAAGGCGTGCGCTTCCCAGTTACGCTGACCGGTTCGCGCGCCATTGCCGGGACGCTCGACGCGGCGGCGCTGGACGCCGAGGACGCGGATCGGATCAGCGTGCGCGACGCGTTGCGTCAGTTCGGCTGCGGTCCCTCGCAGATCACCGAGATACCGCGCCGCAAGGAGCAGGCGCTCGCTTACTGCGAAGTACACATCGAGCAGGGACCGGTGCTGGAGGCCGAAAAGCTGCCGCTTGGCGTCGTGACGGCGATCAACGGTGCCAGTCGCTTCGCCATTACGGTGGGCGGCACGGCGGGCCACGCGGGGACCGTGCCCCCTCGCCTGCGGCGCGACGCCCTTTGCGCCGCCGCGGAGATGGTTCTCGCGGTGGAGCGGGCGATGCGGACGACGGCGGATCTGGTGGCGACGGTCGGTCGGATCGAAGCGCTGCCGGGGGCCACCAACGTCATTCCCTCCGAAGCCCGCTTCACGCTCGACATTCGGAGCCCGAGCAACGCCGTGCGCGCTGACGCCATTGCTCGACTTCGTGAGGCGTTCGAGCGCATCGCCACGCAACGCGAGGCCGGGCTCGACACGCGCAAGACCTACGACGAGCCGGCTGCCACCTGCCACGCTTCCCTGATCGAGCAAATGGAGGCCGCGGTTCGCAGGGCGGGGATCAGGCCGCTGCGCCTGCCGAGCGGCGCCGGCCACGACGGACTCGCGATGGTGGCGCTCTGTCCGATCGGGATGCTGTTCGTGCGCTGCGCGGGCGGCATCAGCCACAACCCCGCCGAGGCCATCACCGCCGAGGACGCCGATGTCGCGGTCCGCGTGCTGGCCGACTTCCTGCGCCATCTCGCGCCCACTGCGGCGGATCACTGAATGACGGGAAGGACCACGATCATGACAGACCGCGCCGCTCAAACCATCGTCAGCTTCCTCACGAGCCAACGCGACGCGCAGACGCGCTTCCTGGCCGAGCTCGTCAAGGTTCCGTCTGACAACCCGCCGGGCGATTGCCAAGCCCATGCTGAGCGCGCCACGCAGTTGCTCGAAGGGCTAGGGCTAGCGGTTGAGCGCCATCGCGTCCCCGAGGACGCCGTCAAGGCTAACGGCATGATAAGCGCCACCAACCTGGTGGTCCGCAAGCGCTTCGGCGACGGACCGGTGATCGCGCTGAACGCCCACGGCGATGTCGTTCCCCCTGGCGAGGGCTGGACCAGGGACCCGTACGGCGCCGAGGTCGTTGATGGTTGGATGTACGGCCGTGGCGTCGCGGTCTCCAAGTCCGATTTCGCCACCTACGCCTGGAGCCTGCTCGCCCTCGAACAGTGCGGCGCGCCACTGGCCGGCACGGTCGAACTTCACTTCACCTACGACGAGGAGGCGGGCGGCAATATCGGCCCCGGCTTTTTGATGCGCGAAGGCATCAGCCGACCCGATCTGGTGATCTGCGCTGGCTTCTCCTACGCCGTGGTGACCGCGCATAACGGCTGTCTGCACCTTGAGGTCCAGGTTGACGGCCGGTCGGCGCACGCCGCCATGCCATATACCGGCATCGACGCCCTGGAAGCCGCTAACCACGTGCTCTCCGCGCTTTACGCCTGGCGCAAGACGCTGACGCGCCGCGTCTCCGCCGTGGCGGGGATCGGTAGCCCGCAGCTCACAGTCGGGCTGATCAGCGGCGGCATCAATACCAATGTGGTGCCCGATCGGATCACCTTCCGCCTCGATCGGCGAATGATTCCCGAGGAACGGTCGGCCGAGGTCGAGGCCGAGCTGATGGCCGTCATCGACGGTGCCGGGAAGGCGTTCCCAGATGCCAAAATCACCGTGCGGCGCATTCTGGTGGTCGAACCTCTCGCGCCGCTGCCGGCCGGCCAGCGGATGACCGAGCTGCTGTGCGCGCACGCGACGCGCATCATGGGCGAGCCGGTCTCCACCAGGGGCGTGCCCCTCTACACCGATGCACCGCATTACGCGGCGCGTGGCATTCCGGTGATCCTTTACGGCGCTGGCCCGCACACCATCGAGGAAGCCAACGCCCACCGTGCCGATGAGCGGCTACCGCTATCCGATCTCTGCAAAGCAACCGAGGTGGTAGCGCTGACTTTGCTCGATCTGTTGCGCCAAAACTAACTCAGCTCGAGGGGAAGCATCATGCGCATCAAGGTTATCAATCCGAATACAACAGCGGCAATGACCGCCAAGATCGCCGCGGCGGCACGGGGCGTGGCCGCGGTGGGCACCGAGATTATCGCTGTCAACCCTGAGGCTGGTCCGGTCTCGATCGAGAGCCACTACGACGAGGCAGTGAGCGTCCTCGGCGTACTCGAGGAGGTCCGTAAGGGCGAAAACGAACGCTGCGACGGTTATGTTATCGCCTGTTTCGGCGATCCGGGATTACTCGCCGCGCGGGAGATCACCCAGGCGCCGGTACTCGGCATCGCCGAGTCGGCGATGCACGTTGCGAGTTTCATTGCCACCGGCTTCTCGGTCGTCACCACGCTCAAGCGCACCTGTATCATCGCCGAGCACCTGGTTGAGGGTTATGGCTTGACGCCGTTCTGCCGCAGGGTGCGTGGCACCGACGTCCCGGTACTTGACCTCGAGGAAACGAGCGCCGCCGCGTTTGCTATCATCGCCGAGGAATGCCGGCGGGCAGTGGCGGAGGACCGCTGCGGCGCCATCGTACTGGGCTGCGCCGGCATGGCGGACCTTGTTGCCGCGGTGCAGCGCGAGATCGGTATTCCGGTAATCGACGGCGTGGCGGCGGCGGTCAAGCTGGTGGAGGCCGTGATCGGCCTTGGCCTGGGTACGAGCAAGCAGGGCGATCTCGCCTGGCCGATCAGCAAGCCATACGCCGGCAACCTCAGTCATTTTGCACCAGCCGCGCGCGGTCTCTGACCGATTTCGGAGCCGTGGGACAACGGGAGGAACGAACAGGTGGACAAGATGCAAATCGGTCGGAGAAGTCTTCTCGCCGCGACGGCGGTGACGATACTCGCCGGCCGCCCGGCTCACGCCGTTGCGCAAGCGGTTCCGGCGGGCCGCCCCCCACCTGCGAGCGAGAAAGTCCTGAAGGTCGGAGTGCTCGGCGTCATGCGGGGGCCCGCCGCTTCCTGGGGACTGGTAAATAAGTACTGCGCCGAGGTCACGGCCCAGATGTACAATGAACAAGGCGGCGTCGATGTCGGCGGCTCCAAATATAGGATCGAGGTCATCACGATAGATGATCAGCTCGACCCGGAGCGTGCGGTGGCCGGCGCGGAAGAGCTGCTGCGGCAGGGGATCCATTACATCATAGGTCCGAACATCGACACCACGGCGGCGGTCGTGGTGCCGCTGTTGCGGTCCGGCAATGCCGTTAACGTCGCCTATGCATTCGCGAATTATCTCTATACCCCGCCGCAGCGGAACTCGATCCTGGGGATGGTTGCGTCCTATCAAGACGGACCCGCGATCTATCGGTATCTCCGCGACAAGCGCGGTGTGAGGTCGGTTAGCTTCGTCGCCCGCAACGAAGCGGACTCGCTCGACCAACGGGATCAGGGCGCCGAGGGCGCCTGGCGTAGTGGGCTTACGGTGCGCTCGTCCTCGGCGACCTACGCCCCTAGGACCACCGATTTTCGCCCCGTGCTGGCGCAAGCTCTGCGCGGCGGCTATGCGGACGTCCTGGTGGGCATTGCCGGCCAGCTCGGTGGCCGGGCCCAGCCCACTACTGGTACGCCCGACCTCGTCGTGCTCTCCGGCGTCGCGCCCGCGGATGCACCGCTGATGCTGCTCGCCCTGCGACAGCTTGGCTACAAGGGTCTGGTTTCCACCGAAACCGCACAGGACGCACGCTATCTTCGCCAGGCCGGCAAGGCGGCGGACGGGTTCATCTCGGTCGGCGGCGCCAGCCCGCCGGAAACCCGCAGTCCGTACATGCAGGACTTTGTCAAGCGATATGAGCAGCTCGCCGGTGAGTGGAATGACGAGGCTGGTACCAAGGTCTATGCGCTGGAGATCTTGCTGCGGACCCTGCAACTGGCCGGGCCCGAGGCGCTTGACAATGTTGGTCCATTCTTAGGGGCAATCCCCACATTCGCGATCGACAACCCATTTCTGAATGAGACAAAGGTTCTTCGCTACGTGGGGGAGAAGACCTTCGGGCAGCAACGCCAGATCGGTGTGCCGCTCGTCGTTGACGAATTCCGGAACGGCGATTTCCGGACGCTGTTCGTCGCAACCGCCGAATAGAACACACAGTTTCTGGAGGAGACAGAGATGACAGGTGGAGCACACAAGGGCGAGGTTTACATGCCCGCCTACGCGAGCGAATCGCTCTACAACACCGACCTGGCGCCTTTGAAAAGCCGCTTCTGGGGTCGTTATCAGGTGTTCTGCATGTGGATGTCCGACGTGCATAGCGTCGGCGGCTACCTGTTCGCGGGAAGCCTGTTCGCCCTTGGCATCGCGGCTTGGCAAGTTCTCGTGTGTCTGATCGTCGGCATCGTCATTGTGATGTTTCTGACCAACCTCGTTGCTAAGCCCGGTGTCGATATTGGGGTGCCTTATCCGGTTGTGTGCCGGCTATCGTTTGGCGTCTTCGGCGCCAATATCGCCGCAGTGATCCGCGGGGTGATCGCAATAGCCTGGTACGGAATCCAGACCTATGTTGCCTCGCGGGCGCTCATCGTCGTTATCCTGAAATTCCTGCCTCAATACGCGGTGTATCAGCAGAGCTCATTCATGGGCCTGTCCTACCTCGGCTGGTTTGCCTTCCTCGTCATGTGGATCTGCCAGTTTCTCGTGTTCTATCGCGGAATGGGAGCGATCACCGTGTTCATCGACTGGGCCGGACCCGGTGTTTATACCGTGATGTTCATGCTCGCGGCATGGATCATCTACAAGGCGGGATGGCACAACATCAGCTTCACGCTCGGTGAGATCAAATATTCAGGCTGGGGCGCTTTTTGGGAGATGGTGGTCGCCACGGCACTCGTGGTCTCCTACTTCTCTGGGCCGATGGTCAACTTCAGTGATTTCTCTCGGTTTGCAACCGACATGGGTGCGGTGCGGGCCGGGAACTTTTGGGGTCTGCCGGTCAATTTTCTTGCGTTTTCGATTATAACTGTGGTGACCACCTCGGGCACCTTCGCAGTATTCGGTCAGTATATTGGCGATCCCGTTGAGATCGTGGCGCGAATTGATAGCACCGTGGCGGCCGTGCTAGGAGCGGCGACATTCCTGATCGCCACCATAGGCATCAACATTGTCGCCAATTTCGTCTCGCCGGCGTTTGATTTCTCGAACATCTCGCCCAAGCACATCACCTTCATCCGTGGCGGAATGATTGCGGCCGTTGGTTCGGTGGCCGTCATGCCCTGGCATCTCTTCAATTCCCCGGAGATCATTCACTATACGCTGGATACGCTTGGCGCGGCGATCGGCCCGCTGTACGGAATCCTGGTCTGCGACTACCATTTGCTGCGGCACGAGCATGTGTTTGTCGACGATCTCTACAGCGATAAGCCTGACGGACAGTATTGGTACGAGGGCGGGTTCAACCCGAACGCGGTCTGGGCGCTGGTGGCGGGAGCCGTGGCCGCCATGCTGTTTGTGGTTGTGCCTGTGCTGCACGGCTTCGCCGCATTCTCGTGGTTTGTGGGCGCTCTGATCGGGGGCGGCGCCTACTGGGGTTTGATGCGGCGCGGCGGCACCCACGCGGCGCGGACGGAGCGCGCTCGGATCAGGCTGGCACAACCGTAACAAACTGGAGGATCGAGCAATGGAAACTTATCCGCGCGACCTGATCGGCTATGGGGCCCATCCGCCACCAGCGGAGTGGCCGGGGGGCGCCCGGCTGGCGCTGCAGTTCGTCCTCAACTACGAGGAGGGCGGCGAAAACTGCATCCTGCACGGCGACCAGGCATCCGAGGCTTTTCTCTCCGAGATCGTGGCCGCCCAGCCGCTCTTAGGGGTGCGCCATATCAGTATGGAGCAGATCTACGAATACGGCGCGCGCGTCGGCGTCTGGCGCCTGTTGCGGTTGTTCGAGCGCAAGCAAATCCCGCTTACCATCTTCGCCGTCGCCATGGCGGCCGCACGCCATCCGGACGTGATCCGCGCGATGGCCAATGCCGGCCATGAGATCGCCAGCCACGGCCTCAAGTGGATCAACTACCAGTTCATCCCCGCGGAAGTAGAGCGCCAACACATCCGCGAGGCGATGGAGATTTTGACCCAGGTGGTGGGCGCACGGCCGCTTGGCTGGTACACTGGCCGGACCAGTCCGAACACCCGCCGCCTGGTGGCCGAATACGGCGGCTTCCTTTACGATGCGGACGACTACAACGATGACCTACCCTATTGGGTAGTGGTCGAGGGTGCACCACAACTCATCGTGCCGTACACGCTGGACGCCAACGACATGCGGTTCGCCAGTCCGCAGGGGTTCAACTCCGGCGACCAGTTCTATGCCTACCTTAAAGACAGCTTTGATGTGCTCTATGCCGAGGGGCTCGAGACGCCGCGGATGATGTCGGTCGGGTTGCATTGCCGCCTGGTCGGCCGGCCTGGGCGAATGGCGGCGCTCGAGCGCTTTCTTGACTATGCCAAAGCGCGTGAGGGGGTGTGGTGCTGTCGGAGGATCGACATCGCCCGCCACTGGCGCCAGCGGCATCCTTACCAAGCGAGCAAGCAATGACGTGCGGTCGCGCGACCGGAATGAGTTCTGACTGCTGATGCGCCCGCTGCAAGACAGAGGTCAACATGTCCGCCATTGCCAAGATAATCGCCCGCGAGATCCTGGACAGCCGCGGCAATCCCACGATCGAGGTCGACGTTGTTTTGGAGAGCGGGGCTAAAGGACGCACTGCTGTTCCTTCCGACGCCTCGACCGGCGCGCATGAGGCCGTGGAGCTTCGCGACGGCGACACAGCCCGCTATGGCGAGGGCGCGATCTTCAACGCGCTCTCCGGCATGGAAGATCAAAACGGGAAGCCTCTCGCAGAGCGATCGCACGGCCAAATACAATCAGCTCATCGTATCGGGCTGCGCTGGGCCCGGCCGTGCGTTACCAGGGGAGGACGATATTGGCAGACGCCAGCGGGCTCGGACCGAAAGGGCCTTAGC
>CAWIDE010000030.1:0-124347 GCA_963834715.1 uncultured Pseudomonadota bacterium | reverse complement strand
CAAGGATGCCGGTGACGCCGATAGCCAACGCGAGCCAGCGGTTGCCGAAGCGGCCGCGGACGAAATCGGCGGTGGTAACGTAGCCATGCCGGTGGCAGACCGACCAGAGGCGCGGAAAAACCACATACACGATCGGGTACACCATGACGGTGTAGGGTACGGCGAAGAATCCGATTGCTCCTGCGCCATAGATCAGGGCGGGCACGGCGATGAATGTGTAGGCGGTGTAAAGGTCGCCGCCGAGCAGAAACCAGGTGATGAAAGTGCCGAAGCGGCGACCGGCGAGGCCCCACTCGTTGAGCTGCGAGAGATCGCCCTGCCGCCAGCGGGCCGCGGCGAAGCCGAGCCAGGTGACGAATACGAATAGAACAACGAAGACGGCGGTGGCGGTCAGGTCCATGCCTTAGCGCTCCGTACCATGTTCGAGAAGGTAGACGAGGCCGATGACCACGGCGCCAAACAGGATCCAGAGCATCTGGTACCGATAGTAGAAGGGAAGGGACCAGAGCGTGGGCTGGGTACGATTGTAGAAAGGCACCCAGAGCACCGCGATGAACGGAAGGATCAGGAGCAGACGGGCGGGATGCCAACGGCGCATGTGATTTATTCTTGTTCGGGGACGAATCCAACGGATGATAGTTTCTTTAGGCCAAGGGTGGGGTCACGTAAAGCCGCGCCTCGTGAGATTGTCTCCAGCGGCGGGATGGGCATTTACGGTTGGTTAACCGGCGTAGCGTATTGCGGGACATGCTCTCTCGCCGAGCCTGCGCGGTGGTGTTGTTCGTCTTGACTGGCGCTGTCTCGGCGCTGGGCGCGGACCCGGAGTTGCTGACGCTCATGGGCGTGCGGTTGAGCATGACGCCGGAAACGGTCCAGGCGGTGCTGGCGCCGCAGAGCGAGCGGGTTGCCTGGCGCATCGCGCCCTGTCCGCAGCCCGCACAGCGGCGCTGCGTGGCGGGATTGCGGGCGGTGCTGCCGGACGGGACGATAGACGTGGTGTTCCGGGCGGGGCAGGTGTGGCAGGTGCGGCTGTTGGTGCGCGCCCGGGGCGAAGAAGATCGCGATTTGGTGCGCAACGCCGCAGTTGCACATTATGGCGCGCCGGATCTGGATCAGCCGGCATGGTGCAGGCTCGACGGATCCGAGACACACTGCCGGGCGGATGCGCCGTCTCTGGTATTCGAGCCGGCGGTTGGTGCGGCAGGGGCGTTGGTGCTGACCGGGCCGGCCCAGTAGCTTTGGGGAGGCAATCATGGCGTTTACATTCTTGATGCTGCCGCCGCAGACGGAGACCACGCGCGCATGGGGGCGGCGGCTGGCTGCCGAGTGTCCGGATGTGCGGGTGGTGGTAGCCGAGAACGAGGCCGAAGCGGTGGGGGAGATCGGGCAGGCGGAGGCGGCCTACGGAGTGATTCCCTCGGCACTGCTGGCGCGGGCAGGGCGGCTTCGGTGGCTGCAGGCGCCGCAGGCGGCACCTCCGGCAGGGTACTATTACCGGGAGCTGATCGAGCACCCGGTGGTGGTGACCAACATGCGCGAGATCTACAACGACCACATCGCGGCGCACATCATGGCATTTGTGCTGGCGTTCGCGCGGGATTTCCAGACGTATCTGCCGCAACAACTGCGGCGGGAGTGGAAGCCGAAGCCGTTGGATACCGGCGTTTTACATCTGCCGGAATGCACGGCGTTGATCGTGGGCGTGGGCGGCATCGGGGCGGAGACTGCTCGGCTCGCGGCGCCGTTCGGGATGCGAGTGATTGCGACGGACGCCCGGCGGAAGGATGCCCCGGCGGGAGTGGCGGAGCTGCATCCGGCAGCGGCACTGGACGAGCTGTTGCCGCGGGCGGACTTCGTGATCCTGACCGTGCCTCACACCCCGGCGACCGAGGGGTTTATGAACAGCGCGCGGTTCGCGCGGATGAAGCCAGGCTCGTTCTTCATCAATATCGGGCGAGGCAAGACCACACGACTGGACGATCTTGTGGATGCGTTGCGCGCGGGGCAGATCGCGGGTGCGGGGCTCGATGTGTTCGAGACGGAGCCGCTGCCATCCGGTCATCCGTTGTGGACGATGCCGGGGGTGCTGATCACGCCACATACGGCGGGATACGGGCCGCATCTGGATGAGCGGCGGTATCAGATCATACTGGAGAATTGCCGGGCGTTTGCGGTAGGGCGGGAGCTCAGGAACGTGGTGGATAAGGCGAACTGGTTCTGAGGGCGCTCCAGCGCGCCAGTCCGATGACCGATTTGGGTATGGAAAGGGGTCATTCAGGGCTTTGTGCCGGGGTACGGCTTTGCCAGACCTTACAATCGAACTCGCCAGCAAGTGGTAAGCAGTCGAGCGGCGGAGACGCTTTAGCACCGGACGAACGCCTTCGCGCCCACCTGTGGCGCGGCGACGTTATCGATCGCTTCGAGCTCGTCGAGTAACACTCGCGCGCGCCGCACAGGGGCGGTATCGAAATCTTCGGAGAACCAGGTGTAGATGGGTGCCAGCAGAGAGTGCGCTTGCTCGGACTCGCCCCGATCGCGCAGCAAGCGCGCATAGCTGGTCGCGGCCTTGAGTTCCCACAATCTGGCACCCTGATCGCGCGACGGCCGAAGCCTGCCTGAAGGATTGCTCGGCTGCCTGGAACTCGCCGCGCTGGTGATGTGTCTCGCCTACCTCGCGGTCGCCAGCGCTGCACATTGCGCTGCTGCCCTACCAGCAACCAATCCACTCAGAATGCATCCGCGCATATCCCGGCACTTGGCCTCGCCTCAACGAACGCTCCGCTGTCGCACACGTCCCTGCGATGGAATTGGAAGGCCGAAAGGCCGAAATTGATGCCCAGAGATTCCAGCGGCTGGCCAACCCGATCGCAAAGCTCACGCGCGGAGCTGAGTGGTGCCGAATGTCGCAGATGCATAGCCGCCGCTACGCGATACGATCGCTAAGTTGCGCGAGAGCTTTCTCGATACCTCTCCCACCGATTGCTAGGAGCAGTAGACGTGCAACTGCTACACACTGGTGGCATAATCTGACCCGGTCTGCGCTGCGGTGACCCGAACAGCTCCGCGGCCGACGCTTCATCATGCGATCAACACTGTGGAAGCAGTCATCTTGCGCGACTGCGGCTCACGGTTCGCCTGAGCGGTACCGCGCGAACGCCCGGATTTAACCTCGGTTACCGCGGCCCGGCGCAAGCCTCACCCCCACCTGGGGTGCTCGGCGAGACTGATTCCGAGGCTGGTCTTGCCCACGATTTCATGCACGAGCAGCGCGTTGGCAGGATGGAATCGGCCGCAGCGCGCATCCCGGAACAGCCGCTCCAGATCGTTCGATTTGAATATGCCGGCCCCCCCGAACACCTCCATCGCCAGATCGACGACGCGCCAGCAACTTTCCACGGCGTGATACTTCACCGAAAAAATCGTCGCCACCCAGCCGGGGCCGTGGTCGACCCCAGCCGACCAGTCCTCGGCGACCTTGTCCAGATACGGCCCGACCGGATCCAGCGCCAAGCGCATCTCCGCGACCGCGTGTTGCACCTCGGGATGATACGCGAACGGCCGAGTCAACGCCACCGAGGTCTTATTTCTTAAGGACGAAACGACGAGATCGAAGGCGCGCTGCGCTAGGCCGTAGTAGATGTAGGCAAAGCCGAGAAGCGCCCAGGCAAACAAGGCGAGCACGAACCGATCCACCGTGCCGGCCGGGACAACTCGCGCGATATAGCGGTCGGGCACGAAGGCGCCTTCGAGCACCACGTCGTCGCTCTTCGTGCAGCGCATGCCGAGCGTGTCCCACGTCTCGACGATGCGGTAGCCGCTGGCCTCGCGCGGGAGGAACCAGTGCACGATCCTGGGCTGGTCACCATCGTTCCACAACGCGTGCCCGCCGTAGCGCGTCCACACCGGGGCCATGCTGCCGAACATTTTGTGGCCGGTGATCCGAAATCCGCTCTCGACCCGCTCGGCCCTGCTGGTAGAGAGCAGGACCGGAACATCGTTGCCGCGCTCCGCGTGACCGGCGGCGAAGATCTCGTCCGCCATCGCCTCGCGCAGCATCCATTCCAGCGACTTGTCGCCGGCGCGCCAGAAGTCGGCAGCAACACCGACCCAGTAGAGGTGCATGTTGACGCCGAGCGCGGTGGCGGCGGCATGATAACCGAGCCGGCACTGATGGCGGCAGAATTCCGGGAGGTCGAGGCCAAGCCCGCCTAATTCCGTTGGCACATTGCTGGTGAGATAGCCCGATTTTTTCAGGTCCTCGAAGTCTTCGTGAAAGAACCGGTTTTCCCGGTCGTAATCGGCGCATCGCGCCGCCATCCGGGCCAACAGATCCTGCGACAGAACGCTCTCACCCGCAACCGTGGCTGCCATGTGTTCCTCAGCTCCTACCTTGGCCAACGGTCTTCCGCCCCAGTCAGGCGAACATCTCCGGGCGTATCTCATCAACTTCGATTACCACGTCGGCGGGAAGGTTGGCGCGCCGCGCCGCCGCACGAATCGCTTCGGAGTTCGGTGCCTCGTAGAGGCAGTAGGTCTTGCGCTTATCGGGGCTCAAGAACGAGAACAGCCACTTCACGCCCTCCTCGTCGTTGATGCGGTTGATACCGTCAGCGTCCTCCTTCGTGACCTCGAGCTGTTGCTGGAAGTTCCGTTCGATCAGGAAACGTGGCATGGGAACCCTCCTCCTCTGCTGCAGGAATGGTACCGCGCCATTCCGGATAATACCAGTGCGTCAGGTCGTGGCCAGTCGGATCTTGCCGTCCAACGAGGCCATGCCGAACCGCTCGGCGGTGGCGGCCGCTTCCGCAAGCAGCGTTTCCGCCCGGTCCCGATCACCGGGCCGGCCTCGCGCATGCAGGGCCAGGGCGAATTCGTGTTTAGTGTGGGCAAGCCAGGGCCAAGCCTTCAACCGCCCATCGAGATCGAGGGCGGCTTCGAAGTGCTCCTCGGCTGCCTTCCAATCCTCCATCGCTCGGGCCAGCATCCCGAGATAGCGCGCAACCGCACCACAGGATACGGTTACAGTTGGCACCACCACGGCGAGGTCGCGGTAAGGCAGCAACAGCTCGTAAAGCTTGGGGGCCCGGTCTGTATCGCCGAGGCGGGTGCAAACCTCGGCGAGGTAGCAAAGCGTCAGGTTGCGCTTGGCGTCGCGAGGGAATGCGAATCCGGTGGCCGCCAGATCATCGAAAGATTTCCGCGCCGCTTTGTCGAAGCCAAGGTCGCTCGCGATCAAGGCAAGGCCCGGCCGCCAGGCAGCGGCCCCGACATTCTCGGTGACGAAGCGGCGAACCAGCGGAGCGATCTCGGCGAGACGTCCTTGCTCGCGGCGGATCGTAAACATTTGCATGCCGTATATGCCCGTGGCGACGTCATCGTGAATGTCGGTCGCAAACTCCAAGGCACGGTTGGCCAGTTGCTCGGCTCCGACAAAATCGCCGGACAGGATCGCCTGCATCGCGCCGGCACTGGTGGCCACATACCGTATTTGGCCGGCAAACTGG
This sequence comes from uncultured Pseudomonadota bacterium, assembly GCA_963834715.1. Lineage (GTDB taxonomy): Bacteria > Pseudomonadota > Alphaproteobacteria > Acetobacterales > Acetobacteraceae > CAVSUZ01. The sequence goes on along the minus strand of CAWIDE010000030.1, from coordinate 118,843 downwards.
TTCTCCTGCACGATTTCGCAAACGCGCGCCAGATTCGCCTCGAAGGTGGCGAGGTCGCCCATTTCCAGGGCCGCAGACATCTCGAAAGTGAGCGCGGTATAGGTCAATTCGGGATGGTCGCCGATCTGCTCGGCAATCGCGACCATCTCCTTGAGGATGTTGCGGCGGATCGGGAATTGCGCCGCGGACCACGGCTGACCCGCCGTGGCAATGTGCTCACAATACAGCGCATCGAAGATGGCGCGGGGATCGCCGAGCCGTCGCGCCAAGCTGGTGGCCTCGCGCATCATCGCGGAAGCTTGCTGGCTGCCACCCAGCTTGAACGACGCCCGACCAAGATGGCTTAACACCCGGCAGCGCAATGTGGTGTCGTCCTCGCCCAAGGCTACGAGCGCTTCGTTGAGCAGGCTAGCCGCTTCACCGGCCACATCTTTGTAGAGCTCGCTTTCTTCCACGCCCAGCGCGGCTCGCGCGAAATCCTCCGGTGATCCCTGAGCGCGGGCAACCTCGGCCGCCTCAGCAAAACTCGTTAAGGCTTCTCGAGCATGACTTCGCAGCTGGGCATCGCCGAGCAACAGCAGCAGCTCCAGAATCAGCCGGGACCGTTCAGGGCCTTCCGGCAGAGCGCGTGCCAGCTCGAGACCACGCTCGAAATGCGCCGCCGGCTCACGGAAAGCAAAACGCGCGAGCGCACGCTGACCGGCCTTGACCCAATACGGGATCGCCTGCTCCGGCGCCGCGGCCGCAGTATAGGGTGAGCGATCAGCTCCGGTTGGATCTCAGCGATGTCCCGGAACCGGCTTTCTACCGTGCGTGCAATCTCGGCATGATACTGACGACGGCGGCTGAGCAGCAGCGATTGATAGGCGGCTTCCTGGATGAGAGCATGACGGAACAGATACGTGCCACCCTGCACCGTGCCTGCGGGCAGCACGATTTCCGAGGCGACGAGTTGCGCCAGCCCAGGAGCGAGCGCGTCCCTTGGTTTGCCGGCTACGGTGTGCAGCAAATCGCTGCTGAACTCGCGCCCGATCACTCCGGCGATCTGGGCGATTTCCTTCACCTCGCTGCCCAGCCGATCGAGCCGTGCCAGAAGCGAGGCCTGCAACGTTTCCGGCACCGCGCTCGTACCCCGCACTCCCCGCTTCGACCACCGACCGGGTCAGCTCCTCGATGAACAGCGGGACGCCGTCGGCGCGGCGCAGAATTTGCGACACGACCTCCTGGGTCAGCACCGCCGCGGCGGCGGCGCGCGCAACCTCGTTGCTCTGCCCGCGGCTCAGCCGGTTCAACGTCAGCGCCGTGACCTGGGGATGGCGCGTCCAGTCGGCCTGAAACTCAGGCCGATAGGTGATCACCATCAGCACCCGCGCCTCCGCGATGCGCGCCAGTGTCTGGGAGATCAGCTCGCGTGTCGCCAGGTCGGTCCAGTGCGCATCTTCCAGAATGAACAGCACAGGGCTGCGCGCGGCGAGGCCGAGGAGCTGATCGATCAGCGCATCGATGGCGCGCGCCTCGCGCTGCTCCGGGGTCAGCATCATGGTGCGGTGCTGCGGCACGAGCTCGCCGCCGGCCGCCGGATCGCCTTCGCTCAGCCCGAGCAGCGGCGCAATCGCATCCACGCTTTCGCCCGGATCGTCAGCCGATTGCCGGAATAGCGCCTCGATCTTGCCGAGGCGGACTTGCGCGGTGTCATCGGGGCGAAATTCGGCCGCGTATTCGAGATGCCGCAGCACCGGATGAAGGGTGCTCGTGGTGTGAAACGGCGAGCACTGCAGGCGCATGCGCGTGTGCTGCGCGAGGCGGATGTGATCAGCGGTCAGCCGATCGCAGAGCTCCTGGACCAGGCGGGATTTGCCGATACCGGCCTCGCCGGACAGCAGCACTGCCTGCCCCTCGCCGGCCAGCGTGCGCTCGAACCGCTCCAGGAGCAGCGCCATCTCCTGCTCGCGGCCCACAAACGGCGTGAGCCGGCTCTTGCGCGCCTCGAACCGGCTTTCGGTGGCGCGCTCGGCCAGCACCCGTGTGGCGGGGACGGGATCGGCAAAGCCCTTCAGCACCTGCGGACCGAGATCATCGAGCACGAACCCACCGCCGATAAGCTGCCGCGTGAGGCCGTCGATCACGATCTGGTCCGGCTCGGCAAGGGCCTGCAACCGCGCCGCCAGGTTCGGCGTGTCGCCGGCGATCGCCCCGGTCTGCCGGCGCCCGGCGGTATCCATGTCGCCGACCACAACCATTCCGGACGAGATGCCGATCCGCGAGCTTAGGCGCTCGCCGTTGCCGAACGATAGTTTCCGCACCATGGCGATGGCGTCCAGTCCGGCGCGGATCGCTTGCGCTGCCTCATCCTCGTCGGCCCGAGGCCAGCCGAAATACGCGACGATCCCGTCGCCCAGGAAATTCGCGACATAGCCGCCGTGCCGCACAACCGCGCCGCTCACCGCGTCCTGATAGCGGCGGATCAGCTCGCGCAGCTCCTCGGGATCGAGCCGGCGGGACAGCTCAGTCGAGCCAACCAGATCGCAGAACAGCACCGTTAATTGGCGGCGCTCGGCCTGAACAGCCATCGCCTCCGGGAAGGCGGTCGTTTTCGGGGTGGCAGGCGCCACGGGCGGTTGCACCGGCTCGGTTCCTGCTTGAACCGCCGCGATGGCCCGCAGCAGCTTCTTCCGATGCCCGAGCAGCACCCCGAGCTGGGCCAAATCAGCGTCGGTCAGATCCGGCAGAACGGATAGGTCGATGGCGGCCCGGACGAATGCCTCGCCGTACTGGTCGAGGCCGAGCCCTTCCAGCCATTGCACGATCGGTTGCATCGAACCCAGGCACCCACCCAAGTACGCGCATATTAGCGAGTAATCGCTTCACCGGGAAAGAATGCTTATAGGCAAATAGCCGCGGGTTTCACCCGCACATCTCGAGGGCTGGCCAGTACCGGCAGCGACGAGCCGGCCGAGGCGAGGCGGGAAACGACCTGTTCTCGGTGAAGGGAATAATTGACTCCGTCAACTTATCGGTTGACCATAGCGTGGATCAGCAAGGACCCATGCCATGGAACAAACAGGCATTGCGGCCCGGGTGGCGGCGGTACGGCGGTTCAGCCGGTTCTACACCCGACAAATCGGGCTGCTGCACGAAGGATTCCTGGGCAGCGGACTGTCGCTGACCGAGGGGCGGGTGATCTACGAGCTCGGGCAGCGCAGGGCATGGCATGCGGCGGCGCTGGCCGCCGAGCTTGAACTGGATGCGGGCTACCTGAGCCGCCTTCTCAAAGGGTTCGAGGAAAAGGATTGGATCGAGCGAAGGCCGTCCGAAACGGACGGCCGGCAGAGCGTGATCTATCTGACTGAGGCAGGCCACGCGGTCTTTGCAGAGATCGACGGGCGGTCTCGGGCGGAGGTCGCCGCGATGCTGGCACAGTTGCCGGAGGCGGATCAGGGCCGGCTGGTGCAGGCGCTGGCAACGGCCGAGCGGCTGCTGGACGGGGGGCGTTCGGAAAAACCGGCAACGTTCGTGCTGCGGCCACCGCGGGCCGGGGACATGGGGTGGGTGGTCCACCGGCACGGAGTGCTGTACGCGCAGGAGTATGGCTGGGACGAGACGTTCGAAGCTCTGGTAGCGGAAATCGTATCCGGTTTCGTACAGAACTTTGATGCGAAACGGGAGCGGTGCTGGATCGCAGAGCAGGACGGCGGGGTGGTAGGGGCGGTGTTTCTGGTGCGGGACAGCGATGAGGTCGCGAAACTGCGGCTGCTATACGTCGAGCCGGCCGCACGCGGCGCAGGGATAGGGCGACGGCTGGTGGAGGAGTGCGTGCGGTTTGCGCGCGAGACGGGATACCGCCGGGTCACATTATGGACGAATGACGTGTTGACCGCGGCGCGGCGGATTTACCAGGCCGCCGGGTTCCGGCTGGTAAAGGCAGAGCCGCATCATAGTTTTGGTCACGACCTCGTGGGGGAGAATTGGGAGCTGGCGCTGTAGGCCCATTAACCCCGCCGGGCGGACAAGCGCAGTGGTTCCAGGATCGAGGGATCGGTGATCGGGCTGGTGTCCCAAGGCGCGATCGGCGGCGGGTCAAGCGGTTCGAACACCGTGGCCAGCTCGATAGCAGTGGCCGTCTCCGGGCGCGGATAAGGCGTAGGATCGGGTAGGCCCGCGCGTTTGGGGCGGCCGATGCCGATAAAGAAATCCTCCAGGCCTGGGGGCGTGAGAACCCAAAGGAAGCGGACGGGTTCGGTGCCATCGTTGATGAAACCATGCCGGGTGTGGGGCGGGGCGAGCATGAACGTCCCGGCACTAACGGCGTGAACCACCTGGTCGAGAATGGCCAGCGCCTGCCCAGTCAGGATGTAGAAAAGTTCGGTGTGGGCGGGATGCGCATGCTCCCGAATCTTGCCCAGCGGCGGGAGTTCCTGGAGGCCGGCGGAAAACGGCGCGGTCCCCGGGTGAATGGTGGGCGAGGTGAGTACCCTCGATCCAGCCATTCGCAGGCTGCGGCTGCCAGTGCTGGTCGCCGGTGCCGGGTGGAATGACGAGGGGGCGGGGATGGGGGGCGGGAACAAGTGCCATTGCGGGCACAGTTCTTAGCACGCTGCTGGTCCTGGGTCTGCGGGCGTAGGCGGTTGTGGGCCATTCGCGGGTAGGGCAGGTTGGGGCGCTCGGCCCGGGAGGGATGCAATGGCACGGATGACGGGCGGTGAGGCAATTGTCGATGGCCTGCTCCGCCACGGGATTGATACGGTATTCGGGCTGCCCGGAGTGCAGATCTATGGGTTGTTCGACGCGCTGGCGCGGAACGCAAACCGGATCCGGCTGATCAACGCCCGGCACGAGCAGAGCACGGCGTATATGGCGCTGGGCTATGCGTGCGCGACGGGCCGTCCCTCGGCCTACGCGGTGGTGCCGGGCCCGGGAGTGCTGAACACGACAGCGGCGCTGGCGACAGCCTGGGGGGTGAATGCGCCCGTGTTGTGCCTGACCGGCCAAGTCCCGAGCTTCATGATCGGCGCCGGGCGGGGCCAGTTGCATGAACTGCCGGATCAGCTCGCGACCTTGCGGAGCCTGCTGAAGTACGCCGAACGGATCGAGCACCCGACGCAGGCACCGTATCTGGTGGCGCGTGCATTCCAGGAGATGCAGTCCGGACGCAAGGGCCCGGTGGCGCTTGAAATGCCCTGGGATCAATTTGCGGGCACCGCGGAGGTGACGCCGTGCGAGCCGTTGCCGCTGGCGCCGAACCCGGTTCCGGATCCCGAGAAGATTGCCGCGCTGGCGACGCTCATCGATGAAGCCAAGGCGCCGATGCTTTTCGTGGGCGGTGGCGCGCTGCACGCGGCGGCAGAGATACGGGCGCTGGCGGAGCGGATCGGCGCCCCGGTCGTGTCCTTCCGCTCTGGGCGCGGCGTGTTAGACGACCGGCATCCGTTAAGCCTGACCGTGGCGGCGGCGTACCGGCTGCTGCCGCAGACCGACGTGGTGGTCGGCATCGGGACGCGGTTGGAGGTTCCCACGGGACGCTGGGGCGGGCTGCCGGCCGGATTGAAGGTGGCGCGTATCGATATCGATCCAGTGGAGATGCGGCGGCTCCGGGTGCAGGTGGGGGTCGTGGCGGACAGCGCGGCGGGAGCAAAGGCGCTGACCGCGGCGGTCGCGGCGCGGGAGGACCCGGCGCGCGCAGACGCGATTGCTAAGGTGAAGGCAGAGACGGCACGCGCGATCCAGATGGTGCAGCCGCAGATGGCGTTCCTCGACGCGATCCGGGAGGTGCTGCCGGAAAACGGCATCCTTTGTGACGAGATGACTCAGGTAGGCTACGTGTCCTGGATCGGGTTCCCCGTCTATGCGCCCCGGACGCTGATTACGTCAGGGTTCTCCGGGACACTCGGGGCGGGATTCCCGACCGCGCTGGGGGTGAAAGTGGGGCAGCCGGACAAGGCAGTGGTGGCGCTGACCGGGGATGGCGGGTTCCTGTTCGGCGGATCGGAGCTGGCAACCGCGGTGCAGTTCGGGATCAATCTCGTTACCGTGCTGTTCAACAACAACGCGTATGGCAACGTGCTCCGCGACCAGAAGCGGCTGTTCCAGGGGCGGCACGCGGGGGCAGAGCTGCGGAATCCGGACTTTCAGATGTACGCGCGGAGCTTTGGGGTTCCGGCTTGTCAGGTGCGGGATGCGGATGGGCTGCGGGCGGCGCTGAAGCAGGCGCTGGCAGCGGGCAGTCCGGCGCTGGTCGAGGTGCTGACGGACATTTCGCAGGAGGCGGCGCCCTGGGAGTTCATCGCGCCAGGGCGGGCGTAGCAAGGGTCGGTATAGCCGGTCTACTTTGGACCGACGTAATTACTACGGTCGAAGCCTTCCCTGGGGAGGACCACTGATGCCACGGACTGTCGCAGACCAATTCGTGGAAACCCTCGCCGCTGCCGGCGTAAAGCGGATCTACGGCATCGTCGGTGACAGCCTCAACGGCCTCACGGACGCCGTCCGCCGCCACGGAAGGATCGACTGGATCCATGTCAGGCACGAGGAAGTCGCCGCCTTCGCGGCCGGGGCCGAGGCCCATCTGACGGGGGAGCTCGCTGTCTGCGCGGGAAGCTGCGGACCGGGCAACCTGCACCTGATCAACGGTCTGTTCGATTGCCATCGTTCGCGCGTTCCCGTGCTCGGCATCGCCGCGCAAATTCCGTCGGGTGAAATCGGCAGCGGCTATTTTCAGGAGACGCACCCGCAAACGCTGTTCCAGGAGTGCAGCCACTACTGCGAGCTCGTCTCCGGCGCCAACCAGATGCCGCGCGCCCTGGAAGTCGCGATCCGCGAAGCCATCGGCAAACGCGGGGCATCAGTTCTCGTGCTGCCCGGCGACGTGGCGTTGTCGGAAGCGGCGGATGCACCAATCAAGCTCGGCGGGTTACGGCCGTCCGCGCCAGTTGTAACCCCATCGCGAGACGATCTCCAGCGGTTGGCGGCGCTGCTCAACAGCGACGGCCGGGTGACCATCCTGTGCGGCTCGGGCTGTCAGGGCGCGCATGACGAGCTTTTGGCCCTGGGCGAGCGCCTCAAGGCCCCCATGGTGCACGCGCTTCGCGGCAAGGAACATGTCGAATGGGAAAATCCCTACGACGTGGGCATGACCGGACTGATCGGCTTCTCCTCCGGTTATTACGCGATGCGCGACTGCGACGTCCTGCTGATGCTCGGGACCGATTTCCCCTACCGCCAATTCTACCCCGAAGGCACCAGCGTCCGCATCGCGCAGGTCGATCTCCGGCCAGAGAATATCGGCCGTCGCGCCGCAGTCGATCTCGGCGTCGTTGGCGATGTCCGCGCCACAATCGCGGCGTTGCTGCCCCAGCTCCAGCAAAAGCAGAACGGCTCGCATCTGGCCCAAGCGCAGGAGCATTACAAAAAAGCGCGCAGGGCGCTCGATGATCTTGCCGTCGGAACCCCAGGCAAACGCCTGATCCATCCGCAGCAGATCGCCAAAGCAATCAGCGACCACGCGGCAGAAGACGCCGTGTTTACCTGCGATGTCGGCCTTCCCACGGTTTGGGCTGCCCGCTATCTCGCGATGAATGGCAGGCGGCAGCTCCTCGGGTCGTTCTGGCACGGCTCGATGGCGAACGCGATGGCACAGGGCATAGGCGCCCAGGCTGCTTTTCCCGGCCGGCAAGTCATCTCGCTCTCCGGCGACGGTGGATTCACCATGCTGATGGGTGACTTCATCACGCTCACGCAGCACCGGCTTCCTGTAAAGTTAGTCGTCTTCAACAACGGCGCTCTTGGTTTCATCGAACTCGAGCAAAAATCCACCGGGTTCCTCGATTTCGGCACCGAGCTCCAGAACCCCAACTTCGCCGCCATGGCAGAAGCCATGGGCATCCGCGGGATCAGGATTGAAGACCCCGGCGAGGTCGCGGAGGGGATCGCCACCGCGCTGGCCCATAACGGGCCGGTTCTCGTGGATGCGGTCGTCAACCGGACGGAACTCGCGATGCCGCCCTCGATCACTGTCGAGATGGCGAAGGGCTTTACCCTTTACATGGTGAAAGCACTCATCAACGGCCGGGCCGACGAGATCATCCATCTCGCAAAGACAAATTTGTGGCGCTGAGTGCGCCGCCAACACCCGAACGCGGAGGCGGTAAATGCGCATCGGGCTTTTCGTCCCCTGCTACATCGACGCCTTCTTCCCCGAAGTCGGCATCGCGACCCTTGAACTGCTGGAGCGGCTCGGCCACGAAGTCATCTACCCGCGCGACCAGACCTGTTGCGGCCAGCCAATGGCGAACAGCGGGTTCAATGCCGAAGCTGCCGATACCGAGGCGCTGTTCGTGCGTAACTTCTCCGGCTTCGATTACATCGTCGCGCCTTCGGGCAGTTGCGTGCATCACGTGCGCGATAATTTCGACGCCATCGAACAAACCCAGGTGGTGAAGGAGGTCCGCGCCCGTACCTATGAGATCGTGGAGTTTCTGCATGACATCCTGAAGGTCGAAGCTTTTCCATGGACCCGCTTTCCCCACCGGGTCGGGCTGCACAATAGCTGCAACACTCTGCGCCAGCTCAAACACGCAACGCCTTCCGAGCTGCAAGAGCTGTTCTACTCCAAGCCGATGGATCTGCTCTCCAAGGTAGAGGGGATCGAGTTCGTCAACCCCGCCCGGCCCGACGAATGCTGCGGCTTTGGCGGTACCTTCTCGGTGTTCGAGGAAGCTGTCTCCACGAAGATGGGCTACGATAAGGTCGCCGATCACGCCCGTGCTGGCGCCGAATACATCGTCTCAGCCGATACGTCGTGCTTGATGCACCAGCAAGGCTGCGCCGAGCGGATCGGCGTGCCAATCAAGTTCATCCATATCGCCCAAATCCTGAACGGTGCCAGCGAATGAGCGACCATCACAAGCTGCTGCATCCGGAGTTGCTGGCGCCGGACGATCCAGATGCGATCATCCGCGATGGCCGCCGCCTCGATCATGCCGAGGGAACGTCAGAGCCGCTACGCGCGGCCCCGGAACCGCAGCCGCGCGGTGCAATCATCCGGGGCAATCGGCCCGTCGATCAGGCGGAAGCTGCGGCCCGGTTCATCGCTGCGCCCCAGCATGAGAAGATGCATGACGAGCGGCTCTGGGACCTGCGTCAGAAGCGCGACCGCGAAATGCACGTCATTCCCGAATGGGAAGAGCTTCGGTCGCTCGCCTCCGCCATCAAGGAACACACCCTCACTCATCTCGACGAGTATCTCGAACAGTTCGAAGCCAACGCGAAATCGCAGGGCATCCACGTGCATTGGGCGCGCGACGCCGCGGAGCATAACCGCACCGTACACGGCATCCTCACCGATCACGGCGCTAAGTCGCTGATCAAGAGCAAATCGATGCTGACCGAGGAGTGCGGTTTCCGGCATTACATGGCCTCGGTCGGGATAGGCGTGATCGAAACCGATCTCGGCGAGCGCATCCAGCAGCTCGACAACGAAGATCCCAGCCACGTCGTGGTACCGGCCGTGCACAAGCTCCGCACCGATGTCGCGCAGGTGTTCGCCAAAACCATCGGCACCGATCCCAACAATGATGACGTGCATTACCTGGCGGAGGCACAGCGCGATTCGAACCGCCCATTGATCCTGGCGGCTGACGCCGGCATGACCGGCTGCAATTTCGCGGTCGCCGAGACCGGTAGCGTTGTCGTCTGTACCAACGAGGGCAACGCCGATCTGTCGGCCAACGTGCCGAAACTGCACATCGCCTCAATCGGTATCGAGAAAATCATCCCGCGTCTCGAGCATCTGGCGGTCTTCATACGGCTGCTATCGCGCAGTGCGCTGGGCTCACCGATCACCCAGTACACCTCGCATTTTCGCGGACCGCGTGAAGGTGGCGAAATGCATTTCGTGCTGGTCGATAACGGCCGCTCCGAACGTCTGGCCATGGAGGAGTTCTGGACTTCGCTCAAATGCATCCGCTGTGGCGCCTGCATGAACACGTGTCCGGTTTACCGGCGCAGCGGCGGCCTCAGCTACGGCGCCACGTATTCCGGGCCGATTGGTCTGATTATCGACCCGACATTCAATGCGCGCAGATACAGCAACCTGCCCTTCGCTTCGACGCTCAACGGCAGTTGCAGCAATGTCTGTCCCGTCAAGATCAACATCCACGAGCAGATTTACGCCTGGCGCCGCGAGCTCGTGAAGCGGCACGAAGTCCCATTCACCAAGAAAGCCGCGATGAAAGCTGCTGGAGAGTTACTTTCGCATCCCGCCGCCTACCGGACCGCTATTGCTGCCGCAAACGTGGCGCTCGCCCATCTACCGCGTTTCGTCATCTACAACGGCCTCAACCCCTGGGGGAAGAATCGCGAGGTGCCGAGTTCCGCCGAAACAGACCTTCCATAGTTGGTATCAGGCAAATCGTGGAGGGACGAAATGAGTAGTCGCGACGAAATTCTCGCGTCCATCCGCAAGAATCTGCCCCGTCTGGACAAGCCGCTACCCGGTGTGCCGCTGTTCGACGACAATCCACCCGCGCAGTTGCTCTCCATGTTCAAGGACAGCCTCCTCCGAATGGGCGGCATTTTTCTCGATCCACCCCCGGCCGGCGATCCACTGACCCAAGTGCGAGAGAAGATCGCCGGCGCCAAAGTCATCTGCTCTGTTGTGCCGGAGATTTCCGGCAACCGCGACATCACCGCTGTAAACACGCCGCAGGATCTGGCCGATGTCGATTTTGCGATCGTGCGCGCCTCCTTCGGCGTCGCCGAAACCGGCTCGGTGTTGCTCAGCGACAAGGCCCTGCACATCAACGCGCTCGCCTATCTCGCGCAGCACCTGATCGTCCTGCTCGACCCCGCCGACATCGTGCTTAACCTACATCACGCCTACCGCCGGCCCGAATTTCGCGACAGGCACTATGCAGCCTTCCATACAGGCCCGTCGGCAACCGCTGACATCGAGGGCGTGCTCATCCATGGCGCCCAGGGCGTCCGCTCGCTGTCCGTTCTGCCGCTCGTTTCTCCATCCTAAGGGAGTTGCCTCACACGACGAACCGGCACCGCTCCTGTGGCGTGCGCATATCCATGTTTCGCCCGCGGTTCAGGTGATCGTCGATCTCTGCCGCCGCACCGATCATTCGGCCATACAGAAACACATTGAACGCGGCCGTCTCCAGGTCCTTCTCCGTCAGCCTCCCTGTCCGATAATCTTTCCACACTAAAGCGAGCAGCAGCGCGGCAATCACCGCATCCACATTTACGCAGAACACGTAAGGCGATGCCCCCGCCTCGTACAGCGCCTGCACCAGCTCGCGATAGAAAGCATGGAAAATATTATAATCCCCATGCTCTTCCATGTACTTCGCAATGAAGCGCTCGCGCGGGTCATAATTGATCGGCTTACCCTTGAACACCGGATGATGCACCCCCGGCAGGGCGCGTGGCTCACCGCTGCCGCTCTCGCGTGCCGTCGACTTCTCCTCACGATAGCTTTCCGCAAACTTCGCCGCCATCGCCTTCAGGTCGATACCGTGATTACGGTCGGTCGGATCATCGAGCCCGATCCCCTGAAAGCGCTCCAGCAGAAACGCCATGCCTTCAAAACCATTGCCGCCATGGCTGTATCCGCTATGGCTTAGGCACCCGACCATCGCCTTGTTGATCTGCACGCGGCCTGGGGTCTGTGGCCCGTCCGCCGAGACCGCCCCCTTGGCGCCCAGCGCAGTGATCGATCCAGGACCGTTGGAAATCAACAACCCCGTTAGTATCTGCAACGGTCGCGCCTCATGCTCCGTCGGCTTCCGCCCGATCAGCGCCAGGCACAGAAAGTCCGCCATCGTCCAATGGCTGAATCGCTCCTCGCGCGAAATCCCCCACAGGCTGCCGTGCTGATGATGCCGCCCCGGAATAGAGGCGCCAATCATCACCCCATACAGCCGCAGATACCAGGGCAGCGTCTCTGCGGTCAGGCGCGAGATGCGCCGCCGCATCAGCGGTCCCCAGGCAATCGTCGTGGCCACCGCCGCCAGCACCGCATCGCGCGACACCGGCTGTCCAAGTCCGGCGAGGAACTTCAGAAACACCGAGCGCCCGCCGCGCGCCTTCACCGCTGCCAGCATCGCCGCCGGCCGCGGATCTTCGCGATCGGCCGGCCCGGCCACAAACAGCGCACGAATCTTTTCATCCACCGTAATGCGCTCGCAGGCAAAACTCTCGTCATGCGCGTCCCGCAACCCGGAATGCGCGAACAAATCGATCAGCGCCCGAGTGCAGGCAAGCGCCCGCTCCACCCGCTTCGGCCCGATAATCGCTGCCGCCGTCGCCATGACCGTATTCGGCGAATTTCCGGCCTCCCGCGCCGCATCGGCCGCCGCAATCGCCGGATCGGCCACCAGGTTGATTTCAGACGCAATCGCAATGTCCAACATCGCCCGGTCGTTCGGACCCGCGATCTCGTGCACCAGCGGTAACGCGAAATTGGCCTCCAGCGGCTCCAACGCTAGATCGAGCACCGAATGCCCATGCACATACGTCACCTGCGTCGCCGGATCCATATACGAAGCACCCGAGGCATCCTTCATGTTCTGCCGCGCAATTACCGCGCCGACCTGCCGCGACAGCGCCTCGATCTGCGCATTATACGGCGCCGGCGACTCCACCACAGGAATGACCAGCCTCTCCGGCACCTCCAGTCCCTGGTCGTTCGCCATCCACGGCTTCAGCGCCAGCGTGCCACGCGGCGGGAAGTCCGGCGCAACGCCGTGCAGCTGCATCACCGCACCCAACGCTTCGGGAATATGCGCGATGTTGATAACTACCGCGCCTTTCTCGGAGAACACCGGCCGCTCCGGGGTGTAGATCGCGTCCACCCCGAACCGCTCCATGAACCACCGTTCCTTGTTCTCCGCGGAGTCGCCGGATCCCGCCATGGCTCCCGCGTGCCCCACGGCGCGTGTCAGGCGCGCCTTCCATCGCCCCACGACGCACGCCACCACCGGCTTTCCCGGATCGAAGTTCCGCTCGTAATAACCGCCCGGCTCGCAATACACTACCGCGGCCTTGGACCGGAAATCATTCTTAAGCGCATACGCAAAATCCGGCGCCGCATAGTGAATATACACATCCTTGCCCGACGAGATCAGGGTCGTCGTGCCCCACCCCGCCGTTGCCAGGTACTGCGCAATCGTGGTCGTGAAATTACCGGAGTTCGAATGGATCGCGATCGAACCCTTGATCAGCGACTCAGCCGGATTGTCACCCCCAAGCGCCCCGCCGATCCGCACCCGGTTCCAGGAATCCGCAAACCCTAGCGAATTGGCGCCGAAAACGTCAATACCGTACGCCTGCCCAATCGCACGGATCTCCCGCGCATCATGCACCGCGATCTTCTCGGTAATGATCGCAATCTTCCGCAGATCCGGATTGACCCGCACCAGCTCCGCCACCGCGTCGCGCGCGCCTGATGGCGGCAGATACACCACGCCCGTATTGAAGGCGTGCCCGGCATCAATCCCCTCGCGCACGTTGTTATAAACCGGGATATCGCCGATCGGCGTCGTCAGCACCTGACCCCGCCGCCCCGGCGACGTGCCGAACACAACGTTGCCGCCGGAAAACGTATGGCTCACCGGCGTGACCTGGCGCGACTCGCTACCGAGGATGTTCAGCACCACCACCCGGTCCGCCCGGGTCGCAATCTCGCCTAGCGAGGCGATGCCCAGGAAATAGGGAAAACCCTCGATCCCCTTCTGGTACATGTGCTTCCTCCTCGCGCTGTCAGGCTGTCGTCCGGGCGCCGACCCGGGCCGCGATCGCCGCCCGCCCGCCCGCGCGCATCCACTTATCGACCTCCTGAGCGTAATTCACCACCTCGGAGATCGCGCTATCGAAACCAAAGAAACGATACGGCAACCCAAGGTTATCGCAAGTCTCCCCCAGCGCTCCCATCCCGCGCACCAGGTTGGGGCCGCCGCGCCCGACCACCACGTACACCGGTGGCGGCCCCTGCTGGCTGGCATATTCGCGCAGCGCATCGCCGATTGCCCGGAACGTCTCGTGGATATCGGTGTTGTTCGACTTGCCTCCGATAATGAACAGCACGTTCGCCTGCTTGAGCCAGTGCTTAAAGCAGATGCGCGCCACCGCTTTCATTTTCTCATACGGCGGATTGCCCCCGAAATCAGAGGAAATGATCGCTGCCTCCCCCAGCACCTCCGTCACCAGGGAGTTGGCGCCGCCGCCGAACGTGGGCGCCAGGATCGTCCCGTGCGGATTGATCACGAACACGTCCGACTGGCCCTGATGCGTGCGTAACTGATTGACCTCCAACTCGAACTCCGAGGCGTCGCTCGCGAACAGCTCATCCGACAACCCAAGCCGCTGCCAGCGCGGATCGTCGCGATCGAAGCCTCCCTTGAAGTCGCACGCCGTCGGTGTAAGCCGCCCCTCTCGTCCGATTGCCATGCGGATCGGGTTCAGCTCCAGTGTCGTCATGCCGTAATTATGGAACAGCTCCCATAGTTTCGGCAGGTGCTGCACCAGCGGGGAAATGATCTCCTTCGGTGCCTCCAGATCGGAAAGCGCGTTGGCAACGACGAACGCTTTCAGCCCGGTCAGCGCCTCGAACGGCACATTGGCGATTAATTTCTTGTCCAACTCCTCGATATCCACCCCGCCCATGTGCGTCAGCGTCATGGTCGGTGCCCGGAACACGGTGGAATCGGTGACCGCGAAATACACCTCATGCTCTGCCGGCACGCCGGCCTCGAACGTCACGCCATCCGCCTTGGCCACGGTATTGCCGTGCCGGTGCTCGACAAAAAACAGCCGCTCGCGTTCGGCCAAGGCGGTAGCAAGGTCCGAGGCCCGCCCGATCAGCCCCGCCTTGCCCTTCTTGCCCACCCCGCCCTTGAACACCGGCTTGATGAAGATCGTCTTATGCCGCTCGATCAGCCGCTGGATCTCCGCCTCGGACGCGGCGGGCCCAAGCACCTCGGTCACCGGAAAATCCACGTGCCGCAGCAGCGGCGCACCGTGAAGAAGGCCCGTAAGCTGCATGGCGTTCACTCCCCAGCATCAGGAACGTGCCTGGCCACCAGCTTGCCAGACCGTCAGCTTTAATCAAGTCTCATATCAGGAGAATCGTACACGGGGCGCCGGCGTCAGCCGATCGGCGTCGCGATTGCGCCGTTTATCCTGCAACTGCGCCGCTCGCGGGGGCTCCGGCCTAGGCAGCGGCCTCCCAATACCGTCGACGCATCGACAACAATCAACGGTGATCGCGCTCGGCCGGACCGCCTCCGCCACCGGCACTAAGGGACAACTTTCGGCCGGCGCTGCAGGCGTGTGCGCATTTCCTCCAACGTCGGCCGTTCAGCCACCCGGCGAATCTCGTTGAGCAGGTAATCGGAAAGCAACATCCCCGCGAGCGCTGCACGCAACTTAAGCTGCCGATGCAGCTCATCCGGCACGTTGCGAATTTGGATCATCGTTCCCATGCGACCACGCTATTTGCATGCGTTTCACATGGTTAAGCCCCGGAGGGACTCATGCCTGCGGCAGCGGCCGGCGTTCCCCCTGCGCCCGGTGCCCGCAGCAGCGGCTCAAGCTCAGGCCGCAGCGCCTTCAGAAGCTGCACCGCCATCGCGCTGGTAAAGCTGAAATGCGCCGCCGCGCGACCCGGCACATAGGCCGTTACGGTGCCAAAGAACCGATCGCCGAGGAAGAACACAAACGTAGCAGTGCGATCCACCGCACGCTCGCCGCGCAGTGCTCCGCCGGGACCGTACACATGGTAACGATTATCGCCGCTGCCGGTCTTACCGCCCACCGCAAGCTGGCTGCCATAAGCATCCTTCAGCACGCTGGCGGTACCATTATGAATGACCCCAATCAGCGCCTTCCGCACCGTCGCCGCCACCAACGGGTCCAGCACAGGCTGCTGGAACGGTTGCGCCGCAAAGTCCGTCTGATAAGGCGTGCCGTCGCCAAAGTTGAGCGTTTCCAGATCGACCGTCGGTTGCCGTACGCCATTATTGACGATAATGCCCATCAGGTCAGCCAGCGCATCCGGCCGGTCCCCTGAGGCTCCGATCGCCGTCCCCAGCGACGGCACAAGGTGCTCAAACGGATAGCCCTGACGCCGCCAGTCCTCCCAGATGCGAGCGAACGCCTCCTGCTCCAGTATGATCCTGATCCGGACATTCTGCTGGAAGGTCTTATGCGGTCTGTACAACCAGACGTAAGCTTGCTGGATTGCTCCAGAGCTGGCCTTGACGATGTCCCCCCAGCTCGCATTCGGATGCCTCTGCAGATAACCGGCGAGCCAGAGCGCAAGCGGATGGATGCCCGCCACATAGCCTTCATCGTTGAGCGATAATTTATTGAGGCGAAATTCGTCATACAGTGTCGCCAAGCGCCCCTCGTCGAGTTCCGAGAATGTCGCTCGCGGCATATGGGCCTTAAGAAACGCAGTCATCTCGGCTTCTGTGGCATCGGGATGCACGGTCAGGAAAAGCACCGAAAGGTGGCTGGCCAACGGCGCGGTATGGCTTGCCAGTCGGTCGATCACCTCGGAAGGGCTCAGATCACGATCCGCAACATAAAACTTGTAGAGGTAAGTAAGCCCTTCCTTCTCGACGAACTGCCGCAGATACTCAGCCCGCGCTGGATCCTGCGGATCGTACAGCAGCTTCTTCTCATCAAGGCCTGACAGCGCAATATAGTAATCTCTGATATCCCGCATCAGCCGCACAAAGGCGCAGTTGATCGAATGTTCGAACGCGAACTCGACAGTCGGAATTAGATCGTTCTCCCACGGCTCGAAATTCCCGAAAGAGTTGTTGCCGCCACCCGTAAAAAACGTGACCGGAGCTGCCGAGTAGGTGCGCTGCATGGCTGCCTCGAGCATCGGCTTCAGCCCGCGGTCATGAGTCCCAGCAAGATAACCGGCGGCCCAGCGCGTGAGATTATCCGGCGCGGTCGCCGCGATCCGCCGCAGTGCCAATGCCGGATCTGATGCAAGTTGCCCGTGCAGCGCGACCATGATCTCGAGATACGTAATCAGCGTGCGCAGCTTGGCCGTCGAGCCGAGCTGCAGTTTGGCTCCGGAATTGATATCGAACGGCGCATCCAGGCTGTCGGCATGAATGCGCACGTAATTGGCGCCGTCGCCGCGCTCATACAGAACAAAACTCCAGTTGACCTGCGCCGGATTACCATCGCCAAGCATTTGCTTCCCGATCAGCCCGAGTGACCGATCATACGCCGGATCACCAAGCCGCGTCAGCACATCCGTCACCCGCTGTTGCGCCTGTTCGTCAATACTCGAAGACACACTAAGATCGAAGTGCTGAAGGCTCCACAAATTCGGCACCCGAAGCAAGGATAAAAGTTCCGACTGCAGCCACCCGACAACCTTGTTGTCAACAAATGAGAACTGGGGCGCCGGTAGATCGGGTCGAAACTGCAGCCTATTCGCTGTCGCGGCGTCACGCAGCTCCGGCGAAATAATGCCCTCATCTGCGAGTAAGTGCAGATAGGCGTTAATCAACGACTCGAGTGCTGCATGATTCTCAATCAGATAATACGCCGGTCGCTGTCCGGCTAGGATCAGGCTCAATACCTGGCGATAAACCTCGCCCTGCCTTGCCAGCGCCGCCCCGGCGACGACTGGGGCCGTCAACACCCGCGCAGCGTCGACTGGATCGGTCCCGTACCAAACCCACAGCGCCTCCGGCACGCCGATGACCTCGCCATAACCGGGACGAGACGCAAGCGGTGTCGAATTCAGATACGTCAGAAGAATCTGCCGGCGTGCCGACATCGTCTTCGGGCCGCCGCGATACGCGTCGGCTGCGGCGCTCACCATCTGGCGCAGTTTCTCGCTCACGCTTTCCGTGCGGCCAGCAGGTGAATCATCAAATTTTACGATCTGGGTCGCCAGCGTGCTGGCCCCCCCGCGTTCCCAGTGGCGATTGATCAAGCGACCAACGTGTCCGAACCCGGCCACAATGAAGCGCTTCCATGCAACCGCCGGGTCGCGCAAAGGATATTGCGGATCCAGCAGATCGTGGTCCTCGATGAACGCCAGCGTACTGCCAACAATCGCCGGAATCTCCTCGAAACTGCCAAACACCCGCTCCGGATAACGCGCCTTGAACAACTGCATGCCGGTACGATCAAACATCTGCAGCCCTGCCTGCAGTGCCGGCGTGTACGGCGGGTATCCCCCATGCGCCACAAACCGTTGGAGCCGGGGTGACCATTGCGCCTGACGCACCACCCGGAAATCATGCGCCGTGAGCGATGCAACCGCAGCGGGGAGTTCCGTATAACCCAAGCGCACATCGCGCGGACCGTACTTAGGAAACCGTATCGACTGGCTGGCGCCCGGCGTTACGGAATAACCTATGCCGCTGTCTAACCACGTGAAAAGTCGAGCCTCCCAGTATGAGGTCCGTACCTCATACGCCACCCCCAGGCCGACCAAAATCAGAATAACGGCGAATGTAAGCCAGCGCAGGACCCCGGCCGCGTCGGCCAAAATCCGAAACAGGCGGACCGGTTTTGCTCCCGCTCCGCGGCGGCCACTAGGAAGCCGCCCCCCTGCTGTCACACCCATGGATCCTCCCCCCGCCGATTTGGGCAGGGATCCTTCCTTCGTCTTTGATCGATATAATAAGGGGTTCACTCTTCCGGTTGCTAGTCCGTAATTGCTACAAAGCCCCTCCCTCCCGCCCGGGAGGCAACTATCTGAATGCTGTCCCGGTGCACTGGGGCGCCCGTTCAGGGAGAAAAGCGATGTATGCAGCCATTCGTCAGGGCAAGGCCAGGCCAGGTAAGGCGGAAGAACTGGCCCGCAGAGTCAAGGAAGGCGCCATCCCGATCGTCAGTGATGTACCGGGTTTCAGAGCCTATTACGTTGTCTATGCGCCCGACGATACCGTCACCGCTATCAGCATATTCGATGATTACGCCGGTGCGGCGGAATCCAACCGCCGGGCGCTCGACTGGATCGAGCAGAATGTGTCGCCGCTGCTGACCGGACCCGCAACGGCCGTGGCCGGACCCGTGATTGTGCACACTCTGGCATAGATCCCTGTGCAACGAAGATTAATCCCGGCCGGCCCTCGGTCTTGCACTTGCAGCGTGCCGGCCGCTGCTCATATGCTCGCTCGGCTCATCTCCCGGAGAGCCAGGGAGGCTTAGGCACCTAACATCTCGCGGCGCGGCGTCCGTCCTGCCGCGAACATGATACTGCACGGATCAGAAACCGTGAGCAGTGGAAGGGAGGTTGGTCCAATGCCGTCGTCAACCCGCCGCGACGCCCTGCGTAAGCTCGCCGCGCTGTCGATCCTGGTCACAGCCGGCACAACCGGCCGCGCCGCGACCGCCCTGGCCTCCAGTGCCGACGCGAGCCCTCCCGTTGCAGCCCTGGAAGCCGCGCTGCTCGGTATCATGAAGGCCGGAGAGCGCACCCCATTTACTCAACGGTACCAGATGCTTGCGCCAGTCGTGCAAAGCACCTTCGACCTGCGGCTGGTGCTCCAACTGGTCGTCGGCTTCGGCTGGAACTCAATGAGCCCTTCGCAGCATCAGACACTTCTGACCGCCTTCACCGAGTACAGCGTCGCAACCTGGGTCTCCAACTTCAATTCGTACTCGGGTCAGAGATTTCAGTTTCTTCCGAATTACAACCGCAGCATCGGAAGCACGCAGGCGGTCGTGGCCACCCAGCTCGTATCCGCCTCTGGTACAACGCACCGGTTGGATTTTGTCATGCGGCTTACGCCGGCCGGATGGAAGGCAGTCGATGTCCTCGCCGATAACATCAGCCGGCTCGCGACTTTGCGTTCGGATTTCAGCAGCCTTGTCACCAGCGACAGCTCCGGAGCCACTCTTGCCCAGGCGCTGCGAAAGAAGGCCACCGATCTCGCTACCTCGGAGGCGCCGGTCTGATTTCACCTAACCCATGCGGACCAGTCTCGCCACAAAACACCCTCTCCCGCGTCGGGGGAGAGGGTTGGGGTGAGGGGGGTGGGCACCGGGTGAGGGCCCACGGGCCTACATCCCAGTCACCAGCCGCAGCCCGTACCCCACCCCCGCCAACGACCACCACCCCGGCCGCATAAAGTCCCACGAACCACAACAACCGGCCGGCCATTACTGGTAACCCTCTCCTGCGCGCACCTTCCCCCGGAACGCCCAATACGAAAACGTCGTGTAACCAAGGATCATCGGCAGAAGAATCAGCGCCCCCACCAGCAGGAACAACTGCGAAAGCGGCGGTGCCGCCGCCTGCCAGATGGTGATCGAAGGCGGCACCATGTCAGGCCATACGCTGACCCCGAGCCCGATATAGCACAGCACGAACCACGCCTGGGCGCACAGGAACGGCGTCAGCTCCTCCCGGCCGTTCAGCCCGCGCCAGAACAACCACGCCACCAAAACCACCAGGAACGGCACCGGCCACGTTCCTAGGATTCGCGGAAAGCTGAACCAACGATGCGCGTAATCAATGTGCAACATCGGCGTCCACAGGCTCACAATCACGATCAGCGCCAGAAGCCCCATCCCTAACTGCCGCGCATGCCGGCGCGCCGACCGCTGCAACCGCCCCTCGGTCTTCAGAATCAGCCAGCAGGCCCCCTGCAACGCATAGCCCAGCATCAGAGCAAGCCCGCATAGCACCGTAAAGCCGGTCAGCCAGTCGAACCAGCCGCCGCTGTACTGCCCGTTTTTCACGGGAATGCCTTGCAGCAGACCCCCGAGCGCCAACCCCTGACAGAACGCCGCCAGCCCCGAGCCCAGCATGAACGCCCGGTCCCACCACAGCTTCCCCTCCGCGGATCGAGCACGAAACCGAAACTCGAACGCCACCCCTCGGAACACCAGCGCCAGTAACATGCCGATGATAGTCGGATACAGCGCCGGCATTATGATCCCGTACGCCACAGGGAAAGTGGCAAGTAGGCCACCGCCCCCCAGTACCAGCCAGGTCTCGTTGCCGTCCCATACTGGGGCCACGGTATTGACCATCACATCGCGATCGCCTGCCCGGTGCTCGACCGCGAACAGAATCCCTACGCCCAGATCGAACCCATCCAGCAAAATATACGCCAGCACCGCGATGGCGATGATCCAGGCCCACACCACCGGAAGCCAGTATGCCATTTCAGTGCACTCCCGGCGATGAGGTCGCCGTGCCATCGTGCAGCGACTGAACCGGCGTGATTCCCGCGCTCCGCACCGGTTTGCCTACCTCCGGCCCGGTTTCGCCCACCGACGGCGGCTTTGCCATTAGCCGCAGGATGAACAGGAAGCCCGCCCCAAAGACGATGAAATAAATGACCGCGAACGCCGCCAGCGAGGTCGCAATCCCGGGCAATGCAATCGGCGCCACGCTGTTCACCGTCCGCATCAGCCCATACACCGTAAACGGCTGCCGGCCCACCTCGGTCGTCGTCCACCCGGCCAGCACCGCCACAAAGCCCGCCGGACCCACCGCCACCGCAGCCCGCAAAAACCCCCTGCTCGAATACAGCCGCCCCCGGACCCGCTGCAGCAGCCCCCACAACGCCACGAGCAACATCAACCCCCAAAGCCCCAGCATCGCCCGGAACGACCAAAATACATACGGTGCTGGCGGCCAGTCCTGGCGCGGGAACTGGTTCAATCCCCGCACCTCTCCGTTCCAGCTATGGGTCAGGATCACCGCCCCCAAATGCGGAATCTCCAGTGCCCAATCCGTGCGCCCCCGCTTGAGGTTCGGCATGCCCACGACGATCCACGGCGTGCCCTTCACGGTCTGGAAGTCGCCTTCCATCCCCGCAACCTTGGCCGGCTGGTAACGCTCCGTATTCAACCCCTGTTGGTCGCCGGCCTCGCCCTGCAGCGGCACGATTATTACCGCCATCCACATCGCCATTGAGAACATGACCCGCGCGGTCTGGCTCTGGTGATCGCGCAGCAAATGGTAGGCCCCGACCGCCCCCACCGCGAATGATACCGAGACGTACGATGCGAGCACCATGTGCACGAGCCGGTACGGGAACGATGGGTTGAATATGATCTCCCACCAGTTTACCGGCATGAACCGCCCGTCCGGCGCCATCGTGAACCCAACGGGTGTCTGCATCCACGAATTCGCTGCCAGGATCCAGAACGCGCTCAACAGCGTGCCCACCGCCACCGCACACGTCGCCGCGAAATGAAGCTTCGGTCCCACGCGGCTCAACCCGAATAGCATCACGCCCAGAAAACCGCTTTCTAGGAAGAACGCGGTCAGCACCTCGTAGCCCATCAGCGGTCCGACGATCGGCCCCGCCTTCTGCGCGAACTGCGACCAGTTGGTGCCGAACTGGTACGACATCACCAGTCCCGACACCACGCCCATACCGAAAACGATGGCAAAGATGTGCAGCCAGTACTTGAACAGGTCCAGATAAACGGCTCGCCCGGTTATGAGCCACAACGCCTCAAGCACCGCCAGATAACTGGCGAGCCCGATCGAGAACGCTGGCAGCACGATATGAAAGCCCAGCGTGAACGCGAACTGCGCCCGCGCGAGAACGATGGCGGTTGGCACGACCACCCCCAGCTGAAGCTGCTGCCGGCTCCATATGGGTCGGCAACCACCCCTTTCACGCCACGTCGCGTAACCTGCTCGGGCGTACTAGAGTTACACTTCGTATACCCACCACCTGCCGCAAATTGCCTTCCAGCATATGCACCTCCTCGACCGGCACGGCCTCCGCGGCGATCTCGGCGTGCACCACGTCGCCCGACCGGTGCGACCACATCCGGTCCGGGGTCAGGTCCCGGCGCGCAAACGGCTGCAAAAGCCGCGAAAGAAGGCCAGGTTCAGCGTCGGCGTCCAGCATGAAGCGGACAGCGACGCACGGCATATCAGACATTAAGGAAAACTCCGGAATACCAGGGAAAACGCGCGTATCGCCCGGCTGCTCAGGCAGCCGGGTGGCTAATTCGCGTCCCTGCACTCCGGATACTCATCCCGTAAATTTAACGCGCCTCCGCGGCAGGCGCAAGCCCGCCGTTCACTGCTCGAACAGCACGGTGGACAGGTACCGCTCACCGTAATCGGGAACGATCGCCACGATCAGCTTGCCGGCACTTGTCGGGCGTCGTGCAACCTCGATCGTAGCCCACAACGCGGCCCCCGCGGAAATACCGACCAGCAGCCCCTCTTCCTTGGCCGCGCGGCGAGCAAATGCCAGAGCATCCTCGTTCCCCACCTGAATAATCTCATCGTAAATCTTCGTATTCAGCACCCTAGGAATGAAACCTGCGCCGATACCCTGGATCGCGTGCGGTCCCTTTTTCCCACCCGATAGTACGGGCGAGGCCGCAGGCTCGACCGCAATCGCCTTGAACTCCGGTTTGCGTGCCTTGATCACCTCGCCGACCCCGGTGATCGTGCCCCCAGTGCCGACCCCCGAAACCAGTATGTCCACCTCCCCACCAGTATCGTTCCAGATCTCCTCGGCAGTGGTGCGCCGGTGAACCTCAGGGTTCGCCGGGTTGTCGAATTGCTGCGGCATAAAATGGCCAGGCCGTGCTGCGAGCTCCTCGGCCTTAGCGATCGCACCCGCCATACCGTCAGCCCCAGGCGTCAGGATCAGCTCCGCCCCGTACGCGCGTAGCACCGCGCGCCGTTCTTTGCTCATCGTCTCGGGCATCGTCAGTATGCACCGGTAGCCGCGTGCAGCACAAACCAGCGCCAGAGCGATACCGGTGTTGCCGGAGGTCGGCTCGACAATCACCGTATCCTTGTTGATCAGCCCGGCCTTCTCCGCCGCCTCAATCATCGAAAGCCCGATCCGGTCCTTAACCGACTTGCCCGCATTAAAATACTCGAGCTTCGCAAGCACGGTCCCCGCCAGCCCCGACGCCATGCGGTTGATGCGCACGAGCGGCGTGTTGCCGATCAACTGAGTAACATCATCCGCGATACGCATTAACAAACCCTCCTTCTAAAACAATCCTCCGTGCCTCCGCGCCTCCGTGGTGAATCTCCTCCCCACCTCCGCCTCCTCCCAAATCACCGCTCGCATCACCTCACACCTCACCCCGGAAATCCCCAATACTCCCCAAACTCACATCCGCTGCCGGATATTTCGCAACCTCCGCCGTATCCAACGCATAATGCCCCTGCCGCACAAACACCGTCGTCAGTCGTTCCCCCCAGATCCGCTTCATCGCGTGCAGAATGCGTATCTTATCATCCACCATTACATAATGCCGCGCCGGAAACAGCCTCTCCACATCCTCCAACTCATGCTCTTTATGAATGTAAATAAGCACATTATCCCGGAACTTCTGCCACAACCCTGATCGCACCACCTTGCGCGGCTGAAACACCGCATCCCCATCGGATAGGATAACGCACGTCCCACGCTGCCAACCCCGATCCACCGCTTCCAGCGCGCCAGGAATTAATTTTCCTGGAAAATCATACTCGATCAGCCAGTCCGCCATCCGCAGCACGCGCGGATCGTGCATGGCCTCCACCCGATAGCGTTCCAGAGCGCCCAGATAATCCGCATACCCAAGCTCGCCCCGCAACTGCTCGAAAATCTCCCAGTACCGCCGCCGCGCCTCCTCGCCATAGGCCTTCGTTAGATGCCCACCCAGATCCTCCTGCACGGCGTCGTTGTCCAGCAACGTGTTATCGACATCGAACAGAAATACCAGCTCATGCTGCTCCGGCATCCCATATCTCCCCGCTCTGCGGCGCTCTGAGCCGGCCTTAACCCGCCCGCCGAACCATACCACCACCCCCACGCTTGCCGCCAACCACCACCCGGTGTCTCATCCCCAAAACCATGGAGGAACACTCGCCAAATGCCCGAAATCCGCACCCGCCATCTCTTTACTCTCCGCCTCCAGGTATCCGGCTCCCAGCCAATCGGCCCAACCCCCGCCGGCGACCGCCGCATCGGCCTCGTCGCCGGCGGCACCTTCGAAGGCGAGCACCTCCGCGGCACCGTCCTCCCCGGCGGCGCCGACTGGATCATTCTCCGCCCCGACGGCGCCACCACGCTCGATGTCCGCCTCGTCCTGCAAACCCACGACGGCACGGCCATCGGCATGACCTATCGCGGCCTTCGCCACGGTCCGCCCGACATCATGGACCGCGTCAACCGCGGCGAACCCACCGACCCCGCCACCTACTACTTCCGCACCTCGGTGGCGTTCGAAACCGCCGCCGAGCAATACGACTGGCTCAACCGCGTCATCGCCATCGGCACCGGCCAGCGCCCGCCCGAAGGCCCCATCTACGACGTGTTCGAGGTCCTCTGACCATGGCCAAAATCGCCTTTATCGGCCTCGGCAACATGGGCGCGCCCATGGCCGCCAACCTGCTCAAAGCCGGCCATCACGTCACCGGTTACGACATCAACGAAACTGCCCTCGCCACCCTCACATCCCGAGGCGGCCACCGCGCCCGCTCCGCCGCCGAGGCCGCAACCGGTGCCGACACCATCATCACCATGCTCCCCGCCGGCGAGCATGTCCGCCAGGTTATGCTCCACCAGGGCGGCCTCATCGACACCGCCCGCCAGGCCGGTACCACCCCGCTCCTGATCGATTGCTCCACCATCGACGTCGCCACCGCCCGCGAAGTCGAAGCCGAAGCCCGCCGCCACAACCTCACGATGCTGGACGCCCCAGTCTCCGGCGGCACTACCGGAGCCGCCGCCGGCACGCTCACCTTCATGGTCGGCGGCTCCGAAGAAGGCTTCACCCGCGCCGAGCCGGTCCTCAAAACCATGGGCCGCAATATCGTTCACGCCGGAGGCCCCGGCGCCGGTCAGGCCGCCAAGATCTGCAATAACATGATCATCGCCATCAATATGATCGGCGTCTGCGAGGGCTTTATCCTCGCCCAAAAGCTCGGCCTGGACTGGCAGAAGCTCTGGGACATCACCTCCACCGCAACGGCCCGTTCCTGGGCACTCAACGATTACTGCCCAGCCCCCGGCCCGGTGCCCAACGCCCCCTCCAACCGCGACTACGCCCCCGGCTTCATGGCCGCGCTGATGCTGAAAGACCTCGGCCTCTCCCAGCAAGCCGCCGAACAGACCAACTCGCCAACCCCCCTGGGCGCCCACGCCACCACCCTCTACGCCAAACTAATCGAAGCAGGGGAGGGGACCCGCGACTTCTCCGTCATCTTCCGCTGGCTCGCCGCACAAACCCGCGGTAACCTTCCCTAACTTCGCCTCTCCCTTTGGGAGAGGTCGGCGCGGCGCAAGCCGCGCCGGGTGAGGGTGCTACGCCCGAAGGAAAAATGACGGAGGAACCTTCATGCCCGCGGCCTCATTCAAATCGGCCCGCGACTTCCTGCTCGCCCACCGCTCGGACCACGAAACCGCCTACCGCGACTTCCGCTGGCCCACGCTCGACCGCTTCAACTGGGCGCTCGATTGGTTCGACGCCGAGCTCGCCCGCGGCCCGTCCGCCCACCAAACCGCACTAAAAATTACCGGCGACAACACCGCCGAACTCACCTTCAGTGAACTCTCCGAACGCTCCAACCGCGTCGCCAACGGCCTCCGCTCCCTCGGCGTTAAACGCGGCGACCGCATCCTGCTCATGCTCGGCAACGTCGTGCCGCTATGGGAAACCCTGCTCGCCGCAATGAAACTCGGCGCCGTTGTTATCCCCGCAACCACCCTTCTCACGGAAGCCGATCTGCTCGACCGTTTCCAACGAGGCCGCGTACGCCACGTTATCACCGGCCCCAGCGAAACGCCGAAATTCACCGGCATCGCCGACGACCTCACCCTTATCTCCACCGGCGACGCGCCCGGTTGGCACAATTACGCCCGCCTGCTCGAGCATCCCTCCACCTTCATCCCCGACGCAGACACCCGCGCCTCCGATCCGCTGTTGCTCTACTTCACCTCAGGAACCACCGCGAAACCCAAGCTCGTGCAGCACAGCCACGAAAGCTACCCCGTCGGCCACCTGACCACGATGTACGTCGTCGGCCTGCAACCGGGCGACCTGCACCTCAACATCTCCTCCCCTGGCTGGGCCAAACACGCATATTCCAACGTGTTCGCCCCCTGGAACGCGGGCGCCACCGTCTTCATCGTCAACCAACTACGCTTCCATACGAAATCAATGCTGGAAGCAATCGCAACCAACAAAATAACCACCCTCTGCGCGCCCCCAACCGTCTGGCGCATGTTCGTCCAGGAAGACCTGAAATCCTACCCCATCTCCCTCCGTGAGGCCTGCTCCGCTGGCGAGCCCTTGAACCCCGAAGTTATCGAATCCGTCCGTGCCGCTTGGGGCCTCTCGGTCCGCGACTTCTACGGCCAGACCGAAACCACCTCGCAGATCGGCAACCCCGCCCGGCCTTCCCGTCAAGCCCGGCTTCATGGGCAAGCCGCTCCCCGGCTTCGACATCCGCTTGCGCGACCTGGATAACCACGATGCCGCCGACGGCGAGATCTGCATCTACCTCCACCCCCGCCCCACGGGGCTGATGCTTGGCTACCTTCGCGACGACGGCACCATCCCGCCGATGACCGAAGATGTTTACCGCACAGGCGACGTCGCGTCTCGCGATCCGGACGGCTATTACACCTACATCGGCCGCGCCGACGATGTATTCAAAGCGGCCGACTACCGCATCAGCCCGTTCGAGCTGGAAAGCATCCTCATCGAACACCCCGCTGTGGCTGAGGCCGCCGTCGTCCCCGCCCCCGACCCAGTCCGGACCGCTATCCCCAAAGCCTACATCGCGCTGGCCGCCGGCTGGCCCCCCGATCGCGAGACCGCGCTCGCTATCTTCCGCCACCTCCGAAAGACCGTCGCTCCTTACAAACGCATCCGCCGCATCGAATTCGCCGAGCTTCCCAAAACCATATCCGGCAAGATCCGCCGTGTCGAACTACGCGTCCTGGAAACTCAACGCGCCGCCGCACACTCCCATCCCGGCGAATTCCGCGAGGACGACCTCCCGGAGCTGTAGGTCTGCTTTATGGCGAGAGCGGATTCGTGGTTCCTGGAACGCACACCCGCCGGGCACGAAGCTACCTTCCTCGTCATGCCGACGAAGGTCGGCATCCACGCCTTCGGGCGCCCAATCCTGTCAAGGTGCGCTTTCTTGTCAACCTTCCGCTTCAGACTTCGTTTCAGTCACGAAAACTCGCTCTAACACATGGAAGTCCCATGCCTGCATCCCACCTTCAATCACTGCGCGCGATGGCATACAACAACGCCTGGGCAAACCATCGCATGCTCGCGGCGTGCGCCAAACTGACACAAACAGATTTCGAAGCCCCACGAACCGGCTTCTTTCCCTCAATCCAAGCGACACTTAACCACATCCTGATTATCGACCGATTCTATGTTGACGCGCTCGAAGGTGGCACATTGGGTCCGGCCGCATGGGCAGACCCTGTACCTTGCCCGACCATTTCCGAACTGTGGCCAGCGCAGGCAGCCGTTGACCGTCGCCTGATCGCCTGGTGCGAGGCGCTAAACGAGGATGGCATCAACCAAGTCATTCATGTCCATCGTGGCACACGTGTGCAGACAGAACGCGCGGATCGGCTTCTGCTGCACCTGTTCCAGCACCAGATCCACCATCGTGGCCAGGCACATTCTATGCTCAGCGGCACACCTGTCCCACCGCCACAACTTGATGAGTTCTTCTCTGCCGCAGAAGCCCCGCTGCGCGCTGCTGAATTCAGCGCGCTGGGATGGACCGAGCAGAGAATTTGGGGGCAGTAAGCGGGGCCCTGACCTCGCCTGATCCCGCGCACCCTAAGAACCAGCGCGCCAGTCCGATGACCGCTTGGGTGGGAAGCGGACATCGAGTGCTGGTCGCACTGAGGTCCGCTCTGCGCCCATGCTGGTCGCTCAGCCGCTTGTATCTGCTTCTCCAAGGCAGACGTTCAGGCAGCAGTAGTTCCCGGCGGCCATCGAGGGAAGCGGCCATTCGCGGCAGAGGCCTCAAGGAGGCCTGCTGACCCGCATGGGAAGTGCGCCTTGTGGCACCCGTCGGCCGCATCAGTGCGCAGGCTGGCAGTGGCTGGCGCGTGACAGTCCCAGCGCTCCGATCACGACGCGCCACCCGGACAGGCGGGTAAGCTGAATTGGAAATTGGCGCCGCGGGGTATGTTCGCGGTCACCACAACCGTCCTCCATGCGCCTCGATGATCGAGCGAAGAGGCGTTCCATAGCCACCGGCGCCAGTCCCGAGCCCGAGTCCCGCACCGCGACGTGCACGGCATCCGGCCCGGTTTTCTCGGTGCTGATTAGCAAATTCTCGGGGCGCTTCGTTCGTTCCGCTCATCGCCTCGATCGCATTGATGATCAGATTGAGGATCACTTGTTGCAGTTGCACCCGGTCGCCCTCGATGGGCGCAAGCTCTCCGCGAGTTCCGTCCGCACCAGAACGCCGTTCTTCACCGCTTCGCCATGGGTGAGGGCGAGGACCTCGAGGATCCGACCTTCGAGTGTGGCGGTAGCGCGCGAAACAAAAAACTCGATACCGGTCAGCCGAGAGGCTGGCCGGTATCGGGGGTTGTGGCCCTGAATGTTTCGCGGTTCCGCAGAGCCGTTGCTCTCGTGATAGTAGCCGTTACCGTTGTCGGCATCGCCCCAGCCCCGTACAGGCGGCAAATGCGGCCGGGCCAAACACAGGGCGAGTGCCCGAGCGACTACAGCGAAACAGTAGCCATAGTCACCTCACTTTGCTTCCGAACACTCAAAAGACCGCAGGGCCCGGGCACCCACCGGGATCGCTTCACCTGCTCACGGGAGGCCGTTACCACCGGCATTGTGGTAAACAGGTGCGGCCGGGTCACTCTGCTGGTCAGTCTGGGCGGCCGCAGAGCCATTGCTCTCGTGGTAGTAGCCGTTACCATTCGAGGCAACGTTCCAGCCCGTGTCGGCGGCACATGCCGCCAGACCCAGGGCGAGCGCCAGACCGAATGCAGTGAAAAAGTAGCGCATGATTCAACTCACTTTACTTCTGAAGACTCACAAGATTGCAGTGTGCGCGCGCCCACCGGGATCGCTTCCACCTGCTCACGGGTTTTCATCACCACCGCCAGCACCGCCACTGTGGTAGGTGGGGGGTTGGTAAGTCTGGGCGGCCGGAGGGTCACCGCCATCGTGGTTGGGGGCGGGTGCGGCCCCGTGGGTCTGCTGGTAAATCTGGGCGACCGCAGAGCCATTGCTCTCGTGATAGTAGCCGTTACCGTTATCGGCATCGCCCCAGCCCGTACCGGCGGCAAATGCGGCCGGGCCAAACCCTAGGGGGAGTGCCAGAGCGAATACAGTGAAAAAGTAGCGCATGATCCAACTCACTTTGTTTCCGAAGACTCACAAGATTTCAGTGTGCGCGCGCCCACCGCGATTTAGGAACGGGAGCCGTGGTCTAACAGGATCGGAAATATCCACCCTTAGTATATATGGTGCCGTGCGAGAGCGGTGGAAATTCAAGGCGGTGTATTCTCCGGCAACCAGCCGAGTCGGCGGTGAGACGCCGAGTGAGACCACACCATGGAGAAGCATAGCAGAAACCCCACGGCGGCGTCGCCAGCGTTGCTCGGCGAGACGTGGTTCGACTCCATTGGAGATCGCCATCAGGGATCACATTCGCGGCTTCATCGAAGCGCTGATCGACGAGGAGCTGGAGCCTGCCGAGACGCGCTACGCCAATTTCTACCAAACCTGCGGCAGGGCCTTCGACCGCACCTTGATCAGGTCGAATGGATTGTACTTGTAAGTCTTTGCCTGTGCCTCAGTCATCACCTGGATGCACAGTGTGCAGCGGGGGAAATCACCCCTCTTTGCGATGGGTAATCGGGGTAGCAGGGCGGTGGCTGCGGATCCGAGGGATCAGTAATCTCAAGCCGCTCAGTCTCAGGCCCAGCGCGCGAAATCAGGGGTCAACCGCGCCGTTGCCCTTCCAAGGCCGCGCACTCGATCGCGGCCTTGGAAAGCGACGGGTGACCTGGGATGGTGTTCAACCCGCCAGCGCCGGCTCTTTCAGTTTGATGCCGAGTGCCTTGGCGACGCCGGCACCGTAGGCCGGATCGGCGCGCATGCAATTGTCTATGTGTCGCTGCTTGATATGAGGGCGGGCATCTCCCATTGCGCGCGCCGTGTTCTCGAATAGCGCCTGCTGCTGGGCGGGCGTCATTAAGCGGAAGAGATTGCCCGGCTGCTCCCAGTGATCATCATCGACGCGGTGATCGTAGTGCGCGGCCTCGCCCGAAACCGGCAACGGCGGCTCGACAAATTCGGGCTGATTATCCCAGAGGCCGGCGCTGTTGGGATTGAAGGGGACGGTGCGGCCGAGATTGCCGTCGGTGCGCATCTTGCCGTCGCGATGATAGCTCTGGAACGGGCATTTGGGCGCGTTGACGGGGATGTGGTTGAAGTTGATGCCGAGTCGGTAGCGCTGCGCGTCTCCGTAAGAGAAGAGGCGCGCCTGGAGCATCTTGTCGGGCGAGAAGCCGATGCCCGGCACGATGTTGGCGGGCGAGAAGGCGGCCTGCTCGACTTCCGCAAAATAATTTTCCGGATAGCGGTTGAGCTCCAGCACGCCGACCTCGATCAGCGGATATTCGGATTTCGGCCAGACTTTCGTGAGATCGAAGGGATTGTGGCGGTGGGTCTTTGCCTGAGCCTCGGTCATCATCTGGATGAAAAGCGTCCAGCGCGGGACGTCACCGCGCTCGATACTCTCGAAGAGGTCCCGGCCGTGGCTCTCGCGATCATTGGCGATCAGGGCAGCGGCCTCCGCGTCGGTCAGGTTCGCAATGCCCTGCTGCGTGCGGAAGTGGAACTTCACCCAGACCCGCTCATTGGCAGCATTGATCATCGAGAAGGTGTGGCTGCCGAAGAGGTGCATGTGGCGCAAGCTCTTCGGAATGCCGCGGTCGGACATGACGATGGTGACCTGATGGAGCGCCTCGGGCAGCAGGGTCCAGAAATCCCAGTTGTTGTCGGCCGAGCGCATGCCGGTGCGCGGATCGCGCTTGATCGCGTGGTTAAGATCGGGGAATCGTAGCGGATCGCGGAAGAAGAACACCGGCGTGTTGTTGCCGACGATGTCCCAGTTGCCTTCTTCTGTGTAAAATTTGATGGCAGTGCCGCGGATGTCGCGCTCTGCATCCGCCCGCCCCGGCCGGGCCCGGCAACGTCGCTCTCTTGCACTCGCCCGCCAACGTCCGGCCGCTCTGTCCTGACTTGCTTCACCGATCATCCCTCCTGCGGATGCCGTCCGCTTACAGGATGTCTCACTCAACTGTGGAGCGGGGGAGCGATTCCACTTCCCGCAATCCCTCTCAGCCTGCACTTCTGGCCAAAGTGCAGGCAGATGTGGCCTTAGACTCGTCAGTGAGTAGCGTCGCTGGGCTGGTGCTGGTCTGAGCGGCTCCCAGCGACGCGGATCGTGGTCAAGCGATCATTCGTCCGTCGCATGTGGCACATGGGGCGCGTCGTGCATGGCATGTGGCGACCAGGGCCGCAATCACTATATGGCGGGCGCCCGTGACCGGTGAGCTTCACCGGGATGGCGTTCAACACAAAGGAGTAAGGTCATGGACAGTATGGCGCGGCCTCTGGCCGCTGAGTTTATCGGAACTTTTGCCCTAATCTTCATTGGCGCTGGAGCAGGAACGGTGCTCGGTGCGGGACAGATGGCGGGGATTGCATTTGCGCACGGCCTGACCATTATGATAATGGTTGCGGCATTCGGCGATATCAGTGGCGGCCATATCAATCCCGCTGTTACAGCCGGCCTTGCGGCGGCGGGTGAATTCCCACTGCAGCGGGTCATCCCATACTGGATTGTCCAGATCGCCGGGGCGATTCTAGCGGGGTTCTGTCTGCTGTTCGTGTTCCAGGGGCCCGTCAACCATCTTGGCGCGACACTGATCGACACCAAGAGGATTACGTATGCAGGCGCGTTCCTGCTGGAAGGCATCGGCACGTTCTTCCTGGTCAACTCGGTGCTGCATGCGGCAGTGCGTAAGGCCGCCGGCCAACTCGCACCGTTCGCTATTGGAATGACCGTTACTATCGGTATCCTGTTTTTTGGCGCCTTGACAGGCGGCAGCATGAACCCAGCGCGTACCATCGGCCCGGATGTTGCGGCCGGCATTTACGATGGCATCTTGGTTTACCTGGTCGCACAGCTTGTTGGCGGCGTGGCCGCCGGCATTCTGTATCGGGTGTTCTGGATGCCCCGTTCGACTGCCAGGGGTTTACAAGGCGCGGCTCAGGCGGCGGAATAACCTTCGTCGCCGAGGGGCGATCAAAACAAGAGCGCGCAGGCCTCAACCTTCGCGCTCCTTGCTTTGAAGGGATGGTTGGCGGTTCGTCGCTGCGATGAGTCTTATGAAACGCCTGAAAGTGCGGGCATCACCACTTTCTCAATGGCGGCGACGGTGCCCAAACTACTCTCTACAGGTAGATCTCCGAACGCGATTTGCACGGCCGAGCCCAGGTGTGGCTCGTCAGGAACACCACGCTCCGCCGGATACGAGTGGGACCGCGAGCCCATCGCTCGCCATTACCCGGCTCCCCCCGCATACCCCACCCGCCGATCGCCGAATTCGCTTGCCGAATTGTCTCAATACGCGTCGAGGTGAGACTTACGCCTGTTATCCTCCGCCGCTTTTCGGTGGGCATGACCGTCCGCCGATGATCACCTTCGAGAAAGCCGGGTCGTTAGCTGTAGGGAACGGTCGCTTTGCTGCGTGCGAAGGCGTGACGCAATCGTACGCGAGCAGGAAGGCCATGATGCTCGCGTACTGGTCCGGCTTCAACGAGCCTGGTGCAGCAAGCGGCATCTGCGTCGTCACGATTGATCGGGCTTGGCTAAGGTTCAGGTGCAAGTTCGCGAAGCCCGTGCCGGTGAGCGCCGGCGCCGAGACGCCCTGGAGGTTCGCGCCGTGGCAAATTGCGCATTGCTGCTGATAGAGGTGAGCGCCACTCTTGACCTGCACCGCCGTGAACGGCGCGCTACCGATCGACGGCGGCGCCGCGGCGTTCGCTTCGCTCGTCCCTGCGACCACCTTCTGCCCTGCCGTCGTGTTAGCGACCGGCGAAGAGACGGGGCCAAGGCGATACGCCGTCAGGACGCTCAGCTTCGCAATCGGAGCATTGGGCGTCTGCTGAGATCCGGCCGAACCGCTCAGCACTGCGACGTACTCGTTCCCATCGGCACGATACACGCTGATCGGCGCGATAATGGAGGCACCTGTTTTCGTCTCCCAGAGCACCTTCCCAGTTTTCGAATCAAGCGCATACAGATTGTCGAGATCGCTTGTGAAAGCGACGCCGCTGCGCGTGATCACTACCCCTCCTTGAGCGGAATACGGTAGGTGACGAACCCACGCGATCTTCCCGGTGGTCACGTCAATCGCGGTGACCTGCCCGGTCGCCTTTTGGCGCGTCGGTAGCGGGCCGCCTGTGTATGGTTGACCGGCGATATACTTCGGATCGGTCGTGGCCAGCTTCCACACCCCGCACTCTTGCGTGCTGGGCACCAAGAAGAGGTTGGTTGCCGGGTCGGTACGAGCCGCCAAGCCACTCAATTCCGCCGCCGTGGTTGGGGCAGGCGAATGTTCCTTGCAATGTGGGCTTGGTCGTGAGGAGCCCTGTCTGCCGGTCGACTGCCATACGATAGACGATTTTCCCGTTCGTCCGGTCGAGGATGACGAAGTCTCCGCCCTTATCGCCGATCGCGAGCAACTGCCGGTTCGTCCCGCCGACATTGCCGTCGAAGAGCACCGGGGGCATCGCCGGATCGGAGTCGTGCGTGTCGTCTCGTAGGAGTTGGTAGTACCAGCGCATTCTCGGTTGTGCGCCGGAAATATCGAGCGCGACAACCGAGTTTGTGTACAGATTCAGGCCCTTCCGGTTCGTGTCGACCATGTCGGGGCCCGGATTCCCGACGGGGATGTACAGCGTCTTCGTCGCCGGCTCAACCGTCAGCCCGCCCCACGTGTCACCCCCGCCATGCTGCCAGGAATCCCCGGGCCATGTCTCGTGACCCGGTTGTCCGGGACCGGGGATGTTCTGCCAATCCCAGAGTTTGTGTCCGTCCTGCGTACTGAAGGTCATGACGTGGCCGATGTTCCCGTCATCGCCACCGCCGGTGCCGAGAATGATTTGGTCGTTGTAGACGTACGATGCCATCGAGAACAACGAGTTGGCAGTCGAGGCATACGCGTCGTTCGGACAGCCGTCGACGTTCCATGCCTGCTTCCCGGTATTCGCGTCGATCGCGATCACGTGGCAATCGACTGTCGCGATGAAGACCTTCCCGTCTGCGAGTTCAACGCCGCGATTCACCGTGTAGACGAGCGAGTAGCCTGGGTTATATGGGAACTGCCATTTCAGCTTTCCGGTCGTCGCATCGACTGCGAGCACATTCTCGTGCGGCGTCGAAAAATACATAGTTCCATGCCAGATCAGCAGTGCGGACTCTTGTTGACCGTTGTCGGCGATCTCCGTTGACCACGCTTTCGCAAGCGTGTTCACGTTCTGCGGCGTGATCTGATCGAGACCCGTATAGCGGTTGTTGAGAAGCGTCTTACCTGGGAGAAACCAGTTGTCGTCATCGCTCGCTGCGTTCGCGATCGCAGTCGCGTCGGGGAACGTCACCCGCGATCCCGAGGTCGCCTCCTCGGCTAGTGAGGCGCTGGTCTCCGAGGTGGGATCGCTTGTGTGCTGCGCGGCCGCCGTCGACGATGATGACGAGCTGCCACAACGGGCGGCGAGCGGAACGACAAGTGTAAGGCCGACCGCTAGGACGGCAAACGGGCTAACTCGCATAACGCTCCATCCCCCGATGTCCGCCTTTTCAACGAAAACATGAAAGCGACATGAGCAGTCAAAGCAGGATTCCCCTGATGGATGGCTTTTTCGCCTATCCTTGAAGGCAGGTTAAGGCCCGATCAATGCGACTTTCAACAGTCAAGTCGCCGGAAGGCTCGCCAGAGGGCGTTGGTGCAGAAATCAGCCGTTCGCGGGTTTGGGCAGGGAATTCGCGGGTTTGGGCAGGGAAACGGTTGGGGCGGATAGGGCCGCCGCTCCTGGCAGGCTGGGCACGGCCTCAAGCCCGGCACGGTCTCGGCGGGCCCGCTCCTGACCGCGCTACCTGCCGTCGACAATTCTCAAGAACGAACGTCTGATTGTCGCCGTTGGACACTCCAAAGCGGCCGTTCCGGATTCGGCCAAGACCCGACACGACGTCCCCAGCGGCGAGTGTTTGAGAAGGGTCGCAAGCGGTCATCGGATCGGACGCCTGGTTATAACAGCCGAAACCAGGCATCCATCCGCCTCGGCGACGATCCGCAGGAACGCGTCGGCTTCAGGCTCCTGCCGTAGGATCGCAACCAGCGCCAAGCTATGAAGCCGCCCTCTCAGCTTCTCCGCACTCCGCAGGCTGATCGCGCGCAGCGCCTCAAATCGAGCCCGCGCATCCCGCCTCGCCTCAGACCGCCGCCGCACCCCGCCGGGAATGAACTCAACTCCCCCTGCTCCAGCACCGTACGCACGCTGCCCACAGTCGCCGGAGTCACCCGTGCCGGACGATCCTCCCCTCCAGCCGTCGGACCGTCACTACAGATACGACTACGCGCTCAGCAAGCTCGGACCTCTCTAGTGCCCTGAGTCGCTCATATTGCCGGGTATAACCGCTTCAGTTTGATGCGGGCATCGACAGTGGTGAAGTGCCAGTCTGCCTTCGTGTGGTTCTTGTTTCGATCTTTCTGCCACGCGGCGACTTCCTCGATCAGGGTCTGCCTGTCCGGGATTTGCCGATCGAGGCACTGCACCGACAGGACGCTGAGTTCTGATTCGGCCATATCCAGCCAACTGCCATGCTTGGGCGTGTAATGCCACTCGAACCGCTCGACGAGGCGGCGCGCCTCGGCGGGCGGAAAGGCTTCGTAGAGCGAGGCCGGCTTGTGGGTGTTGAGATTGTCCTGCACCAGGACGATCTTGCTCGCGGCGCGAAAGTGCGTGTCGGACAAAGCCTTGAGCAGTTGGGCATAGTCCAGCGCGGCGTGGCGGTCGGTTATCTCGACATGGCGCCAGCCTTCCAGCGGCGCGAATAGCATGAACAGATTGACGGTGCCGTTGCGCTCATACTCGCAGTCGTACCGTGCTGGCTGTCCAGGCTTTGCCGGAACTGGCACGCGGGTTTCCTTGACGAGCTGTTTCGTTGTCTCGTCCAGGCAGACGACGGGTCGGTCTGGATCATGCGGCCGCTGGTAGACCTCCAGCACATCCTCCATGCCGGCTACGAAGGCAGCGCTGGCTTCTGGCGGGATGACCCATTGCTTCTGGAGATGAGGTTTGAGCGAATTTTTTTGAGCGTCCGTCCGATGGTGTTATCGCTGGCGCGATCGACGATGTTCAGCTCCACCACGGCGGTTTCCAACAGCATCAGCGTCCACCGCTTCCGTCCTTTGGGTGGCGGAGAACAAGCGAGCGCGATCAGCTTGGCCTCGGCGGCGCCGTCGAAGATGGGCTTTCGAGCTGAGTTGGGCGAGTGTTTGCGGGTCAAGGCGGCATCAACTCCGCCCTCCACCAATTGCTGACGTGTGCGGGCGACGGTGTCGACGCTGGTATCCAACGCCTCGGCAATTTCGCCGTCACTCCACGCATCGCCGGCCTCGGAGGCGTCGGCCTTCAGCAGGATGCGTGCCTTCAGTAGCTGGCGGGCCGGGGCTTTGCCCTTTTGGATCAGCACATTGAGCCGTTCACGCTCATCGCTACTGAGCTTTACGATGTACTTCTTCACGACAGGTTGTTTCGCGGTCACGACACATCTCCGGGTTACCGGAGATATCGACTCAGAAATCACCCGCAGAATCAACGACGTGGGGTACTAGACGCAGCAACGCGCGAGCAGCTCGGATTTGCTCCGGGGTAATCTCCATGATCTAAAAATATCAGCCAAGCTCGTTCAATCCTCCCCCGAAACCAAATTCCCAACGGTACCGTTGTCAACCCCCCGGAATCCCCCATCGGTACCGTTGTCAACCCCCGCCAAACCCCCAACGGTACCGTTGTCAAGTCCCCCAAAACCCTCAACGGTACCGATCCGCAGCGCGCCTACACCACCCCCGACCACCCCAC
The DNA here is from genome assembly GCA_963834715.1 of uncultured Pseudomonadota bacterium. Classification (GTDB taxonomy): domain Bacteria; phylum Pseudomonadota; class Alphaproteobacteria; order Acetobacterales; family Acetobacteraceae; genus CAVSUZ01. The sequence goes on along the minus strand of CAWIDE010000030.1, from coordinate 80,701 downwards.
CACCTTCGCCACCAACCGGCCGCGCCTCCGCACGACCAGCTCGCCCCCGGCCGCCACGTAGTTCAGCACGGTGCTGAACCGCGCCCGAGCCTCCCCGTACTCCACCACCCTGGTTCCTTCGGCGCGCACCCCCCGAACCGGGCCCAACCCCACCCATTCGCCCCATGCCTCCGCCGTTCCCGCCGCCAGCAGCATCCCGGCAATCCGCCGCGCCGCCTCAGCCCGCCGCTCCGGCCCAGGCCCTGCTCGCCAGTCAGAGACATCGGTCAGCAACCCCCGGATCGTCTCCCTCAGCCCCTCCGAGACCGCCTCAGTTCCGGCACGGCCGCTTGCAGGGCCTCTGCCACCGTGTCCACCACCGTCCGGTATCGCTCTAAGACGCGCCCGCGATGCCGCTCTTCCAGGTGCGTCATCCCAAGCAGAAACGCACGGTTAGCCGCCCGCCGCGCGGCCACGTAATCAAGCCACGCGCGGACCACTGCCTCCAGCCGCCCTAACGGTCCCAACCTTTCGCCGGTGTCGAACGCCCCGCATACCGCGAGGCTCAGCCCATGCACGAACTCCCCCAGCACATCCCCCAGCAGATCCGCCTCTGAGAGATACAGCCGCTCCACCGCTGCACCCGCCATCCGTGCCGCATCCGCGACCTGTCGCCGCGAAACCCCCGTCGGCCCCCGATCCGCGAACAGCACCGCTGCCGCCTCCCGAACCCGCCGGCGCTTTTCCTCCATCACCTCCCAGCTCTCCGGCTTCGCCTTCGGCCGTGGCTTCGCCCCATCCTCTTGCGGCATGTAATCCAACGACCCGGGCGCACCCAATCCTGACTCTAACATCCGCGAACCTCTGGAAGTTCGCGTTACGTTCTACCAGGGATCTCCTTCTATTTCAATTCTGAGCCGGTGGGCGACTGACCGCTGCGATGTAGCGCCGAGCCGAATAGGCCAGAACCTCCTTGCCGTTGCCCGGAACGACCCGGTCCCACCAGGCGCCGTAGATCGGCTCGAAAGGCCAGGATTCCAGCACATCCGCGATATGCTGGACCGAGGAGGCATCGAGCGGAATCAGGTTCGGGTAGCTCCGCATGAAGCTCACCCGCTTATCCGGGACCACCTGAACGATATCGCCCGACAAAAGGGCACCCTTGCCCCCCGCCCCGGCGGCCCAGTGCAAAACTGTACCGCCAGCGAAATGCCCGCCGCAGCGAAGCAAGGTCAGCCCGGGCAGCAGCTCCTTGTTCTCGCCTTCCCAGAAGCGAACCGCCGCATCGGGCCGCATCACCCATTGCCGGTCGGCCGCATGGAGCCAGACTGGCGCCTCAAACGCCGAGGCGAACTCCACCATGGAGCTATAGTAGTGCGGGTGAGAAATCGCGATCGCCGCGATCCCGCCGAGGGCGCGCACAATCTCAACCGTGGCATCATCGATGAAGCTGATGCAGTCCCACAGCACGTTACCCTCGGGCGTCCGCACCAGCAGCGCGCGTTGCCCAATTGCGAAGCTCGGGACAGTTCCCACGCCCAGAAGACCAGGTTCGTAGCGCGTAAACGCGTTGCGGTAAGTGCGAGCCATCTGCTCGAGCGTGGTCCAGGACTGCCCCAGCGGGCTCACGTACTGCCGCTCCTCCTGGCAAATGGCGCACCCGTCGGGGGGCTTGTCAGCCAGCGGATACTGCGTGCCGCACGTGGTGCAAATGAAGGCCGGCATCAGTGCAGCTTGACCGCCGGCGTGGTACCGCGGGAGAGGCGGCGCGACAGAATGCCCAAAATAGTGCGTGAAGTGCCATGCACCGCCTGTTCATGCATCGTATGAAGGGACCGGTACATCAGCCGCGCGAACAGTCCCTCGATAAAAAAGCTTCGCCCGAGCAGCCCCATCAGGTTGCCGACCGTGCTGTACTCCCCCAGTGACACGAGTGAACCAAAATCCCGGTAACGGTACGGCAATAACGGCCGGCCGCGCAGGCGCCGCTCGATCTGCCGAACCATATGCGACGCCTCCTGATGCGCGGCCTGGGCACGCGGCGGCACCGGCATTTGGTGCCCGCGCCAGGGGCACGCGGCGCAGTCGCCGATAGCAAAAATATCGGGATCCCGCGTGGTCTGCAGCGTGGCCTCGACCACGAGCTGGTTGATGCGGTTGACCTCCAGGCCATCCAGGTTCCGCAGCACCTCGGGTGCTCTCACCCCCGCGGCCCAGACCACCAGCTCCGACGGGATGAACGAGCCATCGGCGAGCCGCACGCCCTCGGCATTAACCTCAGCCACCCGGGCATTGGTGCGGACCGCAACGCCCATTTCGTCCAACAGCTTGTGAGTTTCTTCGGAGATCCGCTCGGGCAGGCCCGGAAGGATCCGGTCTGCGGCCTCCAGCAGCACGATCCTGATGTCGCGGTGAGGATCGATGCGGTCGAGACCGTAGGCGACCAGCTCCCGCGTGGTTCGGTGCAACTCGGCGGCGAGTTCGGTCCCGGTCGCCCCTGCGCCGATAACGGCCACATGCAACTGCCCTGGCTGGACCTCTCCCTCCTGCGTCTGGGCACGAAGGCAGGCGTTCACCACCCGGCGGCGGAAGCGAACTGCCTGGGCGGGCGTCTCCAGCGGTACGGCGTACTCGGCCACCCCGGGGGTGCCGAAGTCATTGGTAATGCTGCCGATTGCGATAACCAGGGTGTTATAGGGGATGGCCCGCGGCGGCGTGATCTGCCGTCCTTCCTCATCGAACGTAGCGGCGAGCAGCACCTGCTTTGCACCGCGATCCAGCCCGACCATTTCGCCGTATCGGAAGCGGAAGCCGTGCCAATGGGCCTGAGCGAGGTAATTCACCTCGTATTCGCTGGGGTCCATGCTACCGGCGGCGACCGCATGTAGCATCGGCTTCCAAAGGTGGGCCCGGGCGCAGTCCACCAGGTGGATTTCCACGTCCTTGCGGCGCCGGAAGCGGTTTCCGAGACGGGTGGCAAGCTCCAGCCCGGCCGCGCCGCCACCCACGACCACGATATGGTGGAGCTGTTCCGGGCTCATGACACAAGCCTGTCGATCTCCGCCGGATCAACATCTTCGACCCGGGACGGCCGCCAGCGCGGCTGGCGGTCCTTATCGACAACCTGAGCACGGACGCCCTCGATGAACTCATAGTGGGGCGTGACAGTGCGCGTGGCACGCAGCTCGGCATCCAGGCACTGACGTAGCGTGCGCTCCTCACCAGCTTGAAGGAGGCGCAGGGACCAGACCAGCGAGGACGGTGACCTGCTGCGCAAAGTAGCAGCGGTATCGCGGCTGAACTCGTCGGAGGCATTCTCCAGCGTGTGCAGGATCGCGGCCATGCTGGCTTCACCGAAGGCATCATCGATCGTGGCCCGGTGCGCGGCGAGTGAAAATCGTGGCAAGGGCACGGCGTAACGGGCCAGGACGGCGGCACCGTCCGCGGCAAGCTCGCGCGACAGCGCGGCAAGCTGTTCGCGCGGCGTGAATTGCGTGGCGAAGCCCGCATGAACGGCATCGGCGCCGGTCATGCGCGTACCGGTCAGAGCCAGGTAGAACCCCAGCCGGCCGGGTAGGCGCGGCAGAAAATAAGTCGCCCCGATATCCGGGAGGAAGCCGATGTCCGTTTCCGGCATGGCGAAAACAGCGCTTTCTGTCGCGACTCGGTACGCGCCATGAACGGAGACGCCGATCCCGCCACCCATGCAAATGCCGTCAACCAGCGCGATGTAGGGCTTTGGATATCTCGCAATGAGATAGTTGAGCGCGTATTCCTCGCTGAAAAAGGCCTCGACCAGATCGGGCCGCTTCTCGAGATGGGACTGGCGGATGGCGCGGATGTCGCCGCCGGCGCAAAATGCGCGCTCGCCGGCACCTTCGATCACGACCGCGTGGACATGCGGATCATCCTGCCAATCGCGCAGCGCCGCGGTGCAGGCACGGATCATGCCGATATCCAGCGCGTTCAACGCCTTGGGCCGGTTCAAGACGATACGGCCGATCCGGCCATCGCGCTCAGCAAGCACGGTCGGTTCGCTTGGCATGCCCGTCTCCCTCTGGCTTAAGGGGGCTAATATAGGCCGCTCGCTGCGTTGCCCATCGGTGCACTGCCTTGTAGCGTCAGTTCCAGAACAAGGGGGGGTCTCAAAACTCGCGACATGGTGCTTCGTGCGTTCCTGGCGCTGTGGGTGTTGCTCGGCCTGTCACTGACGCAGGCAAACGCGCGCGATCTGACGATAGTGGCGCGCGGGCCGGCGATGCAGACGGCAGTGCAAAGCGTTTTCGTCACCCCTTTCACGGCGGCCACCGGCATCCCCGTGGTCGTGCAATCCTGGACCGGGGGCCAGGCGATGCTGAAAACCATGACCGACCAATGGGATCTCGTCGCGCTCACCCCCGACGAAGCTTCTTCCGCCTGCTCCTCCGGGTTGCTGCAGAGGCTCGACTGGTCGCAGGTCGGCGGGAAGGATCATTACCAGGCCCTGGGCATGACCGACTGCACAATCGGTGCGACAGTGTTCACACAGGTGGTGGCCTGGGACCGGGACAAGACCTCGGGTACCCCAACATGGGCCGATTTCTGGGACGTGGCAAAGCTGCCGGGCAAACGAGGACTGCGCAAAGGGGTGCGCGGCAACCTCGAGATCGCCCTGATGGCCGACGGGGTAGCCCCCGGAGACGTGTATAAAATTTTGAGCACGAACGATGGTGTGGACCGGGCCTTCCGCAAGCTGGATCAGCTCAAGCCGTACATCGTGTGGTGGCAGAATCCGCCGGACGCCGCGAAAATCCTGGCCTCAGGGGACGTGCTGATGACCAGCGCGCCGTCAGACCAGATCGTGATGTCAGCACATACCGGGAGCCGAAAGTTCGGCATCCAGTGGAGCAACAGCCTTTATGAGGCGGTGAGCTGGGGCGTCATGAAGGGCAGCGCGAACGTGGCACAGGCGATGCAATACCTGTATTTCTCGGGAACTCCGGCGATCCAGGCTCGGATGATGGACAAGTACGGCCTTGGCGGATTGGCGAAAGGGGCCAACGAACTATTGCCGGCAAACGTGCAGGCGCTGTCCCCGACCTGGGCGGCGAACCTGAAGGTCGGGTTGCAATTGGACCCCGGTTTCTGGCAGGCCAACCTGGCGAAGCTGCAGCAGCGTTTCGACACGTGGCTGGCGCATTAAGGCAGAGTGCGGTCGGCCCGGGCGGCTCAATGTTCCTTAAGGCTTAACACCGAGAAAGCCGCGGACCACCGAGCACCACGGAGTTTAGCGCTTGCTATTGGCAGAGCACTTGTCCGAACGCGTGATCGGGTTGGCGATCGATGTGCATCGAGAAATCGGGCCGGGTTTGCTCGAATCCGTTTATGAACGGTGTCTGTGTCGCGAATTCGCACATGCGGGGATCACCTTTGCACGCCAGGTCATGGTTGCCGTGTATTACAAGGGTGAACGCCTGGACTTACGGATTTCGCGCGGACATCATCGTCGAAAGCGCAATGATTCTAGAGATCAACGCAGTGGCGGCCCTTCTGCCAGCGCACGAAGCTCAACTCCAAACCTATCTCCGCATGAGCCGCATCCGGATCGGGTTGATCATGAACTTCGCTGCAACCCGACTTAAAGATGGCTTGCGCCGGTTGGTGGTCTGATGCTTCTCCGTGGCGCTCAGTGGTCCTCGGCCTTCTCCGTGTTAATCAATGAGGCCACCCCGATGATAGCCACGTGGGCACCTTACCGATGACCGGCGCGGCGGCCACTCTAGCAGTTCGCAACATCGGAGACCGGGCAGAGCTGGCATTCTCCGGCCGGCTGAACGCAGCGGGCGTTGCCGCAATCTGGGCGGCCGCGATGGAGGCGGCGGCCAAGGCTCGGGGCCGGCCTTTGGTATTCGACCTCGGTGGGCTGGAGTTCTGCGACATGGCCGGGGCGACCCTGCTCGCGGCGGCAGAACAGGCGCATGAGGCGCCCGCCGAGCTACGGGGCGCCAGCGAGCAGGTGCGCTCGTTAGTGGGATTGGCGCGGAAGGCGGCAACTCGGGGGCCGACGCAGGCGCACGCGGCTCCGGTAATGAGCGTGCGGGACATGCTCCGGTCAGGGATCGTGGCAGCCGGCGCGGGATTTGCCTTCCTTGGCGAGACCGCCGTGGCGGTAATACGGCTGCCGGCGCGCCGGCGAATGGTTCGGGGATCGGATTTTTTCCGCTATGCGGATCAGGCAGGAGTCCGAGCCATCCCCTTGATCCTGCTTCTGGGCTTTCTGATGGGGCTGATCCTGGCGTTCCAGTCCGCGGTACCGATGCGGCAATTCGGCGCGGAACTGTACGTGGCCAATCTCGTCTCGGTCAGTCTGACCCGCGAGCTGGGCCCGCTCCTGGCGGCAGTGATCCTTGCCGGACGGACCGCCTCGGCGTTCGCGGCCGAGATCGGCACTATGAAGGTGAACGAGGAGATCGACGCTCTGGTGACGATGGGGCTCGACCCGATGTCGATGCTGGTACTGCCGCGGATGGCCGCGGCGGTGCTGGTCATGCCAGCCCTGGCGCTGATCCTGGATGTCGCGGGGCTGATCGGCATGGCAGTGGTCATGGTCGGGTTTGGCTACGCCATGCCGATTATCGCGGCGCAGGTGCAGGACCTGGACGCCACCGAGTGACCTGATTCAGGGACTCGCGAAAGCAGCAGTGTTCGGGCTGGTCATCGCGGCGATCGGATGCAGGTCGGGTCTGAGCACAGGGGTCGGGCCGCGCGCCGTAGGGGTTTCAGCTACCTCAGCGGTTGTGGGCGGTATTGTTGCCACAATCGTGTTAGACGGCGTGTTTGCGGTATTTTTCAACCGGCTGGGCTGGTAATGACGGAGCCTGTCATCCGCGTAGAGAGCCTCGCCCAGCGTTTCGGGCAACGCACGATATACCGCGACGTTTCCTTCACGGTCGCGGAACATGAGATATTCGTGATCTTGGGTGGTTCGGGATCCGGCAAATCGACGCTGCTCAAGCAATTGATAGGACTGCTGCCACCGGCAGCGGGCCGGATTGAGATGCTGGGCCGCTCAGTCACCGGACGCGGAGCGGAACTGGCAAGGCGCGAGGTGCAGCGGCAGATCGGTGTGATGTTTCAGGGCGGAGCACTGTTCGGGTCGATGACGCTGCTGGAGAATATCATGCTCCCACTGGAAGTGTTCACGGACATGCCGCCGGAGGCGCGGGAAGCCGTAGCCCGGGTGAAGCTCGGGCTGGTGGGCTTGAGCGATGCAGCCGGGCTGTATCCGGCGGAAATCTCGGGCGGCATGGTGAAGCGGGCGGCGATTGCACGAGCCATGGCCCTCGACCCGCCGCTCTTGTTTCTGGACGAGCCGGCGGCAGGCCTAGACCCTGTCACCTCGGCGGGCCTGGACCAGCTGATCCTGGATCTCCGCTCCGATGTGGGAGCTACGCTGGTGGTGGTGACGCATGAGCTGCAATCAATCCTGGCTATTGCGGATCGCTGCGTGATGCTCGACCGGGGCGCTTTTCTCGACGCCGGCGGTGTGATCGCTGTGGGCGACCCAAGACGTCTCCGCCATGAGAGCCAGAACCTGGTCGTGCGGGCATTTTTCCGTCGCGAGCAGATGGCCGCGTGATGGAGGGGCGGGCTCTTTATTTGAAGGTTGGCCTGCTGATCGTCGCGGCGATCGTGGTCGGGCTGGCTTTGGTGTGGTTCCTGAGCGGTGGACAGGTGCGGCAAGGGGAACTGCTGGAGACGTATTTCAATGAGTTGGTCGAAGGGCTGCAGGTCGGTTCCAACGTGCAATATCGCGGGGTTACGGTCGGGAAGGTGACGCAGATCGGGGTCGTAAGCGCGGTGTATGGCCGGTCGGAGCAGGAGGTGAAGACACCGCTCTACCAGGAGGTGATGGTCCGGTACGTGGCGGATATGAAGAAGATCGGGACGTTTCCTAGCATTGGGAGCGCTGTGCATGACGGGCTACGGGCGCAACTGAATAGTAGGCTGGTAACGGGACTGGCATATATTAACCTGGATTTCGCCAATCCCAGGGATTACCCGCCCCAGCACATCCCTTGGAAGCCGGAAGGAGCGTATGTTCCTTCCATGCCGAGCACGTTTACTCAGGTGCAGAATGCGGGGCAGCAATTGCTTACGCAACTGGATCAGGTCGATGTTGCGAAGCTGATCTTGTCGCTAACCGATCTATCGGAGCATCTGGATCAGGAGCTGACAACCGGGGACGTGCACCGGATGCTGGGCTCGGCCAACGACCTGCTGACGACCGCCAACGGCTCGGTGAAGACGGCGGATCTGGCCGGATTGAGCGGGGATCTGAAGAAGACACTGGCGTCGGTGCAGACGGTCGCGACCAACCCAGATCTACGCAAGCTGCTGAGCAACGGAGCGCTGGCGACCGACCAGCTCGCGACCCTGACCGCGCAGATGGGGAAGCTGGTCCAGTCGCTGGAGGCTACGGTACGCCAGGCACAGACGGGGACGACCGCATTGCAGGCGGGGCTGGCACCGATCCTGCGCAATCTCTCGGCGACCTCTTCGAACCTCCGCGATCTGGCGGAATTGCTGCGGCAATATCCGGCGCAGGTATTGAGCGGGCCTCCACCGCGGACCAACGGGCCACTCAGGTGATCAGGCGGCGGACGGTTTTCGCGGCGCTGGCGGGGCTGGCAGGGTGTAGCGTGCTCCCGCAGCCCAAGTATGTGCAGCAGACACAGTGGCCACTCGCGGTGCAGCCAGCGCGGACGCTGCCTGCTCCAGCGCGAGGGAAGGTGTTGGTGGTGCGCGACGTAACGCCGGCGCCAGGTTTGGATCAGCGCGGGCTGCAGTGGCTGGAGCCGAACGGCAGCCTACATGTGGATTTCTATAATCAGTGGGCGGTCAGCCCGGCCGCGGGGGTAACCAGTGATCTGCAGCAGTGGCTGGCCGGATCGGGGCTGTTTTCCGCGGTTGTGGGTGCGAACAGCGGGTTGGTGCCGGACCTGATTCTGGATACGGAGCTGACGCGGTTTGTGGCCGATCCGCGAAACCTGACGGCACACGCGGCGGCGCAGATTACGTTGATAGATGCGCACGCGGTGCCGTCCCGAGTTGCGCTGCAGCGGACGGTTACCGGGGAGGCGCGGATGCCTACGGATACTCCGCAGGGGGTTGCCGAGGGGCTGCGGTCGGCACTGGCGGTTCTGCTGGGGCAGGTAGAGGCGGCAGTGGTGCCATACAGTCGCCGGTAGCCCCGCTTAAGAAGCGACTCGATTCGAAGCTTGCAAGGCTTTGAACTGTTGCCGTTTTTTTGCGGCGAGGCCCGGGTCTTGCGACAGCGTGAAGGAGCCAATGTTCTCTGGCCAAGGTTCTTCGAAAGAATAACCCTCCAAAGAGGCTAATGCTCCGTCCCGGACGGTTAGCATGAAACCCGCGCCAAAGTGGAGCCCCGGTATCTGGGCCATGATGTCGCCAAAGGTGAACGAAGGCTTTAGGGGCAGGCGTGGCACCTCAGGGGGGACCTCGAAGCGAACAATGAACCCGGAACCGGTCTGCTCCGGCGGGGACGTGGAGGCACGTCGGTATTGGTGCTTGAGGGTCATGATCGGCTCATCGGTCCCGCTTAGGAGCCGCTCCGTAACTGCGTGCTGAAGAGAGGCTAGCCCGGTCATGTGATAAAAGCTGTTGGACTAAACCGCTTCGCGGTAATTTAGAGGCGTGACCTACTGAGTCCAAGTTCGTTGAATTTCTAACATCCGATCTGGCCAACGTTCGTAACCATCTCTTCCTGATCTGACAACGCGGCTGTGTGACGATGCAGCGGCGCCATGTGGCGCCGGCCATCTCGCACAGGAGCCGCCGATGAGTCCGCTGCGTCGTCGCATGATCGAGGACATGCAAATCCGCAACCTGACCCCGAACACGCAACGCGTGTACCGCGAGCAGGTCGGACGGTTTGCTCGTCACTTCCACAAGTCACCCGAGCGTCTCGGACCAGCCGAGATCCGGACCTACTTGCTGCACCTTGCCAATGAGCGGCGCCTCGCCGCCAGTTCCATCATCGTCACGGTTTCTGCCCTGCGGTTCCTCTACACCATCACGCTCAAGCGCCCCTGGGTGATCGAGGACGACATTCCCGCCGGCAAGCAAGGCAAGAGGCTGCCTATCGTGATGAGCCAGGACGAGGTGGCGCGCTTACTGGCCACCGTCAACAATCTGAAGCATCGCGTGATCCTGACCGTCTGTTATGCGACCGGCCTGCGCATCTCGGAGGCCGTCCGGCTCACCCCGGATGCAATCGACAGCAAGCGCATGGTGATCCGGGTGGCGCAGGGCAAGGGTCGCAAGGACCGCTACGTCATGCTGCCGCCGAGGTTGCTCGAACTGCTGCGGGACTATTGGAAGCATACTCGTCCCGGCGTCTGGCTGTTTCCCGGCGACCGGCCGGACCGACCAATTTCTCCGCTCACCATCAACCACACGTGCCGGGAAGTGCGCGCACAGTGCGGCATCAACAAGCCAATCGCGCCGCATGCCCTGCGCCACGCCTTCGCCGTTCACCTGCTGGAGGCAGGCACCGATCTGCGTACCATCCAGTTGCTGCTCGGGCATCGCAACCTGAGCACCACGGCTCGCTATCTGATGATCGCGACCAGCAGGGTGTGCGCCACTACCAGTCCGTTCGAGTCCCTGCATACCGTCCCGCCAACCGCCCCGGACCTCGTACCTGCCTGAAGCACCGCTGCCGTGGCCGGCAACGGGCTGGAAGTGGCGGACGTGTTCCGCCGCTTCGGCCAACCTTTCCGTGACCAGCACAACGCGTCGCTCTCCTCTGCACGGCGGCGCGCCATGCTGGCGATCGAACGCTGTCGCACCGCCGCCCTCGGCGGTCATGTCGAGCGCTGCGGCGACTGTGGCCACCAGCGCATCGCCTACAACTCCTGCCGCAACCGGAACTGCCCGAAGTGCCAGGGCCTGGCCCGCGCCCAGTGGCTGGCGGACCGGCAGGCGGAATTGCTCGATGTGCCGTACTTCCACGTGGTGTTCACGGTGCCGGAGCCGATCGCCACCATCGCGTTCCAGAACCAGACCGCGGTCTACGACATTCTGTTTCGGGCCGCCTCGGAGACGCTGCGCACCGTCGCCGCTGACCCCAAGTTTTTGGGAGCCGAGATCGGCTTCCTGGCCGTGCTGCACACCTGGGGACAGAACCTGCTGCACCACCCGCATCTGCATTGCCTGGTGCCGGGCGGCGGCATCGCACCGGACGGTCAGAGCTGGATCGCCTGCCGCTCCGGGTTCTTCCTGCCGGTCAGGGTGCTGTCACGGATGTTCCGCGGCCTGTTTCTGCATCATCTGGAAAAGGCTTTCGCAATGGGCGAGCTGAAGTTCTTCGCCGAACACCGCCCTCTGCACGAGCCCGCGGCGTTCCGCCGCTACCTGCGGCCAGTCCGCGATGCCGAGTGGGTGGTCTATGCCAAGCGGCCGTTCGCAGGGCCAGCTCAGGTCCTCGATTATGTCGGGCGGTACACCCATCGCGTCGCCATCTCCAACAACCGCCTGATCTCCATAGACGGGGAGCAGGTCCGCTTCCGCTGGAAGGATTATCGGGATGGCAACTGGCAGAAGACCATGAGCCTGCAAGGCGGGGAGTTCATCCGCCGCTTCCTGATCCATGTGCTGCCGGACGGGTTCCATCGTATCCGCTACTTCGGTTTCCTCAGCAACTGCCACCGGACGCAAAAGCTGGCGCTGTGCCGGGAACTGCTCCACATGACGCCGGCCGCCCCGGCTGAATTGCCAGCCGACTACCGCAACCGATACGAGATGCTGACGGGGACGTCGCTGCGCCAATGCCCGCACTGCCTCACCGGTACCATGGTGGTGATCGGTTGCATCGAACGACCCAGGGTCTGCCAGCCGGCTCCGGACACCTGACGATGGGCAGCGGCGTCCCAGACCCGCGACGCCGAGAACACTCGCCAAGACGGCGGCGGGACCCTGCGGCCATGAGCCTCGCTACAGCGACGTTGGCGGCGCCCGGGCAACCGTCAGCACTCCGATACCCATCGAAATCCGCACTGCCAATCCACGACAGCTTACCCGCCCGGGCGGTTCAGCGGCCCAAACGTCCCGGTCCCGGCGCCGTCAGGGCTGCTGCTGGCATTCAACCCCCATAGCCCGTCGGGGGAGCGGTTTAGTCCAACACGTTTTTCGCTCACCGGTGCGGCTTCCAGCTCCGGCGGACACGCGCCAACGTTCGTGCGCCGCGCCGCCAAGCGAAAAACGCTCTTCATTCCTATACGGACTGACCCCGCGACGGCGATCCCTCGAACCGTGACGATATAGGAACCCACCTGGACCTCAATTTCAAATGGTCCCTGGATATTGGCGTCGCTCGCGGCCTTCCCGGTAGCTCGATACAAGGCCTCGAAGGCGGCAGGGATGGAGGTAAACTCGGAGACTAGCGGATCTAGGTTGTGCTCCGGGTTACCAAAGATATGCTGAAGCTTGTTGGGATCGGGGGCCTGCCGAGTCATTTTTCCTGTCCAGACTGCGGTGATCCAGCCAACGGCCAGACCTCGGCCCAACGGAGGCGCAATATTCAGCACGTGCCCAAACCGATTCGGAATGGGGCTTGGCACGCGGAGATGGTGGATCGCGGCAATTGCCTGCTGGCTGGAGTATGTGGCCGGTCAGTTGGTTGCGGAGGTGGCGGGTGCCGGACTACGGTGTCGTAGGCACGCCGCGCGCGGCGCGGCCATCACCATCATACTGCCGAGCCACCCGGCTGACCTGCATGTCCGCGTTCAAACGAGCTCGCACCTGGGCCACCACTTGGCTCGCAAACATCACACCCGCCGCACTCACCGGTAGGCCGGCGGCGTTGAGCGCCTTCGCCGTCCACGTGTTACACGTGTTGGTCGCATCATAGATCTGGCTGGACGCAAAAAAGGCACTCCCCGGCCAGAACCCGGGTCCGGCCCAGCGCAACTCTCCATCCGCTGACCGCTCGAAGGACGCTGCTATGTAATCAGTCAGCCCGCTAAACCCGCTCGGGGTCACACCCAAAGGGAAAACATGGCCGCCGATCTGGGCTGTTGTGGGCGAGTCCGGCAGCGGAATGACATAGACCACCGCCGGTCCTGGAAACAGCGCCCGCAGTGCATCCCATACGGTGGGATGCCTGGCCATGTAGTAGGCCCGCTGACCCCAGCCGAACCACAGGTACTGCGCGCCCGGAAAGTCTTGCCGGAGAATCGCCAAAGGACGCACCAATGTCGGCAGCCCGCAAAGTCAGCCCGGTGTGCCAGCCCTCCGCGGTCAAATAGACGATCTCGTGCGGCCGAGCCGCTGGCCGATAGCCAGCACCCACCAATGGAGCGGCACAACTGGCCATTGTCGCCGCAACAACCATGATCCAGTAGCGGACCGAACCCAGGACCCGATAAACAGGGTGCCATGCTCGGTGCTCAGCAGCCCCCGGCTCCGACTTTGCGCGACGTGGCCTGGCAGGCTGTCCTCCGGGCCGGCTTCCCGCTGCTGCGCAGATGGTGGCGCCTGCGAGGGGGCGCGCCCCAGGGCGCCCTGGTGGCGGTCCATGTCGGAGACAAGCTGCTGATGCTGCGTTCATCCTATCGGACCGCGTGGAACTTCCCCGGTGGGGAGTCTCCGAAGGGGTGAAACCCCCGAGGCTGCAGCGCGGCGAGAGTTGTTCGAGGAAATTGGAATTACTGCGGGGGCCTTGACGCCATTTGGCGAGGCGAGTGGCAAATGGGAAGGAAACCGCGGCCATGTCCACCTCTTCGAGCTACGGCTCGATCTCATGCCGGACCTGCGCCTGGATAACCGGGAGATCATAGGCGCGATGTTGGTCTCGCCGGAGCAGATTCGGACGATGCCGGTCACCGGAGCGGTTGCGTATTACATGCGGCGGAGGTTTCTCAGCGCCTGAGGCTGAATTAGGCGTGGAGTTCGCCTTCCGGGTCCGGCCGCGGTGGCTGCCTCACGGAATGTGGCGCGACATCCAGATGGCGCCGAAGCCGACCACAAGGGCCACGACGCCGCGCAAGGTCAAGCCAGTTCACGACCTGGTCCCAGCTCATTCCCGGAGCTTCCTGAGCGATAGCGTGTCAAAGCCGATCCAAGTGAATGTCGCCAAGGCGCGGGGTGCACTGAGAGATTACTGCGCAATCAGCGCCCGAGTCCCGTTGATCGGCGAGGCGGTGAGCAGGTTGATGCCTTTACTCCGCCGGAGCGATTGCGCTGAAGCGGAACAGGAATTCCGGATCCGTCATGGCGCCAGTCACAGTCAGGCTTTTCTCCTCCATGCAGTCGCTCGCTGAGGGGAAGAACTTGCCGGAGAACACGACCCTGTCGCCGACCTGCAGCTTGCTAGCCGCGGCGAAGACCGGAGAATTGAGGGCGATAAGCGTCTTGAAGTTGCTGATGCTTTCACTCAAGGTGTTGTTCGTAGTGCTGAGCGTGATATGCGGCGAAATGCGTACTACTAACACCCCGCGTCCGTCGCCCACAGAGTCCAATATCTCCACAATCCCGCTCCAATCTCTTGCCTCGCCATTCGCCGGCCTCATCAACGATGCTGGGCCACAGAGCGCCAGCGCACGCTCGTGGCGGATTCGCCCCTGCATCATCCCATTCGCCGCCGCTCCGTAGCTGTCGGCGAACTTGTCCACCTGGCTAACGATCCAGCCTTCTCGCGCGGCCCGAGAACGGCGGGCGCGGCACCGCCGAGCGCAACCGCTGCCAGAGCAACGAATATCGTCGGCTTCATCGCTTCCTTCGCGTCCAATCAGGAGCCAAACCATACCGAACGGGCATTAACAACCAACTGACCACCCCACGCTAGTTCGAATCATTACACAAAGCGGATCCTCAACCCCCATCACATCAATCGGTCGGTCCAGGTCCGTGGCGTGCGCTCGTTGCGGATCTCTATATCCAGGTGATAGCGGAACCGCCGCGGGCCTACAGCGCGTATATGCTCCACAATGTCCCGCAGCCCGTCCTCGAGCGAACGCGTGGTGCGGTATCCAAGAACATCGCGGGCCCGTGCACTGCTGCAAAATGCGTTGCGTACCTCCTGCGGCCGATCCTTCAGATAAATCGCCTGGCCTTCGAAGCTGGTGAAATCTTTCAGCCGGCGGAACAGGTGATTAATGGAGACGAACTCCTCGTCCGGGCCGATGTTTACCACATCGCACAGGCTGTCCCGGGCCAAGCCGAGCTGCAGCAGGCAGGACAGGCAATCTTCGACATGGGAGAAGCAGCGAAGCTGCTCGCCATCGCCATAGATGAACGGAGATCGCCCCTGCAGCATCAGGTTAGCCATGATGCTGGCCACATTACGATAAGGATCATCGAACTTTTGCCGCGCGCCGATAATGTTGTGCGGCACCGCGATCGCATACTCCAACCCATGCACCTCCGCCAGGTTCACCAGCGCCTGCTCTGCCGCGACCTTCCCAATCCCATAAGGGTCCTGTGGCCGCGGTTCATAAGTCTCGCAAAACGGCGGCTTGTTGCTGCCGTACCGGGCCATGGAGCTGCAGAACACGATTCGTCGCGCGCCATTGGCAATGGCTGCCGAGAATACCGAAATCGAGCCCGTGACAATGTTATCCATAATCATCGCGGGCGAGAATACCGATAAGCCTTCATAGGCGGTCGCAGCGCAGTGATAGACCACCTCGCAGCCGCGTAGCACCTTGCTCATCGCGTTGAAATCACGGCAGTCGGTACTGATAGAACTCGGCATCCGCCGGGACGTTTATCAGCTCCCCGCCCAGCAGCGAATCGCACCCGACTACATCGTGCCCAATGGCCAGCAGACGCTCCGCCAGGTGGCTACCAAGGAACCCTGCAATACCGCTGACAAAGATCCGCACGTTTTGTGCCCTTCCTGCCGCTAGCGGACCAGCACCACGCGAAGCGCCTGATCGCCTTTGTTAAAAATCTGTGTAATCTCAATGGAACGGAACCCGAGCTTGTCCGCAATCGCGCGCAGCTTACCTTCGGTATAAGCAGAGCGATGAAATTGCCCGGCGCCGTTCTGGTTGCCGAAAAACATGGTCTGTAGAATGCCCCAGCGCTGATCCAGCCGGCGGCCGCAACCGGCGTAGTGGTCGGGGTGGCCCACCACGTAAAACTCGCGCCAGTCGTCCCGAGCCTCCAGGAACCTGCGACACACCCATTCGAAATCCGGCACTTCGATGGTCAGCCGCCCGCCAGGCCGCCGCAGCACGCGGGCCATCTCCAGCCAAACCAGCCCTTTCTTCCGCAAACGAAAAATGCTCGAACACATGCTCGGCCAGAACTTCGTCTATCGAGCCGTCCGGGTAGGGCAGGGAGGTGATGTCGACATCCGTCACTACATCCGGCGCCCGGGCAACACGGTCGATATTGACCCAGCCCGGCAGCAGCTTGGCTCCACAACCGATGTGCAAACGCAGCAAGGGCGGGGCCAGACCATCCATCAGGCGACGGCCTCGGCCATAGCGGGAAAGGAGGGGAACGTTACCTCGGGAACGATGCTGACGCAGGCATCAACCACCTCGCGCAACCGGGCCACGCGTAGAATTGACGCCGGATCACCGGTCCGCGATATCTCCTCCAGCAGGTACGGCAGCGTATCACGAAAGCGCTCGGCCTCCTGCCGGAGCAGCGGCAGCCAGCGCGCCCGGAATATCCCCGGTATATCGGCGATCAACGCTTGGCGCTGGGCGGCTGGCAAGCGGGCATTGGCCGCCATTCGGATGTGCTGGAACGCTGTGGTGATCAGCGGCGTGCGCC
Source organism: uncultured Pseudomonadota bacterium (assembly GCA_963834715.1). Lineage (GTDB taxonomy): Bacteria > Pseudomonadota > Alphaproteobacteria > Acetobacterales > Acetobacteraceae > CAVSUZ01. The sequence goes on along the minus strand of CAWIDE010000030.1, from coordinate 63,931 downwards.
AGTGCTGTTCGCCCAGTTCGTCATCAACGGACAACCCATTCTGCGCCTGGGTAGTCGCTGCACGGGCAAGGTTCAGCACCGGCCTGCCACCGTCCCGCCGCCAATAGAGCAGCTTCGGCACATGACGGATTTCGCCCGCCAAAGCCAGTTCGGCGAGAAATACATGATCCCACCCGGCACCCCCCGGAATCCGGGACGTGCGATCGACCGCTTCCCGCCGGTAAATCCCCCAGAAACTCGGTGAGGACGTATAGCGGGACATCACGTGTTTCGCCCGATCCACCGAATCGAAAGCAACGGCTGAAAGCCTGTGCTCCGCCGGATAGACCTGCTCCGTGCGGCCATCATGAAACACCAGCCCGCTGGCATGGCACATCGCGCACCGCGGGTGCGCCAGAAGAACCTCCATAGCCTCGGCCATGAACTCGTGCGCAAGCACGTCGTCTCCGGATTTCGGCATGACGAAATCGGCGTCGCCGATCCAGAAAGCCCGCTGGAAATTGGCCACCGCCCCGCCGTTGCAGCGGTTGCGCTTGATTTGCACGCGTGAATTGCGGGCCGCAAAGTCCCGCATGACATCAAGCGTATGATCGGTCGAACCGTCGTCGATCAGGGTCAGGCTGAACGACGGCCAAGTCTGCGACAGGACGCTTTCGATCGCGAGACCGACCGTATCGCCCCAATCGTGCGCGATAAGGTTGACATCAACGATCGGGGCCGCTGTCACGGCAGGCATCTCCTTGATAGCCCGCAATGATACCCGACAGATCCTTTACGAATGGTTAACGCCGTTCACACCAGTCGCGCCAAGCGGCTCGCAACCCAGCCGCCAGGCTCCCGCCAAAGCGAGGCGCGTCGCACAGCGGACTGGCCTTGACCCGGGACCGCAATTCGCGTCGTAACTCCGCCAGTGCCCCTTGATCCAATGCCTTGCTGATCGCGAGCCGGACATATCCATCGAGATCGCCCGCCACCCAGTCGGCGAGGCCGGCATTACTCAGATGGCTGGCCGAATGGCGTGAGGAGAACGTAACCTCTCGGACCGCCGAGTATGTGGCTGAAATCACTGGATTGTTCTGGGGTGAGAGGCACGGCAACATACAAGACGATCCACAGCAAAAAGGCCGTCGGGTACGCCCCCGGGGAAAATACCGACCTGGCCGAGGAAGCAGGCGTCTCAGGCGAGACCGTGAAGGCATTCGAAATCGGTAGGACGGAGCCGATCCCTGTCACTCTCGCTGCACTGCAGCCGGCGCTGGAGGAAGGCAGGGTGATCTTCATCGACGAAAACGGTGGCGGAGCTGGCGTTCGTCTCCGCAAGGAGGGTTGAAACGAAGGCATTATACTAGGTACTCTACGTCCTTGATTTTGTGGAGAGTCTCTGAATCGATGACTCCGTAACGACGGAGTCGCATCGTGACCGCGAAACAAATCGCTGTAAAGAAGTACGGGGTCAGGCTCAGCCATGACGAACGTGAGCGGCTGGAGACCAAAGACAGAAAGCTGATAGAACCGCAAGCCTCGACCTCAGGATCCATCCTCCTGTTAGACTTGCCATACTCATACGTGCGACCGAACAGCACCCGGACATGCACCTCATGGCCTTCAGCAACAGGCTTGCCGCCACAGGAGATGGACTTGTCGTCAAGGTGAGCTGCGATGATCAGAGTCTTCATTCGGCGAACATCTTAACTGCCCAATGCCGCCTTTGATGCAGCCTGGGGAATTCCTTTCCGACGATCTCTCGCACCCTGTCAACCAAATGCTCTGGCACACCATACGCCGCGCAGCAGGATTTCTCCTGCCAATTCATAAGAGCATTCAGCCAATCTGATCTGATCCGTCGATCTACCTTCGCCCCTTCATCGAAAAACACCACATACCCCAATGCGCTGACCGCTCGTAGCTCTGGGATTTGTTTGATCTCTGGGTATACCTTGCACAGGCTGGTGTAGAAGGCTTTGAGAGCTAGCTTGCCGTCTCTGGTGTGCATGTCAAACGTTGCAGCAGGCAGACCGTTGACGACATCCTCGACCGGCATCTCATCTGGCTCTATTGTCATCCAGCAGTCTCGCTGCCGCCAGATCGTCCTGCCTACTGCCCAAACCCCCAAGCACATACTGTCTGTCGGACCCAAGATCACTGCCCTCGCTGCCCGCCTGATAATGATTGGCACATCCTCCGCCTTCATGATCAGGCCGATCACTTCATCCCTGACACTGGCCGCATGCGGATTTCTTGGGAACCCTTTCGGGATCTTGTTGGTGATATGCGCAAGCGCAGCATAGCACTCCGCCCACCTGTTGCAGGTCACTGCTGCTGAAACCAAATCTTCTGGCGTCCAATGAGCCGCCTCTTTGAGCAGCGCCTTGCCTTGCTCAGATGCCTCCCATGGCTGCTGAGATTTCGCAATACGCCCTGGTCTTGGGCGCCTTGCACATCCTGGCGACAATCGCATACAGCGCTTGCATGCCATCTACTTTCTTCAACGCCGGCTGAATGCCCGATAGAATTTGCCTCGTCCACAACACTACCCACGGATCACCGACATCTTCCATCGCGATAATGTGGAAGCTGTACCAACAATAACGAGCGTCTATCTCGGCCAGCCTATGAGCACAACACAGCGCCTCTTGCGTCCGGCCTCGCCTGATATTCTTCTGCAGCCCTGACCGACACTCCCATTTGTTCCAGGCATAAGGAGGGACTGCCTTCATCAGCGGACTTTCACTAACCAACTTGGCCATCGCCTCATCGATCATCAGCCCATCATATTCAGATGTAGCCCACAGTTCGGAAAGATTACGATGTTGCATGACGTTAGTGGTAGCAGTCTGACTACCGGTGTAAAGAGTAAAGTTGCAATTGAAAACCTTTTATTTGCTAAAGCTTAACGCATCCAGATACTTTCTGGACATACTGGCGTGAAAAATGCCGCCAAGGCTATCTTTCCAGAAACGGGTGCGAGCGTCAGAGCAGGCCCCAAGCAAACCGTTATACACTGGCTCATGCTCGTCCGAGGGCCTGGTCGACCGGGGCGCGAAACCACTTGCTCAGCGCGGAGTTCTGGTTGATGATGAGATTCAGTTTTAAAACCGGGTCAACGTCGCCGCCCGCTGGCCAAGCGTAATTCTGTGTAAGCGACACTCGGCCCTCGTCATGTTCCATGTCTGCCATACTGGCAGAGGCAGTTGGCCATTTTCAAGGATGGGACGAAACCTTTAGCGCCAGATCTTTTGGCGAGTTTGTGCAATTGATTGCACATTCACTTTCAAGACGGGTCAATGTCGAACACTTGGCCTCGTCATGTTTCGTGGTTTTGCGAACCTTGGTCGGGGCCTGCGGAGTGGCAAAGTTGGCGCTAATTAGCGGAATTGAGCCGCTTTTTAGGTCGCTGGAGCAGACTTTAGCAGCAATGGAGGGGAATTAGCGCTAATCGTAGCGGCGACTGGCTTCGTCCGCAGATTGCTGATCTCCGGGCGGCAACTCGCTCTCCTGCTCAACCCGGGGATGTCCCGGGCCCTGGAACAAGCTCATGCAAATGCCCGAGCGCATTGCCTCCATCACCACCCGCGCCTGGGCAAGAAACGAGTTCTGGTCTGCCCCTCACACGTCAATGAATATCAACTGATTACCGGCCACCGGTACCAGGTCGAGTTGATGGCGCAACCCCAGCGGGTCCACGCTGTACACCGCCCGCACCCGTCGAGGCAGCTTGTCAATGGCGCCGATCCAGATTTGCAGGAACACGTCGCGATTGGCCCAGGCCACCATTTGGGTCTTGGTGCCGCCGACCTCGTCCGATGCGCCGATATAGAACGCGAGGATCGCGCCGTTCGTCATCGCGGCATAAGGATCGGTAACCAGCAGATCGGTGAATGGATAGTAAATATCGGCGGTCTGGAATGCCGCCTTCAGCGCGCCCTCGATAGTCGGCGGCGCATCGGCGACGGCGACCAGATTCTCCTTTGGCGCGTAGGCCATCATCGTTCTCCGAAAGCGATCCTCCGCACATCTATTTCGCGACCGGTTCTGTGGCAAAGCTCGGCATATTTTTTCAGTATCACTGTGGTTTTGCTGGAATCAGCATTGAATGGAACATAACCGTCGATTGGGGTCATCCCTACATTGTCATGGAATTGGGCAAGCTTAATATAGGCAGTCTCCAAGAGATCGCGTTCTGCTTGATCTCGTGCCGCCAGCCATGCACACTTCAGTATGGCTTCCATGTGGTCCTTCGGCAAAGGCAGTCTGGCAGAATCGAGGATGGCGGTCGGATGGCGCTCAACCAGACAGATGTATTTTGAAATAGCCCTCTTGCGGCCGGCCGCAGTGAACTGAGCGGATCCAGAAGCCATATGGCCGGCAGTCTTCTTGCGGAGAAGCGCCACAACAAATTTAGCGATCTTGGACCAAGATACCCATATCCAGGCCGGGCCGGATTCAGTGATTGAGGTCGCCATTGCAAGAGCCTCTCACGGAAAAGAATGGCCTAAGGGAAATGAACGTCGGTAGGGGATTTCTGCGGATCGTCGAAATGACCTCCTTCCATACCGGCTTGGGTAGAATGTCCCAGGGAAATGTCAGGTCGGCGCCCGTCCGTTAGCGAGAGATGAGCCCAGATCGGACCGCGGTAGAGGTCTCCTTTCGGTTGGTTGGGGATTCCCAATTCCGAACCGAGCGCCCCGATCAGGGTTGCAATCCGGCAGCGCCCAACAAATCGCAGCAGGCCGCGCCAGAACCCCCGAGGAGTGTATGAAGGTTCGAGTAGCCTTTCGCAAATTCTGGCGCAAAACTGGACCTCATCGAGCAGGCGTCGCTTCTCGTTGACTGTGGGAATCTCCGCCAGCACCGCACGTATTATCGCCTTTGCGAATGCACTCTTGCGCACCTCGAGGCCAAGTCGCCCTTGGGAATCACTAACAGTCGTCACGGCTTCATGCAACAGGTAGGCTAAATCTCGTGATGAAGAGTTCAACTCCTCTGGTAAGTTGCCGACCGTTTTGGGGAGAACGCCTGGATCAACAAAAGATAATGTATGGGTCTCAAAGTCACACAATACATTAGTGAGATTAAGGTCGCCATGAAGCCGGTCTTGCGCCCAGTACCGGTCTCAATGCGGCTGCAATCGCAGCGGCAACGGCGGTAAGTTCATCGGACTTAGTGGCGCAATTGCGACTTTTCAAATGCTGTAGTAGGCTGCGCCCTGTCAGCATAGTTGTTACTAATGCCAGTGGAGCTTCGGAAAGGTAGATAGGAGCAGGGACTGTGATTGTCCAGCCATCGATGCGCCGCCCGCTTATGGCGTGGTGAAGGTGGGCAATAGCCGAGAACTGCTGCCTGGCCGAAGCCAGCGAAGTTGATGGCTTATAGAGTTTGACAGCAAGGACGCGAGGACTATCCGCCGCGGATTCGGCCGCGTAAATCGTCGCCTCTGAGCCGCCGTCGACCCGCCGGAGTGCCCACCAATCGGGATCGCGCCGCGGTTCAAGTTGACTCGGTACTGCCTGCACTTTCGCGACCGCGCAGGCGTCATCATCCTGCCTGCGGCGGCTAATGCGTAGAAGAGCGATCCACCGACCTGCCGTTCCAACCAAATTGCCGGTCAGAACGGCGTAAGCCGCACCTGCGACCCCATAGTTCGCGACTAGTAACAGTCCGAAACCACCCGTCACCGCGATGCCGCACACGCTGGCCCACAGAATGCCTCGCGGCTTCTCCGTGGCCGTGAGACCATTGGCCGCCGGTACGCCGATCGCTGAAAAGAGGCTCGCCAATGCTACTGCCTGGATCACGCGCTGATGTCCTATATAAGAAGCACGATACAGGAAGGTGATGAGACTGGTAGAGGTGCATGCCAGAAGGACATTGAACCCCAGCATGACAATGCCGAGCAGGATGGCGTCGGAAACTATCTGGCTCTTCAGGCCTTCGGCGCCTTCTCGCCGCAGGGCAAGTACTGTGCGAGGGACCAGCATATTATTGAGTCCCGCGATAGCAGGATTCGCGACTGACGCCAGCGCCGCACACGCTGCGTAAACACCGGCGGGCCCGGCACCATCCATAACCGTGATCAGCCAGACGGCGACGCTCGCGTTTACGGTGGCTGTCAGTTGAGAAGCAAGCAGCCACCCTCCCAAGCCCCAACTCTGCTGGATTGACTCGCGGAAACGAAAGCCGTCGATGCGCAGATCTCCTCTGTTCAGGTACAACCAGATGGCAATGATGGGCATAAATGCCGCACCGCTGCAGATGAATGTCGTGGCAGCCGAAATATGCTGCGACACACCCAACCACACCAGGGTGGCTGTCTGCAGGAGGAAGGCGGCGCAATCGATAATAAGTACCTGCCTGAGCCGCATATGCGCGAAGCAGATCTGCCGGATGAATTCACGTAGGATCGCGATAGGGACGAACCAAGCTAGCACCAAAAGCAGAATAATCACCCTGGCGCGGACATGGGTAGCCAATGAGATTACAGCAAATGCGCTCAGTGCCAACGTTACCACAGCCGAGAGTAAGGCGCTCTTGATGAGCAAATGCCCTGCGTGTCTGACATGATCGTTGGCCGGGTTCTGTCGGACTGCATATGGGAGGATGATCAATGACCTCTGGACGTTTATTAATATGAAGACGATGGACATGCCTAGTGCATAGATGCCCAGTTCCGCTGGCCTGGCCCAGCGTCCTACTGCGACAGTCGCGAGGAAGTTGGCGCCGCTCACCGCGGCCTGATCGAGTACTGCGAGGACCTCGTTCATCCCGATCGAGCGTCGCCGGGTAGCATGCTGAACCGTGCTCTGCAATTCGCTGCGCTGGTGCTCGCGGGAGACCGATGTATCGTGGCGATCCCCCGTTCCGGACTTTTGGGTGCACCTGAATGAATTTCCAATAAGTCCGCGCATAACGCAAGCCATGCTTAATTTCGCGGCGCGATCAGCGCGCTTAAACCCGTGATGTGTGCCTTGATGGCCGAGATACGCCGCTGTTCACCCTGCAAGGTGACGCGGGGTAGGGCAAAAGCATCAATGTCCCTGCCAGGCTGCAAAACGCCCTTGTGGGTTGTCACAGCGGACGCGAAGCCGCATTGCCGTACTAATTCATATTCGCGCGGACCACACGCAGAGCTGTCGCCATGGGGAAAGGCAAAATGATATACGGGAACTCCGAGACGCTCCTGAATTCGGCTTCGGCTACCTGTGATTTCTGCGATTGCTTCGTTCTCCGGTAACCTGGAGAGCCGCGGGTGCGAAATCGTGTGTGCGGCTATCTCGACCCAGGGGTCCCCGCGGAGGCTATCGAGCATGGTCCATTGCGCCGCATTGAGCCAATGCAATTCCTCCAAGTCATAGCCGTTTGCCGAGCAAAAGGCCTTATAAGCGGTTATCGCGCGCTTTTCCCAGGCAGAATGCAGGAGCGAAAACAGGCGACGCTTCTTATACGATGTATCGATCTGGACCCGTAATTCACCTGCTGTCCAAGGTACATAAACACTAGTGCAGTTCCGCAATATTGTGTTTAGCCCAGCCCACCACAGGACACATGAGCCATCCGGGATACCGGTAGTCACGTAAAGGGTCAGCGGCACCTTATGGCGTTGGAACAGCGGAACCGCTAACTCGTAAGTATCACGATAAACATCATCAACCGAGAAATTGACAAAGCGACCGCCGAGCGTCTTTCCAGACAGACGCTCCGTTACTTCGCTCATTGTCAGAAACTCCCAACCTGACGACTTCAGATAGTGCAGTATTTTATCGAGGCAATCCACGTCGCAATAGAAACTTCTATCAGGCATTGCCGCCCACTCCCCCGGCCTTGCCACTCGATGCAAGGTGAACAAGCATCCAGTCTCTCTGCTACCCAGAAGTTCGAGCAAATTTAATACTCCGAGCGCGTCAGCAACTGTGGACCCTGTCCTGAAGAGCAGGTCCCTCCAGAAGCGACGTTCGGATGGAGTGCCGAGCCATCGAACGCGACCGGGGAAATGCGCCGTTCTATCCCTGGTTCGGGCGACGTTACCTTGAGTATCATACGGGCCCTGATGCAGGTCCATGGCACCTCAGCTCCAAAGCCATTGCCAAGCCCATTCCGCACCTTGCACAAAAATGGATCTCTTTGTGCCGCCCAGGGCTAATGTTCTCCCGCATCCTAGTCCGCGGCACATCGGCGGAGGCCAAGGCAATTGTGGTAGCCGATCTCTAGCCGCGGGTTACTCCCTTTGTGCATGTGGCCGGCTATTCCCGCTGCGATTATGGGGTAATCCACAGAAATCCTCGGCTTGCAGGCGGCGTCCAGAATTTCCCTTGCAGCATCCGGGGCGCCACCTGAAGGTCAGCCTGCGCTTTCTGGAAGGCGTTTTTCGCGAATGGCTTTGCGAGCCCTGTGTGATGGAGCAAGAGGCGTTGGTGTTGCCCATGGGTCTGGGCCAGGCGGTGCAAGTCATTAGCCCGGCTCCACGGGACCTATGGCGGTCCGCTCTAGCAGCTGATCCAGATACTCTACTGTCCCAAACACCTGAGTGGACCGACCTGATCAGCGCGGTGGATGGATGGACGGACGCAAGCCGTCTCTACTTCTGGCCCTCAGGGCGCCATCTCGTTCTCCCGATGATGGCCAAGCGAAGCTGTGGACTTACACTTTTCGAAGCGTCCTTACCCGCGGGATGGGGTTACGGAGGTCTCGTTGGCGGCCGTGTCACGCCGGACGAAGCGGCGACGGTTTATGCCGATCTGTCGGCCTCGTATCCGCTGCGCCGATCGCTATGCCCAAATTGCACACAGGGCGCTGCATGGTCTAAGGTAACCGATGAAGTTCGCAATGCCACGATTCTGCGGTCGCGGGCGCACGCCGTCAAGTTGGATGGTGGTGTCGGCTCGGTCTGGAAGCGGTTCTCCGAAAACGCGAGGCGGTGTGTTCGCAAGGCGGAGAAGCAGGGGCTTGAGGTCGAATGCGACACGACCGGGGGGTTGCTCGGCGTCTTCCATGAACTGTGGCTGCTCTCGACGGAACGCTGGGCGAGACGTTCGCGACATCCTCTCTGGCTGGTGCGTTCGCAGGGTAGGCGACTGAACCCGGACACTCGGTGGAAGCAGATCGCCAAGCATGCGACTGGTGCTGCGGCCATCTGGATTGCCCATCACCGTGGGCAGCCAGTGGCCGGGATTGTGGTGTTGAGGGGCCCGAACGACCATTACACCCGTGGGGCCATGGACCAAGAACTTGCCGGTCCCACCCGCGCCAACTTTCTGTTGCATTGGCTTGCCATCCAAGACGCCTGCCAGCGAGGAAGCCGCTGGTACCAGATGGGCAGGTCTGGTCCGAGCGACGGTGGTGTATCTCGCTTCAAAGAGAGTTTCGGGGCGATAAGCTACGAATTCCCTGAGATTAGACTGGAGCGGCTTCCCCTCTCCAGGTTTGACCAGGCGGTCCGCAGGGCAGCAAAGCGCCTCATCTGCTCACGGACGGCACAACCCAGTAGCATCACTCAATATCAAGCGGCCCGCGCTGGGAGAAGAGGATCAGCCTCGGCTGATGTATCTTAAAAGCGTCGCGCTAGAGACAACTCGTAAGGAAAGTTCCAGTGTTCGCATCTGACAGCATCCTGGATCCCGCCGAAATAGCAAGCCCGTGGCAACAGCTGACACTTCTTCCTGAGGAGATGGAATTCTATGGCAAATACGAGTGGTGCCTGGATCCACACATAACGGTTCGAGAGGGCGTCGCGCGGCTTTGGCAGGAACTCACCCGGCTGACGGAATACCAAGCAAACTGGCAGGAACGCGAGATCGTAACGAACGTCTATCTGCTCAGCTGTTCAGTGCTGAATGTATGCGAGGAGGTCTGTACGGGGACCTGCGCTTCGTCTGCCAGTTCAGCTGACCTCGCGGAAACTGGTCAGCACCGCCAAGCGCGTCGTAGAGCACCTGTCGCTCGCCCGATCCAGGAAATCCATCAACGAGACCCGGGTCTGGATGGAGCGCTTGGAGGCAGGGCTAGTGCCTTTGCTGGAATGGGCGATGTGCAGGTGCGACCGCGAGATCCGTGGCCGATATGCGGCGGAACTTGCGGCGGTACTGGAGGATCCGATTCCGGAGGGGATCCGTGGGAAATGCACCAAGCTGCCGTCCCCTTTCCGCCGGCTCGATCTGACCCCGGACGATATCCTGGTTCTGGGCCGGCGCTTTATCGCGCAATGCCGGGACCAGGGGGAGCCTTTGCTGTTGTTGGGTCTCCGGACATCGGGCTCCTACTTTGCCCCACTTTTGCTCGCCCTGTTACGTTCCGAAGGTTTCCAAACGGTGGTGCAGTTGACTATCCAGCCCGACAAGGGGCCAGGGCGTCGTGAATTGCAGGTGCTACGATCCTGCGCGCGGGCGGGCTTCACGGCTGTGCTACTGGACGACTCGCCGCATACCGGCAGGACGTTGCTCGCGGGACTGGAGGCTGCGCGTCGCGCCGGCTTCGCTGCTGACAAGCTGCGGGTCCTGCTACCGGTGCACCCCGCGAATAAGAAGGGGCTCGGGCCGCTTAACAGTTGTTTTGCCATACGGCTGGAGTCTCAGGAATGGCAGAAGCATCGGTTGTTGGAGTCGGAGGCAGTAGCGGAACGTATCGCTGAGTATTACCGCGCCCGGGGTTACGAATCCATCCAGGTGGCACGGACAGCGCAGACGGATGAGATCAACGCTACATTGGAGACTCGCTATGCCGGTTATCGCAGCAGCCGACTCAAGCGGGCTTACGCCGTGAAACTGCGGATTGAGGGCGGCGAGACGGAGTACCGCAGTGCACTAGTCAAGAGTGTCGGTTGCGGATGGCTCGCGTACCACGCGGCTCTGAGTGCTGCCAAACTTGCCGGGCATCTGCCGCCCGTGCTCGGCCTGCGCGATGGCATGCTGTATCTGGAGTGGGTTCAGCAACCGGCGTTCACCACCGAACGAGACGACGCGCGTGCCAAACTGCTAGATGCGGCGACGAGGTATGTGGCCGACCGGGTATGCCGCCTCAGCCTTCGGCCTACCCCGAATGGGCGGCGTCGGCGCCTGGCGGGGCACGAAAATGGATTAAGGTTACTCGCGGAGTGTCTCAGCAGAGTTTATGGCCCGTCTGTGATATGTTCCCTGGCCCGCCCCGGCCTGGAGCAAATCCTGGCGAGTCTGTCCTGTCAGTTCCCAACGGCGATCGACGGCAGGATGGAACGGCAGAAGTGGATTTCAGGCCCCAGAGGTTTTCTCAAGGTAGATTTCGAACATCACGGAATGGGAAAAAATGAGGTCAATGTCGTTGATCCGGCTTATGACCTGGCCTGTACGATCCTGAGCCTGGACCTCTCAGAACAGGAGGAGGCGGAATTAATTCGGTTATATGTAGAGAAGACCGGCGATGAAGGGGTCGAACAGCGTTTGTACACGAGCAAGCTGCTAGCTGGGTTCTGGGCCATGCAGTCGGCCCGCGGATATCTGCTCGGCAAGGCTCAGACGGCGGAAGTGCAGGCGCTTTATCATCAGCAGTTCCTGCGCGCCTGGAACTTTTTGACTGTGCAGGGCGCACGATACTGTGGCCGGCAGTGTCGGGGATCATTGACCACCGAGTGGGCGCAGCGGTTGGTGGTTCTGGATGTCGATGGAGTGATCGACCGACGCATTTTTGGGTTTCCCTGCACGACGGCGGCCGGAATTGAAGCCTTGTCATTGCTTCGCCAACACGGATTTTCAGTGGCGCTCAACACCGCCCGTTCTGCCAGCGAAGTCCGCGAATATTGTCAGGCCTATGCTCTGGCAGGCGGCGTGGCGGAGCTAGGTGCCTATCTATGGGACGCGATAACCCAGCGGGAGCGTATCCTGCTCGATCGTGAGGAGATACGGCAACTGGAAGCACTGCGGACCTATCTGAGAAGCTTGCCTGGAGTGTTTCTGGATCCCCGATATAGGTACTCCGTCCGAGCGTTTACGTATGCTGAAAAACCGAAAGGCCTCCGAGGGGCACTGGAACAAGCTCTCCTGCCAGGATGCAGCGGCATTTTCGGTTCATCGCCGCTTTCGACGCTGGCAGTCCACCATTGCATGGCGGAACTCGGCCTGGAGCGCTTGAGCTTCCACCACACATCAATCGATACCACGATCACGGCAGCAAAGCACGATAAAGGGACCGGCCTTGCAGCACTGCGAGACTTTGTACTTACCCCCAAGGCGGAAATTATCGCAGTTGGGGACTCCGATACAGATCTGCCCATGTTTCGCGATGCGACACACAGTTTTGCCCCGGGTCACATCCACTGCAAGCGCGAGGCAAGACTGCTGGGCTGCAGCATCGTCCGGCAATCCTACCAGCGCGGGCTTCTCGAGATCGCCCGGATGCTGGTGCATCCGGAGGAATCTCGCTGCGACAGGTGCGACGCCGCGGCCTGGCGCTCGGGGTGCAGCGACCTGTTTCTCAGCCTGCTCAAGGCGGCGGACCGCCCCGGGAGTGTCCATCTGGCGCGAGAGTTGCTCACCACCAGAGCTTTCCGGGTGTTGATGAGATGAGGCATTCCGCAGCCCCCTTTGGGGTACGGGAAAACGCTACGTCGGCATCGTGCTTACCCCCTTTTTGGATTGACTCACCATCCGAATGCGTCGGTCCTCTGGCTCTAAAGGTGAGCAGATAGCCCTACTCTAAGGAACGACTGGCGGCTTAGCGTAGCCTGTCGTCAAATGCGCGCATGAGACACCCGTCACCGGGAACAGTCCAAACGAGCTCCCTTGGGGAGAAGCGAAGCGTAAGCGATGTCTGTTTTGTATGAGCCTGATCTAACCGGTGTGCCGCCAAAACCGGCATTGAATTTCCCCGCCTCATTGCCGCTCTCGGGGTTGGACGTGTTGCGGGCATTCTACCGTCGCAAGTGGCTTATTGTGGGGATCACCACAGGTGTTATAGCGCTGAACTTTATAGCCGCCGTTGCGTTGCCGAAAGTATACAAGGCGGAGGTGCTCCTGCAGACCGACGAAGGGATGCAGGGGACTGCTGCAGGCGGGGTCGAGGTACGCGGGATCCCGGCCTCCCTCGATGGCGGTGTAATGCAGTCCCAGGAGGATATGATCCGCACTCCGGTGATCGCCCTTGACGTCATCAAGTCGATACGCCTGAAAAACAGCCCAGAATTCCGTCAGGCCGAGCATTCGTGGGTCAAGAGGCTCACGACTTATGTGGCTTCCGTAGTGCCTGGCTGGGTGGCGAACCTGGTTAACCAGCCCGCAAGTCCGGACGAACAGCAAAGGCTTCAGCGCGACAAGGCCGTTGAGATATTCGAGAGCCACCTTGACGTGTCTTACGATCAGCGGGGAACCAGCCTCTGGATCGGCTATCGCAGCGAAGATCCAGCCGTAGCGGCGGCAGTAGCGAACGTGACGGCCCACGCCTACGTGGAGCAGCAGATTAAAGCCAAAATCGCGATGCTGCGTGATGCCGGCGAGTGGCTTTCCGGGCGCATCGCCTATCTTCGCCACAAAGCGGAGGAATCCGAAACCGCGCTGGCGCAGTTTAAGCAGAAGCACCATCTTGGAACAGAGCAAACTCCAGCTTTCACACAACAGCAGTTGTCGGATCTCAACAAGCAGCTGGTCTTTGCGATCGCGGACCAGCTCACCGCCTACAGCCGCCTGAACGAGGCGGAGCGGACCGAAAAACTTGGTGGCGCCGCGCAACTCTCGCCCGTTCTTGATTCTAAGACGATCCAATACCTGCGGCAGGAGGAAGCGGCGGTTCAGCTCGCACTTACCAAGACAGAGACAACGGGCAATCGACTGCTGGCAATGCTGGATACATCGGAGCTCGCCGCAGTGCGCGCCCAGCTTAAAGAAGAAATGAGCCGGATCGTGAGCGGATTGCGACATGATGCGGAAGCGGCCAATGCACGTGTCGCCTCGGTAAGGGCCGAAATCGCCGCCATGACCAAGCAGGCCGCCGAGCATGAGGCGGCATATGCGCAGGCGGAAGTCCTGACCCGGGAGGCGACGGCGAACCGAGCAGTGTTCGACGAGGTCGTTCAGAAGGCCGAAGAGATCCGCACCATGGACGGGCTTCAGCGTCCCGATATCCATGTCGTATCGCCTGCATTCATTCCAGCACGGCCGTATTTTCCCAATTTGAGTTTATTGCTGCCTATCGGTGCGGCGGGCGGACTGCTGATTTCTTCGTCCCTGGCGCTGTTCATCGAATGCCGGCAGCAGGGGGTCCGGTCGCTCGACGCAGGGGAACGGCTGCTGGGTATTCCCGGACTTGGATGGCTTCCGAACGTCCACAGCCGAACGGGTAAGCGCCGTTCTGTTGCGATGATTTCCCCGATGCCGCGGTTGCTGCGCGATGCACTGCTAGTGCTTGCCGCGTCGTTGTGCGCTCTCGCAGGCCGTCAGCGACCCGTCATCGTAATCAGCTCAGCTGTATCCGGAGAAGGTAAGTCCACCACGGCCGTGTGGCTCGCCCGAGTGTTCGCGGAATCCGGTAAGTCGTGCCTTTTGATTGATGTTGACCGACGCTGCCAGGCGAGCAGCGTATGGCTCAATGCACGCGAGGATGCACCGGGTCTGGACGAAGTCATTGCGGGACGCCGGTCACTGCAAAATGCGGTCACTCTGAATCAGAAAACCGGTGTTGCCGTCCTTGCCGCGGGGTGGACGGGTGAAATTCCAGCATATGACAGCTCCGCTTTTGTCGCCACGCTCGAGGTCGCACGATCACAATATGAAGTCGTGCTGATTGACACGCCGCCGATCCTTGCCTCGCCCGATGCGCTTGCGTTCGCTCCGCATTGCGATCTCGCACTGATGGTGGTTCAGCAGCAGCGGGTGCCTGCGCGGCTGATCGCCAAAGCTGCGGCTCGGCTGGTTACTAGTCACGGAAAAAGTGCGATCGGCTTCATGTTGTCGCGTGCCAATCCGGCCTCGTTCCGCGACGCGGATGTCGAGAACTACAGTGTCAACTACCTGGAACGATCGTATCACATCGGACGCAGATCGGTCGCTCGCATCAACTAGTAAGCGAACTCGCAGCTGCCCTGGCGTGCCGTCTCGCATATGTGGGGAGATCGGATACAATGCACATAGCCTATGTTGGATCACGGCACCCGCTGTCGCACTATGGAGGTATCGAGCGGGCGCTCGAGTCGATGCTGCCCCTGCTTGCGCGGCGCGGTCACCAGGTTGTGGTATTTTCGCCGCTACCAACTTCGGGACAGCCAGCTCTGCCAAGCTGCTGGAGTGGCGTCGAGTCCGTTCAGGTACCGGTTTTCCGTGGCAAGCATACCACGACGCTCTCCTCGACCGCGATTGCGGTTATACGCGCTTTGCGCCGTGGCTTCGAGTTGGTGCATTTTACGCACGAAGCACCGGGAATTTTCGTGCCACTTGCAGATGCCTGTGGTGTTCCGAGCGCCGTGACGGTCTGCGGTCTCGACTGGAAACGGTCGAAGTGGAATGCGGTAGCGCAGCACGCCATTCGCCGGGCCGAACGAATTGGCGTGAGCCGCGCTGACGTAATCATCGCGCTCTCGCGCGGGATCCAGCGGTATCTCGCCGAGACCTATGATCGTGATGTGGGCTACGTGCCCAACGGCATAATCGTGAAGCCATCGCCTGCCTGGTCCGGGCGGCTGGAGCGTTTCGGCCTGCGGCCTTACGGATATGTTGCATTCGCAGCCCGGCTGGTCCCGGAGAAGGGTTGTCATCTCCTGATCGATGCCTGGAGCGCCGTACAGTCGGATAAAGTTCTGGCCGTGGCGGGGGCTGGCAGGCCGGGTGATCCGTATGCCGAGCAGCTCCGCTCAAAGGCCCGCCCGAGCCATGTGGTCTTCACCGGCCACCTCGAGGGCCAGGATCTCGAGGAGTTCTTCTGCTACACGTCATTGTTTGTGTTGCCTTCCTTCGTGGAGGGCCAGTCGGTTGCGCTGCTGGAGGCATTGGGGCGAGGACGAGCATGCCTGGTGAGCGACATCGAAGAGAATGTGACCGTTCTCGACAACAATGGTTTTACGTTCCGCGTCGGCGACAGCGTCAGTCTTCAGGAGGAGCTCTCCCGTCTGATTAATCAGCCGCGTCTGATACGGGAGATGGAGGACCGGGTTGCTGACGCGCGGCATCAATACCCGTCCTGGGAGGAAGTTGCGGCTCAGCACGAGGAGATCTACGCCCGGGCAATCGCCCGCCGCCGTAACGGTACTCGGAAGACTCTACAGCTCGCCGCTTAACCATGGATTGGCAGAAGCTATGGCACCTGCTCTGAGCATCGTGATTCCGGCGTACAATGTCGAGGTGTTCATCGAGGCCGCAGTGCGGTCTGCTTTGCGACAGAGCAGTGTAGACGCCGAGGTGATTGTCGTCGATGATGGCAGCACCGATGCAACCAGGAGCCGTGTGGAGGCGATCCGGGATCCGCGAGTGCGGCTGATCGTCCAGTCGAATTGGGGCTTGGCGGGCGCACGAAATACCGGGATCAGGCATGCATCCGGAAGATACATCGGCTTTCTTGATGGCGACGACGTATGGCTGCCGTCATTGTCGGCGCGGTTGATCGCCGAGATAGAAGACGATCCCGGCTTAGGGGGCGTCTATAGCGGGTATCGTTATATCAACGAGGCTGGGCGTCCGGCGGGTGGACCGCTTTTTACCGGTCCTCGGGAGCCATCTTTGCGGCAGATGCTGCGCCGGAACTGCGCAAACAGCCACATAATTCTTAGACGCGACTGCCTGCAGCAGGCCGGAATGTTTAATGAGGAGCTAAGAAGCTGCGAGGATTACGAGCTCTGTGTTCGCATCCTGGCCAAGACTTCCTTCCGGTTGCGTTCGGTTCCGGTCCGACTTGCCCTGTATCGCGTCCGATCTGGCAGTCTCACCGGGGATTTTGCACAGTTCCTTCGCAACGCAGAACGGGCGATCGAGCTGATCGCCGCCCATGTCCCCAGTGCCTCCCCGAGGATCCTTCGCCAGTGCAGGGCGGAGTGCTACCGGATTGCGAGCCGGAAGGCATTAGCCGGGCGGCAGCTCGCGCCGGCGCGGAAACACCTGAGCCAGGCTTTCGCGCTTTCTCCCCTGCTTCTATTCGATATTCGTGCTGTGGGGACAGCCTGCCTGGTCATAGCCAGCTCATGCGTGCCGAGCTCGCTCGCCCATCTGCCATATGATTTCGTACGCCGGCTGGTCGTGGCCTGCCAGGAACTGGTGGCAAGACCACGATAATGGCGTATCGACGGCCAGCCGACCGCATCGCCGGTGATCTGATATTCTGGTTTAGCGCGCTGATGCCTGTTTGGTGGCTCACCGGATTGCTGCTTCCGCTGGGTTTCGTAATTGTCTGGGTCCTGTTTCTCCAAAGCCTGCCGCAGAGTCGCGCGGGCCTGACATTGACAGGCCTGTGGTTCGCGGCCGGGGTGGCTCAGGCTCTCTCCGCGATGATCAACCGGGCGGAGCAGGGACAGAGTATGGCGTGGATGCTGCACGCGATGACGTCATTTTCGGTTGTCGGCTGGATCTTTCTAGGGGCTTGCCTGGCAGTTGGGGCAGAGGCGAGGCTTGCGGGGCCACAGATGGTGCGTGCCGCGTCCATTCAGTGCGTGTGGATCCTTGCGCTGTCTGTCGTTGCCCTTCTGATTTCGGTCGGCGGGCACAAACAGTTTTTCTTCCTGTCACCCGTGGGCATGTTCCTACATGAGTCACCACTCCGAGAACAGTGGTTTACGATAAAATTCTTTAACCACGAGGACTTTATAGACGAATCCGAAGTCCGCCTGTGCCTTTTCTTTCCGTACGCAACGGTCCTTGGCTTCGGTGCCCTCGTTCTCGGGATTATCGCCAGCCTGGAGCGCAATTGCGCATGGCGGCGGGTTGCGCTAGTCGGGTCCGCGGTGGGCCTCGTGCTTAGCTACAGCCGCGCCGCCTTTGTTGCCACAGCTCTGGTCCTGATGATCTGCGGCTTCTGGCGACTTCGGCTCGGATTTAAGGTGGCAGCTCTTGTCCTGGCGGCGGTCCTCTGCAATTTTGCAATACTCATGGGCTGTGATCCGATAACCATGATCCACGACTTCTATATCCAGCTACAGAATGCACGTGCTGGCTCCACGGCGGCGCGAATGCTGGTAGACGCCGAGAGTTGGCGCGCTTTCCTGAAGTCGCCGATATGGGGGTTCGGCTGGTACAGCGGCTACCTGGCCCAATGGCTCAAGCTTCCGCTTGGATCCCATTCGACGGTGTACGGAACGCTCTACACTGGTGGTGTAGTAACCTTCGGATTGGTAGTTGCAGCCTATCTGGAGATGGCCTTTCTGTCGTGGCGTCGGCTGCAGACCGTGGGCGCTGCAGGGCTGGCCGCCGCCTGCATCGTTGCTGCGCTTGGCGTGATGTCGTATGGCGAGAATGTCACTGCCTTCGTGCCTTCGTTGATTAGCGTTTTTGTCTTTCTAGGAGGCGTGCTCGGGGGCTACAGCACCATTCTTGACGCCAGCTTCTATGACCCGCACGGGGTAGCGCGAACTGCTCGGGCCGGTTCCGCATGATCCAACAGGCGCACGTCACTGAATGCTACACTTGAGAGAAGGAGCCGGTAGAGAAAAGGAGCCGATGCGAAAACCAGCAAAACAGTCGGATCTCGTGGGGTGGAAAGCGTCAGTAATTGTGGTCTGGCTTTTTGCTTGGGAACTGGTGTTCTGCTTTCTCCCGATAATCGGAGATCGTCCGTTAGAGGCTAGCTCGCCAACGACACAACTATCGGGCTCTCGGGAGGAATGGGGGGCGTTTCTGGAGAGCCATAACTTTTTTTCCAAGGCGAGCCCCTGGAACACGAGCATATCGCCATGTGTAAGTTACCGGGCCGCGCCGGGTATCGGTGCGCTCGAGACGGGCCTCACCTCGTGGAATCCCTCGTGGGGCAATATAGCGATTTACTACGCTCGGAACAGCGATCCAGTGGAGCAGGTTCTATTCAACGCTCATACCAGGACCCTGGTCAAACAAAAGGTCGTCCGCAGATGGGGAAACCCTCCATCAGTCGAGCAGCGAATTCTAGACTTGTCCTCGGAAGTAAACCCATTTCCTGCCAACCAATATTCTACCACTAAGGCAGGCTTACATCGGCTGCCCGCTTTTTACAACGCTTGGGTTCAGAAAGGCCCAGTCTATATCCACGTCCCGAGGAATGCCGTGCCGCCCCCGAGTTCAGATGGAAACATGGTCGTCATCCAGCCAAATGGCACCGCGATGGAAATGTATTCCGCCATTCGGTTTTCGAGTGGCCCTATCGTCTCCTCGATGTTCAGCTTCACTCCGGCGCTTGGGGGGATGGGTGAAGGTTACGAGAATGGTCGCTCAGCTTCGATGATCGAAGTCTATGCGGGAGTGATTAGAGACCTCGATGTTATAAGTGGCCAGATTAGACATGCGTTGGCGGTTGCTGCTCCTCCGTCCTTGTTGAAAGCTGGCTACGTTAGCCCCGCGGCCGCCTTCGACAGCAACAGCTCGAAGTACGCCGGGACCCTGCCAATTGGATCTCATCTGGCTTTGCCAAGCACCTTGAATCTAAACTCCCTCGGGCTGCTCAGCAATTTTGGCAAGAAACTTGCGTCAGCAAGCCAAACTTACGGGATGTATATCGTAGATCAAGGCGGTGCCGGTCTGAGTTTAGTTGTCCAGTCGAACCCGACCTCGTCGGTTCTTTCAAGGGAAAGCAGTGCGGTTCAACACGACATTGATAAGATAGTTCACAATCTTAAATTAGTAACGCAACCTCACGAACAGGGAGGGACCAGTGGACATCGGACCGATGTTTGCGACTGAATTGTCGGAGCTAATATCCGACACCCAGGGCGCAAGCTAACGAATTCCAAGAACTTTCAGTATGAGATGGTGTTCGGAATGAACTTACACTGGACACCTACTTAGTGGAGCGACGAGCATGAGTATCAGTGAACGACAGATCCAGAAAATTGCGCAGGACTGGAAAGCGCGCTCTTCTTACTACAACAAAGCAGAAAGGGAAAGTTGGATTCGCGGGTTTTGGCACTCAGAGGGTCATTTCCGCCCTCTCTTTGAGAAACTTGACAAGAGCAGACTTCTCGAACTGGCTTGTGGGCACGGCCGTCACACCGCTCAAATACTCGGCACGCCCGAGCTACGAAAAGACATAGTTAGCATTCTTCTTATGGACGTCAATGAGGAGAACATTTCGTTTTGCAGGCAGCGATTCGCCCCTTCTGATATAGTATCTTTTAGGGTGAATAACGGATACGACTTTCGCCCAAGCGAAAACGAGACCATAACTGGTATATTCTGTTACGACGCAATGGTTCATTTTGAATTTGACGCCATCATCAGCTACCTGCAAGACACTTTTCGGATTTTGACCTCGGGCGGCCGGGCGCTTTTTCACCATTCAAACTACGACTTGAGGCCGGGCGCTGATTACCAGCAGAATCCTGAGTGGCGTAACTTCATGAACAAGCGCTTTTTTGCCCATATTGCAAACCGGGCGGGCCTAAAAGTTATGGAGCAGGTGGTCATAGACTGGGGCTCTGCCCGTGAACTGGATTGCATTTCTCTCGTTGAGAAGCCGAAATCGATGAATGTAGAGGCAACCAGAGGCTCACGCCTGTTCGGACAAATTAGAGGCATCTTTGGTTGATGTGAGGTAAGCCCTCACCCGTCCCAAGGGCCGATGCGCGTCGCACAGGAACCGATACTGTGCCGATCCATTTCTCTAGCGAGCGGGGCAAGAAAACTAGCTCTGTGAATGCCCTGGCCCGCCGCACCAGTCCGCAGCTCTCTTGAACGAGCAGCGCCGGGCAACGGGTTACCACAAATACGTCAACTGCCTCTACCCTAAATTGTACGGCCGAGGTCCGTCTCAAGACCCAGATCACTATCCGGAGCACTTTCGGCAATGCGAGGTGCGCCCCATCGGTATGTGCCTGCCGAACGCCAGAGCCGGATAGGTGAAGTCTCGGGCGAGCATGCGGGCGGGTAGCATAACGGCAAGCGCGCGGTCGATATGCCCGGCCTCCACCTCGTAATCGCGAAGGGCGTCCGCATAGTTTTCAATCATCGAAGCGGTGCGGCCGTTCTCTATCCGATGCCCTGCCGGCCTAGGCCGGGGTCAGGCTGTGCATTTCGGCTATCCACTCTCCGCTGGAGAGAACGATGGGGGAGTACATTTCGACTGCTATACCGTCGGGCTGGACGATTACCGTGTTGCCGTCGGAACTCCACGGGGAGTAGCGCGGTAGAAGATGCCTGAATTTGGCGTTCCACTGCTTTGGAATTCCCGACCCGCCGCCAGACGCCGCGTCTCACCAGAGCCTCGGTTCTGGGATTTTCCAGAATGGGCAGGAGCGGATCGGAGGCGTGAGCGAAGTAGATCGCGATGCTGCCGCCGTGAGCTAACCAGGAGGTGAGTCCGACCGGGTACGACGCTATCCCTGCAATCGGGGCGTACTTTGCCTCTTGCGGTATTTGCGTGTTCCACGGGCTATTATCAGTGAAGAACCGGTGTCTCGAAAAGTAATCGGAATCGTCTGGCTCTGCTGCATCCTGCCCGCGCCGGGGGGCGTTCGTAGCTCCAGACACGGGGCTTTGATCCCGCAATACCAGTGTACCCGAACTCACCATCGGGGTGCGGCTGAAGCTCTCCCAATTAAGGGGGACGCTGCAAGTCCTAGGGCGGGACCGCGGGCTCCGAAATGGAGAAAATCAGGGCCGCACAATAATTCACTTTGGTGGGCATAGGCCATCTTCCTCCCCTTGCAAGTGGAAAGTGGCCCGGTTTTTGCGTTCGAGTTTCGGAACTGCACGGTCTGGATCTGAGTGCTGCGATGAGAGCGCATCACCTCATCGTGCGGGTAGTCCAGATTTCAATTATGTCAGGCGTTTCGGACGGCTGTACGTCCGACCGAACGAGTCCCGACGGCAGGTTCTGGCGCAGTTCGGTGAGCGAATTGGCCGCGAGCCATCCAGATCCGACCCCGTCCTCGGTCACCGGGAAGGCAAAGAAATAACCATCCCCTTCCGCTACAACCCACATCATGCCAATTCCCTGGCGGCCAGCATCCTCCTGAAGCTGCTGAGCTGTTGAGGGTGTCAGCCGCGGGCCGAACGCTTGGAATTGGATGGCCGGCGACTCTGGCTTCTTGCAAGGCATGGGGATGCCAACCGGACACTCACTGGGGTTGCGGGACCGCTCCATATTGCCGCTCCTTGAGCCCCTTATCAATGCTTGTGTTTCAGTATTGACCATCCCGCGGTTCCCATGCTGGTCGAACGGAATCTTAATTCATGCAGGATCAAGGGGCAGCCTGGAAAGACTGGGTAATCCGCTTTCGCCACACCGGTAGCGGCGCATCGCTTGGGGCCGGATCCGCACCGATATCGCAATCATGTTCGGCTCGTGTTTAAGGATCTGGCGCTCCTGCTCCATCAGGAGCTACTATTGCAGCACGGAGTGCGTACCCATGGGTAACAATTGTCAACCGACAATCAAAACGGGCCGGCGGCGACACTGAAAATGAGGCCACAGGATGGTTCCTGCCATCAGATCGGCCTAGCCGAGCGCGAGGAGGCGCCCAGCCCCCTTGAACTACCAAGCAGTCAGTTATTGCTCTGATGGTAATAGCCGTTACCGTTCTCGGCAGTGCCCCAGCCGTCAGCGGCAAGTGCGACATGCCACCCCTGGTTCACGCCGACACCTCCGTCGTAGGCGCACCGGGCTTCGTGCAGCAGCCCGGCACGGCGTTTCTCGCGCAGTCGGTAGCTATCGCGGTGCAGCAGCCGGTCCAGGATCGCTGTCGCCACTACGGGATCGCCGAATATTGCGGGATGCCGCTCAGCTTGACCGGCGAGTTGCTCAGGTCAGGGTCGTTGACCCGCATCATCCGCTGTATGGCCGGTCCTTTCCGGTCAGCGACCGCGAAGCGCGGAACGCGGCGCTAATCATTGTGCGGCTACCGGACGGCCGCGAAAGGGCGATCACGCGCGCGGCGACGGACTTGGCACCCAAACCCGACGATCTACCGTCGGCACCGAGTCGTGACGCGCACATTTCGGTGCGTACTCTTTTGCCGTTGGCGAATCATGTGCGCGCCGTGTTGGCGTCGCGGAATGGGGACCTCGCGGGAGGACGACTGCCCGCCCGAGCGCCGGCAACACCGAAGCGCGGCGGAACCGGACGAAGCGCCGGCGGGATTGCCCCGCCTGTGGACAGAGCTGCCGCTCGAGAAGCGACGCCAGCTAGCGCAGCGACTGGCTCGTCTGCTGCAACGCCAACAGTCCCAGTCGCGTCGGCTGGAGGAAAAACATTGTGCTGACCACGACGCCGGTGGCTGACGAGCGCATTACGACGGCGCACCGCGCGAAGCTTTGCTTCGTCTATGTGCGGCAGTCCTCGCCAGGGCAGGTCCGCCACCATCAGGAAAGTACCGAGCTGCAGTATCGGCTGGTTGAACGGGCGGTCACGCTCGGCTGGCCACGCGAGCGGGTTCGTGTCATTGATGACGATCTCGGTAAGTCTGGCACATCGAGCAAAGATCGGCACGGCTTCCAGACACTGATCGCAGAGGTGGGCCTGGGGAAGGCCGGCTTGGTCATGAGCCTGGATGCGTCACGTCTCGCACGCAACAACCGGGATTGGCATCAGCTCCTCGAATTGTGCTCGCTGTTCGGCGTGCTGATTGCCGACGGCGAGCGCCTGTACGATCCTGGGGCGTATCACGACCGCTTGCTCTTGGGCTTGTCAGGGATCATGAGCGAGGCGGAACTCCATCAGATCAAGATTCGTCTGCACCAGGGCGAGCGGCAGAAAGCCGCGCGCGGAGAGCTGCGGATGTCATTGCCAGCCGGGCTGATGCATCTGCGCGACGGCACTGCCACCTTCAACCCGGACGAGGAGGTGCAAGAGCGGATCCGCCTGGTGTTCGCGAAGTTCCGCGAACTGCGCAGCGCCAAGGCGGTCATGCGCTATCTGCGGCGGAACAAACTACTGATCCCCGTGCGGCCCCTGCGTGGTCCGGCGCCGCACGACCTCGTCTGGCGTGCGGCGAATAGCGCCCGGGTGATGCACATCCTGAAGAATCCGGCCTATGCTGGCGCTTACGCTTATGGCCGGCGACGACCGGATCCGCTGCGGCGGCAACCCGGAAGCGATCGCATCGGAACAGTTGCTGTCGCGTCGGCGGATTGGGCGATTTGTTTGAAGGACGCCTACCCGGCGTATGTGGACTGGGAAGAGTTCATGGCGAACCAACGGCAGCTGGCGGACAACGTTGGCCGCTACAATCTCGGCCAGCCCGGCGCGCCGCGCAAAGGCAGCGCGTTGCTGCAAGGCATTGTAAGCTGCGGCCGGTGTGCCCGCCGCATGTGCCTTCGCTATTCCGGGCCGCATGGCGATTACCCGGTCTACATGTGCATCGGCGATCAGGCCCAGGAGAGCCGTGCTGCCAGCAAGTGCGCGCGCTCACCGTCGATGCCGAGGTTGAACGCCTGCTTTTTGACGGCATTGACGCCGGACCGCATCGCCTTGGCGGTCGCCGCGTTGGGCGAAATGGAACAGGAAGACCGCCTGATCGAGCGGCAATGGTCGCTCAAGCGCGAACGTGCCCACTACGACGCCGAGCGGGCGCGACGGCAATATGATGCGGTCGAACCCGAGAACCGCCTGGTTGCGCGCTCGCTTGAGAGCGTCTGGGAAGAACGGCTACGCCGCGTCGAGCAGATCGAACAGGAATATGATGCCTGGCGTCGCCAGCAGACGGTCGCGATCTCGGACAGCGAGCGCCAGCAAATCCTGGCGCTGTGCGAAGACCTGCCGCAGCTTTGGTATGCCGCCAGCACCACGGCGGCGGAGGTGAGCGAGTGGGGCGAAGTGCATCGCCGTTGGCCACCCAGCGGCAGGTTGCAAGGTCGCGGATCTGTTTGCCATCGACCGATGGTTGCGCCTTGAAGTCAAAGCTATCCAAGGTGCGCACGAACGGGAATTTCGCGATACTCGTGCCCATCTGGATGCGGCGTTCTTCCCGCCGTCGCATTTCCGCATCACACAGCAGCGCCAATGCTTCCCGCAGCGAGAGCTCGCGCCGCGCGGCGTCGGCCAGCAAGCCATCCAACCCCTCGCGGATCGCCCGCAGCTTCAGCCGCGCCAGCATCTCCGGCAGGGCGTCCGCCGCGGCGCTCACCACCCGCCTCCGATCACTTGCTCGTATTCTGATAATGCCCGCAGCAGCTCGGAGTCCGAGGCGGGAGCTGGAGCCGTGATCGGCCGTTCCGTCCGGTTCGTGGCGATGCCGGCCAAATGGCCGGCGGTGATCGACCGCTCGCGTCGACCGCGCCGTTCGCCGTGCCGTGCCACCTCGGCGCCAGCATGCAGCACCCGCAACTGCCTATTCGAGACCAGCACGCTGACCTGGCAACCAATCAGCCGCCACGGCACGCTGTAATGGTTGGTGTCCACCTCGATGCAGCCCTCGCTCGACACCCGGCGCGACAGCTCTCGAATTTGCAGGAATGACCCCCGGCTGTTCAGCGGCTTCAGTTTCGCCGCTTCTTCCCGGGTAAACCGCTCGGCCGGCGCTTCACCCGTGGTGCCATGGATGCGCGCATCGGCAACTTCACGCATCCACCACGCCAGGTGCGCTTCCAATTCCACCCAGCTGCCGAACACATGCCCCGCGATCGCGTTGCGCTTCACGTAGCCGACGCCGCGTTCGTCTTTGCCTTTGGTGCGAGCGCGATACGGCGCACAGGCGTGCGGCCGAAAGCCCCAATAGCGCGCGAAGGCGTGTAGTCGCTGGTTGAATACCACTTCGCGCGTCGCACGATCGTGCCGGTCCACCAGCGCCTTTGCGTTGTCGAACAGCACCTCTTCCGGGAGCCCCCCGAAGTGTCGGAACGCGCCTTCCATGCCGGCAAACCATGCCCATGGCCGTTCGTGCCGGAAGGCCTGCACATAGATCCGCCGCGAATAACCGAGCGTCGCCACGAACAAAAACAGCCGGCTGGGTTCGCCGCCGATCGCCAGCCGCAGCTCGCCGAAATCCACTTGTAATTGCCGCCCTGGTGCCGTCTCGAACCGCACCGTCGCACGCGCTTCCGCCAACAGTTCCTGCCGCAGGTGGGCCACCGAACGCTCCAGCGTGCGCAGGCTGATCCTGATCCCCTTCTCGCGCTCCAGGTCCTGCCGCACCACGTCCGCGTTGCCCCGGTGCTGGCGGAACTTCTCGGCAAGCCAGGTGTCCAGCCCGTCCACCTTCTTGGGCCGGCCGCGGCCTCGGCGGTAACCGCGCCAAATGCCCCTCTCAAGCCAACGGCGTACCGTCTCACGGCTACACCCCAACTCTCGTGCGATCCGGCGGCTGCCCCAGCCCAACTCTCGTAACCGCAGCATTGCCACCACCTCATCCGGCAACTTCATCCCTTCCCCCAGCGACTCGGTGCGCTCGGGGAAAAGCGTCAAGTCATCCGCCATCCTCGTCTCCTTCCTCAGGAGGGTGGCCTCATTTTCAGTGTCGCCGCCGGCCTCATTTTATGTGTCGGCTAACAACAATGGACACGGACCGTTTTGGCTGCACCTTCCTCCGGGTGCGTCGGGCTCGAGACTGGAGATGGGCGCCCGCGCCCCGCGGTGGAGGTAAGCCACATTGGCGAAGATATCGGGAAATACACGACGCGGGCCAGCAGGTTAAGCGTCGAGTTTGGCACCCTACGTCGGCCGCACCTTAAGGCGGAGGGTCTCTGCTCGAGCCGAAAGGATGCGACGCAGTCAGCTCCGGCCGAGCGCACATGGAAACCCGTGGCAACCTTCGGTCAGCACAACGGAAGAGCTGGATAGCACTCTATGAGTAATCCGGAATTGCTGTGGAAACTACAGCGTGAAAGGCTATAAACTCGCAACCTTCATGGCGTTTTCTGCCTGGTTCCTACTGGTTTCGATAAGGCGGACTTGAAACGGAAGCGTGTCGAGAACGCTGTGAAGCACCGATTGCATTACCGAACGCCAGCGAAAGCTTTCTGTGAGGACGGCGGGGTCTTCTGGAATGATTCTCAACAGAGCGCTTCTTGAGCGAACTTCTCTGGCCTCCATTCGGCCCCGATATGTGTTGCTGACAGCCTGGCAGCGAACCGAGAAGCGGGCTTTCGATTTGATGCTTAGTATCCTGGCAATCATGATTTTGATCCCTTTCCTCATTATCATCTCTGTCATTATCGTCGTTGACTCGCCCGGTCCGGTCCTATTTCGGCAGCGGAGAGGAGGCGCTAATGGACGCGAATTTTACATCTACAAGTTTCGAACGATGCGTGTGCTGGAGGATGGCTTGTCTATTCGGCAGGCCTGTAATGGAGACCCGCGCATTACTCCATTCGGGCGCATTTTACGAAAGTGCAGCATCGATGAACTGCCTCAATTATTAAACGTATTGAAAGGTGAGATGTCGCTGGTTGGCCCTAGGCCTCACGCACTTGCACATGATAAAGAATACGGTCGATTAGTTCCCGAGTACCACCAGCGTCTCAGCGTAAAGCCCGGAATCACGGGCTGGGCTCAAGTGAATGGATGGCGCGGACCCACGCCCGACCTCCGGCTAATGATCAGGCGCATTGAATACGATTTGTGGTATATACAGCATTGGTCTCTTCTCCTGGACCTTAAGATTGTCCTCCTCACCTGCTTCCGACTGCCCCTGTGCAAGAACGCGTATTAGCGAGCATTTCGCTAAGCGGACGGTCCTTGCCGGCGCGTTCACTGACAGCCGGTGCAATCACTGGGGGGACTTTAGAGGCATTGGTGGCGATGGAACGCGTCCGATACTTGTCGGCTTACCCTAGGCGTAGCTTTTGCCTGCCAACCCTACGAACGCAGGCACAGCAGATATATCAGGCGATCTCTGGAACGTTCCGGAACGATGTAGCCATCGAGTTATATCACGAAAAATTGATCTGGTAATTCCTCTGCCAGATTGTGCCTGAATCAGTTCATTCCGAGTGTAACCACGCGATGCATTAGGCCATTGCAATGCCGTAAAACCTCGGAGTTCGAGATACATATCGGCGGACAGCGAGTTACTGGAGAAGCTTTTACAACCGCAAGTCGGTTGCAACAGGGCGGCTTGTGTTTCAGTTTTATTAAATGCGGCCTTTAATAATCAAAGCTCTAGGATAGAGAGGTTGGCGGCTCTGGTCCACTCGAACCTAACCGGCGTATCCCTAAGCGGAAGCGTTCCGACGGTAATTGTCGATAGGAGCCCGGTCTCTCGCGCGGGTTTGGCTCAACTTCTTCAAACTGGTCGGTTCCGAACCATAGCCCAAGTCTCGCGAGTAGAAGATATACCGGAAAGGCTGTTCCGCGGATGCAATGGCAGGCTAATCCTGATCGGCGCGGATGGCGGCGCCGAGTTGCTGCAAATCAAGTCACTCAAAGAACAGCACATAGATGCCCGCGTGGTGCTCCTCAGCGATGGGCTAGATCCTCGCCAACTGCTGTCCTTTCTGGAGGCGGGAGTGGACGGCATCCTGCTGAAGAATGAAATCAGTTCGGAAGCGCTCATACGAGCCTTAGAACTCGTATTGCTGGGTGAAGCTATAGTCCCGTTTCGCATCATCGAAGGCCTGAAGGATCAGCTACGGCAGGAGAGATCCGAGTTGGGAGCGATACCCAGCTACCGCCCAATTCAACAACCGGGAAGGCCCGACCACGAGGTGAAACAGAAGGAAGCTGATGTCCACCTCTCAAGTAGAGAACAGGCGATTTTGCGGCACCTTATGCGGGGAGCATCGAACAAGCTAATCGCCCGTGAGCTCAACATCGCCGATGGGACCATCAAAGTGCATGTGCGCAGCTTGCTGCGGAAGATCCGGGCGTCAAATCGTACGCAAGCCGCGGTATGGGGTCATAAATATCTCGCCGGCGGACATTCACCTGATGCCACTCACATCCCGACCAATGCTTCCGAAAACGCGCGTACAGGAGTGTGGGGACCAGCTTGCCTGGCGCCAGATCGCCGTGGCTCTCATGAGTTTCTGGAGGCGAGACGACTGCTGGAGCCGGTATCGAGCGCGAGCACCGATGACACCGCCGCGCAGAGCGATCAGATGCCTCGTACTTAGTCGCACAGTTTGCACAGGCGATGTCAGCCAGAGCCGGCGACTGCTGGGAGATCGAGCGGTAGTCTAGCGGAATGAAGCGCCGGCCGAGGCAGTCTTTACCAGGTGATCCGAGCGTGGCCGATGCCGTCCAGCTGCCACGGGCATGATGTCGCCGCGGGAACGATCGCGCAAATATCGCTAGTGTTGGGTCCACTCCGGGCTGGAGTTGCCGAGCAATGCCGAAAATGATCGCGGCAAGCATAACGGGACGCCATGCAGCGGCAAAACGGGCGGAATCCGCGTCAGATCTGCGGGGTCGGATGTAATCTAACGCCTGTACCCCTGAGGGGGCCTGGTTACCGCCTGTTTGTGGGGTGGCCGGGCGGGCGCGCAACTCGTCCCAGGAGGCGGGGAAGGGCAGGCGTTGATTGTCCGCGCGGCTCCTTGGAAGAAACGGCCACCCGTCGGCCGACCGCACGTCCGCCTTTCCCGCCCATAGCGGTCGGTTCCAAGCTGTCACGACCACGTCCAATATTGGCCGAGGGCGGATTGTCGGCTCTAGGTGGTCGGCATGCCGGAGCGGACGTAAGCCTCGGCACAGCCGGCGGGCAGGGGTGCCAGGGGCTGGTGCCGCGGAATAAACAGAGCAGCGTCTGCGTCCATGAACCGGTGACGCCGTGGCACCCGCCCCTGAGAGGGCGAAGCCGCCGCCAGTCGGTCACGCCGGTGCTACTCGCAAAAGCGCAGGCGGTTCAGACTGATGTCCACAAGCATCGCTCTCATCGGCATTGTCACGTTGGCCGCAAACGGGGGCGTCATTGCCATCGAAGTGACCGTACGCAAAGCGTCATTCCCCGATTTGGATACACGTCTCCTGTTGCCAAATCCGAAAGGCGCTCGCGCGGGAGCGCCGGTAACCGGATGCTGCCATCAGGTGACGCCGTGGGCGGAAATGACCATAGATGATACCGTGCGCCGATAGGAACCGCTGTGCCTGGAAGGGTGATTTGAACCGTTGCATCTGCCGCTCGCGTCGCCGGGTCGGCCGGTGCGAATTTTCAGCCCGGTTGTTTAGATACCGGCTGGTCCGATGCCGGACCTCCGGCAGGACCGCGCGTTTCGCCACTCCGTAACTCCGCAGGCCATCGGTGATCAGGCGCCGCGGTTTGTACCTGCAGCCCGCGGAGTAGGCGCTTGAAGAAGCGTTTGGCGGCAGCGGCGTTTCTACAATTCTGCACCAGAATGTCGAGCACGACGCCGTGCTGGTCGACCGCACGCCAGAGATAGTGCCGCTCTCCGTTGATCCGGAGGAACACCTCGTCGAGGTGCCAGGTATCGCCTGGTCGCGGCCGCCGCCGGCGCAGCTTATCGGCGAAGCTCCGGCCGAATTTCCGGCACCAGCGCCGGACGCTCTCGTAGGAGACGATCACGCCCCGTTCGGCCAGCAGCAGCTCAACATCCCGCAGACTCAGGCTGAACACATAGTAGAGCCACACAGCGTGGGCGATGATCTCGGCGGGGAAGCGGTGCCCGCGGTGCGGGTCGGGTGACTGGCTCATCTCGCCAGCCTGGCTCAGCCACGTCGTTCCGGCCAGTGCCCATCAAGGTGACAATGCCCTACTACTCATTCCTGAGAGGGCCGAACCCGGCCTGTACGGAATGTGCGAATGATCCGTCACATAC
Source organism: uncultured Pseudomonadota bacterium (assembly GCA_963834715.1). Taxonomy (GTDB): domain Bacteria; phylum Pseudomonadota; class Alphaproteobacteria; order Acetobacterales; family Acetobacteraceae; genus CAVSUZ01. The sequence goes on along the minus strand of CAWIDE010000030.1, from coordinate 33,164 downwards.
GACGTTCTTCTTTGCCACTGCCGGAAGTTACAATCCCGGCAACGGCGGACCTGACGGCATCCACTACGATGTGCATGGGGATCTCTGGGCGGCATGCGGTATCGGCGGAGTGATCGAGTACGATCGGCGCGGCTTCATCATCGGCTACGTGCCGCTGCCGAACGGTGATATAGCCACGAACTTCGCGTTCGGCGGCGAGAACAACCAATATATCTACATGGAAGGGGCGGTCAGTGGAACTGTCTTCAAATTCAAGGCGCCTTATCCTGGGCTGATCGGGCCGGGCGGCGTGCGGCTGCCAGCTCAGCATTGAGCCGTCTGGACCAGGTCATAGGGACCAATTCAGCGACGCACTTGGCTCCTGGAGCTACACGATCCGCCAGGAGCCGGTTTTTTCCCAAAGCACAGTTTTGTTTTCACCTGCCGCCAATTCGAGATAGGATAAGGCTGAGCCGATTTTTCGACACGCGGCCGGCTCAGCCCACGCGGTGGGAAACGGCACCACTTGAAGATGCCCCTTTTTCTCTTTTTGCCGCTTTGTTCGGTGCAGCGAACCGAGCTCACATGCGCTGGATGCTGAGCGCCCAGAACGGCTTACATTGTCAGCCGTTTTCTTCCAGCTACTCCGCCTTCGACGCCGCGTTCCTGCACAGGCCCTGACCCTCGCAGGAGCGTGCATCAAAACCGCACCCCCCACAAACAAACGACGACAATCGCGAGGACTGCGAACGTGCCGTAGCCCAGGCCGATGCCCATCCAGTCCGGCATTATGAGCTCTCCTGCTTCCCTATAATTAGTTCAAGACATGGACCGTCCATGGTCCGCGACGTGAACATTCGGCCAAGACCAGCGACAGGCTCTACCAGCCCCGGGCCCGCATCGCCGCCGGGGCTGTAATTACAGTTGGAAATCCGAAGGTCGTCAGCGAAGGTTAGACACGCCCCGCCATCAGAGCCTCGGTTGCCGCCGCGCCAGCCATTCGGCCCGCAACCGCTTGGCCTCATCGAAATCGCCGTTGAGGAGGTGGGCCACCGCTAAGGCGAGGTCATAGTCGGCTGGGTAGAATACCGCCAGATCCGAGACGCCGATCTCACCCTCCTCTACGACGACCGCTCCGCTTGGCCGGCGCTCCAATTGGCGCCGAGATGCAACGCCGCGATCAGGAGGACCGAGAGAACCAGCGGCCGGCGGCGCACCTGCATGTTCTGAAGCCTGATGTTGATAGGGTTACCGCCAACCTCAGGTTCAGCGAGCTCCGTGCGGTCGTTCGGCGTTAGCGGACGTGATGAAAGACGAAGCGAATTCGTTTTCGCTCTGCGTAGGAGTCACATCAGGTCCATGATTTCTGGTACGATTTGATGCCTGGATCCTCCGAAGCAAACTGCGCAGATGTACCTTGATGGTTGCCTCGGCGACATTTAGCTCACGGGCAATTAGCGCGTTTGGTGCTCCCCCCACAAGGTGTAGCAGAATGGCACATTCTATAGTTGAAAATGTCACCTTATGGTCGGGGTCTTCGTGCTGTTGAACCGGATTCTCTCTGGGAGACTCGGGTTGCGACATTTTTTCGTCGGACTCCGGCTCCTGGCCCACTTCCCACTCCCGCTTTCAACTAATCGACTTTTGTCATGCAATTGAAACACAATCGCCTGGCTGACAAGCAACCCCCGATTGCAAAGGCCTTACGATTTGGAGTTTGCCGGACACAGTGTCGCGACCACAACACACGGGCGTTGATCAGAGCACTCAAGGAGCGGCAAAGTAAGTGTCACCATCTTGTCGAGTCGCTCGGTTAGCATTTACATGCGTGAGAAGTCAGAGCCGCCCCTTACCCGATTGCAAGCGTTCGGCTCCCGGCTGACGCCGTCAACAGCTCAACAGCTCCAGGAGGACGCCGGCCGTAACGGAGCCGGCATGATGTGGGTTGTAATCGAAGAAGGCGGATATTACGTTGCCTTCACGGTGACCGAAGACGGCGTTGGATCTGGATGGCTTGCGGCCGATTCGCTCGCCGAACTACGCCAGCAGTTGCCCCTAGGGCTTCCGCGCTCGAACATAGAGTTGTCCGAAACGCCCAGCATAATTGAAATCTGGGGCCCTGCTTAACGCATCCGCAAAAGAGAAACGACCGTGGTAGTGCCTAGTGTGCGTATGTCGCCTTCAAAAAGTGCGTTATCGCGTCGCGCGCACCCTCACGCGCTCCCCAAGCTACTTACCTCTGCCAGGAACCGCGAAATTCAATTCTGGAGTCCAAAGATGGTTTCCGATGAGCCGAACTGCCGGGAAGGTGCGGGAGCTGCGGAAATTGGGCGAGCGTAGGGTCCCGCGTCCGGCAGTGGTGCGCGACTCTAAGGGACCCGGGGCCTCGTTTGCGAGGACGTGCCCGACATGGCCCATCCGAGCGGGATTTTGCCCCTTCCTAACTGTCCCATTTATGCCTCTGGCTACGGCCGCCCTTCGGAGTATCAATTCTAGTTCTGGTGTCCAAGTCGATCTTGATCACTTTCCTGCTTATGTCTGTCGACGACGGCGCGTGCGACCGCTTGCGCGGGTTCGCCGATTTCCGTCGCGGCTTCGACCGCACGCCGCGCAGTGGGGTTGTCGTTGATCACACTCTTCCACGCTGTTGCCCAGCACTCCTCAAGCGCCGCCACCGCGATCTGCGCGCGAACGGCATTCGTAGGCTCGTATTCGTCGATTCGCTTCCGGAGCGCTCTGGCTGCCGCGCCTGCGGCTGGTGGGCGCGGTCCGGCCGAGGGACGATTTAGCAGCAGCCGCAACTCGAACAGCGGGTCGCGATAGAGGAGATCCCAGCGCGCATATTCCTGAGCGCGCGTGAACGCATGATCCCCAGTGAGGATCATGACGTCGGGCACGGCGCGGACCACCGGCGATGCACCCAGATCGTCGCCCCACAAGCACGGCTTCAGCGCGTGCGCGATCTGGTAGTCATCGAAGGCGTGCTGCATCGAGGCAAAGGTTGTGAAGTAACTGCCTCGGCGCACACCGGTACCATGGACGAACAGAATAGCCGTCATGTCGAGTTCCTAGCTGCCGGAACGAGCCATATCTTAGGAAAACCAGCCAGCGGGAGCAATAACTTATCGAACCGTCTGTCGGCTGCACGCCAATCGTCTGACGCTCGTTGCAAATTGCGAGTCCGGTTCGAAACGACACACGAAATTGCAGCCGAAGGGGGCAATTTCGTGTGCGTCTTGTGTCCTCCCCGAAGCCTGGTTCAGCAACCTTCGCGGCCTTGCCAGCTACCTGGGGCTTACGCCGAGCCCATTCCAGAGCGGCAACATGGATCGTGACCAAGGTATCAGCAAAGCGGGCAATCCCCGGGCACGATCGACCAGCATCGAGCTCACCTGGTTGCGGCTGCGCTATCAGCCGCAGAGCGCACTGGCTTGCTGGTTTAGGCATCGCACAGGCGGCCTGAAAGGCCGTATTCGGCGCATCGCCATCGTTGCAGTCGCCCGCAAACTCATGATCGCGCTTTGGCGCTATATCGAGAAGGGGTGGTTCCGGAAGGCGCTGCGCTCAAGGCGTAACGAGCCAGCGCGAAAGGCGTTTTCGCTATGACCGGGACGAACCGCGATCTGTGAGAACCCGTGGCTCGGCTTTACGCCGACCGCCCCAATAGATTGATCCGGTTCCAGGGGAACTCACCAACCCCTGCATGAGGGATTTTGGCTCGGGCGATCAACCCGACCGGATATAAGGTTTACGCGGAGATTTCGCGATCGATTGACTTCCGCCTCGGTCATCAACACAAGGGAGTCAGCGGCCACAAAAAGTGCTTGCTCAAGCCTCATATAATGGGTTCTCCACCCAGCGTGTACACACCTCCTCGTCTGACAGGTTGTAGGTGTGCTTGAGGTAGGTCAGCCCAACCATCAGCCGCATTGGTTTGCCAGGGCGGTCGGCGGTTTCGTGATAGAACGCGCCGAATGCGGTCTCCAAACGCTGCCAGTCGATCAGCGCCGCCAACCGGACCAGCGGGTGCTTGAGATCGAGCTGGTTGGACAGTCGGGCGTGAAACAGGTCGTCGGAACCGTCGCCTTCAGACGGCTTTGGACGCATCGCGAATCACCACCCTTGGTCGATCATGAACCCTGATGTGTAACACTCGCCCCGCCCTGTGAGGAGGATTGTGGTTTCTGGGTTCGTGCACGGACGCTCAGCACCCTCCGTCGACCTCCGCGCCGTCCAGATGGCGGCGTTCAGCAGAGTTACGTTATTTCGTTGGTTGAAGGTGCTCACGTTCCAACTTTCCCTGCCGCATCGATCAGACCCTTGAGCTGCTTAGATGCTGTCTCGACCTGCGCCTGAACTGAGTCGAGGCCACCATCAACGAACGCCCACCCCGCAATCGTTGTCCATCGCGGTTTGTGGACGGGCCCCTTGAACCCCGGGGTAAGCCCGCAAGCTCGGCGATAGTCGCCTCCAGCCGCTTCGCTTCAAAGAGTTGGGATCTTGCCGCGTCTGACCTGGCCGATGCGTGGTGCTCACACCTCCTCAGTCAATCGGCCGAGCGTATCATGGGGTCAGACGGCGGCCTATGAAGTATTTCATACCGCGAAAGCGCGTCACGCGAGCTGGAACCAAGCAAAACTTGTTCCGCAAGAACCCCCGGGAACCGGGCGCGCGCGTAGGGGCCCACTCCCGGGCGCCGAGCATAAAATCGGTCCCTGCCGAGCGTCACAGAGGCCAACCGTCAATGCGTGGTTCAACCACCCACGTGCCGCACGAGACTGATCCAGCACCGTTCTCCCTATGGGTCCCGATTTGTGCTTGAGCTGTGCTGCCGCACACTATGCTAAGACCAGCCGCTGCCGCTAAGCCGATAACCGGCTTCATCCTCTACCCCCAGAATCCTGGTGCAATCAATTGCACGTCTAATTCCTGGCCGCGATCCGCATTTTCGTGGCCGACTTAACGAAGGCCCTGGCGGCTGCAGCGATATCACCGTGTGGGTGCTTGGCGGCGTGACGCGACATCGTCCGACGCACGTCGCGCATCCAGCTTTCGAGGTCAGCGACCTCAGAGGTTGGCCGATTGGATTATCTCAATGGCTGTCAGACCCGATCCAGAGAGCTACCGGCTCAGCAGTATGCGGCGGATAAGCTCAAGGGTCCGGCTGATGTGCAATTGATTGCACACGGAGGACAGGATGACCGAGACAAGGGTGGTCGGGAAGAGATCGACATTCGGCTGGTCCATGTCGATGACATTTCGGCCAACCACTACAATCCGAGCGGAATGGATCCCGAGATACTATATCTCGAGAGCAGAAGGTTGTGATTGAGAAGGCTATGCCGGCTGTGTTAAAGGTCGTCGAGGATGCCGAGACCAAGCGAATTAAGGTTCCGACGGGGAGCAATCGTGTTCGGGGCAGTTCCCTGACCCCAGAAGATGTGGCCATGCCTCCTCCGTTGACGCCTGGTCTCAATCCTCATGAGCTCGACGCGCAACTTTCGCTGCAGGCCGAAGTTTTGATGACCAAAGGCATCCGCAGCAGTAGCCAACTCATGGCGCTTTTGGGGGTGGGTGACCGGCGGGCTATGGATCGCATCATACGAATGGTCCATGCCCGATGGGAGCTGTACGGGTCGAATACCGAGATGCGCTGCCTACGTGGAGAGGGCTTAGCGCGTCTTGACCTGATCAAAAACGAGCTATGGGTGTCGCTATCGAATACGACCGATGAGCGCATCAAGCAGGTAACTCTCCGCAATCTGCTAGAGGCGACACGCCAACGCAGTGAACTCCACGGTCTGTCGGCCCGGCATATAGAGATGATGATTACGCAGATAGGTATCGGGGAAGTAGATGAGCGTGTGGCCGATCATGTTTGCTCTTCATAGGCACCAAAAAAAGCGGGGCTCCATGGCCCCCGCAAGTTTTTACTCCTGGTCTGGGATCTCGACTGACAACTCGATGTCCGGAAAGGCCGCTTCAAACGCCTCCAGCACAGCCATGTAGCCGGCCTGCTTGAAGACCTCTAGCATAGAATGTCCTTCAACCTGCACGACCGCCGCGGGTTGGGCGGCCGGTTGAACAGATGGCGTCGCCAAGAACTGCGTCGCGATGTATTCGAGCGCCACCGTGTCATACTGAGTGTCACCGATCTCCTTGGCCTTCTCCAGAGCAGCACGAATGACGGCCTTTTGGTCACCGTGCAGCTTGAAAGTCATGGTGGTGATGTCCTTGCCAGGATCATGCCCGGTCGCATTCTGGGTGCCCGATGACGCGCCTTTAACCGCCTCTTCGAGCTGCTTGACCGTCATACCCTCGGCCTTTTTGATCCACTGCCCGACGTTCTCAGCGGTGATCAGGTTGAGGTTTGGATTGAGCAGGGTCTTCAGCTTGGTCCAGCCGATATGCTTGATGCTGTCCCAATCAAGCTTGTATTCCAGCACCTCATTGTAGATCTGTACCAGGTACATCGCCGTCCGGTACTTGAAGCCGAACTCCGCGTCCACAAAAGACTTGAAATCAGCGAAACCGTATTTGGTGTAATGCTTCTTCTCTATCACCTGAAGAAGCACACCTCCCAACTGGAAACTCGAGAACTCCGCACCATCCAGCAGGTCATGCGCCATTTTGCGGGCCTGCTCGGCATCGAGGTTTTCGATGTTGTGTGTGGCCTGGCCGATGGGATCAGGCGGGATGACAGCCACCTTCTTCTTCTTGGTCTTGGTCACGGCTTGGTTGATCAGCTTCGAAACCTCGGGCTGCGTCACAACAGCAGTGTTGCCGGTGTCAGGCGTTTCTGCCTGATCGGCTACTCCGAACGGCGCATCTTCCGAACTGAGTGTCGGCTGACCCGACATAAACTTAAGATCAACCTTCAGTGAGGTCGAAGTATCTGACTGCAGCGAGCCCACGGAAACCTTCCTTGGTTGATAGGTTGGCATTATGCCACGGAATTGGTCTGGATGCAAGGTAAAAAGCGGCATTAGGTAGATAGTTTCGGCTTTTCTCCTTTGCAACTGATGGCACCGAGGAATGCGAGGCCAGCGCGGGCCGCCGCGTAAGCATCGGAGCGACCAGGGCAAGCACGATCAGCTTTCTTGTTCGGGAAGAACGGGGTCTCGATGAACTGACGGACGCTGACCGACTCAATGAGTACGCTTAGCAGCTTCATCGAACTGCTTAGGGCAGAAGAGCTCAATGGCCTTACGGACGATCTCCGGATCTGCCCCGGAATTGAAGATGTCAGCTAGAACCGAATCCAGCAGTGAAGGATCGTATTTCACGATACGTAGGAGTTGTCGCTGTGCAGATGTGGTCGCCGCGAGATGCAGGGGGGAGTGATGCCTGCAATAGAGATCGAACCTCCGTCTGCCGCGCTTGCCACTAGATAAATCATGGTCTACACGCGCGTGTCCCTCATCCTGGATAGTCGCTGGGGTCTCACCAGCTAGCTGGCTTGTGCAATCAATTGCACGGAGGGCGAACTAGTCGCATAGCTCTACTTGCTGGCAGGCTGTGATCTGGTTCGAGTTTTCAGCGTTGCGTTAAACCGGACGAGCACGTATGACGATCGTGTGGAAGCCCTCGCTGGGGTCTGTTGGCGGCGCGCCTTAGGCAGATCGGTCGATAGCGTTGAAAAGGCCCAATGCTCCGCGATCGGCAGGCCATCGTCTGCTGGGGTCAAGGTCGAATTCGATGGGCATAACCGAGGCTCCTTCTTGCCAGCGCCGCCGCCGCTCGCCGCCAGTGATCACCCGATGCGCTCTGTGTGAGCACTCATACGAGCACTGTCATAGGCAGAGCGAAGCTGACCCGGGCGGCAAGATGAAGCTGACCCACCGGTTAGGTGGCCCCTCCACCTTCGGCGCCGCATCAATGGCGCGTCCGGTTCTGCCAAATCGCTGTATCGCACACACTGCCCTGTGCAATTGATTGCACAGATCGCTGCTGAACCTAGGCACGCGGGTCAGACGCACGCGGGCGTACTCATCGATGCTGGAGTGCCCAATCAGGTGCTGTTGCCGGAACCAGTTTGCTGGAACCTGACCGGGCTAGGTCCTTCCCACACTGACCGTGCAATTGATTGCACGCGATGTTTTGGGTAAGCGATTCGGCGGCACCACATGGGCGGCGCGCGGCATTCGTGTGATCGAAGGGCCGCATGGATGAGACGCTAAACGGATCCGGCCCTGATGAGAGCGCTCATACGACAGATCGTAAGAGCGCACACAACGTCCGAGTGGAGGTTATCACGCGGGGCGAGCGCCGGCGGAGTTGGACGCTGGAGCAAAAGCGCGAGATTGTGGCTGAGAGCCTCGGGCCCGAACTGACCCCGAGCGAGGTGGCGCGCAAATACGCGATCGGTACGGGGCAGCTTTATACCTGGCGTCGAGAACTGTTGCCGGCTCCGACGGAGCGGATGAGGCGGCCGACACGGTTTGCGCAAGTGGAGCTGGCGCCGACGCGGCTGGCCGGCCAGCTACCGGCTGAGCCGCCCGCCCCGCCAGTAACGATCCCGCAATCGCCCCGGCCGCTGGGAATAATCGAGATCGTGCTGCCGGGCGGCATATTGGTGCGCGTTGATGGGCAGGTAGATGATCGGGCATTGCGGCGAGTCCTGGGCATGCTGCAAGGCCGATGATCACACTCGCACCCGGCCTGCGCGTGTATCTCGCCTGCGGCGTGACCGATATGCGCAAGGGTATGGTGGGGCTGGCAATGCTGGTGCAGCAGTCGCTGCGCGACAACCCGTTCGATGGCGCTGTGTATGCCTTCCGCGGGCGTCGCGCAGGACTGATCAAGCTGATATGGCATGATGGCGCCGGCCTGTGCATGCTGACCAAGCGGCTGGAGCATGGGCAGTTTGTTTGGCCGTCATCCGAGACGACTGGCCGGATCATGCTCTCGAGCGCGCAATTGGCGGCGCTGCTGGATGGCTGTGAATGGCGCGCAGCGCAGCCGCGACGAGCACCGGAACTGGCGGGATAAAAACCCGCGTCGCCGATAAAAATCGGCTGGCACCGATTCGGCGGCGTCGTTCAGAATCGCAGCGTGCGAATCGATCTGGACAACCTGCCTGACGATCCCGCGACGCTGCAGCAAATGCTGCGCGACGTCGTGCGAGAGCTCAATACCGAGAATGACAAGCTGCGCCTGCTCATTCATCGGCTGGTGCGCCATCGGTTCGGCCGCCGCTCCGAGCAACTCACCGATGACCAGTTGCAATTGGGGCTCGAGGATCTGGAGCAAACGGTCGCCGCGAACCAGGCGGCACAGGACACTATTGCACCAGAGCCGAAGGAGCAGAAGCGCCGATTGGCACCGGCGCAGCGCAATCTCGGCGATCTGCCGGCACACTTGCCGCGCTACGAGGTGGTGGTGGACATCGAGCACCGCGAGTGCCCCTGCTGTGGTGGCGCGCTGCATGTGATCGGCGAAACGCGCAGCCAACAGCTCGATATCGTGCCCGCGCAGCTTCGGGTGCGGGTCACGCGCCGGCCGCGTTACGCCTGCCGGGCGTGCGAGGGAACCGTGGTGCAGGCGCCAGCGCCGGAGCGCCCGATCGATGGCGGCCTGGCGACCGAGGCCATGGTGGTGCATGTGCTGGTCAGCAAGTATTGCGACTCGCTGCCGCTGCATCGACAGTCCAAGATGCTGGCGCGGCAGGGCATCGATCTGGATCGCTCGACGCTGAGCAACTGGGTTGGCCGAGCCTGCTGGTGGCTGAAGCCGCTTTATGACCTGGTGGTCAGCACGGTGCTGTCGTCTGAGAAGGTCTTTGCGGATGACACGACATTGCCGGTGCTGGATCCGGGCCGCGGCCGAACCAAAACCGGGCGATTGTGGTGCTATGCGGTGGATGACCGACCGTGGTCCGGTCCGACGCACCCGGCGGCGGCGTATGTATATTCCGAGGATCGTAAGGGCGCGCATCCGTCAGCGCACCTGGCAGCGTTTCGCGGTGTGCTGCAGGTGGACGGCTACGCCGGGTTCAAGCGACTGGCCGGGGACCGCAGCGACGATTCGGTCAAGCTGGCGTTCTGCTGGGCGCATATGCGGCGGCCGTTCTTCGATTTCTATCAGGCGACGAAGTCGCCGCTGGCCGGGCATGTGCTGGCGCGCATTCGCGAACTCTATACGATCGAGGCCGAGATTCGCGGGCATTCTGCCGATCATCGGGAGCGCATGCGCCAGGCGCGAAGTCGGCCGATCGTGGAGGCGTTGCATGCTTGGTTGCAGGAGCAGCTGCCTCGTATATCCGCCGTCTCCGAGCTGGCGAAAGCGATGCGCTATGCGATCCGGCACTGGCCGGGGTTGGTGGCATTCCTCGATGACGGGAGGATCGAGATGGACACGAACGTGGTCGAGCGCTCGATCAGACCGGTGACCCTCACACGCAAGAACGCCTTGTTCGCCGGATCGGACGGCGGAGCCCGGCATTGGGCCATCGCGATGACGCTGATCGAGACCGCCAAGCTGAATAGTGTCGAGCCGATGGCTTGGCTTACTGATGTGCTCGAGCGCATCGTCTCAGGCAAGACTAAGGCGAACGCACTGGAGGCGCTGCTGCCGTGGAATTGGCATCCGACTGAACTCACGGAATTGGCGGCAGCTGCATGATCGATAATCCAACCCAGGTTGACCGCCTGATGGGGAAGCTGCAACAGGCTCTGCCACTGCCCGCGCGCCCCACACCCGAGCTGCTCGCCGCTCTCGTCGCGAAGAACGCTGCGAGCCAAACCTCCGCCGCCTGCTCAATCACCTGGATCAGCTACGCCGGTGACGAGGGAGGCATTGTGTGCCGCCTCGATTTTGGAGACGAGGCCAAGAACGCCGCGTTTGTCTCCATCACGCACCTGCGTTTCGATGCTCGTCTGCCTCTCGCCCGTGAGATTATCGCCTACCAGAAGCACCGCGTGAAACGCATCCAGCGGCAGCCGGCGTAATCCACCCCAGCACAGAGGATGGGCCGGCCTCTGATACGCCGCACGGCTGCCGTCAAGGAAAATCGGGCAGGGTCTCGCCGCAACGCTTACTGTTTTGGGAACTTCGATGCGCTTCTCCGGGCCAGGGGGAGCCTAACCGCTCTGTGCTGATCGATCGCACAATGGCGCCAAGACCCGCGAATGGTCATCCTGAACCTTGGCCCCTTACCCCGAGCCTGGGCGGTCGTCCGGGCGAGGTGCGGTCAATGATGCCGTTACCAGGACCTGCGAGATCGGTAACCAGCTTCTCGGTAAACCCTTGCGGCAGCGGAAACGCACGCTCCGATATCGGGCGGTCATGGTGACCGTGCGACGTGACCTGCAATGCCCGGATCATGGTGGGGGTAGCCCGAAGTAGGCCGCGGCGAGCTATTCGTGCAGTCCGCGAGGGCAGTCAGCTACCCGGCGGTTCAGACATGCCTGATACGAAGGATCGTAGTTAAAAGCACTATTTGACAGCCTCAGCGATCTGGTTAAGAGCTGCCGCCCGTATTTGCGGGATATCGGTGCATTGCTTGAATGCGGCCACCCAGCCTAGCACATATTTTCTGAGGCGTTCTGCGGCGTTGTGGTTGCCTTTTTTGACCTGCTTGAGCCCGCGTTGCAATTTGGTTTTGAACTTCGCTAGGTTATCAGGGGTAGGTTCTATCCGGATTTGGCCACCGAAGCATCGAAGCCGATGACCCAGAAAATCTATCGGAGTTCCGGGTTTGTAAACCTTAGGCGGATTCAGTCGAAGCGGCCCGGCGGGATGTGCCGTGACGGCACTGCCACAGGCTGTAAATATCGACACCACGTCACCTTCGCTTTTTCCGAGCGTCAGAAGGTTATCCGCATATCCGACCCAATCCTCGCAAGGCAAGCTTGCGAGGACAGGGGCGAGCAGCATTTCGACAACCAAAGGCGATGTGGCCGACCCTTGTGGAAGGCCCCGCCGGGCCACTGCAAATTCAGTGGCGAACATGAATTCGTCCACCCCTGAATCTGCAAGACTGAATGGGCTGTTTAGTCCCTGTAGTAGGTGAGAGGTAGGATGGTCTGATGGAGTGCTCTGATGTGATGTGCTTAGGTGGGTGAGGGTGCTGAGATGACCTGGGCTGAGATGATTTGCTGAATTGAATGAGGTAGAGTCGCACGACTCGAACGATAGATCAGGGTTGATCCTCAGGTTGAGGGTACTGTCCTAGGAGTGAGGTGGACCCCACCTATGGGACCAATTTGGCCCGCTGCTTAGCTACAGCCCCCGTCCGGCTCTCGTTCTCCCTTCTTTCAAGCTAACCATAAACCTCTTCCTGCTGTTGTGGCGGCTGTGGATATGTGGGCAACGCGCCAGCGTTGTCCAAGCGAGGCGGCATATCCACAGCCGTGCCCGCCAGGCCGGCCCGCCACACCGCCATCGGCATGTGATGTCTCAGCGCCTGATGCGGGCGCAGCTCGTTGTAGAACTCCATCCACGCGCCGATCCCCAGCCGCGCTTCGCGCGCGTCCGCATAGTCCTTCAAGTAAACCTCCTCATGCTTGAGCGAGCGCCACAGCCGCTCGATGAACACGTTGTCCATCCACCGACCTCGGCCATCCATCGACACTGCAATCCCGGCCCCAAGCAGCGTGCCGACAAATGCGTCACCGGTGAATTGGCTGCCCTGGTCCGTGTTGAACACCTCCGGCCGGCCGTGTCGTCGCAGGGCGTCCTCTAGTGCGTCCACGCAAAACCCCGCGTCCATCGTGTTCGACAGCCGCCACGACAGCGCCGCGCGGCTCCACCAATCCATCACTGTCACCAGATACAGGAACCCACGCCGCATCGGAATGTAGGTGATGTCCGCGCACCATACCTGGTTCACTCGCTCGATCCGCACGTCCCGCAGCAGATACGGGTAGATTTTGTGTCCAGGCCCTGGCTTGCTGGTGCGCGGCTTCGGCCCCAGCGCCGCGATCCCCATCACCCGCATCAGCCGCTGCACCCGCTTGCGGTTTACCTTCTCCCCGCCCGTGCTCAGCGTCGCCGCGATCCGCCGCAAGCCATAGAACGGCCACGCGACGAACACCGGGTCAATCCGTCGCATCAGTAACAGCTCATCCGCGTCATGCTCCGGCTTCGCCCGATAAACACCCGAGCGCGCCAGCCCAAGCAACGCGCATTGTCGCCGTACTGAGAGCTGTCCGTGGCCGCGATCGAGCATCGCTCTCCGGCCCGCCGCGCTCATCTGCCGGACCTCCGCGCTAAAAAATCCCGCTCCACTACCAGCTCGCCGATCTTGGCGTGCAGGTGGGCGATTTCCTTGGCCGACTGCCCGTCGTCTGTCCCGGTCCGGAAAACCCGTTCGGCATGTTCTAGCCCGAACTTCCTTCTTTCGGAGAGTGTGAAGTGGCAGGAACAGTAGGGACAGAAGCACGAGACTGGTCCCAAACGTAGCCATGTAATCCGGAAATTTGGACTTGTACTCGCGGCGGTGTTGTGCCAATGCGTTGCCATGTATATCGAAGCTGTTCCGAATCGGAACTCGCCTCCCGCCATTCTGCTGCGCGAGAGTTACCGCCAGGATGGCAAGGTCCGTAAGCGCACGATCTGCAACCTCTCCGATTGGCCCGCCGAGCACGTTGAAGGCCTGCGCGGTGTTCTCAAAGGCGGCGTTGTCATTCCGGCCGAGCGGGATGCGTTCACCATCACCCGCAGTCTGCCGCACGGGCACGTTGCAGCAGCGCTCGGGACTGCCCGCAAGATAGGGCTTGATCGGATGCTCGGCGATCGCGAGCGATACCGTGATCTTGCCCTCGCGCTGATGATCGGGCGCATTATCGAGCCGGCATCCAAGCTCGCCACCGCTCGTGCACTTTCCTCCGCCACGGCTGCATCGAGCCTTGGCGAAATGCTTGGCCTCGGTGAGGTCGACGAGGACGAACTCTATGCCGCACTGGACTGGCTGCTGGAACGCCAGCCTGCCATCGAGACAGCCTTAGCCAAGCGCCATCTCAGCGATGGCACACTGGTGTTATATGATGTCTCGTCAAGCTACATGGAAGGCCGCTGCTGCCCGCTCGCCCAGCGTGGCTACAGCCGCGACGGCAAGAAGGGCACGCTGCAAATCATATACGGCCTACTCTGCGCTCCCGATGGCTGTCCGATCGCCATCGAGGTGTTTGAGGGCGATACCGCCGATCCGATTACGCTTGCCAATCAGATCGAAAAGCTGAAGCGGCGGTTCCATCTCGACCACGTGGTCATGGTCGGTGACCGTGGCATGATCACCCAAGCACGCATCACCAATGACGTTAAATCGGCAGGCTTCGACTGGATCACGGCACTGCGCGCGCCGGCGATCAAGGCGTTGATGGAAACCGGCGCTTTGCAACTCTCGCTGTTCGATCAGCGCGACTTGGCCAGTATCACGGCGCCCGAATTTCCGGGTGAGCGCCTGATCGTTTGCCGTAATCCCGATCTCGCCGTCGAGCGCGCCCGCAAGCGGGAGGATCTGCTGGCCGCCACCGAACGTGACCTCTCCCGTATCCAGATCGCGGTCGCTCGCAAGCGCAATCCCCTCCGGGGCGCTGCGCGGATCGCACTCGCGGTTGGCGCGGTGATCAACAAGCACAAGGTAGGCAAGCATTTTGTCATCGAGATCACCGATACCGTCTTCAGCTTCGCCCGCAAGACCGCCGAGATCGTCGCTGAAGCAGCAACCGATGGCGTCTATGTCGTGCGCACCAGCCTGCCGGAAAGCGCGCTCGATGACACCACGACCGTGCGAAGCTACAAGTCGCTTGCGCTTGTGGAGCGGGCCTTTCGCTGCATCAAAACCGTCGATCTGCAGATCAGGCCTGTCCATCATTGGCTGGCAGACCGCGTGCGGGCCCACGTCTTCCTGTGCATGTTAGCCTACTACCTCGAATGGCATATGCGGACCTGCCTGGCGCCAATGCTGTTCGATGACGCCGATAGGGAAGCGGCCGAAGCCTTGCGAGACAGCGTAGTGTCGGAAGCGCAACGTTCCCCGGCTGCCATCGCCAAGCAGACCACAGGGCTCACCACGGACGGCCTGCCGGTGCATAGCTTCCGTTCATTGCTCGGCGATCTGGCAACCGTAGTGCGCAACACCATCACCACCGCGATCACACCGGACTATCGCCTTACCGTCGTCACAAGGCCAACACCGCTGCAGCAGAAGGCATTCAATCTCCTCGGCGTCAACTGTAGCCAGTAATCCACAGGTCGCGAGACAGAATGTATAGATGCTTCAGTAACTTGCGTGTCTCGAGGCTAGGAAGTTCGGTCTAGCAGCTGCTTCTTCCAGGCGTAGATCTGTGTCGGATGCACCTGGTAACGCACCGCCAGCTCGGCCACTGTCGCGTCTTCCCTCAGCGCTTCCAGGGCGATCTTCGCCTTCAGCGCGGCATCGATCCTGCGTCGGGTTCTGCTCATGTTCCGCTCCGTGTAGCATGGACGGAACCGGTTCGGTTTATAGCTTAGCGGGTGGTCCCAAATTCGGGGTCCACTTCAGAGGACACTTCTCGTGACCTGCTTTGGTAGTGGGAGTAGGTCTGCAACCTTCTGTCCATCGAAACTCGGATAGCAGTCGTCGATATTGTACTGCCCGCGGTCGCTGAGACATCTGGCTGAAGCCTATGCGGCGAGAGCCACGGGTTCAAGTTGCTGCCGACGAAAGGCGGCTGGCGGGATGAACCCGTGTCGCTCGATGAGCCAGATGGTGTTGTAGGTGTCGCGGAATTCGAGCAGCGCCTGGCGCAATTGCTCGATGGTTTCGAAAGTACGCACCCATAAGAGGTTTTCCTTCAAGGTGCGGATGAAACGTTCGGCGCAGCCATTGCCTTCCGGGGCACGCACGAAGGCGGGTGAGCTTTCGATGCCGAGAAAGGCGAGCTCGTTCTGGAAGGCGTCGGACAGATATTGCGATCCGTGATCATGCCGCACGGCAAGGCCGCGAGCGAGGCCTTTGCCGAAGCCGCCGAAATGCTCACGAACGCCCTGGCGGATCGGTTCGAGCGCCTCGAAGCGGGTGGCACGAGCGGCGGCATGGATCCCGACGCACTCGGCCGAGCAGTGATCGACGGCGACGAACACCGCGGCCTGCCCCTCGCTGGTGATCGTGGTCGTGAGATCAGTGCCCCACATAGTATCGAGGGCTTCCGGGATGATGGTTCCGTCGTGGTTACGCGGCCCGCGTGGTGCGCCGACACGGGCTGGGGCGAGGAGGTTATATTCACGCATCAGACGCAGCACGCGCCGCCGCGAAGTCCGGATCCCGGCGGTCCGCAGCCGCGCCCAGACCTTGCGATGCCCCTCGCCATGGAACGGGCTGGCGGCGAGGACGGCGCGGATGTGCTCCAGCAGCGCCGCATCGGCCATCGGCCCGACCGGCCCCGAACGCTGCGGCGCGGAGGCCTGTTGCGGGACCCGGTGGCGATAAACGGTGGCACGCGGCACCCGCCAAGTCCGACACACCAAGGCGAGGCCGTACGGCTTGCCGCTCAGCGGGGAGATGGTGCGGCTCATGGCCTCGGCCTCAGCCGGACCAAAGGGCGATTAGCCTCCAACGCGGCGATCTTCTCGTGCAGCAGCTCGCGTTCGATCATGACTGCGCCGAGTTTGGCCTTGAGGCGCTGGCTCTCCAGCTCCTCGCCATCGCCGGGCCGGCTCGCCAACACGGCTTCTCCCGCCGCCAGAAAGGCATCACGCCAGCTCGTCAGGGTGGCGGCGGTCACGCCGAGCGAGCGGGATACCGTCTCGAGATCCTCACCGCGCAGCAGCCGCAGCACCGCCGCGGTCTTGCGTTGCCGCGACATCCGCCCGCCCCGGCCGGGCCCGGCAACGTCGCTCTCTTGCACTCGCCCGCCAACGTCCGGCCGCTCTGTCCTGACTTGCTTCACCGATCATCCCTCCTGCGGATGCCGTCCGCTTACAGGATGTCTCACTCAACTGTGGAGCGGGGGAATATCCAGTTCGATAGCCCATGCGTAACCTTCCCTCATGAGGTCCGCCACCCGTTTGATAGCGGCTTGAGTGCCTCGCATGAGGTATTGGTTCGGGTGGATGAGATCATCGGCCTGCGCTTTCAGGGCGGGTAGGACGAGTTGTTGAAATGCCCGGTTCTCGAACCCGAAATCGAACACGATTCTCACTTCAGCCTGATTAAGTGAAGTGGACCCCGAATTTGGGACCACCCGCTAAGCTATAAACCGAACCGGTTCCGTCCATGCTACACGGAGCGGAACATGAGCAGAACCCGACGCAGGATCGATGCCGCGCTGAAGGCGAAGATCGCCCTGGAAGCGCTGAGGGAAGACGCGACAGTGGCCGAGCTGGCGGTGCGTTACCAGGTGCATCCGACACAGATCTACGCCTGGAAGAAGCAGCTGCTAGAACATGCCGAACGGGTTTTCCGGACCGGGACAGACGACGGGCAGTCGGCCAAGGAAATCGCCCACCTGCACGCCAAGATCGGCGAGCTGGTAGTGGAGCGGGATTTTTTAGCGCGGAGGTCCGGCAGATGAGCGCGGCGGGCCGGAGAGCGATGCTCGATCGCGGCCACGGACAGCTCTCAGGTACGGCGACAATGCGCGTTGCTTGGGCTGGCGCGCTCGGGTGTTTATCGGGCGAAGCCGGAGCATGACGCGGATGAGCTGTTACTGATGCGACGGATTGACCCGGTGTTCGTCGCGTGGCCGTTCTATGGCTCGCGGCGGATCGCGGCGACGCTGAGCACGGGCGGGGAGAAGGTAAACCGCAAGCGGGTGCAGCGGCTGATGCGGGTGATGGGGATCGCGGCGCTGGGGCCGAAGCCGCGCACCAGCAAGCCAGGGCCTGGACACAAAATCTACCCGTATCTGCTGCGGGACGTGCGGATCGAGCGAGTGAACCAGGTATGGTGCGCGGACATCACCTACATTCCGATGCGGCGTGGGTTCCTGTATCTGGTGACAGTGATGGATTGGTGGAGCCGCGCGGCGCTGTCGTGGCGGCTGTCGAACACGATGGACGCGGGGTTTTGCGTGGACGCACTAGAGGACGCCCTGCGACGACACGGCCGGCCGGAGGTGTTCAACACGGACCAGGGCAGCCAATTCACCGGTGACGCATTTGTCGGCACGCTGCTTGGGGCCGGGATTGCAGTGTCGATGGATGGCCGAGGTCGGTGGATGGACAACGTGTTCATCGAGCGGCTGTGGCGCTCGCTCAAGCATGAGGAGGTTTACTTGAAGGACTATGCGGACGCGCGCGAAGCGCGGCTGGGGATCGGCGCGTCGATGGAGTTCTACAACGAGCTGCGCCCGCATCAGGCGCTGAGACATCACATGCCGATGGCGGTGTGGCGGGCCAGCCTGGCGGGCACGGCTGTGGATATGCCGCCTCGCTTGGACAACGCTGGCGCGTTGCCCACATATCCACAGCCGCCACAACAGCAGGAAGAGGTTTATGGTTAGCTTGAAAGAAGGGAGAACGAGAGCCGGACGGGGGCTGTAGCTAAGCAGCGGGCCAAATTGGTCCCATAGGTGGGGTCCACCTCAAAGGGCAGCGGTTCTTTCTCTTTGAGATACAGGGTCACGGGTTCCGTGCTGCTCGCCCAAGTATTGAGCTTTTTGGCTATTGCAGGGAGCTGATGGATGGGTGGACGGCGAGGGGGTCTGAGACCCTTATACGCTGCTACGCAGGCCAGATAACGAGCATCGAATGATTGAAGGTAACGCTGAGTCTCATATAAGGCTTTCTTTCGTTTCCCAGCCTTATGTGCTTCAGCGATACGGTCCAGTAGATCGCCTACATGCGACGTTGCTTGCTTTGTCGAGCTCTTTGCCAATCCCATCGCCCTCGCTACTGGCGAGCGATGGCCCAGGAAAAGAGAGTGTCCGGACTATAGAGTGTGCGAGAGCCCCCACAGCGTGTACGAGGGTCCTGTTCCGTCCATCGCCAGCTTGCTCAGTCGGCTCTTGCTGATTTTGAACCCAGCTGCCGTGAGGTAATCGGCCGCTTGCGCGCGCGTCAACTGGCTCTTTGTTCGCGAGGCTTGCTCGACAAATACTGGCATGGCAAATCCCTTCTGTAATCTTGCTGTTTCATCTGCCCGCAGATATGAGTCATTGAGTGCCGTTCTGCAATATAATTAAACCAACTGTGGCTCGCGCGCTGAACCGTACCAGCTTCCGGAGGCTCCAATCCTTGAGGGATGGAGAGATGGAGAAGCCCAAGTCATCGGTTCGATACCCGTCCGAGGTCCGTGCGCGAGCGTCCAGATGGTCCTGGAGCACGGGGGCGAGCACGGCTCACAGTAGGATCGAACTTGTGCAATCAATTGCACAGCGATGAAGTATCCCGGTACGATCCTGATCAGTGCGACCGCAACTTGAGGCTGACCCCGTGTGGCTTGTCGTGCGCCTGCGTAAGCGAGGTTGCTTCGTCCCACCGAGAGCGGAGCGCATGGCGAGCCAACAAAAAAGGGGGGCCATGTAGCCCGCCCGATTGGTGACGTCTCAAGCGATCTAAATCAGAAATCCATATCGCCCATACCGCCGCCTCCCGGAGGCATCGGCGGAGCCTTCTTCTCCGGCTTCTCGGCCACCATGGCTTCGGTGGTGACGAGCAGACCGGCGACAGAGGAGGCATCCTGGAGCGCCGTGCGGACGACCTTGGTCGGGTCAATGATGCCGGACTTCACGAGATCCTTAAAATCGCCGCTCTGCGCGTCGAAGCCCCAGGAATACTCGCTCTTGTCGAGCACCTTGCCGGCCACCACGGCGCCGTCCTCGCCGGCGTTCTCGGCGATCTGGCGCAGCGGCGCCTGGATGGCCTTGCGGACGATGTCGATGCCGAAACGCTGGTCGTCGTTGTCGCCCTTGAGCTGGGACAGGATCAGGCTGGCACGGGCCAGCGCGACACCACCGCCCGGCACGATGCCTTCCTCGACCGCGGCGCGGGTCGCATGGGCGGCCGGTAAAATCGCCACTGGGGCTGGAGGCAGTATTTTAGCTTGCAGGGCACGCGCGCTGGCTTTTTCCTTCGCTGCCCACTGCAGCAAGGCTGCACGTTCATTCGGCGGGAGTTTCATAACGACCCGATGATGCTTGAAGGAAACAGCTTCGACCCGGGTCACAGGATGAAACGCTTGGCAACGGATCCGTAGGTTTGGAAGGTGCCCCAGTCTGGTCCCTTCCAGCCATCACTCTCAGTAAGCTCTCGGAGCTTCGCCAATGCGTCGGGAGGTCCGGCATTGTATAGGTCGCCCAACCACCAACACGAGTTCTCCTCGACAACGCTCACCACCGATATCACGGCGTGAAGCCACTCCGCTCGGCCCAAAGGTTCGGGTGGCGCGACCCAAGCTGCACCGACGAAGATACCGACGAGGCCAGAGCTTTTCAGACGCAGGGAGTTCGCTGGACGCGCGCTCCTCTCCACTATGTCTTTCAAGAACTTCATCGCCCGCGTCGGATAGCGAGGCGCGGTGCGGTGCGCAAGCAAAAGCGTGTCAAGTTAAAACTTCGACGATCTGGGAGCCTGCCCTTATGCCGGGGACCGGGGCCGGGAGACGGGATTTAGTCGAAAACACTTGCCTCGGATCAGGCAGTCGCAACATTCAAGAACGCGATGTCTGATCCTCGCTATCAAACCCCTGAACAGTTAGCTGCTCTCCTTGGCTTCAGTCGGCGCAAGCTGATGCGCCTGGTTTCCAAACACTCCATCCCGGTCTTGAACTTCAACGGGCAGGTGCGCTTCGATAGCGTCGCCATCTCAGCCCTGGAGGAAGCATGCCGCTCCGTATCGTCACCCGCAAGGACACAGGCACACTCTGGATCATGGGCACGATCCATCCCGCCGGTTCGAAAGAGGGGTATCGAATACGCCAGCGTGCAGGATCAGATTCAGAAGCTGATGCGCGCGAAGAAGCGGCAGCCATCGAACGGGAAATCCTCCGCAACCACCACCTCGGGCAACGACCCGTCCAACGTGGTTTCTCTCAAGCAGTCAGCAGCTACTTGAGCCACACTACCCGGTCGGTAGGAACGGTCGCACTGATAGATCGCCTACACCGGCATTTCGGTAACATCCCGCTTCGCAAGATAGGTCAGGAGGCCGTGGACGAGGCCCGCGAGGTATTGTTCAAACGAGATGCATCCCCTGGCACGGTCAAGAGGAACCTGTACGTCCCCCTGCGGGCCATCTTGATGCACGCCTCCCGGCGCGGTTGGTGCGATCACCCGCATTTCGATCTGCCCAAGGAACCCAAAGGCAGGACCGCATTTCTTCTGCCAGATCAGGCGGAAAGTCTCATACAGGAGGGACGGCATATCGCGCCGCTGATCAGGTTTCTGCTCTGCACTGGCTGCAGGTTGGGTGAGACATTGGAGATGGAGTGGCCGCAGGTCGATCTTGGAGGGGCCAGGGTGCGGCTGTGGGCGGATCAGACCAAGGGTAGGCAGGAAAGGGTGGTCAAGCTCAATCCTGCCGCCACAGCGGCTCTGGCGAGCCTTCCAGGACGTGAGGGGGCTGTATTCCGGACCCACAAGGGCGAGCCCTACCGGAGCACGTCAGAGAGCGGTTATGGCGGCCAGATCAAGACCGCGTGGGAGAGAGCTTGCAAGGACGGTGGGTTGAAAAATTACACCCCGCACGATTTGCGTCACACCTGGGCAAGCTGGCATCACGCCGTGCACCGGGATCTGTTACTGCTCAAGCAAGATGGTGGGTGGTCATCCGTCACCTTAGTAGAGCGGTATGCCCATTTAATTCCAGAGGGCCACGTGGACGGTATTCGGCGCGTTTGGGGAATCTCAGTTGCGATAACCAAAGTGGCCTGACACGCATCTGACACGCGGGTAGAAAATACAAGTAAATTCAGGACCTTACTGCTGATTTCACGTTCTTACCAAGGGAGTGCTCTACCACTGAGCTACAGCAGCGGGTTAAGTTGACGGTGGGTTAGGTAGCCCTGGGGCTGCGGGGAGGCAAGGGCGGAGTGGGGTGGTGGAGTGGGCCGAGGCAGTAGGTGCAAGGGGTCATTTCGGGGGGTTGCGAGGGCTCGAAGGGGTCACTTCGCAGGTTTTTGGACAATCGAAGGGGTCACCTCGGCGGTTTTCGGGGTGAGCAAGGGGTCACTTGGGACTTTCGGCGGAGGCGGAAAGGGTCACTTCGCGGGGGCTGAAACGGGTCGAGCCGCGAGCGGTGGCACGCTCCTTCTCTCGCGGGAGCGAGGCGACTTGTCAGCGGCCGTATCGTGCCGCTGCCTCGGCCGCGACCGCCGCTTCCGGCAGAAGCTGAGTGCCGGCCAACCAGACTTCGGTAACGGTCCCATCGGCGGCTCGGACCAGCCGGGCGGTTTCCCCGTAGCTCTCGTACCCTCCGGCGACGACGATTTTCCCGGCGTCCTCACCGGTGACCTCGATCTCCGAGGTGTCCTGGAAGGGCTTGCCCATGCGTGGCCATGCGACGATGACGCGCTCGCCCATCGGAACGAGGTCACCCGCGCCCCAGAGGGTCCACCAGCGCCCGGTCCAGTCGCGCAATCTCTCTACCCCGGCACCGCGGGTTTGAAACGTGCGCAGGATGTGAATGATTCCTTCAAGCCAAAATCCGGCCCATCCGTCGATCGAGTTCGTCAGCACGCAAACCGTCAGCTCCTGTTCCGGTACAGTGCAGGTTTGCGAGATGTAGCCCTGCAGGCCACCGCCGTGACCGAACCAGTCCCATCCTTCGAAGCTGCCGCTCATTGTTCCCAGCCCATACCATCGTTGCACATTGGCATGCGGGTTGCGCCACTGACGGCGAGTCATCTCCCGCCGGCTTGCAACTGAAAGCACGCTGTGTTCGGCCTTGGGTGAGAGCTGTGCGAAGAACCGCGCCACATCTGCCGCAGTGCTAACGACTCCGCCGGCGGGTGCCAGCGCTGCCAGCGACTGATCACCGGGAATGACCATGCGCTTTCCGGTTAGCAGCTCCCCGGTGTGTCCGCGCGCGAAGGGTGTGCCGTCCGGGATAGGCATGTCCGGCTCCGTCTCCTGCAGGCCGGAAACTGCGATGATCTCGCGTTTGACCCAGTCCCGGTAGGGTTCGCCGGTGATGGTTTCGATCGCAAGTCCGAGCAGCGCGTATCCGTGGTTGGAATACTTGAAGCGGGTGTTCGGTTCGATAACCGGTGGAGCGTTAAGATCGGAGAGTACTTCCGCGATGTCGGGCGCCGGGCGGCGGTCCTGGAAATAGCTGGCGTCGGCGGCATCCCGCCGCAGGCCGGCGCTGTGCGAGAGTAATTGTGCAATAGTCCCGGATGAGACTTCGGGGTGCAGATCGCGTACGTGCGTCCCGATCGGGTCATCGAGCCGCAGCCGGCCGGCTTCACGAAGCTTCATGACACCCGCCGCGGTAAAGCTTTTGGAATGTGACGCGATCCGGAACCGGTGACGCGGCGTCAGCAGCTTCTGGTGGGCCGCGTCGGCGTAGCCGTATGCGGTCTCGAGGACCAGGCGGTCGCGGTGCACGATAGCGACGATGCAGCCTGGCATCTCCGAAACGCGCATCTGAAACGCAAGCCAGGATTGGACGTATTCGCAAGCCGGGGTTAGCCACTGGTTCATTGCTGCGGCACCTTCTCGCTGATTTGCCTGAGGTAATCCTCGACGATTGGGCCCCAGACCGAAGAGCCTCCACGTCCGAAAAACAGGCCGTGGCCGTCGTTGCCAAACGGGCCGATCTGATGGAAATCTACCTTGCCTCCGGCCTTTGTAAAATCCTCAAACATCGCGTGTGCGATGGGGGAGCAAAAAAATATCGTTGGCAGTATAGATCCAGAGCATGGCTGTCGTTGCGGTCGTTCCGAAATGTCCGGCGGCCTCGGCCAGCAGATCAGGCCGGCAGTTGTTGTTCGGCATATTGAGATGGTGACCACCGCGCCCGCCGGCCATGACGACGAACGCTGCCACTTTCGGATGCGGGATACTGTCATACCGGCAGCCTTTCGGCTGACCGGTATGAGTCTTGGTTTCGCGCGCGGCCGCCCCACCAACCCCGCGCACGATACCGCTCGCATGAGGTCAAGCCTCATGCTGCGCGGAATCGTAGGCGATTGCTCCGCAGCCACCGGCTGACTGGCCGACGATAATGACGCCATCCGGCCGGATGAACGGCAGCCGGGTCATTGCGTCGACTGCGGCGTTCATATCGCGCGCGGTCTCGATGCCGCCTTTCACGAAGTCGGGCCGGGAACAGTTGCCAGTGCCTTCGTCAAAGCGGCCGCCGGTCGCGCCGTATCCGCGCCGCAGCACAAGACCGACGACGTAGCCGCGGGTCAGAAACCAGCCTGCGGCCTCGCTATCGCATCGGCCGAGGTGCGTGCGCGCGCGGGCAGCCGCCTCTGGCGGTGATCCGTGGTTGATCAAGACCAGCCGCGCCGGGGGCACCACTTTCGGGACGGCACACGCGCGCCTGCAGCTTGCGGATCTGTCCGGACGCGTCGGTCACTGGAACCTGCATGAGCAGCTCGCGGCCGGAGTCGGTGGCCTGCGTGTCTGTGCAGCCCGTGGGGATTGCCGAGAGGCCAATCAATGCGGTTAAGAGTGCTCGCCTGAGCCAACGCATTTTCATAGACCACCGTGTTATCGAAATAACGCAAGAGACGTTACCAGTGCGACCGCAAAGCCATTGTTTAGCATATGAGCCGCGATCGAGGCGCGTACACTTCCCGCGATTGCCCGGATAGAGGTAAGAAAGATTGCCGCGGGAACGAGAAATAGCGGCCGGTAGATTCCATCGCTCAGGTGCATGGCCAGCCAGAGACTGGCGGTGACGAGCATGACCGGGCCGATACTCCAGACTCGCCGAAGGCCGGTCCACAGCCAGCCGCGGAAAAACAATTCCTCGCACACCGGCGCTATCACGATCACCAGAATAAGGCGCAGTGCTAATACTGTTAGTTGCCAGCCGCTTGTTAAGTGAACGGGGCCAAACAGAAGCGATCCAACCTTGACCGCCAAGCGGTGAAGGAAGAGAGAGCGACCGACCATCAGAATCAGCGCGCAGTCACAACAAAGCAGTGTTATTGCTAAAGCGATGACCGCCGCCCGGTGATGGCTTCGCGCCCAACCAAGCCCGGAACGCCGATTTCCATTACCGATACGCTTCGCTTGCCGGAGAGCTCCGAGCAGGAAGACGCCTTGTAACGAAAACGCACTCACGAGGGTAAACAGACCTGTATTCAGGCGATACCATGTTGGGGGAAGGCGTACGTGCATCAGAGCGGCGACGAGACCTATTACAAACCCGGCGATTGCCGCCCCTGCAACCGCACCCGCCAGAGCAGCGGCCATCCACCGCAAAGCAGTTCCGATCAGCCGAACACTGGAAGGGGGTTTTCGGCCAACGTCAGCCGTATCTGACGGTGACTGAGCGGCCGGATGACCATCAGCGGCTAATGACATGACGTAACGGTAGGATTGCCGATATCAATATACCCGTGCGTCCGCCGGCACGTCCACACCAGTGCGACTGCCGGCGCGAGCCCGGGCCAAGTCCGGGCCAAGGGATTGCTTCGTTGCTACGCTCCTGTAAGAAAATGTTGGCCAGTGCGAGACGGTCCCCCACCTCACCTAGCCCCTCCGCCCCCAGGGGCGGAGAGGGACTAAAAGCTTCCTTTCATTGACCGCGGGTCGGCCGCAGGCCGGTACGGAACTCACAATGACACCGGTTTGGTCTGATTGGGCACCTTAGTAAACCTCCAGCTCTGGCATCGGCCGGTTATCGCGCACCCGCTCATATCCCAGTGGAGTTAAATCCAGGGTGCGATACTTCCCGAACCGCACCAGCTCGGATACCGCCCGGCCTGTGGCGGGGCCGTGCTGCACGCCGTGTCCAGAAAATCCCGCCGCGATGATTAATCCGGCGATATCGGGGTGTGGCCCGATCACCGCGTTGCGATCGAGCAGGCACATGTCGTAGTGGCCGGCCCAGGCGCCTATCATCCGTAAACGCTCCAGCGTGGGGATGCGATGCGCCAGCTTCGGCCAGACCTCCTGCTCCAGAAGGTCCAGATCCGGATCGAAGTCTTCTCCCGGATCGGGATCATTATCCGGCGGCGGAGAAATCCCTCCGATGAAACCATCGCCCTCGGGCCGAATCCAGGCGCCAGAGGTGTCGAACACGAGCGGCATACCGGAGTTGTCGAGCGGCGCCTTTAGCACGAAAACCGTCCGTTTGCGTGGCTCCACCGGCAATGCGACGCCTGCCGTTACCGCGATCCGTCCCGCATGCCGGCCGGCGGCGATTACTACGTGCGAGGCTTCGATCCGTTCCCCTCGAGCGGTCTTTACCCCAGTGGCGCGGCCGTTCGCGATCTCGATCTGCACAGCTTCATCGGCAACGTAGTGGGCACCGTGCGCAATCGCGTCTTGTTTCACGCTTTGCAGCAAGGAATAGGCGTCGAACCATCCTTCGTCCGCCAGCCCGAGCGTAGCGCACGCCAGATCCTCTACGTTGAGCCATGGGAAGCGCTCGGCGATTGCGCGCGGGCCTTCAAACAACGCGACTTTCGCGCCTTCGGCCACCTGCATCGCACGGTTGGCTTTTAACTGAGCGGCGCCTGCTTCCGTTGCCAGCACGAGATAGGCTCGCCGCACCAGGCCGACGCGGTCCGCCCGCTCCTCCAGGAAGCGCGATCCGAAACGCGACATGTGCAGGTTGACCGGGAAGGAAAATTGCTGGCGAAACGATGCCGCGGAGAGAGTGGTCGAGGCAAACCGGTAGCTCGGGTCGCGCTCCAGGACCACGGCCGGATGATGCGCGGCAAGGAAATACGCGGTGCACGAGCCGATGATGCCGCCGCCGATGATGACGACGGGTTCGGTCATGGGGACGAGTTTTTCGGCTGAATAGTGCGGTAGGCCTGGATCGCCACGCCCCGCTTTGCAGGGCTCGCGATGACGGGTACGCGTGCTGTCATGCGGCCATCTCCGTCGCCCACCGGGTGACCACGGCGCAGCCCGCGGCGAACTCTTCCATCCGCATCGCCTCGTGCGGATTGTGGCTGCCGTTTTGGTTGCGCACGAAAAGCATTCCGGCCGGCACACCGGCCTGCGCGAACGCGGCCGCATCATGGCCTCCGCCGGAGGGCATGACGCGATATGGCACGCGCAAGTCTTCCGCCGCCTGGATCAGACGGCGCTGGAGATCCGTGTCCATCAGGCTCGCCGTGCTTGAACTTTCCAGACCAAGCTCGAACCGCACGCCTCGCCGGGCTTCAATTCCGGGCACAAGCCGGGCCAGTTCGGTGAAGATCGCGTCCACGCTTTCCGGCTGGACGCTACGGACGTCCAACTGGAATACCGCCTCGCCGGGGATTTTGGTGAATCCGGCGGCTTCGGTCGTCGCCAGCACACAGAACGTGCAAACAAGCTGATGCCCCTGAGTCTCCAGCGCCGCCCAGTAGTCGTCCAGCTTTGTTGCTAGCTCGGCCAGCGCGATCGCTGCGTCCTGCCGGTACCGGCGTGGCGTGGCGCCGGAGTGGTTGTATTCCCCAATTACCCCGGCCGAGCGCAACCGCCGGGACCCCGGAATGCCAGTCACGATCGCTACTGGTAGTCCTTCTGCGTCCAGCACCGGGCCTTGCTCGATGTGCAGTTCCAGATACGCAGCAGTGTTTGCGGGTGTCAGCCACGCCTTCCCAGCACGCACCCAGTCTGGGTCGAAGCCCGACGTGCGCATGTGCTCCGCCAGGGTTCGCCCGGTGTCCATCCGCCTGACTTCCAACTGTTCCGGAGGCAGGCGCCCGAGCGCCGCGTTGCTGCCCGGGTAGGAGACCGGGAACCATGCTCCCGCTTCCTCGGAGCGGATCGCCATCACGGTTACATCGCGCTCCGGGGTGAACCTCGCTCGCATCATGCCCGCGACTGCCGCCATTCCGGCCAGCACCCCCGCGGCGCCGTCGTAGTTTCCTCCGTGCGGGACCGAGTTCAAATGACTGCCGAGGACGATGCGCTTCGCGCTGCGGTCGCGGCCGGGCAAGGTCAGGTACAGATTGCCGGCCGGGTCGGTCTGGACCTCCAAACCCAGCCCTTCGCCCGTCACCCTGACGAGCTCATGCGCCGCCTGCTCCCCGGGCCCGTAGGCGTCGCGGGTTACGCCTACGCCGTCGAAGGTCTTTTCCCGCAGCGCCTCGAACAGCCGGGCCGCAAGGTCGATATCAGGGGTGGGAGTGGTGGGCATAAGCGCAGCCTGGAACCGCCGACCGGCTTCCGCAACCCACGCCTGATGCGCCATAACCCCAGGTATGCAACACCGCCTGCTAGATCGCGCGTGCCTTCGCTGAGTTGAGGAGGCGCGCGGAAAGTTCTAATCTTTGTCTCCGCGTTTTGGTGGTAACGCCTTTCGTTTGAAAGCGCAGTAATCGTAACTCTTGATCCCGGCCCTCGGTCGGATCAGACCGCCGAATATGATGGGTGGGTCTGGGGCGCCGCGGAAGCTACCAAGTGCTGCCGAGCGGCTGATCTTCCGGCACGATCACCTTACCAATCGGCCAGAGCGCCAGCCCGGCTAGTTTCAAATGCGCCCAAGCGAACGGGATGCCGATGATGGTGATCGCCAGTCCGGCGGCGGTGATCAGATGCCCGAGCGCCAGCCATATTCCGGCCAGGAGTAGCCAGATGATATTGCCAATGACACCGAGCGGGCCGGTGCCGATGTCCTCGTGGCCGGTCACCCAGGAGCGTGGCACCGCCCGGTGGCCGAAAGGCAGCAGAGTGTAGAACGCGATGTTGAAGGCGGCGCGCGCCCAGGGGATGCCAATGATGGTGATGACCATGATGACCGCGGCGATCAACCAGGCCAGCGCCATCCAAAGGCCGCCGAAGATGATCCAGAGGACGTTCAGAATCAGACGAAGCAGGGACACGCGCTTAGCTCCTTAAGGGGCGCCGCGGCACCCTCACCCGGCGCGCTAGCGCGCCGACCCCCGGGTCGTGGCCCGGGGGCGTGCCTCTCCCGTAGAGCGGGAGAGGTGAGAATGGTGCGCGCATTTTCCGATCACCACGAATTTGCTTCTCTACCGTCCGAGATCGCGGAAGCCGCGGCGAAGGTCGAAGTCGCGCGAGGTGACGGCTTCCTCCATGCGGGCGAGCCGGTGTTCCAGGTCGCGGAACTGCGCGGCGGTTTGTTCCAGGGTAGTCTGTGGCCTGGAGCGCATGCCGCGCCAGAATCCCTCCTGCTGTGGGCTGGCGAACAGCTCCGGCGGGCGGACGGGGAGGATGATGGCCAGGGCGACATAGGCCACCAAGGCCGGGACGATGAAGAAAATCAGAGTGATCACGGCTATGATGCGTACAACAGCCGGATCGACCCCGGCGTTTTCCGCGATTCCCGCGCAGACGCCAGCGATCCAGCCGTTTTCGGGATCGCGCCAGACGCGCCAGCGGTCGAGGCTGGAACCCCAGGACGGACCGCCGGGCGGCGGATCGGGGGGTGTGCCCCAGGGGCCGAAACCTCGCGCGCTCATACCGGCCAGCCCCCCGGCTGGCCGGTATTGAGTCTTGGTTTCGCGCGCAGCCGCCACACCAACCCTGCGCGCGATACCGCTCCGCATTCATCGAGCCTCATGCTGCGCGGTATCATTGTTCGGCCTCCGTGCGCTGGCGCCAGCCCGGCGCCTCAGCGTCCAGGATGCGCTCCAGGTTGCGCACCCGGGTTTCCATGCGCTGGGCGGTGTCCCACAGCTCGGCCAACACGCGCTCGTGCTCGCGCGAGAGGGTGCGGTTGGTGCGCCAGCGTGTCGCGTAGTGTGAAACGATCCAGATCGGCGCGACGACAACCAGAAACAGGATCGCGAGGAGGGTGCCAGCGACGTGCATCATGATTTCGCCGGTTGCGGTGCGGTTGCGGGCGGAATGCGGTTACCGAGGCGCTGCTTCAGCTTCTGCAGCTCTTCCTGAACGCTAGAGTCGGCTTCCATTTCCGCGAACTCCTCATGGAGACCCTTCTGGCGGCCGATATCGAATGCCTCCACCTTGCCCTCCGCCTCGTCCAGCGCCCGTTCCACCTGCTCGAAGCGGGCGAAGGCGTCGGTGATGCGTTCGTCGTAGAGCTTGCTGCGGAGCTTCATGCGGTTGCCGGCGGTTTTGTGGCGGGCGATGATAATGCGCTGGCGGGCCTTAGCGTCATTCAGTTTCGCCTGAAGTCGGCCGATGTCTTCGTTCTGGCGGTTGAGCGCCTCCACGAGCTGGGCGAGCTGGGCTTCCAGCTCCTTGCAGTTCTGCTCGGCGCGGGCCTTGGCGTGCAGCGCGCCCTTGGCGAGGTCGTCACGGCCCCTGGTGACCGCGAGCTCGGCCTTGCGTTCCCATTCCTCGACCTCGCGGCGGGCGGCGGCGACACGGCGTTCAAGCTCCTTGCGCTCGGCGATGCTGCGGACCGCGGAGGAGCGGACTTCGACCAGCGTATCCTCCATTTCCTGGATGATGAGGCGGATGATTTTCTCCGGATCCTCGGCGCGGGCGAGGATGGCGTTGATGTTGGAGTTCACGATGTCGGTGAGGCGCGAGAAGATGCCCATGGTGCGGTCCCCTGGTGGTCGGAGTCGCTTCTACGCATGGCGCGTGCCAGAGCTTAAGTGGCTGATTTTGCCAGAGTTTTCACCAAGGAAGGGCCTGAATTTTTCCACTTTGTGGCGGGATTCGCCAACCTGTGGCGATATGCGCCGCTGGATCAGGGTTCGGCCGGCGCCGGTCCGTGGGAGCGTGCAAACCCCGGTACGGAAAGCTCGATCCGGAGCAAAGTTTGCTGCGCCTCGCTTAGCGCCTGAAACCAGCGGCGCATTTTCAGCCCGAGCAAAGTATCGCTGGTGATGATGTTGTCGGCCCCATCGAGCATGGCGCGGGCGATGCTCGCCTGGTCGTCAAGAGTCCAGACGTGTACCTCCCGCCCGGTTGCGTGGATCTGGCGAATGACCGCGGGCGTTGCCAGACGGCGTGAGAGCGCAAAGAAATCGGTATTGACGCGCCGCAGGCTGCCGAGGCCTGTCGCCAGTATCAGCCCGGTTTTCATTTCAGGTGCGATTTTCTGAACATCGCGCAAGAGCCCGAGATCAAGCGAAGAAATTACGGTTTGGCCAGATGTACCTGTCTCGCGCAGTATGGCGATCACACGCGCGGCAAGGTCTTCGCCCCGCCTGTTGTTCTTCAGCTCAACATTCATGCCGATCCGCGCACGAGCGATTGTCGCGAACTCCCTAAGCGTGGGGATTCGTTCTCCCCCGAAACCCGGCGAGAACCAGGATCCCACGTCCAGGGCCCGCAATTCATCAAGCCGCATGTCCCACACAGAGCGCGCCACGCCTGCGACGCGGCGAAGATCCGTATCGTGCAGCAGCACTACGTGCCCATCCGCCGTTTCCTGGGCATCGATTTCCACCGCGTTGGCGCCTTCGGCGATCGCGGTTTTCAGCGCAGCGATTGTATTTTCAGGTGCGCGGGCCGATCCGGCCCGGTGGGCGGTGATCGCGATGCTGCGGTCACCTCCAAGCGGCTGGTTTGCGTGTGCGGCCTCGATTACCGTGGCGGCAGGAATGGCCAGCAGGATCAGCAGCGCTCCTGCGAGGCGCAGCCGCACGCGCGCGGGTGGCGGCGCGCCGGACTGCGATCGTTGCGGCAGAGCGTCGTCAGCCGCCGTATCCGCCAGCAACACCAGCAACAGAGCGGTACGTGAGAGGCTGGTCAGCGCCGCAAATATTAAGGCAGCCAGTATGGCGAATGCCATGCCGAGCCATCGCAGCGCCGCACTGGTGATCGGGGCCGAGGCAAGCATCCATTCGAGCAGACGGTAGAGGGCTGCAGACACAAGAGCCCACATAAGCGTCAAAATCGCCGCGGTTAGCAAAAGTCTCGGCAGCAAAGCACTTACCCGCCGGCTGGTCGCTTGCACGGCCAGGCGCAGAGCAGGGATTATAGAGCTCCCGCGCAGGAGGTAGATCGGCAAGGCAAGGCTGGTTCGCAGCAGAACATAAACTCCGGCCAGGGCAGTCGCAAAGCCCACAGCCGCAATGGCCGCGACGACACGGATAAACTCGGGCGGCCAGGTTTTTAGGTAGAAATAGAGATCGCCCGATGAGAGCCACCAATGCCGCGCTGCAATTCCGGTTGCCACCACGGGGATCATTAGTACCAGAATCACGCAGAAGGTAAGAATGCTGATGGCCAGAAGTGCGGTCAGCCGCCAGATCAGCAGACGCCATATGGCGAGCTGACGCACCGGCAGGCGTTGCCGCGCATCCCAGATCACCAGGCTCGCTCCGCCAAGGGCCAGCACGTTCGCGAGGATCACGCCTATACCCGCGACAGCGAAGGAGGCCATGCCGGGCGGCGAAACAGCAAACGATATCAGGGCGGTGTTGCCAACGAAGGGATCGCCGCCGAGTGAAACGGTGCGTTCCAGCAGCAGTACCAAAAGCGGATCCAACAACAGGATCGTAGCCAGATTGGCGGTGGAATTGAAGATGATCAGTGGCCAGATGGCGCGGCGAAGGGCGACCAGAACCGATACGGGCCGCATCATGCAGGCGCTACGGCGTTCCGCCGCTCGTCCAGAAAACGCCGGGCGCTCGCCTCGCCCTCCGCTATCAGGCGATCGATATTCCAAGAGCTCCGATCGAGCTTGCTTTCAAAGTCGAGCGTGTCCTGCAGCTCCAGTGGCATTTCGATGCAGGGAATATGGTATGGTTTCTGGGGGTCCGTGGGAAATGATCTCGGAATGCGGATCGGCGCCTTGATGTCGAGTTGTCCCAGAAATTCCGGGCGGAACGCGTCCTGCAAGATCATGTCGTTGAGCATTTCCAAATGCCTTAGCTGGTGGAACAGAGAGACGTTGCCTTCCAACTGATTGCGTCTGTCTACAATGGCGTCGGGTAGCTCGGGGACGCGTTTGCATGTTGTCGGATTAATTTTGATGACCCAGATTTCCTGCGGCATGTTTGCGATGCCGACGCTTCGCGCTCTGATGAGCTCCTGGAGCGGCGGGTTATCGGAAAACAGACCGTCCCAGTACGCGTCACCGTCGATCTGCACGGCCGGGAAGATATTCGGCACCGCGCAGGATGCAAGGATATGCTCCACGCGGATAGCTTGATGGAGGGAGATGAATTTCGTCAGCTTACCGGTACTGACGTTTGCTGCACCGATCATCAGGATCGGAGGTTTGGTGCGCGGTCCCCAGGCCTCGATCTC
>CAWIDE010000029.1:0-58869 GCA_963834715.1 uncultured Pseudomonadota bacterium | reverse complement strand
CGAGCCCGGCAGATCGTTCACGACCACGTCGAAACCTGCATCGGCAAGGGCAATCGCGATCGCTCGCCCAATTCCGCGACCCGCGCCGGTCACCAGCGCGCTGCGGCGTTGCTGCTCACCCATAACTTTCCTCCAATCACACGGCCGAAGCCGGTTGACACCTTGCTCTGGCAGATTTACGGAGCAGCGCTTATTTCGAGCATGGCCGATCTTCCTTTTGACCCCAACCAAATGAGCTGCCCACCCGTCGGGTGGCTACCCACTTGACCGATCTAGTAAATTGATGCCGGAAGGAGTGCCGGTGGGCCAGCCGGTAAGCTACTACCGGTGGGTTATTTGCGCGCTGCTGTTCTTCATCACGACAATCAACTATATTGATCGCCGCGATCTTATTGCCAGCGCGGTCCCGGCACAGTGACCAAGACAGGTCACGACCGTTATCGCTTTATCGGGCGCCAGTGGCAGTACAAGCCAGGTGCTGCGTCCCGCCGTGCTGGATACGCGACTCCGGGCAGCGGGTCGGCTTCTAGGCGCCGTCCATCGATGCCGTGGCCGTCTACATGGCCACCATGCGCACCACACTATTCATCAAGAAGGAAAGCATCCATGCGTAACAAGTTCATCGTGACCAACCAAGTACCGGCGCTGATCCCGGACGGGGCCGTGATCGCCATCGGCGCGTCCAGCGGACGAGCGGTGGCTCCTGATCTGAAGCTGATGGAGGAGCGCCTGGTTCGGCCGGAGCCGTTCGGCCTGGATCTTCTGGCCCGTGCAGCGCAAGTGGCGCACCGCTGAACGCGACGCAGCCTGAGGGAGGGAAGTCATGACTGATCCCGTGATTAATGACACGTTCGAGGCCAGCGTGGCCTCGCCCGGTGTCGTCCTGGTGCGCATCGTCTCCAAGCCGCTGGGCGTATTCAGCGTCGAGGCGAGACGCCGCCTGACCGCCTTCCTCAAGACGGTCCACCAGACCCATGGCGCCCGCTGCGTGGTTCTGATCGGCTCGGGGGCCGCTTTCTCGGTTGGTTCCAACATTAAGGAGTTCGAGGCGACCCCAGCCTGGATTGACGAGGCGAGACGGGTCGAGACGAAACTGAACGAGACGATCGAGCGCGGACCGATTCCTGTGATCGCCGCCTGTAACGGCCACACGTTAGGCGGTGGCGCGGTCATGGCGCTCGCCTGCGATTTCCGGATCGCTGGGCATAGTGCGACCTTCGGTGTGCCGAAGGTGAAGCTGGGGGCCATGCCGACCGCAACCGGAACGCAGAGACTTCCAATGCTGGTCGGCCGCGGGCAGGCCTTGCGCCTGATGCTGACGGGCCAACCAATTGATGCGCACGAAGCCTACCGGATCGGGATTTTCGAGGAGCTGGTCCCCGACGATCAGCTCGAGGCGCGCGCGCTAGAAGTCGCCGCGCAGATCGCTGCGGTGTCGCCCAAGGCCGCCTCGGCCTGCCGACGCTGCACCTCGGCAGGTTTGCGCAACGGCTACGCCACCGGACTGCTGATGGAAGAGGAGATTACCGTCCCGCTCGGACTGTCCGACGATGCCATCGAAGGCAAGGCCGCATTCGTGGAGAAGCGTACTCCCAGGTTCGCCTCACTCTCCGCCACAAGGAAGCCGTCGTGACGGTTCGCAACTCCACTTTCTATCCGGGAAACTCCACAGCCATGTCGCCCCCGACCCCATGTCCCCTGACATTGGAGCGCTGCTCCATCAACACGGCCACGCTCGGTCATCGCTCGCCGATCGGGCAGGTGATCGATCTCGTCGCACGACACGGCTTCGGTGCGATCGCACCGTGGCGGCGTGATCTGGAAGGGCAGGACATTGCAGCGGTGTCGCGTTGCATTCGCGACGCCGGCCTTGCGGTGAGTGGCTACTGCCGCAGCACGTATTTTCCAGCTCCAACGCGGCAAGGGTTCCTTGCCAACGTGGAGGACAATCGCCGAGCACTGGACCAGGCAGCCGTACTGGGAGCGCCATGTTTCGTCCTCGTGGTCGGCTCCGCCCCGGCGGGGCATAAGGGCCTAAGCCTCGCGCGTGCGCAGGTGCTGGAAGGCTTATCGCTCTTGCTCGAACATGCCAGGGGCATCGGCGTGGCGTTGGCCCTCGAGCCGCTACATCCGATGTATGCCGGCGACCGGTCTTGCATCACCAGCCTATTCGAGGCGCTTGCGATCTGTGATGAGCTGGACCCCGAAGGACGTGGCGGGGTGGCGACTGCAATCGACGTGTATCATGTCTGGTGGGACTGGAAGCTGGCCGACGGCATCGCTGAAGCCGGCCGGAAGCGGCGGATCGCCGCCTTCCAGGTGTGTGACTGGCTGGTGCCCACCAAAGATCTGCTGCTCGATCGCGGCATGATGGGGGAGGGCGTGATCGACCTGAGCGGCGTACGCTCACTTATCGAGGCGGCCGGTTTCGACGGCTACATCGAAGTGGAGATCTTTTCCAAGCATTGGTGGAACCAGCCTGAACAGAACGTTCTGAACGCATGCGGACAAAGCTTGCGGCTGCTCTCATTGGAGATAGTGGCCGCAGCACTGGCATCAGCGGCCCGACACGAAGTGACTGAACGCGAAGTGTGGGCGGCGATACCGGCGTCCGCCGCTCAATGGCCGGCCGGATGCACCAAACGAATGCTGGTCCGGGCGCATTGCCGGCCGTGATGGTCCCACCGTCGCGAAACGCCGGTTTAATTCGACCGCAGTCTCGACATCGCGGCGGGCCTCCGCTCAACGACGCGGTCGAGCAGCAGCGTGAACGTGGAGGCGGTGTCCATTCTCAGTTCTCGCCGGCTAGGCCGGCGAAGCGCGCGATCACCTCCTCTGGGATCGGCCGCGCCTTGATGCCGCCCGGCCGGTCCGGGTGGCGGCCCACCCACACGCGAGTTTCGAACCCTTCGACGGCCAGGGTGTCATCCGCGCGCAAAAGGTGGTGCCGGACATCAAAGCTGCTGCGCCGGAACTCGGCGACGGTGCTCTCGATGCGCACCTCATCACCAAAGGCACAGGGGATACGGAACGTGGCGCGCGTGTCCACCAGCGGGATGCCGACGATCCCGTATCGTTTAATCATCGCGAGCTTGGTCATGCCGAGCGCGCGTACAAACAGGGCAGAGGTAGCGGCGTCGAACCATTCGAAATAGCGCGGATTGAACACCATCCCGGCCGGGTCGCAATCACCCCATTCGATCATTCGGTGGCGCGTGTTACTCAGCATGGGGCCTCCCGTGCGCGGCGGGGTGGAGCCCGCTCTTCACGTCGCGGCGTAGCCAGAGAGCTCTTCACCGAATAGGCGCGCCACGACGCGCGTCATGCCCTCGGCGCTCTCGAATGCCCGGCCAGCCAACTTCGCCCACGAACTCATATTCGGCACGAACATCT
Source organism: uncultured Pseudomonadota bacterium (assembly GCA_963834715.1). Lineage (GTDB taxonomy): Bacteria > Pseudomonadota > Alphaproteobacteria > Acetobacterales > Acetobacteraceae > CAVSUZ01. Next base: position 55,476 of record CAWIDE010000029.1, on the reverse strand, counting down.
CTCGCCAGGCTTCCCAGCGCGGCTGCTCCAGGTCCCGCCAAAGCGGGGCGGCTGCCAACCGTCTAGGTTTCTGCGGGGGACGTCGTCCGCCGCGCGCTCGGATTGGGCGAAAACGAGCCGGGACCAGTTCGAACTGATGATCGAGCCGGACGGCGATCCGATGCACCGCGCCTTGAATGTCCCGGCACCTCCGCCGACCATGTCGAGGCGGATACACCCGAGAAGGAACCCTGACCTATGGCACTCAACACCGGCCTCATGGCTTTCTGGGCGGATTTCGCAGACGCCGACATCCCAAGCGTCCGGGAATGGCACAATTGCCAGCATATGAGCGAACGCGTGAATATTCCCGGCTTCCGCCTCGGCCGCCGGTATCGCGGTTTCGGTGATGCGGCAACGTTCCTGATGTATTATGAAACCACCTCTCCGAACGTCCTTGCCGGCAAAGACTACCAGAATGCTCTGAACAATCCGACCGAGTGGACAAAGCGCACTCTCACGCTGTTCCGAAACCCCGTTCGGGCGATCTTCGGACTCGTGGAAGAAGCCGGGGTTCAACCCTCGGAACCTGCCTTCTATCTGGCGACGCTGCGCTTCAATCTTGAAAGCGACCGAGAGAGCATACTTAAGGAGTACCGGCGCAGAGTCCTCCCCGAGCTCGCGGCACGGCCAGGCATAATCCGCGTGCGCCTCTGGGAGAATCAGCGACACATCACCGGGATGAAGACCCAGGAAAGCCGGATCTACGGAAGCGGACCGGGCCAGCAGCAATATGTGCTGTTTGTCGAGGCTATCGCCCGCCCCGAGCCGTTCACACCCGACAACTTGCCCGGTCTGAGCAAGGTGGGCGCCAACGCGCACAAGGATACCATACCTGAAACAGGAGGGCTCGATTTTGCACTACGTTGAACCAGGGGCGACCGCGAGACCGCGCACGACTTCATGCGATTGGTGAAGAGGAACAACTGACCAACGTCGCCTAACAGAGAGGAACCCAGGCGTAGGTATTTTCAAGACCTCTCTGATCGCCGCGGCCGCGCTGGCCGACGTTCGAGATGCTGCACCGGTGGACGTCGGTCAGGGACGGCCTGTCGCACTAAAGGCGATCACCGCAACTCACGTTTGCGTTATCTCTTGAAAAATCGGCGTGGGCTTATTGACGCCAGTTCCGGGTTGGGGCATTTTTGGAACGTGACAAGTTGTTATGCAAGATTTGATCAGCAGCGGCATGGTGAAAGGCGCAGAAAATCGCGGGATGATGGGCCAGACCTCAGAAGAAATTGGCACGTTCCAACAGCGCCGCGCAACAATTGTCGATGTGGCGCACCGGGCGGGGGTGTCGAAATCGGCCGTGTCGCTCGTGCTGGCGGGCAGTCCCCTGGTGCGCGAGAGCAAGCGGGCGCGCGTGATCGAGGCGATGGACGCGCTCGGGTACGTCTACAACCGCGGCGCTGCCAACCTGCGCGCGGCAAGGACCTCACAGGTCGGCATGGTCATCAACGATCTCGGCAATCCCTTCTTTATGGAGCTTGCCGTTGGGATCGAGCGCGCCTGTCAGACCTCGAATGTCGTGCCGTTTCTCGCCAATACCGGCGAGAATGTCGTGCGACAGACGCAAGTGATCCGGTTGATGCGCGAAAACGGTGCGGCTGGGCTCATCATCTGCCCAGCCATCGGTACCGATGCAGCGGAACTGAACGCCCTGACCGAGCGAATTCCCGTCGTATTCGTCATGCGTCGGCTGCAAGGCGCTCGCGGTTCGGTGGTCGTGCCAGACAATCGGAATGGGGCGCGTCGAGCCACCGCGCACCTTATTTCGCTCGGCCATCGCCGCATCGCGTTCCTGGGAGGCCTGCCTGGCATGATCGTGCGCGACGAGCGCCTCGGCGGCTATCGGGACGTTCTAACGGATGCTGGTCTTGCGATAGACCCGGCGCTTTCCGTTGAGGCGTTGCCGAATTGAGCCGGGGGGCGTGCCGCCCTGGCACAGGTACTGTCCCTGCAGTCACCGGCGACCGCCTGCCTTTGCTACAACGATCTCGTCGCCGTCGGCGCCATTCACGAAATGAGAGACCGCGGGCTCGTGCCCGGACGCGACATTGCGGTGGTCGGCTTTGACGACATTGACGAAGCGCAACAGATGGAGCCGCCTCTTACCTCAGTCGCTGTCGATGGAGTGGGCCTTGGCGAACGGGCAGCCGCCGTTTTGTTGCGGCAAATCTCATCCGGCCGGATTCAGCCTGAAACCGTAATCGGTCCCGCAGAACTGGTCGTGCGCAAGTCGTGCGGCAAACCACAGCCGACACAAGGCGCGGAGAGTATGCCGTGACGCTGTGCTGGGGACTGGTGGGCGCAAGCACAATCGCTCGCGAATGGATGGTGGCGGCAATCACGTTCCATTCCAAAAAACCGGCGCTGCCCGTTGACGGCAGTGCCGACATGGTGTAGTATTTTTTGGAACGAGCCAAGTGGCTGAAGGCTAATTCTAAGGCAATGCGAATGGCGAATCACCCAGAAATCCGCGGTACCAGGGCCGGCCAACTCCCCGCATTTCTTAGCTCGTTCCAAATAGCTGCACCAGGCCAGACGCTCTCGCGCAGAGCAACAATGGTCGATCTGGCGCGCCGGGCAGGGGTATCGAAAGCGAAGCAAATGGCGCCGCCTCTCAACCGGATTCAGTCTGAAACCATAATCGGTCCCGCGGAATTGGTCGTGCGCAACTCCTGCGGCGGACCACGGCCGACACAAGGCGCCGGGAGTACGCCATGATGCTGCGGTGGGGATTGGTGGGCGCAAGCACAATCGCTCGCGAATGGATGGTGGCGGCGATGCGCGCGGCAGGGGGCTCGGTCGAGTTGGTCGTGAGCGCGAATGCCGATCGTGGTCGCGTCTTCGCTGAGGCACAGGGGATCCCGCGCAGCACGACAAGCCTCGAAGAGATTCTCGCCGATAGCGACATTGATGCTGTTTACGTCTCGACAACTAACGAACTGCACAAGGCGCAGGTGCTGGCCGCTGCTGCGGCAGGCAAGCATGTCCTGTGCGAGAAGCCACTCGCACTCACTCTGCCGGATGCCCGCCAGATGGTGGCGGCCTGCCGCGCTGCCGGCGTGGTGATGGGAACCAACCACCACCTGCGCAACGCAGTAACGCATCGCGCCATGCAGGAACTGATCGCTGCCGGGCGTATTGGCCGACCGCTGTTTGCACGGGTGTTTCATGCCGTGTACCTGCCAGCGCATCTGCAGGGATGGCGCCTCACTGCCCCCAGTGCTGGTGGCGGGGTGGTAATGGATATCACCGTGCATGACGCCGACACGTTGCGCTTCGTTCTCGGCGATGAGGCCGAGAGCGTGACGGCGATGGCGCAGTGCGCCGGCATGGGCCAGGGCAGTGTCGAGGACGGAGTGATGGGCGTTGTACGCTTTCGCTCCGGCCTGCTCGCCCAATTCCATGACGCGTTCACCACGCGCCATGCACGCACAGGCTTCGAGGTGCATGGCACTGAGGGTTCACTGATCGCGACCGACTGCATGACACAACGTGCGATCGGCTGCGTGCTGCTTCGCAGCGATGCGGGTGAGGAGGAACTGAGTTTGCAGCACGAGAATCTGTACGGGCGTTCGGTGCGTGCCTTTCACGCCGCTGTTGCAGGCGCGGGTTCGCCGGCCGCAACAGGTGAGGACGGCGTATGCTCTCTGGCAATCGCGCTTGCTGCACGTGAAGCCGCGGCTAGCGGTCGCGTCATCCCAATCGAGGCGGAGGAATAGACGATGGCTTTCCCGACAATCCTGTCCGCCGACGAAGCTGCGGCGCTGATCCCCGACGGGGCGACGGTTAGCGTGTCCTCGTCATCCGGGCTTGGCTGCCCGGATCACGTGCTGGCAGCGATCGGTCGACGCTTCGAGACGACGGGGCGTCCGCGTGGGCTGACCACGCTGCATCCAATCGCTGCCGGCGACATGTACGGCATCAAGGGCATCGACCACATCGCTCGCCCTGGCCTGCTCGCGCGCATTATTGCCGGCTCCTATCCCTCGGGTCCGTCCTCGGCGGAGCCGCCGTTGGTATGGCAAATGATTGGTGCGAACGAGATCGCGGCTTACAACGTCCCGTCTGGCATCCTGTTCGATATGCATCGTGAAGCCGCGGCAAAGCGGCCAGGCGTTCTGACGCAGGTAGGGTTGGACACATTTGTAGATCCTGCACGCGAGGCTTGTGCGATGAATGGGCGCGCAGCCGCCGAGCCGGTGGTTTCGCGGGTGCAGTTCGCCGGCCAGGACTGGCTGTTCTTTCCTGCCATCGTGCCGCAAATCGCCATCATCCGCGCGACGACCGCCGACGAGCGTGGCAATCTCTCCTACGAGCATGAGGGCGGCTACCTGGGCCCGCTCGATCAGGCGCTGGCAGTTCACAACAACGGCGGCCGTGTCATCGCGCAGGTCAAACGTTTGGCGAAGAGTGGCACTTTGAAGCCACAGCAGGTCTTGGTACCGGGTGTACTGGTCGAGCGCGATCGTCGTTGCACCGGATCAAATGCAGACCACGCAGACCGAATACGATCCGGCCATCTCCGGTGAGATTTTCCGCCCCCTGGACAGTTTCCGCCTGCCCGAGTTCGGCATCGGCAAAATTATCGCGCGGCGCGTGGCACGCGAACTTGCTTATGGTGATGCCGTCAATCTTGGCTTTGGCGTCTCTGCCAACGTTCCGCGGATTCTGCTTGAGGAAGGGTGCCACGGCGATGTGACTTGGGTGATCGAACAGGGTGCCGTCGGCGGTGTTCCGCTGCTGGACTTCAAGTTCGGCTGTGCTGCCAACGCTGAGGCGATTGTCCCGGCGCCCTACCAGTTCACCTATTTCCAGGGCGGTGGATTCGATACATCGCTCCTGTCGTTCCTGCAAATCGACCAAGAGGGAAACGTCAACGTTTCGAAGCTCCCGACGCGTCCGCATGTTACAGCGGGGGCCGGCGGCTTCGTGGACATCACTGCCCACGCCAAGCGTATCGTGTTTTCAGGGCTCTTCTCGGCAGGTGCCGACCTCGCCGTCGTAGACGGTACGGTGGCGATCCGGCGCGAGGGTCGGGTGCGCAAGCTGGTCCGCGCAGTCGAGCATGTTTCCTTCTCCGGACGTCGCGCGCGTGCCCAAGGAGCGGACATCACCTACGTAACAGAACGCTGCGTGCTGAAACTCACCTCGGATGGTGTGGCGGTGACGGAGATCGCCCCGGGCATCGATTTGCAGCGCGACGTGCTAGCGCAGGCAGACTTCCCGCTCCTGGTTCCTGAACCACCCAAGTTAATGGAGCCGGCGCTGTTCCGCCCGGAGCGCATCGGGCTCGCCTTGCACCCGAGGGCCGCATGAGTCATACAGCGCTAACAATCGAAGGCCAACTGGCAGTGATCATGCTCGACCGCCCGAGCAAGCTCAATGCGCTCTCGTTCGAGATGATTGTTGCCCTTGCTGATGCCGCTGCCACGATCGAGACCAAGCCGGATGTCCTCATGGCGGTGATTACCGGTGCGGGTGACCGGGCTTTTTGCTCCGGCGGCGACGTTGCGGATTGGAGCAGGCTCGATCCGCTCGCGATGGGGCAGCAATGGGTTCGCGAGGGGCACCGTTGCTTCGACCGGCTCGCACGTTTGCGGGTACCCCTCGTGGCGGTGCTGAACGGCCATGCGCTGGGCGGCGGGCTTGAACTTGCCGGCGTAGCAGACCTGCGGATTGCCGAGGAGCACGCAACGATAGCTTTACCCGAGACAAGCATTGGTATGATTCCCGGTTGGTCCGGCACGCAGCGACTGGTGCGTCGGTTCGGTGCTCAGACGATCAGGCGCATGTCATTGTTCGGCGCACGCTTCACAGCGGCCGAAGCATTGGCGTTGGGCGTGGTCGATGAGGTGGTGCCGCGAGGCAAGGGCTTATCTCGCGCTCGCAGCTTGCTTGAGGCGGTAGCGGAACGTGGCCCTGCGGCGGTGACGATTGCCAAGCAGTTGATCAACGCCGCCGAAGGCGAGGAGCGCGAAGCGATCCTGGAAATTCTTGCCGGCGCCCTGGTGTCAACCACTGCCGATCTGCGCGAGGGCGTCAATGCGTTCCGCGAGCGGCGGAAAGCTGCGTTTGTAGGCCGCTGAGTTGGCACAACCTGGAGGGGTTCCTTTTTAGCGATTGGCGCTCTTGGCGGAGCAAGTAGATGGGAGGTAACGTAATGAAACAATCTGGTTTTCTGTTGGGAGCGGGCGTAGCGGCGCTGCTCGGCGCAGGGACGGCGCTGGCGGCACAGCCGCCCTCAGTGGAGGTGATCCACTGGTGGACCTCCGGCGGTGAGGCAACGGCGCTCAACGTGCTGAAGCAGATGCTGCAAAAGCAGGGCGTGGCCTGGAAGGACGCACCCGTGGCCGGCGGGGGTGGCGCAGCGGCAATGACTACGCTGCGCGCCCGCATTTCGGCCGGCAGCCCGCCGGATGCTTCGCAAATGTTGGGCTATGCCATCCAGGACTGGGCCGAGCAGGACGTGCTTGGAAACTTGAACCCGATCGCCGAGCGCGAAGGCTGGAACAAGGCCATCCCGAACGTGCTCGACAAGTTCAGCAAGTACCGAGGGGGACTGGATCGCGACCCCCGTGAACTTCCACTCGACCAACTGGATCTGGGTCAACAGGAACAACTTCGACAAGCTCGGGGTGAAGCCGCCGACCAATTGGGACGAGTTCATCGCGATGCTCGACAAGGCTAAGGCGGCCGGCATGATTCCCATCGCGCTTGGTGGCGAGGCGTGGCAGGAGGCGACCATGTTCGATTCGGTCGTGCTGACCACGGGCGGACCGGACTTCTACAAGAAATCCATGATCGATCTCGATCCGGCGGCACTGACCTCGCCCACCATGCTCAAGGTGTTTGAGCGCATGGCGAAAATACGCACCTATGTGGACCCGAACTTCTCCGGCCGCGACTGGAACCTGGCGACCGCAATGGTCATCAAAGGGGACGCGCTGCTGCAGATCATGGGGGACTGGGCGAAGGGCGAGTTCATCAACGCGCACAAGGTGCCGGGCCAGGATTTCCTTTGTTATCGTTTCCCCGGCACGCAAGGCGACGTGACGTTCAACAGCGACCAGTTCGTCTTCTTCAAGCACCGATCTCGACTGACCCCGGCACAGGACAAGATGGCTGCCGACATCGAGAGCCCAGAGTTCCAGGTGGCCTTCAATGTGCTGAAGGGCTCGGCGCCGGCGCGGCTCGATGTGCCTGACACCGCATTCGATGCTTGCGGCAAGAAGGCAATCGCGGATCTGAAGGTGGCGTACGCGCATCACACCCTGCTCGGGTCGATGGGACAGGGCCATGCCAATCCGCCGGCGGTGCAGAATGCCATGTACGACGTGATCACGCGGCACTTCAATGGCCAGATCCCGACCGCGGACGCGCCCAAGGCACTCGCCCAGGCAGTCGCCTCCGCGAAATAAGGCCGCTTGCTGCGGGGCGGGCGCAGGCCGCGTCCGCCCGCCGCAAGATAGGGAGGACGCTGATGTCGTATACTACTAGTACACCCATCGAACCCACCGCCATTCCGCGGGTTAGGGAGGGTCGGTTCCAGATTGCCGATTTGATGCCGCGCCTGGTGCTGGCGCCGTCCTTCGCCATCGTGCTGGTGTTCGTCTACGGCTTCATTTTGTGGACGATCGTGCTGTCGTTCACCCGTTCGCGCATGATGCCCCTTTACAAGTTCACTGGCTTCGATTCATACGAGCGGCTCTGGTCACAGCCGAACTGGTACATGGCGGTGCACAACATCGTCATCTTCGGCGTGCTCTATGTTCTCTTCTGCGCCGCGCTTGGCCTGCTGCTCGCGATCCTATTAGATCAGAAGATCCGCGCCGAGGGCGTGCTGCGCACCATCTATCTCTATCCGATGGCGATTTCCTTCATCGTCACCGGCACCGCCTGGAAGTGGTTTCTGAACCCGGGGCTCGGGCTGGAGAAGACCATGCACCAGTGGGGCTTTACTGGTTTCCATTTTGACTGGCTGATCAGCACGCGCATGGCGATCTACACCGTGGTGATTGCCGGCGTCTGGCAGGCCACGGGTTTCTGCATGGCGATGTTCCTCGCCGGCCTGCGCGGCATCGACGGCGAGATTCTGAAGGCCGCGCAGATCGACGGCGCCTCGGCCTTCGCGACCTATCGGCGGATCGTCATTCCCATGCTGCGCCCGGTGTTTCTGTCGGTGCTCATCGTGCTCACGCACATGGCGATCAAGTCCTACGACCTGGTGATCGCACTCACGGGCGGCGGTCCGGGAAATGCCACGGAGCTGCCCTCGACCTTCATGTATTCCTACACCTTCAGCCGCGACCAGATGTCGGTCGGCGCGGCGAGCGCGGTCATGATGCTGATGACCATCGCCGCGATCATAGTGCCCTACCTTTACTCCGAACTCAGGGAGCGCGGACGATGAGCGCGCGTGCAGTTGCCGAGCCGGTCGCCGGGGCGGCCTTTGGCAGGGTGGTGATCTACGGGCTGCTGCTGTTCTTCGCCCTCGTATTCCTGTTGCCGCTGTTCGTCATGGTGGTCACGTCCCTTAAGTCGCTTGACGAGATTCACAACGGCAACATGCTGGCGCTGCCGCAGCATGTAACCTTCGCACCCTGGCTCGATGCCTGGGGCCGCGCCTGCGTCGGCCTCACCTGTGCCGGCATCAAGGGCTATTTCGGCAACTCCATCCTCATTGTGGTGCCGTCAGTGGCGATCGGCACCTTGCTCGGCGCGCTCAACGGCTACGTGCTGACCAAGTGGCGGTTTCCGGGGCACCGGGTGGTATTCGCGCTGATGCTGTTTGGCTGCTTCATCCCGTTCCAGTCGGTGCTGATCCCGATGGCGCGTGTGCTCGGGCTGCTCGGTATCGGCAATTCGATCCTCGGGCTGATCGTCACCCACATCGTCTACGGTCTCGGCTTCACCACGTTATTCTTCCGCAACTACTACGAGGCGTTCCCGAGCGAGCTGATCCGCGCGGCGCAGATCGACGGCGCCGGTTTCTGGCAGATCTTCCGCCGCATCCTGCTTCCGGCCTCCGGCCCAATCATCGTCGTCACGGTGATCTTCCAATTTACCAACATCTGGAACGACTTCCTGTTTGGCTCCTCGTTCACCTCGGGGGCGCACGTGCCGATGACGGTGGCGCTGAACAACCTGGTGAACACGTCCACCGGCGTGCGGCAGTACAACGTCGACATGGCGGCAGCCATCATCGCCGCCCTGCCGACCCTGTTTGTTTACGTGGTTGCCGGCCGGTATTTCGTTCGCGGCCTGATGGCCGGCGCGGTGAAAGGGTAAAACCATGGCTTTTTTGGAAATCAAGCGTCTCTACAAGCGGTTTCACAAGACCGAGGTGCTGAAAGGCATCGATCTCGATTTGGACAAGGGCGGCTTCCTGGTGTTGGTAGGCCCATCCGGTTGCGGCAAATCGACGCTGCTCAACGCCATTGCCGGGCTGGAGACGATCAGCGAGGGCGAAATCCGCATCGACGGCCAGGTGGTCAACGACCTGCGCCCCTCGATGCGCGACATCGCCATGGTGTTCCAGTCCTACGCGCTCTATCCGAACATGACGGTGGCTCAGAATATCGGCTTCGGCATGGAGATGCGCGGCGTGCCGAAGCCCGAGCGGGAACGTGCCATTAAGCAGGTCGCCGCCATGCTGCAGATTGGGCATTTGCTTGATCGCCGACCGAGCCAACTCTCGGGGGGACAGCGCCAGCGCGTCGCCATGGGCCGCGCGCTGGTGCGCGATCCCCGCGTGTTCCTGTTCGACGAGCCGCTGTCCAACCTGGACGCTAAGCTGCGCGTCGACATGCGCACAGAAATCAAGAAGCTGCACGCCAGCACCGGCAAGAGCATCGTCTATGTGACGCACGATCAGATCGAAGCGATGACGCTTGCCACCAAGATCGCGGTGCTGCGTGACGGCATATTGCAGCAGGTTGGCTCGCCTGCGGAGATTTACAACCACCCGGCCAACCTATTCGTCGCGGATTTCATGGGCTCACCCTCGATGAACCTGCTCACGGCGCGGGTGCAGTCCCGCAACGGCGGAGCGATGCTGGAACTACCGCGGCCAAACGAGGCGCCTATCGCCTTGCGCGTACCGCCATCCGTCAACAAGGCCACCCTGACACCCGGGCAGGAAGTCATTTTGGGTATCCGGCCGGAAGCGATTACCGACCCGGATGGTGCTGACCGCAGTTCGCCGATGATTGAAACGATCGAAGCTGCCGTCGAAGTCGTGGAGCCGGCAGGATCGGACACCTATGTCGTTACCCAGGCCAGTGGCAAAGAAGTCATCGCCCGAATGCGCAGCAATGCTGCAGTGCAGCCGGGGCAACGCGTCTCCTTCGCCTTCGACCTGGCAAAAGCAGTGCTGTTTGATCCCGCCAGCGAACTCCGGCTTCAATGAGCATGCTTCCCGAACGAGCAGACGTGGTCATCGTCGGTTCCGGGATTGGTGGTGCTACCGCAGCCGCCGGATTGGCAGGTTCCGGCGCGCGCATTGCCATCCTGGAGCGCGGCAAGCATCTGAATGCTCATCCGGCCGCACGCGATGCCCGCGCCATTTTCCAACAAGGCGTGTTTCGCCCGCACGAAACCTGGCGCGACCCGCGGGGAGAGCCGTTTAATCCAGGCAACTACTATTATGTGGGCGGCAACTCAAAGTTCTACGGCGCGGTGTTGATCCGTTACCGCGAACGCGACTTCGAGGCGGTCGAACATGCCGACGGGCTCTCCCCTGCGTGGCCGTTCCCGTATGCGATGTTGGAGCCATGGTACGCCCGGGCCGAGGCTCTATTTGAGGTCCACGGCGTTGCCGTGCAGGATCCGACCGAGCCGCCGCGTTCGACACCTTACCCCGCACCGCCGGTACCGGATGAAGAGCCGATTGCAGAGATGCGCGCGCGCTTGCAGCGGCTTGGCTTGCGGCCGTTCTCATTGCCGCTCGCGGTCAATATCGATCGCTGGCTCGCCGGAGGGCACACGCCGTGGGACGCCTATCCGGACACGAACGGGGGAAAGCTGGATGCCGAGACCGCATCGCTCGCCCAAGCGCTCCGTCACAATAGCGTCTCGTTGCACACAGGAACCACTGTCGAAGGCATCAAGCTTGCTCCCGACGGACGGCATGTGGCGGCACTGCAAGTAAGGCACGATGGTGCCATCAAGGAGATCAAGGCCGGCCTGTTTATAGTATCTGCCGGCGCGGTGAACTCCGCTGCCTTGCTGTTGCGCTCAGCTGATAGCTGTTGTCCCGCCGGCGTCGCCAATCGCTCAGGGGTTGTTGGGCGCCATTTCATGAACCACAATTGCACGGCGATGCTGGTCATCGATCCACGGCGCCGCAACAGCTCGATATATCAGAAAACGCTCGGGCTGAATGATTTCTACTTCAATGACGGGGCATCTGGTCCCCCGCTCGGGAATGTGCAGTTGCTTGGCAAAATCACCGCACCAATTCTGAAGGCGAATCTCCCACGCGCTCCGAACCTGGTGCTGCACCAGGTCGCGCAACGCAGCTTCGATTGGTACCTGATGAGTGAGGATCTGCCGGACCCTGACAGCCGCGTCTGGGTGGATGGCCGTGATATCGTGTTGGACTGGCGGCGAACTAACGTAACTGGACATGCAAAGCTGGTCGAGAAGATGCGCACCGTCTTTCGTGCGGCAGGGTATCCGATTGTGCTCGCGCGTCCCTTCGATCGACGTACCCCCTCGCATCAATGCGGCACGGTGCGCATGGGCAATGATCCTGCGTCATCCGCCCTCGATCCCTTTTGTCGCGCCCATGATCACCCGAACCTGTTCGTCGTGGATGCGGGGTTTCTCCCGACCTCGGCTGCAGTCAATCCGGCGCTGACCATTGCTGCCCAGGCGCTGCGGGTGGCCGATCACATCATCAGCACGAGGTTTGCATGAGCACTCGTCCAGTTGCGATCGTCACTGGCGCAGGCCGCGGCATTGGCCGCGCCATCGCCCGCGCGCTTAGCGAATCCCAGTTTAATGTCTGCGCGGCTGACATCGACGACTCTGCCGCAGCTCAGGTCGCGGCGGAGCTGAACGGAACGCACGTGGCTTGCGACCTCTCAGATCTGACGGCCGGTTCACGCGTGCTTGCGCACGTCCTTGAGACGTTCGGGCGCGTTGATTGCCTGGTGAACAATGCCGGTATCAGCGCCGTGATTCGCGGCGATCTGCTGGATCTCGTGCCGGAAAACTTCGATCGGGTGATATCGGTCAACCTACGCGGCACGGTCTTTTTCACCCAGGCCGTGGCCAGGTGGATGGTCGAACATCCCGCGCCTGACACGCCGCGCAGCATCGTTACTGTTACCTCGATAAACGCTTCGCTCGCCTCACCAGAACGGACGGAATACTGCATCTCCAAGGCAGGACTTGCCATGTTCCTGCAGGGACTCGCGCTTCGCTTGGCGCCGACTGGCATCGGTGTATTCGATGTGCGGCCTGGCATCATCCGGACCGACATGACGGCAGGTGTAAGCGCGCGCTACGACCGCATGATCGCGGAAGGTCGCGTGCCGGCTCATCGGTGGGGCGAGGCAGACGATGTGGCCCGCGTAGTCGCCTCACTAGCTTCAGGCGCATTCGCTTTCTCGACTGGAAGCGTGATCGAAGTTGGCGGCGGGCTTGGTATTCAGCGGCTTTAGGAGGGGCCATGGCATACGACTACATCATTACGGGTGCCGGGTCCGCCGGATGCGTGCTCGCGGCACGGCTCTCTGAGGATCGAGACGTCAAAGTACTCCTGGTGGAGGCTGGCGGCCGCGATCGCCATCCGTTGTTTCACATGCCGGCCGGTTTCGCAAAAATGACAAAGGGCATCGCAAGCTGGGGCTGGTCCACCACTCCTCAACGTTATCTCGACGGCCGCGTGCTGTGGTACACGCAAGCCAAAGTACTCGGCGGTGGATCCAGCATCAATGCCCAAATCTACACGCGCGGGAACAGACGAGATTATGACGCCTGGGCCGAAGAGGAGGGTTGCAGGGGCTGGAGCTATGCCGACGTGCTGTCCTACTTTCGACGTGCTGAGGACAATCAGCGCTTTGCGGACGATTACCACGGAACCGATGGACCGCTCGGCGTTTCCATTCCTATCAATCCGCCGCCGATCAGCGAAGCTTTTCTGCGCGCCGCGCAACAGTTCGGCATCCCCTATAACCACGATTTCAACGGAACGCAGCAGGCGGGTATCGGCCACTATCAGGTGACGGTGCGGAATGCCCGCCGCTCCTCGACCGCCGCCGCATATTTGCGTCCGGCTCGCGACCGTCGCAACCTAACCGTGCGCACAGGTGCAACGGTGGCCCGGGTGATCGTGGAGCGCGGGCGCGCCGTTGGCGTGGAGTTGCACGGCGCGAACGGTGGGCGGGAACAAGTCCGTTGCGAGCGGGAGGTCATCGTTTCCTCGGGTGCGATCGGTTCGCCGCGCCTGCTCATGCTTTCGGGGATCGGACCGGCCGATCATCTGCGCGCGGTCGGCGTCGATGTCGTGCATGATCTTCCCGGCGTAGGTGGCAATCTGCAGGATCATCTCGATCTGTTCGTGATCGCGGAGTGCACGGGCGCCCACACCTACGATCGTTATGCCAAGGCTCACTGGGCTTTCTGGGCTGGGCTGCAGTACCTGCTGTTCAGGCAGGGACCGGTCGCTTCGACCCTGTTTGAGACCGGCGGCTTTTGGTCTGTTGATGCCGATCCGCAATGGCCGGACATTCAGTTTCATCTCGGCCTCGGTTCCGGGATCGAAGCAGGTGTGGAGAAGCTACGCAATGCTGGCGTAACCCTGAATTCGGCGTGTCTGCGGCCGCATTCGCGCGGTACGGTACGCCTTGCCTCGGCCGACCCCCGTGCCATGCCGCTGATCGATCCAAACTACTGGTCCGAACCTCATGATCGTGCGGTATCAGTTGCCGGCCTGCGCATGGCACGCGAATTGCTCCGTCAACCCGCGCTGAAACCTTTCATTCTCGCCGAGCGGATGCCGGGCCAAGGCCAGGACAGTGACGACGATCTGATCAAGTACGCCAGCCGTACTTGCAAGACCGATTACCACCCCGTCGGGACCTGCAGGATGGGTAGTGGGTTCGATGCCGTCGTCGATACCGCTCTGCGCGTGCGCGGGCTGGAAGGGTTGCGGGTCGTCGATGCCTCGATTATGCCGCGCATCGTCTCCTCCAACACAAATGCCCCGACTATCATGATCGGCGAGAAGGCCGCCGATATAATACGCATGCGTGGATATCCTTATAATTTGCCGTCGCCTGGCACAGACACTGGCGTCATGGCAAGCGCATGATTTCCCCTTCCAAGACACATACCAGGAATTTCGCCGATGAACACTAATATTATCGCCGCGGATCAAGCCGCTCCGAACCTTCGTGCTGCTCTTTCACGAGTAGCCGATCCGCTGAAACTTCTCATCGATGGTAGGCTCACTGACCCGGCCAACGGGCGCATGATGGAGCGAGTCAGCCCTGCGCACGGCGTCGTCGTCTCCCGTTTTCCGCAGGCCGGCCATGAGGAGGTGGAAGCTGCTGTCCGCGCGGCACGGCGCGCGTTCGACGAAGGGCCGTGGCCGCAGATGACCGGGGCGGAGCGCGCGCACATTCTGCATGAGACGGCCGACCTCATTGAGGCGGATCTGGAGCAACTGGCGCTCCTCGACGTTCTGGAGAGCGGCAAGCCCCTGACACAAGCGCGCGGCGAGACAGCCAGCGCAGTGGACATTTGGCGATATGCCGCCGGGCTGGCGCGTGATGTGCACGGGGACAGTTACGCCCAGATTGGCTCGACCCGGCTCGGTGTAGTCATACGTGAGCCGATCGGCGTGGTATCGCTCATCACGCCCTGGAACTTTCCTTTCTTGATCCTCAGCCAAAAGCTGCCCTTTGCACTTGCGGCAGGATGCACAGCGGTGGTGAAGCCCAGCGAGATGACCTCAGGCTCCACTCTCAGGCTGGGGAAGCTGCTGCTGGAGGCCGGTTTGCCGCCGGGCGTCGCCAATATTATCGCGGGTACGGGACCCGACGTCGGCGCCGCCATGATGTCCCACCCAATGGTTGACATGGTCTCGTTCACGGGGTCGACCAGGGTCGGCAAACAGGCCATGCGCGTCGCGGCCGATTCCTTGAAGAAGGTGATCACCGAGTTGGGGGGCAAGAACCCACAAATCGTGTTTGCCGATGCGGATATGGATGCCGCAGTCGATGCGGCCGTGCTCGGCGCGTTCTTCAATGCCGGAGAGTGTTGCAATGCCGGTAGTCGCCTCATCCTGGAGCGCTCGATCGCGGAATCCTTCCTCACTGAGGTCACCAAATATGCGAGCACGGTTAAAGTGGGAGACCCGTTGGATCCAGCGACGAAGGTAGGAGCCTTGATCAGTGCCGAGCATCTGCGCTCAGTAGAACAGCGGGTGGCCGAGGCGGTCGACGAGGGTGCTACGCTGCGTAGCGGCGGGTCACGATTGAGCGACCTGCCCGGACTGTTTATGAGCCCCACGGTTCTGTCGAACATCCGCCCCGAGATGCGCGTTGCCCGCGAGGAGATTTTTGGCCCAGTCGTTTCGGCAATAACGTTCGAGACAACGGAGGATGCAGTCCGCATTGCGAATAACACGAGTTACGGGCTCTCGGCCGCCGTCTGGAGTGCCCGGCTGGATCGCTGCCTCTCCATCGGTCGCCGAGTCCGAGCGGGCACGGTCTGGATGAACACATTCCTGGATGGCACACCCGAGTTGCCATTTGGCGGCTACCGAGAGAGCGGATCAGGTCGCGAACTCGGGCGCGCTGCAGTGGAGGACTATACCGAAACAAAAACCCTGCACATCCATCATGCTGGCAGGACCGCTTGGTGGGCGCGGCCTGACCGCGTTGCGTCCTCTCGGGAGTAGGCACCGCTCCCCCTATCAGTTTTGAACAAGTCGTACGATGGTCCCAGATTTTTATATGCATTCTGGCGGCCATCGACGTGCAACCCGAGGCGGGCTAAGGCGCAATTCCCGGCGCCGGCTCGATCGGGTGGGTGCCCTTTGTGATGAAGTAAAACAGGTTGCTGTGCGGCTCCGTCCGGCAAAGGCCGCCGGGGCACGCATCGAGACCCACGCGCCCGAGCGATAGCGTTGGGCCCGAATCGATCTGCGCTTTCGGCGTGTTCGCCGATAGGTAGAGCGGGGTTCCGGCGACGGCGGGTGCGATCATCAGCATCGCCGGGATCGCGAATGCCAGGACCTGAACGCGGTTTCGGATCACGCGGGCGGCCCCCCCAGGCGGTGCAAAGGATCAATCTGGTGTCCAGCCGCGTTCCGCGATGTAGGAGCGCGCCCCTGTCGTTGCCAGCATCTTTTCAGGAGAAACTTTAGGGCGGATCCGCGTCTCTTACCATCTCGAAGCATATGCTATCGACCACGCGCCCATTCTCCTGAACGGCGACGTAGGTGCAGGACCGGCCCTGCGCGTCTGTGGCAATGACCGCCTGTGGCATGTTGTCGGGGTATTCGCCCCCATGTTCGACTAACTGGAAGGTCCAGCCGGGCGCCGTCTCCGGTTGGATCCTGCGGCCGCCTTTCGGATGGTAGCTCGCGGAAGTAGTGGATCAGATGCCCGTGGCGAGCTTTCTGCGGGACAGGCTGCATGCGTAGAGAACGGATTACGGGGTTGCCGGTTCGATTAGCACCACAGGCCAGCCACTCGATCCCATGCGCTCCGCAGCAGGATCATCCACGAGCGCGACCGTGATCGGCGCCTGGGCACTTCTGGCACCGGGCCGGAGTCACGGTTCCATAGGTCAAGTCGCCACGGGCAGCCAAGGCAGCGCGGGCCGTGAGCAGATCGGCATAGGGTTCGACGAGGGCCAAGGGCTGGCAGGCTGGCGCGGTCATGAGTTTGCCCCATGTGATCATCATGGATCGCCTTTTGTTGGCGTTCGCCATGCTGGCCATGCTCGCATGTGCCGGATGCGCTGAATGGGCCCACGAACCCTGCGTTTACTGCGGGGTAGGGGGATCGCCTGATCGCGGGCCAGGCGGGGGCGAGCGCTAGCCGAGCTGTGCGCTACCTACGCCAATGCTCAAGCCGCCCACGACTGCCGGCCGGCGCCAAAACTTAACCGGGCCCTGGCAGCAGTCCGCTAAGGCACGCTCATAAACGATGAAACTGGCGGCCCGTAGAAGGTCGGCGGTGGGGTAAGCAGGGTAATTTGCGGGGGCCCAGAATAATAGTTTGGCGGCCCATAGACCGCCGGCGGCGGGGTAATCGGGGCAATTTGCGGGGGCGCGGAATAGTACGCTGGCGGCGGAGAGTAGACCTGCGGAGGTGCAAAAAAGGCCCCTGGTCCCCACCCGTCGCGGTGCTCCCACCAGTTATGTTTCCAAGAACCATGGTTCGAATAGCCATGGTTCCACTCGTGCCCGTTACCCCCATCGGTCTTGGCAGGCGCAGTAATTAGCGCGCTGCCGAGCGCTACCACGACTGCAAGGCAAGGCAGATGAACGGTTCGCATTGAGCACCCCTAGCCGTGCTTGGATATAGGGTGGGCGCTGGGCGACGGACTACTCGATCAGCACCACCTTCCACCCGTAGCCGCCCATCCGGTCCGGAGAGGTTGCCGCTGCGTCTTCCTCCAAAGCGACCAGAGTGGGGCGGTCGCCGCACTTCGGGCACCGGAGCTGCACCAGGACATCGGCGATCGACTGGTCGGCTAGCTCCCGGTTGGCTGCCATCAGTCGCAGCGGAATATGGATAACGCGGCACGGACACCGTACCTCCAGCCACCATTTGCGCAGCCGGCGCACGGAGCAGGCGAGGATCAACGCCCGATCACCGGGCGGCTGGGATGGTCTGTCTGGACTGGGCAGAGTGGCGTCGTCGGGCACATCGGCAGAGTGCGCGATGGCGCGGAACGAAGCAAGAACAAATCAGTCCGCGTGATACCTATTGCGCGATCGTGGGATTCGTCCGCTTCGGGTGGAACTTCGCCGATTGTATCCTGGGTTGTGTCTGGGCCGCTCTCCACAACCGAAGCATCATTTTGGGAACATCGGTGGGAACCGAGACTTTCTGATTGAAAAGTCCCCGAATCCACAAGGGCCTAGTCGATAATGATGGCGGAGGGGATGAGACCCTCGACGCGACACGATATTCCACGCAAAATCAGTAGCTTACGCTTAGAGCCACCTGAGCCTTTGTAGCACCGGGTTGGAGCAATGCACAAGGGTGCGCAATGGGCGAGTGGATCAGGCAGGTCGGCGTCCCCCCAGCTCCATACATGCGAGAGTGGCAGCACCCGACGGCGCCACCCGGGTAACCCCCGAAGGACCCGCGCCAAAACGATCCCTCGCATCGCTGTGATCCAGGTTCGACCCCCGGTGGACCCCCGGTGCCCTGGTGCTACCGGAGAGGACCCGCAACGCTGCCGGTTGGGGACAGGAGTGACCCGATGCTTGTCGGCTACGCGCGCACCAGCACAGCGGACCAGAAAGCCGGATTGGAGGCACAGGAACGCGACTTGCGGGGCGCTGGGTGCGAGCGGCTGTTCAGTGAGCAAGTGTCGAGCGTGGCACAGCGCGCCGACCTACGGGACTGCCTAGCTTTTATGCGCGAAGGCGACGTGCTGGTGGTCACCAAGCCAGACAGGCTGGCACGGTCCACCGCGGAGTTGCTGGCCATCGAAACCGATCTATCCAAGCGCGGTATCGGCCTTGTCGTGCTCAGTATGGGCGGCGAGAGGCTCGACACTCGCAACCCCACGGCGCGGCTGGTGCTGACCATCCTGGGAGGGGTCGCCATGTGGGAACGGGAGGTGATGCTTGAACGCCAGCGCGAGGGGATCGCTAAGGCCAAGTCCGCCGGCAAATACAAGGGCCGCGCTCCAACTGTCCGGCGGCAAGCCGATGAGATCAGGGCAGCTATAGCGGCGGGCGAGAAGCCGGCGCACGTCGCCAAGCGGCTCGGGGTCGCGCGTAGCTCCGTCTATCGGATGATCGAGGAGGCCACCACCGCGGCAGCGTCGTGAGGAGACTGAAAGGCACGCCGCGCGGGTCGTGGTTCCTTGCGACGGGCCTAAACCCTGAGCAATTCCGCGCCGACACGACCTTTTAGGCCGAACTTCCTAGCCTCGAGACACGCAAGTTACTGAAGCATCTATACATTCTGTCTCGCGACCTGTGGATTACTGGCTACAGTTGACGCCGAGGAGATTGAATGCCTTCTGCTGCAGCGGTGTTGGCCTTGTGACGACGGTAAGGCGATAGTCCGGTGTGATCGCGGTGGTGATGGTGTTGCGCACTACGGTTGCCAGATCGCCGAGCAATGAACGGAAGCTATGCACCGGCAGGCCGTCCGTGGTGAGCCCTGTGGTCTGCTTGGCGATGGCAGCCGGGGAACGTTGCGCTTCCGACACTACGCTGTCTCGCAAGGCTTCGGCCGCTTCCCTATCGGCGTCATCGAACAGCATTGGCGCCAGGCAGGTCCGCATATGCCATTCGAGGTAGTAGGCTAACATGCACAGGAAGACGTGGGCCCGCACGCGGTCTGCCAGCCAATGATGGACAGGCCTGATCTGCAGATCGACGGTTTTGATGCAGCGAAAGGCCCGCTCCACAAGCGCAAGCGACTTGTAGCTTCGCACGGTCGTGGTGTCATCGAGCGCGCTTTCCGGCAGGCTGGTGCGCACGACATAGACGCCATCGGTTGCTGCTTCAGCGACGATCTCGGCGGTCTTGCGGGCGAAGCTGAAGACGGTATCGGTGATCTCGATGACAAAATGCTTGCCTACCTTGTGCTTGTTGATCACCGCGCCAACCGCGAGTGCGATCCGCGCAGCGCCCCGGAGGGGATTGCGCTTGCGAGCGACCGCGATCTGGATACGGGAGAGGTCACGTTCGGTGGCGGCCAGCAGATCCTCCCGCTTGCGGGCGCGCTCGACGGCGAGATCGGGATTACGGCAAACGATCAGGCGCTCACCCGGAAATTCGGGCGCCGTGATACTGGCCAAGTCGCGCTGATCGAACAGCGAGAGTTGCAAAGCGCCGGTTTCCATCAACGCCTTGATCGCCGGCGCGCGCAGTGCCGTGATCCAGTCGAAGCCTGCCGATTTAACGTCATTGGTGATGCGTGCTTGGGTGATCATGCCACGGTCACCGACCATGACCACGTGGTCGAGATGGAACCGCCGCTTCAGCTTTTCGATCTGATTGGCAAGCGTAATCGGATCGGCGGTATCGCCCTCAAACACCTCGATGGCGATCGGACAGCCATCGGGAGCGCAGAGTAGGCCGTATATGATTTGCAGCGTGCCCTTCTTGCCGTCGCGGCTGTAGCCACGCTGGGCGAGCGGGCAGCAGCGGCCTTCCATGTAGCTTGACGAGACATCATATAACACCAGTGTGCCATCGCTGAGATGGCGCTTGGCTAAGGCTGTCTCGATGGCAGGCTGGCGTTCCAGCAGCCAGTCCAGTGCGGCATAGAGTTCGTCCTCGTCGACCTCACCGAGGCCAAGCATTTCGCCAAGGCTCGATGCAGCCGTGGCGGAGGAAAGTGCACGAGCGGTGGCGAGCTTGGATGCCGGCTCGATAATGCGCCCGATCATCAGCGCGAGGGCAAGATCACGGTATCGCTCGCGATCGCCGAGCATCCGATCAAGCCCTATCTTGCGGGCAGTCCCGAGCGCTGCTGCAACGTGCCCGTGCGGCAGACTGCGGGTGATGGTGAACGCATCCCGCTCGGCCGGAATGACAACGCCGCCTTTGAGAACACCGCGCAGGCCTTCAACGTGCTCGGCGGGCCAATCGGAGAGGTTGCAGATCGTGCGCTTACGGACCTTGCCATCCTGGCGGTAACTCTCGCGCAGCAGAATGGCGGGAGGCGAGTTCCGATTCGGAACAGCTTCGATATACATGGCAACGCATTGGCACAACACCGCCGCGAGTACAAGTCCAAATTTCCGGATTACATGGCTACGTTTGGGACCAGTCTCGTGCTTCTGTCCCTACTGTTCCTGCCACTTCACACTCTCCGAAAGAAGGAAGTTCGGTTTAGGTATCCCGCTCCTCACTTCGGTAAAGAAATAAAGCAGGCTCCTGAGGAGGTCGGAGAGCGACGCTCAGGAACACGTCCGGTTCGCCTGATCCCTTTCGATACCCGACGCCCTCCACATGACATGGCCCGTGGTGACTCACAGAGACTCATGCAGGCCGGTCCACGTGCTGGCGGGTGGGGATGGTGCGGGGCTGCCCGCAGGGCCTCCAGGCGACTCCTGAGGGGCCGCGTAGGCCACATGCCGCGAGCATCGAGCGACTCACTAGGGTCCACCCGAGGTGGACACGCAGCGACCACCCACCAGCGACAGCGCCTGTCGTGACCTCGGTCTGTGCAGCAACGGCGGATGGCGGCCGCCACCGGCCAGCGCGGCACCCTGGCTACCCGCCATTCATCCGCGGTAGATCGCGATGCTAGCGTGGGCCATCGCTTTGCATCGCAGAGATCGATTGCACGGCCGCCTCAACCACGGGTCTGCACCGGAGGAACGGGACGATCAACCAGGCGATCGTGGAGAGACGCACCAGCGGAGCGATCTACAAAAAACAACCGAAATAGCTCCCGCTCGCCAAGCACGTCTCCGAGGCAAGTGAATGCGGAATAGGGGACCAGGATCAGAAACATGATGAAGCTGACGGCAAGCCCTTGAAAAAATGTGGGGCCGACGACGTGGGTAAGCGAGTCGGCCACCGCCCTGCGATGAATCAGGCCGACGAGAACCTCCTCGATCGTCGTCAGGATGAGCAGCAGGACCAAAAACATCAGGGAGTGATAGAGCGTCGGCCAGATGAGCGGCTTATCCCGGTATCGTTTGCCGATATGCAGCATGCGCCCGAGAAGCAGGAACTTGCCGAGGATCAAGGCCTTCACCAACGCGATGCCCCATATCGCGTAGCTTATGCCCGCCTCCCGCAAAACGGCGCTCTTGAACACGATCACGGCGCCGAGGCAAACGTAGAGGTAGGCAGAAAGAGCTGCGAGCTCCTTGAATTCCTCAACGGCCTTTCCGCGCCTCGGCGCCTTGCCTAAAGCGTGTTCGCTCATGGTGCCTCCCGCAACAACGGTGTCGGCGCGTTAGCGCTAGTTCATTCGTATGGCCTCGCGGGCCCGATCTGTGGCGTGCGGACTGGCTTGGCCATGCCATAGAACACCACGAGTCCCTGGCCCGCGCCGAGCGTGGACAGCGGCTCGGCCACCTTGCCCAGTGCGCTCCTGTAATCCTGCCAGTTGTTGCTCACCCAAACATTTCCAGCCGGATCGATATCGACATCGACCTGCATCTGCAGGCCGCCGCCGACGTAGCCGCCGGGCGGTGAGATCGCATCGCCCATCTTCTTGCCGGAGGGGCAGTTCTCGGTGCGGGCGCCGCACAGCTCCACGATGCCGGCCGATGAGCTGACAAAGTTGGAGACCCAGATGTGGTCGTTGCCGTCAACGGCCACGGCCCAGGGGCCGGCAAGGCCGCGGCCCATAAGAGGAGAGCCAGGAACTTCGGTCCCGTCGGGTCGCAATACCGTGACGCTGCCCCCCTCAGGGCCCGGTTGCTGCTCGACCATGCCCGCTACCAGAATGGGATCGATGTTGCCTCCGGCCCGCGCCGTCTCGACCATCTTTCCCAGTATGGCGCGACCGCGTTCCGAGTTGCCCAGGCGGTTCGTAATCCAGACGTTGCCCTTGCTGTCGATGGCGAGACCACTGCCGCTGTAACCCGCCTTGAAGGTCTCTGCCTTGCTCGGGTCGGACGCGGGGAACCGAGTCACCCAATCGGCGGCGGCATTCGTGACCCAGATCCGGTCCTGCTGGTCGATCGCGAGGTGGAAGGGTGCGGCCAGCCGACCGGGGTTCTCCCCGGGACTGCCGCTGTGGGGCTGGAACAGCAGCTCACCCTTGGATGGATCCCCTTTGGGGATATGCACCAGCTGACCCTTCTCGATGTCCACGGCCCAGACATCGCCGTTCAGGGCGACGATGATACCCTGCATTAATCCAAGCCGGCCATTGAAGGTGTAGCCGTCGGCCGGCGAGAGCGCCTTGCCGTTCTTGTCGAAGACGACAATCGCTCTGCTGCCGTATGTGGTGCCCCACACGTTGTCATGCGCATCGATGGCGAGCCCGAAGCCGATCCCTTCCACGCCGCCGCCGGTGAATCCGGAGGTCATCGGCGAGAGCGGCTGACCGTCGGAGGCGAACTTAGAGAGGTGGCCGGCCCAAAGCGCATCCTGATTCTGGAATCCGGCGAGGAAATTGTCACCGGCCCATACGTTGCCCTGGCTGTCGATCATGAGCTTGCCGGCCCCGCTCAGACCTCCCCCGGTGAACCGGAGCGGCAGCACCCAGGCGCTGGGCACGAAACTCAGATACGGCATGAACGGGACAGCGCGGAGATTTTTCCCCTCCGGGACGGGATAGAACTGCTGTAGCAGCGCGAAGAGATTCTATGCGGGTGGATGGCAGCCGGGGATGATCCGAGGTTGCTATTCCTTCCGATGGAGATTGACCGATGCATGGCACCGCCCGCGTCCTGCACCCGACGACCACCGCACAAGAGTACGATATCTCGTTGTTTGTGGCTCTGGAATTGAGCCGGTCAAGCTGGTTGCTTGCCGTCAGCGTCCCGCACAGCGACAAGATCAGCAAGTACCGAATTGACGCCGGCGACAGCACGGCGTTGTTGAACCTCTTGTCGCGTCTGAGAGCGGAAGCTGAACGGCGGTGTGGAGGACCGGCGAAGATCATCTCGATCTACGAGGCTGGGCTTGATGGCTTCTGGGTGCACCGCCTACTGGGAGCCAGTGGCGTGGAAAGCCACGTTGTTGATGCCGCATCCATCGCGGTGGACCGGCGCAGCCGACGGGTCAAGACCGACCGGGTCGATGCCGAGAAGCTACTGCGCTCGCTGATGAGTTGGGCGCGCGGAGAACGGCAAGTTTGTTCGATGGTGCGACCACCAAGCCGGGCAGAGGAGGATGAGCGGCGGCTGACACGCGAACGCGGAACGCTGGTTACGGAACGGGTCCGACACGTAAACCGGATCAAAGGGCTGCTGGCCACGCAGGGCGTGTTCGACTTCGAACCGATGCGCAAGGACCGCCGCGATCACCTCGAGGAACTCCGTTGTTGGAGTGGCCAACCGTTGCCGCCGCGGTTGAAAACGGAGCTCATTCGGGAGATCGAGCGCCTGGAATTGGTGATCACGCAGCTCCGAGAGATCGAGGCCGAGCGAGACCTAGCTCTGCAGCCGACGCGATCAGCAGCTGAGAAACTTCTGCAAGACCCGAAGGTAAAGCCCACGCCAGTTGCATCGTACGGCAGCCAACTATTGCGCCTTCGCGGTATTGGACCGGAATTCGCTTCCGTGCTGTCGTTGGAAGCGTTCTATCGTGATTTCCGCAATCGAAGGGAGTTGGCGGCGTACTCGGGTTTGACGCCAAGCCCCTGGAAGAGCGGCGGGATAGACGTCGAGCAAGGCATCTCAAAAGCGGGCAATGCTCGCTTGCGCAAAACCATGATCCAACTAGCATGGCTGTGGCTGCGACACCAACCTGGCAGCGCGCTGAGCCGATGGTTCTACGAGCGTGTTGGTGACAAGCGCGGCAAAATGCGTCGCATCGCTGTCGTCGCACTGGCGCGCAAATTGCTCGTGGCGCTCTGGCGTTACGTGACTGAAGGCGTAGTACCGCTGGGTGCCGATCTCAAGGTATTGGAGGCCCGAGGCCAATAGTTAAATCAACCCAATCCGCGGGTCGGTCCCAAGGTCGGCCTGCCGGATCCAGGCAGGTGGCGATCGTGGACAGACGTGGCTGCAACAGGCCGTCTCAAAGAGATGGATCCCACCTTCCTGAGCCCAGTCTCCTCAAAGAATGAGGGATCGTGGTGCGGGCCCTGGTGCCCGACCGAATGTGAGTGGATGCGGTGATCGCCTGCCGCATAGCAAAGCGGGCTCGAGCCTTGGATCCGCTGCAAGGAGAAAAATACATGCGCCGTAGATAAGCCTTGACGAAGAACACCCCATGTGAGTCTGTCCGGCTGATGCCATGGATAGCGGGCGATCGCTTCGGCCGCGCCAAGCGTGTCGGTGGGCGCACCGCCAGCGGGCGGCGTGGCCGCGGTGAACAGTTTGCCGCACGCGTCGATTGTAACACGGGTGGCGCAGCCGGCCAGTAGGTCGGCGAGCGTCGCGAAGTTGGCCATCGTTGGCGTCTGTGTGCTGTTAAGCGCATCCTGAATGGCGGTGCCGTAACCTCCGGTCTCCAGATCGACGAAGTTGGGAACGTTGGCGGCGGCGATGCGCAGACCGAGCGGATATCCTTTGATCGCCGTGCCGTCGAGGAATTGCGTCGCAGTCCAAACTGATGCAACGGTGGTAAACTCTTTCACCACGACCGTGGCCGGCGGCTTGCTGCCCAGCACCGCGATAAACCCAATCGCCTTGTTGTCCCCGGTGGCCTTGTTCACCGTGGCTACGCCGCCCGCAGCGACTAGATACAGGATCGCGTCATCGCCGGCTGACTGATCGCTAGCGATCGCGAATCGACCATCAGAACCTGTCTGCGTCTGTGCCAACATCTTCGGCGCGCCGGCACTCGCAGCCCAGAGCGTGACCGCAGACTGTGCGACCGCCCCACCGCCGGCCTGGACCTGCCCGCTCAGGTGAACGGCGGCCATGCTAGGGCCGGCGGCCACCGCGGTCACTAGTATAGCGACTGCGAGTGTCCTGCTTGCCTTCGACATCTGTCTCTCCATCGCTGATCGCGGTTCGTTCGCCAGTTGTGTGTCAATCGGCGCGCAAAAGGGCGGCCGGCCCGATCGGCGGAGTGGGTGCCGTTTATTGGTTCGATTGGTGATACGTAAGTATATCCGCTACCGGCTTCGTTCTCATGTGCATATTGGCGCAGCCAGTACCGGTCAGTGTAATGTTCGCAGCGCCATCGGACTCCTTCACTCCGGTGGCCGTGCCAACCGGACCGTTGCCCATCACAGAGGTCAGCGTCAGTTGGATTTGGCCACCCTGACTGAAGGTTCCGGTGACCTGGCTGGTACCGCTCATGTCACTGTAGTACGCAATGCCGGTTACTTGACCGTCGGGGTGCTTCGCGAGCCGCCACTCGATGTAGGGGCATCCCGCGACGGTCGAATATGCCCAGCCGACAATGCCAGCCACTGGCGGCGCAGCCGATGCCGTCCCGCTCAGGCTTGCGGCGGTTGCGAGCCCCAAGCCGGCCAGAATTGAAAGAGCTGTCAATTTGCTAGTCATGAAGGTCTCCTCTCTTCTCCCCTGAAGGCGTGGAACGCCCCCCGTTGTCCCCGATCAGCCAGACCGGCGCTATGCAAAAACCGGAACGCGAGCAGAAAGTTCGGACGCCGGCGCGCGCTCGATCCCGCCGAGAAGCAGGATAACGGCTTTGACCGCCTGGATTCAAGCCGGGGGTGCTCGGCGCCGGGCTTCCTGGGGTTCGGTGACGTCCCCGCGCCGTTCACCAGGAGCAACCCGAGGCGACAACAACTTACAGCAAGTAAAGGAGAGACCACCATGAGCAATGCGATCAGCGCATGATCAATATGCGGCTGACCGGGGAGGACACGAGATGGTTCCGGGTGCTACCGGCTGACATGCGGTGGCGCCGAGGGCTTCTGGCGAGTCCCTGGGGCGATTCCTGCGCCGGTCGGGGAGTGGCGCCTATTGAGACGAATGGGCCAGAAGATCACCCTGAGGCGACCACCAGGGACAGACCGAGCGAGGACCGAAAGCTTAGTATGCTGTGGCTGAGCAGACGGCTGAACGCTAGAGCTTAGCACCGCGTCATGGACACCAGCTGGAGAAACTCGAAAACGCTTGTAACAACCTCAAACCCTGCATGCTGACGTTTTTAGGGAATCGGTTTCTTGCATGACCACATGCGGCTGCCTGCTGATGGATGCGGCTGCTGGCTGCTGATATGCAGCGGCGCCGAGATTGTCCCTTCGTGCACCCTGCGGATGCCCTGCGGGCGGCACCCTGGATCGCGGTGGAGATGATTGCTACGCATGGCACAGAAGAAACCACGGAGTGCGGCTCGTAGTGCACCAAAATCGCAACGGGACAACCTACCAATGGCCAAACAGCGCGGCGTTGAGCAGTTCCGCGCTATGGCCGAGAGTGCTGTCGAGGATGCAGCGAATGCGATCCCGGGACTGAGCCGGGAAGAGAACCTGGTGATACGGGCCGTAATGCTGGACAACGCCGCCTACGCACCACCAAAGAAGATGCCGTCAGTTAGAATCGCTGTGGATCACGCGGCCATCCTTACGCGACTGGCGCGGTACGGCGAGCAATTAATGAAGCAACAGGGCATGAGCCGCAACGACCTGCGCATGGCGCGGAGGGCCATTGGGCGATGCTGACGGCGATGACGGAAATGGAGCTAGTCGTTCGCGGTGGCCCTAACATTCTCGTGCCAATGATCCGGATTCCGGGCATCCCAGAACCAACACCGCCTGAGCCCGGGTGGGACGAGGAGGAGGCACCGTGAACCCCCCCGCGTGAGGCTGCGAGGCGAGCCTGATCGCACACACCTCGATCCCGCAGAGTCCAACCGAAGGCCCGCCACAGCGCGGGCTTTTCTCTTGCAAGGACACCATGACCAACATCACCAACTTGCACAGGAGCCTGTGCGAGAACACGATGACTGCGCTGCGGGGCTACTTCGCGGCGCATGATCATTGGCCCTCTGACGCGCACTGGGCAGCCCTGGACGACATCGCGAGGACGCTGGAGGCGATGGCTGACGGATGCTGCCCGCCTCAGGTGTGGCTGTCCTCGTGCGACCCGGGAGTAGGCAAATCTCAGACCGTCATCCATTTTGCGCGGGCGCTCGTGCAAGATGAAGCGCGTCGCGACGTGGGCATGGTGATCTGCGTCGGACGCATCGAACAGGCGAAGACGCTGGTTGCTGAACTGGACCTCCCCAGGGAGTGCGTCGCGGTCCTAACCAGCGATGAGAAAGCCAACACGCTGGGGTCCGCCGATGCTGCCAATGCCCAGGTGCTCATTACCACACAGCAGCGCGTTGAGCGCCACACTCGGGGCCGGTCCTTCGATGCCGCAGCCGAGTTCCATTACCGCGGAAAACCCCGCCGCTGCCGGGTGTGGGACGAGGCATGGCTCCCGGGCACTGCCATCAGTCTCAACCGGGATGATCTCGCTGCATTGTTCAAACCGCTCCGCGCGCGCTTCCCGGCGCTGACCGACTGCATCGAGGACCTTTTCGCAAAGGTGCGCACGGTTGGTGATGGGGAGCCCCTGCCGATCCCCGACTTCGCGCATGAGCATGGGGTCGCTCTGAATGATGTGCTTGGGGCAGTCGATACCTGTCGCGATGACCAACGCGCCGCAGTGACCAGCTTGTTTGTCCTGGGGGGACGAACAGCACGGGTTCGCCATGATGGCCCGACGGGAAACGCAATGCTTACCTACGAGGACAGCCTACCGGCGGACTTGGTGCCCCTCCTGGTCTTAGACGCCAGCGGTCGGGTGCGACACACCTACGCGGACATCGAGACGCATCGTGGAAACCTGTGCCGCCTTCGGTCTGCCGTGAAGGACTACACGCCCCTGACGGTCCACGTCTGGTACACCGCAGGATCGAAAAGCGGGTGGCAGCGGAGAGGGCCAGAGCTGACCGACGGCATAGTTAAGACAATTCTCTCGAAGCCAACTGAGCGATGGCTGGTGGTCCACCACAAGGCCACACGGGGACTGCCCGATGTAGAGCGTGAAGTTTGCCGACAGCTATCCGAGGCGGTTGCGGACAACGTGAATTTCATCACCTGGGGGCGTCACATGGCGACCAACGATTACACAGACATCCCCAACGTGATCTTGGCGGGCACCCTGTTCATGCGGCCAAGCCTCTATACCGCTCTGACGCACCTTGCCCAGGGCAAGCCAGTGGATCGGCACGAGATGCCCGAGGACGACATCAAGCAGACCATAGAGGGGGAACACCGTAACTTGCTGTTGCAAGCGATTTGCCGTGGTCGCGTCCGCAAGCTCGACGGTGACACATGCGTGCCGATGGACGCCTATGTCATCGCGGCGCCGGTTAGCCGTATCCCGGCGGCCCTAGTGAGCATCTTTCCGGGCTGCACAGTGCGGCGCTGGGAGCCCCTTGGGTTCAAGCTGACGGGACACGTCAAGGCAGCCATCGAATACGTGCAAGCGGCGTTCGCCTCAGGTATCGACTGGCTTCCCTACCCGAGCATTGCGGACCACCTTGGGATCGACCGACGGAACTTCGGTCGGGATGTGTCCAAGCGACCCGAGTGGGCGGACGCTGTAGGGGCACTCGGGGCCGAGATCACCAGGGGGAAACGAGGCGTGCGGGGTGTGCGCCCTGCTGGCAGATGCAGCGATTGCCGACTGACGGTCTAGCAACCACGACCATTATCGCGTTCTGTTATAAGAGACCCCTTTAACAGCGGACGATGACACTCGATCACTGAGCTGACGCGTCCCGCGCGGTCATCGTGATCAACCCAAGGGCGTCTAGGGTTGACACGATGGGGCCCGGGAGGAGCTGGCCTAGAATGGTGGTCGTTGCCGACGACCACCGCCAGTGAGCGATCTCCATAAGAGCCCTCTCGCAGGCCCACGCTTGGAGGCGCCGGCGACTTCTCCGTGCGAACGACCAAGCGAGGTGACTGCGAGTGTTTGCCGACGCTGGTCCTAGGATGGTGGTCAATCCGACGACCACCGCGCCTTACCCTCGTCAGTGTCACGCCCAGGAGCGAATGGGCGGTTGACGGAGATCGCAGCGATCCCACCGGTGAGCCCCGGGCTCGACCCCGTGATGATAGTCGGACGAGCGTTCTTCCCAAAAGTTGCCTCGAAGGTCCCCCCCATCAGATGAGGGGAACTCTTGGGGGAGCCCGCGCATGGCAAGGCCACGATCCATTCGCTCCGCCACATGTTCGCCTCCTGGCCGCTCCAGAACGGAGCCGATCTAGCCGAAGTGCAGGACGTGCTGAGGCCACTCGTCGATGAACATGACGCGGCGCCATGCGCATCTGGCTAAGGCCAAGACGGCTCAGCGCATGCATGGGGAGCATCTTGTCGAAACTGGGGCACCCCGAGGCCGGCTCACGACTGCACCTCGTCGTTTGTCCTACTGAGTAAGAGGTCAAAACCTAGAACAAGCTTTTGGGGCAGACGCCCCACACAGCGCCCCGTCAGCGGGGCGTTTTCCTTTTGGAGGCTACCATGTTCCACCACCTAATCTCGGCGATATCCGTCGCGGTTGGCACCTGGATCCTACTGCTCGCCGTGTGGGGGTATATGCTGAGTAGCGGCTTCTGCCGCTAGCGGCGTTCGTCGCCGCCCTCGCGGTTGTGCTGTTGACCGGATGATCTGAATACCGTCCGCATTTGGATGGAATCAGGAGGGTCTGATTTCAGTTCGGACCCTTTGGCTGACCTCAGTATTGCTGAGGGTAGCCCTGACGAAGACGAAACGGCTGCTGTCGGTATTGTCGACGTCAGCCCTCCGGGATCAAACCGACCCACCACTGACGACAGCGCCACGACGATGAGAAGATGACCGTCGCCATTACCGACGGTCGTTCCGCGCTCGTGGATAAGAGAACGGGGCCGCGCTCTCTCCCGTCACCGTGATCGAACCACGGTTGGTCTTTCACGTAGCGCCCCACGGGGCTTACATCATGGGCGAGGAGAAGCTTCGCACTGGCGAGATGTCACCCAACGGCTGATGGCGCGGCTACCTCGGCGCGATGGCGAAGATCGAGGCCATCACGGCGCGCAACGCCGTGCTGGAACATCAGCGCCGGTTCGTGACGGTGGACGCCTACTGCGGCGAGGACGGGCAAATCGACGGAAAATACAAGACTTGACAGGAGAAGAACAACATCGGGAAGCGCGCATCGGTTCTCGCCAGGGCCGGCGGCATTCCCCTGGACTAGCAGCAGCGGAGGATGCGCACGGGGTGGGGCGGCGTTCGCGAAACGCCTGTCAATATCTACCGCGGGAATTGCTGGACGAAGCTTGTGCGAACTTGGGATACGTCAAGCGGATGGTCGAGCTGGCCGCCTGATGACCCCGAGCGGTGGCGCGGGAGGCTCATCTGGGCGTCCCGCTCCTGCGGGGACTGCCGGCGCGCTGTGCCTCAGCTACGCGGAGGCTAACCGTCTGGCCGAGCTTGCCGCCGGTGAGCACATTCACTCCCACGCTCGAACTCGATCCCGCACCGCTCAAAGGTAGGCCAGGAAGCCTTGCACTCGTTCCGTCTTCGTAATTCGGATTTTACAGCTCGCGTTTTCTGCGGGGTGGGCGCTGCGTTCGCGCCAGCGCGCATTAGGGGGACAGGGTGGTCCGCAGACCGGAGCCTGCGGCGGCCGACGATCTCTCGTTTGGCGGTCACATGATTGGCTATCTTGTGCGTCTGTCATCGTCGCAGCGTCGCACTTGACGGTCGCATTCAGATCCACACTGGAAAGCTTGGTGTGCACATAAGGGCTGGCCTCACGTGCGAAACTCGCGGCAGCCGATCAGTTGCCTTGAAGACCGCTCTGGCTGTTCGCTCCGCTGTGGTCCCAGATACCACCGATCACCTCGTGCGTCTCATGGGAGGAGCGTAGGGCTGGGGAGGACTAACACTGAGCCCGCAATCGTGCTGATCGTCGCACGTGTTCGCGACGTGAGCCGCGCAACTCGCGGCCCACGGGTCGTTGAGCGCAATGGTTGTGGGTGGGTACAACCCGCGATCGAAAAATCTACGTGGAGACTCACACAGCGGCTTGTGTGCGCGGGGGCTACTGGGGGTGGCGGGAGGGATTCCAGAGGCCGTCCACGGACTCCCACGGGGCTCTGGCGGGGATGTTTGTGGGGTGGGAGGCCCCGTCATTGTGATGCGAACTCGCGGTCCCGCTTGGACACCGGCCTTGGCGGCTCCAGGGGATGAGCCAAGCGGAGACCCTCGAGTCTACAAGTCCTTACTGCTGAGTGGCTATGTATCGCGGCTGAATATGCATCGTTCTACCATCAGGTGCCGGGGTGACCACGACGCTTGGGCCGGACCCGACCGACCAGCCATTGCTCCTCGTAAGATAATTGAGAGCGGCCTCATTCATGAAGAGACGCGCGTAACTGAAGTCTGAACACCGGCCTGCAGCCCCAACGACGCTGCCGCAATGTGATAGTAGCCGACGCTTCTACCGTTCACGCGCAATGCACCATCGCCGCCTTCACCACCGACCACCAGGCCAGTCTTAACAATCCGAGGAACACCAGGATGCCCCTGGCGCGCTGGGCCAGCTCGCGGGCCTTGGGCCGCGTTGCATAAAGTATCTGCAGTGCCCGATTAACCTCGAGATCGATCTCGCGTGCCGATGCGGCTATCGCACCTGTGGCGGGTAGGACCATCGCTCCGCTCAGGCCTGCGAGTATCGCGAAGACGCATCGTCTAGTCGTGTTCATGTTTGGTTTCCGTTCCCCCGTCATTGATGCGGATTGCATCATCCTGCGGGCAGCATCCGATAAATGCTGCTCCGAGCCACCCCAAGGCGCCGCGCAACGTGCGCCGGCTTCTCCCCGGCTGCTATCGCTGCCCTGATCTCTTCGGCCTGTTGCCGCACTGTCGGCGCGCGGCCCTTGTATTTCCCTGCGGCCTTTGCCTTCGCGATACCTTCGCGCTGCCGCTCTAGCATGATCTCACGTTCCCACGTGGCGACCCCGCCCAGAATGGTGAGCATGAGTTTGCTCGTGGGATTCCGCGTGTCCAACGGCTGACCGCCCATTGACAGGATCACGAGGCCAACGCCTCGGCAGGACAGATCAGCCTCGATGGCCAGCAGCTCAGCGGTATTGCGTGCCAGCCGATCGGCCTTCGTGACTATCAGCACGTCCCCTTCGCGGGCAAACTCCCGGCACGCCTTGAGCTGGTCGCGCCGTGCCACGCTGGACACCTGCTCGCTCCACAGCTTCTCGACGCCAGCGGCGCGGAGGTCACGCTGTTGGGCCTCAACGCCGGCATGTTGATCGGCGGTTGACGTTCTGGCGTATCCGAGGATCACGGTGATCTCCTGCCGTCCTGTTGACGTGAAAGACACCATGAGACGGCTGTCCGATTGGTACCAGGGCGATTTCAGTGAGACAGCATTGTACCGACTGCATGAACTCCGTCCGGTGACTCGCTAGGGGAAGATCTATTCGGACACAGCAGGGCGCCAGAAAGGGTTCGCTCACCGCGCGTCCGATGGGCGGGTGCGGCGGCGCAGGGGGCCAGAGATTGACTTCGTAAACACGCGTTTCATTGCTGTTGTTTGGCGCTGCGTTCGCGGCAGCGCTGATTAGGGGTCCAGGGTGGCGGTCAGCCCAGCTCCACGCCCACGCGCTGCTGAGTGCATACGTTGATAACATCGCCCAACGGCTTCATTTTGGCCGTCTCTGAGCTTATCACGCCAGAAGCCTGTGCCTCGGCTGCAGCCTTATCGAGCGTCGATTTGGCCGCTGTTCTTACTGTTCTGCCACCTTTTGGGCGACGCGCTCCGGGCCGCGCACCACCGCTGGGCATCGGGCGACCTCGCGTAAATCAGAAAATCAAAACTTCAGGATAATCAGACCAAGCCAGACCCGCACGCTCCAGCACGACATGCTCAGCTCGACACCAGGGGATGCCGTGCTGGTTTCCGCGAGGTTCGTGCCTTGGGGATGGTCGGTCTTTTCCGACCTCCCTTACTGGGGTTCGTCTCGCCCCGTCACACGTCATGTCCAAGCGAGCAGCCCGCTTGCGGCCGTAACTCGGTGTGCTCCTTATGGGTCACACGACAGCGGCTGAACGTCGCCCCTGGGGATTGCTCCGTTGTGGTCGTGATCGGAGAAGACCACCATCGCCGAGGTGTCTCCCTACTCCCACACAATTCACAGTTTGAGCTCCCTATCGTGCGCCACAACTCGCGCCACGCTGATCTGTGTTGTCCAACTCCAGCGCGCGCAGAGAACGGTCAGGCTGAATTCCGGTATTGGCCGCAAGCGGAACGGCGTCTTTCGGTGATCCGTAGGCGAAACTGGACATCGGGGTTGGAGTAATCTGGCTGTCGCTTTCGACCCCTCTCGGACGTTCGGGTCTCCGGCCAAATAGCAGGCCCGGACCTCGAACGGCCATCCAAGGCACGCCGCGCAAGATATGGAAAGTCCGAAGGCGCTCCTAACACCGGCAAGGAGGTGTATGCTCTAATCCGAACTCCTACCATCGCTGAGATATTCGTTGGTGGCTTAGCCGCGATTGGCAACTGGGGGTTGCCAACGTCCGCAGCTCCGTCGCTTGGCCACTCCAGGTCGAGGCGCGGCGGCCCTGGGGTTACGGTTTTGCCTTCTCGCCACAGGCGGTTCTGTAGGCCATAGTTTCGTCGCCGGGTATCGCCAGCATTCCCAGCATCACAGGGGCAGGTCGATGCGTAGGTGCGCTGTTGTTGGAATAATCTCCGCTTGGCTGCTGCTGGCCGGGGCATGGTCCGAGGCGTCGGCGCAGCAGCCGGCCAGTGCCGGCCAAACCCCTAGCCCAACAGGATATGAGGTAAATATAGCGCCGTACCTATGGTTTCCGACCGTTAGAATGTCATTGCAATACGACCTCCCGCCGGCACTCGGCGGCAAATTGCCGACCGATGTTTCCGTC
The DNA here is from genome assembly GCA_963834715.1 of uncultured Pseudomonadota bacterium. Classification (GTDB taxonomy): domain Bacteria; phylum Pseudomonadota; class Alphaproteobacteria; order Acetobacterales; family Acetobacteraceae; genus CAVSUZ01. The sequence goes on along the minus strand of CAWIDE010000029.1, from coordinate 20,703 downwards.
GGACCTGGGGATGTATATTCCGACCTCGATATTGCCGCCATGTTCTCCGCCGACGTGCGGACCGGTCCGTTCTCGCTGCTGACCGACTTGGTCTATGCTCGGTTCAGCGCCACAACCAGCAACGTGAACATAAAGGCGATCGCCTTCTTCGGCCTTCCCTCCATTCCAATCTCGCGCGCCCTGCAAACCAGCACCGGCACGACCCTCAGGGTGACGATCTGGACCGTCGCGGGAGGTTACACGGTTCTTCAAGGGGACTGGGGCAATCTCGATGTTTTCGCCGGGTTCCGCTTCCTCAATGTAAACTCCGTTACGAATTTCAGCCTGGCGCTGACCATCACCGGGCCTCGAGGCAACGGCGCGACTTTTGGCGAGATCGGTGGCGTTTCCGTCTCACCTGACGTCTGGAACGGCATCGCGGGGATTCGCGGACGTATCCGGCTGGGTAATACCAAGCTCTTCGTTCCGTACTATTTCGACATCGGCGCGGGCGGATCGCGACCCACGTGGCAGATCTCGTCCGGCCTCGGCTATCAGTTCAAGTGGGGCGCCGTTTCGGCGCTGTATCGCTACCTGGCCTTTGAGCAGCCCGGCACATCGGCCGTTACTCACGTGAGTTTGGGCGGCCCAATAGTGATGGCGACCTTCACCTTCTAGAAGCTGGTCAGATCAGTGCGCAGCGCGTCCTCTCAACCCTTCCGGGACTTTCAGCCCGGTCGCACGGTATGTCAGGCATTGGCCGAAAGGAGACCGGCGGGTTTCGGACGGAGAGCGCGGAAAGCTGCCCTCCGGTCAGCTTGCGGCCAATTCCGCACAACGACTAATGTCCGCTTGGTGCGGAAGGCACTACCGGTCACCAGTGACCGTCCGTCTGTAGGCACGATTTAGCTATCACGCTCGCCTACTAACGCCTCTGCTCAGGGCTGACGGTCAGGTTGCGTACATCTGGATGATGGCTGGCAAAAGCCTTCATTGCGGCACCGCGATCTGTGCCGGTGCACGACGTTGGTGCTATCGGGATCGGCCGCTCAGATGCTGCGCCAGAGCCAAAGCATCTTCATTGGTTAACCTCCGAAGGCAGAGGATAGCTGTCAGGCTTTGTAACAGTGCTCAGGTTATGGGCCCCATCATGCGCCATCAGCAGCCATCGAGCCAGGCGCTGCTCCAAATCATGTCGTCCATTGCAAGCCGCTGTCTGTGAGATTTGGGCTTGGTGCGCCTCCCCCATAGCGGAGCAAGAGGCTACGGAACGGCGCATTGGCCGCTTTTCCTGCCGAAAAGCTGTGGAGCTCATTCGCAAAGCGGTGCCGGTAATCTGCACTAAACATTCAGTGAACGAGTGTTGACGCTCTTCGGTGAATCTCCGTCCGCAACCTTGCGCCGTCCGCCAACGCGACTGCCACGCTCGAACCTCGAGCCGCACCGAATTTTGGCCGAACTTGCATAGTCCGTAGTGGCGATTTCCGGCCTATTGAGCGCGAGCTGCCGGCGCGGTAGAGAGGTTCCGAACGCGCTCCCCACCGTCAGCGGGATCTATTGAAGCGACATTTCGACGCAGCCATGGCAAGCGACGCTGGCCACATTTATGGTTCAAACACCACGCGAGGGATGGTGTGGATAGAGGGCGGTGAGTTCTGGATGGGGTCCGACCGTCACTACCCCGAGGAGGCTCCCGCGCACCGCGTGCGGGTGGACGGCTTCTTCATCGATCCCTATCCGGTCACCAACCGCCAGTTCGCCGCCTTTGTCGCCGCCACAGGGTATCGCACGGTCGCCGAACGGGCGTTAAGCCCAGCCGATTATCCCGGCGCCGTGCCGCATATGCTCAAGCCCGGCTCCCTGGTCTTTCACAAGACGCGCGGCCCGGTGAACATGGGCGACATCTCGAATTGGTGGAGCTGGAAATCAGGCGCGTGCTGGCGCCATCCGGAAGGCAAGGGCAGCTCAGTTGCCCGGCGGCTGGATCACCCGGTGGTGCAGATCGCGTTCGAGGACGCGGAGACTTACGCAAGATGGGCTGGCAAGACCTTGCCGAGCGAGGCGGAATGGGAGTTCGCGGCGCGTGGCGGACTGAACGGGGCCGAGTTTGTCTGGGGTGACGAGTTCGCTCCGGACGGCCGCCAGATGGCAAACACCTGGCAGGGTGAATTTCCCTGGCAAAACCTTCGTGTCGATGGCTTCGAGAGAACCTCGCCGGTCGGGGCCTTCCCGCCGAACGGCTACGGCCTGTTCGACATGGCAGGCAATGTCTGGGAATGGACCACCGACTGGTTCAGCGCGCAGCACGAACTGAATGCCGAAAGCCCGTGCTGCACGCTGGACAATCCACGTGCCGCGCCAGTCGATGCCAGCCACGACGCCGCCCAAGCTCAGTTCAGCATTCCGCGCAAGGTGGTCAAAGGCGGCTCCTTTCTCTGCGCGCCCAACTATTGCAGGCGCTATCGTCCGGCGGCGCGCCACGCCCAAACGATTGACAGCGGTATGAGCCATATCGGCTTCCGCTGCGTCGTCAGATCCTGAGGGGGAACGGTTGACCGACGCCGAGCAGCAGGAACTGAGTTTCCTCGCCAAAATGGTCATTGTGATCGGTATCGCACTCGTCGTCGCCGGCGTCGTATGGCACGGCGTTACCATCGCGGTCTTCCAACGCATCTGGGCCAACCTCGTGGAGCGGCCGACCGAGCAGATGAAATTCCGCTTCATGCTGCAGCCGGTGATGGCTGCGGTGGCCGCGATCCTGGCTGGTCTCAAGGACGCGCGCACCGGACGCTCCCCGTATTTCTGGACCATGCTGGACGACCCGAGCGAGCGCGCCGGGCGGCTGCGGGAGGGATTGAACGCGACCGCCAGGATCATCCTTCTCGGGCTCGTGATGGACGCGATCTACCAGCTCATCGTGCTGAAGCAGTTCTATCCGGCCGAGGCGGTCATTATCGCTTTGCTGCTCGCCTTTGCACCCTACGTGGTGCTTCGCGGGCCGGTGGCTCGGCAGCGCCTCTGTGCATAGAAGCTTGTGAGAGCGCCGCATGAACAGTCAGTACCAGGGGACCGGCATGGCAAATTCACCCACCGCGACGAGAGCGGACAGGTTCGAGGTCAGGGTAACCGCAGACAGCCATTTCGGCTGGATCCGTACTCGCCTCAGCGTAGAACGCACGATGATGTCGTGGCTGCGCACCGCCACCGCGCTGATCGGCTTCGGCTTCGCGATCGTCCAGTACTTCAACCACCTGCAACAAATACCGGGAGCCCGCCCTGCCTATCTTCCAACCGCGCCCGAGTATCTGGGGCTGGCGCTGATCTCCTGCGGTGTCGTGGCGCTTCTCATCTCGATTTGGCAGGTACCTCGTGGACGGTTCGCTATCTGTGGGACGAATCGTTCGCTTCGATTGCCGGAATGAAAAGAGAAGGAATGCAATCGCCCGTTCTGGCGATCGCCAGCCTCCTCATCTGCATCGGCCTGTTCGCCTTCTTTGCCGTGCTGTTGCGCCTCGCGTAACCGCCCGGACCGAGCAACTGCGACCGACGAGGACGTCTGAAACCAGCAACCAATGAAGGGAGATTAACATGCCCAACGGTAAGCCAAACATCCTTATTCTCTGGGGTGACGACATCGGCTGGTGGAACATCAGCTACAACAGCCGAGGCCAGATGGGATACCGGACGCCCAACATCGACCGTATCGGGCATGAAGGGGCGACCTTCACCGACTATTACGGCCAGCAGAGCTGCACCGCCGGGCGGGCCGCATTCATCACCGGCCAGAATCCGATCCGCACCGGGCTGACCAAGGTCGGCATGCCTGGCGCCGACGTGGGGCTTCGGGCGGAAGATCCGACCATCCCGGAGCTGTTGAAGCCGCTGGGTTATGCCACCGGCCAGTTCGGCAAGAACCATTTTGGGGACAAAGACGAGTTCCTGCCGACCGTGCACGGGTTCGACGAGTTCTTCGGCAACCTCTACCACCTCAATGCCGAGGAAGAGCCCGAGGACCCGGACTATCCGAAAGACCCGGCGTTCGAAAAGCGGTTCGGACCCCGCGGCGTGCTCCACTCCTGGGCGGACGGCAAGGGCGGCCAGCGGGTCGAGGATACGGGTCCGCTGACAAAGAAGCGTATGGAGACAATCGATGAAGAGGTCACCGAACACGCCCTGAGTTTCATCGACAAGGTCCACAAAGAAGGCAAACCCTTCTTTATGTGGTACAATACGACTGCCATGCACTTCAGGACCCACTGCGCCGAGAAGCACAAAGGCAAGAGCGGCCAGGGCGACTATAACGACGTTATGGTCGCGCACGACGAGAATATCGGCCGGATGTTAGCCAGGCTCGATGAGCTCGGAATCGCCGACGACACCATCGTCATGTACTCGACCGACAACGGACCCCATTACAACAGTTGGCCGGATGGCGGGATTACCCCCTACCGCAGCGAGAAGAACACCAACTGGGAGGGCGGCTGGCGGGTGCCTATCTTCGTGCGCTGGCCTGGGAAGATCAAGCCGGGTACGGTGCTGAACCACATCGCTTCACATCAGGACTGGCTGCCGACGCTGCTTGCCGCCGCGGGAGAACCGGATATCTCGGCGAAGCTCCTCGAAGGTCATAAGGTCGGGGACAAGACATTCAAAGTGCACATCGACGGCTACAATCTGGTGCCCTATCTGGCGGGTGAGGCAAAGGAGAGTCCCAGGAAATTCCATTTCTACATCAGCGACGACGGAGACATCCTGGCGATCCGGATGGGCGACTGGAAAGTTGTGCTGATGGAGCAGAGAGCCAAGCAACTGATGTGCTGGTTCGAGCCATTCGTGAAGCTGCGGGCGCCGAAGATGTTCAACCTGCGCCGCGACCCTTTCGAGCGGGCGGATGAGAACTCGAACACCTATTGGGACTGGGTCATCTCGCACGCCTACATCATTTATGAAATGCAGGCGATCGTGGCCCAGCAGATCGAGAACTTCGTGAAATTCCCGCCGCGCCAGAGGCCGGCAGCGTTCAACTTGGACGCGGTGCTGCGGAACCTCCAGGAGGCGTCGGGCGGCGGTCAGCATTAGGTTGTTGTCGCGGGATGTTCAACCGAACTGTTACCACTAGCGTTCGCCTTGTTGCTGCTGGCGGGGGCTTGGTCAGAGGCCCGCGCCCAACAGCCGGTGAGCCAGGGAGGGGCCGCGAGCCCAACAGGTTGGGTCTTCAATTTCGCGCCGTATCTTTGGTTACCCACTGCTAATGCCACGTTGAATTACAACCTGCCGGCAGCCCTGGGCGGCAGGTCGCCGACAGAGGTGTCCAGCGGACAAAGCCACATCAAGTCCGTTGACTTTTTCGGCCTGCCCTCACGCTTCGACAGATGGCTCGTTGCAGCCCTAACTTTCCTGCTGGCGGCGGCTGACACCATCGGAACCTCGATCGCGCCAACATGGCAGGAGATCGGGCGCGCGCGAGCTTGCTGCTGCCCTGGGCGGCGTTCAAGCATTGTTTCAGCCGCTCCTGCGGCTTGTTTGCTGCGCCGCGACGAGGCGGAACATCGACTGTGATTCCGCCGGATTGCCGTCGAAGAGTCAAAACCGGCTAGTGCCCTGAGTCGCTCATATTGCCGGGTATAACCGCTTCAGTTTGATGCGGGCATCGACAGTGGTGAAGTGCCAGTCTGCCTTCGTGTGGTTCTTGTTTCGATCTTTCTGCCACGCGGCGACTTCCTCGATCAGGGTCTGCCTGTCCGGGATTCGCCGATCGAGGCACTGCACCGCCAGGACGCTGAGTTCTGATTCGGCCATATCCAGCCAACTGCCATGCTTGGGCGTGTAATGCCACTCGAACCGCTCGACGAGGCGGCGCGCCTCGGCGGGCGGAAAGGCTTCGTAGAGCGAGGCCGGCTTGTGGGTGTTGAGATTGTCCTGCACCAGGACGATCTTGCTCGCGGCGCGAAAGTGCGTGTCGGACAAAGCCTTGAGCAGTTGGGCATAGTCCAGCGTGGCGTGGCGGTCGGTTATCTCGACATGGCGCCAGCCTTCCAGCGGCGCGAATAGCATGAACAGATTGACGGTGCCGTTGCGCTCATACTTTGGGTGGCGGAGAACAAGCGAACGCGATCAGCTTGGCCTCGGCGGCGCCGTCGAAGATGGGCTTTCGAGCTGAGTTGGGCGAGTGTTTGCGGGTCAAGGCGGCATCAACTCCGCCCTCCACCAATTCCTGACGTGTACGGGCGACGGTGTCGACGCTGGTATCCAACGCCTCGGCAATTTCGCCGTCACTCCACGCATCGCCGGCCTCGGAGGCGTCGGCCTTCAGCAGGATGCGTGCCTTCAGTAGCTGGCGGGCCGGGGCTTTGCCCTTTTGGATCAGCACATTGAGCCGTTCACGCTCATCGCTACTGAGCTTTACGATGTACTTCTTGACGACAGGTTGTTTCGCGGTCACGACACATCTCCGGGTTACCGGAGATATCAACTCAGAAATCACCCGCAAAATCAACGACGTGGGGTATACGTTTTAAATTATGGTGCCACGTGGTGTTCCCCACGGGGACCGGAAGCGTGGGCCTGTGGCGACTCCGTAGAGGCGTCTGCGGGCGTGTTGCCGGAGACTCGGACGAGGGACGCCGAGTTCTATGCGGCACCTCGGATAGTAGTCGGCGGGAGCGGTGGGCGGGACCTAGGCGGTGTTCTCGACCTCGCGGCGGGCACTTGGGACGCCAAGCCTCGGACGGGAGGACAACGACATGCCCGCGCGAGTCCTCAGGAACCGCCACAGGGGCTTTACAGCGTCAGGTGGTGTTTCCCACGAGGACCGGCAGCGGGCGCTTGTGGCGACTCCGTAGAGCCATCTGCGGAGGTGTTGCAGGAGACTGCGGGCCGGGCGTGGGGACTCGTTATGCTGCCGCTTTGGTCGTAACCGGCGGGAGCGGTGGGCGGACCTTGCCGATGTTCTCCGCGAGCAACTGAATGAACGACCCCATGCCCGCCCCGTAGTTCGCGCTTTCGTCGCGGCGAGCGCTGTTGGAGTCCCTAGGGGCCCCTGGGCCATGCTGGAGAGGATAAGGCCGCGCGCGAGCCGCGTTCTGCTCTATGCAGCCGCCTTGCCGAGAGACGGGACCGGCGCTGCCAATTTAGCGACCCACGGCGCCGTCGCTTCCGGTATGAAGCGAAAGCCGCGGCCATATCCCTCGCTCTCGTTCATCGGGTTAAGATGCCCGAGCAGCGCGTCGGTCACGTTCTGCGGGACGCCAGCGCGGCGCGCCTCGTCCTCCATCCGGTGGCGCCACGCGTGCGCGGGGTCCTTGGCGGTGTCCGTGATGCCGACGGTGCGCCGAACCCACCGGCTATGCACTTTCGTCGCGGTGCCGCCGCGCGATTCGAACCGATCGGGCTGCACCTCAGGGAACAAAGCCGAGCCGGAAGGAAGCGAACGGACGTAATCCACGAAACCCTCGGCAATCAGGGCCGGGTGCAGAGGGATCATGCGCTCACTCTGCGCGGTCTTGAGGGTCCGCCCGGCGCCTTCGCCGTGAACATGCAGATACCAGGAGCCATCTCGCCCGATGCGCTTCACGTCCTCCCGCCTGGACTGACAAGCTTCCGCAATGCGACAGCCGGTGAAGCACAGCACCCACGGAAGCCATCTCAGTAGGGCGGTTATCTCACTACGCGCAGCCTGCAAGAGCTTTTGCGCGTCCTCGTCCGTGTAGGGGCCACGCGGGCCACGAGGGCCTTTTTTGACGCGAGGCGCGAGACCTGCAAACGGGTTCTCCGCGAATGACACCTTGCGGTTCCGCTTGCCCCACGTCCAAATGGGCCGCAGTTCGCCAATGTCGTTGGCCACGGTTTTACGGCTCTTGCCTGCCGCCAGACGTGCCTCTTTCCAGGATACGACATCATCCGCGGTCACTCGGGTCGCATCGTCGTGCCCGAGGTTGCGCGCAAGGTTAGCAGCGGTGCGTTGCCGATCATACAGCGCCTTGCCTTGCGTGCCGCTCTCGGCCGCCCAGGCGGCAATCAGTGCGTCGAACGTGATGCCGGTTACGGATGGCTCCGGGGACTTGCGTTCCGGCAAGGCGGGGAATTTCGCGAGCGTGGGATCAGCGCCCCAATCGCCGCGAGCGCGTCGCAGCATACTCTTGGCCAAATCGCGCTTCGTCCAGAACAGCGCCTCCGCCATCTGCGTGACGCTCGCAGGGTCCGCAGTGTAACCGTGTTGCTGTAGGAGTGCCGCCGCTTCGTCGTGGTCGGCAGGCTTCAGCCGCAACTTGTGCTCCCACTCCTCGGGATTTTCCTGTGGCCCGGTCTCCTCAAGCTGATCCGACAGGCACTCAAGCTCCATTTCCCAGTCCGCGTCGCTGCCGGGGTTGTCGCTGCCGCGAGCGCACTCTGCGCGATACCACTGCCCACAAAGCGCCATGACGGCACGCTGAGTGAGTGGCGCGCCTCCGTTGCGGGCAGCGGTAAGTATGGCGTCAAAGCGAGCGAGGACCTCGGGGGTCTTGATGCGCGCTTCACGGGCGTTCTTGGTGCCAAGCGACTGCACCAGTTCTCGCTTCCCAACAGCCGCACGGAGGTCCGCCGGGACAACCTTGCGGAGCCAGTAGACGCCGGTCTTCGGGTGGGGATACGGACGCACCATCGCCAATCGCATTGTAGCACCTCGATGTATCACCGAGGCAGCCCTAATTGCCTGATTTCCCTGAATATCTCGCGTCGTCAACCACTTAGCATTGGCTTGGCGGAGGGGATGAGATTCGAACTCACGATACGGGTTAACCCCGCATAACGGTTTAGCAAACCGCCGCCTTCAGCCACTCGGCCACCCCTCCGCCGGAGCGCATCCCCGGGCAGCGCCCGGACACGGCGTTTGCAGGCCCCTTTCTAGGGATGCATCCCTGAAACGTCAAACCGGACGGAGAGCCACCTGGAAGCCGCGGGCCGTGGCAGGCCGCGCCATCATGGTCTCATACCACCGCTTCACATACGGATATTCCGCGAGATCGACCTGATGGCATTCGTGCCGCCAGGCCCAGCCCAGGATAGCGAAATCGGCGATGGAGATCGGCCCGGCGACGAATTCGACCTGCGACAGGCGCTTATCCAGAACGCTGTACAACCGCCGCGTCTCCTTGCTGTACCGTTCCAGCCCATAGCGGCGGTCCTGCTCGTTCTCGACCTGCAGGAAGTGGTGGACTTGACCGGGCATTGGCCCAAAACCGCCCATCTGCCACATGAGCCACTCCAGCACGGGAACCTGGGCCGGCAGATCGGCCGGCCAGAATTTCCCGGTCTTGGCACCGAGATAGATCAGGATGGCGCCGGATTCGAAGACGCTGATCGCAGAGCCGCCGGGGCCATCCGGGTCGATGATTGCGGGAATCTTGTTGTTGGGGCTGATCTTGAGAAACTCCGGCTGGAATTGCTCGCCGGTGCTGATGTTGACCGGATGGACGCTGTAACGCAGCGCCATTTCCTCCAGCGCAACGCTGATTTTGCGGCCATTCGGAGTGTCCCAGGTCCAGAGTTCGATTGGCACGATGCATGGCTCCTGCGTGTGGCAGGAACCGAGGTTTAATCACGCACCAAGAAGGCGCCAAGCGGGCGGGAAATAGGTGGCGGCCAGCAGGGCGAGGCGTTTCGGCGACGGCGCGCGAACAAGCGACCGGCGGAGGAAAGCCCGGCCTTCAGCAACTGCATTCCCGGAAATAAGGGCGCGGCCGGTGATCCAGGCGTTTTCCGCCTCCGTACGAGAGCGGAGCCGCGCGAGGCGTGCCTCCCCCACCCGCGCACGCAGGACGGGATTGCGGAAGATCGCGTCCGTGCACGGCTGAAACGATTCCGGATCGCCTGCGAGGCAACGGTACGCGCCGCTATCGAGCCGGCGTACAAAAAGGACAGGACCGGAACCGGCAGCGGCGACGAAAGAGCCAAGAAGCGCGAGGCGAATCCGAGTACTCCCAATCCTCACCGAAACGGAGCGCGGAGTCGAACAGGCCGGCGCGCCTGACCGCGTCACGCCGGATCAGTAGATGGCCGCCGTTGGCAAAAGCGTTTCCACGAAGGAGCCGCTCGAGAATATCGCCGTGCGGCGGCCGTCTCAGGCATGTAACCGAGCCGTCCGGGTGGACGAACGCGGCAGTCCCGACGGCGGCGATAGCCTCCGGGGTCGCGCGAAGAGCGGCCGCAAGGCGCCGGAGGGCATCTGGAGCAAGCCAGTCGTCAGCATCGAGGAACAGGATAGCGCCGCAACTGGAAAGTTCCTGGAGTGCCCGGTTGCGGGCGGCGGAAACCCCGGCATTGGGCTGATGAATAAGGCGGATGCGGTCATCGTGGAACTGAGCGGCCTCGCTAGCGGTGCGATCGACCGAGCCATCGTCAACCACCACGGCGGACCACGCACGATGAGTCTGTTCAAGCAGCGAGCGGAGGCAGCGATCTATCCAGCTCGCCGCGTTATGAGCCGGGATGACGATTCCGACATGGAGGGGTGACATCCGGTTGCTTCTGATAGTTATTCGAGTCCCGCGAGCCGCAAGCCCTCCGCATAATGGGCACGATCCTCCGGGTTGCGGATGGGAGAGCGGGCGACCGCCTGGGTAATGCTGAATTTCGGCTCAATGGCAAGCAGACGTTCTCGAATCAGGGTTGCCTCCTCGAGCCTGCCGAGATGCCCGAGGGCCGAGAGATGCGTCTTATAGAGCGACGAGAACTCGGGATTCAGTGCGAGTGCCCGCTCGCCAGCCTCGACCGCGGCCAAATAGTCGCGGCGCATCAGGTGTGGAATCGCGACGGCGCCTTCGAACAGGAAAGCGAACGGATGACCCGTGCCGATTCGGCGGGCATGTTCGGCGCGCCGCAACGCCTCCTCATGCTGGCCTGTGTAGCTGTGCACGAGCCCCGAGCGGCACCAGGCGAGCGCCAGGTTAGGGTTTTGCTTGATCGCCCGATCCAGCAGCGACATTGCATCTTCGGGCTGATTGTCGATAAAGGCCCGGACATGCCCGGCGAGCGTGAGCGCTAGGCTGTCGTCCGGCGCCAGCATTCTCGCCGCTCGGGCGAGTTCCCGGACGCGGTTGGTCGCAGCCGGAATATCCGCGATCCATCCTTGCCCAATTCCGAACAGGTGCCATTGGCCTAGCCAGGTGAGTGTGGTGGGATCCGAAGGATCCAGCCGCAGCGCCTGCTCCAGAAACGTGCCGGCCAGGTCGAAACTCGCCCGGTCGAGGCGGAACAGCCGAAGTGCGGCCGACAGGTACCGAAATCGCGGACGGAGGCGCGAGGGCCACCGCTGTTACTGAGGGCACGGCGGCCCTCCCATAGAAGAATTCTTGGTTCAAGCTGGGTTGCGATCTCGGCGGCGATGTCTTCCTTATCTCCGTTGCGCGTCCGTGTGCACTGACGTCCCCAAAACCAGGGCAGTCAGCCGTTTCCATCCCCTCACACGTGCTTGACCGTGCGCTGGTGTGCACCCACATCCCACAAATGGTTTGTGGGATGGCACGCTAGGTCGGATGCGTTTTGCCGTCACGGCCGGTTTGTGGGTTCGGAGATAACGCATGGCGCGCGTAACGAAAAAGCTCTCCCCGGCCAAGGTGTCGGCCCTGATCAAGGCTGGGGTGGCGGGGATGTGGGGCGATGGCGCCGGACTCTGGTTGCGCATCACGGCCACCCGCAATGCGTACTGGGTGTTTGGGTACATGAAGAACGGGAAGGCCCATGAGATCAGCCTCGGCCCCTGCCATACCGTCGGGCTGGCGGAAGCGCGGGAGCGGGCGCGGCGCTATCGGGTCGAGCTGCTGGACGGGCTCGACCCAGCGGCAGCACGGCTGGCGGCTAAGGCGGCGGCCAAGCCGGTGATCACTTTCGGGCAGGTAGCGGACCTTTATTTCGAAGCCCACGCGCCCGCGTGGAAGAGTGCAGTCCACCGCCAACAGTGGCAACAAACTCTCGACCAGTACGTGCGCCCCCGGATTGGTGACAAGGCCGTGGCGGAAATTGAAACCGGCGACGTAATGGGCGCGCTAGAGCCGATCTGGCAGAAGATGCCCGAAACTGCGTCACGTGTCCGCGGACGGGTCGAAAACATACTGGACTACGCGAAGGCCCGCGGCTGGCGGCAGGGCGAGAACGTGGCCAGGTGGCGCGGACATCTGGAGAACCTGTTACCACACAAGGGCAAACTCGCACCCGTCGTGCACCACCCGGCACTGCCTTACCAGGAGATGCCGCAGTTTATGCCTGCACTACGTCAGCGGCAGGGGGTCGCCGCGCGCGCCGCTGGGTTTTGCATCCTCACTGCGACGCGCTCGAGCGAGACGCGTGGCGCGCGGTGGTCTGAGATCGACCGCCGCAACAGGACCTGGACCATTCCCCGTGAGCGGATGAAAGCTGCCCAAGAGCACCGGATCCCGCTCAGCGATGCGGCGCTCGCGATCCTCGATCAGATGGAGGCACTGCGGGAGACCGACGATGCCTTGATCTTCCCCGGCGGGAACCCCGGCGCGCCGTTGTCCGACGTAGTGCTGGGCAGGGCCGTCAGGCTGTCCGCACCGGGCAAGGAGGTCACCTTGCACGGCTTCCGTTCGTCTTTCCGCGACTGGGCGGGCGAGACGACCGCGTACCCGCGTGAAGTGATCGAAATGGCGCTGGCGCACCGGCTGGGGAAGGCCGAGCAGGCTTATGCGCGAGGCGATCTGTTCCAGAAGCGACGGCGGTTGATGGACGATTGGTCCGCGTTCTGCGCCACCGCCGCGGCCTCATACGAGCCCGGGGAGGTGGTGGTGCTGCGGGCGTGAAGAACCCCGCGGGGCCGCTCGAAGGCCTGGCGTGAGGGGGTTGCGGCCATGACGCTGAAGATCAGCACCACCGTTTCCCCTGAGCCCCACGACCCCGGGCCGCCGGATTACCTCGAGATGGCGCACGAGAGAATGCGGCGGGCCAAGTGGTTCAGCCACGCGAACTACGGGGGGGCCCTCGTTACGGCTTCCGGTCTCGTCTTCTCCGGCAATCTCGGCGGGACGGAGAACGCGTTCGATACCAAGACCGGCAATATTCTCTGGAGCTATGATACCGGGGCTTATATCCAGGCTCCGACCGAGGCATATGAGGCGAATGGCCAGGAATATATCGTCGTGGCCTCGGGACAAGCCGGTAATGACAAGATCCCCGAGCTGCCGGCGACAGGGCAGCCGGCGATCATCAGCACGTTCACGCTTAAGTAGGTGGGTGGGTCAGAGAAGCACGCACGATCGTCATAATGCGATTAATATTCATGAATTACTCCATCCCGGCCCGGCTTACCGGGCCGGCCTTTCTTTTTCTCGCCGGTACCCTGCTGGTCTTTGTGGTTCTCCAACCCGCAGCTTGGGCTCAGTCAGTAAGCGATCACCAGGCGGCGTTGTCCGCTTTATCGGATCTTCAGGCGGCGATCACCGAGCTCGTGCGCGCGGATCAGAGCAACTCTACTGACAAGAAAGTTTACTATCGCGCCAGTCAACGCGCCATCAACGCGCTCGAAGGCCGGCGTGGCGAGGAGTTTGTGGCGGCGGCCGGAACTGCGGGCGACGAGGCGGGTGCAATCGGCTACATCGACGTGTTGCTGGATCGTAAGGAGACACCGGTCTGGGCGGGCCCGCTGCACGGCGCGGAGGCAAATATGCGCGTTGCCATCGCGCACCTGGCCGATGCTAGGCACGCGCGCGAGCTGATGGACTATGATGTTTCCGCCTCGCGGGCGCTCACCCACCTCCTAGTCGCGCGCGGCAGATCGAACGAACTTGGCGTGTTCGGGGGTATTGAGGGTGCCCTAGCCAATACCATGCTCGGCGTTCCCGCCGGCGCAAAGGTGGAGGATGGGTGCGCGGAACCCTCCTCCGTACCCGCCTACGGGGTTCACGGTGGCTATGTCGCCTAGGTGGCAGTGCCGACGGGCGCGGGAACGTACCAGCTTTCGGAGAATCCCGGTGGACAGTCCGTGGTGGTGCGCAACGGCGTGATCCTCTTGCCCACCGCGGCCGCCGCGCTGGTAAAGCGGGAATGCAACAGCAAGGCGGAGATCCGGGTCCCGGTGTCGTCGCACGGGACGAAGACCGCCGGTCTTTCACCGCCGGTGAAGACCTCGGCCGCGGACACCGTGGCGCCCGCGCTCTACACCAAGGACCAAGCCGAGCGGGGCGCCCAAATCTTTGCAACGAAGTGCGTCTCGTGCCACGGGGCAAACCTTCAAGGAACAGCGGCACCCTCGGTGGCAGGGACGGACTTCCTGGCCACAGCGGAGCACGATGGCTGGACGCTCGAGGCGATCCGATACCTCGTCGTCAACAATATGCCGTTCGATGCGCCCGGCTCGCTCTCACCCACCGCGTACGCGGATGTCCTGGCCTTCCTTCTTGCCTCCAACTGCTATCCCGCGGCCAACAAACCCTTTCCGGCAGCGGACGATCCCGCTTTCGCTAAAATCAAGCTTGGCCCTGTTCCTGGCGCGCATCCCGGCCGAAACCAGTTCGGCGTCTGCCCGATTGGTTGATGACCGGCGCCTGAAGGCTCATCCGCCTCCCGCCAGCGCGCTCGCTCCATTGCGCGGTGCGTTTTCGCCTGCACCCTTCCTGGACGCCACATCCGCAGCCCGCTAGCATCTCCACAGCAGCGCGCCGCTGCACACAAAGCCAGGAACGTCCAAACGTGCAACCGCGCGGACCATTATGAAAGCGATCGTGCTCGGCTCCGCCGCCGGAGGTGGCGTGCCGCAATGGAACTGCGGATGCCGGATTTGTGATCTCGCCCGCCGCGGCGATCCCCGCGTGCGTCCCGCGACACAGGTCGGCCTCGCCATCAGCGCTAACGGATCAGACTGGCTGCTGGTCGGCGCCTCGCCCGACCTGCGCCAGCAAATCCTGCAAACGCCAGCCCTGTGGCCACGCCGTTCCGGCCGGCATTCCCCGATCGTCGGCGTCGTCCTCACCGGCTCGGACATCGACGCGCTCGCTGGCCTGCTTGTGTTGCGTGAAAGTCAGCCGTTCGCAATCTACGCCCCGCCGTCCGTGATCGACGTGTTGAACAGCAACCGCATTTTCGACGTGCTCGATCGCCGCTTCGTGGAGCATGTCGCGATGCTTTCCGATGCCCCCATCAGCCCTCTACCCGGCCTCCGCGTGACCCTCCTCGCGCTTCCTGGCAAGATCCCGCTTTACCTGGAAGATCGCACCGCGGCGCAGCCGGAAGCCGCGCCCGCTTATGCCGCCCGCATAGAAGCAGACGGCCGTGCCATCATCATTGGCCCCGCCTGCGCCAGCATTACCGACGACGTGCTCGCGCATCTCCGCAATGCTGAGGTCGTGTTTTTCGACGGCACGCTCTACCGCGACGATGAAATGATCGCCGCCGGCCTCGGACAAAAAAGCGGACGCCGCATGGGCCACGTTTCACTCTCTGGCCCCGACGGGACACTCGCCCGTCTCCGCGACCTGCCCGCGCGTCGCATCCTGTTCCACATCAACAACACCAACCCCATTCTGCTCTGTAGCTCGCCCGAGCGCGCGGAAACCGAGCAGGCCGGGTTCGAGATCGCCTATGACGGCATGGAGCTAACGCTGTGAGCCCCGACGAACTGGAAGCCCGGCTACGCGAAGTCGGTTCCAAGCGCTACCATAATCTCCACCCCTTCCACCGTTTGCTGCACAGTGGCAAATGCACCAAGGGACAGGTTCAGGCCTGGGCGCTCAACCGCTACTACTACCAGGCGATGATCCCCCTGAAGGACGGTAGCCTCATTGGCCGCTGCGAAGACCAGGCGCTCCGCCGCGAATGGCGCAAACGGCTTGAAGATCACGACGGCGACGAAAACCACCCCGGTGGAATCGAGCGCTGGCTCAAACTCACCGACGGCCTCGGCCTCGACCGCGCCGACGTCACCTCCACCCGCCTCCTCCTTCCCGCCACACGCTTTGCGGTTGATGCCTACGTCCACTTCGTCCGCGAACGTCCGTTCCTGGAGGCGGTCGCCTCCTGCCTGACTGAGTTGTTCTCGCCGCAGATCATTGCTGAACGAATCAGCGGTATGCTAGCGCATTACGATTACATAACGCCCGAAACCCTCGCCTACTTCGACAAGCGCCCGCCGCAAGCCGAACGCGACGCCAGCTTCGCCCTGAACTACGTCAAGCAACACGCCCGCACTCCCCAGCAGCAGCAGGCCGTCATCGACACGCTGATCTTCAAATGCGACGTGCTCTGGGCCATGATGGACGCGCTGCACCACGCCTATGTCACGCCCGGCCTGATCCCACCCGGCGCATTCGTTCCCTATGCCTGACCTCCCCGAAAAACCCCGCCTTGCGCCCGGGGTCCGCCTGCACTACGACAAAACGCGCCGCGCCTGGGTGTTGCTCAGCCCGGAGCGTGTGATCGAAACTGAAGGCCCGGCCAGCGAAATCCTGCACCGTTGCGACGGCACGCGCACGGTTGATCAGATCATCGACGAACTGGCGGCCAAGTTTACCGCAGACCGCGCCGTCATCGAACAAGACGTGCGCGACATGCTGACGGAGCTGGTGCAAAAGAGGCTTGTGACCGCATGACCGCCACGCCAATCGGCCTCCTGGCCGAACTCACGCATCGCTGCCCCTTGGGCTGTCCGTACTGCTCCAACCCAATCGCGCTCGAGGATCGCACTCAGGAACTCGATTCCCCCACCTGGGCCCGCGTCTTCCAACAGGCCGCCGAACTCGGCGTCCTCCAACTCCATCTCTCCGGCGGCGAACCCGCCTCCCGCCGCGATCTGTTGGAAATCACCCGCGCCGCGCACGATGCTGGCCTTTACACAAACCTGATCACCTCCGGCATTGGACTGGATATCGCGCGCCTCCGCGCCCTCAAAGAAGCTGGATTGGATCATGTGCAACTTTCGATGCAGGACGCCGATCCCGCGACCGCCGACCGCATCGCCGGCTACCCCGGCGCGCACCAACGCAAACGAACCTTCGCCGCCGCTGTCCACGAACTCGGCGTTCCCCTCACCATCAACGCCGTGATCCATCGCGCCAACATCGGCCGCATTGCCGCGATATTCGAAATGGCCGTCGCCCTCGGCGCCCAGAGAGTCGAAGTCGCGCACACCCGGTACTATGGATGGGCCCTGCGCAACCGCAATGCTCTCATGCCCACACGCGCCCAGGTGGACCGGGCCATGCAGGATGTCGCTGCTTTGCGTTCGCGCTACGCCGGCCGCCTCGCCATCGATCTTGTCATTCCCGACTACTACGCCCGCCGCCCCAAACCGTGCGTCGGCGGCTGGGGCCAGAGATCGTTGAACGTGACACCATCCGGCCTCGTGCTGCCCTGCCACGCGGCTCAGACGATCCCCGGCCTCGAGTTCTGGTCAGTGCGCGATCACCCGCTCCGCGAGATCTGGGAAAACTCCCCCGCCTTCAACGCCTTCCGCGGGACCGACTGGATGCCCGATCCGTGCCGCTCCTGCGAATTCCGCGAACGTGACTTCGGCGGCTGCCGTTGCCAGGCGCTCGCCGTCACCGGCGACGCTGCCGCGACCGACCCAAGCTGCGAGTTCTCCCCGCACCACGCCATGCTGCTGCAACTCGCCGAACAGTCCTCCATCAGCGAGGACACCCCGTACCTCTATCGCAGCTTCAAGAACGTTCACCTCTCCCGCTCTGCGGGAGAGGTTGGCGCCGATAGGCGCCGGGTGAGGGTGTGAGGACACATGCTGACCCGCCGTTACTGGCTCGCCGCTTGCGCGACCTTCACCGCAGCCCGCCAACTCGTAGCCGCCGAGACCGTCCGCCTCGGCACCCTTAAATTCGGTACCGTGCAGTGGGTGGCCGACGTCATCCGCTACCACCACCTCGACACCGCGCACGGCTTCACCCTCAACCCCACCGTCCTCGCCGACACGGGCGCCGGCCGTGTTGCGCTGCTCGCCGGCGCTGATGACGTGATCGTATCCGACTGGATGTTCGCCGCCGCCCAGCGCGCCAACGGCAACAAACTCAGCTTCGCCCCATTCTCCGGCTCCCTGGGCGGAATCATGACGCCGCCCAACTCCACGCTCTCCCGCTTCGGCGACCTCAAGGGCCGCAAACTTGGAGTTGCCGGCGGCCCGGTGGATAAGTCCTGGCTCCTGGTCCAGGCCGCCTGCCGCGCCAGCACAGGTATGGATCTGCACCATGCCGCCCAGATCGTTTACGGTGCTCCGCCCCTGCTCAGCGCCAAGCTCCAGCAGCACCAGCTCGACGCCGTGCTCACATTTTGGAATTTCGCCGCGGAACTCCAGGCCGCGGGCTATCGCGAGATGATCTCCGTCGCCGACTGCGCCCGAGCGCTCGGCCTCCCCAACCAACTCAACCTCGTCGGCTTCGTCTTCCGCCAGGATTGGGCCGATGCCCACCGTCAGGCCGTCGATGGGGTTCTCAAAGCGGTCGCCGATGCGCAGCAAATTCTGGCGCATTCCGATGCCGAATGGCGGCGCATCCGGCCGTTAATGAACGCGCCCAACGATACCGTCTTCGACTTGTTGAAACGCAGGTTCATCGCCGGCATCCCTACCACCTCCCCAGCGCAGGAAACCCAAACCGCCGAACGCGTATTCGCCATTATGATGAAAACCGGCGGCACCCAGGCGACCGCCGGCCTCACCTCCCTGCCCGATGGCCTCTTCTGGAGCCAACCGGCATGAGCATGTCGCTTGCCGAAACGTCAATCCTCTCCGCCACCAGCCCTACCGCCGAACCCGCGCACATCCCCGCTCTGCAGGTCGAAAACGTCAGCCACTCGTACGGCTCACGTAAGGCACTGGAAAACGTCTCCCTTACTGTTCCATCCGCAACCTTTACCGTCCTGCTCGGCCTGAACGGCGCCGGCAAGACCACGCTGTTCTCCCTCATCACCCGCCTGTTCGATACCCGCGCCGGCCGCATTCGCGTTTTCGGCCATGCCGTTGATCGCGAACCCGGCGAAGCGCTCCGTCGTCTCGGTGTCGTGTTCCAGGCCCGCACGCTCGACCTCGATATTACCGTAATGGACAATCTGCTCTACCATGCCGCCTTGCACGGAATCCGCACCCGCGAAGCCCGCCAACGCGCCGGCGCCATCCTTTCCGAAGTCGAGCTCGCAGACCGCGCCCGCGATCCCGCCCGCAAACTCTCCGGCGGCCAGATGCGCCGCATAGAAATCGGCCGCGCCCTGCTCCACCAGCCCCGCCTTCTCGTGCTCGATGAACCCACGGTCGGCCTGGACGTCGCCTCCAAATGGGCCATCCTGCGCCACGTGCGCAGCCTCGTTCGCGACCGCCACGTCGCCGTGCTGTGGGCGACGCACCTGCTGGACGAAATCGAACCCGCCGACCAAGTCGTCGTCCTGCACCATGGCAAGGTTATGGCCGGCGGGTCTGCCTCCTCCGTCATTGCCTCGACCGGCACAACGGACATGCGCGGCGCCTTCACCGCACTCACCGGGGCCCGAGACGACACATGAGCGGCGTCACGCTCGCCCCCGGACGCCGCGGCTTCACCGCCTGGCAATATGCCATCTGCCTCAACGGCATCATCTGGCGCGAGGCACTGCGTTTCCTGCATCAACGCGGCCGCTTTATCGCCGCCCTCGTGCGCCCATTAGTCTGGCTGTTCATCTTCGCCGCCGGTTTCCGCCAGGTTCTCGGCGTTTCCATCATCCCGCCGTACCAGACCTACATCCTTTACGACGTTTACGTGATGCCAGGCCTGATGGCCATGATCCAGCTTTTCAACGGCATGCAGTCCTCGCTCTCCATGGTGTACGACCGGGAGATGGGGAACATGCGCATGCTGCTGGCAGTCCTTTCCCGCGCTGGTTTCTGTTGTTATCAAAGCTGATCGCCAGCACCCTGGTCTCCATCCTCCAGGTCTACGCCTTCCTGCTGATCGCCTGGCTGTACGGCATTGAGACCCCCGCCTGGGGCTATCTCGCTGTGATCCCGGCGCTCGCCCTCACCGGCCTGATGCTCGGCTCGCTCGGGATGCTGCTCTCCTCCGTCATCAAGCAACTGGAAAACTTCGCAGGCGTGATGAACTTCGTGATCTTCCCGATGTTCTTTGCTTCCGGCGCGCTCTACCCGCTCTGGCAGGTGCAGCAATCCAGCCCGCTGCTTTACGAAGTCTGCCTCGCCAACCCCTTCACCTACGGCATCGAGCTGATCCGCTTCGCGCTCTACCTCCAGATCAATTGGCAGGCGCTCGCAGTGGTCGTCGGCATGATCATCATCTTCACCGGCGGCGCCATCCTCGCCTACGACCCCGCCCGAGGCCTGATGGTCCGCCGGGGTGGGGGGACAAAACCGCCACCGCCCGCTCGGACGGTGACGGCCAAAAGCGTTCAGACTTCGGAATTACAGCTCAGCCGGCAGATAACCGTTGATTTCCATGCCGATGCAAATTTCACGAAGCTTCGGACGCGTCCATGCCATGGCAACGACTTCCTCTGTGTGACACAATATTGGCGCCACCCACGCGGGAGCGCAATGACGAGTATATCGCCTGCACAAGCCTTGTCCACCACCAACCCCGCCTATCACAACCGCGTTACCCGCGCAGGTGGCTGTGTTTCGCCCGTGCTGGCGAGGCATGTGGCGTGACACGTCTACCTGGTCTATCTGGGGCCACCGTAATGCATGTGCGGAACGCGCGCGGCCGCGTCGAGCCCTGGAGACAGAGAGGCAGAGACCGCAGTGCCGAC
>CAWIDE010000028.1:0-32661 GCA_963834715.1 uncultured Pseudomonadota bacterium | reverse complement strand
GGTGCCCAGGGGCGGAATCGAACCACCGACACTGCGATTTTCAGTCGCATGCTCTACCAACTGAGCTACCTGGGCATTCCCCACCTCGCCTACCCGATACGCGCGGTCCGTTCAAGCAGGACCCAAGCCCGCCCGATAGCGCGCCGCCAAAGCCCGGTATTCCACCGCGTTCCGGTCGAACTTCCGCCGCTCCTCCTCATCCATTACGCGCTTGAGCCTGGCAGGCGACCGGTCCACAGCTCGTCACGGCCGATAACTTTGCCGGGCGTCAGGAGCGCGCCTGCGCCCAGTATCCCGCCTTCCTCGATCACCGCGCCGTCCAGCACTGTCGCACCCATCGCCACGAAGGCCCGGTCTTTCAGCGTGCAGGCATGGATGATTGCAGCGTGGCCGATTGTGACGTCGTCCCCGATGACCGTAGGGTAGGTGACTGCATCGACATGCACGATCGTGCCGTCCTTAATGTTGGTCCGCGCTCCGATGCGGATAAAGTTCGTATCCCCGCGCACAACGCAACCGAACCAGACCCCTGTTTCCGGCCCGATCTCGACATCGCCGATCACTGCAGCGGTCGGGGCGATGAATGCCGTCGGGTGCACGCGCGGCCGCTTTCCTTCGATAGCGTAGAGCGGGCCCCGGAGCAGGCCCTCTACCTCGATGCGCCCTAACTGCATGTCAGCCATTCGCGACCCCCAGCATCAAACACAAATTCTGGACCGCCGCGCCTGATGCGCCCTTGCCCAGATTATCGAGCCGCGCGACCAAAACCGCCTGGCGGCGCTCCTCGTTGGCATAGACGAACAGCTCCAGCATGTTCGAGCCATTCAGCGCCTCCGGCTCCAGCCGCCTGGACGTTTCGCCCAGGCCACCCGCACATAAGCGCAACCGGTATACCGCGTCTCAAGCACTGAACACAGATCCGCCCCGCTTGGCCGTCCGATCAACGTGTCGAGGTGCAGCGGCACCGAGACCAGCATTCCTTTCCGGAAATGGCCCACAGAGGGGACGAAATGGGCCGGCGGCTCAGCCCGCAATAAAGCTCGATCTCCGGTACGTGCTTGTGCTCCAGTCCCAGACCATACAGTTCGAAAGCCGGACCGCCATCGCGCTCATGCGCCTCGACCATCGACCGTCCGCCACCCGAGTAGCCGCTGGCCGCGTTGATCGTCACCGGGTAATCCGGCGGCATCAGGCCGGCGTCCACCAGGGGCCGGATCAGGGCGATCGCGCCGGTCGAATAACAGCCCGGGTTGGCTACTTTCCGCGCGGACGTGATGCGCTCGGCCTGTCCGGGGACCATCTCCGGAAACCCATAGACCCAGCCTGGCGCCACCCGGTGCGCCGTGCTGGCATCCAGGATCCGGGGGACAGCGTTGCCCAGGCCCTCGACCAGCATCACCGCGTCGCGCGCCGCATCGTCCGGCAGGCACAGCACCGTCGCATCGACTTCGGCCATGATCTCGCGCCGGGCGCGGGGGTCTTTTCGACGCTGGGCGGGCAGGCTGCGCAGCTCCAGGGCACCGAGCGCGGTCAGCCGCTCGCGGATCTCCAACCCCGTGGTGCCCGCTTCGCCATCGATGAAGACCGTCGGCTTACCCGCCATCGCAAATCTCCCTCGCGCAATATGTAACCTCTCCCGCTTTGCGGGAGAGGCATGCCCTCGGGCCACGACCCGAGGGTCGGCGCGAAGCGCCGGGTGAGGGTTTACCGCTTGCTGAATTGGAAGCTGCGGCGCGCCTTGACGCGGCCGTACTTCTTCCGTTCCACGACGCGCGGATCGCGTGTCAGAAATCCGGCTGCCTTCAGGATCGCCCGTAGCTCCGGGTCGTAGTTCGTGAGCGCCCGGCTGATCCCGTGGCGCACCGCTCCGGCCTGACCGGACAGCCCGCCGCCGGTTACGGTGCAATACACGTCGAACTGGTTATACCGGTCGGCCACCAGAAACGGCTGCGTGATCAGCATCCGGAGCACCGGGCGGGCGAAATATTGCGCCGCCCTCTTGCCGTTCACCGTGATTTCGCCCTTGCCGGGCTTCACCCATACGCGAGCCACCGCGTCCTTGCGCCGGCCGGTCGCGTACGACCGCCCGAGCTGATCGCGCTTCGGCTCCCGTCGCACCGCCTCAGCCGGCTGAACGGCTCCGGTGCTGATCGCCACGTCGCGCAGATCGGCCAGCGTTCCCGTGCGTGTTGTCGTGGTGGACATCGCCTCAGCCTCGCTTGTTCTTCGGGTTCATCGCTGCCACATCCAACGGCATTGGCTGCTGTGCCGCGTGCGGATGCTCCGGCCCGGCGTAAACGTGCAGGTGCTTCATCTGCTTTCGTTGTAGCGGGCCGCGCGTGATCATCCGCTCCACCGCTTTCTCTATCACACGCTCGGGATGCCTACTCTCCAGCCGTTCTTGCATCGTGCGCCCTTTGATGCCGCCCGGATAACCCGTGTGGTAATAAAATACCGATTGCGATAGCTTGTTGCCGGTCAGCCGCACCTTCTGCGCGTTCACCACGATCACATTATCCCCGCAATCGACATGCGGCGTGGTACTGCGGCTTGTGCTTGCCGCGCAGCCGGGTGGCGACCAGCGTGGCGAGGCGGCCGAGGACCACGCCCTCGGCATCGATCAGCACCCAGTCCTTCTTCACCTCCGCCGGCTTCAGCGAAAGCGTGGTCTTCAGCATCTCAGTCATCCCCAGAGGCAAAGCGTGCCGCTTATGTCGCGAGAAAGCCTTGCCAGTCAAGGGGAGCGGCGGTGTGGTATCTTTTTACCACATCAGGCGGCCATCGTCTGCACCGCCTCCGGCGTGATCTCAAACATGATCCGCTGCTCTCCCGGCTGGCGATACGGATATTTGTCCTGACCCAAATACTTCTTGGCCAGCTTGTCGATATGCGCGTCCGCCCCTTCTTCGGTGGCACGCGTAACCGTGCCGCGGATCTGGATGTACCGGTACGGATTGTCGGGGTCCATGATGGCCATCGCTACCTTCGCCCCCTCCTTCATTGTGCGGGACTTCACCCGTCCCTTCGCGGTATTGATCCGCAGCTTGCCACCGGCAGTATCAAACCAAACCGGCGTCACCTGCGGCGATCCGTCCGACATCACCGTCGCCACGTTGGCAAACGCTTTCTTGCCGTCCAACAGGTCGCGAAACGCCTGCGGTATCTCGACCATAATCGCCCTCCTTGCCAAACGGATAGCCAAGCTGCCTCGCCCCGCCCTAGAGTCAAGGCTGACTGTTCTCCCCGCATCGAACGGAAGCTGTCCGCCCGGCGTTTCCGCCCGGCCATGTCGCTTGGAAGCGCGAAGGACCGATGTTTCAGGCCCACTTGACCAGATCATCCTTGGGCGTCGGTACCTTGCCGGCCCCTTCACCCGAGAGCTCCGCCCCCTCCCCGTCCGATCGGAGTCAATACGGGCTCGATATTCTCAACTTTTTCATCGCCGATGTTCAGACCGGGTTCGGACCGTTCCTTGCGGTCTATCTTACGGTTCACGGCTGGACCCATGGAATGATCGGCTCCGTGCTGACCGCCAGCACCGCTGCCGCTGTAGTCAGCCAGACGCCCGCCGGCATGCTGGTGGACTGGACACGCACCAAGCGCGCAGTCGTGGCCGCTGGTCTGCTCATGACCGGGGCTGGTGCCATTCTGCTTGCCCTGGTGCCTCGTTACATTCCGGTTCTGGTTGCCGAACTCCTGCAGGGCGTTCCGGCCGGAGCCATCCGCAACGCCATCGCCGCGATCGGCCTTGGGTTGGTTGGACATCGCGCCTACAACACTCGCACCGGGCGCAATCACCGCTACGACTCCTTCGGAAACGGGCTGACCGCCATCGCCATGGGCGCACTGGGCGCGCTTGTTTCGTTCCGTTCGCCCTTCTTTGCCGCGGCCGGGCTGTGCCTGCCCGCGCTCCTCGCCCTGGCGCTGATTCGGGGAAACGAGATCGATTACCGTCGCGCCCGCGCCGCCGGCCCGCGCCGTTCGCCACGACCTGCGCGCTGGCGCCATCTGATCCGCGACCGCCGCTTTCGCGTCCTCAGCGTCGGCATGTTTCTCTTCCAGTTTCCCAACGCCTCGATCCTCCTCCTCGGGGCGGAGCGCCTTGCCACTGACCAGAGGATGCACTCCGAAATAGTCACGTCCGCCATGGTCGCGGTGCCCCAATTCGTAAGCGCCATAATTGCCTTGCGCATCAGTCGCGCCGCGAACGACTGGGGCCGCAAGCCGTTCATCCTGGCTGGGTTCGTCGCGGTACTGACCCGTGCAATTCTGTTCGCAGTCGCGCCCGGGCCATGGTTCCTCGTCGCCGTGCAGTCCCTGGATGGAATCACCGCCGCGGTCATAGGCATCATGCTGCCGCTGGTCGTGGCCGATATTACGCGCGGCACTGGCCGCTATAATACGACCCTCGGCGCCGTCGGCACGGTCAGCATGATCGGCGCCGCGCTCAGCACCACGGCAATCGGGTTCGTGGCCGACCGTTTTGGCCTGGCCATCGGCTTCGCCGCACTTGCGGCCGCGGCGCTAGCCGGTTTCCTGCTGCTATGGTGGCGCTTGCCGGAAACCGTCCGCTACGCGATGATGGAAAATTAGCCGGGCCAGCGGGTGCTTAGTCTAGCGGCGGGATGCGGATGCTATCGAAATTACGTTTCCCAACTGCTGGTTGCCACCCATCAACCGTGCGATGACGTCGAGTAGATCCTGCTGCTTGTACGGCTTAGCCAGACGCGGCATCCGGATCTCCACGGAAGCCGACAAATCGGCATAGCCGCTGACCAGTATCACAGGGAGGGACGGCTGAAGTGGACCCCGAATTTGGGACCACCCGCCAAGCTATAAACCGAACCGGCTCCGTCCGTGCTACACGGAGCGGAACATGAGCAGAACCCGACGCAGGATCGATGCCGCGCTGAAGGCGAAGATCGCCCTGGAAGCGCTGCGGGAAGACGCGACAGTGGCCGAGCTGGCGGTGCGTTACCAGGTGCATCCGACACAGATCTACGCCTGGAAGAAGCAGCTGCTAGAACATGCCGAACGGGTTTTCCGGACCGGGACAGGCGATGAGCAACCGGCGAAGGAAATCGCGCTACTGCACGCCAAGATCGGCGAACTGGTACTGGAGCGGGATTTTTTAGCGCGGAGGTCCGGCAGATGAGCGCGGCGGGCCGGAGAGCGATGCTCGATCGCGGCCACGGGCAGCTCTCGGTGCGGCGGCAATGCGCGTTGCTTGGACTGGCGCGCTCAGGCGTTTATCGCGCGAAGCCGGAGCATGACGCGGACGAGCTGGCGCTGATGCGCCGGATTGACGCGGTGTTCGTCGCGTGGCCGTTCTATGGCTCGCGGCGGATCGCGGCGACGCTGAGCACGGGCGGGGAGAAGGTAAACCGCAAGCGGGTGCAGCGGCTGATGCGGGTGATGGGGATCGCGGCGCTGGGGCCGAAGCCGCGCACCAGCAAGCCAGGGCCTGGACACAAAATCTACCCGTATCTGCTGCGGGACGTGCGGATCGAGCGAGTGAACCAGGTATGGTGCGCGGACATCACCTACATTCCGATGCGGCGTGGGTTCCTGTATCTGGTGACGGTGATGGATTGGTGGAGTCGCGCGGCGCTGTCGTGGCGGCTGTCGAACACGATGGATGCGGGGTTTTGCGTGGACGCGCTGAAGGACGCCCTGCGGCGACACGGCCGGCCGGAGGTGTTCAATACGGACCAGGGCAGCCAATTCACCTGCGAGGCCTTTGTCGGCACGCTGCTTGGAGCCGGGATTGCGGTATCGATGGATGGCCGCGGTCGATGGATGGACAACGTGTTCATCGAGCGGCTGTGGCGCTCGCTCAAGCACGAGGAGGTTTACTTGAAGGACTACGCGGACGCGCGCGAAGCGCGGGTGGGGATCGGCGCGTGGATGGAGTTCTACAACGAGCTGCGCCCGCATCAGGTGCTGGGACATCGCATGCCGATGGCGGTGTGGCGAGCGGGGCTTGCGAGATCGGCTGTGGATATGCAGCTTCGCTTGGACAACGCTGGCGGGTTACCCACATATCCACAGCCGCCACAACAGCAGGAAGAGGTTTATGCTTAGCTTGAAAGAAGGGAGGACGAGAGCCGGACGGGGGCTGTAGCTAAGCAGCGGGCCAAATTGGTCCCATAGGTGGGGTCCACCTCAAGCGCGGATGCTCGCGAATCATTGCGGCAAGCTCGAAGCCATCCAGATCGGGCATGGAAACGTCGGTCAGGACGATGGCAATTTCGTTCCGGAGCAGTTGCTCCAATGCTTCCCGAGCAGAGTTGACCTTGATAAGATTTTCGTCAAGATCGCTCAGTATCACCTCGTAGCTGAGCAGCTTGGCTGGCTGATCATCAACCAGTAGGATGTTGACCTTCTCGTTATCCTTCACAGCGCGCTCGCGTCAACGATGGAGCCAAATTCTGAGAGCTGATAGCAACTGATCGGTATTGACCGGTTTAGCGAGATAATCCGAAGCACCCGCCTCCAGGCACTTCTCCCGGCGGCCCTTCATGGCTTTCGCCGTCAGGGCGATGATCGGAAGCCGGCGGAACTGCGGCTTCTCTCTGATCACCTGCATTGTTTCATAGCCGTCCATCTCCGGCATCATGATATCCATCAAAACGATGGCGATTTCCGGTGTGCTCTCAAGCAGCGCTACTGCCTCCCGTCCGGTTTGGCCGTCAGAACTTCCATCCCGCGACGCTCGAGGACGCTGGAAAGGACAAAGATGTTGCGCACATCATCATCTACCAGAAGGACTTGGCGGCCTATCAGATTCTCGTCGGAGCTGCGCAGCCGCTGTAACATGCGTTGCTTCTCGGGCGGCAGATCACTCACTACCCGATGCAGGAAAAGCGCCGTTTCATCAAGCAGGCGTTCCGGGGACTCCACGCCCTTTACGACGACGCTACGGGCCATAGTATGGAGCTGAGCGTCTTCCTCAGGCGACAGCTCGCGACCGGTAAATACCACTACCGGCACGCTGGAAAGCAACTCATCGGCGCTGATATGCTCGAGCACGTCAAACCCCGACATATCGGGCAGGCGCAAATCCAGTACCACGCAATCAACCGGCTCCTCCTTCATGTGCCTGATCGCGCCGGCGCCCGTCTCTGTGGTGCTGATTTCGATATCGTCGTGCGCCAGCAGTTCCGTGATGCCGAGCTGCTCGCCCGGGTCATCCTCTACCACGAGCAGGCGTTTGCGATGCGGCCGGGCGAAGTCGGTAATGCGCGACAATGCATCGCTCAACCCCTCGGTGGTCGAGGGTTTGGTGATGAAGGCGAACGCACCCCCAGCCAGTCCGTGCTGACGATCTTCGTCGAGCGTGACAATCTGCACGGGAATGTGGCGCGTGGCCGGATCTTGTTTAAGCTGGCTGAGCACGGTCCAGCCCAGCATATCAGGCAGGAACAGGTCCAGCGATACCGCTGTAGGACGATATTGCCTGGCCAGTGCCAGTGCTTCGGTTCCCCGGGCGGCAACCAGGACCTTCAGGCCGCGGCCGTGCGCCAGATCGGCCATAATTCGCGTAAAGTGTGGATCGTCCTCGACGATCAACAAAACCGCGTCGTTTGGCTCAATCGTCTGCCGATCATCGGGGATTTGCTCGGCCGGATGCTCCAACATGCGAGTCCTGACCATTGTGGTGGTATCCGTTACCGGCATTGCTTCGTAGCTCGCAAATCGTGCTGTAGCGGGACCCACGTAGGTCAAGGGCAAATACAGCGTAAACGTGCTGCCTGCCCCCGGCGTGCTGCGAAGCTGGATTTCGCCGCCGAGCAAACTGGCCAGTTCGCGGGAGATGGCGAGACCCAGGCCGGTGCCCCCGTATTTGCGGCTGGTACTGGCATCGGCCTGCTGAAATGCCTCAAAGATGATTCGCTGCTTTTCGGGCGGGATGCCAATACCCGTATCAGTGACCTCGAAGGCTACCACCGTGGGGGCGTGCCTCAGGATCGGATGACAAAGCCTGATTTGACCGTCTTGATGGACAGCTTAACGCCGCCATGCTCGGTAAACTTGAAACCATTCGATAACAGGTTCTTCAAAATCTGCTGCAGGCGCTTGGAGTCCGTCGTGATGGACCGCAGCGAGGGATCGACTTCTATATCGAAGAACAGACCGCGGTCTTCCGCCTCGTGGCGGAATGGCCGCGTTACCGTCTCCTGCAAAGTGGTCACCGGAATCTCTTCCGCCTCCACCGAAACCGTCCCCGACTCAATCTTCGATAGATCGAGGATGTCACTGATCAGATTCATAAGATCGGTGCCGGCGCCGTGGACCGTTCCGGCGAACTCCACCTGCCTGGGGGTGAAGTTGCCCTCCCGATTATCCGCGAGTTGCTGACCGAGAATCAGGCCCCTCGCGTCGGAAAGACGGCTGTGCAGGCGCCGCAACAACCTCGGAAATGGCCGTGCGGAGCTTCAATAATTTACACGTTAGAGGCGCGCGGGGAGAATTCCCGCGAATAGAACTCACAATGAGTTCATTGCGCTGGGGCGAAACGCACAGAAAATGTGTGCAATTACCGAAGGAACGCCTTGTGGGCCAGCACGAAATTAGTCAAATGGCAAGACAGGCCGCTCGGGGGTCCGTCGGATCAAGAGACTTCCGGCGGCGTGAACCAGTACCACCGCTTGCGCACCGTGACCCGCTTGCCGGCTTCCGTATCGCCCAGGATGTCTTCGACATAAACTCGCGTGATACCCACCATCAGCACCGCAACCAGCGGTGTCGCTATTAACACGCCTGTCACGCCAAAGAATGCCGTCAGCACCACCATCGAGAGCAGCGTCAGCGCCGGAGGCAAATGCACCGTGCGCCGTTGCACAAATGGCGCCACCAGATAACCCTCTATCCCGTGGCACAGCAGAAACAGCCCGACAATGAACACCGTCTCGTGCAAACTAACCGTCAGCCCCACAACGGCTCCCAGGATCCCAGCAACAATCGTGCCGAAATACGGGACGAACGTGAAGAAACCCGCCAGTATCGCCAATGCCAGCGCCAGCGGAGCGTGCAACAGCCACAGCCCGATGCCTGCCAGTACGCCGACCACGATCATGTCGACGAGCTGACCCAGCAGCCAGCCCTGCATGGTCTCACCTATCTCCAGGATAATGTCCCGCGCGCGCGCCTGGTACCAGCGCGGCGTCAGGTGAACCATGCCCTCGATATACGTCTCCGGCGCGATCGCGAAATACACCGCGGTAGCCAAAATAACTATAAGGGCGGCAACGAAGTTGATCGCCGAAGTCGCTACCAATGTAACGAAGTGCGGCATGCTCGAGCCCGAGCCGCTGGACAACCCAACGTGGTTCATGAGAGATTGCAGCGAGCCAAATTGACTCCCCACTTGCTTCCATAACTGCTGCGCCTCACTGGCAAATCGCGGTCCAACCCACCATGCCAGGCCGCCTACAAGAACGAGCAGCAACAGAAATACGACCAGCACCGCGACCGCCACATTCATCCTGGTGAACCGCGTGAGCTCCAGCCCCAGTCCGCGCAGCAGGGTCGAAACAAGCGCCGCGAGAAAGATCACCAGGAACGCGTCCGACAGCGCCCATATCAGCGCGCCCACACCTACGATGATAACGGTAGCGCGCAGGATGTGCGCTATCGTCCGCACCGGGTCCCGCCGCACCGGGTCACCGGCTGCAGGTTCGGCCCGCTGAGCAAGGGGAGTGTCAGGCATTACACAATGCCAACGCCCAATGGCGTGACCTGTTCAAAACAAAATGCGCACGGCGTCGCGATCAAGGGCCACTGGTCTCAGGCAACCCGTACCTTTGTCGCAACGGGCCCGGCGTCACCCTCCTCCTCAACGTAATGAACCACCTGCCCCGGCTTCAGATCCGCGAACTCGGCATTGGTCACGCTGTCCCGGTGAAAATAGAGCTGTGTGCCCGTGTTTGTGAGAATGAAGCCGTGGTCCGCTCCAGGCTCGATCAGCGTCACCTGCCCGGTGAGCGCCGAGGCCGTTGGTGCTGTCGTGTCCTCGCGCAACTGCTCTTTGTAGTCCTGCAGCATCCGCTCTGCCGCCTCGAATGCCTCGCGCACCGAGACCCTGATATCGGAGGCATGGGCGTATTCCTCCTTGGCGCGATGCGGCTCGCGGCTCACCACCAGATCACCCCGCCCCGGGACCGACAGCACGATATGGCAGTCATAAACATTCCCGCTCCGGTGTTGCCGATGCAGCGCCTCCACCGAAACCCGCGCCCCGGTCAGCCGCGGAAATCGTTTCTCCAGTTTCGCGAACTTCTGCCGGATCAGCTCTTCCAGTGACTCGGAACGGGAAAGGTTGTGAAACGCAATCTCCAGCGGACGCTCCATGGCTCAGGCTCCTTGTCCCCAGTTCATCTCCAGCCCGCCGTCGATGGTGAAGCTCTGCCCGGTCACATAGTCCGCATCCGCGCTCGCCAGATACACCGCCAACACCGCAATCTCCCGCGGCTCGCCCGGCCGGCCTAACGGAATCTGCTTCGTAGCCTGGGCCAGCTTATCCGGATCGTTCACGCGTTCCGCGGTCATCGGTGTGGCAATCATTCCCGGCGCGATGGCATTTACATTGATGCGGTCCGGTGCGACTTCCAGAGCCAGGCTGCGTGTGAAGGTCAGCAAACCGCCCTTGGCCGCGCCATAGGCCGCTGCGTTCGGGCTTGGGATCGCCTCGTGGACCGACGTGATGTTGATGATCTTGCCCCCGCCGCCTGCAGCTTTCCGCGCCTGCACGAAGTGCCGCGAGCAATAGAACGGGCCATACAGGTCGGTCTTGATCACTTGGTCCCACGCGTCGCCTGGCGTTTCTGCTACCGGCTCGCCGCCGCTGCCCACCCCGGCGTTGTTCACCAGGATGAACGGCATGTCTAACCCATTCAGTTTCGTTGCGAACAGCTCCGCTACCGCCCGTTGATCCCGCACATCCAACTGCCGCACGATGGCCCTGCGTCCGGTCTTGCGCACCGCCTCCCCAGTCCTCCTCGCCCCCTGCTCATCGGTGTGATATGCGATTACCACGTCCGCACCCTCCGCGGCGAATGCCTCCGCGATCGCCTGTCCTATGCCGGAGTCCCCACCCGTAACGACCGCTGTTTTATCCTGTAGCCGCGCGGCCATGCCCCTTTCTCCTTCTGAGACATCGGCAACGACGGGCAGGCTTCACGGTTGCGGGCCGGGCTTATGCTGTTAGAAACGCAGCGATGACCCTCGCCTCCATGACCGGCTTCGCCCGTTGTGAGGGCAGCACCGAAGCCCTCGCCTGGGCCTGGGAGCTCCGCTCGGTAAATGGGCGCGGCCTCGATCTCCGCTTCCGGCTACCGCCCGGATGGGATTTCATTGAACCCTCGCTGCGCGAACTCGCCGGCAGATCCCTCCGCCGAGGCAATGTCAGCGCCAGCCTCAATCTCAAGCGTGCTAACGAGGCGCGGATTACCTTCGATCCCGCAATGCTCGACCAGATGCTCGCTATCGCCCTCGAACTCCGCACCCGCATCCCCGACGCACGCCCCCCGAACCCGGAGGCGCTGCTCGGACTTCCCGGCGTGCTTCGCCAGGCGAACACCGAGACCGAGGCGATCCAGGCGGAGACCGCCGATGCCGTCCGGGCCAGCTATACCGACGCGCTCGCCGCCCTGGTCGCCGCCCGGCGAGAGGAAGGCGCTCGTCTGGCGGGCATCCTCACCACGCTACTCGAGGAAATCGCCGCCTTGCACCGGATTGCCGTGGTCCAGGCCGCCGATCAGCCTGCCCTGCACCGCCAGCGCCTGCTCGACACGCTGGCTGGCCTGCTGACCGAGCAGGCTGGCCTCCCCCAGGAACGCATTGCTCAGGAAGTTGCGCTCCTGGCTGCCCGCTCGGATGTCCGGGAGGAACTGGACCGGCTCGCGAGCCACATCGAGGCCGCCCGGGCGCTTCTGGCCGAGCCGGAGGCCATCGGCCGCCGGTTCGATTTTCTGGTCCAGGAGTTCAACCGCGAGGCCAACACCTTGTGCAGCAAATCTGCCTCCGCTGCCCTAACTGCCACCGGCCTGGAGCTGAAGGCCGCCATCGAGCGCCTGCGCGAGCAGGTGCAGAACGTGGAATGAGGGCGGCATCCCTGAGCTTCCCGCCATGGCCCGGACCGTCGGCATGAAAGCGATCGGCCGCCGCGGCCTCTGTCTTGTGCTCGCCGGTCCCTCCGGCGGCGGCAAATCCACTCTCGCCCACACGCTGTTGAGCCAAGAACAAGGAATTCAGCTCTCGATCAGCGTGACTACCCGTCCGCCCCGGCCGAGCGAGAGCGAGGCGATCGATTACTACTTCCGCTCCGAGGATCAGTTCGACCGCCTCATCGCACGCGACGAGCTGCTGGAATGGGCCCAGGTCCTTGGGCAATATCGCTACGGAACGCCTCGTGAACCGGTGCTCCAGGTAATCGCCTCGGGCCGCGACATGGTGTTCGATATCGACTGGCAGGGATTCCGTAGCCTGCGCACAGCGCTCCCCGGGGACGTGGTCGGCCTCTTCCTTCTGCCGCCCTCCCTTGCCGCGCTGGAATCGCGCTTGCGCGCTCGCGGCGGCGATAATCCGGCCGAGATCGCCCGCCGCATGGAACGCGCCCGCGGCGAAATCGCCCATTGCGCCGAGTTCGACCACGTCGTGGTGAATGACGACTTCCAGCAGACCGTCGCTGCCGCGCGGGCCATCCTCGTCGCCGCCCGCACCGCCACGGCCCGCCTTTCCGGCTTGGCTGCCACCCTGGCCGCCCTCACCGGCTGACCCTCTCCCGCAGGGCGCCGGGTAGGTGGCGCGCTCCCGTCGGTACTGAGAGAGCCCTAGCCGGCCTGACGCAGAATGGTCCGCCCGGCGAAGCGCGCCGCTTTGCCCAACCCCTCCTCAATCCGCATGAGCTGGTTGTATTTCGCCGTTCGGTCGCTGCGCGACAGGCTGCCGGTCTTGATCTGTCCGCAGTTGGTCCCCACCGCCAGATCGGCGATGGTCGAATCCTCGGTTTCGCCTGAGCGGTGACTCATTACCGCCCGGTAGCCAGCGCGGTGTGCCACCTCCATTGCCTCCAGCGTCTCCGACAACGTCCCGATCTGGTTCACCTTCACCAGGATTGCGTTGGCGCAACCCTGTGCAATGCCGCGGCGCAACCGCTCCGGATTGGTAACAAACAGGTCATCGCCCACAATCTGCACACGACTGCCCAGGGTACGCGTCAAGTGTGCCCAGCCTTCCCAATCATCCTCCGCGCAGCCGTCCTCGATCGACACGATCGGATACCGGCTGACCAGGTCCCGCAGGTAATCAACCATGCCGGCGGCATCGAGCGTCTTGCCCTCGCCCTTCATCACATAGCGGCCGTCGCGGTAAAACTCCGTCGCGGCACAATCCAGTGCCAGAACCACGTCGTCACCCGGCCGGTATCCCGCCTTCTCGCAGGCCCGCATGATGAAGCCGAGTGCCTCGTCAGCCGACTTCAAATTGGGCGCGAACCCGCCCTCATCGCCCACATTGGTTGCGTCACCCGCGTCGTGCAGCCCCTTCTTCAGCGAGTGGAAAATCTCCGAGCCCATGCGGACCGCGTCGGCCATCGTTCCCGCTCCGACCGGCTGAATCATGAACTCCTGGAAGTCGATCGGATTATCCGCATGCGCGCCGCCGTTCACGATGTTCATCATCGGAACTGGCAGCGTGCGCGCATAAACCCCACCAATATAGCGGTATAGCGGCACCTCCAGCTCCGCCGCCGCGGCTTTCGCGACCCCGAGCGATACGGCCAGGATGGCATTTGCGCCGAGCCGGGCCTTGTTCGCCGTCCTATCCAGGTCAATCAAGACATTATCAATCTTCACCTGCTCGGACGCGTCCAGGCCAATGATCGCCTTGGAGATTTCCCCCGCAATCGCGGCGACAGCCTTGCGCACCCCTTTGCCGCCATAGCGTGCGCCACCATCCCGCAGCTCCACAGCCTCATGCGCACCGGTCGACGCGCCGGACGGCACCGCAGCCCGGCCCATGGCGCCGCTCTCCAGCACCACATCCGCTTCCACTGTGGGATTGCCGCGGCTGTCCAAAATCTCCCGCGCGATAAGCTCGGCGATGCCGCTCATCTGCTGTCCTCCCGGCTGCGTTCGTCACGAGGTGCTTACCATCGCCGCCCCAAAGGTGCCACCCAACGCCTACCGGTCTCGAGCAGGCCGCAACCGCCGCAGGAATGCGTCCAGCCGGCCGCCCGGGAAAAGATACCCGTGAACCCCGGCAGCAGAAGCGGCACGCATGTCGGTCTCGTTGTCCCCGATCATAACACAGGCGTCGGAATCGAGCTTCCAGGCGTCGATCAGGTCGCGCAACATGCCGGGAGCCGGCTTACGGCACTCACAAATGCCGCGGTACGGCGCCGTCCCAGCCTCCGGGTGATGCGGACAGGACCCGAAAATCATCGATCGTGCCCCCGGCACGCCGCGCCTCCTCGGCAACCCACCCAAGCAGCTCCCGCACCGCCTGCTCGTCGTAAAACCCCCGGGCCACGCCCGACTGGTTGGTGACAATGAAAGCGTGGCGCCCCGACTGCGTCACGAGGCGGATGGCATCGAGGGCACCGGGGATCCATTCCCACCGATCCTGGGTCCCGACATGGCCATAATCCGCGTTGAGCACTCCGTCGCGGTCGAAGAACACGGCGGGGCGGATAAGCCGGGTGGGCAGCTCAGTGCGGGCGCGCGCCAGGTCCTCGGGAATGCCGATATCGATGAAATAGCCCTCGGCAATAGTCCCGCCGATGCAGCCGGCCGCTGCCAGCGCGGGCAACACTTCGCGCTCCAGCGAGCAGACCGGGACAACATGGGCCAGGACATTGCGGTCTAAAACATAAACCCCGGTGTTGATAACGCCCGGCGTGCCGGAGGGTGGACGCTCCTGAAACGCGGTCACACCGTCGCCCGCCAGCGAAACCACCCCATAACGAGAGGCATCCGCGACGCGGCGGAGCAACATGTGGCCGATCCGCCCCGGCGGATCATTGGATGCGGCGGCGAGCAGCACCGCCAGATTGGTATCAAACAGAGAATCGCCGTTACAGAGCAGGAACCGCTGGTCCAGCAACGGAGCAGCGTGATGTAACGCTCCCCCGGTGCCGGCAGGAACCGGCTCGGCAGAGAAACGCAGCCTGGCTGGCCGGGGCAACGCAGCCACTCCCGCCCGGACAGCGGCTTCGATAGCCGAGGAGAGATGCCCGGTCAGCAGCAGGAACTCCTCAACGCCGAAGCGCTGGAGCTCCCGCATCAGCCAGAACAGGAACGGGCGCCCGCCGACATCCAGGATGGGCTTGGGCGTCGTTGCCGTGATCGCGCCAAGACGCGTCCCCAGCCCTCCGGCCAGGATCGCGCATTGCCGGATGGTCGCCTGGGGCATGAAGACTCAGGTTCGAACGAGGTCGGGGAACATACCGCGCTCCACCAGCGCGCAGAACACATGCGCGGCCGTGATGTGGATCTGCTGGATAATCGGCGTGAAATCGGAGTGGGCACGGAAGATCATATCGCAGCAGCCCGCCATATCGCGCGGATCGCGGCCTGCGAAGCCGAAGCACAGCGCCCCAGCTTGGCGCGCCGCGGTGAAGGCGCGCAGCACGTTGGGTGAGCGCCCGGAGGTGGAGATGCCGAGGAAGATGTCCCCTCGCCGGGCCAGCGCCTCGACCTGACGCTCGAACACGAACTCGTAGCCATAGTCGTTCGCGGTCGCCGTCAACGCGGAGGTATCCACGGTAAGTGCAATCGCTGGCAGCGGCGCGTGATCGAACATCAGCCGGGAGATGAACTCGCCTGCGATGTGCTGCGAGTTGGCGGCACTTCCGCCGTTTCCGGCGATCAGCAGCTTATTGCCATCGCACATGGCCTGGCAGGTCGCCTGAGCCATATTGGCCAACACCTCCTGGGCTTGCTGATCGGCCGCAAACTCCGTCATCGCCGCCGCGGAGCGGGTAAGATAATCACTGACGTACGTTTGGTGGGTAGCGGTCATAAGCGCTTTGTGCCAACCTCAGCGGATGTTGCCAAGTAGTTAATTTTGCGCGGATTTTCTCGCCAGGGGAGCAGTTTTTCTGTTTTGCGCGCGGCCAAGGAAGGATATAGTTGCGCCTCGGGCACGGAGTACTTCCGGACATGAGCGATAAGGCAAGACCCCCTCGCGTTTGCGCCGGCCGCAACGGCACCACCGCGGGACCGGTCGTTCGCGCGAGGGCGCCGTTGCGCCTCGGGCTCGCGGAGGGCGGAACGGACCTGCCCGGATATGCGGACGCATTCGGTGGCGCGGTGCTGAATGCAACCATCGACCGTTATGCCTTTGCCTCGATCCAGCCGCGGAGCGATGGGCTTCTGGTGTTCGATGCCTGCGATGTCGGCAAGGAGGAGGTGCATAAAAGCGCGCCACAAATCCGCGATTCCAAGCTGCTCCTCCACCGCGGAGTGTATGAGCGTATGGTGAGGGATTACAATAACGGCCAGAGCCTTTCCTTAACAGTAACCACTGTCGTGGACGCGCCGATGGGGTCCGGGCTGGGTTCGTCGTCGGCCCTGGTCGTGGCCCTGATCGAAGCCTACTGCGCGTATCTGGATGTGCCGCTCGGCCGTTACGATGTAGCCGATCTCGCATTCCAAATCGAACGTGTCGACCTGGGGCTCGCCGGCGGACAGCAGGATCACTACGCTGCCGCCTTCGGCGGTATCAATTACATCGAATTCTTGTCGGGTGGCCGGGTAATCGTGAACCCGTTGCGCTTCCACGAAGCGGTCGTGAACGAACTGGAATCGTCCCTGGTGGTGTGCTTCTCCGGGCAATCCCGCACGTCCGACACCATCATACGCCAGCAGGCGGAACGGCTGTTCTCTGGCAGCGCGGAGGCCCTGGAGGCGATGCATCAGCTCAAGCACGATGCCGCAGAGATGAAGCGGGCGGTACTGCTCGGGGACATACCGTCGTTTGCCGCGATCCTAGAGCGGTCCTGGCTCGCCAAGAAGCGAACCGCCAGCGCCATCTCCACCCCGCATATCGAGGAGCTGGAGGAGCTGGGACGGCGCAACAATGCGCTGGCGGCAAAGGTATCCGGCGCCGGCGGCGGCGGGTTCATGATGTTCGTGGTCCCGACCGAACGGCGCTATCGTCTGATCAGCGCACTGAATGAGGCCGGTGGGCAGGCTTATCCCGTGAAGCTAACCGAGCGCGGAAGCGAGTCCTGGATGCTGCCTGTACGGCACTGACGCTTATTGCTGTCCCGGACGCTGGCCAGCGCCGTCTGACAATTGATCGCTGATTGCTGATTTTGCCAAACCTGCTCTTTATTAGCCATCGCATTCCGTATCCGCTGACCAAGGGCGAGAAGATCAGGGCCTACAACCTGATCACACATTTCGCCAAATCGTATCGGGTCCATCTCGGCTGCCTCATCGAGGACCCCGCCGACTGGCAGCACCTTGATCACCTAAACCGAACTTCCTAGCCTCGAGACACGCAAGTTACTGAAGCATCTATACATTCTGTCTCGCGACCTGTGGATTACTGGCTACAGTTGACGCCGAGGAGATTGAATGCCTTCTGCTGCAGCGGTGTTGGCCTTGTGACGACGGTAAGGCGATAGTCCGGTGTGATCGCGGTGGTGATGGTGTTGCGCACTACGGTTGCCAGATCGCCGAGCAATGAACGGAAGCTATGCACCGGCAGGCCGTCCGTGGTGAGCCCTGTGGTCTGCTTGGCGATGGCAGCCGGGGAACGTTGCGCTTCCGACACTACGCTGTCTCGCAAGGCTTCGGCCGCTTCCCTATCGGCGTCATCGAACAGCATTGGCGCCAGGCAGGTCCGCATATGCCATTCGAGGTAGTAGGCTAACATGCACAGGAAGACGTGGGCCCGCACGCGGTCTGCCAGCCAATGATGGACAGGCCTGATCTGCAGATCGACGGTTTTGATGCAGCGAAAGGCCCGCTCCACAAGCGCAAGCGACTTGTAGCTTCGCACGGTCGTGGTGTCATCGAGCGCGCTTTCCGGCAGGCTGGTGCGCACGACATAGACGCCATCGGTTGCTGCTTCAGCGACGATCTCGGCGGTCTTGCGGGCGAAGCTGAAGACGGTATCGGTGATCTCGATGACAAAATGCTTGCCTACCTTGTGCTTGTTGATCACCGCGCCAACCGCGAGTGCGATCCGCGCAGCGCCCCGGAGGGGATTGCGCTTGCGAGCGACCGCGATCTGGATACGGGAGAGGTCACGTTCGGTGGCGGCCAGCAGATCCTCCCGCTTGCGGGCGCGCTCGACGGCGAGATCGGGATTACGGCAAACGATCAGGCGCTCACCCGGAAATTCGGGCGCCGTGATACTGGCCAAGTCGCGCTGATCGAACAGCGAGAGTTGCAAAGCGCCGGTTTCCATCAACGCCTTGATCGCCGGCGCGCGCAGTGCCGTGATCCAGTCGAAGCCTGCCGATTTAACGTCATTGGTGATGCGTGCTTGGGTGATCATGCCACGGTCACCGACCATGACCACGTGGTCGAGATGGAACCGCCGCTTCAGCTTTTCGATCTGATTGGCAAGCGTAATCGGATCGGCGGTATCGCCCTCAAACACCTCGATGGCGATCGGACAGCCATCGGGAGCGCAGAGTAGGCCGTATATGATTTGCAGCGTGCCCTTCTTGCCGTCGCGGCTGTAGCCACGCTGGGCGAGCGGGCAGCAGCGGCCTTCCATGTAGCTTGACGAGACATCATATAACACCAGTGTGCCATCGCTGAGATGGCGCTTGGCTAAGGCTGTCTCGATGGCAGGCTGGCGTTCCAGCAGCCAGTCCAGTGCGGCATAGAGTTCGTCCTCGTCGACCTCACCGAGGCCAAGCATTTCGCCAAGGCTCGATGCAGCCGTGGCGGAGGAAAGTGCACGAGCGGTGGCGAGCTTGGATGCCGGCTCGATAATGCGCCCGATCATCAGCGCGAGGGCAAGATCACGGTATCGCTCGCGATCGCCGAGCATCCGATCAAGCCCTATCTTGCGGGCAGTCCCGAGCGCTGCTGCAACGTGCCCGTGCGGCAGACTGCGGGTGATGGTGAACGCATCCCGCTCGGCCGGAATGACAACGCCGCCTTTGAGAACACCGCGCAGGCCTTCAACGTGCTCGGCGGGCCAATCGGAGAGGTTGCAGATCGTGCGCTTACGGACCTTGCCATCCTGGCGGTAACTCTCGCGCAGCAGAATGGCGGGAGGCGAGTTCCGATTCGGAACAGCTTCGATATACATGGCAACGCATTGGCACAACACCGCCGCGAGTACAAGTCCAAATTTCCGGATTACATGGCTACGTTTGGGACCAGTCTCGTGCTTCTGTCCCTACTGTTCCTGCCACTTCACACTCTCCGAAAGAAGGAAGTTCGGCCTAAAGACAATCTGCGCCGATGTGGCCGCCTTCGGTATCGACCGGCGCTGGCAGAAATTCAAGGCGCTGGCGCGGATGCGGCCGGGACGTCCGCTGATGCTGGACTATTACCATCATTCGGAACTACAGCGTTGGGTAAACCAAACCCTGACCGCGGCGCATATGGACGTGGTTTACATCTACTCATCCGCCATGGCGCCCTATGCATTGCATCTGCAACGGCCCGGCAAAGTCCTCGACATGCAGGATGTTGATTTGGAAAAATGGGCCGAGTACGCGGCGCGCTCGCGGTTTCCGATGCGGGCCGTGTGGGCGGGAGGCGCGAACCCTGCTGGCGTATGAACGTAAAGCGGCAGCAGGATGCGACGCAACGTTCTTCGTAACAGAGCAGGAGACGAAGCGATTCCAACAATTGGCGCCGGAGAGCGCAGGCAAGCTGACCTGGATCGAGATGGGCGTCGATCTTGAGGAGTTTTCCCCTACCGCGCGATCTGAGTTGCCATACAGCGACAGCGGCCCGCATTTTGTTTTCACTGGAAATATGGACTACTGGCCGAACGCGGATGCCGCAATCTGGTTCGCCACAGAGCTACTGCCGATTTTACGCCGTGATTGGCCGAGAGCAAGGTTTCACATCGTCGGCAGCCGGCCCGGTGCGGACGTGCTGGCGCTCAACCGCCTGCCCGGGGTCCACGTAACCGGGCGTGTTCCGGATGTCCGGCCGTACGTGGCGCACGCAGATGTTTCGGTCAGTCCGCTGCGCATGGCGAGGGGCGTGCAGAACAAGGTGCTTCAGGCGATGGCGATGGGCAAGCCGGGTGGCCTCACCGCAAGCGTTCGAGGGCATACGGGCCGTGGCCGGACAGGATTTGCTGGTCGCCGATGGAGCCGCGGGAACCGTCGCTGCCGTCAAATCGGTGTTGCGGGGTGAGCATCCCGGCCTCGGCGCGCGGGCGCGAGCGGCAATGGAGGCCGGCTACGCCTGGAGCGGGATTTTGGCGAAACTGGACACGTGGGTGGAAGCAAGCCTGGAGGGGCGGGTTCCAGGCGCGACTTCCCGACAGCAGAGCTAATTACGAACCCGTTGACGCGCCCGCTTCTCCGCCCTCCCTCAACTCCTCCACCGCAAACCACACCCACACCAGGTTCGCGAATAACAATCCCGCCGTCGCCAGAAACACCCAGCGTAACCCCAGAACTGCCGCTACCCCACCCCCCGTCAGCGGCCCAAGCGAGTTTCCCAAAAATGTCGCTGATGCAGTCAACCCATAAATCGTCCCCCGCTGCTCGCGTGGAACCTGCCGTCCGACCAGTGCGTTTGCCGTCGGCAACACACCACCGATGAAGCAACCCATTGCGAACCGCTCCAGCATGAACTCCCAAAAACTCCCAGCAAACGCTTGCGGGATGCTGGCCAGGCCAGAGCCAAGCAGGCAGATCAGCAGAACCCGCCGATAGCCAATGATATCGCTTCGTTTGCCAAGAAACGGTGACGCCAGCAGATCCGCAACTCCTGTAACAGAAAACGCAATCCCCGCCAAGGTGGCGATATTCGGAATGTTCCCAACCAGTTGCTGGACGAACAACGTCACCACCGGCTGCACCGCTCGCACGGCGAATTGTGCCAGAAGCAGCACAAGAAACAACGCCAGCAGGCTGCCGGATTGAACCAGGAGTTGCACGCTCTTCCAGGTTGAGGTCTTGCGCGCCGAACGGCTGGGCGGTTTGAAATCCTCGTGCACGAACGCCCACGCCATAACAAGCGCAACGAAGCAGATGAACGCGGTGGTGAAGAACGGCGCGCGGTAGCTGCCGCTGGAATCGGCCACAATACCGCCCAGCACAGGTCCCACCAGCCCGCCGACGAGCTGGCCCGTATTCAGCCACCCAAGCGCATAACCCAACCTTTGTTCCGGTACCTGGCTCGCGACCAGCGCGATCGGAGAAGCCGAAAACCCGGCAAAGGCGCCCATCAGCGCCCGTGCCCCAAAGAACTGCCATACGTTCTGCGACACACCCATCAACACGGTAAAGAAGCCGATCGCGAAGCTCGATCGCAGCAGCATAAGCTTGCGTCCATGCAGATCAGCGATGCGGCCCCAAAGAGGGGAAACGAACGCCGCGACGAATGCCGTCGTGCCGTTCAGGATACCCGCCCAGAGATCGATAGCGGCCGGATTCTGCACCCCCAGATCGGGTAGGAACAACGGCATGATCGGCGTCAGGATCGTGAACGACATGGTCATGATGAACTGG
This sequence comes from uncultured Pseudomonadota bacterium, assembly GCA_963834715.1. GTDB lineage: Bacteria > Pseudomonadota > Alphaproteobacteria > Acetobacterales > Acetobacteraceae > CAVSUZ01. The sequence continues at coordinate 10,988 of CAWIDE010000028.1, read as the reverse complement.
ATGCCCACCATGGCCCACATCGTCCGCTGCCAACCTGGCTGCACAATTTCACTCTGGCGTGAAGCCCGGCTGACCGATTCCTCATCCATGGTCGCGCAAGGTCGGCGCTGAACGACCGCCTGTAAACCCACTCCTTTCATCGCGAGCCGCCGCTTGCGACGGCGTGGCGATCCAGACCAGCCAATTGTGCGACCGCGCGCTGCTTCGTGCGGTTTTTATGCGGCCTGCTTTTCGGCTGAAAAAGCCGTGTAGAACAGTGCATTAGTCGCATTCGGCAGTTGATGAGAACTGCGGGCGGCTGCCTGATCGATGCCGGCCTGGAACTGATTAAAGCGCGGGAAGAATGTCCGCCGGGTAAGTGGCTGCAATGGCTGCAGGCGGAGTTCGACTGGTCGGCAGAGACGGCTTACAAGCTGATAAGGGTTGCCGAAGCGTTTCAACCTGATGGAAACGCAGGCGAAATAGAAGGACTATCCATTGATGTCAGCGCACTTTATGCCTTGAGTTGGTCCGATGTTAGTAGCGACACGCGGACCGCGATAATCACCCGCGCCAAGGCCGGCGAGCACATAAGCCAGGCAGGCCATAGCGGCGCAGACGCCGGCGGAGAAACCCCGGCCAAGCCCGACCGCCGATAGCGAGGAGGGCGAGCCTTACGCGCCAGAGAACGTCCACAAACTAAAGATCTACATAAATCATAAGGAAGCCAAACCCTTCACAATCAAACTTCAGCCGCGCGACGAGCCTGCGGACACGCTCCCGGCCCCGCAAGTTAGCTACAACGCAGTTCATCACGAAGCGGAGGATTACATACCGCGCTAGGTCCGGACCCCGTTCGTTGGAATTGGCCGGTGTCATCAACGCAAGCCCCACTGCGCTGAGAACGCGGGTCTGCGTTCGATTACACAAGCGAAATCACGCGCCGGTCTGCGCGTGATAACATCTACGTATCGAGGTGACTTGCTTTCGCCGCTCGGCCGGCCGATTTTGACCCGGATTCCGAGACCGGAATCACGTGGCAAAAAGCGTTATGTTCGGTTATGCCCGAGTTGAACGGCGGCCCGATTTGGCAATTGGTGCGAAACCGGTTGCCTGGGGCGGGCGTTCCAAGGCGGGGTGCGTCATGGGCGCGCCGGCTATAACCGGCTATAAGGAGTCCGCACAATGAGGGCAAACAAGTTCATCATAATGGCCGCGGCGGCTGGGCTGATTGCGAGCTCGGGCGCCGCTTTTGGTGCCCAGGGCAATGGTGGCACGGCCCAGCAGGCCAATCCGAACGCAATGCCGCCTAGCTCTGTCGTCCCGCCTAGCACTCCGACCGGGACGGCCGGAACCAGCCATCGGTTTTTGGCGCAGGGACAACAGGTAAAGAAGTTAAATGGCCAGCCGAGGGTTGGAAGCAGCTCAACGCCGGGACGCTCGAAATCTCCCGTGGCCTCACAGGAGTAGCCGAAATGCAGCACTAGGAGCCGCGGACGGCGATAGGGCGCCCCAGCCCCCGTTGTCTCAAAAGGCTACGGGAGAGGCTATGGATGAGCGATAATCACTCGATCAGCGACCAAGAGGTTCGCATCAGGGCTTATCCCCTCTGGGATGCGGCGGGCCGACCAGACGGAAGAAGCGAGGAGTTCTGGGAGCAAGCTTATCAGCAGCTCATCGCAGAACGCTAGTCGCCTCCCGACTCGGAAACTGAGACTTCCTCCTGATCCTGAACTCGCGCGCTGTACGTTGTCACGGGCGCTGGTCCCTCCTCGGGCACCGGCAACATCCGTTTCCAAGAAGCGTTCGGTTTCCGCCCGCGAGTTCAGCAGTGCCACATCACTATCACCGAATTGTGTGCGCTGGAATGCGCAACTCAGCCGTGTCTTCGGCCACTTGTTGCGCCAATTTGGTGAACCACTCAGACTCTGCCATTTTTTTGCTGTCTCCCTCAGTTTTTCTTTGACGTTCGCCCAACACAAGGTTCGGCAGCCGAACCGTGTCACATGGGGGAGAGGAACGCAACGGAAAAGTTCTGGGCCTTGTATTGAGGCGGCTTTCTTTTGTGCGCTGCGGGATACGGGGTGCACTTTCGACGCAGCACTGTAATCCATTGCAATAACCGTTGGAGACGACGATTTCGGCATTCGGCGGGTTTGGCGATTTCGTCGTCTCATATGCAACGAAAGGGCCGGCTTTCTTTTGTGCGCTGCGCAGCAACCATAAGTTGCGAAGCGGATAGTTGTATTCGCGGATCTGAACCACGAAAATTGCGCCCCGCTTGTTACCTATAGTGCGCGAATTAATCTGAAAGGCGCGGAGTTCCTACTTGACGCGGCGATCCAGACCCGCCGCACTTTGCTATCGAGACAGTGCGCTACACCGCTACGCAGCGGCCCGTGACCTGACCGAGCAGCTCTATGCAGCCCGGTATTGCATGAGAACGTCCCGCCCGGGAGAGTCGGCGCGTCTCAGCGCGCCGGGTGAAGGTGCCGCGCCCCGACCATCTGCAATGCAAGTTGCGCCATCCGCTCGGACGCCTCATCGATCGAAAGCCGCCCCTCCGGTCGATACCACGTGTACGCCCAGGAGACCATACCCCCGATCGCAAGCGCCGCGATATTTTCATCCGCAACCTGAAATTCACCGTTCGCCACCCCCTCGGCAAGCAGCCCCGACATACGCGATCATACTCCTTGCGCAGCGCATCGATACGCGCCAGCGCCGCCGGATCAAGGCTCTTCTCCTCACGAAAAAAGATCGCGATATCAGCCTGTCGCCCCAGAACCACCCGCGCGAAATCCACCATGGCCCGATACAGCCGTTCGGTCGCGCTGCCCGCACCCGCCGCAGCTTCCGCCACCGCCTGGAAAGAAAGCTCAATCGTCGGACGGCAGATTGCCTCCAACAGCTCCATCTTGCTGCCGAAATACGAGTAAATAACCGGCTTCGTCACACCTAGCCGTGCCGCGACATCGTCCAGCGTCGCACCCGTAAACCCGTGCTCATAGAACAGAGTGACCGCTTCCCGCAGAATTCGCTCCCGCTTGATCGCGTGAACCTCCTCGCGTCTCAGCCCGGCGTTCATCGCTGCTCAGCCAACCTGCACATCTTCCCAGAAACCGAAGCGCCCGCCCACGCGCGCCATCTCCGGCCGGGGCGCCTCATACACCCACGCGTTGCGCGGATGCCGCTCTCCCTCGATCACCACGTCATAGAACTGCACGCCGTGCGGGCAGGCGCGATCTTTCTCTGTCCTCGGCGTCTTCGCCAACCACTCCGTCTGCACAGCCTGCGCCGGGAAATACCAGTATCCCGCGCATTCGATCACATCCTCGCTCTCGGCAACCACATGCTCGCCCACTATCGCCTTCATTGTCCCGGTCCTTCCAGTTTCTCGCACACACCAAAGTGGGTCCCTTGATGCGACGCTTTCAAGGCACACAAACGTTGGTAGTGTGGCAGCCGAATCACCGACCGTCACAGGAGCGCTGCTCATGCCAGGCATGTTGGAGGGGAAAACCGCTCTCATTACCGGAGCAGGTGCCGGCATCGGCCGCGCCGCCGCGTTGGTTTTTGGCCGCGAGGGCGCCTGGGTCGCCGCGGCGGATCTCGATGCTCAGGCCGCCCAGGACACCGTCGCCATGGTCAATGCCATTGGCGGCCAGGCAATGGCCATCACCTGTGACGTGACCGACCCCGCCCAGGTCGCCGCCATGTTCCGCGACGCCATCGCCGCGCATGGCAAGATCGATTGCGCCTTCAATAACGCCGGAATTGCCGGCTACCAGGTCAACGCCGCGGGCAAACGCCTCGCGGAATGGTCCGACGACAGCTTCGACCGCATGATCGCGGTCAACCTGAGGGGCGTATGGCTCTGTATGAAGCATGAAATAACGCACATGCAGACCAACGGCGGCGGAGTGATCGTCAACACCGGCTCCATCGCCGGGCTCGCAGGCTTGCCGACCTCCTCGGCTTATGTCGCAGCCAAGCACGGCGTGCTCGGCCTCACTAAAACCGCCGCAATCGAGTACGCCCCCGACAACATCCGCGTCAACGCCGTCTGCCCCGGCTACATCCGCACCCGCATGACCGAAGACGTTATGCGCCGCCGCGGCGAACAAATTCTCGCCATGGTGCCGCTCAAACGCATGGGTGAACCCGATGACATCGCCGAACTCGTCGCCTGGTTCTGCTCCGACAAGGCAGCCTACGTGACTGGCGCCTGCTGGAATGTCGACGGCGGATATATGGCCTGGTAACATCCTCGCCTCTCCCGCTTGCGGGAGGCCGGCGCAAAGCGCCGGGTGAGGGTCAACCCGCGCGCACCGCTGCTGCCGGTGCCACCCCGACCCCATTCAGCAGAAACCGCCCGAGCGTCATGCCCAGGCAGGCGTGCAGCCGGGCCACTGCCGCTTTCTCCGCCCGCGGCGACGTTCGCTCCAGGTCCAGCCCCTCGTGGATCCAGCTATGCATCAGATCATAACGATGAAACAGAATGACCCCTGGCATCGTCGCCACAGCCTCGATCGCCTGCGTGTAGGGGTCCAGATCGCTGTTGGCACGCAAAAACCGGCTGAACTGTGGGTCGATCAGCACCAGGTCCCCGCCCTGCCCCGTGACCAGCGTGGCACCATCCTGCAACACCGAAGCAAAGTCATCGGGGCGCATCCCTTGCACCGCTTCCACCGTACCGGTCTGCCACAACACCAGCGGGTAGTGCCGGTCCCCCAGTGCTTGCTTCAGATGCGTTAGCATTTCCTCAGCGGTCATCCCGCGACGAGCGAAAACAGTCACCTGAAAATTCACCTGCGGTAGTGCCGCCCGCAGCGTCTGAAGCATGTCCCCAAGATAGCCGTTCTTATCCTCTGTCCAGGTGCCTGCTGACCCGAGAGCAAGGATATCAACCGGCTCCCCCGCCTTAACCGCACCCGCAAACTCATCCAGCGGTTCGTCAGGCGTTTCAAATCCCGCCGAAGGCGGACAAATCTCCGCTCGAACCTGCGCCCGAGCTGCACCCGCCGATACAGCAAACCCCACCAGCCCGGCTAAAAAAATGCGCCCCATCCCAAACATGTTTGGCTTTAGTAACATGATCGAAAGTTTCTGACAAGAGCCAATCACCCCGGCAGCGTATCGCGCCAACTGAGATACGCATAGACTGCCTCAACCAACCATGGAGGAACGCCCGCATGTCCGAAGCAGCCTGGGAAAAACGTTGCGTCGGTCGCACCAACCTCGAAGTAACTGTTCTCGGCTTCGGTACTGCTACCTTAGGTAGCAGTCGTATCCAAGTCTCGCGCGAAGAGAGCGAAACCATGATCCGCGCCGCCTGGGATGCCGGAATCCGCTATTTCGATACCGCACCCTTTTACGGTGTCGGCGCCGCCGAGCACCGCGTCGGCGATGCCATGCGCGACCGCCCGCGCAACCAATGGATCCTCTCCACCAAGGTCGGCCGCTTACTCCGCCCGCGCAGGGGCCAACCACCCACCGCCGACGGAAGCCACCCTCCCATGCCCTTCACCGTAGAATACGATTATTCCTACGATGGCATCATGCGCTCGGTAGAAGACAGTTACCAGCGCCTCGGTCTCGATCAGATCGATATCCTGTTCGTCCACGACATCGGAACCTACCAGCACGGCGAGGCCGCGGCCACACACACCAAAACCCTGCGCGATAGCGGCTACCGCGCCCTCACCGAACTAAAGTCCGCAGGCCGGATCCGCGCCTTTGGTATCGGTGTCAATGAAAAGGAAATCCTGCTTGAATGCCTCGCCTGCGACTGGGACGTATTCCTCCTCGCCGGTCGCTATACCTTGCTCGAACAGTCCCCGCTCGACGATCTGTTGCCGGAATGCGAAAAACGCGGCACCTCGATCGTGATCGGCGGTCCCTTCAACTCCGGTATTCTCGCCGGTCATGATTCCTGGAATTATGCCCCGGCCCCACCCGACGTGAAGAACCGCGTCCGTCGTATCGCCGAGGTCTGCGATCACCACAACGTACCGATCGCCGCCGCCGCGCTGCAGTTCCCCTTGGCACACAAGATAGTCGCCTCAACCATTCCGGGCCCCCGCTCCCTTCAGGAGTTTCGCCAAAACCTGGAGCTGATCCGCCGCCCCATCCCCGCCGCACTCTGGGCCGAACTGAGGCACGAAGGCCTGCTACATCCGCAAGCGCCCGCTCCATCATGAAGTTGCGGCGGCAACTGACGCTTCCTGCGGTCGCCATAACGTTCGGGCTCGGCCCCGCTCTGACCGGTGCAGGATTTTGGGCGGGACACAGAATCGTATCCAACGCGTCCGAGTTCCTGGTTCGCCACTTCGTGGGGGATGTCCAGCACGACCTCCACGAAACCATGGATCGCCGAAATCGGGTACTGTCCCGCGTAATTAACGATATCACGCAGTGCAACGTCCCGCTCGATGATCCCCGACAGGTGCTCCGTGAATTGTACGCTGTCCTGACCGATCGCCCCGAGGTTGACTCGCTGTCGTTCGCCCACCAGGCGTAACGCCTCGGTCCGACAGTTCCCGGACGGCACCAGCGGTCTCCCTGATGACGGATAACTTTCGCCCGGCATCATCCGCGAGTTCGATGCCTCGCCGGACGGCGAACTCTATCGGCAGAAACATAAGGCTGATCCCGCAATGATCCGCCTCCGCAGCCCTCTGTTTCAAACTTTGGGCTCAAGCCCCAGACGTGTGTCTTGTCAAAAAGCGGCTCCCGCAACGCGACCTGCACCGAGTCCGACTACGCGCCTGTCTGAGAACGTTGCTCCAATTCCTCGGCCTCGCGCTCCAGTTTCGCCGCCATTTCAATAAGCCCCCTCACCACCTGTTGGTCCGTGAGTTTGCCTGCCAGGTCTCTGTAATGCGCCGCTTTCTCTCTTTTCTCTTTGGCTTCCTCGCTCATGCCCGGTTAACGGCTGATGCCTACTGCGGTAAACAAAGTCACGGTTATATGAGCGCCCTACCGGATCGGCCGTATGTGACATAGGCAAAAACCAGGGGGATGCGATAGTGATAAAGGTATTTTCGGGCATCGCTGGGGACACCCAATCTGGAAGGAGTTCGCACCAATGAGGGCAATCAGGCTGATCCTGATGGCCGTGGCCGCCGAAATGATTGTTGGTTCGGGGCTAATTAGCCTTGGCGCAGGGCGAGGGAGGACCCGACTATAAAGGTGGTGGTAACCGGCCGCCTGCTGCACCGGCCACTCCCGCTCAGGGCGCGCCGAACCCGTTACCGCGCAGTTCTCCCACCGATGCGGCCCTTTCCAACAACCATTATCTGAGTCATGGGCCTCAGGTGAACACATCCCATGGCCAGACGGTGGTCGGAAGCGGCCAGGCGCCAAGCCGGCGGTCGAACACAGCGACACAGTAACCCGCCCAGGCTGGACCTGGGCGGATGCCGCAACGTCAGACGGGCGCGTGCAGCTCGCAGTACCGCAGCCGACTGGGCACTCGATGAAGCCGACTGGCACTGTCCGTCCTCCGATCGCGCCCATTTTGCCCGCGGCCGGGAATCCGAACAGCAGCCCGGAACGGCGCGCGGCGAAGCTCAAGGCATGGCTGGCCTGGAGGCAAGCACGAAATCGTTCCGACGATGTGCGACTCCCGTAGCCCGCTTGCGGGAGGTCGACCGCGTCAGCGCGCCGGGTGAGGGCGAGGGCGCACCTGCTCGCCAAGCCAATCGACCGCCGCCTGCACCCCGCCCCTGCCATGCGGAATCCCTAAGCTCGCCAGCCCCATCTCAATCACCCCCAGAGTCCCCATGATCATCGGTGCATTCACATGCCCCATGTGCGCAATGCGAAAACCTCGCCCCGACAGTTCGCCGATCCCATGGCCCAGCACTACCCCGCATTGCTCGTCGCAATACGCGCGCAACGCGTCCGGATCATACCCATTCACCAGCACGGTAGTAACAGTATTGCAGCGCTCCTTCGGCGCGATAACGTTGAACTCGATCGCTTCGCCCTCCGCCCAAACCCCAACCGCGCGTCGCACCGCTTCCGCCAGCAATCGATGACGGCGGAACGCGTTCTCCAGCCCCTCCGCAAACAACAGATCGAGCGCCTGGCGCAACCCGAACAGCAGATGCTCCGGCGGCGTCCCGGCATATTTCTGGTAATGCTCCTGCCCTTCGCGATCCGTCCAGTCCCAATAGGGCGTGCGCAGCCCTGCCTTCCCGTGCGCCTCGCGCGCACGCTCGCCAGCGGCCACGAACCCCAAACCCGGCGGGGTCATCAAACCTTTCTGCGAGCCGCACATCGCCACGTCCACGCCCCAGGAATCCATCTCGAACGGCATGCAACCAAGCGACGCAACCGCATCGACCATCAGCAGCGCCTCATGCTGTGCGGCGCGCATCGCCTCACCAATCGCCGCGATGTCATTCACGACACCCGAAGCAGTATCGATTTGCGCCACCAGCACAGCCTTAATGGTACCACCCTTATCCGCCTTCAGCCGCGCTTCCACCTCGACTGGCCGCACGGCGTGAAGCATATCGCCTTTAAGCACCTCCATCTCGACACCCATCCGGCGCCCATATTCGCCCCAGCCGATGGCAAACCGCCCGCTCTCCAGCACTAAAATCTTCTCGCCCTTGCTCAGCACGTTGGAAAGCGAGGCCTCCCACGCCCCATGGCCGTTGGAAATGTAGATATACGTCCGCCCCTTCGTCCTGAACACGCGCTGGAGATCGCCTAGTAACTCATCTGTCAGCGCCACCAGCGGACCGGCATAAATATCCACTGCCGGTCGGTGCATCGCCCGCAGCACCTCGTCCGGCACCACCGTCGGCCCCGGCAACGCCAGGAACTCACGCCCAGCACGCACACTCATCACACGTCACCTCCGCCAGAACCGATCATGGCCGGGCTTGACCCCGCTATCTGCGCAATCGGGTTCACCCACTTGAGACCCGGAAACCGCGCGAAATCCCGATCGGTCGTGTATAACATCGCACCATGCTCAAGCGCGATCGTTGCCAGAACCGCATCCATAACTAATGCACCGGTGGTCTGGCTCTCAGGCATCAACTCCCGCACAATGTCCCAGTGCCGCTCCCCCGGCTCAAGAACTCCGGCCATTGGTTGCGCCAACCACGACGCGATCGCCGCTTGGGCCTCCGAGATAGAAAGCGGCCGCTCGAACACCCGGGGATTGGTGGCAATCCTGAGAAACGCCCACAGCGTTATCCAAGCAAAACGAACCAAATCGGACCCGGAGAGCACCTCAGTGAGCCAAGCCCGGCTCTTCTCATGCTGCACCGCTCTCACATGATAGGAATAGAGCAACAGGTTGGCATCAATCAGGATCACCGATGCAGCGGGCCTTCGGTCTGCTCGATCAGCTCCCCAACGTTGTCGAGGGAAAGCCCCGGCTTCAAATCACCAAGGTCCCGCACCGTTACCTGGAACTCCTGACGCGGAGGACCGGCACGCCGGCTCGCCAGCCCGAGCCGCAGCATCTCATTCACAACTTCTCGGAACGGCCGGTTAGCCCGGTGGACCTCCGCCTTGAGCTTGGCCGCCACATCGTCATCCAGGGTAAGCGTAGTACGCATCATCTTGATGCTATGTCTCAGGCATCATGATGTCAAGCAAGGAGCCCTCGCTAACCTGCGACTGCTCGGCAGCTCACTCGCCCATTTAGCACCCTTCGTGTGTCGGGCAAGGCGCAGCAAGCTTCGGCTCAGCCAGGCTGAAATCCTTTCTCCCTGAATACGGCATCGGCGGCAGGTCCGGTCAGAAACCGGATCAGCGCATTGGCCGCCTTGGTTTCCTTGGAACCGGTCCCAATCCCCGCCGCAAACATCGTCGTGTTGGCAAGCTCCGCCGGGAAGGGTCCTACTAATTCAGCGCCGGCGACCGGCGTGATCTCGGATGTTTGACCGATGCCGAGCTCGGCCTTGCCTTCGGCGACGAACTCGGCCGCCTGGGCACCAGGAACCAGCACTGTCTTCGGCTTCATCTGCGCGGCAATCCCGAGACGTTGAAGAACGTGGGCGAAATAGACACCGCTCGCCCCTCCCTTTGCCGGATCCGCATAGACCACCGACTTGGCGGCGAGCATCGTGCGCTGGAACGCGGCGACCGTGCTGATATCCGGCTTCGCCGCTCCCGCGTGTACCGCCACAGCCACCGCGGTACCGGCGACGTTGACAATACTGCCGGGGATAATTTTCTTCTTCTGCTGCAGCTCGTCCATGACCGGTCGCGACAACATGATGACATCGGCCGTTTCGCCGTTCAGCACGCGCTTTCTGATATCGGCAATCAGGCTGTAGCCGATCACCAGCTTATCACCGCTGATGTGCTCGAAGTGCGGAGCCAACTCGTTCAGCGCCGAGGTCAGGGCGACAGAAGTCAACACTCTGATCTCGACCGCGTCAGCAGCTCTGGCATCGAGTGAAACTTTTGCGCAAAGCAGCGGTCCTGCCGTCGCGATTGCGGCAAGCCCGGCTGTGAATGAACGCCTTCTCATGGCCATTGCCTCGGAGGATAGGGCAGGGGCGGAGCAGCCTGGTCGAAGGGGGGCTGCCGGCCACCACTGTCTGGCTGCGCTTCACCGGTAGTGCCAACCATACGATCTCGCCTCGGGTGCTCGCAATGGGTGCCGGCCTAACCCACCGACTTCCCATGGATCCGGAAACTGCGCATAATACTTGCCCGTCCCCGATAAGATCGCATAGTTCAATCAGAAACGAGACATAATTCGCCCGCTCAGCCTGCTCCGTCCCATCCCATCGCCCGACAAACCGCTCAACCTGCTCCGACTCGACGCTCGCCATCCAGCCACTTAATTGAATTGCCCAGCCGAATCCCGCAATCGAGCTAACCCCTTCTCCGTGCCCCCTCAGTGGCCCTCCGCGCCCTCCGTGTTAAAAAAGATCACTTACACTCAAAAAGATTTCCTCCATCTCGATTCAAAGCCGACACAAACCTCTCTTCCGTACCGTTGTCAAGCCCCGCCAGACCCCTAACGG
>CAWIDE010000027.1:0-173508 GCA_963834715.1 uncultured Pseudomonadota bacterium | reverse complement strand
TGACCGCAAGCGTATACTGCGCTTGCTCGTCCGCGACATCACCGTGTCGAAGGTATCTGAACCAAAGAACGTCAGATTACATATCCGATGGCAGGGCGGCGCGACCGAGACGCTGGACATTCAACAACCGCCGAGCCACGCCGATGTGCTCCGCTATCCTGACGCATTCGTCGCACGTGTTCGAGAGCTAGCGCCTACCCACCATGATGACGACATTGTGGAGATCCTAAACGCCGAAGGCTGCACAAGCTCAACCGGCAAGCCGTTTACGCGAAGCATGATTCGGTGGGTGCGCCATAAACACCAAATTCCGGCTCCACCACCTCCTGAGGGAACACTCAACATCCGGCAAGTCTGCGATCGGTATGGGGTCAGTCAATGGGTCGTCCACTACTGGATTGACATCGGCATCGTACCGTCGCAGCAACGCAAGTCGAATGCGCCGCATGCAATAACAATCACCGACGAGTTAGACAGATGCCTCCGAGAATGGGTCACTCATTCATCTCGCATCCGCCCGCCATCCCAAACGCTAACTGCATGAGGTGCACTATGCCCGCTGCGTCGGAATGCCGAGGTCGCGCATTCCACCGTTCGGTTTCGGGATTTGCACCCGAAGGACCGGTTGCGGTTGATAGCGACCCTGAAGCAGTTGATCTTTTACCTCCCGCCAGCGGGCGCGGAGAGCGCCCGGCAGTTGTCGAACGGTAATACCGTCGACTCCGGGTGCCCCTTGTTGCGCCTCACTGTACGCAACGCCGCTTCTATGTTCTCTGGGTCACAGATTGCCTCCATCAGATGCTCGTCACGTGCCGGGCTTTCGGGTCCGGTCGTCGCCGTGGCCACTTCGACCTCTCGCGCGTCCGGACGCGGGGTTTCACCCCTGCCCGGCATCGGCAAGTCCAAAAGCAGTTGGATTGGCGGTCGCGGTGTGGTCATGAGACTCCCGATCTACTTGCCCTCTCCTTCAACCCCTTATCGGGGACCGTTCGGGCCTTCGGACGCCGAGGCGTCCTACTACGCCCTCTGCTGACTTCTGTATCGCGGTCAGGGCGCCTTGCGGCGTCCTCAGTCCGGGGGGACACGATGCAGATCTCCTGGGGTAAGCCCCGCAGTCTTCCTCGCACACCTGCCGGATTTACAGCTCCGGGCCTTGATGGATATGGACTTTGCGACTGGCTGCCCGCTCGTCCGCCGAGCTCTGCCCCGTATCCGGTTCCTGTTCGTCAGGTCGCGATTTCGTTCCACGCTTCCTTCAGACGGTCCCTCGCGGTTCCGCCCTTGCGCTTCACTCGTGCTTCACCTCCATCAGGTTGCACAGGGGACTTTCACCCCCAGACTGCTGGGCATGCCCAGCACACAGCCCAAGCCGCCTGCGGCGGTCGCTTCGCGAGGCTTGACCCCGGTCCCCCGGCCGAAGCGTAACTCGGGATCGGTTTCAGGGACGGATAGGGTCCGGGGTCAGCACGAACCAAATGCCAGCCTGGTGTCGTGCTGCAGGGTCGGGGCTGGGGCAAGGCAGCGCTGTGCGCCAGTGCTGCCCAACCGGCAACCCGGACCCGTCCTGCAGCAGAGGTTACGGCGAGAGCCGGTCGGAATGGAGGTGGCCGCGGGAGCAAGGCAAGCGACGGCTGGGCAGTTCGAGGGGCAACGACACGAGATCGCGGGTAACATTCCGTCGTGAGGCAACACGCCGGCCTCATTTTATGTGTCGGCCAACACGTGGTTTGTCTGCGACGTTCATGCCGGTGGGGCATATTGCGGCCGACGGGTTGCCAAGCTCTATGGTGGTGGCCGGCTATTTGCCTGCCGACATTGTTATCGGCTTGGCTACGCAGTTCAGCGCTACGGTCCAATGGATCAGGCCCACCATCATCTCGCGCGTCTGCATCGCAAGCTCGTTGCCGACTACGATGGTCCCGACATGCCGCCGCCTCCGAAGCCGAAGTGGATGCGGTGGAACACATACTCCCGGATCGCGAAGCAGATCGAGGCGGGACAGGAGAGACCCAATGTGGTGTTCACGGTCGGCGCACGGCGCATTCTTGCCCGGATAGAAAGATCGGACCAGCGGAGGAAGCGACCTACGCATGGCTGAGGCCGCGGTGTATCGGGAAAAGCTTCGCCACGACGCGGGCGCGTACGATGGCTCTTGTTGCTGGCGCGGCGCTGCTGCCGGTGACGGGGGACGCGAAGGTCAAGGCCAGCATCCCGCAAGCCATTGCTGCGACTGCAGCCGACACAGCCCGTGATCTGCGCGACGTGAAGCGCGACCAGGGGATGACACAGCGTGCGTGGAACATCCTGAAGGCCGGCGGTCCTGACGCCTACGAGCGCGCCCTAATTAGCCGCGCTACGGCAAGACACACGGGCTGCGTGGCAAGATTGCCTGGATGACTCGCCTGACGATGGCCAGACCTACGCGCAGACTGCGGAAGCGCTCATGGCGTGGATCGATCGCCGTTGGAAGGATTGGTATGAACAGCCAATCGCCGAGTTGCAGCACCGGGACGTGATCCGGGATCAGGCCCTTGGCATCGCATATGCCGCCGACGATCTGGACGTGCCCGCGCGATACGAGGTGCACCTGGACCGAAACGAACGCTGGCAATGCTGCTCCGGCTACGGGACCTTCGACGGACGACAGTATCGGAGTGATCCGTTTGGCAATACGTGGCTGACGGACGTTCGACGCCTATCCGGGGATCACGCTGGTCGGCCACATCGACAGCATCGAGCCAGGCAGCGAGGCGCTGGGGTCGCTGCTGCCACCCGATCGCGCCGTCGGCAACTTCACCAAGATTGCCCAACGGGTGCCGGTCAAGATCCGCATCGACGCCGGCCAGGCGCGCCAGAACGAGCTGATCGGCCGCCTGCTTCCTGGCCTGTCGGTTGAAGCCGCCGTGGATACCTCGGCGGAGCCGGCGACGCCGCCGACTGCGCCCGCGGCCCAATCCGCACCGGCATCGTTGCCGTGAAGCGGGTGCTCGCCGCACTTGGGCCGCCCCTGCTCGTATTCCGCGGTCCGGACGGTCGATCGTTACCTCTGCCCGGCGCGCCGCTGCTGACGGGCCGGCTGATGTTCGGCCTGTTCGGCGCCCTGATCGCCGGCGTGATGTCGCTCCTGAACACGCGCCTGACCACCTTCGGCGTCGCCGATCTGCGTGGCGGCGTTGGCCTCGATGTCGATCTGGGCAGCTGGGTGACAACCGCATTCGCGGTCGGTAGCATCGCCATCGTACCGGCGACGCCTTGGCTGACGGACATCTTCTCGCCGCGCCGCATGTTCGTAGCCAGCATCCTGCTGACGACCGTGAGCGCGGTCGCCCTGGGCACAGTTCCGACGTATCCGTTCATCGTCCTGTTGCGCTTCTTGCAAGGTCTGGGCGCGGGTGCGCTGCTGCCGCTGCTATTGGGGGCGGTGTTACGCTTTACGCCGCTGCAGCAGCGCGTGTGGGGCATCGCGATTTATGCCGGCATCACAACGCTCTCGCCGTCGGTCGCGGAGTCAATCGCCGGCTGGTTCACCGAGTATCTGTCCTGGAAAGTGATTTTCTGGCAGAACATCGTGGTCGCGCCGATCGCGATCGTGCCGATTATGATCGGGCTGCCGGTCGAGCCATTGCGGCTCGAGGTGTTCCGCGACACCGATTATCCGGCGATGATCTTCTGTATCCTCGGCGTCGCGGCACTGACGGCGGCGCTGGGCGAGGGACAGACGCTGAATTGGTTCGATTCCGGCGTCATCAACGGCCTGTTCGTGATCGCCGGGGTCAGCCTCGCGGCGTTCGTCATCAACGAGCTGACCTGCGACCGCCCGCTGATCGACGTGCGGCTGTTCCAGCAGGTTAACTTCACGCTTGGCCTGATAGTCTTGCTGACCTTCAACTTCGCCTTGCTCGGCGCGTACTACATACTCCCCCAATTCGCCGCGGTGGTGAAAGGCTGGCGCGAATTGCAGATCGGCGAGATCCTGATCTGGCTAGCGCTGCCGCAGGTCGTGCTCACGCCCTTATCCGCGCTGCTGCTGCGCTACGTCGATGCTCGCCTGCTGCTCGCCTGCGGACTGTTCACATTCTCGGTCGGAGCGTACATGGCTACGTACATCACGAGCGATTGGTACATCGCCGACTTTCTGCCGAGCCAGCTCGTGCAGGCTTGCGCATTCCCCTTCATCATGCCGCCGCTGGTATTGATCGCCACGTCCTTGATCACGCCGGCGAACGCCGCGTCGGGCAGTGCGCTGTTCAACATCGTCCGCTCGCTTGCCGGCACTTTGGGCACGGCGGTGGCGGGGGCCGTGCTGACAGTGCGCGAGCGTGTGCATTCGGCGATGATCCTGTTGCATGTCCAACCGGGTGATATCCCGAACTCGGCGTTGGGATCGGTCTCGGTCAGGGCAAGCGTGCAGGCCTACGTGATGGCGTGCGCGGATACGTTCGGGATGCTCGGCCTGATATCGATCGCATGTATCGTGTTGGCGCTTTGGTTGCGGGAGACGCCGGTTGCCCGGCCGGTGCGAAGAACACCCTACGCCGGTCACGGTCACCCTGTGACGTAAACGCCTGTTCAAACGGTCAACATGGCGGGGCCTGATCTCTGACCAAGGCGAAGGTCCGAAGTCCACCCACTGCATCCCCAGCGGTCGATGGATGGAATGTCCGCTGTGGAGGAGTAGCGCTGGTGTACTGAGCGGCAACGGTGGGCGCGAAGCTGCCGAGCTTGGGCGGCGCTGAGCGTCCGCTTCCGGGATCGCCTGATGGGCCGGGCTATGGCCGAGTTGGGTCGAGACCGGTCATCCGATTGGGCGGCTATAAGGTGGCGATCACGTCGGCTCGCCGCGAGGTCAGATGGTTTTCTTTGCGGCAGCGGTCGTCACGCCCCCGGTATTCGGGGTACCAACTGGTTCGACGAGCAAGAGGTGAGCTTCGTCGATGGCCACGGGACGGTGTTCGATACCTTTTGGAACCACGTAAAGATCACCTGGACCGAGATGCACGCCGCCGTCCCTGAGCTGAATCGTCAGCTTGCCCTTGAGCACAAGGAAAAAATCGTCCGTGTCGGGATGAGAGTGCCAGACGAACTCGCCCTTCACCTTGACTACCATGACGTCGTGACCGTTGAAGGAGGCGACGATCTTCGGCGACCACTGATCCGAGAACATCTTCAGTTTGGCTTCGAGATTGACGACGGGCATGATTTCTTCACTCCACCACAGGTTCAACCTCGGCATCTTGCCGCTCGATACCTGCCCGGTTGACCTCTCGATAGACGGTTGAGCGCCCCAACCCTAGTTGCGTGGCGGCGACGGTTGGCGACAGGCCTGCTTTCACCAGGCTCAGCGCGGCAGCGATTCTATCGGCATCGAGGGGCCGTCGCCCGGGGCGTTTGCCGCGGGCACGGGCGGCGGCGATTCCATCCTTGGTGCGTTCGGCGACCAGGCGCCGTTCGAAGTGCGCGATCGCGCCGAATACATGGAACACCAGTTCGCCGGCCGCTGAGGTCGTGTCGATCTTCTCCTCCAGGCTGAGCAAGCCGATGCCACGCTCCTTCAGCATGGCCACGGTGGTGAGCAACTCGCCAAGTGAACGTCCGAGCCGATCGAGACGAACAACCGCGAGCGTGTCGCCCTCGCGCGCATAGGCGAGCAGAGCGCCCAAGCCGGGCCGTTCCATGGTCCGGCCAGATCGGACATCGGTGAAGAGGGATCGCGGCACCTCTCCCGCGGTCGCTTGCCCGTCCACAAAATACGTCCACCAAGTGATCGGCGTCCACAATCATGATGGACAGTTCCGGGACGGATAGGAGGGGATGCGTGACGCGGCGACAACTGCTGACCGAGGACGAACGCCGGCTGCTCTTCGGAGTCCCGGAGGGGGCGGACGCGCTGACCCGCCACTACAGCTTCACTCGATCCGATCAGGAACTTCTGGCCGAGCGGCGGGGGAACACGAACCGCTTGGGCTTCGCCGTGCAGCTCGCGCTGTTGCGGCATCCCGGCATGGCCCTGGCGCACATGGAGGAGTCGGTCGATGCCCTGGTCGCCTGGCTTTCGGAACGCCTGGAGATTCCGACGACGGCATTCGCCGAGTATGCCAGCCGGGCGCAGACAATGACCGATCACGCACGCATCCTGGCTGCGGCACTCGGCCTCCGCCCGGCGACCGTCGCCGACCTGCCGTTCATGATCGAAGCGGCGGCCAAGCCGCCTGGAGCACGGATCGCGGTCAGCCGATCGTCGCCGGACTAATTTCGGTGTTGCGAGAGGAGAAAGTGATCTTGCCGGCGCCGGCGGTGATCGAGCGCGCCTCGATTGCCGGTCGTGGGCGAGCGCGCAAGCGCGCTGCGGAAGCTTTGCTTACGGAGGTTTCCGATGCGCAATTGACAAAGCTGGAACAGCTGCTGGTCATCGATCCGGCCCGAGCTGATGTAACCAGTGCTTCTCGAACTCGGTTTTTTCAGAAGTCTTGCCCGGCTCCTCCAGCACGTCCTTGACATGCTGCTTGCCAAGCGCAGCCCAGGGAAGGGAGTGCGAGTAAATCGTGTGGAAGAAGTTGGCGATATCGGTCATCAAAATGACTGGATAACGCGCGAGGATCTGGGCTCTACGAAGATTCCTGCATTCCGATGCGCAGCGTCCCGGCTGCATGGGCGGACCCGCACAAGACAGCAAATGCCGCCAGCCAGGCCATGACATGGGACTTCATCCGACCCTCCCTTATATTCTTGATCTTCGCTCCAGTTTCAGGCGCACCGGTCAGCCGTGATTCTGGTTCATCCGGCAACGGCCACTGGCTGTCGTGTGACAGCACTCGAAACGGCAGCCTCAATCAGGCGCAAGCCTCGCAGCCCGTCGGCAAAACTAGGGTACCCGATCTTCTCGCCTCGCATTCCCGACCACGCCTGAAACACGACGTTGCGGAATGCATCCGCATATCCTTCAGCATGGCCGGCCGGCAATTTCGACATCCAGGACCGCTCCGGGGGCAACGCCTCGGGCGATCGTTGGTGGATCGTGTTGCCCGATGGCGTGCGCTCGACCCAGATATTCGGCTCCTGTTGATTCCAATCGGCGCCAGCGATCGATCCGTCAATGGAGAGCAAAATCGTATTCGGGTGGCCGGGCGAAACGCCGCTGACGGTCACACAGCCTGCTGCACCGCCGTTGAGCCGGATCAACAGATCCGCTTGTTCTTCCAAAGTATGACGAACACGGATCTCTCCATCCGGGGTGCGTTCGCCGGGCGGCTGAGGACCCTCTCCCGCATGCCCCCGCCAGATCCGGTCAGGCTGGTGAGTGGAAAACTGGGCCGTGATTTCCACAATCGACTGACCCGAGACGTACTCGACCAGATCCAGCCAGTGAACCCCGAGATCCATCAAGGCATAGGACCGACCCGTCGTCCCGGGCGAGAACATCCATACATATTTGTCCGCGGCGAAAACATCCTGAGAAAGGTAAGCGCCACTTGCCCGCCGGATCTGCCCGAGCGCACCGGAAGCTATCCGTGCACGAAGCACCTCAATCACCGGGTAGCCGCGATAGGTGTAGGAGATAGCGCCGATGCGGCCTGCCTGGTCCGCAGCTTCGATCATGCGCAACGCATCGTCGAGCTCGGTTGCCATCGGTTTTTCGCACAACACATGTGCGCCGGCCCGTAGCGCCGCAATGCTGTGCCCCGCGTGCAGGTGATGCGGTGAACAGACGTGAACAATCTCTGGCGCCTTCTCCCGCAACATGCGGGCGGGATCATCATACGGAGCCGCATGGCCGAAGGCGCTGGCTCCGGCCAGTGTTCGCCCGCATACGGCAACGAGTTCGCCCCCCAGCTCGCGGATTAGCCGGACGTGCACATGCGCAATGCCGCCGGTTCCGATAATCGCCACACGAGCGCTCGAGTTTGTCATCATTTGGTTCCGGTTACTGCAAAGCCAGCGGCCTGTGCGGTCGCTAGCAAGTATTCAAATCCTCGCCTTGCGTAAGTCAGCGGGTGCGCTTTCGCCGGGTCCTGCTCTGCTTCCACGACCAGCCATCCTTGGTAGCCGGTTTCATGGACCTGTTGGAGGAGCGGCAAGAAATCGATGCAACCATCGCCGGGCACCGTGAAAATGCCCTGCAACACCGAGTCCATGAAGCTGGCATCGGCCTGGAGGGCACGGTCTAATACCTCGCGGCGGACGTCCTTGCAGTGAACATGAATGACGCGTTGGGCCTGCCGTGAAATCAGGGTCGCGGGATCGCCCTGCGCAAACATACAGTGGCCGGTATCATACAGAAGGCCAACGGACTGACCTGTGTATCGCATCAACAGGTCGATCTCGCGATCGGTCTGGACGATCGTTCCCATGTGGTGGTGAAACGCCATGCGAAGACCAAACGCCGCCATCCGATCCGCCAATCCGGTCAATTTTCGGCCGTAAGGAGCCCAATCATTATCCGCCAACATCGGCCGTTGCGATGCGGGCCGGAAAATGCCGTCGTGCCGTCCGCGGGAGGTGTCCGCATAAACCACGACTTCGCAACCAAGATCGCGTAACAGCGTTAGGTGCGGGAGAACGGCGTCGAATTCTGCATCGATGGTGCGATCCAGGATTTGCCCGTCATACCAGCCGGAAACCAGGCGCAGGTTGTGCTTCGCCAACAAAGGCGCAAGTTCGGCCGATCTCCGCGGGAACTTCCCCCCAAGCTCGATCCCGGCGTAACCAGCCTGGTCCGCTTCTGCAAGGCATGTTTCCAGCGGGATGTCTCCACCGAGTTCCGGCAGATCGTCGTTGGTCCAAGTGATGGGATTTATGCCGATGTGAACCGTCATGAGGCCTCCTGCCAGTGATTGCAGGCCCGCGCGGCGGTCAGGGCGGCGACGGCATCCGCGGCCTGGGCTCCTCCGCGCTGCCCTCCGCCTGCATAATGCGCGAAACTCTCGGCTTGAGCGCGAAGGGCCTGGAAGAACACCGCCTCCGCATCAGGCGGCCAAAGAAAGCGTGACTCCTCCGCGTGACGCGTGCCGAACACCTGCGTCCAGCAGACATCGCCGGCCGGGAAACGCCGTCCCAGTGAGACGAATCCGGTAGCGCCCCAAGACAGACGGCAGAGCGTCTGGCCGCTTTCGGCATCGCCGGGCACAGCAGGTCCTGACACCGCCTGCGAGGTTTCGGCATGAATTTGTTCGATCTCCTGACCCGTTAGCCAGCGAAGCTGATCGAATTCGTGCACACCCATGTCGACGAAGATACCACCACTGGCCGCACGGAAGGACGCCGCCGGCGGCTCTCCGTCCCACTGATAGCAGGTCGCAAGAAAGAGATCACCGAACTCACCCGCTGCAATGCGCTCTCGTAATCGGCGGAGCGCGGGGACAAAGCGTCGCCAATAAGCGACTTGCAGTGGAAGACCGAATTCTTCACCGAGCCGGGCGGCTTCTGCCGCCTCCTCCGGGGTCGGACCGCAGGGCTTTTCACATAGTACCGGAAGCCCACGTGACAGTACCCGCCGGACGAGATCGAGGTGCAAATGCGTTGGTGCTGCGATAAGCGCGCCATTGAGATGGCCGGAATCCAGCATTTCCTCAGTGCTGCTGTGGACCGGAACAGCGATACCGCCCAAGTGCTGTCGCTGCACGGCAGATGGTTCCGCAATGGCTGCGACGCGAACCTTCGCGCTATCCCCCAAGGCACGCATATGGGTGCGCCCCATTCGGCCGGCCCCGATCAATCCTAGCCGGAAGACTGCCATAGTTATTCTCCCGGATCCGTTGGAGAGGGGCGGGGAAGGCGCCGCCGATGTACGTCAATGACGGATTGACATAATGCGATATCGCGCAATGCATCCTCGGCGGAGGTTATCGGCGTCTTGCTCGTCATCACGCACTCGTGGAAGTGGATCAGTTGCTGCCGGAAGCCCTCATCGTAGGAGTTAATTTCTTCGGTGCGCCAGGAGCGTGCGTTGCCAATTTCACCGCCCTCGCGAATCAGCATTGTCGGGGCATTGCGCCGGAAAGGTGATGGAAACTCCAGTGTAAGCCGCGACTCAGGGGCAAAAAACGCGAATTCCATTGAATAACGCGCAATCCCGGAAAGATCGACCCAGTTCAACACGCATGGTGTTCGCCCGAAACGCAACACCGCGCTAACGCCGGTTTCGGTGATATCGGCGAATTCAAGCTGATCCGGCTCGCCCAGCACACCGCGTACCGCATTGAATTCATGAACCAGGCTGTCGAGCAGTACAAGGTGATAGGCACGGGCCGTGAGGGGCTCCACCTCGCCGATGGCAGCGCTTATGCGTGCTGCAGTGTCGCGCGAAAGCGCTATGTCGACAGACTCGGGGAGAGGGTGAGGTTTGTGCAAACGGTAATGAAGAATGTAGGGCAGGAACGGTGCTTCCAGTGTCGTGACCCGCACCAGCCGAATATCCCGCATGCTCCGGGCCTCGGCCGCGAAGCGCACGTACGCAGGATCGTGTCGTTTGTTATACGCCACCATTAGAACCCGCCCTGCCTTGTGCGAGGCAGCGATCATTTCGCAGCCCTCGGCGACCGAGAAGCACATCGGCTTCTCCGCCAGCACATGCAGGCCGGCTTTTGCAGCGGCAACGGCGATCGGGGCGTGGCTGCCGGAAGTGAGAATTAGCAGCGCGTTCAGGGAGCGGTCGAGCAGCTCCCACCAATCCGAGCAGGCAAACGGCACCCCATAGTCTTCAGCGCATCTCTGGCGCAACTCAGGCGAGACGTCACACAGCGCGGCGATCTCGAACAGCTCGGGCAAGTCGCGAAGGTAGTGCAGGTGCATCACTTGCGCGACCACGCCGCAGCCGACAACCCCAACCCTGAGGCGCGTATGCATCAGCCGGCTCGCTTTGTTGGAACGTTCCAATCAGGCCAGCTGCCGCCAACTCCCGCGTCAATCCCCAACGGCGCGGTGGATCCGCGTATCACCAAATTCAGCTCGACCGTTCGCCGCACGGGCGAAGGTTCCAGTTGACCCGCCAGTCGCTGGGCTAGCGTGTCCATGGCCAGCTCCGCCAGCGCCTCTTGTGGCTGTGCGACCGTCGTCAGACTGATGCGCGCCAGCCGGGCGAGGACGATATCATCGAAGCCAACAACCGACAGCTCGTCCGGAATGCGGATGCCAAGCTTATCCGCGCAATCCAGGACCTCAATCGCGCCCAGATCGTTGGACAAAAAAATCGCTGTGACGCGGTCAGGGCCAAGCAGCACCTGTTCATGCGTCATCTCGCGACGGCCCCGCAGCAGGCCAGGAGGGGATCGACGCCAGTGAAAGATCATGGGCCGAAGCCCTGCCTCTGCCATAACTGCGCGATATCCGGCACGGCGGGCCCGGTCGGCATCGTCCTCCACGATCGGGTCAGCGAAATAAGCAATGCCGCGATGGCCGAGAGAAATCAGGTGTCGCGTGGCGTCCTTGGCTCCCTGGTGATCATCACCCGAAACTATGTCCCCCCAGTTCGCGCTGCATGCCACAAAAACCGAGGGTACCGCTCCAGCGATGAGCTGGCGAGTACGCTCCGGCATGCCCGCATTCGCCAGGAAGATTATACCCGCCACGCGATATTCGACGAGGCTTTCCAGCCCCGCCGCTTCGGCCATATCCGTCTGACAATTGACGAACATGACCCGGTAGCCGCGCAGGTCGGCGTGCCGCTCGATCTGCTTGGCCATTTCCGCATGAAATGGATTGGCCAGATCGCCCACCACAACTCCGAAGATCTTCGTCCGCCGTTGCACAAGCTGCCGCGCGAGAATATTGGGCCTGTACCCGAGCGCAGTCATCGCCTCGGCCACGCGCGCCCGCATCACCGGTTTTACGCAACTCGCATTGCGAATCACGTTGGAGACGGTTGACTTGGATACTCCCGCGAGCCGTGCCACATCCACGATTGTGGGCGGCTTCGCAAAGTCCCGGCCGTCGTGGTTCATTCGCCGTGGGGCGCGATAACGACTTTCATCGCTGCCTCGGTTTGGGCAAGTTCAACCCCCTCCTGCGCTCGATCCAGCGGTAAGCGGTGACTGACAATGCGATCGAAGGGCAGTCTGTCAAGATTGGCCGCCATGAGCCGCATCGCGGGAAAATAAGAGGTCGCCGTCTCCCCCCCGATCCCGATAATGCTCACATTGCGGGTGCAGATATCGGAGTTCGGATTGATCGAAACCGGTCCCATATCCACGAAAGTGCCAGCTTCTACCACAACGCCGCCCACCCGTACAAGTCTCAGCGCTTCCAGGAAGCCCGCTGGCACGCCGCTGCAGGACAGCACGATATCGGCACCGAGACCGTTGGTCACATCCTGCACCTGCTCCAGGCGCTCGCCGGGCTTGGTCGCGCGGACGTTGAAAGTCAGACTGGCGCCAAAGTCCTGGGCCATCCGCAGGCGGGAGTCGAAGCAGTCCGTTGCAATCAATTGTCCGGCCCCAAGCAGACGGGCCTTGATCAAATGAGAAAGCCCCAGCGGCCCCACACCTAGGACGGCCACCGACATGCCGAAGCGATTGCCACCCATTGCACCGAGCAGGTTTACGGCTGCTTCAACGCCGTGGGTGACGGCCATAATTTCGGTCAGGACTGCGACGCGATCCGGCAGATCATCGGGCACGGAGAAAATCGGTGTGCCAGGGAGCAGGTACATGTATTCCGCCCAGCCGCCGAAGAGATGTGGCGGCCGGCCGCAATGCAGGCTGTTGCCGTAATCTTCCATCTGAGTGCAAAAATAATACGGATAGTTGTTGCGACAAAAGTGACAGGCCCCGCACGGCACATTTGCCCCCGGTACGATCCGGTCGCCTGACTTCAGAACACGGCCCTGGCCGTCGAGAACAGTGCCTCCGGTGGCTGCGACTATGCCGACATTTTCATGGCCGCAGATCAGGGGATAGATCAGGTCGCGCTCGTGCGGGGTACCGGCATATTGCTTACTTTCACCACGAAACGTGTGCTTGTCCGTGCCGCAGATCCCGGAGTATCGCACCCGCATTACGACCGCTCCAGGCTCGGGCTCAGGCATTGCGAATTGCTGCAGCATGATATGCCCCGGCCGTTCCATGACCGCAGCGCGGACCAGGCTCATGCGGGCGATCCCTCCTCTTGCTTGGTGCCAGCTTCGATAAACACGCGCGCGCTGGCGATTGTTACCGGGAAGGTTCGGATGCGCAGGCTGGAATCCCCGATCGCCTGGCCCGTTTCCACGTCGAATTCCCAGCCGTGCCAGGGGCAGGCAATGACCGGCGCTGTCTCGTCCAGGGCCATGTCACCGGGCTTCGGCCCGGTCAACCGGCCGCCAAGCACACCGCGGCACAGCGGACCGCCTTGGTGCGCACATATGGCGCTGATCGCGTAAATGCGGCCGCACCATCTCACGATGCCGATCTCCGACCGGCCAACAGCAACGAACGAAACTCGACCGTCCGGAAAATCCTGAACTGAGCCGATATCGACGCTCACGTTGCGGCAGCCGCTTCTTCCGGCGTCAGATCTGCTGCCCGCCAGCCATACAACTCTAGCGCATTCTCGAAGAAAATACGTCGATGCCAAGATTCTGGCAGCCTGGCAGCGATGTAGCTGGGCTCATCCGCATCCCAATGAGGATAGTCGGACGAATAACATAGCCGGTTATGCGCGCTCACCCATCCCAGCAGCTCCGTGACCTGATCTCTTTCAGGAGAAACTTCCAGCGGTTGCGTCGTAAGCCAGACATGCTCCCTGATGTACTCGCTGGGCGGCTTGCGCAACCACGGAACCTCCCGTCGCAGTCCCTTGTATTCGGTATCGAACCGCCAGAGCAGTGGGGCGAGCCAGGCAGCGCCCGTTTCGATGAGAAGAAGGCGCAAGCGAGGGAATTTTTCAAACACGCCGTGGCTGACAAAGGAAACCAAGTGCGTCATAACCACCTGCGGCCATAAAGTATGTGCTTCGAAATACAGGTTCACGTTTCCTCCACCCGTACTCGGTGGATTGGCCGAGCCGCCTGCGCCGCCATGGATTGCGATGGGGCGGCCGGTTTCCTCGGCCGCTGCATAAATCGGGTGGAACAGCGGGTGGCCGAATGGATAATGATGCGGGTTGTCCACCAACATCACCTGCACCATCCTCCTATTGTCAGCGCGACGGTAAATCTCCTCGGCCGCCTGCTCTGGCAACTGGCTCGCCACCATAATCGAAGACGCTAGCCTGTGATCTCGGCTGAGCCAGCGATCGATCGACCAGTCATTCAGGGCGCGAGCAAGCTCGGTCGCGAAATAAGGATTGTGATGGCCGGCCAGATGGCTGTCATCACCGAATGTCAAAATGGCGCACCGCACGTCGCCGCGGTCCAGAAGCTGCTGCTGCAGGGTCGTGTAGTCCGATCCCGGCGGGCCGCCATTCGGCGGAAATGTGTCAGCACGCATGAATCCGTGCGGGTTCGGAAGCCCATCCTGCACTGTCAGCGGCATGATGCCGGCCGAACCGCGATTGGCGACGTAATCTCGCCAGCCACGTGACAGATACGGCAGTAGCTCTTCATCCGTCGCGCGCGCGTGATGCACGTCGCAGTCGATGATCGGGCCGTTGTACATGGGCCGGAGCCTCTTTGGAGCGTTCCAAACGCTCTGCCGGCATATCGCCGTGGGGCCGCTTATGTCAAGCGATGGCGCGGAATCAGCCGAATTGCGCGACGGTATGGTGTGCAATGCGCTCCTCATCCAACAGGAAGCCAAAGCCTGGCCGGTCGGGCACCAGCACATCCCCATTCGCATCAATCGCCAGGGTCTCCCGCAGCATCTGGTCCCGCGCGGCCGCGGTGAAACCGCTCGGCGGATCGTGCGGGAATTCCAGCCAGGCGCAGTTAGGAACTGCGGCGGCCAGGTGTAGATTGGCCAGTAACCCGACACCATTGCCCCAGGTATGCGGGGCAATCTCTAGGTTTGCAGCTTCGGTCAAGGCGGCGACCTTCCGCAACTGGAAGATGCCCTCGGACAGAAGTGCATCGGGCTGCAGAATGTCGAAGCAGCCGCGGTCGATTAGCAATTTGAATTCGTGCAGACCGTGATTGTCCTCGCCGCCGGCGAGTTTAATACGTTCCAACTTGTCCCGCAGCCGCGCGAGACCATCATAATCATAGCGTGTCAGCGGCTCCTCAAGCCATGTGACGTCCAGCCGCTCCAGCTCACGAGCCACCGCCAGCGTGCGCTGGAAGCCCCAAATGCGGTGGCCGCTCAGGCCGGGCTCGATCCCGGCCTGGTTCGCGTCAATCATAATCTCGATCCGATTGTCGACAGCTTTCCTGATAGCCTCCACCACCTTCAGGTCGTCCCGGACATCCTCGTGGTGGAAACGCAGCTTCACACCGCGATACCCTTCAGCGAGCATGCGGTGAACGTCTTCCACGCGCTGCTCCGGAGAGCGCAGCTCGGCGGTTGCGCAATAGGCCCGCACACGGTCCTGCGCGCCGCCCCATAGCTTGTAGACCGGCAGCCCCGCCTGTTTGCCGATGATGTCCCACAATGCGATTTCCATAAAATAGCTGGGGGCCCCCAGGATTTCGGCATCGCGCAGAATCGCCGTCAGGCGTTCAACCCGCATCGGGTCTTCGCCGATCAGGTAGGGCGTGACGAACCGCTCTACGGTGATTGCTGCCTCTGGCCCCGCGTGCGCTGCGGTATAGCCGTTGATGCCGCCGTCTGTTTCCACGGACACGAGGACCATCAACACATTCGGCTGGTTGCGGCCACGAGCCCACGCAGGGTGGAACGGCGCTGGTAATGGCAGATCGACAACCCGGCTGTGTACCCGCGTGATTTTCATCGGCTCCTCCCGATCAGAGCCCGCGCGGAGGCAAGCCTAGCATCATGGAACGTTGCAAGTCTAGTACCCCACGTCGTTGATTCTGCGGGTGATTTCTGAGTCGATATCTCCGGTAACCCGGAGATGTGTCGTGACCGCGAAACAACCTGTCGTCAAGAAGTACATCGTAAAGCTCAGTAGCGATGAGCGTGAACGGCTCAATGTGCTGATCCAAAAGGGCAAAGCCCCGGCCCGCCAGCTACTGAAGGCACGCATCCTGCTGAAGGCCGACGCCTCCGAGGCCGGCGATGCGTGGAGTGACGGCGAAATTGCCGAGGCGTTGGATACCAGCGTCGACACCGTCGCCCGCACACGTCAGCAATTGGTGGAGGGCGGAGTTGATGCCGCCTTGACCCGCAAACACTCGCCCAACTCAGCTCGAAAGCCCATCTTCGACGGCGCCGCCGAGGCCAAGCTGATCGCGCTCGCTTGTTCTCCGCCACCCAAAGGACGGAAGCGGTGGACGCTGATGCTGTTGGAAACCGCCGTGGTGGAGCTGAACATCGTCGATCGCGCCAGCGATAACACCATCGGACGGACGCTCAAAAAAATTCGCTCAAACCTCATCTCCAGAAGCAATGGGTCATCCCGCCAGAAGCCAGCGCTGCCTTCGTAGCCGGCATGGAGGATGTGCTGGAGGTCTACCAGCGGCCGCATGATCCAGACCGACCCGTCGTCTGCCTGGACGAGACAACGAAACAGCTCGTCAAGGAAACCCGCGTGCCAGTTCCGGCAAAGCCTGGACAGCCAGCACGGTACGACTGCGAGTATGAGCGCAACGGCACCGTCAATCTGTTCATGCTATTCGCGCCGCTGGAAGGCTGGCGCCATGTCGAGATAACCGACCGCCACGCCGCGCTGGACTATGCCCAACTGCTCAAGGCTTTGTCCGACACGCACTTTCGCGCCGCGAGCAAGATCGTCCTGGTGCAGGACAATCTCAACACCCACAAGCCGGCCTCGCTCTACGAAGCCTTTCCGCCCGCCGAGGCGCGCCGCCTCGTCGAGCGGTTCGAGTGGCATTACACGCCCAAGCATGGCAGTTGGCTGGATATGGCCGAATCAGAACTCAGCGTCCTGTCGGTGCAGTGCCTCGATCGGCGAATCCCGGACAGGCAGACCCTGATCGAGGAAGTCGCCGCGTGGCAGAAAGATCGAAACAAGAACCACACGAAGGCAGACTGGCACTTCACCACTGTCGATGCCCGCATCAAACTGAAGCGGTTATACCCGGCAATATGAGCGACTCAGGGCACTAGAATCCTCCCGTCCCGCTTGACACCACGGCTGGGCTGCACCTACCGTTCTGGAACGTTGCAAAGGGCTGCCGCATGGCCGACCCAAGCACAGCAGCGCGCGAGCCTCCCCAGGATCAGCCCCGCTTCGAGCTGAGCAGCGCCGCACTGCTGGCCCTACCGGCGGGCCTCCTGATATTTCTATTCGCCGGTCCGATCCTCTACGCGCTTTATCTTGGTTTTACCAACCTGCAGTTGATCGGACCACACGCCCAGTCATGGTGGTTTACCGGGCTGGCAAATCCGCGCCGTCTCCTGCACGATACCATCTTCTTCCATTCCGTCGAGCTGACGCTGATTTTCGTCGTCGGCTCCGGAATTATCGGCCAAACCCTCTGCGGGCTGATTCTCCGCCTTGCTGATGCGCCGGGTGCTGGCGCCCATCCGGCTGTCGGTCGGCACAATCGTTATCGCCGCCTGGGTCATTCCGGAAGTGACCGCAGCCTTCATTTGGTATGCCTTCTCCCAGGCAGGTGGCACTCTGGGCATCGTTCTGGGTGCGCCGCAGACCAATTTCCTGTTCTCGGCACCGATGACAACCGTTTCCATTGCCAACCTTTGGCGCGGCACCGCATTCTGCATGTTGGTCTTCTCCGCTGCATTACGGAACCTGCCCAGCGAAGTGCTGGAGGCAGCGGATGTTGAAGGAGCATCCGGTCTCCAGAAACTCTTCTCCGTCATCTTGCCGATGCTGGCGCCGACGATCATAACCAATTTGCTGCTGGTCACGATCCTAAATCTGTCTGATTTTACCCTGATTTACACCATGACTCAGGGTGGCCCTGGGACGTCAACAATGACCTTGCCTATCTATATTTATCAAGAGGCATTCACCTATTACCAGCTCGGTTACGGGACAACGATATCACTGGTCCTGATCCTGATCGGTGCGATACTGTCGCTTCTCTTCGTACGGCATGTGAGGGCGAGCAAATGAGCGTCGCGGTGAAAGAGACGGCGCGGTCGTCGCTGGAACAGTCGCCGATCGTCGTTCCGTACCCGCGCGTCTCGTCGGCCGATGTGCTCGCAAACAGCGTCCTGGGTCTGGCCGGCATCGCCTTCGGTCTGCCGCTCCTATGGGTCATATTCGCATGCCTCGATCAGCACGCCGGCTGGCGCATTCGCCTCCCCGACCTCACTCTGCAGAACTTTCGGGCCATTCTGACCGTGCAAGGGCTGCAACCATTCATAAACAGCCTGTATCTTGCGACGGCTGCGACCGTCTTTTCCACTACGCTCGCGTTGCTGGCCGCCTACCCGCTCTCTCGCCGCCATGTTCCCGGCAAGCATACGGTGATGCTGCTCGTGCTATTCGCATCCGGCCTGCCGGTAACGCTGATGCTGGTACCTGTCTATGCAATATACGCTTCCCTGAATTGGCTGGACTCCCGCCTCACCACATCGCTGTTCCTGGCCGCCACCGCGCTGCCGTTCGCAATCTGGCTGCTGAAGAACTATATCGACGCCATCCCAATCGAGCTCGATGAAGCGGCGGGGATCGAGGGCGCAGGCACGCTGCGCACCCTGTTTTCGGTGGTCCTGCCGCTCATCGTCCCCGGGCTTAGCGTCACTGCAGTCTATAATTTCATCAGCGCCTGGGGCGCCTTCATCGTCCCGCTGGTGCTGGATTCCAATCCCGACGATCAGCCTGGCACTATCGCCATCTATCAGTTCCTTGGCGCGCACGGGATGATACAGTTCGGGCAACTGTCGGCATTCTCGCTTCTGTTCTCGCTACCGGTCGTAATCCTTTATCTGCTGATCGCGCGAAGTTTCACAGGAGGATTCGCCTTCAGCGGCGGAGTACGCGGATGATCCTCTGCGCGCCTCCTGGAAAGCGCTCTGCCCATGGCTGACATTAGGTTCGAACACGTCTATAAATTCTTCGGGCCGCAACCGGTGGTCGAAGACCTGTCGCTCGATATCGCCGACGGTGAGTTCCTGGTTCTGCTTGGTCCATCAGGATGCGGCAAAACAACGAGCCTGCGCATGCTCGCCGGGCTGGAGCGGCCGACTTACGGACGAATCGAAATCGGCGGACGCACCGTGAATGCATTGCCACCCAAAGCGCGCGATGTGGCCATGGTGTTTCAGAGCTACGCGCTGTTTCCCCACAAAACCGTGCGCGGCAACCTGGAATTCGGGTTGAAAGTCCGGCGAGTGCCAAGGGCGCAGATCCGCCGGCAGGTTGATGAAGTGGCAACCATGCTCGGCATCAGCCCCCTGCTTGAGAAGCGCCCTGCCCAACTCTCCGGTGGAGAGCGCCAGCGCGTGGCGCTCGGGCGCGCCTTGCTGCGGCGGCCAAGAGTCTTCTTGATGGATGAGCCGCTGTCGAATTTGGACGCTGCGTTGCGGGCTCAGATGCGGGCAGAGCTGATCCGCCTGCATGCCAGCACTAACGCCACGATCCTTTACGTTACCCATGATCAGGCCGAGGCAATGACAATGGCCACCCGGATCGTCGTGATGTCCAAGGGTCGCCTCTCGCAGGTCGGCGCTCCGCAGGACATCTATGACCACCCAGCCGATCTGTTTGTGGCGTCTTTTGTCGGCCTGCCCAAAATGAACATCCTACCCGGGCGGCTCACGGTGGAGCACGGCGCGCCCGTGATTGAGATGCTCGGCCTGCAGCTCAGGCTGAACTCCGCGGTGCTGCGCGAACTGGACCCCGCAAGCCACAACCACGTGCTGGTCGGTATCCGTCCGGAGGACCTGCTGCCGGAACCCGGCGGTACAGCAAGCCTCGACGGCTGCGTAGAGGTGGTCGAGCCGCTTGGCTCCGAAACGCTGGTGACCAGCCGTTGCGATAGAAATTCGATGCTCATCGCTCGCTTTCCGGCGCGCAGTCCGGTCATAGTCGGTGATCACATCCGGCTTGGCATCAACGCCGAGCACCTGCACCTGTTCGACAAGGTTACGGAGAAGAACCTGCTCCAGAAGGTGCCGGTGACGCCGCGAGATCTGCGGGTCGGCGTAACCGCCTACTGACACTAGTTTGGCTCAGAATCAGGAGGAGACAAGTGAAACGCAAAATCATCTGCCTCAGGTTAACGGCCACCAGCGTTGCTCTGCTCGCTGCCGCAATCTGGCTCACCGGCCAGCCGCGCACCGCCGCCGCGGATCAGACAATCAAGGTCGGGTACTCATCGACCTATGTGTTCGACGAGGACGCCGACTCGGTAATCTACTGGAATCAGATAAAAAAAGAGTTCGAGACGGCTCATCCTGGGGTGGCCTTGGAGCTGCAACCGCATGGCGGAAACGATGTCGACGAGATGAATGCAATAGCTCTTCAGTACCGTTCCGCCTCGACCGCGCCGGATGTGATCCAGCTTCCCACCACCTATATCGGACAGTTCCAAAGCTCCGGTTATTTGCTCCCGCTGGATAAGTATCTCGGCTCAAGCAAATTCTGGAGCAACTTCCCGAAGAACATCCAGGATGAAGGGCGGATCGAGGGTAAGGTTTACGCCGTCGATATCGGCGAAAACAACACGGGAATCTACTACAACAAAGAAGTGCTGCAGAAAGCGGAGATTGCTCTTCCCTGGCGTCCACACAATTGGAACGATATTCTCACCGCGGCGCGGGCGGTGAAGGAAAAGGTACCTGGCGTGGTCCCGCTTTGGGTTGCCGCCGGAACCAGCGCCGGACCTACCGGCGTACTTCAAGGTTCCGGGGCCCTGGTCTATTCGTCCTCCACCCCCGTCATCTACGATACCCAGACACAGAAATACGTCACTGACAGTCCGGGCCTACGTGAAGTGCTGGAGTTCTACAAGGACATGTATTCGGGCGCCTTAGGTGCTGCGCTCTCGGATCTGTTTTCCCCGAAAGCCGTCGCGGTGCCGGTCAGCATGATGGCGCAGAAGAAGCTGGCCATCGCGATCGGGTCTAACTGGTACGGTGGTGCCTGGAAAGAAAAGAACCGGTACTGGGCAAATGCCTCGAGCGAAGCGGACGCGGCACCGCTTCCTACCTCACACGCGCAGCCCCCCGGACAGGGCGGAACGCTTGGGGGATGGGATATGGCAGTCTCGAAATCAACCAGGAATCCTGACCTTGCCTGGGCTCTGATAGAGCTGATCCAGCAACCCAAGTACATGATCTTTATCGCGAACAAGGCAGGGTTCGTGCCACCGGACATGAATGTCGCGAAAGCGCCCGACTACGTAAATTATGCGCCACCCTTCAACGCCGCGTTCGGCACGTTCCTGCCTTACGATAAATTACTGCCGTCGAATGCTGGCTTCGCCGTCTGGGCGCGGGGGATCGAGGAGGCTACTGGACGGATCGCACAAGATCCCAGCACCACGGTTCCCGCGGCACTGAAAGTTATTCAGGACACCGTGGTCAATCAGCTTGGGCCAGATCAAGTGGAGAACATGCGTTGAAAGCGTTCTGCGCAGACAGTTAGCTCAGTGGGGGCAGCGCATTATACCTCCCTCCACGCAATGAAAAATGACGTCGCTCCTTTCACACATTGGGTAGGATTGGAGAAAATGCCGAGCCGCGACCAAGGCCGATTGACGACCGTGCTCCGACATGCCCGAACCTCGGTGCGTGGAACGATCCAAGTCTCGGAGGCAACGTGCGGCTGAGGGCGGGATTGCTCGGCGCGGGTTTGGTAGGGCAGGCCGCGCATGCCTTTTATTTATGGTTGGAGCGCGAGCGCTTCGAATTCGTCGCTCTGGCCGATGCCTCCCCTGCGGTGCGCAAGGCCGTGGGGGAGCGGTATGGCATCCGCGAAGTCCACGCCGACCTTGAGGGCCTGCTTGGCTGCGGCCTGGACGCGCTGGTCATTGCCGCGCCCGATGCTTTTCATCCGGCACTCACCGCGGCCGCGCTCGATGGCGGGATCCATGTCATGTGCGAGAAGCCGCTCGCCCTGACGCTCGCTGGCTGCGACAAGATCCGCGTAGCACGGGACCGCTCGGGTCGTGTCCTCCAGGTGGCTTATATGAAGCGCTACGACCCGGCGTATCGGCGCGCGCTCGAGCTTCTTCCGGCGCGCATCGAGGAGGTGAAGCTGATCGCTGTTGAGGTCAACGATCCGGATCAGGCGCCCTTCGTCGCTCATCTGCCTATGACCGCGTCGGACGACCTGCCCGAAGAGCTTCGCCTGCGGGCCGAAAGCCTGACCCGCATTCAGCTTGCCGAGGCGGCAGGGCATTCCCTTGACGAACCGGGCGCCCGGGCCCTCGCTAATGGATATCTTTCGGCGCTCGTGCATGACATCGCCCTCGTGCACGGGATGCTGGCTCATCTAGGCGTTGAGATGCCGGCCGAGGCCGATCACGGCGCGATCTTTGACGATGGTCGCGGTGTCCAGCTCGGCTTTCCCCTGCCGGGCGGAGGCTGGGTCAGCATGACTCATCTCAACTTGCCCAGCGTGCCCGACTATACCGAGCGAGTCACAGTCTATGCCGCGGACCGGATTATCGAGCTCACCTTTCCCTCGCCCTATTTGCGTCATCAGCCGACGCGCCTGACGCTGCGCCGGGCGGGCGCGGACCAGGCGGTGGAAAGCTGCGAGTACCGGATCAGCTACGAGGAGGCTTTCTGCGAGGAGCTGAGAGCTTTCCATCGCGCGGCAACCGGCCAGGGACCGGTGGAGACGACCCTGGAGCAGGCGCGCCGGGATATCGAAATCCTGACCTCCGCATTCAGGAAGGCGGTCGCATGAGAATCGGTGTTTATTCCGACTCCCTCGCTAAGCTTACCCGGCGCGAGATGTTCGCTTGGTGCGCTGAGCACGGTGTGACGGATGTGGAGCTGGGCGTGGGTGCCTGGGGTCCCTGGCCGCGCCCACATCTCGACCTCGCCACTATCGGCCAGCGCTACGAGCAGGAGCGACTGGCCGGTGAGCTGCGCGAGCACGGTCTGCGGTTTTCCGCTGTGAATGCTGCCGGCAATCTCCTGCATCCCGATCCGGTCAAGCGTCACGATGCGCAAACCCGCTTCTGGGCGGCCATTGAACTGGCGGTGGCGCTCGGCGTCACTCGGGTTGTAACCATGAGCGGCTGCCCTGCCGGTCCTGGCGGCGGCTCGCTGGGCGTTTTTCCCTGCTGGGCGACGTCATCCGACGACGAGCGACTCTTTTTCTGGCAGCTCGAGCATGAGTTGATACCGTTCTGGCGCGCAACCAGCGACCGGCTCGCGCGCGAGGCGCCGGGGCTGATGGTCTGCCTCGAGATGCATCCCGGCGTGACGATCTTCAATGCCGCCGGATTTCAGAGATTATCGGCGCATGTTGCCCGCAACATCGGCCTCAACCTCGATCCCAGCCATTTCTGGTGGCAGGGGATTGATCCCGTGACTGTCGTCGAGGCACTCGGTGACCGCATCGGCTGGATGCACGGCAAGGACACGCGGCTTTACCCTGAGCGCATCCGCTACTATGGCGTGCTGCATTACGCTCCTCCCGACGAGCCCGCCGACGTGCCCTGGCATTTCGCGGCCGTGGGCGAGGGCCATGATGACAAGACCTGGGCGGCGCTGTTGAGTGCGGTGCGCCGCGCCGGGTACGACGACGTGATTGCCATCGAGCATGAGGATCCGCGGTACACCGGCGAGGAAGGGACGCAGCGTTCCCTGGGCGGGCTGAAACGTGCGCTTGCCGAACTACCGGAGGCCCCGTGATAATCCCTGCTCGACTTGGCATGAGCAAACCGCGCCGCGACACCACCCGAAAGCG
Source organism: uncultured Pseudomonadota bacterium (assembly GCA_963834715.1). Taxonomy (GTDB): domain Bacteria; phylum Pseudomonadota; class Alphaproteobacteria; order Acetobacterales; family Acetobacteraceae; genus CAVSUZ01. Next base: position 149,682 of record CAWIDE010000027.1, on the reverse strand, counting down.
TCAGCGCGACCAGCGATACGCTACTCACTTTACCGCCCCTAACGTCAGACCGCGTACGAAATGACGTTGCACGGCAAGTGCGAAGATCACAATCGGCAGCGCGCCGACAACGCCCGCGGCCGCCATCGGGCCCCACTGGATCTCGATCTTCCCGATCAGGGTTGAGACACCGACTGGAATGGTCTGCGCGGCCGGGGTTGATGTCAGAGTCAGCGCGATGATGAAATCGTTATAAGTGGCGATAACGGTGAAGATTGCGGTCGCGATCAGCCCCGGCGCCGCAAGTGGAACCACGACCCGCCAGAGCGCGGTCAGCCGTGAGTCGCCGTCGACCATCGCTGCCTCTTCGATATCGCGCGGAATCTCCTCAAGGAAGCTCTGCATCATCCATATGACGAAGCTGGTGTTGAGTCCGGCGTAGATCAGGATCAGTCCAAGCCGCGTATTCAGAAGCCCCCACCTTGCCAGGACAATATAAAGCGGCACAACAAGCAGGATGCCCGGCAGCATGCGTACGAGCAGCACAAGATAAAGCATCGCCCTGCGAACACCGAAGCGCAGCCGGAAACGAGCTAGTGCGTAGGCGGCGAGCGTACCGATCACAAGGCTGATCGCAACGGACGCAGTCACGACGATCAGGCTGTTCAACAGAAACGAACCGAAGTGGTAATCGGTTATCAGCCGCGCATAATTGTCGAAGGTTATGTGCTGCGGCCAGAGCGCGACGCCCGAGAATATGTCGACGGGCCTTTTCAGCGAGGTATTGAGCATCCACCAAAACGGGAACAGCGAGATCGTGATCGCTGCGGCAAGCGCCAGACACACAAGGGTTGCGGCGAGCCGCTCGCGCGTGGTCATTCAATCATCTCCGAGCTCCGCCGCATGAAGTGCACCGCGGCGGACATTAGGAGCAGCAGGCAGGCGAGTAGCGAGATTAGCATGGCCATGGCTCGGCCGTATTGGTTGAAGAGGAACGCCATATTGTACGCATAGATCGAGATCAGCTGGGTGGCCGTGCCCGGACCGCCTTTGGTCAGCACGTAGATCTGGTCGAAAGTCCCCACCGCGTCGATCGTCCGAAGCACCACTGCGACGAGCAGGACGGGCTGAAGCAGTGGCAGCGTGTGGTGAAAGAAGATCTGAAGCGCGCTCGCCCCATCGACGCGCGCGGCCTCGATCGGATCCTGGGGCAGGGAGTGAAGGCCGGCGAGGATGATCAGGAACAGCAGCGGCGTCCATTCCCACACGTCGACCGCGACAAGGCCGAAAAATGCGCTGGTTGGATGCGCCAGCACGTTCGGGTTACCGAGCCCGAGTAATTGGAATAGCGGGTCGACGATGCCGATCCCGGAGGCATATAATAATCGCCAAATAATGCCGACGACGACAGGGGCGATGGTCATCGGCAGGATCAGGGTTACCCGGATCAGCCCAGAAAAGCGCAGCTCGCGTGCGACGATCAGTGCCAGCAGCAGTCCGAGGACAGTCTCGATCGAGACCGCAATCGCGACAAACTTCGCCGTGGTTCCAATCGCCTGCCAGAAGACTGGATCGCTGTAGACATTGGCGAAGTTTTCCGGGCCAGCAAAGCCCATATCGATGGCATAGCGGAACCTATGCAGGCTCGCGCGGATACCATCGAAGGTCGGGTAGAGGGAAACCGCGGCGAGGGCGAGGATCGCAGGAAGCAGGAGCAGGTAGGGTACGGCTGCCGCGCGCAACTCCTGGACTTCGCTCTTACGTTCCTCTCGGACTTTGGCCACACCCACCAACGCTTAAAAATATCCTCCCTGCTGTTTTAGATAGGCGGTAATCTGCTTCGCGGCCGCTTGGAGGTGTTTCTTAGCGATTGCCTCGTAATCGGACTTCTGTGCGATCGCCTCGACAAGTGCTTCGTTAAGCGCGGTGCCCAGGATGTCTTCCATTTTTGGTTCGTCCGGTGTCCTCGGCTTCTGTACCGAGTTGTTCACCGATTGGGCAATCGCTGGCAGCCAGCGGTGCTTCTGCACCGCCTCCGGGTCATTGAGCGCGGATCCAGTCACGGCGGCACTGCCGTAGCGCCGGGCGAAGTCGAGCTGGGTCTTGCTCGAAGTGAACCATTCGAGGAACTGCAGAGCAGCTTGCGGATTCTTTGAGCCCGCGGCGATACCGCAGATGAAAGTCCCAATGGGAGGTCCATGCTTTTCCTGCTTCGGAGTTGTGGCCATGTCGATCTTGCCTACGACTTTCGAGGACGCCGGGTCGTCCACTCGATTGACCAGACCGGTGTACTCGGTAAGCGCGGTGCACTTGCCCTCGAGCATCACCTGCGTCTCCTGGTCGGTATCGAAGGCGGCCACGCCGGATGGCATGTAGGGGATGAAGCTGAACAAGCGGGAGAGGGCGCCGACACCCTCCGCACCGGCGAAGCCGGGCGACCAATCGCCGTTGACGAAATTGGCGCCGTAGGAATTCAGTAGCGGCAAGTAGGTCATCATGATTGGATTGCCCTTCACACCGCGCGCCGACCAGCCGTACATGTTAGGCGGATGGGTCTTCTGAGCTACGGCGTAGATGTCGTCCCAGCTCTCCGGTGCCGTCGAAAAATAGTCTTTATTGTAATAGAGAATCTCGACGTCGTCGATGATGACCAGCGCGTAGAGCTCGGGCTTCGCGTTGGCAAAGTCCTTCATACGAGCGCCTGATTTCGGCGGCCAGAGCCCCATCTCGAGTCCCTTGGGAAGGATATCCGGGTTGGCTTTGAGCCCAAGTTGGTCGAGGCTCTGGATGATCCTGGCGGCGGCGAACTCTGGCACCCAATTGTCGTCCATCACGTAGATGTCGTAAGCACCGGTCTTGTTGAGGCCGTCGTTCTTGGCGTTCTGGTACCAGCTGTCGTAGTTCGTCTCGTTGTAATTGACCGCGATGCCGGTCTCCTTAGCGAACTGCTTAATGTAGTAGTCGCGGAACGGCGCCATCGCATTGTCCTGGAAACTGCCGATGGTGATCGACCTGCCGGCCGCGCGGAGGATCCGTGGAGCAAAAATGGTAGCGGTGGTGGCGAGAGCCGCCGTGCCGACTAGGCCGTCCTTGATGAGCTGGCGCCGAGGCAGGGGCCGCTTGAGCAATTTACTGCTGTCCTTGGTTTTGTCTTTCACTGTTCCCTCCCTGTTGATGGATTGACGGAACTAATTCGCTTCGTGCTCAGGCGGCGTTCGCAAGTTCTGTCTTGAGAGCGTCGCCGGTTTTAGCGTCAAAGAGGCGCAGGTGCCGGGTCAGAGGCCGCACGCCACAGCGGGTGCCGACTGGCATCGAGAAGTCTGCTGGCTGCCGGACGTTCACCAACGCACCGCCAACGTTGACGGTGACGAGGGTTTCATTGCCAAGTGGCTCGATGACATAGATCTCGCCGGCAAGGGATCCGCTCGAGGGGATCTCGACCAACTCGGCATGCTCGGGACGAAAGCCGAGCTTCGCCGGCCCTCGATAGCCGACCGGTGGCAGCGCTAACTTTCCGGACAATTGGCAGAACATGCCGTCTACGACCTCTCCGGCGAGCACGTTCATCGGCGGCGAGCCGCAGAAGGTTGCCACGAACAAATTGGCCGGCCGCGCGTAGAGCTCTGCAGGAGGCGCAAGTTGTTGGAGTCGCCCCTTGTCCAATACGGCGACAACATCGGCCATCGTCATGGCTTCGACCTGGTCGTGGGTGACGTAGAGCATGGTCGCCCCGAGCTCCCGCTGGAGCCGCTTGATTTCGATGCGCATCTGCAGCCGCAACTGTGCATCCAGGTTTGAGAGCGGCTCGTCCATCAGGAAGGCCTGCGGCCGGCGGATGATTGCGCGAGCGAGTGCCACGCGTTGGCGCTGCCCTCCGGAGAGCTGTGCCGGGCGCCGCTCGAGATAGTCCTCCAGCCCGAGGAGCTCGGCCACCTTGCGCACCTGTCGCGCCCGCTCGGCGCGATCAATCTTACGAACCCTTAGCGGGTAGGCGATATTGTCGGCTACCTTCAGGTGCGGATACAGGGCATAGCTCTGGAAAACCATGGCGATGTCACGATCCTTCGTCGGCGTGAAGGTGACATCCCGCTCGCCAATAAGGACACGCCCGCTCGTTGGGCGCTCGAGTCCAGCCAGCAGCCGCAGGGCTGTCGTCTTGCCGCACCCGGAGGGTCCCAGGAGCGCCAGAAACGCGCCGTCAGCGACGTAGAGATCGAGCGGCGCGAGCGCTACGTGGGGGCCGAAACACTTCGAGACCTGCCGGTAATGCACATCCATGAGGGCCGTCCTACCCGCCTAACGGGGCCGTCCGGCCTTGTTCGACTGCGGCCTCGGCGGGAAGAAGCTGACCCCCCGGCCGACGGCCCTGATGTTGCACTGCACACATCGGACAGCTCCCTCGTGGAACGAAAGAACTAACTCGTGCCTTAAACCGAGGTGGTGGCCCGGAGCAATTGGAATGCTCCACTAAGATCGTTACGCTAGCTTCCTGGAGGGAGGCCGTCAAGGCGAGCAGGCGGCTGCTGCCGCTTTTGGGTTCCGATTGACGGAATGAGGAAGGACCGCCGATTCCGTCCCAATCGAACGATGGCCTCTCCAGGAGGGAATGTGCCGGGCTGCCTGACGGGTGATGGCGCACCCATTCGTTGTGGTCATTCGTTCGAGGCAGTCCGTCCGGCAGGCTCGCAAACACGGTTGCAATGGTGGGTCCGGTTGGGGCGCGGACTATCTACCATCGTCGTCGGACTCCTCCACAACGCCCACGCGCCGCTCCGACGCGGTTGGCCGGCGACTCCGCAAATGCCACAGGGCCTCCGCGTTTCGCCTAATGAACCCGGAAGCGCCGAACAGGACTAAGCTCAGGCTACACTTGCGGCACGATCCTTGCTGCCGAGGGCGGCGTCCGTGGCTAAATCTCCACCTCTAGACCCACTTCCACGACCGCCGCCCGGCGATTAGGCCAGAACCATCCCCGACAACCCCCAATCCACCGTAAATCCGCGCGGCCGTGTCTGCCGATGCGCTGCTGTGGCTGCCGTCGCGGAGCCAACCAATGCTTGGCCAAGATCTGTTCGGCTCGCTCCCGGGCCACGGGGCTCCGCAAGCATGTGGTTCAGGTCTGCAATTAGGGCGCTTGGGGCCGTCCGCAGCGGCATTCCGGACGAAGTCCTCAGCAGCCTTCCGAGCGATCCAGGCGGCGCGCCCACATCACCGGCAATTTCCCATTCGCATCCGGACCGAATAGGGATCCGATCTCCCCGGCTGGCCCCAGCACCGAGGCGGCAAGCACTCGCTCGATGCGGAGCGGAAGCGGCGCGGGCGACAATGGGGTGACGGCGACCCCGTCATCAGCAGGATCGGGATGCCGATCCCATCAGCACGCAACCTCTCAGCTAAGGTGCAAGCCAGTGATGTAGGCCATGTGATGATCCAATATCAGGCACGCCAGATGACGAATCTCAGACTTAGGGAACTCCGCAGCCGTGCCGAACGCTGTGGAAGTGTATCCGGCAACCCCGAGTAGAAACTGCATCCACTCTCGCGCTAGGTCGTAGTCATCGATCACTAGGACATTGCTCGGCTCGCCATTGCTTACGTCTGCCATCGCTCTCGATATTGCCCGTGGGCAGCGCCGGACATACTCAAGCTGCTTTTTTCTGGAACCGGTGGCGGTGACAAGCTCCAGCTCCATCATTCTGTGCTTGTGTATTGACTACTTCCATGAACTCCCGGCTTTCATCATCGGACAGGTCGGCGATGGTGAGCTTGATGTAACCCATGTCTGGATAGGTCTGCTCATTTCTCCGCACTACGCATTTTTGCTCATCCGACCTCATGGTTGCGGTCGACCCGCCCATTGTTGGCAGACCTCAGTACTTTACGCGAGTCGTTCAATGATGTCGCATGTCCATTCGTCACCTCAGTGGTTGCGGCAATAATATTGGCGATGTGTTGTACAAGGATCAATGGCTTCGCGCGTTACCGCACTCGTGTTCCCTCTGATTTGCTCCGGCACAGCCATCGCAAATCATTCGCTCACTCTCGAATAACCGGACGATGAATGATCAGATGATTGATCTTGATGGTGAGGCACTTCCGGTGTGACCGAGGTTACAATGATCCTATCAGAATAGGATCATTGTTTTTGGATCTCCGTATGCGACTTTCGGAAACAAGTTGCATGGCGAGCATGGCATTTAGCCAATGCTGGGCAGGTTTGGTATCAATCCCTTAGCCGTGTCCCGGTGTTGCCACCCCAGACAGTCGTGTTTTCTTAGTCCTTCATCAGCTATGCAACCAACCGATGAGATTTCAGCGCGTTGCCGCTTTATCACTTCTTCCCTGCTTACGGATCAGAACTCACTCACTCATTACACTGCAATTCACCACATAAACCAAATATACTGTCATCACCGCAAGTTTGCTTACCCCCACTTCAACGATCCGGGTCGGGTTCCCGTATGTCGGCCGCGACGTAGTGCAGGGCATCGCCGGCAACGAAGGAAGCATTTACCCACTAAACCACCAAGTGGTCTGCGGCAACAGAGGCACGCCTTATCGCTATGCTTGTGGGGTCAGTATCTTATGTTGGACGAAGGTGACCATTGCTCCGTCCCGATTTTATATCGACTTACCCCCATTGGGGCAGACCAGAGTATTTATGCACAAGCTGCCATTCGTTGTCAATAATTAATTTACTTGATACGGCTTCGTTGTCGTTCATCGTCAGCCCAACAGTTCGAGAATCTGCCAACCGACCTCGGTGTTCGGCTGCTACGAATTTCCGGTTCCCATTCAAAGGTCCCGCTGATGATCCGCGCACGGCCCACGATACTTGACCGTGTCGCCATGCGGCATCTGGGGACCGGAGGAGGCAAACAAGCTGATCGGCAATGACAGGCCATGGCGCGACCCGCAGCCGGCAAGGATCAAGTGATCGAACCGACTGTCGCCATCGGTGACGATGTCGCAAAACAGGGAGTCGCCAAGCTCGGACTTGAACGTGGCCTTTCAGGCTGAGGTTGAACCATATTGCCCGCGGAAACGCACCAGAGCATGGGCGTCACCCGAACGCACCGTGCTCCTCGAACACAACATCCATCCGCTTGTCCCAAAGGCGCACGCCGCCAGTGATGCCGGCTTCGTTCGGAACTACCTTGACGTGTTCCGGCAGCGGTTCGTCCAGCAAATGGGCATTGCCGCCGCCGATGTAGAGCGTGTCGTAGGTGACCAACACCTCCATGATGCCAATGACTTTGCGCATGCGCCGGTTCCAATGAGCGCGCCCGATATCGTGCAGCGCCGCATGGCCGACATACTCATCGTAGGTCCTGCCCGTCTTCACCGGTGGCCCAGCAGCTCAGCGAGATGATCCAGCGTCGCTTGGACGCTCGGCAGTGATTGAAGGTGAAGTGGCCGAAGACGTGACATGAAACTGGACGCCTCGCAAATCGACCAGGCTTTGCTCGATTCGATCTTGACCGAAGTTTTTGATGCGGGTGTAGAAGACCCGGATATCGTTTACGAGGCAGTGCGTTTGCTTTCGGACAAGGCGGCGTTCGCCGAAGCTGCCAAGCGCACCCACAGCCTGTCGGCGTGCGTCAGTTCATCGAGGACCCGTTTTACCTGAATAAAAAGGGCACCGTTTGGCCACTGCCTCTAGTTTGGCCTGTAGGGCCGTGTTTTGATGGGATAACTCCTTGTCCACGCGCTTCTATGATTGCAGATGCAACGTAGCTCTCGATGCCCCCGCGCAGGCGCCCAACTCGCTACCAGATCGCGGCTCCCTGGCTTCACCGCCCTCTGGCGCCAGATGCTGCAGAGGTGTACCAGAACCTCGCGGAGGCCGCTGACTAGGCGCCTCCGTCCATTTTCCTGCACCGACTTATCCACTTTCCTGCACCGACTTACTCGATGCCCCCGCGCAGGCGCCCAACTCGCTACCAGATCGCGGCTCCCTGGCTTCACCGCCCTCTGGCGCCAGATGCTGCAGAGGTGTACCAGAACCTCGCGGAGGCCGCTGACTAGGCGCCTCCGTCCATTTTCTTGCACTCACTTATCCACTTTCCTGCACCGACTTATCCATTTTTCCCGCACCGATTCATCCACGGCTTTTATCGCCCCCGGCGGCCGAATAGGCTTGACTATGCCGGCCGCACGATCCGAGCATCCTCACTGCTCGCCCATCAACGAGTGGCCAGACCCGGTGCGATCAAACACCGGGCCCGGCCTAACCCACGGCAAAGGAGTAAGCCATGCCGAAGGCTGACTACACGTATAACCACGTCCGTAGCCGACGCGAGATCGTGGGCTTGCTCCGTCACTGGGAGCCGAAGCTGCGAGCCTGCGGAAGCGATTGGGGATCGGGGACATCTGGTCACACCCGTTACCGCATACTTCGTGTCGCCAATTCGATGTTGCGGGTTTTGGAGCGGGAATACCCCGATTCAAGGTCTCGGTACAGCAAGAAGCTTGGCCGCAACTCTACGGCCGCGACCGGGCATCTCTGCATTAACGATATGCCTGCCCGCAACGATATGCCTGTCCACGCAGACACGCCAGCCGGCCTGTTGGGGGCTTTTTTTCCGGCGTTTGGTGGCGGGAAAACCGATAATTGCGACCAATCCCCCCTCAATTCGGCGAGCGTCATCCGACCGACACCGAGAGACTTCGGGATCGCTGTTAAGGAAGCTGGGTGAGCAAGCTCGCCCGTTGTTGTTGGGCGAGTTCACCGCAGGCGATGCCGGCCCTATCGGCACCGTTCCCGCCGGTGAAGGTCTGAGCAACGCATCTGATCGCCTTCGACTTCCCCGAGCACGGTCTCAGGAGGGCAAAATGCCGAGCGCATCCACAGATACGGCGTGGGGCGACGACGCCGTTTTCCGACTCCGAAGCCTCTGGGACGAGGGGCACTCAACTTCGGAAATCAGCCGCAGGCTCGGCGTCTCCAAAAATGCCGTGATTGGCAAGGCACGCCGTTTAAAGCTGTCCCGCCGGCCGTCTCCCATCCTGTCGGCCGGCTCAGGGGGTCCACGGCCGTCACGGCGGCCGCCGCCGAACCTTGCCGAGATTGCGCCCGTGCGCGACACGGCCCCGAAGACGAGCCCGGCGGCCGCGGCATCTCTGCCAAGGTCAAGCGCAGTTTCGGTTCCTTCGGTGGCGGCGGTTCAAGCCGCGGCAGCGCCGCCATTTCTGCGGCGCGGAACAATTAGCTGCTGCTGGCCCATCGGCGACCCTGGCACACAGTGCTTTCGCTTCTGCGCTGCGCCAGCCGTTACGGGCAAGCCCTACTGTGAAGAGCACTGCACCCTGGCGTCTCAGGCATCCCCGCATTTCTCACGCGACATAAAAGAATCGATCAACCGAAGGGGCAGTTCTGAAAAGAATTGTGGGAACACCTTGGATGGCAGATGCTTGCGAAGTGGCGGGGAGATTCCGCGCTCCGGACAGACCAGCGAGTTTGCCTCCCGATGTCGATTTCGGGAAGCACTATGGTCGTCCGGGAGCGTTTTTCATACCAGGGCATTCGCAACGTGCTTGGCTGTCTGCTCGAGCACGACCTGCATGCAAAGCGCGTGAACTCGCTATGCGACGCGACCCTTGGCGTATTGCACAGCGGGTCGCTGGCGATCTGTGCGATCGGTCAGGGCCTCGCCGCGGCGCGCAGCTTGAAGCCTAAGCATGCCACCAAGCAGGTCGACCGGCTGCTCTCTAACGCCGCCATAAATGTCGACGACATTCTGGTGCGCTGGGTGCCCTTCGTCGTCGGCGCCCGAAGCTCGATCATGGTGGCCATGGACTGGACCGACTTCGATGCCGACAACCAGGCCACCATCATGCTGGCCCTGATCAGCGATCATGGCCGCTCGACACCTCTGGTGTGGCTGACCGTCGACAAGAGCACGCTCAAGGATCACCGCAACTTCTACGAACATCGGGTGCTGGTACGGCTTGCCGAGTTGCTGCCTGCTGGGATCAAGGTGTGCATCGTCGCCGACCGTGCCTTCGGCGATCAGAAACTCTACCGGATGCTAACCGAAGAACTGTATTTCGACTACATCATTCGCTTCCGTGGCAACATCACCGTAACCAGCACCGCCGGGGAGACCCGCACCGCAGCTGAATGGGTCCAAGCTGGCGGACGGGCACGAGTGTTGCGCGGTGCCGAGGTCACAGCCGATCGCTACCGGGTGGGAACCGTGGTCTGCGTTCAGGATCCGGAGATGAAGCAAGCCTGGTGTCTGGCCGCCAGCAGCGCCGATACCAACGCGAAGCAGCTGACCGGCTACTACGGTCGCCGCTGGGCAATTGAGTGCAGTCTGCGCGACAGCAAAGATCTGCGCTTCGGCATGGGTCTGGGAACGATCCGTGTCAAATCGCCCGAGCGGCGTGATCGGCTGTGGCTCATCAATGCCTTTGCCGTGGTCCTGTTGACGCTGCTCGGTGCTGCTGGAGAAGCGCTCGGCTATGATCGGATGCTCAAGACCAACACCGCCAAACGCCGTGTCCACTCGTTGTTCCGCCAGGGCTGCATGCTCTACGATCTCATCCCAACCATGCGTGACGACTGGCTTGGGCCATTGATGCAGCGTTTCTCCCAAATGCTAGACGAGCAGCCCCTGTTCGCGGACGTTTTCGGACCAGTTTAAAAAATGCGGGGATTCCTGAGCCCTGGCGTATCAAAAGCAATGTGAGCGACGCGATAAGAATGGTCCTAATGAGAATCGGAGCAGAACAACTCTGCATGCCAGTGGCGTGGCTTTCACGCCACTGTGAACGGACCCAGAACGATCAGCATGGAAAAGCTAACGAGCCCACGCCAGGCCGGGGCGCCTCGCCGGGACCACCGGGGAGCGCGGGTAAGGGACGCTTGGTCCGACTCGTCCCGCCAGTGGACAAACGGATATAGTTGTAGCGGACATGCTCCTTGTGATGTTCCAGGTGAAATTCCAGATCGGTGACATCGTTCGCCGGACTGTGCGAGGGCGGAGTTAGACGTATCGCCTGATTGCCGTCCGGCCTCATACAAACCACTGGTGTTTTCCTGCAGCCATACTCGTGTGGGCTGGTCGCTGCGCGGTCTGCGATGCTCACCACTAGTCCGAACTTCCTAGCCTCGAGACACGCAAGTTACTGATGCATCTACACATTCTGTCTCGCGACCTGTGGATTACTGGCTACAGTTGACGCCGAGGAGATTGAATGCCTTCTGCTGCAGCGGTGTTGGCCTTGTGACGACGGTAAGGCGATAGTCCGGTGTGATCGCGGTGGTGATGGTGTTGCGCACTACGGTTGCCAGATCGCCTAGCAATGAACGGAAGCTATGCACTGGCAGGCCGTCCGTGGTGAGCCCTGTGGTCTGCTTGGCGATGGCAGCCGGGGAACGTTGCGCTTCCGACACCACGCTGTCTCTCAAGGCTTCGGCCGCTTCCCTATCGGCGTCACCGAACAGCATTGGCGCCAGGCAGGTCCGCATGTGCCATTCGAGGTAGTAGGCTAACATGCACAGGAAGACGTGGGCCCGCACGCGGTCTGCCAGCCAATGATGGACAGGGCTGATCTGCAGATCGACGGCTTTGATGCAGCGAAAGGCCCGCTCCACAAGCGCAAGCGACTTGTAGCTTCGCACGGTCGTGGTGTGAGCACTTTGTCGTTCGGGAACTGAGACTTAAGGTTCACTGGGGACTCCCATCAACGTCGCGGGAGCCCCCTTATGGACAACTTCGGCAACCTCTGAGGGTTCATTTGAGAGCGTGGATTTGGAGGAGTGCCGATTTTAGCCAATGAAGCAGTGCATTCTTGGCGAGCAGAGCCGTGAAGTGGACCCCGAATTTGGGACCACCCGCTAAGCTATAAACCGAACCGGTTCCGTCCATGCTACACGGAGCGGAACATGAGCAGAACCCGACGCAGGATCGATGCCGCGCTGAAGGCGAAGATCGCCCTGGAAGCGCTGAGGGAAGACGCGACAGTGGCCGAGCTGGCGGTGCGTTACCAGGTGCATCCGACACAGATCTACGCCTGGAAGAAGCAGCTGCTAGAACATGCCGAACGGGTTTTCCGGACCGGGACAGACGACGGGCAGTCGGCCAAGGAAATCGCCCACCTGCACGCCAAGATCGGCGAGCTGGTAGTGGAGCGGGATTTTTTAGCGCGGAGGTCCGGCAGATGAGCGCGGCGGGCCGGAGAGCGATGCTCGATCGCGGCCACGGACAGCTCTCAGTACGGCGACAATGCGCGTTGCTTGGGCTGGCGCGCTCGGGTGTTTATCGGGCGAAGCCGGAGCATGACGCGGATGAGCTGTTACTGATGCGACGGATTGACCCGGTGTTCGTCGCGTGGCCGTTCTAAGGCTCGCGGCGGATCGCGGCGACGCTGAGCACGGGCGGGGAGAAGGTAAACCGCAAGCGGGTGCAGCGGCTGATGCGGGTGATGGGGATCGCGGCGCTGGGGCCGAAGCCGCGCACCAGCAAGCCAGGGCCTGGACACAAAATCTACCCGTATCTGCTGCGGGACGTGCGGATCGAGCGAGTGAACCAGGTATGGTGCGCGGACATCACCTACATTCCGATGCGGCGTGGGTTCCTGTATCTGGTGACAGTGATGGATTGGTGGAGCCGCGCGGCGCTGTCGTGGCGGCTGTCGAACACGATGGACGCGGGGTTTTGCGTGGACGCACTAGAGGACGCCCTGCGACGACACGGCCGGCCGGAGGTGTTCAACACGGACCAGGGCAGCCAATTCACCGGTGACGCATTTGTCGGCACGCTGCTTGGGGCCGGGATTGCAGTGTCGATGGATGGCCGAGGTCGGTGGATGGACAACGTGTTCATCGAGCGGCTGTGGCGCTCGCTCAAGCATGAGGAGGTTTACTTGAAGGACTATGCGGACGCGCGCGAAGCGCGGCTGGGGATCGGCGCGTGGATGGAGTTCTACAACGAGCTGCGCCCGCATCAGGCGCTGGGACATCACATGCCGATGGCGGTGTGGCGGGCCGGCCTGGCGGGCACGGCTGTGGATATGCCGCCTCGCTTGGACAACGCTGGCGCGTTGCCCACATATCCACAGCCGCCACAACAGCAGGAAGAGGTTTATGGTTAGCTTGAAAGAAGGGAGAACGAGAGCCGGACGGGGGCTGTAGCTAAGCAGCGGGCCAAATTGGTCCCATAGGTGGGGTCCACCTCACCGGTTGCGCTTCTGGAGGCGAGCGGATAGAGACGGCGGATTTGAGGATGAAATCTTGGTTGGTGCCGGAACGCTCGGGGTAATGCCCCCTGCAGAGCGTGCAATCAATTGCACTGTACGGAGCTGCCTCAGCTGCGGTGCAAGCTTCCCGGTAGTTTAACCAGCATTGTTTGGCTGATCCCCTAGCGCTGATAGAAACCGCTCCCTCAACTGCAAGATCGCCATCCGGACAGAGTTGACGCCTTGTCTCCCAACAGGTGAACCCTGATCGAGCGCCTCAGCTTACCAATGGTTGGGCCGCTATTCCCCCGCTCCACAATTGAGTGAGACATCCCGTAAGCGGACGCCTCCGCAGGAGGGATGATCGGTGAGGCAAAGCAGAACGCAGCAGCCGGACATTACCGGGCGAGCACAAGAGACTAATGCTGTCGAAGTCGGCCGGGGTGGGGGGATGTCGCGTCGACGGAAGACTGCGGCGGTCCTGCGGCTGCTGCGCGGTGAGGACCTCGAGACGGTGTCGCCCTCGATCAAGGCGCCTCCAACAGCTCAATCAAGCCTTGCTCGGGGGAGACGGAGCGCCGGTCAGGCCGGGCATCAACCGACAAGGACCGTCACTCTCGCAAAGCCGCTCCCGGGCACCCATATAGAAGCGGCGGAACTTTTCAGCCCGAGCCTATCGTATCGTTACCTTGGCTGTGCGACCAGTCGCGGTTCGGGCCAAGCATTCCGGTCCACGTGGTGTGGATCGCCGGACGCAAAAGAAGAAAGACGCGATGTCGGAAGGCACGGTCAGATGGTTCAATCTGAAAAAGGGATACGGGTTTATCCAGCAGGATGGTGGCTCTAACGATCTGTTCGTCCATATCTCGGCTGTCGAACGCGCTGGCTTGCCTAGCGTCGCCGAGGGCCAGAGCGTCAGTTTCGACGTCGAGAGCGGCCAGCGCGAGCTTCCGTCCAGTGCTGCGGCAGGCAGCACTGGCGCGAAGACCACTAGCAACGAGTGAACTATCGACGTTGTAAAATCCACACTCTGGAGGACTGCCTTATGGAAGCGCGGAAATTCAAGATCGGCGATCGCGTCGAAGTGCGCCTCGAAAATTTTGCGGCCAATAGCAGCCTATGGGACATTTATACGATCTCACAGACGCTGCCTTTCCAGGCAAACGTGTGGCAGTATCGGGTGAAGCGGGTGGGCGACAACCAGGAACGGGCAGTCAGCGAGCAACAGCTCTCAAAGCTTGCGTCCGTCACAACCGATAGAAGCGAGAACGAAATCCAGCAGGACTTGCAGCGCATACGTAACGCGAATGCCCGGGCACGGGGGAGGAAGGGCGCCCGTTCGTTCGCTCTAATCCGTGACGAGTCGTTCGGTAGATAAACATTTCTCAGCGCGATAGCGAAATTTCCGCCATCGCCCCCGCCAGGATCTGCGCCCGGATCACCAGATATCCTGTTGCTGCACGCCACGATCCAGATAGACGGTGTCCCGGTGCGCAATCACCGCGGTGATCAGCTGAAGCTGAGGCGCGAAAGCTTCGGTTCCTCGAAGGTGCGGTTTCACCCTGGCGATGGAAGAATACCCCACGGCGCAGCGAATTGTTGGCGTCGCCCTTGTGGCCCGAGCGCGGATAAGTGCAAGTCGCTACACCTACCGACCCACATTTTCTTTGGTTGCAAGCGGGGGAGATGGCGTTATGATCTTCGACGCGAGCCCAAGCGTGGCGAGAAGTCGGATCGTTAGCCACGTCACGTCCAATTCCCACCACCGGTGACCGAAACGCGCTGAACGTGGGGACGCATGATGATTGTTGTGCCAGCCTTCGCCGTTGCCCAAGAAACCAACGATCAGATTGTTGCGACTGTAATCGTATGTCTCATAGTTGCGATATCCCCACAGGTGCGTCACAGAGTTGACAGACCAGGTGATGTGCCAGACGAGGACCGTGCGAACGAACACTCCCCAGATCAGCACGCTGAAGCCGAATTGAATCGCTTCAGAGACGCCTCTCTGTAGAGCCAGTTCAGTGAGAAACGCGATGGTAAAGAAGCCCAACCATGAGATCAACACCACCCTGACCCAGCGGAAGTTTTGCTCAAGCTTGGCGCTGCGCGCCTCTTCCGGAGTGCAGTCGATCTCTACACGGATCTTCACTACAACGCCCTCCATTGAGAAAACGGGAGGCACGTGGGTTCACTCTACAACGCACGACGCATCGCGTGCAGTCGGGAACAAAGAGGCGCGCCAAGTCGGAAGAGAGGAAGCTGGGACCGTAGAGAACGCGCGCCGAGTCGGGGAAGAGCGCGATCAGTCCGCGGCAACCGGATTCCGTTGCCTCCAGTTCATGCCGCATCTCAGCATTCAGGGCGACATCCCTAATCTTACTGTGTCATAAATTCCTGCGCGACGTAATGCGCTGGCAGCAAGGGCAGCGCGGGAGAGTTTGCACCAATGCATGAGCGATCGCGATACGGACCGTGGCAATGGAGTTGAAGACATGGCGCTCAGGCCTGACTGGGGGACCCACGGGGTCGGTAACTGCGGGGTAGAGAAGGCATTTGGAAGATCCGGGCTCGAGGTTCTCCTGAGGGGGGAATCGCACTCCGTTCCGAGATCAGGAAGCCGTAGGCTGCGATCGTCAGCGTGGCGTGATGATGAAAGCCACGCCAGCCGCGTCCTTCATAGTGGCCGAGCCCAAGCTCCTGCTTCAATTCCTGATAGTCGCGCTCAATCCGCCAGCGCAGTTTGGCCAGATTGACCAGATTCCGCAGCGGCATATCGGCCGAGAGCGTCGACAACCAATATTTAGTTGGCTCTGTCTCTCCCTTCGGCCATTCGATCAAGCACCATTCTTCCGGTCTCGGGCTGGTGCGATAATAGTCACGATGCGCGGGCCGCACCCGTACCGCAGCAAAACGAGACGTCAGCCTGGCGTTGCTGCCTTCGCGCCAAGTGACGCTGTGCCACTGCTGTTTCGGCAACCTCAGTGCCAATTCCTTGACAGACACCGGCTTATGCTTCGCATCGCGTCGCACCAGCTTCGGCGGGCGCCCATTTCCGCTCCAGCGTTTCGGTCGCTTCGGCGCCGTGCCCGGAGCCCAGACGCTGGTGGAAGAGGGAATGCCGGCGACATAGCGCAAGCCAAGTTCGGTGATGCCATCGCGGAACTCGGTATCGACGCCATAGCCTGCATCCATCAGCAGAGTCGCCGGTGGCACGCCGGCCAGCAGCGCCGATTGGATCTGCCCCAGGGCGATCTGTGGTTTGGTCTGGAACGCAATGTCATCGGGAATGCCTGTCTTGGCGCGTCGGGCCACGTCATTGGCCCACACTTCCGGCAGATACAGCCGGTACGCGATCGGCAGGCTGGCGTGGTCGTTGGCGATTTGACAGACTCACCGCGACCTGGCAATTATCCTGCTTGCCGAGCTGACCGCAATACTGCCTCGCGACGCCAACCGAATGCGTCCCCTTCTTGGGAAATGCGGTATCGTCGATAATCCATGCACGGATCGCGTCGTGCTGCTCGATGGAGGGTAACACTTGCTGACGCACGACGTTGAGCACCGCCTCGTCCGACCAGTCGGCTTTGGCGACAAGATGATGCAGCGATTGGTGCGTCGCCTGCACCCGTGCCGGTGCTACACGGGCGGCCATCGGTTCGATGCTCTTCCGCGAGCCGGGCAACACCAAACCAGTACAGTAAGAGTGGAACGGCGCCGCTCGGTCGGCGTGTCCGAGCGTCGCTGTCAGTGCCTCCACATAGGCCGCGAATCGTGATTCGCTGCCGTGTCTGTCGGATTCGAGACCCACACTCCGCCTCCGCGAGTGAGAATCTCCATCCGTACATAACGAGGATCGAATCGTACAAGGGGATTTTTATGACACAGTAAGACTAAGTGTCCGTCCGGGAACAAATTGAGTTTTTAAAATCGGTTAGCGGATTGCCCTTGAACTTGTGGAATCGGCTGTGATTCCCTTCCCCGGAAGATCGATTCGGGGGACTGGATGTGGACCAAGGAGAACCGCGCGCGGTATGACCGCAGTCAACTGCGCTACGAGAGCGATCTGACGGATGCCGAATGGGCTGAAGTGAAACCACTGATCCCGCCCGCCAAACCAGGCGGCAACAAGCGCACTGTCGAGATTCGCCAGGTGTTGAACGGGCTGATGTATATCCTGAGCACCGGTTGCCAGTGGCGCGCTATTCCCAAGGATCTGCCACCGCGAAGTACGGTGCACGACTACCTTGAACGATGGACCTGGGACGGCACGCTGGAGCGGATCCATCACCTGCTCTATGTGAAATGCCGCGAGCAGGCCTCGCGAGAGGCCAGCCCAACCGCCGCGGTGATTGATGCGCAGAGCGTGAAGAGCGCCGAAAAAGGGGGGCCTCGATCGACCCACACGGCTACGATGCGGGCAAGAAGATCAAGGGCAAGAAACGCCACGTGCTGGTCGATACCCAGGGTCTGCTGCTACAGGCCATCGTGATTGCGGCGGATATTCAAGACCGTGACGGCGGCGCAATGCTGCTGGCCACGCTGTTTGGGCTGTTCCCGTTCCTTCTGAAACTCTATGCCGACGGCGGCTATCAGGGACAGCAATTCCAGGCGGCGCTGAAACGTGTCGTGTCGAAGGCGGAGGTGGCGATCGTCAAACGATCTGACCACATGAGCGGCTTCATGGTTCTGCCCAAGCGATGGGTGGTCGAACGCAGTCTGGCATGGCTCAATCGCTGTCGCCGATTGGCCAAGGACTGGGAGGACCTCAACGTGAAGGCGCGCGCCTTCCTGCTGCTAGCCTCAATCCGCCTGATGGTCCGAAGGCTGTGCAGGAACTAGCAATGTTCCCGGACAAACTCACATGGGGTGTTCTTCGTCAAGGCTTATCTACGGCGCATGTATTTTTCTCCTTGCAGCGGATCCAAGGCTCGAGCCCGCTTTGCTATGCGGCAGGCGATCACCGCATCCACTCACATTCGGTCGGGCACCAGGGCCCGCACCACGATCCCTCATTCTTTGAGGAGACTGGGCTCAGGAAGGTGGGATCCATCTCTTTGAGACGGCCTGTTGCAGCCACGTCTGTCCACGATCGCCACCTGCCTGGATCCGGCAGGCCGACCTTGGGACCGACCCGCGGATTGGGTTGATTCAACTATTGGCCTCGGGCCTCCAATACCTTGAGATCGGCACCCAGCGGTACTACGCCTTCAGTCACGTAACGCCAGAGCGCCACGAGCAATTTGCGCGCCAGTGCGACGACAGCGATGCGACGCATTTTGCCGCGCTTGTCACCAACACGCTCGTAGAACCATCGGCTCAGCGCGCTGCCAGGTTGGTGTCGCAGCCACAGCCATGCTAGTTGGATCATGGTTTTGCGCAAGCGAGCATTGCCCGCTTTTGAGATGCCTTGCTCGACGTCTATCCCGCCGCTCTTCCAGGGGCTTGGCGTCAAACCCGAGTACGCCGCCAACTCCCTTCGATTGCGGAAATCACGATAGAACGCTTCCAACGACAGCACGGAAGCGAATTCCGGTCCAATACCGCGAAGGCGCAATAGTTGGCTGCCGTACGATGCAACTGGCGTGGGCTTTACCTTCGGGTCTTGCAGAAGTTTCTCAGCTGCTGATCGCGTCGGCTGCAGAGCTAGGTCTCGCTCGGCCTCGATCTCTCGGAGCTGCGTGATCACCAATTCCAGGCGCTCGATCTCCCGAATGAGCTCCGTTTTCAACCGCGGCGGCAACGGTTGGCCACTCCAACAACGGAGTTCCTCGAGGTGATCGCGGCGGTCCTTGCGCATCGGTTCGAAGTCGAACACGCCCTGCGTGGCCAGCAGCCCTTTGATCCGGTTTACGTGTCGGACCCGTTCCGTAACCAGCGTTCCGCGTTCGCGTGTCAGCCGCCGCTCATCCTCCTCTGCCCGGCTTGGTGGTCGCACCATCGAACAAACTTGCCGTTCTCAGCGCGCCCAACTCATCAGCGAGCGCAGTAGCTTCTCGGCATCGACCCGGTCGGTCTTGACCCGTCGGCTGCGCCGGTCCACCGCGATGGATGCGGCATCAACAACGTGGCTTTCCACGCCACTGGCTCCCAGTAGGCGGTGCACCCAGAAGCCATCAAGCCCAGCCTCGTAGATCGAGATGATCTTCGCCGGTCCTCCACACCGCCGTTCAGCTTCCGCTCTCAGACGCGACAAGAGGTTCAACAACGCCGTGCTGTCGCCGGCGTCAATTCGGTACTTGCTGATCTTGTCGCTGTGCGGGACGCTGACGGCAAGCAACCAGCTTGACCGGCTCAATTCCAGAGCCACAAACAACGAGATATCGTACTCTTGTGCGGTGGTCGTCGGGTGCAGGACGCGGGCGGTGCCATGCATCGGTCAATCTCCATCGGAAGGAATAGCAACCTCGGATCATCCCCGGCTGCCATCCACCCGCATAGAATCTCTAAGATGAGCCGTATTGCTTGCCCTTGTCCGTCCCGCCATCCGCATGACTCCCGTCCCTCAATCAGAACCACCGCGGCCCGCCCTGCTGCGCCTCATCGCCACAAGCCGAACTCCGTGCGGCGTTGAGATTACTGCGCTGATTACACAACAAAGGAGAACATACCGTGACCGACCTCGGCAAAGTGCTGTACACGGAAGGCCCACACCACGGGTGGCCGGGACGGCGGTGCCTCCCGCAGCTCTGACGGCCATCTGGGGGTCAAGCTTTCGAACGCTGGCACCTCGGGCAGCGGCACCAACCCGGAGCAACTGTTCGCCGCTGGTTGGTCGGCCTGTTTCCTCACTGCGATAAGGCTTGTGGCTGGCAAAATGAAGGTGGCTTTGCCGGATGACGTGGCCCTTGACGCGGAAGTGGACCTCGGCCCGGCGGGGGACGGCGCATACGGGCTCGCGGCTCGTCTCAACGTCAAGCTGCCGGGTGTTGAACGCCAAGTCGCGCGGCGCCTGGTGGATGCGGCGCACGAGGTGTGTCCGTATTCCCGCGCCACGCACGGCAACATCGATGTCGCAACTAACCTAGTACCCCACGTCGTTGATTCTGCGGGTGATTTCTGAGTCGATATCTCCGGTAACCCGGAGATGTGTCGTGACCGCGAAACAACCTGTCGTCAAGAAGTACATCGTAAAGCTCAGTAGCGATGAGCGTGAACGGCTCAATGTGCTGATCCAAAAGGGCAAAGCCCCGGCCCGCCAGCTACTGAAGGCACGCATCCTGCTGAAGGCCGACGCCTCCGAGGCCGGCGATGCGTGGAGTGACGGCGAAATTGCCGAGGCGTTGGATACCAGCGTCGACACCGTCGCCCGCACACGTCAGCAATTGGTGGAGGGCGGAGTTGATGCCGCCTTGACCCGCAAACACTCGCCCAACTCAGCTCGAAAGCCCATCTTCGACGGCGCCGCCGAGGCCAAGCTGATCGCGCTCGCTTGTTCTCCGCCACCCAAAGGACGGAAGCGGTGGACGCTGATGCTGTTGGAAACCGCCGTGGTGGAGCTGAACATCGTCGATCGCGCCAGCGATAACACCATCGGACGGACGCTCAAAAAAATTCGCTCAAACCTCATCTCCAGAAGCAATGGGTCATCCCGCCAGAAGCCAGCGCTGCCTTCGTAGCCGGCATGGAGGATGTGCTGGAGGTCTACCAGCGGCCGCATGATCCAGACCGACCCGTCGTCTGCCTGGACGAGACAACGAAACAGCTCGTCAAGGAAACCCGCGTGCCAGTTCCGGCAAAGCCTGGACAGCCAGCACGGTACGACTGCGAGTATGAGCGCAACGGCACCGTCAATCTGTTCATGCTATTCGCGCCGCTGGAAGGCTGGCGCCATGTCGAGATAACCGACCGCCACGCCGCGCTGGACTATGCCCAACTGCTCAAGGCTTTGTCCGACACGCACTTTCGCGCCGCGAGCAAGATCGTCCTGGTGCAGGACAATCTCAACACCCACAAGCCGGCCTCGCTCTACGAAGCCTTTCCGCCCGCCGAGGCGCGCCGCCTCGTCGAGCGGTTCGAGTGGCATTACACGCCCAAGCATGGCAGTTGGCTGGATATGGCCGAATCAGAACTCAGCGTCCTGTCGGTGCAGTGCCTCGATCGGCGAATCCCGGACAGGCAGACCCTGATCGAGGAAGTCGCCGCGTGGCAGAAAGATCGAAACAAGAACCACACGAAGGCAGACTGGCACTTCACCACTGTCGATGCCCGCATCAAACTGAAGCGGTTATACCCGGCAATATGAGCGACTCAGGGCACTAGTCTGAGCCGGACCCTATCACGGATACAACCGCCCTTGAAAAGGTCGTAAGCTAACGGGACCGAGGAAACCTCCCGCGAGTTGTTATCACGCCGGATTAGGCGGCGTCGGCAATACTGCGAAATTCAAGCAAACTGTGTGGAAACACGTCTGCCGAGGTAGGGACCGCTCGCGGCCGGTCTGGAAGCGTTTACCCAGGGCTTTCGAAGTGAGTAGGCAAGTCTCATCGTGACTTGCCCTACAGCTTCGCAATCCAAGGGCACCTAACTGGCAGGGCCAAAATGCCGGTAGGCGAACTCTTAAACCCGCACCGCGATCATCAACTCGGTAAAGGCGACGATGTTGAGCGCCCGCCTGAGATTGTAGGGGAGCGCCGTCAAGCTGAATTCGCCGCGAACCTTTTCCAGCCCACGCATCAGGAACGCGCCTTGATTCATCCATTGTTTGATCGTACCAAATGGGTGTTCCACTGTCTCGCGGCGCTGCTGGAGAACCTCCGGTCGTTTCGCTAGTCGGGCCTGCATCCGGTCGAGTACCGCCTCATTCTCCATGCGGGAGACGGAACGAAAGCTATTGTTCGTGCATCGCGAACGGATCGGGCAATCTCGACACGCCTGCTTGTTGGCGTAGTTGATTTTCTTGAGCCCGCGCAAGACCGATGACGAATAGGGCTGCAGGCGCTGGCCCCCCGGGCAGAGAACATTATCGCCTTCCGCGTCGTATTCGAACTCGTCCTTGCGGAACAGGCCCGCGCTGACCGATGGGCCACGTTGGGGACCCGGCACATACGGCTCCATTCCGGCCTTCTCGCAGGCCTCGATGTCCTCGATCTTGAAATAGCCACGGTCGGCTACGACCGCGATGCGCTCCGCGCCGAGAACTTCCCTTGCCGGCTCCGCCGTCTCGGTCATCAGACCCATATCAACGACCTGATTCGTGACCTGTTGCTCAACGATCAGCTTGTGCTTGATGTCCACCGCGACCTGAACGTTGTAGCCGACCGCAACGTGGGTGTGCGCTGCCATAGCCCGGCTATCTGGGTCGGTGAGCGAGATCTGATCCTCGCCGGTGCGGTCGAGCTCCGCCAACATCGCCTGACATCGCGTGCGGCGCTCGCGGATGGCGGCGATCTTCTCGGCGAGATTCTTGACCCGCGAGCCCCCGGCTCCTTGCTCGGTGACATCGCTCGTATCGAGACGATGCAGGTAGTCGTCCAGCTTGGCATCGGCCAGCTTGATGAACTCGGTCAACGACGCGCGCGTGAAATTGCGATCCTTGTTGTTAACCGCCTTGATCCGCGTCCCATCCACCGCCAGCAACTCCCGACCGAACAGGTCTAACTGGCGGCATAGCGTAAGCGTCGTCTGATCGACACCTTCCCGGAGCACGGGCTGCTGTTGGACACTGGCCTGCATGGGCGAAGCGGTGATCACGGCAGAGGTTGAGCGTTCGAACGAGCGTGCGAACGAGGCTCGTTCGAGCGCTCGAACGGAACAGATCGAGCTGCGGGTTCGGCGTGAGCGGCACCGCCGATGGGGACCTGAGGAGAAACTTCGGATTGTCCGCGAGACACTTCTCCCCGGGACGGTTATCGCGGACGTGGCGCGCCGACATGGCATTGGCACCGGCCTGCTCTACACGTGGCGGAAGGCAATGCTGGCCTCAATGGTGAGCGGGTTTGCTCCGGTGGAAGTGCAACCCGCCTTGGAGGCTGATAGCCCACCGCCAGCGCCTCCGAAAACACCGACCCCAGGCAGAAAGCCGCCGTCTGGGCGGATCGAAATCGAGTTCCCGAACGGGGTACGGGTTCGGGTCGATGGCGAGGTTGATGATGCCGTGCTGCGCGGTGTGCTGGCGACGCTCGACGATCGCTGATGTGGCCGGCCGGAGAAGTCCGCATTTACCTCGCCTGCGGCGTTACCGACATGCGGGCTGGGTTCCATTCTCTTGCTGCGCGGGTCCAGACCGTGCTTCAGCATGATCCTCATGAGGGGGCAATTTTTGTGTTCCGTGGACGTAGAGGCGATCTGATCAAATGCCTCTATTATGACCGGCAAGGCATGTGCCTCTATGCGAAGAAGCTGGATCGTGGCCGGTTTGTTTGGCCACAAGCCAAGGACGGCGTGGTATCTCTGACCATGGCCCAGTTCTCCATGCTTGTCGAAGCAATTGATTGGAGAAATACAGCCTGGACAGCCAGACCGGAAGTCGTGGTCTGAGCGGAATTTTTAATCCGACGCGGCGGATGTGGCTTGTACGGGAATCGTGGATTCGCTAAGCCTGTCGCATGTCCGAGCTCGAATCGCTGCGCGTGGAGAACGCGACGCTGCGCGCCATGGTGGCGGAGCGTGACGCCAGGCTGGCGGCGGTCAACGACGAGCTGAAGACGGCCCGGCTCGAAATCGAGCAAATGAAACTGCGACTGGCCACGCTGCTGCGGCAACGTTATGGCCAATCTTCCGAAAAGCTCGACCGTGAGATCGCGCAATTGGAGATGCGGCTGGAAGAGCTGGAGGAGAACGTCGCTGAGACGACCGCGGCGCAGGCCAAACAGTCCACCGCGGAACCCAAAGAACGGCCGGCCGCCAGGTTCCGTCCGAAACCGCCCGGCCGCAAGCCATTGCCGGCCCATTTGCCGCGCGAGATTGTGGTGCATGAGCCCGAAATTGCCTGTCAGTGCAACAACTGCGATCCCGCGCGCCTGGTCAAGCTTGGCGAGACGGCAACCGAAGTGATGGACAAGATCCCCGCCAGAATGAAGGTGATCCGCCATCTGCGGCCGAAATATGCGTGTCGGGTATGCGAGACCATCTTCCAGGCGCCGGCACCGGAGCTGCCGATCGAAAAGGGACGGCCGGGAGCCGGACTGCTGGCCAATGTCGCCGTCTCCAAGTATTGCGATGGCATCCCTCTCTATCGGCAGTCTGCGATTCTCGAGCGCGAGGGCATCGACATCGACCGCGCCATCATGGCGGACTGGATGGGACATGTCGCGTGGTGGGTGCAACCCCTGGCCGAGCGCATCGGACAATACGTCATGGCACAAGAGGTCCTCTGGACCGACGACACACCGATTCGAACCCTGGCGCCGGGAACCGGGAAAACGCGCATCGCGCGGCTTTGGTGTTACGCCGTCGATCCGCGGCCCTATGCCGGTCCGGGACATCCGGCGGTGTTCTATCGCTATAGCGCCGATCGCAAAGGCGAGCGGCCACGTGGACATCTCGAGGGCTTTAGCGGTTACCTGCATTCGGATGCCTTCGCCGGCTACGAGGCGCTCTATCGGGGAAGCGGATCGAAGCCTCCCCGGATCATCCATGTTGCCTGCTTCGCTCATGCTCGGCGCAAGCTGTTCGAGGTATTCGAGACGACAAAGTCCCCCATTGCCGAGGAAGCCCTGCGCCGGATTCAGGAACTCTACGCCATTGAAGCGGATATCAAGGGCAAGCCCGCCGAGCAGCGCCAGAGGGAGCGTCAGGCTCGCAGCAAGCCATTGCTGGATGCATTCCGCGAATGGGCAGAAGGGCAACGCCGGCGGTTGTCCGGCAAGGCACCACTCGGCAAAGCCTTCCAGTACACGCTGAGCCGCTGGGATGCCCTGACCCGATATGTCGAGGACGGACGTCTTAGCATCGATAACAACCTCTCTGAGCGTCTCCTGAGAGGGATTGCGGTGTCGAGGAAAAACTTTCTGTTCCTTGGTTCCGACCGGGGAGGCCAAAGGGCAGCAGCGATTTACACGATCGTCGAGTTAGCAAAACTCAACAAGCTCGATCCTGAGGCTTATCTCGCTTCAGTCCTTGATCGGTTGGCTCGAGGTCATCCGATCAACCGAATCGACGAGCTTCTCCCCTGGAACTTCCAACCGCCAATGGCAGCTGCGGCCTGACGGCATTGCCGCCAGCCGGAACCGCAGCGCCAACACTGAACCACCAGTCACGTGCTTCCTCTCGGCGGGCTCAAATCGGCCCAGGCCAAGAACGTCTGGGCAGGGGCTCACGGCGTCAATACTGGTGCTCGCCTTACGCTTACGGCATAGCAACACGAATTGGCGGAATACCGGGCGGAAGGCGGTGCGGTTGTCACGGCGGAAGTCGGCGATAGTCTTGAAGTCAGGCTTCAGGTGCCGCTCGCAGCAGCCAAATCACCTCAATGTTGCGGTGAGCTTCGGCTTCCAGGCGTCGGCTGGACCGGATCCGGTTAAGATAACCGTAGATGTAGAGCTTCAGCAGATCACCGGGCGCGTAGCCAGGACGGCCGGTCTCCTTCGGTCGAACACGACCGAACCCTGCGGCAGCGAGATCGAGCCCATCGACAAACGCTTCGATGAACCGTACTGGGTTCTCCGGGCCAACATACTCGTCCAGCGATTCCGGCAGCAATAGAGTTTGACCGCGATCGTGGCCGACGAGGTGCGTCATGCCGCGATTCTATTGCCCCGCATCCCGATTCGGAATCCGTTGCGATTGAGTTTTCACACGGTCTGCAAGGGTTTTGCAGTACTCGGTAAGTCCCTGAGCGGGTCCCGCAAGAGGGACCCCCAAATTTGGCGCCTGAATACTTGGGGCTGCAAAGATCGCGGCAGGCGGCTCGGCTGCGCTACTCAGTAGCCGCCGCCCAGTGCCATGCGGGCCTTCTCTATATCGCACTGCGACCGCCGCCGCCGCGCGCTCACGTGAAAGCCCGAGCGAGCCCGAACCACCGGGGCGACCCTTCCAACATAGTCTCCGGTCACAGGCGGTATGGTCACAGCCGGCGCAATGGCGGGCGCAGACGGCAGGACTGGCGCCGGCGGCGGTGGGCACGACGCAGGCGCCGGTATGGAGGGCGGCGCAGCCGCCACTTCTTCTGCCGCCCGGGGCGTCTTCAACGGCACGACGTTCGCTTCCGCGTCCGCCGACTGCTCCGCACCTTCGAGCCCGATGCCCATTCGCTAATAAAGCGTGCAGAGCTGCTCCAACTCGTCGCACGATAACCGCTCCAGCGCTTCACCGAACTGATGCGACATGACGACATCAGGGGTGGCCAATTCCACCGACTGCATCGGCTTACCCCAGCCGCGATCTAGCAACACCTGCGCCGGGCCGCTTCTTTATTCGTCGCAGCGAGACAGCAGCGATCCCGTATCGGTCGGCTGCCCTCAACCTGCAGCCCACAAACTGTCGCAGGCGCACATGCGATTCAGAAGGCTGTGACTGCCATGCTTGTCGCTGAGGTCCGAGCATTCAAGGCCAACGCCCCTGCTGGAGGTGGCGGGGCGCACCCTCTAAATATTAGCCGCCTGTTCCGATCGAAGCCAGCCACCGATTCCGATTGAAGCCAGCCGGTGGTGGCGGAGCGGAACTACGAGCGTGATGGATGGGGTCAGTTTGCGGTTGTCTCGTCAAGCTTGGCGTTCTGATGCAGCTTGTTCGAGCTCGGAGAGAAACCGATTTGACCACGTGATCGCTGTGCTGCGCCAAACCGCGCGTTTCATGGTATGCCAGCGCTGCTGCCGCTCAGCGAGAGGCATGGTTAGGGCCACGTGCAGCGCCTCGGCAATTTCATCGGGGTCATAGGGGTTGACCAGGACGGCGCTATGCAGCTCCTGCGCTGCACCGGCAAAACGCGAAAGCACCAGCCCACCAGGATTCTCTGGCCGTTGGGCTGCAACATATTCCTTGGCCACCAGGTTCATGCCGTCACGAAGCGGCGTGACCAGACCGACACGTGCGTGGCGGTAAAAACCCGCAAGAGTGGTGCGCGCCACGGAGCGAGTCAGATACCGTAGCGGTGTCCAGTCGAAGTCCGCGTACTCACCGTCAATCATACCGACTAATCCGTCAAGTTCGCGTCTGAGCGCACGGTACTCGGTCACGTCGCCGCGTGACACTGGGGCAATTTGCAGGAACCGCACACGCTTGCGGTGCTCGGGGAACCGTTTCAGCAACTGGGCAAACCCTCGGAACCGATGGGGCAAGCCCTTGGTGTAGTCCAAACGGTCCACGCCCAGGATAAGCGCGCGGCTCGCCAAGCTCTCCGCCAGACGGCTTACCTCGGGCCCGGTTTGCGCACGAGCTGCCGCCTTGGCAAAAACATCAGGATCGATGCCGACGGGGAAAGCGGAAGCACGAATTGCAACACCGAGTTTGTGCAACAGGGTATTCAGGTTCTCCGCGTCGTCATGCACCTGCACGCCGACCAGGTCGTAGGCCGCGAGGGTGCGCAGCAATTTGTCCGCCGCCGGAAGGCATTCGAATAGCGATGCCGGTGGAAACGGGACATGAAGGAAGAAGCCCACCGGGGCGAGTACGCCGCCATCACGCAAG
The DNA here is from genome assembly GCA_963834715.1 of uncultured Pseudomonadota bacterium. GTDB lineage: Bacteria > Pseudomonadota > Alphaproteobacteria > Acetobacterales > Acetobacteraceae > CAVSUZ01. The sequence continues at coordinate 121,950 of CAWIDE010000027.1, read as the reverse complement.
GCCTGACCGAGTGGAAATAGGTGGTAATCGTGTACCCAGATCACGTCATCTGGGTGGAGCAGCGGCACCAGTGCTTCGGCAAACGCCCGGTTCACCGCCAGATAAGCGGCGAACTCATTCCGGTGGAATTCGGAAAGGCCAACACGGCTGTGCAGCAGCGGCCATAACATGCCGTTGGCGAAGCCGCGATAGTACCCGCGGTAGTCGGCTTCCGCCAGTTCGAGCGTGGCAAAGGTCATGCGGCCAGCTTGCACTATTCGCGGTGCGCGCGGGGGCTCCTCGCTCACGACGTTGCCGGACCAGCCAAACCACAGGCAATCGCGTTGGCGGACGGCATTGTGCAGTGCCACCGCCAAGCCGCCGGCCGCTTGACCGCGCTGTCCTGGAACCGGGACGCGATTGGAGACGATCACTAGGCGGGCCATTCAGTGCCTCCCCGAAGGTCGTGCCGGCGCCATCCTGGGTTTCCATGGATCGGCGCGCAGTCAGCTGCTGCAAGTCAACTGCGGGAGCACCGTCCTTGAAAGGTGACAAGGTTACCATACCCGACTACTGCCACGAGAACGGACCCCGTCACACCTGGGGTCACGTCCGTCAAGCTGGTGTAGATTCGCAGGGTAGCGGCAAGCGGCCATAGACCAGCCGACTGTGGCGGAGTTTGTTGGCTACCGTTCCGGGTAGCGCTTTGACGGCCCCTTTGATTGTGCTGCGGCGCGCGACGCCGGCGCCGCGGCCGAGCGCTTGGCATGGGTGCCGTTGACGGCGCAGTCTGTGTCTCGGCGTGGAAAAAGGACCCCGTTGTGGAGTGCGCCCCTGGGGGTGGACAGGATCACGCTGCGGGTTTTGACCGTCTGCTGGGCGTATAGATCCTCGAACTGAACGGGGCTCAGGTATCCCAGTGCTGAGTGGAGCCGCCGGACATTGTAGACTTGATCGATGAACCTGGGCAGGTCAGCGGTGACATCCTCGAGCGGCAGGCCCATCAGCTGGCATCCTTTTGCGACGCTGAGACCGCGGGGCCGGCAATGACCGACGTGGCGCCGGGGATGCACCACATGTCCTGCCGCCATGGCTTTAGTTCATTCTCCGCCAGGCGCCGCCGCACTGTCTCGCGCGACAGTTCGCTATGATCAGTGAGCCTGACCATCTGGTCGGCCAGCAACTCGAGTGTCCAGCGTGCGCCCCCCTGGGGTGGGTTAGTGCAGGCGGTGGCTACCAGAAGTACCTCCTCCTTGCCCGACAGCTACGTGACGGCGCTGGGCGCGGCTCTTCACTCAGTGCCAGATCGAGATTGCCGAGGACGAAGCGGCGTTTGATGCGCTACACAGTGGACTCGCCGGTGCCGACGCTGGTGGCGATCGCGGCGTCGGTGATCCCGCCGTCGGCGGCCAGCAGGATCTGGGCTCGTTTCAGCTTGCGCGCGGCATGGCGGCCGCCAGGCAGCATCTCAGTGAGCTGATCCCATTCGGCTTGGCTCAACTCGACCCGATACCGTACATTCATCGTCGTTCCCCAGGGATTGAGGGCACGGCAGATGAATCACCGCTCCGAGCCGGGTCACGCCCCATCGCGACCACGCTTCACGCCGAAGCAGGGCCAGTATCTGGCATTCATCCACGCCTATATGTTGGTGCTTGGTCGGCCGCCAGCCGAAGCCGATCTGCGGCGCCACTTTCGTGTCACGCCACCTTCCGCCCACCAGATGCTCATCACGCTTGAGCGCGGCGGGTTTATCCGACGCCAGCCGGGCGTCGCACGCAGCGTACAGTTGCTGATTAACTCCAGCTCCCCAGTTAGAGGCAACCGGTCAAAACCCCTGTGCAGGGGTGTGACGTCCCAGCGCGACATTCGAAAGACATGCAAGTGCGAACAGTGAACAAGGTCGCCATCTTCAGCAAGGAATATCCGCCCTACGTCTATGGCGGAGCCGGTGTGCATGTGGAGTATCTCAGCCGGGCGCTCGCCAGGCGGATCGAGGTCGAGGTGCGGTGCTTCGGCGACCAGGAGATTACCGCGGTCAACCTGGCCGTGCATGGCTACGCCGAATGGCCGGAGGCGAAAGAGCATACCGACCCTCAATTCGTCGGCGCCGTCGACGCGTTCGCCCGCTCGCTGGCGATGGCCAAGGACCGGCTCGATGCCGATATGGTGCACTGCCATACATGGTACACCGACATGGGCGGCGTGCTGGCGAGCACACTCTGGAACGTGCCGTACGTGCTCACCATCCACTCGCTCGAACCGCTCCGTCCTTGGAAGCTCGAGCAGCTCGGCAATGCCTATCGCCTGAGTGCCTGGATGGAGCGCATGGCGATCGAGCAGGCCGACGCGATCATCGCGGTGTCGCGCGAAACGCGCGAGGATTTGCTGCGCCTGTTCGACGTCGAACCCGAGCGCGTCCACGTCATCCACAACGGCATCGATCCTATGGAATACCGGCCCGTCGAGGGGCGTGACGCCTTGACCCGTTATGGAATCGATCCGGATCGACCTTACCTCCTGTTCATCGGCCGGATCACTAGGCAGAAGGGGATCATGCAGCTGGTAAACGCGATCCCGGCGATTGACCCCAAGCTGCAGATCGTGCTTTGCGCCGGGGCGCCGGACACGCCGAACATCGCGCGGGAGATGGAAGACGGGGTTGCCAAGGCTGCGGCGCAGCGGCGAGCTGTGATCTGGGTGCGTGAGATGGTCCCGCGGCCGGATGTGATCCAGCTCTATTCCCATGCTGCGGTATTCTGCTGCCCGTCCGTCTACGAGCCTTTCGGCATCATCAATCTCGAGGCGATGGCCTGCGAGACAGCGGTGGTCGCGTCGGCCGTCGGCGGCATCCCGGAGGTCGTCGTTTCGGGTGAAACCGGCCTTCTCGTCGATCCCCATCTTCGGCCGGGCAGCTTCGATCCAGCGGACCCGGCCGCGTTCTCTGCGGGGCTGGCCGACGCCATCAATCGGCTCACCCACGACCCCGAATTGCGCCGTCGGTTCGGCGCCCAAGGCCGCAAGCGGGCGGTCGAGCATTTCAGCTGGGACTCGATCGCCCAACGAACAATCGAGCTCTACAAATCGCTCGTCGAGCACCGCGACGCGCGAGTAGGGGTGAGTCTGACGTCTGCGATCTTGCCGGCGGCGGAGGATTCCAAGGAAGCCGGTTAGGCGGGGAAGGCTACCGTGAGGGCTCTGTCAGCTCCCATGCCCGGGCGTCAGCCGCTGTTCGGGTTGCGGTGCGTCCCGTTCAAGCTGCTTCCAAGATGCCGAGCACGATGGCTGTTCGGCGCATGTGGTGAAAGCGTCGCGTCGAGGCGGGTATGTGTTGACACATGTAGGATCGACAGCGGAGAACGTATCGAAGCTCGTCGTGGCTTTCGGCAATAGCGCTGGCTGATGTAGCGCACTTGAAGCCGAGCATCGGTCGACATCGGCCTTTGATGCCGCCGTGATCCTGCTCAAGGCGGTTGTTGAGGTAACTGTTCGTCCGATGCCGCACGCGCTTGCCGAGGACCGTTCGGATCGTCCGAGGGTAAGCGTCGTGGCCGTCAGTTGTGACCCGGGCCGGCATAACGCCAGTGACTACCTTCGCCGATCGAAAGAAGGCCTTGGCGGCGGCGAGATCGCGGTGCTCACTTAACCTCACGTCAACCAAGGCGCCGTCTCGAATCGATGGCACGGTAGAGGTATTTCCAACGGCCGTGCACCCGGATGTACGTCTCGTCAACGTACCAGCTACGGCCGACTTTGCCTCTTCGTCTTCGCCGGAGATTCTCTGCCAACGCCGGCGTCAACTTCGCCTCCCAATCGCGAACTGCCTCATAGGTGAACACGAAGCCGCGGATCAGGAACATCTCAGCCAGATCTCGCAGACTGAGTTTGTAGCGGAGCCGCCAGAGCACCACGAGCGCGATCACGTCGCTCGGATATTGCGTCCGGTTCAGCAGACCACTGCTCCGTTCGTTGAACTGCCTCGTGCAGTCGAGACAACGGAACCGGCGATAGCCCTGCGCGGTGCGCTCAGGCCGCTCCTTGACCGCAGTCGATCCGCATTTCGGGCAACGCACCTCACTTTACCCCCTCAACGCCGGAGATCGTAGCCATTGCATCTGGGAACCAGCAATCGCTCCGGCCTGATCGCTGACAGAACCGTGGCCGCAAGCTTGCCGTTCTCAAGCGCGACTCCCAAAAGAACGCGACCCCGCTCGCAGTCGGCTCTACGATTGACGGTTGGAAACTCCTCGATGTCGGGAAAATCGTAAGCGTTGCGGCGAGACCCTGCCCGATTTTCCTTGACGGCAGCCGTGCGGCGTATCAGAGGCCGGCCCATCCTCTGTGCTGGGGTGGATTACGCCGGCTGCCGCTGGATGCGTTTCACGCGGTGCTTCTGGTAGGCGATAATCTCACGGGCGAGAGGCAGACGAGCATCGAAACGCAGGTGCGTGATGGAGACAAACGCGGCGTTCTTGGCCTCGTCTCCAAAATCGAGGCGGCACACAATGCCTCCCTCGTCACCGGCGTAGCTGATCCAGGTGATTGAGCAGGCGGCGGAGGTTTGGCTCGCAGCGTTCTTCGCGACGAGAGCGGCGAGCAGCTCGGGTGTGGGGCGCGCGGGCAGTGGCAGAGCCTGTTGCAGCTTCCCCATCAGGCGGTCAACCTGGGTTGGATTATCGATCATGCAGCTGCCGCCAATTCCGTGAGTTCAGTCGGATGCCCATTCCACGGCAGCAGCGCCTCCAGTGCGTTCGCCTTAGTCTTGCCTGAGACGATGCGCTCGAGCACATCAGTAAGCCAAGCCATCGGCTCGACAGCTGCTCCTGCAACCAAGCATGCAACGCCTCCACGATCGGCCGACTTCGCGCCTGGCGCATGCGCTCCCGATGATCGGCAGAATGCCCGCGAATCTCGGCCTCGATCGTATAGAGTTCGCGAATGCGCGCCAGCACATGCCCGGCCAGCGGCGACTTCGTCGCCTGATAGAAATCGAAGAACGGCCGCCGCATATGCGCCCAGCAGAACGCCAGCTTGACCGAATCGTCGCTGCGGTCCCCGGCCAGTCGCTTGAACCCGGCGTAGCCGTCCACCTGCAGCACACCGCGAAACGCTGCCAGGTGCGCTGACGGATGCGCGCCCTTACGATCCTCGGAATATACATACGCCGCCGCCGGGTGCGTCGGACCGGACCACGGTCGGTCATCCACCGCATAGCACCACAATCGCCCGGTTTTGGTTCGGCCGCGGCCCGGATCCAGCACCGGCAATGTCGTGTCATCCGCAAAGACCTTCTCAGACGACAGCACCGTGCTGACCACCAGGTCATAAAGCGGCTTCAGCCACCAGCAGGCTCGGCCAACCCAGTTGCTCAGCGTCGAGCGATCCAGATCGATGCCCTGCCGCGCCAGCATCTTGGACTGTCGATGCAGCGGCAGCGAGTCGCAATACTTGCTGACCAGCACATGCACCACCATGGCCTCGGTCGCCAGGCCGCCATCGATCGGGCGCTCCGGCGCTGGCGTCTGCACCACGGTTCCCTCGCACGCCCGGCAGGCGTAACGCGGCCGGCGCGTGACCCGCACCCGAAGCTGCGCGGGCACGATATCGAGCTGTTGGCTGCGCGTTTCGCCGATCACATGCAGCGCGCCACCACAGCAGGGGCACTCGCGGTGCTCGATGTCCACCACCACCTCGTAGCGCAGCAAGTGTGCCGGCAGATCGCCGAGATTGCGCTGCGCCGGTGCCGCTCGGCGCTTCTGCTCCTTCGGCTCTGGTGCAATAGTGTCCTGTGCCGCCTGGTTCGCGGCGACCGTTTGCTCCAGATCCTCGAGCCCCAATTGCAACTGGTCATCGGTGAGTTGCTCGGAGCGGCGGCCGAACCGATGGCGCACCAGCCGATGAATGAGCAGGCGCAGCTTGTCATTCTCGGTATTGAGCTCTCGCACGACGTCGCGCAGCATTTGCTGCAGCGTCGCGGGATCGTCAGGCAGGTTGTCCAGATCGATTCGCACGCTGCGATTCTGAACGACGCCGCCGAATCGGTGCCAGCCGATTTTTATCGGCGACGCGGGTTTTTATCCCGCCAGTTCCGGTGCTCGTCGCGGCTGCGCTGCGCGCCATTCACAGCCATCCAGCAGCGCCGCCAATTGCGCGCTCGAGAGCATGATCCGGCCAGTCGTCTCGGATGACGGCCAAACAAACTGCCCATGCTCCAGCCGCTTGGTCAGCATGCACAGGCCGGCGCCATCATGCCATATCAGCTTGATCAGTCCTGCGCGACGCCCGCGGAAGGCATACACAGCGCCATCGAACGGGTTGTCGCGCAGCGACTGCTGCACCAGCATTGCCAGCCCCACCATACCCTTGCGCATATCGGTCACGCCGCAGGCGAGATACACGCGCAGGCCGGGTGCGAGTGTGATCATCGGCCTTGCAGCATGCCCAGGACTTGCCGCAATGCCCGATCATCTACCTGCCCATCAACGCGCACCAATATGCCGCCCGGCAGCACGATCTCGATTATTCCCAGCGGCCGGGGCGATTGCGGGATCGTTACTGGCGGGGCGGGCGGCTCAGCCGGTAGCTGGCCGGCCAGCCGCGTCGGCGCCAGCTCCACTTGCGCAAACCGTGTCGGCCGCCTCATCCGCTCCGTCGGAGCCGGCAACAGTTCTCGACGCCAGGTATAAAGCTGCCCCGTACCGATCGCGTATTTGCGCGCCACCTCGCTCGGGGTCAGTTCGGGCCCGAGGCTCTCAGCCACAATCTCGCGCTTTTGCTCCAGCGTCCAACTCCGCCGGCGCTCGCCCCGCGTGATAACCTCCACTCGGACGTTGTGTGCGCTCTTACGATCTGTCGTATGAGCGCTCTCATCAGGGCCGGATCCGTTTAGCGTCTCATCCATGCGGCCCTTCGATCACACGAATGCCGCGCGCCGCCCATGTGGTGCCGCCGAATCGCTTACGTTACAAGCTTCGGCCTGGATAGCGCGGAATTGAAGACGCAGCTGGTGTAGCGAAGTGGCGCTCACCGTCGGACGAACCCACGGCCGCATGCGGCGCGCCTCAAACGAGAGGGGATCCCGACACATCTCGCGGCTGGTTCGGACGTGTTCTGAGGGCATGGCTGAGCCTGTGGAGAGCGAATTAGAAGCGATGGACCGAGAGGCTTCCGGCGACGAAACCTAGAGCGATCACGATCAGAACCAGCGCGGAAACAGCGGCGAATGGAAAATCGCGGGCGCGCCAGAAGACGATGAGCATCAGTATCACGCGTAGGACCGGGAGCAGGATGAAGATGGTGACGCCCGCCATGATGACGGCGGTATTCCAGGCGAGTGCGGAAGGGAGCATCAATCCAAGCCCGATCAGCACTGAAGCCGCCCATGTGCCGACGCTGAGCATCCAAGCGAGGCGAAGTTCCAGGTGTTGCGTACCAGGTCGGGCGATGTTCACGCGCCACCTCGCACAAGCACGATCCCGAAAGCGGCGAGAAACATTTGGACCGCCAACACGAGAAGGACAGCGACGAAGAGCAGGCGTAGCTTCTCGTTAGGGGAGCGCATGACAATGCGAGCTCCGAGGATGGCTCCAACGACCGACCCAAGGGCAACTGGGCCGGCAATTCTGGGTATGATGTCGCCTCGCGCGAAATAAGCTCCTGCACTCGCCGCTGCTGTCACGCCAATCATGAAGTTGGAGGTCGCGGACGACACCTTGATCGGCAGACGAAGAGCCGCGTACATTGCTGGTATCTTCAGGACGCCGCCGCCGATTCCCAACAGCGCAGAGATCAGACCAGCTCCGTACATCAGACTCATGCCCAGAGATAAACGGTCGATGCTGTAGGGTATCTCTCGGCCGAGCGTCCGGTCAGGGTAACTGGAGCTCAGCCGAGGCCACCGCGATAACGGGTTCGGAGCGGCTGTCGCTGTTGGATCGCGGCGGTGCGCTAGCATTTGCCAGGCGGACAGCGAGAGAACGATGGCGAATATCAGGTACAAGAGGGATGTCGAGGCAAAGCCGCTCAAGAGGACGCCTGTCAGCGCGCCCAGGGTGGTGGCCGTTTCGAGGATGATGGCCAGGCGCACGTTGGTCAGACTGGCCTTGAGGAATGGCGCGGCACCGCCACAGGAACAGGCGATCACCGAAATAATGCTTGCGCCGATCGCTATACGGACGTCGACGTGCCCGAACATGGTCAGGATCGGCACGATAAAGATACCGCTCGCCATACCCAGCATGCCGCCGAGCCCGCTGGCTCCAAAGGCGATCACGAACAGCCAGATTTCCAAGGAGAGAATCATCCTGGCGCTCTAATCACGGGTGCCTGAGGGCGGTCGGCGGGCGAGGCGTGTGACAAACCGGATATGATCGCCTCGATAATACAGCCTTTCGTAATCGACTGGCTGACGATCACGCGTGTAGGCAGTGCGCTCGATCAGGAAAATCGGACTGCTCGGGGTAATTCCTAAGGTCTTGGCGACCTTCGAGTTGGCCGACGCTGCTTCCAACCGGTACTCCGCCTCAGTCAGGGGCGTGTCATATTTTTGCTCCAGCAGTGCAAAGATCGGTTGGGTCTCGAGGTTGTCGCATATCACGCGTTCGCCCAGCGCCCGCGGCAGGTAGGTTTCGTCGAAGGACAAGGGCACGCCGTCTGCAAGCCGCAGGCGCTGGATCCGAACGACATCCGCGCCCTTCCTAAGGTTGAGGTGCTGAGCGACGGCCGCGTTGGCCGTGACGATCCTCCGGTCCAGCAGGCGGGCCGTGGGTTTGCGGCCCAACGCCTGCATGTCTTCGACGAAGCCGGTCAGCTGGGTCAACTCCTGGGTGATCTTCGGCTGTGTGACGAAGGTGCCCGTGCCACGACGGATTTCGACCAGGCCCCGCCAAACCAGGCTTTGAATGGCGGTCCTGACGGTCGTGCGGCTAACGGCGAAGCGCTCGACCAAGGCATCTTCGGGCGGAAGGCGCGCGCCAGGCGGCAAATCGCCGTCAGCAATCTCAACCGCCAGAAGGTCTTCGAGCTGGGCGTGCAGCGGCAGTCTGGAGTTGACGTCAAGCGGCATTGCGGCATAGTGACATCGTGATGTCGCTATGTCAACTGAAGAAGATGTCATAAGTTTCAATATCTTACAGCTCATCTCGTTCCAAGCGAGCTGCGACCGGGCCGACAGTTGGCAGCGTCCCGCAAATGAGAGGTTCTCCCCCTGCTGTAACAACTCGGGCTCCAGCCACGTAAGGCGGTCGATGTCGCCATGTGTCCTGAAAGAGGGTTCCTCGAGGACAACGACTATGCGGCGGGAGAACACAATGCCATTCGAAGGCTATCCGATGATCGAACAACTCGTGCACGCGAACCGCGACCAGTCGGTACTCGCGCGAACCGTACTGGATTGTGACGCATCATCCTATCTTGCGACCGGACGGTACGCGCGTGCCTGCGAGGACGCGGGCTCTTTATTGCCCGGCAACGCATCGGCTGCTCTTCGGAGCTGAAGCGGCGGCGGGGGCCACGCACACTTGGTGATGGCTGCCCGCTTCGGCTGTGAAATGCTTCACGCCACAATCGGGCCGGGCGGCGCAGATGGGCGGGTAGCCGACCAATACTCGCGGCGCCGCTCTGATACCCGAGTTGATCATACTGTGGGGTAGGGCCGGTGCAACTTAATGCGGGCCTCTTCGGTGGTGAACTGCCAATTCGCTTTAACGTGAGCTTTGTTGCGGCTCGCCCGCCAAGCGGCGACTTCGTCGGCCAGAGTTTGCTTGTCGGAGATGCGCTCGTCGAGACACTGCGTTGACAGCACGCTGAGTTCGGATTCCGCGGCCTCGGAAGCGGCCGGAGCTCGATCGTATGTATCGGGAGCTCACCCAGTACCTTGATGGTCGTCGCAATGCACGGGAGCCCCCGGACGGGACTTGTTCGAGTTGAAGGAAAAGGCCGTAGGTTCATCTTAGAGCTGATGTTCCTCGAAAGTAAGCGAAGTGTTGAGGCCCTTCTTTCGCTGGAGGCGCGGATGTGCTCGCAGATCTCGTGCAACGGCTTCGAGCTAACATTATGGATGACTTTAATGCTGACGCGAAGGATGGCTTTCGGCGGATTGAGGTTCTGACGGGACCGGCGCGGCGCCGGCACTGGTCGGCGGCGGAGAAGGCGCAGATTGTAGCCGAGACGCTGTTGCCGGGAGCTTCGGTCAGCGAAGTGGCACGGCGCTGGCAAGTGTGTTCTCAGCAGGTTTTCACGTGGCGGCGCGAAGCGCGGGCTGGACACTTGGCCTTGCCTGTGGAGGCAGTAACAAACGGTGAGACAAGTTTCGTGCCGATGGTCACCGAGACGAGGCCAGAGGGGCACAACAACGGGGGCATTGGCGCGCCTGCGGCGGCAGACGGCGTTGTCGAAGCATCCATCGGGTCATGCATCGAGATTAGGCTGGCCGGAGCGCTGATCCGCGTGACCAGTGGCACCGACTGCGCGTTGCTGGCGGAGGTGTTGCGCGCACTGCGGACATCGGCGGCGTGATCTCGATCCCCTCGGGGGTTCGCGTTCTATTGGCGGCGCGTCCCGTGGACTTCCGCAAAGGGTCGCACGGACTGGCGGCGCTGGCCGCCGAGGTGCTTGGCGAGGACCCGTTCTCCGGCGCGGTCATCGTATTCCGTTCCAAGCGCGCCGACAGAATTAAGATCCTGGTCTGGGATGGCAGCGGCCTGGTGCTGGTGTGGAAGCGATTGTCGCATGGTGCGTTTCGTTGGCCGCCAGTGGTGGATGGCGTGATGAGGCTGTCGGCGTTGGAGTTCGCCGCGCTATTCGATGGCATGGACTGGACACGCGTGCAGGCGACAAAACGGATTCCCACGCCGAGCGCTGTCGCGTAGAATCGCGACGTGACTTTGCGTCGTTTCCACCGCAACCGAGGATTTACCTGCCGAGCCCGAGGCGCTGCGGGCCTTGGTGCTGACGATGATGGCGGAGCGCAATGCGGCCATTGCCGAGCGCGACACAGCGATGGCCGAGCGCGATGAGCTGGCGAGACGCAGCGAGCGGCTGCACGCCTTGCTGCTGAAGCTCCGCCGGATGCAGTTCGGGCGGAAGTCGGAGCGGCTGCCTGCAGAGCAGCTCACGCTCGCCCTGGAAGATCTTGAAACAGCAATCGCCGGGATCGAGGCCGAAGCCGAGAGAGGCGATCCTGCATTGCGGCGCGAACAGGCAAAAAAGCGGCGTGCCAGCCGCGTGCTGCCTGCCCATCTGCCGCGCATCGAGGTGGTGCTGATGCCGCCCGACACCGCCTGTCCCTGCTGCAAAGCGGCCATGGTCGAGATCGGCGAGGATCGCTCCGAGCGGCTCGACGTGATCCCGGCGCAATACCGCGTGCTGGTGACGCGGCGACCAAAGTTTGCCTGCCGCAGCTGTGCGGGTGTGGTGGTGCAGCAGCCCGCGCCGCCACGCTTGATCGAAGGTGGTCTGCCCACTGAGGCAACGGTGGCAGACGTGGTGGTCAGCCGCTTTGCCGACCATCAGCCGCTCTATCGCCAGGCGCAGATGATGACGCGCCAGGGGGTTGAGATCGACCGCTCAACGCTGGCATTTTGGGTTGGCTACGCCGCTGCCGAGATCGCCCCGGTCGCGCGCCGCCTGAAAGAGATCGTGCTCGGCTCGGCGCGATTGTTTGCCGACGAAACCGTCGTGCCGGTGCTCGATCCCGGCCGAGGCCGCACCAGGCAAGGCTATTTCTGGACGATTGCACGCGACGACGGACCCTGGGGCGGTCCCGATCCGCCCGCGGTGGTCTACACTTATGCGCCCGGGCGCCAGCACGAGCATGCCCGGGCGTTACTCGGTGCTTACCGCGGTATCCTACAATGCGACGGCTATGCTGCCTACAAGAGCCTGATCGACCCCTTAGGCAGGCGCGGCCCAAGCAAACTGGCGTTCTGCTGGAGCCATGTCCGGCGCAACTTCTATGATCTCGCCAAGGGTGGCGCGGCGCCGATCGCCACCGAGACGCTGACGCGCATCGCCGCGCTGTATCGGATCGAGACCGAGATCCGCGGCCAGAGTGCGTCCGAACGCCGCGTTGCACGTCAGGACCGTAGCCGTCCGCTGCTTGAGGAGCTCCGCACGTGGTTCGGAATGCAGATGGCGAAGCTGCCCGGCCGCGCTCCGACCGCTGAGGCAATCGGCTACGCGCTGAACCACTGGGATGGGCTCGTGCAGTTCCTCGATGACGGACGCGTCGAGATCGATTCGAATTGCGTGGAGCGGAGCATGCGTCCGGTTGCCCTCAGCAGAAAGAACGCACTGTTCGCGGGCAGCAACGAGGGGGCGGAAAACTGGGCCTCCATAGCCTCGCTGATCGAAACCTGTAAGCTGAACAGGGTCGATCCACAGCGCTACTTCACCGACCTGCTGACCCGCCTCGTTAATGGCTGGGCCCAGGCCCGCATCGACGAGCTTATGCCCTGGTGTTGGACCGACGCCAAAACCGCCTGAGGTCAAGGCCGAACATTCAGGGCCACTGAACTCCGCTTACCCTCGAAACGACCGTGGCGACAGTTAACACGCTCCCGCAGATGAGAGGTTCGAACGCCTGCCCCTCCTGTAACAACTCGAGCTCCTGCCACGTAAGGCAGTCGATATGTCCTGAAAAAGGGTTCCTGGATGACTGCCTTGCTGAGGTTATATGCGCGTCTCATCATCCCGCAGCAGCAATCTTGGTTTGCAATCCCCCTGCGGCTGATTGTCGGTTACGGTTTTATGGAACACGGCTATGCGAAGCTCGCGCGCGGCCCGGAATTGTTTGCGACAATCTTGCACGCCCTAGGGATGCCGGCACCAGCCCTCCTTGCCTGGGCGACGATCTCGGTCGAGTTGCTTGGCGGCTTTGCAGTGCTCGTTGGCGCTTTTATTCCGATCGCAAGCATTCCGATGGCGATCACGCTGCTGGTGGCGATCTTCACGGTCCACCTTCCCAACGGGTTCAGTTCTATCAAGCTACAGTCTGTGGATGCAACCGGCGCACATTTCGGGCAGCCGGGTTATGAGACTGACCTTCTTTACATGGCAGGGCTGTTTGCCCTGGTGCTCGGCGGCTCCGGACGATTTGCCCTGGATCGTCTCTTGCTGCGGCGCTTCGGCCTGACGGAATACTCTGACCTTGGTTTTCGGAATGATCGCCAGGACGGGTCAAGCGGACTGGCAGGAAGCGAGAAGCAGCACTCGCCATCGGAGCGGACGATTTAGTCGCGCTCCGATACCTTATAGAGATCGTTGAAGTCGGAACCTTCATAAAAGTGGCTCTGGATCGCAACGGCGATGCAAGAAGCCGCCAAGGGCTTCCAACGATTGAAGGCATGCAAGCAACTGCCGCTTCTCCGCGCTGCCCTCGCGGCACAGCAGAGCAAGCATGCAGGTGAGACCGCGCTTAAACGTAAGCGGAGTTCAGTGGCCCTGAATGTTCGGCCTTGACCTCAGGCGGTTTTGGCGTCGGTCCAACACCAGGGCATAAGCTCGTCGATGCGGGCCTGGGCCCAGCCATTAACGAGGCGGGTCAGCAGGTCGGTGAAGTAGCGCTGTGGATCGACCCTGTTCAGCTTACAGGTTTCGATCAGCGAGGCTATGGAGGCCCAGTTTTCCGCCCCCTCGTTGCTGCCCGCGAACAGTGCGTTCTTTCTGCTGAGGGCAACCGGACGCATGCTCCGCTCCACGCAATTCGAATCGATCTCGACGCGTCCGTCATCGAGGAACTGCACGAGCCCATCCCAGTGGTTCAGCGCGTAGCCGATTGCCTCAGCGGTCGGAGCGCGGCCGGGCAGCTTCGCCATCTGCATTCCGAACCACGTGCGGAGCTCCTCAAGCAGCGGACGGCTACGGTCCTGACGTGCAACGCGGCGTTCGGACGCACTCTGGCCGCGGATCTCGGTCTCGATCCGATACAGCGCGGCGATGCGCGTCAGCGTCTCGGTGGCGATCGGCGCCGCGCCACCCTTGGCGAGATCATAGAAGTTGCGCCGGACATGGCTCCAGCAGAACGCCAGTTTGCTTGGGCCGCGCCTGCCTAAGGGGTCGATCAGGCTCTTGTAGGCAGCATAGCCGTCGCATTGTAGGATACCGCGGTAAGCACCGAGTAACGCCCGGGCATGCTCGTGCTGGCGCCCGGGCGCATAAGTGTAGACCACCGCGGGCGGATCGGGACCGCCCCAGGGTCCGTCGTCGCGTGCAATCGTCCAGAAATAGCCTTGCCTGGTGCGGCCTCGGCCGGGATCGAGCACCGGCACGACGGTTTCGTCGGCAAACAATCGCGCCGAGCCGAGCACGATCTCTTTCAGGCGGCGCGCGACCGGGGCGATCTCGGCAGCGGCGTAGCCAACCCAAAATGCCAGCGTTGAGCGGTCGATCTCAACCCCCTGGCGCGTCATCATCTGCGCCTGGCGATAGAGCGGCTGATGGTCGGCAAAGCGGCTGACCACCACGTCTGCCACCGTTGCCTCAGTGGGCAGACCACCTTCGATCAAGCGTGGCGGCGCGGGCTGCTGCACCACCACACCCGCACAGCTGCGGCAGGCAAACTTTGGTCGCCGCGTCACCAGCACGCGGTATTGCGCCGGGATCACGTCGAGCCGCTCGGAGCGATCCTCGCCGATCTCGACCATGGCCGCTTTGCAGCAGGGACAGGCGGTGTCGGGCGGCATCAGCACCACCTCGATGCGCGGCAGATGGGCAGGCAGCACGCGGCTGGCACGCCGCTTTTTTGCCTGTTCGCGCCGCAATGCAGGATCGCCTCTCTCGGCTTCGGCCTCGATCCCGGCGATTGCTGTTTCAAGATCTTCCAGGGCGAGCGTGAGCTGCTCTGCAGGCAGCCGCTCCGACTTCCGCCCGAACTGCATCCGGCGGAGCTTCAGCAGCAAGGCGTGCAGCCGCTCGCTGCGTCTCGCCAGCTCATCGCGCTCGGCCATCGCTGTGTCGCGCTCGGCAATGGCCGCATTGCGCTCCGCCATCATCGTCAGCACCAAGGCCCGCAGCGCCTCGGGCTCGGCAGGTAAATCCTCGGTTGCGGTGGAAACGACGCGAGTCACGTCGCGATTCTACGCGACAGCGCTCGGCGTGGGAATCCGTTTTGTCGCCTGCACGCGTGTCCAGTCCATGCCATCGAATAGCGCGGCGAACTCCAACGCCGACAGCCTCATCACGCCATCCACCACTGGCGGCCAACGAAACGCACCATGCGACAATCGCTTCCACACCAGCACCAGGCCGCTGCCATCCCAGACCAGGATCTTAATTCTGTCGGCGCGCTTGGAACGGAATACGATGACCGCGCCGGAGAACGGGTCCTCGCCAAGCACCTCGGCGGCCAGCGCCGCCAGTCCGTGCGACCCTTTGCGGAAGTCCACGGGACGCGCCGCCAATAGAACGCTAACCCCCGAGGGGATCGAGATCACGCCGCCGATGTCCGCAGTGCGCGCAACACCTCCGCCAGCAACGCGCAGTCGGTGCCACTGGTCACGCGGATCAGCGCTCCGGCCAGCCTAATCTCGATGCATGACCCGATGGATGCTTCGACAACGCCGTCTGCCGCCGCAGGCGCGCCAATGCCCCCGTTGTTGTGCCCCTCTGGCCTCGTCTCGGTGACCATCGGCACGAAACTTGTCTCACCGTTTGTTACTGCCTCCACAGGCAAGGCCAAGTGTCCAGCCCGCGCTTCGCGCCGCCACGTGAAAACCTGCTGAGAACACACTTGCCAGCGCCGTGCCACTTCGCTGACCGAAGCTCCCGGCAACAGCGTCTCGGCTACAATCTGCGCCTTCTCCGCCGCCGACCAGTGCCGGCGCCGCGCCGGTCCCGTCAGAACCTCAATCCGCCGAAAGCCATCCTTCGCGTCAGCATTAAAGTCATCCATAATGTTAGCTCGAAGCCGTTGCACGAGATCTGCGAGCACATCCGCGCCTCCAGCGAAAGAAGGGCCTCAACACTTCGCTTACGCTTAAACCCGTGGTGAGGGGAATTTTCCGGTGGTTCCAATCATGCTGATCACGGCGTTAGCGCTGTTTCTCGCTTGCAGTGTTGGTGCTTTGTTAGCGTCGTCCGAGCGACCGCTGGTGGCAAACTTGCACCATTGGCCACCGGCAATCCCCGGTGGCCTCCTCACAACGAGGCACCATTCTCCAATGCAGGATGGAGGCCGATCGCACGTTCGGCCCGGAGACTCTAGTCCGCAAGATCAGCCGACGCCGCATTCTGGGTCCTGCGGGCGTACTTGGCCCTAGCACCACACCAGCGAGGGCAGGCCGGCACTCCATTGTCGGATTGAGGAAGCACTAGCCCGAGCGGCGGCGTTTGCCAATGCAGGCAGCCCGCCGGCCACCGCGAACAGGTCAGGTGTCCGATGTCATTGCTCACCACTATCGCCCGGCGAATCGATCAACTCATTAGCTTCGGCGCCTCCCTGGGGCGGGTGCTCGGTCCGGTGCTCGACCTTCTGATCAGGTTATGGCTCGCTCAGGGATTCCTGCTGACGGACGTGATGCAGCACATGCTTCCGTCAAATTGGCTGCCTGTGGTCGAACACGGGTCTATGCTGGAGCGCATTGCGACGACCGGGGTCGGTATTTTTATACAAACAATCTGCCCGTTACTTCTCGCGACCGGCTTATTGACCCGCGTCGCCGCAGCCGCCTTGCTGGTCCAGGTGCTCGCGCTCCATCTCCCCGGGCACACGCAGACGGCGCCCTACGCAGCGGCGCTACTCGGAGGTTGTAATACTGGGCCGGGCCCGTTCTCGCTCGAAGACGCGTTCCGCTTCGGCATTGAGGCGTCGGCATTGCCGTTTGCACGCGCGATTAGTCGCGGGCTGGCGAGTCTGACCGGGCGGTTCGGGCCGGTCTACAATCTACTGTTACGACTGTGGATCAGCACAGCCCTTGCGACCCTCGCGCTCGGCTCGGACCGGTTCCTGGGTAGCGACCTTCCTGCGGGCATGGGGATGCAATGGTTGCCGCGGATGTCAGGAATGGGAGCCGGCCTGCCACCATGGCTGCTGCTCGTGTTCGCGGCTGCGCTCGCGCTAGGTTTGTGGACGCGCCTTGCGGCGCTGCTGTTCATCGCTCTGCTGCCCGCAACCCTGCCTGTGTTCTTCCGAGGCGTCCAGCCTGACTGGCTCGTGCTCCTCAACCTACCCCTCCTGGGCCTGCCGTTGCTGTTCGGAGCCGGCGCGATCTCGCTCGACCACTCGCTCGCCAACTGGCTGCGGCGTCGATTTCCGCGGTTCGAGGCTCTGCCTGCCGCTGCGGTCGCGCGCTTGCCGCGAGTAGTCGTCGTCGGTGGTGGTTTTGGCGGCGTTGCTGCGGTGCGAGCGTTGCGCCATGCATCCTGCCGCGTGACCCTGGTCGACCAGCACAATTACCACCTGTTCCAGCCACTGCTATATCAAGTGGCCACCGCGGGGCTGTCGCCGGGCGACATCGCGGTGCCGCTACGGGAGATTTTCCGAAATCAGGCAAACGTGCGCGTGCTGCTCGGGCAAGTCACCGCCATTGATGCGGGCTCACGCCGGGTCATGCTCGACCGCGGGCACCTGGATTACGACTTCCTGGTGCTGGCAACGGGTGCGCGCCACAGTTATTTCGACCGCGACGATTGGGCGCCTTTCGCGCCCGGCCTCAAAGGCATTGAGGATGCGCTCGCTATCCGGCGGCGGCTGCTGCTCGCCTTTGAGGAGGCGGAGGGCAGCGCGGATGAGGACGCGCGGCGGGCGTGGCTGACCTTCGTCATCGTCGGCGCGGGTCCCACCGGCGTCGAGCTTGCCGGCGCACTCGCGGAATTGGCGCGGAACGGTCTAACCCGCGAGTTCCGGACGATCGATCCCGCCACGGCCCGCATCCTTCTGGTGCAGTCCGCCGACCGCGTGCTCCCGAGCTTTCCGCCACCGTTGTCCGCGGCTGCCGTCCGCTCGCTGGCCGCCCTGGGGGTGGAGGTCAGGACAAACTGTAAGGTTCGGGTGATCGACGCCGAAGGGGTCGCCGTCGGAGCCGAGCGGGTCGCCGCCCGCACGGTGCTATGGGCGGCCGGGGTTGCCGCGTCGCCTGCGGCGGCGTGGATCGGAGCCGAGGCGGACCGCGCCGGGCGGGTGCAAGTGGATCCCGAGCTGAGAGTGCCTGGTCGCCCCGAGATCTTCGTCATCGGTGATACGGCCATCTGCGATGCTTGGGGCGGCGATCCGGTCCCGGGACTGGCGCCGGCCGCGAAGCAGGGCGGCGCTTACGCCGGCAAGGCGATCCGGGCGGCGCTCGCCGGCCGCGCCGCCCCGCCGCCGTTCCAGTACCGCCACTACGGCAGCCTGGCCACGATCGGACGGCAAGCGGCGGTCGCGAATTTCGGCTGGCTTTGGGTTAGCGGTGCCCCTGCCTGGTGGCTTTGGGGCGCGGCCCATCTGGCGTTCCTGGTGAGCGCGCGCAATCGACTGGGGGTGCTCGTGACCTGGCTCTGGGCCTACCTGACCTTCCGGCGCGGCACCCGCCTCATCACAGGTTCCGGGGCCTGACCCACGCAACTCTGAGGCCTCGGCTCAAGCCTGAACGTCGCCGGCAGGTTCTGTCAGGGATCGCGCCAGTCTGGGACAGCTGGTCGGCACGAGGACCTTCCGGTAAGGTCCTGGCCCTTTGGCCGGGGCAGGGATGGCGATGCGGTGTGTTGGCTGCGGTTCGGCGGCTATTACGGAGCGGCCGGAGCGCACGGCGCAGGGGTATCGCCGGTTCCGCTGCCGCGAGTGCAATAGGCAGTTCAACGAACGGAGCAGTGGCCTGCTGAACCGGACGCAATATCCGAGCGACGTGATCGCGCTCGTGGTGCTCTTGGCGGCTCCGCTACAAACTCAGTCTACGAGATCTGGCTGAGATGTTCCTGGTCCGCGGCATCGTGTTCACCTATGAGGCGGTCCGCGATTGGGAGGCAAAGCTTACCCCCACACTGGCGGCGGAGCTCCGCCAAAGCCGAAAGGGCAAAGTCGGCCGTAGCTGGTACGTCGACGAGACGTATATTCGGGTGCACGGCCATTGGAAGTACCTGTACCGCGCGATTGATCGTGATGGCGCCCTGGTCGATGTCATGCTCAGCGAGCACCGCAACCTGGCCGCGGCCAAGCGTTTCTTTCGATCAGCAAAGGCGGTCACCGGTGTGATCCCTGACCGGGTCACGACGGACGGCCACGACGGCTATCCCCGGGCGATCCGGATGGAGCTCGGCAGCCGTGTGTGGCATCGGACAAACTGCTACCTCAACAATCGCCTCGAGCAGGATCATCGTGGCGTCAAGGGCCGATGTCGACCGATGCTCGGCTTCAAAAGCGTCCCATCAGCAAGACGATATTGCCGCGGTCACGACGAGCTCCGGAACTTCCTCCGCTCTCGATCTCGCATGTGCCAACACGTTCCCGCCGCTGCACGGCGCTTTCACCATATGCGCCGGACAGCCATCGCGCTCGGTATCCTGCAAGCTGCTTGAACGGGAGGTTCCACAGCCTGAGCATGTTGCTCACGAGCAGGCCCGAACGCTGACAGAGCCGTTCAGACAGCTGATTGAGTTTCGCCAGGATAGACGCCGCTGATGCGGTCCAGATGAACGGCTTCGGCTCGGCGTTGTGTTCCACAAGATAGCGCTTGATGGCGGGACGGGTCAACGACAGCCCAACGAATGATCGAGGTCGAGGAGCTCATGTGCTCGTTCATCGCCTCAGCATTGGCGCTCGGCATGATTACTGCCGCTCCGACAGCGCGGGCTGGGCATATCGCGCCGAAGAGGTAAGCGGAGTTGTGGCGGTTGTCCCGCACCATCGAACATGTAGAAGCCGGCGACAACACCGTAGCGTTTGTCCCGCTACTGGACGTAAGTGCCCGAGGTCGCGCCGCGCCCCCTAGCCGATCAGGTTAGGTGGTCTTTGGATCCGGGGTCTGATCGCAGGCCGCCGCGGAACCCGCCGTCAGACCGGAAACCGCCAGGGTGCCGGCGGAAATGCCGCAGATGACCGCGAGAGCAAGGATGATGTGCTTGAGCATAGTCCTCTCCTTCCGATGCGGACGCAGTCAAATCTAGCGTCACTCCCGCCGGGTTGCCAAGTGGCGGCCGGTATCAGGTGAGTTCGATGGACGACGCTTCAGGGCCCTTCTTGCCGGTGACCACCTGGAGCCGGACGACCTAGCCCGGATTAAGATCGGTGATGCCGGCTGCGGCCAAGTGCCGAAGTGTGAACGAACACGTCTTTGCCGTCCCTGCAAGCCCCCATTAGGGACGCCCAGGCCGTGGTTCCGCTGCACAAAACTGAACTCGCAAATTTTGCTGGTTGTAACCCCGCTTGAGCCAGGAAGCTCGATCTATCACGGCGTCATGATAGACAAGGCTTCAGGTCAATCCGCAACACAGGGCGGCGGCGTACGCTGCCATCTCGGCCTCTGCTGCCCGCCTCTCGTGCGCGTGGGCCGGTTCGGTGGTGACGGCGGTGATGCCGCCATGATCCTCTGCAGCTGTCGCCGCATAGGCTTCACCCCGATGTCTCAGCAACCGCGGGCGGTACACCATCAGCGGAAACGGCTGCCAGCCTCCTCATAGCGAATGCGCCCACCGCCCTCCTCAGAGAACGGAATGCCTCCCTAATCCCTCCGTCTTCGTTTCGAAATCGCTGGCGTCATGCCGCTCGTGCAACTGGCTCGACGGCTCACCGCTAGGGAAAGTCTGATCAAGCCGACATTCGGCTTGGAGGAGGAGCGCCCGTTCATATCGATGTAGCAGCGAATGCAGCGCAATGACGATGTTGCGGTCCCTTTCTTGCGATCTGGGACACTTGCCAGCGGTGCTGCAGATAGATTCCGCCTGTCAGGTGCAGCGTAGTCGGTGGCGAACAATGAACAAGTTGGCCAATGCCGAGGTCACGAATAAGCGGTGCGCGTTCTTGTCCAGCCCGCGGTAGCGCACCTTGGCGAAGCCGAACACCCGCTTGATGACACCGATGCTGTGCTCGACCTTGGCCCGGACCTTGGATTTGGTGCGGTTCCGCGCCTTCTCCGCCTCATCGATGGCGTCGCGATACCGACACCGGCGGTTGGTAAAGTCTTTGGCATTCGGCGCATGTTTGCGGATCACGTCACTCTGACCTTGGTAGGCCCGGTCGCCCCATACCCGGGTTTCCTCGCCATGCAGCAGGTCCGGCAGCACCGTGGCATCGTGTATGTTTGCCGCCGTCGCCACCACCGCGTGAATCACCTTTGTCCTGCTATCCACCCCGAAATGCGCCTTCATCCCGAAATACCACTGGTTGCCCTTTTTGGTCTGGTGCATCTCGGGATCGCGCGATTTCGTCGTGTTCTTGGTGGAGCTCGGCGCGCTGATGATGGTGGCGTCAACGATCGTGCCCGCGTTCACCTTAAGCCCGCGTGCCTCCAGATGTTCGTGTGCCAGCTCGAAAATTTTCCGCCCGAGATCGTGCTTCTCCAGCAGGTGGCGGAACTTGCAAACCGTGGTTTCGTCAGGCACCGGCTCACGACCAAGGTCAATGCCGGCAAACCGTCGCATCGACACTGATTCGTAGAGCGCCTCCTCCACCGCCGGATCTGACAGGTTGAACCAGAGCTGCAGGAAATAGATCCGCAGCATCCGCTCCAGCCCAACCGGCGGGCGTCCGTTGCCGGGCTTGGGATAAACTGGCTCGATCAGCGTGCATAGCATTCGCCACGGCACCACGCGATCCATTTCGTCCAGAAATGCCGCCCGACGCGTGCTCTTCGCGAATTGCTCAAACCCCGCCGTTGCTAAGGTCAGCTGCCGCATCCCACATCCCTCGCGGTTGCCCAGCCGGCCCTACACGCCGTTCCGTGACCGTGTCGAGAGGGACTTAATCAGAGATTCCCTAGTTCGATTGACCATCCGCCCAGGCTGTACGGCGGGCCGGGCGTAGATCGCATCAGCCCAGCGATTCACGTTATTATAGTCGTGCACGGACAGGAACTCGGCAACCCCGTACTGCCCGAACTTCCCCAGGCCCGCGCACCACGGCCACGCAGCCAGATCGGGTGTAGATATCACCTACCAGGAACTCATTTCCGCCAGCCGCTTGTCTAGCACGTCCAGCAGCCGCTTCGTCTCCATCGTAAACCGGTCGATGGCGTATTCAATCTTCCTCGGCGCGTAGGCGTTGAAGTGGCCGAACCCGCCGCCATGTCCCATGTATGGCGCGCTACCCATCTGCCAAAACAGCCACGATAGGCCTTCCGCGCGCCTCTCGTCTTTTGGCAGAAATGCCCCGAACTTCTCAGCCAAATACAGCAAGATCGCACCGGACTCGAACACTCGGACGGGCTTCTGTCCGCTATGGTCCACCAGCGCCGGGATCTTGGAATTGGGGTTGATCGCGAACAATCCAGCGCCAAACTGATCACCGTCACTTATCCGGATCAGCCAAGCATCATATTACGCGCCGCTATGGCCTGCCACCAACAGCTCCTCCGGCATCACCCTGACCTTCATGCCATTGGCGTGCCCTGCGAATAGAGCTGCAGACAATGACGGCCGACCGGGAGACTCCGTCTCATGCGTTGGCCCTCAAACCGGGCAGGTTAATCCTTGCTAACTGCCCGCGCTGGGCTTGTTCCAGGTCCAGACCTTCGGGAAGATATTTCGGGCGAACCGGACATCCTCGGAGCTCCAGGGATTGACGGACAGCGCGGGCCTTGCAGCCCAAGTGGCGCTACCCGCGTCAGCCTCTCCCAGAATGCTGGCGGCCCGTAGAGCTGAAAGGGAGCATGCCGACAAATGCCCGGAGTCATGGTTCTCGGAAGTCATCGAGGAAGTTCTGCATGAGCTCGACCCCGCATCAGGAGCGCGTCGGAAGTCCGCGCCCGAATTCGCCTGCGACACACAAGCAGTGATTACCTCTCTTGACCGCAGCATCCGCGGCGCGGAGGGTAGACAAGGATTGGAGGATAGGTCTCCTTGGGTATGCTCAGCGAAGTTGACCGTGTGCTAGATATATTGAGTTTCTGGCACAAAATTGAATTCTTCATTCCTTTCGATTTAGACGACAGGCTTCGTGATCGGGACGATCGCAAAAGTTTTTGGCGTAAGCAGGGAGATTGTACGGACATTATCTTTGCGGATCTGCCTGGGGAAAAGGTCGTGTCAGGCTACACGCTGTATTTAGGGAAACTCTGATTAAGTGCCTCTCGACACGGCTACGGAACGGCGTGTAGGGCCGGCTGCGGCAACCAAGCGGGAACTGGGATGCGGCAGCTGACCTTGGCAACGGCGGGTTTTGAGTTCTTCGGGAAGAGCACGCGTCGGGCAGCGTTTCTGGGAGAGATGGATCAGGTTGTGCCGTGGCAAGAGCTGTGTGCACTCATCGAGCCGGTCTATCCCCAGCCTGGCAACGGGCGCCCGCCGGTTGGGCTGGAGCGGATGCTGCGGATCTATTTCTTGCAGCTATGGTTCAACCTTTCCGATCCCGCGGTTGAGGAGGCGTTGTACGAGTCAGTGTCGATGCGGCGATTTGTCGGCGTCGACCTCGGGCGCGAGCCGGCGCCGGATGAGACCATAGTGTGCAAGTTCCGCCACCTGCTGGAGAAGCACGAGCTCGGACAGCAGATATTCGAGCGAGTGCACGAGCACCTTGAAGCCCGGGGCCTCAAGGTGAATGCAGGTACGATTGTTGACGCGACCATCATCAGCGCGCCGAGTTCGACCAAGAATGCCACCAAGTCCCGCGATCCCGAGATGCATCGAACCAAGAAGGGCAACCAATGGTATTTCGGGATGAAAGCGCATTTCGGAGTGGATAGTAAGACTAAGGTCATCCACGCAGTGGTGGCGACGGCGGCCAACGTGCATGATGCGACGGTGCTGCCGGATCTCTTGCATGGCGAGGAGACCCGGGTATGGGGCGATCGAGCCTATCAGGGGCAGGGCGATGTGATCCGCAAACATGCGCCGCGCGTCAAGGACTTCACAAACCGCCGGTATCGGTATCGCGACGCCGTCGATGAGGCGGAGAAGGCGCGGAACCGCACCAAATCCAAGGTCCGGGCCAAGGTCGAGCACAGCATCGGCGTCATCAAGCGGCTGTTCGGCTTCGCTAAGGTGCGCTACCGCGGCCTGGACAAGAACGCGCACCGCTTATTCGTGACCGCGGCATTGGCCAACTTGTTCACTGTTCGCCACCGACTAGGCTGCACCTGACGGCCGGAATCTGTCTGCAGCACCGCTGGCACGTGTCCCAGCTCGCAAACAAAGGGACCGCAGTATCGTCATTGCGCCGCATTCGCTGCTATGTCGATATGAATGGGAGGGTCCTCCAAGCTGAACGTCGGCTTGATCAGATTTTCCCTAGCTTTTTCGTGTCTGGGGCTGAGCCCATCCACTCGATCTTTGGATGCAGCACGACTTTTGTTACGGCCCGCTTGCCCGGCGCGATATCCTCCATTACACCCTTGCATAGTCGTAATAGGCGGCGACCGTGAAGCCAGCGAGCCGTGCCACGTGCAGGAAGGAGAGCATGTGGAGTTGGAAAGCGGCCCGCGACCAGCATTTCCTCCGGATCAACGGCGGCCTCCACCGCCCACTTGCCGACAACGTGCGGTGAGGCAGATGCCGGGACCGATATCCCGCCGTGGAAGCTCACCGTGTGACCGCCGCTATAACGACCGCGCGGAAAATCCTCGCCGTCCCTCAGCCTCCAAGTGACTTTTGCAGTGTAGGTTGCCATCTGCTCCTCGCTTTTCAACCGGCTATACGGCTGTGGCGCAATTCTGCGCTCGGTTTACAGCCAAGTCATCGAACTCGGCTATCACCCCCGTCAAAGAGGGCACGACCGCTTTGGGTCGGTGCCTACCGAAGTCATCGTCTGCTTTGCCGGGTTTGCGCGCTCGAGAGCAGACAGGCAGCTTCCGGCCACTTCCTGATACTCGATAGCTCTGCCTGAATGTCCAAGAAGGGGTCGGTTCGGACCGGCACCAACCAGCTTCTGGAATCGGCTCAAATCGCAGATAGCGGCCCAACCTATCGGTAAGCCGCCGCGCTTCGATCGCAGTTCACTTGTTGCGATATAGTCAACGCATCGGCTCCGTCAGGCCTCGCGCTAGATCGGCACGGGTGTCAGCACGGGACACTAGTTTAACCTGGACGCCGCCATAACGACGAGCAATCACGCGGCCATAACTCGCGGCTAGGCCGGCTCGGTGTCCAACCCAGCATCGGCCATGTCCTTGAACCCACCCGCATTGAACACTGATCTGTAGCCCATCTCCTGAAGCGCCTTGCCGGCGAGCGCCGACCGGCCTCCAGAAGCACAGTACAGGACAACTCGCTTATCTTTTGTGAAGGCAGGATGATGCGAGGGTAGGTCTGGATCGGCGCGAAACTCCAGCATGCCCCGAGATACGGCCACGGCGCCCTTAATCTTGCCGCTGACCTGGACCTCGGGCGGATCGCGGACATCAACAATCAGTACATCAGCCGCGCCCATCATCTTGCGAACCTCATCAGGTTGCAGCCGAGGAACCGCCGCATTCGCGGCAGCCACCATCTCCTTGACACCGTTGGCCATATTACGATCTCCATAGCATCTCTTCCGCCGCCATTATATCGCCGATCGGGTCTTCAGCCACGCCGGTTGGCGACGGACTTTGCATGAGACGAACCGGTGGGGTGTGCCGATACATCGCGGCACGCCAGGTCCTCCGACCGGGTGCGATAGGGGAGCCGTGCAACCGTACAAGTCAGCGCTGAGGCAAAGTACTTGAGAGCTGACGTCCTCGAAAGCGTTGGACGGATTGAACGGCTGTGGCCCCTCCTCCCCGCGCTTCGATACTTCCAAGCTTCGCGCAATAACCCACGGTCCCTCAGCCAATTCAAAGATCGAACGAAATAAAATTCAGTCCCAGCGGTTGGCATTCTTCGGAAGGCCCGCGCCGTGTTCTCGTTTACTACCTTGGAGAGGCCGTAACTGTCCATCGGATCAACGTCGTAATCCTCTTCCAGCGGAAAGCTATGGAAATCCTTGTCGCCTTCCGCGAAGCATACACCATAGGTGGTTTCACTCGATGCAATCACGACCTTTCGGATGCCGAGCTTCATCGCCGCCTCGATCACGTTGTACGTGCCCATCACATTAACACGGTAAGTCTCATTATCCGCTTTGATGAACACGCGCGGGATGGCGGCGAAATGCACGACGGCATCGACGGGATCGGGTGGTTTCCCGGCTGCCAGACCCTTTCTGCCGAAATGCATGGTCATGGCGTTGAACACCTGGCCGCTATCAGTCACGTCGCCGATGAGCGAGAAGATATCCGGCTCTGCAAACGGCTGCAGATCGAAGTTCAAGATTTCGTAGCCCTGGCCGAGCAGCCGGGGCAGCACATGGCGGCCGGCCTTGCCGGTTCCGCCGGTGAACATGATCCTTTTGGGCACTGCCTTTTCCTCGTCCCGACGCGATGGAGACTTATCCTTTGCCGGCGGAGCATAACCCCATCCTGCCCTTGCCGGCGAGGCTCGGGCTCCCACCGC
Organism: uncultured Pseudomonadota bacterium; assembly: GCA_963834715.1. Classification (GTDB taxonomy): domain Bacteria; phylum Pseudomonadota; class Alphaproteobacteria; order Acetobacterales; family Acetobacteraceae; genus CAVSUZ01. The sequence continues at coordinate 95,439 of CAWIDE010000027.1, read as the reverse complement.
CAGCAACACTTGGCGTCCCCTCATTCCGCTATGGGCGGGAAAGCGGACGTGCGGTCGGTCGAGGGGTGCCGCTTCTTCCGAGAAGCTGCGCGGACGCCCACCCCTCCCCGCCTCCTGGGACGAGTTGCGGGCCCACCGCGGGCAGACGTATCGCCAATGGCTGGAGGCGCAGACGGATGAGCTGCGCGGGAAAGGTCATGACGGCCAAAAGGAGCCTGTATCCGCTCGACGACGACGGCGCGCCAATCGCCAACTACGTCCAGATTCCCGTCGGTGGCCACCCGTGCTTCGCCGCCGAGCCTCCCGGCGCAAGGCTTCCGGCGGAGGCGGACGCGGTGGTGATGGGCGGGGGTTACACAGGGGTTTCGGCAGCGCTGCACCTTGGCCTACTGCGCCGCGCCGCCGGGTCCGACGCCCCCCGCCTACTCCTCCTCGAGGCGGGCCGGGTCGGGTGCGGGCCGTTCGGCAAGAGCGGCGGGCACGTATGCGGCCTGCAGGTGGCAGACGACGCCGTACTGCGCCATTGCGGACGTGGGCTCGGCGGGCGCGTGATTGCCGCGGCTCGGGGGGCCGCGGCCCTCGTACGGTCGCTTGCCGTGGGACACGGAATACCCTGCGACCTGCGCGACGGCTATGTCGAGATCGGCCGGGATGGCGCGCAGTCCCTCGTCAAGGACGGCAGCCTGTTCGGCATCGACCCGTACCCGTACGTGCTTGGGCTGGCCCACGCGGCCAGGGCGCTCGGCGTCGGCATCCGCGAAGGCGTGCATGTAGTGGATATTGGCGAGAGCCGGGATGGATGCCGCCTGACGACCCCGGCGGGCACCATCGGCGCCAGGTTCGTCCCGGCCGCAGGCGGCCCCACCGGATGGCCGACGACATTCCGCTCCTGGCCCCGCTGCGCCGCCGCACGGCCGAGGTGCGCGTGGGAAACATCGTCACCCCGGCGCCTCGGCAGTCAATGCATCCGCGCCGCCGCGGCCCGATCCACCACCACGGCTACGACAAGGCAGGCATCTATCCGCGCACGCATGAGCTCGTTGTCAAACGGCGGTTGCGCACCGTCCGCCGGCCTACATCCATCAAGCCACATCCCAACTTCGACCATGGCCGGATCTTCCGCGGCCTCGCGCACCAGGGATAGGGTAATCTGATCAATAAGCCGTTTTTGTTTGGCGGTCGGCTTGCCGCGGGATTTCGGGATGTTCGTCACGAGCTTGCCGGCGAGGACGTAGTTGCCTTGAGCCGCGGATCAGGAACATCTCGGCCAGATCCCGCAGGCTGAGCTTGTAGCGGAGCCGCCAGAGCACCACGAGAGCGATGACATCGCTCGGGTATTGCGTCCGGTTGAGTAAACTGGTGCTCCGCTCATTGAACTGTTTCGCGCAACCCAGGCAGCGGAACCGGCGATAGCCCTGGGCAGTGCGCTCAGGCCTTTCCTTGATCGACGTCGATTGGCATTTCGGGCAACGCATCCCGCCTCAACCCCCTCAGGACGGAGAATTGTAGCCGTGGCAGGCCGAGATCACCAACCAATCGGCGCGACCGCTGACAGAACCCCAAGGGACGCCTGAATTGCCGCTGCCCCGAGCGTGAAGCCATTTCCGCGGGCTCCCCCAGGTGTTCACCAAGCCCGGCGCCGGATACCGTGCTCATGGACGATCAGATGCGCCCGGCTTGGTTCGGGTCCGACGGAACCCTGACGCGCCGGATCAGGCCAGCCATGCGGGTCGTCATTCAATCTCTTCCGTGTTACCCGAGGTGTTACTCCGCGGGGATTTTCGCTGTGGATAATTGCGGCTAAGTGCTGGCGCGCCCGAGAAGATTTCGAACTCCTAACCCCCAGATCCGTAGTCTGGTGCTCTATCCAATTGAGCTACGGGCGCCTGCGCGCGGCGATGTAGCCCCTGACACAAGCCCCGGCAAGGGGCTAGAGCCGCGCGGCATCGGCCTCCGCGACAGTGGTCGCCTGTGATAGCCGCTCCAGCGCGGCTTCCGGCCCGAGGCACACTTCGAACAAGGTGCGCGCCCACGGCTTGGCAAAGTCGCGGTCGATCGCGCCCTCGATCACCGCCAGAAGCGGTGCTGCCGAGCCCGCGACATCGCAGATCAGCACCGGCTTCATATGGAGGCCCAACTGCCGCCAAGTGATGATCTCGATCGTCTCATCCAGCGTGCCCAGCCCGCCTGGCAGGGAAACGAACGCGTCCGAAAGCTCGAACATGCGCTGCTTGCGGCTATGCATGCTGTCAGTCACCACAAGCTCCGCCACGTCGGCGTGCGCCACTTCCAGCCGGGTCAGGAACTCGGGGATCACGCCCGTCACAACGCCACCCGCGTCAAGGGCGGCGTCGGCCAGGGCCCCCATCAACCCGATCCGCCCGCCGCCATAAACCAGCCGAAGGCCGGCTTCAGCCAAGCCGCGGCCCAGGGCGGCCGCCGCTTGCCGGTAGGCCGGGTCCGAGCCCGGCTGCGAGCCGCAGAACACGGCGACGGAGCGGATACGATCCAACGGACTCTCCAACTGAACACTCACGGCAGCGTTACCCCGAATCCGTGGCTATCGGCCACGGATTTGTTGGCAAGCACCGAAGCGCGACTGCTGAAGATGATCAGATGATCACGCCCCGCAAGCCGCGGGAGTGGGTGCGGATGAACAGGCTGCGAGTGCTAACGCAGGTAGCTGCTGTCGTCCGTATCGATTACCGGCGTGTCACCGTCCGCCTGCTGCTCGCCATATGTGACGGTGGCGCTGATCGCCTGCACCAGTTCGTGGGCGGCTTGCCGGGGCTCGGGGCTGCCGGAAGCGACCGCGGCGATCAGGGCAAGAATGAGAGCCGGTATGACGAGATGGTCGCTGAGCATTAGTCTGCTCTCCCGTTCGATTCGCTTGCTGGCGACTCGTCCGGTCGCATAAGCAGCGGTGCGTGGCGATGAAGCTTTTCAGCCTGCCGGCGCACGTATCGTTTCTGGATGCCGTGGCAGCCGAGTGGCTAGAGTATGCGGGGGACGACCCGCTACGAGTGGGGGACGGAATAATCCTGCTGCCGACCCGGCGCGCGGCGCGGGCTCTAGCTGGGGCCTTTCTCCGGGTGTCGAGCGGAAAGGCCCTGCTGTTGCCGCGAATTGTCGCGCTGGGCGCGTTGGATGAGACGCCGCTGGCGCTTGCCGGTGTGCTCGATTTGCCGCCAGCAGTGGATCCGATGCGCCGGAATGCCGGGCTGGCGCGGCTGATCCTGGCCATGAGCGGGGCCAATGGCGCGCCGCGGTCGGCGGATGGCGCGTGGCGGCTGGCCGTGGATCTGGCGGCGCTCATGGACGAGGCGGAGCGAGCGGAAATCGACTTGGCCCGGACCTTGCCGGAGGCGGCGGACCCGCGGTTCGCGGCCCACTGGGCGCACACGCTGACTTTTCTGCGGATCGTCACGGAGCACTGGCCGAACTGGCTGAAAGAACAGGGGGTGATGAATCCCGCAGCGCGGTCGGTGTTGTTGTTGGATGCCCAGGCGGCGGCATGGCGGGCGGCTCCGCCTCCGCATCGCGTGCTACTGGCTGGGGTCACGGCGGGGTATCCCGCGATTGGGCGCCTCGCGAAAGTGGTTGCGTCACTGCCGGCAGGCGCGGTGCTGCTTCCGGACCTCGATCGCGAACTCGCCGAGGAGGTCTGGCAGGGGCTCGACGACGGGCATTATCAGGCCGGGTTGCGGGACTTGCTCGCTCAGCTCGGGGCGAAACGGACGGACGTGACGGAGTGGCCGGCAAGGCCGCGGCACGATGTGCCGGAAAACCGCCCGCAGCTTCTTGCGCGTGCCCTGCTCCCCGGTCGAGCGCTACCGGCATGGCGGGAGGGAATGCCGCCATCGGCGGCCGGACTGTGGCGGCTGGAGGCAGCGGATGAGCAGCAGGAGGCCGTGGCGATCGCGCTGATCCTGCGGAGCGCGCTGGAACAGCCGGGCGCACGGGCGGCGCTGGTGACCCCGGATCGCGAGCTGGCCGGGAGGGTAACCACGGAACTCTCCCGTTTCGGGGTGATCGCCGACGACAGTGCGGGGGAGAAGCTGAGCGAGACGCCACCGGCGGTATTTCTCCGGCTGCTCGCTCAGGCGGTAGCGGAGGAGCTGGCGCCTGTGCCGCTGCTGGCGCTGCTTAAGCATCCGATGGCCGCACTGGGGCTGTCGCCGGCGTTATGCAGGGCGGCGACGCGGATGCTGGAGTGGGCGTGCCTCAGAGGCCCTCGGCCGATGGCGGGCCTGACCGGGCTGCGGCAGGCGGTAGAACGGCCAGGCGTGCCGGGAAAGGCGCGGGGGCTTGTAGGGCGGCTGGAACGGCGGCTCGCTCCGCTGCTCCGGGTCATGGCGGCAGTGGCGGAATCGCCCACGGAGTGGCTGAGCAGGCTGATCGAGTCGGCGGAAGTGTTAGCAGCGACGGATGAGGCCGCGGGGGCGACGCGGCTCTGGGCGGCCGAGGAGGGCGAGGCGCTGGCCGAGCGGTTGGCTGCCGCCTTGCGAGCGTTGGCGGTGCTGCCCCCGCAGCCGCCGGCCACTCTGCCCGGTCTGCTCGATGCGTTGCTGGAGGGTGCGGTAGTACGTAGCCGCCGCGCGCTGCGCGGCCGGCAGGGCACCGAGCACCCCCGCGTATTCATCTGGGGCCTGCTCGAGGCGCGGCTGCAAAGCGCGGAAGTCATGGTGCTGGGCGGGCTGGCGGAGGGTGTCTGGCCGCCCGCTATCGATCCGGGACCCTGGCTGTCGCGACCAATGCGCCGGCAGATCGGTCTCGCCTCGCCCGAACAGCAGGTCGGTCAGGCAGCGCATGATTTCGCGGGGGCAGTCTGCGGGGCGCCGGAGGTGGTGTTGTCGTGCCCGAGGCGGCGGGACGGCGCGCCAACGGTCCCGGCGCGGTGGGTGGTGCGGCTGGAAGCGATGCTCGCCGGAAGCGGCGGGCTGCCGAGCCACTCCGCCGGCGAATGGGCGCGCGCGCTGGATCAGCCGGACGGCCGCCCGAAGCCGGTTGCACCGCCCCTGCCCTGCCCGCCAGTGCGGCTGAGGCCAAAGCGGCTCAGCGTCACGGAGATCGAGACCTGGATCCGCGATCCGTACGCCATCTACGCGCGCCACGTGCTGCGGTTGAGGCCGCTCGATGCTCTTGATCAGGATACCGACGCGGCGGATTACGGCTCGCTGGTGCATAATGGGCTGCACAAATTTCTTGAGCGCTACACCGCGTCCTGGCCCCCGGATGCCGCTGCGCAACTTCGCGAAACCCTCTTCACCGAGCTCGCGGCCGCCCAACTCCGGTCTGCTCTGGCAGCATGGTGGGCGCCGCGGCTCGGACGCATCGCCGATTTCGTCGCCCAGGAGGAGGGGCGGCGGCGGTCAGTGGACGCGCCGGTGGTGTTGCGCACCGAGCTGTCGGGGACGTGGGCTACCCAGGGTTTCACCCTGACCGGCCGTGCGGATCGGATCGAACGGCGTGCCGACGGCTCCCTGGCGATCCTCGACTACAAGACCGGACATGTGCCGAGCCAAAAAGAAGTGGACGCGGGGCTGGCACCGCAACTCCTGCTGGAAGCGACAATGGCAGCCGAGGGCGCTTTCGGAGAGGAGCTGCGCGGGGACGCGTTGGAGCTTGCTTATTGGCGCCTGACCGGGGGGTGGGAGCCAGGCGAGGTCTGCGCGCTCTACGACAACGATGCCACGGAAATAGGCGCGGCGGTTGCTGGCGCGGCGGATGCGCTGCGCGCCCTGGTCGAGCAGTTCGATGATCCGCGTGCGTGTTACCTGGCGCAGCCGCACCCAGCCCGTGCGCCGCGGTTTGCGGATTTCGCGCAGTTGGCGCGGGTGGCGGAATGGGCCGCGGCGGGAGAATCGGAGTGATACCGAGCAGCCTACAACTCCCTCTCCCCCGCGTCGGGGAAGAGGGTTGGGGTGAGCGCGCCCGGGACATCGCAACCGGGGCGCAACTTGCCGCCTCCGACCCCGCCGTCTCCGCGTTTGTTGCAGCCTCGGCGGGGTCGGGCAAGACCAAGCTGCTGACCGACCGGTTGCTGCGGCTCCTGCTCGCCGGGACGAACCCGGAGCGGATTCTATGCCTCACCTTCACCCGGGCAGCCGCGGCGGAGATGGCACTTCGGCTGCAACACCGGCTGGGTGAGTGGGTGCGCCTCCCTGATGCCGCGCTCGATGCGAAACTGAAAGAACTGGCGATAGTGCCGGATGCGGACGCGCGGCGCAGAGCGCGCGAGCTGTTCGCGAAAGTCCTGGATGTGCCGGGCGGGATGCGGGTCGGCACGATCCACGCGTTCTGCCAGTCGCTGCTGCGGCGTTTTCCTCTGGAGGCCGCGCTCTCACCGCATTTTCAGCTTCTGGAGGAAGCGGACGCCGCCGACGCCTGGAATGAAGCGCGAGAGGACATGCTGGCTGGGGCGAATTCGGCCGACGCCACGGCGGCGCTGGAAGTCGTGGCCCGGCTGGCAGCAAGCATGAAGGACTTCGGTTGCCGGATCGGAGAACTGGACGCAGAGCGCGAGCGCCTGGGACGCTTGCTGGAGCGGGACATCGCCGCGATCGAGGCGGCACAGCGGCGCGTGCTGCGCGTGACTGCCGCCAATGAGGCGACGGTGATCGCGAAGGCCTGTCACTCCCCTGATGAGACCACGCTGCGAGAGGCAGCCGAGATTGTTCTGCGGTCCGGTGCAAATGGCTGCGCAGGCCGGGCACGATCGATTTTGGAGTGGCTGGACCGGGCGCACGAGCACCGCTGCAGCTCCTGGTCCGATTGGGGTGCTCTGTTCCTGCGGCAGGACGGGAAGCTGCTTGCGGCGAGCACGTTTGTTAACGGGCGTTTGGGAGGAAGCCACCCGCATCTGGGCTCGGTATTCCTGGGCGAAGCTGAGCGCGTTCTGGCGGTGCAGGAGGCCTGCCAGGCGCTCCGGGTCGCTGAGGCATCCAGCGCATTGATCCGCTTGGCAGCACCGGTGCTGCGGAACTACGCGGAGCGCAAGTCGCGGTCGGCGCAGGTGGATTACGAGGACCTGATTGGGCACACCCAGGCGCTGCTACACGATCCGGGCGCGGCCTGGGTACTCTACAAACTGGACGGCGGGCTGGACCATCTTTTGTTGGACGAGGTGCAGGACACCGCGCCGGCGCAATGGAAGCTCGCCCATGCGCTGGTGGCCGAGTTCTTCGCCGGCCAAGGCGTGCGGGAAGGAACCCGCACGGTGTTCGCCGTCGGCGACCGTAAGCAGTCAATATACTCCTTCCAGGGTGCCGATGTTGCGGCGTTCGACGGCTCGCGATCTCGGCTCGAAGCCCTTGTGCGCGGCGCGGGCCAGGTATGGCGCGATCTGCCCCTGGCGGTTTCGTTCCGCTCCACCGTGCCGGTGCTTAAGCTGGTCGACGCCGTCTTCGACGATCCGGTCACATCCCGCGGCGTGGTAGATGGCGAACCGCTGCGGCACCTGAGCGACCGGCCCGGTCAGGCGGGCTCGGTCGAGCTTTGGCCGCTGGCGCCGCTGCCGCAGATAGCGGAGCCCCCGCGCTGGGCGCCGGCGACGAACTATGTCGGCCAGACTTCCGCACCGCAAATGCTGGCGGACGGGCTTGCCGAATGGATCGCCGCTGAGACCTCCGGCAGTGCCTATCTCCTGAGCCGGGGGCGCGCTCTGCGGCCAGGGGACGTGCTGGTGCTGGTGCGGCGAAGGAACGCATTCGGCCATGCTCTGGTGCGGGCGCTGAAAGCGCGGGGCGTTCCGGTCGGGGGCCTGGATCGGCTGGTGCTGACAGAGCAGCCGGCGGTGCAGGATCTGTTGGCGCTGTGCGATGCTCTGCTGCTGCCGGAAGATGACCTGAGCTTTGCCTGCTATCTGACCAGTCCGTTGGGCGGCCTGTCTGATGACAGCCTGATGGCGCTGGGGATGGAGCGCGACGGGACGCTATGGGAGACGCTCCGCGATCGGGCCGGGAAGCGGCCCGACTGGCAGGCCGCGTGGGAGATGTTTGCGGCGTTGCGCGCACGGGTGGACTACGTCTCGCCGCATGCGTTGCTATCTGAGGCGCTGGGAGTGCTCGGCGGCCATGCGCGATTGTTCGCGCGGTTGGGCCCGGAGGCCGGCGAGCCGGTCGATGAACTGCTGAACGCGGCGCTCAAGTTTGCGCGCACCCATCCGCCCTCGCTGCAAGGATTCCTGCACTGGCTGCGGCAGTCGGCCTCGGAAATCCAACGAGAGCAGGAACAGGGTGGCGGCGGCGTTCGGGTGATGACGGTGCATGGCGCGAAGGGGCTGCAGGCCCCGCTGGTGATTTTGCCGGACACGACGTCCTTGCCACCAGCCAAGCGGGGTCTGGTGTGGGCGCGGGAACCAAATACGGGGTGGGATGTGCCGCTATGGGGACCGCGCAAAGCCGTGTCCTGCCAGGTGGTGGATGATCTGGGGCAGGCGGAACGGCGTCGGGACTTAGAAGAGTACAATCGCCTGCTGTACGTGGCTTTGACGCGCGCCGAGGACCGGCTGGTGATTTGCGGCTGGAACAACCGGAATCCTGCGCCGCCCGAGTGCTGGTATCGGGCGGTGGAGCGGGGCTTCGCGCGGTTGGAAGGTGTGCGCGAGGCATTTGGGGAATGGGGTGAGAAGGTTTCGTTCGGCTGCAGGCAGGCCGCAGAGCCGGATCGGATTGACTGGCAGGCCTTATCGTCGCCGTCGCTCGAGCCTCCGGTTTGGCTAGGCCGCGCGCCCGACTGGAAGGCCTTGCCGCCGCCCGCCGAACCCGTTCGGCCTGTTCCGCTGGCGCCGAGCAAACCGGAGGGGGTCGAGCTGGGACCTGTTCCCGGGGCAGCATCCCCGTTCGGTGGGTCGGCCGACCGGTTTGCGCGCGGCCGGCTCATCCATTCCCTGTTACAGTATTTGCCAGAGCTGGGCCTGGAGCAGCGCGCTGATGCGGCCAGAGCGTGGCTCGATCGGACTGGTCATGAGCTGGCCGACGAGGACGCCGAGGGAATCGTAGCCGACACGCTGGGGGTTCTGGCGCATCCCGAACTTTCGGACCTGTTCGGGCCGGGGAGTCGCGCCGAAGTGCCGGTGACCGGGCTGCTCGGCGATGCGGTCGTCGGCGCGCTCGTGGATCGGCTCGTAGTGCTGCCCGATCGCGTGATGGTGGCGGACTTCAAGACGAACCGGCGAGCACCGACAAAGATCGAGGATACGCCAGTTTTATATCTCCGGCAGATGGCCGCATATCGCGGAGTGCTGCGGCAGGTATTTCCGGAGCGGGAGGTGCGGTGTGCGTTGATCTGGACGCATACCGGGCAGGTTACGGTGTTGGATGATGGACTGCTGGATGCAGCCTGTTCAGGTTGATTGGGAACCCGCGGCGCGCCACATCGAGTGTAACAAACAGGAGATAACAGATGGCCGGCAATACCAAAGCGGTCACCGATCAGAGTTTTGAGGCGGATGTGCTGAAGGCGCCCGGGCCGGTGCTGGTCGATTTCTGGGCGGAATGGTGCGGCCCGTGCAAAATGATCGGTCCCGCCCTGGAGGAACTGGCGGGTGAGTTTGCCGGCAAGATGACCGTGGCCAAAGTGAACATTGACGAGAACCCGATGACCCCGAACAACTTCGGGGTGCGGGGCATACCGACGCTGATCCTGTTCAAGGATGGCAAGCAGGTGGCTCAGCAGGTCGGGGCAGCCCCGAAGAGCCAGTTGAAGGCCTGGATCTCGGGGAACCTGTAAGTCTGCCTACACGGCGGTCTCCCGGTAAATATCGCGCAGGCGGAGGATAATCCCGGGCGGGTTGAGCGACAGCGTGCCCTGGGTGACGATGCGGGTAAGGATCGGCCCGGGGTCGCCGCGTTCGTGATGGATGACGTGGCGCGTCGGGGCGGAAGATCAGGTAGTGGTGCAGTGAGGGGAGAGTGAAGTAGTCGGCGAGCTTTCGCCCGGTATCTACGGATTGTGTCGAAAGGGAAAACACTTCGACGATGATCACCGGACTGCGTACGGCGACTTCCTCTCCCGGGAGGATGTCGCCGCAGTTCACCACTGCATCCGGTTCGTAGTCGGTATGATCGCCAATTTCGATAGTAATGCCGTCGGGCAAAGCCTCGCATGGAACGCACGCTTCCTCGATTGCGTCTTCGAGTGCCCGCCAAACCCGCGCCTTGGTTCGCGCGTGTGCCACGCGCTCGGGGGCCATGGCAACGACCTCTCCGTCCACCCATTCGAACCGGCCACGAGGCTGCGCCTCGGCCCAGCGCCGATACTCTTCGCGGCTGGTGAACCGAAGCGGCGCTGTGATTGCGGTACCCATGCGATGCCCCTTCAAGGAAACAGCCCCCGGACCTTCTTGGCCTGACGGACGCGATTGACGCCAATCGCCATGGCCGCGGTACGGTGCGTTACCTTATCACGGTTCACCCGCTGCATCACCGCGGCGAAGGCCTTATCCAGCACGTGATAGAGCTTACTCATGACCTCGCCTTCGTCCCAGAAGAACTGCTGCAGGTCCTGCACCCACTCGAAATAGCTCACCACGACGCCGCCGGAATTACACAGGATGTCGGGGATGACGAAGATCTCCGGCCGCTGTTGGAGGACTTCATCCGCGTCGGGGGTGGTCGGCCCGTTGGCGCCCTCAGCCAGGATGCGGCATTGCAGTTGTTCGGCGACGGAGGCGTCGATCACTCGCTCGACCGCGGCGGGAACCAGAACATCGCATTTCTGCGTAAGCAGGGCTTGGGGATCGAACGCGAGCTGATTGGAGAAGCCGGCGAGGACGCCTCGTTCGGAGGCATGCTCAAGCAGGGCGGCGAGGTCGAGGCCCTTGGGGTCGAAGTAGCAGGCAGTGTGGTCGGAGACGCCGAGGATCTTGACGCCACGCTGGGCGAGGGACTGGGCGGTCACGCTGCCAACGTTGCCGAAACCCTGGACGACGGCGGTGGCGCCGACAGGGTCTAACCCGATCTCGGCCATGGCGCACTCGGTCAGGTAGGAGACGCCGCGGCCAGTCGCGTCACGCCGCCCCTCGGTTCCGCCGGAGGCCACCGGCTTGCCGGTGACGATCTCGGTTACGGTTTTGCCCTGGTACATGGAGTAAGTATCCATAAACCAGGCCATAACCTGCTCATTGGTGCCCATATCGGGGGCCATGACGTCGGTGTGCGGCCCGACGAATGGGATCATTTCCTGCATGTAGCGGCGAGAGACGGACTCCATCTCGTGGCGTGTCAGCTTGTAGGGATCGACGGCCACTCCGCCCTTGGCCCCCCGTAGGGAAGGCCGGTGAGGGCGCATTTCCAGCTCATCCAGATGGCCAGCGCAGCGACTTCGCCGATGTCGAGATTGGCGGAGTAGCGGGTGCCGCCCTTAGTAGGCCCGAGGGTGAGGTGATGTTGGACACGGTAGCCCTGGTAGACCTTCAGCCGGCCGTCCTCGCCGTGGATCGGGCAGGAGACGGTGACGGAGCGCTTCGGGTAGAGCAGGCGTTCACGTTCATCGAGCGGGATTTCGAGGTAGTCGGCAATGACGTGAAACTGGTCCCGAGCCATGTCGAAAACCGGGCCCGTGTAGATGGTCATGGACGCACTCCATTATTTGTGCAGATGGGGTTTCCACCGCGGGAATTGTGGCGAAACAACGGGGCGAAAGCCCTACTCTGAGTGGTGTTCCGCCGGAGGCGAGCTGGAGCACCCGCGCAACAAAGATCATTGCTGCCCGGACTTCTGCGGCGAGTTCTCCTCGATGTTCTCGGCGCCCTTGCGAGTGCCGCCGAACCGGTCGGCGCCATGCTCCTCGGGCGTGCCGGGTTTGGGGTGGTTGCCTGTATTCTGCTCGTCCCGCGAATGGTGCAGGTCTTGCTCCGTATGGCGTTCGGGCATCGTGATCTCCTGAATGGCCTTTGAGATGCAGCCGGGCAACGCAAGACACCCGGCGAGCGTTTCCGGGCCTCGCCTCTGCTGATCTGGCATGACAGCCTGGGTGTTGCGCCTTGGGCAGATGGATGTGCGAACCTTCGCCTGATGTGAATCAGGAGGCTAAAAGGTGAGCGAACCCTGCGAGCTGGATGCGGTGACGGCACGGCGGCTGATCGGGCAAAAGAAGCTGTCCGCGCGGGAGCTGCTGGAGAGCTGCATCGGGCGGATCGAGGCGGTGGATCACGCGGTGAACGCGATGCCCGCGCGGGATTTGGATGGCGCGCGAGCGACGGCCTGGCGGGCCGACGAAGCGGTGGCCCTCGGACAGGTGTTGGGCGCGCTGCATGGGTTGCCGACGGGCATAAAGGATCTGGAGGATGCGGCTGGACTGCCGACCACGTTTGGCAGCCCGATTTTTCGCGACAACCGGGCGGCGGCCGATCAGCGAAGTGTGGCAGCAATCCGGGCGGCAGGCGCGGTCATTGTCGGCAAGACCAATACCCCGGAGTTCGGTGCGGGGGCGAATACGCGGAACGCCGTGTTTGGGGCGACCGGCAACCCGTTCGATCCGAGCAGATCGGCGGCCGGGTCATCCGGCGGCTCGGCGGTGGCGTTGGCAACCGGGATGGTGCCGATCGCCACGGGGTCGGATACGGGCGGCTCCCTGCGCAATCCGGCGGCGTTCTGCGGCATTGTCGGGTTCCGTCCCTCTCCCGGGCTGGTGCCGAGCGAAAAGCGTCCGCTGGGCTGGTCGAACCTATCGGTGCTGGGGTCAATGGCGCGGACGGTTTCGGATGTGTGTCTGCTGCTTTCCACGATGGTGAGCGACGACACACGCGATCCGCTGGCGGGGGTGGTGCGGTCGGAGGATTTCGTGCGACCGGCGGAGATTGATCTGTCACGGTTGCGGGTGGCGTTCACTTCGGATTTCGGTGTTGCGCCGACGGAGCGGCATATAGCCGAGGTGTTCGCCGAAAAGGCGGCGCTGTTCCGCCATGTATTCGCCGTGGCGGAGGAGGCAACCCCGGATTGCCGGGACGCCGACGAGTGCTTCGAAGTAGTGCGGTCGCTGAATTTCCTAGCCGCACATCTGCCGAAGTTGCGGAACAACCAGCCGATCGGTCCGAACGTGCGGGCGAATATCGAGGAAGGGCTGTGGTACTCTGCGGAGGATGCCGCGCGTGCTATGGCGGCACAGACGGCGTACTACCGCCGCTGGCAGGCATTCTTCGAAAATTGGGATGTGATCCTGACCCCGGCCATCACCATCAGCCCGCGGTCCTGGCGAGAACTCTATCCCGCCGAAATCGATGGCAAACCGACCCGAACATACTTCCATTGGCTTGCGCTGGCCTACGCGGTGACACTCGCCGGCCATCCCGCCCTTTCCCTGCCAGTAGGGTTGGACCGACAGGGGATGCCATTCGGCTTGCAAATCGTGGGGCCACGCGGCGGGGATGCGCTGGTGCTGTCCGTCGCGGCGGCACTCGAGGCACTGCTGGCGAGCGATGAGCGGACGGCGCGGCCGAAGCCGGACATCGCCCGGTTGAAAGCAGCGCGGCCGATCCGGGAGAGCGAAGCGTTTCTCGGGTTCGATTAGAAGCGGCGGCGCTGGCTGCGCTGGGGCCGCCGTTGGTTATTGGATAGGGTGAGCGAAAGGCCGGCGAGGACCAAGCCCAGGAAGGCGGGCAGCAGCCAGACCGGACGAACGAGGAAGGGCAGGACGACATCGTCCCACATCCATTGGTCGAAGTGGGCCTGGATGCCGCCCTGGAAGGCGTGAACCAGATCGTGATCAATGAGAAAGAGGGCCGCACCGAGGGGCATGTCGGGGGGGCCGAGCATGGCCAAAGCGACGGCCCCGACAAGCAGGCTCGCTGCAAGGACGGCAAGGATGCGCTGGACAATCACCGGAACAGATTCTCGCCTTTCATCCCTACATATAATGAAGCGACGAATTCGCCATAGCCATTGTAGATCTGAGTGGGAATGCGCTGGTTGGTGCCGATGACGCGCTCGGTGGCCTGGCTCCAGCGGGGGTGGGGAACGGCGGGATTGACGTTGGCCCAGAAGCCGTACTCGTCTGGGTTGATTTCCGCCCACGTGGTTTTCGGGCGTTGTTCGAGGAAGCTCACTTTCACGAAGGCTTTCCCGGATTTGAAGCCGTATTTCCAGGGAATGGTCATACGGATGGGCGCGCCATCCTGCTTCGGCATGTTGGGCCCGATTTTGCCGTACATGCCCACCGTGATGAACGCGACGTCATTGGCGGCTTCCTGAATCGTGACCGCCTCCACGTAAGGCCAGGGGTAGATCGGATTGTCCAGGCCGGGCATGACCTTGGGTTCCTCGACCGTGGTGAAGGCAACGTATTTGGCGGAGCCCAGGGGCTCGGTAATATCCAGCAGCCGACGCATGGGGAAGCCGATCCAGGGCACCACGATGGACCACGCCTCTACGCAGCGGTGGCGGTAGATGCGCTCCTCGAGCTGCACCTGCTTGAGCAGATCCTCGTAGGCGATGGTGCGAGGAGCTTTGACTAGGCCTTCGATCTGGATGGCCCACGGGCTGACGGTCATTTTCTGCGCATCGCGCCAGAGGTCCTTATCTTCGCTGAATTCGTAATAATTGTTGTAGGTGGTTACGTCTTTCTCCAGTGTGATGGCGCGGCCCGGCTGGTACTTGGGATTGACCGGGACGCCGACGGCGCGGGCCGGGAGAGCGGCGGCAGCCGAGAGGGCCATGGTGCCGCCAATCACGGCACGGCGGTTGAGCGCGATAGGTTCGGGGGTGACGAGGCTTTCCGGAAGTTCCCACCCGCGACGCTTCAGGATGTTCATGTTATTGGCTCCTTTCCGCCGCTGGATTGCGGCGTTGCGCTTCCTGGGTGAAGCTGGCTGATACACGCCCTGGAGTCCGAAATCTTCCATGCATCTTGCCCGCTTTCCCCGGATCCGCCTGTTCCCCGCGCCAACCCCGCTTGAGAAACTCCCGAACCTAACGAAGCACCTGGGCGGACCGCAGATCTGGATGAAGCGGGACGACTGGACAGTCGTTGCGACGGGTGGCAACAAGGTCCGGAAGCTGGAATTTCTGGCGGGCGAGGCCCGCGCGCTGGGGGCGGACCACCTGGTGACGGTAGGGGCGGTGCAGTCGAACCATGTGCGGCAGACGGTCGCGGTGGCAAACCGGCTGGGGATGAAGTGCAGCGTTCTGCTGGAGCACCGGGTGGAGACGAACGACGCGGCTTACCTGGGCAGCGGAAACGTGCTGCTGGACCGGCTGATGGGGGCCGAGATCGAGTACTGCCCTGGCGGGCTGGATATGAACGCGGAGGCGGAGAAGAAAGGCGAGGCGCTGCGGGCCGAGGGGCCGCGGCCGTATGTAATCCCGGGCGGCGGGTCCAATCGGGTCGGAGCCCTGGGCTACGTCTCCTGCGCGCAGGAGCTGATGCAGCAGGCGGACGAGATGGGGCTGAAGATCGACCGGGTGGTGCATGCGACAGGGAGTGCGGGGACGCAGGCCGGGCTGTTGGCCGGTTTGGTGGGCGTGAACGCAGGGGTACGGGTGCTGGGGATCGGGGTGCGGGCGCCTCGGCAGCAGCAGGAGGCGAATGTGTTCCGGCTGGCGCAGGAGGCGGCGGAACTCGTGGGCGTGCGGGGCGGGATTCCGCGCGAGGTGGTAGAGGCGAACTGCGACTACGTGGGGCCGGGATACGGGCAGCCGACCGAGGGAATGCGAGAGGCGGTGGAGTTGCTGGCTCGGCTGGAGGGGGTGCTGCTGGATCCAGTGTATTCGGGGAAGGCGATGGCGGGAATGATCGATCTGATCCGGAAGGGGGAGATCGGACGGGGGGAGACGGTGGTGTTCCTGCATACCGGGGGCGCGGTGGGGTTGTTCGGGTATCAGGGGTTTTTTGAGGCGGCGTGGGGGTAGGAGTTGCGGTTGGTGGCTTTGAGCGAGAGCAGGAGCCGCTTTTTTTGCTTGGTTTGTTGTAAATGATGAGATTCAGCGGCGATACACCCTGGTCATCTCGACATTAATCGTCTTTTCAGCGTGCGCATTTAGGGTCTACGCAGACCGAGGCTTGCACCCCATGGGCGCGGTCGTCTATTCGCGAAACGAGCAGAGATTCGTGAGCGGCTAACCTACGAGGCTTGATGCGGATTTACGATAATTTCTATGATTACCCCAACTGGGTGAAAACACACGATACGCTCAGTAATGACGACAGGCAGGCAATCCGGGAAGCCGAGGAGCGATTCCCTGTGTTGCCACTGTTTTCAATTGTGTTGCTGCCGACGCCCGATGGAGCTCTGGCATCTCCGTCGTATGCGACTGTTACCTCCGTGCTGAACCAGATTTACCATCATTGGGAGTTGTGGCTGCCGCGCGGCGCGAGCTCAGTCAGTGACGCACGCGTGCGGACGTTCCCGGATTGCGGAGCGCCCCCTGTGGACAGCGCCCGGCTGTTCAACGCAGCGCTAGCAGGCGCGGAGGGCGAGTTCATGCTCCCGCTCTCACCGGACGTGATGCTGGCAGAGCATGCGCTGTACGAGCTGGCTTCGGCAATAGGTGAGCCGGAACCTGATCTATTGTACACGGATGAAGATCGGCTGAACAGCGCTGGAGAGCGGTGCATGCCGTGGTTCAAGACAGGCTGGGATCCGGACGTGGCGCTCGGGCGCAATGCAGTCGGGTCGCTGGTCGCGTACCGGAAGGGGTTGATGCAGCGGATTGGAGGCATGCGACCAGGCTGCAGGAGCCTGGATCTCGCGTTGTATGAGCTCTCGTTGCGCGCTGGGTTCGCCGTGTCACCTGTGCGTATACATCATGTACCTGCCGTGCTGTGTCACCGTCGCTCGGACTCGGAAACGTCACTCGGCTCGAACCCGGAAGGCGCACGGGAGATTGTCCGCCGGCACCTGGCTGAAACGGGCGTGAGCGCGCGTGTTGTAGCGGCTCCGCTCGCACCCGGGTGGAACCGAGTTATTCGCGATGTGCCGGAGCCGGCACCCCTCGTGTCCATCATCGTGCCTACACGCGATCGGGCAGATTTGCTGGTACGGTGTGTGGAGGGGCTTCTGAATTGCACAGACTATCCAGCGATCGAAGTTCTGATCTTAGACAACGATAGTAAGGAGTCTGTGACCACTGAACTACTCGACCAATTATCTCAGGACCCTCGAGTTTGGGTTCTGCCATGCCCCGGACCATTCAACTACTCCAAGCTGAATAATCTGGCCGCGCAGGAGGCGCGGGGCGAGATACTGGTACTGCTTAACAACGATACCGATGTGATTGGAGCCAACTGGCTACGAGAGTTGGTCAGCTACGTGGTGCGGCCGGATGTTGGGGCGGTGGGGGCAAAGCTTCTCTACCCTGATGGGAGGGTGCAGCACGGAGGCATGGTGCTCGGACCCGGGGTTTGGCCGCAGCATCAGCTTCGGTTCGCGGACCGGCTGGAGCAGGGGCCCGGTGGCGAGCTCGCGCTTACTCGTGCTGTTTCTGCCGTTACCGGCGCCTGCCTCGCCTTGCGCCGATCGGTATTCTTTGAAGTTGGCGGACTGAACGAGAATTTAAGGGTCTCCTTTAGCGATGTCGATCTGTGTCTGCGCATTGGAGACCACGGGTATCGCGTCATTTGGACCCCATTCGCGGAGCTTTCCCACGTCGAGTGTGCGTCGCGAGGCTACGACAGAGAATCGGCGGACCGAGTTGCGCTGGCTCAGCAAGAGGCGAGATACTTCGGTCGGTTCTGGAAGGGTGCCGGTCGAGTAGCTAGGCCATTCGGCTTCGCCCTCACAGATCCGGGCATGCGGCTTTCCCGCACCCGGCTCTTCCCGGGAGTTACCCACATCGCGCCGTGCCTGCCACCCAAGGATGAGTGATACGAGGTTGCGGCAAGGGAAAGCGCTCGGTCAGGGCTTGGAACTGGTCCCAGGTCATACGCCGGCCCTTCTGGCTTCGCCGCCGGAGGCAGGTGATCCAGATTCGTCAGACTTCCTGATGGAACCCGCTCATAGCGCGCCAGTTGTGCGGCACCCCGTAGTAGCCGTAGTGACCTCGTAGCACGCTGGATAGCCAGCAATGCTGATCGGCCACTGGCGCGTGCATGTGCCGCCACGCGTTCTGGCGCAGCGCCTTCAACTTACGCGTCAGGCGCTTGCCCTGAGTTTTCTGCTTCACGATGAACCTGCCATCCCGGGTCCACCCGCAGTAGTGGGTGAAGCCAAGAAAGGCGAAGGTTTCTGGGCGCCGCTCGTGGCGTTGCTGCCGAGTCAAGGCCGGCAATCGGCCAAACTCGATCAGGCGCGTCTTGTCCTCGTGCAACGACAGGCCAAACTTCGCCAGTCGCTCCTTGAGGTTCGCCAGCATCTGCTGCGCATCGGCCGATTTCTCGAAGCCCATCACGAAATCGTCGGCATAACGCACGATCGACACGCGACCGTGTGCATGGCGACGGCGCCATTGGTGGACCCAGAGATCGAGCACATAGTGCAGAAAGATGTTGGCGAGCAGCGGGCTGATGCCCGCGCCTTGCGGCGTTCCCTCGTCCGTCTGGTGCCACTCATCGCCCTCCAGGACGCCCGCCTCAAGCCACATCCGGATCAGTCGGATGATTCGTGGATCGGCGATCCTGTGCGCTACCATCCGCAACAACCACTCGTGGTCGACCGAGCCAAAGAAGTTACGGATGTCGGCATCGAGCACCCAATTCACGTGCTGGCTCATGATCGCCGTGTGAAACGCCGACAGAGCGTGGTGTGAATTCCGCCCCGGCCGAAAGCCATAGGAGAAACCAAGGAAGTCGACTTCGTAGATGGCGCTCAGCACCTCGGCGACCGCACCCTGGACGATCTTATCCTCCAGGGTTGGAATACCGAGCGGGCGCTGCCCGCCATCTGCTTTCGGGATGTAGACACGCCTGACCGGCTGTGGCCGGTAGCGCCCGGTGTGGACGCGCGTGCAGAGGTCCTGGAGGTTGGCTTCCAGGTTCTGCTCGTAGTCCGCCACCGTGACCCCATCGACTCCCGCGCTCGCCCGCTGCTTCTGACGTCGAAACGCTCGTTCGAGCGCAGCGACGTCGACGTGATGCAGCAGGGCGGTGAACCGGGTCTGGGCGGCCTTGCGAGCCGCTGCGTTCACCCGTGCGAGGATGGATGGCCAGGTGACCCGGCTCTGTGTCCGGACCTCGCCCCTCTCGCCAGGGCTCCTCCCGGGCTGGCTCCTTCCCGCGGCGCGCTTCGTTTCCTTCGACGGCGTCATCGGTACTATGCGCCAGTCCGACTCCCGACCTCAGCTCGGATGTCGGCTCCGGTTGTCCCTTGCCTCCATCCCCCGCCGGAGACCAATCCGGCGGACCCGGTCGGGCCTCTCATGTTCCAATGCTTGCTTTCCATACGTGATGCGGCCTTCGACCCCGGCGGAGCGACGTCATCTCGCCTAGCGATGACGCACGTGCTGCCTTCGTGTACGCGAACACACTCGGCCTCCGCGATCTTCACCTTTCGTGGCTCAACCCCGCACCCGGCATGGCCCCTGTCTACACTTCGAACCCCGCGTTACCGCGGCGCCCGCAAGACTCGGTCCCGACCTGCCCGCTACGACTTTGGCCGGATGAGACTTTCACCCACAGGCAATCATTAGCTTTCATGACGTACTCGCGAGAGTGGTGGAAATTCACGGCGGTGTAGTCTCCGGCTGATGCAACCCAGCCGATTTGGCGGTGAGACGCCGAAGGAGACCACACCATGGAGAAGCATAGCAGAAACCCCACGGCGACGTCGCCAGCCTTGCTCGGCGAGACGTGGTTCGACCCCATTGAGAGAGGCATCCGGGATCAGATTCGCGGCTTCATCGAAGCGCTGATCGACGAAGAGTTGGATCAGGCGCTGGGGCGACCACGCTACCAGCGGCCGAGGCAAGTACACAGCAGCGAACCGGCACCGAGGGTCGGGTATCGTCATGGTCGACGGCAACGCCAGCTGCTCGGCTCATTTGGGCCGGTGACGATCAGTGTGCCACGCGCGCGACTGAACAACGGTGATGGAACGAGCCAGGAATGGCGCAGCGAAGTTCTTCCACGCTATGCGCGCATGACGAAGCAGGTGGAGGCGCTGATTGCCGGCGCCTATCTGTCGGGCACCAACACGCGTCGCGTGCGGCGGGCGTTGGCAGCGCTGTTCAAGGGGTCGGTCTCAAAGGATACTGTGAGCCGAGTCTGGCGGAAAATACAGGTGGACTGGGGGGCCTGGTGCCACCGTTCGCTCGCCGACGAGGATGTTGTCCGGCTCATTCTCGATGGCACGGTGGTGAAAGTGCGGCTGGATCGGCGGGCGACGTCGATCTCGTTATTGGTGGTGCTGGGGATCCGGCGTGATGGTCAGAAAGTGCTGCTCGCGGTGCGCAACATGGGTGGTGAGAGCGAGGCCGCCTGGCGCGGTCTGCTCGACGATCTCACCTCGCGCGGGCTGAAAGCGCCGGGTTTCGTCACCCTCGATGGCGCGCCGGGTTTGGAGAAGGCGCTCGAGCTGGTGTGGCCGGACGCGTTGGTGCAGCGCTGCACGGTGCACAAGCATCGTAACCTCCTGGCGAACGCGCCTGAACGGCTGCACGAAGAGATCTCGAACGACTACAACGATATGATTTACGCCAAGACGGCAAAGGAGGTCGAAACACGCCGCAAGGCGTTCATCCGCAAGTGGCGATTGAAGTGCCGCGGCGTGGCCGACACCCTGGAGGAAGCTGGAGAGAAGCTGTTCAGCTTCACCCGGTTGCCCGACAGCCAATGGCGATCGGCCCGCACGACCAATGCCGTCGAGCGGCTGCACGAGGAGTTCAAGCGCCGTATCAAGACCCAGACCGTGCTGCCGTCGGCGGAGACCGCAGCGATGCTGTTCTGGGCGCTATTAGCGTCCGGCCAAATCACCATGCGGAAGGTCGACGGCTGGCAGACGCTCGCCGAAGCGCCTGCTCCTCAACGCATTGATCTCGCCGCATGACGCGCTAACCTGAGCCGGTCGGAGACCGCGCTCCGCCAATTTCTACCAACTCCGTGACACGACCTCTGGAAGTCGCTGATGGAGACTGATCCATTTCATAATCCAAATATAATCTACAAGGCGGCGGGCTCCTCGGCATTGGCTGCACCACCTCGGCGTAGGCGACCGTGGGCGGTACGAAGTCCTGGCGCATCCCCTATAGAAGCGATATCGGTATGGCCAAACGCGCAGTCTCGGGAGCCCCTGTTGCACGCAACTGCGGCTGCCTTCTCCCCAGGCATGCAAAACGCGATGGTGGAGGCGGATCCTGCTCGGCGAGAGGCCGAGGCCAGTGCGAGCACGTGGGAAGCTCGGATACGGGAAAGCGAATGGGCGCGCGAGCGGATCGCTGCCCAGATAGCTGCCGCGCGTCGCGACGTTTACCAAGCGAACTTACAGGCTGAGCATAGCGAGACCCGCGCAGAACGGGCTAATGCCATGGCCAGAGAAGCCGAGGACCGAGCCAGACAGGCTGAGGCGAGGGCCAGAGAGGCTGAGTTTAAGGCCGCGCAGGCAGAACGCCAGCGGGATGCCTTGTTGCAGTCCACTGCGTGGCGGATGACTTGGCCGTTTCGCGCGGTGGCGCATCGTTTCCCTCCCGGCGTGCGGCGGGTGCTGCGTAGAGGAGCCAGGCTTGCGAGGTGGTGCTTCACTCCTAAGCTCGCTCACAAGCTGTGAACAGCGGACCAGACGCGAGGCGGCGGCGGGGCCGCAGCGCACTTGCACTCTGTCGCAATGCCTGCTAGCCGCGCCTGGCGCATTGGGGATGTCGGGAACATTGAGGGATGCCATTTGATTCCGTGCCGTGTCCAACGAGCAATTATGGTTGCAAAGCTAGGCTTTAACCGCGGAGAGGTCATCGCGGAGAGTTCGTCTTCGGACCGCGGCAGAGGAAAACGCGAACGTGTATGGTGGGTCGTAAAGCTGGTTCTGCCATTTACTTTGTATTTTGCTCTATCAATAGCCTTCTTCGATCACGCACGAGACTGGGTGCGGAACTACCTCGGCGATGGGCCAGACCCTATCGCTTTTATCTGGTTCCTCTACTGGTGGCCGTTCGCGATTACCCATCATCTAAATCCGTTCATTTCTCACTATGTCTGGTATCCTAACGGATTTAATCTCACTTGGGCTACGTCCGTGCCGTCGGCTGCTGTGTTCGCCTGGCCTCTTACGCTGCTGGCCGGACCAGTGTTCACTTTCAATTTCTGGACGATAGTTGCTCCAGCGCTTACGGCCTGGACGGCGTTCCTATTGGCGTGGTATCTCACACGTGACTGGCCTGCCGCCTTCGTTGGCGGTTACCTGTTTGGATTCTCCTCCTATGAACTCGGTCAACTGCTTGGCCATCTGGCAATCGATCTGGCCTTTCTCGTGCCCCTTGCAGTTTTGCTATGTGTCGGGCGCGCGCGCGCCGAAATGGGAAGAACGGCCTTCGTTGCAGCATTAACTGCTGTTTTGGTAATTGAGCTGGGACTTTCTACAGAGCTTGTGGCGACCCTTTGCGTGCTCGGGGCGATCACCTGGCTGATTTTCCTTATATGCGCGCCAGCCACCGATCGACCGGCTTTGTGGCAACTCGCGATCGACATCTTGTTTGCAGGCTTGGCGACGATCGTGCTGACTGCGCCGTTCCTTTTCTACCTTATAAAGGGATTGCCGGACGTTCCGCCGGAGATAAATTCGCCCTTCGTGTACTCTGCCGATCTGCTCAATTATATAGTGCCGACCGTGGTTACCCGCCTAGGCCGATCGGTGTTCGCGTCCGTCTCCGGACACTTCAGCGGTGATGCCTCTGGGCAGGGCGCATATTTAGGTATGCCCTTGATTCTTCTGCTGGCGTTCCATTTCCGAGATCGGTTTGTGGACCGGTATACAAGAGCGCTCTTAATTGCAACGTGTGTGCTCATTATCCTGAGCCTGGGCCCAATGCTGCAGGTCGGGGGAGTGCAGACATGGTTGCCATTGCCCTGGTCACTGGCTCTGCACTTGCCGTTAATTCGCGCGGCCTTGCCTACTCGATTCACCATGTATGTTGCGCTGGCTGCTTCGGTTACGACCGCGCTGTATCTAGCGGGTCCGAATAGCTGCTCGTGGCGACTGTGGAGATTTGCACTTGCGGGTGTCGCCTGTGCGTTTCTTATCCCGAACGCGCGCGTCTTCGGATGGGTCCGGTGGCCTGCACAACCCTTCTTCACGCCAGAAACTGTTGGCCGGGAACTCGGGAACATGTCCAACGTCCTGGTGCTGCCGGCCGGAGGACTTCAACCCGGCCTGGCCTGGCAGTTCGATGCAGGGATGCAGTTTACGCAGCCGACCGGCTATGTAGGGTTTGTGCCGTATCGTGAGTGGGACTGGGCGAGTGTCTTGAGCGATCTAGCTACAGGTTCGACGAGCCCACAGTTCAGCAATGATCTTGCCGGTTTCTGCGCAACTCATCACGTGGATTACATCGTGATTGGTCCCGGCACGCCTGTCTCGGTCGCCGCTGCGATTGTGGCACAGCACTGGCCGCAACGTGTTGAGCTTGGGGTGACCGTGATTCACGTCCCGCCCGAAAATCTGCTCAAATACACTCATATAGCAGGCGATTACTGGCCATCGTCGACGCCCTTCAACTGGATGGGCCAGCGAGTGACTATTTATAACCAGGGCGCCCCTGCAGTTTTGACCTTGGACGGCCAGTGGCGTCCCCCAAATGACCCAGTGTATGTCACGCTTGCAAATGGGACGGCTAAGTCGGTTTATCGAATTACCCGATCCGACAGCAAGAGTATCCAGCTACCGGCAAACGTGACCGTTGTGCTGACGGCGAGTAGTACGTTCGTTCCCGCCCGCATTATGCCAAGTGGTGATCAAAGGGCACTGTCGGTGGCAATCTCGCTTCAACAGACCAAAGGAACGAAGTGATCAGGTTGGCTCGAACGCCAGAACCAGGATCGTGATACGCCTCTAATAGAGCCCAGGCCCGTGCGTGGTCTATCGGCAGCAAACTTCACTACTGCCGCAATCCGAGTTATTTGGAATCTCCGAAAGTATGTGCCGCGGCCCCCAGAACCCCCTGTATGAACCGTTGGAGGGCCGAGACTCGCGTCGAAGTGTCTTTCGCGGCGCACTCCGGAGCCGGCACCGCTGGCAAATTCTGCGTCTGCCCATGTGGAAACAGCTTGGCGATCGGTGCTGCTGTCTTTGAGCAGATACAAAGATTCATAGCCTCAGCCGAGGCTCGGACTTCCTCAGATAGGGCGTCAACTCTTGGATCGGCCGGCGAAAGCCAACCGTTAACTTGGCCGAGAAACCCCACGAAAGGTAGTCCAACAGCATTTAAGATCTGAACCAATTCCTGCCTAGGATAAGGGCGCTCTAAGGTATTGGTCTCCAGCATCACGTTCATCCACTCACGACGGATCACACCGTTTCTATTTTCGCCCTCAATGATGACTACTATACCGTCGGACTTCATAGCATTCGAGATGTGCTGCATTGCCGATATCGGATCAAAAAAATGATGCAAGCAGCTTTCTAGAATTGCGAGGTCAAACTGAGCTGCATGCTCGGCCGGGAGGGGGCTTGTCTCAACGTCAATGACCGCGAACATCGACTCTATTTCCTCCGTAGAGAGGGAGAGTGTGGTGTCATTGGCAATACGCCGCTTTGCGAGCTCAACGAAATCAGTTGAAATGTCGAATCCGAACGTTTTGCACCCCATTTTTGTAAGGTAATGTGATACCCACCCGCCCCCACAGGCGACATCTAGCACTCGCGCCCCCGGTTTAGGGCGAACGAACCTCACCATATTGATAAAGTTGTCAAAGTAGCCAACCATCTCATCAATCGCCAAATCGCCGGCGCCAAGAAGGCAAAAAGGCTTCGTGAAGGAATAATGCTCAATGGCAGCGCGTCCGCTCTGTTTGAAGTGATATTCGAGATAACGGCGTGCACCATCTTTCCAATCTACCTCCTTCGGGAGGTCCCGATTTATCTGCTCCAAAAGGCTCTGCTTATCGCTGCGCATCAAGTCCTTGTAACCCGCTCCGCTCATGTGGTCTCCTGCCGAGCCCGGTGGCTTTAGGTGGCCAATCTTGTAACTGAAGAGCTGCTACCATAGCATGACGATCAGGGACAATCCTGCTCCGATCAGCGCAGTCCTCTGGGACCGAGGGTATTCTAGGTCAATTCGGACGCAATCGGAACCCCTACACGCGCCGTTGCGGGAGCCAGCATGCCTGAGAACAGGCGCGGAACGCTGAGTGTCCAGTTCGCACGGCCCGACTGATGACTTGGTCGCGCCTCCGCACCTTTGCTGGCCGCCGCCGCATAGTCGTCACGTGAGGGTGCGAAACAATCCTGTGCATCGGTCAGAAACGTCGCGACCTCTCCACGCCAGTGAGGAACGTCCGGACCGTCCGGCCATACGTGCAGCTTTAAAAGGTGCATCATTGCCTGGCGCAGCAGGCGACGGCATGCCCGCAACTCGGACAGACCCACGTCCTGCACCTCTTCGATTACATGGGGCCAGTCCACCAGCTCATTCACGCGCTCGCCGGCAGCAAGCCGCCGCAGCAACTCAGTCTGTTGCTCCGCCCACGCCAAGCCGTCTGTGTCGTAAAGATCAGACGTGAAAGCTCTCCCCACACCCGCACCGTCCCTTTTCGTTCGGGTTGGTGAAGGTAAACCCGGACTCGAGCGCTTTCGTCTCGTAATCCATCACCGTGCCGATAAGGAACAGGCTGGCCTTCCGGTCAACCAGCACGGTCAGGCCCTTATCGTGCACTACCTCATCGGTAGCAGCGGGTGTATCCGCCCAGGTCATGTCATATGACAGCCCCGAGCACCCCTTCGTCTTCACCCCGATCCGCAGCAGCTTTCCCTGCTCCCCGCGGGCATACAACTGCCGCAGCCGCTCGGCTGCCGCTTCCGTCAGGGTCATCAGCGGGGGGAGTGCCCGGGCCGGCCGCCGGGGAGTTGTGGTCGTTGCGCTCATGACGGCTAAATTGGCTCCACTCAGAACATATTCAACTGCAGCCGGGCTTCCTCGCTCATCCGGCTAGGGTCCCATGGTGGATCCCACACAGTGTCCACGATACAGTCTTTGACCCCCGGCGCCGCCATCACTGCTTCCCGCACCTGCTCCGGCAGCTCCTGTGCGCTCGGACAGCCAGGAGCGGTCAGCGTCATTTCCACCCGAACGATGCCGTCGTCCTCGATCTCAACTGCGTAAATCAGCCCGAGGTCAAAGATGTTCACTGGGATTTCCGGGTCATACACGCTGGAGCAGGCGGCGATGACCGCCTCTTCGGTTGGCTTGGGGGCAACCTCACCTTCGGGTGTCCAGGACGTATGCGCCTGCGGTATTGCGGTCATGTCATTCACTGGTAGCCTCCTGCACGCCGTCCAAGGCGGCGATCAGTGCGTGCCAAGGTAGCGTCGCGCACTTCACTCGCGAGGGATATTCGTGAACCCCCGCCAGCGGTTCAAGCCGCTCCAGCGGCTCTTTCAAGCGTGCCTCGCAAGCCGGACAGAGCCCGGTCCGCGCCATTTCCCGGAACGCCTCGAACATCGCCCGCACATCGCCTTGGCTATGGCCGGCGACCGTTTCCGCCATTAAATCCGCCGAGGCAACACTGATCGCGCATCCCCGCGCATCGAACGATGTGTCGGCAATCGCGCCGTCGGGCCCGTACGTAACAAACACCTGGACCCGGTCGCCGCACATCGGGTTGTCGCCTTTCGCCGTCGCGTCGAAGTGCTGGGGCTTCCGGGCGTGTCGCGGGCGCCGCCCGTGATCCAGGATCACTTCCTGATAAAGGTCACGCAGATCGTCGAACATCACGCAAAAAACTCCCGCACGCGCGCGAGCGTATCGGCCAGCGCATCGATTTCCTCATGCGTCGTGTAAACAGCAAAGCTCGCCCGTGCCGTGCTCTCCAACCCGAACCGCCGCATCAGCGGTTCGGCACAATGGTGTCCTGCCCGCACCGCAATCCCCTGCCGATCCAACAGGGTCGCTACATCATGCGCATGAGCCCGGTCCATGGCGAACGAAACCACCCCGCCGCGATCCTGCGCCTGGCCGAGTATCCGCAACCCCGGGACCTCCGATAGCCGCGCAAGCGCATGATCGGTCAGTTCCGCCTCATGCGCCGCTATCGGGTCATAGCCGATGCTCTGTACGTAGTCGATCGCCGCCTTGAGCCCGATCCCCTCCACGATCGCCGGTGTCCCCGCCTCGAACTTGTGCGGCACAGCCGCCCATGTGGACCGTTCATACGTGACCGAGGAGATCATCTCCCCACCGCCAAGAAACGGCGGCATTGCCTCCAACAGTTCGCGTCGCGCCCACAGCACACCGATGCCGGTCGGCCCATACAGCTTATGGCCCGTCCAAACATAGAAATCGGCATCGAGGTCCTGCACATCCACGCGCCGGTGCACGATCGCTTGCGAGCCATCAAACAGCACCTTCGCCCCATGCGCATGAGCGATACGGGAGATCCGCGCCGCGGGCGTATATGTGCCCAGGACGTTCGACATATGCGTCATCGCCACAAGACCGACCTTGCCGTCCTCCAGCAGCGCCTCGAACGCCGCCATATCCAGTTCGCCCGCATCTGTGATCGGCGCCACCCGCAGCTCTATTCCTTGCGTCTCCCGCAGCAACTGCCAGGGAACGATGTTCGAGTGGTGCTCCATCGCCGAGATCAAGACCGCCTGGCCCGGCTGCATGATCCCGCGGCCATAGCTGTGGGCTACCAGATTGATGGCCTCGGTGGAGTTCCGGACGAACACGACTTCGCTGTGATCGCGCGCATTCATGAGAAGCGCTACCGCCTCTCGCGCGGCCTCGTACGCATCGGTCGTGCGTTCGCTCATCCAGTGCAGCCCGCGATGCACGTTCGCGTACTGCGTCTCCATCGCAGTTCGCATTGCATCGATCACTGCCCGCGGCTTCTGTGCCGAGGCCGCGCTGTCGAGAAACACCAACGGCTTGCCGCGCACGGTCTGACTCAGGATTGGAAAATCCTGGCGTATCCGTGCCACGTCCAAGCTAATGGGCTGCACCCCGACGTTCATGCCGCTTCCCTTGACCACCACGCCTCGACGGCACTTTCCAGTGCCCTCCTGGCGGTTTCATTCCGCACCGCTTCCACCGCTTCCGCAAGAAACGCCCGCACCAATATCGCACGTGCCTCGCTCTCCGGCACGCCGCGCGAACGCAGGTAAAACATCTGCTCCGCATCGAGCTCGCCGACCGTCGCCCCATGGCTGCATTTCACATCGTCGGCGAAAATCTCCAGCTCCGGCTTAGTATCCACCTCCGCATCCGGCGACAGCAACAACGCCTGGCTCATCTGGTATCCGTCGGTCTTCTGTGCCGCCCGAGCGACCTCGATCCGGCCCTGGAATACACCGCGGGACCGTCCTTCCAACACGTTCTTCACTATCTGACGCGAGGAACACCCCGGCGCGTCATGCCGCACCACCGAGGTAAAATCGGCATGCTGCACGTCCCGCAGCAGTTGCGCGCCATTCAGATGCACCGCCCCACCCTCGCCTGTGAGCCGCGTGTGAATCTCCGTGCGCACCAGCCGCCCGCCGACATTCAGGGTAAAGCAGTCATACGTGCCGCCTGTGCCAATCTCGGCGTACACCGTTGCCAGGTGAAAAGCCGCCGGCGCCTCGTCCTGCAATCGCACATGTTCAAGCACCGCGCCGTCCGCAACCTCGATCTCAAGCACCGGGTTATGCAAATACGGGCCCTCGCCCAAACTCGTCTCCACGAGCGTCAATCGCGCACGGGGTCCCAGCCGAATCGCATGTCGCGGATGGGACGCGCTC
Source organism: uncultured Pseudomonadota bacterium (assembly GCA_963834715.1). GTDB lineage: Bacteria > Pseudomonadota > Alphaproteobacteria > Acetobacterales > Acetobacteraceae > CAVSUZ01. The sequence continues at coordinate 66,644 of CAWIDE010000027.1, read as the reverse complement.
GGCAGCGCCGTTCCGCTACCGTTTACCAGCGCGATCTGAATCACCCCGGCATCGACGCCCTCCGGCACGAACAGTTGCGCGCCGTCCTCCGCCAGCATCGTATTTAATGCAACCATGACATCACGATCCGGCCTGGCCAGCACGCCAAACCGCGGTTCATCCTGAAACGACCGAAACCACGCGGGCGCAGCATCCGATAAATCCGGCCGATACCGTCCATCGACAAACACCAGCCGCGTCTCCGCCACACGAGGTACGCCTTCCAGATACGCGCTGTCCTCAACGGTGCTTAGCGGCTCATGAAATGCCGCCACGGCTAGCGGCCGCAGGTCGGTGTATTTCCATGCCTCGACCCGCCGCCCGGGAAATCCCAGCTCGCGAAACGCCTCCGCCGCCGCATCGCGCGCCGCCATGTCACCCGGCAACCGGTTCCGCAAGCCACGATACCGGGCCAGAAACCCGTCAATGCCTGTAAACCGCTCGATGCTCATGCCGCCTGCGCCTCCAGACCGGCATAACCCCGCGCCTCCAGCTCCAGCGCCAGCTCCGGCCCGCCAGACCGCACGATCCGGCCGCCCGAGAGCACGTGCACCCTATTCGGCTGCAAATGGTTCAGTATTCGCTGGTGGTGCGTAATCACCAGACATGAAAACTCCGGCCCACGCAGCGCATTCACTCCCTCGGCCACGATCCTCAGCGCGTCGATATCCAGCCCGCTGTCGGTCTCATCCAAAATCGCCACCCGCGGCCGCAGAATTGCCATCTGCAGCACCTCGTTGCGCTTCTTCTCGCCGCCGGAGAACCCGACATTCACATTCCGCCGCAGCATCTCCTCAGGGATAGCCAGCCGCTTTGCTTCCGCCCGCGCCATCTTCAGAAACTGCACCGCATCCAGCTCCGGCTCGCCACGAACACGCCGCATCGCGTTCAGCGCCGTACGTAGGAAATTGGCATTCCCCACACCCGGCAGCTCCACCGGCGCCTGAAATGCCAGGAACACGCCGGCGACCGCCCGCTCCTCCGGCTCCATCGCCAGCAGATCCTGTCCATTGAACAGGATCTGCCCGTCCGTCGCCTCATAATCTTCCCGCCCGGCCATCGCGTATGCCAGCGTGGACTTGCCAGACCCGTTCGGCCCCATGAGCGCATGGACTTCGCCGTCCGGGACCGTCAGATCGATCCCACGCAGGATCGGAGTGCCGCTGACGGATACGCTAAGATTGTGAATTTCCAGCATGGTCAGCCCACCGATCCTTCCAGGCTGACCGCCAGCAGCTTCTGCGCCTCGACCGCGAACTCCATCGGCAGCTCCTTGAAAACCTCCTTACAGAACCCGTTCACAATCAAATTGACCGCGTCTTCCTCGCTCAACCCGCGCTGCCGGCAATAGAATAACTGGTCATCGGCGATCTTCGATGTGGTCGCTTCATGCTCCACCTTCGCGCTTGGGTTCCGGCTCTCAATATACGGCACGGTATGAGCCCCGCAACGATCACCGATCAGCAGCGAATCGCACTGCGTGAAATTCCGTGCGTTCGTCGCGCGCGGCAGAATCCTTACCAGCCCCCGATAGGTGTTATTGGAACGCCCGGCGCTGATCCCCTTCGACACGATCGTGCTCCGCGTATTCCGGCCGATATGCATCATCTTGGTGCCGGTATCCGCCTGTTGACGGTTATTCGTCACCGCAACCGAGTAAAACTCGCCGACGCTGTCGTCACCCTCCAGAATGCAAGACGGATATTTCCAGGTAATCGCCGATCCGGTCTCGACCTGAGTCCAGGAGATCTTCGCCCGCGCGCCGCGGCATGCACCCCGCTTGGTTACAAAGTTATAGATCCCACCGCGGCCTTCGGCATCACCAGGGTACCAGTTCTGCACCGGTACTGTACTTGATCTGTGCGTCCTCCAGCGCGACCAGCTCGACCACCGCGGCATGCAACTGGTTCTCATCGCGCATCGGCGCCGTGCAGCCTTCCAGGTAGCTCACATAGCTCCCGGCATCCGCTATAATCAGCGTCCGTTCAAACTGCCCGGTGTTCCGTGCATTGATCCGGAAGTACGTGGACAGCTCCATCGGACAGCGCACGCCCTTCGGGACATAAACAAAGCTCCCGTCCGTGAACACCGCGCTGTTCAGTGCCGCAAAGAAATTATCCCCGACCGGGACAACCGACCCCAGATACTGCCGGACCAAGTCCGGATACTCGCGTATCGCCTCACTGATCGGGCAGAACATCACTCCCGCCTTCTGTAGCGTCTCCCGAAACGTTGTTGCTACGGACACGCTATCAAACACCGCATCAACCGCAACGCTCGATACGCCCTGCTCCACGCCCGCCAGGATCGCCCGCTCGTTGAGCGGAATTCCCAGCTTCTCGTATGTCGCCAGCAGCTCCGGATCGACCTCATCGAGCGACTTCGGCGCTGACTTCCTCTTCGGTGCGGCGTAGTAGTGAATGCCCTGATAGTCGATCGGCGGATGCCAGACCCGAGCCCAGTGCGGCTCCTCCATCTGCGTCCATCCCGCATACGCCTTCAGCCGCCATGCCAGCATCCATTCGGGCTCGCCCTTGCGCTCCGAAATCAGCCGGATGGTTTCTTCATTCAGCCCCTTCGGCGCGAGTTCGGTCTCGATATCTGTCTCGAAACCCCACTTGTACCCACTCTGAGTAAAGGTCTGAACGGTCTCGAGCGTTTCGGTCGTAGCAGACATCAAATCATCCTATTCAGCAACGTTGATCGCAGGGCGTACAACGACCGGGCGTGGCAGTGATGCCTCCTGCATGTCCGCCAACGTAATGTTGGTAAGCGCCTGATGGATCGCCTCGTTCACTGGATCCCAGCGCCCCCGCATTGGGCAGATCCGCTCTACCTCGCACATACCCGTTCCACCATCCACACAAGCCGTCAGCGCAATCGGACCATCAATCGCCTCAATCACGTCGGCTATCGGTATCGCGCCTAGCGGCCGCATCAGCCGGTAGCCGCCATGCGCCCCCCGCTGCGAGGCCACCAAGCCGCTACATGCCAGCGCTTTCAGCACTTTGGCCACCGTCGGCTCCGGTATGCCGGTGGAGGCCGAAATCCCCGGCGAGGTCTGCACCGCCTCGCCTCGGGATAATCGCACCAGAACCACAACGGCGTAGTCGGTCAGCTTCGACAGCCGCAGCATGACGAACCTCAAGCAATGCAAGTTTTCTCTAACCGGACCGACGCGGTCCTGATTGCTCTGGAGATGGACCATCCGCCCCCTATCGTCAAGGCGTCCGGCCTGCCTTTAATCCCCAAGCAGCACCTGCACTCAGAGGCCGCGGCCCGCCTGCGGTGATGACTTACCCGGGCCGATGCTCTATCCTTCCTTTGCCGCGCGGGTGTGGCGGAATTGGTAGACGCGCCGGACTCAAAATCCGGTTCTGGTGACAGAGTGTCGGTTCGACTCCGACCACCCGCATGACTGCTTGCAGAATCCAGCCATCTCCCGCACCAAGCGTCCAATGCAGGACGCTCCAGACCGACCCATTCTGGCCGATCCCAGACTCTGGCTCATGGGCGCCTACGGGTTTGCGAGCGGCCTCCCGCTACCTCTTTCCGGCTTCACTTTCCGCCTCTGGCTCTCCGAAGGTCACGTTTCCCTGGCCCTGATCGGCCTTACCGCCAACATAGGCCTCGCCTATTCACTGAAATTCCTCTGGGCCCCATTGCTCGACCAGGTCCGGCCGCCCCTCCGCGTCCTTGGCCGTCGTCGCGGCTGGCTCGCCACCATCCAGCCCCTGCTCGCCCTCTCTGCCGCTTTGCTGGCGCTTTCCAACCCCGTTGCCGCCCCCATCGGCGCAATCGAAGCGGCCGCCCTCGTTGCTTTCCTTTCCGCCAGCCAGGACATCGTCATCGATGCGTGGCGCATCGAAACGTTTCCGTCCCGCGCTCAGGGCGCCGCCATGGCGGCCTATGTCTGGGGTTACCGCATCGCCCTCCTGGTCTCCGGCGCCGGAGCCATCAAAGCTGCCGACATCTGGGGCTGGCACGGCTCGCTTCTAGCCGTCGCTGTGCTGCTCGCCTTCAGCATGCTGGTCACCCTGCTCGCCCCCGAACCCGAGGTGGCACCCCGCCTAACCACCGCCGGGCTCGCTGTTCGCCTCCGTACCGCCGTGATCGAGCCCCTGCGCGAAATCCTCTCCCGCCCCGGCGCCCTAACGATCCTCGGCTTTGTCGCCCTGTTCAAACTCGGTGAAGCCATGGCGGGCGTCATGACTGCCCCATTCTACACTCACCTCGGTTTCGACCGCGCCAGCATCGCCGTCGCGAACGGCCCCTTCTCCCTCGCGGCGACGTTCGCCGGCACCGCCGCCGGAGCCTGGCTTGTCGCCCGCCTCGGTGTCGGCCGGGCCCTGCTGGCCACCGGCTGCGTCCAGACCGCCGCCATGGCCATGTATCTACTCCTCGCCACCTCCGCCGGCGAACGCCATATCCTCTTCCTCACCGTCGTTAGCGAGGCCTTTGCCGAGGGCATGGCCGACGCCGCCTTCATTACCTACCTTTCTGGCCTTTGTTCCCCCGCCTTCACCGCCACTCAGTACGCGCTACTTTCATCCGTCGCCGCGATCGCCCTCCGAACCGTCGGGGGCCTCTCCGGTTTCCTCGCTCAGGCGACAGGCTGGACCCTGTTCTATGCCATCACAATGTTCGCCGCCCTGCCTGCCATGCTGCTTATGCTCCGCCTGCTTCGCCGCTACCCGCCTGCGGAAAAGGCGCTCGCCTGAGCATCGGTTAAGGGGCGGGCCTTCAGCCATAGAAATAACGGGATGCGGGTCCAGCGTCTCATGTGATCCCGTCCCTCAGAAACGTCCGGCAGGGGTTCGGAAAGTGATATGATCGCCAGCCCTGCGTTCTCCAGCGCCGCTGCATAGGCTTCGAGGGATTGCGTCCATCCCGCAAAATGCATCCGCAGGCCGTTACGCTCCTCCACAGCTTCGAAGCCCTGCCTGCCGAAGTACGTGCCGTGCAGCACAAACGGCGCGTTCGTCTCGCTGTTGGAAAACCGGCCGTGATCCGCAATAGGATGCACTACTGAGATAACAACTCGCCCACTCGGACGCATGACCCGCCTGACTTCCCTCAGAGCCGCAGGGACATCGACATTATAGGCTACGACAAGATCGAAGCGACCATCTTCGAACCGTAATTTAGTTGCTCTTGCAACGGCGTAATCATGGGCAGATTTGGCCTGGGCGGCGGCTTCTAACAGTTCGCTGACTGGATCGGTTGCGGTCACCCGGTAGCCGAGAGCCATCAACTCGCGCGAGACGCGGCCTTCCCCACAACCTACGTCAAGAGCTTCACCACCACCGGCGCCAATGAACGCCGCCAGTGAAGCCCTATATGCCCAAAAAGCATCGTGGTTCGGCGTTCGCGCCCACGCTGTCCATTCTGCCGCCACCCGGGACCAGTGCCTGCGATCTTCCTCAATTCCCCTCATCAGCCTTGTAAGTTCTCCACCAGCAGCCCAATCCATCTGCCTCCTAAGAAGGGTGGACGCAAGGAATAACTGCCCGGCAGGAAATCTCGGTTAGTAGCTGGTTTTTGCCTGCCGCGCGACTACGGCGTTCGCTTCCCGGATCGCGCGCCTTCGTCGCCGGTCCGTTCCAAGCATTCGTTAGCAACTTGCGCCCAGAGCTCCTTCAGCGCCCACGTTGTCGCCTTATGTGTATGCCGTACGGCATCGTCTGGACTTCACAGCATTTGACCGGAGCTCCCAAGTCGCTGCGATCTCTGATGGTAAGTCGTGCGCGCACACCGTCCCGTCCAGCAGCCGGCCCATCAAAAGTCGTGACCCACATCGAGCATTGATTTAGATCAAGCAGCGATAGTCTGGCGCGCGGCGAGCCGGCGGCGACTAAGTCGGGGTGAAAGGCGCCGGTCAGGTCGGGTAGCACTCCCTGCGCGCTACCATGAACTGCGTCGCGGCGGCCGCACCAGTTGGCCGATGCCCGCGACGGCAGCGAGCGGTCGAGCGATGTTGCTAACCGGGCCGAAATCACCGCTGCCGAGGCAATCGGGCCAACGCTCGAAGGCAAGGCCGCCATCAATGTTCTTCTGCGCCGCTTAGGCTACGTGGAACAGATCATCGGATCCGACAAGTCCCCTTTTTTATCTACGGCCCCGAGAACCTGAGGCGGCCGTTGCGGAATAGATGGAGGAACAGATTACGAGCGGCGACCGCCGCCCTACCACTCCGCATGGAAGATACACCGCTTGAACCGCCAATCCGGGCGCCGCGTCGTGACCTTACGAAACCCAATCTCATGCAGCATCGCTACCACACAGCGCGCCGTGAACGTCCACCAGTTCGTTGGATCGCGTTCCAGCGTCGCCCCGGGCCAGAACCGGGCATAAGGCGCGGGCAGTGGAAAGCGGAGAATGCGGCTCTCGACCACGAGCAGTTCCTTCGCAAGTCTCGCCACACGCTCCAGCGCTGTAAATGGTCCTTCAGATGATACAGGACCCCGAGGAACAGAACGATATCAAATGTCCCAACGCGCTCCGGCGTCAGGTCCGGAACGTCGATATCCATAATCTCCATCGAGGGCGGCGCCAGGTGTTCGCGTACCAACTCGATGCAGCGGCGATCGCCAACCCCGCTCTGCCAGACAAAATGGTCGGCCGCCACCACGCGCGAAGCACCACGGCGCACCGCCTCCAGGCTCTGGGCCCCATCCCAGCAGCCGATATCCAGCACTGTTTTGTTGTCGGGCGGACGATTGAAGACAAGATCGGCAACACGACGGAGTTTGGTGATCTTGATGGCGCCCGGACTGCGGATGCCGTCGCCGAAATCAATTTCGTGAAACCATTGGAGAGAGTTCATCTGTTCGCGTAAGACGGTCATTGGAAAACCCCGGTTGTGGCGGCCGGACCTCGTAGAGGCGCTCCGCAAATATCTAAGTCGAACTCTGACTACTACCCTATCGCCGCACTTCGGGCGTACAATCGCGGATACAGCAGAAAAACTAATTCAACGTTTCAGGCCAAAGAAGAGCTGCATTGGTTGGAATGGTCTGCGGAGGCACCCATAAACCGTTGAGAGCTCCTTTCTTCATAGAGCCAACGAGATAGAGGAATTCGTAATCGGTCCCTCAACATCAAGGTAGTCGCGCACGAATCCCCGCGGCGGCCACGGTATAAAGTCATTGTTGCAATCGAAGAAGCTGATCTCCCTTTCGTTCTTATCCCATTCGTAACGGGTTGCTGTGTTCCCGATTTTCGTTCGTCGATATAGCGTATACACGGCCAGATCCCTTTCCGCTGACAGATCTCGATAGGCGACACCACTCCGCATGAACTAAGCCTCATGCTGCGCGATTTCATCTGAACTCCAGGAACGAAGCCAGCGCCCGGCTGACCCGGCCCAGAACTCCCGCGTCCAACCGGCCTATCCGGTGACCCGCTTTCGCCCGCGGAATCGTCGTCGCCTTGTCCACCATCACTTGCGATCGCAGTCGCAGCCCGGTGCCTGCGCCCGGCTCCACCGTGATCCGCAGCAGCGGCGCGTCAATCAGCTCGCTTGTCAGCGGCAGGACCGTAATGGAAGGATGCTCGGAATAGGCGTCCGATTGCACAATCAACGCCGGACGCGGCTTGCCGTAATCGCCAGACACGGCAACCGTAACCAGATCGCCGCGTTTCACGCGGCCCAGTCTTCGGTGCTGACCACGTCCTCGATCCAGCGCATCACCTCGGCCTCGTCGCTGTTCGGATCGGCAGCGCGTGCCGCAATCAGCCCGGACTGGCGCTGGGCCTCCGCGGCGAAGGCACGCCGATGGTGCTGCTCCACATAATCCCGCATAAAATCCCGCAGCACCTGGGCAGCGGGCTTATCCGCGGCCTCGGTCGCGCTCTGGAAGGCTGCCTTCAGAGCAGGATCAATCCGGAAGTTGAAGGTCTCTTCCTTCGGATGGCGGCTGACACGCGGCATGGTCCCCTCAGCGGAGTATGATTTTGCAACCACATAATATGTACACTCTTGCGCGCAAGAGCTCCTACTTCAATCCGCCAAAACTCTTTCTTTCTTAACCTATTCCATCCCAATCCATGCCAATCCTGGCGCTTCATCATCACCGAGCCGAATCGATGCTGCTTCTCATCCCAGGTCCCGTCTCCACCCGCCCCGAAGTCCGCGCCGCCCTCAACGTCGACCTCGCCCCCTGGGACAATGACACCGGCCCGCTCTACGTCTCCATCCGTCAGCGCCTGTGCAAAATCGCTGGCGGCACCGAAACCCGGCACGCCACCCTGCCCCTCCAGGGTTGCGGCCATTTCATCATCGAAGCCTCGATCCGTACCTTCATTCCCGTCGGCGGCAAGATCCTGATCCCGACCACCGGTCCCTACTCCGACCGCATGACCCGCCTCGCCAGGGAGGCCGGCCGCGTTCCCGTCCCGCTCGCCATCGACCCGCTGCTGCCCACCCCGGCAGAAGCCGTCGCCAAGGCCCTCGACGCCGACAAGTCCATCACGCATCTCGGTATGGTCTATAGCGAGACCGGCTCCGGCGTCGTCCACGACGTCCCCGCCATCTCCCGCGCCGCCGGCGCCCTCGGCCGGCGCGTCATTGTCGATGCCGTCTCAGCGTTCGGCGCCCTCCCCTTCGATCTCTCCGCCCATCCGGAGGTCGATGCCATCACCTTCACTGCCAACAAGTGCCTCGAAAGCCTGCCCGGCGTCGCCTTCGCCATCTGCCCGATCGACCGGCTGCTCGCCTCCTCTGGCAATGCCGGGAGCTGGTCCTTCGACCTCGCCGACATCTACGCCCACCTCCGCCGGCACGAGGAAGGCTCCGCCCGCTTCACCCCGCCTATCCAGATCCTCAACGCCCTCAACGTCGCGCTTGGCGTGTTCGAAAAGGAAGGCGGCCAGCCGGCGCGCCTCGCCCGCTATACCGCCAACATGCGCACGCTCTACCAGGGCGCCCGCGCTCTCGGCCTCGTCCCCTACCTGTCCGAACGCGCCCAGGGCCCAATCGTGGTCAATGTCCACGCCCCTGCCGACCCGGCCTGGAACCTCCAGGCCTTCGTCGATGCCCTGAAGCGCCACGGCTACCTGATCAGCAATTTCTACAACACCGAGCGGCCCAGTTTCCGCGTCGGCTGCATCGGTGCGGTCACGCCCGATGATATGCGCGGCTTCGTGGCCGCCGTGGGCGCGGTCTTGACCGAACTCGGCATCCGTGAACGTCAGGCCGCATGATACCGCGCCGCATGAGACTTAACTCATGCGGAGCGGTATCGCGCGCAGGGTTGGTGTGGCGGCTGCGCGCAAACCCAAAACTCAATGCCGGTCACCCGATAGGGTGGCCGGCATGAACTCGGACCTGGAAATCGCCCGCGCCGTCAAACTCGCTCCCATTACCGAAATCGCCGCCAGGCTCGATATCCCTCCCGAGGCCCTGGAGCCCTACGGCCGCTACAAGGCCAAGATCGGCTTCGACTTCATAAACTCGGTCGCACATCGCCCCGACGGCGCCCCCGAGGGAGCCTTGATTCTGATCACCGGCACCAATCCCACCCCGGCCGGAGAAGGCAAAACCACCACTGTTGTCGGCTTGGCCGACGCGCTCAGCCGCCTTGGCGTCCGCACCGCCATCTGCCTGCGCCAGCCAAGCCAGGGCCCGGTCTTCGGCCAAAAAGGCGGCGCCACCGGCGGCGGTCACTCCCAGGTCGCCCCGATGGGGGACATCAACCTCCACTTCACCGGCGACTTCCACGCCATCACCGCGGCCAACAACCTGCTCGCCGCAATGATCGACAACCACGTCTATTGGGGCAGCCCCCTCGGCATCGACGTCCGCAAGATCGCCTGGCGCCGCGCCCTGGATGTCAACGACCGCGCCCTCCGCTCAATCGTCAATGGCCTGGGCGGCGTCGCCAACGGCGCCCCGCGCGAAGACGGCTTCGACATTACCGCCGCTTCCGAGGTCATGGCCGTGTTCTGTCTCGCCGCCGATCTGGCGGACCTGCAAGAACGCCTCGGCCGCATGATCGTCGCCCAGACGCGGGACAACCACCCCATCACCGCCGCCGACCTCAATGCCCCCGGCGCCATGGCCGTCCTGCTCCGCGACGCCCTCCAGCCCAACCTGGTCCAGTCGCTCGAAGGCACCCCCGCGCTCGTCCACGGCGGCCCCTTCGCCAACATCGCCCACGGCTGCAACTCCGTCATCGCCACCAAACTCGCCCTGAAACTGGCCGACGTGGTCGTGACCGAAGCCGGTTTCGGCGCCGACCTCGGCGCCGAGAAATTTCTCGACATCAAGTGCCGCTCGGCCGGCCTGTCGCCGGCCGCGTGCGTCGTTGTCACCACCATCCGCGCCCTCAAGATGCAAGGCGGCGCGGCGCGCTCCGGCCTCGCCCGCGAAGACACCGCGGCGCTCGCCCGCGGCGTCCCCAACCTCGTCCGCCACGTCCAGAACATGGAAAAGTTCGGCCTGCCGGTCCTTGTCGCCGTGAACGGCTTCACCTCCGACACCGAGGCCGAATTCGCGGTGGTGCGGGACGCGATGCGCCCGTTGGGTGCCGAGGTCCACGTCTGCACCCACTGGGCGGACGGCGGCGCGGGGGCCGAGGCCCTCGCCCGGGCCGTCCAGCGTGTGATCAAAGTCCCAGCCGCCCCTTTTACGCCCCTCTATCCTCTGGAAATGCCACTCGCCGGCAAGATCCGCACCATCGCGCGCGAAATCTACCGGGCCGAGGACATCGCCCTCCCCCCCTCGGTCGCCCGCCGCCTGGAGCAATGGGACGCTTCAGGCTACGGGAAACTCCCCGTCTGCATCGCCAAGACCCAGTACAGCTTCAGCGCCGACCCAACCGCGCTCGGTGCGCCAAGCGGCCACATCCTACCGGCGCGGGAGGTGCGCCTTTCCGCCGGCGCCGGGTTCGTCGTGGCCATCTGCGGGGACATCCTCACAATGCCTGGCCTCCCCCGCGTGCCCGCTGCGGAATCAATCCGGCTCGATGACAACGGGCTGATCGAGGGCGTGTTCTAGGCCCTCACTGGCGCGCTACGCGCGCCGACCTCCCGCCTTGCGAGCGGGAATCCGAGCATGAAGCCCTGAGCCATGGCGGCGAGCTTGTCCGAGCCGGGGGCCATGGTTTTGGGGCCAGGCGGCACAAAGCCCGGTCGGATTCCGCCCGACGCGCTGGCGATCATGCACCGTGTCACCGCGGATCAGCGCGCGTCCGGCTTCCAGGCGCGGATGCCCGCGGTCGGCCAGCCAGCGCCATCGTTCGAGCTGCCGGACCAGGATGGTGCCCTTGTCTCCTCGGGTGCGCTGCTCGCGCGCGGACCGCTGGTCGTCTCCTTCTTCCGCGGCGGTTGGTGACCCTACTGCCAGACAGAGCAGTCTGCTCTGAATACAGCTTTGGACACGATCCGCTCGCTGCGTGCGGACTTGGTTTCGATCTCGCCCCAACTGCCTGAGTTCCTGCGCGAGCTGAAAGCGCAGCGGAAGCTGCGGTTCCCGATTCTGTACGACGCGGGCAACGCGGTCGCGGAACGCTTCGGGCTGGCGATGCAGCTACCAGACGATCTGATCGAAGTGTACAAGCGTCTCGGCGTGGATCTGGTGAAGTTCAACGGCGACCAACTGTGGCGCCTGCCGGTCCCTGCGCGCTTTGTCATTGACAAGGGCGGGATCGTGCGCGCCGCCGCGGCCGATCCCGACTACACGACCCGGCCGGAGGTTGACGACACAGTAGCGGTGCTGCGCGGCACTGGGTGACGAACGCAGTTCATTTCACTGACATCACCCGGCGAGACCGCCGACATGGTTCACGCCCGTAGCAGGTTCGAGCGGGGCTTGGGCTAGGGCTTTCCCGGCCGCATCGGGACATGGAGACCACGCTAATGTTTAGCGCGCAACATTGCCGAGCGGAATCCTCAGCACAATTGCCGGCACCGGCTCGATCGTACAGTCCGCCGGGGCACGGACCGAGACCCGCGCGTCCAAGCGACAAGCTTGCGCCCGGATCGATCTGCGCTTTCCGCGGGTTCGCCGATAGGGAGAGCAGGGTTCCGGTGACAGCGAATGCGGAGCGCAGAGCGGGAGAGGCAATAAAAGGGGTCGGGGATTCCCGACCCCGGCTCAGCGTGGCGAAAGCACCATCACCATCTGACGGTTTTCCATCCGAGGCATCTGCTCCACCTTAGTCATGCCATCGAGTTCCGAACGAATACGTTCCAGGACCCGGACACCGATTTCCTGATGGGCCATTTCACGGCCACGGAAGCGGAGCGTCACTTTGACCTTGTCCCCCTCCTCCAGGAACGACTTCATGGCGCGCATTTTCACCTGATAGTCGTTCTCGTCGATGTTGGGGCGGACCTTTATTTCTTTTATTTCAATGACTTTCTGCTTCTTCTTGGCTTCGTTCCGCTTCTTTTGCTGTTCGTATTTGAATTTGCCGTAGTCAAGGATTTTGACGACTGGCGGAGTGGCGTTGGGGCTGATTTCCAGAAGATCGAGGCCGGCAGCATAGGCGCGGTTCTGCGCTTCACGGGCGCTCATGACGCCTTGCATTTCGCCATCCTGATCGATCAGACGCACCTGCGGTGCACGTATCTCCTCATTGACGCGGGGCCCGTCGCGGGTAGGTTGGGCGGGCAAGGGTGCTCTGGGTATGGTTTACTCTCCTGTTGTGGTTGACGGTATCCGAGTGTGGCCGAATTGCGCCGTCTTAATCAAGCGGATCAAGCAGCATCGCGCTGGCTGGTTTCCAAACGCTTAAGATCGGGTGGGGTGGCTTCCGCCGCAAGGCGTGACACCGCTTGGTCCAGCGGCAGCACCTCCTGCGCGTCGGAGCCGAGACGGCGGAGGGCGACGGTGCGGTTCTCGGCCTCTCGCCGGCCGACCACGGCAAGCACGGGGACGTGCGCCAGCGAGTGGTCCCGGACCTTGGCGTTGATCTTCTGGTTGGACAGGTCGGTTTCGGCCGCCAGGCCGGCGTCGCGAAAACGCTCCACCACCTGCAGGGCGTAAGCATCGGCATCGGAGACGATGGTGGTGACTACGGCCTGCACCGGAGCGAGCCAGAGCGGGAACCGGCCCGCGTACTGCTCGATCAGGATGCCGAGGAAGCGCTCGAAGCTGCCGAGGATGGCGCGGTGGAGCATGACCGGGCGGTGGCGGGCGCCGTCCTCGCCGACGTATTCGGCATCCAGCCGCTCGGGGAGCACGAAATCCACCTGCAGGGTGCCGCACTGCCAGTCGCGGCCGATGGCGTCGCGCAGGTCGAACTCCAGCTTGGGGCCGTAGAAGGCGCCTTCCCCGGGGTTGAGGGTGTATTCCACGCCCGCAATGGCGCAGGCCTCCTTCAGCGCGGTCTCGGCACGGTCCCAGACCTCATCCGCGCCGGCGCGGATGGCGGGACGATCGGAGAATTTGACCTGGAACTCCGGGAAGCCGAAGTCGCGGTAGATCGAGGAGAGCAGATCCACGAAGCGAACAGTTTCCGCGGCGATCTGAGCCTCGGTGCAGAAGATGTGGGCGTCGTCCTGGGTGAACGCGCGGACCCGCATGATGCCGTGCAAGGCGCCGGATGGCTCGTAGCGGTGGCAGGACCCGAACTCCGCAAGGCGCAGCGGCAGCTCCCGGTAGCTGCGGATTCCCTGGCGGAAGATCTGCACGTGGCAGGGGCAGTTCATCGGCTTGAGAGCGAGGATTTTGTCCTCATCCTCCACCCGGGCGATGAACATGTGCTCGCGGAACTTTTCCCAGTGCCCCGAGGCCTCCCACAGCGAGCGGTCCACGAGCTGGGGAGTGCGGACCTCCTGATACCCGGCCGCATCCAGCCGGCGGCGCATGTAGTCCTCGGCCGCCCGATACAGCCGCCAGCCCTTGGGGTGCCAGAACACGCTACCCGCCGCTTCCTCCTGCAGGTGGAACAGGTCCATTTCCTTGGCGATACGACGGTGGTCGCGGCGCTCGGCCTCTTCCAGCATATGCAGGTAGGTGTCGAGTTCCTTCTGGTCGCGCCAGGCGGTGCCATAGATGCGGCTGAGCATGGCGTTACGGTGATCGCCGCGCCAGTAGGCGCCGGCGACCTTCATCAGCTTGAAGGCGGAGCCGACATCGGCGGTGGTGCGCGTGTGCGGGCCGCGGCAGAGATCGACCCAGTCGCCCTGGGAATAGAGGCTGATGGTCTCGTCGCGGGGCAGATCCTGGATAATCTCGGCTTTGTATTTCTCGCCCTTGTTCTTGAAGAACTCGATGGCTTCCTCGCGGTCCATGACGGTGCGCACGAACGGGGCACCACGGGCGATGATCTCCCGCATTTTGGCCTCGATGGCCGGAAAATCCTCCGGGGTGAACGGTTGATTACGCGCGAAGTCGTAATAGAAGCCGTTCTCGATCGGCGGTCCGATGGTGACCTGGGTGCCGGGATAAAGCTCCTGGACCGCCTCGGCCAGGACGTGGGCGCAATCGTGGCGAACAAGCTCCAGGGCTTCGGGGTCTTTGCGGGTGATGAACCGGACTGAGGCGTCGCGGTGGATCTCGGATGCCAGATCGACCAGCTTGCCATCGAGCTGCATGGCGAGCGCGGCGCGGGCGAGGCCGGCGCCAATGCCCTGGGCGACCGCCGTCCCGGTCACCGGGCCGTCGAAGCGGCGCTCGGAGCCATCGGGCAGGGTGATCGCTGGCATGGGAGGCTGTTCTCCTGGGGTGAGAGCGGTGTCTATGGCGATGTGGCGCCGTGGCTGCAAGGGCTGTTTATTGGAGCATGCGGGGGGCTGCCACCGACGGCTGGCGTCACGCTGCTTCGCCGCTGCCGAGCACCAGTTGCGTTGCCGGTGAGAAAGCGCGCGATGATCACGCTGCCCACAGGCACAAGCGTCGCGATACTCGTCTGCGACGCACGAGAGCCCCCCTGAACCCGATCAAAAGAATGCCTGCAGACCCGTCTGCGCGCGGCCGAGAATTAGCGCGTGTACATCATGTGTTCCCTCATAAGTGTTCACGGTTTCCAGGTTCTGCAGATGACGCATGACGTGGTATTCTTCCTGAATACCGTTGCCGCCGTGCATGTCGCGAGCCATGCGGGCGATCTCCAGCGCCTTGCCGCAGTTGTTGCGTTTGACAAGGGAAATCATCTCCGGCGCCACGCGGTCCTCATCGAACACGCGCCCGACACGCAGGCTGGCGTGAAGGCCCAGGGTGATCTCGGTCATCATATCGGCAAGCTTCTTCTGGATCAGTTGCGTCGCCGCGAGCGGCTTGCCGAACTGCTTGCGCTCCAGCGTGTACTGACGTGCCCGGTGCCAGCAATCCTCCGCCGCTCCCATGGCGCCCCAGCAAATGCCGTAGCGCGCCCGGTTGAGGCAGCCGAAGGGCCCCTTCAGGCCTGATACATTAGGCAGAAGCGCGCTCTCCGGCACTTCGACGCCATCCATAACGATCTCGCCGGTGGTCGAGGCGCGCAGCGAAAGCTTGCCGGTGATCTTCGGCGCGGAGAGGCCTTTCATGCCCTCGTCCAGGACGAAGCCGCGAATTTCGTTATCGTGCGGCGCTGACTTTGCCCAGACCACAAACACATCGGCGAGGGGCGAGTTGGAGATCCACATCTTGGAACCGTGCAGCCGGTAACCATCGCTGATCTTTTCGGCGCGGCTTTTCATGCTGCCAGGATCAGAGCCGGCATCGGGCTCGGTGAGGCCGAAACAGCCGACAATTTCACCGCTGGCGAGTCGCGGCAGATACTTTCGGCGCTGTTCCTCGGTGCCATACGCGAGAATGGGGTACATCACGAGGGACGATTGCACACTCATCATGGAGCGATAGCCGGAATCCACCCGTTCTATCTCTCGCGCCACCAATCCATAGGCGACGTAGGACGCGCCTGCCCCGCCATATTCTTCCGGCAGGACGACACCGAGCAGACCCAGCTCACCCATTTCGTTGAAGATGGCACGATCGGTCTTTTCCTCGCGGTAGGCTTCGATCACCCGTGGCAGCAGCCGGTTCTGAGCGTAGGAGCGAGCGGTGTCGCGGATCATGCGCTCGGCATCGGTAAGCAGATCGTCCAAAAGAAGCGGGTCTTCCCAATAGAAGTGTCTGTATTTCTGGTGGCTCTCGGTCATGGCACGTTCCTCTCACGGGCAAGCTCCTATATGGTCGGGCGGCGACGGATGCCATCCTCGGATACCGTGGGGGTTCCTGATCATGAGCCAGATCGTGCTGCTCACAGACTACGCTTGGCCCGACGACTCGATCGAGCGCGACATCATCGAAGGTGCCGGCATGCGCCTGGTCAGCGGCCCCGCCGCGCCGGCACCGGAGGCCGCGATCGAGGCGCTCGTGCAGGAACGTCGGCCCTCCGCGATTATGACCTGCTGGGCGCCGGTTTCCGCCAAGGCCATTGCGGCTTCACCGAACCTGAAGATCGTCGCTAGGCTTGGGGTTGGGCTGGATAATATCGCCGTCGATACGGCAACGGCGCGCGGGATATGGGTAACGAATGTTCCCGATTACTGCTTTGAGGAAGTTTCTGATCACGCAGTGGGTTTCGTGCTGGCATGGACCCGGGGCATCGTTCAGTTCGACCGGGAAGTGCATGCCGGCCGCTGGGACCCGGCGAGTGCCAGGCTGCGGCGTCTGGCGGCGCTCACGTGCGGAGTTATCGGGTTGGGGCGCATCGGCCGCGCGACCGCACGCAAGCTCGGTGCTTTCGGTTGCCGGCTGCTGGCATATGACCCGCACTTGGCGGGGGAGAGCGCGGGTGTTCCCTGTGTCGATTTGAACACGTTGCTCGCCCAGAGCGACATCGTCATCCTGCACGCGCCGTTGACGGATGAGACCCACCACCTGATCGATCGTAATCGGCTGGCATTGATGCGCCGCGGTGGCCTGCTGATCAACGTGAGCCGGGGCGGGGTCGTCGATACGAATGCTGTCGTGGAGGCGCTGAACGACGGAACGTTGTCGGCCGTTGGCATGGACGTGCTGGAGTCCGAGCCCAATGTGCCGGACGCGCTGCGTGCGCACACTGCTGCCATGCTCACGCCGCACATCGCATTTACGTCGGATGTGGCGCTTGTTGAATTGCGCACACACGCGGCTGAGGAGGTGGTGCGCGTTCTTCATGGCGAGACCCCCCAGCAGCCACGCAACTCGCCCAAATTCTGATGACAGAGCTGGGCGCTCCGGAGCCGGGGCTTAAGGCGTTCCTTCTCGCCCATGATCTGGCGCGTGCGGACGAGACCGCGCGGTGGCATGCGCTGGCCGGCGGAGTATCTTCGGATATCTGGCGGGTCGATCTGCCGGGACGTTCTATGTGCGTGAAGCGCGCAAGAGCGCAGCTCAAAGTTTCCGCCGAGTGGTGCGCCCCGGTATCGCGCAACAATTACGAATGGGCCTGGATGCAGTTCGCGGCGCGGCATTGTCCGGATAACGTGCCGCGCCCGCTGGCGCATGACCGGCAGGCCGGCTTGTTTGTGATGTCGTATCTGGCTCCCGAAGAACATCCGGTTTGGAAGCAGCAGTTGATGGCCGGTCTTGTGTCGATGGATACGGCACGGGAAATTGGGACGCTGGTCGGCCGGCTGCATGCGGCTAGTGCAGGTTCCGCTGAGCTCGCGGCGGAGTTCGACACAACGGGCAACTTTTACGCGCTGCGGCTCGAGCCGTATCTTCTGGCGACCGGTGCGCGCCATCCCGCGGTGGCTTCTCAGTTGCGAGAGATCGCAAACGACACCGCCGCTACTCGCCTTGCTCTTGTGCACGGCGATGTCAGTCCGAAGAACATTCTGGCTGGCCCCCGCGGGCCGGTGCTGCTGGATGCAGAATGTGCCTGGTTCGGAGATCCGGCTTTCGATCTTGCATTCTGTTTGAACCATTTGCTGCTGAAATGTCTCGCGCGTCCGGACCGGAAGGACGTGTTGCTGACGGGTTTCGAGGTCCTGGCCAGGTCCTATGTTGAGCATGTTGATTGGGAACCGCGCCCGGAACTGGAAAAACGCGCCGCACGCCTGCTCCCAGCCTTGTTTCTAGCCCGCGTCGATGGCAAGTCACCGGTGGAATATCTGACGAAGGAGCATCAGCGGGACCTGGTCCGTGCGACCGCGATGCCGCTGCTGTGGTGGCCGGTTGCTTCGCTTTGTCATATTGTTGCGGCCTGGCGCGATGCACTGTCCGGGTATGAGGAAGGTGGCGATTGAGGGCGCTCCACGGATGAACTGGAACACATTCGATCTCAATCTCCTGGTGGTGTTTGACGCGGTCATGCAGGAGAAGAATCTGACAAGAGCAGGAAGGCGGCTGGGAATGAGCCAACCTGCGGTGAGCCATGCGCTGGCGCGATTACGCTATCTGCTGAAGGACGAAGTTTTTGTGCGTACGCCTGAGGGCATGCGCCCGACCCCACGAGCGGAGCGGATCGCCGAGCCTGTGCGCGCCGCATTGCGGGAGCTGCAGGTGACATTGGAGGATGACGAGTTCGTTCCGGCGGAATTGTCGCGGGAGTTCACGATTGCCGCGAACAACTACGCCGAGGCGGTTGTCCCCGCACTCGTTCATAGTGTCGCGAAGCTGGCGCCATCTGTTGTGCTCGACGTTCGCCCGGTTGGTCTGCTCAACGTGCTCGACCAGCTCGACAATGGCAGCGTGGAACTGGCCTTAAGCACGCTGATGGAAGGGGGCGATCGCTTCAAGTGCGTGGGCCTTATTGAAGACGGGTACGTCGCGGTGCTGGCGAGTGACCACCCCGAGGCTGCGGCCGCAGAGCTGTCGATCGAACGCTTTGCGGCTCTGCCACATGTCAGTCTTACCTCCAGCGGTGATGACGCGCATTTCGTCGATGAAGCGCTATCAGAGCATGGTCTCGCACGGCTCGTCGCCATAAAGGTGCCGCTGCATTCGCTTCGATCGGTGTTGATCGGTTCGCAGGCTGTTGCGGTGCTGCCGCGGCGGGTCGCTGCGGATCTTGCGGTTCACACCCCGCTGACGGCACGAGCGCTGCCGTTTCCTTCTCCGCGCATCGCGCTTTCCATGATCTGGCACCGCCGGCTCGACAGTCATCCCGCGCATCGCTGGTTGCGGAGCACGTTGCGTTCGGCGGTTGGCAGGGCACCGCTACAAAACCGCGCGGATGGATGAAGACATGCCGGATCACTCGTACTCCTCAGCCCGCGACCTTGTCTCTGCGGTTAGCACCCGCCGTATCTCGCCGGTGGAGCTGATGCGGTTAACGCTGGAGCGCATCGAACGCAGCCAAAACGTGTTGAACGCGTTTATCACCGTAGCCGCAGAGCAGGCGATGGACGCGGCGCGAGAGGCGGAGGCGGCGGTGATGCGCGGGGAGGCGCTGGGGCCGCTGCACGGCTTGCCGGTGGCGGTGAAGGACCTGGTGCCGACGGCGGGCATAAGGACCACGTGGGGGTCATTGATTTTCAAGCATCATCTGCCGGATCGGGATGCGGAGGTGGTGACTCGGTTGAAGCGCGCGGGGGCGATCGTGGTGGGAAAGACCACGACGCCGGAGTTTGGCCAGCAGTGCCTGACGCAGGCGCCGCTGTTCGGGCGGACGCGCAACGCCTGGCGGGCGGACCGGGCGGCGGGCGGATCGAGCGGGGGCTCGGCCGTGGCGGTGGCCGCCGGGCTCGTGGCTTTGGCGGTGGCGACGGATGGCGGCGGCTCGAACTCGGATTCCGGCGGCGTGCAACGGGGTGGTGGGGTTCAAGCAGGGGCTCGGCGTGGTGCCCCAGGAATATGCGCAAGACGGATTCGGTAACATTTCCTACATTACCCCGATAACGCGGACCGTGTCGGATACCGCGCTGATGCTGGACGCGATGGCGGGGCCGGACATCCGCGATCCGCTGACCACCGGACGGGCGCAGCCGGAGTTCGTGGCGGCGGTGGAGGCGGCGGGGGAAGTGCGGGGCATGCGCATCGGCTGGCGGGCGCGGCTGGGGAACAAGGCGGTTGCAGCGGATGCGTGGCGGCGTGTGAAGCGGCGTTGCGGGCTGCGGGCGCGGAGGTGGTGGAGCTGACGGCGCCGTTCGAGAATCCGGAGCGGGTGTGGTTCGTGAATAACGGGGCGTACCGGATGGCGCAGTTTGGACATCATTTGCGCGAGCACCGGGCCATTATGTGCCCGACCTTCGTGCGGCAGATGGACCAGATTGCGTCCTGTAGCGCTGCGGAGTTGTACGAGGCGATTTTCGCGCGGACGCGGCTGTACCGGCAGGTGCAGGAATGGTTCGAGAAGTGCGACGTGGTGGCGATGCCGACTCTGTCGCGGACGGCGGTGCCGATTGATCAGGATTTCTTCGGCCCGATAGAAATCGATGGAGAGCAGGTGGAGAATATTCGGGCAGCTTGGTATCCGTACACGATGCCGTTCAATCTGACGGGCAATCCGGCGATCAGTCTGCCGTGCGGGTTTGGGCGCGACGGGATGCCGGTGGCGATTTAGTTGGTGGGGCCGCCGGGTTCGGATGCGCGGCTGCTACAGGTCGCAGCGGTGTTCGAGCGGGCGGTGGGATGGGGGGAGCGATGGCCGGAGTAGGAGGGGACATAACGCGGTCGCGTGCGCTCACCCTGGCTTAGGTAAGTGATGCAAAGGTGTCACTACGGGGGCGTCAAGATGCGGAGGACGGGCGGCTGTAAGATCAGCGATCTCGCCTGCGCTTACGCTGCTGGTAGCTCCATTGCCACAGTGCCCGATCCAAATCGCGGAGACTGGATCGATCTTTGCTATCGCTTCCCAATTGGCTGGTGCGGGGTGCCATCAGATGCGTCGCCGCGCCTCTTGGACCACCCGGTCGGTCGTGACGAGAGAGGCCTCTTCGGCCGCGGCAAGCAATGCACCGGAACTTCGTCCACGCGCCGCCGCGACAAATATGGCCGCGTCCACAACGATGGTGGAGGATGGACGCTTCACCCCTGCTTCATGTGTTGGCGGACTGCGGCGATGGACCAATCGACAGGATCAACCTCGCCGAAGGAGGCGAGAGCGGCATCATCTGCCGCCGGGTCAGGCCCTTGGTCGAGGTCGGCGGCTTTCAGCGGCACCAGAAGGCCGACCGTGCGCTTGCCGGACTTTACGGGGGTCGGACCCGGTAAGGCGCCGATCGCGTCCGCGGAGATCTTCTGAAGGTCGCGGATGCTGAGATAGGCCACGCAGAATTACACCCTTCCATACATCGGTGGATGCAAGAACGGGGATAGCCTTGCCCTGGCTCGCATCGTGGCGCAGCGTTCAAGGAAACTGGACGGAGGTGCAAGTGAGCGCGGAACAGAAACTGCGGGAACTCGGATACGAACTACCCCCACCCCCAGCCCCGATAGGAACCTATGTGCCATTCCGGCTCGCCGGAAACCTGCTGTTCCTCTCGGGCGTGGGGCCGCGCATGCGGGATGGATCGCTCATCACTGGCAAGGTCGGTGCGGATGTTTCGCTTGAAAGGGCCGTCGAAGCGGCACGGCTGTGCGGGCTCAATCTGCTGGCGAATATCCGGCTGGCGGCAGCATCGTTGGATCGGGTCGATACGGTATTGAAGGTGCTGGGAATGGTGAACGCGGTGCCGGAATTCGGGGATCATCCGAAGGTGATCGACGGCTGCACGGAGCTATTCGTAACGCTGTTTGGGGAGAACGGGAAACCAGCGCGGGCGGCGGTGGGGATGGGGAGCCTGCCTCGGGGTATTGCGGTGGAGATCGAGGCGGTGGTGCTGTTGCGATAAGATTTTTGCACCGCCACATCAACCGATTGCGACGTAGTGGCACGTGATAGCACACGGATGCCCCGGAGGTGCCATACTCGCTGGCTAGCTGCCTGTTCTCAGGAACAGGAGACCGCATATGCGAATTCTGATCGCACTCGGTCTGGCCGCTGGTCTGGTGATAATGGGATTAGCGGCGGCACCGGCACATGCTGAAGGCTGGCAAGGCGATTGGCACCATAGCTGGCACAGGGACTGGCACCGCCACTATGCGTGGCACCATCACTACTGGAGACCTCGCGCCTATTACGCGCCGCACTATTACGGGCATCCGACGTACGGCTATAATTACCGAGGATACTATTACCGGTAATATCTACGCCGGTACCAGCGCCGGCCGATATCGGCGCATTGTTTCGACCAACCGGTCGTGCGGCAAAGCGTATGCTGTGCGGCCATGCAAGCCGGTCATCGTCTCGGCCGCGACCAAGGCATTGAGGATCGCCTCCTCGGTGGCTTCCGCGGCCGCCTGGAACAGGTGCGTCATGGCGGGCGGAGCGAGCATACGTACTCCGCTGGTCGGGTCGTCCATACTGACGTGATTGCCGGTGCTGAACGCCAGAAAGATGTCGCCGCTGCCATTAGCGCCGATGCCACCAACCCAGGCGAGGCCGGTGGTGGCCCGGCGGGCAAGTCGCTGACACTGGAGCGGCAGCAGCGGTGCATCAGTCGCCAGCACTGCGATAACCGATCCGGTATCCGGCGGCACTGCCCACGCCGAGGGCACAAGGCGATGGCCGATTTCCCTGCCCGCCGGCACACCGTTCACCCGAAGCTGATCGCGTGACCCGTAATTGGCCTGCACCAACGCGCCAACGGTCCATGTCCCGCCTGCACAATCCACGATGCGGGAGGCGGTCCCGGTGCCGCCCTTGAATTCGTGGCAGATCATCCCCGTGCCGCCGCCGACATTGCCTTCGGCGATCGGCCCGGATGTCGCGTTCTCCAGGGCCACGAATACATGACCCGCCCCGACCGGAAAGCTGGCACAATCGCTCAGCCAGCCGTCGTACGTCTCGGCGACGACCGGCAGGTGGAAACAGTTCGGCGAGCCCGCCCGGACGGCGGCCGCGCACAGGGCATCGCGCACCACCCCGACCGAAAAAGTGTTGGTGATGCAAATCGGGGCCGCGATCAGGCCCTGTTCGGCGATCCACGGCAGGCCGGTCATCTCGCCATTGCCGTTGAAGGAATGGAAGCCCGCGAACACCGCATCGGTCCAGACGTCGGTGCGCGGCCAGATTGCCGTCACTCCGGTCCGAGCCACGGCCGGCTCATCGTGGATCAGAGTGCAGTAGCCGACACACACACCCCTCACATCGGTGATCGCGTTCAGGGGCCCCGGGGGAAGCGAGCCGGTGCTGATGCCTAAATCCCGAAGTCTCCGTGAAGCCATTGGCCGCACCTCCCGGATCAACAACGGGCGCGCAACCTAGGCTTGTCCGGGGCCGGCGACAAGTCACTTGTCCGCGGAAGGAGCCTCGGAAGGCGGGCGCGGGTCGATCTGCACCGTGGCGGTCATCCCGGCCACCAGAGTAACGCCTGGCGGCACCTTGTCGATGTGAACGCGCACCGGAATCCGCTGGGCCAGCCGCACCCAGGTGAAGATCGGATTGACCGTGGCCAGCCCCTGTCCGTTCGGTTGGGCGTTGGCAACATTAATGGCGCGCGCGATGCTGTCCACGTGCCCATGCAGGATCTGGGAATAGCCCATCAGCTTGACCGTGGCCGCATCGCCCACATGGATGCGATCCAGATTGGTTTCCTCGAAATACCCGTCCACCCAGAATGAATCCGCATCGGTGACGGAGATTACGTTCTGTCCCTCTGTGGCATAGTCGCCGCGCTGTGCCAGCAGGTTGGTCACCCAGCCGTTGACCGCAGAATGGATCACGCAGCGTTCCAGGTTGACCTGCGCCTGGTGCAGGTTGGCGAGAGCCTGCTGATACTGGGCCTGGGCGGCAACCGCCTCGGTTGCGTAGGTTTGCTTTTGCTCGACAGTGACGGCAAGGGTGGGGAGTTGCTGCCGCCGCTGGGATTCCCGCTCGGCGTTCTGCATGTTGGACTCTGCCTGCTTCACCGCCGCCTCGCCGAGGCGGACGGCGATTTCGTAATTCGTCGGGTCGATGACCAGCAGCACCTGTCCCTGCTGCACAAGCTGATTGTCGGCGACCGGCAGCGCGACGATACGCCCCGCGACCTCCGGAGCCATGGTCACGACATAGGTGCGCACCGTACCGTCACGCGTCCAGGGCGCCTCCACATAGGCGTTCCACATCGCCCGGCCGAGCCAGGCGGCCACCGCCACCGTTGCCAAAGTAATAAATAGCGCAAGGATACGTCGGCCCCACCGCGGCGCGGCGCGGGCAGGCCGGTCGGGGGACCATGGGATCTCGCGAGCGGCTTCGGTCTTCGACTTGGCTTCCGTCTGCGACATGGCGGCCTTAGCGCGCGGCGAGGAGTACAATTGACGATAGCACTATCATGTAAACCGCTCCGACGAACAGCGCCGGATGCCAGACATAGCGCAGTAGGCCCCAGCGGGCGGCGATCCGGCGCAGGGCGATCACCACCACCCACGCGGCCACCAGCATCGCTGACATCGGTGTGACATAGACGCCGAAGATGTTAACTTCTGTAAATCTCATGGCGATGCATCGAAGTAGGGGGCGTGCTCGGACAACGCCTCGGAGATCCCGATAAGTCTGCTGCGCGCCCGGAGGATCGTTTGTGTCTCCGGTTGGGTGGCAAGCGCGGCATCACACCGCCGGAGATGCGCAACGGCGGTCTCGCTGTTGCCGTGCGCGATCGCCGCAAAAGCCGGCTCGAGACTGCCGCCGAACCCAAGCGTCTGCGTGATGTCACGGAGCGTGATGATTTCGATGCCCACCGACAGCGCCGCCAAGAGCCGCGCGGCCTGGACCGGCGTCGCCGCGGCTGGCATGGCCGCGAGCCGGCCCTGGAGGCGGCCCTCCCAGTCATGGGGCGTGCGGCCCCTGGCGAGGCGACGCAGATCGCGCAGCGTCAGTGCCAGCAGCCGGCACGTCCGGAATGCCGGTGACAGCGGGGGCAGCAGGCGAAAGGACATTGCCCCGACCATGGTGCCAACGACGATGGATGATGCAGTATTGTAGAACTGCAGGATGTCATAGTTCATCGGGTTTGCCGGGCCGAGGACGGGGACGATGTTGACGGCCATGGCCATAAACATCCCCTTCTGCCACGGCTGCATCATCAGAGCCGCCAAAGGTACCATAAACAGACCCAATCCGAGGCACAAGGCGGCAAACCTCTGCGTCTCTAGCCACGGTAGTACCACGAAGCCGATGACGGCTGCCAATACCGCCGAGAAAAAGCTGCCCACCGTGAAGCCCAGTGAGGCGGCGTAGGCCTGATCTGCTTGCGGCGCGAGCAGAATAACCACGATCGCGGCGAACGTGATGGCCAAAGCGCCGCTCGGCCAGGCCGTGACAATCCAGAAAATCGAGACCGCGCCGATCACGACAAAGGCGCGGCCGCCATTGACCAGCGCCGGCAACCAATCGGGCACACGCAGGCGGGTGACCCCGCGGCCGCGCAAGGCAGGGAGAGCAGGGTCGTCGAGAAGCAAAGCCAGGCCGTTGAGGGCGTCTGATAGGCCCGCCAGCGCTTCGGCCGCTCCATCGGCGAGCAGGCGTAGCGAGGGTGTGGCCGCCGGCAGGGCAATCAGGGCGCGGACCCCGGCCTCGCAGATCCGATGCAGACCGCTCGGGTCCGCGGTCCAGCGGTCCTGCTCCACATGCGTCAGTTCCTGGGGAAGGGCTTGCAGGACGGCGGCGGCTTCATGCTGGGCCTCTTCGTTAGGCATCCGGACAAGGCGATTTCCCACCGCGCGCCAGCCGGCCAGGGCGACGAACAAACCATCCACCGCTTTTTGCAACACGGGTGAGTGATAGCGGATCTGGGAAGACTCCCCGAGGGTCTCGTCGATAACCGGGTCGAGTGCGGTGACACGCAGGATGAAGCCGCGGCGGACTGGTCGCGTGTCGAGAGGGCCCGCAAAAGCCAGGGTGCGGGTAAAACCGGCCGTGATCCCTGCTGCGAGGTCCGCGAATAGCACGGCGAGGCGGCGCCGGGTGCCAGGGAGCTCGGTCAGCCCGATGACGACACCGGCGCAGACGATGCCGAGGGCGATTTCGCTGGAGCGGTAGACCGCAAGCATGAAGGCGTCGCCGTTCAAACCCCCGGTGGCACCAAGCTGATCGCTAGCTATGATCGCCGCGGTGTATCCGGCCAAGGCAGCCGCATAAGCCGCGAAGTTGCGCAATATGGTGGCGACGAACGCACAGCCACCCCCCCATAGCGCAAGACATATCAGAAACCGGTCCCGGTCCTGCGGAAAGCAGGCGGTCATCACCACGATCGCGACCGCACCGATAAAAGTGCCGATCAGGCGGAACCAACCCTTGCGCAGCGATGCGCCGATGCTCGGCTGACACACGATTGCTGCTGTCGTCCCGGCCCAGGACGGGTTCTCAAGCTGCAACCAGAACGCGATATACAGCGCGAGGCAAACCGACGCCCACATCCGCAAGCCGAAGAGCAGCGGCGGTCCCGCGGCGCGGAACGCTCGTTTGAGTGTAGCCAACTGCGGCGGCGGGGGAGCATAGCGTATCGCGGTTCCGCTCATTGCCAGGCCTGCTGCCGGGCGATCAGGCCGATGACATTTGCGACCAACCGCCCCGCGACGAGCGCGCCCTGGCTCTGGATGTCGCGCTCTGGAACGTATTCCACGATATCGAACGCGGCGATGCGGGCGCGCTGCGCGGCGCCGTGCAGCAGCTCCACCGTCTGCCAGTAGGTCAGGCCGCCGGGCGCGGGGCCGAGGACACCAGGAATTACGCTAGGATCAAGCCCGTCGCAGTCGAGCGTGACAATCAGGTTGGCACTTGGCGGGATGGCTTCGACGGCGGCGTGGATGCCGTGAGCCGCGACCTCTCGCGCCGCGACAAAGCTGACGCCGGCGGCGCAGGCGTCCTGGTAGTCGGAAACCCGGGCGCTGCCAGTACCGCGCGCACCCACCTGCACAATGCGTTCGATCCACGGCATCTCGCTGGCGCGGCGCATGGGCGACGACAGTCCGAAGCGGATGCCCTGTACCTCATCCCGCCAGTCGATATGGGCGTCGATCTGTAGGATGGTGAAGGCGCCGCGCCCCTCAAAGGCGTCGAACAACGGGATGGGCACGGAATCATCGCCGCCGATCAGGACGGGGACGGCTCCGCCGTCGAGAAGAGTCCGGGCAGCAGCGGTGATCCTGGCGCGGTTGCCGGAGGCATCCTCCGGGTCGATCGCCAGATCGCCGCAATCGACTGCGATGACGCCGGCGGGGAGCAGACGGTCGCCAAAGTCGAAATCGATGTGAGTGAGAGTGGCAGCACGACCCGCCATGGCTGCCCGGATCGCTTGCGGGGCACCAGCGCAATAGGCACCCACCGAGGGACACGGGGTGGCGGTGGCGGCGCCGAACAGGGCGATGTGTGCACCGGCTGCCTCGGCAAGGGTTGCGGGGGGAAGACCTAGAAACGTGTCCGGGGAGACTTCGCCGTACATTGCACCGATACTGGGTGGCGGGCTTGCAGGCATGGCGGGTTCCCTATTGCGTCGCGGCAGGTTCTGTCGTGCCCCATGCGCCGTCAACACGGAGAGACACCATGCCGAGCAGTGGGAAGATCTGGTTCATTACGGGCGCATCCAGTGGGTTCGGGCGGGCGCTTGCGCAGGGGCGGCGTTGGCGATGATCGAGGTGGTGGAAAGCGATGACCCGCCGCTCCGGCTGCTGCGGCGCAGAAGCGATCGGATTGTGGGAGGCCAAGCAGGCGGTGATCGCGGCTGATCTGGCGCGCTGGCGAGCGGTAGGCGAGGCGACGGCGTTTGCCGGCGTGGAAGTCAAACCTGTCGGCGGCTGATACCAGTCGGCGGTTCCGCCGACTGGTATGCGCGCGGGGTTGGTGGGGCGGCCGCGCGCGAAACAAAGACTCAATACCGGTCAGCCGACAGGCTGGCCGGTATGAGAGCGCTTTGATCATGCCGTCACGAAGGTGCATCATCCGCTCACGCGCGTCCTGTGAGAGTGCGGCATGATCGGTGTCTATGTGGTGGTGGCGATCGTCGTGGCGGTCCTGGTACTGTCAGTGCGGATCGCCAACGAGTGGCAGCGGGCAGTGGTTTTGCGTCTGGGCCGATTCCTCGCAGTCAAAGGGCCGGGGCTGTATTTGCTGCTGCCGGTATTGGATCGGGCGGCGCAGGTCATCGACATGCGCATCCAGACCACGGCGATCAGCGCGGAGCAGGCGCTGACCCGCGATACGGTGGCGGTGGGGGTGGATGCGATCGTATTCTGGCAGGTGCGGGACCCGGAGGCGGCGGCGATCCGAATTGCCAACTACCGGGAGGCGATCGAGCGGGTAGCGCAGACCAGCATGCGGGAAATGATCGGGGCGAGCGATCTGGGGCGGTTGTTGTCGGACCGGCGCTCTGCTGATGAACAGTTGCGGGTGACGATTGGGGAAAAGACTGCGAGTTGGGGAGTGGCGGTCATCAGCGTGGAGATCCGCGATGTGGCGATCCCCCGCGAACTGCAGGATGCGATGTCGCGGCAGGCGCAGGCGGAGCGGGAGAAGTCGGCGCGGGTGACGCTGGCCTCGGCGGAGCAGGCGATTGCCGAGCAGGTGCTGGCGGCAGCGCGGATGTATGCGCGGGAGCCGACGGCGTTGACGCTGCGGCAGATGGGCCTGTTGTATGAAATGAACAAAGAACGGGGAGTCACGGTACCTGATTCCGACCGAAATGGCACGGGCGCTGGGGGCGGCTGCCGAGTTGAAGATGGAGCGAGAATAAGGAATATCTGGCGCCGCAGCGGACAACCGGCTACAAGCGTTTCGGGAAGCGTGAGATTTTATTGTCAATGCGTATTGTTGGCCTATTGCTGTTGTTCGGGCTGGCGGCGTGCAGCATCACGCCATCGGTGTCGGAGGAAGGTTTTCTGGGGCAGTCTGGCTGGCGGCACCAGCAGGCGATTGAGGATGCAAACATCATTATGCAGGGAATGAGTCGGGCGCGGACGGACTCGGAGTGGTTTGCAAAACAACCCTAGGTCTCTCATCGCATGAAACGACGCAGACATAAGCAGCCGCCGCTGCCCATCATGATGATGGAGCTGGCAGCCGCATCCTGGGAGACTATCGCCCGGCGAAGCATGATGATGGCTCGCGGGACTTGCTCTCCCGCGGAATACCGGCGCATGGTTGCCGAGAAGGTCGCGGCATGGCAGCAGACCGCAAAGCTGGCTGCCCGGTCCGCTAAAGCGCCGGCTTCGGTTTTGCTGTCCCCCTGGCACCGGAAGGCGACGGCGAACGCCCGCCGGCTTCGGCGGAATTAAGATTCCGCCGCCGCGGAGAGTTGTACCCCTGGCCGGCTAGGAACCGTGAGATGCACCTGCATCCCAAATGGTCGGGCACGGTGGCATGGCGCGGTGCTTCGATTCGCTCTATTTACTTCAAGCATGCTGCCGAGACGCATCTGACCACCTGGCGACTGGGAAGAAACTGAACATCGCCGGCGATGCGGTGGCGGAGAAGGTGGCGCACGCCAGAGGGAGAACAGAAACCAATGGAGGAAGAAAAAATGAGTAAAGCGGTCGAAAATTTACAGGAAGCGCAGAAATTTGCTATGAGTGTCCGGCCGAAAGTTGGCGGATTCTCAATGCCCGGATAAGGGCTTCGCGAGCAAACTTCGGCACGTCGGTGGTGCCAGTTAGAAGCGGTGTTCCTTGGCTCACGACCGAGCCGTACTTGGTCAAATAAAGGCTTTGACTAGAAGGCAGATACCAGCGATTCCAAGTGACGCCTACAAGTCGAAGAACCTCAGCAAGGTACGGGAATCGATCAGGCCGGTGAAAGCACATTTCCGGAATTCCTTAGAGCCGCTTGGGAAGCTGTAGTTGTAAGCTACGACGTGGATTTTGAGGAACGCAAAGTCACATACTACGGTTCTCTCGGCGAAGCGTATGTCGAGGACTATCCTTCCGTCGAAGTGAATCGGTAACGCATCGGAACTTTGGGTATTTCTTATCGGCGCACACGGTCTGAGTTGAACTTTTCTTACAGTTTGCTAGCTAAAGCACTTTGCGCAAAATGTGGTGCCGGTTGCTTGTGTAAGGACGAACTTCCGTCGGCCACCGGCCGAGCTCCACCGCCTCTGCCCAGGGAGCGCTGGTGAGCACGTCTGGACTATCGATCTCATAAACGGCCACGTATTTGGGCGCCCCCTCGCCGGTGAGCTGCCGCGTCTGTCCGCCGATAACGAAACTGGCGGGCTCGGTGCACAGGCGTGTCACCGCGCGGATACCTGGCACTTTCAACAGGTTCGGAACGTGTTCGTGGTCGTAGACCTCGTTGAAAAGCGCCTCCTTCTCAGGTGCGATGTCCATGCCCACTATGAAGAGATACTTGGTGATAGCCGGCATCTCGTCCTCCTTTCGGCAGCATATCAATCCCCGGCCTCCGGGATAATTGATTTCTGCGCTGGCCATGACCTTATTCTGCCGGTCCATGGATCTCGCAACCCTGTTTTGTCCCCCTGTCGCGGCGTGGTTTGCCGGCCGTTTCGCGGCGCCGACGCCTGCCCAGTTGCAGGCTTGGCCGGCGATACAGGCGAACCGCCACACCCTGATCGCCGCGCCCACCGGCTCAGGGAAGACGCTGGCCGCCTTTCTCGCAGCCATCGATGGGCTGGTGCGCCAGGGGCTGGCCGGGAGCCTGGAGGACGCCACACAGGTGGTGTACGTCTCGCCCCTGAAGGCACTGTCCAACGACATTCAGCGCAATCTGGAAACGCCGCTCGCCGGCATTGTTTCGGAACTCCGCGCAAGTGGATTGCCAGACGTCGAAATCCGCACCTGGGTGCGCACTGGTGATACGACCTTCGGCGAGCGGGAGCGCATGCGGCGCCGTCCGCCGCACATCCTCGTAACCACCCCGGAGTCGCTTTACATCCTGCTGGGATCGGTGTCCGGCCGCACCATGCTGGCGAGCACCCGCACGGTTATCATCGATGAAATTCACGCCATGGCGTCCAACAAGCGCGGTGTGCACCTCGCTTTATCGCTGGAACGTCTGGCTGCGCTGTGCGGCGATAATCTGGTCCGCATCGGCCTATCGGCAACACAGAAGCCCATTGAAACTGTCGCGCACCTGCTCGTGGGGGGGGCCGCCGGGGATGCGAAAATAATCGACATCGGGCACCAACGCCCGCGCGAACTGGTGCTGGAGGTGCCGGACGCGCCGCTGGAGGCAGTCATGTCTGCCGAGGTCTGGCAACAGGTCTATGACCGGCTTACGGCACTGATCGAGGCCCATCACACGACCCTCGTGTTCGTCAACACGCGGCGCATGGCCGAACGCATCGCGCGCCAGTTATCCGACCGGTTGGGAGAGCAGGCGGTTACGGCGCATCATGGCAGCATGGCGAAAGAACATCGGCTTTCGGCGGAGCAGCGCCTGAAGCGCGGCGAGCTGAAGGCGCTGGTGGCAACCGCTTCGCTGGAACTCGGCATCGATATCGGGGACATCGATCTGGTTTGCCAGCTTGGTTCGCCGCGCTCGATCGCCAGTTTCCTGCAGCGTGTCGGGCGCTCAGGTCATGCGGTTGGCGGCACCCCGAAGGGACGATTGTTTCCTTTGTCGCGTGACGATCTAGTGGAGTGCGCGGCGTTGCTCGATAGCGTGCGGCGCGGTGAGCTGGATCGGCTTATTATCCCGCATCAGCCGTTGGATGTGCTGGCGCAGCAGATCGTAGCGGAGGTCAGCGCGC
Organism: uncultured Pseudomonadota bacterium; assembly: GCA_963834715.1. Classification (GTDB taxonomy): domain Bacteria; phylum Pseudomonadota; class Alphaproteobacteria; order Acetobacterales; family Acetobacteraceae; genus CAVSUZ01. The sequence continues at coordinate 35,021 of CAWIDE010000027.1, read as the reverse complement.
AGGACTGGCCGGAAGATGCTTTGCATGACCGGCTGCGGCGGGCATGGCCGTACCGTGATCTGGCGCGAGAGGATTTCACGACGGTCGTGCGTATGCTGGCCGAGGGGTTTGCCACCAGCCGTGGCCGGCGCGGAGCGCTGATCCACCACGATGCGATTAACCACATGCTGCGCGGGCGGCGCGGCGCGCGGCTGACTGCGCTGATCTCCGGCGGGACGATCCCGGATACCGCCGACTATCAGGTGCTGCTGGAACCTGAGAACCAGATGATCGGCAGCGTCAACGAGGATTTCGCGGTCGAAAGCCTTCCGGGCGACGTATTCCAGCTTGGCAACACTTCTTATCGTATCCAGCGTATCGAGCGCGGTGTCGTGCGGGTGGAGGACGCGCATGGCCAGCCGCCGACCATTCCGTTCTGGCTCGGCGAGGCTCCGGGCCGTAGCGACGAGTTATCCGCGTCGGTGTCGCGGCTGCGTGCCGAAGTTGCGACGCGGCTGCGGCGCGACAGCTCCGGCGAAATGACCCGGCGGTGGCTTGTCGAGGAGATCGGCGTCTCCGAACCGGCGGCCGAGCAGTTGCTGGAGTACCTGATGGGCGCGCTGGCTGCGTTGGAATGTTTGCCGACGCAGGACACCATCGTGCTGGAGCGGTTTTTCGATGAAGCGGGCGGGATGCAGCTTGTCATCCACTCGCCCTTTGGCAGCCGGATTAATCGCGCCTGGGGGCTCGCGCTGCGCAAACGCTTCTGCCGCAAGTTTAACTTCGAGCTGCAAGCCGCCGCGACCGAGGACAACATTGTATTATCGCTGACAACCAGGCACAGCTTCGAACTGGCAGAAGTCGCGCAGTATTTGCGCGCTGGTGCCGTGCGGTCCGTACTCATCCAGGCGCTGCTCGATGCGCCTATGTTTACCACCCGCTGGCGATGGGTCGCGGGGGTGGCTCTGGCCCTTCCGCGGTTCCGTGGCGGCAAGAAGGTACCGCCGCAACTCGCGCGCATGGAGGCAGAGGACCTGATTACCAGCGTATTTCCGGATCAGATCGCGTGTGCGGAAAACCTGGCCGGTGACCGCGAAGTGCCTGATCATCCCCTGACCAACCAGACGATCGCCGATTGCCTGCACGAGGCGATGGATGTCGAAGGGCTGGAGCGGCTGCTTGCGCGGATTGAGTCAGGCGCTATTCGCGTCGTCGCCCGCGACCTGACGCAGCCCTCGCCCCTGGCCATGGAGGTGCTGGCGGCGCGGCCATACGCCTACCTCGATGACGCTCCTCTGGAGGAGCGGCGAACACAGGCGGTCATGGCGCGCCGCTGGCTGGCACCGGAGAGCGCCGGAGAGCTGGGCCGGCTCGATCCCGAGGCGATTGCCCGGGTGCGCGCTGAGGCGTGGCCCGACCCGGTCAACGCCGAGGAACTGCATGACGCGCTGCTCTGGATCGGCTGCCTGAACGAGGACGAAGTGCGGGTCGTGCCGGAATGGGGCGATTCGCTTGCGGAGCTTTCGCGCCACAACCGCGTGGTTCGGTTGGTTACGCCGCAAGCCACGCTGTGGGTGGCCGCCGAGCGGGCGCAGCAATTTCGGCCCTGGCCCGCCGAGGGTGACGTGCTGATTGAGGTCCTGCGTGGCCGACTGGAGGGGCTGGGGCCGGTCACGCAAGCTAATTTGGCCACCCCGCTGGGGCTGGAGCCCGATGAGATCGGAGCCGCCCTCGCGGCGCTGGAGGTTGAAGGCTCTGTTCTGCGCGGCTGCTTCACGCCCGGCCGCAACGCCGATGAATGGTGCGACAGGCGGCTGCTGGCCCGCATTCATCACTACACCGTTCGACGGCTGCGTGCAGAGATCGAGCCGGTCGCGGCGCGCGACTTTCTGCGTTTCCTGTTTGACTGGCAGCGCGTAACGGAGGAGACGCGCCTGGAAGGACCCGACGCGGTTCCCGCCGCGATCGGGCTCCTGGAAGGCTTCCAGGCGCCGGCAGGGGCGTGGGAAACGGAACTCCTGCCAGCGCGCATCAACGGCTACGAGCCGGCGTGGCTCGATGACGTGTGCCTGGCGGGTCGGGTCGCATGGGCCCGTCTGACGCCCGGTTCCAGCAGTTCGCCGGTGCGAACGACGCCGGTAACACTCCTCGCGCGGCGCCACGCCATCTTCTGGACGGCGCTTGCCGGCTCGGTGACCGGGGCGAAGCCGAGTGGGCGCGCTGAGCGTGTGCTCAACTTTCTGCGGATCCAAGGCGCATCGTTCTTCGAGGAGTTGGTCGAAGCGAGTGGCCTGCTGCGGCAGCAGGTGGAGGAGGCGCTCGGCGAACTCGTCTCACTGGGTCTGGTTACATCCGATAGTTTCGGCGGCCTGCGAGCGCTGCTGGTGCCTTCGGACCGGCGCCGACCATTCGGCGGAGGTGTCCGGCGGCGCCGCGTGATGAACTTTGGTATGGAGGACGCCGGCCGCTGGGCACTTCTGCGCCGTGAGTTGCAGGGTCAGATGTCCGCCGTCGAGCATGTCGCGCACGCACTCCTGCGCCGATACGGCGTGGTGTTCTGGCGCCTGCTCGCGCGCGAAGCCGAATGGCTGCCTCCCTGGCGCGATCTGCTCCGCGTCTATCGGAGGCTGGAGGCGCGGGGTGAGATCCGTGGCGGCCGGTTTGTGGCCGGCTTCGCAGGGGAACAATACGCATTGCCTGATGCCATCGGCATGCTGCGTGAGGTGCGGCGCCGGGCGTATTCGGGTGGGCTCGTATCACTGTCGGGGGCGGATCCGTTGAACCTGGTAGGGATTTTGACGCCCGGGGCGAGGCTCGCGGGGATCACGGCAAACCGGGTGCTGTACCGGGATGGTGTGCCGGTAGCGGTGCTGGCGGGTGGGGAGGTGCAGTTCCTGGCTGAGTTGGATCGGGCGGAGCAGTGGCAGGCGCGGAAGGTGCTGCTGCGTTCCGCGGGGTCGGCGGCGTTGGCGGATTTGGCGTGAGGCTGCCATTTAGGGAACGACCAGGATGTAGGTCCGGGGTTTGGATCCCAATCGGGAAGATGTATCTGGGACTGTGAACTATCTGCCACCAGCCGCGGCTCTGCGAAAACAACGAAACCCAAGGCGTTCGAATGCTTGCGATCGGAGTAGGATGCTTTTGGTTCTCTCCCAAAGCAACAAAGGACGCAGTTAAATCACTTGGTGGGCGCCTGAAAAACCATTTGAGCGCTCTCCAATCTGCGCTAGAGGCCATCGATAATATATCGGATCTGGAGTTGCCAACCTATGAAGAAGCCGGCTTCGGTTGGGATTTAACTTCTGTCAATGACGAAAAGGATGATCTCGGCGATGAGCATGACGACGAAGACGACACCCCGCTTATAAGCGACGGGTCGATTGAATTCGAGCTGCAAATTCCGTTCCGAGTGCAGGAAAACTGCGGACTCGGTGGTACGGTTGAAGTTGAGAAGTTTCGAGTTACAATCACCCATCCCTATCACTTCCCAGTAACATTCATCCATTACGAGGTACCCGATGATGATGATCCGAATCAGCTGTCCCCTGGTACCGCCATCGTTATCGCCCGAAATTTCCTCGATGAGAAACTGAAGAATCATCCGACTGTCAAGTTCAACTATCTGGGCCCGAGCCCGTTCCACCTGGATTTCTTTCTTCTCCCTGCAAATAGCGGCGATGAGGAATCGGTAATCGAAACGATCAGACCAGGCTACAACATGCTGCTTCTGAAGACGTTGCCGACAGGCGATCCATTGCAACATTTTGTAGGCCGATTTCAGGATATATTATCATACTTCTACTACATCACCTGGCGAAGGAATGCTTTGTATCGGAGTTCTGATAGGATAATAGGTCTAGTGCGCCAGCTGGTTAGGGAAGGCGGCAGCAAGTGGCCGCTGGCGAGTATTCGTGCGATGGGCAAGAGGCAGCGCTTGATCGGCGATACCTATACCGCGCTTCTTGACGACAAAATGATGCGCATCTCGATCGACAAATTCGTCAACGAAGGAAAGAGGGATGGTAGCATTATCGCCGATAATCCCCTATATAAGTTCATTGCGCATGCGCTTTCTGAACTTCCGATCGTTCCCAATGCCGAAATTCAGAAAGTCGTTGACGTAATTGAGGGGCGCAGGCAGAAGTTCCTTGAAAACAGTTCGACTATCATCGCAGGTTTGCTGGGAGCTATCCTCGGCGCCTTCCTCGCTTTTGCCTTTACAAGGTTGAGCGGCCCGCAGCCCATTGAAAGGGCGGAGCTACCGCATCGCAGCGCGTCAATCACGGCCCCTCCTACTGTAAACGGCCAACTCTCGTCGAACACACGACCGACCGAAGCCCCAAAGCCCGCCAGTCAGGCAGCAGCGCCCGATAGCGGCCGATGACCCGCGCGGCATCATCGACCACGGGTATAGACGGTCCGGGACACCCCCTGGATTGACGCTTCCGGCTGGGCTTTTTCCAGCAGTTGCAGAAGGCGGTTCCCTGGCGGTTCCCTTGCTTGAGTTGCTTCAGTATGATAACCCTACGCCGTGACGGAGCCGCGTGACCCGACCCTCGATGTGCTGCTCGAGCTCGATGGGCAGGTGCTCGTGGTGGACCCGGAGGGCGGTCACTGGGTTCGGTTCGTTGTGACGCGAGTGCCGGTGTCGCCGGAAAAGCCGCATGGCATCGACTACTCGCTCACGCTGCACGGCTCTGACGGCGAGCGGCTCGTCGGCTTTGATAACGCCCATCCGGTAGCGAGGCAGAAGCGTGGCGAGCCGCAAAACCATCGCCATCGACTGCGGACGATCCGGCCCTACGAGTATCGGGATGCGGCGAGCTTGCTGGCCGATTTCTGGGCCGCCGTGGACTCGGTGTTGTGCGAGAGAGGAGTGATCTCATGACCACATTGAAAGTCGGCATCGTCAGTTACGAGGATATGAAGGCCCGAACCTTAGCGGTGGCCCGCGGCGAGCGCCGGATCGCAGCCGACGAGCCCAAGGTCTGGTTCACCTCAACGGAGTCCTTCGCGAAGGTCCTGTCGGCCGGTAATCGCGAGCTGTTGCGCGTCATCGCCGAAAAGGCGCCCGGCTCGCTCGACGAGCTGGCGCGCATTACCGGGAAGGCCAAGTCGAACCTGTCGCGGACGCTACGAACGATGGAGGGGTACGGTCTGGTTCGTCTGGAGCGCACGGAGCGCGGCCGGATCACGCCGAAGGTGGTGCATGATCGTATAGCGCTCGATTTACCCCTTACCGCTTCAAAACCCGCGTAGCCGATGCCATCGGCATGCTGCGTGAGGTGCGGCGGGGCGCATCCGTTGAACCTGGTGGGCATTCTGACGCCGGGCGCGAGGCTTGCGGGGCATAACGGCAAGTCGTGCTCTACCAGGACGGGGTGCCTGTGGCGTTGCTGGCTGGCGGCGAGGTGCGGTTCCTGACGAGGCTGGACGCTGCGGCGCAATGGCAGGCGCGGAAGGTGTTGGTGCGGTCGGCGGCGCTAGCGGACTTGGCGTGATCGGAAACGTGGCTCCGTACTCACCTAGCCGCTTTGCAGGAGAGGTCGGCCGATCCCCGGATCGGGCACAGCCCGCAACCGCTACTCTTGCCCAACAATTCCTGGATCGTCTGATGCAAGTTCGGCCCAGGCTGCCAGTCGAACGGCTGCGGCGACGGTGCGCACCCCCAGCCGCGCCATAAGTCGCGCCCTGTGCACCTCGACCGTCCGAACGCTGATGCCGAGTGCGTGACTGATAGCCTTATTCTGCTTGCCAGCTAGCACCATCTGCAGGATTTCGCGCTCGCGCTTCGAAAGAGAGGCAATAAGCGTCCGCGCTGTGGCAAGCTTTTCCGCGATACTCGTCCCGAGTTGAGCTGCCTCCGAGCCCGAAAGCGCGTTTTGAATACTCTCGGCAGCAGCTCGGCATGCAACGGCTTTTGGAGCGCGGGCGGTTCCCATCGTTCCCCTCAGGACGGTTTGCCCGCCAGCCCAGGTCGGCGAACGGCGAACCCTACGGTGGCCTACCGAGCCTCGATTATCTTGGGGCCTTTTGGGCATCAGTGAAGTGAAACCGCGCCCCTAGGGTTCGGTCATGCCTGGGGCTGACCGGCGTCCGTGGCAATTCGGCCACACCTTCCCTCCGGCTACATCCGAACGATGAGGTTGACCAGAGGTTGGGCCGCAAGTGAAACCTTCCGCGGCTGGGGAGCCAGCCGCACGTGCGACGGACGGAATTGGGCGACGGGTCAGGTGTTGCTCCTGAAACAAAACGGCATTTCGCGGCCAAGGGGAAGGCGAATGACGGATGATCTCTCTTCCGACGTGCTGACTGCCGTGTGGCGGGATGCAGTAACGGCCCTGGTGCTGCTGGCGACTAAGGATGAGCTGCGGCGGGCGGTCGTCGTGGCGTGCGCGGCCAATGGGGTGGCGGTGAAGTGGGCGGAAGCGATTGCGGCGGAGCTGAAAGCCGCGCTGGATGAGGTGGTCGGGGGGAAGGTGTGATACCGCACAGCATGAGGCTTGACCTCATGCATCGCGGCATGCGCGCCGGGTTGGTGGGGCGGAGCCGGCCAAGGGTTCCATTCGCCCTGCGAATGGAATGCCGGCGGAGGGGGCCGCGCGCGAAACCAAGATTCAATACCGGTCAGCCGAAAGGCTGGCGCGGTATGAGGCCAATAAGAGAGGGGGCGAGAAAATGTCCAAAAGTTTGTGTAAGCATCGGCTGTGACCCACCTGGCGCCAGTCAGCCAGCGAGCTGCCTGGTGGCTGCCAGATGGTCGCCCAGATAATCGCAAACTGGCTCATCATCGCGGTCCATAAGAGCAAAATGACCGGTTACGCTTTGCACCTTCTGCATGGCCGAACCTTGCACCCCGATCCGTCTGCGGCCCGGATCGCCTGCGAACGGCTTTCAAAGGGGCCGAACCAGCGCCCAAGCCACTTGGGACTAGGATTTGCCCGGTTGGCGGTGTACCGGCAGTCGTCCCGGTGGAGAATGGCCCATCCATCTTCATAGCGCACGAAGGTGAAATACCCCGCGGGGGCGGCGACGCTGGGCACCTCGCTTTCGCTCTGCTCCGGCGTTCGTAATTTGGGCGTTCGAAAGCTTAACACCTCGATTCCCATCGCCTGAAGCAGATCGTAGCTCTCGGCAATGCTCCGGTGGCTTCCGGCGAGGACCTCATAGGCTTGCCTGATGGCGGCATCACTCGCCTGCTCAGCCTTACGCGAGTATCCCTTGGCCAGGTCGCGGTGGCGATCGGCCTGCCGTCTCAAATCCGTGACGGGAGGCAGCCGTGTCACAAACCGATAAAATAGGGTGCCTAAGCTTCACGATCCACTCATGCCCGCCACTTTTCCTGCCGGATTTGAGCTTGAACAAGCTCAAAAGTGCAAGAGGAAGGGCGACGGCTTGGCCGCATTCGCTGATAACGACGGAACCAGCGTGCAACCCAGCCCGGAAGGGCGGCACGATACCGAAGTCGCGCTCATAGTCGGCCCCAAGCCGAGTCATCTTGTGCGCGATCGCAAAGAAAAGGACGAGCCGCAGCGCGCGTTCCGCGCAGGATCGTCCGCAACAGGCCACGTGACGACGACCCCGTCGCCGACATAGGCATGCACGGCACCCCCGAAATCGTGCACCCGAACCTCCCATCGCCTCGGCCAGTCGCGTCGAATTAGCGAGGTCGAGGAACATCACAATGATCCGCCCCCGGGTCGGCCGTTGATAAGTCCCCAGCAATACGCTCGGCAAAAGCGGTCCCGCGATCAGCCGGTGAACTTCAATCGCCGCGCTCCTTGCAGCACGCGTCGGACTTCGTGCCGGCGGTCTGTCTTTCGCTAGGAGCTTACTCCGCCGCCGCCAGCCGTGCGGCCTGATCTTCCGCCGTCAGCGCATCGATAAACTCGTCTAGCTCGCCCTGCATCACACTGTCGATCTTATAGAGCGTCAAGTTGATCCGGTGGTCAGACACCCGCCCCTGCGGGAAATTGTAAGTCCGGATCCGTTCGCTGCGGTCCCCCGTTCCGACCTGCGCCTTGCGGTCCGCGGCCCGGCTGGCATGCAGCGCCGCCCGCTGCTGCTCATACAACCGCGCCCGCAAAATCTTCATTGCCTTGGCGCGGTTCTTGTGCTGGCTCTTTTCCTCCTGCATCGCGACCACGATCCCGGTCGGTAAATGCGTGATCCTGACCGCGCTTTCGGTCTTGTTTACGTGCTGCCCCCCGGCCCCCGAGGCCCTGTACACGTCGATCCGAAGATCGCCCTCATCCACCTGCACGTCCACGTCCTCGGCTTGCGGCAGCACCGCCACCGTCACTGTAGAGGTATGGATCCGCCCTTGGTTCTCGGTCGCTGGCACGCGCTGCACCCGGTGCACGCCGGACTCGTATTTCAAACGCGCGAACACGTTGCGGCCGGTAATCTCCGCAATGCCCTCCTTAAGGCCCCCCAGCTCCGTGTCATTGTATTCCAGTATCTCGAACCGCCACACCTTCAGCGCGGCATAGCGCTGGTACATCGCGAATAGCTCGGCCGCGAACAGTCCGGCCTCGTCTCCGCCCGCGGCCGGGCGGATTTCCAGGATTGAGCTACGCTCATCCGCCTCGTCCTTCGGCAACAGCGCGACACGAATCTCATGCTGCAGCGCCGGAATCCGATCCTTAAGTTCGCGCAGTTCGGCTTCTGCCAGCTCCTGTATCTCGGGATCGCTCAGCAGTGTCTCCGCCTCGTTGCGGGCATGCTCCGCATCCCGTAGCTCCGCGATCCGGGCCACCACCGGCTCGAGTTCCGAAAGTTCCTTCGAGGCGCGCACGAATGCCTCGCCGGTAACACCGGCGGACAGCATGGCTCGCAATTCGTCCGCGCGCGCGGCAATGCGATCAAGTTTAACTGCTAAATTCATTTCAAACGGCCAGGTAGCTCCAGAATCGGCACCGCTTCCTGCTCCCCGGAAGCGAGGTCCTTCACCTGTACCACGCCCGCCCGCAAGTCATCATCACCCAAGATTAGCGCGGCCCGCGCACCGATCCTGTTGGCCCTTTCCAGCCGCCGCCGCAGGTTCCCGCGGTACGCCATTTCGGCCCGGATGCCCGAGTGCCGCAGCGTCTGTAGAATCCCAATAGCCCGTTCTTCCGCCGCCCCTCCGATCGGCACCACCGCCACGGGCGTCGGCAGTTCCGGGGCGCCATCCAGCAACATCGCCAATCTCTCGATACCAGCCGCCCAGCCGATAGCCGGTGTCGGCGGCCCGCCCATTTCCTGCACCAGCCCGTCGTATCGCCCGCCACCCATCACCGTGCCCTGCGCACCCAGGTGCGTCGTCACGAACTCGAACGCCGTATGGCCGTAGTAATCCAGCCCACGCACGATCCGCGGATTTTCCCGGTACGGCACCCCGAACCGATCCAACCACCGCTTCAGCTCGGCATAGAAACGCGCCGCACCGTCCGTCAGATAAGCATAAATCGTCGGAGCATCCGCCACGACCGGCTTATCGCCCTCGTCCTTGCTGTCCAGGATCCGCAGCGGATTCCGTTCCAGCCGATTGAGACTGTCCGCCGACAGGCAGTCCTTATGGCTCTGAAAGTAGGCGACCAGCGCCGTGCGGTAATTGTCCCGGCTCTCCCTGTCCCCCAGCGTGTTGATCTCCAATGTCGTATTCGCCGCCACACTCAGCGCGCTCAACACGTCCCAGCCGCACGCAATCACCTCGGCATCCCCCAGCGGCTCCGAGCTGCCGATCAGCTCGACATCGATCTGGTGAAACTGGCGATACCGCCCCTTCTGCGGCCGCTCATAACGGAACATCGGGCCGGCGTAGAAGACCTTCTGCGGCAGGGATTGGGTCAGGCCATTGCTGACCAGGGCGCGGCAGATCCCTGCCGTGGCCTCGGGGCGTAATGTCAGCGACTCACCCCCTCGGTCGGTGAACGTGTACATCTCCTTCGTGACGACATCCGAAGTCTCGCCGAGGGTCCGCGCGAACACCCTTGTGTCCTCGAACACCGGCGTGACCCACTCCTCGAACCCATACAGCGCGGCGATCCGCCGGGCGGTATCGATTACATACTGGTACCGGCGCTGGTCCTCGCCGATCAGGTCGCGAGTTCCGCGAATGGGTTGAAGTTCGGTCAAAATTCAGGGCCCTGTTCTGGAAACCGCAAGGTAGCCCGCCGCTTCCCCGAAGCAAGCACCGATACGCCGTAGATCGTGAAGCCCCGGCGCCGGAGCGCCGGCCTTTCCTGGCCGTTGCGCCTTTCTCAACCACAAGCAAGGTTTGGGGGAGCCATGGCTATCGACGATATGGACGACCTTCTGGTCGAGGAACTGCGCGACATCTACAGCGCCGAACGCATCGCCCTGCGGGCCTATCCGAGGCTGCGCCGCGCGATTCGCACCCAGTCACTGCGCGAGGCGGTCGATCGCCACGTGGAACAGACAAAAGAGCAGGTGCAGCGGCTGGATCAGATTTTTGAAATGATGGACGAGCGGGTGGGCCGGACGATCTGCCACGCCATGCAGGGCCTGGCGGAGGACGCGCAGGAGCATCTGGAAGCCGACATGCCGGATGAGCTTCTGGAGGTCGTCATGATCGCAGACCTGCAGAAGATCGAGCATTTCGAGATTGCCGCGTACGGTTCCGCCCGGGCGCATGCCCAGGCACTGGGGCTGCAGGAGGCGGCAGAACTGCTGGCGAAGAGCCTGAAAGAGGAAAAGCAGACGGACGCGCTGCTGAACGAGTTGGCGGAGCGTGAGATCAATCCGCAGGCGGTTGCGGCGGACCAGGACGAGGGCGACGAGCAAGAAGAGGGCGCGGAGGACGAAGGGGAGGAGGATGAGGACGAGGCGCAGCAAGAACGGAGCCCGCGGCAACGCCGGCGCGCCGCTGCGTCATCGACCAGCCGGTCCCAGCGCAAGACAGCTTCTTCCGAGGGCGGCAACGATCTGAAAAGCCGGGAGTATCGGGACGCCCAGGGCAATGTCCACCATCACACGCGGACGGCAGGTAAGACCGGCTAGGCGCCCATATTCACCTCTCCCGCTGTGCGGAACAGGTCGGCGGCTAGAACCGACTTCATTGTGACTGGAAACGGCGCACCATATTCACCTCTCCCCTTGGGAGAGGTCGGCGCGCTAGCGCGCCGGGTGAAGGTCGCCGATCTCGAACGGAACGCAATTGGATCTTATGCGCTCCCTGAAGGCCGGTTCGATAGTAGTCAGATCGACGATATCCACCTTGTAGGGCAGGTCCGATTCTGACAGTGCTTCGGCAATCTGGCCAAGCACGTCGAAGCTCAACGGCTTGTCCCACGCAAGGGCCAGATCGAGGTCGGAGTAGGGACGCGCCCCACCAACAGCACGCGACCCAAAAATGAATGCCTGCGCGCCCTTGGGCAGATGCGCGGCCAGCACGTTGCGGACAATGGCCGCCTCTTCATCGCCCAGGGCAACAGAGTCGGTCATCGGACCCGGTCGCGGAGCTGATCGCGAAGGTACTCCGCCTCGGTCAGAAACCCCGGCACGCCCGCCGCCACCTGTTCCGCGACCGCCGCGGCATACGCGTGGCTGGTTCGGGACCGCATCTCCCGGTATTGCCGCCACGCCGCCCAGTCACCCCTCAGCAAGCCCTGCTCATTGCCGGTCCGGATCAGGTCCTGGAACGGCATATGATCGAACGCCTCCAGGCTGGCGGCCACCGACCGAAGGTAGCGCCGCAACATCCGGTGGCTCAGCTCGTAGGTGAACTCGAACCGCTGGATCAGACCATCTCGAAGCTGCTCGTCCTGCGGCGTCGCGCGATGCCGTTCAAGCCCCTCCCGCAGCCGCGCCACCGCATTCACGAACGGGCTGATATCCAAGGGCGCTGCGAAGTGGCTCATTGATCCAAGGAGAGTGCTCCGGCCGCCCAGCCGGTGCGACTCATTTCTACTCCGCCGCCACCTTCTCCGGCTCCGCCACCCGCAGCTCCGCCGCCTTTGCTTCCACCAGCTCCACGATATGGTCGATCATCCGCCCGGCCTCGATGGTATGGTCGGTCTTGCCCGCGCGATACACCATATGCCGCCCGGCGCCGCCGCCGGTCACACCGATATCCGTCATCAGCGCCTCGCCCGGCCCGTTCACGACGCATCCGATGATGGAAAGCGTGATCGGCGTCTCGATATGCGCCAGCCGGTCCTCCAGCTCCTTCACCGTCTCGATCACATTGAACCCCTGCCGTGCGCAGGACGGGCAGGAAACCACCTTCACCCCCCGATGCCGTATCCCGAGCGCCTTCAGCATGTCCCAGGCAACCCGGACCTCCTCCTCCGGCTCATCGGACAGCGAGACCCGCATTGTATCCCCGATCCCGGCCCACAATAGCGACCCCAGCCCGATGGACGACTTCACGGTCCCCATCCGCCGCCCGCCGGCTTCCGTGATCCCGATATGCAGCGGGTGGTCGCACACCTCGGCAAGCTGCTGATACGCCGCCACTGCCAGGAACACGTCGGACGCCTTCACGCTGATCTTGAAGTCGTGGAAATCGTGCTGCTGCAGGATATCTGCGTGATACAGCGCGCTTTCCACCAGCGCCTCGGGGTTCGGCTCGCCGTATTTCTCCAGCAGGTGCTTCTCCAGCGACCCCGCGTTCACCCCGATCCGCATGGAGCAGCCATGGTCGCGCGCCGCTCTGATGACCTCCCTCACCCGCTCGTCGCTCCCAATGTTGCCGGGGTTGATCCGGAGACAGGCCGCACCGCTCTCCGCCGCCTCGATGGCGCGTTTGTAGTGGAAGTGAATGTCCGCGACGATGGGAACGTTCACCTCGTGCACGATCTCCTTCAGCGCCAGCGCGCTCTCCCGGTCGGGGCACGAGACCCGGACGATATCGGCCCCCGCCAGCTCGCAGCGGCGGACTTGGGCAATTGTCCCCTCCACATCCGTAGTCAGGGTGTTGGTCATGGTCTGCACACTGATCGGCGCGCCATCACCCACCGGTACCTGACCGACATGAATCCGGCGCGACTTCCGCCGCGTGATCTGCTGATAGGGGCGATAGTTCATGGCTGAGGCGTCTCTCCGTCCGTTCAGGGCCCCGCGCGGGGCTGGCGGGGCGGGCCGCGCGCGAAACAACACTCTGTATGGTGCGCCCGGCACCCCTCTGCTACCGCGATGCGGCCTCCTCTGCCACCATGCCCGCGGTTTGTGAACCGAACGGGCGGGCCGCCGCAGCGTCCACTCACCCGCCGTGGCTGAGTGGTCACACCGGCGCCTTTGCCATGTCAGTGATGGCCGGGCGGAGGCGCTTGCCCCGTTGCCCGTCGATATGTTAGATTTCTAACCAAACCCGTCGCCCAGGAAGGCCATCCCCCACCATGTTCCCCCTCGGGGGCACCCGGATCGCTCGACATCACCCCCACCGACCCCAAACCGGACCGGCCCGCCAAACCCACCCCGGCGCAGCTCCGCCAAACCCGCCGCCAGGCCATCCGCCAGGCCGCCGCCCGTCTGCTCGCCGCCGGGGAACCACCCGCCATCAATCGCCAGCAGCTCACCGCCGACCTCACCATCACGCGAGAGGCTCTCAGCCTCCTCTACCCCTCCGACGCCGAGCTGATCACCGACATCCTCGCCGAATTCGCCCACGCCCTTGTCATCGCCGTCTGCGCCGCCTTCGACGCCGCCCAGCCCCTCGGCGCCCTCGCCCGGCTCGAAGCCGTCATCCGCGCCTGGCTCGACCATCTCGCCACCCACTCTATCCAGCACCGCGCCTTCCTCGCCGCTCTCCCGCGCCTGGAGGAGCCGCACCGCAGCACCATCACCAGCAAATACCAAAGCGCGCCATCGACACCCTGGCCGACGCCCTCTACCCCGCAATAACTCCCCCTCCCCTTGTAGCGGAACCCCATTGCGCACAGCGCAACGGGAGCCCGCGAGTGGGCCGGGGGAAGGGTTCGGCAGGAGAGGGTTGGGGTGAGGTGGGGACCCCCGCAGTAACTCCCCTTGCGGGAGGGGGTTGGGGGGAGGAGTCGATCCCACCGGCCCTCCTCACCACCGCCACAACCCTGCTCAACGAGTCCTGGGCCCTCTCCCACCGCGCCATCGAACCGCGCAGCCAGACCGCCCGCCGCATCGCCGCCATCTTGATCACCATCGGCGCCGCCCAGGCCACCGGTCACTGGCCCGGATTCGGACCTCCCGTCGGTGTTGGCCCCCGCGGCCAGCGAGCCGTCCCCTGCCGACAGGCCCGCACCCAGTTCCATGACCTGCTCGACTACGTCACCGAAGGTGGCGAGGTCATCCTCAGCCGCCGCGGCAAAATTGTCGCCAAGGTCCTGAAAACCACGTAGGCGCCTCGGTCCCGGGTCCCCGCCTGACCTCCCCCCACACTACGAACCGCTTTGGGCGGAGAGCGGGTATAATAATGCCAGCCCTCCAATCCGACGACCGCTTTGGGTGGGAAGCAGTCTGTCCGTTTTGGAGCCTGTCAAACGCAAACCGGACATTGCGCTCACGGCGAAACTTGGCCGAACGCAGAGTGGCGGCTTTGGGCAGTCGAGATGCAAGAGCAGAGATTCGCGCACTCAAGTCAAGGGCCTTGCCAACGATGCCAGCGGAACTACTGGCCCGGCCGGCAGAGGCATTGGAATCCCCGACCTGCCAATCTAACCCGTGGTCCTATTATGGCCGCTTTGGGCTGTCTGTGGCCGTTACCGGATAGCGCGGAAACCGGTAGCGTCGATAGCCTACCCCGACAGTAGGGGGCGGTGGCTCCAGTTGAGAGACACTGATCGCCGAGAGCCAATGATGACAGGGAGGCAGTCATGAAAGCCAGCTTGCTTAGTGCGCTGATGCTGAGCGCCATATTGTGGCCCGCCGGCATGTACGCCCAGACCGCCGCCGACGCGATGGCAAAAGTCGTCAAGGCCGACGACATGAAATGGGAGCCGCTGGGAGGCGGATTCGATATATCTATCCTGTACACGAACCCGACGACCCAAGCGACGTATCTCGTGATACGCGGCCCAGGGAATCTGCACGTACCAAGACATTGGCACTCGTCCAATAAATCGATCACGGTGTTGCAGGGTACGTTCATCGTTGCACATGACGGAAGCGACGACAAAACCGTGCTTGGACCGGGGGATTTGCCTACATGCCCGCGAAGATGATTCACGAGGCGTGGACCGGTGATGCGGGCGCGACATATTTCATCACAGCGGACGGCAAGTGGGACGTGAACTTCGTGAAATAATGAGACCCGGGACACGATAAGCCAAACTACGTAAAGTCTACGTATCGTGGTCGGCGCTCGCCGGGGCCTGAGAAGTGTCGTACGCCGGATAAAGCCCCATTCGGACTAACCCGCATCTCTCACAGGATGTAGGTGCACTGGGGCGCTGAATCGGGAAAGCTCTTCTGCGACAAAGGCTTTTGCTGAAGCAGAGGAGCTCCCCAGTGCCGACCGAGTGCCGCCGCGCCACTGTCTACGTTTTAATGGCGGAGCGATCACATCGGATGCTGGTATCTTGGTGTTGTCGGTACGATGGTGCTGCTCGCTGGGAAGCTTGCGATGAACGGGCGGGCTGTTCGGCATTGGTGGCAGCACCTCGGGAAAACAGACCGAGCCCGGGCTCCCGAATTCAGACCGGCATTCCAGCCGATTCCAATGCCTCCGCCGTGCGCGCGACGATCTCCGCCTGCATGGGCAGCACACGGGTGATCGAGGCTACGCTGATATCGGGATATTGGCCACGGAGCCGCAATACGCTGCGTCGCGCTTCGGCTCTCTGTCCGCAACGTTCCTGCGCAACCGCAGAGAACCGGCATGCCCAAGTCTCGGATGGCCTCTCCCGCAGGGCCCGCACCGCCCAGTCGGCGGCACGGCCATAATCGCCTGCATCGAAATACGCCCGACTGAGGCCAAGCATGGTATTGAAGCGCTCCCGGCCGCGCGGGTTGATCATCAGAGCCCGTTTGAAATGCGCGAATGCGGTGCCGTCTCGACGAAGGGTCGCGATCCACCCCCGCCGCTGCCACACCAAACCGCAACCTGGCTCGATTGCCAGGGACTTTTCTACAAGGGCCTGCGCTAAATCGAGATCGCGCAACGGACTGACCGCTCCGGCCAGGACAGCCAGAACCATCGGATCTTGGTTGTCCATGCTCAAAGCAAGCGACGTGAGGTGTCGCACTTCATCACGTTGCACGTCCAACGCAGAGCCGAAGAAGCAAATCACTCGCTGTGTTTTGCAGCACGCATCCAATGCTATGGCGAGGGGGAATTCGCGGTCGATTGATCGTGCGCGATCGATGTCCTCCAGGGCACGCGCATTGGCGGTCTTAGTCAGTTCCAACGCCGAGCGGAATGCTCGCTTTACCAGCTCAACCGCAAACGGATCGCGCTCAGGACTGTTCCCGACGGGTCTTACTCCGGTAATATTGAAGTACGCCGGTACAGCTTCGGCGATGCGCTCTATGACTCTTTCCTGGAGCGCGGCGACGTGTTCGGGCGCAGCCTCGAACGCATCGCCCCAGATGTGACGAGCTGTCGCGATCTCGGACAACCTAACGGTCACCTGGACACCAGCACCGAACGATTGCACCCGACCATGGATCACATACTGCGCATGATGTGGTGCAATGAGGCGCGTCTGACCCGTGGCTGAACCGTGCTTCAGCGCAAGCACGTTCAGCCC
The DNA here is from genome assembly GCA_963834715.1 of uncultured Pseudomonadota bacterium. Classification (GTDB taxonomy): domain Bacteria; phylum Pseudomonadota; class Alphaproteobacteria; order Acetobacterales; family Acetobacteraceae; genus CAVSUZ01. The sequence goes on along the minus strand of CAWIDE010000027.1, from coordinate 18,375 downwards.
TTGCAGTCGACCGAGTGCTGATATCAGGCTCTCTGTCATTGAGTTGGCGAGCGCCATCTCGTCGAAGCGCCGGTTGATAGCAGCAAAAGGACAAACGGCAACACTGATAGAATCGCGGACCCCGAACAGCGGCGGCAGCAAAATTCGTCGGCACGCCCTAAATGTTTCGGATGGTAGCTCGCCAAAGCATTGCCGATACTGCTCGGTGAAGCGGCCAAAGTGTCTGAAACCGAATGTGGCTGCGGCAGACGTTACGTCAATTTCGGAATTCTCTTCGCGCAGAGCCCGGTGAACCGCGTTCAGTCGCAGATTTCTGTGGAACGCAACCGGAGACTTTCCAGTGAAGCGCCGGAATTGACGACGCAGAGTTCGTTCGGGTGTGCTGCAGGCAGAGGCAATTGCGTCAACGCCAAGCGGCACTGTGAGATGATTGCGCATGTACTGAATCGCCCGGGCAACGGCCCGGGGAACAGCTAGTCCGGTCTCGGCTGATCCGGCAGACTGTGCCAGGTTGGGTGGCATTTTTACCGCCCTCCTGAAGGCGGATGAGTGGTTATGTCTCGTGAACAAAATGACCGCAGGATTGTCGTAACTCGGAATTGGCCTGTAAGATGAGCTCCCTTTATGCTGCCTGGCAATAGTGGGGCCGCAGTCTTCTCGTTTTGCTGAGGGCGACCCACAATGCTCACGGGCTGACCAAAGTCCGCTCATCCGAGTGCAATGAATTTCGTGCCCCGGCCATACCGACTCTTGAGTCGAATGTCGGGTTTAGACGCGGAGCCGCCACCGGCCGGCGCTGGCGAACGGCCGCTTTCGAGATCGCTCGCTCGGCAATCTGGCGTCCGGCATGGGTCGTGAACAGTCATCGGATTGGCCGGCTGGTACAAGGGGCCGGTCGCGCTGAAGTCCGCTCTGCGCTCCTCCTGCCACTCAGCCGCTTGTCTCCGGCTCCGCTAAGCAGACCTCCATCCCATGCCTTCCGGACCGCTGTGGGCGATTTCCTTTGGAGACCTGTAGCTCCGGAACTATGCGATACCGTCGGAACTGAACGACACTGCGACGCTTAGGAAGTAAGGGTCGGACCATTGCAGGATTTCGTTATCCACGCTGGCCGCTCTTTGTCGGCGATGATCCGCGAGTTCCCTCCAGCAACCGATTTCGCGCTCCGATGCTTCGAAATCGAGCCACATATTCATCGGCAGATAGGCATCCTTCCGGGAGATGAGCGACCCTGTATCAGCGTTATAGACGTGAAGCTGACCGTTTCCGAAATAGTCCTTAAAGAACCGTTTGACATCGGCAACCGCCTCAGCCGATTCGGGAGTGCCGCCATCCCGGTACACCAGATCTTCTGACAGCTCGAAGTGCAAACGTTCCTGAGGAAAATCCAACCGGAACCCGATCCGGCCGCGTTTGTCCGGCGATTCTAGGGTCAGGTGTATCACGCCGTTTTCGTATCCCACCCGGATCGGGTTCATATTTGTCAGTGGTCCGTATGGTGCTTTACCTCGAATCCGTACGTTCATGGTCGGGATCTCAGGAATCCCCGCATTTTTTAAACCGGTCCGAAAACGTCCGCGAACAGGGGCTGCTCGTCTAGCATTTGGGAGAAACGCTGCATCAATGGCCCAAGCCAGTCGTCACGCATTGTTGGGATGAGATCGTAGAGCATGCAGCCCTGGCGGAACAACGAGTGGACACGGCGTTTGGCGGTGTTGGTCTTGAGCATCCGATCATAGCCGAGCGCTTCTCCAGCAGCACCGAGCAGCGTCAACAGGACCACGGCAAAGGCATTGATGAGCCACAGCCGATCACGCCGCTCGGGCGATTTGACACGGATCGTTCCCAGACCCATGCCGAAGCGCAGATCTTTGCTGTCGCGCAGACTGCACTCAATTGCCCAGCGGCGACCGTAGTAGCCGGTCAGCTGCTTCGCGTTGGTATCGGCGCTGCTGGCGGCCAGACACCAGGCTTGCTTCATCTCCGGATCCTGAACGCAGACCACGGTTCCCACCCGGTAGCGATCGGCTGTGACCTCGGCACCGCGCAACACTCGTGCCCGTCCGCCAGCTTGGACCCATTCAGCTGCGGTGCGGGTCTCCCCGGCGGTGCTGGTTACGGTGATGTTGCCACGGAAGCGAATGATGTAGTCGAAATACAGTTCTTCGGTTAGCATCCGGTAGAGTTTCTGATCGCCGAAGGCACGGTCGGCGACGATGCACACCTTGATCCCAGCAGGCAGCAACTCGGCAAGCCGTACCAGCACCCGATGTTCGTAGAAGTTGCGGTGATCCTTGAGCGTGCTCTTGTCGACGGTCAGCCACACCAGAGGTGTCGAGCGGCCATGATCGCTGATCAGGGCCAGCATGATGGTGGCCTGGTTGTCGGCATCGAAGTCGGTCCAGTCCATGGCCACCATGATCGAGCTTCGGGCGCCGACGACGAAGGGCACCCAGCGCACCAGAATGTCGTCGACATTTATGGCGGCGTTAGAGAGCAGCCGGTCGACCTGCTTGGTGGCATGCTTAGGCTTCAAGCTGCGCGCCGCGGCGAGGCCCTGACCGATCGCACAGATCGCCAGCGACCCGCTGTGCAACACGCCAAGGGTCGCGTCGCATAGCGAGTTCACGCGCTTTGCATGCAGGTCGTGCTCGAGCAGACAGCCAAGCACGTTGCGAATGCCCTGGTATGAAAAACGCTCCCGGACGACCATAGTGCTTCCCGAATCGACATCGGGAGGCAAACTCGCTGGTCTGTCCGGAGCGCGGAATCTCCCCGCCACTTCGCAAGCATCTGCCATCCAAGGTGTTCCCACGATTCTTTTCAGAACTGCCCCTTCGGTTGATCGATTCTTTTATGTCGCGTGAGAAATGCGGGGATGCCTGAGGGTCGGGATATCGATCATCTTGTTCTCATCGGCCTTATCCCCTCCCGCGATCTGAGCGATAAGTTCGGCTCCAAAGATCTGCTTGAATCCGGCTAGCTCGTACAAGTGCTCGCGCCACACGGTATGCTGCGATTTGACATTCAGCTCTTTCTCGATAACGTCAGCCGCCATCGCTCTGATGAGTGGCAGATCCTTGGAACGTCGCTCCATGTCGTCGGGATTTTCAGGATCGACGGTTGGGTTCATTCCTGCATGCGCTACCGCACACCGACACGACGCGTATAGGTATTCGCCTATATCAGTGATGCCAGCGTTTTCCAACTCCCTGAGGCGGCTATCTATCTCGAATTTCGCGCGGTTATCTGAGCCGAAGTTAGAAACATTGGAGTTTATCCATTCCTTTTGCCTCCTCCCTGTATCCGCAACAATATTGAGTATCTTGAAGAAGCTCAATGTTGCATACGCTACGTTGGAGCGCTCGAGCGATAGGCCCTCACGATAAAATGCTAAGGCCCACCTCGCTCGCTGATCAGTAGGATCCGGCAGATAATCAAGCTCAAAGTGGCTCGTGACTAGGCCGGTCGTGCGGCTCGGCCCATCGGACGGGCCCGGCTTCCCCCCGACCAGTGCTCTACCGTGATTCCTCCACCTTCGACCCATGATAGGGAGCTGAGAAAATGGGAAAGGAGCTGTCGACCATCTTTGAACGCAGTGCCAGCGGGGAGATTAACCGCAGCAAACGGGTACCTCGTCAACGTCGATCCATCCGCTACCGTCGTAGCGGTTGATCGCGGGACGAGGAAAATGCGATGTCCCCTAAACTCAACTACCTCGACCTGGAGTGGCCAGGCGACGGAGCTTCGGAGGCTGGCAACCACCCAGTTACCAATCGCGGCTAGGTCACCAACGAATAGCTCAGCGACGGTAGGAGTTCTGATTCCGCTCGACATAGCCGAGCACCATCCCCAGTTCGATCTATTTGTATTGGAACCCCGGTTCCCGCTCATGACCCGAATCTCAACTGCCAGATCGGTCGCTCTATCAGGCCACGAGTTGTCGGTGTCTGGGCATCGATTTAAGCTCGGGAACCGCGGATCGCCTGGTCGCGCTCACGCCGAATGCGGGATATTTTTCGACCAGAGGCTAACTGCCCGCCGGCGGGTTGGGAACCAAAGATCGTCTTAGTTATCATCTCGAAAAGTTCCTGGGCGTCGCTCGTACAGCCCTGACCCCCATGCTCGTAGGTCTCCCGTTTATACTCAGGCGCGTTACTACTCGCATAGAAGAACAATGGCGTTTGGTCCCCGCTCGTACGCTTTGCATCTAGAAGAGCGTAGCCTTCCCGAGGCCCTTCTCGACGTCCCATATCAGATATAACAGCTGCAAAGGATTGTCTCGACAACAGCTTAAGGGCATCGCTCGTGTTCTCGGAGAGAACAAGTTGAATGCCGACAGCCTCCATTGCCTTTCGCTCATATACGTTGTTATCCGGGTTGTCATCGACCCAGAGAACCATCGGATTTGCAGCGCGCCCCTTTTTCGCGAGCGCAACGGCACTCTCCACGCTCCGTACGACATCTTCAACTGCGAAGCCGCTCAGCTGCCTCCGGTCGCCGCCTTTGGTTTGCTTAGCGGCGGTAAGGGATGCCACGGCAGAAAGCTGCATCCTCTGTAACTCCAGATATGTTTCGTCCTTCTTGAAATCGCCTGGCGCAAAAAGCTGGCCGGCTCTAAAAAGACACCAAGTAAGTGAACACTCCAAGAACTACGAACGGAAACACGATAAGGAAATAGATGATCGGCAGTCTTTCCGATGCACTCAGCGAGCCGCCGGTTATTATGACCAAGGATGCCAATCCGTAAACGAGCACGATGAAAAGAGCGATGATTCCAAGCGGGTTTCGCGACAAACTTTTTGCGGAGCTGCCGAACTCCCCCAGAGGCGTTTGGTCCATCGCGGACTCCCCGCTTGAAATTTGACCCCCGGAATTATGTCTCAATGAGATCCACTCCGCAATGGGAATGGCTACCCCAATCATTGCCGATTGTCAAATTATCCGGCTCGAAGTGTACCCTTCGCTTCCTCCAAAAACCCTCAGGTGACCCCTTCGACCCGCCAAAAACCCCCCAAGTGACCCTTTCGCCCCGCCAAAAGCCCCCCAAGTGACCCTTTCGTGCGCCCCAAAACCGCCCAGGTGACCCCTTCGCCTCGCCTGAAGCCGCCTCGCGCGCCCCGGCGCCTCGGACCCGCTTACAATGCATCTCAATTCTCCTGCGCGATATCGTTAAAATAACGTGACCCCTAAAACGTTGCCAAACTGTTCGGACACCTCTGGCCGCCAGCTCTAATCCCGGAAAAGTTGCCAACAACTAAACGAGCAAGCGTTCGCCACCAACTCTAACCGCTCCTATTCACCAAGCGCTGTGAAAAATGGCTGAGTCGCACCGCCGCGAATTCGGGCAGCCTCGGCCGTTGCGCCTGTTTCATCGCGATCGGACCGGATTGTTGGTTGGGGTTGATGGGAAACGGGTTCGACGGGGCGCCTGCCCCGCGGTCTATGGAGCGGCCGGCACCAAGCTGTGGGCGAGGTCGCGGAACAATGCTGCCTCAGGGCAGGAGGCAGCGAAAGCGACGCGCACACGGGAAGCGGTCTCGATTACCCGTGCAGCGACCTTCATCAGCCGCAGCCGAATGGTGGTGAACTCGGCGGTGGTCAGCGCGTGTGCCTTGGGGATGCCGTCGCGCACGTTGAGTAACAGCCAATAAGCTGCGGTGTGAAGGATGAGCCGCATCTGATTGGCAAGCGGTGCCCGACATGAGGTGCGGTCGGAGGCAAGTTGGCTCTTGTGAAGTTTGATCAGGTTTTCCGCCTGGCCGCGCTCACAATAAAGCGTATCATACAGCCACTCAGCGCTGCCCGTGGTGATGTTGCTGACCACGAAGCGGATGTCGAGGCCGAGAGTGGACGCCTCGATGCGGGCCGCGATACGACGCGAACGCGACCAGGATTTGGCCCGATACTGTGTTTCGGTGTAGCGCCGCAGCAGCGGGGAATCGGCTTCGGCGCGACGGACACGAACGTCGTCAGCTGCCGGCTCGACCAGGCGGTGCAGCACGTCGTTGCCGGACAGGCCGAAGACGTAGCGAATACCCTCCGCTTCGCACCAGTCCATCACCTCTGGTCGGCCGTAATGGCTGTCACCGCGGATGGTGATGCGCGTGTTCGGCCAATGCCGTCTGATCTCGCGCAGCAGGCGCCGCAGGTGACGGCGGACTTCCTTCCCCGATGGGGTTTTGCCGGGCCGCAGCAGCACCGCCACCGGCCGCGCCGTGGCAGTGTCATAGATATGGATCGGTAGAAAGCAGCGCTCGTTGTAATGGGCATTGAACAACGACAGTCTGCTGATATCCATGCACCACGTCCACGGTGTCGTCGATATCAAGCGTGACCGCCTCTGGCGGCACTGCATAGCTGGCGCAGTAGAGGCCAATCATCGCCCGCATCATTCGGATGATCTCGCGCAGGCTGGGGGCGTTCTCCCACCGCGACATGGTCGGCTGCGAGCACAAATCGCGGCCGCTGGCGGGCAGCTTGCCGCAAGCCAGTTTGAAGGCCGGGTCGCGGCGCAGGTGATCGAGGTCGTCGGCGTCCTCGTAGCCGCAGGCGATCGCCAGAATGCGCGCACGCAGGATGTCACTCAGCTGATGCACGATCCGGCCTGGATCGCGATGATCGGCAATCTCCGCCGCCAGTCGATTACAGATGCCCAGACGTCGTTCCGCCCGCGCCAGCAAGATGACGCCGCCATCTGACGTGATCCGTCCGCCATCGAATGCCGCGGTGACTTTCTTGCCTGCAACGGCTGGCAATGCGAACGGCTCGGTCGTATCCTCGTGCATGGCGGGTGTGGCACCGGTGAGATTGCGATTCGGATGGCGTCAGGCACCCAATTCGTAAGTCACAATCACCACCTTACGCGACACCCGCCGACGAATCCCTGCTATGCGATGAATAAGACAGGCTAAACGCCCTCACCCCCTCACACATCCATCCCCTGCTCCCGTGCCCAGGCCTCGATCGTATCGCGCAGGCTGGCCCCATCCGGCTCGCTCTCCCGCAGCGTCTGCAGCACCGGTCGAAACCGGCCGATATCCAGTTCGGTCAACGCCGAGCGCACCGCAAACATCCCCGCCCCGGACATCGACAGCACATGGACCCCTAGAGCAGCGAGGGTGATCGCCTCTACAGGCCGCCCCGCCGCTTCTCCGCACAGGGAAACCGGCACCCCGGCCGCCTCCGACCGCTGCACCACCCACTCCAGCAGGTTCAGCATCGGCGCCGAAAGAAAGTCATACCGTCCCGCGAGCGACGGCGTCCCACGATCGGCTGCAAACAGGAACTGTGCCAAGTCGTTCGACCCGATGGAGACAAAATCCACCTCGCGCAGCAACGCATCCAGTTGCCAGGCCAACGCCGGAATTTCCAGCATTGTGCCGATCCGCAGCCGCTCCGTCCGCATGCCCATCCGGTCCGCCTCAGCGACCAGAAGCGCCCGCGCCGCGCGAAACTCCTCTACCGTCGCGACCATCGGGAACATCACGGAAAACGGCCGGCCATGTGCCGCAAGCAGCAGCGCCTTCAACTGCTGGCGCAGGATTGCCGGCCGGTCCAGCCCCACCCGCAGCGAGCGCCAGCCCATGGCCGGATTATCCTCCTCCGGCGCGTCCTCGCTGGGCAGCAACTTGTCCGCCCCTAGATCGAGCGTCCGAAACACCACCGGACGCTCTCCCGCCGCATCCAACACTTTGCGGTAAAGCTCCACCTGCTCGGCCTTATCCGGTATGGCCCCGCGCGCCAGCGCCGCGATCTCGGTGCGAAACAGGCCAATCCCCTCGGCCCCGGTCTGGTCCAGTAGATCGAGCTCCAGCGGCAGCCCCACATTCAGCATCAACTGTACGCGGACCCCATCGCGCGTCAGCGTTTCTCGCGCGTGCGGCGCCGCCCGCTGAGCCACCCGGGCGGCCACCGCCCGCTCATACGCGATCCGCAAATCCCCCTCCGGGCGCAGATAGACCTCACCCTCATCCGCATCCAGGATCAGCTCATCGCCCTCGTCGGCGGCGATCATGGCGCCCCGTACCCCACCGACCGCCGGCAGCCCCAAGGCCCGAGCCAGAATTGCCGCGTGCCCCGTGGGCGTCGCCTCCTCCACGACGATCCCTTCGATCCCCGCCGCGTGCCAGCTCAGCAGCTCGGCCGGACCTAGCCGCCGCGCCACCAGAATCCCACCCGAAGCAGGGGAGACCGGCGTCTCACCCGCCAGCTCGCTCAACAGCCGCCCGGTCATGTCTTCCAGGTCCGCCAGCCGCTCCCGCAGATACGGATCGGAAATTCGCCGCATCCGGCCATGCACGTCGGAGGCCACGCGCTGCACCGCGGCCTCCGCCGACAAACCCTTTTGCACCGCGTCTGCCACCCGCTCAAGCCAGCCCGCATCCGCCGCGACCAGCCGGTAGGCATCGAACACCTCCCGCGAGGCCGCTTCCGCCGCCACGCCGTCCGGCAGGCGCAAACGCAGTTCATCCAACCCCTGCTGCATGCGCTCTACCGCCACATGCAGCCGCTGCAGTTCGGCTTCCGGATCTTCCGCCAGCAGCGGTCCTGCAGCGCCGCGTCGCCGGTGCAGCACCACGGGACCGATGGCGATTCCACCCGTGAGCGGCACGGCGGAGAAGATCCGCGGCGTGGCGCCAGCAATCCCCTCCTCGGCCCCTGCCATCGCCCCTGCCTGCGCCAGGAGCTCTGCCAGAAGTAGCGCGACCGTCTCGAGCTCCTCCACGGTCTCCAGCGGATACGCCTGCGGGGCTTCATTCTGCACAGCGAGCACGCCCAAGGTCCGCCCACTCCGCCGAATGGGTACCGCCAACAAGGATGCCAGCCGTTCCTCGTGGGTCTCCGGCCGATATGCAAAGGCGGGGTGGTACTGTGCATCGGCCAGGTTCATCACACGGCCGGTGGCGGCCGCCAGTCCGACAATGCCCTCGCCTACCCGAAGCCGCGTCCGTCCAATCGCTGCCGGGTCGAGCCCTTCCGTCGCCAGCAGCTCCAGAATGTCTCCCGGGCGCTTGATAAAGACCGAACAGGCGGCCGCACCGATCTCCTCGGCTATTAGCCGGGTCAGAACAGGCAAGCTCGCGCTGCCATCGGCGAGCTTGGCGCGCAGCCGCGGGAGCAGCCGGGACCGGACGGGGGCGCTATCAGGCAAGAGTCAAGGCGCCGGCGGTTCGCCGCCGCGCCGCCAACCCTCCCACTGCCTGCGCCACCAGCTCCGCGATGATCTCCGCCGTCGGTTGCTCCACCGTCACCATCCCCACTGACTGCCCCGCCATCACCGATCCCTGCTCCACATCGCCCTCGATCACCGCCCGCCGCAGGGCGCCCGCCCAGAAATGCTCAATTTCGAGCTGTGCCTCTTCGCGCGTTACCTCGCCCGCCTGGAATTGTCGGATCACCTCCGCTTGATGAGCCAGGAAACGCTTCGTTCCCGCGTTCACCAATCCCCGCACCGGGATTACGGGAAATAGCTCGTCCAACTGCACCGACGGCAGCGCATCCCGCGCCGCGGCCCGGATGAACGCCTGCTTGAATTGCGGATGTGCGATCGACTCCACCGCCGCTGCAAACCGCGTGCCCAACTGAGCCCCGGACGCACCCATTTCCAGATACGCCAAGATCGCCTCACCGCGCCCAATCCCCCCGGCCACGAACATCGGCACCTCCTTGATATGCGGCAGGATCTCTTGCGCCAGCACGTTCAACGATACCGGCCCGATATGCCCGCCGGCTTCCGAACCCTCGATCACCAGCGCATCCGCCCCGCTCCGCACCAGCCGCTTCGCCAACACCAGCGCCGGCGTAAACGCGATCAACCTGGCGCCGCCGGCTTTCACCGCCCTTACCGCCCCGCTTGGCGGAATACCCCCAGCCAGGACGATGTGTCCGACCCCCGCCTCCAGGCAGACCCGGATCAGGTCGTCCAACGCCGGATGCATGGTGATCAGGTTCACCCCGAACGGCCGCTTCGTCAGCTCCTGAGTTCCCGCGATCTCCGCCGCCAGCGCATCCGGATACATCGACCCGCAGGCTATGACTTCGAATCCGCCGGCATTGGAAATCGCCGCCACCAGGTGTCGTTCGCTCACCCAGGTCATCGCCCCGCCCATGATGGCGACCTCGCAGCCGAGGAACGCCGTCCCGCGCGCCCACAGCCGGTCCAGCTCGGCCCGTGCCGCCGCCTCTTCTTCGCGCCCCGGATCAGCCAGCATCGAGGCCATACGCCGTGTGCAGCGCCCGCACCGCGAGCTCGGTATATTCCGCCGCGATCAGCACGCTCACCTTGATCTCGCTGGTCGAAATCACCTGAATGTTGATCGCCTTGTCCGCCAGCGCCCGGAACATGGTGTTCGCAACCCCCGCATGGCTGCGCATGCCGACACCGACCACGCTGATCTTTGCCACATCCGGGTCGGTCAAGATCTCCGCGTACCCCACCTGAGCCCGCACCTCGTCCAGCGCCTTCTGCGCCCGCGGCAGGTCCGCTCTGCCAACCGTGAAAGTCATGTCCGTGGTGCCTTCGGCCGACACGTTCTGCACAATCATGTCCACGTTCACGTTATGCTCGGCCATCGCGCCGAAAATCGCCGCCGCAATGCCCGGCCGGTCCGGCACCCGCCGCACCGTGATCTTCGCCTCATCACGCGAATACGCGATGCCGGAGACGTTCTGTTTCTCCACGATCTCGTCCTCATCCACCACCAGCGTGCCCGGCAGGTCCTGAAAGCTGGACAGCACCTGCACCCGCACCCCTTCGTTCATGGCCAATTCCACACTGCGCGTCTGCAGCACCTTCGCCCCCACCGACGCCAGCTCCAGCATCTCCTCATAGCTGATTCGCTCGAGCTTGCGTGCCCTCGGCACGATCCGCGGATCAGTGGTGTAGACCCCATCCACATCGGTGTAGATATCGCACCGGTCCGCCTGCAGCGCTGCGGCCAGCGCCACCGCCGAAAGGTCCGACCCGCCGCGGCCGAGCGTGGTGATCCGCCCGGTCGGAGCCAATCCCTGAAACCCTGGCACCACCGGAACCTGCCCGGCCTCCATGCGCCGGATCAGTTCCGCCGCCTCGATCCCCGAGATCCGCGCTTTGCCATGCGCGTTATCCGTCCGGATCGGGATTTGCCACCCCTGCCAGGACCGTGCCTCCACTCCCGCCTCATGCAGCGCGATCGCCAGCAACCCCGTCGTCACCTGCTCTCCGGTGGCAACGACCGTGTCATACTCGCGCGCGTCAAACAGCGGAGACAGCGCCTGGCACCACCCCACCAACTGGTTCGTCACCCCCGCCATGGCCGAGACCACCACAGCAACCCGATGCCCGGCATCGACCTCCCGCTTGACGCGCGCGGCCACATTGCAGATCCGCTCCAGGTCCGCGACCGAAGTGCCGCCAAACTTCATCACAAGGCGCATCGACAATGATCAAACCCAAGGTGTCTTGCCCGCATACCGGTGCCAACATGGGTCGGCAACATGTCTGAGAGCACTGCCTCCCCGGCAGAAATCGCGCGCTTCAACGCCCTCGCCGCGCGCTGGTGGGACCCATGCGGCCCTATGCGCGCCCTGCACCGCATGAACCCGGCGCGAATCGATTGGATCATAGACCAGACCTCCCGCGCCTTCCCAGGGCGCGCCGACCTCCCCGTGCTGGACATCGGCTGCGGGGCGGGCATTGCCGCCGAGGCGCTCGCTCGCCATGGCCACAACGTGCTCGGCCTCGACGCCGCGCCCGCCACCATCGCGGCTGCCATTGCCCACGCTGCTGGCAAGAACCTGCCGCTGCACTACCGCGTTGGCACCGCCGAGGATCTCGCCGATGAAGGACTTCGCTTCCCCATCATTACCGCCCTCGAGGTGATCGAACATGTGTCGGACAAACTGTCTTTTCTCCAAACCGTGGCATGCATCACCGAGCCTGGCGGTCTGATCGTCCTCTCCACCCTTAACCGCACGGCGCGTTCTTTCCTGGCGGCCAAAGTCGGCGCCGAATATCTGCTGCGCTGGTTGCCTGTGGGTACGCACGAGTGGCAACGTTTCATCACTCCCTCCGAACTTGTCGCTCTGGCACGTCAGGCGGGACTTGCCACTTGCGCCATGGCCGGCCTTTCGCTGGATCTTCTTAGCGGATCGTGGCGCATCACGCATGATGTTGCGGTTAATTATCTGATCGCCTTGCGCACCTAATTGTGAGCGATCGTCTCTCCGCAACCCCTGCTCGCCAGCACGGTTTCACTCTCGGCATTCCGGGGCGGTCTTTGATGCGCTCCCAAATAGAGGAGATAAGATATGCGAACCAATCAACTGGTGAGCCTGCTGGCAATTGGCGCTTTCGCGGCTGCACCAGCTTTCGCCCAGACTAACGGGGACTGGAACAATCAGGCGAATAACAACCCAGGCTACAATCAGAGCTACGGCCAGTCCTACAACCAAAATCGCTATCTATGAGCAATGGGGCATATAATGGCAATGATCAGAACAGCTACAATAGCGGCTATAATAGTAACAGCGGCTATGGTATGAACAATAGCCAGAACGGCATGAACAATGGCGCCACTACCTACGGTCAGAATGGATCTAACAACCCCTACGGCACCTCCAGCGGAAATTACCAGCAATCTGAAAACACTCAGACCCTCGGCCCGCTGAGCACAAGCATGATCCAGCGGATCCAGGACCGCTTGGGACAGCTTGGCCTCTATCATGGCAACGTCGATGGCACCTGGGGACCCGAAACCCAGAGCGGCGTGCGCGATTTTCAGCAACAGCGCGGACTACAACCAAGCGGCCTACTAAACTATCAAACGCTGGCAGATCTCGGTATCTTCGGCCAGAATCAGTCGCAATACGGCGGCAATTTCGGCAACCAGAACGGGCAGGGCTTCAACAATAATACCGCAAACTACAATCCCGGAGCGAACCAAGGCTATAATCCAAACAACTACAATTCCGGCATGAACCAGAGCAGCAATAACCCGAATACCAACTATAAGAATGGCATGAATCAGGCTAACAACCCGAAATACAATCCTAGCACCGGCATGGGCAATACTAACTACAACAATGGAGAGAACCAGACCGGTAGCAACCAAGGCCATTCGTACAACCAAAGCTTAAACGGGCAGAATAACAACCTAAACCCCAACGGTTCCGGTTCCGGTCAAGCCAGCAGCATGGGGAATAACGGCAACGGCTCCAACGGGTCCGGTAGTACCGGTCAAACTGGTCAATAAGTCGGGGGGCGCCCTGCGATACAGGGCGCCTCGATCCTTAAATTCCGCGGATACACGACGGCTCGGCCGTGCATTTGCTCCAGGACGAACGTTGGTGATCCAGAATCTTCAAGACAAAGAGGAGAGCCATAACGAACGCTGGGATTGCAATAGCGCTTGCTATTGCGGGGGCTCCGATTCGGCGAGCGCCTCTCCCGCTTGCGGGAAAGGCCGGCTCGAAGCGCCGTATGATTTAGCCAGTAGTGCCACATCCTTCTCGAAATCGAGTGGGACAATCCCCGTCGGGTCAATCCACGGATGGCTCAGATAATAGTGGCGCTTTATGTGATCGAGGTTCACCGTTTCCGCCACCCCAGGCACCTCCAGCAGCCGCTTGGTATAATCCCATAGCGCCGGATAGTCTGCCAGAGCTCGTATGTTGCACATGAAGTGTATATAATACACCGCGTCAAACCGGATCAGCGTCGTAAACAGGCGCCAGTCCGCCTCGGTCAGCGGGTCGCCACATAAAAATCTGCTGCCGGAAAGCCGCTCCTCCAGCCAATCCAGCGTTTCGAACAAAGCAGCCACTGCAGCATCATACGCCTGCTGTGTCGTGGCAAACCCGGCCCGGTAAACCCCATTGTTCACCGTCGCATAAATCCGCTCGTTTAGTGCATCGATCTCTCCCCGCAACGCCTCAGGATAGTAATCTCCTGCCGCCGCCCCCACCTGGTCGAACGCGCTGTTGAACATACGAATAATATCGGCAAACTCGTTCGAGACGATCCGGTTCGTGCGCAGGTCATACAGCACCGGTACATTTACCCGTCCTGTATAACCCGGGTCCGCACGTGAGTACACCTCATGCAAAGCATGCGCGCCTAGCGGATCGGGAATAACCCCGTCCGCCACATGAAACGTCCAACCCTCTTCCCCCATCAGCCAGTGCGTTGCCGAGAGGCCGATATGCGCATCCAACCCCTTCAGCTTGCGAAAAATCAGAGTGCGATGCGCCCAGGGACACGCCCATGAAACGTACAAGTGATAACGGCCGCTTTCGGGCGGAAATTCTCCACCCGGCACAATGAAGTTGCGGAAAGTGGTCTCGGAACGGACAAAATGGCCCTCCTCGGTCGGCAGACCAGCCTGCCCCGGACCCCGATCCGGGGTATTGTCCCGCTCCCAACGCCCATTAACCATCATGCCCATGGACGACCACCGCCCTACTGCATGAACCATCCGTGACTGACAACAATCGACTGCCCTGTCAGGGCATTGCTGGGGAACCCTGCAAAATACAGCACGGCCTCCGCGACATCAGCGATAGTGGTAAACTCCCCATCCACCGTTTCCCGCAACATTACGTTCTTTACCACTTCCTGCTCGCTTATCCCCAGCTCCTTTGCCTGTTCTGGGATCTGCTTCTCCACCAGTTGCGTCCGCACAAAACCCGGGCAGACCACGTTAGCCCGCACGTTACGGGACGCACCCTCCTTCGCCACTACCTTGCATAAGCCGATTAAACCATGCTTGGCAGCTACATACGGAGCCTTCAGCCGCGACGCCTCCTTCGAATGCACCGATCCCATATAGACAATCGCGCCGCTTCCCTGAGCATACATGTAATTAAGGCACGCTTTCGTGGTAAGAAATGCGCCGTCAAGATGGATCGCCACCAGCTTTCGCCAATCCGCATACGGCAGTTCGTGCACCGGCTTCACAATCTGAACCCCGGCGTTGCTCACCAGAACGTCAATCCGCCCGAACGCCTCCACGGCCGCCGCGACACCCGCCTGCACCTGCTCTTCATTCGTAACATCCATCGCTACCGCCAACGCCTTCGGCCCGCACGCACGCACCTCTCGTGCCGCTTGCTCCGCCGCCGCCAGATTCACATCGGCAATCACCACATGACCACCTTCCCCCGCGAACGCCTGCGCAATCCCCTTCCCGATCCCGCTGGCCGCTCCCGTCACGATCGCAACTTTACCCTCAAATCTCTTCATTCTTTACCCCCGCTGCTGCGAGGATCCTCGCATCGAGAACCACCCCGCCTTCAACTCCAGCGAACCTGAAAACCATCCCCAACCGCCTCGCATGCCCGGCATCTTTCTCGATCGCTAATCAATCGCCGCGTGCACCAGGTTGCTGATCCGGTCAAGCCGCACCGAGTGCCACGGATCAGGCTGCACGAAATTCGTCAGATACGTGAACGATAATCCGCTGGTTGGATCGCACCAGGAATAACTCGAACCCACGCCGCCATGCCCGAACGTCTCCGGCGCCGCAATCGTCCCAAGCCCCCGAATACGCTCACTCTCGCCACGCACATGCGGCCCCAGACCGCGATGCATAGGCATCCCGTCCATATACGCATCCCCCATCTCGGCAGTATGATTGCGCGAGACGTACGCAATCAATCGCGGTGAAAACAGCCGAACATCGCCCAGCCGCCCGCGCTGCGCCAGCATCTGAAAGAACGCCGCCATACCCCGCGCGGTCGCAAAGCCGCCCCCGCTTGGCAACCCAGCCGCCCGGAACTCGGCCGAGTTGTCCCGCGGCTCCGGCGCATAAGTGTCCGCGCACCGCACCTGCTGTTCGCGCGGTACGCCCACAAATATCTCGTTCTCGAGCCCGAGTCGTGCGATCACCTTGCTCCTGATTACCTCACGATAATCCTGCCCGGTCACCGCCTCGATCACCATCGCCTGGGCCAAATGCCCCGCACGGCGGTGGTACTGCAGGCGCGACCCCGGGGCCCACTCCAGCGTGAAATTGCAAACTTCCGCCCGCATCCACGCATGGTCCGTCCAGCTCGCCCGCGAAACATCGCCGTTCGGAAAGCCGCCCGTGTGCGTCATCACCTGGTGCAGCGTAATCTCCGCCTTGCCGCCCGTCGCAAACTCCGGAAGATGATCGGCAACGCGGTCCATGAACGACAGCCGGCCCTCTTCCACTAGCGCCCACACCGCCGCCGAGGTGAGCACCTTGGTCTGGGAAAACAGCAGGAACAGAGTGTCATTGGTCGCAGGCACCCGCGTCCCCTCCGTCCGGGCGTCGCCGTAGGTCCGGAACACCGCCAGCTTGCCGTGCCGCGCGATCGCGATCTGCGCGCCAGGATACCGGCCCTCCTCGATATGCTGCCGGATGAGCTCATCGAGGCGATCCAGTGGTTTCTGTGCCAGCCGCAGACTGGCCGGATCGCTTTCAACAAGCGGGAAACTCGGCGGCATACAATCCCCCTCCGCGGCTCTCTGTCCCACCTCTGAGGCCCTCCGTGCCTGCCCCGGACATCGATCCGGGGTCGGTCTTAAAACGACGTCGCCCGGCCCGCGATCATACCCGCCGCAAACTCCTCGACCCCTGCAGAGACGGCAGGATCAACGCGACCCCAATCCCCCAGAAGCAGTTAATCGCCAGGGAGATCGCCAACCGCCGCGGCTCCCAGCCCTGATAAATCGACCCACCCTTCAGCGGCGCCACGATTAGATGCGCCGCCAGCACCGCCGCGATGCCCAGTGCAATTCCCTGCACCCACGGCGAGCCCGGCGCCCCCGGCGAGACGAACGCAAAGAGCACCCCCCACACGCCACCCCAGAAGCACAAATCCACCAACTGCGGGACATGGAGCGGTCCCACCAGGCCCATCGGGAACGGGGCGAACCCGATCACTCCCGTCGCATGGAGCACCCCAACCATGGCCTGATGAAAGGTCAGCACCGACAGGGCGCCAGCGACGAATCCCCCTATAACCCGGTTCCACAGTGACGACATGCGGCAGCTTTGATCCCGCCACACCCGCCGGTCAATGCACCTTCCGAGTACGAAAAAGGGCCAAACACCCCGCCAGAACCCGTTATGGCCGGGCCATGTCCTTGGGCTTGACCCAAGGATCACCCCGACCATCTTCGCAACGACGTCGGAGCGCCGCACCCTCGCGAGGCCTCTCCACTTTTGTGCATTGCAACATATATACCGCCCCTAAGCCGAAAAATGCCTGATCATGAACTGGGACCAACTTGACCTTAATCTCCTTGTCACCTTCGACGCGGTGATGCAGGAGCGCAACCTGACCCGCGCCGGCCGCCGGCTCGGCCTCAGCCAACCGGCCACAAGCCACGCCCTTGCGCGCCTGCGCACCACCCTGGGCGACGAGCTGTTCATTCGCACTCCGGAAGGTATGCAGCCAACCCAGCGCGCCGAGGAAATGGCCCAACCGGTCCGTGAGGCGCTGCGGGTCCTACACCTCGCCATGGAGCCGCGCAGCTTCGATCCCGCCACCTCGACCCGAGCCTTCACCCTGGCTGTCAACAACTATGCCGCACGCGCCCTCGTCGCATCCCTCGTCCACAGCGTCGCGGAAGCGGCCCCGGACGTCACCCTCGATATTCGCCCCATAGGTTACAGAGATGTTCTCGATATGCTCGATGGCGACGGCGTCGACCTCGCCATCACCGGTCTCATCGAGGGTGGAGAGCGCTTCAAAACCACGCGCATCATGGAGGACGACTACGTCGCTGTGCTCGACGCCGATCACCCGTTTGCGCACATCGAGCGCCTGAGCCCGAAAGCGCTCGCCGAAACTCCCCATATCGCCATCAACTCCAAAGGCGACGATACCTCATTCGTGGACGAGGCTCTCGAGGAGCATGGATTCCACCGCAAAATCGTCGCTCGCGTCCCGTTCCTCTCTATCGCCCTCATGCTGATCGGTTCGAAGCGCGTCGCCGTCATCTCCCGCCGTGTGGCCACCGACCTCGCCACCATCTGCCCGGTGGTTGTCAAGGAACTCCCATTTTCCAGCCCGCGCGTCACACTATCCATGCTATGGCATCGCCGGGTCGACACCTACGAGGCCCATCGCTGGCTGCGCGAAACGGTCCGCCGCGCCGCCGCGCGCTAGCAACACCGTCCCACCGCCTCGCTTTGCCGTCGTGGCCGGACCTGAGCTGGCCATCTGCGCACGAACGGCGAAGCGCCGCTTTCGTCCGACCGCGCCGTGCAGGTTCCGCATAAAGGCGATTATTGTGCGGCGCACCATTATTCATTTCATTCATGTTCCTATGTCTCTGGGCCCCGGCGCAGAAAGCCGATGATGTTCCCAACTACCCGCTAGCCGGAGGGAACGCTTCTCTTCAGACAGGAGGGTTCTATGTGG
>CAWIDE010000026.1:0-95367 GCA_963834715.1 uncultured Pseudomonadota bacterium | reverse complement strand
GCCGGGCTGGCGTTCGACATCGCCCTGCCTTCCGCCGCGCCAATCGTGCCGCCAGCCATCGCGCCCCTATGCCGCCCAGTGCGCCCCCAACCGCTTCGCCGGCAGCCTGCCCAGCGGCCGCAGCGCCGGTGTGACCCAGCACGTCAGCCTGCTACTCCGCGCTCTCTGGACCTACGTCGAGTTCGTCCGCTCCTGGGTTGCTGAAGACGCTTCCTTGGCCCGAGTGGTTAGCTCATACTTGTAAACTGCACCCATTTGCTCGCGGGTGACTAACGAACGCTCAGATAAATTCCGTGCACGTCGTCCGACCAATTGACCAGAGCAGTCAAGCTCGCTCGCAATCTCGGACGCTACCATAGTACGGCCTTCGCTATGAAGAGCCTGAAGAATCCCTAACTCCGTGTCTGGCAAAAGCAGTTCCGGGCTAATCGATTCAATTACGTCGCCGTACTTCCGGGAGAGATTAATGACCCTGCATTCGCCGTTCCGGCACTTAGGGCAGCGCATAAGAAGCATCTTGAGGGCGGGAATCATTTGTAAGTCGAATTCGGCGCCGCAGTCGTTACACTTGATTTCTTGATTGTTTCTGATATAAGATGCGAGGACGCCATTATAATCAAAATGACGCTCTACGAAGTATAGCCTGTCCTCCCTTCGCTCCGACGGTCGGCCAAATCCAATCTGGTATTTAGTGCAGAGACCATAATTGAGAGCGTAGATAGACACACGTCGGCCTGCTCGATCGGACTGCTCGAAGTACTTAGTCAAGAAGAAAGATAACTCTAGGGACCTAAGCAGCTCGTCATACTCATGCGCCACGTAGAAATGACTTGTATAAGACCTGACCCGCTTAGCGGTAGAGTCCCGCGATCCTTCCTGACGAAGAGTGCGCGCCAACGAAACTATCGACTCCAGCAATTCTCGAAGAGAGAAAATCGAAGATCTCTCTTCAAATGCCACTCGGTACTTTCCAGTAGAAAAGAACGGCTGAACTTTCTCCTCATAGTACCTCTGGGCAGCGTCTTGCACAGATCCTACGCCAATCCTCTTGCCATAGATCAGGTGACTCTCATGCGCGTAGAGCATCAAGTGTCCAAGTATCCTAGGATTTGCCATTGATGCATAGAACAGGGTTCTGTATAGATCAGATGCTCTTGTATCAAGATAGATGTTAGGATCTGATTTACAGAAGTGCTGCACCCTCTTTTCCACCACACGCCTCACGAAATCAATGGCCTTTTCCTCCATTTTCGTTACGCCACTGCTTCCATAAAGCCCGTACATATCTAATACCCCACGTCGTTGATTCTGCGGGTGATTTCTGAGTTGATATCTCCGGTAACCCGGAGATGTGTCGTGACCGCGAAACAACCTGTCGTGAAGAAGTACATCGTAAAGCTCAGTAGCGATGAGCGTGAACGGCTCAATGTGCTGATCCAAAAGGGCAAAGCCCCGGCCCGCCAGCTACTGAAGGCACGCATCCTGCTGAAGGCCGACGCCTCCGAGGCCGGCGATGCGTGGAGTGACGGCGAAATTGCCGAGGCGTTGGATACCAGCGTCGACACCGTCGCCCGCACACGTCAGCAATTGGTGGAGGGCGGAGTTGATGCCGCCTTGACCCGCAAACACTCGCCCAACTCAGCTCGAAAGCCCATCTTCGACGGCGCCGCCGAGGCCAAGCTGATCGCGCTCGCTTGTTCTCCGCCACCCAAAGGACGGAAGCGGTGGACGCTGATGCTGTTGGAAACCGCCGTGGTGGAGCTGAACATCGTCGATCGCGCCAGCGATAACACCATCGGACGGACGCTCAAAAAAATTCGCTCAAACCTCATCTCCAGAAGCAATGGGTCATCCCGCCAGAAGCCAGCGCTGCCTTCGTAGCCGGCATGGAGGATGTGCTGGAGGTCTACCAGCGGCCGCATGATCCAGACCGACCCGTCGTCTGCCTGGACGAGACAACGAAACAGCTCGTCAAGGAAACCCGCGTGCCAGTTCCGGCAAAGCCTGGACAGCCAGCACGGTACGACTGCGAGTATGAGCGCAACGGCACCGTCAATCTGTTCATGCTATTCGCGCCGCTGGAAGGCTGGCGCCATGTCGAGATAACCGACCGCCACGCCGCGCTGGACTATGCCCAACTGCTCAAGGCTTTGTCCGACACGCACTTTCGCGCCGCGAGCAAGATCGTCCTGGTGCAGGACAATCTCAACACCCACAAGCCGGCCTCGCTCTACGAAGCCTTTCCGCCCGCCGAGGCGCGCCGCCTCGTCGAGCGGTTCGAGTGGCATTACACGCCCAAGCATGGCAGTTGGCTGGGATATGGCCGAATTAGAACTCAGCGTCCTGTCGGTGCAGTGCCTCGATCGGCGAATCCCGGACAGGCAGACCCTGATCGAGGAAGTCGCCGCGTGGCAGAAAGATCGAAACAAGAACCACACGAAGGCAGACTGGCACTTCACCACTGTCGATGCCCGCATCAAACTGAAGCGGTTATACCCGGCAATATGAGCGACTCAGGGCACTAGATTGATTTCCTCGATCTTGGTCTTGTCGAGGGAACCTAGGTAAACTCGCCCCGGATAGGCAGCAATCTTGAACTTGATAAAATCCGACCATCGTGCAAGGGGAGAGATTAGCGCATCGACCAGAAGCCTCATCGCTTCGCGTGGAAGTTCGGAAAAGTCGTCCAAAAATATGTAGAGGCTTCTTATGCCCAGCGCACTCAGGACCTGTTGAAGCTGTTCTATGATGTCGTTTACCCCGATCACACGCATCAGAATTTGAGTGTATACGTCCTCCTCGCCGTGCTCTGCACTCTTCTCGGATTCACCGGCCACTTTCGCCGCCGCCCTTGCCGTCGTAGCACTCACCTCAGCCGACGCTTTGACGGCAACCTTGGCGCGGACCTTGTCCGCAGCGGTTTCCTTCTTTGCGCGCGATACGAATCCATCGATACTCTCGTAAACTGGATTATCAATTTTTGCGATGATCGCATCAAGGCCCGCAAATATTTCAGCAGCGGATCCCGTCATGCGCTCTTTGAGCCGCGTGAGAAAACTCTGTTCTACCTGAGATCTCAATTCTGTCCTAATATCCGCGATAAGGGCTCGCACGAATCTTTTGTAAAGGAGAAACTTTTGAACTTGATCAGGGCTCAGCGCCGTCCGAAACTCGTCGATCTTATCCGCCGTTATCGGATCAATTTGTGATGCCTCATATACGTTTCTGATGTCCATATATGCCGAAATAGCGCCCATTTTGTTCTTGCGGATTTCATGCTGAACCCGCTGAAAGACGGTAGACTTGCCGGTTCCTTTACGTCCGACGATAATAGTCGTGCTATCGGCAAGGAGGGTTTTATAGACTTGCTCGTTTGGCAAAGGATCAACGTAAAGCTTTTCGACTAGTGAGCGATTTCTCTCGTCATTGAGTTCAGCCCGGCTAAACAACTTCAGGGACGCAGCCGCCGTATGGAAGCCATCAAGCTGCTTGGATGTGAATGTCATCGTTGGAGTGCCAGCTTCAGATCGTTCGCGTATCAGGCCATATATCCATTCCCTGCGATGGTGCCAATAGGGGGATACGCCGCGCGAAGAGCTGCCTACAAATTTCGCCTGTCCGCGGGAGCGCCTCGTGCGGATCCCCAGATTTGGAGGTGCCGGCGACTGTGGGGCTTGCAGGCCAAGTCGGTCATTGTAGTCGCCGCGGCCCGGCCAACTGCGGCCCTCTCAACGTTAGTCGCCGGAAGGGCTGCCCTGGGTCGAAAGCGGTCATCGGATCGGACGGCTGGTACTGAAAATCGGATCCACCCAATCGTTGCAGGCTATACTATCTTAACGGAGACGCTTCTCGCCGGGATCAAAAGGCCCCCAGCAGCCGGCCATTGCTCCGTGGCCTTCGCCAGGATCCCCCTGAACCCCGTCCCCTCCCAGACTAGCCAGATCCCCATCAGGTTCCCATATACCCCGCCAGCCAGAGCGCTCGCCCCCGGCAACCCATTCCGGCTCCGATGTAAACCGGCGTTTGGTACATAACGCCCCGGCGCAAAACCCCGGTTTGTACACATCCACCCTGTGGATAACCCGGTTTTGTACCTTTTTCGCAATGCACAAAGTGGGCTTGGTACACTTTCCGCATTGCACAAAACCCGGTTTTGTACGCGCTTCCCGTGCTGAAAACTTTTGACATCCGAAGCCGGGCGCCGACGGAGCGCAAAGCGTCTCAAAAACTAACTCTCGTGGCCTCCGCTTCTCCTCAGCCTCCCTCACCGTCGGCGCTTCGCCAACCGCAAAGAGCCGCCGGGCATCGACCCACCGCTACTTCACCGCCGAAAACCCCGTCGGCGCCAGAATCGAATTCGTAACCTTAGCCACAATCGGACCATTCGCCTCGGTCTGCGCCCGAGCCGAAACCCACTCCGGATCGGCCAGAAACGCACCCCACTTCTTTTCCCGCTCGGCCAGCGACTCCCACGCCAGCAGATAATGCAACGTCTGGTTCGACTCACCGATCAGCGTCGTCCAGAACCCCGCTTGCCGGATCCCGTGCTTCTCCCAGATCTTCAACGTGATGGTGTCAAACCGCTTCAGCAAATCCGGCAACCGGCCCGGAACGCACTCATAAACCCGCAGTTCATAAATCATCCTTGCTCCTCCCACCTCCAACAATCACGCAGCATCCGCCGCCCCGCCGACCCCAATCAACCCCGCCAACCAACCCTGCTACACCACCCCCATGTGCGGTCGCTTCGCTTCCTTCCTCCCCGCCGAGGCCCTCGCCCGGCTATTCCGAACCACCAATCCACTCCCCAACCTCGAGGAGACCTGGAATTTCTCCCCCACCGAGCCCGCCCCCGTCGTCCGCCTTCACCCCCAAACCCGCCAGCGCCACCTCGACCTGCTCACCTGGGGCCTGATCCCCTACTTCACCAAAGACCTCAAATCCGCCCGCAAGCCCATCAACGCCCGCGCTGAAACCCTTGCCACCTCCCCAATGTTCAAGGACGCCTTTGCCCGCCGCCGCTGCCTCGTGCCCGCCGGCGTCTTTTACGAATGGCAGAAAACCGCCACCGGTAAACAGCCCTACGCCATCGCCCGCACCGACGACCAGGTCATGGCCTTCGGCGGACTCTGGGAAGGATGGCGCAGCCCCGAGGGCGAAATCCGCCGGACCTTCACCATCATCACCGTGCCCGCCAGCTCCGAGGTCGCCACCATCCATGACCGTATGCCCCTGATCCTGGAACCAACGGACTGGCCCGCCTGGCTCGGCGAAACCGAACAACCAGACCCAACCACCCTGCTCCGCTCCTCCGCCCCGGACACGCTCCGCCCCTGGCCCATCCCGACCGTCGGCCCAAAGCTCGAACTCGCCCTTGCCTGAGCCGGGGCGCCTTCCCCCTCACCACCAAACGCCTTACATATCCCCGACCCAGTCGGGAGGGATAACTCATGGACGACATCGTCATCGTCTCCGCCGCACGGACGCCGGTCGGCAGCTTCAGCGGTGCGCTTGGCTCACTGCCCGCTCACGAGCTCGGCGCCACCGCCATCAAAGCCGCCATCGAACGCGCGAAGCTCGATGCCGCGGAGGTGGATGAGGCCATCATGGGCCAGGTCCTGACCGCAGGTGAGGGCCAGAATCCCGCTCGCCAGGCCGCCCATGCTGCCGGCCTGCCATTCTCAAAAACTGCCTTCGACATCAATCAGCTTTGCGGCTCCGGTCTGCGGTCGGTCGCCCTGGCCGCCCAGCAGATCCGCACCGGCGAAAGCGCCATTGTGGTCGCCGGAGGCATGGAGAGCATGACCCAGGCCCCGCACGCCGCCTTTCTCCGCGGCGGCGCCAAAATGGGCGCTCTCGAGTTCACCGACACCATGCTGAAGGATGGTTTGTGGGATGCCTTCCACGGCTATCACATGGGCACCACAGCCGAGAACGTAGCCCGCGCCTATCAGATCACCCGCGAGGAACAGGACAAATTCGCCCTCGCTTCGCAGCAAAAGGCCTCGCGGGCACAGAAGGAAGGCCGCTTCAAAGACGAAATCGTCCCGGTCACGGTGAAGGGCCGCAAGGGCGATACCATCGTTTCCGACGACGAATACATCCGCCACGACGCCACATTCGAATCCATGGCGAAGCTCCGGCCCGCCTTCTCCAAGGACGGAACCGTCACCGCCGGCAATGCCAGCGGCATCAACGACGGCGCCGCTGCTGTGGTGGTCATGACCGCCGCCGAGGCGTCCAAGCGTGGCCTCAAGCCGCTTGCCCGTATCGTTGCCTTCGCGACCGCCGGCGTCGACCCGGCCGTGATGGGCACCGGTCCGATCCCTGCCACCCGCAAGGTGCTCGGCCGCGCGGGGTGGAAAACGGACAACCTCGATCTCGTCGAGGCCAACGAAGCCTTCGCAGCCCAGGCATGCGCCGTGAACAAAGATCTCGGCTGGGACACATCCAAAGTGAACGTCAACGGCGGGGCCATCGCCCTCGGCCACCCCATCGGCGCCTCTGGCGCGCGCGTCCTTACCACCCTGCTGTTCGAAATGCAGAAGCGCGATGCCAAGCGGGGCCTCGCGACCCTCTGCATCGGCGGCGGCATGGGCGTCGCCATGTGCGTCGAGCGCTAACGTGACGCGTCGTCATGGCCGGCGAAGGCCGGCCATCCACGACTTCTTGCGGCGCCCAAATTAATGCCCGGCCTCTACTTCGAGGAATTCCACGAAGGTCAGGTATTCGAGCACTCGCTCTCCCGCACTGTCACCGAGATGGACAACGTCCTGTTCAGCTCGCTGACGATGAACCCGCAGCCGCTGCACCTGGACGCCGAATTCGCCAAAACCACCGAATTCGGCCGTCCTCTCGTAAACTCCCTTTTCACCCTCGGCCTGCTCATCGGTATGACTGTCGGCGAAACGACGCTTGGCACCACCATCGCCAACCTCGGCATGAGCAAGGTCGAATTTCCCAAGCCCGTCTTCTACGGCGATACCATCCGCGCCCGCTCAATCGTCCGCTCTGTGCGCGCCAGCAGATCTCGCCCGGACGCGGGCATCGTCGAGTTTGAGCACCAGGCCATCAATCAGCGCGGAGAAGCGGTCGCCACCTGCCTTCGGGCAGCGTTCATGAAGCGCCGACCCGGAGCTTCAGCCTAAATCGCCTCTCCCTCTGGGAGAGGCCGGCGCCCCCGTGGGGCGCCCGGTGAGGGAACGGGGGTGCCCGACCCACACCTTCCGCCCTATACTCTCCGCCAAACACCGTCCAAGGAGCACCCCGTGGCCCCACCAACCTTCGGCGCCAACTCCGCCGCCGCCCGCGATATCGCCAACGTCCTCCACCCCTATACCGATCTGAAGATGCACCAGGAGGTCGGTCCCGTCGTCATTACCCAAGGTGAGGGGGTCCGCGTCTGGGACGACAACGGAAAGGAATACATCGAGGCCGTCGCCGGCCTCTGGTGTGCCTCCCTTGGCTTCGACAACGAACGGCTGGTTCAGGCCGCCGCCAACCAGATGCGCAAGCTACCCTTCTATCACGGCTTCGGCGCCAAATCCCACGAACCCTGCATCGATCTGGCCGAACTGCTCATCCAGCGCGCGCCCGTGCCCATGAGCAAGGTGTTCTTCGCGAATTCCGGCTCCGAGGCCAACGACAGCGCCATCAAGATGATCTGGTATTTCAACAACGCCGTCGGCCGACCGAAAAAGAAAAAGATCATCGGCCGCGTCAAAGGCTACCACGGCATTACCCTGGCCTCCTCCTCCCTCACCAGTATCCCGCACAATCACCGCAGCTTCGACGTACCGCTCCCCGGGTTCATCCACACCATTTGTCCGCACTACTATCGCGGCGCCGAACCCGGCGAGTCCGAAGAGGCCTTCGCCTCCCGCTGCGCCGACGAGCTGGAAAGACTCATCCTCGCCGAAGACCCCAACACCGTCGCCGCGATGTTCGCCGAACCGGTCATGGGCGCCGGCGGCGTGATTGTCCCGCCCGACGGCTACTTCGAGAAAATCCAGGCGGTCTGCCGTAAATACGACATCCTGTTCGTCGCCGACGAGGTCATCTGCGGCTTCTGGCGCACCGGCAATTACTGGGGCAGCCAAACTTTCAACATCCAGCCCGACATCATCACCACCGCCAAGGCGCTGTCGTCCTCCTATCTGCCGATCAGCGCCGTCATGGTGAACGACCGCGTGTTCCAGGGCCTCGCCAGCGAAAGCAACGCCATCGGTACGTTCGGCCACGGCTTCACCTACTCCGGACACCCCGTCCCTGCCGCTGTGGCCATCGAAACCCTTAAAATCTACGACGAGACCGACATCGGCTCCCACGTCCGCGAAGTCGGCCCCTACATGCAGCGGGCCCTCCGCGACCGCTTCGCTGATCACCCCCTGGTCGGCGAGGTTCGTGGCATTGGCCTGATTGGCGCCATCGAGCTCGTGGCTGACAAGAACACGCGCCAGAACTTCGATCCAACGGCCAAGATCGGCGCTCGATGGGTCAAGCTCGGTGAGCAGAACGGCGTTATCAGCCGCGCTGTCCCCGGCGATATCCTTTGTTTCAGCCCGCCGCTGATCATAACTGCGGCGGAGATCGACCGGATGGTCGATGCCGTCGGCCGAGCCTTGGACGAACTGACCGTGCAGCTGCGCCGGGAGAAGATAGGCTTGGTCTAAGCCTAAGCCGTCAGCCTCGACTGCGCAATGTTTCCGTTGCGGGATCAGAGACCTGGTGGTAACGAACCTCCAACGCTTCAGACGGGGGTATGCGCGTGTATTGGTGTTTGGGCATGCAGGCGAGTGCCTCGACCTGGGTGTACAACCTGGCACTCGACCTCGCGCGCCTCTTCATGCCGCACCAGCACGTAAAGGGGGTCTTCGTACCCTATCGCGGTCACCTTCAGCGGTTGGACAATACAGTCACCGGTCGTAAAGTCCCATGGCGTAGATGCCCCTACCGAGGCCAGTCTGTCCCGGCGTGCCTGCGCCATAATCATCTCAATCCGTGATCCTCGCGACTGCGTCGCCTCTCTTGTCAAGTATCATAACCTCTCCTTCCGGGAGGCTCTGCAAGACGTAGAATACGCCGCAACCACCTGCGCCCATTTGGCTGATGATAGGCGCGCCATCTTTCTCCGCTACGAATCCCAGTTCACCGAAAAATTTGAGACAATAGACCAAATTGCCGCGGTTTTCGGCCAACGTCTGTCACCGGACCAACGTAACCTCGCGTTCCGGAACTCCCGCCGCGAAGCGATTGAGAAGTTGATCAGCAAACTGGAGCAATGCCCCTCCGCCCAGCCAGCCGGCAACGATGTCTATGATGCCGAGCGCCATTGGCATAAAGTACACGCCAATCGCACTGGTGCCATCGGCAAATGGCGCGAGAATCTCACTCCACGGGACGTCGCCCGAATAGAGCTGCGCCTCGCGCACTGGATGCGCGAGTTCGGTTACCTACCAGGAACCAAGCCAAAACTGATCGACCGCGCCGCCGATCTGTTCGAGCGGGTCCGCCCCACTATGTCATTCTTGGGCGTCTAGCTGGACCAGCGGCTACACCCACGCACCGGATCGCCCTTATCACACGCTGCTCACCACAATCAGCAACACTCCGCATGCCACCAGCAGCAGCCCCCACACGTCCCCCGGCTTCAGCCGTTCCTTCAAATAAAACCGGCTGAACCCCAACGTAAAAATCACCTCGATCTGCCCCAGTGATCGCACTAGCGCCACGTCCGTCAACGCAAACCCGATGAACCAGCACGCCGAGCCGGACGCCGATAAGATCCCGGCCCAGCAAGCCCTCCGCCAGTGTCGCAGCGTCTTGCGCAACTCATGGGGCTCTCTTGCCAGCAGATACGCACCCTGCATCAGGGTCTGCAGCACCGTGGTCAAAAACAGCACGAACAATGCCCGCACGAAGACGCTTGGCGCCGCGACCGACCGGCTGGCCAGCTTGATAAAAATCGCCGTCATCGCGAACATGAAGCCCGCGCCTAGCCCGCAGAGGGCTGCCGGCTGAATTGTCGCCGCGACAAGCTCGCGCGGCCGCAAGCCCCGCCCTACCAGCGACAGCGTCATCACCCCGACCAGCCCAACTGCGATTCCCGCCCACGCCAGCGGCCGCAGCGCCTCACCCAACAGGACAAGAGCAATAATCGCGGTCTGCACCGTTTCGGTCTTTGCATAGGCCGTGCCTACGGCGAAGTTACGGTGGCCAAACGCCATAATAAGCAGATTTGTCGCCAAAATCTGGAACAGCCCTCCGCCCGCGGCATAACCGAGCGTTGCCCAGCTAGGCTGAGGCAGGCTCCCCGACCCGATCAGCGCCGCCAGCAAATATACCAGTGCCGCTGGCATACCGTACGAAAAGCGCACAAACGTGGCCGCGTTGACCGAAAGCACGCCACGCAGCTTCTGCTGCATGGCAGTGCGCCAGCACTGGCACAGCGCCGCTACAATTGTGATCGGAATCCACAGGGGCATAGGCGACGCAACGTAAATATCCAGTCTTGCCCGTCAACCAAACCGCGCGGCACTCTCCACCGCATGCGCCGCTCCATCCTCATGCTCGGCCCGCTCCTCGCGATCGCCGGAGCCGCCTGGGCTAACACCGGACTCCATCTTTCGGATACCGAAACCGTTATGGCCCATCCCGACCTGTTGGTTGCCACACTACAGGCCATCGCCAATGCTCCGTCGGCAGCCGCCGCGCAACAGCAGGTCAATGCAGCGGTTTCCGCCGCCCTGGCCCGCGCCCGTCAGGTTCCAAACGTCACCGTCTCGACGCAGCAGTACACTTCCTGGCAACCCAAAGAGCAGGGCAGTTGGCAGGCGAGCCAGGCGATAAGGCTCAGCAGTCATGATGGCGCTGCGCTGCTGACCCTGGCCGGCCAGCTCCAGGCCAGCGGGCTCGCAGCGACCGAACTCGGCTGGGAACTCTCGCCCGAGGCCACCCGCAAGGCGCGTGATCAGGCCATGCGCCAGGCCATCGCAAACCTCCATAGCCGTGCGGACGAAGCCGCCGGATTGCTTGGGCTTCGGTTCTTATCCTTCGACAAGGTCAATATCGCCACGCCCCCTCCATTCCCTGGACCCCGCATGGTCGGGCTCGCTATGGCGGCGGCCGCGCCCGCTCCGCCCAACGCGGTTGCGGAAGACGTACCGGTCAGCGCCACGGTGCAAGCCGACGCAACGCTCGTCCCGAAATGATCAGGAACTGGCCAGTATCTCTCCCAGCCGCTGGATCGACCCCAGCGCCTGCTCTTGCGGCAGCCCAGGCCATTGCACGCGCATCACGAAGTGATCCACCCCGAGCGCTTCGCGATACCGCGCAATCTCCTCCTTCACATACGCCGCGTCACCAATAATGAACCGATCCCGCACGAAGTCCTCGAACGGCATCTCCGTGCTTCCCCGCAGCCCCCATGCCGCGTATGCCGCATATTTGTACTCCAACGGACCGCGGCACTCCTCCAGCGCCGACTTGTGGCTCGGCCCGACATAGCACTCCCGCTCGATCGGAAAACACTCGGCCTCCCGCCCTGCCTCGGCTAACGCCCCACGATACACGCGCATCTGCGCCCCGACCTCGGTTAACGTTGCTGATGGAACAATCAGCCAGGCATCCCCGATCCGGGCCGCTCGTCTGATCGCCGACTCAGCCTGCGCCGCAACCCATACCGGCACACGTCCGCGCACCGGACGAACGCTCAGCCCGGCATCCTGCACGTTGTAAAACCTGCCACGATGGCTCACCCGAGTCTCCGCCCACAGCCGGCGCATCAGCGCTACACTCTCCACCAAGCGCGCTGCCCGCTCACTCAGCTCAATGCCAAACGCCGCAAACTCCGGCGCCCGGTATCCCAGGCCAACGCCCAGCACATAGTTTCCTTCGCTGAGCACATCCAAAGTCGCCGCTTCCTCTGCCACATGCACCGGGTTCAACAGCGGCAGGATCAGAATGCCTGGCGTGACCAGCATCCCCTTCGCCTCAGGCAGCAGATACCCCATCAGCGGGGTGATCTGCAGCATTTGCAGCGGTGCCGTCAGATAATGATGCGGGAACACCACCGAAGCGAACCCGTTCTCGCGCGCCACTCGCACCTGTTCTCTCAACTGGGGTATCCGCAAAACCAGGTCGTCTCGCTCGGGAAATTGCGTGTTCAAGAACAGCCCGATCTTCATGCGCCTTTCCCCCTCGAGTGCAGGCCGCTCGCCTGCTGCGACAAAATGCCAATCAGCAGCAAGTGGGTCCGAGTAACCGCCTTGCGCGTCGCCCATGAAGCACTCACGCCGAAGTGCGCCTTCGAGTTAAGTGGCCAGCCCACCACAGAGGCTCTCGACCTCTGTACCTCACCGCTTCCGGCAAGAATCATGTGCGGCCCATGAAGGTTATGCGATCGCCTCGCCGTCACCAACTGCGGCCCAGGTAGGCAAAGGAGGCCGACCGATGAAACATCTTCTTCTTACGACGGCGAGCGCGGTTCTGACGCTTCTAGCGCCGTTCACTTTCGCCGCCGAGCTCCCGGCACCTGCTGCCATCGCGGCCGAACACAGTGTTTCCACAGGAAGCAGCATTCTAATGGCACAGGACGACCATAGCACCGATCAGCGCACCACAATGTACGCCAGAAGCGAGGACCGCGGGCAGTTCCAGCTCGCCGCTGATAGCGATGGCCGTCAGGACGACCGCGTTCCAGGAACCGCCGCGTAAACAGCTATCCCATCAGCCAAGAAAGGCGCCTCCGTGCCAACGGAGGCGCCTTTCGTTTGTCCGCTGAGGCCAATGCGACGAACAAGGGCCCCCGCCTAAAGGAGCTCCTTGCGACCTTAAACTCGTCCGCCGTCGCGTAACGCGTGCTCTTTCGCGAATTCCGGCTCGAATACGCGCGGAATGTCGTAGCGGGTCAGCCCGAGGTCCGCGAGATCGCGGTCGGACATCGCCTCCAGCTCCCGGCTCACGCGCTGCCGCTCTATCATCTGGGTGAGCCGGTGCTTCACTGCCCCGGCCGCCCGCATCACCCAGCTCTCTCGCCGAGCCGACAGCGCCGGTTCATAGTCGGCGTCGTCCCAGGTGCTGTGATAGGACAGCATCTCCGGCAGTTTGAAGCGGAACTCTTCTTTGCGGCTATATGCACTTATCGGCTTATCCCCCATCGGGAGACCTCAGGTCTGGCACAGCGTCCTCACGGCGCCGCACCCCTTTGGTATTTCGCACTGCAACATAAGAACCCGCGCCTCTGGTATCATTCCTCCTTACGAGCACACAGACATGCAGGATTTGCATGAATTGGTGCGCACCTATACCAATGAGTAAGAGCTCACGGTCTTGAAACCATGAAATCCCACGCCGACCGCCTGGACGCCCTCCGTGCCGAGCTTAACCGCCTGGGTCTGGGCGGCTTCATCCTCCCCCGCGCCGACGAGCACCTTGGAGAATACGTGCCCGCCGCGGCCGAGCGTCTCGCCTGGCTGACCGGCTTTACCGGCAGCGCCGGCCTCGCCGCAGTCCTGCCCAAGCGCGCCGCTGTCTTCACCGATGGCCGCTACGTCCTGCAGCTCGCGGAGCAGACCGACGCCGCCCTTTGGGAATTCCATCACATCACCGATGACCCGCCATCCCTCTGGCTAGCGAAGCACGCGCCGCAAGGCGCCCGCATCGGGTACGACCCGTGGCTGATGAGTTGAGAGAGCCTCACCCGTTACACGGACGCCGGGCTGGATATGGAACCGGTCTCGCCCAACCCGATCGACGCCCTCTGGAAGGATCGTCCGACGCCGCCACTTCACCCAGCGTTCCCCTACCCACTTCAGTACGCCGGCCGCGCCGCCGCCGATAAACGCGCCGACATCGCGCAGCGCCTTCGCGACACAAACCAGGACGCCGGCATCCTCTCCGACCCGGCCTCCATCGCTTGGGTATGCAACATTCGCGGCAGTGACGTCCCCTTCACCCCGTTCGCTCTGGGTTTCGCCATCATCCACGCCGACGGCGCTGCCGAACTCTTCATGGACCCCGCCAAGCTGAGCACTGAGACCCGAGGCTGGCTGGGCAACGAAGTCTCGGTCGCCGACCGCGCTGCCCTCCCCGCTGCGCTGGAGCGTCTGAAAGGCCGACGGGTCCGGGTCGATCCGGCCGGCTCCCCGGTCTGGTTCACTCAGCGCCTCCGCGCGGCCGGCGCCATCGTCTTCGACGGCCCGGACCCGTGCCTTCTGCCCAAGGCCGCGAAGAACGCCACCGAGCAGCAAGGCGCCCGCAACGCTCACCTGCGCGATGCCGTCGCAGTCTGCCGTTTCCTCCACTGGCTCGCCTCCGCAGCCTCAGCCGGTGATGAAACCGAAATGTCCGCAGCCGCACACCTGCTCGGTCTCCGCCAGTCCCTGCCTGATTTCCGCGGCGAAAGCTTTCCCGCCATCTCCGGCGCCGGCGAGCATGGCGCCGTCATCCATTACCGCGTCACGCCCGAAACCAACCGCCCCATCCGCCCCAACGAGGTCTATCTGATCGACTCCGGCGCCCAGTACCTCGACGGGACCACAGACATTACCCGCACCATCTGGACCGGCCCGGACCCCGCGCCGCGCCAGGTGCGCGAGCGTTCCACCCGCGTACTCAAGGGCCACATCGCTATCGCCACGCTGCTATTCCCCGCCGGGACCCAGGGCGCCCACATCGATGCCTTCGCCCGCCGCGCCCTCTGGCAGGCCGGCCTCGACTATGACCACGGCACTGGCCACGGCGTCGGCAGCTATCTCTCAGTCCACGAAGGACCCGTCTGCCTGTCCCGCCTCGCCCGGCCGGTCGCCATCGCCACCGGGATGATTATCTCCAACGAGCCCGGCTTTTATCTGGCTGATCATTACGGCATCCGGCACGAAAACCTTCTCCTCGTCCAACCCGCCGAACTCGACGCGCCGAAACCCTTCCTCCGCTTCGAAACCCTGACCCTTGCCCCGTTCGACCGCGCACTCATCGAGCCGGGTCTGCTCGACCAGTCCGAACGCGCCTGGATCAATGCTTACCACCAGCGCGTGCTCACCGAAGCCGGCCCGGCCCTACCCACCGACTCGCGCGACTGGCTCCAGCAGGCTTGCGCTCCACTCGTTTGACACCAACCTCCGCCTCCATGCCCGCTTCGTTCGTCATCCCCGAAGAGCCAACCGCCGCGGAGGCCATCGCGGCCATCGGGGACGAACTCGCCGTTTTCGATGACTGGATGGACCGTTATCAGTACATCATCGAAATGGGCCGCAAACTTCCGCCCTTTCCCCAGGAGTGGATGGACGACCGCCACCGCGTCCCCGGCTGCCAGTCCAAAGTCTGGATGGAAGCCGTCCTTCAGGATGGCCGGCTCTGGTTCGCCGGAGCCTCCGACGCCGCTATCGTCTCCGGACTTGTCGCTCTGCTCCTACGCGTCTATTCCGGCCGGGCTCCTGCCGAAATCGTAGCCACAGATCCGGTGTTCCTCAAAGAGTTCGGCCTGCTCGAAGCGCTCTCCACCAACCGTGGCAACGGCATCGCCGCCATGGCCCGCAAGCTCCGCGACGTTGCCGCGCTCCAACAGAAGGCTGCTTAAGTGTCATGGACACAAAACCCCGCATGGTCGGCATCAACCACGTTGCTCTGGAGGTCGGCGACATCGACGCTGCGCTCGATTTCTATGGCCGCATCTTCACTTTCACCCTGCGGGGCAGGGGCGAAGGCGCCGCCTTCATTGACCTCGGCGATCAGTTCATCGCGCTGATGCAGCGGCGCGAGCCGCATAAAGACGCCGTCCGCCATTTCGGCGTCGTTGTTGATGACCGCGCGCTAGTAAAAGAACTCGCGGCCGAGGCCGGAGCCACCTTTGTTGATGGTCCGTTCCTGGACTTCCTCGATCCCTGGGGCAATCGGATCGAGGTCGTCGCCTACGGCGACATCCAGTTCACCAAGGCGCCTCATGTGCTTCGTGGCATGGGATTGGACCTGCCCAAGTCCGAGCGCGCACTCCGCGAGCTACGGGAAAAGGGCCTCGCCCCCGAAAAGTGAGACCTCGGCTATGGCTCGTCCGATGCCGTAGCCTCCTCAGGTTACGATTGCAACTTTACTGGTGAGATCGAACCGGTTGGAGTTCACCAGTTGGCCCCGTCGCGCATGACTTTGCGTGCGAGACTGAAGCGATGGACTTCGGAGGGGCCGTCGTAAATGCGGAAGCCACGCACTTCGCGGAAGATGCGTTCGACGAGCGTTTCGCCGGTAACGCCCTGTCCGCCCATAATCTGGACACAGCGATCGGCGACACGCCAGATGCCCTCGGAGCAGATGACTTTGGCCATAGAGGATTCGGTGCCACCGCGCTCGCCCTGATCAAGGACCCAGGCGGTGTGCCAGATGGCGAGGCG
This sequence comes from uncultured Pseudomonadota bacterium, assembly GCA_963834715.1. Taxonomy (GTDB): domain Bacteria; phylum Pseudomonadota; class Alphaproteobacteria; order Acetobacterales; family Acetobacteraceae; genus CAVSUZ01. Next base: position 78,985 of record CAWIDE010000026.1, on the reverse strand, counting down.
GGCGGTGCGGATGTCGATCTCGTTATCCGCGAGCATGAAGCCTACGCCCTCATGGTCGCCAAGCTTGTGGCCGAAGACTTCGCGGTGGGCGGCATAACCCGCGGCGATTTCGTGCGCGCGTTTGGCGGCGCCGAGCCAGCGCATGCAGTGGGTCAGACGCGCTGGGGCGAGACGCACCTGGGCGTAACGGAAGCCCTTACCGGGCTCACCGAGGATGTCGGCAGCCGGGACGCGGAGATCGCGAAAACGAACCACGCAGTGGCCGCCGGGAAAGCTCTGGTCGAGGCTCTCCATGGTGCGGACGATTTCGATGCCGGGCGCGTCCATGTCGGCCAGGAACATGGTTGCGTGGCCATCCTCCGTGGCCGCCATGATGATGGCGAAGCCTGCGCCATCAGCGCCGGTGATGAACCACTTCTCGCCGTTGATCACCCAATGATTGCCATCCTGCACCGCGGTGGTTTTCAATGCGGCCGGGTCGCTGCCCGCGCCCGGCGCGGGTTCGGTCATGCAAAAGCAGGATCGGATCTTTCCGCGAGCCAAAGGGCGTAGCCAGCGTTCTTTCTGTTCTGTCGTTCCTACCTGTTCCAGCAGGTGCATGTTTCCCTCGTCGGGGGCGGCAATGTTCATGGCGAGGGGCCCGAGGAGCGAGTAGCCTGCTTCCTCGAACACCAGCGCCTTGCCGCTGTGCGAGAGGCCGAGGCCGCCGTAGTGCTCGCCGACATGGGGGGCGAGCAGGCCGGCGTCGTCGGCCAGGGCGTTGAGCTCGCGGCGGAATTGTTCGGTGGGGCCATGGCTGCTCTGGCGAGGGTCGTGTTCGAGCGGGACGATTTTGTTGCGGATGAAATCGCGCGTGCGGTCGCGAAGCTCGGCGAAGTCGGGAGAAATGGAGAAGTCCATCAGAAGGCGCGTCCTTGCGCGACCTCGTGGGTGAATTCGAGGATGCCGGTACCGATGCCGGTGAACGGGGCGTAGCGTGGGTCGGTCGTGGCGCCGGAGCGGTAGCGGAGGCCAAGCTGGAGGAAGATCACCGCTAGTTTGTACATCGCGAGTGCGCGGTAGAACAGAAAGTTGGAAACGTCCCGTCCTGTGATCGCGCTGTAGGTTTCGATGGCCTGGTGGCGGTTGAGAAAGCCGGGCTGGTCCGCCGGCATTTGCGCCATATCGTGCATGGCGGGGGGATCGTCCGGTTCGACCCAGTAGGAGAGCAAAGTCGCAAGGTCGAACAGCGGATCGCCGCGCGTGCCCTGGTCCCAGTCAACGACGGCGGCGGGGGAGAGGTCGCGTAGGTTGAGAATGATGTTGTCCAATTTGAAATCGTTGTGCAGCAGCGTTGGCAGGCCGTCCGGTACGGCGTGCGCCTCGAGCCAGGCGCCGATTTCCTGGTGCAGCGCTTCGGTTCCGTCCTCCTTGGCGGCGAGGCCGCGTTTGCGCCAGCCGGCTACGGCGCGGGAGAGGAATCCCTGCGGGCGGCCGAGATCGCCGAGGCCGATCGCGTCGGGGTTTACGGCGTGAATTGCCGCGAGCGTTTCCAGCAGAACATGCGAGAGGCGGGCGCCGACCTCGGGCCGGCCGGCGAACTCCGGCGGCACGATGGCGCGGATGACGAGGCCGGGGCGGTATTCGATAATCTGGAACGGCGCGCCGAGAATCCTGGGGTCTGTGCACAGGAAAAGGCCGCGAGGAACGAAGGGCAGCGCGTTGGCGAGGCGCGAAGTGATGCGATGTTCGCGGGCCATGTCGTAGCTGCCGGCGGGGAGTTCGCCCATTGGGGGCCGGCGGAGCACGGCCGGTTTGCCATCCAGGTGAATGAGATAGTTGAGGTTGGCGAGCCCGCCGCCGAACTGGCGGGGTGGTCGGGCCAGGTCCAGGCGTAGTCCCTGGGTAGCCAGCCAGTCGCGCGCTTTCGGCCAGTCCAGGGCGATGCTTTCCACGGCGGGGCGCAGTTCCTCCATGCGGGCCAGCGTGGGGCGAATGCGGCGGCAGGGTCAAGCGACTGGACAGACGGCACAATTTAACGTCAGTTTCATACTTTGCTCGGCGTTTTCAGAGTTTTTCGCAACCAATGCCGGACGCGAGCCCGCTACGGTCTTTCGGCCCTGAACTGGTCATGCGCGATCTGACCAAGTCATTTGGGCAGGCGCCGGTGCTCGACCAACTGAGTTTAGAGATTCCGGGTGGGCGGTTCACGGTGCTGCTCGGGGGGTCGGGGTGCGGCAAGACGACGTGCCTGCGGTTGGTCGCGGGGCTGGAGCAGCCGACGGGCGGGCGCATTCTGATCGGGGGGCGGGACATTACCGCTCTGCCGCCGGCGGCGCGGGGCGTGGCGATGGTGTTTCAGAGCTACGCGCTGTTCCCGCACCTGACGGTGGCGGAGAACATTCTGTTTGGGCTGAAGGCGCGTGGCGTGCCGCGGGCGGAGTGCGATCGGCGCCTGGCTCATGCAGTGGATCTGCTTGGCATCCGTGCGCTGCTGTCGCGTAAGCCCGGCCAGATCTCCGGCGGGCAGCAGCAGCGGGTGGCGCTGGGCCGGGCGATCGTGGCGCAGGCGCCGGTGTGTCTGATGGACGAGCCACTGTCGAACTTGGACGCTCAGCTTCGCGCGGAGATGCGACGGGAGATCGTAGCGCTGCAGCGGCGGCTTGGGCTGACCATGGTGTATGTGACGCACGATCAGGTTGAAGCGATGAGCATGGCGGACCGGGTCGTGCTGCTGCGGGGTGGAAGGCTGGAGCAGGCGGCGAAACCGGCGGAGGTTTATGATCGGCCGGCGAATATGTTTGTGGCGGGTTTTATTGGTGCGCCGCCGATGAATTTGGTTCCGCTCGTAAGGACGCCCGAGGGTATGGTGTTTCCCGGCACCGAGTCTCCGGTGGGGGTGCCGGATGGGCGGGCTGAGGTGGTGGGCGGAGTGCGGCCGGAGAGCCTAACGGCCGGGCGGCCCGGGGCGTTCGATCCGACCCTGGAAATGTCGGTCGAGCACAGCGAATATCTGGGCGCGGATACGGTGCTGACGGGTCATATCGCGGGGACAGCGCACCGTCTTCAGGCTCGGCTGCTCGGGCGGCAGTTTGCGTCTCCAGGTGAGAACGTGCGGCTGAGTTTCCCGCTGGAGGCGCTGCATGTGTTCGATGCGGCATCGGGCAAGCGGCTCGAGCAGGAGGCTTTGTATGCCTAGGGGAGGGGACAGATGGGCATGATCAGGCGTCGTGCGGCGCTTGCAGGTCTGGCAGGTTCGTTGGCTGCGCCTGCGATAGTGCGGGCGCAGAAGGCGCCGATGGAGATCCAATTTTTCTTCCCGATCGCGGTGGCCGGGCCGATCACCAGGATAATCGATGGCTACGCGCGTGATTTCGAAGCGGAGCACAAGGATATTCGGATCAAGCCAGTGTATGCGGGCAGCTACGACGATACGATCGCGAAGGCGATTACTGCTTTCAAGGCGGGCAAGGCGCCGCCGCTTGCGATGTTGGGCGCGATCCAGGTTTTTACTTTGATGGACCTGGACGCCATCGTGCCGATCGACGAACTCGCCAATACAGCGGAGGACAAGGCTTGGCTGGGCGGGTTTTTCCCGGCGTTCAGGGCGAACGGGGACGTCGATGGACATGTGTGGAGCGTGCCGTTTCAGCGCTCGACCGCGGTGCTGTACTGGAACAGAGACGCGTTCAGGCAGGCGGGGCTCGATCCGGAGAAGCCACCGGCGACGTGGAAAGAGCAGACGGAGATGGGGCGTAAGTTGGTGATGAAATCGGCCGGGTCGGTCAGCCGTTGGGGCGTGCAGATTCCAGCGACGGGCGGCACGTACTGGCTGTATCAGGCGCTGGCTGCCGAGGCCGGGCAGGAACTGGCCAATCGAGCGGGGACGCAGACCTATTTCGATGCGCCCGGATCGGTGGAGGCGCTGGAGTATTGGGTGCACCTGGGCCAAGACGGCGTGCAGGCGCCGGGCGTGCTGAATTGGGGGACGACTCCGAACGACTTTGTGGCGGGGCGCACCGCAATGATGTGGACGACCACAGGCAACCTGACATTCGTGAAGAACAACGCCAAGTTTCCGTTTGGGGTTGCCATGCTGCCGGCGGACAAGAAGCGCGGCACGCCGACGGGTGGAGCGAATTTCCATGTTTTTGCAACGGCAACCAAGGATGAGCGTGCTGCGTCGCTGCTGTTCATTAAATGGGTGACGTCGCCGGAGCGTGCCGCGCAATGGGGCATCGACACGGGCTATGTGGCGACCCGGCCGGATGCGTGGCAGACGGCGAAGATGAAGGAATATGTGGCGAAGTTCCCGCAGGCCGCGGTTGCGCGCGACCAATTGCCGTATGCGGTGCCGGAGCTGTCCACGCACGACAACCAGCAAGTCACGCTGCCGCTGAACGCCGCGCTGCAGGCGGCTCTGGCGGGCAGGAAGACGCCCAAGGCCGCGCTGGCTGACGCGCAGGCGAATGCGGACCGGTTGTTACGGCCGTTTCGGAAAGCATGAAGCGGGAAACCCTTCAGGCCTGGGCGCTGATCCTGCCGGCGGTGGGTTTGCTGGCGTTGTTTACGCACTGGCCGACGGTTGAGACCATCTGGGCGGCGCTGCATACCACTCCGGTGCCGCATCATCCCTCGCGACTGGAACCGAGCGCTAATTTTGCCGCGATGACCGCAGACCCGGTGTTCTGGCAGGCATTGCGCAACAACGGCATTTACGCGGCGTGCACGATCCCGGCCACAATGGCGCTGTCGCTGGCGATGGCACTGGCGGTGAACCGGCGGATTCCGGGGCGGGCATTTCTGCGGCTGGCGTATTTCACGCCGACCATCTTGCCGATGATTGCGGTTGCCAATATCTGGCTGTTCTTTTTCAGCCCGGGATACGGGCTGATTGATCGCGCGCTGGCGCCGTTTGGCTTCGGTGACTGGAACTGGCTCGGCTCGGCAGCGACGGCGTTGCCTGCTATGATCATCATCGCGATCTGGAAGATGGCCGGATTTTACATGATCTTTTACCTGGCGGCGTTGCAGTCGCTGCCGTCGGAACTGGCTGAGGCTTCGGATCTGGAGGGTGCGTCGCGCTGGACGTTCTTCCGGCGGGTGGTGTGGCCGCTGCTCATGCCAACCACGCTATTCATCTTCGTCAATGCGGTGATCGATGCGTTCCGGCTGGTGGACCAGATCATTGTGCTGACCAGGGGGGGGCCGGATAACGCCACGCAAATACTGCTTACATACATTTATCAGGTCGGGTTCCAGTATTGGGACACGCATTATGCGGCGGCGTTGACCGTCGTGCTGCTGGTGATTTTGGCGGGGGCGGCGGCGCTGCAGTTCGGGCTGATCGAGCGCCGGGTGCACTATCGATGAGCGGGCTGGTTGCAGAAGCGCCGGTCCGGGTGCGGTTGCCGGAGATCGGCTGGATACGCTCGGGGCGTGGTTACTGGGCGTGATGTGGGTGCTGCCGCTGCTCTGGGCGGCGTGGAGCTCGATTCATCCTGCGTCGGCCGCCGCGAGTTTCGACCTGTTCGGCCCGGTGACGCTGCGGAACTTTGCCGCGGCGTGGGGCATGGCGCCGTTCGGGCGGTACATGGCGAATACGGTGCTGCTGGTCAGCATGGTGCTGGCGGCGCAATTTGTGCTTTGCACGCCCGCTGCCTTTGCGTTTGCAAGGCTGAACTTTCCGGGCCGTGATCTGGTGTTCGGGCTGGTGTTGATCCAGTTGATGATCACGCCGGACGTTTTGATGGTGGAGAATTATCAAACGGTCGGGGCGCTGGGGCTGGTGGATTTGCTGCTGGGGATTGCGCTGCCTTATCTGGGTTCGGCGTTCGGGATCTTTCTGTTGCGGCAGGCGTTTCGCACGGTGCCGCAGGATCTGGATGATGCGGCGAGGCTGGCGGGGGTCGGGCTGCTCGGGCGGTTATGGCGTGTGTATGTGCCGCTGGCGAAACCGACATACGTTGCGTATGGGTTGGTGCTGGTAAGCTTTCACTGGAACAATTTTCTCTGGCCGCTGGTGGTGACGAACTCGATTAATGTGCGGCCAATCACGGTTGGACTGGCGATGTTTTCGACAACGGATCAGGGCACTGATTGGGCGATTATTACAGCAGCGACGTTGATGTCCTCGGCGCCGCTGGTGATCGCGTTCCTGCTGTTTCAACGGCAGTTCGTTCAGAGCTTCATGCGGACACGGTCCGGCTGAGCATTCCGCCAATCTTCTTTGGAGGCTGGCCAGACGGCGAAGGTGATTGGTGCGCTGCCGCAGGGGATCCGGCCCCTTTGGCCGGTGCCGTCAGCCACACAGGTGGCCTGAGCCCTCACCCGGCGCTCCGCGCTGGGCTCTCCCGCAAAGCGGGAGAGAGGCCAACGTCGGGGCATGCCGGTCCCGCCTGCCGGCCCTTGTCTCGGGGCCGGTTCGGGCCGATCTAGCGGGGCGAGAGGACCTAGCGGTCCAGTTTCCATCCGCATTCAGGACCAGACCCATGTTCATCGAGACCGAGAGCACCCCCAACCCAGCCACCTTGAAGTTTCTGCCCGGCCTGACCGTAATGGAGGCCGGGACCGCCGATTTCCCGAGCGCCGAGGCGGCGGTGCGCAGTCCGCTCGCGACCGCGATTTTCGCCTTGCCGGCGGTGGCCCGAGTGTTCCTGGGCAGCGATTTCATCAGCGTAACCAAGACCGACGAAATCTCCTGGCAGGCGCTGAAGCCGCAGGTTCTAGCTGCCATCATGGACCACTATACGTCCGGGCGGCCGATGATCGAGGGCGAGGCGGATGAGGAATGGGTGGAGGACACATTACCGGAGGACCAGGAGATTGTGGAACAGATCCGGGAGCTGCTGGATACGCGGGTCCGCCCCGCGGTGGCTGGTGACGGTGGCGACATCGTCTTCCGCGGCTATCGCGACGGGGTGGTCAGATTGTATCTCCAGGGATCCTGCTCCGGATGTCCGTCATCTCGGGCTACGCTGAAGCACGGAATTGAAAACATGCTGCGGCACTATGTGCCGGAGGTAGTCGCGGTAGAAGCGGTGGATCTGTAATGGTAGAGGCGGAGGCGATCGAGGCGCTGTTCCGCCAGGCGCGGACACATAACGCGTGGACCGAGCGGCCGGTTTCAGAGGAGACGTTGCGGGATATATATGAGATCCTGAAATGGGGTCCGACGTCGGCGAACAGCTCCCCGGCGCGCTTTCTATTCCTGCGTACGAAAGCGGCGAAGGAGCGGTTGGCGCCGGCACTGTCGTCCGGCAACCTTGATAAGACAATGGCGGCGCCGGTTACGGTGATCGTCGCCTATGATCCGAAGTTCTACGAATATTTGCCACAGCTCTTTCCGCACAATCCGGAGGCGAAGAGCTGGTTCACCACAAACGACATGCTCGCCGCGACCACCGCGTTTCGTAACGGCACGCTGCAAGGGGCGTATCTCATTCTGGCGGCTCGTGCGGTAGGGCTGGATGCCGGTCCGATGTCGGGCTTCGACAACGACGTGGTGGACGAGGAATTCCTACGCTGGCGCGGTTGGCGATCGAATTTCCTGGTGAATTTGGGTTACGGCGATCCATCTGGGGTGCATCCTCGCTCGCCTCGTCTGTCATTCGAGGAAGCCTGCGACCTTCTGTAGCAACAATGGGTCCGGCATTGGTCCTGGACGGGGCGCTCCGGCGCTGTGGCGCGTGGATAGTATCAGATGGAACCGCGCAGGCCTCGATTGAGGCCGCGGGCGACCGCAACCAGGCGGTATTGCTGGCGGGTATGGTTCCCGACCTGCTCGCCGAAATGCAGCTTGCAGCAGAAAGCCTCGATCTGATCGCTGTGATTATCGGTCCTGGCAGCTTCACGGGAATTCGTGCGGCCCTGGCGCTGGCGCATGGGCTGGGCCTTGGGGGTGGCCTTCCGGTGATCGGGGTGACTGTGGGCGAGGCAACTGTTGAGGCGCTACCGCCCGATCCAAATCGCGAGCTGTGGATTGCCACCGATAGCCGGCGCGGGCGCGTGTTTCTGGAACGCGGCTCGCGCGCCGAGGCGTTTGCATTGGCGGCGCTCCCCACGCCGGATGGGCCGGTGGCGATTGCTGGAGACCAAGCTGTGCCCGTTGCCGCCATTCTTGCGGCACGGGACTTTGATGTCGTGCTCACTGAGATCCGGCAGCCGGGTCCCCTGTCGATCCTGCGTGCTGCGGTCAAACGCCGTCAAGGTGATTTGCCGCAACGCGCGGCCCTGCCGCTTTACATCGACGCACCGGAAGTCCGTTTTCCGGTCCCCGGCGTGAGGCCGCCCCCCTCGTGAGAGAGGCCCAACCCACCGACGCGCCTGCGATGGCTGCGATCCACAGCGTATCATTCCCGGCGAGCGAAGCCTGGGGCGCCGATGCCATCGCGCTGCAACTTGCGTTGCCAGGGACGTTTGGCTTTCTCGATCCGGATGGCGGCATGATTCTGTGCCGCGTTGCAGGCGACGAGGCCGAGATACTGACCTTCGCGGTGCAGACCACAACCAGGCGGCGCGGAATCGGCAGCCGCTTGCTGCGGGAGGCGATGTCGGCCGCGGCGGCGCGCGGCGCGGTGCGAATCCTTTTGGAGGTATCAGAGGGTAATCAGGCGGCACGCAGCTTGTACCTGGCGGCCGGATTCCGCGCAGTCGGGCGTCGCCGGGTGTACTACGCGGACGGTACGGATGCTCTGGTCATGATGGCGCGCCCTCACCCAGCGCGCTGCCGCGCGCCGACCTCTCCGGCTGTGCGGGAGAGGTGAACTTAGTCTAGCCCTTGCGAAGCAGCAGGCGCGTGGTTCCGTCGGGCTCGGTCTCCTGCCAGATGACTTCGTGGCCCTGTTCGGCCGCGGTGCGGGGTACGTTGTGCCGAGGTTCCTCTCCGCGCAGAAGAACGAGCAAGGTTTGGCCGCATTGGAGAGCATCGAGCGCCAGACGAGTGCGTACGAAAGTCATCGGGCAAGTCTCTGCGGTAATATCAAGAACGCGATCAGGAGCCAATCTGTTCGTCATCATACCAACCTATACTTTATTGGGCAAATAGTATTGCGGACTGCCGTAATCCTTCATAATATAGGCTCACAATTTCTGTTTACCGGAAGGATTGCAATGGCAGAGCATCCGGCCAATGCCAACGTGCTCGGACTAACGGCTCAGATCGTCTCCGCCCATGTATCCAATAATTCGGTCTCGCCGGATGCGCTACCCTCCCTCATCCAGGAAGTCTATCGGACGTTGGCCGGAGTCGGCCGGGAGGTAGGGGACACGGAGCGTCCCCAGCCGGCCGTTCCTGTCAAGAAATCCGTATTTCCCGATTATATCGTCTGTTTGGAAGATGGCAAAAAACTGAAGATGCTGAAGCGGCATTTGAAAACAGCCTACAATATGACGCCGGAGCAGTACCGGGACCGCTGGGGGCTGCCGCCGGACTACCCGATGGTGGCGCCGAATTATGCCCGGCATCGGTCGTCGCTTGCCAAGAGAATCGGGCTTGGTACCAAGCCCAGGTCATCGCGTCGGTAAGCTCCAGCCGGACCAGGTTTGCCAGTCTCGCCGTGCGCCGGTAGTCTGCCCGGCCTCGTCTGCGAGTCGGCTGCCGCTGGCGATGCGTCGCAAGGAACTTGATGGAATCGCGCATCGAGCGCCTGTGTATTGACCGCGGTCTGAAGATGACCGGCCAGCGCCGGGTCATTGCCCGCGTATTGTCGGAGGCCTCTGATCATCCGGATGTGGAAGAGCTGTACCGTCGAGCCACTGCGATCGATAGCCGCATTTCCATCGCGACAGTGTACCGGACCGTTCGGCTGCTCGAGGAAAAGGGCATTCTGGAGCGGCGGGATTTTGGCGGAGGGCGCGCCCGGTATGAGCCGAGCGAGCACGGTCACCATTATCATCTGATCGATGTCGAGACCGGAAGGGTCATCGAATTCCAGGATCCGGAGCATGAAAAACTGATGCAGGACATCGCCCGCCGCCTGGGTTTCGACCTGGTATCACTGCGGCTTGAACTGTTTGGACGCAAACGCGAGCAGGACGCCGCTCTGCGAAGGAAGAGCCGGGAGCAGGAACTGGCAACACCTGGCCAGGACAGGGCTGCGCGGTGACGATTGAATTTCCGTTCGGCGCGCCCGGCGACCGGCCGGATTTTCCGGAGTTGAGAGCCGGCAATCTGGGGGTGCGACTGGCCCGGACCCGGGCGGAGTTGGACGCCATCCAATCGTTGCGTTATCGCGTTTTCTATCTGGAGATGGGTGCCCACGCGGATGGCATGACCGCGGCGACAGGCCGTGATCGCGACAACTTTGATGCGATAGCGGACCATTTGCTGGTGGTAGATCACGCGATCGGACCTGGACCCGAGGGGGTCGTCGGTACCTATCGGCTGATCCAGCAGGAACGCGCGGCGGCGATCGGGCGATTCTACTCGGCCGAAGAGTATGACCTCGCGCCGCTGACCAGGTTTCCGGGCCGGCTCTTGGAACTCGGTCGGTCCTGCGTCGATGCGCCATACCGCAACCGCTCTGCGATGCAGCTTCTCTGGCGCGGGATCGCGGCCTACGTGTTTCAGTATCAGATCGATCTGATGTTCGGTTGTGCCAGTCTACATGGCACTGATCCCGACAACGTTGGAGTTGAGCTGACCTATCTCTATCACAATCATCTTGCCCCGCCGGCTTTGCGTCCGCGGGCGCTTCCGGATCGCTATGTGGATATGCGCCGGCTGCCGCCGGAGATCGTGGATCCGAAACGGGCGCTCAACCAGCTTCCGCCGCTGATCAAGGGCTACCTTCGCCTGGGCGGGTTTGTGGGCGACGGAGCGGTTATCGATCGCCAATTCAACACGACGGATGTCGCCATTGTGGTCAAGACCGATCTCGTCACTGACAAATACTATCGTCATTACGAACGCCGGCTGCGCGACGCGCTCGAATGAAGCTGGCGGCGCAGGCCGCGCCCCCTTTCGCCGTTTTGCATTTTGGCTCGATTCTCTACGCGGCTGGCGGGCCGATGGCGCGGCATTGTTGCTGGGGATGGTCTCCGCGCTGGCCTACCCTCCTATATTTGTTTTACCGGCATTGCTGGTTGGCATTCCGGGACTGCTGGTTCTGGTTGGTGCAGCCGATGGACCAGCCGTCGCGGCCCGGCGCGGCTGGTGGTTCGGGTTCGGGCTGAACCTGATTGGCCTTTATTGGATTACCGAAGCAATTTTGTTGGAGGCGGCACAATTCTGGTGGTGCGTTCCATTGGCCGTTCCTGCGCTTTCCGCACTGATGGCGGCCTTTATCGCTCCGGTGTGCGCCCTGGCCCGCTGTGCTCGCCCAGGCTGGCCACGGGTGCTCGTGCTGGCGGGCGGCTGGGTCCTTTCCGATTTGGCACGCCAGTTCGTCCTCGGCGGGTTTCCCTGGAACCCCTGGGGAAGTGTCTGGGAGTTTCCTGGGAATCTTGGTGATGTTTTTATCCAGCCAGCCGCCTGGGTCGGTGTACACGGGCTGACGTTCCTGACGCTTCTGCTGGCTGGAGTGCCGCTGCTGAATTGGGCGTGGCGGGGTGCGGCGGTGGGCCTGCTGGGTGCCTGGGCCGTGGCGGGTATCCTGCGGCTCGGAACACCGGCGCTTCCGATACCGGAGCCGGTAACGGCGGTGCTGATACAAGGCAATATTCCCGAGGGCCTGAAGTGGGATAACCGGGTGGCCGCGGAGATTTTCCGTCGTTACCTGATCTTAACGCAGGAGGGGGTGGCGGCGGCCGGCTCCGGCCGCAAGGTGGTTATCTGGCCGGAAACCGCCAGTCCTTATCTGCTGGGGCGTGACGCAGCAGCGAGGCAGTACATCGTAGAAGCGGCTGGCGGGAATCCGGCGCTGGCGGGTGCAGTGAGCTTTGCCCCCGACGGGCGGCCGCTGAACACATTGTTTGCCCTGACCGGGGATGGCCGGATCGCCGGGAGATATGACAAGTGGCACTTGGTGCCGTTCGGCGAATATCAGCCATCGTGGGCGCAAATCGGGCTTCAGTTGATTCCGGGCGAGGGCTTTCAGCCGGGTGCAGGACCGGAGACCCTGAAGGTGCCCAGCTTACCCCCCTTTGCCCCTTTCATTTGCTATGAAGCGATATTCACTCACCAGATTGTGAATGAGGCCGATCGACCCGACTGGATGGTCAATATTACCAACGATGCATGGTTCGGCAATTCGACCGGACCACGCCAACACTTAGCGGCTGCACGCCTTCGCGCGGTGGAGGAGGGCCTGCCTCTGATTCGCGCCGCGAACACAGGCATTTCGGCGGCATTCGATGCCCACGGGCGGGAGATCGCACGCCTCGGTATGAACCGCGCCGGCTATCTTGATGTGCCGCTGCCAGGGAGGCTGCCGCCGACCGTGTACGAGCGGTTGGGCCTCCCGATCCCGTTAACTCTGGGCGTTTTCGGCGTTGCAATAGGCCTGTGGGGAGGGGGGCTGAAACAAATCTTGAGATGAGTTAATTTTTTTGACCGTTAGTTTACCATTCCCACGAGCATTAACGTGGTTGTATAAGCGCTGTGCGTCACACCCGAATTGAATGTCTGACCAGGTAGGGAACGGCATGCTGGACCAAATGAGCGACCCGTCGCGGAACGAGAGCTCCGCGGCCGAGAAAGACGGCCGGCCGAGCCCGATTGATGTCCATGTCGGAACCCGAATACGGTTGCGGCGGACCCTGCTTGGGATGTCCCAGGAACGGCTCGGCGAGGCACTGGGATTAACGTTCCAGCAGGTTCAGAAATATGAGCGTGGGGTCAACCGCGTCGGCGCGTCTCGACTATTCGATCTGTCACGCGTTCTGGATGTGCCCATCAGCTTCTTCTTCGACGATCTTCCCGATGGTATCGGCGGGCTTCCCGGCCGGCGATCTGCAGCTCCTCTCGCGGACGCGCAGGAGCAACTGGGCGACGAGAGCATGAACCGGCGCGAAACACTGGAACTGGTGCGCGCCTATTACCGCATTAACGATCCTATGATCCGGAAGAAGGTATTCGAGCTGATCAAGTCGATGGCGCCGACGGAGTGATGGCGGGCCGCCGGCGGATTTCATTGGCCGTTTCAATCCTCGGCGACAACGTAGGGTGGATTGCGTAAGGTTTGCAGGATTACGCAATAGCGTTCTGTGGTTTCGATCAGGCGCTTGATCTTCTCGGCATCGGCGTCTGCATCAAGATCGAAACGCAGAACGATGTCGGTGAGACCCACCGGAATGTTCCGATCGATGCCAAGTGTGCCGCGGGCGTCCCAGTGTCCCTCGGCTATAACCCTTCCATGCCGGAGAGTGATGCCCATAGCCGTTGCAACGGCTCTCAGGGTCACGCCCGCGCAGGCCACGAGCGCTTCAAGCAGCATGTCGGCTGAGCAGGCGAGCTCGCCGGTGCCGCCGGTGGCGGGGTGCAGGCCGGCGTGGGTCTCTCCGTGCCAGGAGGGGATGGTGCAGGCGATGTCGTTGGGGTCGAGGCGGGCTTCGGCGCGGGCGAGCACGCGAGCGGATTGTGGGTTGTCCCGGTAACGTTGCTTTACCGGAGTTTGGACGGCACGGAGTTGCTCGGCGTTCATTGGGTGCTCCTGCGGAAGGCGGCGGCCGGGTGGGAAGCTGGAAGGCGCTGCCGTCCGGGCCCGTATAGTTTTTCCCGGAAGGTTCCAGGGGCGTAGTCGTGCTTGAAACGGCCGCGCGCCTGGAGTTCCGGCACGACCAGGTCGGCCATATCGGTGAAAGTCTCGGGTGTAACTGCGTAGGCCAGGTTAAATCCATCCACATCGGTTTCGTCCACCCAGGAGACAAGTTCTTCCGCAACCTGCTCCGCTGACCCGGTCACTAGCGGGCTGCGTCCGCCTATGGCGGTGTGGGCAGCGATCTCCCGCACCGTCCAGGTTCGGTTGGGATCGGCAGTCGTGAACGCTTCCAGCGCGGAGGTCTGGGCGTCGCGCTGGCTGAAGCGGACGACCTCGTCCATGGGCATTTTGGAGAAATCGACACCGGTCCAGCCGGACATGAGAACGAGGCCGCCTTCCTCGCTGGCATAGCGGCGGTACTCGGCCAGCTTGTCGCGGGCGCGCTGCGCCGTGGTGTCGGTAACAACCGTCATCATGGTGAAGATGATGAGTTCGGCGGGGTCTCGTCCGGCCGCTGCGGTGCGGCGGCGCAGATCGGCGACGATGGGGGCGACGACGCGCTTGGACGGGCCGTTGATGAACACGCATTCGGCGTGGCGGGCGGCGAACTGCCGGCCGCGGGTTGAGGCGCCGGCCTGGAACAGGACGGGGGTGCGCTGTGGGGACGGCTCGCACAGGTGGATGGCGGAGAGGCGGAAGTAGGGTCCGTCATGCTCGACGCGGTGGATGCGGGCGGGATCGGCAAACCGGCTGGAGGCGCGGTTACGCAGGACGGCCGCGTCCTCCCAGCTTCCTTCCCAGAGCTTGTAAACGACATCCATGTAGTCTTCGGCGATCTCGTATCGGGTGTCGTGGCCGACCTGCTGAGTGAGGCCCATCCCCTTGGCTGCGCTGTTGAGATAGCCGGTCACGATGTTCCAGCCGATGCGGCCGTTCGTCAGATGATCGAGCGTGCTCATGCGCCGGGCGAACGGATACGGGTGCTCATAAGAGAGGGTGCAGGTGACACCGAAGCCGAGGTGCTGGGTAACCATTGCCATTGCGGGGATGACCATCAGCGGGTCATTGACCGGAACCTGCACAGCGCCTTCGAGCGCGGAATCAGGCGAGCCGCGATAGACGTCGTAGACGCCCAGGACGTCGGCCAGGAACAGGGCATCGAACTTGCCGCGTTCCAGAATGCGGGCGAGGTCGGTCCAGTACTGCAGGGTATTGTAGGTGTCGGCGCGGTCGCGCGGGTGCGTCCACAGTCCGGGCGACTGGTGGACGATGCAGTTCATGTCGAAGGCATTCAGCCGGATCTGTTTCACAGTGGTCAGTGGTCAGTGGTCAGTGGTCAGAAGATGGCAGCCACACGTAGGCTGGTCTAGAAGCCGAGAGATCGCGGAACGGAGCGTGGTGTGGATCAGCAGGTTGCATTGGATTTTCTAGACGCGGCGCGTGCGCTCGCTCCGTTCGCAGGGCCGCTGCGAAATCGGTTCGATCGGGAACGAGAACTTCCGAAGGAGCTGGTAGGGGCATTGGGCGACGCGGGATTCTTTGGAATGTGGCTGCCCCGCGTTCTGGGCGGGCCAGAAGTTGATCCGCTGCCGTTTCTTGCGGTCATAGAGGAATTATCGCGGCTGGAGGGCTCCATCGGCTGGTGCACCGTAATCCCGGCGGGGTATGGCCGGCTTGCCCGGGCCATGGATGAGGCGGCGGCGCGAGAGATCTTTGGCTCGGGGCGCGCCGTGTTGGTGGGGACGTTGAATCCGACGGGGAAGGCGGTGGCAGTGCCCGGCGGATACCGGGTGACGGGCAGGTGGGGCTACGGAAGCTTTATCGGCCACAGCGACTGGGTGCTGGGCAACTGCATTACCGTGGATGGAGTGGAGCCGCGCCAGACAGCGGACGGTGGACCGGAGTTTCGGCTGGCGATCTGGCCGCGGGCAGACACAGAGGTGTTCGATGTGTGGCATGTCGGGGGTCTGCGCGGGACCGGCAGCAACGACTATCAGGTGACCGATCTGTTTGTGCCAGAGGAACGCACGATTCCGATCCCCGGATTCCTGCCGCAGCCGCGACAGCCGGGGCCGTTATACGCCGTGCCGATGCTCAGTACCTTCGTCTCTTGCATCGCGACTGTTGCGCTGGGGATTGCGCGTGCGGCGGTTGAGGCGCTGTGTGAGATGGCGGGTGGCAAGACGCCCATGGGCTCGCAGGTAGTGTTGCAGCAGAAACCATATGCCCAGATCGACCTGGCGCGTGCCGAGGCGCTGATCCGCTCCGGACGTGCGTATCTGTTCGATGAGCTTGGACGCATGTGGGAGCGCGTGCTTGCCGGGTGTGCGATATCTACGCGGGAACGAGCGCAGGTGCGGCTGGCGGCGTGCCAAGCGACTCAGTTCGCGATTCAGGCGGTGGATATTGTCTATGCCTTGGCCGGCGGATCGGCGCTGTACGAGCGTAACGGGCTGGAGCGGTGTTTTCGCGACGTCCACGCGGCCGGGCAGCACTTCGCCGTGGCGCCGATGGCTAATCTGGAGCCGATCGGGCGGGTGCTCTTTGGGCTCGATCCGGGGATGGCGAGGTTTTAGTGCCCAACCGGCGCGCCTTTCGGCATCTTCGGTAACAGCAGGGCGACAGGAATGAGACATATCGCGGCCAGGCCGAGCAGCCAGAATATGTCCAGGAAGCTCATGACTTCTGCCTGGGTCTGTACTGCACGGGCGATCGCCGCCAGCGAGTGCCCGAACCAATAGCCGTTATAGGGCGTTATCTCCGATGCTAGCCTGGCGTGATGGAACTGCGTGCGATGCGCTAGCAGCGTCTGCACCACGGAGACACCGAAGCTGCCGCCCAGGTTGCGCATCAGGTTGATCATCGCCGACGCCTGATTGTTCTGGTCTTGCGGCACACCTACGTAACAGACTGCGCTGAGCGGGATAAACAGGAACGGCAGCCAGATAACCTGCAGTATCCTGGCGTCCGATATGTTCCAGAACGAAATGTCCAAGTCGAGGCCAGACCAGCGCCACATGGCCCAGCCGCTGCCGATCAGCGCGCCCGCGATCAGGTATTTCGGCTGAATCAGGCGGCCGGTTACGAACCCGGCTATCGGCATGACGAAGAAGGTTGCCACCCCGCCCATGCCCAAGGTCATGCCGGCAGTGTAGGCGTCGTACCCGAGCAGCTCCTGGGTCAGTTGCGGCAGCAACTGGGTGGTGCTGATCAGCACGAAGCCGACCAGGAACATCAGGGCGCAGGAAATCGCGAAACCGCGGGAGCGTACGAACAGCCGCAGATTGATGATCGGCCGCGGGATCAGCAGCTCCCAGGCCATCAGCAACAGCAACGCCGTGCCGGAGACCAGGCTGAGCGCCAGAATGAAGTGGGAGGCAAACCCATCATCAACATTGAACCTGTCAAGGACTACCTGCAGTGTGCCGAACCCCAGTGCGACCAGGGCAAACCCCACGTAGTCAATCATGAGGCCGCCCCGGAGGGCTCGGCGCCGGTCCTCTTTCAACGCCGTCGGTTCTACAACGAAGGTATGCACAAGGAACAGGGATAGCAGACCGATTGGGAGGTTGATCAGGAACACCCAGTGCCAGGTGAAATTGTCGGTGATCCAGCCACCGAGTACCGGCCCGATAGCGGGCGCGGAAACCACGGTCAGCCCGTACACTGCGAAAGCCATCCCTCTTTGTCTCATCGGAAATGAATCCGCAAACATCGCCTGCTCTGTGGGAGCGAGGCCGCCACCGCCAGCGCCCTGTAGCAGCCGCGCGAGCACAATCCATGTAAGCGAGGGAGAGGCGGCGCAGCCCACCGAGGCGATGGTGAAGACCGCGACGCATCCCATGTAAAACGGCTTCCTCCCCATGACCGTCGCGAGCCATCCGCTGACCGGCAGAACGATTGCGTTCGAGATCAGATAGCTGGTCAATATCCACGTGCTCTCGTCGTAGGTAACGGCCATCGAACCGGCGATATGGCGAAGGGCCACGTTGACGATGGTGGTGTCCAGCACCTCCATGAAAGTTGCGATAGAGACGATGACCCCAATCAGCCAGGGGTTTCGGTTGCCGGCCGCGGAGCGGGGCAGTTCCTCGCCCGACATCAACGGACCTTCACGGAGGGTTCCACGGACATGCCCGGCGCCAGAAAGTACTTTTGGTACGAGTCGCTGCTGAACGTGATCTTCACCGGCACACGCTCGACGATCTTGACCCAGTTGCCCGTGGCGTTTTCGGCGGGCAACGCGCTGAACTGCGATCCAGTACCCGGCTGGAAGCTGTTCACAGTGCCATGGAACGTGTGGCCAGGAACAGCATCGACGTGAATGGTCACCGGCTGGCCGGGCTTCATCCCGGCGAGCTGCGTTTCTTTGAAGTCGGCCTCCACCCACACCTGGTCTTGCA
Source organism: uncultured Pseudomonadota bacterium (assembly GCA_963834715.1). Taxonomy (GTDB): domain Bacteria; phylum Pseudomonadota; class Alphaproteobacteria; order Acetobacterales; family Acetobacteraceae; genus CAVSUZ01. Next base: position 60,963 of record CAWIDE010000026.1, on the reverse strand, counting down.
CGATGGCAAACAACGGCTGGCCGGCCTGCACGACATCGCCGACATTAACGGTACGATGGCCGATGTACCCGGTCACCGGCGCCGTGATGGTCGTGTAGGAAAGCTGCAGGCGAGCTGCCGCTACGGCTGCGTCCGCCTGTTTGACGGCTGCCTCCGCCGCAGCGAGCTGTGCCTTAGCGACGTCGATCTGTGCACGAGCCGCCACGGCAGCCTGCTGCGCAGCATTCAGTCGGGCTGTGGCCGAGCGGAAGGCGGCATCTACCTGGTCGCGCTGCTCCTGTGTTACGGCTGCCGGCGGGAGGTGCCCGTAGCGGTAGTAGTTCTTTTGCGCCTGGGTCAGATCTGCCTGTGCGACCGCAATAGTGGCATCAGCCTGGGCCACGTCCGCCTGCCGCACAGCGAACTGCGCTTTGGCCTGCTTCACTTGGGCCTCGGCGTTCGCCTGCTGGGCGAGCGCCTGGTCAAGCCTGTCCTGGTAGTCGCGGGGGTCGATTTCCACGAGTTTCTGACCGACGATCACATGCTGGTTGTCTGCAAACATCAGCTTTGTCACACGTCCGGAGACCATGGAGGCCATCTGCGTGACATTGCCGGCGATCCGCGCATCCGAGGTCGTGGCGTAGTTCTGGGAGGTCAGCCAGTACCAGGTGCCGCCCGCAATAATGACTGCCGCAATCAGCAGCGCCAGCATGGCCAGTTTCGGATGACGGCTGAACCATAGCGGGGCTTCATGCTCCGCGGCTTCGGTTCGATCGTGTTCGTAGGGCGCGTCCATTGCCGCTAAACACCTCAGTGAACCGAACGGTTCAGTCAGTCAATTCGGTTCAAGATGGTCGTGCTGTCCCGCGCTCCGGCCAACGGACAGGTTCATCATCTGCGATGGGCTCGGAATAGTAGTGCTCCAGGATCAGCTTGATGCTTGCCGCGGTCGGCACCGCGAGCAGCAACCCGATCACCCCGAACAGCACCGCGCCGATAATGAACGCGAAAATCACCACGACAGGATGGATTGTTACAGCCTGGCCGAGCAGGAGGGGGCCGACGAGATTGTCGATGGAGAGGCGCAAGGCAAGCGCGCAGAGTACCAGGAAAACGGCGGTAAACGTGCCGATCTGGGCGGCGGAGAGAGCAACCAGCACAATCGACGTTATCGGTCCGACCACGGGGATCAATTCCAGGAAGCCGATCACCACGGACAGTAATGCCGCCGCGGGGACATGGAAGACCGCTCCGAGACCCACATAGGCCATGGCGCCGGCGTACGCGACGACCCCACACAGACCCGCAGCGTAATGGCGTAGCATCGGGATCAGCTTCGGCAACATCTCCCGTACCGGCCGCTGACGCTCGGGCGGCACAAGCCACAGGGCGCCTTCCGCAAGGTGTGGCCCTGAGATCAGGAAATAGGGGACCAGAACGAAAGTCATCACCACAGCGGCGATTGTCCCGATGCTGATTTTGATTGCCAGCAGCACCACCGCCGCGTTGAAGACGCTCGTCGCACCGGTGATGATGAGACTCGTGATCTGCTGTGGGGCATAGTGGGTGCCCATCAGCGTGACCCCCTGCGGTCCGGTAATCGCACCGATACCTCGACGGATCATGTCGGGCAGTCTGGCGGCCACCTTAGACAGGTCATGAAAGGCGGTATCGGCCGCCCAGTACGCCCCGAAGCCGCTCCCGCCGACGATCAGGACGGTCAAGACCACGGCCATCGGCCAGCGCCGCCCCATTGTCCAGCGGGTTGACCAATCGACTACCGGATCCAGAACGAAACCAATCACCATGGCGAACACAAAAGGCACCAGTGTGTAGCGCAGCGTGTACGCCACCAGGACCAACACAACGCCGACAATGGCGATCGGCCATCCGCCGACCCGAGAACGACGCTCTTTCATTCATCGGGCCTTTCGGCTGGCCCGACCCTTGCCAGCCTCGCCCGTGATGCTGCTCCGCGTGCGTCAAATCCCATGCTGCACGGCGTCACTCAAAGAGCTGCAGCAGTCGCTCGCGCGAGATCCACAGCTCCGTGCGATCGCGGCGCAAGCGGTGGCACCGCAAAGCCGCCGGATTGAATGCCCTGGCGAATGCCCAGATCAGCATGTCTTCACCCAGCTCGTGCCAGCCGTCCGGATCGCATCGTTCCATCATCTCGAATCCAAAACGTCGGGCGGCCCGGCGGATTTGTGTCCGCCCGCCGCGGTTGGCGAAGGTGACGCAGGCGCGGATGGCCCGCACCTGCCGGCATTCGGGAGAGTTTCCGACATATCGCGCCAGAGCGGTGATTGAGCGGTGCAGGTTGCGCCGGATTAGAATCGCCCAGCAAAAATCGGCGCCCGGGCCGAGGAACCGGGGTAACTGTTCATTCCACATGTGCAGATCCAGCACCGGGTCGCCAGGTAACACCCGCGTATCAGACAGTTCAATTACCTGTGTGGCTTCGGTGTGCCTGACCCGGATCAGGCAGTCCGGATCGCTCGTGAACTCCTTCACCCTGTAGTAGCGCCGCAGAAACCAGTCGCCGGTGCGGACAAGGATGCTCCATCCCAGGTCCCGCCAATCATGAGGCGGCGGCCGGCGTTTAGTTGGGCTATAAGGCGGCGTATCAGGTGCAAGATCGATTCCCGTGTCGCCCATCGCCACTCTGCCGTCAGCCAGCGCAACTTCCGAGGAATCGTTCATTCGGTCTCCTTCGCTGTTGCCCCAGTCCCCCGCGGACCCAAGAACCACCTGATGTCCAGCCACCCCCTCGACTGCCTGAAATGCCCCAGCCTGTGTTGCCGTATGGCTGGATACGTCGAGGTCAGTCAGGCCGATATTAAACGGTTGGCGAAGTTCCTCGGCCTCTCCGTGCGAACATTTGAGGAGCGGCATATCGTGGAACGAACCCGCAAGGGCAGCAAGCGGATCAAATCCGGCTATGATACATGTCAATTCCTTGGCGAGGACCGGATGTGCACCGTTTATGAAGCGCGGCCGAAGGACTGCCGGGGTTACGTCTGTTGGAACCAGGCAGATCGCACCGTTTATGAGTACGCCAGGTTCTTTCAGACTCCTCCCGCGGCGCTGCGAGAGGAGGAGAAAAAGGAAAAATCCTAGGGCCTGGCCTTGCGGCGCTGATAGTGCCGGTGCGCCTTGGCGCGGTTGCCGCATGCACTCATGGAGCACCAGCGTCTCGTGCCAGCCTTGCTGTCGTCCAGAAACAGCCAGCGGCACTGGGTATTCGCGCATGCACGCACGCGCGACAGGCGCATACCGGTCAGCAAGTCGCCTGCCGACCATAATACCGGCGCGAGCAGGGCGAGCACCGAAGGCGAGGCTTCGAAGCGCCAACGGCGGCCATTCTCGGTCAACTGCTTCCTGGCGGGTGCCGCGGCAATCCACTGATTGAGTTCCGCTACGTGGTCTACTTGTGGCGACCCGCTCGATGCTGCCGTGGCGGCAAACAGCCGGTAGATCGTCTCCCTGATCGCTATTGCTGTTTGTAACCCCTGCTCTGGTGCCCAACTCTCCCCGCAGGCACGCACGAGATCAGGATTGACGCCGGCCTCTTTGTCCGCCCAGGCGAGCAGATCATCGGGCGTTTGCAACGCCTCCACCGGCTGTGAACGGCCACGCCAGGCAAGGGTGTTCGCGAAGTTCAGGCACAGCGTGTCGGTGGTTGCCGCCTGGTAGCGGCGGGGGGGCATCATCACGGATTTATAACCGGATATACGGTTGACCATCGATGAGACATATCGTTCTCTCCATCTGCATAACCATTTGGGAGGTTAGGCGATGATTGACCATGTCTCTTTCGGCGTCCGTGATCTCGCCCGTTCCCGGCGGTTCTATGACGCCGTACCGACGCCGCTCGGGTATAGCTGCTTGCACGCTTCCGAACTCAGGTACCTGGGCTATGGCGCCGAGCAGACGGCACTCTGGCTGACACCGACCGAGACCCCGGTCGTGGCGGACCCGAACTCCGGTTTGCATGTCTGCTTCGCGGCCCCGAACCGCAGCGCCGTGCAGGAATTCCACAAATCCGGGCTGTCTGTCGGGGGTACCGACAACGGCGGACCTGGCATGCGCCCAGAATATTCCGCCGACTACTTTGCGGCTTTTCTGATCGACCCCGACGGCTACCGGGTCGAGGCCTATACTTCCGCCGCTACGTGATGGCTGATGGCGGCCGGTTCCGCCGGCCGCCTGAATACCGGCCAGCCTGTCGGCCCTCCGGCATGCTCACATCCGGTTCTACGCATGCCGATGCTGAAAAAAGCTTGCCCGACGCGGAAGCGATGCGATTCGCTCGTTTTCGGCCTGAACAGAAGGGAATTTGCTGCGAATGCAGGGATCACTCGGGCAATTCGGTGAGCCAGACGCGAACCCTGACGCTGCCAGCGCGAGCGCCGTTGCGAGCCGCGCGTGAGGCCCGGGTTGAGCGGCGCTTCGGCGCGGTGGAGATCCGGCGTTCGCCCAACGAGAAAGACCGCAGCTTCGCGAAAACCGTGCGTTTGACGTGCGTGAGGTCGATCCGCCACGGCCTGCACGATCCCGCAACTTGTGCAGGATCGTGACGGCACACAGGCTCAGCCAGCCGAACACGTGCTCGATACCGCCGAGGTCGACACGATCGAAGCGCTGGTGCCAACCTTGGAAGGCAATACCGAGCGGCCAAAAATCCACACCCGCCCGGCAGTCTGGCTCGCGCCAGCTGGGCCCTCGCCCGTCTCGGCGGCCGGTACGGCTGCGGCAAGCCACCAGGGCCATCACCAGGTCCAACGGCATGTGACGCTTCCGCGCGCCATCCACCAAGGGCGCAGGCTGAAGCTGATCATGAGATGAGATGTTGAGAATCCCTTAGGCCGAAAGGCTGGCCGGTATCAGGGCTCTTCCGCAACACCGAGTGCCTGATCGGCACCTGTGCCACCGCCAAAATGTTGCGTAGCAACAATCCCCGTAGTAGTCAGGGACGGGGGACGGAATTGATCGAATTCGGGATGCTCTTCAACAGCTATTCGTATCTGCTCGTATTTCTGCCTGTTGTGCTGGCTGTGGCGGCAGTCATCAACAAACAAGCGTCGCTGCGAATACCGTTTCTAGTTTTCGTTTCCCTGCTGTTTTACGGGCTCTGGAACCCGGTTTTCGTTCTACTTTTGATCGGGGAAATCTTGGTGAACTGGGTTGCCGCGCGACTATTCGTGGCGACCGGCAACAAATCTGTAATTACGGGAGCAATCATACTTGACCTGGCGGTTCTTGGAACATTCAAATACGTGAATTTCTTTGCCGCAAATCTCGCCGCCCTGGCTGGTCTGCCGCTCAATCACCACTTGGATCTGATCCTGCCACTTGGCATCAGCTTTTTCACCTTCCATCACATCATGTACCTTGTGGATCTGCGGCGGGGCCGGGCGGAGATCACAACACTCGATCGCTACGCCCTGTATATTTGTTTTTTCCCGCAGGCAGCTGCCGGGCCTTTGGCTCGCTGGTCTGAGGTTGGGCGGCAGTTCGGCCGGGATGCTTTCGCCCCCGGGTGGGAGGAACGCTGGGCTCTCGGCATTACCTTCCTGATTGTTGGGCTGATTGAAAAGTCTGCTCTTGGCGACCCTATCGGACAGCTCGTAAATCCGATTTACCAGGCAGCAGCGAATGCCCCTTTGCATGATGGATCGGGATGGCTGGCCCTCGGCTTCGCGTTTCAGATTTTTTACGATTTTGCCGGCTATTCCGATATGGCGATCGGTACGGCGCTGCTGCTTGGAATACGGCTCCCGTTCAACTTCAACGCGCCGTTCCGGTCCAGCAGCATCCTGATGTTTTGGCAGCGTTGGAACATGACCGTATCGCGCTTTCTGCGCGACTATGTGTTCATCCCACTCTCGGATATGCGGATCGCCGACACTCGGCACACGATCCCGCAATATGTTGCCGCTATCCTGATCACGATGGCTCTGTGCGGTCTGTGGCACGGTGCGGGCTGGAATTATGTGTTGTGGGGAACGCTACAGGGCGTGGCGATGGTCCTCGCTCTAGGCTGGCGGCGGTTTTTTCTGCCACTCCCAAAGCCTCTGGGATGGGTCTTGACTATCGGCTTCTTCATCCTTAGCGCCGTCATTTTCCGCACAGGAAGCCTTTCGGTTGCCTGGAACGTTTATTCCGGCCTTGGTACCCTCCCACACGGCAAGATTCTCGGAAAGGCGTGGATTATCGGCCTCGGGGTGGTGCTCGCGGTTGCCCTGCCCGCGACACAGGTTCTGTCCCGCATCATCAACTGGCGGCCACGAGTTTGGGTCCCTGCTCTTCTTGGCCTGATTGGGGTGGCACTATTGGTTCAGCTTGGCGGCGATCAGTCGTATGAGTTCATCTACTTTAGATTCTAATCGGGTCGCAGACAGCGAGACCCGCGAGCGTCCTGCCTGGCGCCGCTGGCTTCTTGTGTTTTGCGCCATGTTTTTCGGCGCAGGCGCGTTCCTCTACATCTCCATGCTGGCGGTCGATCCTTATGACACAGGCCGCTTCCCCAATCTGGGTCTCGTCGGAATCAACGATATCAACCCACGTACTGCAAATGCCAGCCGAGGCCGGGATCTTCGGTTCAATGCCTCGATTATCGGGAATTCGACAGGCCAGAACATCAATCCTTACACACTATCCGATGCGACGGGTCTGCGGTTCCTGCAGCTCACCATTCCCGAAACCGGACCTCGCGAGCAGCTCGCGTTGATGCGCTGGATAATGCGGAATCACGACTCCTACGGTGCTTTTGTCCTGGTGGCGGACACCTTCTGGTGCTCACCTGATCCCAAGCTTCCGCTCCAGTATCCGTTTCCATTCTGGTTGTATCGCAGCAACCTGAAGTATCTGGCGAACGTGCTCAGCTCCAAGTCGCTGGATCGCGTCGGCTGGCGGATTTGGGTCGCGCTGGGGCTGAAGCGGCCCAGCGATCTGGTGCGCTTTGGTGCTTACGGGGCGGGCGAGAATCTCCCATACGCACCGGCACCGGCGGTGATCCCCGGAACTCTGGATAAGATCGGATCGCCTCCTCGCTTGCCGTGGGTCGACAAGCTCGAGAATTTCATCCGAAAGCTTCCGCAATCGACTGGGTTTGTTATCGTCATGCCGCCTATATATTACAAGTTCCTGCCTCCATCCGGCAGCAAGGAGGCAACCGGTCTGGAGGCGTGCAAAAGCGCTCTCGCCAGAGCGGTCGCCGGCCGGCCTAACAGCGGATTTCTGGATTTCAGGGTGGATAGCCCGGCATCACGCAACGTCGCAAACTGGATCGACAATGTGCATTACCGGGTCGGCGTTGCACCTCCTATCGAGCAAGCGATCGTCTCCTCGCTGGGCAATGGTGCCGCTACCGCAAGCAGTGCGAGCAAGCTCGACGCTGCCGTCAGGATCAGATAGGCTGATTGGAGCAGATTGGTAAATGTCCAGGCAAGTCCAAGACGTGACCGAAACCGACATTCAGCTTTGGTGTGCCGCGTACCTACGCAAAGCGCTCAGGTTGAAGCACTCCATCGTCGACATCAATGCGGATTTCGCAGGCCTGGGCCTGGATTTGGCTGAATCAGTGTTCCTGGTCTCTGCCATCGAAGATTGGCTGGGTCTGGAGCTGTCCTCTGAAACCGCTATAGAGCATCGAACTATCGCGAATTTGGCGCACTTCGTTGCGTGCAAACTAGAGGGACAGGTTGGCACGGCAAAGGCGGAGGGATAGCCCCGCCTTGGACCGCAGATACGCGTCGCTTGTCGAGGTTCTGGAGGAACGTGCTACCGAAAGACCCGACAAGAAGGCGTTCGTCTTCGTCCCGGAGCGCGGCGAAGCCGACGTCCTGCTGACCTTTGCTGAACTGCAGCACCGGGTTCAGGCCGTGGCGGCTCGAATTGCCCAGCATACCGCGAAGGGGGATCGGGCTGTTCTGTTGTTTCCCACGGGACTGGATTTCGTTGTCGCGTTCTTTGGCTGTCTGACAGCGGGGGTGATCCCAGTGCCGCTGATGGTGCCTCGGCGCAGCGCGCGCGATTCGGCCGGAGCGATCATCACGGACTGCAAGCCGAGAATTGCGCTGACGACGAACGAAGTTCTCGAAACTCGCGGTGATGTCGCTGAACGGTGCGGCGATCGTGGGTTATGCTTGATACCGGTCAGCGCAACGGATTGCACGGAGGCGGGGCGGCATGTATGCCTGCCGCTAGTCAGCCAAGAGGACGTGGCGCTACTTCAGTATACGTCCGGCTCGACTTCCACTCCGAAGGGCGTCGTTGTACGGCACCGCAATCTGCTGGCGAATCTTGAAATGATCCGTCTTGCAATGAGCAACACGGAGCATTCGACGTGCGTGGGATGGGTGCCGCTGTACCACGACATGGGTTTGATGATGGGAGTGATACAGCCGGTCCATCTCGGAGCGACATCCGTTTTGATGTCGCCCGCCGGCTTTATGCAGCGACCGCTCAAATGGCTGCGGACGATCCATCGCTATCGCGCCGAGGTAACCAGCGCTCCAAACTTCGCTTTCGATCTCTGCGTCGCGCGTTTCGATGCCGGCCAGATGAATGGCATTGACCTGTCCTGCTGGAAGCTCGCTCTCAACGGAGCCGAGCCGGTGCGCGCCGATACCATTGCGCGGTTTGCGGAAACTTTTGCTCCTTATGGCTTCGGCGCAGGGACGATGTATCCAGGTTACGGCCTTGCGGAGGCGACATTGCTGGTCTCCGGCGGTATGCGAGGGACTGAGCCGATCACGCGCCGGGTCAGCCGTTCGGCACTGCAGAATGGCGAGGTCGCGGAGCCGGCGACGGCGGATGATGCGCAAAGTTTGGTCTCCTGTGGGCGCAGTGTCGTCGGTCAGCAGATTGCAATCGTGGATCCGGCGACCCGAAGCAGGTTACCGGCGAACCGGGTCGGGGAGATCTGGGTGAGTGGCCCTAATGTGACCGATGAGTACTGGGGAAATACCGCCGCTACACAAGAAACGTTCAAGGCGGTTATAGCCGGCACCGCGGATCCGGATTGGCTGTGCACGGGGGATTTCGGGTTCCTGGACGATGACGGACAGCTTTTCATAACCGGCCGGCTGAAGGACGTCATCATTATACGAGGTTCGAATCATTATCCTCAGGATATCGAACGGACTGTCCAGGACAGTCATCCAGCCTTGCGACGGGATTGCGGTGCGGCTTTCGCTACTACGGGTGAGGCCGATACCGAGAGGCTGGTTATCGTTCAGGAGATCGAACGAACGCAGCGGCGCGGCGCAGATCTGGAAGCGATAAGCAGATGTGTCCGCGAGGCCGTGACCCGGCAGCATGAAATAGCGGTGCAGACGATCGTTTGTATCTCTCCCGGTTCGCTGCCGAAGACGACAAGTGGGAAGATCCAACGCGGTCTGGCTAAAAGACTGTGGTTGGAGGGCGGCCTGAGCGTACTCGGCCAGGCTTGACGAGGTCAGTTGTACCAGTGGCGATAGTGGTACGGACGATGCCGCTGGTAGTCGAGCGGGCGGTTATCCGGGTCGGGGCCGATATACTTCCGGTAGGCGGCAGTCCAGTCGGAGGCTATCGCGGTGCGCGCAGTTTCGAGCGGCAGGGTGCCATCGCAAACCAGTTCGTTCAGGCGGGCTTCCAACCGGTCCTTGGCGTAACTGCCCCAGTCCTCAGGGCCGAGGTGGGGTTGGGGCCATAGGTTGCGTGGGTCGGATGGGGCGCCGCCGAGGTCGAGCGGGATGAGGTGGTCTTCCTCGTAGTCGCGGAGGCGGTGATCGCGGTAGCCGTACGCGGCGATCTGCTCGCGTTTCAGTTTTTCGGTGTAAGGTTCGGGTGGGCGGATGGTTGCAGTCCAGCCGCGCTCGCAGATAGTGGAAGAGATGTCCTGTTGGGTAACGGAGGGATTGACGGCGCCGGGGGTGAGGGACGGATTTGGAAGGCTCTGGGCACGGGCGATTGAGATGGTGCCGGCGAGGAAGGCCGCGAGGAGGAAGGGGGCAAATCGATAGCTCATTCGGCGGTAGGTAGACGGCGGGGCTGATTTGAGAGAAGCGGGAGAGTGGAATGGCGGACGAGATTGAGGTGAATAGGCGGCAGTACCGGGTGCCCGGCCGTCCGGTCGTGGTGATCTGCTTTGACGGGTGCGATCCGGCTTACCTGCGGCGCGGCATTCCCGGAGGTGTGTTTCCGGTCATCGGCGGCTTCCAGGAGCGTGGATTTCTAGGCGAGGCGGACTGCGTGATCCCCAGCTTCACCAACCCGAACAATATTTCCATTGTGACTGGTGCGCCGCCGGCGGTGCATGGGATTGCGGGGAACTACTACCTGGACCGGGAGAGCGGGCAGGAAGTGATGATTACCGATGCCTCATTGATGCGAAGTGAGACGATCCTGGCAGCGATGGCGCGTGCGGGCGTGCGGGTAGCGGCGGTGACTGCCAAGGACAAACTGCGAAGAATGCTGGGCAAGGACTTGCCGGGAATATGCTTTTCGTCCGAATGTGCGGACCGGTGCAGCCTTGAGGAGAATGGGATCTCTGAGGTCGAGGCGCTGATTGGGCGGGCGAAGCCGGACATGTATTCGGATGACTTGTCTTTGTTCGTGCTGGATGCAGGCATCCGGCTGCTAGAGCAGGGGCGGGCAGATTTGTTATATTTGTCACTTTCCGACTACGTGCAGCACGCTCATTCTCCAGGGGAGCCGAAAGCGGATGCGTTTAATCGTGCGGTCGATGAGCGGGTTGGGAGACTGGTGGAGCTTGGGGCCGTGGTTGGGGTGGTCGCTGATCACGGGATGAACGACAAGCCGCGGGTGATTTTTCTGGAGGACGAGCTGAACGACCGGTTTTGGAAGGGTGTGGCTCGGGTTATCTGTCCGATCACCGACCCGTTCGTGCGGCACCATGGGGCGCTGGGATCGTTTGTGCGGGTGTACCGGCGGGGGGATGTGCCGATGGAAGAGTTAATGGCGGCGAGTGCACAGCTTATGGGCGTTTCACGGGTGATCGAGGGCGGGTTGGCTGCGGAGGAGTTCGAGCTTCCGGAGGATCGGGAAGCGGATTTCGTGGTGCTCGGGGACCGGTGGACGGCGATCGGGGCGCGCAAGGAGGAGCATGATTTGTCGGGATTGGCGGGGCATGGGCTGCGCTCGCATGGCGGGCTCTGGGAACGGCGGGTGCCGTTTGCCGTTTCCGACCGGTTGAATGAGAAGTATGGGGAGATGGCGGCGCGCGGTGTGTTGCGGAATTACGATATATTTTCGTTTGTGCTGAATGGCGTTTGAGGACGGGTGAGACTCAGGAGCGGAAGCTTCATGCGCACGATAATCGCTAGCCCCCGGCGCCGCCAACCCCAGTACGACACACGACGGCCGGCAGCTCGCGAGCACTCACGACCCCCTTTATAGGCATCTCTAAGCACCCTGCGGGAACAGTTAACTCAGTCGGAACCCGTGAGCTCCTTTCCTCGATTCTCCCGCCGCTGGTTGGTATCCGACGGACCTCTGTGATATACGCCAGGATTAGTGACACCCAAACAATTCCATAAAGCAGCATGAAGCAGCTCGAGTAGACACCGGTGGCGTCCAGCAGGATCCCCCAGAGGATCGGAAGCAGGAACCCGCCGAGCCCACCAGCCAAGCCAACAATCCCGGAGATCGCTCCCATGTTGTCAGGGAAGTCTTCGGCAACGTACTTGAAGGTGGAAGCCATACCACAGGCAAAAGACACGCCCAAGCAGAACATCAGCCCGGTGAACGCCTAGGAGGGGAGGCCGATGTGGAACGAGACTGGACCTCGGATGGTCTGCACAACCAAATCCGTCTGCGGGTAGGATAGAACGAACAGCGCGATCCAGGCTGCCCACAGCACCCACCATGTCACCGCGCGTGCGCCGAACTTGTCGGAGAGCCATCCACCCGCGGCAGGCAGCATACCGCCAGGCAGTGAGAAGCATGCCGCCATCAATGCCGCTTGTGCGATCGGGAAACGATATTGGTTGACGAAATACTGTGGCATCCAGACCGACAGGGCGGTGAAGCCGCCAAACACGACTGAGTAGTACTGGCAATATTTCCACACCCGCTGCAATCTGCTTCCGCAATGGAATGTTGGGGCCGCCGACTGCCGGATCTGGTAAGGCGAGGAACCGGAAGACAACTGCCGTTACCAGAAGCAGGACCGCATACACCGTGAACGGAGTGCCAGCCGTAGTGCGACACGAGCACCGGGGCGACAAACATATTGATGGCCGCCCCGCTTGTTCCCGCGCCGAAGACACCCATGGCAAAGCCTCGGTTGCGAGGAAAAGAACCTGGCGACATAAGGCGTACCAACCGCGAAACTGGCGCCGACTAAGCCCAATGCGAGGCCGAGCGCGATGAACACCCCGAATGCCGTTGCGTACGACGAAAGCCAGAGCGGAACCGCACAGACGAGCAGCAGCGCCGTCATAACCAGGCGGCCGCCGTAACGGTCGGTCCAGATGCCGAGTGGTAACCGGAACAGCGCACCCACAGCACAGGAGTTGCGGTCAGTACGCCGAACTCGGTGGCATTGAGGCCGAGTTCCTTTCGTATGGGAATGCCCGTGACGCCGAACATCATCCATGCGGCGAAACAGGCCGCAAAGGCGAAAGTGGTAACGAACAGAACCGTCAGTGCCCTGGCCTGCGTGACATCGCAAGTGCTTTCCATGATCATTTCCTTCGGGTTGTGAGAGGAGCGATGTGTTCCGGAGCGTCGATGAGCGGATCGAGCGGGAATTCGTGCCCGCGCCGCCGCGAAATCTTCGACGACAACGAGATCGCCCTCGACCCGAAGCCCGTGCTTGATCACAAGGGCCAGCGACCGCGAGAAAGTCTCCCGGGTCATGCCGAGTCCGGATGCAATGAGCCGTTTCTCTTTCGGCAGGCGAATAGGCTGGCTGGGGTCGGTTTGCTCGGCTAGCCCCAGCAGGTAACAGCCACCCGGTCCTCCGCCGGGCGTAGCCTGAGGTTCTTCGCCTGCTTAACCATGCGTCGAAACTGGGCAGCCTGGCAGGCCAGGATCGCGAGGCAGAAGTCGTGGTCAGCGGCAACGGCTTGCCGAAAGCCGTCAGCCTGCACCATGAGAAGGCGGGCATCCTCGAAAACTCTGGCCCGCAGCAGATATGGCTGGCGATTCAGGACGGCGGCAGGAAGCAAAAGGTCCACTGGTCGCACAAGTTCGATCAGGGTTTCAGCCTGCCCGCGAATGGCCACGAACTCGACGCTGCCCTCTAACAAAAACTGGGCGAACGCCGGTGTCTCCGCCTGCTCGAATATTAGGCTGCCCGCGGGAACCCGGTGCAGCACGGCTTGATCCGCCAAGCGCGCAAGCGTTCGCGGCGCGACCGCCCGCAGCCAGTCAATCGCCGCAAGGCATCGGTCAGCGCCGGATTCCGAACCAGGAACCGCAGGCTGATGGTGCGCTGCCTGCGGTTCGGGTGTTTCGACGAGCATCGAGTGGCCTCCTTGCTGCCCGCCGGCCGTCACAGGCACGGCAGCGTGATCTGCATCACGCAACACGATCAGTAAGCTGGGTTCGAAGCATTGATCCAAATCAATGCGATGCGCCCGCTCGCCAGAAATAGTGGGCCATAACCAGCGACCTCCGCTGCCGACGAGGAAGTATCCGCAGGGATTTTCGATGAGCCAGTTTCTCGACCGGCTGACCTTCTTCAGAAAGCAGGTCGGCACATTCGCCGCCGGTCATGGCGTCGTAACTAACGAGCCGCGTGATTGGGAGGACGGCTACCGCAAGCGCTGGCAGCACGACAAAATCGTCCGCTCCACGCACGGCGTAAACTGCACCGGCTCCTGCTCGTGGAAGATCTACGTCAACGGCGGCATCGTCACCTGGGACGTGCCCGAGAGCGCCGACTGGTACAACGCTGGCTTCTTAATGCTTTGGGGCTCAAACGTCCCGCAGATCCGGACGCCGGACGCGCACTTCTATACGGAGGTCCGCTACAAGGGGACCAAGAGCGTCGTGGTCTCACCGGACTACGCCGAGGCGACAAAGTTTGCAGACCTGTGGCTCCATCCGAAACAAGGGACCGACGCCGCCCTCCCACTGGCATGGGACATGTGATTTTGCGGGAATTCTATCTCGACAGGCAGGTCCCCTATTTCCAGGATTATGCCCGCCGCTACACCGACTTACCGATGCTGGTCCGGCTTGTGCGCCAGGGCGACTACTACCTGCCCGAACGCCTGCTGCGCGCGGAGGACTTCGTGGGCAATCTTGGTGAGAGCAATAATCCGGCCTGGAAGACGGTCGCTCTGGACGCTTCCGGACGACCCGTAGTTCCGCAGGGATCCGTCGGCTTCCGGTGGGGCGAGCAGGGAAAGTGGAATTTGGAAGGAAAGGAAAGTGGCGGGAATGACGTTTCACTGGCTCTTACATGACCGGCGGATAGTCCTACAGCCCGCGTAGCTTTCCCTTATTTCGGGGCCACCGCGCCTCATGATTTCACGGCTACACAGCACCCAAACGTCATAAACCGGAATGTGCCAGTACGCTGTCTGGAGCTTAAAGGTGGCAAGACCCCGGTCGCGACGGTATTCGATCTGCTCTGCGCGAACTACGGCCTGGATCGCGGTTTGGGCGGCAACAACGTGGCGATCAGTTACGACCAAGATGAGCCGTTTTCGCCAGCCTGGGCAGAGCAGGTCACCGGTGTGCCGCGTCATCAGATTGTTCATGTCGCGCGCGAGTTCGCCGCGAATGCTGAAAAAACCAATGGCCGCTCCATGGTCATCCTTGGGGCTGGTCTGAACCACTGGTACCACATGGACATGGCCTACCGGGGAATTATCAATCTCCTGGTGTTCTGCGGATGCATCAGCCAGTCGGGGGGAGGCTGGTCGCATTACGTTGGCCAGGAGAAACTGCGTCCACAGACCGGTTGGCAGCCAATCGCCTTCGCGCTCGACTGGAACCGTCCTCCCCGGCAGCAGAACGCCACCTCGTTCTTCTACGCCCACACCGACCAGTGGCGGTACGAGACTCTCAGCGTCTCGGACATCCTCTCGCCCACAGCGCCGCAGGGCGACTGGAGCGGATCGCTTATCGACTATAACGTGCGGGCGGAGCGCATGGGTTGGCTGCCATCGGCGCCCCAGCTCAAGCAGAACCCGCTCACCATTGCTGCCCGCGCCAGGTCGGCCGGGCGTTCCCCCAGTGAATACGTCTCGCGCGCAGTGCAGTCAGGTGAGCTCGAGCTGTCCAGCCACGACCCAGATAACCCAGCGAATTGGCCGCGCAACATGTTCGTCTGGCGCTCCAACCTGCTCGGCTCGTCCGGGAAGGGCCACGAGTATTTCCTTAAGCACCTACTGGGCACGAGTAACGGCCTGCTCGGCAAAGACCTGGGTGTGGAGGGACGTGACAAGCCCAAGGAAGTTGCCTGGCACGACCGTGCGCCGGAAGGAAAGCTCGATCTGTTGGTCACGCTCGACTTCCGCATGTCCACGACCTGCGTTTACTCGGACATCGTCCTGCCCACCGCGATCTGGTACGAGAAGAACGACCTCAACACGTCCGACATGCACCCCTTCATCCATCCACTTTCAGCAGCGGTGGACCCGGTGTGGGAAGCGCGATCGGACTGGGACATCTATAAGGGTATCGCCAAGGCCTTCTCCGAAGTCGCGCCAGAGGTGCTGGGAAAGGGAAACCGATTTCGTCCTGACTCCGATTCTACACGATACAGCAGGCGAGCTAGCACAGCCTTATGACGTGAAGGACTGGAAGCGCGGCGAGACCCAGCCGCAGCCAGGCCGTACGATGCCGTCCGTCACGGTAGTGGAACGCGACTACCCACACCTTTACGCGCGTTTCACCTCGCTCGGGCCGTTACTCGAAAAACTGGGCAACGGCGGTAAGGGCATCGGCTGGAGCACTCAGCACGAGGTCGATTTTCTGCGTGCCCTGAATGGCACCGCCCCCAATGGGCAACCAAAGCTGGAAAGTGACATCGACGCGATTGAGGCTATTCTGAGCCTGGCGCCGGAAACCAATGGCGAGGTCGCGGTGAAGGCGTGGGAAGCACTTACGAAATCCACGAGACGCGAGCATGCGCATCTCGCGTTACCCAAGGAGGACGAGAAGATCCGCTACCGTGACATCCAGGCACAGCCACGGAAGATCATCTCCTCGCCGATCTGGTCCGGTCTCGAGAGCGAGAAGGTCTGCTACAACGCGGGGTACACGAATGTCCACGAACTTATCCCCTGGCGCACTCTGACAGGGCGTCAGCAGCTCTATCAGGACCATCTCTGGATGCGGGGCTTCGGCGAACAGGTCGTCACCTGGAGGCCGCCGATCCACGTCTGGAGCGTGCCGGTCTGGTATCTTGGCCGTCCCGGCTATCAGGTCGTGCGTACCAGGCGCCCGGTCGCGGCTCGCAACACGACCGCGGTACCTGCTGCTATCTTAGCACCACGCCCCGTCGGCGCCCCTGCATCCCAGCCTGCCATCGGAGACGACTGAGGTATGCGAGTAGTTACGCTCAGAACTTCTACGCCGCCTGTGGTCGCAGTGAACGATGCGGTCATTCCGAACGCCGCCATTGCCCGGGAGGTGCAAAACCATGCAGCAGAGGATCCAAGACAAGCCTGGCAGGAGGCGACCCAGGCTCTCGTTGTGCGCGAACTGTTATTGCAGCGCGCCCTGATGCTCGGGCTGACCGCAGAGCACCGCTCAGACGGCGGCCTTCGGGAGAGCGATGATGAAGCGCTGATCCGGACACTCCTCGAGACCGAGGTCCGGACACCTAAGGCGGACGATGAGGTCTGCCACCGTTATTACCAGGCAAACCGGTCTCGCTTCCGCAGTCCAGACACATTCGAACCGCTGCACATTCTGTTTCAGGCGTCACGGGATGACGAAGCGTCCTATGCCGACGCGCTCGCCCGGGCGGAGGCGGTCCTGGTCGAGCTGAGGGCGGCACCGGACCGCTTCGAGAGCCTTGCGAGGGCTCTCTCCGACTGCCCCTCGGGTAGGGAGGGCGGACGGCTTGGGCACGTAGCCCGCGGTGACACCACGCCAGCAGAGTTCGAGGCGGCGCTGCTGGCCTTGGAACCTGGGGAGACGTGCCGAGAACCAGTTCAGGCCCGCTACGGGTCCACGTTGTCCGCCTGGACCGCAAGCTGCCTGGACAGACCCTGTCGTTCGAGCAGGTGCGCGACCGGATCGCGGCCTACCTGGAGGAGAGCTCTTGGCGGCGCGGCGTGGCCCAGTACGTCGCGCTCCTTGCGGGAAAGGCCCGGATTACCGGTTTCGCGATATCAGGCGCGTCGTCTCCTCTGGTTCAGTAGCGGACGCCAGGGAAGGGGTGGCGTGGCCCCGTAACCAGTCGCCACTCACGCACCCAGCAGGGCCTCCCGCAACTGAGCTGCAGTTCTGGCGGAACGCAGACGATTAAGCATCGCTTCGTCGCGCATTGGCCTGGACACTGCGGCCAGAGCAGATAAATGCTCATTCGGCCGGCCGGCGGGAGTTAACAACAAGATTGCCAGGTCGATCGGACGGTCATCTATAGAGTTCGAACTTAATCGGCTTTGCGAGCCGAGCCAATAATGCGAACGGAGTTGCGAGAGCCTCGAGTTTTGCGTGCGGCAGGGCGAATCCCTTGCCCAGCCCGGTGGACCCTAGGTTTTCGCGGGCCTGCAGAACCTCGAAAATAACAGCCTCATCTATGCCGATTGCCAAGGCCGCGCGCCGGGACAGCTCCCGAAGAAGCTGCGTTTTGTTGTTGACACGAAAGTCGATGAGGATTTGCTCGGGGCCGATCAGGTCAGAGAGCATTACGAATTGGCTCCTCGGAGGCGATAACCTACTCCAGTTTCGGTCAAGATATATTCTGGCCGCTCTGGGTCTGGCTCGATTTTTTGCCGAAGTGCGCGCACGTATATACGCAGATATTGCACGTCGGTTTCACCTCCCCATACCTCCCGCAATATCACATTGTGGGTCAGCACCTTTCCGGCATGCGCGACGAGCAGGCGCAGCAGGTCGTATTCACGCGGGGAGAACTTGACCTCCTTTCCGCGTACCGTGACCAGTCGACGGACCAAATCGACCGTCAGATCGCCGGTCCGGAAATTCGGCTTTTCTCCCTGCTGCTGCAGACGATGGCGCTGAGCTGCTCTTATTCGCGCAAGAAGCTCCTCAATTCCGAAGGGCTTGGTCACGTAATCATCCGCGCCAAGATCCAAGGCAGCAACCTTTGCCTGCTCATTGTCGCGACTGGACAGCACAACGATCGGCAACATGTTGCCGCTATCACGCACCCGTTGGATGACTTCGATGCCATCCAGGTCCGGCAAGCCGAGATCAAGGACCATCATATCCGCGCGCCGCTGGCGTACTGCATCCATCGCGCCCTGGCCGGTCTGCGCTTCAAGCACAACATAGCCTTGGCTCGAAAGACCGGCGCGCAGAAAGCGTAGGATTGCCGGCTCGTCATCAACGACCAGAATCCTTGTTGGGGCAGCGCCGGGCATCAGCTTACCTCAACTGCGCCGAGCGCATTGGAGGGGACCGGCAGCTTCACCGTGAAGATCGCACCCGTGCGGTCAGTGCGGTTCGCCACCTCGATTGTGCCAGCCATAGCTTCGACGAAGCCTTTGCAGATAGCGAGGCCGAGACCCGTTCCCGCCCGCCTACGATCACCGCCGCCGGCGCGGTAGAATTTTTCGAATACGTGGGGGATGTCGGGAGCAGGTATCCCGGGTCCCTCGTCAATTATTTGCAGGCGAACAGCATTCCTGTCACGAACGGCACTGATTGTTATTGTCGATCCCGCGGGAGCATATTTCGCCGCATTATCAAGCAAGTTAAACAGGATTTGTTCGAACAGCACCTCGTCCAGATCGAGCATTGGCAGATCAGGCTGAAGCCGGATGTCGGTCTTATGTTCCGCAAGGACCCGAGTTGCGCGCCGAAGGACACTGCCAACTATATCGACGATGTCCACGCGCTGGGTCCGCAGCGACAAAGGACCTGACTCCAGCCTGCTCATGTCGAGAAGGTTGCCGATAAAGCGGTTGAGGCGCTCTGCTTCGTCGCGAATTGTGTGCAGCAGCTCCCGCTTTGTGAGCTCGTCCAGCACCTGGCCGGATGAGGAGAGGCTGGTTGCGGATCCCAGAATAGAAGCCAGCGGCGTGCGCAAATCGTGCGAGAGCGAGGTAAGCAGCGCCGCCCGCAGCCTGTCGGTCTCGGCGGTGATCCGGGCGCGCTCGATATCTTCGACCAGGTTGACCCGTTCAATCGCCAACGCAGTCTGGTCGGCAAGCGCGGTCAGCAAACGTTGTTGATCCGGCGTAAGAAGCTGCCCGGACTGCTCCCTGTCGATGCCGATCACGCCGAGGGCGCCGCGACCGGTCTGCATCGGAAGGAACAGGCGCCTGGCCCCGGGCAGCGTATCGGAACCGCGACCTGCCGGCCGGTTTCTTTCCCAGCACCAAATGGCAGCTCCGAGGTCGGCGTCGTCAAGCCGATCTTCGGGAGGGTAGCCAGCTCGAACCATGAGCGAGCCATTATCGGGCAGCAGGATTACCACATGCACCTTAAGCATCAGAGCGATCTGGTGCACAGCGGCCCATAGCAGATCATCGAGATTAGCCGTCACGGCCAGTTTGCGGCTGAACTGGTACAACTCGTCTGTGGTTCTTGCGCGCTGCCTTGCTGTTATGGCCTGAGCCCTCACCCGCGCCATGAGATTGCTGGTGATCACAGCCGTCATAGCAAAGAAGAACAAAGTTACGACGTTTTCCGGATCCGTGATCGACAAGGTATACAGGGGTGGCAGGAAAAAGAAATTATAGGCGACGACGCTCGCAAAGCTAGCGAGAAGCGCGGGCCATAAGCCATAGAAGACGGCACTTACCAGGACCGCCGTCAGAAACGTGAGCGCGACGCTTGTTACTCCCAACATGTCTCGCAGTAAAAGCGCAAGCCCGAGCGCGACTGCCACCAGCCCCAAGCTACCCATGTAGTCCGGCGTGCTGCTGTGGGACCGCAGCCATTCTGCAGGGTGCTGCTCACCTCCATCATTCTTTGCAGACTCGATGCCGATGACATGTACGCTCATACCGCCGGCTCTGCGGATCAGACGCTCTGATAAAGAGCCTTTGAACAGTTCAACCCAGCGGGGGCGTGACGGCTTGGCGATAATGATCTGAGTGAAGTTGTTGGATCGGGCATATTCGACTATCGCTTCGGCGACATCCTCACCCGGCAGCGTGACCGTTGCGCCGCCAAGTTGCTGTGCGAGCCGGAGCGTCGCGGCGATGCGATCACGCTCGGGCTGCGTCATGCTCAGACTGCGTCCGGTCTCTATATGGATGGCAGTCCATTGTGCTTTCAGATTGTCGGCGATACGTTTGGCGTGGCGGACGACAGCGGTGCTTTCCGTATCCTCACCTATGCAAGCCAACACTCGCTCCCCGGCTGCCCACGGGCCAGGGATGGCATGAGCTTGCATGTAGTGGACCATCTGGTCATCGACTCGCTGCGCTGTTCGGCGAAGCGCCAGCTCCCGCAAGGCGGTGAGATTGCCGGGAGCGAAATAGTGGCGAATCGCCCGCTCGGCTTGATGCGGTACGTAGACTTTCCCTTCCTTCAGCCGCCTGATAAGATCATCTGGGGTAAGATCGATCAGCTCGAGGTCGTCGGCTTTGTCGATTATCGAATCTGGGACAGTTTCCCGCACTCGTATCCGGGTGATTTGGGCCACGACATCGTTCAGGCTCTCGATATGCTGCACATTAAGTGTCGTGTAAACGTCTATGCCAGCCGCAATGAGCTCCTCAACGTCTATGTATCGTTTCTGGTGCCGGCTGCCAGGGGCATTGGTGTGCGCGAGCTCATCGACCAGCGCGAGCTGCGGCCGCCTGGCAATAACCGCATCGAGATCCATCTCTTCGAGAATGCGCCCCTTGTACTCGATGCCCCGACGCGGGATGACTTCCAAGCCCTCAAGCAGCGCCTGGGTTTCCTGCCGGCCATGGGTTTCGACCACGCCCACCACGACATCGACCCCCTCCTTCTGACGGGCTCGTGCGGCAGTGAGCATTTCATAGGTCTTACCCACGCCTGGCGCGGCACCGAGGAAGACCTTCAGCCGACCGCGCCCCGCCTGCCCTGCGGCCGTCAGCAGAGCGTCAGCCGACGGCCTGCGTTCATTGGTGGCTATGCTTTGCAAGTTCAGGCGTCTCGGGCCATATGATGAACCACAATACGGAGATGGCTCTGTCAGGCGGGAAGCGCAAGCTCAGACCCGACCAGGGTAGGGAGAAGGGCTCTACCCTTTCACTGCATCCAGCGCGAGGTTGAGCTTAAGCACGTTCACATGCGGCTCGCCGATGATGCCCAGAAAGCGGCCAGTGATGTGATCCTCGACGAGTTGCCGGACCGTGCTCGCGGGCAAGCCCCGTGCCTTAGCTACTCGAGGTATCTGAAACAGCGCCCCGGCCGGGGTTATATCCGGGTCTAACCCGCTTCCGGACGTGGTCACCAGATCGACCGGAATGGAAACGCCGGGGTTCTGCTTCGCAAGCGTAGCGGCGTCACTCTTCACACGATCAACCAGGGCCTTGGAGGTGGGGCCAAGGTTTGAGCCTGTCGAATTGTCCGCCGCATAGGGAACGGAAATCGTCTTGCTCGGATCCTTTGGATCGGGCTCTGTGGTCGCCGAAGGACGGCCATGAAAATATTTGTCCGACGTGAAGTTCTGGCCGATCAAATCAGAACCGATTACCTTGCCGTTCTGTTTGACAAGACTGCCGTTGGCCTGGAACGGGAAAATGGCCTGGGCAATACCCGTCATGGCCAAAGGATAGATAAGGCCGGTGATGACGGTCATCACGACCAGCATCGTGATCGCAGGTCGAATATGTTTCATTGCATGATCTCCTTACGCCAGACCAATGGCAGTGACGATCATATCAAGCAACTTGATGCCGACGAACGGAGCGATGATACCTCCCAAGCCATAGATGAGCAGGTTTCGCCGCAACAGGGCGGCTGCGCCGATCGGACGGAAAGTAACCCCGCGTAGCGCCAACGGGATCAGGGCAACGATTATCAGGGCGTTGAATATGATGGCGGAAAGGATTGCGCTTTGCGGATTGTTTAACCGCATGACGTTCAATGCCTCAAGCTGCGGGTAGAAAGCGATGAACATCGCCGGGATCATGGCAAAATACTTTGCCACGTCGTTAGCAATGGAAAACGTCGTAAGTGCGCCACGGGTCATAAGTAACTGCTTGCCGATCTCGACAATCTCGATCAGCTTGGTCGGATCGCTATCCAGATCGACCATGTTGCCCGCCTCACGCGCGGCCATCGTGCCGGTGTTCATCGCCACGCCGACGTCGGCTTGTGCCAGAGCAGGGGCGTCATTCGTCCCATCACCGCACATCGCTACCAGTTTCCCCTGCGCCTGCTCTTCGCGGATCAACTTAAGCTTTGCTTCGGGAGTCGCCTGCGCGAGAAAGTCATCCACGCCGGATTCCGCAGCTATGGCGGCCGCAGTCAGCGGGTTGTCTCCGGTGATCATGACCGTGCGGATGCCCATGCGGCGCAGCTCGGCGAAGCGCTCGCGGATTCCGCCTTTCACAATGTCTTTCAGGTAGATCACGCCGAGGAGGCGCCCATCCTTCGCGACAGCCAGAGGTGTGCCCCCCACCTTGGCGATTTCGTCGGATTTTGCGTTTAGCTCGCGAACCGCCGCGTCTGATACGAGAGTCCGTACAGCTACGTCGCCGTTACGATAATCCTCACCCTTTCGGGCCCACGCCAGAACGGCATCAACCGCCCCCTTGCGAATGGATGAGGTTTCTGTGTCGATGCCAGAGAGCCGGGTATGGGCGGAGAATGGGATGAAGCGAGCCCCCATCGGCGCCATGTCGCGGCCACGAAAATTGTATTTCTCCTTGGCGAGCACGACAATTGAGCGGCCTTCGGGCGTTTCGTCCGGCAGCGATGCCAGTTGAGCGGCGTCAGCCAGTTCCGTCTCACTAACCCCTGCCAGCGGAATGAATTGCGTGGCCTGCCGGTTTCCCAGGGTGATCGTGCCGGTCTTGTCCAAAAGCAGGGTATCGACGTCCCCGGCTGCCTCCACCGCACGGCCGGACATGGCCAGCACGTTGAACCGAACCAGCCGGTCCATGCCAGCGATACCAATGGCCGAGAGCAGCGCACCGATTGTGGTTGGGATGAGTGCCACAAACAGCGCCACCAGTATCACAACCGATACCGTGCCATGCGCATAGGCGGCAAAGCTTGGAATGGTAGCGCAGACAATGACGAATATGATCGTCAGACCCGCGAGCAGGATGTTGAGGGCGATTTCGTTTGGCGTCTTCTGGCGCTCGGCGCCTTCGACAAGGGCGATCATGCGATCCAGGAAGGTCGAGCCCTGAGCAGCTGTGATCTTCACCTTGACCCAGTCGGAGAGAACACGCGTGCCGCCAGTCACCGCTGAGCGGTCGCCGCCGGACTCACGGATAACCGGTGCCGACTCTCCCGTAATCGCGGACTCGTCAACCGAGGCGACACCTTCGATGACATCACCATCGCTAGGAATAAGGTCACCAGCTTCGACAAGAACCACGTCGCCGGCTTTCAGCTCCGGCGCGGGCACCATGGTGAACTCGGTGTCCCGCAGGTTGCGCAGCCGCTTCGCCATCGTCTCTGTACGCGCCCTGCGGAGGGTAGCGGCCTGCGCCTTGCCGCGGCCCTCGGCGACGGCTTCAGCAAAGTTGGCAAAGAGAACCGTCAGCCAGAGCCAGAAGATGATCTGGAATGTGAAGCCAAGATGCCCACCGCCGGTGACGAGTTCGCGGACAAACACGATGGTTGTGAGCGTGGCTACGACTTCCACGACGAACATGACGGGACTTTTGATCAGGATGCGGGGATCGAGTTTTACGAACGCGTCCTTGATCGCGGGGACAAGTATCGCGGGGTCCAGCATGGTGGACTTAGCGCCGCGGTCCCTCGGCCTGGTTTCCATTGGATTCACCTGAAGCATTTAGAACGTCATTCCATGACGCATAGCGAGGTTTTCGACGATTGGGCCCAGAGCGACGGCTGGGAAGTAGATAAGGCCCCCGGTGATCGCGATGACCCCAACGACCAGGCTGACAAACAGCGGGCTGGTGGTGGGGAATGTGCCAAGCGAAACCGGCACGATCTTCTTTCGTGCGAGCGAGCCCGCAATTGCCAGCGCAGGGATGATCACGAGGAACCGGCCGATAAACATTCCCATGCCGAGCGTGTCGTTCCAGTACGGCACATTGGCTGATATACCGGCAAAGGCGCTGCCGTTGTTCCCGGTTGCTGAAGTGTAGGCGTATAGTGCCTCGCTGAAGCCATGCGGGCCGGCGTTGGCGAGCGCATTGAGCCCTACCGGGACCACGACAGCCAGAGCCGTCCAACCCAGGATTGACAGCGGGAGGACCAGAATGGCGAGCATCGCCATCTTGACCTCCTTGGCTTCAAGCTTCTTGCCGAGATACTCCGGTGTTCGGCCGACCATTAACCCTGCGACGAACATGGCAATGATGATGTAGAGTACCATCCCGTAGAGGCCTGAGCCGACACCGCCGAAGATGATCTCACCCAGCATGATGTTCACCATCGGCACCATGCCGCCGAGCGGCATGTAGCTGTCATGCATGGAGTTGACGGCGCCGCAGGAAGCATCGGTCGTGGTCGTGGCAAACAGCACTAAATCCGGTATGCCGAACCGAACTTCCTTGCCCTCCATGTTGCCCCCGGCCTGGAGAGCACTTGCGGTCTGGTCAACGTGGAGCGGTGTGAAGGCAGGATTGCCCGCGGCTTCGGCCCAGTAGGCGGTTGTCACGCCCCCCGCGAAGAGCACGAACATCACGGCGAAGATCGCCCACCCCTGCCGCTGGTTACCGACCATGCGGCCAAACACGTTGGTTAAGGCTGCGCCGATGACGAGCATCGACAGCATCTGGACCAGGTTCGTCAGCGCAGTTGGATTTTCGTATGGGTGTGCCGAATTGACGTTGAAGAACCCACCGCCATTCGTTCCGAGGATCTTAATTGCCTCCTGCGAGGCGACCGGGCCCTGCGCAACGACCTGCTTCGCGCCTTCGAGCGTGTCCGCGGTTATGTAAGGTGACAGGTTTTGGGGGATGCCCTGCCACACGTAGAAGAGTGCTGTGACAACAGAGATGGGCAACAGGATATAAACGACGCATCTGGTAAGATCGACCCAAAAGTTGCCGAGGCTCTGTGCGGAGCGTCGTGCAAAGCCGCGGATCACCGCAACCGCTATCGCTATGCCCGCTGCGGCCGACACAAAGTTGTGTACTGTCAGACCAGCCATCTGCGTAAGATAGCTCATGGTCTGTTCGGGAACGTAGGATTGCCAGTTCGTATTAGTGAGAAAGCTGACCGAGGTGTTGAACGACAGATCCTGCGATTCCGCTCCGAATTTCTGCGGATCGAACGGCAACACGCCCTGCAGGCGCTGTATGGCGTAGAGCAGCACGAAGCCGGCAAAGCTGAATGCCAGCATGGTGACGGCGTAGGTTATCCAATGCTGCTCTTCAAACTCATTGACCCCGCAAACGCGGTAAATACCGACTTCCAGCGGCCGCAGCACAGGGGAGAGCAGTGTTCGCTCGCCATTGAACACCCGCGTCATGTAGCCGCCGAGCGGCTTGGTTAAAAGGATCAGAATGACTGCGTATAGCGCAATCTGGATCCAGCCGTTGATTGTCATACGAGGAGGCTCCTGCCGATCCGGATCAGAATTTCTCGGGCCGGACCAAGGCGTAGACCAGGTAGAACAGCAGACCAGCCGTTACGATGGCGCCAAGCACGTAATCAAAGACCATTTTCCGCCTCACATGGATTCGCAGGCTTTGGCGTACGCGACGCAGGCGCCGAGAAATGCCGCACCGATCAGGACATAAATGATGTCAAGCATTGCTTTGCTCCTTGCTCAGCGCAGTCGCGCCTTCGCCTTGCCGCCGGGTGGCCGGCGCTGCACGGTCGCACGATTAGATGGTTCGGCCATATAAAGTCGAGGGCAGGCCGCTCAGGTTACTATATAAATCCCATATATGGACAGCCCCTGCATTGAGCTGGATCAAGCCCCTGGCGGCCTGGATCCCGGCCGCTGTCCTAGGCACCGGGTTTTGCCAGAAGCAGATTTGCCACCAGCGCGAGAGTGAGCCAGCAGGCGAGGTGCCAAACCGATCTCCTCGAAAACTTGCGCCGGCGTCGGGTAATTTCCTGCCGCGTGTCGGCTGAGCTGCGGGTTGAATGCGGCTGATCGCTCATGCGAAGTGGCCTGGTACAGCTTCAGATTACAGTCCCAATCCAAGACAGAGTGGGGCGAGTATTCAATGTGAGAGATATCGGGAAAGGCGAATATAAAATCCATTATGCATCGGGCACGCAAAAGAGGGAACCGACTTTCATTGCCAGATGCTCGGCGACGGGCCCGAGCGCTGCGGCAAATGCGGCTGCAAGCAGTGCGATCATCAGGTAGTCGAACATCGATCTGTGCCGCTAATCACGCCTGGAAACAGGTATTGCAACCTCGAAAGGCCGCAGTGGTGGCAAATCAGGTAACGGAGTCTCGAATCGAATGGCTGGCTCACCACTCGCCATCCACGGTGTTGGCTCGAGCGCGTCGAGGATCTTCCCCGTGGCGCGGCGGACGGCGCCGATTGTCGCGCGGCCGGGGACGCGGAGGGTGGCTACGGTTTCGGGTGCAGCGAAAAGGATCTTGACCCTGCCCCCGCGGGATGCCGGCGAGACAATCCCGGCCTCGGGCCCGATCAGGCCCATGCGCCCCACCCATCGGCCGGGCACCTCCTCTAACTGCACCAAGGACGCTATAACCGAACATCTAATCCATTGCGCTGGTTTCTGCACAAGAACTGCCGTATCCGCTGCAGCGCAGTTGCAAGCGCTTGATCCTGCTCTCCCTTCACCCGGGTCTGGGCCGATAGCCCGCCCTGCGTCTGCCGGATTTGCATCGGGCCGTAAGCTGCGGCGATACGCTCGTCGGGAGCATCGCTAAGCCCAACGACAAGACACTGGTTCGGCACTAAGCCTGGCAAACGCGCCACGAGGGGCATCAGCCGGGCGAGGGGAGTGGGCGATCGGGCCACGACGCTCGTTGCAATCATGCAGCCTACACTAGCATTAAAACAGCACACCGGTCTCGATAAGCCCACGCACTTGGCTTGTGTTATTGAGGTCAGGGCCTAGCGCGAAACCGTCGATAGCCTTGAAGAGCGCTACATAAGAAACTTCCCCGCGCACGAAGAAGCGGCTCCACTGGTAGGTGGGGGTCAGCGTCAACGACATCGCCTTGCTGCCCGGTCCATAGAGCAGGTTGGGTGCGCCCTGTGAGAGGCTTCCGGTGGAACCGATGTATTCGATCCGTCCGGCCAGGCTGAAGTGGGGGTTGAACGCATAGTTGGCGAGCACTGCAGCGCCGTAGGTCCAGGCGTCATGCAAGAAGCCGAGCTCGACGTTCTTGGGGACGTGGCTCCACTGCACATAGGGCGTGATCGTCCAAGGTCCCGATGTGTGGGTGTAGATAATATCGTAGATCGAGCTGTTGTTCTGAGCGAGCGGTGTCGCAACGGTGGATACCCCAGTGCTGCCGGCATTTGCTCCCGCCGCGAACACCAGCGTGTTGGCGCCGTTGATGGTCCAGGTCGCCGAGCCGGAGACCCAGTTGTATACGTTGGAGTAATAGCCGTCGTTGAAGGAGACCGACAAGTCGACCGGCCCGGCGGTGTAGTTCACCTGGACGCCGCGGCTGACGGCAGGCTCCTGGTTCCACAGCAGACCGCGCTCGATGTTCATGTTTTCAAAGGTGAATGTGTATTCGGCGCCGATCAGGGTGGGCAGCTTGCCTCCCTCGATCGAGAAATTGCTGGTGGGAGCGAGCTTGATGAAGGCCTGCGGCATCGCCCCGAAGAAGTCGCCGTTTGCGTTGCCGGCGGTGATGTACTGCGTACCGAGCGCCGGGATGGAGTAGGCGCCCACCTGAAGATAATACTGCACCAGCCCGTCCGGCTTCTGGATCATGAGCTGGGCGTTGCTGAGGTCGATCTGACCGTTCTTGTTGCCGGGCAGTGGATTGCTCTGTTCGAAGCCAAGTCCGCTCAACACGCCGGTCACATAGGTTTTTCCGGCCGGGCCAAGATCCAGGCTGAACGGGGTGGGGCTGAAGCCCAGTGGGCCGGTCATGCCGGGTGTTGGCAGGGTGATGTTGGCCGATGCCGGTGCGGCGGGAGCAGGCGCGGCGGGCGCCGGTGCCTGTGTTGGGGTGGTTGTTTGGGCGAGAGCCAATTCCCCCAAAAACGTGGCTGCGACCGCGACGGCCGCTGGAGCGGGACTGGTTCGCATTGCTTGTATATGCCTGCCAGACCATATAAAATCTATCAGCGCAAGGCCATGTTGTGTAGGGGCGACATATAAGGCTCCCAGATGCCTTGCCCGTCCAACCGCGTTCCTCCGTTTGCCTGGTTCAGGCGCTCAGCCCATTATAACGGCCGCCGGGATCCGCTCCGCAAGTGCGCCTCTGCGGGGATCGGCGCAAACCGGAGGAGGCACCGATGATTCGCAGCGGCGAGGAATACCGGCAGTCGATCCGCGACGGGCGGCAGGTCTGGATCAACGGCGAGCGTGTGCGCGACGTCGTCAGCCATCCGATGTTCAAGCCCATGGTGGATGTCCGCGCCCGTATCTACGACATGGCCCACGAGGCGGCCTATGCGCCGGTAGTGACCTGCCGCGATGCTGCTGGCGAGGTCTGCGCGGTCGGCGCCGCGCTACCGCTTACGCAGCCGGACTGGCACGCCAAGCGTGCTGCGGTCGATGCGGTGCTCGATGAGGTCGGTGGTGTGGTCACGCGCGTCGGTGATGAGACAGTGGGCGAGATGTGGTCGCTCTATGATGGGCAGGATGTACTGAACGAGGTTGATCCGCAGTTCTCGGCAAATATTCGGCACCATGTCGAGCGTGTGGCGCGAGAGGATCCGTTTCATGTCTCGGCTAATACTGATCCGAAGGGTAACCGCGCCAAGCGCCCTCAGGATCAGGACCCGGATATGCTGCTGCATGTGCTCAGGGAGACCGATTCCGGCATTGTCGTGCGCGGCGCCAAGTATGAGACCGCAGCAGCGTACGCGAACCAGGCGTTCGTCAAGCCCACGATTGCCAATTGGGGCGACGCGCAACTTTCGGATTACGCGGTCGGCTTCATTTGCGACCTGAGCGCGCCGAATCTGAAGTTCATTTGTCGCACCGGTTTTGCCGGGCGTGCTCCCGCCGAGGATTATCCGCTGTCCAACCGCTTTGACGAGGTCGATACGCTGCTGGTGTTTGACGATGTGCTGATCCCTTGGGAGAACGTGCTGTTCTACCGGCACACGAAGGCTGCCACTTACATTCGTGCCACACTGCACCGCTACAGTGCATTCGCATTCGTGCAGCGGAACATTCGCCTTGCAGATTTCATGATCGGTGCCGCCTTGTTTAACGCGCGGCAGACCGGGATCGACCAGCAGCAGGCCGTGCAGGAGAAGCTCGCGCACCTTGCGTGTTACCGGGAGGGGATCAACGCGCACTTAACGGCAGCAATTGCCTGCGCGAAGAGGACCCCAGCAGGCTTGCTGATGCCAGAACAGTCGTTGCTTATGACCGGCCGGGTGCTGGCGTCATCGCAGATGCATCATATGATGCACATCGCGCGGGAACTGTGCGGAGGCCAGATTTGCGTCACGCCTGATGCTGCTGCGTTTCATGATCCTGACACGGCCCCCTGGCTCGCCAAATTCTATACCGTCAGCGAGCAATGGCAGGCTGAGGACCGTCGCAAGTTGCTGGCTTTTGCGCGTGACCTGCTGAATTCGGATTATGCAGGGCATCGGCTGACATTTCAATTGTTCGCGCAATCACCGCCATACGCGAATCTGGCTGCGGTATGGCAGAACTTCGACTGGAAAGGACCGCTCGCAGTGGTACACAAGGCAGCAGGGCTTTCGGCTCGGGTGTTGACTTGCTAGAGATCCTTGGCCAGCCGCAGGGCATCGTATACGGCGGCATGGATGTTGCGGCTGGAGACGGCGTCCCCGATGCGGAACAGTCGGAACTTGCAGTCGGGATTGCGTACGACTTCCTGCGGGTGGCCAGCGAGCAGGTCGGTGTAGTCGATTTCGCCGTAATTGACGGATAGCGGTTTCAGCGCGTCGTAGAGATCCGTGACCGGAAGCGTGCCGTGTTCGACGATGATCTGATCGACCTCACGCTCTGAAGTCTCGTCGCCGTAATCGGAGCCGAGTGTTGCGACCAGCGTGTTGCCATGCCGTTGGACCGCAAGCAGGCGGGTGTTGATGGTTATCCGGACGTTGTGGCGGAGGAAAATTTTGGCATAAGCGGCGTGATTGAGGCCGCCGATCTCGGGAGCGAAGTAGCGCTCCGGGGTAATGATCTCCACTTCGGAACCGGACTGGGCGAGGAACTCGGCCGCTTGCATAGCAGGATGGGCGCCGTTGTCGTCGTAAACAAGGACGCGGCCGGCTGGTTTGATTTCGCCTGAGAGGATATCCCAAGTGGAGACGACGAGGTCGTTACCTTCGTGCAGTATCTCGGTATTTGGTACTCCGCCGGTAGCGATGAACACGACATCGGGTTGTTCGGCGAGAACGGAGTCCGGTTCGGCCCAGGTGGAGAAGTGCACGGTAGCACCCTGGTCTTCGAGCCGGGCCATGCGCCACTCGATGATGCCCATGAGCTCCTTGCGACGGGCGACGCGGCAGGCAAGGTTGACCTGCCCTCCGGGCTTGTCGGTTGCCTCGAACAACGTGACGGCGTGGCCGCGGGCGGAGGCGACGCGAGCGGCCTCCAGGCCGGCAGGGCCGGCGCCGGCGACAACGACTTTTTTGAGTGGTCCCTGCGTGCGGGCGATCACGTGGGGCAGCGTAGCCTCGCGGCCCGTCGCGGGATTATGGACGCAGACGGCGTCGTTGCCTTCGTAAATACGATCCAGGCAATAGGTGGCGCCGACACAAGGGCGAATTTCTAGCTCGCGGCCCTCGGTGAGTTTGCGGACGATGTGGGGGTCTGCGATGTGGGCGCGGGTCATGCCGACCATGTCCAGCTTACCTTCGGCGATGGCGTGGCGCGCGGTGGCGATGTCCTGGATGCGGGCGGCATGGAAGACGGGAAATTTGGTGGCGGCGCGGACGTCTCCGGCGAAATCGAGATGGGGAGCCAGAGGCGTGCCTTGGATGGGAATGACGCGAGAGAGCGCCGCATCGGTTTCGATGTGGCCGCGGATGATGTTGAGGAAATCGATTTTGCCAGAAGTGGCGAGGCGGCGGGCTATCTCGACACCTTCGGCGCGAGAGAGGCCGATCTCCCAGTCCTCGTCGGCGGTCATGCGGATACCGACGAGGAATTTTTCGCCGGTCGCCTGGCGGATCGCGTCGAGGACGCGGAACGTGAAGCGCAGGCGGTTATCGAGGTTGCCGCCGTATTCGTCATCACGCTGGTTGGTGGCGGGGGAGAAGAACTGGTCGGGGAGGTGACCGTATGCGTTGATCTCGATGCCATCGAGGCCGGCGGCTTCCATGCGGGCAGCGGCGGCGGCGTAGTCTCGGACGATACGATCGATGTCCCAATCCTCGGCGGCTTTGGGAAAGGAACGGTGGGCGGGCTCGCGAATGGGCGACGGGGCTAGGACGGGTAACCAGTCGGCTCTGTTCCAGGCGGTGCGGCGGCCGAGATGGGTGATCTGGATCATGACGGCGGTGCCGTGTTCGTGGCATTCGTCTGACAGGCGGCGCATCCAGGGGACGATCTCGTCCTTATAGGCGAGAAGGTTGCCGAAGACGGGCGGGCAGTCGGGCGAGACGATGGCGGAGCCGGCGGTCATGGTGAGGGCGATGCCGCCCTTGGCTTTCTCGACGTGGTAGAGACGATAGCGATCCTTGGGCATGCCGTCCTCGGAGTAGAACGGCTCGTGTGCGGTGCTGATGATGCGGTTGCGGAAGGTGAGGTGTTTCAATTGGAACGGTTTGAGGAGGGGGTCTTGGGGCATGGGATTTCTTGAGCGCGGTTTGAGGTTCGAGAGGTCACGGAGAAGATTCACCACGGAGGCGCGGAGACACGGAGAAATTGTTAATTATGATCTCTGTGCCTCCGCGTCTCCGCGGTAGATAGGTTCCGGCGCCCGCAAGCGATCGAGCGGAATATGGCAGAAGATGAGATGGCCATTGCCATCATCGCGCAAGGGTGGGGATTCGTCGTCGCAGACCTTGCCGACTTTGCGCGGGCAGCGGGTGGCAAAGCGGCAGCCTTTGGGGGGATTGAAGCGGCTGGGTAGTTCGCCACGCAGGACGATGCGGTTTTTGTCGACGCCGGGCTCCAGCGTCGGCATGGCGGAGAGGAGTGCTTCGGTATAGGGGTGGTAAGGCGGTTCGTAGAGCGCTTCGGTGGGGCCGCATTCCATCACCCGGCCGAGATACATCACCACGACATGGTCGGCGATATAGCGGACGAGGCCGAGGTCGTGGCTGATAAAGACCATGGTGGTGTCGTTCTCGGCCTGGATCTTCAGCAGCAGATTGATGACGGCGGCCTGGACCGAAACGTCGAGCGCGGAGGTGGGCTCGTCGGCGATGAGGATTTCGGGGCGGCCGGCGAAGGCGCGGGCGATGGCGATGCGCTGTTTCTGTCCGCCGGAGAGCTGACGCGGGAGGGCGTAGCGCGCGGAGGTGGGCAGGCGCACCAAGCTTAGCAGGGACTGAACCTTGGATTCGATTTCGGCGCGCCGGCGGCCAAGGCCGAATTTGCGAATGGCGCGGGCGAGGGGCCAGCCGACCGGGAAGGAGGGGTTGAGCGTGCCTTCCGGGTTCTGGAACACCATCTGGATGGCGGCGACCTGATTGGGTTGGCGCTTATCGACGCGACGTTTCGCGAGGTCGTTGCCGAGAAAACGAAGTTTGCCGGCGGTTGCGGTCTCCAGCCCGGCGAGAAGGCGGGCGAAGGTGGATTTGCCTGAGCCGGACTCGCCGACGACGGCGAGGACCTCGCCGCGTTGGGCGGTGAGGTCGAGGCCGTCGAGCGCGCGGACCTGGCCGCGCCGGACGGCATAGAAGCGGGTGAGTTCGTCAGCCTCCAGGATAGTTGCACCGGCAACGTGGCCGGTGGCGGGGATGTCGGGTGGGGGCGGCTCGGTTTGCTCCTGCCAGCGGATGCAGCGGGCCTGCTGATGGGGGCCGGCATCGGCCATGGGGATGGGGGCGACGTCGCATTTTCCCGGGATGACGAGGTAGCAGCGGGACGCGAAGGCGCAGCCCTGGCGGGCGTTGCCGACGGGGCCGGGGACCGAGCCGGGGATTGGGGCGAGAGCGGCCTGGTGTTTGTTGGCGCCGGCGCGAGGGATCGCGCGGAGCAGCCCGCGTGTGTAGGGGTGGCGGGGTCCGGCGAAGAGGGCGCGGACGGGCGCGTCTTCCATCAGCTCGCCGGCATACATTACGCCGACGCGGTCGCAGACGCGGGCAATCAGGCCGAGGTTGTGCGAAATGTAGAGCAACGCGGTGCCATGGTTGCGGCGGATTTCGTCGATCAGGTCGAGCACCGCGGCCTCGACGGTGACATCAAGGCCGGTGGTTGGTTCGTCCAGGATCAGCAGCGCGGGGTTGGCAAGCAGGGCCATGGCGATGACGACGCGCTGCTTCTGGCCGCCGGAGAGCTGATGGGGATAGGAGGCGAGGAAGGCCTCGGGGTCGGGGATGTGGACTTCGGTGAGGACCTCGGCGGCCCGGCGGTATGCCTGAGCCTGGGACATGCTCTGGTGCAGCATCGGCACCTCAATGAGCTGGCGTCCGATGGTCATGCTGGGGTTCAGGGCGGTGGCAGGTTCCTGATAGACGATGGCCATGCGGGTGCCGCGGATGCGCTGCAGCTCGGCCTCGGTGGCACGGGTGATGTTGCGGCCTTCGAAGATGATCTCGCCGTTGCTGATGACGCCGCTGGAGCCGAGATAGCCCATGATCGCCATGGCGAGGGTGGATTTGCCGCAGCCGGACTCGCCGACGAGGCCGAGGCTTTCGCCTTCGTGGAGCGTAAGGGAGAAGTCGGGGAGGGCGACCATGCGGCCGCGGCGGGTGTGGTATTCGACGCGGAGATGGCAGATTTCAAGCAGCGTGCGGGCTGCGGCTGCCGCGGTCGCGACAGTTTCAATCTGTACGTGCGAGCTCATTGAGACCGTCGGCGAGCAGGTTGAAACCGAGCACGAGGGAGATGAGGGCGAAGGCGGGGAACAGCGCCATCAGCGGGAAGACGATCAGCATGGGCGTGGCTTCCTGCACCATGCCGCCCCAGTCGGGTGCGGGCGGCGGAATGCCGAGGCCGAGGAAGCCGAGCGTGCCGATGATAATAACGGTGTAGCCGAGGCGGAGGCAGAAGTCGGTGATCAATGGGCCGCGGCAGTTGGGCAGGATCTCCATGACCATGATGAAGAGGGGTGATTCGCGGCGGAGGCGGGCGGCGGCGACGAAGTCCTGGCGGACGAGCTGGATGGCGAGGCCGCGGACAATGCGCGAGATGCCGGGGGCGGAGGCGAGGATGACGGCGACGATGATGTTGAGGGCGGAGGCGCCGACGGCGGCGATGAGGACGACGTAGAGGACGACCACCGGGAACGAGAGAATGATGTCGCTGATGCGGCTGATCAGGGCGTCGATCCAGCCACCGTAATAGCCGGCGACGAGCCCCATAGCGCAGCCGACGATGTAGGCGGCGATGACGGAGGTGGGGGCGAGCAAGAGGACGATGCGCGCTCCCCAGAAGATGCGTGAGAGGGTGTCGCGGCCGAGTGAATTGACGCCGAGGAGGTGGGTAGCGGATGGTCCGGGGTGGGCCATGGCGAGGTAGTCCTGCGCGGTGGGCGATGCGATGGGCAGGACGGGAGCGAGCAGGGCTAGGATGATCCAGAAGGCGATGATGGAAACGCCTGCCATGGCAACGGGGGAGCTCGGCAGGCGGCGGATGAAGCCGGGGGGCGCTTTTTCGGGCGGGGCGAGGTCGATGGCGGCGCCGGCGGCGAGGTCTGAGGGCGCGCGGAGTGGCTCGGGGCGGAGCATCAGCGGACCTGCGGGTCAAGCAGCCAGTAGCCGACGTCGCTGAGAAGCTGCGTGCTGATGGCGATGGCGAGTGCGATGAGGGTGGCGGCCTCGATCAGGGAGAAGTCGCCGAACAGGGAGGCTTGGAGCAGCATCCGACCGAAGCCGGGGTAGGCAAAGACGGTTTCGGTGACAACCACTCCGCTGATGAGCCAGTTGATCTGGAGCAGAATGACGGTGAAGGGGGCGATCATGGCGTTGCGGAGGGCGTGGCGCAGGATGACGCGGCGGTGCGGCATGCCTTTCAGGGTTGCGGTGCGGATGAAGGGCTTGTTCATCACGTCGATCATGGAGGCGCGGACCATGCGGGCGACGTAGCCGGAGTTGTAGAGGACGAGGACCATGACCGGGAGGATGAACTGGGTGGGGAGCGGCCATTCGGTGCCGGGGGTAAGGGGGGATGTTCCGGGCAGGACCTTGAGCCAGACGGCAAAGACGGCGGCGAGGATGACTCCGAGTGCGTATTCCGGCATCGAGGTCATGGTTATGGCTGTAACCGAGAGGGCTCGGTCAAGGAGGCTGCCGGGGCGCATTGCCGCGAGGACGCCGATAAGGATGGAGAGGGGGACGATGATGGCGAAAGCGATGCCGGCGAGCGCGGCGGTGTTACCGAGGCGGTTCCAGAGGACCTGGCCGACGGGGGCTTTGAACAAGGTGGAGTAGCCGAGATTGCCGAGGTACTGGCCGTTGTGCGGCTCGTTGACATTGAGGCCGAGCTGCGGGTTGTCCAGCGGGTCTTGTCGGAAGCCGAGCAGGACGGAGGCCCAGCGGACGTAGCGCACGACCAGTGGGTCATTCAGTTGCAGTTTGTTATAAAGCAGGTTTACCTGCTCTGGCAGGGCATAGGCACCGAGCGTTTCACGCGCAACGTTCGTAGGGGAGAATTGCAGGACGGCGAAGACGAGGAAGGTTGCGACGATCAGGGTAAGCAGCAGCGCGCTGGTGCGTTTGATTACGAATTGGAGCATTGGTCCGTTCGGATCACGCCTTCGCGATGGCGAGCTGGTTGCCGAAGATGTAGTTGGTTGGGTGCATCTGGAACCCTTTCACCTTCTTGTCCATGAAGGTGAACGCCTCGGCGAACATCGGCTGAGCCATGGGACCGTCGGTCTGAAGGATTTCCTCGAGTTTCTGCATGATGGCGGCACGCTTGTGGGATTCGAGAACGCTGCCGGCCTGGTTCAACAGGTTATCGAACTCGGGATTGGCGTAGCCGGTTTCGTTCCAGGGGACACCGGTGCGGTAGGCGAGGTTAAGCAGCATGACGCCGAGCGGGCGATGGTACCAGATGGTGCAGCCGAAGGGCACCTTGGTCCAGACGTTCCAGTATTCGGCGCCTGGCATGACGTTTAGTTTGACGTTGACGCCGATAGCTTTCCACTGCTCGACGGCGGTCTGGCACTCGGCAACGATCCAGCCGATGTCGGACGGGACGGCGAGTTCGGTGGTAAAGCCGTTGGGATAGCCCGCGTCTTTGAGGAGCTGGCGGGCTTTTTCGATGTTGCGCTCGACATTGGGGACTTTGCCGTAGTCCGGGAGCACTGGGGCGACGTGGACGTCTTGCCCGAGCGTGCCGTAGCCGCGGAGCGCGAGCTGGATGAAGGCGGCGTTGTCGAGACCGAGGCGCATCGCCTCGCGGACCTTGGGATTGTCCCAGGGTTTGTGATCGACGTGGAACTTTAGCACAGCGCATTGCGCACTACCCACCGTGTAGAGCTGCAAGAAGGGCATGGCCTGGAGGGCGGGCGCCTGGCTGGGATCGGTGACGACCAGCCCATCAACCTGTTTGGAGGCCATGGCAGAGATGCCGGTCGCCATGTTGTCGCCAAGGTCGATGAACTGGATCTGATCGAGATATGGGCCAGTGCCCCAGTAGTTTTTCACGGCTTGGACGGTGGCGATTTTGCCGATCTGATATCCCGTCATGGTGAAGGCGCCTGTGCCCTGGGAGCCGACGCCGAACACGCCCTTGTCGCCGGGGTAGAGCATCAGCGCGGGATAGTGGAACAGATATTCGGGGATGGCGACCTGGGGCGTTTTGCCATTGAGCTGGATGGTGTGATCGTCGATCTTTTGGATGGCGTTGGCGTCCCACCACACCAGTTTGGTTTTCGGCTTGCCATTGCCGTCGGTGCCGGCGGGCTCGGATTTCAGCAGGAAATCCTGGATCAGGCCGATGAAGGAAGAGCCCACGGCGGGATCGGTCAGGCGCTTGAGGTTCCACATGACATCATCGGCAGTGAAGTCCTGGCCGTTGTGCCACTTGATGCCCTTGCGGATGTGCAGACTCCAGGTTTTCAGATCCTCACTAGGCTGCCAGCTTTCGAGCAGGTAGGGGTGGGTGATGTTGTTGCGATCGGTGAGCGTGAGGTACTCGCAGACCTGGCGGGTGACGTTGGAATCGTAACCGCCCCAGGAATAGGTTGCCGGATCGGAGAGGGACTTGACGCGGGTGCCAAGGCGGAGGGTGCCGCCGCGCGGCAAGTTGGGGGCGTTCTGTGCAACCGCGGGGGTGGTGCCGGCGAGAGCGTAAGCTGCGGGGGCGCCCATGCCGAGCAGGGTGGCAAAGCGGACGAACTCGCGGCGGCTAATGCGGTGCTCGGCGAGCTCGCGTTTCAGGAGCGCGAGGTTTGGGTTTTGTTTTTGTTGCGACATGGTGTCCCCCTGTTGTTGCCGGCTTGGAGGGCAGATTGCACCCGGAGGGTGGGCGGTTCAAGGCGGGGGGCGGGGCGGGTTCGCTGGTTGGTTGGGCCGGTGCGTTTGGGGGCGGCGCTAGGGCGGTTCATTCTTCCTTAGCATTAACCACGGAGAAGGCTGAGGACCACGGAGCGCCACACGAGTTCAAACTTGCTATTGGCAGAGCACTTGTCCAAACGCGTGATCGGTCTGGCGATAGATGTCCATCCGGAGATTGGGCCGGGGCTGCTTGAATCAGTTTATGAACGGTGCCTGTGCCGCGAACTGGAAGGTACCGAGATAGGGTTCGCCCGGCAGTGGCAAGTCGGCTTAACGATGGGCTGCGGCGTCTGGTCGTCTGAAGTGTCTCCGTGGTGCTCTGTGGTTCACGGACTTCTCTGTGTTAATGTTAATCAATGGAGTTATGGTTTGCTCGCGGGATTGACGACGACGCCCCAGGGTTGCTGCCCGACGGGAATGGAGCGGGTGACAGTGAGGTCTGGAACATTGATGACCGAGATGTCGTTGGATAGGCCGTTGGCGGTGAGCAGCTCTTTGTAATCTGGTGTGAAATCGAGATGCCAGACGCGCTCGCCGACCAGGAGGTATTTCTTAACTTTGTACGTGGTTGCGTCCACCACAGCGACGCGGTTGGCGGGGCCGAGGGCGACAAAGGCAATTTTGTCGTCCTTGGTGAAACGAATGTCCTCTGCCTGGATTTCGTCGCCACGCAGGCCCTGGATGGGGAAGGAGATCTTGTGGGTGATGGCGTGGGTCTTGGGATCGATGACGCTAACGGTAGCGCCGAGCTCGGAGGAGACCCAGACCTCTGATCCATCGTGCTTGAAGCGGGCGTTGCGCGGGCGCGGATCGACCAGAACGGCGCCGACCATTTTCTCGGTTTTGTAGTCGATGAAGTGCGCCATGTTGGTGGTTTCAGACGTGTTGACGATGGTCTGGCCGTCTGGACTGACGGCCATACCTTCCGGTTCTACGCCGGTTGGAATGGTGGCAATCTTCTGTCCGGTGTTGATGTCCCACACCGTTACCAGGGCGTTATTTTCATTCGAAACATAGAGCGGATTGCCGGAAGGGCGGAGCGCGAACAGCTCGGGGTCCGGCGTTGGGATGGTTCGGACAACCTGGAAGGTCTTGGTATCGAACATCTGGATTTCGTCGTCATCGCCATCAGCGACCAGGACGTATTTGCCGTCGGGGGTGACGAGGATGCCTCGCGGGCGCTGGCCAGTGGGGACCGTCTTGATGACCTTGCCGGCATCAAGGTCGACAACCGACATCGTGTTGTCACGTTCATTGGATGTGTAGGCGATGTAGGCGTGCGCGGGCAGTGGGGTGGTTAGGCCGAGGCCGCATAAGGCGATCGCAAGCGTGGTGCGCAAGGGTTCCCTCCAGTGGGTTATTTCAGTTTGCACTCGGTTTCGGGGCGGTCGAAGCCGAGCGTATCGAGGTCGGTCACGGGGTGCAGGTAGCCGGGCTGGGGCGAAATCGAGGCGACGTTGCGGCCGTCGTCGAGGAAGATGTTCTGGCGCACCTGAAAATCCCAGCTACGGATCGACAGCGCCTCGCCACGGTAGGCACCAATCTGGAAGTCCGGCCCCTTCATGTAAGCCATGATTTTGGTGGGGTCGGCGGAATTGGTGCGGCTGGCGGCTTCCCCGATCAGGCGGGTGGCGACCCAGGCATTCATGTCAAGCGGCTTCATCAGCCGATGGAACGTGCTGATGAAACGATCCTGCATCTGGGCCCCACCATAGGACTCGCTGCTGGGGGACCAGCTTACGGGCATCAGCCCGGCGGAGCCGGCGACCGGGCGCGGGTCCCAGGTGCGGTAGGGCAGATAGCCGGCGAACACCTGGTTTTCATCGGCAGCAACCAGCACGTCGTATTCGGGCGCGTGCTGGGTGAAGACGGGCAGTTGCTGCTGAATCTGCAGCAGGCCGGTATCGGTTTCGCGCGAGCCGGCCTTGGCCGTGTACTGGCGCTCCTGCACGATACGGGCACCGTAGCGCTTGGCGGAGCGGCGGTAAGCGTCGCGCATCGCGGCATCGTTCGGATGCGAGCCGTAGGCCAGCAGCCAACGGGTCCATTTTTTCCAGGCGAGATACTCGCCCAACGCGTCGGCGAGCATGGCGCGGGAGGGCGCCACATGAACGACATTGGCACGGCAATTCTGCTGACGGAGAGAATCTTCAGGCGAGTGGATGTTGAAAATGGTTACATTCTTCTCGCGTCCGGCGTCGGCGAGCTGAAGCACCTGTGCGGCCGGTGCGTCGGTAACAACGAGTGCGACACCGTTCTGCGTCAGGCCCGCTAGTTTGGTGGCGAGATCGTCCTGCGGGTAAACCGGAACGTCGGTGATGGTATATTGCTCGCCGAGGAAGCGGCCGGTGGTGTTGTTGTCGTCTATTCCCATCTGCGCGCCGGCGATGCCATCGTTGCGGGCAGGCCGGTCGAGCAACGAAATGGTTGGGGTATGCTCCATCCAGCGGATGTAGCCGACCTTCACAACTTCCGGGCTATCGGCGCGAGCGGGTGCGGTGACAGCCGCGGCTGCGGAGGCAGTGCCGAGGGCCGCCAGGATGGCACGGCGGCCAAGACCGTCAGGAGTTTGCATTCTCGGTGCGTTCCTCCGCGGGGTGGTTGTTGCGGCCGGTATAGACGACTGCGGGCCTAAGCCAAAGTTTCGGGGTGATGGACTTGTGTTTAGGCCGACGCACCGGCCGCAGAGATAGAGACAAAGGGTCGCTGAAAGATGTATGTTACGCGCCTTCGCCTTCCTGGTTAGGCCAGGCGCAGCTCCAGCGCACGATTTTCAAACCCGGATGTTCTCCCGCCCACCGGGCGAGGTACAGTTGAGCGTTATACACGCAGCTCCGGAGCGAGCCTTGGGACTGAAGAATGATGTGGTGGTCCTTGCAGACCGTGGGATGTGCCAAAAGACAAGCGGTCACGATCAGGTCAACCAGATTCATCCGGCGGCTCCGGGGATGTCGGTGGCTGCGATGACATTGGGCAGTGGCCTGGCTTGACAAGTGGCATGGGTAATCACGTGTGGCTGGCGGCCATGAGAATTTCACCTTTGCCATCCGCCGACAAATCGCCGGCGAGACGGTGAACGGTTTGCTGCGCAAGTGTTGCGGCAAGAGGGCTGAGCGGGCGAAGAAAGCTGGCAAGCAGGGCCTGGAATACCGGGCTTGAGCGTCCGGTTGACGCGAAGCCGACCGGGGGCGTTATGGGATGGCGGAGGAGGACGGTGCCGCGGCGCATAAGGCGTCCTGGGGGCGCGGACAGGCGACCGCAGATGATGAGCGTGCCGGCGATCATAGAGGCGGCGGCGTCCGCGTCTGCGCCGCCTTCGATGATGATTGTGCCGCGGCGCAGCCGGGTGGCGGCGCCCGCGCCGGCGCCACCCCGAACCACCACAGTTCCCCCCCGCATGCCGCCCTGCTCTCCGAGTCCGGGCGCGGCAAGGAAGCGACCGGCACTCCCGGAAATCGCAATCTGGCCCCCGCGCAGACCGGAGGCGGCGAAGGGACCGGCGTCGCCTTCAATGGCGAGTTTGCCCCCGCGCATGAGGTGGCCGGCGTGAAGCCCGACATCTCCCGTGACGCGGATCGCTCCGGTGGTCATTGCGGCTGCAACGTTGTCGAAACGGGCTGAGCTGCCCTCGATGACGATGTCGGTCGGGTCGTCCATCTGAAGGGTGAAGATGTCCCCGACTGAAACGTTTTGTTTGGTGGTGGCGAGGGGCAGGCGGACGATTTCGGGTTCGGTAAGCCCAGCCAGGCGGTCGGGCGTAAGGACGGAAAGATCAAGGCGCTGATCCGGTTCGGTGCGGAGCCTGAAGCGAAGGCCGCTCATGGCAGCATGTCCGCGAGGCGGAAATGATGCCGGCCGAGCTTGCCGCCGTAATTACCTGCGGTGATCCGGCTGGCGCCGTGTTCGGGACCGAGTGCCGCGGCGGCGGCAAGCCCGGCGCGCATCGCGGCGGCAACGGCATCGGGGGTAAGGCCGTCGATGACGATTTCCAGGACAGAGGTTTCGTTCGATTCCAGTGCGGTTTCGGCAATGCCTTTGAGGCTGGGGCAGAAGACGTGGTTCGTGGAGGCGATCATCTTCTTGTATTGCGAGCCGACCTTGGAACCGGAGCGGGCGATGCCGCCGGGAAAGGGCGCGGTGGCGCCGGGAACTTTGGCGATGGCGGCGACGGCAGCCTCGGCCGCGCGCAGTGTGGCCAGCGTGCTGGAGCCGACCAGGATCAGGTTGCCGCCGCCGACAGCGGATTTGGTAAGCCCGGTGGTTCCTTCGCAAACGAATTCACCGTCCATAACGGGGATGCGCCAGTAGCGACGGGAGCCGAGGCGTTTGGAGATCTGCCACCCGTCCCCGAACCAGCGAATAGCATCGCCTAGTTTCAGTTGTTCCGTGCCGTCGAGCGCGGCGAAGCAGGCGCTACCGGGGCTGGTCAGCACGCACTGGCCAACCCGGTTCTGCAATTGACGCTGAAGTTCGGAGGTATTAGCGGCAAACAGGAGCACGCGGACGCCGTTGCGGCCGTCCGGAGTAGCGTCGGGCGGAAGCTCTTGATCGATAGCGGCTTCGACACCGCATGCAATGACGGAGGTGGCGAAACCGCACAGACTGGTCGCGGCCTGGCGCGCCCATTGCAAGCTGTCGGCGGTGATCGTCAGCGCGGTGGCGCGCATGTCGAACGCCTCGGCGAAGGTGTCGTCGATGCGGACGCCGTTGGCGCTCAGCGGCATGGCACGGACTCGAAGGGCGCGATCCAGTCGGGCACGTCGAACACGTTCCGGCTGACGCCATACGTGTCGTGGTAGTAAGCGGCGATTTTCGTGTCGTCGGCGGCAGGCGGGGAGACGGCGAGGGTGCGGCCGGGGCGGTCTGTCAGTGGCTGGCCGTCGCGAATGATGAGCTCGCCATCCTTAAAGACGAGTGCCGTCCCGCGAAACATTGCCGCCCCGTCCTGCTCTGGCCGATAGGCGGCGACGTCGGCGCGGGCGCCAGGGGCGAGGTGACCGCGGTCGGCCAGACCGAGCAGCCGGGCCGGTGCGGCTCGGGTCATGATGGCGATCTCGGTCCAATTATACTCGCGCGTGATGGAGGGCAGGGCGGCGAGAGCCATTGCGGCGGCGGGCAGTTCCTGGATCCACTGCGCGCGCAGATCGCGACTCATGAGCAGGGCGAAAAGGTCGGGGTAGGCGGTGAAGGGGGCGCCGTTAGGGTGATCGGTGGTGAAGAACACGCGCCGGGGATCTTGTATCAATAGAAACAGTTCCAGGCCGGCTGCCCATTGAATGGCGTTGATGCCGCTGGTGCGGCGGTAACGGTAGGGAACGATGCCGTAGCCGTTGCCCTCGGTATCATTGATCGCCCATTTGTGCGGATGGGCGGCATGGCGGCCGCCGAACTGGCGCAAAGTATCGCAGGAGATCGTGACAGTCTGGCCGAACATCACCTGGCCGACATCGGCAGTAATGTTGGGGGCGGCATTGACGGCCTCTGCAAGTTGCGGTGCGGCGGAGGAGAAGCCGCGCTTGCCTTCTTTGCCGTAGGCATAGAACTGCAGGTGCGCGAGGTGGAGCGGCAGGCCATCGGAGGCGTCGATGGTTGCCAGCGCGGTTTCGATGTTGCCCGGCAGGCCGAGATTGTTGCAGTGCAGATGGAGGGGATGAGGGATGCCGAGGTTGTGCGCAGTGTGCTGCAGGGCCTGCATGATCCGGCGAGAGCTGACGCCGTAACTGGGCACCTCGTCGTCCAGGCCGAAAGCGCTGGCGTTTTCTTTAAACGCGGCACTGCCGCCTGGATTGATGCATTTGAGACCAATTGCCCGGCTGCCGGCGAGCGTGCGCGCGGCGTAGGCGGCAATGGCTGCCTCGCTTTCGCCAGCTCGGAGCAGGCGGAGCAGGTAGTCCTCGTTACCGAGAACGACGAGCATGGCTTTGTCGATCAGCGGGATGGCGGACAGTTCGGCGTGCGCCTGGACTGACTGATGCGGCAGGACCGCGGGTTCAACAACCAGGGTGAAGCCCATAGCGGCATAAAGCTGGCCGATGCGGGTGGAGACGGGGGTAGGGGCGACGTCCCCGTTCTTGCGTAGTTCCGGAAGCAACAAACGCGCGGCCGTGACGGCTGCGCTGGCGATGTGGGAATGGATGTCGATGCCGCCGGCGAGCACGATGAGGTCGGAGGCATCGTAGGTGTGGGCCGGTTGCTGACCGGGCGCGGGTTCGATGATGCGATCGTCCTGGAACCACAAGTCGCGTACTTCGTCGATCCCATTGGCGGGATCGATGACGCGGCCGCCGCGGAGGAGGGTCAACATGATGGCAGGACGGCCCTGATGGCGCGCAGGACGGTGGCGACAGGCGGGGTGGATGACGGCGCGGCCGCGGTGCGGGCGACGAAGGCTCCGAAGCGGGGGTCGTAAAAGATGGCATTATGGTCGATACCAGGGCGGGCAACGATGATAACGGCGTTAGGTTTCGTCAGCCAGGTGGAGACAGAAGTTTCGTTTGTGACCAGGGCGATGAGCTTGAGGCCACGTTGCCAGGGTGGGGCGGTAGTGCCGAGCGCAGCGATCCAGATCGCGGCTTCGGCTTCGCCGCTTTCGGCGAGGCGGATGGCGTCGAAGCGCCATGGGTCGTGTTCGGGAACGCCGCGCGGGAAGCCGACGGGCAGGGGGTAGCCGGTGAGCCACGCCGCGGTCTGGGCGGCGCCGGCGGTGTTGTCGCCTGGGGCAAGGGGAAGGCCAGCGCAGCGCG
This sequence comes from uncultured Pseudomonadota bacterium, assembly GCA_963834715.1. Taxonomy (GTDB): domain Bacteria; phylum Pseudomonadota; class Alphaproteobacteria; order Acetobacterales; family Acetobacteraceae; genus CAVSUZ01. The sequence continues at coordinate 16,277 of CAWIDE010000026.1, read as the reverse complement.
TTCTGGCGTTCAGGTCTTCGATCAGGCCGCAGATGGTTTCGATTGCTGGTTCGGTAAGATGGGCGGCGGACCAGACGATGACGCTGTAGCGGGCCTTGCGGAGAGCTTCGGCAGTTTCGCGGAGGTGGTCGGGGGCGGTGGCGGCGCGCCCAGCGAGGATCATGCGGAGCAGGGCGAGCTGATCGATGAGGGTGTCGGCATAGGAATTGATATCGGCAGTTTTTTGGTTCGACCCCTCCCCGCGGCCCCCTCCCGCAAGAGGGGGGGAAGACTCGTCGCTTCTGGGCATAAGGCGGAGGATGCGACGCTGGATGTTGGGGAAGTAGGATGGCGCGCTGGCGTCGAGCAGCGGTTGGAGTTCCGCGGGGGCAGGGTGAAGGCCGGCACCAGCGAGCAGAAGAACATCGGCGCGGGCGCGGGCTTCCAGCGGGCTGGTAATAATCCAGCCGCGGGTCCGCATGATGTTGAGGTCGCGCAGCAGAGCCCCGGAGCTGGCGTGATCCACCACGCCGCGCAGGTGCCGGGCAAGTTCGATCGCGGCGGTGACTCCCTCGATGTCGGTGCCGAGGCCGGCGATCAGAGGTTGGCGGGCGCCGGCAAGTACCGCGGCGGCGGCCTGGATGGCGGCATCCAGGCCGGCAGTCGTTCCGCCCACCTCAGTCGTATTTGATGTAGGCGAAGCGCTGGTTCTTCTCCGGCGTCCCCTCCAGCGGGCCGCCGGGTTCGGGACGCCATGTAACGACTTCCTCGATCTTGCGGGCCAGGGCGAAATCCTTGTCGGTGATGCCCTTAGCCGTATGGGTCATGAGCCGCACTTCGACCCAGGCGTAGGAGGCGGTGATGTCGGGATGGTGCCAGGCTGCCTCGGCGAGGTGGCCGACGGCGTTGATCACCATCAACGTACCCTTCCAACTGTGGGTGCGGAAGCGACGGCGGATCCAGTCGCGTTCATAGGTCCAGTGAGGGAGCTCGCGCTTCAGCCGGTCGGTTATTTCGGCTTCAGAGTAAACGCGCTCCTTGGTTTGTTCGGTCATGTGCGTATTACTCCGTGGCTTGGACGTACGCCGATGTTGTCGTCCATGTTGTCCCTGTGGGCAACCGGAGTGCAACATGCGGCATGGCTGATGCGGGGGTGCAGCGATTTGCTGATACGGAAGCTCAAGTGACGGTGCGCGCCACGGCGCGGCTGCACCTTGGGTTTCTGGATTTGCACGGCGGGCTCGGGCGGCGGTTCGGCAGCCTAGGTATGGCGTTGGACGGGCCGGAGACGCGGGTTAGCCTGCAGCGGACTTCGCACAGGATTGTGAAGGGGCCGGAGGCGGCGCGGGCGGAGCGGTATCTGGCTCGGCTTGAGGCGGCGCTAAGGGTGCCGCGCGGTCACGCATTGGAGCTGGACGAAGCGATTCCGGCGCATTCGGGGCTGGGATCAGGAACCCAGCTTGCTCTGGCCGTGGGGGCGGCGGTGCGGCGGCTCTACCGGCTGCCCCTAGATCCCGGGGCGGATGCGGTATTGCTGGGGCGGGGAGCGCGCTCGGGGATTGGGATCGCGCTGTTTCAGTCCGGTGGGTTCGTCGTGGATGGCGGCCCTGGGCCGGGGGGCGGGTTACCGCCTTTGATTGCGCGTCTACCCGTGCCAGAGGGCTGGCGGGTTCTGCTGATCAGGGATTGTTCGCGGCGGGGGCTGTTCGGCCCGAACGAGCATGCGGCTTTTGCCTCGCTAGCGGAGATGCCGGAAACACAGGCGGACCGGCTATGCCGGCTGGCGGTGATGCAGGTTCTCCCGGCGCTCGCCGAGGCTGATCTGGCGCGGTTTGGGGGCGCGATTTCGGAAATACAGCGCCTCGTGGGCGGGTATTTCGCGTCGGCGCAGGGCGGATGGTGTGCCAGCCCGGCGGTGGGGGCGGTATTGGATCGATTGGCAGGGGAAGGCGCCGCGGCAGTGGGTCAGTCGTCCTGGGGCCCGACGGGCTTCGCGTTTGCCGGGTCGGCGGATGAAGCAGCGCGGCTGTTGCGCGTGGCGCAAAGGGTCGCGGAGCAAGGGACGCTGGCTTTTTCGGTCCATCGGCCGCTGAACCGCGGCGCTGTTATCTCGCAATAGTAAGGGGGAGCCAGATGTCCAAGAAGATCCTGCATCTGCTGAGTCCGACGGCGCATGTCAGTCCGTTCGATGCAAACATGGCCGCGGATGCCGGGTACGACGTTCTACTGCCGTATAACGGTGTGAAGGCGGAGGAAGTGGCCGGGCTTGTGCAGGACGCGATTTTTTCGCGCCCGCCGAAGCAGGCGCTGGATACGGGGATTTTCTTCGGCGGCAAGGACGCGCTGGTGGCGCTGGATATGCTGGAGAGTGCGCGCAAGGCGATGGTGCCCCCATTCATCGTTTCATTGTTCGCCGACCCGGCGGGCTCGTTCACGACAGCGGCCGCGATGGTAGCGCGGGTGGAGCAGGCGGTAGGGGGCCTCAAGGGGAAGAGGGTGGTGGTGTTTGGCGCCACGGGGGTGGTCGGGTTCGCCTCGTCGGTGATTGCGGCGCTGCAGGGGGCCGAGGTGTTGATGGCGGGCTACGATGGGATCACGCGGGTCAGCCGGTCGGCGGAGGAGATCGCGAAGAGGTTTGGGGTTCATCCCGCGCCGGCGGATGCGAGCAACGAGGAGCTGAAGGCCAAGCTGCTGTCGGATGCGGACGTGGCGCTGTGCGCCGGCAGGGCCGGGCTGCAAATCCTCTCCTCGGCGCTGCTGTCTCAGGCGAAGCGGCTGCTGGTGGCGGCCGATGTGAATGCTGTTCCGCCTGCGGGGGTCGAGGGGGTCGACGTGATGGCGGATGGCACGCCGATCCAAGGCTCGCCAATCAAGGGGATCGGGGCGCTGGCCATCGGGCGGATCAAGTATCAGACGCAGTTCGGGCTGTTTCGGCAGATGATCGAGGCGACGAAGCCCGTGGCGCTTGATTTTCGCCATGCGTTCGAGCTGGCGCAGAGGATTGCGCGGGAAGTGAAGGCCGCCTGAGGGGCCGGCTCGGTGGCCGGCCATGGGAGGATACGAGACACTGGGACCGGAGGTTCTGATCGCCAGTGTGTCGGGGCGAGCACTGGCGCAGGCGGCGCGGCGCGATGGGTATGCCCCGCTGGTGGCCGATTTGTTTGCCGATGATGACACGCGGCAAGTCGCCGTGGCGCAGGCGCGCCTCAGAGGTGGGCTGCGGGCCGGGATTGCGCGGCCGGCGTTGCTGCGCGTTCTGGACCGGTTGGCAACCGGGCGGCAGATCGCCGGGTTGGTGTATGGGTCGGGGTTCGAGCGGCGGCCGCAGGCGCTTGAGTGCCTAGCGAGCCGTTATCGGGTACTGGGCAATGCAGGAGACACGGTGCGGCTGGTCAAGGATCCGTTCCGGCTGGCGGATACGTGCGCGCGGACAGGCATCCCGCATCCCAAGGTGCGACTGGGTCCTGCTCCGGGCGAGGCGTGGCTGGTGAAGCGGATCGGCGGCGCGGGCGGGGCACATGTGCGCAGTGCGGTGCCCGGCCGGGCGGCCGGGCGGGGGCGGTACCTGCAACGGTGGGTGGAGGGAAAGCCGGTCTCAGCGCTGTTCCTGGCGGGAGCAGGGCGGTGTCGGGTGCTGGGCTTCAGCGAACAATGGGCAGCGCCGTTGCCGGGGCGGCCCTTCCGGTATGGTGGGGCGGCACGGCCGGCTGGATTGAGTACCGGCGATGACGGAGCGGCTGACGGACGCGGTGCGGCGGCTGACCAAGGAGATACCGCTCAACGGTTTGAACAGCGCCGACTTCCTGGTGGGGGGTGATAATTTCCATCTGCTGGAGATCAATCCCCGGCCGGGGGCCACATTGGACCTGTTCGCGGCGCCGGGGTTGTTCCAGGCGCATGTGGAGGCGTGCGTCGGGGCAGCGCCCGCAAAGGTGGCGGTCCCCGAGGCTGGGGTGGCGAGCGTGATTGCGTATGCGCGGCGGCCGATTTGCCTGCCTCCGGGGTTTGCGTGGCCGGAGTGGGCCTCGGACCGGCAGTCGGCGGGCGTTGCGCTGGCGGCAGCGGCCCCGTTCTGCACGGTGCGGGCGGAGGCGGCGGATGCGGACTCGGCGCGGGCACTGGCGATGCAGCGGGTCCAGGCGGTGCTTTCATTGGCGGAGGACGCAACGAGATGATCAGCGTCAATCAGCGCGCGTGGCCGCGGTTTGAGGCGCTATGCGCGGATGCGCCCGTTTTGCGGATTGACGTGACGCGCGGGCCTGCGGGCGAGATCCTCGTGGATGCCGGGGCCAGGCACCCGGGCGGTATCGCCGCGGGGGTGCGGATCGCGGAGATCTGTATGGGCGGGCTGGGGGATGTGCGGCTGGATGCGGACGCCGCCTTCCCGAAGTGGCCATGGCAGATCAGCGCGGCATCTTCGGTTCCGGTAATTGCCTGTCTGGGCAGCCAGTACGCGGGCTGGAGCCTGCAGCATGGCGAGAAGCCGGATGCTTTCTTTGCACTGGGATCGGGGCCGGCGCGGGCGCTGGCTCGGCGCGAGCCATTATTCAACGAGCTGGATTATGCGGATGCTGCGGATACGGCGGTGCTGGTGCTGGAAAGCCCACGTGCGCCTCCGCCCGAGCTGCTGGCGCGGATCGCACAGGATTGCGGCGTGAAGCCGGACCGGCTGGGGGTGGTGTTCGCGCCAACTCAGAGCCTGGCGGGCAGCGTGCAGGTGGTGGCGCGGGTGCTGGAGGTGGCGCTGCACAAACTGCACGCGCTGCACTTTCCGTTGGAGCGCGTGATGGATGGGATGGGCAGCGCGCCGCTGCCTCCGCCGCATCCGGATTTTATCACCGCAATGGGGCGGACCAACGACGCGATTATCTTCGGCGGGCGCGTGCAGTTGTTTCTGACCGGGCCGGCGGAGGAGGCGCGCGCCCTGGCGGCTCAGCTTCCCGCCAGCGCATCGCGTGACTATGGGCGGCCGTTTGCGGAGATCTTCCGCGCGGCCAAGGGCGACTTTTATGCGATCGACCCGATGCTGTTCAGCCCAGCGGAAGTGCTGGTGATGGCGATAGATACCGGCGAAACCTTTCGCGCCGGGGCGCTGGATCCGGGATTGCTGGACGCCTCGTTCGGTTGACGCGCATCGCAATCGCCGTAACCGACCCGGACTGGCAGGCCCGCACCCTGCTCCAGGCGTTTCGCGAGCTGGGTGCGGAGGCGAGGACGATCCGGCTGGCCGAGTGCGTGTTTGATACGACGGTTCGGACAGGGCTGCGGATCGCGGGGTTTGAGGGGCTGCCGGATGCGGTACTGGTGCGAACGATTGGGGCGGGCACGTTCGAGGAAGTAACCCGGCGGCTGGGGATTCTGCACGCTCTGGGTGGACTTGGCGTCGTGGTTTGGAACCGCGCGACGGCGATCGAGCGCTGCGTGGATAAGAGCATGACCAGCTTTCTGCTGGCGCGGGCGGGGGTAGCTACGCCGGCGAGTTTCGCCGTAGAGGGGCGTGACGCGGCGGAGGCGGTGGCGCGGAGAGAGCAGGGCCTGGTAGTGAAGCCGCTGTTCGGGTCTCAGGGGCGGGGATTGCGGCTGGTGCGGGCCCCCGAGGAGTTACCGGAGCCGGAGGCGGTGGCGGGCGTGTATTACCTGCAGCGCTTCGTGCCCAGCGCTGAGACGGGCGGGTTCCGCGATTTCCGGCTGCTGGTGTGCGGAGGCGAGGTGGTCGCGGCGATGACCCGGCGCGGGAGCGATTGGATTACCAACGTGCGGCGCGGTGGGGTGCCAGAGCCGTTGTCGCCGGACGATGATCTGGTATCGGCTGCTCTGGGGGCGGTGCAAGCGGTGGGTGCGGACTACGCGGGGTTGGACTTGATACAGGGCCCGGGCGGCAAACCCATGGTCATCGAGGTGAACAGCATGCCCGGCTGGAAAGGACTACAAACCGTGACCGAGGTCCCGATTGCGCGGCATGTGGCCGCCGCAGTTTTGCGGGCGCTGTGATCGAGGCGGCATTTCGCGCCGCCTGCGAGGAGGAAATCCGGGCGCTAAAGCCGGGAAATGTTCATGCGTGGATCGACGGCCACGGCATGACCCCGGCGGATTTTATCCGCAGTGCGGAGGTTGCGGCCGGGCCGCTATGCGCGACCGGGGCAGGATTGGGTGCACGCGTATTGGGAGCGGTGCAGTCCACGCGGGCCGCGGTGGGCCAGAATACCAACCTGGGCATTTTGTTGCTGTGTGCGCCGCTGGCCATGGCAGCCGAGGCGGGCGGCGATTTGCGCGCCGAAGTGCGCCGGATGATCAGGGCGGCCGGGGTGGCCGATACGGCGCTGGTGTTTCAGGCGATTGTGCTGGCGGCTCCGGGTGGGTTGGGAAGCGCGGCGCGGCATGATGTGCACGCGCCGGCAACTGTGCCGCTCCTTGAGGCGATGGCGGAGGCAGCGCCACGCGACCGGATCGCGGGCGAATACGTGACCGGGTTTGGGGAGGTCTTCGAGACGGGGCTGCCGGCCTATGCAAAGGCGATGGAACGGTGGGGCGACCGGGAATGGGCGGCAGTCGCCGTTTATCTGCGGTTTCTGGCGAGCGGCCTCGATAGCCACGTGGCGCGGAAGCTGGGCGCGGCGGTGGCCACGGAGGTGTGGTGCACCGCGGGCCAAGTGGAGAGCACATTCCTCGCACATAACAATCCCGCGACAGCGGCGCCTGCGCTGCTCGATTGGGATGCCAATCTGAAACAGCGCGGGATCAATCCCGGCACCTGTGCCGACCTGACGGTGGCGACGATTTTCGCCGGGCGGCTCAGGGAGTGTCTTGCCCGTGCCGGGTGATGATGGTTGAGTAACGGGGGCGGCCTGACCGCAGGGCGGCTTCCAAATTTTCCGTAATCTGCATCAAGGGAGTGAGACACCAATGCCCACAATCAACAAGGTTTGTGTCGGCGAGTCTCTGGTGGGAGAGGGGAACGAGGTCGCGCATGTTGACCTGATCATGGGTCCGCGTGGGAGTGCCGCTGAATTCGGCGTTCTGCCATGCGCTGACCAACAACAAGGATGGGTTCACCACGCTGCTCGCGGTGGTCGCGCCGAACCTACCCACCAAGCCGAATACCGTGTTGTTCAACAAGGTTACGATCAAGGGCGCGAAGCAAGCGGTGCAGATGTTCGGTCCGGCGCAGCATGCCGTGGCAAAGGCGGTGGCCGACAGCGTCGCTGAGGGTGTGATCCCCCAGAGCGAGGCGGATGACCTGTTCATCTGCGTTGGCGTGTTCATTCACTGGGAGGCCAGCGACGACCGCAAGATCCACGACTACAACTATCGCGCCACGAAAGAGGCGATTGCGCACGCGGTTCGGGGCGAGCCGAACGCGGCCGAGGTGGTGCGGCAGCGCGATAGCGCGAAGCACCCGTTCTCGCCGAGCTAGGGCGTGTTCACGATGACTGGAAACGGCGCGCCATATTCACCTCTCCCTTTGGGAGAGGTCGCCGCGCGTCAGCGCGGCGGGTGAGGGTCCTCCAGTCAGCCGCAACCTTCTCTAGGTTGCGGGCGCCGCCCGGTCGTTATGGCCGGGCGGTTGCGACTAGGTCTGTCGCAGTTAGTTTGCCGGTATGGAGCGCCGTGGCGACGAGCACGCCGGCGACTCCAGCGTCCGTTAGCGCGAGCAGGTCGGAAAGGTTGCGTACGCCGCCGGCAGCGTAGATGGAGCGATCCCCGGCGCGTGCTATGATGGATTTTAGTTGCGTTAGATCCGGGCCGCTGTTGCTGCCGACACGGGCCAGAGTCATAACAATCAGGCGGTTTGGCCAGAGCTCGGTATTGTGGAGGATTTCGGAAGGCCCTTGGAAGGCTTCGCCGCGGAAATCGAGCGACAGGATGGTTCGCGGGCAAGTTCGTAGCGTCTGCAATAACTTCATGTCGGTCTGTGATTCGCTGCCGATAACGAGGTGGCCGACGCCTTGGTCGAGCCAGCTCGTGGCGACGGCCGCGTTGGCGATGCCATTATCGATCCAAAGTTCCAGTTGTGGGAATTGCGCTGCGAGGTCGAGCAGGATGGTGGTGTGAGGGCTGCCGCCGGTGATTGCATCCAGATCGGCGATGTAGAGACGACGGAACGGATATAGTTTCAGAAGACCCGCGACGACGTCGGCCGGTGCGCTGGATGGGCTGAGTGGCGTTTCGATCGGGCGATAGGCGTCGCGATCGCCCTGCCGTGCATGCACGACAACGCCGCCCTTAAGGTCGATGACGGGAATTACCTCCATGGCTGCTATGGTGGACGCGTGGGGAGCAGGGTCAAGTGTGTGGGAGGGAGATTTGGACTGCGTGATCGGTTGGGATGTGGGCGGGGCGCATCTGAAAGCGGCGCGCGCGGAGGGCGGGCGGATTGTGCAGGTGGTACAGGTTCCAATGCCGCTGTGGCTGGGATTGGAGCGGCTGCGAGAGGCGCTCGCGACGGCATCGGCTGAACTCGGGGCGGCGGAACGGCACGTGGCGACGATGACTGGGGAGCTTGCAGATGTTTTCAGCGATCGGGCCGAAGGGGTAGCGCGGATTACGGAAGAGCTGCAGTCCCTTCTTGGGGCGGTGGTTTTGTATGGGGGGCGGGCGGGGATGGTACCGGCCTCGGCCGCGCGGGAGCATGTTGACGATATCGCCTCGGCGAACTGGCACGCGAGTGCTGCATTGGCGGGGCGGCTGGTGGGGGAAGGACTGTTTGTTGATATCGGGTCCACGACCGCGGATGTCGTGCCGGTGCATGGAGGAATGGTCGCGGCGCGGGGGTATAGCGATGCGGAGCGGCTGGCGTGCGGGGAGCTGGTTTATACCGGATTGGTGCGGACTCCGGTAATGGCGCTGGCCTCGCGGGCACCGGTCAGGGGTTCGTGGGTTGGGGTGGCTGCGGAGCTGTTTGCAACCAGCGCGGATGTCTATCGGGTGTTGGGAGAGTTGCCGGAGGGTGTGGATCAGATGCCCGCCGCGGATGGGCGCGAAAAGACCGTGGGGGCCTCGCGCGCGCGGCTGGCGCGGATGGTGGGCTGCGACGCGGCAGATGGCTCGGAGGCGGAGTGGCGTGAGGTGGCGGCGTGGTTTGCGGAGGCCCAGCTTCGGCGGATTATGGACGGAGCGATGCTGGTGCTGTCAGCCGCAACTTTATCGCGAAAGGCGCCGGTGATTGCGGCGGGAGCGGGGAGACGTCTGGCGGTACGGTTAGCGGCACGGCTGGAGCGGCGGTGCGTTGATTTTGATGAGCTGATACCGCACATGGCTGGGGTGGATGTGGGCCAGTGCGCCCCTGCGGCGGCAGTTGCGTTGTTGTTCACCGCATCAGATGCCGCCGAAAAAAGCTGATGACTAGGTGGTTGTGAGTTCTGCGCGGCAGCTCCAAGCCGGTGTCCTTCTCCTTCGTACAAATGAACCTCGGGTACGCGTCCTGTGGCACGCAGCCGGTCCGCTAGAGCGTGTTTACGATGACCGGAAACGGCGCGCCATGTTCACCTCTCCCTTTGGGAGAGGTCGCCGCGCGTCAGCGCGGCGGGTGAGGGCCCGCGTTTCCAGTCATCCTCAATCTGCTCTAGCCGGGAAGTCACCTCCGCACTCTAGTTCGTCGGCTAAGGAAAACGGGCCGCTGCAGCGCTCAATTTCGATGCGCATCCATGGCAGAGCAAGCCATGTGCCGCAAGAATCATCGCAAAACAATGACGCCAGCCGGCGAAACCTCCTTCGCTGCCGTGCAAAAGGAGGATGGCAGGGAACGGGCCATCTCCAGGCGGACTAAAGCCCCGACCGAGACCAGGCAGATTCCGGTAGACCAGGCGGAGGCAGCCTTCTTCCATCACTCTCATACTATTACTATTTCACGTCCCCGGAGCTAGCGCAGACGCAGCGGCGGGCGGGTTGCGGGCGGCCGAGATCGTGCCAGATATGGCTGAACGCTGCCCTGATCTTGGGCAGCGTAGAGTGGTGTCGATCTTCATGAACCGATTCGTAATGGCATTCGCCGTGTTAACTATGCTCGCATGTGCCGGGTGCGCTGCCTGGGCTAATGCACCCTGCGACTTCTGTTCGGCAGTGAACGATGCAACATCACATGAGGCGGGAGGCGGCGGCCATTAGGCTTTGAGCGTCGGCCCGTCGCAGTTGGCGAGCGCAATACCACGGCTGGTTCATCGCCATGTCGCCGGAGCCCCGGAGAAGGGACACGGGCAAGCCTTGGCCGGGTCTGTACTCGGCCTCAAGCGCTCAGTATCGGCGCCCAGTCAAATCCCAAAGAGCTTGAAGGCCGAGGTGAACAAGAGCTGAAGCGTTTCATTGCGCGGCAGTCACACCCACGAGATCGGCTATTTTTCATCGCAATGGGTTCTCCAACAATGCCATAGTCTTACTGTGTCATAAAAATCCCCTTGTACGATTCGATCCTCGTTATGTACGGATGGAGATTCTCACTCGCGGAGGCGGAGTGTGGGTCTCGAATCCGACAGACACGGCAGCGAATCACGATTCGCGGCCTACGTGGAGGCACTGACAGCGACGCTCGGACACGCCGACCGAGCGGCGCCGTTCCACTCTTACTGTACTGGTTTGGTGTTGCCCGGCCCGCGGAAGAGCATCGAACCGATGGCCGCCCGTGTAGCACCGGCACGGGTGCAGGCGACGCACCAATCGCTGCATCATCTTGTCGCCAAAGCCGACTGGTCGGACGAGGCGGTGCTCAACGTCGTGCGTCAGCAAGTGTTACCCTCCATCGAGCAGCACGACGCGATCCGTGCATGGATTATCGACGATACCGCATTTCCCAAGAAGGGGACGCATTCGGTTGGCGTCGCGAGGCAGTATTGCGGTCAGCTCGGCAAGCAGGATAATTGCCAGGTCGCGGTGAGTCTGTCAATCGCCAACGACCACGCCAGCCTGCCGATCGCGTACCGGCTGTATCTGCCGGAAGTGTGGGCCAATGACGTGGCCCGACGCGCCAAGACAGGCATTCCCGATGACATTGCGTTCCAGACCAAACCACAGATCGCCCTGGGGCAGATCCAATCGGCGCTGCTGGCCGGCGTGCCACCGGCGACTCTGCTGATGGATGCAGGCTATGGCGTCGATACCGAGTTCCGCGATGGCATCACCGAACTTGGCTTGCGCTATGTCGCCGGCATTCCCTCTTCCACCAGCGTCTGGGCTCCGGGCACGGCGCCGAAGCGACCGAAACGCTGGAGCGGAAATGGGCGCCCGCCGAAGCTGGTGCGACGCGATGCGAAGCATAAGCCGGTGTCTGTCAAGGAATTGGCACTGAGGTTGCCGAAACAGCAGTGGCACAGCGTCACTTGGCGCGAAGGCAGCAACGCCAGGCTGACGTCTCGTTTTGCTGCGGTACGGGTGCGGCCCGCGCATCGTGACTATTATCGCACCAGCCCGAGACCGGAAGAATGGTGCTTGATCGAATGGCCGAAGGGAGAGACAGAGCCAACTAAATATTGGTTGTCGACGCTCTCGGCCGATATGCCGCTGCGGAATCTGGTCAATCTGGCCAAACTGCGCTGGCGGATTGAGCGCGACTATCAGGAATTGAAGCAGGAGCTTGGGCTCGGCCACTATGAAGGACGCGGCTGGCGTGGCTTTCATCATCACGCCACGCTGACGATCGCAGCCTACGGCTTCCTGATCTCGGAACGGAGTGCGATTCCCCCCTCAGGAGAACCTCGAGCCCGGATCTTCCAAATGCCTTCTCTACCCCGCAGTTACCGACCCCGTGGGTCCCCCAGTCAGGCCTGAGCGCCATGTCTTCAACTCCATTGCCACGGTCCGTATCGCGATCGCTCATGCATTGGTGCAAACTCTCCCGCGCTGCCCTTGCTGCCAGCGCATTACGTCGCGCAGGAATTTATGACACAGTAAGAAATAGTGGCTCGGGGTCGAAGCCCACTTTGAGGACACAGTAGAAATGAGCACGCCGAGTCCGAACGACACCACGATTATACCGGGCTACGACTCCATAACCGATGGCAGCGGTGACATCTTTTCGATCACTCCTCAGGGCACCGTTTACGTAAGCAATACCGCCGGCTACCAGCCTCTTGGCTATACAGCCAACGTCATCGAAGCCGCCTACGTCAACGGGCACCTCTGGCAGGAGAACGCGAGCCACCTCTGGTGGGAATACACCGGAAACCCCTCGGCGCCATGGACCGGACCGGGCACTAGCCACAGCCCGCTTCCTCCCGGCACACCTGTATCGCTTAATTTTTCGGGCGCGGACTACTTGGTCCTGCCGGCAAACTCCTACAGTATTACACAGGACATTAATGTTAACTTCCCCTCAGGGCCAGACCCCCACGATGTCAACCTTAACGTGCAAAGTAACTCGATCTTTACCAGCGACAGTGTCAGCTCGCAAACCAACTATACATTTCAAGGTGTGCAGTTCAATAACCTGACCGTTGACAAGGCTTCCTTCTATCAAGGGGACGGCTCTTTCACCGGCCAAAATCTCAATGTTGATGGTGATTTCAATCTCGTTGACAATTCCACGGTGAATATCATCGCCGACAAGATCGGCGGAACGGGCACTTTTACTATGGTTGATAACGGCTTTCTGACCGTTGATGGCGCGGTGAGCTCTGGTCTGTCCTTTGATCTTGGTCCAGCAGGTTCGCTCGATATCAGTAATCCGAACGAGTTCCAGGGATCGATTCACGTCTCCCCGGAGCACGACACTTATGACGTGCTTTTCCAGGGCATAACGGCCACCTCCTTCGATTGGAACGGAAGCACGCTCACGCTTAATGAGGGCAGCACGGCGGCCAAGTTCGCGCTCACAGATGAGTACGGTGACGGAGGTGTCTATGCCTATCAGACCTCACAAGGCGTGATGATCAGCGACGTGCAGCCGAATGGCAGCACCCCGATTCCGGGACACACCCTCACCGCCGACGCCTCAGCGCTTTCTGTACGCCACTAGGCTAGTCTGGGGCTGGGGCCTAGCAGGACAGCCTCGAAGTCCCCGATAACCGTGCAAGCAATTGCACGGTTACGGGTACTCTTCTTAAGGCCGAGCTGGCTCGTGAGCCGTATCCAACGCAACGCGCATCCAGGAAGAACCTGTCACTGCAAAGTGATGCTCCAATTCTTCTGTCCGAGGTCACGTGATAACCCAGCTCCATTGCGCAACGGGGGTGGCCCAGCCTGCGCGGCCCCGAGATGAGTGCGGGCGCGGCACAGAGCTTAATCCGCCGCAGCTAGGCCAGCCTGCAGTGCTGATATCATTTATAATGATCCGTTGCCGCGGAAAACGTTCACTGCCTGGTGTCTCTGAATTATTTCATACCTCCGGCAGTCGATACCGGCCGAGTATTGCGACAAGCTAAGCCTGTTGTCTTAGCGACTCCTTATATCAGCGACATGTCAATCAGTCGCGCAATCGCGTCGTATCCAAACGCCGCGTGCGCTTCCCTGCGCAATGACCAGCGGAGAAAACATGGCCAATCTCAACAAATTGCCACCCGTTCCACCAGCCTGCGAGCCACCCGGTGTGACCGACCCCCGGGGCCTGAATGCATTCCGCCTGCGATTCGGCACGGCAACAGCCGATGCTGTAGCGACCGCTTCGCTGAAGCACACCACCAACGGCGACGAAACGGCATACGTAGACAAGAGTGCGACCTATTCCAAATGCCTCCGCCAGGAACAACCGGGGATCGTCGATCCCGCAGCCTTTCAGAACTTCCGCAACGCTTGTGGTAACAGCAGCGGCATGCCGGAAGGAACCGCCAACTACGAAGTTAACCCGATGCTGGGCGGCGTCACCCGGCTCAATGACCCCCTCGGAGCATTTGCCCTGCAACCCGTGGGCGATGATTCCCAGGATTTTGGCGATGCGGTCGTCTCACCCCCGCCGACGGTGGCCAGCGCAGCCTACGCCGTTGAACTTGTAGAGCTCTATTGGGCGTCGCTGTTGCGAGACGTGCCGTTTACCGAGTATCCCGAAAACGCCACCGCAATAGCCGCAGCAGATGAGCTGACGTCGCTGGTGGCGAACTACGCCGGGCCGACTTCCGGCGGAAAGGTGGCCCCACAGCTCTTGTTCCGCGGCGGCTTTGGCCCAAAACCGCAGTATTTCGCCGGTGAGAATATCGGCCCTTACCTCTCGCAATTGTGCATCTGGCCGACCAGCCTGGGGGCGCAGGCGATCGATCAGAAAATGCAAACCTATATGGCTGGCCAGGATTTCATGACGGACCCCGCCGAATGGTTCGCCATCCAGAACGGCGCAGCTCCCACCGAGCAGATAACGATCGGAGACAAGCGGCGGTATATGCATAACGGTCGCGGGCTTGCCGCCTTCACGCACGTGGATGAGCTTTATCAGGCCTACCTGACCGCGTACCTCGTGATTAAAACCTGGAAGCTGCCTGCCAATCCAGGCAGCCCCTACAACGTGTACAAGAACCAGCAGCCGTTTGGGACATTCGGCGGCCCGGACATTGCTGCAACCCTCGGCGCCATCGCCAAAGCTGCCATTAACGCGGTCTGGTACCAGAAATGGGTCGTCCATCTGCGGCATCGTCCGGAGGCCGGAGGTGGCATCGTCCAGCTCATGCAAACCGGCTTCGGCGGCACCATTCAGGCGCACGTGAACCCAATCGTGCTGAACTCGGAAGCTCTCAAGCTCAGCCAGTTGCGCAACGGATCATGGCTGCTCTCCCAAGCCTTCCCCGAGGGTTCCCCTCCACATCCCGCCTACCCGACCGGGCATGGCACGGTAGCCGGCGCCTGCATTACCGCGCTAAAATTCTTCTTCGATTGCAGCAAGAAGCTGGAAGATCTGGGACTGACCCCCTTGGTGCCCTCGCCGGACGGACTATTATTCGAACCATATACCGGCCCGGATGCCGGAGCGATGACCATCAACGGCGAGCTGCATAAGCTCGCGCATAATATTTCCTTTGGTCATGGCATTCATGCCGGCATTCACTGGCGCAGCGACACCGATTCTTCACTCCTGCTGGGTGAAGCGGTCGCACTGAAATTCCTTCAGGACCAGGCCTTCAGCTATCAGGAGAATTTTGACATCACTTTGACGAAGATGGATGGCACCAACGTTACCCTCAGCAATCATTAATCGGCCGCGCGACCCCTCCTGCTTATTATGGGCAGGAGGGGCTGGCAGCTTACCCAGTTGTTTCCACTAAATCTCGCCACCCTCGACCGCGTGCCAAGTCTCTCGGTGAGAAATGAGCGCTGTGCTGGATCAGCCGGCCTTTGATCCGCCGGCGTAGCCCGGAGCACCAACTCACGCCACAGCCGCTCAACGGCCTCCACCCGGGCGTTCCGATTTTCCTCCTGGAACGGGAGCGGGAGTGGCCCCAGCCTGCGCGGCCCGTGTGAGTGCGGGACGGGGCACCGAACTTAATCCGCCGAAGCCGGGCCAGCCCGCAGCGCCGAGATCAGTTCGGCAGTCGTGAGAATCTCGTGGGCACAAGTCGGCCCGTTCAGCTCATGCGCGGCGCGCATCAATTGCATCTGTGACCAGTGTCACGTGATAGCCCAGTTCCATCGCGAACCGGCCGGTGGCTTCGATGCAGGTATTCGCCAAGAGGCCGATGATGATGACCTTCTCGACGCCAAACTGCTTCAACTGCAGGTCGAGATCGGTGCTGGCGAATCCACTCGATCCCCAGTGCTCATGCACGACGATGTCGCCTGGCAGCGGCTGGAAGTCGTCGCGGAACGTGCCGCCCCAGGTCCCCCTGGCGAAGCTTTGCCGCTCGGCTCCGGCCAGTTGGTAAGGGGTCGGGTGGCGCCATTTTACATAATCCTCCGGTTCCCAACGGTGGTGGGGCACGATGAACACCCGGATCGTCTTCTCCCGGACCGTCTTGACGATGGCCTTCAGGTTCTCGATCAGCCCCACATGTTCCGCGACCTCCTTCACCCTCGGCCACACCTTGCCGCCCTCGGAAAGGAAATCGTTATAGGGATCGACGAGCAACAGGCCGGTTCGGGTGGGATCATAACTCGGTTGAGCGGTCATGCTTCGAACCTCCACCTACTCTACGAGCGCGCACCTCGTCACGTAAGTCGTCAAATTCATTCCGGCAGTCTCTTCTCGAAACCGTGTGATGGATGGTCCGTTCCGATGCACGTCGGGTGCAGCGTCGTCTCCATAGACTTCGTATAGAAGCAGTTTTGTATCCTCCTCATGAGATGCCAAGACTTCGAATTGCAGGGTTCCGGGTTCATCTTTCAGGCAACGGGCTCTGTGCGCCATTAGCAAGCGTAAGAGCTGATCCGTCCGCCCCGGCTGGACTTCAAGC
>CAWIDE010000025.1:0-78608 GCA_963834715.1 uncultured Pseudomonadota bacterium | reverse complement strand
AGCTGGCCCGGTCGGTAATCGTCTCCGGGTCGAACACCACGAGGTCTGCGTCCAGGCTGGCCTGCAGCCCGCCCTTGCGGCGCATAGCCGGCACCGGCGCCTCCCAGCAACCGGGCCGGGTCCAGGCTGCACTTGGCGAGCGCTTGGGCCAGCCGGAGCGGCCTGTCGCCCCGGCTGAGCAGCCGGAGCGCCCGGCAGAACGTCCCGGCCGTCCGCGGGTGGGTGATCGCGGTGGGTGGCAGCGGCCACGCCAGCGGGTCTGTGGGGGGACTGGTCCAGCTCAGCGGCATGCGGCGCTGGCCACGACAGCACCGGGGAAGGTGAGCGTACCGCATCAGCAGCGCCCGGTCGGCCGGGTCGTCCTCGCTGAGTAGGTCGATGATCACCAGTCCGCCCGGATCGGACTGACGCAGTTCGCGCAGCCTGGCCCCGCTAGCGATCCGTTCACCGGTCGGCGCGTAAGTGAGCGAGGACGGTGTCAGGCCGCGCTCGCCGAGCCGTTCGGGCGCAAGGAAAGCGGCTCCGATACCGGTCATCCCCGACCCGTATGGGTACGCCTCGGTGGTGACCAGGACCCCGCCGCCTGCGCCCGGCCGACCAGCGCGAGAACCCGGTCAATGTGGCGCTGCGAGGTGCTGTTGACGTGGCAGTAGTGCATATGGGCACCGGTCTGGGCCGCTGCGCGCACGATCTCCTCGGCGCCGTCGATCACCCCGCCAGGCACCATCTCAATCAGATCCCGCGCATGGGTGAAGGTGGGCAGGCCGGCCTCAGCGGCGAGGTCGGCGACCTGCAGATACTCCGCCGGGCTGACCGCGGGCGCGTAACCGAGCAGTACACCGACGCCCAGGGCCCCGTTGGCCAGGTCGGTCGCGAGCCGCGCTAGCAAAGCGCTCACCTGGGCCCGTTCGGCCTGACGCTGCCAGGCCGGGGCGGAGATGTGGGCCATGAACGCCCCGAGGCTGGGGTCCGGCGGCAGGCCCGCCACCGCCTCCATCCGGGCCAGCGCCCAGGAGGCGGCGAATCCGTAGTTGACCGGGCGGCCCTGGGCCGCGGCGCGACGGTAAGCGTCGGCCACCGGGGTTGCGCCCGCCTCGAGCTCCAGCGCGGTGGTGACGCCATCCATGGCCTGCAGCCGCATGCCACCCAGGTCGCTGACGTGACTGTGCAGGTCGATGAACCCGCCGTGACCACGTGACCGGCCACGTCGACTTCCGCCCTTCCCCTTGCCAGCCGGGCGCCTACCGCCGCGATGCGGCCTTCCGCGACCGCCACGTCCCGGATCGCGTCCACCCCGGTTTCGGGATCGATCACCCGGCCGTCGCGCAGCACGACATCCCACTCGCTCACCTGGCGCCTCCTCGGCACCAGTGTGCCAGGAACGGCGGCCTGTTAGCCTGGCCAGGTCGGCCGCCGATGCCGGGTCGGCGGCGGGTCGGACCGCGGGAGGCCAGATGACAGGCGGCGAAGCGCTACCGCGGGGTGAAGCCAGTCATGGCGCGGTCACCGGCCATAGCGCGGACACCGGCCAGAGCGCGGTCACCGGCCAGAGCGCGGTCACCGGCCAGAGCGCGGTCACCGGCGTGATCGTGGTCGCGCACGGCGGCCAGTCGTCCAGCACCGAACCCACCACCGCGCTCCAGCCTGCCGTGCTGCGCATGATCCCGGTGGCCGCTGCGGTCCGGCGCGCGTTGCGGGGGACCGGCGCCGTGGTCGCCCGGCCTCGTTTCCGCCTCCGCGGCTGGAACGGCGAGCAGGCTCGCCTGTCCACGACCTGAACCAGGCTCTCGACCATATCGCCGCCGCGCACGCGGCCGTTCCGGTCGTGCTGGTCGGGCACTCCATGGGAGCGCGCGCCGCGATCCGCGCCGCCGGGCATCCGGCCGTGTCCGCAGTGGCCGGGCTGGCCCCCTGGCTGCCCAGTGGCGAACCAGTCGCACAGCTCGCCGGGCGCCGCGTGCTCCTCGCGCACGGGACGTCCGACAGCATCACCAGCCCGGCCGACACGTGGGCCTACGCCGAACGGGCCCGGGCCGTCACCGAGGTGGCTGCCATCGAGATACGGGACGGCGACCACCCGATGCTGCGCCGTGCCCGGCTGTGGCATGCGATCGCGGCGGAGTTCGCCCGCGCCGCCCTCGGCCTGCCCGTCGGCCAGGAATCCCTGGCGCGACGCCGTCGCCGGCGCCGACCCACCAGGCGCGCACCATCTGCTTTAGCCTCCCGTCAGGTCCGACCACCACTTCCGGCAGACCTGTGCGCCGCCGAGTCATCGACCCGGCAGCTGGGACGATGGACTGGATAACACCAGCTGGACATCTCGGCAAGAGCTCCCTAACGGAACAAATCCGACATTTCTTGAAATGTCGGCCCGAAACTCTGGCCATGGCGTGGCGTTTCCCGGAAATGTCATTGCCAGGTGATAGGGTCGAACTAGAACTAGAAAGCGATCTATGGCCCGGACGTCGGGGGAAAGAAGAACACCCGCCCCGCCAGCAGCCCGAGGGAGGTGACATCCGCGGTGAGCAGCATCCCGCCGGTTTCCAGCACAGCCGAGGCGACGGCCATGGTGCGCGCCGGGCTCGGTTACCTGGCCGCCGCGGACCCGACCGCGATGGCCGCGGAGGAGCAGGCCAGCTGCCTGCGGGCGCTGGAGCAGATCACCGCGATGGGCACCGCGGCGCGGACCTCGATCCTGGGGGCGTTCACCTCCGGCCAGGGGTACGGCGGGGACGCGGATTACAGCCCGCGAGCGTGGCTGATCCATAAAACCCGGATCACCAAAGGCGCCGCCGTTGCCTATACGGCGTGGACGCGGCGGGCCGCCGCGCATCCGGAGGTGTTCGCGGTGCTGGCGGGCGGGAAAATGTCGGAGTCGTTCGCCCGGACCATCTGCACCTGGACGGACCGGCTGCCGCCGGACTGCCGGCAGGCCGCCGATGCGATCCTGATCGGCGCGGCGGGGGCGGGGATGGGCCTGCGGGAGCTGGCCTCACTGGCCCGGGAGATCTACGAGCGGTCCCAGCCCGGATGCCCGACGAGGATGGGGACGGGGGGTTTGAGGACCGGTCGGTCACGCTGCAGGCCACCTTCGACGGCGCCGCGGTGCTGCATGGCGACCTGACCCCGGCCTGCGCGGCGGTGGTGGGCGCGGTGCTGGATGCGCTGTCCGCGCCGGCCGGGGCGCAGGACACCCGCACGCACGCCCAGCGGTACCACGATGGCCTTCAGGAGGCGATGCGGCGGCTGCTGGCCGCCGGGCTGCTGCCGGAGCGGGCCGGCCAGCCGGTCCAGGCCCTGGTGCATGTCTCGCTGGCCGACCTGCTCCAGATGGAGGGCAGCTCGGCGCTGCTGGACGCAGTGGACCGCGGAGGTCCGCGCGGCCTGGGCGGCGCGCCGGGCGGCCGCGTCCGAGGGCGCCGGGGACGGCGGGGCGTGGCTGGACGGGGAGGCCGCCGCCGCGATGGCCTGCGACGCGTCGGTCATCCCGGTGGTCACCGGCGAGGTCAACCCGGCCGCGCTGGAGCACCTGGTCGAGCTGTGCGTCCAGCTGGACCGGCTCCGCCACCCCGGCACCGGCGCCGGCAGCGGCAGCCGAGCCCGGCCGACGCCGGCGGCACCGACCCGGCGGCACCGCCCCTACCAGCGACCGCGACCACAGCGCACAGATCCCGGCGGCGGCAGCACACGACGGCGGCGGGGCGGCGGACGACGGCCCAGGGCGCGCCCGCCTCGGGCCCGCCCGGGCGCGGGAGGCGCTGGAGCAGGCCATCATCGGCCAGGCGGTCGGGCTGGTGTCGGGGCCGGGCGGGCTGGCCTCGCTTCTTGCGGCGGCGGCAGCTGGGCGCCCGGCTGGGCGGGCCGAGCCTGCCGCTGGATGTGGGGGTCAGCCGGGACATCCCGGCCGCGATCCGCCGCGCGGTGATCCTGCGGGACCAGCACTGCCGGTTCCCCGGCGGCTGCGACCAGCCCGCGGCGGCGTGTGAGGTGCATCATCTGACCCATAAGGCCGACGGCGGCCGGACCAGCGTCACTGATTGTGCGCTGTTCTGCACGTTCCATCACCAGGTGGTGATCCACCAGTGGGGCTGGACCGTGGTGCTGAACCCGGACGGCACCACCACCGCGTGGAACAAGGACAAGACCAAGGTCATCCACAGCCACAGCCCGCCCGCCCGGCCCGGGTGACCTCCCGGGCGTCCCTGGGCTCCGACCACTATCGCCCAGGCCGCTCCCAGCAGACGCTCAAGGCAGCGGCCAGACATGCGCTGGGGCCCCGGCCTTTTGCCGTCGGCTCTCCTAGTCGGCGCCACCTCTGGCGGCGATGCCGACACAGGACTGCCCATTTCTTGCCAATCGGGTTATCGCATTCCGGCTGACCCGGATGCGGGGGCGAACGACGGTATGCCGAATGGAGGACCCAGAGGTTGTCGCGGCCATTGTGGCCGGTGATCCCGCCGGGCTCGCCGAAGCGTACGACCGGTACGCTGTGCCGCTCTACTCGTATTGGCGTGCCATGCTGCCCGAGCCGGCCGCCGCCGCCGATGCGGTGCAGGATACGTTCCTCGTCGCCACCGCCAAGCTGCGCGGGCTCCGCGATCCGAGCAAGCTGCGCTCGTGGCTCTACGCGGTCGCGCGCAACGAATGCATGCCCTCCCGGCGCCGCGGGCCGCGCCGACGCGGCTCTGGTGAAGGCAATACCCTCATCGGGGCGATGCCCGCGGACCCTCACAGACCACCATGACTATCAACGGCCCGGAGACCGTTGCGAACGAAAGGTCGTGATTTGCTATGGCCGAGGCGTCTGGTTCCAATAGGGTAGCGACCGTCGGGGGGCACAAGCCGACGAGAAGGACAGTCCGGGCATCGGGGGAAGGCCACGAACTGGCTCGGGAAGGTGTTCGAGCTTAACCCCGCGGGGCTCAACTGGCCGCGAGCCGTGATGTTCATAGACGTCGCGCTGGTGCCGCTTGTCGTCTTCTGGGCCGAGGTGGGGCCGCCCGGCGCGGTGCCACGGATGCTGGACGAGCTAGCCATCATCCAGCGGTCGGGAGAGAGCGTGGACCGGCGGCAGGCGGTCGTCTACAGCCTGCTCGCCGCGCTCAGCGCGTCTGTGGGAGGGGTCGGCCTGTGGTGGGCGGTAACCGCCGCGGTGCGGGGCAGGCTCACGGTCGGGGACGTGTCGATGTTCGTGGCGGCGCTCTCCGCGGCCAGCACCGCGCTAGCCGGGACCGTCAGCAATACGGCGATCGGCTATCAGGCCGTCCTGATGTTCCGGTCCAGTGCCGACATCGTTGCCGCAGGTTCGATGATCTATTTACTCGTGTGGCGCAGCGGCGGGGTTCCGGGAGTACATGGCCGGGCTGCTGGCGCCGCGGGACCGGAACAAGACGCTGACCGCGCTGGCCGAGGCCGAGCCGGTGACCGGAGCCAAGCACCGGTCGGTGCAGAGGCTGCAGTTCTTCCTCTCCGAGTCGCGATGGGACCGTGACCAGGTCAATGCCAGCCGACTGGAGCTGCTCGCTGATCCGGCGAACGCGCCGCATGGCAGCAGGGTGCTGGTGATCGATGACAGCGAGGACCGCAAGGACGGTGTGAAGACCGCGCACGTGGGCCAGCAGTGGCTGGGCCGGTACGGCAAGTGCGGACGATCAGCGAATTACCTGATCGCATCGGGCCCCTGACCAGGGAATTTCGTGAGCGTTAGCACTTGGACCACGGAGCCTGATGTCAGCCGGGGTGGATGTCGGTCACCTCGATGTCGATATCGGCGAGGGTGAGGCCAAGCTGGCGGTCGGCGGCGGCGCGGACCGCGGCGCGCACGGCGCGGGCTGCGGCGGCGGCGGCCATGCCGTAGCGTAGGCTGAGGGTAATCCTGAGGCTGACGGCGGCGTGTCCGTCCTGACCGGCGGGGGTGAGGCGGCAGCTTCGGACACGGACGCCATCGATGGTGTCGCCTGTGGCGCGCAAGATCATGGCGGCGGCGCGCTCGCTGATGTGCAGACGCATCCCTGCCGGACCTGTCAGCGGGATGCGGACGCCCGGGTGGATCCGTGCGCGGATGGCCGTCATGATCCGGGCGGCCAGGTCAGTTGGGGGAGACACCGGCTCGGCTGCCAGCTCCCTGGTCGCCTGGAGCAGGGGACGGATCTCCGCTAGGGCAGCCTGGCAGTGCTGACACGCTGGCGCATGCTTGTCAGGTGTCCCGTTGTCCAGCTGCTCCCACAACTGTGCGATGTCGCGGCCGCACGGGAGGCGATCACCGTCCGGGTTTAGCGCCATGATTTCAGCTCCTCCGCCAGCTGGGTACGAGCCCGGTGCAGCCGCCCGCGGACTGCAGCGGGGGTGGTGTGCAGGATGGCGGCGATCTCCTCATATGACATGCCTTCCGTCTCTCGCAGTATCCAACAGGCTCGCTGGCCGGGTGTCAGCCGGGTCAGGGCGGACCTCAGGGCGGCCAGCAGGCCGTATGCCTGCGCCTGCTGTTCGGGTCCGGGGGAGCGGTCCGAGCCCCCGGCCGTCTCGTCGAGGGGCACATGCGGGCGGCGGACGCGGGCGGCGCTCAGCGCGCGGGTGACGGCGATCCGGTATAGCCAGGCGGCGAAGGCTTGCTCGGCGCTGATGTCGTGCAGGCGACGCCAGGCGCTGATGAAGGCCTCCTGGGTGGTGTCGGCGGCATCGTGAGGGTCAGTGAGCATCCGCGTCGCGATCCGGAACACCGGCGTCTGATAGCGGCGCACCAGGGTCTCGAAAGCGAGGGTATCTCCCTCGCGGGCGCGGACGACAAGGGTGGCGTCATCAAGGCCCGTTTCCGCTGGCCAGGGAAGACCCTGGCAGCGTTCCGCATGTGTCCGCCGGATTGCCGCCATGCCGGCTCCTGCCGTCGATGCGCGCTGTTGGACGCGGCCAGCGCGTCGTGCCATTGCACTGCCCCCGGCCGCCAGGTTAAACCCCTCTGCATGTGATGCAGATCACATCAATGTAACCGTGAGGTCTTGCGTGGTCGCTGCGTCCTTGTTGTTGCGCCTGGCCATTAGACGCTGCCGGGCCGCAGGATGCGCCAGTGATGGCGTCACGGAACTTTGAGCAGGTACGCAGATGAGGGGTAACCCTGGGCCCGAGCCCAGCCAGAAGTTTCAATGTCAGCGACTTCCCGGACCCCGAAGGCCCCAGGATCGCCAAGCGTCGTGACCGCGGAGACCAGTGCGTGTCGAGCCGGAAGGTTCCGACCTGGGCATGGAACTGAAACGCGAGCGCCCCCTCTTCGCCAACCCTGCTGACGTTCCAATCACCCACGGGCTCGATCGGCTGGGTTGAGGTCGCCGGAATAGCGGGTGCCGGACGATAGCTCCCCTGCCACATGACACTGAGAACCATGACCACTCCCGCAACCACCAGAGTCGGCAGCACCACCGGCAACATCGCCGGCAGCCCCTGCGCGCCGAACGCGACATAGGTGTACACCGGCAGGGAATACGGATGGTACGCAACCATCACGGTGGCGCCGAACTCGCCAAATGCCCGCAGCCAGGCCAATAGCAGCCCGGCAAGGATCGTCGGCCAAGCCGACGGCAGACTTACCAGTGCGAACCGCGCCAATTTTTTATGGCCCAGAGTTGCAGCAACATCCTCCAGCACTGGATCAACCGCCTCAAACGCCGACCGCGCCGCGATGATCAGAAACGGCGCCGCTACGAAAGTTTCTGCGATAACGATCCCGCCGAACGTATCCGTGACATCACCCACCAATCGCGAAACAGGAGAGAACGGGCCGACAAGGAACAACAGCAGCACGCCGCTTGCCAGCGGCGGCAGCGCCAACGGAAGCTGTACCACGAATCCCAGCACCCGTGCTAAAATCGTGGGGGTTCGCGCCAGCCAGTAGCCCAGCGGAATACCCCCGGCCGCGATCAGTACCGCCGCAATGGTAGCGCTGGCAGCCGAGACAGCGCATGCATGTTCCAGAGCCGCTACATCCACGCCGCGCCAGTTGGCCAGCCCGGCTTGTTGCACTCCGGCGACGAAGGGCAGCACAAGGTAGAGCGCCAGCAGGAACGCCGGCCCAGCCAGAAAGGGCGAGACGCGGCGTTTCACTTGCCGGCAGTGATCAGCTGCCGGATCTCAGCCGGCACCGCGTTGGTATCGCCCACAAACTTTGGTCCGACCAGATCGAGCCCACTCTGTTTCATGAGCCCTCTGCCATCCGCCCCAAGCAGAAAGGTTACAAACCGTGTCGCGCCGGACGCATTGGGCGCATCGCGTAAGATCGTGATGGTGTACTGCGCTGCCGGGGTAATCTTTGCCGGCAGTGTAATTGCCGGGATTTTCGCCGCTGCAGTCTCCGTCGAATAAAAGAACCCGACATCGAGCTGCCCCGATTGCAGCCGGCCGACCAGCGTCTCTTCCGGCAATACCTGTGCGGGGTTCTCCGGTGCACCCAGAATGCGCCGCATCAGATCGGGCTGCTTGTAATATGTCTCCGCCTCGCGGAACATCGTGAGGGTCAACGACCCTTTGGGATCCAGTTTCGGATCCGTCCGCCCAATTCGTATTCCCGGCTCTTCCAGCACCTGGTACCAAGGCTTCGTTCGCAGGTCGTTGGCGAATTTACTATCGGGATTGTACGCGATCACCAAAGGAGAGGTCGCCAACTCGGCGTACCAGTTCACCCAGTCGCCGTTCGCCGACCCCATCAGGGCTTTATTGACCGCTGGGGAAGCGCTCAGGAACACATCACCACGCCGCAGCTTGCCCTTGACCTCGTTCGCCAAGCCCTTCGAGCCACCGGCAAAGCCCTGAAACGTGTCGCCGCTGCTGTGATCGAAGGCCGGCCCGATGCTGTGCTCCATCAAATTGACCAGCGATCCGGCATACAGCACGTCCACGACCCCGCCGGCCCAAGCGGTGACTGGAAGCATGAGCGCAGCCACTACGCCCAGGAGGCGCATCAGCGTTCCCATCCTGTTCTCCCCGATTTGACGCTCTGCCGCTATGTTTAGCTGGATATAGCGCTCAGCGCCAGCCGATAGCCCGCACAGTCACTCGTCAGCACCCGGCCTCCTGTGCCAGCGCGCCGGCGACGCGGGATATACCCCCAGGATGCGCATATTGGTCGAAAAGAAGGATAATTCCTCCAGCGCCCGCCGCAGCGGCGGATGCTCCGGATGCCCGTCCACGTCGCACAGGAACTGCGTGGCCACAAACTGGCCGCTCAGCATGTAGCTCTCCAGCTTCGTCATGTTCACACCGTTAGTGGCGAACCCGCCCAGGGCCTTGTACAGCGCTGCTGGCACGTTTCTCACCCGAAACACGAAGGTTGTCATCAGGTTGGGTTCAGCCGGATCTGGCGCACGCGGCCGCTTCGCCATCACGTAGAACCGCGTGGTATTGTGGGTAGCATCCTCAACATTGGCCTGCAAAATCTCCAGCCCATAAATTTCGGCTGCCAGCGACGACGCGATCGCGGCATCTTCCTTGTTGTTCCACGCCGCGACCATTTGCGCCGCGCCGGCGGTATCGGCCTCGATCACCGGCTGCAGAGCCAGCCGGCGCAGGAAGTGCCGCACCTGCCCTAGCGCCACCGCATGAGAGTGCGCCCGTTTCAGGCCCTCGATCGGCGCCCCCTTCGGCGCGAGCAGGCAATGCTCCACGCGCTGGAAGTGCTCGCCGATGATATGCAGACCGGATTCCGGCAACAGGTGGTGCATGTCCGGCACGCGCCCGGCCAGGGAGTTCTCGCACGGCAGCATCGCCAGCTCGGCAACGCCGTCGCGCACTGCCTCGATGGCGGCCTCGAAACTCACGCAGGGCAACGTTTCGCTGCTCGGAAACGCCGTCCGGCAGGCCAGATCGGAATAAGCACCCGGCAGGCCCTGGAACGCGATCATGCCAGCATCGCCCGCGCACGCTCCAAATCCTCCGGTGTATCGACGCCGAACAGTCCGTGCGGTACCCGGGCCACTCCGATTCGCATCCCAGCTTCCAGGGCCCGAAGCTGCTCAAGCTGCTCGCGCCGCTCCAGCAAGGTCGGCGGCAGTGCCACGAACTGCGCCAAGGCGGCCCGCCGGTAGGCGTAAATCCCTACGTGGTGCCACAGCGGCCCCTCGCCCCAGGGCACCGGCGAGCGCGAGAAGTAAAGCGCCCGTGCCGCATCCGCGCCTTCCTCGAACACACAGGCCGCCTTGACGAACGAGGCGGTGTTCGCCTCGGTAAACGAGGCAATCGGCGCGACCACGGTCCCGATGTCCACCAGAGGGTCGCCGAGCGGCCGCAGGGCCGCGCGGATCTGTTCGGCCGTCACGGTGGGCACGTCTCCCTGTAGATTCACGACCACATCGTGGACCCCGTCCGGGTCCAGTTCGGCCAGAGCGGCGAAAACTCGGTCCGACCCGCTGGGCAGGTCCGGATGCGTCAGTGCCACCCGTCCGCCGGCATTCCGCACTGCCGCCGCGATCTCCTCCTCGCCGCAGGCCACCGCCACCCCTCCGATGTCCGCCGCCAGCGCGCGCTGCAACACATGCACGATCATCGGGCGGCCATGAATGTCAGCCAGCGGTTTGCCCGGCAGGCGAGAGGACGCCATGCGAGCGGGGATCACAATGATCGGCTTCACCGGATTGCGGGCCTCGGAGCGGTTCCCTATGGTGCGCGCCACCTTACGGAGGCAGGAAATCACGCGCAACGCGTCCCCATCCTACCTCTCAAAACAGGCAGTACACGGCGGAGAACAAACGTCGAATGGACAGTATGGAAGTCAACAAGGCGGTCGCGGCCGCGCTGGTCGCCGGCATTGCCTTCTTCGTCACCGGCCTACTGGGAGACAATTTCATTTTCGACACCCCGCCCGCAAAGCCGCCGATCGATATTCCCATCCCCAAGACCACCCCCGGTGGCGGAGAGCAGGGGCCGGCGGCGCTGCCGCCGATCGCGCCCCTGCTGGCTTCGGCCAACGTGCAAAAGGGCGAGCAGTTCGTCGGTCAGGTCTGTGCCGCGTGCCACAGCTTCAACAAAGGCGGCAAACCCATCGTCGGCCCGAATCTGTATGGCATTGTCGGTGCGCCGCATGATCACGAGGCTGGGTTCGACTACTCCTCGGCGCTGCAAAAATATAAGGGCCAGCCGTGGACTTATGAGGCTCTGAACAAATGGCTGGACGATCCGCAGACCTATGCGCCGGGCACGCGCATGACCTTTACCGGTATCAAGAACAACCAGACGCGGGCCGACGTAATCGACTATCTTCATACGCTTTCGGCCAATCCGGAGCCGCTGCCGAAGGTCCAACCTAAGCCAGCCGGGCAGCATGCCCCGGCGCCAGGTACGGCCGCTCCGGCCGGGAATAAGAGCGCGGTGGCAACCGCCTCTGGCCCGAACAGCGCGCCGGCCAGCTCGCCCAACGTGATCGGCAGGCCTAACAATGCCTATAATCCCAATGCGCAAGAGGCGAACGCCGGCACGTCTGCGGGCGGCACTCAGGCCCCGGCGTCCGCCAACACTCCCTCAGGACCGGCGCCGATAGACCCGTATCTGGCGAAAGCCAACATCAAGGAAGGCGACACCATCGCCCACCAGATCTGCGCAGCCTGCCACACCCTGAATAAGGGCGGACCGACGGTGGTGGGGCCGAACCTATATGGGATCGTTGGCAACGTCCATGACCGCGAACCCGGATTCCACTACTCTCCGGCCCTGGAGAAGTTCAAGGGCCAGCCCTGGACGTTTGCACAGCTAAACAAGTGGCTGAATGATCCTCAGACTTATGCGCCCGGCACACTCATGGCCTATCCTGGTGTCAAGGACGAACAGCAGCGGGCGGACGTAATCGCCTACCTAAACTCCAACTCGGATCATCCGCTGGCAGTGCCCGGCAAGACCGCCGCGGCCGCAAAGCCGTAGCTTGGAGATGGACGCGTTGGTGGCCGCAGCCGAAGCGGCCGCCGATGTTGCCGGTGCCGTCATCCGGCCATTCTTCCGCGCGAACTTGACGATCGCGGACAAGGCGGATCGCACGCCCGTGACCATTGCTGATCGCACTGCGGAGCAGGCGATGCGGGCGGTGCTGAGCGAGCGGTTCCCGGAGCATGGAGTGCAAGGCGAGGAATTTGGAATCGACCTCCCGAAGGCCCGCCTGCGCTGGGTGCTCGATCCGATCGACGGCACCAAGGCATTTATCACTGGGCGACCGCTGTTTGGTACACTAATCGCACTTATGGAGGACGGGGTTCCGATCCTCGGCATAATCGATCAGCCCGTCACGCGCGAACGCTGGATCGGCATTGCCCGCGAGCGGACCCGGTTTCTGGGCATGTTTGGTACGCCCGCATGCCGCTCCTGCCCTAGCTTGTCGGATGCGGAGCTCTCCTGCACCGGGCCCTATCTCCTGGGCGGCGATTCGGCTCGGTGGGAGCGGCTTGCGGCCCAGGTCCGGCGTGTTTCCTGGGGCGGGGACTGCTATGCGTATGGTCTGCTCGCACTCGGTCAGATCGACCTCATCGCGGAATCCACCATGAAGGTTTGGGACTGGGCGGCGCTGGTACCGGTGATCGAGGGTGCAGGCGGGCGAATCACAGACTGGGATGGCCAACCTTTGCGTCCTGACGGCGACGGACGGGTTCTGGCGGCCGGCGATCCCATTCTGTTGCAAGCGGCGGTTTCAGCGCTGGCGAGTTGACATGCCCCCTAGGCGGCTCGTGCTACGCAACTTCCAGTCGCCCGGTGACATCGTGATGCTCACCGCAGCGGTGCGCGACCTGCACCTGAACTATCCCGGCCAGTTTCTGACCGACACTCGTACCTCCTGCCCCGCTCTCTGGGAAAACAACCCCTACATCACGCCCCTCAATCAAGACAATCCGGACGTGGAGACCCTCGACTGCGAATATCCGCTGATCCACCAAAGCAACACTGCGCCGTTTCACTTTCTCCATGGCTTCATTGAGTTTCTGAACCAGCGCCTGAACCTGCACATCTGCCCGACCCTTTTCCGCGGTGATATCCACCTTTCAGTAGCTGAAAAATCCTGGCCATCGCAGGTCGAGGAGATATTGCACGGACCCACGCCGTTTTGGATCGTCGTGGCCGGTGGCAAACGCGATTTCACCACGAAGTGGTGGGACCTGGAGCGATTCCAGGAAGTAATCGATCACTTCAACACCCGTATTCACTTCGTGCAGGCTGGACAGTCTGCGCACGAGCACCGGCCATTGCGAAACGTAATTGACCTACGCGGAAAGACCGACCTACGTCAGCTTATCCGATTAGTTTACCACGCGCAGGGTGTGCTGTGCGGAGTCACGCTGCTGATGCATCTGGCGGCGGCGGTCGAGGTCCGGCCTGGGATGCCGAAGAACCGGCCTTGCGTTGTTATCGCCGGCGGACGCGAACCGCCGCATTGGGAGGCCTATCCACACCACCAATTCCTGCATCGTGTCGGCGCGCTGCGCTGCTGCGACAACGGCGGATGCTGGAAGGCGCGTGTCGTGCCGCTGGGCGATGGCGACGAGAAGGACCGTCCCGACCAGCTTTGCGTCGATGTGGTGGGCCACCTGCCGCGCTGCATGGATCTAATCAGGACCAGCGACGTCATCCGTGCCATCGAAGTTTACTTCGATGGCCACGCCATACCGTTCTATGCGGAGACGCCCGGCTACCGCCACCACAACGCCGCCAGCAAACCCACCGCCAGCAGTGCCGAAATCGCCTGCCACACCCGCACCGGAGCCCGCTCGTAGAGCGTGAGCGGCCGAGGCCGGGCCAGCACAGCGCCCGCCGGCCCCTCCTCCATTTCCTGCGCGAACTCGGCCACATCCTGAAACCGCGCGGCTGGATCGATAGCAATCGCCCGGCTGATAACGGCACCGACCCAGGCCGGGAGGTCCGGCCGCAACGCGCCGAGGTCTTTCGGTCTGGTCAGTTGGGCCGGACTCGTCGCGTCCGGATTTCCATACGGGAATTCCCCGGTAAATACGCGGAACATCGTCACGCCCAAGGCATAGATATCGGTAACGACATTCCCCGCATTGCCCGTCAACATTTCCGGCGCGGCATAAGCTAGCGTACCCGGAACTGCCGCGGGCGCTCTTTCTTCCAGCCCGGGCAACCGTACCACCCCGAGATCCAAGAGCTTCAGCGATCCTCCAGTCTCCAGCAACACGTTATCCGGCTTGATATCGCGATGTATAATCCCCGCGCGGTGCAGCGCCATCACTGCACGCGCCAGCTTCACCGCGATCGTTCGTCCTTCCTCCAGCCCTATCTGCGGCGCGCGACCGAGCCGCGTTTCCAGCAATTCGCCCTGATACAGCGGCATAACCGTATAAAGACAGCTCTGCCGGCCTGGAGGCAGTTCGATCACGCGCACCACGAAAGGGCTGTTCACTCGTGTTCCCACCCGGGCTTCCCGCACGAACGCCGCAAGATGGTCATGAACTTCGCCCACTTGCGGCTTCGGGAACTTCAGCACCACATTTCCGCCTTCTGTTTCATCCACGGCGGCGAATAACCTGCTGTACGGCCCGTCCGATACCAGCGCCTGTAACTCAAACCCGTCGATACGATCCCCGATCCGCGGCACGGGAATGATCGGCAGTCGCATCAGTGCAGCTCCCAAAGCCGCTGATCCGGCTGCAGGAAGCCCGACCACGTCCATCACCGCCGCGGTGCAGTTATCGCTCGCACCCGCCTCCAATGCCTCCATCACCAATGCCCTGCTCGCATCAGCCGGGGCCGAGCGCGCCCGCAGGATGTTGGATATAATTTCATCAGAAAGAATGCTATGCACGCCATCACTGCACAGCAAAAACCGGTCGTGCACCGACATGGGTTGCGCGGCGTAGTCCAGCCGCAATTCCCCCTCTATTCCCAGTGCGCGATATAATGTCCGTCTGTGCCCCGGTCCCTCACGCACGTGGTCGGTGGTCAACCGGGTCAACCGGTCTCCGCTCAGCCGATAGGCCCGCGTATCCCCCACATGGAGCAAGTGCGCGATCCGCCCGCGCAGCACCAGCGCGGTAAATGTGCACCCCATGCCTGTTAGCATCGTGTCGTTCTGGCCCTGGGCATGCATCCAGCGGTTGAGCGCGTTCAGAATTCGTGCTGCTGCCCGCTGCATCTCCATCGTCTCCGGTACGTCCCACAACCCGTCCAGAAAACCGCGAACCGCCATTTCTGCTGCCACTCGTCCACCCTTTGCGCCGCCGATGCCATCAGCAATCGCCAGTGCAATATCCCTGCGTTCCTCCGGGGTGGCGCCGCCCGCGACAGCACCAACAAAATCCTCATTTCGCTCGCGCTTGCCGGCTTCCGAGGTGAAGCCAATCACAACCCGAGGTTCGTTCATGTGCGGCCTCTGCCGTCCGTCAGCGCGGCAACTCGCATTGATCATATAGAAAATAGCCGCCAGTGCTGGACGGCATTACGACTGTGAGCCGGCCGGAGGAACGATCCAGCCGGTAATTCGCATTGTCCTTAGCATCATGCCAGGAAATCGCCGTATCGCTGATCTGGGCAGGATTGCCGTCAACCGTGCTGCGCGACCAGTCGACCGCAATCTGCCACCGCGTCCCACTGTACGGATTGGTACAGGTGAGGAATATTGGGGCGGATTTGGCGGATGAGCACGCCATCGCTCCTGCCAACCCCATCATCCACCAGACCAATCGCGTTGGTGGTGGCACAGTGCTCATGGAATTGTCACCTCTTGATCCGAACAGGCTAAATTACGTGCAACCGCGTTCCGCCGATAGTCGGCATCACACTCCGGATGCTCGGCATTTTCCTAACAAAATCAATGGCATTTGCGATGCGGTCTGGCAACCACAAGGGCTGTAGAACGAAGAACCGAAATTAGGCAGCTCAGGTAGCACGCTTCTTGCAGCAAGCACCCCATCCCAGGGTGGTCCGACGTGCAAGGCCGGCCGCCAATAATGGGGGAATGATGCCAGCAACCAACTGGAGACATAGATGCTCGTACCGTCACCTAAATGGTTAGATACCGGCGATAACGCATGGCAGTTGGCAGCCGCCACCTTCGTCGGATTGCAAAGCATCCCGGGACTCGTCGTGCTCTACGGCGGCGTGGTGAAGAAGAAATGGGCGATCAACTCCGCCTTCATGGCCGTCTATGCCTTCGCCTCGGTTCTCGTCGTCTGGGTGCTGTTTGACTACAACATGGCCTTCGGACCGCAGTTGTTTCCATTCCTCGGTAAGCCGTTGCTGGCCACGTCGGCTCTGTTCACCACTGGCCAGGCGACCATCCCGGCCGCAGCATCCGGAATGCCGCCACTTGCATTCCCGATGGCGACACTGATATTCTTCCAGTTCGTCTTCGCAGCTATAACCGTGATCATCCTGGCCGGCTCCGTGCTGGGGCGGATGAATTTCACCGCCTGGATGATCTTCTGCCCGGTCTGGATGACGTTCGTTTACACTGTGGGCGCCTTCAGCCTGTGGGGCGGCGGTTGGCTTGCCAGCATGGGCGTCGCTGACTTCTCCGGCGGTTACGTGATCCATCTCGCCGCCGGCACCTCGGGCTTTGTCGCCGCGGCAGTGATCGGACCGCGACTGAAACAGGATCGCGACAGTTTCCCGCCTAACTCGCTTCTCGTAACCATGGTCGGCGCCGGGATTCTGTGGCTCGGATGGAACGGCTTCAACGGAGGTGACCCTTACTTCGCCAATGCCGACGCCGGCGCTGCCGTCCTGAACACCAATACCTGCACCGCGGTGGCGCTGCTGGTCTGGACCATGTTGGACAAAATGGCTTACGGCAAACCGTCCATCATTGGCGCCGTCAATGGCATGATCGCCGGCCTCGTCGCCATCACACCGGCTGCGGGTTACGTTGATGGCTGGGGTGCCATCATTATTGGCATCTGCGCGGGCATTATCCCGTGGCTCAGCATGAACAAACTGCAGAAATCGGCACTGATGATGCGGGTTGACGACACCCTCAGCGTATTCTCCACGCACGGCATCGCCGGCCTCATGGGCGGTCTGCTTACCGGCATCCTGGCCAACCCGCACATGCTGGAATACATCGGCACCGAAAAGGATGCGCCTGGCGTCAACGTCACCGGCCTGCTTTACGGCAACGCGCACCAGCTTCTGCTGCAATTCTATGGTGCCGCTTTCATCATCGTCTACAACATTATCGCAACTTATATTATCCTGCGCGTCATCGGCCTATTCGTGCCGCTTCGCATGGATGACCGCACTCTGATCGTCGGAGATGAACTCGGTGCACGGGGAAACCGCCTACGCCATCGGCGTCGAAGGCGAATAATCCCGGCTAACCCGGGACAGGCTACGCCTGTCCCGGGACTACCGGGATCGGACCATGCGCAGGCGCAGAATCGCCAGCGCCCGGCGCAAAACTCCCCTCTGGCTCGCGGTGCTGGCCGGAATGACCCTCGGCCTTCTGCTTCTTTTAGCCTTCGCCCTGCTCGCTGCCGCCCATTTCGCAGCAGTCGGAGCTAGATATTACTTCCCCGGCTTCGCCTGATCGACCACTTCCAACAGCGGCTCCAGCGTCGCTTCATGTGCAATCGGGTTGGCCGCCCCTTTCGGTGCTGCCATGCCGATCCGATCATGCCAGTACGTCGGCATCGCAACTTTCGCCGTCCCCACCACATCGTAGGCTGATCCGGCCACAAACAGACAACGTGACGGTTCCACCCCCAGCTCCGCGAGGGCAACCTGATACGAGCGCGAATCAGGCTTGTAGAACCCTGCCCGCTCCGCGGTGACGAGCACCCCGAAATCGACCCCCACCCGGGCGGCCGCGATATGCCCCAGCCGTTCCGAGCAGTTGGTGACAACGCCGAGCGTCAGGCGCGATGCGGCCAGCGCACGGAGAGTGTCGCTCACGCCCGGCCACGGCTGCAGCGCCCCATATCGCCTGTCGAGCTCCACCGTTAACCTGCGCGGCAGACCGACCACTTCGGCCGCCTCTGCCACGAGGTCCTCGTACGGCCGATAGGCCCCGGTGCCATAGGTGATCCGCAGATAGGCCGCGCGCCACCGCCGCCCGGCCGCCGGCTCGCCTGCAACCTCGTTCCATAGCGTCCAGCTATCCAGCAGCGCCGTCAGCAGATCGCACAGAATGGCGTCATACTTTCGCCCCACGCCCTCTTCCTCCATAACCCTCACGGCAACTGATCCGTTTTTCAGTTCACACTCCTTGGCAAACGGGGGATCTACCAGCAATAACTCGGCGCGAAAGCCTCCTCCTCGGCCTCGGTTCGCTCCTCGCCCCCACTCTGCCCGCCCGGGCCGAGGAACCTGTTACCGTCAGCCATGGCCTGACAATTCTCGGCACGCCCCAGCTTCCACCCGATTTCCGCTATTTCCCGTACGTCAACCCGAACGCCCCTAAGGGCGGCGAGCTCACGGTTGCCGCAGTCGGCGCCTTCGACAGCTTCAACCCGTTCATCCTACGCGGCACCGCTGGTGAGGGGGTTGTCGGCCCCTGGATCATCCTCCCCGGCGGTTCCGAAGCCGGATCTTCAGTCGGCCATGTCTGGGAGAGCCTGCTGGTCCCCTCGGCCAACGAGATCGCCACCGGTTACTGTCATGTTGCCAAGACCGTGGAGACGCCTGCTGATCGTCTCTGGGTCGCGTTCAACCTCAGGCCCGAGGCACGTTTCTCAGATGGCCACCCCCTCACCGCCGAGGACGTTGTCTGGACGTTCCAGACCCTGCTCGCCAAGGGGCGTCCGAGCTTCGCCGTGCAGATGACCCAGGTGAAAGACGTGGTCGCGGAGTCCCCCACGCGTGTCGTCTATCACCTGAAATCCAATACCAACCGGGCCCTGCCGCTGACGCTAGCCGGCCTGCCTGTCCTCCCCAAGCATTGGTTCCAGGGCCGCGACTTCAGCGAGCCCTTGCGGGACGTGCCGCTCGGCTCCGGTCCCTACAGGGTTACCGCTTTCGGCCTGGGCCGTTCCATCACCTACGAGCTCGACCCGAACTGGTGGGCGAGGGACCTTCCCACTGCACGCGGCACCAACAATTTCGGCAAGATAAACGTCGAGTACTTCCGCGAAAGCGCGGTGGCCATAGAGGCCTTCAAAGCCGGCTCGATCGATCTACGGTCGGAGAACATCGCCAAGCGTTGGGCCACCGGCTACGACTTCCCCGCGGTCAAGCAGGGATTGGTGATCAAGGAAACTGTCCGCCACCACCTACCCACCGGTATGCAGGGCTGGTCCATGAACCTGCGCCGGCCGATCTTTCAGGACGCCAGGGTCCGTCGGGCCATCGCCTGGGCTTATGACTTCGAATGGGCAAACAAAAACCTGTTCTATGGCGCATACAGCCGAACGACCAGCTACTTCAGCAACAGCGACTTGGCCTCTTCCGGCCTGCCCAACCCCGACGAGCTGAAACTTCTTGAGCCGTTCCGCAGCCAATTGCCGCCTGAGCTGTTCACCCAGCCGTTCACCCTGCCCGTCACCGACGGATCGGGCAACAACCGCAAAGAATTGCTCACCTCTTTCAAATTGCTGGAGCAGGCGGGTTGGCGGGTCAAGAACATGCAGTTGGTGAACCCCAAGGGGGAGTCGATGAGCTTCAGCATTGTCCTCCCCGACCCGTCCTTCGAGCGTGTGGCAATTCCCTATTCTGAAACCCTGAAGCATCTCGGCATCAATGTTCAGGTACGCACCGTTGATCCTGCTCAGTTTCAGCACATGGCCGACAATTTTGAGATCGATATGACAATGTGGATATACGCCCAGGGCGATGTGCCGGGTATCGAACTGTTGGATTATTGGTCCTGCAAGGCCGCTACGACGACCGGCAGCACGAACCTGCCCGGGATCTGCAGTCCCGTAATCGATGCGCTGATTGAGAAGGTCATTACCGCTCCGGACCGCCCAACGCTACGCACCGCGGCTCGCGCGCTTGACCGGGTGTTGTTGTGGGGCTGGTATATGGTCCCCGGCTGGGACAGCGACACGTTCCACGTCGCCTTCTGGAACCGCTTCGGCCAACCGGATATACCGATCCGTGAAGGCGTCAACTTCGATTGTTGGTGGGTGGATGCGGTCAAGGCGGCAAAGACAGACGCGGCGCGCAGGGCCTGAAGAGTAATGGCCGCTTATCTTCTGCGGCGCGTGTTGCTGGTTGTTCCAACGCTGTTTGGCATCATCGCCATCAACTTCGTGGTCGTGCAGTTCGCCCCCGGTGGACCGGTGGAGCAGGTGATTGCGCAAATGCGGGGGCACGGGGAGATGGGGATGCTGTCCGGGCCCACCGCCGACGCCGGCATGCAGGGTGCGTATCGTGGCGCTTCCGGCATCGACCCTGAGATACTGACCAAAATCCGCCAAATGTTCGGGTTCGACAAGCCGCCGCTGACCCGCTTCATCGATATGGTTGGTGGCTACCTGCGCTTCGATTTCGGGCGCAGCTTTTTCCAAGGTCAGAGCGTGCTGCACCTGATAGGGCAGCGCCTGCCCGTCTCGGTCTCGCTCGGCCTGTGGTCCACGCTGATCATTTACATGGTGTCCATCCCCCTCGGCATCCGCAAGGCGGTGCAGGACGGTAGCCGCTTCGATGTGGCTACGTCAGCGGTGATCCTGGTCGGCTACGCTGTCCCGTCATTCCTGTTCGCTATCCTGCTGATCGTGGTTTTCGCGGGCGGCAGCTATTTCCACTGGTTTCCGTTAAGAGGCCTGTTCAGCCAGGGGTCGTCCGCATGGCCCTGGCCCGAGCGCATTGGCGATTATCTCTGGCATATGGTCCTGCCGATTACGGCCATGGTAGCCGGCGGCTTCGCCAGTCTGACCATGCTGACCAAGAACTGCTTCCTCGAGGAAATCCGTAAACAGTACACCGTCACTGCCCGTGCCAAAGGTGCCAGCGAACGCCGCGTGCTGTATGGTCACGTGTTCCGGAACGCCATGCTGCTGGTCGTCGCCGGCTTTCCACAGGCCTTTGTTAATATCCTGTTCACTAGTGCGCTGCTAATTGAGATCGTTTTTTCGCTCAATGGGCTAGGCCAGCTCGGTTTCCAGGCGGCTATTCAGCGCGACTATCCGGTAATGTTTGGCACCCTGTATATCTTTACGCTCCTTGGACTTTTCATGCAGATCGTCGGCGACCTGCTATACACTGTAGTCGATCCCCGTATCGACTTCGAGGCGCGGTCCTGACCATGTCCATATCCATTACCGCACGCCAGACCGCCCGCACCCGCTTCAAACTCTCTCCCGTTACCCGCCGCCGTCTGGCGATT
Source organism: uncultured Pseudomonadota bacterium (assembly GCA_963834715.1). Taxonomy (GTDB): domain Bacteria; phylum Pseudomonadota; class Alphaproteobacteria; order Acetobacterales; family Acetobacteraceae; genus CAVSUZ01. The sequence goes on along the minus strand of CAWIDE010000025.1, from coordinate 57,370 downwards.
TTCCGTTCCCACCGCCGGGGTTACATCGCGTTCTGGATCTTTCTCGTTCTTTTCACTATCAGTCTCTTTGCCGAATTCATCGCCAACGATCGTCCTCTGCTGCTCAGCTACGACGGCCGGCTATACTCCCCCGTCCTGTACAACTACCCCGAAACCACCTTCGGCCCCGATTTCCTGCCGACCGAAACCGATTACACGGATCCTGCTGTCCGCCAGGCAATTGAAGCGCATGGCTGGATGATCTGGCCACTCATTCCCTTCCATTACAATACGATCGTCCAAAACCTCCCGAGCCCCGCTCCTTCACCGCCGACCTGGCGCAATTGGCTTGGAACCGATGATCTCGGGCGCGATGTTCTTGCCCGCGTGATCTATGGGTTCCGCATCTCTGTCCTGTTCGGTTTTGCGCTGACGATTCTTTCCAGCGTTATCGGCATCACCGCAGGAGCCGTTCAGGGGTTCCATGGCGGACTCACCGACTTGCTGTTCCAGCGCTTTACGGAGATCTGGAACGGCATGCCGCAGCTCTATTTGCTGATCATCCTGGGCAGCATCATCACTCCTGGTTTCTGGGTGTTGCTGATTTTTCTGTTACTGTTCTCCTGGATGAGCCTAACGGGCGTCGTGCGCGCCGAATTCCTGCGCGGCCGGAACCTGGAGTATGTACGCGCGGCACGTGCGCTCGGCGTGCGCAACACCATCATCATGTGGCGGCACGTCCTGCCCAATGCGATGGTTGCCACGCTGACCTATCTCCCCTTCATCCTCTCCGGCTCCATTACCATCCTTGCAAGCCTGGATTTTCTGGGCTTTGGCCTGCCACCCGGCTCGCCCTCGCTCGGCGAGCTGGTCTCTGAGGGCCAGAACAATCTCCAGGCCCCCTGGCTCGGCTTCACCGCTTTCTTCGTGCTCGGCGGGTTGTTGACGCTGCTGATTTTCATTGGCGAGGCGGTCCGCGACGCCTTCGATCCCAGGCGCGTTACGGGCTGAACGTGCACGACAAGATTTTTCCCGCAGGGACGAAGCCGTTGAGGGCCGAGGCAGCCTCGCTACCTTGGCGGCTCCAAGGCGAAACGTTGCTCAGGGTTGAAGATTTGTCCGTCGCTTTCGGCAACAAGCGCGTTGTGGACGGCGTGTCTTTCCGCCTCGATCGTGGCGAGACCCTTGCGCTGGTAGGCGAGAGCGGTTCCGGCAAGTCCCTCACCGCTCTTTCCCTGCTGCAGCTCCTCCCGCACGGCTGCTGCAATCCGACCGGCCGGATCATGCTGGCCGGCGAAAGCATGATCGGCGCCAAACATGCTGTGCTTCACCGCGCTCGGGGCGAGCTCTCCGGCATCGTGTTCCAGGAGCCTATGACCAGCCTCAACCCGCTGCACCGGATTGGCCGCCAGGTCGCCGAGGCAATCAAGCTTCATAGCCCACTCTGCGGCGCGGCCCTCCGCCAGCGCGTGATCGAAGTCTTGAATCAGGCGGGCTTCGCCGACGCCGAGTATCGCATGGGCGCCTTCCCGCACCAGCTCTCCGGCGGGCAGCGCCAGCGCGTCATGATCGCCATGGCGCTCGCCAATGATCCGGCGCTGCTCATCGCCGACGAACCCACAACCGCCCTCGACGTCACCATCCAGGCGCAAATCCTCGACCTGCTCGCGGAACTCAAGGTCCGGCGCAGCCTTGCTCTGCTGTTGATCACGCACAATCTCGAGATCGTTCACCATTACGCGGACTGCGTCTGCGTGATGCAAAGCGGCCGGATCGTGGAATCCGGCCGCACGGCCGAGGTCTTTGCCTTGCCTTCACATCCTTACACACGGATGCTGATGGCGGCGGTGCCGAAAGGTAGACCCGGTCCTCTGCGCAACAGTGCGCCCGTTCTTGCGTGCTCCCGCGACGTGAAGGTCCATTTCGCCATTCGCCGCGGTGTGCTGCGCCGCACCGTTGGCGTTGTGCGCGGCGTCGATGGGGTCTCGATTGAGGTGCGGGAAGGCGAAACTGTCGGCTTGGTGGGCAAGTCCGGCTCCGGCAAGACGACAATGGGGTTCGCCATGCTCGGACTGGTACGGGCCGAGGGCCATATCACTTTCGAGGGCAAAGAGTTACATACGCTGAGCAGACGCCACTTGCGCTCCCTGCGCGCACGCATGCAGGTCGTTTTCCAGGACCCGTTCGGCAGCTTGTCCCCGCGAATGACCGTGGGCGATATCGTAGCGGAGGGGCTGCGCGTTCACGAACCTCAGCTCACCCATGCTCAGCGCGAGGTCCGGGTCGGTGCCGAGCTCGAGGAAGTCGGCATCCCCGCCGATGCCATGGACCGTTATCCACACGAATTCAGCGGAGGCCAGCGGCAGCGCATCGCCATCGCCCGCGCGATGGTGCTGAAACCGCACTTCGTGGTGCTGGACGAACCCACCAGCGCACTCGATATGTCCGTCCAGGCGCAGATCGTGGAGTTATTGCACCGCCTGCAGCGCGATCACGACCTCGCTTATCTGTTCATCAGTCACGATCTCAAGGTGGTCCATGCACTGGCGCACCGCGTGATCGTGCTGCGCCATGGGCGCATTGTCGAGCAGGGACCCGCTGACGAAATTTTCCGGCGCCCGCAAGAGGCTTACACACGCGAGCTGATGGCCGCCGCCTTCGAGCTCGAGCCGGCCTAGCCCGGCTCGTTCACGATCGCCACTGCCCGCGTCCATCCTGCCGAGGCCCGGTGCACCTTCACCGGGAAGCATACTACGTCGAAGCCGTCGGGTGGCAGAACCTCCAGGTTGTGCAGCTTCTCCAGAGGAGAGTAGCCGATCTCACGCCCGGCGCGATGCCCCTCCCAGAACAGGCCGGCATCACCCGTTTCCGCGATCCGGCGCCTGGTGTGGCTGAATGGCGCATCCCAGCTCCATCCGTCGGTGCCGACCAGCCTTACCCCTCGTTCCAGCAACCACAGCGTGGCCGCTTTCCCCATCCCGCAGCCGGAATCAACGTAATCGTCTTCTCCGTAGCGGCTCCCGGCCCGGGTGTTCACCAGGACGATCTCAAGCGGACGCAATTCGTGCTCGATGCGCTGGAGTTCGGCTTCCACGTCCTGCGGCGTGCAGACATAGCCGTCGGGAAGATGCCGGAAATCGAGCTTAACACCCGGCTGAAAGCACCACTCCAGCGGCACCTCGTCGATGCGCTAGGACGGTTCGCCGCCTGGTCTCAAGCGCTCGTTCATGCGCGAGAAGTAGTGATACGGCGCATCGAGGTGCGTGCCGTTATGGGTGCTGATCTGCACGCGCTCCACGGCGGCGTATTCGCCCTCGGGGAACTGATCGACGCGCAGGCCCAGGTATTCCGCCATCGACGGCGCGGTCTGATGATGATCGAGATACTCGATTTGCGGCAGCATGTGTGGCGGGTCGCTGCGGATTCCCGCCTTCAGCGGAACCGAGATATCGATCAGCCGGCGAGGCATTTCATGCCGCCGCTTCGGCCTCGATCTCCACCACCCAGCGCGGATCGGCGAGACCCGTGACGAACAGCAGCGTCGAAGCCGGCGCATGCTCGGCGAAAATCGCATCGCGCGCTGCCCGATACGCCGGCAGCAGAGCGCGGTCGGTCAGAAACGCCGAGGTTTTGACGACGTTGCTGAAGTTCATCCCATGCGCCTGCAGAATGACGCGCAGATTTTTGAATGCCTGTGCGATCTGCGCCTCGCCACTGCTCGGCACTGAACCATCGGAGTCCATCCCGACCTGGCCCGAAATCACCAGCCGGGTCGTGGCATCCTGCACCGTCACGGCGTGGGAATAGCGGGTTGTGGGTTCGCGCACGCCGGGCGGATTGCTTGTGCTGATCACGGGCATTGGCCCCTCCCTTTCGTCCAGGCCACACTATAGCCGGTGCGGCCGTGGCCGTGCAGGGTAAGTCATGAACCTCAGCATGATCGCCGTCGGACGAATGCGCGACGAGCCGGAGGCCGCCCTGTTCCGCCGCTATGCCCAGCGCATCCGGCCCAGCCTGAGACTGACGGAAGTGGAGGACACGAAAAAATTGCTGGGTTCCGTGCCGCGCGGGGCCTTTGCCATAGCATTGGATGAGGGCGGCCAGGCGCCGGACAGCGTGACGTTCGCTCAACTGCTGGAGCAATGGCTCGGGTCTGGCCGGCCGGTCTGCTTTCTCATCGGCGGGGCCGACGGTCTGGATGCGGCAACGCTGAAGCGCGCGGATGCCACCCTGTCACTTGGGCCTCTGACCTGGCCGCATCTGTTGGCAAGAGTAATGCTGGCAGAACAGATCTATCGGGCGCGGGCGATTGCCGCGGGACATCCGTATCACCGGGCAGGCCGGCCAGACCAATAGCTAAAACGGTTTGTGGGCGCGCTCGATGAGCCGGCTGAAGAACCCAGCCTTTTTTGGCATCTTCGCCGCCGCCTCTGCCGCCTTCGCTTTCTCCCGTTCCTTCGCCGCCTGCTCCTGTATGCGCTGCTTTGAGGCAAGCCACTTTTCCAGGCTCATGCCTGCTTTCGCGGCGCGCTTCGCCTCATAGGCCTTCTGGGCGTCGGTCATCGTGCGTTGGGGGTTCGCCATGCATTCTAAGTAGCTGCACTCCCCGCGGCGTTCCAGAGCCGCACATGCTGCGGTAAACGGCGCTATATGACTGAAGCGCGGGTAAAATCGGGCCTGTGGGTGCAAATGGCGCTCAGGCTGGGCGATGCCGGCGGCCAATACGGCGTGGTGCTCCGCAAGGGCGACCCTGACTCCGGCGGAATCCTCGTTGTGCTCCGCGGTTCGGACGGCCTCATGGTCCTGTCCCAGGTCCGCGCTGCGGACGGCGCGCCGGCCTGGATGCGGGCTACCGGAGCCGCGCCGATCGATCAAGCGGGCGTGGATGCCTATGTGGAGCGTGCCATCAGGCGCGACCCCGACGTCTGGGTGGTGGAATTCGAGGCGCGCGATCTTCAGCCACCGTTTGAGGCACGGCTGTTGTGACCTCCCGCACATTCCAGCTACCGACAGCGCACGTCTCAGTGGCACCCGGCAGCGCCTACGCGCTTGCGACTTTCAATTTTCTCGTCGCGGCCGTGCAAACCGGATTCGGTCCCTTCATTGGCGTGGCGCTAATCCACGACGGCTGGAACCAAGCCCAGATCGGGCTTGCGCTGAGCATCGGCACAGCCGCGGTCCTCGCCTTGCAGCTCCCCGGCGGCGCGATCGTCGATGCCGTGCACAGCAAGAAGCTGGTTCTTGCAGCGGCAATGGCCCTCACCGGTGCGACCGCCGTCATGACCGCGACCATGGCGCACGTGGTGCCCATTATTGCCGCTCAGGTGCTGCACGCCGCAGCGGCGACAGTAATCACGCCGACCATCGCCGCATTGACCATGACGATCTGCGGTAAAGCCGCCTTCAGCGCATTGCTGGGCAGCAATGCACGCTGGGCGTCACTGGGTAGTGCCTCCGCGGCGGTCCTGTTTGGTGCCGTCGCCTCGCGGTTTTCGCCGTTCGCAGTGTTTTCGGTCACGGCTGCCTTGTGCGTCCCCGCCATTCTGGTCTTGCAGCCGATCCGGCCGGCGACCGAGCCCGAGGAGCATCCGGCTTTGCTGCATCCCAAGCTGCGGCGGCACGCGGGCCATCGTTTCTGGCGGATTTATCTGCACATGCATTTACACACCTTCGCGGTGTGCGTGCTGTTGTTCGCACTCGCGAACGCCGCCATGCTGACGCTGGCGGTCAACGCGCTGGCAGCGCGGCACCAATCCAGCGGGTTTGCCGTTTCGGGCGCGATCCTGGTTTCGCAACTCGTGGGAGCCGCACTTTCGCCCACGTTCGGCCGCGCCGCAGAACGGGTCGGACGCCGCCCGATACTTCTGCTAGGATTTGCCGCGCTGCCGCTGCGCGGGTTGTTGCTTGCGATCCTGCCGGGATCAGGGCCGCTCGTAGCCGTCGAGGCGCTTGATGGCGTCAGCGGCGCGGTTATGGGGATCATGATCCCGCTGATTGCCGCTGACCTTACGCGGCGCAGCGCATTCCTCAACCTCGCTATCAACTCGCTCGCGCTGGCCTCTGGTATCGGCGCGACCGTCAGCACGCTGGCCGGCGGCTGGCTCGCGGACAGGGTGGGCGTTACGCCCGCACTGCTATGCCTCGCCGCCATGGGCCTGCTCGCAACCGCCCTGGTGTGGGGCGTCATGCCGGAAACCAAGCCGCATCACGCGCCTGCAGAGCCGGCCGCGAGCCGCGCTGCACCGTCGCTGCGATGATGGTCGGCTCAAGGCTGGCCATGACGAGGACGGCAGTTTCGCCCAGGGTCGATGGGTAACTAACCTAAACCGCGGCCTTTAATCTCACTGGCTGGCGCACGCTCATCAGTAGTGCCGGAATGAACACCAGGCTCGCTATCAGCGTGCATCCCAGGCTGATCAGTAGCAGATCGCCCATGCTCGCGGTACCCGGATGGTGCGATGCCGCCAGCGAGCTGAAGGCCGTGCTGGTTGTCAGCGCCGAAAAGACGATCGCTCGCGCGGTCGCAGAGCCAAGGATCCTCTGCCGCCCTGCCCGCCAGTTCATGACGAAGTAGATGTTGAAGGCGACGCCGACTCCCAGGAGCAGGGGCAGCGCGATGATGTTGGCATAATTGAGAGGCAGGGGCAGCGTCACCATGATCAGCAGCGTCATCAGCCCAGACAGCAGCAGTGGTGCGAGCACCAGCAGCACGTCCCGGAGCCGGCGCAATGCGATGAACAGGATCACCGTAATGGCCGCCAGCGCGTAAGCCGCCGCGGAGCGAAACGCGTTCACGATCGTATCGCTGGACGCGGTGATCGTAACCGCTGGGCCGCCCGCGTGCGGCGCCACCGCCGTCACCTGCTTAACGAACTCCCCGAGGCTCCTAGTGATATGCGCCTTGTCCAGCTTCGGCAGCGCCTGCACCAGGGCCTGGCCGTCCGGCAGCACCCATTGCCGTTTCAGCTCCGCGGGGATCGAGGCCAATGTGACCGGCTGCGCGCTGAGCGAAGTGTTTAGCGCATCAATCTCCTGCGGCAGGAACACCGTCAGCGAGTGGTTCACCGCCATAACGGTCGCGTCAGATGCCGTCTCCATGGCCTTCAGATCCGCCGCGATCGGCCGCAGCGGGCTGTCCGGCTTTAGCTTCGGCAAGGACGGCGCGATCTGGTCATATGCAGTTTTCGCCGCCATCCGGATCTGGTTGGACGTTACGGGCGCAGTTGACGGCGGAGCGGTCAGGGTGGGCGCCAAAATCAACGCCGCGTCCTGGATGATTGCCAGTTTCTTGTCCTGGTCCGCGGGAATGAAGCTGGTGATGTCGCGCACACTGGCCACCGTGGACAGCTTGGAAAGCTTGTCGGCGGTGGCCGCGGCATCCTGCACGTTCGGTTCTAGCACACTGACGCTAAACGGGTTGGTGATCGGCGAGTCGATCAGCTTTTTCAGCGTTACCATCGCCTCCGTGTGCTGATTACTGGTATCCAAGGGATTGGCGTCGAAGGCCAACCGGGGCGCCAGCACGATGCTGGCAATCGCCACAGCCCCGAAAAACGCCAAAATCGGCTTGCGCCGGCGTACCACCGCCCCGTCTAGCGGCACCGCCCAGGCAAAGCCGACCATTCCTGCCTCGCCGGGTGGACGGAGCAGCGTAATCGCGGCCGGAAGAAAGGTCATGGTGCAGAGGAAGGCGATCAGCATGCCGACACCGGCTATCAGCCCCAGTTCCGCGACGCCCACGAAGGGCGTCGGCACAAACGCCAGGAAGCCGGCCGCAGTGGCCACTGAGGCCACCAGGATCTGCTCCCCGGTACGCGCCGCTGTCTGCCGCAAAGACTCGCCGAAATCTTGGTACTCATAGCGCCGCTCCCGGAACCTCACCGAGAACTGGATGGCAAAATCCACCGCAATCCCGACGAACAGTATCCCGAACCCGACCGAGATCAGGTTCAGGGTTCCGACGGCCGCCGAGGCGAAGAACAGCGTGATTGAGAGACCCAGTCCGAGCGTCAGCAGGATGGGTATGATCAGCCGCCACGTTTTCACGGCAAAGTACAGCCACAGCGAGATCAGCAGGACGCTGCCGATCAGCCCCCAGACGGTCCCCTCGGCCACCGTTTTGAACTGCTCGTCCGCTAGTGCGATCTGGCCTGTGATCGCGACCTGGGCATCGCCCGATTTCACATAGGGTAGTTGCGCCGCCGCATCGCGGATGGCCTGTGTGGCCACGCCTCCCGGTTCCAATGCTCCGTAGTTCAGCTTGGGATGGACGAGCACGAAGCGGTATTCGCCGGCCAGTTTGGACAGGCCCCCACCTAACAGCGACTGCCACGACAGGGGTTCCGGATGCCCGACCAGGGCGCTCGCCATCGCCTGGTGGAAGCCATTCAGCGCCGAAGCATAGGAGGACAGATTTACCTGTCCTCGGGTGAGCCCCACACCGATCAGCCCCAGAGCGGAGAACAACCCTCGGGCCGAAGGATCTGCGACGAGCTGCCCCAGGAACGGCTGCGCCGCTATGGTCTGATTCATAAGCTCGGTCAGTTGCGGGGCGCTCAGGAACAACAATCCCTGTTTCTTCAGGAATGGGTCAGCGTCGGGACGGGTCACGTCCTGGATCGCCTCGGGGTGCTTGGAAAGCGCTGCCGCCAACCCAGCCGCTGTCGCGTCTGCCTCTTCCGGGATGTTCGCGCTTACCGCGGCAACGATCAGATTGTCGTACTGGGGGAAGTCCCGCGACAGGATCTGTGCGTTTTGCTGCCAAGCCAGTTTGCTGCTGAACATCTCCGAGGTGTTCGTGGTCACCCCCAGGTGGCCTTTGGCGTACAGCACTGCGAGCAGTGCCACGACCGCGCCAGCCAGGACCACGAGCTTGGCGCGATGGCTGCACGCGTCCACCAGGATGACCAACATTCTGCGGAGCGACATGGCCGGGGGAGATAGTGCCTTCCCTCCGGTTGGTCTATGCGGGTTGGGGACCCCGAGTTGGGATTTGACCGAGATTTCTTTTGAGACAAGCAGGGGAGGATTTCGCCATGGCTTCACGCAACAGTCCGCCGTTCCGTGCTGATCACGTCGGAAGCCTGCTTCGCCCCGAGCGCCTGCGGGAGGCCCGTTCGGCCTTCAAGGCCGGCCGATTGCGGGAGGATGCCCTGCGCCAGGCCGAGGACGAATGCATCGCGACCACCGTCGCCAGGCAGGAGGAGATCGGCCTCCGCGCCGCTACTGACGGCGAGTATCGCCGCGCCTACTGGCACTATGATTTCGTTTCAGGCCTCGACGGGGTGGAGATCTACGAGCCGGAGCAGAAAGTCGCGTTCAAAGGCGCCGTTCTTCTGCCGCACGCGCTACGGGTAACTGGCCCGATCCGCTATTCCCGCCCAATCATGGTCGATCACTTCCGCTTCCTGGCTGACCATGTGAAGGGCGCGGTCCCGAAGCAGACCATCCCCTCGCCTTCAGTGGTGCATTTCCGAGGCGGCCGGGGCGCCATCGACCGGAGTGCCTACCCGGATCTGGAGCCGTTCTTCCGCGACCTGGGGGATGCATACCAACAGGCCGTGCAGGCCTTTGCGCGCGCCGGTTGTCGTTATCTGCAACTCGATGAAGTTTACATCGCCTATCTCTGCGACCCGGAGCAGGTGGCGGGGCTGAAGGCGAGAGGGGAGCATGTGGAGGGCTTGCTGGGTATCTATGCGGACCTGATCAATCGCGCGATCGAGGGCCGCGCGGCCGACATGACGATCTCCATGCATCTCTGCCGGGGCAATTTCCGCTCAACCTGGGTTGCCAGCGGCGGTTACGAGCCGGTGGCGGAGGTGCTGTTCAATCAGATCAACGCCGATGCTTATTTTATGGAATACGATACCGACCGCGCCGGCGGTTTCGAGCCGCTGCGCTTCGTCCCGCGCGGCCGCAAGATGGTTGTATTGGGGCTGGTTACCAGCAAGACCGGCGAGCTGGAAAGCAAGGACGAACTCAAGCACCGGATCGACGCCGCGGCAAAATACCTGCCGTTGGAACAGCTCGCGCTGTCCCCGCAATGTGGCTTCGCCTCTACCGAAGAAGGCAACCTGCTAAGCGAGGAACAGCAGTGGGCCAAGCTGCGGCTGTGCGTGGAGGTGGCCCGGGAGGTCTGGGGCGGGGTGTGATGCCGACGGCTTTGAGCCCGCTGAACTCGAGCCGCGCCCAACTCTCACCCGGCGCGCGCTGCGCGCCGACTCTCCCGTAGAGCGGGAGAGGTGAACATGGCGCGTCGTCTCTAATCATCGTGATCTCTGTCTAGGGAAACTCTGATTAAGTGTCTCTCGACACGGCTACGGAACGGCGTGTAGGGCCGGCTGCGGCAATCAAGCGGGATCTGGGATGCGGCAGCTGACCTTGGCAACGGCGGGTTTTGAGTTCTTCGGGAAGAGCACGCGTCGGGCGGCGTTTCTGGGAGAGATGGATCAGGTTGTGCCGTGGCAAGCGCTGTGTGCACTCATCGAGCCGGTCTATCCCCAGCCTGGCAACGGGCGCCCGCCGGTTGGGCTGGAGCGGATGCTGCGGATCTATTTCTTGCAGCTATGGTTCAACCTTTCCGATCCCGCGGTTGAGGAGGCGTTGTACGAGTCAGTGTCGATGCGGCGATTTGTCGGCGTCGACCTCGGGCGCGAGCCGGCGCCGGATGAGACCACAGTGTGCAAGTTCCGCCACCTGCTGGAGAAGCACGAGCTCGGACAGCAGATATTCGAGCGAGTGCACGAGCACCTTGAAGCCCGGGGCCTCAAGGTGAATGCAGGTACGATTGTTGACGCGACCATCATCAGCGCGCCGAGTTCGACCAAGAATGCCACCAAGTCCCGCGATCCCGAGATGCATCAAACCAAGAAAGGCAACCAATGGTATTTCGGGATGAAGGCGCATTTTCGGGGTGGATAGTAAGACTAAGGTCATCCACGCAGTGGTGGCGACGGCGGCCAACGTGCATGATGCGACGGTGCTGCCGGATCTCTTGCATGGCGAGGAGACCCGGGTCTGGGGCGATCGAGCCTATCAGGGGCAGGGCGATGTGATCCGCAAACATGCGCCGCGCGCCAAGGACTTCACGAACCGCCGGTATCGGTATCGCGACGCCGTCGATGAGGCGGAGAAGGCGCGGAACCGCACCAAATCCAAGGTCCGGGCCAAGGTCGAGCACAGCATCGGCGTCATCAAGCGGCTGTTCGGCTTCGCCAAGGTGCGCTACCGCGGCCTGGACAAGAACGCGCACCGCTTATTCGTGACCGCGGCATTGGCCAACTTGTTCACTGTTCGCCACCGACTAGGCTGCACCTGACGGGCGGAATTTGTCGGCAGCACCGCTGGCAAGTGTCCCAGCTCGCAAACAAAGGGACCGCAGTATCCTCATTGCGCTGCATTCGCTGCTATGTCGATATGAATGGGAGGGGTCCTCCAAGCTGAATGTCGGCTTGATCAGACTTTCCCTAGACGGTAAACTGCTCAGCGATAATGCGCTCCGATAGGCCCTGATCGGGGTCGAACAGGATGTGGACGCTGACCGCCCGGTCTTCGCAGACGGATACGGAGATCACGTCGCGTACCTCGGCCGAATTCTGCGACCGCGGCCACGGGGCGCTTATCGGCCTCCAGGATTTCGAACACCACCTGGGCGGTGCTGGGTAGCAGGGCGCCGCGCCAGCGTCGGGGGCGGAAGGCGCTGATCGGGGTCATGGGGAGGAGGTTGGCTGAGAGCGGTACGATGGGGCCGTGGGCCGAAAGGTTGTAGGCGGTGGAGCCGGCCGGGGTGGAGATTAGCACGCCGTCGCAGATCAGCTCGGGCAGGCGGACCCGGCCATCGACGATGATGCGGATCTTGGCGGCCTGGGCGAGTTGGCGCAGCAGGCTTACCTCGTTGAAGGCCAGGGCTTCTTCGATTGCGCCGCTGGCGCGGACGGCGTGCATCCGGAGCGGGTAGAGAACGGCTTCCTGAGCGCGGGCGATATGTTCGGGCAGATCGTTCTCGCGGTACTCGTTCATCAGGAAGCCGACCGAACCGCAGTTCATGCCATAGACCGGCTTGCCGAGGTGCAGGACACGGTGGATCGTTTGCAGCATGAAACCGTCACCGCCGAGGGGGACGATGACGTCGGCCTCGGCTTCCGGGCAGGCGCCGTAGCGGGCGATGAGGCGGCGGCGGGCGTCTTCGGCGAGGTCGGTGGGGGCGGCGGCGAAGGCGATACAGCCGGGCCGGCAGGTCCGGCCGGAGGCGGCTGGGGTGAGCCCCGGCGTGGGGATCAGCGGAGAGTTCACGCGAGCTTCCGGTGTTCCAGCACTGGCATGTCGCGACGGACTCGGTCGGTAACTGCGGGGTCGATCCGGGCGGTTGCCCAGCCGATGCCGTCGGAGGCCTTCGCCACCACGTGGCCCCAGGGATCGCAGATCAGGGAGTGGCCGTAGGTGAAGCGGGGTTCGTTGGTTTTGCCTTCGAGGTGCCTGCCCCAGGTCGCGGCGGCGGCGAACCAGCACTGGGTTTCGATGGCGCGGGCACGGATCAGCACCTCCCAATGGTCCTTGCCGGTTTGAAGGGTGAAGGCGGAGGGCAGCAGGATGAGCTCGGCTCCGGCGCGGCGGAGGGCGAGGAAGAGTTCGGGGAAGCGGATGTCGTAGCAGATCGCGAGGCCGAGGCGGATGCCCGCGGCGGTGGAGGTTACGATCTGGTCTCCCGAGCCGTAGGTGGCGCTTTCGCGGTAGCCGGTGCCGTCGGGAGCAGTGATGTCGAATAGGTGGATTTTGCGGTAGCGGGTGATTTCCTCGCCGTCCGGGCCGAAGATGAGGGTCGTGTTGAAAAGCGTGTCGGGGCCTTTTTCGACGATGGAGCCGCCGTGCAGATGGATGCGGTGTTCGCGGGCCTTGCGGCGGAGGAATTCATAGGCTGGGCCGTTGGGGAGTTCCTCAGCCTGGGCGAATTTGTTCTCACGGGTGCCGCCGAGGCAGCTCCAGACTTCGGGGAGGGTGATGAGGTCGGGGCGGTCCTCGGCGACGGCGGCATCGATCAGCCGGTCGGCCTGGGCGATGTTGTCGGGCTTGGAGGGCCCGGGGTTCATCTGGACGACTGTGACTTTTGGCATGGCGTTTACCGCGGCCAGTCAAGCTTGGGTTCGGTGCGATCGCGGCGTTGTTCGGGGGCTCGTCGTTCGGGGCGGGCCTGGTCGGCTTCGAGCTCGTGGGCGGCGGGTGGGATCGGCGGGCGGCGGATGACGCGTGGCTGCGGCTGGGGGGCTTGTTGCGGCGGGTGGTAGATCTCCTCGAAATCGACGGATTGGACGTTTTCCGGCATTCGGATGGAAAGGGTGCGGATTTCTGCATGGAGTTCGTCGAGGCGGGCCTCGATCCCGTCGAGGCGCGCTTTGAGGCCGATGACGCTGAAGGGGACGAGCAGGAAGGCGAGGAGCCAGAGGAGGATCGGGACCAGGCAGACCAGGGGCACCCACCAGGGCAGCCAAGTCGGCAGATCGAACGGTAGCGTCATATCCCCAAGGTAGCATGAGGGCTTGGCGTGAGCCACGGGCGGTTGTTGAACGCGGTCGCGGAGGTTGGTAGAACGTATTGGGAACGCGGGTTGAGTTGCGGGTAGTTGGACGGTCGGTGCCGGAGGCGGGTTTTAGGGGGTTGACAACGGTACCGTTGAGGGGTCGTCGGGGCTTGACAACGGTACCGTCGGGGGGCTCGCGGGGGTTGACAACGGTACCGTTGGGGGTGTGCGGGGGCTTGACAACGGTACGGATGCGGGCTCGGTTCTGGTTCGATACTAATTTGAGGGGGCCGGTAAAGGGCTGCCCTGGATAACCCCGACATTGGGAGCCGCCGGAGAGAGACGTGCGCCGCGCGCGGTTCGAGTGTGGTGACATACGTCACAAATGTAACTCAGCGTTGGGGGGCTGAAATCTTTCGTAGCGGCAAAGGGCTGTTCTGCCGTCCCATCGGGCCGATGGGAGCATTACCGATGGCCAAACAACTCGTGGACGTGTACCGCGATCAATCCTCCTCGGGAGAGCCGGTACTGGATTGTAACACATCATCCTATCATGCAACCGGACGGCACGCGCGTGCCTGCGAGGACGCGAGCTCTCTATTGCCCGGCAACGCATCGGCTGCTTTTCGGAACGGAAGCGGCCGCGGCGGCAGGGGATAGCTTTTGCCATTCTACACACGCCTTATGACTTTCCTCCAGGACAGTCGGCCAAGCGCGCTATCTCGTGCACGCAGCTAGCGCCGTGAGGGTCCGCTGAACTTTGCCGCGAGCCCCTGAGCATCAAGATGTGCCGCAGCCTCGCTGTCACGCCGCAATGCGCGTTGCACCGACGGTCGCCGGCGCATCCGTTCGTCGTGGCGGGCGAAGTTCGGATAGGCCTTGCAGTTGAACACGGTCCCAGTGACGCGGAACCAGATCCAGTTGATGTAGGCGTCCATGACTGACCACCTGTTCCCGTACCACCACTTGTTTTCACTCAGCCGCTGATCAACGAGTGCGAAGTACGGTCGAATTGCTGCCTCAGCGAGGCTGAACACTCGAGGGATACCGTCCGGCGTATTGCAGAAGTATTGTGGGATACGAAGCCTGGTGACGATCGGATGCAACCCGGACGCGCAGAAGGACAAGTCGGAGATGATCTGCGCCCGATCGAGCGCGTCGTGAGGTTCCGGCAGGAGGTTCGCCTCTGGAAATCGCGCAGCGAGCCACGTCAGGATTGCCACGTTCTCCGTCAGCGGGCGACCGTCAACGACGAGCGCCGGCACTTTGCCTTTGGGATTGAGGGCGAGGTAACCGGGCGAGTGATGATCGCCCAGCATGAAGGCGATCAGTTCCGTCTGGAATGGATGGCCCGTCTCCTCCAGGGCAATCATAGGAACGCGTGCGCAGGTATCGGGTGCGAAGTACAGCGTAATCGCAGACATTGTCATATCTATATTTAGTGGACGTCAGGAATACCACATTCAGCTGTGCAACGATATTCCAACGGCTGCATCATCTTCTGGGCTGCCGAGCCAATGGCCGTAGGCATGGGACATTTCGAAGAAGCGCTGAAGCTCTGCCGGCGTCGGCGGGCCCGGCGGTACGGGGGCCACGGGACGGCCAACTTCGCGGAAGAAGCGACCCAGACGCATCGTCGTCACGAACAGCAATGATACCGGTGCATTTGATACGTTGCGAAACGCGTGTTTGATGCCGCCCGGAATGTCCAGGACATCACCAGCGGTGAGCGTCATCCAGCGATCCTGCCGTAGCCCCTGGAGTTCGCCCGCAAGGATGTAGAAGGTCTCGCGATCCGTGTGGCTATGAACCGGCACAATCACACCTGCGGGGAAAACAGACCTGACCAAGCAGTATCCATCGTCTTCATCCGACAACGCTGTGAGGAGCTGAATTTGGGGGCCGAACATCTCACCGACGGTGGTTTCGTTCGATCTGGTCGTTAGGTCACTCTGCCGCATAGTCCAGATAACTCTTGTGGTTTCCGGGGCCCGGCAGTGGAATGGCCGAGCGGAAGACATTGTCGGGATCGTAGCGCCACTTGGCCCTGATGAGCCGCTCGGCGTTGGGCCCGTAGCTCTTCGCCGCGCGATCCGGGTCATCTCCAGCGAGAAGGTTCGGATATCCGCCAGGCAGCGCGATCGCATCAAAGGCATGCCGCGTGGCAAGAGCCCACTGATGATGTTGCTCCTCGAGCTCGTTCGATCGATCATCGTGGGCCGCAATGATCTCGACAAGTACATGGTCGCGACGCAGGCCGAAGGCCGTTGTCTCTAACGGCACCCGCGCGGCGGCGCCCCTGAATTCATGTGTAACGATGGCGCAAACCGGGGAGGTGACGGTTGCCATCGTCTGGATCATCGCGTCGATACCGGCGCTGTCCAGCGCAGGCAGCCAGCATGTTTCCATGAACGTTCGACGCCCATTAACGATGAAAGGGTCGAACACACTCAGCGAGGGTCCGTAGGGGGTCGTGTCAACGCCGCCGCCCAATAGCGTTCCAAGCTTGAGAAACGGCGCGACCCGTGCTTCACCCTCGCCAGGGTCGCCGCACCACGTGGGAATGACAAAGACCATGGGCGTCCCGTCTGGGCGAACGACAAGCCCAACCTGGACTGTCAGGGCATCAGGCGCGGAAGCCGCGATCTCGGCGCAGCCTCCCAGGACGGTTCTTGCTTCCGGGAATGGATAAATGAGCATGCCTGAACGGAGGCTGGGCAAGTAATGCAGACGGTGGTGCATCATCGTGACCACGCCGAAGTTTCCGCCGCCACCGCGCAGCGCCCAGAAGAGCTCGGGTTCATTGTCGGCTTTGGCAACGACGACGCGGCCATCGGGGAGGACAACCTCCGCGGCGAGCAGGTTGTCGAGCGCGAGGCCGAAGCGGCCGATCAACGGCCCGTAACCCCCACCCAATGTGAGCCCTGCCATCCCGACGGCACCAACCGCCCCCGTTACGGCTGCAAGTCCAAGTGGGTCTGTCTTCCTGGCAACGTGTGACGCGCGGACGCCTCCGCCAATTCTGGCAGTGCAATTCTCCAGATATGCTTCCACGGTGTTCATGCCCGGCAGGTCGATAACGAGGCCCTCGCACAGAGCCCGGCCAGCCGGATCATGACCTCCACCACGCACTGAGAGCGGGAGGTCACAGTCACGTGCGGCTCGGATTGCCGATTGGATGTCTTCAGTTGTCAGGCAGTGGGCGATCGCACGTGGCAAAGGCCCGACTGGCTTCACATAGATCGCCGTTGCGGCAACGTAGCGGTTATCGCCGGGTAGCGAAATACCTCCTGACAGCCGCTCGCCAAGCCGGCCGAGCGCTCGTTCAATCAGATCAGTCAATGTCCTGCTCCTTCCTCTATCCGAGATGGCATCGTCCGATCGGTGGGCGCTCTATTCCCACCGAGGCAGAAACCCTTTCGAGCTGACGGTCCGTTTATGCGAACTCAGTGGGATTAACCATATGTAACCGTATTACAAGTAACGTGGGGGAACGTATACTTGCGCTCTTTGATCGTCAGAACCATAAGGATTGTTTGCGTATACGCGAGGTATTTTTTGTCGCCTTTGAAGAGAAGCCAGTAATCGGCCTCATAGGCCGTAACATTTGCAGCCAATTGCTCGAACGGGATGTTCGTTACGCTCCCCGCGCCGTTCTGACCATTAGTCAAGGGGCGGGTTGTGACGCTCCAATGCATGTAGGAGTCCGGTGTAATGATTGCTACCGCTTGTTGAAGCGGCAGGTTGGGATTTTGGGTGAGATCCGGATGGGGATTCTCGTAGTCATTCGGATCAGTAGGGCTGTTCAGTCTTACCGTCGAGTAACGCTGATCCGCGTTGTGATTCGACAGCAGCATTGGCGGAATTGGAGTTCCGGGATGGATAGGAACCGGGTCCGCCGGTACTGGGTAAGGAGGCGCGCCATCGGGAATAATGGGGCTCCCCTTTATCATGGGGTCGCCCTTCCATGGCCCGGCTCCCCCAGGGCCAGGCACCGTGTCGACCCTGCCGAGGGCGAAGAATCGAATTGCCATGCGGCACTGAAATCTGCTTGGCTACCAAGCTGTCAGGCGGTTGCTGAAGCGCATTCGAGACCTCGTTTCCCGGAGGGTTAGGAGGGTATGGCCCAGTCTGCTGAATATACCTCGGAAAATACAACCATGCCCCGTTCTCCACATGCACTACCGTGTCTTTGCCGGGACCCTCAGCAAACATGACCTGCTGTTCGTAGAACAGCGCGCGCGCGTCCTGATTAACCTGTCCCCCTCGGTTCGGGGCGCGGGCCGATACGGCAAGAGTAGTGGCGACCTGATCATTGTTGAAATGAAGCTTCTCGGGTACTTGAAATTTTTCAGGATGTACCCGTCGGGGTCAGATATCTGTGGCAGCGGCATTATGTTGTAGGATAGAGGGTTTTCGTCTCCTCCGATGGGGTTGCCCTGCGCATCTTTCCCGAAGTCCAGATTCTTCCAGTTACCAACCAGCTGCTGCTGGAACGGGGCCAATATGCCAATCTGTGCAAGTGCGGGCATTTCCTTCACCTAATCCTTTATGTTGCGAAGATTGCAGTGTTACCGATCCCACACTTCGAGATGTAGGATCGCGCTTCGTTTCGGTCGGAGCTGCACCGGAGCACCACAGCGACGCCGATCAGCTCATCGGCCAGGTGCGGGGATCGACCCCGGCGGCCGGGCGATGTCACGCACTCACGTCAGGCGGGCTTTTTCGCCGGCTCTTTCAAATGGGTCGCCCGCATCAAGCGGGCAGACTCGGGGTCGCCCATTGTCGCGATCTGAAAGCCCTTCAGGAAGTCGACGTATTCCTGCGCCATCGCTGGTGTTGCGACCTCGATCAGCAGCCGGTTTTCCAGCCAGAACTCGATGACGTGGAAGAACGGCTTGTGCCCCTGCATGCCGCGGCCGAAGGTCTTGGCGCGCCAGCCCTCGCGAGCGCCGATCCGCTCGACCTCTTCCGCCTCGCGAGGCACCGACAGCAATACGTGAAACGGCCAAGTTTGCGGCGGCGCCGGATTTTCAGCAAACACGACCTGATCGTCACGGTCCGGTATGTTGAGCGCCGTACGCTCCGGGTAAACCTCGAACATCGTGCCGTTCGCGTCGCCGCTCGCCGCCATGAAGGCGCCTTCGAGCGGGCCGAACGGAAAGCACTTCCCGTTCATCAGTTCGGCCAGAACCTCGGCAACGTGCCGCGGCTCACGCGCCGGGATCGATACGTGATGGATCATCTGAATGCCCTTCCGTGGCTAGATATTTCGGCCATTACGCTACATGCTCGCCTGACAGGCGCGCCAGCACGGCGGCCCCCGCCGTAACGTAGTGGCGCGGATGCACCGCCACGTGTTGGGCCGCGACGCGAAGGTCCCGCACCCTTCGTTGCAGCGACGAGCTTTCGTACACCGCCCTGCTTCCGGCGAGTTCAAAGCAGCCTTCGGCGACGCGAACGCAGGCCGCGGTGATCCAGATCGCCGCTTGCAGTTGTTCCGCCACGCGGGCCATGTCCTTCGCCGCCGGTCGCTCGGGATTTTGCCAGACGTGGGCGACCTGTGCCTCAAGCAGCGCGCGCGCCGCCATGAGGTCGGCATCAAGCCGCGCCAGGCCCTCCTTGAAGCGCTCGGTCTCCACCAGCGGGGTGGTCATGAACAGTTGTTTGACGCCGGCCCCGGCCAGTTCAACGAGGTCCATGATGGCGCCCTCGGCGATCCCCACGGCGACGGCGCCATGCGACATCAGGGCCCCGATTTGGCCGATCATGGCATTCCAGCCCACCGACCCATCGAGCCTGGCCAGGGCGCAGATCGCCCGAAAGGCGCTCGGCGCGTGAAGTTCAAGGCCGCCGTAACGCCGGGGTACGAGCATGCTGTAGATCCGGGCCGATTTGAGGCTACTCACGATATCAGCGGGAAGCCGCCGGTCCTGCTCGATCGCCTGAGCATGCCGCGCGACCAGCGGCGCCATTGCGGCGATCCGCGAAAGCACGTGATCCACGGTGGTCTCATCGGGTTCGGGTGCCTTGCGTCTTTTGTCGAGAAGCGTTGCCATCTGGGGTGTCCTCTACGTAGGCTGCGGCAATGTGGGGCTTGGGCAATACGGTTCGATTGCAACTCGCAGGGACCGCGTTTCAATCGTAACCGGGCCGGCTTATCCCGGCGGCGACATATCCAAGCGGCGCAGCGGACATCATCGACCCTGCACGGACGAAAGGGTTTTGTAGATGTGGATGACGCCCAGCAGGTTGAGCGTCGAACCCACTCCGGGTCTGCGAATGAACGAGGTCGTTGCGGCGAAGTTCGTCTCCACTTGAGATCTCCTTTGCGTCGTTCACGCGATCGGCGGCAGTGATCGAGCAAGCGACTGCTCAACATCCAGTCCGAAAACTGCTCATGTTTTGCTCAGCTCACGTGGCTGGCGGCCGTCTTCGAGCGCAACGTTCCTACGCTTCATCGCTCTCCGGGGACATCGATAACGATCTTGCCCCGCGCAGTACGATCCTTAATCGCGCGATAAGCATCGCAGACGCCCGGCAGGCTGAAGCGGCGCGGGTCGAGCGTGGGCACCAGCTTGCCGGTTTCGGCGAGCCTGGAAGCCGCGCGGAGAATCTCGCCGTGGTGGGCACGGCCCTCACCGGTCAGCAGCGGCAGCAGCGTAAACACGCCAGAGTAAGTTGCCGCCCGGAAGGAAAGCCGCCCGAGCGCGTGGCTGCCCCAGCCGAGGCAGCTCACCACTTGGCCGAACCGCCGCACAGCTTCGAACGAGGCATCGAGCACTCTGCCGCCGACGGTGTCGTAAATAATATCGAACCCGCGCCCCCCGGTCAGCCGTGCGATGTAGTCAGTGATGGGCTCGCTGAGATCGATAAAAGTCGCGCCCACTCGCTCTACGAGACCCCGCTTCGGTTCGGAATCGGTCGCGAAGACTTTGGCCCCGAAATGCCGGGCGATCTGGATTGCGGCGTGCCCGACGCCGCCTGCGCCGCCGTGAACCAGCACAGTTTGGCCGGCCGCGACTCTGGCCCGGTCCACCAGCCCTTCCCAGGCGGGATGACGATCAGTGGCAGTGCCGCCGCCTCGCGCATCGACAGGTTGGCGGGCTTGTGCGCGAGCAGCATGGCATCGATGGATGCGAACTCCGCCAATGAGCCCTGATGGCCGCCGACACCTCCCGTCATGCCGTAAACTTCGTCACCGCGACGAAAGGTTGTCACGCCGTCGCCTACGGCCTCGACCGTACCGGCCATGTCGAGGCCAAGGATCGCGGGCAACGGATGGCGGGCGTGGGCGACTTTCCCTTCGTGGATTTTGATATCAAGCGGATTGACGCCGGCACCGTGAATCCGGACCAGCACCTGACCCGGGCCGACAGCCGGGCGTGATACGGTGGCGAGGCGAAAAGGCGCGCAATATGCGTCAAGAATAGCGGCCTGCATTCGTCCCCCGGTCTGTCATGGTTGGGTTCCCTTCGAGTGAGACGAGACCTGGGGCCTTTCATCGCGCATGGAAACCAACGAGAATGCACGAACTTCATACACTTCTGCATGGCGCGACCAGATGCATCCGATGGAGTGGAGTGACCTGCGCATCTTTCTGGCCCTCGCCCGGGAGGGAACGCTGAGCGCGGCCGCGCGCAGTCTCGGGCTGACGCAACCGACCATGGGCCGGAGATTACGGGCGTTGGAAGCGGCGGTCGGTCACACGCTGTTTCAGCGCACAGCCGAAGGGTTCGAGGCGCAACTCTGCGTTCGGGGCGCAGGGTTGGCCGTACTTCCGCGGCCCCTCGGAGATGCCATACCGGGACTCGTGGCGCTGGACATCGGTGAGAGTCCGCCAGGACGCGATACTCATGTGGGCTATCACCGGGACCTGCGGCACCTGTCGCGTTTGCGCGCGTTGCTCGAACTGGTCATCGACCGGCTGGCAAACTGATCGCAAACGATTTCAGCATAAACGCTGAACTTCTCGTGATCTAACGGCAACTCGATCGGTACCTGTGAACCGTTTCAGAGTCCGGCAATGCGGCGCCGCCTAGATAGTCGGTCGGGCAAGGTTGGAGCCGTGAATGGAATTTTGTATCGTATCTACTGAGGCTGGCCGTAGCGCACGGCCTGGGACTGTAGCTATGCTGACACGAGCAGACTTTGACGCCGCCGTGAAGGACGCGCTGCGTCACTATACACGCGCGGACCTGCTGGTTAGGAGTCCCCTGCTGGAGAGCCGGATAGCAACCGCGCGGGGGGCGAAGCAGGCAAGCGTGACGCGTCTGCAGCAAGCGCTGGCGGAAGCGGCTGAGACGATATTTGTCAATGAGCGCGACCAGAAACGGCGTCGCGTGCTGGATCTGACCTATTTTCAATCCGCAGCGAAACAAGAGGCGGTGGCCGAGAGGTGGGGCTTCCGTTCAGCACCTATCGCCGCCACCTGACCACCGCGGTCGAGCGGCTCAGCGACTGGCTGTGGCATGAGGAGCAGGCGCTGCAGAGTGAAGGCGCCTCCGGGGAGGATACTGCAGCGGCCGCTGAGACCGGCTTGATCCACCAGCCGGATCAGCGCCCACGCCTGTCCATCGCTGTGTTACCGTTTCTGAACCTGTCGCAGGATCCAAGCCTCGACTATCTGGTGGACGGTATCGTTGATAACCTGATGACCGATCTGTCCCGCGCCCTGCCGGGCAGTTTAGTGATCTCACGCTCCACCGCCTTCACCTACAAGGGCCGCCGCGTCCCGATCCGCCAGATCGGTGAGGAGCTGCAGGTGCGCTATGTCCTGGAAGGCAGCGTGCTGGCCGATGCAAGCCGTCTCCGCGTCAACGCCCAGTTGATCGATGCGCGAACCGAGGAGCATCTGTGGGGGGAGCGCTTCGACAAGGAACGCAGGCATATCCTGCAGGCGCAGGACCAGATCGTCTCCCGCCTGTCGCGCAGTGTCGGTGTGGAGATGGTGCTCCACGAAGCCACGCGCAACCGCTCCCAGGGCGGAGAGCGTGAAGATGCGGTTGATCTGGTGATGTGCGGCAACGGAGTGGCGACCGACCTGAGCCGGAAGGAGAGCGCGGCGGAGGCCGTGGCGCTGTTCACGCGGGCGCTGGAACTCGATGCGGGCAATGCCGATGCGATGATCGGTATTGCAACGACCCGCATCTACCAGATCGTGAACCAGTACCAGACCGAGGGCCGCGAGGCTCTGCTGGACGAGGCCGAAGCATTGATCACGCGGGCGATGGGCCTAGTAGCGGACCATATTGGCGTGATGAAAGCACGTGCGGTGCTGTTGCGGGCGCGCGGGCGATTCGCGGACGCTATAATCGCGGATATGTCGGTAATCGCGCTGAATCCCGGCGAGCCGACCGCCTATCGTGAGTTGGGGCTGAACAACCTTTACCTCGGGCAAGATCAGGAGGCGGTGGACTGGTTTCGCCGCGCCGACTGTGTTGCGCCGCGCGATCGCCATCGTTGGACCTGGCTGCAGGGGCTTGGCCGGGCACTGATGCATCTGGGCCAGGATGCGGAGGCCGTCGAAGCGTTGCGGCTCGCGGTGCACAGCAATCCGCATTTCGCAATGGGGCGAGCGTTTCTGGCCGCTACCGAGGCATTAGCGGGCAACATCGATTCCGCGAAGCTGCACCTGGCGAAATACGCCGAGCTTGATCCGGGCATGACAGTCCGTCGCTTTGCCAAGGACCGGAGTTCGGTTCCGCTGGAGGCAGTGAGTCCCGCCTATTTGCAGGGCCGCGAGCGTATTCTGGAAGGATTGCGCCGTGCCGGCATGCCGGAGCAGTGAACTGATCAACGAATGAGCAAAATTTGGTCTGGCTGTTGATCACCTGATCGGCCGACACGCCCTTTGTTTTGGACCATAGGAGCGTGTGGTGAGGTGAGCGGCGAGAAGTGCAACAACATGATCAGTATCGGGCGTTTGGCGATCCCCGGCAGGCCCGCCAGGCGTGTGCTGCGCTATCTCTGGAGGTCATTCCTAGAGGGCGCTGCGATGTACGGGGCAGCCATGCACGGCTGGCCGAACCCCGAGTATTTGCGATCTGACGTTGCCCGCCAGTCGGACAAAGAATGAGCAAATTCCGGTCTGGCGACTGAACAGCGAATTGACCCATCTGGCTTGTGGTCAGGCGGAAACCCCAACCGCGACGTCTTTGGAAACCAACAGGAGGTCTATCATGCGTTACTTTATCGCTATAGCACTCGCAATCGCTCTGGCCCTCGGTCCGGCCGCATTTGCCGGAAGTACGGGCTGGGGCAATGCCGCGAACGGTTACGACTATTATCACGAGAGTAATGGTTAGTCCGCTCCCGGTTGAACACGTCGGCGGCGATTCCCGCCGCCGACGTGGGTGGCGAAGCACGCACCCCAAGGAAATGTGACATGGGCACTCGCAAATATACCAGCAAGCATATCGGTATCATCGGCGCCGGCATCGCCGGATTGCATTTGGGCCTGCGCCTTCAACGCCTGGGCATTGACTGCACGATCATCACAGACCGAACACCGGAGCAGGTGGCCGCGGGGCAACTGACCAACATGGTCGTGCACTGGCCGACGACGCTCGGGCGCGAGCGGGTTCTCGGCGTCGATCACTGGCCGGCCGAGGAATTCGGGTTCAACGAGATTCATTACGCCATCCAGACCCCGGAGCCGATCGAGATAGACTGTCGTGCCCCGCAACCGGCACGCGCCGTCGATTACCGAATCTACCTGCCGCAACTGATGGCGGATTTCGTCGAACGCGGCGGCAGGCTGGAAGTGTGCCCGCTCGACGCGAAGGATATCGGCCGTATTGCCGAGCGCTTCGATCTTGTCGTCGTCGCCATGCCAGGCAATGGTTTCCGGGACTTGTTTGGACGCGACGATGCAAATTCCCCGTACGACCAGCCGCAGCGTTATTTCCTAGCCGGACTCTACGAGGGATTCCGCCCGACGCGGGTGCGCAGTGGGATTTTGTCGGTCAAGCCAGGGCACGGCGAGGCGGCGGCCTTCCCGTTGCTGAGTTGGACCGGGTTGGTGACCGCTTTGGCGATTGCAAGCTATAAGGCCGACGATTTGGCAATGCTGCGCGAGCTGTCGTGCAAACCAGACCAAGCAGGCTATTGCGCAGCCCTGCTCCGCACACTGGAAGAGCTTCATCCTGACATGTATGACCGCATCGACACCTCGCGCTTTGGTCGGCTGGGGCCCAGCGATGTGGCGCAGGCGGCTGTCACGGCGGTGGTGCGTCGGGGATACGTCCATCTCGGTGCCGGAAAGTACGCCATCGCACTGGGCGATGCACATGTCACAGTGGATCCGATGATGGCGCAGGGCGCTAATATCGGATCGTACAGTGCATTTGTCCTCGCGGATGCAATCGTGGAGTCAAACGCGTTCGATCTGGCGTTGTGCCGCGAGGTCGAGCGCAGCCGGTCGGCGCGCATCCTCGGCGCGGCACGTTGGACCAACGCTTTCCTGCAGCCGCCTGACGAAGCCAGGATGGAATTAATGGTTGCGATGAGCCGCGATCGGCAATTGGCCGATGAATACTATGACAACTTCAACCGGCCTGAGAAACAGTGGGAGCGTGTCGGTTCGCCTGAGAGAATTCGCAACTGGTTGGCCGAGGGGGAGCTTCGGGCACCGTACCGGGTAGCGGCGGTTGCGCACGCCTTCGCCCGGTAGCGAGCAATGGTTGAACAAATTCCGGTTTGGCGATTGAGCAACAGCTTGGCCCATCTCCGGGTCGGCACATTCATGGAGGATCTTACGATGATGGCTAGAAGCCTGGACGGGGGCGAGTTGCAATGCTCACCTGGTAGCGCGTGATGAGGCGCGACTTTATCTCACGCTCGGCCAGCGGCACGACAGTGCTATTTGCATCGATACGCCGTGTTCTGGGTGTCTTATCGGAATGGCAAAAACGCGCCGCTGGCCGTAGCACGTTAGCCAGCTTGGACGACTACCTGTTGCGTGACCTGGGCTTGACGCGGGCGGATGTCGAGCAAGAGCTGATGAAACCGTTCTGGCGGGATTGATGCGGACTCTGACCAGCAAAGGCCGTCGCCGGGCAACGTATTCGCCAGGCGACGGCCGGCAGCACTTCAGCTCGCTGGTTCGAGAATAGAGACGTAGTTGGCCACGGCAGCGCCGCCCATATTGAAAACACCGCCGAGGTCCGCCTTTGGTAACTGCATGCCTTCGGGCGCCTGGCCAAGGAGCTGCATCGCAGCCAGGGCATGCATGGAAACGCCGGTGGCGCCGATCGGATGGCCTTTTGCCTTCAGGCCGCCGGACGGGTTGACTGGGAGCCTGCCGTCTTTGTGGGTCCATCCTTCGAGGACCGCTCTGGCGCCCTGCCCCGGCGATGTCAGGCCCATTGCCTCATACTCGAGAAGTTCGGCGATGGTGAAACAGTCGTGCGATTCCACGAAGGACAGGTCGGTGAGTTTAATTCCGGCCGTCTCCAAGGCACGCTGCCAAGCAAGAGATGCACCCTCGAACTGCGTAATGTCCCGCCGGGATATTGGCAGATAGTCGTTGACCTGCACGGCGGCGCGGAAGCGGACGGCTTTGCCCATGCCGCGAGCGGTTTCTTCATCCGTCAGCACCAGGGCGGCGGCGCCATCCGACACCAGCGAGCAATCGGTGCGCTTCAGGGGCGGCGCGACGTAGGGGTTCTTCTCTGAAAGCTGGCGGCAGAAATCGTAGCCCAGATCTTTGCGCATCTGGGCGTAGGGGTTTGCGACACCGTTCTTGTGGTTCTTGGCAGCGATGGCGGCGAGAGCGTCGGACTGATCTCCGTGCCGCTGAAAATACCGTTCCGCAATACGGCCGAACACGCCGGCAAACCCGGCTGGTATGTCTGATTCCTCTTTCTTGTAGGATGCTTTGAGCAAAAAGTCTCCGACTTCCGGGCCGGAGGTGGCGGTCATTTTCTCCACGCCGATGACGAGGGCAAAGCGCCCGAGACCGCTGAGCAGGAAGTTGCGTGCCCCGTGCACCGCGGCAGAACCCGAAGCGCAGGCGTTTTCAAACCGGGTGGATGGCTTGAAGCGGAGCTCGGGGAGGTAGTGCAGCACCAGCGAGGAGGGAAAGTCCTGGGGAGAGAAGCCGTTGTTGAAGAGGCTCACGAAGCTGGCATCGATCTCGGCTGCCGAAATGCCGGCGTCGGCGATGGCCGCTCCGGCGACACGCCCGATCAGGCTTTCAATGTCCGGATCATCGAGCTTGCCGAACGGCGAGTGCGCCCAACCGATGATGCAGGCTTCTGTCACGGCGGTCCCCCCTTTCACCTGGGGCTGTTCATTTAGGAGGGAGGGGCGTGTCTCGCCAGTATCGGGGAAAGCGGAGGTAGGCGAGGAGTTTGTGCGGGTTGGTCTGTCTCGGCACCTGACCGACTGAGATTGCTTCGTCGCTGCGCTCCTCGCAATGACACGGCGGAAGGATCCGTTTTGTTCTTCTCGCTCGTCACAAGGGGCGATTGGCCCGCGCCAGCACCGCTTCGAACAGAACCTGACAGCCGGCTTCGGCTTCTTCGGGCTTCATGTCCTCAGCCTCGTTGTGCGACAGCCCATCCTTGCACGGGGTGAAGATCATCGCGGCCGGGACCCGCCGGGCTACATAGACCGCATCGTGCCCGGCTCCTGAAACAATGTCCTCCGAGCCGTATCCGAGGCGCCGGGCAGCGTCTCGTACCAGGGCCACACACTCTGGATCGAAGGGCTGAGCGGGGATACGGAACAATTTCCTGAGCTCGACCGACACGCCGGAATCGCGGGCGACGAAGCCGACTTCGCGGGGAAACTGGGCCTCTACCCGGTCGAGTTCGGCTTCGTCCGGATGCCGGAATTCCACCGAGAACCGCACCTCTCCGGGGATGACGTTACGGCTGTTGGGCGAGACGATGAGCTGACCCACCGTTCCGCGACCGGCTTCCCCGCGGGCGCGCATAGTGCGATCGACGAGTTCGATGACGCGGGCAGCGCAAAGCAAAGCGTCCTTGCGAGCCGAGGGAGGCGTGGTGCCCGCATGGCTCTCACACCCCGTTGCCACAACGTCATACCAGATCTGGGCCTGTGCGCCGGTCACGACGCCGATGTCGCGCCCGAGTTGTTCCAGGATCGGCCCCTGCTCGATATGCAGCTCGAAGTACGCGTCGGCTGGAAACGCCTGAGCAGGGGCATCGCCGCGGTAACCGATGGTTGCGAGGGCGTCGGCCACTGTCGTCCCGGCCGTATCCGGGAGCGTGTAGATACGGTCCAACGCATAAACCCCGGCCCACACGCCAGAGCCCATCAGGCTGTGGCCAAACCGGCTGCCTTCCTCGTCGGTCCAGTTGACCAGCTCAATGGGGGCTTCGGTGGTGATGTCCAGATCATTCAAAGAACGAATAACCTCCAGGCCACCCAGGACGCCCAAAGCACCATCGAATTTGCCGCCCGAGGGCTGGCTGTCGAGATGGCTACCCATTAGCACAGGGAGCCGGGCGGGGTCCCTTCCCTCACGCCGGGCAAACATGTTGCCAATCGCATCGACCCGAACCTTCAGCCCGGCCTCCTCGCACAGTGCGCGGAAGCGATCACGCCCTCGCTTATCCACGTCTGTCAGGGTTAGACGCCGGACTCCGCCCTTTGGGGTGGCGCCAATCTCCGCCATCTGCATCAAGCTGTCCCACAGCCGCTTGCCATCGATTCGCTGATTTGTGCCCGCTACCACCGCCTTGCTCCGAACCGGCCTTCCTGCGAGCGTGGCCCTGACATGGCCCCGCTTTACCGTCGCCCATTTATCGCTTTGCTGATCGTCGGGCTATCCGGGTGCAAATTGATTGACCAAACAACGTTCGCGCCCTCCCCGTCGAAGAATCCGGTCGTGGCTTCCCCTGCACCGGCGGCAGCGCCGGTGCAGGCTCGGGTGGACACCCGGGTCCCGCTGGTCACTATTGACCAAGGGACTCCGGTGTCATCATACCGTAAGGTGCTTCGCTCGGTGGTGTTGGCAGCCAGAGCACGTGACCCGAATGTGCAGTTCGATATCACAATGGTGGTGCCGGCGCAGGGCGACGCACTTACTGCTGTCACCGCAACTCGGCCGGAGGCGGCCGCGCTTATGCAGGAGATGACTGCGGATGGAATCTCGGACAGCAATATTCATCTCCGGGCCGCAACCGACGCGCGCCTGACGCAACGGCAGATCCGGGTGTATGTTCGGTGATCAGATGGATCAGAGCAGACCGGAAGTACCAAGAGCTGGGACCACGCCAACCGGCAGAGATTGACGGGGCGATTGGCTGCGGGAATTGCGCACGACTTCAATAACGTGCTGGCTACGGTGCTTGGCAGCATGGAGCTGATGGCGCGTCGCCTTGGGCGTTTACCGGAACCCGAGCGGGAGCGATTTGCCCCCCTGATTCAACGCTCTATCGATGCCGTCCAACGCGCGGGCACCATGACTTCCGGCCTATTATCGTTCGCGCGACGGGAGCCAGAGGGACCGACCCGCGTCGATGTTAATCGACATGTGCAGGATCTGCTGGCATTGGCTGCGGGGTCCATAGGGCGGTGG
Organism: uncultured Pseudomonadota bacterium; assembly: GCA_963834715.1. GTDB lineage: Bacteria > Pseudomonadota > Alphaproteobacteria > Acetobacterales > Acetobacteraceae > CAVSUZ01. The sequence continues at coordinate 28,325 of CAWIDE010000025.1, read as the reverse complement.
GTCCGCGTTGTGACCGAGCTGGCCCCCGAGCTTCCTCCGGTCAACATTGATCCTGTCCGATTGGAGACCATTCTGCTGAGTATGGTGCTGAATGCGCGGCAAGCTACTCCGGACGGGGCCCAAGTCACGATCGCGACGTCCTGTGGGTGCGATGGACTCGTTGCCGTCACGGTTACACACGGCGGCACCGAGAATGACAGTGTGCAGGACGAGCTTGAGACCTTGATTCAGGACCTGCCGGTATCGCTTCGGATCGAGGGAGCGCGGACGTCCCTGAGCATTTTGGGGGAGTAGGTTTGGCTACCAAGCGAAGCGCGGGATCGTGGCAATTGGGGCCAAGCCTGCGAGACGCGCCTCCGCTTCCGCCCGTGCCGTATCGAAGCTACCGTCCGGGCGAGCCAAACTCGCGGCATGTATGCCGCTCAATACCCAACAAGACGCGAGCCCGACACCCGATGCTCCCGCGATATCGGTCCGGAGAGCATCGCCGACGACGAGGACTAGGTCCTGCGCGATACCGAGTAGTTCCAGGGCTAGGTCGTAAATGGCCGGGTCCGGCTTGCCGAGCGACCGCACATCGCCCCCCAGTGCCTGATATCGCGCTGCGAGAGCACCTGCACAAAGCACCCGGACTCCGCCGCGGATTACCTCGAGATCGGGGTTTGCGCAGACCATCGGCAGGCGATGGGTCAGACAAGCCTGAAGAATGTCTTCGAACCCATCGATGTGGGTGGGATTGCGCTGATCGTCCGGGCCCGTGTTCAGGACGAAATTCGCCTGCGCTGGGGATTGGACTGAGATGAACGGAAGACCCTCGAGGATGGGCCGATCAGGATCAGGTCCGAGAAGAAAGACGCGCTGCCCAAGCGTAGCCCACCAGGCATCCGGCGGGTTTCGCAATGCCGAGCGGACTGCCTCACCGCTCGTGAGGATGGCGGAATAGAGATCGTCAGCCAGGCCCATACTGCGCATCAGCGCCTGGACTGCGGCATTCGGGCGGGGGGCATTGGAGACGAGCAAGGTCTTTTTGTGGGCGTCTCGGAGTCGTTCGAGACATACGGTGGCGTGCGGAAACGCGGTTACTCCGTCGTAAATCACACCCCACAGATCGAGTATAAAGCCCTGATATCGACGGGCGAGTGGAGCAAAGCTACCGAGATGCTCCATCAGGCGAGCTTCGCCAGCCGATCTGCATCGGTGCCAACGGCACTACGGACGTCCGGGAATCCGTTCTCACGCAAGGCCTGGGCGAGTTCGTGCTTAAGCCGCGGGATAAGAGCAGGCCCCTCATAGGCAAAGGCCGTGTAGAACTGAACAAGGGAGGCACCCGCCTGAATTTTCGCGAATGCGTCTCTGCCGGAGCCCACCCCACCGACGCCTACCAGCGTCAGCCGGTCTCCGGCGATCAGCCGAGCCCTGGCCAAGACGGCAGTTGACAGCTCAAACAGCGGTCGGCCGGACAAGCCGCCGGGCTCCTTTGCATGCGGGGAGCGGAGGCCGGGAGGCCGCGAGATACTGGTATTGGAGATCACCAAGCCGGATACGCCGTTCTCTAGGCACGTGTCGACCAGAGATACCAGGGCGTCGGAGGTGATATCAGGGGCGATTTTTACCAGAAGCGGGGGCTGAATCGGAACCTGCGCCGCAATGGTCCGCAGGAGCAGACGTAGGCGGGTCTCGGCCTGGAGATCGCGGAGGCCCGGGGTGTTCGGGGATGAGACGTTGAGAACCACGTAACGCGCATAGGGCGCAACTTTCGAAACAAGGACGGCGTAGTCCTGCTCGGGAGCGGAGCTGTCCTTATTGATGCCGACGTTAATGCCGATCGGAATGGTGCAAGACGCACTGCCAAGACGGTTAAGGAATGGCCCCACTCCTTGATTGTTGAAGCCCATCCGGTTGATCACCGCAAGATCGGCGGGGAGGCGGAACAACCGTGGTTTGGGATTGCCGGATTGGGGTCGTGGAGTGACTGTGCCGAGTTCGAGGAACCCGAAGCCCACTTGAGCTAATCCCCGAACGGCGATCGCGTCCTTATCGAACCCGGCGGCCAGCCCCACCGGGTTGGGGAAGGTGCACCCGAGGGTCTCGATAGTGAGTACCGGATCGTCCGGTTGCCGCGTTGCGCCGGCGAGTCCAGATTGCAGTGCGCATAGGGCGAGATAATGGGCTCGTTCTGGTTCGAATAGCCGAAGGATCCGGGTGGCGGCGGCGACAAGCACGCAATGCCTTATGCCCGGTCACCTTGGGTCGGGAAAGCGCACTTGCCAGTGTTGTGTTGAGAGAGAACATCTCGGCCGATGTGGCACGAACCCTATCTGGAGACTTGTTGCCGTTCCGCCCTGCACCGGCTCGCGCTCTGCGGGGAATTGGGCCGTCCAGCGAGAATGAAGGACGGCCCCTGCCTTGACCGACTGGCGTCGCGCGGCCTGGCCTGCAAAAGCGCGGATGGCCGCTATCGCATAACGCCCGCGGGACATGAGCGTCACCGTGACGAAGTCTTGTGCCGCCCGCGAGCTACGAAAGCGTGGCGAGCGTAATCTCATTCTGATGAGATGCCGCGACGGTGAGGAGGCGAGCTCCGTCGCATGCGGAGACCAGCACGATATCGCCCACGGCTAGAAGATCGCTGGCGTTCCCAAAAAAACCCCTCTGCCCGACTTCTTCGAGATGAACCGCGTTTCCTTTGTAGTGCCAGAGCGTGAATCCGTTTGCATAGGCGAGCACCGAGAGGTTCCGTACCGAGAAGGCCATGGTGGTCTAATCCCTTCGTACACGCGAAAAGGGCCGCTGCGGTGGCAGCGGCCCTACCAGGTCTCAACGGACACAATTCGCCCGCCGATGGCGGTGATCTTGCCGATACTGGCACTACGAAGTCAAGGAATTTTTTCTCAATTATCCGGCCACAATGCCTTTAATCCGCAACGGCCACTCCAGTCTTTGCATCGCTTCCTGCCAGAGGCGCCAGTCGCCCCGCTCACTGGCGTAGGTTGGGTTGGGCGCTACCCCACGCTCACCCCAGTTGCGCAGTATGCGCGCATGCACCAAGTCGATCCTTCGGCGGCGGTACAGGCCGTCAAGGCATTTGACAATATCGTCGGGATCACACGGCCGGGGTCGCGCGTACGTGCTTCGCGAGCGGTTCCCCTGATGGCGGGCTGCCATTGAGGCAAATGCCCAGAACCAAGCCTCTTCCGCGCTTCGGAAGGGTTCCGCAATCGGCAACCGGTTCCTTGGTGCGGCCCGTCCGGCCGCTCTGGCTAATCTTGGCATTGCCTCTGCCCCCTTTGGGTCCGGACCAGCTTCCGGTTGCGCAACTGATGAAAGCATAACCTGCGGTTGTGTGCAATACGCAGAATCACGTGTGTCATTTGGCACTTTCATCGGGGTATATTCCTAGGATAATGATCGGGGCCAATCGGCTGAGACGGGTATGAGCTTGCTATGAAGCATGAGGACATATGGCGAGCCTTGGACACCCTGGCTGCCGAGAACGGCTTGTCGGCATCCGGACTGGCGAAGCGGGCGGGGCTTGACCCGACCACGTTCAATCCATCCAAGCGCAAGATGCCGGACGGGCGGGCACGCTGGCCGAGCACCGAAAGCGTGGCCAAAGTCTTGGAAGCGACGGGAGCCAGCCTGGAGGCCTTCACCGCTCTGGTTACCGGTGCTCGTGCGCTATCAGGCGTTTCCGGGATGGCGCGGAATGTGACCCGCCGGATTCCATTGATTGGCTTTGCCCAGGCGGGTGGTGACGGATACTTCGATGATGCCGGCTATCCGGTAGGAGGCGGCTGGGACGAAGTCACCTTGCCCGAGGTCGGGGACCCCAACGCATATGCTCTGGAGATCAGCGGTGACTCAATGGAACCTGTGTACCGTGACGGCGATACGGTCATTGTCTATCCTTCCGCGCCGATACGCCGCGGTGACCGCGTGGTAGTGCGCACCCAGGCGGGAGAGGTCATGGCGAAACAACTGAGCCGGCGCTCTGCGCGGCGAATCGAGCTGCGCAGCCTCAACCCACTTCATCCGGACTACAGTTTCGATTTGACCGAGGTGGCTTGGGTACATCGGATTGTCTGGGCGTCGCAGTAAGCACTCCGGCGCTTGCGTTGGTCGGCTCCTCATGGCCATCATCCGTGGATGGACGCACGAGTATCCAACGGCCACCCCCTCGGGAGGGATGTGGCATACCGTGCCAACGCCCCGAGGAACTGATGGGACTCCTTATTGACGGTGTATGGGTCACTGAAGAAGAAGAAGGGACTGATGGGCACGGCCATTTCGAGCAGCCCGAGGCCGCGTTCCGCAATTGGGTTACTTCCGACGGCCGGCCTGGACCCACCGGACACGATGGCTACGCGGCTGCAAAAGGCCGGTACCACCTTTATATTTCGTTGGCATGCCCCTGGGCGCATGAGACGCTCATAGGCCGCGCTCTGAAGGGGCTTGAGAATATCATTCCCATCTCGGTCACTCACTGGCTAGTGGCAGACCAGGGCTGGACATTTTCCCCAGGCGAGGGCGTCATCCCTGACATGCTGTTCAATAGCCGGTATCTGTATGAGATTTATGCACGCGCCGATAACCACTATAATGGTCGTGCTACCGTGCCGGTACTTTGGGACCGCCACACTCAGACGATCGTTAGTAACGACCCATCGGAGATCCTGCGCATGATGAATACCGCGTTTGATGCGGTTGGCGCGAATTCACTAGACCTATATCCGTCCACTTTGCGAGAGGAGATCGACGCTCTCGCCCGCCGTATTTGCAACGTGGTGAACAAGGGGGTTTACTACGCCGGTTTCGCAACAACCCAGAGCACCTACGATGAGGCCACGCGCGCTTTGTTTGAAACGCTGGAATGGCTGGACAAACGACTCGCCACCAACCGCTTTCTTTGTGGTGACAGTATCACCGAAGCAGATATCCAGCTATTCGCTACATTAGTTCGCTTCGATGTGGTATATTTTTTTCAATTCAAATGCAACAGAAGGCGACTTCGCGACTACCGGAACCTGTGGGACTATACTCGAGACATCTTTCAGTGGCCAGATGTGGCGAGCACAATTAATATGACCCACATTAGGCGGCACTACTATCAAAGCCATACTTCGATTAATCCGAGTGGGAAAGTGCCGACAGGCCCGATCCTCAATTTCGATGAGCCGGTGGACAGAACCGGAGGCGTCGCGCGGCTGTTGACGTTCTAGGAAGGTGTTAGCAGTGGAGACACGCAACCTCGATCATTCAGGACTCTCTGATATCTTCAATAGGATTTGGTTGCAACAATTTTGGTGACCGGATTGATCTGGAACCTGCAGGACAGGTGATCCACAGGCCCGTGGATGCTGGTATTACTTTGTTCGACACTGCCGACACATATGGAACCGCGGCGGTTCCGAAGCGGCGCTCGGAGAAACCTTCGGCAATAGCCGTAAGCAGATCGTCCTTGCGACCAAGTTCGGTATGCCTATGGCCGATGCCGACGTAATGAAGGGGGCTTCGCGGCGCTATATTATGACTGCAATCGAGGAGAACTTACGGCGCCTGGGGACCGATTGGGTCGATCTGTATCAGGTGCACCGGCCAGCCCCACGGACTCCGATCGAGGAGATCCTTCGGCTCTTGGCTGGTCTCATCACAGCAGAAAAGGTTCGCTATATCGGATGCTCAAATTGCCCGTCTTGGCAGGTTGCCGAGGCACAGCATACCGGCAGCGTTATAGCTTCCTCGGCCTTCAGCTCCTACGAGGATGAGGTACTCGCTCCTGGTTAGAACAACGGAACCAGAGCTGATACCGGCCGCCGTCCACTACGGTCTTTGTCCTATGGCGGTATTTTTCCCTTGGCAAGCGCCTTTACTGACTGATAAGTACAGGCGTGACATGCTAATGCGAAAAGATGTGCGACTTAGTAAGACACAACATCTCGCGGACCGCTATCTGACGGACCGGAACTTGGAATTGACAGAGAGCCTGGAGAATTTCGCAACTCAGCACGACCATACGCCGGTAGAGTTGGCTGTCAGCTGGCCGCTTGCGTGTCCCCCGGCGGCAAACGTCATCGCTGGGGCCACCCGGCCAGAGCAGATCCAGCAGAAGGTTCACGCCGGTGATTGGATCCTGACAGCAGAAGACCTTGCCCAAGTCGATCCGCCAATGTCAGGCAAGTGCCACGCGAGAGTGAGCTGTCGATGAGCGGCGAAGAGCAAAATGTCGGAAAGGAGGCGCCTGAGCAGGCATTGTCTCGGGCGCAATCGGCAGTACAGGCGAAGCGCTTCGGAGAGTCTGCCGGTATCTGCGATGATGTACTTCGAGCGTCGCCCGAACACCCTGGCGCTCTCGCTCTCCTGGGTGTCATCGCGGCACAAACACACCAGCCAGAACGCGCGATCGAGCTTTTAGAACGCGCTGTCAAGCGTCACCCAGGTGTGCCGGCCTGGCATGCTAACCTCTGCTCACTCTATCGCACACTCAACCGAATGTCTGAGGCGCTGACGGCTGGTCAGGAGGCGGTGCGCCTTGCGCCGAACAACCCTGACAATCTTGTCAACCTTTCCTTAGTTTTCACCGATCTGGACGACCGTGACCGGGCCATCGCTTGTCTGCTGAAGGCCTTAGGTCTCAACCCAGCGCATGCCGATGGCCGGCTTGCGCTTGCCCAGAACCTTCTTGCGCGCGGCGAACTGGAACCCGGCTGGATCGAGTATGAGTGGCGCAATGAGACTGAGGCAGGAAAGGGCCAACTGCCTCGGATAACATCCGCACCATGGAACGGAATGTCCATCCCGAACGGTAAGCTTCTTTTGATCGGCGATCAAGGTTACGGGGACACCATTCAATTCGCGCGCTACATTCCACTCGCCGGGCAGCGGTGCCAAGAGGTGATCTTGGGTTGCAGTGCTGAAATGGCTCCCCTAATGGCCCGTATCCCTGGTGTTGCGCGCTGCTGCCATCGATGGAACGAAATACCCGGCCACGCCGCTCACGCTAGGCTGTCCAGTCTGGCGGGGCTTTTCCACACTCGCCTGGACACAATCCCCGCAAAGGTACCTTATCTAAGCCCTAATCCAGGGCAATGCACGCAGTGGGCTGAGCGGTTACGCCAAACGCTGCCGCCAAAGATACCACGAATTGGCCTGGCCTGGAGTGGACGACCGACGCATCCCAATGACCGCCGGCGATCTATTAGGCTTTCTCAGCTCTTACCGCTAGCTTCCATCGGCTCGGCTACCTTCGTATGCCTGCAAAAGCCGTTCCCAATATCCGACCTGGAAGCGCGCTCACTATTTCCCGGCCTGATAGATCTATCTGCGGACTTGCCCGACTTCGATGCGACCGCCGCATTGGTCGCCAATCTTGATCTCGTCATTACCGTAGATACTGCGATGGGGCATTTGTCCGGAGCTCTCGCAAAACCGGTGTGGATCCTGCTAGCCAAAGCTAGTGATTGGCGATGGCTGCTCGACCGTCCCGATAGCCCGTGGTATCCGACCGCGAGGCTATTCCGTCAACCTGCGCCTGGCTCCTGGGAGCCCGTTATAGCTGAAGCTGCCTCCGCCCTGACTGCCTGGTTAGAAACGAGCGGTAGAAAAGTAGCAGTCGAATAATCGCATGATTGACGAGCATTGCTCCGTTAACGCTGCCCAGTTATTTGATCAAAAGTGGTATATGGCACGTTATCCGGACGTTCGCGCGTCCGGGCTTGACCCATTAACTCACTGGCTCAATTATGGATGGAGAGAGGCTCGACAGCCAAACCCATATTTTGATCCCGTATTTTATTTGTCCAACAATCCGGGCGTGGCAACCGCCGACCTAAATCCGCTGCAACATTACGCCAATTCAGGCGACTACAACGGTCAGAAACCTAGCCAGAATTTTAGCCCTTCCTGGTATCGCACCGCCTACGGAATACCTTCAAGTATACCCGCCATGCTCCATTTTCTACGATACGGACTGCATCAAGGCCTGCTCCCAAGTGCCCATCTCTACGCGGTGCCACTTATAAGACAGTACCGCCCCTACCTTTATGCCGGACAGGTGAAGTGGACCCCGAATTTGGGACCACCCGCTAAGCTATAAACCGAACCGGTTCCGTCCATGCTACACGGAGCGGAACATGAGCAGAACCCGACGCAGGATCGATGCCGCGCTGAAGGCGAAGATCGCCCTGGAAGCGCTGAGGGAAGACGCGACAGTGGCCGAGCTGGCGGTGCGTTACCAGGTGCATCCGACACAGATCTACGCCTGGAAGAAGCAGTCGCTAGAACATGCCGAACGGGTTTTCCGGACCGGGACAGACGACGGGCAGTCGGCCAAGGAAATCGCCCACCTGCACGCCAAGATCGGCGAGCTGGTAGTGGAGCGGGATTTTTTAGCGCGGAGGTCCGGCAGATGAGCGCGGCGGGCCGGAGAGCGATGCTCGATCGCGGCCACGGACAGCTCTCAGGTACGGCGACAATGCGCGTTGCTTGGGCTGGCGCGCTCGGGTGTTTATCGGGCGAAGCCGGAGCATGACGCGGATGAGCTGTTACTGATGCGACGGATTGACCCGGTGTTCGTCGCGTGGCCGTTCTATGGCTCGCGGCGGATCGCGGCGACGCTGAGCACGGGCGGGGAGAAGGTAAACCGCAAGCGGGTGCAGCGGCTGATGCGGGTGATGGGGATCGCGGCGCTGGGGCCGAAGCCGCGCACCAGCAAGCCAGGGCCTGGACACAAAATCTACCCGTATCTGCTCCGGGACGTGCGGATCGAGCGAGTGAACCAGGTATGGTGCGCGGACATCACCTACATTCCGATGCGGCGTGGGTTCCTGTATCTGGTGACAGTGATGGATTGGTGGAGCCGCGCGGCGCTGTCGTGGCGGCTGTCGAACACGATGGACGCGGGGTTTTGCGTGGACGCACTAGAGGACGCCCTGCGACGACACGGCCGGCCGGAGGTGTTCAACACGGACCAGGGCAGCCAATTCACCGGTGACGCATTTGTCGGCACGCTGCTTGGGGCCGGGATTGCAGTGTCGATGGATGGCCGAGGTCGGTGGATGGACAACGTGTTCATCGAGCGGCTGTGGCGCTCGCTCAAGCATGAGGAGGTTTACTTGAAGGACTATGCGGACGCGCGCGAAGCGCGGCTGGGGATCGGCGCGTGGATGGAGTTCTACAACGAGCTGCGCCCGCATCAGGCGCTGGGACATCACATGCCGATGGCGGTGTGGCGGGCCGGCCTGGCGGGCACGGCTGTGGATATGCCGCCTCGCTTGGACAACGCTGGCGCGTTGCCCACATATCCACAGCCGCCACAACAGCAGGAAGAGGTTTATGGTTAGCTTGAAAGAAGGGAGAACGAGAGCCGGACGGGGGCTGTAGCTAAGCAGCGGGCCAAATTGGTCCCATAGGTGGGGTCCGACCTCAAGGATCCGTTTGCCGCCGCCATCCTATCCACGATCGCTTCAGATCGACCACTTCGCCCAGATCACATTGTGATATCGGCATCCAAGCTGCTTGATACAAACTATTATTTGATGAACGGCACGGATCTCCAAGAGGCTGATATCGATCCGATCTGTCATTTCTGTCAGTTTGGATGGCACGAGGGCCGAAGGCCGAATATATATTTTGACACGAATTGGGATCTGGACACTAATCCGGAGGTTCGCCGACTGGGAATTAACCCGCTAACCCACTATCTCCTCGAAGGAGAAGCTGCAGGCCGGCGGCCGATAATATATTTCGACCCAGTCTGGTATAGAAACGTTTACCGACTAGGGGACCACGAGATTGCGCTAGCCCATTACCTCGCACATCGTAGAAGTCAAAGATTCAGTCCGAACCCGCTGTTCGACGTTTCCTGGTATGTCTCGGGTCATCGCTTAGAGATTGGTGTCGACCACGATCCTTTTTTGCATTTCCTGCGCGCGAGCACACTGGCCGACGTTGATCCATCCCCCAACTTCTCGTCAGCCGAGTACCGACGCCATCATCTTGGCTGGCAGAGCCTAACTGAGAGTTGCACTTCCTTGATACACTACCTGCTTTACAATTATTGTCAACCTGGCTATCGTGGAGGGGATTAACCTAACCTGGGCGTCGGCCCAACTCATTGGCCGGAAAGCCAGCCTGCACTGCCGGTTTCGGTGCGTGAGTTTCGCTCAGGCCCGCGCGATAAGCAGCTAATAAGCTCTCCACGCTCGCTGCGGTATTGCCAGCCGCAGCCTGGAGCGCCGAATTTTCGGGCCAGATCAGTCCGACGATTGCAGCTGCCAGTAATGGCAGCGCGTGATCCCAAGTCAGATTCCCAGCGGCGAATGATGCTATTGTCGCTAGTAACACCGCGACACCAGCTCCGGTCGTAGATTGGCCAAGCCAACGCTTTAATTTCATGTCTATTCCTACGCTTTCTGATTGCAACCAATCTTAGAGCTGCTTCGATTCTGCCTTCAGTCTCTCAATGTAGCAGCCGCTGGCCTGCTATAAGGGAACTCCAACCATACGCTGTCAGTGACAGCAATGCTGCGACAAGCAGGCTCTTCCAAAACATCCAATCCTCGCGGCTCACGAAACGTACAGTTAGGTCGTTGAGAGCTGATCGGAAAGCCTCTGCCTGAGCATCCATGGCCTGACTGAAACGTTCAGACAAGCTACGGAGGCTGACTTCCAGTTCAGAATCTCGGCCGGACAGCTTCTCAACCGCAGCAAGAACATGCATCATCTGCTCCTCTAGACGCGCCAAGCGCTCCAGAAGCTCATCGGCCAGGCTGGCTATCCGCTCGGCTTTGGTCGCACGTGAGTTCCGCAAATTCGTCCCCTTCATGGCTGCGGCGCATTACTCAGCGGAATGGGCGCCGCAGTGGCACTTAGGGGGTAGTTCAATGACCATGCCGTGCCAAGATCACCAGCGATGTCCCAATTCTGCGGCTTAGCCACAACCGAGAAATTATCGGTCACCGCATTTCCTCTGCCAATCTGGCCTGGTCCGTAAGGATAAAATAGCAAACATTCGCTTGCTGGGCTAACGGGAGACTGCTGCAAGGAGATCAAGAGGTGAGTGGCATCAACTCTTTCGCACGACACAGCTGGCACGATTGGCCCTGGAGCCGCAACTGATCCTCCATCCATGACTGCAAAACCCACGCCGTTCAGCGCCTGAAGAGGCACGATTAGGTCATCGCCGCAATCATGTTGAATTGTCAGCAGTACCTGCGTACTGCTCTGCTGGAACGCATAAATAATCTTCGGACCGCCAACCGCCGGAATGCCGGTCGGGATAGCTGTGAATTGATCTACCCGTCCAGCCGCAAGGATCGCCCGCGCAGCAATCGGCGCCGCAAGTTGTGCGAATCGTTGGTTGTCCGCACTGTCTCGGTGCGCACTATCACCTCCGGTAGAAAGGCCCGTCGCCGGATCCCAGTGGGAACCCCGTGCATTGCTGTCAGATGTCTGGGGATTCCCGATCACGACGTTTTGCGTCGCGTCCTGTGTTAGCTCTGAGACCACTTCTCGATGCATCCGGATTCCACCATCGGATCCATAAGGAATGGCATTCCACCATATCAGGGGTAATTTGCCTGCTGCACGCCCCAGCATTCCGCGCTCAAGTTGCAGAAATCGCTGTGCGGCTGCCTTGAACGTGGCCTTCTCACTATAGTCCCTCAGACTGTCGGTCTCGTTCCAAGGCCAGACAATAGCACAGATATCGTCGGCATCTTCGCTGCTCAGGGCCGCAAGCGCGGACTCGACCGCTTGACCGTCGCTCCCGAGGTCCCACCTCGAAGGATCCGAACCGTCGCCCGGATCGTTCAGAAAGCTGCCTGGATACAACCCGTCGACGGCCGGGTAGATGCCATGGCCGCTTTCCATAGTATAACTGTTCGCACTACCCGTTGATGCCACAACGTTGTACGCTAGGGCGCCCAGGTACCATGCGATCCCCTCTGCAAGTAATGCGGCTGCTCCGTCATTGAGTGAATAGTTTATGGCATTCGACTGACCATCGATAACGATGGCAATACCTGTTCGTACACCTAGAGACCACCTGGTTGTACACTGGCCGAGTGTCACCATTTCCGCATCTGTTAAGCTGCGAGGCCAAAATGCTGCCTCATGGAACCAGCATTGTGCTCCACCCAGGGGAGTCCCATCGTGCAAAAATGTCAGATTGCTCGGTTCAGCCTCAGAAAGCGCAGCACTGACGGCCGAAGCAATCTGTCCCCCGCTCCACAGTTGAGTGAGACATCCTGTAAGCGGACGGCATCCGCAGGAGGGATGATCGGTGAAGCAAGTCAGGACAGAGCGGCCGGACGTTGGCGGGCGAGTGCAAGAGAGCGACGTTGCCGGGCCCGGCCGGGGCGGGCGGATGTCGCGGCAACGCAAGACCGCGGCGGTGCTGCGGCTGCTGCGCGGTGAGGATCTCGAGACAGTATCCCGCTCGCTCGGCGTGACCGCCGCCACCCTGACGAGCTGGCGTGATGCCTTTCTGGCGGCGGGAGAAGCCGTGTTGGCGAGCCGGCCCGGCGATGGCGAGGAGCTGGAGAGCCAGCGCCTCAAGGCCAAACTCGGCGAAGTCATGATCGAACGCGAGCTGCTGCACGAGAAGATCGCCGCGTTGGAGGCTAATCGCCCTTTGGTCCGGCGGAGGCCGAGGCCATGAGCCGCACCATCTCCCCGCTGAGCGGCAAGCCGTACGGCCTCGCCTTGGTGTGTCGGACTTGGCGGGTGCCGCGTGCCACCGTTTATCGCCACCGGGTCCCGCAACAGGCCTCCGCGCCGCAGCGTTCGGGGCCGGTCGGGCCGATGGCCGATGCGGCGCTGCTGGAGCACATCCGCGCCGTCCTCGCCGCCAGCCCGTTCCATGGCGAGGGGCATCGCAAGGTCTGGGCGCGGCTGCGGACCGCCGGGATCCGGACTTCGCGGCGGCGCGTGCTGCGTCTGATGCGTGAATATAACCTCCTCGCCCCAGCCCGTGTCGGCGCACCACGCGGGCCGCGTAACCACGACGGAACCATCATCCCGGAAGCCCTCGATACTATGTGGGGCACTGATCTCACGACCACGATCACCAGCGAGGGGCAGGCCGCGGTGTTCGTCGCCGTCGATCACTGCTCGGCCGAGTGCGTCGGGATCCATGCCGCCGCTCGTGCCACCCGCTTCGAGGCGCTCGAACCGATCCGCCAGGGCGTTCGTGAGCATTTCGGCGGCTTCGGCAAAGGCCTCGCTCGCGGCCTTGCCGTGCGGCATGATCACGGATCGCAATATCTGTCCGACGCCTTCCAGAACGAGCTCGCCTTTCTCGGCATCGAAAGCTCACCCGCCTTCGTGCGTGCCCCGGAAGGCAATGGCTGCGCCGAACGTTTCATCCGCACCTTGAAGGAAAACCTCTTATGGGTGCGTACTTTCGAAACCATCGAGCAATTGCGCCAGGCGCTGCTCGAATTCCGCGACACCTACAACACCATCTGGCTCATCGAGCGACACGGGTTCATCCCGCCAGCCGCCTTTCGTCGGCAGCAACTTGAACCCGTGGCTCTCGCCGCATAGGCTTCAGCCAGATGTCTCAGCGACCGCGGGCAGTACATCTGCGCTCCGTCGAACCAGACATCGGCACCCGCGTTTGGATTATATCGAATCGCCACAGCATGCGTGTGTCGCCGCTCAAGTGAAGCGGTTATGATCGTTGGCGTGGCGCCGGGAAAGGCGATAAGTTGCGCTTGTCCACCACTACTGTCGCCTGCAACAGCGGGATCTGTCCCGACATTGCCAGCGTGATCGGATTACCATCCTTCTCTGAATTCTGCCGCCAGTTAGGTCGCGACCATACAAGGTAGAGTGTCCAACCGTTACCTGCAGGCACTACCGGAGCGTTAGTCTGATATCCTTGATCCGGATCCAACGCTGGGGCGAGTGTGCCGTTACCGCCAGCAATCCGGCCGACTCCTCCAAGAAATCCGTTTAGCCGCGGTGTGGCCGATGGCAGTCCGGCGGATGTCAGGACCGAATAGGGACTAAGGCCGATCCCATTTCCCGACATGTCTTGCAATGTCACTGACAGCCTGTCCCCAGCCGGTGAGTGGGCTCCCGTTGCTGGCCAGGTTCTCCCAGGTTCCCGCATCCCACCAAGCCGCCAGGCCGCCAATATCGCTCGGCACTGGCCCGCTCTCACCACCGGTTGAAATGGTCTGGGCCAAGGGTCGCCATAGTGCGACGTTTCCAAAGCCGAGCGCCATGGCAACGTTCGGCGCCACCAGGGCAAGCCCCATGCTAAGTCACCGTGATAGGGGTTGGGTAAACCGTGGGCGAGCTACCATCTGTTCCTTCACCCCAAATATAGTAGCTGCCAACCGCAGTCGGTAGCGGAACATAGGCTCCCCAAAGGTCGCTGTTGACCAAGATGGCGCTCGTCCAACTGGTCGGCAGCGACTGTGCCGATGCTGAGAATCCAAACTGCACAGGCGCGGAATCCGGATTGATGTGCGCATTGACACCAACAGAGCCGCTTGCAGCAGCATAGCTTCCGGTTGGCACTACATTCCAAGTAATCGACACTACGGACGTACCGCTGGGCCCCGTGGAAGACGCCGAACTGTTTGAGCTGCTGCTGGAGGAACTGCTGGAGGAACTACTCGAGCCCGATGACGCTGTTGACGAACTTGAGCTCGATGTCGATCCGGTTGCCGCAGATATCGTCGAGGCCGCGCCGATGCCCCCGGGTCCTGTCGCAGAAACTTCAAAATCGTATGACGTTGCTGGCGCAAGTCCGTTTACAGTAAAGGAGTTGGCGAGAGTAGATGTCGAGGCCGTACCCCAAGTGGCCGTCCCCGAAACTCGATACTGAACAATGTAGGCGGATACGGGTCCCCCAAACGTTGGAGAAGACCAGGAAAGAGCGATGCTGTTAGACGTGATGTTGCCAGCTAGGAACGAACCGACGCCACCGGGTGGCAGCACCGATGATCCGCCTGCTGACGACCCGCTATAAATCGCAGCAAATACCATGCTTCCCACGGAATAGGTGGCCCCGCGAATCACAGCCATTTGCCCGCTAGGTAGGGTTGGGCTTCCGGTCGATGTCAGGATGCCGGATGCAAACGTCACAGGGCCGTTGCTCACATTCAGAACCTCGCATGCGAACCCCGATCCCATATTTGTGAAGGCGGGACTGAGTGTTACCGGCTGGGAACAAATAACAAGACGCGCGTTGTGGACAGTACCATCCAACGTTGTATCCTCGCTGATCTCAACAACGGGTAATTTGTAAGTAGGAATCTTTCCTGTAATCCAGGTCCAGATAGCTGAGAGCGTCTGCCTGAGCATGAAGCTGCTGCCCTGCGCCATCCACATAGTATCCGAATCGGATGCCGGGCGAGCTGGCTGCCCGGTGTCAATAGTCTGAGCATCAAGAAATTGCGCGTACGTTATGGTTTGAACATTTCCGCCGCGATTTATACACACTAGATCATCCGCCGCGATAGCGTTGGTCTGCGGTGCCGTTTCAATGCCAACCGTCGCGAGCGTCCCCGCATTCAACGTGAGGCCTGGTCCAATCTCAACCGGTTCTGGCCCTCCCGGACCGGCGCTGATTCGGCCCATCAGGTTGCCCGTTGGAACCATAACAGCAGGCTGCATGCCTGCCAGGAGTGTCCCAACAGCCACCGCGCGTGCTACGCCCCCTTGGCTGATAGGCACCTCGTCATCTGCAGAAACAGATGTAGCCAGTGGGAGCTGCTGAATTGTCGGCATTTATTGTACTCAGGTAATTGGGATGGCAAGCCGGAATGGAGGAACAATCCCCGATTGAAGAACCTGCTATCGAAATGTCCACAGCGGTGGTCCGATCAACCTACCTCGGTAGCCTCGACAGAAGCAGTCCAGTGAATTGGTGTACTGGCTGCGCCTGTAACCGTTACCGCCAAACCGGAGTTTGCGTTATCCGGCGCCACAGCGATGCTCCAGCTTCCAGCCGATCCCATCGATTTGTTCGGAGCGATGCCAGCACCTCCACCCTCCAAGGTTACCCCTGTCGTGCCGCCATCGCAATGTAGAAGCAAGCCGTCGATAACCCACACGGCAGCATCTGGGCTGTTGTAGTGCCGTGCGCCTACCACGAGCCGCACCGCATACAATGTCCAGCTTTGCATATTCACGGTGTTCGCCATGCTTGCGGCTTGGCTATCCGCAGTGAGACGCGTCGGTGTTGCATCTATTGTAATGGCACCCAGAATTTGCTTAGAAAGTTGTCGAAGCCCGGCCCATACAGTCACGTCAGACGACCAGATTAAGGCTCCCACGCGTCCGCGATCGGAGGCATTGGCGCCGCCAGGGGCCGCCGACGCATTCCCCGAGATCAGATTGTTGAAGCCGAAGGCAGTTCCAGATGGAGCCAGTACGCTGTTGCCATTGCCGCCCGCTATACTGTGATCCGCAGCCGCGGTATTTCCCGTCCCGCCCAAGATGCTAGCAGCGGACCCCGAGGCTACTTGCGTCGCGGCGGCGCGGGTCATCTGCAAGTCCACCGCACCAGCGCCTCGCGCGGCACCTCCTTTGGCGCTCCCGTCGGGGATAGCGGCAACCAAGGCGCCTCCCCCCGGTACGAGCATCATGTTGGAGCCAGATGCGCTCGCGCTTAGCGCCAATCCGCCCCCAGCGGGTGCGCTGGTTGGAACCGTCTGGATCGCGCCAGACCCTGCGCCGGAACGGAGAAACGTGACGCTGGGGATCGCCGCAACCCCGCCGGTTGTGGCCTCAAGCGTAAGCGTCGCCTGTGGACTGCCATCAGTCGTTGCTACCGATGGATCCGTCGTAAGCCAGAACTTCTCGTGAAGATGCGTCTCCACCGCCGACGGGCTGTATCCATTCGTGTCCCGGACGTGCAGCAGGTCCACGGAAGTGACCGAACTTGGATCGATGGAAATCCACGGGCTCACCGATCCATTGTCAATGAACGGCGACACTAGCCGCTCCTATTCACCAAGCGCTGTGAAAAATGGCTGAGTTGCACCGCCGCGAATTCGGGCAGCCTCGGCCGTTGCGCCTGTTTCATCGCGATCGGACCGGATTGTTGGTTGGGGTTGATGGGAAACGGGTTCGACGGGGCGCCTGCCCCGCGGTCTATGGAGCGGCCGGCACCAAGCTGTGGGCGAGGTCGCGGAACAATGCTGCCTCAGGGCAGGAGGCAGCGAAAGCGACGCGCACACGGGAAGCGGTCTCGATTACCCGTGCAGCGACCTTCATCAGCCGCAGCCGAATGGTGGTGAACTCGGCGGTGGTCAGCGCGTGTGCCTTGGGGATGCCGTCGCGCACGTTGAGTAACAGCCAATAAGCTGCGGTGTGAAGGATGAGCCGCATCTGATTGGCAAGCGGTGCCCGACATGAGGTGCGGTCGGAGGCAAGTTGGCTCTTGTGAAGTTTGATCAGGTTTTCCGCCTGGCCGCGCTCACAATAAAGCGTATCATACAGCCACTCAGCGCTGCCCGTGGTGATGTTGCTGACCACGAAGCGGATGTCGAGGCCGAGAGTGGACGCCTCGATGCGGGCCGCGATACGACGCGAACGCGACCAGGATTTGGCCCGATACTGTGTTTCGGTGTAGCGCCGCAGCAGCGGGGAATCGGCTTCGGCGCGACGGACACGAACGTCGTCAGCCTGCCGGCTCGACCAGGCGGTGCAGCACGTCGTTGCCGGACAGGCCGAAGACGTAGCGAATACCCTCCGCTTCGCACCAGTCCATCACCTCTGGTCGGCCGTAATGGCTGTCACCGCGGATGGTGATGCGCGTGTTCGGCCAATGCCGTCTGATCTCGCGCAGCAGGCGCCGCAGGTGACGGCGGACTTCCTTCCCCGATGGGGTTTTGCCGGGCCGCAGCAGCACCGCCACCGGCCGCGCCGTGGCAGTGTCATAGATATGGATCGGTAGAAAGCAGCGCTCGTTGTAATGGGCATTGAACAACGACAGACTGCTGATATCCATGCACCACGTCCACGGTGTCGTCGATATCAAGCGTGACCGCCTCTGGCGGCACTGCATAGCTGGCGCAGTAGAGGCCAATCATCGCCCGCATCATTCGGATGATCTCGCGCAGGCTGGGGGCGTTCTCCCACCGCGACATGGTCGGCTGCGAGCACAAATCGCGGCCGCTGGCGGGCAGCTTGCCGCAAGCCAGTTTGAAGGCCGGGTCGCGGCGCAGGTGATCGAGGTCGTCGGCGTCCTCGTAGCCGCAGGCGATCGCCAGAATGCGCGCACGCAGGATGTCACTCAGCTGATGCACGATCCGGCCTGGATCGCGATGATCGGCAATCTCCGCCGCCAGTCGATTACAGATGCCCAGACGTCGTTCCGCCCGCGCCAGCAAGATGACGCCGCCATCTGACGTGATCCGTCCGCCATCGAATGCCGCGGTGACTTTCTTGCCTGCAACGGCTGGCAATGCGAACGGCTCGGTCGTATCCTCGTGCATGGCGGGTGTGGCACCGGTGAGATTGCGATTCGGATGGCGTCAGGCACCCAATTCGTAAGTCACAATCACCACCTTACGCGACACCCGCCGACAAATCCCTGCTATGCGATGAATAAGACAGGCTAGCTTCCAACGAACGACGTTCGCCTGAACAACGACCGGAGTCGTGGGACCAGCCTCGTTGATCATCGCGTTATATATAGCCCCATAACTACCGGTTCCCAATCTGTAGTGGGCCACACCCGTACCGTCCGTCGCCCCCACAGTTGACATCGCCGATATTTGTACTTCCCCGGTGTGCTGCATATCCATGCCAATTCCCGCACCGGTGGCATAGCCGTCAAAACACTGGCACGAAGCTGCATGCCCCTGCCAGAGAAACCCCGTCGTGTTGGCCCATCCGTCTTGGAGCTTCTCGTAGCCGCAGCGAATCAATGTAACTGCCCCGACGTTGCTTAGCTGATACCCAACCTGCCAATGTAAGGCAAAAAAGTCACAGAGCGTCCAGCCGTCAGTCTGGTCATGCAGATAAAACGCAGGCCCTGGACGACGCCAGCAATTTGAGTTGTTGCCGAGGGCGATCCCATAATAAGGTACACAATGAAATTCTCGGAGATAGGCGTTGTCTCCCGCCCAGGTGGCTTCCAGAACAGTTATACAATCGGCCTGGACTCGGGACGCAAAGAATTCTCCTGACATCGCTAGAATGCCCGTGTGAAATCCTACGAGCTGGATGTCCGTAAGAACATTATTTCCCTCATTCGGAGGTATAAATAACCCGATGCTCGCTCCAAAACGCAGCGCAGCACCGATAATAACAGGCGATCCGGCCACCGCTTGCGACAATGTGACTGTGGTCGAAGTGAGCGATAGCACAGACGTACCCGGCAATATTCCCTTCCCGTAAACGGCCATACCTACAGAGACACCAGCCGTCGAGGCAAAGCTTAGTACGCTCGTTCCCACGGCAGCGACCGATGTCGACGTTAATACGAATGCCTCAGATGACCATGTAGATACTGCCGTATTGACATCCGTTGCTGCTGGATTGCTGAGCAACCCCGCACGCAAGACTTTCAAATTGCGAAGTTGGGAAGCGTAATTCAGCACAAGACTAAATGCATGGTTTAACAAGAAACCACATCCACTGAATAACCCAGAATGAGCAGCATTGGCAAAAGGGGCCGCGCCCTCTAACGTTATTCCAGTCGGTATAGATAGGTTGCCACTGTTAATAAGGTAGAATCGTCCCGCTGGAACCCGAACCCGTGCACCAGATGGCAACGATGCCAGAAAGGCATTGACCGCCGATGTGTCGTCCGTCGTCGAGTTCGCCCTTGGCACCGGACGCCTCAAGCGAGAACCCTTGGCCGTCGACGTATTTCTTGGTGACTGCATTCAGAGGGGCCGTTGGATCGCCCGCCAGAGTCAGAGGGCCCTGTAATGTCGCGCCACCTATCGGCAGGGCAGATTGAGCCTGCGCGTCCACATATTGCTTGGTGGCCGCCTGAAGCGGCGCCGTCGGATCACCAACCAACGTTAGTGGTCCGACTAGGATCCCGCCTGACAGTGGCAAATTGGCGGCAACCTTCGTGTCGACGTACTGCTTTGTGGCAGCCCCTAATGGAACAGCGGGGTCCGCGTTCAGTGTCAGCGGTCCGGTCATGTTTCCACCGCTGCGCATCACCGTGGCAGCCGCAAACGATGCCAGCGTTGCCGCAGTCCCGGTTCCAGTCGGAGTCACCAGCAGCGAAGATGCATCGATCCCAGACAGACCAGATAGCCCGCCCATGAATTGAGCGTAGGTAACGGCTACATTATAGCCATACTGACCCAACGGTACCAGATCGGTCGACGCCGGGACCATGCCAGAGGTAAGTTCGGCAACGACATATGGAGCGGCATTGGCCGCCAGCGTGCCATTATTAACAGTCAGATTGGCACCGACGGTCAATGATTCAGCAGACCCTGATCCGTCGCTGCCGCGTCCCAACACGACGCCGCTTTGAAGCGCAAACATCGGCTGATAGCCGCTGGTGATTTGCGCACGCGTGATCTTGCGAACCACCCCTCCCTGGCTCGCCATAATCAGGTCGGTGTCGGATGCCGCCGTGGCAGGCGGAAGTTGATCAATAGTTGGCATCAGCGCTTCACAGCTCCACGCAACCTAGTCATATCCAGCAGGGCTCAGCTATCAGATTTGACCCAGCCACTAACGTCACGAGCTCAAGATGGGATTACCAGTCTGGTCAGTCATGACCACCCCTGTGTCGGTCACGAATGCAGTGGCAGGAGGCGTAATATTTGAGAGGGATACCACCGGTAGCAAAATGCTACGCTGTAAGATACGTCCGCTCATCATCGTGACCAGCAAAGTTATAACATAGGTTGTACCCGTCTGTCCTGCAGACAGCCACAACACGATGGTAGAACCATCAGCAGCGGTACTGCTTACGGTTAAATCCCCGGGATTAGCTGGGGATACCGTGACAGTTACGTTAGCGATCGCGTCTCCAGAATTTCCAACCAGCGCCGGAGCGATATCGAACTCGTAATCTAGAACATCCTGCGGGTCCTTGGTCGGCCAGCTTAGGATCCCTGGCGTGACGGCCGCTGCGCCCCTCGGACGAGGAATGAACCCATCAAGAACCAACCGCCGGGCATGGCTCGGTTTGGTGACGTGCGATACTTGACCAGACATAGCGCCTCTCGAGACTCAACTTGGCAGGCTACCAACGAACAACGACCAGCCCATTTGCCCCATTGGCACCCGCATAGGGCGTGGACCCGTTACTTCCCGTCCCCGCGCCCGAAGCACCGCCACCGGGGGACGTCCCAGGATTGCCGGCGGTGCCGCTATTCTGCATTCCGCCCATGGGACCGCCTCCACCCATCCCACCTACCCCGATGACACCAGGCTGACCAGCTGATCCCGTAAGGTTCACATCGCCATTCAGACCTTTCCCGCCTCCACCACCGAGCTGCGGGCTGCTGACCGTGGCGTATGGGTTGATCGTTCCGCCGGTGGCGACAACAGAGTCTCCGAGCGAATCATATGGTCCGAACGATGAACTCTGCCCTCCCTGGCCGCCGCTACCCCCGACGGTTCCTCCGACCCCGCCTGCACCGACGATAACCGAAATGACCTGACCAGGGGTTAACCCCGTGAGGCGCTTTCGCGCGTAACCGCCACCACCTCCGCCTCCGCTCGCCGCAGAACTCGTGGACGCAAACGAGCCTGCTCCGCCCCCCCAGACTTCGACCTCCACTTGTGTAACACCCGCCGGTACCTGAAACGAGCCAGAGCTGGTAAACGTTTGAACACCGCTGCCGAATCCTGGTCCGAGCGCGGGCAGCTTCGCGCGCAGATATGGAGCGCTGGGAAGAACGACTATATTGGCGGTCGTGATGGTGGTCTGACCATAACCGACCGTGATGATGTACAGTCCCGTCCAGCCGCTATCCGCCGGAGGCGCAGTCTGGCTCCCAGTATTCGCCGGTACTCCGCTCTTGAGCTGGAGCTGCACCCGCTGAATCCGTTGTGTGTTCTGCGCAGTGCCAGAGTTATCCGGACCACTATATGGTTGAGATGGATTAGCGGCGTTGTAGTAAGGCAGCACCACCGGTACTGCATCGCTCTCTTCAAACGCAGCCTCTATCAAATAATCAATCGCCTGGCCCGAGGTCGTTGGAGCCGCTAGGGTGAACGACGTGCGCGTCGCGTTGATCCCCATCTTTACCAATGGGTCGTTTGTGTCGGCGGGAAGCGATCCATAGGCGTTCTGATCAATCGTCGAAAGTTGCGTGATGCAGCCAGGCCCTACGGTGACGGTCATAGAAGCCGGCACCGTCGGGGAGCAGGCCAACCCATCCACGATAGTGGTTGTGCCGAGCACAGCCTGCATCAGATAGCCCAGGCCGATCATGGCGTTGCGGTTGAGGCTGAGAAGATCCGTATCCAACGGTATGCTGGCCGGATACACTATATTCCTATCCATGCAACATCCTTCAACTTCCTGTCGAGTTCGCTTAGTTGCTGATCGCAACCCACACAGTAGAAGCGATCGGCAAAACGCTCGCTACCGCGGCCATGATATCCGCATCGGTCACCTGCCCTTCAATCATATCCAGGTTTCCGGTACTCGATGCTGCCAATGCCATAACCCCCCGCACCCTGCCCCAATCCGCTTACAAGAGCGATCCCGGGCCCGGCAGGGCGATACGCCATGACAAAGCTCTGAAACGGGAGCTGCAGACTTCCCCAACCACCCGCAACCCCGTAGCTCAGTCCGGTCGCAGCTGCCGCAGGCGAGCCATACCCACCCGTATCAGTGGTGCGCGCCGGCTCAAAGATCACAGGACTTCGTCCCGTCAGATCACTAAGCACGCCAGTAACAGCGGCCCTAGTCCCGCGCTCCCGGAACAGCTCTAGTTGGATCCGCCTACGGTAGGATGTATCACCCTCATCTGGTCGTCTACTTAGGGAAAGCCCGAAAAAGTCCCGGCCAATGATGTCCAGCCACACGCCCGAGGCCGTCGCGATCCGGGTCTGCGCTCGCACGAATTGAAGCGATCCGTAGATCACGGTCCACCCGGATGCCAGTCCGGAAAGCAGGCTGTCTAGTACCGGAGCGACATCCGGGAACCAACGCGCGGGCAGTACGGTTCTTAAACGCCGGAGAAAATCAGCTTGATCGCCGGTCATGACTAGCTTCCCACGACGCTCCCTGTCCGGATCACACCAGACGCCGCAGGGACGAGATCCGTTGCGCTTCCATTGATCAGGAGGGAGTTGACGTTGGTAATTGCCGATGAGGCATCGTACGCGATTTGCGCGAGCCGTGTGATGGGCAGAGATGCACCGACGGATAGGGCATTAACGAAAGCCCCTATCGCCGTCGTGACCGCCGCAATCGCGGCTTGGTTGGATCCGGATGTAGTCAGCGTCATGCTGATGTTAGCGACGGTCAGTACCGGAGGTTGAACTGAAAATGTGGATCCAAGGGGTCGAACAGCATCCACAGCCTGGAATATACTTGACAAGAGCGATGCTGGCGGCGAGCCGCTACCATCGTCCACCGTAACAACAAAGTTGCCGTCTCTAGGGTTACCCGATGCATCTACATTCTCCTGAATAAGATACATCAGGCCTTGCTGCAGGCTTGTGATCGCGTTACCGACAGCCGCCGTTGTCGCTCGCGAACGACTGTTGAGAAAATTCTGAAATCGCAATCTGAAAGCCGCATCGGTCTCGGCATCGAGTCCATTTGTAAAAGCAGCATTATTGACAACCGTATCCACGCTGGGTATAGCGGTCGCCAGCATGGTGATCGTCCCCGCCTGGACATTGCCAGCGCTACCCGGTTGTTGCGCGGATACCGGAACGGTCACCGATGCCAGCCCGGCGGGAAGGCTATAGGAGTTTGTCGCAGCGTTCCACGCCGAGTTACTGGCATCGGCAATTACGGAGAACACTATAGAGCCATCCGCGGTCCGCACCAGTGCGCTGACAGGAATGGTCGCTGGACCCAACGGTGTATAGCGGGCAAACGTGACCTCCCCAGTAGCCGCAACCGCCGGTAGCCGGACCAGCGTCATATCGGCCATCCAACTATCGAGATCAGTGCCGGTACTTGTAGCCGCCCTCGTCGTCTGTAGAACCTGCACAATAAGCCACTGCATCCAGAGAGCAATGGATGCATTCGCCTCAAGTATAGCCCGGGTGGTCGACCCGACTGTAAGATCGAGCAGTTGCGAGGCGGCAGACTGGGCCGATGCAGCCATATTCTGCATCAGCGATGTAAAATTGTGAAGCGAGAGCTGCATACTACCCGTTTATTGAAAAGGAGAGCGTTTGTGTCTGTCCAGATCCTGAGTCGACATAGCGAATATGCACGTAGACACTGCCATCACCCGAGGATGGAACGATATCTATGACTGGGTCAGGGGTCCGGGCAACCGCAGCCTCCTTAAATATCTGGCTCCGAATGACTGCCCTGATTTGCAGCGCATTAGCCGGCCCGCCGATGAATTGTGCCAGCCCTGCTCCATAACTTGGCTGCCAGATGTATTCCCCGGGATTAGTAAGTAATCTCCGGAGCACGCGCTGTTGACCCAACATCGATCCGGATGCCAGAGCCAGATCTCCGGTCGGGGACAGCGACAGGTCACTACCCCATAACTGCGAAACATCTGGCATTTACCGCCTAATCCTGCTGGTTCGGGGCCGTCGTAGTTCCGTTTCGCGAGTCCTGATGAGTGTGCTCGTTGTAATGGGCTCGCAGATCAGCCAACGAATTGTAACTGTCAAACACGTTGCCGGAAGCGTGCAAATCTCCGACGACCGTCACAGTCCCGCTTATCGTTAGCGGGCCGTTGATCTCGATAGTCCCGGAGTTCGTCAGCTTTAAAAAACTGCCAGAGGCATGCACCAACCAGAACTCACCTGCCTGAACATTGGGACATTGTTGTGACTGAGAGTAGGCTCTGCCAACAATAATACCATGATCGGCTGCACCCTCTTGCGAGACCACGAGCACCTGATCACCAGGAGAGGGAGGGCAGCACATCCCCCAACCCGACCCCGTCCATGGAGAGAGAACGGGCAGCCATCCACTCAACGTCCCCTCCGGTTGAAGCATGACACGGGCGTTCCCCGTTCCTGGATCGACCGAAGACACGATCGCAAAGCGTGGCTGTGCCATGGCTTGATCAAGCGCGCTCGACTGACTGCGAAGCGCGTTCAATAAGCGATCCATTGTACCTCCTAACCCGGGATGGCCCCCGTGACCGTCACAGATCGAGGCGTAGCACTCACAGCTCTGATAACTTCCTTGAAGCCGCTTCTAGAATCAATGCAGCGCTGAATTGACTGAATTCGATACGCTTGATCGAACTGCGTGTCGGTTCCAGCGACCACCAACAGATCGCGTGGCGTCAATGTCAATTCGCCCGGTATTTCGAGCTCTACACATCGTTCGTAGGATGCAAGCTCCGCGATCCTACGAAACCCCAAACTGGTTATCTGCTCCGGGGTCAGGTTCGGATGCGTCATTTTATATCGTATCGGCTGCCCCGTCCCATCGCCTGCAGCAGCCCCAATAAATAGCTGCGTATAAGCGGATTGCTGGCGCGAGTTCCAGCTGCGGATTGTCAGCTCTATGTCACGGGATAGGACGAGAGAACGATCCAGGCGCAGTGTCGTGCAGTCGCCCGGGCTCACAACTGCGGTATAGGTGCTCAGCCCGGAAGGCTGAAAATTCAGCGTACGACCAGAGAAAAATAAGTCGAACCCCTCCTGTCGGGCGAGATAAACCAGCAGATCCCATTGCGTCGTGAATTGGCTGAATTGATCCAGTCCCGATATTCCATATGTATTCTCATAATAGCGTCCAATAGTAGTGGTAGTTGGAGTAGCAACGCAAGCGAAGCCGGCATCTCCTGCAAGCATCTCGACGACTTCGCTTGCGGTCCGATTCAGAAAGCTCTCCTCGACTGCCGCCTCAATAAAGGTTGCTGTGAAATCCCGACCCGTCATAATCACCCGACCCACGAGGGGGTCCAACCTTATGTTGTCAATTTGCCCGACAATGAGAGACGTATAATTTATACCGTCCAAACTGAATTGGACGTCTGCTTCAATCCCCAAGGTTTCGCCCCAAAATGCTGGGGCAGAGAGTGGTGCTGCTCCGACCACGAGCTCAGCCTTGAAGCAATCTGCGCCATAGTAATTGCTGCTAGTAACCTCCGCCCGCACAACCCCCGCCATCAGTGATCCGTTAATCACCGCACGGACCGCCGCCTGTCGGGATCCACTATCACTGAATGACAATGCCTCCTCCCGCATTCGGGTCAGGATCCGGTATGAGCAAGTTCACAACCCCGTCCAACATAGGATCCGAGAGATTGTTCAATTGGGCTATCCTTACCCACTGGGTTGCGTCACCCAATTCCGCGGCAGCAATCTGAAAGAGATTGCCGCCCGCCACAACCAGCGTCTTCATGCCGCGGGAGATGGGGGTGACGCATTCGTGAGTGCTCGACCCATATAGCCGGAAGCAGCAGACAGCTGTGCAAGGCCTCCCGTCGCATTGAGCGCCGCTGTAAGTGCCGTCACGCCTGCTGAGGCAGAAGTGGCGGAGTTGATTGCGCTCGGGTTCCAGGCTGCCTCGGTTGACGCCAGTGCGTTCCCTACCTGGGACTGCGCGAGGGTTAGCTCGGGGACTGTCGGGGCCGACGGAGAGCCAAAACTTAGCGATAGGCCCGCTTGCAGCGCGTCAGCGGTCCCAGTCGCCACATCCACCGCCACAGCAGCTGTAACAGACACCATCTGCTCTGCCGCTGCGGCCGCTTCATCACGAATCACCGTGCAGCGCGCAACATACGGGATCCACAACGCGTTCTGATAATTGGCCTGGAATTCACGAACTATGACCGTGTAGAAGAAGATATCCCAGGTCAGGGGAATACTCGCGCCAGAGATCCTGAGTTCATCAAGGAGACAAGCGCGAAGGGTTGCATCGGATCCAGTGAATATCCCTTCCAGCTGGATTTCAGCGTCATCTCGCCCTAGGATATCAACAACACGCCCGCCGCCAAAGAGCGGATGGACAGCGACGCGTTGCCGACCGCCGAACCGAATACCAGCCGAGACTTCAAAGTCCTTGAACGCAATCGGCCCCAATACCAGCGTTACCTCATCCATTTCCGTCGCGCTCCCTTCTGGCGGCAATCACCAGGTACGCCCAAACGCACCCGGAAACATAGGTCCCAGGCGAGGATCCGCTCCGGTGTACCCGTTTGGGGGTTGCGCTGCCTTATCTGCAAGCACTCCAACTATCCAGTCGCCGAAAGCCTCCCGATCCGAGATATCCGCCCACCTGCTCATCTCTGTCGCAGTAGTCTTGTGATCCCCAGCGCCCGCAGTTCGCTCGACGCCGAGCGTACCTGCCGGTGCCGCGAGCAAGCCGATCTCGGCGTCAGATCGGTTACGCTTTACCTCCGCTCCAGATTGTCCGAATCCCAACCTACTCATCGGCGCTGCCGGGGATCGCCGCAGAGACACCCGATGGCGGTTTCCTATCGCACTGAAGCCATTCAAATCAGTCTGATCGGTTTCTGCCGAACGTGCGATCTGCACGTCCGCAATGGCAGATAAGGCGTTTTGTGGCGACCGGACCACCGAGAATGGTGTAATCCGTTGGCCTGAAGACCGTTTCCTCAGAACGCTGGCGCATCTCCCATCAATGTGACGGTAATCCGACGTCCGCCCTAAACGCGCCAAAGATCGCTGCCACGAATGGTCCTCTCCATGCAGTCCACGGGTACGTGTGCCTTGCATAACTGCGGGCAAATCTATCGTATATACCGGGCTCGCCGCAGAGGGCACGTAATCCACAATGACCCTGTGGTTCCCGAGGCCACGAAGCAGACCAGCCAGAGAACCAGCCTTTCCTTCACCAGCCAAACCCAGATCAGCCTCAGAACCTGTCCTGGCTTCGCCAGCCAAACCCCCGCCATGCAACACTCTCAAACGCCGCAAGGGAGCCGCAGCCTTGCCCGCTCTGGTACCAATACGATGCAATAATTGTAGCTCCGCAAGGTGCACAGAGGCAGCAGACCTATATAAAGCCCACTCGCCCCGCAGCCGCGTCCCTGGCGACCAAAGCGGCGAACGAACCTGAGGCGGTGAGCTCATCGCATCTCTCTCCAGCGAAGCATTGACCAGTCAAAATCCAGACCGTCAAGCGTACCCAACGCGACGACAAATCCCAAGCGCCATTCGTCCGGCAAAGCGAAAGCAACGTCGAAAGGCACCCCGTTCCTGACTAGGTAAAGGCAATCAATCAGGTCAGGGTGCCTACTTAG
>CAWIDE010000024.1:0-44706 GCA_963834715.1 uncultured Pseudomonadota bacterium | reverse complement strand
AACTACGGGGGGGCCCTCGTTACGGCTTCCGGTCTCGTCTTCTCCGGCAATCTCGGCGGGACGGAGAACGCGTTCGATACCAAGACCGGCAATATTCTCTGGAGCTATGATACCGGGGCTTATATCCAGGCTCCGACCGAGGCATATGAGGCGAATGGCCAGGAATATATCGTCGTGGCCTCGGGACAAGCCGGTAATGACAAGATCCCCGAGCTGCCGGCGACAGGGCAGCCGGCGATCATCAGCACGTTCACGCTTAAGTAGGTGGGTGGGTCAGAGAAGCACGCACGATCGTCATAATGCGATTAATATTCATGAATTACTCCATCCCGGCCCGGCTTACCGGGCCGGCCTTCTTTTTCTCGCCGGTACCCTGCTGGTCTTTGTGGTTCTCCAACCCGCAGCTTGGGCTCAGTCAGTAAGCGATCACCAGGCGGCGTTGTCCGCTTTATCGGATCTTCAGGCGGCGATCACCGAGCTCGTGCGCGCGGATCAGAGCAACTCTACTGACAAGAAAGTTTACTATCGCGCCAGTCAACGCGCCATCAACGCGCTCGAAGGCCGGCGTGGCGAGGAGTTTGTGGCGGCGGCCGGAACTGCGGGCGACGAGGCGGGTGCAATCGGCTACATCGACGTGTTGCTGGATCGTAAGGAGACACCGGTCTGGGCGGGCCCGCTGCACGGCGCGGAGGCAAATATGCGCGTTGCCATCGCGCACCTGGCCGATGCTAGGCACGCGCGCGAGCTGATGGACTATGATGTTTCCGCCTCGCGGGCGCTCACCCACCTCCTAGTCGCGCGCGGCAGATCGAACGAACTTGGCGTGTTCGGGGGTATTGAGGGTGCCCTAGCCAATACCATGCTCGGCGTTCCCGCCGGCGCAAAGGTGGAGGATGGGTGCGCGGAACCCTCCTCCGTACCCGCCTACGGGGTTCACGGTGGCTATGTCGCCTAGGTGGCAGTGCCGACGGGCGCGGGAACTGTACCAGCTTTCGGAGAATCCCGGTGGACAGTCCGTGGTGGTGCGCAACGGCGTGATCCTCTTGCCCACCGCGGCCGCCGCGCTGGTAAAGCGGGAATGCAACAGCAAGGCGGAGATCCGGGTCCCGGTGTCGTCGCACGGGACGAAGACCGCCGGTCTTTCACCGCCGGTGAAGACCTCGGCCGCGGACACCGTGGCGCCCGCGCTCTACACCAAGGACCAAGCCGAGCGGGGCGCCCAAATCTTTGCAACGAAGTGCGTCTCGTGCCACGGGGCAAACCTTCAAGGAACAGCGGCACCCTCGGTGGCAGGGACGGACTTCCTGGCCACAGCGGAGCACGATGGCTGGACGCTCGAGGCGATCCGATACCTCGTCGTCAACAATATGCCGTTCGATGCGCCCGGCTCGCTCTACCCACCGCGTACACGGATGTCCTGGCCTTCCTTCTTGCCTCCAACTGCTATCCCGCGGCCAACAAACCCTTTCCGGCAGCGGACGATCCCGCTTTCGCTAAAATCAAGCTTGGCCCTGTTCCTGGCGCGCATCCCGGCCGAAACCAGTTCGGCGTCTGCCCGATTGGTTGATGACCGGCGCCTGAAGGCTCATCCGCCTCCCGCCAGCGCGCTCGCTCCATTGCGCGGTGCGTTTTCGCCTGCACCCTTCCTGGACGCCACATCCGCAGCCCGCTAGCATCTCCACAGCAGCGCGCCGCTGCACACAAAGCCAGGAACGTCCAAACGTGCAACCGCGCGGACCATTATGAAAGCGATCGTGCTCGGCTCCGCCGCCGGAGGTGGCGTGCCGCAATGGAACTGCGGATGCCGGATTTGTGATCTCGCCCGCCGCGGCGATCCCCGCGTGCGTCCCGCGACACAGGTCGGCCTCGCCATCAGCGCTAACGGATCAGACTGGCTGCTGGTCGGCGCCTCGCCCGACCTGCGCCAGCAAATCCTGCAAACGCCAGCCCTGTGGCCACGCCGTTCCGGCCGGCATTCCCCGATCGTCGGCGTCGTCCTCACCGGCTCGGACATCGACGCGCTCGCTGGCCTGCTTGTGTTGCGTGAAAGTCAGCCGTTCGCAATCTACGCCCCGCCGTCCGTGATCGACGTGTTGAACAGCAACCGCATTTTGGACGTGCTCGATCGCCGCTTCGTGGAGCATGTCGCGATGCTTTCCGATGCCCCCATCAGCCCTCTACCCGGCCTCCGCGTGACCCTCCTCGCGCTTCCTGGCAAGATCCCGCTTTACCTGGAAGATCGCACCGCGGCGCAGCCGGAAGCCGCGCCCGCTTATGCCGCCCGCATAGAAGCAGACGGCCGTGCCATCATCATTGGCCCCGCCTGCGCCAGCATTACCGACGACGTGCTCGCGCATCTCCGCAATGCTGAGGTCGTGTTTTTCGACGGCACGCTCTACCGCGACGATGAAATGATCGCCGCCGGCCTCGGACAAAAAAGCGGACGCCGCATGGGCCACGTTTCACTCTCTGGCCCCGACGGGACACTCGCCCGTCTCCGCGACCTGCCCGCGCGTCGCATCCTGTTCCACATCAACAACACCAACCCCATTCTGCTCTGTAGCTCGCCCGAGCGCGCGGAAACCGAGCAGGCCGGGTTCGAGATCGCCTATGACGGCATGGAGCTAACGCTGTGAGCCCCGACGAACTGGAAGCCCGGCTACGCGAAGTCGGTTCCAAGCGCTACCATAATCTCCACCCCTTCCACCGTTTGCTGCACAGTGGCAAATGCACCAAGGGACAGGTTCAGGCCTGGGCGCTCAACCGCTACTACTACCAGGCGATGATCCCCCTGAAGGACGGTAGCCTCATTGGCCGCTGCGAAGACCAGGCGCTCCGCCGCGAATGGCGCAAACGGCTTGAAGATCACGACGGCGACGAAAACCACCCCGGTGGAATCGAGCGCTGGCTCAAACTCACCGACGGCCTCGGCCTCGACCGCGCCGACGTCACCTCCACCCGCCTCCTCCTTCCCGCCACACGCTTTGCGGTTGATGCCTACGTCCACTTCGTCCGCGAACGTCCGTTCCTGGAGGCGGTCGCCTCCTGCCTGACTGAGTTGTTCTCGCCGCAGATCATTGCTGAACGAATCAGCGGTATGCTAGCGCATTACGATTACATAACGCCCGAAACCCTCGCCTACTTCGACAAGCGCCCGCCGCAAGCCGAACGCGACGCCAGCTTCGCCCTGAACTACGTCAAGCAACACGCCCGCACTCCCCAGCAGCAGCAGGCCGTCATCGACACGCTGATCTTCAAATGCGACGTGCTCTGGGCCATGATGGACGCGCTGCACCACGCCTATGTCACGCCCGGCCTGATCCCACCCGGCGCATTCGTTCCCTATGCCTGACCTCCCCGAAAAACCCCGCCTTGCGCCCGGGGTCCGCCTGCACTACGACAAAACGCGCCGCGCCTGGGTGTTGCTCAGCCCGGAGCGTGTGATCGAAACTGAAGGCCCGGCCAGCGAAATCCTGCACCGTTGCGACGGCACGCGCACGGTTGATCAGATCATCGACGAACTGGCGGCCAAGTTTACCGCAGACCGCGCCGTCATCGAACAAGACGTGCGCGACATGCTGACGGAGCTGGTGCAAAAGAGGCTTGTGACCGCATGACCGCCACGCCAATCGGCCTCCTGGCCGAACTCACGCATCGCTGCCCCTTGGGCTGTCCGTACTGCTCCAACCCAATCGCGCTCGAGGATCGCACTCAGGAACTCGATTCCCCCACCTGGGCCCGCGTCTTCCAACAGGCCGCCGAACTCGGCGTCCTCCAACTCCATCTCTCCGGCGGCGAACCCGCCTCCCGCCGCGATCTGTTGGAAATCACCCGCGCCGCGCACGATGCTGGCCTTTACACAAACCTGATCACCTCCGGCATTGGACTGGATATCGCGCGCCTCCGCGCCCTCAAAGAAGCTGGATTGGATCATGTGCAACTTTCGATGCAGGACGCCGATCCCGCGACCGCCGACCGCATCGCCGGCTACCCCGGCGCGCACCAACGCAAACGAACCTTCGCCGCCGCTGTCCACGAACTCGGCGTTCCCCTCACCATCAACGCCGTGATCCATCGCGCCAACATCGGCCGCATTGCCGCGATATTCGAAATGGCCGTCGCCCTCGGCGCCCAGAGAGTTGAAGTCGCGCACACCCAGTACTATGGATGGGCCCTGCGCAACCGCAATGCTCTCATGCCCACACGCGCCCAGGTGGACCGGGCCATGCAGGATGTCGCTGCTTTGCGTTCGCGCTACGCCGGCCGCCTCGCCATCGATCTTGTCATTCCCGACTACTACGCCCGCCGCCCCAAACCGTGCGTCGGCGGCTGGGGCCAGAGATCGTTGAACGTGACACCATCCGGCCTCGTGCTGCCCTGCCACGCGGCTCAGACGATCCCCGGCCTCGAGTTCTGGTCAGTGCGCGATCACCCGCTCCGCGAGATCTGGGAAGACTCCCCCGCCTTCAACGCCTTCCGCGGGACCGACTGGATGCCCGATCCGTGCCGCTCCTGCGAATTCCGCGAACGTGACTTCGGCGGCTGCCGTTGCCAGGCGCTCGCCGTCACCGGCGACGCTGCCGCGACCGACCCAAGCTGCGAGTTCTCCCCGCACCACGCCATGCTGCTGCAACTCGCCGAACAGTCCTCCATCAGCGAGGACACCCCGTACCTCTATCGCAGCTTCAAGAACGTTCACCTCTCCCGCTCTGCGGGAGAGGTTGGCGCCGATAGGCGCCGGGTGAGGGTGTGAGGACACATGCTGACCCGCCGTTACTGGCTCGCCGCTTGCGCGACCTTCACCGCAGCCCGCCAACTCGTAGCCGCCGAGACCGTCCGCCTCGGCACCCTTAAATTCGGTACCGTGCAGTGGGTGGCCGACGTCATCCGCTACCACCACCTCGACACCGCGCACGGCTTCACCCTCAACCCCACCGTCCTCGCCGACACGGGCGCCGGCCGTGTTGCGCTGCTCGCCGGCGCTGATGACGTGATCGTATCCGACTGGATGTTCGCCGCCGCCCAGCGCGCCAACGGCAACAAACTCAGCTTCGCCCCATTCTCCGGCTCCCTGGGCGGAATCATGACGCCGCCCAACTCCACGCTCTCCCGCTTCGGCGACCTCAAGGGCCGCAAACTTGGAGTTGCCGGCGGCCCGGTGGATAAGTCCTGGCTCCTGGTCCAGGCCGCCTGCCGCGCCAGCACAGGTATGGATCTGCACCATGCCGCCCAGATCGTTTACGGTGCTCCGCCCCTGCTCAGCGCCAAGCTCCAGCAGCACCAGCTCGACGCCGTGCTCACATTTTGGAATTTCGCCGCGGAACTCCAGGCCGCGGGCTATCGCGAGATGATCTCCGTCGCCGACTGCGCCCGAGCGCTCGGCCTCCCCAACCAACTCAACCTCGTCGGCTTCGTCTTCCGCCAGGATTGGGCCGATGCCCACCGTCAGGCCGTCGATGGGGTTCTCAAAGCGGTCGCCGATGCGCAGCAGATTCTGGCGCATTCCGATGCCGAATGGCGGCGCATCCGGCCGTTAATGAACGCGCCCAACGATACCGTCTTCGACTTGTTGAAACGCAGGTTCATCGCCGGCATCCCTACCACCTCCCCAGCGCAGGAAACCCAAACCGCCGAACGCGTATTCGCCATTATGATGAAAACCGGCGGCACCCAGGCGACCGCCGGCCTCACCTCCCTGCCCGATGGCCTCTTCTGGAGCCAACCGGCATGAGCATGTCGCTTGCCGAAACGTCAATCCTCTCCGCCACCAGCCCTACCGCCGAACCCGCGCACATCCCCGCTCTGCAGGTCGAAAACGTCAGCCACTCGTACGGCTCACGTAAGGCACTGGAAAACGTCTCCCTTACTGTTCCATCCGCAACCTTTACCGTCCTGCTCGGCCTGAACGGCGCCGGCAAGACCACGCTGTTCTCCCTCATCACCCGCCTGTTCGATACCCGCGCCGGCCGCATTCGCGTTTTCGGCCATGCCGTTGATCGCGAACCCGGCGAAGCGCTCCGTCGTCTCGGTGTCGTGTTCCAGGCCCGCACGCTCGACCTCGATATTACCGTAATGGACAATCTGCTCTACCATGCCGCCTTGCACGGAATCCGCACCCGCGAAGCCCGCCAACGCGCCGGCGCCATCCTTTCCGAAGTCGAGCTCGCAGACCGCGCCCGCGATCCCGCCCGCAAACTCTCCGGCGGCCAGATGCGCCGCATAGAAATCGGCCGCGCCCTGCTCCACCAGCCCCGCCTTCTCGTGCTCGATGAACCCACGGTCGGCCTGGACGTCGCCTCCAAATGGGCCATCCTGCGCCACGTGCGCAGCCTCGTTCGCGACCGCCACGTCGCCGTGCTGTGGGCGACGCACCTGCTGGACGAAATCGAACCCGCCGACCAAGTCGTCGTCCTGCACCATGGCAAGGTTATGGCCGGCGGGTCTGCCTCCTCCGTCATTGCCTCGACCGGCACAACGGACATGCGCGGCGCCTTCACCGCACTCACCGGGGCCCGAGACGACACATGAGCGGCGTCACGCTCGCCCCCGGACGCCGCGGCTTCACCGCCTGGCAATATGCCATCTGCCTCAACGGCATCATCTGGCGCGAGGCACTGCGTTTCCTGCATCAACGCGGCCGCTTTATCGCCGCCCTCGTGCGCCCATTAGTCTGGCTGTTCATCTTCGCCGCCGGTTTCCGCCAGGTTCTCGGCGTTTCCATCATCCCGCCGTACCAGACCTACATCCTTTACGACGTTTACGTGATGCCAGGCCTGATGGCCATGATCCAGCTTTTCAACGGCATGCAGTCCTCGCTCTCCATGGTGTACGACCGGGAGATGGGGAACATGCGCATGCTGCTGGTCAGTCCCTTCCCGCGCTGGTTTCTGTTGTTATCAAAGCTGATCGCCAGCACCCTGGTCTCCATCCTCCAGGTCTACGCCTTCCTGCTGATCGCCTGGCTGTACGGCATCGAGACCCCCGCCTGGGGCTATCTCGCTGTGATCCCGGCGCTCGCCCTCACCGGCCTGATGCTCGGCTCGCTCGGGATGCTGCTCTCCTCCGTCATCAAGCAACTGGAAAACTTCGCAGGCGTGATGAACTTCGTGATCTTCCCGATGTTCTTTGCTTCCGGCGCGCTCTACCCGCTCTGGCAGGTGCAGCAATCCAGCCCGCTGCTGTACGAAGTCTGCCTCGCCAACCCCTTCACCTACGGCATCGAGCTGATCCGCTTCGCGCTCTACCTCCAGATCAATTGGCAGGCGCTCGCAGTGGTCGTCGGCATGATCATCATCTTCACCGGCGGCGCCATCCTCGCCTACGACCCCGCCCGAGGCCTGATGGTCCGCCGGGGTGGGGGTACATAGAAAACCGCCACCGCCCGCTCGGACGGTGACGGCCAAAAGCGTTCAGACTTCGGAATTACAGCTCAGCCGGCAGATAACCGTTGATTTCCATGCCGATGCAAATTTCACGAAGCTTCGGACGCGTCCATGCCATGGCAACGACTCCCTCTGTGTGACACAATATTGGCGCCACCCACGCGGGGAGCGCAATGACGAGTATATCGCCTGCACAAGCCTTGTCCACCACCAACCCCGCCTATCACAACCGCGTTACCCGCGCAGGTGGCTGTGTTTCGCCCGTGCTGGCGAGGCATGTGGCGTGACACGTCTACCTGGTCTATCTGGGGCCACCGTAATGCATGTGCGGAACGCGCGCGGCCGCGTCGAGCCCTGGAGACAGAGAGGCAGAGACCGCAGTGCCGACTGGCTTGAAGGCGGGAAGGGGCGAAATGCTGCAGTTTGTGAGATAGCAAGTATTGTTACACGAACGGTCATCAAGGCCACGAAGATTCCCAGCTTATGAAATATCATATGAAACAGGTACCCCGGATGTTGGATATCGTTGGAATTGGCAACGCGATAGTGGACGTTACGGCGCTGGCCGATGAGGCGTTTCTGTCGAAACATGACATGCGCAAGGGGTCGATGGCGCTGATCGATGCGGAGCAGGCACAAAGCCTCTATCGGGCGATGCCCCCTGCGCAGGAGACCTCCGGCGGGTCGGCGGCGAACACCTGCGCCGCGGCGGCGGCACTGGGGGCGAGGGTGGGATATCTCGGCAAGGTGGCGGAGGACGAGCTGGGGACGGTGTTCCGGCACGATATCGAGGCAGCCGGGGTGCATTTTCCGTCCGCGCCGCTGCGGGGCGGCGCTCCGACGGCCCGATGCCTGATCCTGGTCACGCCGGATGGGCAGCGAACGATGAACACGTATCTCGGGGCGTGCGTCGCGTTCGGGGAAGCGGACGTTGATGAGGCCCTGATCGCGCAGGCATCGGTGTTGTACCTGGAGGGCTATTTGTTTGATCCGCCAGCGGCGCAGCGCGCCTTCAGTAAGGCGGCCGCCGCGGCGCACCGGGCCGGGCGGAAGGTGGCGCTATCGTTGTCCGATCCGTTCTGCGTTGATCGCCACCGGACGGAATTCCGGGAGCTGGTGCGGCACGAGGTGGACGTCCTGTTTGCGAACGAGGCGGAAGTGACCAGCCTGTACGAGGTTAACTCGTTTGAGGAGGCGATGGAGGCGGCACGGGCCGAGGTGGAGCTGGCGGCTCTGACGCGAAGCGAGGAAGGGAGCGTCGTTTTGCGCGGGGCGGAGGCGGTGGTGGTGCCTGCCGAACCCGTGCGGGTCGTGGACACGACCGGGGCGGGCGATGCGTATGCGGCGGGGTTCCTGGTTGGACTGACGCGCGGGTTGCCGCTGGCGGCGTGCGGAGGGCTGGGGAGTATCGCGGCGGCGGAGGCAATAGGACATTACGGAGCGCGGCCGGAAGCGGACCTGCGGGTGCTGGCGGGTGAGGTGCTTGGAGGGTTTTGAGGGAGGGAGATGAAGTTTCACCGCGGAGACGCTGAGGGTGGAAACGCATCGCGTCTCGCTGGCCGGGTCCCGCAGTTCGGGCGCAAGTACGGGGGAATAAAGCGATCCCCTCTTCCCGCCACGGTTGCAGCGAGGCTCAGCCATTGCTCGCATGATAGTAGCCGTTACCATTCGAGGAATTGTCCCAGCCGATCTCGGGAGCCGCAATTGCGGCCGGGCCGAAGGCCAGAGCAAACGCCAGACCGATGGCGGCGATGAAGTAACGCATTGGACCTCCCTTTGATAGCTGTGCGCTGTGCCGTGCCGTTGATCGCGGCGATGAGCGTGCTCTCCGGGAGCAGGAAATCGCCACGGGTACGGCGACAAAATCTTCCGAAATTTTCCGAAACCTAGCGGCAACAGCGACTTAGCTTCCCGCTCGCAAAAACAAGAGGTGACTCGGCCCCTGCTCCACCCTTACGATTAAAGCTACTCCGTCTAGCTGCTGGACAGGGGAAGGTGCGTGGATACGCACGTCTCAACTGAGATCTTTCAGTTCGGGGACTTCCGCCTGGATCGGCGCGGGGGAGGACTGTTCCGACTAAATGAGCATGGCTCATTGATCCCGGTCGCAATCGGATCGCGGGCGCTGGAATTGCTTTCCGTGCTGGCGGAACACGCCGGAGATGTGGTCTCCAAACACCAGCTCTTGGATGCCGTCTAGCCGGGCGTGGTGGTCGAAGAGAGCAACCTCACCGTCCGGGTAGCGGCACTCCGTCGCGTGCACGATACGAGCCGGTCGGACGGGAGCTATATCCAGACTGTTTCAGGGCGCGGCTATCGACTGATTTGTCCTGTTGTGCCGGTGGCGGAGCCAGTCTGCCCAGTGGTGCCGATGTCGCAGGCCGATAGCACCATAACCGCGCTCGGTCCGACGCCCGGCCAGCCGGACGCCAGCGTTCGCGTTGGTTGATGGGAGTACTTGCCGCGACGGTGTTGCTTGTTTGCGTTGCCGTCGGGGCCGGCCTCTGGTTCTCGCGGCAGCACGTGGCCCCGCGGCTCTCTCTCGTCGTCCTGCCATTCGACAGCCTCAGCGGCACCCCCAGTGACGACCACCTGGCCGAGGCCATTACCGACGACCTGACCAGTGGGCTGGCGCAGAACACCGTAGCGCGAGTGATCGCCCGCGAAACCGCCTATACCTTCAAGGGCAGACCGGAGGATGTGCGAAAAATCGGAAGGCTACTCAACGTGCGGTATGTGGTTGAGGGCAGCGCGCGCCAGATGGGCAATACAGTAAGGGTCAATGTGCGGCTGATTTCGGCGGAGACCGGCGTAGACCTCTGGTCCGACCAGTTCGATGAGCAGGCGATAGAACCGCTTGCCGCGCAGGATAGCATCGTTGACGGCCGGATGCGTCCTGCGCTGGCGATGAAACTTTACGAGATTGAGAGCGCGCGGAGTTTGCGCGAGCGGCCGAATGATCCGGACGCCTTCGATCTGATTGTGCGAGCTGAAGCGCTGCAGCAGCTTCCGTCGACCCGGCAACGGGCAGAGGAAGTGAAGGCGCTGTATGAACGCGCGCTGCAGTCGGATCCCGCTTCAGTGGTGGCCATGGTCGGGCTCGCGGATTTCCTGATCAATACTCGTCCTTTCGAAGGCTGGGGTACGTTCGATGACATGCAGCGCTCCGAACAACTGCTGGCTCGGGCGGGCGCGATAGAACCGGAATCACCCGCGGTCCTCAGTGCCACGATTTACTGGCTTTGGTCCGTGCATGGGCGCTGCCGGAAATCATGGATGCTGCCCAGCGTCTTATTGAGACTAACCCCAAAGCTATCGGGATATGGACAAGGATCTACACTCAGCTCGGTGTTTGCGAGACCCAGGCGGGGCATGCAGATCAAGAGGCTGCGCTACAGCAGCAACAATTGCAGCGCAACCCGTTAAGTCCCTCGCGGTTCACCTGGTACCACCATGCGGGTTTCGCCTCGCTGATGCTAGGCAGGGATCAGGACGCGATCATGTATTTTCAGCGGTCACTCGCCGCGAATCCGAATGTCCACGACAACACGGAGGCGGCCTATCGCGAGCTGGCGGCAGCCTGTGCCCGCACCGGCCAGATGCAGCAAGCGAAGCGTTACCTGGCCGAGGCGGACCGGGTTTGGCCGTACGACACCGTGCGCAGCCACTTCCCCATCGGGCCCGCGAGTCCTGTCTTTGTCCGGCAGATGAGGGATTGGCAGGCCGCTCTTCGCCTCGCCGGCGAGCGTGACCACGCGGACGAGGACGCCGATTTTGGAGTGCCGCCGGATAGGACGCTGCACAGCAGGCTAGTTGGGTACACGCCGACGAGCGCGCCAGGCGTGAGAACGATCCATACTCCGGGTCTGGTGAACTTGCTTGCCAAAGTTCGACCACTGGTGATCGATACAGTTTCCAATTCGTGGGGTCAGTCGATCCCCGGAGCGGTGGGGCTAAAGTTTGCCGGGTTGGGCGGTAATTTCAAGGATGGTGCGGAGGGCCGCCTGAAAACTAAACTGCATGCTCTGACAGCAGGTGATCTCAATCACCCGATCGTCGCGGTCGGTTGGAATTCAGAGCCGTTCGACGGACGCAATCTGGCACTGCGTCTAGCTGCGCTCGGTTATAGGCAGGTTTATTGGTACCGCGGAGGTCGCGAGGCCTGGGAGGTGCATGGGCTGCCGGAGAGCGATGTCTCAATACAGGATTGGTGACTGCGTAGCCGCCGCAGACGGCGGGGGTCCGGAGCAGTTTCTCGCCGTCGATCGGGTCTCGGCCCCTCCCGCAAGAGGCGCGGAGAAGATTCACCACTGAGGCGCGGAGGCACGGAGGTAGCACGCAGAGGGGTTTGGATGATCAAACGGCGTAGCCCCTGCTTGTTGAAGTCGGATCAGGCCGACGCGGTAATCGCAGAGGCGGAAACAAGCTACTCGCTGGGACTGGTGGAGCTCGCAAGGAGGAGGAGGAGAATGGCCCGGCGAGACCGCCCGAGCAGATTGGACGCTGGGCCCGGTTGGCGGTAGCGTGAGGGGGCCGGGAAGGAGAGCCGTATGCAAGCGAACGACCTCGATACTCTGGCGATCAACACCATCCGCATGCTGGCGGTGGATGCGGTGCAGAAGGCGAAGTCGGGTCACCCGGGCACTCCGCTCGATGCGGCGCCGACCGCGTATGTGCTGTGGCAGCGGTTTCTGAGGTATGACCCGGCGCGGCCGGACTGGCTGAACCGGGACCGGTTCGTGCTGTCGGCGGGGCATGCGTCGATGCTGCTCTATTCCTTGATCTATCTGAGCGGGATTGAGGGTGAAGGACCGCTGAATGCCGGGCGGCCGGCCGTGACCATGGAGGATATCCAGACCTTCCGGCAGGCGGGCAGCCGCTGTCCGGGGCATCCGGAGCATGGCTGGACGACGGGCGTGGAGACCACGACAGGTCCTCTGGGTCAGGGAGCGTCGACAAGCGTGGGGATGGCGCTGGCCGGACGGTGGCTGGCGGCTCGGTATAACCGGCCCGGGTTCGAGCTGTTCGACTTCAATGTTTATGCGCTGTGCGGCGACGGCGACATGATGGAGGGGATTACCAGCGAGGCGGCCTCGATGGCCGGGCACCAGAAACTGAGTAATTTGTGCTGGATTTATGACAACAATCGCGTTTCGATAGAGGGGTCGACGGATCTCGCGTTTACCGAGGATGTGGCGGAGCGGTTCGAGGCGTACGACTGGCACGTGACGCGGGTGAGCGATCCGAATGATCTCTCGCAGCTTGCGCGGGCGTATCAGGCGTTTTTGGCGGAGAAGAGCAGGCCGACGCTGATCGTGGTGAATAGTCACATTGGATACGGCTCGCCGCACAAACAGGATTCGGCGGAGGCGCATGGGGAGCCGCTGGGCGAGGCGGAAGTGCGGCTGGTGAAGCAGTTTTTCGGGTTCGATCCGGATCAGTTCTTCGTGGTGCCGGACGGCGTGCGGGAACACTTCGCGCAAGGAATCGGAGCGCGCGGCGGCGAGGTGCGGCGGCGGTGGGACGCGCTGTTCATGCGCTACAGCGCCGAGTTCCCGGACGAGGCGCGGCAGATCGAAATGATCGCGCGGCGGGAGCTGCCGGAAGGGTGGGAGGCAGCGCTGCCGCAATTTGCCGCGGATGCGAAGGGGATGGCGACGCGGGATGCCTCGGGGAAGGTGCTGAACGCGCTTGCGCAAGTGGTGCCGTGGCTGATGGGGGGCGCGGCGGATCTGTCGCCGAGCACGAAGACCCGGCTGACGTTCGAGGGCGCGGGAGACATGCAACCGGGAACGCCGGGTGGACGGAACATGCATTTCGGCGTCCGGGAACATGCGATGTGCGCGATCGTGAACGGGATGGTGCTGACGGGATTGAAGGCGTTCGGATCCGGATTCCTGATTTTCACGGACTATGCGCGGGGGGCGATC
The DNA here is from genome assembly GCA_963834715.1 of uncultured Pseudomonadota bacterium. Classification (GTDB taxonomy): domain Bacteria; phylum Pseudomonadota; class Alphaproteobacteria; order Acetobacterales; family Acetobacteraceae; genus CAVSUZ01. Next base: position 31,394 of record CAWIDE010000024.1, on the reverse strand, counting down.
CGGCTTTCGTCATTGATGGACCTGCCGGTCATTCATGTATGGACGCATGATTTGATCGGTGTAGGTGAGGACGGGCCGACGCATCAGCCGATCGAGCAGCTTGTATCGTTGCGGGCAATCCCCGGGATGGTGGTTATCCGACCGGCGGATGCGAACGAGATGGCGGAAGCGTATCGGGTGGTGATGGGGTTCCGGGACCGCCCGGCAGCGATTATCTGCTCCAGGCAGGCGTTGCCGATCCTGGACCGCAGCCGATATGCGCCGGCAAGCGGGGTCGCGAAGGGAGGCTATGTGCTGGCGGAGGCAGAAGGCGGGCGGGTCGGAGCCATATTGATTGCAACTGGCAGCGAGGTGTCGCTGAGCCTGGCGGCGCGGGAGGCGATGGGCTCGGAGGGCCGGTCGGTGCGGGTGGTGAGCATGCCGTCATGGGAGTTGTTCGAGGCGCAGGACGAGGCATACCGCGAGAGCGTGCTGCCAAAGGCGGTGAAGGCGCGGGTGACGGTGGAGGAGGCCTCGACGATCGGTTGGACCCGGTTCGCGGGGACCGATGGAACGGTGCTGGGAATGCACACATTCGGGATGTCGGCGCCGATCAAGGCGGTGGCGGAGCATTTCGGATTCACGCCCGATCGCGTGGCCGCGGCGGTGAGAGATTGCATGGCCCGAAACAGCGGGCAGCGCATGAAGGAGGTTGAGTGATGAACGCGACGAAGAAGCTGAATGGGATCGGCCAGAGTCTCTGGCTGGATGACATTACGAGGGAGCTGTTGGATAGCGGCACGTTGCAGCGATACATCGATGAGTATTCGCTGACCGGGCTGACTTCCAACCCGACGATTTTCGATCATGCGGTGTCGCACAGCGACAAGTATGATGCGGAGATCCGGCAGCATGTGGGCCGCGGGTTTAGCGGGGAGGCGCTGTTCTTCGAGCTGGCGTTAGAGGATCTGGGGCGGGCGGCGGACATGTTCGCGCCGGTTCATGCGAAGACGGCGGGGGTGGATGGGTTTGTCTCATTAGAGGTCTCGCCGTTGCTTGCATATGATACCGAAGCGACGAAGGCGGAGGCGTGTCGGCTTTACCGGCGGGCGAACAAGAAGAATTTGTTCGTGAAGATTCCGGGGACGAAAGAGGGACTGCCGGCGATCGAGGAGTTGATTTTCCGGGGCGTGCCGGTGAACGTGACGCTGCTGTTTTCGGCGGCGCATTATCGGGCGGCGGCGGATGCGTATATGAAGGGGCTGGAGCGGCGGCTGGCGGCGGGATTGGCGCCGGATGTGCCGTCGGTTGCTTCGGTGTTTATCAGCCGGTGGGATCGCGCGGTGACCGACAAGGCGCCGGCGGAACTGCAGAACAAGCTGGGCGTTGCAGTGGCGGAGCAGGCGTATAAGAGTTATCGGGAGTTGCTGCGGTCGGATCGGTGGCAGGCGCTGGAGAATTGTGGGGCCCGGGCGCAGCGGCTGCTGTACGCCAGCACGAGTATGAAGAATCCGAACGCTAGCGATGTGCTGTATATCGAAACGCTGGCCTCGCCACATACGGTGAATACGATGCCGGAGGGCACGCTGAAGGCGTTCGCGGACCACGGAAAGGTGGGTGCGTTGTTGCCGGAGGATGGCGGGGATTCGGAGTTGGTGTTGGCGGCGCACGCGAAGGCGGGCATCGATGCGGATAAGCTGGCGGCGAAGCTGCAAGAGGACGGGGCAAAGGCGTTCGTGGATTCGTGGAAGGATCTGTTGAAGACGATCGATACGAAGAGCAAGGCGCTGAAGTAGGGGCGCCGGGAGATGGCCAGCGCGCGGGTGGAGGAGACGGCGGCGTGGAAGGCGCTGGCCTCTCATTATCAGGCGGTCAAGGGCAAGCATCTGAGGGAGATGTTTACCGACGATCCGGGGCGGGCAGAGCGGTTCTGGGCGGAGGGAGCGGGGATTTTCCTCGATTACTCGAAGCAGCGGATCACGGATGAGACGCTGCGGTTGCTGTTGCAGCTTGCGGCGGAGCGGGGCGTGCCTGAGCGGCGGGATGCGATGTTCCGTGGTGAGAAGATCAACGTAACGGAGCGCCGGGCGGTGCTACATGTAGCGCTGCGGGCGCCCTGGGACGCGCGGATCGAGGTTGATGGCCAGAATGTCGTCCCGGAGGTGCACGCGGTGCTGGCCCGGATGGCGGGGTTTGCGACGGCCGTGCGGAGCGGGTCGTGGAAGGGACACACGGGCAAGCGTATCCGGACGGTGATCAATATCGGGATCGGCGGGTCGTATCTGGGGCCGGAGATGGCTTATCTGGCGCTGCGGAAGTTTAGCGACAGGGCGATGGATTTCCGGTTCGTGTCTAACGTGGATGGGGCGAATTTTTACGAGGCGACGCAGGATCTGGATCCGGCGGAGACGCTATTTATTATTTCGTCGAAGACGTTTACGACGCTCGAGACGATGACGAATGCCGCGACGGCGCGGCAATGGTGTGTGGAGAAGCTTGGCGACGAAAAGGCGGTGGCACGGCATTTCGTTGCGGTTTCGACGAATACCGACGGGGTGAGCAAGTTCGGCATCGATACCGATAATATGTTTGGGTTCTGGGACTGGGTCGGCGGGCGGTATTCGATGGACTCGGCGATCGGGCTTTCGACGATGATTGCGGTTGGGCCGGAGCAGTTCCGCGCGATGCTGGGCGGGTTTCATGAGATGGACGAGCATTTCCGGACGGCGCCGCCGGAGCGGAACGTGCCGATGCTGATGGGGCTACTGACGGTCTGGTATAATAATTTCTTCGGGTGCGAGACTTTAGGAGTGATGCCGTACGCCGCAGATCTGCGGCGGTTTCCGGCGTATCTGCAGCAGTTGCAGATGGAGAGCAACGGAAAGCACGTCGATCTGGATGGGCGCGTCGTGGGCGTGCAGACGGGGCCGATTATCTGGGGTGAGCCGGGGACGGACGGGCAGCACTCGTTCTATCAGTTGCTGCATCAGGGAACGAAGATTGTTCCATGTGATCTGATCGGATTCCTGGAGCCGCTGAGCCCGTATCGGGATCACCATGATCTGCTGATGGCGAATCTGTTCGCGCAGGCGGAGGCTCTGGCGTTCGGGAAGACGGCGGAGGAGCTGACGAAGGAGGGGTCGCTGGCGTTTCAGACTCCATTCCGGGTGACCGAAGGGAACCGGCCAACGAACATGATCCTGGCGGAGCGGCTGGATGCGCGGACGCTGGGGGCCCTGGTGGCGCTGTATGAGCACAGCGTCTTCACGCAGGGCGTGGTGTGGGGGATCGAACTCGTTCGACCAGTGGGGCGTGGAGCTGGGTAAGGTGCTTGCGGGACGGATTATCCCAGAGCTGCGGGCCGGGGGGGCGCTGCAGCACGATAGTTCGACAAACGCATTGATCGAAAGGTACCGGCGTAGTAACAGGCGGTAAGAGGCCTGGAGGCGCGGTTATGTTGATTGCCGGCGATATCGGCGGGACGAAGACCCTGCTTGCGCTTTACGCGCCAGAGCAGGGGCCGAGAAAACCGCTGAAGGAAAGGCTGTTTCACAGCGCGGATTTCGCGAGCCTGGATGACATGGTGCGTGCGTTCCTGGCGGAGAGCGGGGCGAAGGCGACGGCGGCGTGTTTCGATGTGGCGGGACCGGTGGTTGAGGGCCGGGCCAGGCTGACGAACCTGCCGTGGGTGATGGAGGAGGGCGCGATGCAGCTTGCGCTCGGCCTCGGACGGGTAACACTACTGAACGATTTGAAGGCGGTGGTGTACGCGGTGCCTCGGTTGGGAGCTGAGGATCTGGTGGTGATCAATGCGGGGAAACCGGAGGCGCACGGGCAGATCGCGGTGGTTGCGCCTGGAACCGGGTTGGGTGAGGCGTTCCTGGTATGGGACGGGACGCGGTATATTGCTGGGGCGTCCGAGGGTGGTCATGCGGATTTCGGGCCGGACGATGCGCTGCAGGGCGAGCTATGGGGGTGGCTGCTGCGGAAGTTCGGGCATGTGTCATTGGAGCGGGTGTGCTCGGGGATCGGGATCCCGAATATCTATGATTTTTTGCGGGAGAGCGGGTTTGCTCCGGAGACCTCCGAGTTTGCCGCGGCGTTGGCGGAGGTGAATGATAGGACGCCAGTGATTATGGAAGCGGCGGAGCGAGGTGGTGGGGATAATAAGCTGGTGACGAAGACGCTGGAGATGTTTGTTGATATTCTGGCGGCGGAAGCGGGGAATGTGGCGTTGCGCTTTTTAGCCTCGGGCGGGGTTTATCTGGCAGGGGGGATTCCGCCGCGGGTTTTGCTGCAGTTGAGGACCGGCAGGTTTATGGAAGTGTTTGTGCGAAAGGGGCGGATGGGGGAGTTGTTGCGGGACATTCCGGTGAAGGTGGTGACGAGTAATGCGGCGCTTCTAGGGGCGGCGATGTATGGGTTGGACGCGTTGGGGGGTGGAGGCGTGTAGGAGGCGGCGGAGGTTAGGAGGGTTTCGCACTGCTACTCGAAGATGGTGATAACCTTGGCCATTACTTCGTTTAGAAGGGCTTCCGGCAGGGTATCGACTTTCCGGCCCTTGCGCGCATGTAAGTCGAGCACGCGGGGCTGATCACAGCGGACCACGCCGGTCGTTTTGATGCCAGAGAGTGCCACGGCAAACCCGACGCGACGCGCGAACTCACCGCCAGTGGTTATCGGTAGGATCACTGGGAGTTCTGGTCGCTTCGTTGAATGCCTCGGGGGATACGACCAGCACAGGGCGATACCCTCGCTGTTCGTGTCCTTCCGAGGGATTGAGGGAAACGAGATAGATATCCCCTCGCTTCACAACGGTTCGCGTCCCACGGCAGGAGCATCCACCCACTCGCGTTCCTCGAGCGGCTGCGGCTCGGAATAGTCCGATGTCGCCAACAGCTCGGCGATTGTGTAGCGCGGCCGGGGATGAGGCTCCACGACGAGTTGGCCATTAGCGATGGACAAGCCGACCTTGGTGCCGGGTGTCAGGTGCAGGACATCCAGAAGAGCCGGTGGGATGGCCAGCATGATCGAGCCCCCGACTTTGCGCAGGTTGGTTGTGAACATCTGGGATCTCGCGACAGATTATATCAGAATATAATCTTCGGCTAGCCTGTTGACAAGGCCGAAGGCGGCGATGCGGGCTGGAGCGACCAACCAGTTTTGGGACATGATGCGTACGGACATTTTGCGGGGCGGAAGGGGGACGCAACAATGCCGCAACTGACACGCCGTGCCGCCATGCTTCTGCCGGTGGCCGTTCCAGCCATAGCCTATGCCATGCCAGAGGAGCAGGTGCGGATCGGCGCGACATATCCGTTGAGCGGCAGCGTGGCTTCGGCGGGAGATGAGATGCGGCAGGCGATTCGGGTCGCGGAGGAGATCATCAACACGGCGCATCCGGAACTGAAGGACTTACCGCTTGGCCCGATGGTGGGGCTGCCGAACCTGGGCGGGCGGAAGGTGAAAACGATTTTCGCCGATCACCAGGGCAATCCGGCGATGGCGCAGAGCGAAACCCTGCGCCTGATCACGCAGGAGCGCGTTGTCGCCTTGGTGGGGGCTTACCAGTCGAGCTGCACGCTGACCTCGAGCGCCGTGGCGGAACGCTAGGGCATCCCGTTCGTGGCCGGTGAATCCGCCGCACCCAGCCTGACCGAGCGGGGGTATAAATGGTTCTTCCGTGTGACACCGTACGGGAGGAATTTCGGCGATGCATATGCGAGCTTTCTGACTGAGCTGCGCGGGGGTGGGCAGAAGGTCGATGGCATCACCCTGGTAAATGAGAACACCGAGTACGGCACTTCGACCGGCGATGCGATCATCGCGAGCCTGAAGGCGAAGGAGCTGAAGGTGGTGAGTCGCATTCCCTATAACGCGAATGCGCCGGATGTAAGCGCCCAGGTGCTGCAGATGAAGGGCGAGAAGCCCGACGTGGTGATTTTTGTTAGCTACACGTCGGACTCGATCCTCTACATCAAGACGATGCACAACCTGAATTACAAGCCGCCGATCGTGATCGGTGATGATTCCGGGTTCTCCGACCCGAGTTTTGTGAAGTCGGTAGGAAGTCTGGCGCAAGGCGCGCTCAATCGCAGCTCGTTCGATATCGGCAGGTCTGGCAGCAACAGTTACATTGTCAATGGCCTGTACAGGCAGCGTACCGGCCGAGACATGGACGATACCAGTGCTCGCTCGATTCAGGGCTTCCTTGTGTTATGCGACGCGATCAACCGGGCCGGATCGACGGGGCCGGAGGCGATCCGTGCGGCCCTACACGCGACCGATCTCAAACCGCCGCAACTGATGATCGGGTATGACGGGGTGAAGTTCGACGCGAAGGGGCAGAATGAGCTTGCAGCGACGCTGCTGGTTCAGCTCCAGGGCAGCCGCTATGTCGCGATCTGGCCTGCTCGGTCCGCCACCGCCAAACTGGAACTGCCGTTCAAGGGCTGGTCGTAGCAGCGCATGGCGCAGCGGCGGACCGCAGGCCTTTTCGTACTGGCGGTGGTAGCGGCCATATGGCCGCTGGTTGCGCATGATGAATTTTATCAGCGGATCGGTGCGCTCGTGCTGCTCGGCGCGATCTCTGCCTCGGCGTGGAATATCGTCGGCGGCTATGCCGGGCAAATCTCGTTTGGTCATGCGATGTTCTTCGGCGCCGGGGCTTATGCGTCCTTGGTAGTTTTTACGCAGTTCGGCTGGCCACCGATCGCCGGAGTTCCGATCGGCGTGCTTGCCAGTATGGGACTGGCGCTGCTGATCGGCACTCCGACATTCCGGTTGCGGGGTCACTACTTCTCCATGGCCACCATCGCGGCGGCGGAGCTGGTGCGCATCCTGGTGAGCAACTGGCCGCTGCTCGGGGCGGCTCCAGGGCTGATGGGGTCGGCCACGCCGCGGAGTCTCGCCGATCTGTCGTTCCGGAGTCCCCTGCCCTACTACTACTTGTTTCTGTGCGTGCTGGCGGTGCTGCTGTTTGTTACCTGGAGGATGCAACGCAGCCGGATGGGATACTATTTGCGGGCGATCAATGGCGGTCACCGAGCCGCGCACAGCCTGGGCGTAGCGGTACTGCGCTACAAGCTTTACGCGATGCTGCTTTCCGCCGCGTTCACCGCGGTGGCGGGGTCGTTGTACGCGGTTATGATCGGGTTCGCCGATCCGGATAGTACGCTCGGCATCCTGGTCTCGGTCAATATGGTGTTGATTGCGGCGCTGGGTGGTGCCGGGAGGCTATTCGGGCCGCTACTCGGCGCTGCTATCCTGGTGCCGTTGGAGCAGGTCACCAATTCGGTGTTCGGGGGATCGGGAACGGGGGTGACGTATGTGATTACGGGTGCGATCATCCTGGTGATCGCGCGGTTCGAGCCCGGGGGTGTGTTGGATCTGGTTGAGCGGGTAAGGTGGTACACCCTCACCCGGCGCGTTGCCGCGCGCCGGCCTCTCCCGCTGGGCGGGAGAGACGACTGAACGGCGGGCGCAGGGCGGCTTTAACCCGGAATTAGGGGTGGCGGGGTGAGGATGAACGCATGCTGTTCACCTCACCAGTGTTTGCGCTGGGGTTCCTGTCGGTAGCGCTCGGGGGCTTCTGGGCCCTGGGGCGGGTTGGCGCGGGCCAGCTTGCGCTGGCATGGCTGTTGGCGGCGAGCCTGTTCTTTTACGCCTGGTGGAACCCGGTGTTCGTCCTGCTGCTAGTGGGGTCGATCGCGGGGAACTGGGTGATAGGACGGGGCATTGCGGCAAGCCGGGATACGGTTGCGAGGGCGCTGGTGGTGGGTGGCGTGGCGGCGGATCTCGGGGCGTTGTGCTGGCTCAAGTATGCCGGATTTCTGTTCGGGGTGAACCGGGGGGCGGTGCTGCCGCTCGGGATCAGCTTTTTCACGTTTCAGCAGATATCGTTTCTTATCGATTCTTATAGAGCTCGGGATTTCAAAGACCATGGTTGCTTCGGTGCTTCGGGTCCAAGAAAGCGTCCCTTGATAGGACTGGGGCAACCGAAGTCGTGGATGCCGACCCCCGGGTCCGGCCAAACGCCGGCCCGGGGGCATGCCTTCGTCGGCATGACGAGGGAGGCGACCTCGTGGCTCAAAGTGCGGCCACCGGCTGGTACGGAACTCGCCATGACGCGGTCCGGGCTGCTGGAATACGCCACGTTTGTTGCGTTCTTTGCCCATCTGATTGCAGGTCCGATTGTGCGGGCGCGGGAGCTCGTGCCGCAGCTCGTGCGGCAGGACCTTGCGGTGCTGCGGGACGAACAGGTGGCTGCGGGACTGACGATTTTTCTGCTCGGGTTGGCGAAGAAGCTGGTGCTGGCGGATACGTTTGCCCAGTTTGCCGATGTGGGTTTCGGCGCAGCGGCACATGGCGCCAGGCTGAGTTTTTTTGAAGCCTGGTATGCGGTGTTGGCGTACGCACTGCAGATCTATTTCGACTTCTCCGGTTATTCGGACATGGCGATCGGACTTGCGCGGATGTTCAACGTGCGGTTCCCGCTGAATTTCGATAGTCCTTATCAGTCCCTGAGCATCGCAGAGTTCTGGCGGCGGTGGCACATCACGCTGGGGGCGTTTCTGAAGGAGTATGTGTATATCCCGCTGGGCGGGAACCGGGTTGGTGAGCGCCGGCGGCTTATGAACCTGATGGCGACGATGCTGCTGGGCGGGCTTTGGCACGGCGCGGCGTGGAGTTTTGTGATCTGGGGCGGACTGCACGGATCGTATCTTGTGATCCATTCGCTATGGCGGAGGTCCGGGGTGGTTCTCCCGCGGGAGGCCGGCTGGGCGTTGACGGTTCTGGCGGTTATTGTCGCGTGGGTGCCGTTCCGGGCCGCAGGGATGCATGCGGCGTGGGCGATGTGGTGGGGCATGACGGGGTTGAACGGTATCATGCTGCCGCGGATGGTACTGGAGTGGCTGCCAGCGCTGCGGCTTGTGGCGACACCGACCGGATCGCTGCCCTATCTCGGTGATGGAAGGACGCTGAGCTTTCCTGAAGTAACGGCGTGCCTTGCTTTGGGATGGTCCATCGTGCTCGCGCTGCCGAACCTGCACCGCTGGAACGAGACGTGGCGGGCCCGCGGCGTGGCGGTGAGTTTTGCGTTTGCGGTGCAAGCGATGTTCTTTGCGCCGAGTGTGACTCCATTTTTGTATTTCCAGTTCTGATGCGGCGGCTGGTGTTTGCCTGCCTGATCTCCGTGCTCGCTTACGCGGTGGTGTTTGGGTGGGTAGCGGACCGGCCGCTGGCATATGGGTTTCTTGAGAGACAGATCGATGCGAAACTAACGCGTGGAGCAGCGTTGCAGGGGCCGAAGCTGGTGATTCTAGCGGGATCGAACGGGCCATATTCGCACCGGTGTGAAATTATCGAGCCGATCGTGGGTATGCCGTGTGTCAATGGTGGCGTGGCGGTCGGCATTGGCCTCGACTACTTGTTTGCGCTGTGGAAGAAGCTGCTGCACCGGGGGGATGTAGTGTATCTGCCGATGGAGGAGGCGCAGTATGCGCGCACCCAGGCGGCGACCGCGGTAGGACCGGATGCGGCGATCATGTTCCGGCACGACTGGGGGACGCTGGCAAGGTTACCGGTGAATCGTTGGCTGGGGGCGCTGTTTTCGTTCGATCTGCGGTTCGCAGTGATGGCACTGATCGAGCATGGGCTGATGGCGGGCGGGTTTCATGACCCTCGCTCGGAAGCGACGGGGTCGATGAACGCCTGGGGCGATCATGTGGGGCATGTCGCGGCGCTCGGCGACCCGGAGGGGGCGGCGGCGCACCCGACGCATGTCGCGGCGGCGGAGGTGCGGGAGGGGTTCGGAGCGAAAGTCATAGCGGGGTTCGTGCGGTGGGGAGCGGCTCATGGGGTGCGGATAATCGGGGGATGGTCCACAGAGCCCGAGGACTCGCCAATGCCGGAGGCGGCGCGGGCCGCGATCCGGTCAGTTTATCTGGGCAACGGCGGGGAGTTTTTGGAACTGCCGAACCTGAGTTTGTACCCGCGGACGGCGTTCTTCGATACCCCGGACCATTTGGATGAGCCGTGGCAGGAGCGGCACTCGCGCTCGGTGGGGGCGGCGTTGCGAGATGTGCTGATAGAGCCGGTGGCGCTTGGGGCCGGAGGTGGCGGAGTTCAGGAGTGTTTCACACGGAGTTCTCGGAGATCTTCACGGAGGGTCACGGAGATTGTGGTAAGGCTTCTACGCCTTAGCCAGCGAGTGCGACCAGCTCGCGGCGGATGGCGGCGGGATCGGCGGCAGGGGCTGACCAGGCGACGCGCAGGACGCGTTCGCCCTGCGCGAGATCACAGCCATCGGTATCGACGGCAACCATTTGCCAAACTCCATCCCCTTTTGCAATCCGGCGTAGCGCGTCCGGGTGGTCCTGGCTGCAGTGGTTGATGATGTCCGCCTCGGCGGCGGCGATAGCGGCCACGGCGGCGGGATCAGGGGTCAGCTCGGAGGCGGTGAGGCGGGCGGCACGGGCGAAACCGCCGACATAGGCGGCGCCGGTGATGGCGACACGCCACAGATGGAAGTCCGCGAAGTCAGCGTAAAGCGTGGCGTAGGGGTGGATGGCGAGGTAGCGGGACTTCAGGGCGGTGTCTGAGATGGGCTCGGCCGTGCCGGCGATGGTCACGCGCGGGGCGGTCTGTGGATTGGGCTCCGGCTTGGGGCCGATGACAAGAAGTGCACAGCTTGGCTCGGCTTTCAGGTGGCGGGTGTGAGGAGAGAGGTCGGAGAGCAAAAGCAGGGGGGAGAGGTCGGGTGCGGTGGCGGGAGTGACGAGGGAGACGAAGGGCTGGCCATTGTCGGTGGTGGCGAGGGAGCCCATGCGAGCGGACCGGAGGAGCAGGCGGGCGTGCCAGGCGGCTTCGTTGTCCATGAGTGGAGGATGCGCGGTTTTGCGGAAAATGCCACGCTTAGGCGTTGGCGGCACTCGACGGGCGCAGGCCGGGATGCTTTGCTGATTAGCTGGCGCGGGCGGTCTGACCTCGGCGCCAGGAAATATCAAGGGGGACGGAAAATGTTACGAGTGGGCCTGCGGGCGGCGGTGTGCTGCCTAGCGATCACTTTGGCGCTGAGCTTGGGGAGCCTCGCCAGGGCACAGAATGCGATTAGCAGCCCGACCCTGGATGCGGTGAAAAAGCGCGGGCAAGTGATCTGCGGCGTTGATACCGGCATTCCGGGCTATGCCTTCCAGGATTCAGCCGGCAACTGGAAAGGACTGGACGTTGCCTACTGCCGTGGCATTGCGGCGGCGGTTTTCGGTGACCCGCAGAAGGTGAAGTTCATCGGACTTACCTCTCAGGTACGATTTTCTGTGCTGCAGTCCGGCGAGATCGACGTGCTGATCCGCGATTCGGAGCACACGCTACTGCGCAACGGCCAGCTCGGGCTGATGGAGCCGGCGACGAATTTTTACACCGGGCAGAGCTTTATGGTGAAGAAGAGCGCGGGTGTGCAGCACGTGAAGGATCTGAATGGCGCCACTATATGCTTGCTGACGGGTACGACGCTGGAAACCAATATCGCGAATTACAATCGCGCCCAGGGGATCAAGATCAACACGCTGCTGTTCAACAGGCCGGAGGAGGCGTTTGCTGCCGCTGAGGCCGGGCGTTGCGACGGTTACACAGATGATGGCGGGAGCGTTGCGGCGGCGCGTTCTGCGATGAAGAACCCGTCCGATTGGACCATTCTGCCCGAGACGATTTCGCGCCAGCCGCTGGGGTCGTTCACGCGTTACGGCGATGATCGCTGGACGGCGATCGTGGCGTGGACGCACTACGCGATGGTCGAGGCGGAGATTCTGGGGATCACGCAGGCCAATATCGATCAGGTAAAGGCGAAGACGACGGATCCGCAGACGCGCCTGTTCCTGGGGCTGGAAGGCAACCTGGGAAAGGGGCTCGGGCTGGACAACGACTTTGGTTATAAAGTTGTGAAGGCCGTGGGCAACTACGGCGAAGTCTATGAGACGTATTTTGGTGCGCATGGGCTCGGGCTGGCCCGAGGGCTGAATAATCTTTATACCAACGGCGGCTTGCAGTACGCTCCTTCTTGGTACTGAGCGAGCGCCTTGGTCAAGCGGCCGTCACGCACTGCACGGATTGGGCAGTGGCTGCTGTTGGCGTCAGTGGTGGCGGTCGCCTGGTTTCTTGCCTCCATGGCCGGCGCGAATATGGCGCGCCGGCACATGAGTTTCGGCTTTGGCTTTCTTGCCGGCGTTGCGAATTTCGACATCCCATTCCATCTGATACCGTGGAGTGTCGGGGACACGTATTTCCGGGCGCTGATCGTCTGCACGCTGAACACGCTGCTGGTTTCTGCGCTGAGCATTGTCACGGCGACTTTGATCGGGCTGGTCGTGGGCGTGATGCGGCTGTCGGAGAATTGGCTGGTGCGGAACCTGGCACTCGGGTTCATCGAGCTGGTGCGCAACACGCCGCAGCTTGTGCAGATTATTTTCTGGTACGTGGCGGTGCTCCGGACTCTGCCGGGACCGCGGCAGAGTATCGCGTTGCCCGGCGGAATGCTGCTTAACATACGCGGGCTTTATCTGCCAACCCCGGTCCTGGGACCACGTGCCGGGATTGTGGGGCTGATTGCACTGGTGCTGGTGGTGGCGACGCCTGTGGTGTGGCGGTTGCGTTGGCGCGGGCTGCCGATTGGTGCGCGATCGCTGGTGCTGCCTGTGGTGGCGGGGTTGCTTGCGGCTTTGTGTGTCGATCATGTGGTGCTGCCGAAGCTGCAGGGATTTAATATCGCAAACGGCGTGCAGGTCATTCCGGAACTGCTTGCGCTTTGGGCGGGACTATCGGTCTATGCCAGTGCGTTCATTGCGGAGATCGTCCGGGCGGCGATCCTATCGGTGCACAAGGGGCAGCGTGAGGCGGCGTTAAGCCTGAGCCTGCGGCCGCGCCAGGTGCTATCGAAGATAGTGTTACCGCAGGCATTGCGGGTGATGGTGCCGCCGCTAACGAGCCAATACCTGAATATCATCAAATCGAGCTCGCTGGGCGCGGCAGTGGCGTATCCTGAGCTGTTCCAGATTTTTGCGGGCACGGTGATGCAGCAGACCGACCGCGAAATCGAGACCATGGCCATCCTGATGGCGGTGTTTCTTTCTATCAATCTATCAGCCTCGCTGGCGATGAACAGGTACAACCGCCGCGTGGCCTTGCGGGGGGGCTGAGGGGATGGCGGGCTCGAGCGGCGCTCTTCCTGCCCTTGTCCGGCGACCGGCTGGCATTGGTTTGGCCAGCGGGGAAGTGGCGGTCGAGTGGGTGCAGCGCAACCTGTTCAGTTCCCGGTGGAATGCGCTGCTGACGGTCGTTGTTGTGGCGCTTGCCGCGGTGGTGCTGCCACCGCTGTTGCGATGGACGGTCATGCATGCGGCGGTTTCGGGCGTCAGCCGAGCGGCTTGCCATCCGGATGGTGCATGCTGGACCTTCATTCGCGTACGCCTGCCGACGTTTTTCTATGGGCATTATCCGGTGGGGCAGAGGTGGCGCGTCGATCTTGCCGGCGTGCTGCTGATGGCGTTCGCCGTGCCGGTGATCCGGGGGAACACGCGGCATCGCTGGTTATGGGTGTTGCTGTTGCTCACTCTGTTTCCGGCGCTTGCCGCTGTGCTGCTGGGGGGCGGCGTGTTCGCGCTGGCCAGTGTGGATACCAGCCTCTGGGGCGGGTTGATGCTGAACGTGATCATTTCGTTCGTCACCGTGGCGGGATCCTTGCCGTTCGGCGTGTTGCTGGCGCTGGGACGGCGGTCGGTGCTGCCGATCGTGCGGACGCTCTCGGTGGCGTATATCGAGCTGTGGCGCGGTGTGCCGTTGCTGACCGTGCTGTTCATGTCGGCGGTGTTGGCGCCGGTGTTCCTGCCGGAAGGGGTGTCGATCGACCGTCTGGTGCGCGCGATGGCCGCACTGGTGTTATTCAACGCGGCCTATATGGCGGAGGTGGTACGCGGGGGGTTGCAGGGCGTGGCGCCAGGCCAGGAGGAGGCGGCGGCCTCACTAGGGCTCCGGTGGTGGCACGTGCAGGCATTTGTCGTGCTGCCGCAGGCGCTGAAGATCGTTGTGCCGGGAATTATCAATACGGTCGTCGATCTGTTCAAGGATACGAGTTTGGTGCTGCTGATCGGGCTGTACGACGTGTTCGGCACCGTGGATCAGGCGCTGAAGGACCCGGAGTGGCTCGGTTATGCGAAGGAGGGGTACCTGTTTTCGGCTGCGGTTTTTTTTGTGTGTTGTTATGCGATGTCGGCGTATGGGCGGAGCATGGAGCGGCGGCTGGCGCGGGCGGGTTAGGGGGACGGGGCGGAGGATTACCCCAGCTGGCATTGATCCATGTCCACGAATTCCGGGTGGCGACGCCGCCTGGCTCGGCAGCATCCACAACGATTACCTGCGTGCCACGACGCGCGAGGTTCCAGGCGATGGACGCCCCGATGATCCCAGAACCGACGACTATGACGCGCATACGGCCGATCCTGTAAACGCTACATTACTCGGGCAACTGAGCAAGCCGTTTTGCCATGTACACTCGGTCGTAGCCCTTCTCCGTAACGCGGCCAGTCTCGTGGAAGCCACGGCGGCGATAAAAGGCTATGTTCTCGCTCATCAGCACGTGTGTATAAAGCTGCAATTCAGCGCATCCGCGCTGGCGCGCCTCCTGCTCCGCAAAGGCGATAAGCTCCTGGCCGTGGCCTTTGCCCTGAGCGGGCGGAGACACTGCTACATTGTCGATGAGCAGGGTACCGCCCCCAGCATTCTCCAGAACCAGGACACCAACGAGCTCGCCGCCGTCCTCCAGAAGCCACACCTGTTCCTCGGCGATGCGCCGACTATAGTCGTCCAACATGGGGCCAGGTGGTTTACCCAGCCGCGTTATGTAATGACTGTAGACGGCGACCACGAGCTGGCGTACGGCTTCTGTTTCCTCGGGATGAGCGGGTCGCATCATTGTGGCATCCCCAAAGTTTCGTGATATTTATTATGTCTCGATTGGAGTCCGGTGCCGTTCTTTCTCCCGTTGTTTAGCAGCCACGAATGCCTTCAGCACCGCGTTGATCCTCGTCTGATAGCCCGGGCCTTGCGCCTTGAACACGTCGGCATCCAGGCGGATGTGGATCGACTGCCGAGGCTCTGGGACTCCGATCACCACCGTATTCTCCCAACCTTCGGGGAGAGAGCCCTCGCCTTCGTTCGCCTGCCGCTCGATCTCCTCGCGGCTCGTCGCACCGATCTTGCCCCAATCCGTCTCGCTCTTCAGTTTCGCCAGTTCCTTAGCCGAATAGCGAACGATATTGTCTTTCTTCCTCAGCCCGCGCTCTCCTCATCGAAATGACCCGGCGCGATCCGTCGCGGTCGATCCAAACTATGGTAAGCATCCGACCAGCCAGTAGACCGACGCTGACGATCCGATCTTCGCCTTCTCGAGGAGACGGATAGCTGTAAAGCGGAGGGCCATCGAAGAGGTGACGGACATCGCGGAAATCCAGGCCCCTCTCAGCGAGCGTCCACAGCCGCCTGTTCTCGTCCCACTCAAAATCCACCCAATAATGCAGCCATAGGTGTAGCCATATTCAAGCCGGATTCGATACGAATACATCGAACTCAACTCCGCCCTCTGTTCCCCCTACGTTCTTCACAACGCCAAACCCCAACCGCAACCTCCATCACCATGCGCCGGGTCGTCTCCGTCTGGCTTCCCACCTGGGCCACCGACCGCATTCGCGCCAATGCCAGCGCTGACGGCACCCCGCCACCGCCCGAGCCGCTGGTCACCGCCGTCCGCGATAACCAGCGCATGGTCATAGCCGCGACGGATGCCGCGGCGTGCCGCCTGGGCCTCCACCCGGGTCTACCGGTGACCGAGGCGCGGGCCCGCGTCCCCGCTCTGACGGTGCTGCCGGCCACGCCGGAGGAGGACGAGGCCGGACTGCGCCGGCTCTCCGGTTGGACTATTCGTTACACTCCCCTCGCCGCCCCTGATCCGCCCGACGGGCTCTGGCTCGAGACCGCCGGATGCGACCATCTGTTCGGCGGGGAGACCGAGCTGCTGGAGGCTTTGCTGAAACGCCTGAACGCCGCCGGCTTCGCCGCCCGCGCTGCCATGGCCGATAGTCCTGGTGCTGCCTGGGCGCTTGCCCGCTTTGCGCGGGAGCCGCTGGTTGTGCTTCCGCCCGGGCCGACCGAGCATGCCCTCGCCCCGCTGCCGCTCGCCGCACTGCGGATAGATGCCGAGGCTATTGATACGTTCGAACGGCTGGGGATCGAGCGGATCGGTCAGCTCTGCCAATTGCCCAGGGCTCCACTCACCCGCCGGTTTTCCGCAGGGGTGGTGCGCCGGCTCGATCAGGCGCTCGGGCGGATCCCCCAACCGATCGAGCCGGTCCTGCCTCCTGCCGCCATCGTGGCCCGGCTTGCCTTTGCCGAGCCGCTGCTGACGGCGGAGGCCCTGGCCACGGCTATCGGCCGGCTGACTACCCGGCTGTGCGTCAGGCTGGAGAAGGCCGGCCGCGGGGCGCGCCGTCTGGATCTGCTGTTCGACCGGGTCGATGGCACGATCCAGGTGCTGCGCATCGGGACCGCTGTGCCGAACCGCAATCCTACGCACCTCGCCCGGTTGCTGCATGAGCGGCTGGAGGCGGTCGATCCCGGCCTTGGTATAGAGGCCATGCGGCTGGTCGCTTCGCTCACCGAGCGCTCGACCCCGGAGCAGCTTACCACCCTGACACTCGACCGCCCCGCTGGGATCGATGGGTTGGTCGATGTGCTGAGCAACCGGCTCGGTCCTGGTTGTGTGTTCCGGGTGGAACCTGTCGAGAGCGATATTCCGGAGCGTTCCTTCCTGCGGATTCCCGCCCTCGCGCCGGCCAGCAACAAGGAATGGCCGCTCTGGCCGCGGCCGGTGCGGCTGTTGACGCCGCCGCAGCCGGTCGATGCGCTTTCGCTGCTGCCGGACCACCCGCCGGTGGCCTTTACCTGGCGACGCAAGCGCTTCCGTGTCTATCGGGCCGATGGACCGGAACGCATCCGTGGGGAGTGGTGGCAGTCGGATGCCGAAATGCACTCGATCCGCGACTACTGGCGTATTGAAGATACCGAAGGACGCCGTTTTTGGTTATACCGGAGCGGCGATGGCAATGATTCCAATACCGGCGACCTGCGCTGGTACCTGCACGGCATGTTCTGAGGGCGGCGTGTCTGGCCGATGATCCGCTCGCTTAGCCCTGCCCTGGTCACGCAGTTCCTGAAGTTCGGGGCCGTGGGTACGTTCGGGTTCATGGCCGATACCGCGATCGTTTATTCGCTGCGGCCGTTTATGAACCTGTATTTTGCGGGCCTGATTTCGTATTGTATCGTTGCCAGTATCAATTGGGCGCTCAACCGCGTCTGGACCTTCAAGGGCTATGGTGCCGGCCGTCCCGTACATCACCAATGGGCCCGCTTCATGCTGACCAACCTGCTCGGCCTGGTGTTGAACCGCGGCAGCTATGCCGCGCTGATTGCGGCCTTTGCGATATGCCGTGCAGAACCCGTCCTGGCCATCGGCGCCGGAGGGCTGGCCGGAATGATGGTCAATTTCACTCTGTCTAAAAAAGCTGTATTCGTCTGACAGTAAAATTTCGACTGCAATTAACTGTTGTTTGATAAATTGAGGCGAGAACGGGCGCCGGTAATCAAACCGATCCGGCCATGTACATTGCCACAGCGTTTACCCGGCATTCGGTTCCCCTCGTATCGTACGCGCTCTTGCCCACCAGTAAGACGCAAGGCTGGCGTGTGTTTGCTAAGCGTTCGCTTGATGTTCTGGTTTCTTTCACGTTCCTTATAGTTTTGGCCCCGTGGTTGTTTCCTTTGCTGGCGTTGGTCATTCGCCTGCAAAGCCCTGGATCCGCTTTGTTCCGGCAGCGTCGCGTCGGCCACAACGGCCAGTCGTTCGACTGCTGGAAGTTTCGCACTATGTATGTGCATGAGCAGCCTGGTGGCATGCTGTGCCAGGCGACGGCGAACGATGCGCGCATAACTCCGATTGGCGCTTGGCTGCGGCGTTTTTCCATCGACGAGCTTCCTCAGTTCTACCACGTGTGGCGCGGGGAGATGTCGCTCGTCGGCCCTCGTCCGCATGCGCCGGGCACTCGTGCGGCAGGCCGCCCGTTCGAGCAGGTGGTGCCAGGGTATGTGAGAAGGCATAGCGTGAAGCCGGGGATTACGGGACTCGCACAGGTGCGCGGCTGGCGCGGTGAGACCGACACCGAGGAGAAGCTGATCCGGCGGGTCGAGTTCGACTTCGAATACATTGCCAAATGGTCGCTGCGGCTTGACCTTCTGATCCTGCTGCGGACGATTCCGGCTTTCTTTGTCACCGACGCTTGTTGATGGCGGCAGAATATCTGGCCGGCGCGCGTTGCGTTCCGGATGTCGAGTATGATGCCGATATCATCATCCTTTCGTTGGATCGCCCGGACGAGACCTGTGCCGCCATAGCTTCGGCCCTCGCCCAACAGAACATTTCGCTCCATGTGACCGTGGTGGATCAGGGGTCCTGCTCCGCAGCGGTTGCGCGGGTGCGGGGGGTCGTCGAGGAACGACCCGATGCAACGCTGCTGAGCCTGGGCCGCAATCAGGGCGTCCCTGCCGGGCGTAACGCAGCCACTGCGTTTGGCCATGGCCGCGTCATCATTGGGCTGGATAACGACGCAGAGTTCGCCTCGGCTGACACCGCCGCGCGTGCGGTGCTCGCTCTGGAGCAGGAGCCTGATCTGGCGGCGCTGGGTTTCCGCATTCTCCGCCATGGAACGGGCGACGACGACCTTTCATCGTGGGGTTATCCGACGCCGCTGTTGTCCCGAGCATCCAGTTCGTTCCGGGCTGTGACTTTTGTCGGCGCGGGTCACGCCATACGACGTGCCGCCTGGAACCAGCTCGGCGGTTACGATCGCTCGCTATTCTTCTGTTGGGAGGAATACGAATTCTCGTTGCGTGCCATCGCCGCAGGCTGGGGAATCCGCTACCGAGGCGATATTGCCATCAGCCACAAGGTCAGCGCCGAGCGACGCGTGTGCTGGTCCAGCGACCGCTGGTTTTATTTCGTGCGCAACCGGGTGCGGATCGAGCGCCGCTGGGGGACAAGCTGGTTGGGGCTGTGTCCACGCGTTGCCGGATATATGCTGCGCGGGGCATGCCATCGCCGGCTAATGGCGACGCTTGCCGCGGTGTGGGCGGCGGAGTGTGCCGAACGCGAGATGGATCCGCGGCGACCGCCGCTTGCCATGCGACGGTATATGGCGCTGCACGATCGCGCCTGGCGGGAGGGCGCGTTCACGCGGCTTCGGCGGGAAGTGGCGCGGGGGCTGGCGGGGTAGGAGAATAGCGAGCCACGTCATGCGGGTTGGACGCTGCCGGTGGTCCATTTTAGTTGACGGCCAAGCGGCACCCATCAGCCCAGGGTCTTGCGGTACGGCACGAAGCCGGTGCGGCCGGACACGCGATCATACAGCGCCATGGCATCATGGTTCGTCTCGTGCGCGAGCGAGTACAAGCGCGAGAGATCTTTCATACCGGCCAGCCTTTCGGCTGACCGGTGTTGAGTTTTGATTTCGCGCCCGGCCGCCCCACCAACCCCGCGCGCGATACCACTCCGCATGAGGTCAAGCCTCATGCTCCGCGGTATCATAAGGCTGGCATTGAAGTTTCGTTAACTGTTCACCGACTAACTAAGATGGCCAAGGCACAACCCGTTTGGGCCGCATGAGCCGCGGTTTCAAGCCAATCACGACAGCAGGTGAACGAGGATGGATCAAAGTGCGACACATGACGTAGAGGCAAGTGACCTTGCCGGCTCGCGAGAGTTTCTCGAGCAACCGGTCGAGCAATGTATAGTGGTACGCCGTCCATCTGAGACGGATATTTCCGGGCTTGCTGCACACTTTTTGGAAATGCAGGCTCATTATAATCGACCGGTGTCGAATGAAGTAGCTTTGAAAGCGGCAACACTGGCATGCAAACCTCCCGTGAACGCGTTTGATCCACGCGTGCTTGTCGCTCTGGTTGACGCCAAAATCGTTGGTTCAGTGGTGATGAATGTCACCTTCCCCGCGTCTGACCTGTCGCGGTCGCTCTATATCCGCGACCTCTACGTCGCGAAGGCAGCCCGCCGGAGTGGTGTGGGACGGATGCTCGTGGAAGCTGCAATGCGCCTCAGGGCGGCAGAAGGATTTTCGGCGCTTGAATGGACCACCGATTCATCGAATGCGGTAGCACGCCGGCTATATGAGACCTGCGGGGCGCGGAAGATGGATCGAACCTATTTCAACGAAAGACGCAGTGTGGCGAGGTCGGCTGCAGCGAGAAGTAGAAATCGCGGGTCGCAAGTCCTGGAGAGTGATTAGCGGAATTAGCCTCGCCAGGGGGCAGTTTTTTCTGGGCTTACCGTGGCGCCTGGGTCCCGCAAGGATTCTGTCCAGCAGCCACTGGTTCTGTTTCGTGCGCAACCGGTTATATATCGAGCGCCGCTGGGCGGCGGATCGTGCGGAACGGAACATGCACCGCGGCAGGGGCCGCTTGCTACGCGACGCTACCTGGCGACCCACGACTAGGCTTAGCGGGAGGTAGCGTTCACGCGGCTTCGGCGCGAGGTGGCACACGGTTGGGGCGTAGGCCTCGTACGTGCTACTGCATCGGAATGCCGGCCGCGCCGAAGCAACCTTGCCCACCCTTGCTGTACGAAGACCTGCTGACTGCAGAACGCGCCCACCGGAACGTAGGCACCGGCGATTGGAGGTCCACCCTCGTTGATGTTCCTGAGTATCAAGTTCTTCGGAAAGGCGGTCGGACCCCAGGGCAACCAGGTCGCGTAGGGTGGTAGCCAGGCGGGAGGCGCCGGGTCATTGGAGACGACGTAGGTGTAGAACTCATCGGGATCGAGATTCGTTTCAAAATCGGCTGCACACCCGACCACGGGGTATGGAACGACGCGGTCGTTGTTGCACATGGACCAGTAGCGAAGTTGGACCGCTCCATCGAAGGCCGGTTGGAAAACCGATCCGCCGAGATACGTATTGGGGAATACGGAGGCCTTCCCTCGCACGACAATGATGCTGCCCTGCTGATAGCAGAGCCCCGCGGTTTCGAGGTAGGTCGTTTGCGGGTTCGGGAAGAAGTTCACCCCGAGAGTCGCAGGCGGGAAGGCGATTGCGGCAGGCTCGGATTGGCCGGGCGCGCAAAGGCCTGTGTTCGGCGGCCGTTGCTTCACCAGTGCGAGGATCTGATTGATGAAGTTCGCTGCATCGCTGAAGCCGTTCAGGGCCAGCAAAATCGCCAGATTGCCCAGGCTGGTCTCTGCGTTGGCGAACGGACACGGACGGAGGTTTCGCACGGTCCCGTCCCGGGCGACTACGCTCACGGCAGGCAGCCCAACTCCGCCGGTGCTGTCGAGTTCGCGGTCCGGCAGGTAGACCCGGTATACGATGAAGACCAGCCGGCTGGTGCCTACTCTCAGTACGTTTGTACCCGCGCTGGCGGCGCCCACCGTGATCGTGTAGTCGCGGGGCCCGGATGCGGCGACCGGAGACGCAAATGGATTGGCGCTACCCGGATCCGGCGCGATAGTGCTGTCAACGGCGCTGTCAACATAAGTTCCGTTGGAGTTATAGGTGTTGAAATTAAAGAACCGTGTCTGCGGGTACTGGCCACGTATCACCATGGCCTGCCAAGCGCCGCTATCGAACGGCATGACCCAGTAGGTTGCGTGCGTGTCCGGGGTGGCGACGTTGGTGATGCCCCGTCCGTTGCTCTCGAAAGGCCAGCTACAAACGGGGAAGACCTGGGCCGATGCGCTGGTCCGGAAGACGGATAAGAGAAGGAGCAGTCCAATGAGGCATAGGACGCGGGACGGTCTGATCAGCCCCTGCACAATCGAGATTGCTTCGTCGCTACGCTCCTCGCAATGACACTGTAGGTGCCGATCTTGGACCAGCGCTTGGGTGAACTGAGTCATTCCGGCTACCTCCCCAGACGAAGAGCCGGTATATTCCGCGCCACGGGTGTCGGTGTAAATCAGTGCTCGAGGTTGTTACTCACAACCGTCGCAAGCGTTCCTGCAGCAGCATCGCGAATACCGGAGGGTCATCCCACAGATACCGCCGTGCCAGACGTCGCGGATCGCGCGCAAGCCGGTGCGCCCACTCCAGTCCCGCGCCGCGCATCCAGGCGGGTGCGCGGCGCGCTGCGCCGGAAATGAAGTCCAGGCTTGCCCCGATGCAGAGACCGAGGCCCGTGGCCTGTCTCGTGGCTTTGATCGCCGCCGCCAGTTTTTCTTGACGCGGCGACCCCACCGCCAGCAGAACGAGCCGCGCCGGATGTGCCAGCACGAACTCAACTGCTCGCTGCGTCTCGGCGGACCGCTGATCGAACCCGAACGGCGGATCGTAATGCGCGGGGGGCGCCAGGTCCGTGCGCACGATCAGCGCATCCACGGAGGCGCGACGCATGCCCACAACGGTGATTGCCTCGCCGGGCGGCAAAAGCCGCAGCACTGCCGCGATCAGATCGCTGCCGGTCACTACAGGAGGGGTAGTCAGGCCGAGAACGCAGGCCGCCGCCGCAACCACCCGCGAGTCCAAGCAGCACAGGGCCGCATCGCGATACAACGGCGCCAACTCCGGCCGCCTACGCAGCCGCACTAGATGATCGGCGTTCGGCGTTACCACGTAATCGAAGGCGACCTGTGGCGAACGGTCCAGTACCCACTGCGTTGCGTTTTCCAACGAGAAGTCGGTGAAGTTCAGCCCGAGCAGCCGGGTCATAGCCCAAACCCGAGCGTCAACAGCGAGACCGATCGTGTGTAGCTTCCGCTGGAAGGCGGCGGCGCGTGTCCTCGCAGCGCGGTGACGGTCTCGCTCAGGTTCAGATTGATCCGGCGGTTGAGCCACCATGTTGCGGCCACACCGAGCGACCCCGCTGTCTGCTTGTCGTTGGTATCAACGTAGGCTGCGCGGTCGAGGCCTACCCAGGTATTGAGCCACACGTTGCGCCGCCACTGATAACCGGCCGCGAGCCGTATACCTGTCGCGACGTACGCCGCCGTGCTCTCCTGCGCGGCGTCCTCGATGGTGCGGCTTAGTATTGCGGTAACGTCGATCAGCTTCGTGGGTGACCATATGACATCGCCCTCGGCCACCAGTGCGCCGTGATCTTGGTAGGCGGGGCTGCTGAACAGCCGCTCCTGCCAGCCGCCGAGAAGCCGCAGGCGCCACACCCCGTCGAAGGTCTGATCGATGCCGCCGAGAACTTGCCACCCGGTCGAATTGCGCGTCGGTGCTTCGGGTTGCGGGGCCGTATAGTCCGAAATCAACCCCTGCGCGACGGCGATCAGATCGCGTCCTGGCGCGGTCTGATAGTCGGCGGTGATCCCGAACCGTACCACGTCGCGGTTGCGATAGGCCTGCGACACTGGGACCCCGAGAATGGTAGCCTCTCCGAAACGGTAGAGCATGACGTCCAGGCTTGGCGTCAGCGTCAATTGCCCCAGCGAGAGCGCATACAAGGCTCGGAAGTCTTCGACGCTGTAGGGGATCGGCGCATCGGTCGGGAGTGCATCGAGCGCCGTGCGGTCTTCGTGTGCCGAGAAGTGCGCAAATCCGAGAGTGAGCGCGTCGTCGCGGAACTGTTTCACTCCGCCGATGGAGGCGGTCCAGTCAGTTCGTCCCTGGTTCGGCTCACCGGGTGTGAGCAGGTTATCGATGCTGGTGAAGGCGCCGAGCTGGTCGATCTGCCAGTTGGATTTTACCTGCAGTTGGGCGTGAGTTCCGAGCAGTGCGCTGCCGCCCGCGGGGTTGGAGGCGAGAACGTTGTTATCGTAACCGGTGGAGGCCGCGACCTCAGGAAAGAGGGTGAACGTCCCGGCGGGGATGCCAAGCGGCTGCCAGTCTGGATCGGGGGTTTTCTGCGCACCGATCCAGGAGGTGAAGCCTGGGACGCCAGGGGGCAGGAGTGCCGAGAGATCCTGTCCGGCGGCCTTGATCGCACATACGATCGCGAGTACCCGAACAGCAACAGTCCCCAAGCAAGAGGGCGCATTTTGGCGTCCATGCATGCGATGGAACACCAAAGGAATTAACTTTAGGTTTGTGCGGGATTTCCGGACGAGATTGCAGAAGGATTGTTTGAACACAAAAGGCCACGTCCAGCTCTTCGTGACCCTTTGTAATCCTTAGTGTTTGAATTGATTTATAGGCCTTGGGAAGCCAGCGTCGTATCCTGCCCCTTTACCGGATCAGCTACCGCGGCTTCCAGGCTGCTTGCGCCCTTCCATTCCTCGGGCGGACGCGCCTTCTGGTCGGTGCCGATCTGATCGATGTTCCAGTAAATCTCCAGCCGGTGGCCGTCCGGGTCGCGGAACTCCACCGCGATCTGGCAACCCGCCCTGCGGCGGCCATCGAAATCAATCGGCACGTCGTGCCGGCGCAGATGGTCGCGGGCACGGAACACCTCTTGCAACGTGCTGACCTCGAACGCCAGGTGGTGCAGGCCGGCATTCTGCGGTTGGGCATCCGTGGCACGGAACAGCGCCACGCCATGATGGTCCGTATTGCAGCGGAGAAATACCGCGCCGCCCGGCATCATGTCATCGCCGTAAACGTCCGACACCCGGAACCCGAGCACCTGAGTATAGAAGTGGGCCGACCGCTCCAAGTCCCGCACATACAGGGCTACATGTCCGATCTTATTGAGCTGGAACGGCGTCCCTTTGGGCCGGTCCAGTCCCGCAATGTCCTGCGTTTGCATGGCTGGTTCCTCCTGACCGGGACTATAGCGGAGGATCGTGCGGCTTGCGCGACCGGCAAGCGGGGAGTTCCATGGGGCCATGTCATTTCCGGACAGGTTTAGCGCCGGCATTCGCTCGGCCATCGAGATTAAGCGCGACCGCGCCGGCATCCCCCACATTTATGCGTCCACAACCGAGGACCTGTTCTTCGGCCTCGGCGTCGCGACCGCCCAGGATCGTTTGTGGCAGATCGATCGCCTGCGCCGCCGCGCTCTCGGACAGCAGGCGGAGATCCTTGGGCCGGCGTATGTTGCGAGCGATGTCGCGCATCTGACGGTCGGGATCGACCAGATCGCCGCAAGCGAGGTCGCCGCGACCGACCCCGCCACGCGTGCGCTGCTGGAGGCTTATGTCGCCGGAATTAACCGGACTATTGAAATCCTGGGATTGAATCTTCCGCCGGAGTTCTTGCACCTCGGGTATCAGCCCACGCCCTTCACTGTGCGTGACGTGATCGCCATCGGGCGCGGCATCTGGTGGTCGCTGAACGGCCGCATCGACCGGCTCGCCGCTGCCGAGGCAGCCCGCCTCCTGCCGGCCGAGGCTTTTCGAACGCTGTATCTGACGCCGGAAGCCGCCGAGAACCTTGTCTGCCCGTCCGAGACCCTGGACCGCTCCCTTTCCGCCGGCACCGACGACTGCGCGGGCAGCAACAACTGGGCGCTGCGCCCGGAGCGCACCGGGACTGGGCACGCCATTCTGTGCGGCGACCCGCACCAGCCATTCTGGGTTCCGTCCTCCTGGTACGAATACGCGCTCCACGGTCCGGAGGATGACGCCGCCGGAGCAGGACATCCTGGGTTTCCGGGGATGTGGTGGGGGTGTAATGGGCGGATCGCCTGGGCGATTACCAACAATATGGCATCCACGCGCGATCTGTATCGCGAGGAGGTCCATCCGGGCGACCCGAGCCTCTATCGCGAGAACGACGGGTGGCAACGCTTCGGCGAGCGCAATGTCACCATTCGCGTCAAGGGCGAAGCGGACAGGACGGTGACAATCCGCGCCACGAGCCGCGGTCCGATTGTGAATGACCTGATTACTCCGGTGACGGAAGGTGGCGACCCGCCGTTGTCGCTGCGTTGGGTGGGCGCCGAGCATCTCGATGATGTCCGGGCGTCTATCAACATTTCACGCGCACGGGACTGGCGCGGTTTTCGCGGCGTGCTGAAGGACTGGGCCGTCGCAGTGTTCAACTTCGTCTATGCCGACAGTGAAGGAAACGTCGGCTACCAGATGGCTGGCCGCCTGCCCGTCCGCGGCCGCATCACCTATGGTTTTCGTGATGCTGCGAATGACGAGGAGCTCGTGGCGGGGATACATTCCCTTTGACGACCTGCCGCGGCAGTACAACCCGGACCGGGGCTACGTCGCTTCCGCCAATCAGCGCATTGTCGCGCCCGACTATCCGCACCCGATTTATGGCGCGTATTCGCAGGGACATCGCGGCGTGCGGCTCGATCAGGTGTTCGGGGCGCCCGGACCGCATGACCACCTAGCCAATATCCGGGTGCAGAACGACGTAAAGAACTGTCGCGCCGAGCGCTGGGCACCGCATATTGTCCGGCATCTAGCGGGCACTTCTGATCCCGACGCGCGGCTGGTCGCTGATGCCTTGGCGGGATGGGATTACGAATACACGCTTGCCAGCGCCGCCCCGACACTCTTCGAAAGCTTCATGGCGTTGTGGACCCGGCACGTGCTGGCGGTGCATCTACCCGCCCGTTTATTGGATGTGACGGTGCAGCAAACAAATCTTGGGGCCGCGGTACCTGTCCGAAGATTGGTGTACCACGATCAGTGCGCAGATGGCCGGGTCAAGCCCGGCCATGACGGGATTGGCGAATTATTTTCCGGACGGGACCGAGGTGCATGTCGCGGCGGTTGCCCGGGAAGCGGTTGCCGCACTGCGGGACCGGCTCGGCTCCGATCCTGCCGGCTGGGCGTGGGGCCGAGTGCACATTGCCTACTGGCATCACCCGCTTGGGGTCCCGGAATGGGATATCGGGCCGGCGCCGATGACTGGGGGTTCGCATACTTTGCGGAACTCAGGCGGCGAGCTGCCGCCGCACAGCGCGAACGCGGGGGCCGAATACCGCATGGTGGTGGATTTCGCCCAGCCGGACCGTTTCCTAACGGTGCAGAACATCGGCAACTCTGGGGTCCCGGGCTCCCCGCATTACCGCGACCAGTTCCAGGCCTGGATCGACGGCACCTACCACACCGTTCATCTGCGCCCGGAGGGCGTGGAGTCCGATACTGTTTCCATCACCCGGATCACGCCTGGATAAGGAAATCTTATGGACGGAAATGTCACCAACTCCCGTATTGTCGCTGCTTATCGGGCGCGAACGCCGGGTTCGGCCGCGCTCGCGGTGGAGGCGGTGCGGCTGATTCCCAGCGGTATCGCGCATGATGCCCGCCACCTGGAGCCGTACAGCATCTACGTCGAGCGTGCCGCTGGCCCGCGCAAATGGGACGTGGATGGCAATGAATACGTCGATTACTTCGGGGGTCACGGGGCTCTGCTACTCGGCCACAACCACCGGACCGTCACTGCAGCCGTAGAGCAGGCGTTGGCTCAGGGGACGCATTTCGGGGCCAATCATCCCCGCGAGATCAAATGGGCGGCCGCCATTCAGCGGTTGATGCCTGCCGCGGAACGCATCCGCTTCACGTCCTCTGGCACCGAGGCGACCTTGATGGCGGTGCGCCTCGCGAGGGCCTTCACCGGCCGTCCGGTGCTGGTCCGCTTCAAGGGGCATTTCCACGGCTGGCACGACCATATGACCTCCGGGTACTCCAACCACTTCGACGGCTCTCCTACGGCCGGGGTGGTGCAGGGAGTGGCCGACAATGTGCGTCTGGCTACGGCTCATAGCGCTTCGGTCGAAGCCGCTCTCGCGCCGGGCGATGTGGCCGCCGTGATGATCGAGCCCACGGGCGCGAGCTTCGGCCAGGTTCCTGTGCGCCCGGAGTTCCTGCACGAGTTGCGGCGCCTGACGGAACGTGCCGGGACGCTGCTGATCCTTGATGAGGTTATCACGGGGTTCCGTGTCTCCCCCGGCGGGGCTCAGGTTGCTTTTGGCGTCAGCCCTGACCTTTCCAGCTTTGCCAAGATCGTCGCCGGGGGGCTGCCGGGCGCTGCGGTCGCCGGCCGCGCGGACATCATGGAGCTTTTGGATTTTGATGCCGCTGCGCGCGTTGGTGCCGAGAAGGTTCAGCACCCCGGTAAGTTCAACGCCAACCCGGTCTCGGCTGCCGCCGGCATCGCCGCACTCACTGTCATCGCGGAATCCGACGCGACGGTCCGGGCCGATGCCGCCGCCGCTGATCTGCGCGCTATGCTCAATCAGGAGCTCGCGAAGGCCGGCGTTCCCTGGTCCGTCTATGGCACGTCCTCGGGGTTCCACCTGTACATGAACCCGTTCGGGCGGGATATCGGTCCCGAAAATTTCGATCCGTTCTCGGTGCCCGGGGATGAGCTCAAGGAGCAGCCCAAGCGCACGAGCGAGCGTCTGCGCCTTGCTTTGCTGCTTAACGGCGTGGATGTTAACCCGCGAATTGGTGGCATGACCTCGGCCACACATGGACCGGCTGAGATCGCCGATACTGCGCATGCTTTCGGTGCCACTCTTGCGCTGCTGCGGGAGGAGGGGGAAGTCTGATAGCTACCCCGCCGCCCTTGCGCTGCCGCGCCAGGAGGGGGAGATTGACCCTGTGAATTTCGCGAAGAAGCAACGAAAAATCAGGGAGACATGATGAACCTGTCGCGTCGAACCGTCCTCAAGGCCGGCCTGGCAGGGGCTGTGTCGCTTCCTGCTCTGCGTCCTGCACGGGCCGCCGGTCCCGTCACGTTGCGCGCGGTGATGCAGGGCGATCTGCGCTCCTTCGACCCGGTTTGGACCACGGCCAATATCAGCGCCTACTACGGTGCGATGGTGTACGACACGTTGTTTGCGGTCGATGCCAACTACAACCCGCAGCCGCAGATGGTCGGGAAGTGGGACCTCAGCGACGACAAGAAAACGCACACGTTCCAGCTACGCGATGGCCTGGGGTGGCAGGATGGCACTGCTGTGACCGCGGCTGATTGCGTCGCTTCGATCCGCCGCTGGGCAGTGCGCAATTCTGGCGGCCAGGCAATCATGCAGCATACGGCCGATCTTTCCGCCAAGGACGATAAGACGATCGTTCTGAAGCTCAAGGAGCCTTTCGGCCTGGTGATCACCGCACTTGCTACCTGCACCACGCCGATCTGCTTCATGATGCCGAAGAAAGACGCCGAGACCGATCCATTCCAACAGATTACCGGACGCATCGGCTCCGGTCCTTTCACGTTCAATCAAAATCTCACCCGGCCGGGCAGCCGCTACGTGTACGATATGTGGGACAAATACGTGCCGCGCAAGGAACCTGCCTCCGGCCTCGCTGGGGGAAAGGTCGTGCACCTCGATCAGGTGATGTGGGAGAATATCGCCGACGAGCAGACTGCCTCAGCGGCGCTCAACGCGGGCGAGATCGACTTCTACGAACTGCCGCCGCTCGATATCCTGCCGCAGCTTACCAGCAACCCGGACATCAAAACCAAGATCATGAACCCGACGGGCTATGACGGAATCATGCAGCTGAATTACCTGCGCCCGCAGTTCGACAACGTGAAGGCGCGGCAGGCGATGCTTTACCTGGTGGATCAAAAAGCCATTCTGAACGCAACGTTCGGCAACCCAAAATACTACCACCCGAATGATTCCGTTTTTGGTTACGACACGCCGATGTCGAACGACGCCGGTACCGACCGGTTCAAAGCGGCGCCCGACCCGGCCAAGGCGAAGCAACTGTTCCAGAAATGCGGCTACAAGGGTGAGCCGGTGATAGTGCTCCAGGCCACTGACTTCGCGTTCATGAATAACTCCGCCCAGCTCATTGCAGGCTGGCTGCAGAATATGGCGTAAATGCCCAGCTCGCCGCGATGAACTGGGGCGAGGTGATCACCCGCCGCGCCAGCATGAAGCCGGACAATCAGGGCGGCTGGGATATTTTCATCACCTACGGCGGCGGCTTCGATTTCAGTAATCCGATTACCCTGATTTCGCTTGCTGCCAACGGGAAGAAGGGCTGGTTCAGCTAGCCGGAGAATGCTGATTACGAAAAGCTCCGCATGGAGTGGGCAGCGGCACCCACGGTCGCCGACCAGAAGGCGATCGCCCCCAAGATGCAGGCCATTGCCTGGGAAAACGCGCTATGGGTAATGCTCGGGGCGTGGACCCAGCCGGCTGCCATGCGCAAGAACATCGACGGGTTCCTGACCAATCCGGACGTTATCCCGTTCTGGAATGTGACAAAGACCTGAGGGGCAGTGGGCGCTTATATCGCCGGACGGCTATTCAGCACGCTTATCGTCATGGCGATCGTCGGCCTGATCGTGTTTCTGTTGCTGCACCTCGCACCCGGCAGCCCGGCCGCTATTATTGCCGGCGACAACGCCACTCCCGCGCAGATCGCACTGATCAATCACGAGCTCGGGCTGGATAAGCCGCTGCCTGTGCAGTTCGGCATCTGGGCCTGGGACATCATCCGTGGCCAGTTCGGCACCTCGATCTTCTCCGGCGTGCCGGTGATGCAATTGATCGGGCAACGCCTGCCCGCCACAGTCTCACTCACTTTCATCACGATGGCCGTTCGCCGCCACACTCGCCGTGACCGCTGGTGCTGCTCGCTGCCTGGCGAGCAGGGCGGGGCGCTCGATCGCAGTTTGATGGGGATTGCTGCTCTGGGCTTCTCTGTTCCGGTTTTTGTCGCTCGGCTACTTTTTAATCTATCTGTTTGCCATTGTCCTGCACTGGCTTCCAGTGCAGGGCTACGAACCGCTGTCGCGAGGGTTCTGGCCATGGCTCAGCCACCTGATCCTGCCGGCTCTGGCGCTCGGCCTGGCGTACCTCGCGCTGATTGCGCGCATAACCCGCGCCAGCGTGCTGGAAGTCCTGTCGGAGGATTACATGCGCACCGCGCGGGCGAAGGGCGCCTCTACGGCGAGCCAGCTTTTCCACCACGCGTTGCGTAACGCCGGCGTGCCGATCGCCACGGTGATCGGCATCGGCATTGCCCTGCTGATCAGCGGCGTCGTGCTGACCGAGACTGTGTTCAACATTCCGGGCATCGGCCGGCTGACAGTGGACGCGATTACGAACCGGGATTACCCGATCATCCAGGGTGTGATGGTGGTATTCTCTGGCGCTTACGTAATCATCAACCTTTTGGTCGATCTCAGCTATACGCTGATCGATCCGCGCATCCGGCGCTGAACGCTTGTCTGACCTGAGCCTTCCCTGCCGTTGTCCTCCGCCCCGGCGCCGCCCCCGCTGCGCCGCGCTCTGCAGCGGCACCCGACCATGTTCATCTGGGCTGCGGTGTCATTCTTAGTCATGGTCGTTCTTGGCCGTCGGCAGCGCCGCTGTTCGCCGGCAATCCGCTGGCGATGAATCCGATGCACCGCCTGCAGCCTCCCTCCGCGCTGCACTGGTTCGGCACCGACAGTCTCGGCCGCGACGTGTTCGCCCGCACCGTCTATGGCGCCCGC
>CAWIDE010000023.1:0-100714 GCA_963834715.1 uncultured Pseudomonadota bacterium | reverse complement strand
GCTAATGCTAATCTTACTCATGCTTCGTCTCAGCGCTCCACCTGGCAGCCGAAGTCCCGGTTCCGCCAGTTCCTGGAGCGTCTGCCGCAGTCGGTCCGCGACCGCGCCATCGCTCGCTTCGACGAATGGCGCCGCCGTCGTGCCCTTCTCGCCGAACTCATGAGCATGAGTGACCGCGACCTCGCCGACCTCGGCATCACACGCGGCGATTTCCCCGCCATCCTAGATGGTACCTACCGCTGTGACGGTGAGGTGCTCGGCACGTCGGCCGATGAAGAACAGCGTCCCTTCACGTTGGCTCGCTGGGCCGAGGAGGACAGCCAGCCGGCGCCGAAATCACCCACGCCTGATTTTGCCGCCGCATTCTTCCCGTTCTGGTCCCGCCCATCCTGGTTCGAGCGCTACTGGTACGGGGACAATAAAGCCGACGAACGCCTACGGTAAGAACCGCCTACTGATACCGCGCAACATGAGGCTTGACCTCATGCGGAGCGCATCACGCGCGGGATTGGTGGGGCGGAGCCGGCTACCGGTCAGCCAAAGGCTGGCCGGTATGATTCGCTCGTGTTTGTGAATGCCACAGGTTTCGCACCGGCATGCGGGCGACCTAGTCGCCGGCGGACGGCGCAAAGCTGGGCGAGCTCTCCGCGCGACCGCCAAGGTCTCAGCCGCAGCCCTGAAGAAGCCCTAACGCACAACTGACAACCTCTCCCTTTGGGAGAGGTCGGCGCGCGTAGCGAGCCGGGTGAGGGTGCTAGCTGGTATGCCCACTCGTCGGAGCAACCGTCAGACTACCAAATAGCCCGTGCATCTCATTTTGCACACCCGCCGTAAAATACAGCGTCCCTATCGCTCCGCTATTGCCGCCTTCGCCGGGCTCCAGCGCCCACAAGTCCCCGATCGTGATCGGCTTCCCATCCGTGCCCATCAGTTTACCAACAAACATATCATTCTTCAGATCATACGCATTGATCGTTCCATCACCAAAGTTCCCGACCAGAAGATCGCCCGCGAGGCTACCGAAATTCTTGGGCGCAATCGCCAGCCCCCACGGTGAATCAAGCGGCCCCCCGGACGCCACCCTGGCGAGCAGATGGCCATTGAGATCGTACTCATCTACGAATCCGTTGCCCTGGCCCGCCACATCATCGTGCTTCACATCGTCCTGCTTCGCATAAGTAACAAATAATTTGTTATTCAAAACTTGCACATTGAACGGGGCAAATCCGTTTGGCACATTAGGATCAGTAAAGCTGCCGATAGAATTGAAATTCCGATCGAATATATCGACCGTTCCATGCCGAAAATTCGCTGCGTACAGCGTCGGTCCATGCTCGCTATCTCCGATCGCCAGACCCTTATAGACGGCACCAAGCCCCAGTTGCTCACTACCATCCGCCGGATCGGGGGCTTCATTCACTGCAATGATGGACCGCGTCCCGGCCTGCGGATTCCATCCGGAAATCGTGCCGTCCTCGGTTGCGAACAGGAATACGGCGGGCTTGCCATCCGACAGAGTAAATGCGCCACCGTTCTGGAACGTATTGAACACCTGCCCGGTCGGCGATGCCGGTCCTGCCCCGGCGCTTGGCGGAGCAATGGTGAAAGGCCCGATGGCATTAAGTTTCACGCCATTGGCGTTCACCGAATTGATGCTGACGAAGCCCGTCGCATTATCGGAGATCCAAAGCGGCCCGCCAGGTCCATGCGAAACCCCCCACGGATTGACCAGATTGGGATCGGTCTGCTGCGCCATTACTGACGGATCGGAGCCCACGAGCTTGGTTTCAATGAAACTCGGACTGGGCGATCCCATCATATGAGAAAGGTCCGACGACGAAACCATACTACCATCTGCCATGGCACATTCCTCCCCTCAGCGTACCAACGCTGCCAAGCGCGACCTGCGGCTGAAAGGGAGGGACGCTATGGGCTCAGGTTTATTCCCCAGCTTCACGCAAACTCTTTGCCTGCATGAAATCTCCTTTGCGCCCCCTCGCTCACATCTCGCCCACTCCCACGCCGGCCACTACTGCAGCACACCCGAGCAGCACCGCCGAGAAAGTTGCTGCCGTTTGCACCCCACCGGTGCCGCCTCCCGCAAGCAAAGCACCACACACGGCGACGCCCATTGCGCCCCCGGCCTGCCGCACCGAATTCAGCACGCCCGAAGCCACCCCGGCACGCGAGCGTGGAACGCCCCCGAGTAGCGCTGACGTCATCAGCGGGACCGCCAACCCCACGCCTGCCGAAACCAGAACCAGTCCGGGAAGCATCGCGCTATACGGCAGGGTGGTGTTCAGTTGCCGTAGCAACCAGTAACCCAGTGCCCCCACAATCAGGCCGGCGACCATCGGAAGCCGCATCCCCCAACGCGCGCCAGTCCACCCAGCCGCCACGTTGGCAATGCCAAGCACGACCGAAAACGGCAGAAACAACAAGCCACTGATCGTCGGCGACCACCCCCGCACCCGCTGAAAATAGAGCCCGAGGACAAAGATCATTCCATAAACCGTGAAGTTTATCAGCCAACCTACAGCGGTCGCTGCGCTGAAGCTGGACTGCCAAAAGAATCCAAGCGGCAGCATAGGCTCGGAGCTACGCATCTCGGTCCAACCGAATGCCCCGGCGGCAAACACGGCAAGCATAAACGCGCCAAGCACCACCGGCGCCCCGATTCCCAACCGGCCCGCTTCGATGATCGCGCCGGTCAGCCCGAGCAACGCCAATACCGCGAACACCTGACCCGATGCGTCCAAACTGCGAACCGCCGCCGGTGTCTCAGCAACATGTCGGTCCGTCAGCCAGATCGCCACTACACAAACCGGCAGGTTCACGACAAAAATGCTCCGCCAGCCGAACCAATCTACCAGCACACCGCCGCACAGTGGCCCGGCTGCAAGGGACACGCTCCCCGCCGCGGTCCACAGGCTCACCGCACGCCCCCGAGCGGCTGCATCATCCCCGCACGCATGCGTCAGCAATGCCAGCGAGCATGGCACCAGCGGCGCCGCGCCAACCCCCTGTAGCGCGCGCGCAACCACCAGCACCGCGGTCGTCGGCGCCGCCGCACAGACCATCGACGCAACCGCAAACAGCGCAAATCCCGCGGTGAATACCCGGCGCGCACCCACGCGGTCACCGAGCGCGCCGGCGGATAACAACAATGAGGCAAACACGATTGCATAGGCATCAACGACCCACTGCAATCCACTCACTCCGGATCCAAGATCGGCACCAATCCGTGCCAGTGCAACATTGACAATCGAGACATCAAGCTGCACCAGCGCAAACCCCAGGCTGGATGCGCCGATTGCCATTTTCAGGCTTTGTCGCTGGCCCCCACGACCCTCGCTAACTGCTGCGCTCATCCTCATCTCCGGCGAATACGTCAATGATCGCCGAAAAAATAAGGACGAACGCCCGTGCCTTCCGCTGCAATCGCTACGGTCGAAACCGAACTTTCGGTTCGCTCTGGGGCCCTCCAGTCAGAATGGATACCGGGCCGCCCTCACCCCCTCGCGAACGCCAGTAGCTCGGCATTCACTCGCTCCATATGCGTCAAAAATAACCCGTGCGGCGCACCCTCGTACACCGAGAGCCGCGCCCGCGGCATCAGCGCAACCGTGCATCCCGCAGTAAGTTCCAGCGGACACGTGACATCATGCGTGCCGTAAATCAATAATGTCGGCACGTCCCACTCACACAGCTCACGGCTAAAATCGGCACGCTCGATGGCGCGGTTACAATCTACCAGCGCCTTCATCGAAGCCGACAGCGCCATGTTGCGAACCCAGTCGCGCATCGCCACGGGCGTCTCGGGAGTGACAAACGGCGGCAAATTGTCCTCGATCCATTGCGGAAAATCCCGCATCAACTGCGTGCGGCGGAACGTCTCGAAATGCTCGGGCGGTACACCTTCGGGATTGCTTTCGCTGCGGCGCAGCGACGGCGTAATCGTCCCCAGCATGGCTACGCGCGAAACCCGTGCGCGGCCGTGGCGCGTCAGGTACCGCACGATCTCGCCCGCGCTCATGGAATGGCTCACCAGCATTACCCCGCGTAGATCAAGCGCTTCCAGCACCGCACTGAGGTCGTCCGCCAGCGTATCGAAATCGTAACCCCGCCCGGGGTCGGCGGACCGGCCGTGGCCCCGCCGGTCATAGGCAACACAGCGCAGCCCTTGTTCGGACAGCGCCGTCATCTGGTAACACCAGGAATCCGAAGGCAGCGACCAGCTCGCCAGGAAAACGATCGGCGGACCCTCGCCCCAATCTCGCGTGAACAGGTCCACGCTATCGGCCGTGCGGACGAAACCGCCGGCTGCACCCACCGAGTTTGCATCACGCATCAGGTTTTTCCTCCTTAAGGTCAGCACGATCAAACCAGGGCTGAGGGGCGGCGCGATTACCTCTGAGGTAAGGAAGCCGGATGGCGTCGCCGCGGCCCAGGCCGTGCGGTTGATCCGGACTGGCGATAACGATCGCGACCGGCGGCCTCGTCGCGCACATGGGCTTCACCCCGATCATACGAACCCCAGTACCCATGGACGGCCGCCTGTTCCGCGTCGAGCCGATGGATCTGCGCATCGACCTCCTCTCCTTACCGCTGCCCGAGCTTTTCCTGATCGCAACCAGAACGTGCTGTTCATCAACTGCGAGGGTCCGCAGCCCAGCTCAGATCCCGCGACAAGGAACGCCTGATCAGCAAGATCCTGGCCGGGCAACCAGGCCGGACCCATGCCGTCGTCAACTATGCCAACTTCTCAGTCCTGCCGGGTCAGCTCGACTCTTACGCCGACCTGCTGAAACGGCTAATGGACAATTATTATTCTGGCGTTACTCGCTATACCATCGCGCTTTCCTTCGCACGAAGCTCGGCGATGCGCTTGCGCAACGCGATGTGGCACCGCACATTGATGAGACGTGCGGACGCGGCGGAGGAGCGGTTGCGGGAGGCGCAAATGCACGCTGACTGCTTGTCCAAAAATTAATCTCGATCCCATTCCGCCTTTGGCCTACCTGGGGCATCAATACCCTCCGGCATATCGCTATCAGGGCAAGCCAATGATCGCACCGTTCGCCAAGACCCGAGACATAGCTGCCAGACTGCGCCTGCCCCTGCTCGCGCTCCTCGCCTCCCTGGCGCTAACGGCACCGGCGGCGCCCGCGTTGGCCGAGGCGACCTCGATGGACTGGAGCAGCATCGTCGCCAAGGTTCTGCCTTCCGTGGTCAACATCTCGGTAGAAACACTCGTTACCAAAGACGGCGTGCAACAGCGTCAACCGCAGGTAGGAACCGGATTTCTGATCGACCCCTCGGGAACTATCGTCACAAATAAGCACGTCATTGCCGGGGCATTCCGCATCACCGTAACCTTGTCGGATCAATCCCAATGGCCGGCAAAAGCGCTGGCCGCAACTCAGTTGCTCGATCTCGCCGTGCTGAAGATCGACGTCAGACATCCGTTGCCCTTTTTGAAGTTCGCTGACAGTGACAGGGCCCGGATCGGAGACCCGCTCGTCGTCATCGGCAATCCGCTGGGCCTCGGTACCTCGGTCAGTGCAGGCATTATCAGCGCCTTGCATCGCGACCTCTCGAACACGCCAATCGATGATTACATTCAAACCGATGCCGCGATCAATCACGGCAATTCCGGCGGGCCGGTCATCGACCGCAACGGCCAAGTACTCGGAGTCGCCACTATCCTGGTAACCGCCGCTGCCGGAGAAGGCTCCAACGGCCTTGGCTTCGCCATCGCCAGCCGCGAAGCCGAATACGCCGTTCAGCACCTGCTCCATCCGGATATCGGAAGCGTCGGCTGGATCGGCGTTCACGTCCAGGATGTCACGCCGCCGTTGCAGCGAGCCTTCCACCTTCAGTATCCCGGCGGGTGTCTGATCACCCAGATCGATGACGATAGCCCCGCCTACGACTACGGCTTGCAAGTCGGCGATGTTATCGTTCGCTACGGCGACATTACACCAGAAAACTCCCGAGCCTTGATCCAAGACGTCGCCGTGACCCCGGCCAACCAAACTGTCCCCGTGACCGTCGAACGCGCGGGCAAACTCCTGACCGTGGACGTAACCGTCACCTACTGGCCGGATCTTGCGGCACCGCTCAGTTCCGTCCTCACTAGCATGCAGGATGCCGCTGCCGCTATGCCTCCAGATTTCGGGCTCGTCCTCTCACCCATGAACGGCGCGGCCAGGCGGCTCTATCGACTCGCGACCGACCATGGCGTCGTTGTTGCCGCCGTGGACCCAACATCGGGTGCCTATACGGAAGGGATCGCTCCTGGTGATGTCATCGAGCAGGTGGGAAATACCTCGGTCGATTCGCCGGAGCAGGTCCTCAACGCCATGCAGAAAGCCGAGGCCAATGACCGGTTTGTCGCACTCCTGATCGCCAAGAAAGACACCAAGCGATGGGTGACCCTCTATTCCGGTAATACCGGGCTGCCCGAGGAGAAGCCGCCGCCGGCAACCGCATCGGCTGATCCGCAGTCCGCACAGCCTGCTCCACCGCAGCATCCGTAGGCTTGCCCCAACCAGGCAACCAGCCCTCCGTCACCTCTCCCGCTTGCGGGAGAGGTCGGCGCGAAGCGCCGGGTGAGGGTCGTACCCATCCGTCAGCGTCCCTAAAAACGCGATAATATCCGCTTCATCCTGCTGGCTCATCACCGGCTTCTCCCCCATCTTCCTCCCAAATGGAGGATCACTCTCATCAACATTCTCCCGATACTTCCGCGGCAAATCATCAAACTGCCCGTGCGGATACACACGCC
The DNA here is from genome assembly GCA_963834715.1 of uncultured Pseudomonadota bacterium. Taxonomy (GTDB): domain Bacteria; phylum Pseudomonadota; class Alphaproteobacteria; order Acetobacterales; family Acetobacteraceae; genus CAVSUZ01. Next base: position 93,924 of record CAWIDE010000023.1, on the reverse strand, counting down.
CCGGATCAACATCCCGGAAGTTATAGAAATCCATCACCTGCTTCAGCGAATGAAACACCCCGTTGTGAAAAAACACCTTCCGCGTCGCCACATACCGTAGCGTCGGCGTCAGGAACATCCCGCAATACTGCGTCTCGTTCCGCATATCCTCCCGCACCGGCCCGCAAACCCCTAGATCAAAATATTTCGAATCACTATTCGCCGGCAGCACCCGATTCCGCGGCGCCCCCAGCGCCTCATACTGATGATCTGTAAACAACGGAGGCATGAGGTGGACCCCACCTATGGGACCAATTTGGCCCGCTGCTTAGCTACAGCCCCCGTCCGGCTCTCGTTCTCCCTTCTTTCAAGCTAACCATAAACCTCTTCCTGCTGTTGTGGCGGCTGTGGATATGTGGGCAACGCGCCAGCGTTGTCCAAGCGAGGCGGCATATCCACAGCCGTGCCCGCCAGGCCGGCCCGCCACACCGCCATCGGCATGTGATGTCCCAGCGCCTGATGCGGGCGCAGCTCGTTGTAGAACTCCATCCACGCGCCGATCCCCAGCCGCGCTTCGCGCGCGTCCGCATAGTCCTTCAAGTAAACCTCCTCATGCTTGAGCGAGCGCCACAGCCGCTCGATGAACACGTTGTCCATCCACCGACCTCGGCCATCCATCGACACTGCAATCCCGGCCCCAAGCAGCGTGCCGACAAATGCGTCACCGGTGAATTGGCTGCCCTGGTCCGTGTTGAACACCTCCGGCCGGCCGTGTCGTCGCAGGGCGTCCTCTAGTGCGTCCACGCAAAACCCCGCGTCCATCGTGTTCGACAGCCGCCACGACAGCGCCGCGCGGCTCCACCAATCCATCACTGTCACCAGATACAGGAACCCACGCCGCATCGGAATGTAGGTGATGTCCGCGCACCATACCTGGTTCACTCGCTCGATCCGCACGTCCCGGAGCAGATACGGGTAGATTTTGTGTCCAGGCCCTGGCTTGCTGGTGCGCGGCTTCGGCCCCAGCGCCGCGATCCCCATCACCCGCATCAGCCGCTGCACCCGCTTGCGGTTTACCTTCTCCCCGCCCGTGCTCAGCGTCGCCGCGATCCGCCGCGAGCCATAGAACGGCCACGCGACGAACACCGGGTCAATCCGTCGCATCAGTAACAGCTCATCCGCGTCATGCTCCGGCTTCGCCCGATAAACACCCGAGCGCGCCAGCCCAAGCAACGCGCATTGTCGCCGTACTGAGAGCTGTCCGTGGCCGCGATCGAGCATCGCTCTCCGGCCCGCCGCGCTCATCTGCCGGACCTCCGCGCTAAAAAATCCCGCTCCACTACCAGCTCGCCGATCTTGGCGTGCAGGTGGGCGATTTCCTTGGCCGACTGCCCGTCGTCTGTCCCGGTCCGGAAAACCCGTTCGGCATGTTCTAGCAGCTGCTTCTTCCAGGCGTAGATCTGTGTCGGATGCACCTGGTAACGCACCGCCAGCTCGGCCACTGTCGCGTCTTCCCTCAGCGCTTCCAGGGCGATCTTCGCCTTCAGCGCGGCATCGATCCTGCGTCGGGTTCTGCTCATGTTCCGCTCCGTGTAGCATGGACGGAACCGGTTCGGTTTATAGCTTAGCGGGTGGTCCCAAATTCGGGGTCCACTTCAGCAGCCCGTCCGGCGATGGCTGATCCACATGGCAGCCGGCGCAATTCGCGGCCTTCGGGTCATTGAACAGCAAGTACCCCGCAGCTCCGCGGGAGTAAACCGCGCCTTTCCTTCGAGCCACGCATCGAACTTGCTGCTGTAAGGATGGAAGCTCACATCTTCGATCTGATACCGCGCGACCGCGAACATTGCCTCCGAAACCAGCATCGGCGCATTAGCCAACACGCCTGCCCCGAACAACTGCGTGAACCGCCCGGCGTATGGTGACGACCGCAACTTCTGGGCTACCCGTACCACGGTTCCGCCATCCATCTCCACCGGATTTAGCACCGGGACCAACGCCTGCTGTTGCAGCGTATCCACCCGGCCGTCCCAGAACAGCCCGCCCTGCGGCACCATATTCCCAGCCACCGCACCCGTGTCCGTCGCCGTCTTCGTGATGCGCGCCGCCCCCACCGACGCGGCTACCATCTGCGCGAGCATCACCCCCTCGTCCTCATCGCTGTCCGGTCCAACGCTGAAATTCGGCTGCCGCTCCAGATACATTAGCGTCGGCACCGCCCGCACACCCGGTCGGTCCAGTCTCCTTCCACCCAACATCGCAGAGCGATCCCCTGACGGGCCATAAAAATTCGCCGGGCTATGGCATGTCGTACATGACATCCCTCCCGATCCGGACAAGCTCGTATCGAAAAATATCATCCGGCCGAGCTGCGCCATCGCCGACAGCGGTCCCGCAGGCGGCCGTACCACTTTGACTGGATGCGGATTTACCCCCGGCGCCACCCCCGCCCCACACACCAGCACCGCAAGCAGCAGCGCTAGGCACTTTTCACCTCTCCGCTTGGGACAGGTCGGCGCGCACCAGCGCGCCGGGTGAGGGCGCCGCCGTCTCACGCCCGCACCAAATACTTCTCGATAATCTCCTCATTCGGTTCCACCCCAAGCCCCGGCTCCGGCGGCAGATGTGCATACCCCTCCTTAATCACCACCGGCCGCTTCGCCAGCCGGCGCGAAATCTCGCTCGGCTCTACACAATACTCCATCACCAGCGCATTCTCGATCGCACATAAGAAATGCAATGACGCAGCCGTATTGATATCGCTGGTAAAGTTATGATTACATACCCTCCGCCCACGCCGTTGCGCCAGCGCCGCAATCCGCATCGCCTGTGTAAAGCCGCACCGGGTCAAATCGATCTGCACGATATCAATCCCACCCTCATCAATAAGCCGCTCAAATCCCACCACGCTGCATTCCTGCTCTCCGGCCGCAATATGCTGCAGGCAGCCCCGCGAGACCTTTGCATACCCACTGTAGTCATCTGGATGCAGCGGTTCCTCTATCCAGAACAGCCGGTATGGCTCAAACAATCGCGCCCGCTGCAGCGTCGTCTTCGCATCCCACGCCAGACCGACATCCAGCATAAAATCATTGTCCTCGCCAATCGCCTTCCGGATCGCCTCTACATAGCGCAGATCCATGGCAGCATCTTTCCCGAACGGCTCCCACCCGAACTTCACCGCTGTATGCCCGGTCTCGATCGCCCGCTTTGCCCGCTCCACCGTAGCCTCCACGGTGAACTGAAACATATTCGATGAATAAACCCGCATTTTGTCGCGCAACGCACCACCTAGCAAACTTACGATCGGCTGCCCCAACCCCTTGCCCTTAATGTCCCACAACGCGATATCCACGCCCGCCATCGCCTGGATCGTCGCACCGCTCCGCCCGTAATACAGCGTTTGCTGATACATCTTGTTCCACAGCCGGTTCGTATCCATCGGGTCCTCGCCGAGCAGAATCGCTCGCAACCCGTTCACCTGCGTGTGCGAGTAACCCGCCTCAATCACAGCTTTGGCCACCGAGGGGCAACCATCCACCTCGCCCCACCCAACCACTCCCGCATCGGTTGTGACCTTCACTAGCAGCGCGTCCTGCGAGCTATCCGTTCGCTGCCGTATCTCCGGAAGCCGCAAATAAATGGCTTGCACATCCGTAATCTTCACTTCGCTGCCCCTCCCATGTCGGCCTGAAAACGTCCCGACCGCCTGTTGCGGACGCCGGCCGCCATGCTACCGTGCCACCCACAGAACTTACAACGGGAGGCAACATCGATGTTCTATTCGCCGCGCACAATCCTTGCCGCGGGGCTCGCCGGCTTCGCACTCGCCATATCCCCAGCACTCGCCCAAGAGCCGAAATTCTACGTGGAAATGCAGCCCGATGTCGCAAATTGCGGCGATCCCTCCTACGAAAACGCAGTGAAAAACGGAATATCCCTCGGCTTCAACGTAAATCCGCCTGAAGCCTATCAGGACGCCAGCAAGCAGCCAACCGGAATCGATTGGGACATCAACAAGGCGGTCCTCGACGTGCTCGGCATCAAGAAGATCAACGTCGTCTGGATGCCCTGGGAATCAGTCATCCCCGCGCTGCTGTCGCGCCGCATCGACGTGATCGGCGCCGACATCCACGTAACCCCCGAGCGCATCAAAGTAATCAGCTTCTCCGGCCCGGCGTGGTGGTACGGTCCCGTATTGATCGTGCGGAAAGGTAATCCGCTCAATATCATCGGCTACGATCAGCTCAAGGGCAGGAAAGTCGGAACCATCACCGGCAGCGCCGCCGACCTGTACCTTCGCAGAATCGGCGTACAAACCAGCGAATTCAAGCAGGAAGTCGATGAACTGCAAAGCCTCAACCAGGGCCGCCTTGATGCGGTGCTGGAAGATGACGTCGTCTATAAGCAATTCGACAAGGAAAATCCTAACAACAACCTCGATCCCCTCTGGAACATCCCCGTTCCCACCAACATCATCGAAGGCGGCGGCTACGGAATGGCGCGGTTTGGCATCCGCAAGCAGGACTGCTCGCTGCGTGCCGCTTACACCGGAGCACTTGCCGAAATTCGCGCCAGTGGCGAGGTCAGTCAGATCCTGAAGAAATATGGACTCTCCGACCGCAACCTCGTGATGTTTACCCTGCACCCTTAAGGAAACCGACTTCCTGACGATCAGTGTTTGAACTATTCAATCCACAAGTAGCCATCGCAAATGTCGGCCCCCTGCTCGGAGGCTTGTCGATCACCGTCGAGCTGACGCTCGTTGTCACCATGCTCAGCCTGATTTTCGCGCTGTTCGTCGCCCTGGCAGGAATGTCGCGCATCGCGCCGCTGCGCTGGCTGGTGAAAGCCTATCTCGAGATTATCCGTGGCACACCACTGTTCCTCCAACTCATTTACGTGTACTACGTGCTGCCCTCTATCGGCATTCGCCTCGACCCCTTCTCCGCCGGGGTGCTGGCCCTAACTTTGAACTATTCCGCCTACATGTCCGAGGTTTACCGCGGCGGTATCCAGGCCATCCCCCGCGGTCAACATGACGCAGCCGCGGCACTCGGCATGACCCACGCGCTCGCCATGCGCCGCATCATCCTGCCACAGGCAATCCGTATTATCATCCCCACGCTCGGGAATTACTTCATCGGCCTGTTCAAGGACACGGCGCTGGCCTCGGCGATAAGCATCCAGGAGCTGGTGTACACCGCACAAGTCCGTGCCGCGCTGAGTTTCCAGTATTTCACGCTCTACACCGTGGTCGCTGCCATGTACCTCGCCGTTAGTTTCCCAGCAGCACGGCTCGTCGGCTATCTGGAACGAGTCACCCGCTCGGGCTACAGACGAAGACGGCGGCCATGACCGCGCCCATGATCGAAGTCGAAGCCCTTCACAAGCACTTCGGCACGCTCCACGTGCTAAGAGGCATCGACCTCTCGGTCCCAAAGGGCCAAGTCGTCTGCATCATCGGCCCGTCCGGCAGCGGCAAATCCACCCTCCTCCGCTGCATCAACCACCTCGAGGTCCCGGAGTCCGGCCATATCCGCATTGATGGCCAACTCGTTTATCGCGACGAAGTAGGCAAACCGTATTCCAACCGGGCTGTTGCCGCCGTGCGTGCCCAGGTCGGTATGGTATTCCAGCACTTCAACCTCTTTCCGCATCTTACCGTGATGGGCAATATCATCGAAGCCCCCGTTCACGTGTTGCGCCAATCCAAAGCCACCGCCCGCCGGCGAGCCATGGAACTGCTCGACATGGTCGGGCTGGCAGATAAGGCCGACGCCTACCCCGAGGAACTATCCGGTGGCCAGCAGCAACGCGCCGCAATCGCCCGCGCCCTTGCCATGGACCCCAAGGCGATGCTGTTCGATGAAGTTACCAGCGCGCTGGACCCCGAACTGGTGGCAGAAGTGCTGGCGGTAATGCGGCGGCTCGCCAGCCAGGGCATGACCATGCTGATCGTTACACACGAGATGAACTTTGCGCGCCACGTCGCCTCACGCGTAATCTTCATGGATCACGGCAAAATCGTCGAACAAGAGACGCCCGAACGTATCTTCGGCAACCCACGTGAACCCCGCACGCGCAACTTCCTGAAAACAGTGCTGGATCGCTAACGTTCACCTCTCTCTTTGGGAGAGGTCGGCGCGCGTCAGCGCACCGGGTGAGGGCTCCCCGTCCCCGGATCCAACATCACCACCGGCGCGTTCCCACCCCCACCAAAATCGAATAAATCCTCAATCGAGCCTGCACCTGCATCGAACGACCCGCCTCCCAGCCGCTCCCCATGCAACCAGTTGTCCTCGATGAATCTCACGACCGATGCCTGCGAGATCCGACTATGACTCACGTAGTTCACCTTCGCCCACGGCGATACCACCAGCAACGGAATCCGCGTCCCCGGCCCGCACCGCCCATTCACCGGCTTGCCCGCAATACCCGGCAGACGCTCCCCGCCACCGCATTTCCCCGCCCCGTCCAGTTGGTCAGCTTGCGGATCGAACGAGGCATTGGTCGGGGTCACGAACGCATGATCATACCACCCGTCGGAGTCATCCCACATGATGATCACCGCCGTACTCTTCCAATCCGGCTGCTGCTCCAGAAAATTCACAAGCTGCACTGTCCCCGTCTGCTCATCCAGCGGATCGGAATACCCGGCATGGCCATCCTGATAAGCCGGCAGCTTGATATACGAAACCGAGGGATAATTCCCCGCCCTCACCGCATCCACAAAATCGTGCAATCCGTACTCGTGATTCGCCGGATCACGTGTCTTCCCATCCGCCTCGAAAGTATAGCCGATCGCCGCCACCGAGCTCGGCCGCAGATGCTTCGGATTGGCCGTCGATGCGTAGGTACTGAAACCAGTCATGGTGCGGAATGTAATCGACGATATCTCTTCCCACCACCATCGAATGCGTGCTGCGCTTGCACCCCGTAGTGCCGTTCGGGTTCCGCCTCTCCAGATTGAACCCGCCCATAAACCCACCCCACGTGATCCCCGCCGCATTCAGCAGATCGCCGATATTCCGGCTAGTCATCATCACCTGATCCGAGGGTTTCGAACACACGTCATAGCCCGGATCGACATCGTTGATCATGTCGTACCCGCCAGCTCCATCATCAATATAATAAGAAGATCCCCCCAGCACGAACGGCTTCGTGCTGGTCGCGACAATCTTCATCCCGTCCGTCTGTCCCGAAACCACCGCTAGCGCCCCTGGCGTCGACGGCCCGTACCGATCTGTCCACGCATTGTCGTCCAGTGCAAAATTCTGCGCGTAATTCCACAGCGCGGTGACGGTGTTTCCGTCGAAATACCCCATCACTTGTCCCTTTGTGCCAAACGCCCCCGGGCCGCCCGGAGTTCCCCGCTCCGGTGTATTTCGGAAACCGGTCCATCTTCCCGCCGTCAAACGCAAGCTGCTCCGGCGCATAGTCGTGATTTTCTGATCCGCCGGGTTCGCCTGCGTCCGGTCCAACCGGAACGGGTTGGCTGCATCCGCCCCATTCAAAGCCGCATTGTTATTCGGGTTATTCGTCAGCAGATTTGCCGTCACCAGATTGTTCACCTTGGGTGTCTCTGCCTTCGCCATGAACCTCGGCTCACCCGCCGGATTTGCCGCCTGCGGATACGTGGCAAAATAATGATCGAACGATGCGTTTTCGTTGAAAATCACAACCAGATGCTTGATCGGCGTCGCCGTCGGCAGCGCGTCCTGCCGCGTCTGCGCCAGCGCCGCCCCAGCCCACAAAGCAGCCAGCGCGCAGCCAGCCATCAATCCTGTTCTCATCCCCCTCCCCTCGGGCCGGAAGCCCGCCTCTTACCCACCCCCAACGAAAGGTCAGGTGATAGATTTATTACCGCCTATCCCGACCGCCCCGAAGCGTACACTTGCCACACCCAAAAACCGCCCAGGCGTACACTTCACGCCCGGAAAAACCGCCCAAGTGACCCCTTGGCAATCCCCAAAACACCCCAAACGTACACTTCGAAAACCCAGAATCGCCCCAAGTGTACCCTGTTAACGCGCGGTCAACGCCCGAACCAGAACCCGCGCCTTGCCGGCCACCACCTCCGCGCTATCACCGGCACGATAAATCGAGGACCCGATCCCGAACCCCACTGCCCCCGCATCGATCCACCCGGACATGTTCGAGGCATCGATCCCGCCCACCGGCATCACCATCGTCCCCGCCGGCAACACCGCCCGTAACGACCGCAGCACCGCCGGACTGGCCGCCTCGGCCGGAAACAGCTTAATCGCGTCCGCCTCCGCCGCCAGCATCGCAAACGCCTCCGCTGGAGTGAAAAACCCGGGCACTGCTATCATTCCTCGGTGTTTCGCCGCACGCACCACCACAGGGTCGGCATGAGGCGTCACCAGCAACCGCCCCCCGGCCGCCGCGATCTCCTCCACCTGCGCCTCGGTCATCACCGTCCCGGCGCCAATCAGCATCCGCTCCGGATACGCTTCTGCCAGCCTCCGGATACTCTCCATCGGCTCCGGCGAGTTCAGCGGCACTTCGACAATCGCAACCCCCTCAGCCTCCAGAGCCGCCGCGACACCCACCACCTCGTCCGGCTTCACCCCCCGCAAAATCGCAATCAACGGGCATCGCTCTACCCACCCCTTCAGTTCCATGCAGCATGTTCCCCGATCGAAGCCAGACCTCGCGCCGCCGCTTCGCCGTTCACCCGCTCCGCAAGTCCTCCGCACGTCTCTATCGCTCGGGCATATAGCGCCGTCAGCTCCGGCGCCCCGATAATATGAACCACTGCCCCCGCGGCCTCCGCCAACGCCGCCCGCACCTCGTGTCCGATCAGCAGTCCCGACAAGTACGAAGCACCACCCGCCTCGCTCAGCCGCCCCGTTAGCCCCAGCGCCCGCACCCCAAACAAATGATGCAGCAGCCCGCCCTGCTCGCCAGAGCGCCGCACTCCCGCATCGAACGCCTCCGGCAGGGTTGTCCCATCCTTCATCATCCGCCCCAGGATCGTATGCCCGCGGAGCGCCGCAAACGTCTCGCCCGTCAGGTGCGTCGTGAACCCCAGGATCCGCCCGCCCTCCAGTCGTGCCCATTTCGAATGCGTCCCTGGCAGGCACGCCCAGGCCAGCCCGTTCGCAACCTGCACCAGCACCCCCGCGAGCTGGGTCTCCTCGCCCCGCATCACCTCCGGCACGCCCGAGGCATCTACTGCGGACAGCCCCGGCACCACCCGCAACTGCCCCCACTCATACGGAATTTCCACCAGCGCCTTCGCGATCTCGCCCGCTCCGGCCGGGCAAGCCAGATACGGCGCCTCGGCCCACCCCTGTCTGCTCCCGATCATACCACTCAGCAGAACGTGCCGCTCACCGGCTGCGAGCCAAGGACCGATCTCCTCCCGCAGCGCATCCGCAAACCGCCCATCCTTAATGGCCATGATTCCCTTGGCTGCAGTCTTTTGGTCCCGGATCGTCCCATCCCGCGTCAGCCGGTAGGCCCGAAAGCTGGTCGTCCCCCAATCCACCCCGATCATTGCCTGCGCTCCCTCCGCCACGCCAAAATGTGGTCTGCCGACTCCGGCTCTGCATCGCCCATGAACATCCACGTTACACCCTGGCGCCCCATTGAACGCGCCGTTCTTCCCACTCGCGCTGCCGCCCTTGCCCGCTTCCTCATCGGCAAGCTCGTCGTCCGCCGCCTCCCCGAAGGCCTCGCCGTCGGCCGAATCGTCGAAACCGAAGCCTATCTGCCAGACGACCCTGCCTGCCACGCATTTCGCGGCCGCACGCCCCGTAACGCCTCGCTCTTCCTCCGGCCCGGCCACGCATACGTATACATCGCCTACGGCACCTCCATGATGCTGAACGTCTCCTCCGAACCCGAGGGCACCGGCTCCGGCGTACTTCTCCGCGCCGTGCAACCCATTGCCGGCATCGAGCACATGCAGGCCCGCCGTCCCGAATCCCCGCCGCGCGACATCGCCCGCGGCCCCGGCCGCCTCGCCGCCGCCCTCGCGGTCGACCGCACCCTTGACGGCCTCGACCTCTGCCTGCCCGGCGACCTCTTCCTTGCGGGCGACCAGCAAGCCCCACCGGAAATCGGCAAAAGCATCCGCATCGGCCTGACCAAAGGCGCCGATCTCGTGCTCCGCTTCTACCAGCGCGGCAGCCCCTGCGTCAGCGGCCCCCGCTCGCTCAGTCCGTAATGGGTGTTAACTACCAGCCTCTAAGAACGATGACGCCGGCCGGATACACCCCGACCGGCGTCCGTTTGGGCCGCCGAATTCCTTGCCGGCCCAATCAAGAGGAGGAAAAGCGATGTCGTGATACCATCGCTGGTTCCTGCCGCGTATTGTGTTGATCTTGAAGATAAAAATCATTGGACTAAACCGCTTCGCGGTAATTTAGAGGCGTGACCTACTGAGTCCAAGTTCGTTGAATTTCTAACATCCGATCTGGCCAACGTTCGTAACCATCTCTTCCTGATCTGACAACGCGGCTGTGTGACGATGCAGCGGCGCCATGTGGCGCCGGCCATCTCGCACAGGAGCCGCCGATGAGTCCGCTGCGTCGTCGCATGATCGAGGACATGCAAATCCGCAACCTGACCCCGAACACGCAACGCGTGTACCGCGAGCAGGTCGGACGGTTTGCTCGTCACTTCCACAAGTCACCCGAGCGTCTCGGACCAGCCGAGATCCGGACCTACTTGCTGCACCTTGCCAATGAGCGGCGCCTCGCCGCCAGTTCCATCATCGTCACGGTTTCTGCCCTGCGGTTCCTCTACACCATCACGCTCAAGCGCCCCTGGGTGATCGAGGACGACATTCCCGCCGGCAAGCAAGGCAAGAGGCTGCCTATCGTGATGAGCCAGGACGAGGTGGCGCGCTTACTGGCCACCGTCAACAATCTGAAGCATCGCGTGATCCTGACCGTCTGTTATGCGACCGGCCTGCGCATCTCGGAGGCCGTCCGGCTCACCCCGGATGCAATCGACAGCAAGCGCATGGTGATCCGGGTGGCGCAGGGCAAGGGTCGCAAGGACCGCTACGTCATGCTGCCGCCGAGGTTGCTCGAACTGCTGCGGGACTATTGGAAGCATACTCGTCCCGGCGTCTGGCTGTTTCCCGGCGACCGGCCGGACCGACCAATTTCTCCGCTCACCATCAACCACACGTGCCGGGAAGTGCGCGCACAGTGCGGCATCAACAAGCCAATCGCGCCGCATGCCCTGCGCCACGCCTTCGCCGTTCACCTGCTGGAGGCAGGCACCGATCTGCGTACCATCCAGTTGCTGCTCGGGCATCGCAACCTGAGCACCACGGCTCGCTATCTGATGATCGCGACCAGCAGGGTGTGCGCCACTACCAGTCCGTTCGAGTCCCTGCATACCGTCCCGCCAACCGCCCCGGACCTCGTACCTGCCTGAAGCACCGCTGCCGTGGCCGGCAACGGGCTGGAAGTGGCGGACGTGTTCCGCCGCTTCGGCCAAGCTTTCCGTGACCAGCACAACGCGTCGCTCTCCTCTGCACGGCGGCGCGCCATGCTGGCGATCGAACGCTGTCGCACCGCCGCCCTCGGCGGTCATGTCGAGCGCTGCGGCGACTGTGGCCACCGGCGCATCGCCTACAACTCCTGCCGCAACCGGAACTGCCCGAAGTGCCAGGGCCTGGCCCGCGCCCAGTGGCTGGCGGACCGGCAGGCGGAATTGCTCGATGTGCCGTACTTCCACGTGGTGTTCACGGTGCCGGAGCCGATCGCCACCATCGCGTTCCAGAACCAGACCGCGGTCTACGACATTCTGTTTCGGGCCGCCTCGGAGACGCTGCGCACCGTCGCCGCTGACCCCAAGTTTTTGGGAGCCGAGATCGGCTTCCTGGCCGTGCTGCACACCTGGGGACAGAACCTGCTGCACCACCCGCATCTGCATTGCCTGGTGCCGGGCGGCGGCATCGCACCGGACGGTCAGAGCTGGATCGCCTGCCGCTCCGGGTTCTTCCTGCCGGTCAGGGTGCTGTCACGGATGTTCCGCGGCCTGTTTCTGCATCATCTGGAAAAGGCTTTCGCAATGGGCGAGCTGAAGTTCTTCGCCGAACACCGCCCTCTGCACGAGCCCGCGGCGTTCCGCCGCTACCTGCGGCCAGTCCGCGATGCCGAGTGGGTGGTCTATGCCAAGCGGCCGTTCGCAGGGCCAGCTCAGGTCCTCGATTATGTCGGGCGGTACACCCATCGCGTCGCCATCTCCAACAACCGCCTGATCTCCATCGACGGGGAGCAGGTCCGCTTCCGCTGGAAGGATTATCGGGATGGCAACTGGCAGAAGACCATGAGCCTGCAAGGCGGGGAGTTCATCCGCCGCTTCCTGATCCATGTGCTGCCGGACGGGTTCCATCGTATCCGCTACTTCGGTTTCCTCAGCAACTGCCACCGGACGCAAAAGCTGGCGCTGTGCCGGGAACTGCTCCACATGACGCCGGCCGCCCCGGCTGAATTGCCAGCCGACTACCGCAACCGATACGAGATGCTGACGGGGACGTCGCTGCGCCAATGCCCGCACTGCCTCACCGGTACCATGGTGGTGATCGGTTGCATCGAACGACCCAGGGTCTGCCAGCCGGCTCCGGACACCTGACGATGGGCAGCGGCGTCCCAGACCCGCGACGCCGAGAACACTCGCCAAGACGGCGGCGGGACCCTGCGGCCATGAGCCTCGCTACAGCGACGTTGGCGGCGCCCGGGCAACCGTCAGCACTCCGATACCCATCGAAATCCGCACTGCCAATCCACGACAGCTTACCCGCCCGGGCGGTTCAGCGGCCCAAACGTCCCGGTCCCGGCGCCGTCAGGGCTGCTGCTGGCATTCAACCCCCATAGCCCGTCGGGGGAGCGGTTTAGTCCAACACGTTTTTCGCTCACCGGTGCGGCTTCCAGCTCCGGCGGACACGCGCCAACGTTCGTGCGCCGCGCCGCCAAGCGAAAAACGCTCTTCAAAATCATTCCTCGGCGCTAAGGAACCGCGAGGTCGGGCGCCTCTGTTCGGCCTCGTTCCTTCCTCTTGCTACCTGCTCAACCCAACCCGCCCCACCACCGCACCCGAGTCCGGATCCATCACCACCACCCGATCCGGTCCGCCGCCTTGCAGTTCGACCACCATCCTCCCCCCGGCCGCGGCGACCCCCGCAATCCGCGTACCCGCCGGCTCGTCCAGCGTCACCGCGAACGCTACCACCGGCTTGGCCGCTGGGGCCATCGCCCGCTCGACAATCACAACTACCAGCACCGCCGTACCGATCAGGATCAACACGCCCATTCCCGCCGTCAGCGCAATCAGCCCCCGCATCCCTCGCAACCCGCCTCCATCCCGGCTATCCGGCCTCCATGTCATCCCAGGGCACCACCCTGACGTTCCCCGCTCCGCCTGAAGCGGAAGGCGATCGGCTCGACCGCTTCCTGGCCGAGCGCATCGGCACGATCTCCCGCTCTCGCGTCAAGGCGCTGATCCAAACCGGTCATGTCCACCGCAACGGCACCCCCGCGGCCGAGCCCGCCGAACCCGTCCGCACCGGCGCCACCTACACTGTCGAACTCCCCGCCCCCCGGCCGGCCATGCCCCAGCCTGAGCACATCCCGCTCCCCATCCTCTACGAAGACCCCGATCTGATCGTCCTCGACAAACCCCCCGGCCTCGTCGTCCACCCCGCACCCGGCAACGAATCCGGCACCCTCGTCAATGCGCTGATCGCCCACGCCGGGCCCGATCTCGCCATCGGCGGCGAGCACCGGCCCGGCATCGTCCATCGTCTCGATAAGGACACCTCCGGCGTCATGGTCATCGCCAAGACCCAGGAAGCTATGAACGCCCTCACCGCCGCCTTTGCCGCCCGAGACCTCGATCGTGCCTATCTCACCCTGGTCTGGGGCCTCCCCGCGCCCGCCTCAGGCGCAATTGAGGCCCCCATCGGCCGCGACCCCCGCGACCGTAAGCGCATGGCTGTTCGCCCCCACGGCGGCAGTAGGCCTGCTCTCACCCACTACCACACCGTACGCTCCTGGCATGCCGCCGTCGCCCTGCTCGAGTGTCGCCTTGATACCGGCCGCACCCACCAGATCCGAGTCCACCTCAGCTCCCGCGGCCATCCGGTTATCGGAGACCCGATCTATCTCCGACGCATCCCCGCCGTCGCCCGCTCCTTTCCAGAACCGCTGCGCCGCCTTTTGCTGGACTTCCCCCGCCAAGCACTGCATGCCGCCCGCCTCGCCTTCGCCCATCCGCGTACGGGCGCCCCCCTCAGCTTCGAAACCCCACCCCCTCCCGATATGACCGGGCTGATCGCCTCCCTCGATGGTGATAAGCGTTTGCCACAATCCTGACCCAATAGGTCAGCATTGTTTACAGGACTGAGTTAGTCCTATATTAACGTCGGGCTTGGGAGGGAAGGCAGGAGCCTCCTTGGCATCGAGTCCGGTGTCAGGTCGCCGCACAGTGGGACCTCCCCCCGGGACGTCACATCCTTGCCACTACTATGGACTGATATTCAGTCCACGGCGTTACTGGCATGTGCCATCTTGGGCAAGTTTAGACGCCGACCAGACGAAAGGAGCCGGCCGTGGCCTCTGCCGTCATTAACATCGCACCAGAAGGCAACCTCTCCCGCTACCTGCAGGAGATCCGCAAGTTCCCCATGCTCTCTCCTGAGGAGGAGCTCGAACTCGCACGCCGCTGGCGTGACCATCAGGATATGGAAGCCGCCCATAAGCTTGTCACATCACATCTGCGGCTCGTGGCGAAAATCGCCATGGGATACCGTGGCTATGGCTTGCCCGTCGGTGAGCTGATCTCCGAAGGGAATGTCGGCATGATGCAGGCCGTCAAGCGCTTCGATCCCGATCGCGGTTTCCGCTTGGCTACTTACGCCATGTGGTGGATCCGCGCCGCCATCCAGGAATACATTCTGCACTCATGGTCGCTGGTGAAGATGGGTACCACCGCCGCGCAGAAGAAGTTGTTCTTCAACCTGCGGCGGCTCAAAGGCCAGATGCAGGCGATCGAAGACGGCGACCTGAAGCCCGAGCAGGTGGCCAAGATCGCCAAAATGCTGGATGTGCCGGAACAGGACGTCATCAGCATGAATTGCCGTCTGGCAGCGCCCGATCACAGCCTGAACGCCCCGGTGCGTTCGGACAGTGAAGGCGAATGGCAGGATTGGCTCGTGGACGATGCCGAAGACCAGGAATCCACCATTGCCGACCGCGAAGAGCTCTCCGGCCGCAAAGCCCTGCTCTCCTCGGCGCTCAAGACCCTGAACGAGCGCGAGCGCCACATCCTGATAGAGCGCCGGCTCAAGGATAACCCTACCACGCTCGAGGAACTGTCCCAGCACTACGGGATCTCCCGCGAACGGGTGCGCCAGATCGAGGTCCGTGCCTTCGAGAAGCTGCAGAAGGCCATGAAGGCCCAGATCGCCGAGCGTCGTATGCAAAGCACTGCCCGCTCGGAACTCGCCGCCGCCCGGTAACCCGCTTCGTCCGAATCCGTCGTGGCCGGCCCTGAGCCGGCCACTTTTGCATTCACGGCGGAACGCCCCGCTCTCCGTTCATCCTTCCTCAACCAGGATCTGCTTCATTCGACCTCTCCGCTTGCGGGAGAGGTCGGTTCGCGCAGCGAACCGGGTAAGGGCTCATGCGTCTCCAGCGTTCGGATTTCGTCCATCTCCTCCCGCTGACCGATCGCATCGTGCTCGTCGTGCACGCGATGGCGCAAACACGCGTCACCATCACGCCGCAGGTCGCCCAGCTCATCTGCCGCTTCGCCCGCCCCGCGGACCCCGAGGAGCTCCTCCCCGCCCTCGCGGGCGAATTCGGCCATCCCGAAGCCACCCTGCGCGCCTGCATCGAAATGCTTTGTGAATACGCCGTCCTGACACCCCTAACCCCCGAAGAAGAACGCGCCACCCTCGCCCAACAGCTCGCCCCGTTGCACGGCCGCGACCCCACCGAACTGCTCGACCGCTACCGGCGCGCCCGCTACCAAGGCGCCCGGCCCTACTGGGCCGTCGAACAATCCCGCGACCTCGTTCCCTTTCCCCAACTTCGCCGCCGCACCGACATCCTCCTGCTCGGCGACTGCGACGTGCAGATGGAAACCGACTTCCTTCGGCAGGAAGCCGCCTCCCGCGGTATCGACCTCAGGATCGCCGCCTCCTTCCCCACCGACACCGCCCTCGCCCAAGACCGACCCCACGACGCCATCATCATCGGCGCCCTCCAGGCACGCCACGCCATCGCCCTCGGCGAACCCCGCCACCACAACAACGACCCCTCCCTCGTTTACACCGACGCCGCCCGCCGGCTGCTCGCCCGCCTCCGCGCCGTCTCCACCGCCCCCATCCTGCTTGACGCCCTGCCCGAACCCACCGTCCAGCCGCTAGGCTTCGCTGACCGCGGGCCACATAGCCATCGCAATCGTTTCCGACACACCAATCTGCAGCTCGAATGTCTGGCCGAGGAATTCGCCGACGTTTACGTCATCGACGTCCCCGGCATCCTGGCTCTCGCCGGCGCCGCCACGCTGCTCGACGACGGCCTGACTTCCTTCACCCACTTCGGCTCGCCCGGCTGGATGCTCCAGCGCCCGGAACCCGAGCGCCTCGCTGTCCACAACATCTTCCCCGATCTGCAACCGCTGGCGGAGACGCCCTCGGCGGCAACCCCTACGGCCGCGAGACCGCCATGGCCCGCGCCCACATGGACGCGCTAACGGTTGTCCTCGGCCTGGACCGCAAGAAATGCGTGATCGTCGATCTCGATGGCGTGCTATGGCCCGGTGTGCTGGCCGAAACCGGCGCTCCCTTCGCCTGGTCGCCCGAGTTCAGCAGCCCGCACTCCTACGTCGGCCTGTACTTCGGCATCCATGAGGCCCTCATTGCGCTCAAGCAACGCGGCCTCCTCCTCGCCTGCGTCAGCAAGAACGACGAATCCACCATTCGCCAGCTCTGGCACTACCCGCCGCACTACCCCCATCACCGCCTGCTCACGCTCGATAGCTTCGTCACCCACCGTATCAACTGGCAGGACAAAGCCGCCAACATACGTTGGATCATCGACGAGCTTGGCTTCGCAGACGACGCCTTCATCTTCATCGACGACACTCCCCGGGAGCGCGAACGCATCGGCCAGAGCCTCCCGGACGTCGCCATCCTTGGCGACGACCTGTTCTCTCTCCGCCGCACCCTACTGACGGATCCACGCGTTCAGCCGCTCCGCATCACCCCCGAAACCTCCGCCCGCACCGAGCTTGTCCGCGCCCAGCTCGAACGCTCCCGCCTGCGCGCCGAGCTGCCCGACGAAGCCTCTTTCCTCGCCTCGCTTGCAATCGTCCGCACCGTGGAGCAAATGACCGACCCCACCGACGGCACAACACTGGAGCGCGTCCGCGAGCTGTTCGAACGCACCACTCAGTACAACACTACCGGGGTAAAATTCAGCACCGCCGAGCTTCGCACCCTGCTCGCGACGCCCAAAAGCCGTCTCTACGTCCTGCGCATGCGCGACCGCCTGGCCGACCACGGGCTCGTCGGCGCGGCGGTAATAGTTGACAGCGAAATCGTTAATTTTGCCCTAAGCTGCCGCATCATCGGCCTGCACGGCGACTCCGCCCTGCTCGATCGCGTCCTCCAGGACGCCAGCACCCCGCTTCACGCCCGCATCGTCCCGACCAGCCGTAATCTGCCGGTCCGCAATCTCTATCGCGATCACGGTTTTGCCGAAGATACCCCGGGCACCTGGGTCTCCGGCGACAGAAAATTAGCAACCCTGCAGATGAAATGCCGGAACCAACCAACGATATCGAACAACAACTGAGGACCGAGCTCTTGCGCGCCGATATTGAGAACAAGCCGGCCGATACAGCTTACAAAAATGAGCTCTCGCGTTGGGAGCCGTGGAAGGTGGTATTCCTGGCCTTTCGTGCGGGCGCCGGTACGGTAGCCGCTATTGTGGGGCTGATGACCGCTATTTTGAAATAGGACCCTCGATACGAGCGCTGTGCGCCACCCGCCGTCCCTCCGCCGCCTCCCCATGAAAAAACGTCAGTAGCACATACCGCCGCCCCCGTGTGACCGGCATTGCCTCATGCAGCAGCGACGCGGAAAATATGATCCCCGCGCCAGTCCCCGGCCGATACCAGTGGTCGTTATACTCCGGAAAGCATAACGCGCCGCCGTCATATTTCCCCGTGTTCAGGTTCACCGACAGCGCAAACCCCCGGAACGCCACGTTCTCCGCCCCATTGTCGCGATGCCGGCGAAAGTACCCGCCAGTCTCGTCGTACCGCGCAACCAAAATGCGATCCGTATACGCCACCCGCGCTTGAAACGCCGCCGCGATCGCGGGAGCACAACGCCCCAGCAGCTTTCTCCGCACCTCCGCAAACAACGGATGACCGGGCAGCATCGGCATATCGCGCCGGCGCTTCTTTCCATATCCACCCGCGCCTCGGCAACTCCATCCAGGCCCATGCTCGCCACCGCCCCCTCGCAGCTCACGCTAGTCTCGAACGCCTCGATCAGGGCCCCGCATACCTCTCGCGAAAGCAGGTTCGGCACCATCAGCACGGGCGCGGGCAGCAAGACTTCCCGCGCCGGTTCGCTCGGCACCGCCTCCAGGACGCCCAGGCACGCGCCGACCGGACCATTCGCGCCGTCGGGGACCACGCC
Organism: uncultured Pseudomonadota bacterium; assembly: GCA_963834715.1. Classification (GTDB taxonomy): domain Bacteria; phylum Pseudomonadota; class Alphaproteobacteria; order Acetobacterales; family Acetobacteraceae; genus CAVSUZ01. The sequence continues at coordinate 75,239 of CAWIDE010000023.1, read as the reverse complement.
TGCTACCCGAACGCTCCGGTCCACCACAATCACTCGGTACCGCCCCGGAAGCACGCCACACCGCGTCAGAAAAGGTGACCCGCAATCGACCACCCGCGACCGGTTGTCTACCCAGCGCCGCGCAACGTCCTCATCGCCAATCACCAGCACATCGGCGCCGCACCGCGCGAATTCTTCCTCCGCGTGGGCAAATGACGCGGCCAACTGCTCGAGTTCGCCCCCCTCAAGGCCCCGGGCCAGCACCATCACGGCTGGGCGCCCTGCCTGCTCCTCGAACGAATAAAACTGGCGGTTGCCGTCCATGCCATAGCAGAACGGCATCGGATCGCCCGGTGACAGCACGGCCGGCTCCTCCTCAGCCGATCGCGCCCAAAACCGCGCCGACAGGCGTGAACTTGCCGTAAGTCGCCAGCGCCTGAGTGGCCCCTGCGGCAACACCTGCCGCCACCGTCGAGCCGCCCTGCAAAATTTGCCCGATCGACCCTAGCAGGCCGTCCGCCCCCTGATTCGAACCGCTGTCATTGCTGGCGGACCCGGCGTGATGATGGTGGTGATGACGCGTTCCGTCGGCCTGCGGAGAAGTAGCAGCCTGCGTCGCCGGATCGGCCGATGCCGTCTGCGAGCCGCTGCTGGTGGCCGTGCCGTTCTGAGTCAGATTCGACTGAAGCCCCGCCTCACACGCCTGCAAAAAAGAATCGAAGCTGCTCGCCGGCGCTGTTGTTCCGGGGTTGGAGACCCCACCGGTCCCAACGCTGCTGCCGCTGCCTGCTGCGCCACTCGCGCCCGAACCCGTCTGTCCCTGCGCTGCCTGGTTCTGCGAATACCTCCAGTCCGCATGGCTACCGATATGACTGATCGTCATGATGTTCTCCTGTGATCCCGGCCCACGCACCGCAATCCCCGTGCCAGCCTTCACAACCTCCGGAGTGTAGCCTCAACCAATTCCGTGATACCGCGCAGCATGAGGCTTGACCTCATGCGGAGCGGTATCGCGCGCGGGGTTGGTGGGCGGAGCCGGCCAAGGTTCATTCGCCCTGCGAATGGAATGCCGGCGGAGGGCCCGCGCGCGAAATAAGACTCAATGCCGGTCAGCCGAAAGGCTGGCCGGTATGAATCCTTCTAAGCTCCGCCCCCTCCACAGCAGCACGTCCCAGCACGCCTTACCCGCCCCCCATCCCCCATTCCTCCCTCAACCGCTCCCGCCGCGCCTCAAGCCGCCTGCGCCGCACTTGGTCCGCAATCGCCAGAGCAGCTCCCACGCCCCACGGCGCCATCACCGCCAACAGCCATCCCCCGCCAGCCGCCAGCCAAGCGCGCCCAACCACCGCTGGATCGGTCACCAAGCGCGTCGCCATCGCCAAATCGCCGCCATTCCCCCACAACATCCGCACCGACCCGACGCTGCACGCCGCCGCGAACAAAAACGCCGTCCTCGCCCGCGGCTTGCCTGGTGACCCATCTAGCATCGCCACCCCGATCGCCGGCGCCAGCAGCACCCCCAGCAGTACCGGCTACCGGAGTCGCCAGCGTCACCAGGGCCCCGCACAGCAGCCCCTGCAGCCAGATGAACGAAGAAGTCCGTCCCTCAGCTTTCGCTTGAGCTTTCCCGCTCATCGGATCGCGGCCATTGCCAATGATAGCGCAAGCCCTAACAAACCTACCGCGGTGGCGATTTCATAACCCCAGCGCACTGCTGCTGCAGCTCGAGCCTGTGCCGCGCCCTTCGCATCCGCCAGCATGCTGTCGATCCGCGCCAGTTCCTGCTGGGCTGCCAGCGCCTCATGGCGATCCGCGTCGTCTTCCGCCTTGTCGCGGACCATTGCCAGCATCGGCAAAAGCTGCCCACTCGCCGCCAGCTCTTTCACCCGCGCCACGGCATGGCCATAGTCATCGACGCCTCGGTTGGCCTGAAATGGCTGCTCGCCGAAGATGACAGCTACATTGCTCAGGCCCTGGCCGTCAGCAACGAAGAGTTGCTAGCCCCTGACTCCTGGCTCAATGAGGCCTGCAATATTCTGTGGCTACAGGTTCGGCGAAATGTATTCACCGCGAGTGAAGCGGAGGAGGGGCTGGGGCTGCTGCGGGCCTAGGTGGAACCGACGCCGACCGCCAGCCTGAGGCTGCACGATGTCGCCCTGGAAATCGCATTCGCGCTCGATCATTCTCCTTACGACACACTCTATGCCGCCTTCCCCATCGCCCTCGGTGCCGAGAAGCTTATCGTCGCGGACCGGAAAATTCGCCGCGGCCATGCAGCGCCATTCCGACCTCTCACTGGCAGGCTTACTTATGCTGTTAGGCGATTGGGGAACCGCCAACGCTGTGACCGCACCTCACACGTAATACTCACTCAACGGCGCAAACCCATTGAACTTCTGGCTCGCGTACGCCGTCACATACGCCCCCGTGGACAACAACTGCACCCGGTCCCCACACTCAAGCGCCAGCGGAAGCCGGTAATTCGCCTTCTCATACATAATATCGGCGCCGTCGCAGGTCGGCCCAGCGATCGCCACCGGCCCCATTGCCATTCCATCATGTGGGGTCACCATGGAGTACCTGATCGCCTCGCCCTCCGTCTCCGCCAGTCCGCCGAAGCGGCCGACATCCAGATACACCCAGCGCACCGGATCGTGTCCCCGCCGGCTGACCAGCACAACTTCTGCGCTCACCACTCCAGCGTCGCCCACGATGAACCGCCCCGGCTCGATCAGCGTCTCCGGCAGAGCATTGCCGAAATGCCGAGTCATCCCGGTCATGATCGCCTGCGCGAACTGATCTATCTCGGGCACGTCGTCACGATAGCGCGTCGGGAACCCACCTCCCAGGTTCATCATGCGCAGGTTCACCCCCGCCTCGGTCAGGTCAGTAAACAGCATCCCGACCCGGCTGATGGCGAGCTCGTAAGAATCCATCCGCATCTGCTGGCTGCCGACATGAAATGACAGCCCATACGGATCGAGACCCATATCTCCCGCCCGCAACATCAGCTCCCGCGCATGTTCCGCTGTGGTGCCGAACTTGCGAGACAGCGGCCAGTCAGCCCCCTCATTCTCTACCCGGATCCGGCAATAGACCCGCGCCCCAGGCGCATTCTTCGCCAGCTTCTGCAACTCTTCGCCGGAATCAAACGCGAACAACGAAACCCCGGCCTCGAACGCCCGGCGGATCGCCGACACCTTTTTGATTGTGTTGCCGAAGCTGATGCCGGCGGGGGCCGCGCCTGCCGCCAGGCACGCCTCGATCTCCTCGATCCCGGCTGCATCAAAGCAGCTCCCCAGCTTCACTAGCCGCTCCAGGATCGGTGTCGCAGGGTTAGCTTTCACGGCATAATAGATCCGGGCGAGCGGCAGGACCCGCTGCAACCGGCGGTAATTTTCCTCTACACGATCAACATCCAGCACCAGGCATGGCGTGGCTGGCTGTTGATCGGCAAGAAAGCGGGCGATTTTCGGGGTCATCGCACCGAGCCTCCCTATCCCAGAGCGCCCGCCTTTCCAGGCGACGGGCGGAGTTGACGAAACGGTCGAACGAACCAGCGACCAAAAGCGAGTTGCCAGAACGCTTGACGTCGTTGCGTAACCACTGTGGGCCAGAGGCACGTGCGTTGCTGCGTAGGGCCGCCAGATAGGCCCCCCACCCCCCAGGTGCAAGAACAAATCCCTTTTCCGGGCAAAAAATCCGCCGCGGGCGGGGTTGGCGGCGCCCGTGCGCGTAAACAAACAGATTAAGACAGGCGGCGCCGCCGACGGACTTGAACCGGACTGCGTTCCGCTCATGTCCCGCTACGCAGGGAGGGGAGGTGTTGGACACCCAGACTTCACACGTCCAGGACGTCAGAAACCAACCACCTGAACCGCGGCGCCGGCGGTGGTGGCGCGTTATCGCGGGCACTGCGCTCGCCATGATCACGGACCGCGGCTCCATGGCCGCCGCAGGCTGCGCCTATTACGCCACCCTTGCCCTGTTCCCGGCCATCACCATGCTGGTCTCCATCTATGGCCTGGCCTTCGACAAGCAGACCGTCGAGCAGCAGCTCCTCCTGCTCCACGGCATTCTACCGCCCCCCGCCTACGCCCTGGTCGCTAACCGTGTGGACGAGCTGGTCGGCCAGCCTCCCGGACAACTCGGACTCCGGCTGATCGTCGGCTCAGCCATCACCTTCTACAGCGCCGTCACCGGAACCAAGTCGCTGCTCTCGGCCCTCAACGTCGCCTACAACGCCACCGAGCAGCGCAGTTTTCTCCTCTTCCAATTCCTCACCATGGGCATCACGCTCGGCGCCATGATGGTTGTCGTGCTCGGGATCGCCCTCCTCGTCTTTGTGCCGGTGGTGATCAATTTCATCGGACTGCAGGCCGAGGCCGGACAACTGATCCACGGCGCCGGCCTCCTGTTCCTGCTCTTCATCGCCTCCGGATCGTTCTATGTGCTCTATCGCGTCGGCCCTTCACGGCACCGCCGGGCCGACCAGCGCATCTTTCCCGGGGTGGTAACTGCCACCTGCCTGTGGCTCGCCGTCTCGGCAGGCCTCAACTACTACGTCGCCAACCTCTCCAATCTCGGCGCCACCTACGGCTCGATCGCCGCGGTGGTCGGGATTATGCTCTGGTTCTACCTCTCAGCCTACTCGGTCCTCGTCGGCGCCGAGCTCAACGCTCAGCTAGAGGAGGACTCCTCCGCCTGACCGTCTTCGCACCGTGTCATGGCGGGGAGCCGGAGGCGCCGAAGCAACCCGGTGCGGTTGGACGCTGATTACATTGTCGGCCAGGCGCCCTGGCTTTCACCTCTCCCGCTCGGCAGGAGAGGCCTGCCCCGGACGCCGATCCGGGGTCGGCGCGAAGCGCCGGGTGAGGGTCTCCACCCGCACCACGTCCCTCACTGCCCGCCCACCAAACTTGTCCCCTGGCACCACCAACCGTAGCGGAATCGCTTTCCCGTCCCCCTCATACGCCAGCAGCACCTGCTTGCCCTCGAACGCCGGGTCGATCTCCCCCATCCCCAAAGCCGCCACATAACCATCCCGGCCGGTTATCAGCACCTCCTGCCCAACCCGCGCCCGAGCCCCTCCAGCCCCGACAACCCCCTCCTTCTCCAGAACGGCCCAGAGCAGCGCGCCCCTGTAGGTGCCTTTCTCCTCGCCGTGCCCGGTCAGGAACGAGATATTCTCCGTTACCGCCGGCAACTGCCGGATCACTGCCAGATCAACTGTACAGAACCCGTCATGGCCGGCCTTGAGCGGGCCATCTGCGCACGGATTTGCGAGAGCTTCCTTCGCCGCGGGAGCCTGCACGGTCGCATGCCCGAGAACCAATCCCTCAGCCCATCCCGCCCCTGGCGCGGCTCCCAGCAACCCCCTAAAGCCCCGACGAGGACCGCCCGCTTCACTCCTTCGCCACCATCACGTCCGAGGCCTTGATCACCGCTATCGCCGCATCTCCCACCTGCAGCCCCAGATCATCAATCGCCTCATTGGTGATTGAGGAAAAAATCGTCACCCCATTTCCAACATCGATCCGCACATGCCCTGTGGTTTGCCCCTTCTGCACCCCCACGATCCGGCCCTTGATCTGATTGCGCGCGCTCAGCTTCATGTCACACCTCCTGCAGCACCGTTATACCCGATACTAACCATCCGCTACCTCGCGCCCCACGGACTGACTTGACCCCACCTGGAGCCATATGCTCTCATTGCCATCATTGATGGCACGGAGGGCCCGCATGGCCAGCATAAGCGTTCGCAATCTGGACGATGAGCTTGTCGCCCGCCTCAAGCGCCGTGCCGCTCGCCACGGCCAGTCGGCCGAAGCCGAAGTCCGTGATATCCTGCGTCAGGTCCTCTCTGGAGAACCCGAAGGCAATTTCGACGAACTCGCCGCGCAGTTTCGTGCCCTTACTGCCGGTCGTCACCACACCCCGGCCGAGGTACTGGTCCGCGAAGGCCGCGACGAGCGGTGACGCGTTACGTCATTGATACCAGCGTCGTTATCAAATGGCTCATCCAAGAGGACGGAACCCAAGCAGCCACTCGATTGCGCAACCACCCACTGATCGCTCCGGAGCTTGTGTTTCCCGAATGCGCCAACGTGCTCTGGAAAAAAACCCGGCGGGGAGAACTCACTGAACAAGAGGCGCATGCGGCGGCCCGGCTCCTCGCCTACTCCGAGATCGAGCTGATGCCCATGCGCCCCTTGCTCGAACCCGCCACACGGCTTGCGATCCAGCTCGACCACCCCGCCTATGACTGCATCTATCTCGCGCTGGCAGAGCGGGAAGGGTGCAAACTCGTCACCGCTGACAAACGTCTGATCCGAAAAGCCGACACCCATAAATCCGCACTTCCAGTACTCTCGCTCCTCCAATTAGACACATGACATCGCGGAAACCGGAACAACGTAACAATACTCCAACGTTCCTCCTTGTGTTCTCGAAATAAAACACAACCCTTGGTATTCCACTCTCCTGGGCGTAAAATGCGCGACTATTGAAACCCTAAACCGGGAGGGGGCTGATGATGGATGCAAGTCAGCACGGCTATGCGCCCACTCCCACACCAATCTGCGCTATCGGCGCCTCCGCCGGTGGGATAGTCGCGCTCCAGGACTTCTTCGCCCAAGTCGATACCCACCTCGGTGCGGCCTACGTCGTCATCGTCCACCTCGCCCCCGATCGCCCCAGCGCCCTCGGCGAAATCCTTGCCACCCGCACCCAAATGCCGGTGCTCCAGGTCGAAGACACCGCTCAGCTCCGCCCCAATCACGTCTATGTCATCCCTCCGGACCGCGAGCTCGTCATCCGTGGAGATGACGTGGCCGCCCGCCCCTTCACCGAACCCCGCGGCCGCCGCGCGCCCATCGACATGTTCTTCCGCTCCGTCGCCGCCGCCCGCGGCGATGGCATTGCCATCGTGCTCAGCGGCTCTGGCTCCGATGGCGCCCTCGGGGTCCGCGCGGTCAAGGAGGCCGGCGGCCTTGTCTTCGTTCAGGACCCCAGCGGAGCCGAATATCCGGCCATGCCCCACGGAGCGGTCGCTACCGGGGTGGCTGATTTCGTTGGCACCGTCCCTCAGCTCGCCGACCGCACCGCCGAGGTCATGCGCAGCAAGGACGCGCTGCGCCACCTTGAAGGAGAGCTGGCCGAGCAGGAGTTGCGCCAGATCATCATGCTGCTGCGTGGCCGCACCGGGCACGACTTCCTCAGCTACAAGCGTGCTACCATCATGCGCCGTGTTGCCCGCAGGATGCAGGTCACGCGGCAGGACACATTAAGCGGCTACTACCGCTATTTGCAGATGAACGCGGAGGAAGCCCGGGAACTATTCCACGACCTGCTGATCTCTGTGACCAGATTCTTCCGGGACCGCCACGTTTTCGCGGCCCTGAGAGAAAAAGTCGTCCGGCCTATCTTCGACCGCCTCCAGGACGACTCCCCTGTCCGCATCTGGGTTGTCGGCTGCGCCACCGGAGAGGAGGCCTATTCCATCGGAATGCTGGTGCTGGAGGAAGCCGATCGCCGCGGAGTCCACCCGCCGATCCAGATTTTCGCGACGGATCTCGATGAAGCTGGACTGGCTGCCGGGCGCGAGGGCTGCTACCCAAGGGCCATCGAAGCCGATGTCTCCGAAGAACGCCTGCGCCGGTTCTTCGTCGAAGATGGTGCGCACTACCGGGTCAAGAAGGAGCTCCGGGACATTGTGCTGTTCGCTGCCCACAGCGTGCTGAAAGACCCGCCCTTTATTAAGCTGGATCTGGTCGCCTGCCGTAACCTGTTGATTTATTTGGAACGCGATCTGCAGGGCCAGCTTTGCAACTTGTTCCACTACGCCCTCAAGCCCGGCGGCTTCCTCTTTCTCGGCTCGGCTGAAGCCGCCGACACCAGCTCCACGCTGTTCACCATCATCGATCGTGACGCCCGCCTCTATGGCGCCCTTGAGCTGGCCGAACGCGCCCCCCTTCCGCTGATGCAGTTCGCGGCCAACCACCGGCAGTTTCCTCATCCCGAAAAGAGGCCGCTGCCGGCACCGGTGTCAGCCACCGGCATCCGGCACGCCCACGCCCGCGCCCTGGAAGAGCATGCTCCCCCCAGCGTTCTGGTCGATAGCACCCATCGCATTCTGCACCTGTCGCCCACTGCCGGCCGCTTCTTTCTGCCCTCCGAAGGTTCCTTCAGCTCCGACCTAACGTTGCAGGTCCGCCCGGAACTCCAGGTGGACCTCAAGCTTGCGCTGCAGCGCGCCTTTGATGACAACCAGCCTACCCTGACCCTGCCCCTGCCCGTCGCTTTCAATGGCAACAGGCGGATGGTTGCCCTCCATGTCCTCCCGGCCGGAGATCACGATGGGAGAGCAGCGACCCAGGCGCTGGTCATGTTCATTGATGGCGGCGTGGCCCGGGAGCCACGGAACCCGCCCAGTGAGGAGGACGGGAACTTCGAAGAGGTTCACCGCTTGCGCAAGGAACTCAGCACTGCCCAGGAAAGCCTCAGTGTCAGCCGCCACCAGTACGAGCAGGCTACGCAGGATCTGCGGGCCGCCAACGAGGAACTGCAGTCGATCAACGAAGAATACCGCTCAACCGCCGAGGAGCTGGAGACCAGCAAGGAAGAACTCCAGTCGATGAACGAGGAGCTGCAGACCGTCAACGCCGAGCTGAAGGTCAAATTCGAAACCATCTCTTTGGCCCACAACAACCTGCAGAACCTGATGGCCGCGACCGAGATCGGCACCCTCTTTCTCGACACCGACCTCACAATCAAGCTCTTCACCCCCGCTGTCACCAACTACTTCAATATCACCAACGCCGATATCGGCCGGTCCATTTCGGACTTCACCCACCGCTTCGTTTACGAGGATCTGCAAAGGGATGCCCACCAGGTAATCAGCACGCTCATCCCGATCGAAAACGAGATCGCTACCCACGATGGACATTGGGTGACTGTTCACGTGCGCCCCTACCGCACCGTCGAAGACCGCATCGAGGGCGTGGTGTTGACTTTTGTCGACATTACCGCTCGCAGACAGGCCGAGGATGCCTTGAGCGAAGAGCTGCGCGCCATGGCCCGGCTGCAGCAGCTCAGCACCCGCATCGTGGAAGCGAGCCAGCTCGAAGCCCCGCTGACCGACATCCTCGATACGACAATCGAGCTCCTCCGTGCCGATTTCGGCCATATCCAGCTTTACGACCCGGATCGCCGCATCCTGCGCCTTGCCGTGGAACGCGGTTTCGAGGATGAGATCCTGCGCCGTATCGCGGAGATCGACGCCGGCAATACCTCTGCCTCCGGCATAGCGCTCTCCAGAAACCAGCAGGTCACGATCGAGGATGTCGCCGTCGGGCCAGCCTACCAGGAGGTGCAGGAAATCGCGCGCCTCGCCGGTTTTCGCGCCGTTCAATGCACGCCACTATTCACCACCAGCGGCAAGCTGGTCGGCATGTTATCGACCCACTTCCGCGAACCGCGCCACTTCTCCGCCCACGACCTCCGCCTGGTTGATATCTGCGCCCGCCAGGCCGCCGATTCCATCAACGCCTACCAGCTCCAGCAATCCCTCCGCGAAAGCGAGGCGCGCCTGCGCAAGGTGCTGGAAACCGAAGCCGTCGGCGTGATCTTCTTCGACGACATCGGCACCGTAGTCGGTGCCAACGAGGCTTTCCTGCACATGACCGGCTGCACCCGCCAGCAGATCCAGGCCCGCGAAGTAACCTGGCGCACCTGGACCCCGCCCGAATTCGTCGAGACCACCGAAGCGCAGATGAAGACCCTCGACGAAACCGGCCGCATCGGTCGCTACGAAAAGGAATACATCCAAGGCGATGGCACCCGCCGCTGGATGCTGTTCGCGGGTCAGCGTATCGAGCCCAACCTGATAGTCGAGTACTGCCTGGACATCAGCGACCGCAAGCGCGCCGAGCAGCAGCTCCAGCTTCTTACGCAGGAACTCAGCCACCGGGTGAAAAACACGCTTACCGTCGTCGAAGCACTCGCCTCGCAGACGAACGGAAACAGTGTTGAAGCGTTCCGGGAGGTGTTCACCGGCCGGCTACACGCCCTCGCGCAGGCACACAGCATCCTGCTCGGCTCGCAGTGGCGGGAAGCCGACCTCAAACTGTTAGTTGAACAGGCTATGAACCCCTATCGCTCTGGTCACGGCGAGCGCATGAGCATCCGGGGCCCATCGATTCCCCTCCCGCCCAAACAGGCTTTGGGTCTCAGCCTGATCCTGCACGAGCTCGCCACCAACGCCCTCAAATACGGCGCATTTTCCGCCGAACAGGGGCACCTGAATGTCTCGTGGCAGCTTCGGGAAAACCCAAGCCACAGCCGCATGGTCCGCTTACGGTGGGAGGAGCGTGGGGGCCCGCCGGTCCAAACACCAGACAACGAAGGCTTCGGCTCTCGCCTCATCCTCCGCGCTACCGAGTACCAGTTGGGCGGCGAAGCCGAGCTGTCCTACGCGGCCGAAGGCCTCACCTGCCGCATCGAATTCCCGCTGAAGGAGGGCTGAAACATGCCGGAAACCTTCACCGATCAAGTCCTTCAGGGTGTCCGCGTCCTGATTGTCGAAGACGAATCAATCGTCGCTATGGCCCTCCAGGAACACCTGGAAGACTGCGGCTGCCGGGTGATCGGCCCGGCCCCTCGCATTTCCAAGGCGCTCTCGCTGCTCGAGCTTGAAACCCCGGATATGGCGGTGCTCGACCTCAATCTCGACGGCGAGCCGTCCACCTGCGTCGCCGAGGTCCTCGCCACCCGCAGCATCCCGTTCGTAGTTGTCACCGGCTACGGGGATAAGGTCTTGGACGATCAGGTGCTCCAAGAGGCGCCGCGCATCGGCAAACCCTTCCGCACCGGGGATTTGGTCAATGCTCTCGCCAGGATGGCCACCGCACTCGAGTCATTGCGAGGAGCGTAGCGACGAAGCAATCTCGTGGGACCAGACGCTGATCAGACCGCGACGCGAGACCTGTGCGCAAACCGTTCGCATGCCCTATCAGCTCCCTGCTATCATACCAGAAATCAGTGCGGGAGGCGCGACATGAGCCGGGTCGTCGGGATAGATCATATCGTTATCAGAGTAAGTGATTACGAGAAGTCGAAAGTGTTCTACGGGAAGCTTTTCGAGTTTCTGGGCTTCGAAATCTCCGATGAATACGAAGACGCAATCGGCTGGACCAATGGCGAGACGCGGTTCTGGATTGGACCAGCCGACGAACAGGGCAAGAAACACAAGCATCGGATTGGCGATGTGGGTTTCCACCACTACGCGTTTCAGTTACGCAGCCGGCGCGATGTCGATGAGCTCCAGTCGTTCTTGCAGGAACTGGGTGCCACGATTGTTGATCCAGCCGGCGAGTACTACGAGGACTACTATGCCGTGTTCTTCCTGGACCCCGACGGACTGAAGCTGGAAGGGATGAAATACGGCGAACGCACCCAATCCACCACGCCGCCAAGCTGAGCCTCTCCCGCTTGCGGGAGGCCGGCGCCCACAGGGCGCCGGGTGAGGGCCGGCTACATATCCACCACCGACCCGTCCTCGTGCGGCCGCATCCGGATGCGCCGAGGCTTGGGCGGAAACCGGCGCTCCACACCGGGAACCAGTTGGACCCCGATCCCGGGTGTCGTCGGAATCGCCATAAACCCGCGCACGTGATCCTCGAGCCTGGTCACCAGCTCGGCGCCCAGGGCCGCGCTGTTGCCGTCCAGCTCAGGGGTGCGCGACGGATACTCCTGGATTGCGAAGTTCGGAATGCAGGCCGCGATCTGCAGGCAGGCAGCCGTGCTGACCGGCGAAAGCGGATTGTGCGGCACGATCCAGGCATCATGCGCCTCGGCAAGCGCCGCGATCTTCTTGGCTCCCGTGATGCCACCGCACAGACAAACATCCGGCCGTAGATACTCGACCGCATGCCGCGTCAGCAGAGTTTGGAACTGATACATGTTAACGAACCGCTCGCCTGTCGCCACCGGGATGTTGATGTGGTCGGCAACCCAGGCCATCGCGTCGAAGCTGTTCGGCCGCAACGGATCCTCGAAGAACATCGGAGTATAGGGCTCGATCCCTCGCCCCAGCGCGATCGCCTCCGGCGGCGTCAGCCGGCGATGAATCTCGATGCAGAGATCCACCTCCGGCCCCACAGTTTCGCGCAGCAACCGCACTATATCGATAGCCTCGTTTATCTTCTGCGCGTGCGATTTGTAATATTTGGTCTCCTCATCCTCGTCGAGCAGCGGATTAAGATGACCCAACGCGGTGATGCCCTCCGCCTTTAGCCGTCTCGCCTCTGCGATCAGGCTCTCGCGCGTGCGTCCCTTTACGTGGCCATAGATCCGCGCCTTATCCCGCATCTGCCCGCCCAAGAGCTCATAAACCGGCACGCTGTGATACTTGCCCTTGATGTCCCACAGAGCGATATCGATCGCCGACACCGCCCCATTAATGGCGCCGCCGGTAAAGTGGTTGGCCCGCAGCATCACGTTCCAATGATGCTCAATCGGCCGCGGATCCTTGCCCACGAGGTACTCGGCGTACTTCGTGACCGCCGCGGCGCTCGCCTCAAGCTGACCCCACGCACCGCTCTCGCCGATCCCTGTCAATCCCTCATCGGTTTCGATGCGCGCAAAGCAGAAACGGTCGGCCATGACCGGCTCGACTTTGGTGATTTTCATGGTTGCGGTCCCTCCGTCTATCAGTCCGGCACGCGCTCCAGCTTGCCGACGACAAAGATGTACGAACACGCCCCAAGCAGGGCGATGCAGGCGATGTAGATCAACGGTCCGGTGAAGCTGCCGCCCCGTAACAGCAGACCGATGACGATCGGTCCGACGATTGCGGCAAGGCCGCCGACGAAGTTGAACATGCCGCTCGTCAACCCGATCAGCCGTTGCGGCGCCGTGGCCGACACCAGTGACCAGTGGATCGAGGCCAGACCATTGGCGAAAAAGGCCAGGGCCAGGAACATGATAATCAGCGGCGGGCTCGTCACGTAGTTCGCACCTATGATCACCGAGGACAGCCCAAGCCCGCCAATAATCATAACCTTTCGCGCAACAGTAAAACTCACCCCCCGGCGCACCAACAGGTCCGACATCGTTCCGGAGCAGAGCACGCCGACGAAAGCGCAGAGAAACGGCAGCGAGGCGTAAATCCCCACCTTAATGAAATTGAGATGTCGGTATCTCACAAGGTAGGTCGGGAACCACGTCAGGAAGAAGGTCGCCGTGTTGCCCCAGGCGAAGTGACCGAAGTAGATGCCCCACAGCTTACGGCGCCCGAGCACGACGCCAAGATCTCGCCACGTAAATCCCACATCGCGGTTGTGCGCACTGATATGCTCGCTGAGATCCGGTATGCCGCCCGTTGATCGGATCAGCTCCAGTTCGGCCTGATTGACTCCCGCGAAGTCCTTCGGCTCTCGGTAACAGGCGAACCAGACCGCTGCCCAGACCACACCGACCGCGCCGGTCGCGAAAAAGATCGCGGGCCAGCCGAAAGTTACCGCAAGCCACGCAAGCAGCGGCGTCAGGAACGCCAGCCCCACATATTCGGCCGCGGTGTAAACCGCGATGCAGGTAGCACGCTCGCCTTCGCCGAACCACGTCGTGGCGACCCGATTGTTAATAAGGAAGCTTGGCACCTCGAATACACCGATCGCCACTCGGAGCACGATCAGCGTGGTGAAACCCGCGGCCACTCCCACCCCGAGGGTCGCGAACGACCAGAGCAGGATCGCCACCGCGTACAGCAGTTGCGGTCGCACGCGATCGACCAGCCAGCCTCCGGGGATTTGCAGCGGCGTATAGCTCCAGCCGAAGGCGGAGAACACTACGCCCACCTGCACCGGCGATAGAGCGAATTCACGTGCGATGCCAGGAGCGGCGATCGAAAGATTGCTGCGATCGAGGTAGGTGATAACGACCGTTACGAACAGCAGCGCCATGACAAAAAACCGGCGGTTCGTCGGCCGTGCGGCAATGCTGGCGCGTGCCGCAGTCTCCGACCGTGCAAATGCATCTCTCGGCACTTGTGTCTCCTGGGCCGAGACAAACCTGCCCCCGCCCGCCGGTTTGTGCAAGCCGGCTCCGGTCCTACCCCAATGCGCTCAGGCATAGCTGCTCCGATTTGCCGTCGTGCCGGGAATCTCATATCGATGGGCATGAACTGCTTAAGGGAGCGTCGGTGATGGAAAAGCGTATGCTCGGCCGGTCCGGCCTTTCGACGGCCCCATTGATCTTCGGCGGAAACGTACTCGGCTGGACCGCCGACGAAGGAGCCTCGTTCAAGCTGCTCGACGCGTTGGTCGAAGCCGGTTTTAACGCCGTCGACACCGCCGACGTATATTCCCGCTGGGTTCCCGGCCACACCGGTGGAGAATCGGAAACGGTCATCGGCAGTTGGCTGCGCCGCCGCGGCAAGCGAAACGACGTCTTGATCCTCACCAAGGTAGGCTCGGCCAAAGGTGCCGATGGGAAAGGCCTGTCCAAGGCCACCATCGCGGCTGCCGTGGAAAATTCGCTTAACCGGCTGGGCACCGATGTTATCGATCTTTACCAGGCCCATCAGGACGACCAGGAAACCCCGCTGGAAGAAACACTTGAGGCCTTTGCCTCCCTGATCCGCCAGGGCAAAATCCGCGCCATCGGTGCGTCGAACTATACGGCCCCCCGCCTGAAGCAGGCCCTCGATACCAGCGCCCATCTGAGCTTGCCACGCTATGAAACGCTGCAGCCGCACTATAATCTACTTGAGCGCCAGATTTACGAGGAAGCACTCGAGCCATTGTGTCAGGCAGAGGGGCTGGGCGTTATCAATTACTACCCGCTCGCCGCTGGCTTCCTCACGGGCAAATACCGCTCCGAGACCGACCTCTCAAAAAGCCCCCGCGGCGAGGGAGTTCGGAAATACCTCAAGGCGCGTGGCCGGCAGATCCTGAACGCATTGGATACCGTTTCGGCTCGCCACCGCGCAACCCCTGCTCAGGTCGCCCTCGCCTGGCTTATGGCCCAGCCAAGCATTACCGCTCCGATCGTCAGCGCCACTAGCGAGGTTCAGCTCGCCGAAACCCTCAAAGCCGTGGATGTCAAACTCACCCGCGAGGACAGCGAGCTGCTCGATCACGCCAGCGCGTGGAAGAGCTCCTAAAAGTCCCCCGGCGCCCTGGCTGACGCGCTCGCAGTCCTCAACGCCTCAGCCAGACTGTCTACGTCATACGGTTTCCGCAACAGAACGGCGTCCCGCAACTCCTCCCTCCGGGCTGTTTGCGGAAGCGCCTCGTAGCCGGAGGCAAACACGACGCGCAAACCGGGATGCTTACGAACTGCTCGGGCGGCCAGTTCCTCGCGTGCAACATCCGGCAGCACGAGATCAGCCATCAGCGCATCGAACTCACGTTGATCAAGCAACTCGAACGCCTCGTTCGCATGTGCGGCTTCGGCGACATAATGCCCAAGCTGCGCCAGCATCTCCACCGTCAACGATCGGATCATCGCGTCGTCTTCAACAACAAGCACCCGCAGGGTGCGCGACTCCGGCGGAGCGCCCCAGCGCTTACCGGCGGATCGCGATGGCAAACTCCGCCCAAGATTGCGCTGCTGCTGATTGTGCAGCACGTGACGTAGCTTCCGCGCAAGCGCCTCACGGCTATAGGGTTTGCTCAAAAGATCGACCCCATCGCCCAACCGGCCGCCATGAACGATGGCATTATCGGTATACCCTGAGGTGAACAATACTGCAAGATTGGGCAGCCGTTCCCTCGCCTTACGCGCCAGTTCCGGGCTACGGAGCGCTCCCGGCATTACGACGTCCGTGAAAAGAATATCAATCGGCACACCGCTTTCGATGATTGCCAGCCCGCCTTCCGCATTTTTTGCTCTCAGAACGCGATATCCAAGCTCCGACAGCATGTCCACGACCGTAGCCCGGACGTCCTCATCATCCTCCACCACCAGCACTGTTTCGTTGCCACCTGATGCCGGCCCAGTCCCCACATCGATTTCGACATCTTCCTCCTCTCGCGCGCGCGGTAGATAGATGCGGACAGTAGTTCCCTGACCTGGCTCACTGTAGATTTTAACATGGCCTCCCGACTGTTTTACAAACCCATAAACCATGCTTAGCCCAAGCCCGGTCCCTATACCTTCGGGCTTGGTAGTAAAGAACGGCTCGAACACCCGTTCCGCATCCCGTGTCGGTCACAGCCAACATCACATACTGCCCTGCCGTCACGTCGGCATTATGGGCGACGTAGACGTCGTCCAGGAATGCGTTCCCCGCCTCGATCGTAAGTTTGCCCGTATGAGGTGGACCCCACCTATGGGACCAATTTGGCCCGCTGCTTAGCTACAGCCCCCGTCCGGCTCTCGTCCTCCCTTCTTTCAAGCTAAGCATAAACCTCTTCCTGCTGTTGTGGCGGCTGTGGATCTGTGGGCAACGCGCCAGCGTTGTCCAAGCGAGGCGGCATATCCACAGCCGTGCCCGCCAGGCCGGCCCGCCACACCGCCATCGGCATGTGATGTCCCAGCGCCTGATGCGGGCGCAGCTCGTTGTAGAACTCCATCCACGCGCCGATCCCCAGCCGCGCTTCGCGCGCGTCCGCATAGTCCTTCAAGTAAACCTCCTCATGCTTGAGCGAGCGCCACAGCCGCTCGATGAACACGTTGTCCATCCACCGACCTCGGCCATCCATCGACACTGCAATCCCGGCCCCAAGCAGCGTGCCGACAAATGCGTCACCGGTGAATTGGCTGCCCTGGTCCGTGTTGAACACCTCCGGCCGGCCGTGTCGTCGCAGGGCGTCCTCTAGTGCGTCCACGCAAAACCCCGCATCCATCGTGTTCGACAGCCGCCACGACAGCGCCGCGCGGCTCCACCAATCCATCACTGTCACCAGATACAGGAACCCACGCCGCATCGGAATGTAGGTGATGTCCGCGCACCATACCTGGTTCACTCGCTCGATCCGCACGTCCCGCAGCAGATACCGGTAGATTTTGTGTCCAGGCCCTGGCTTGCTGGTGCGCGGCTTCGGCCCCAGCGCCGCGATCCCCATCACCCGCATCAGCCGCTGCACCCGCTTGCGGTTTACCTTCTCCCCGCCCGTGCTCAGCGTCGCCGCGATCCGCCGCGAGCCATAGAACGGCCACGCGACGAACACCGCGTCAATCCGTCGCATCAGTAACAGCTCATCCGCGTCATGCTCCGGCTTCGCCCGATAAACACCCGAGCGCGCCAGCCCAAGCAACGCGCATTGTCGCCGTACTGAGAGCTGCCCGTGGCCGCGATCGAGCATCGCTCTCCGGCCCGCCGCGCTCATCTGCCGGACCTCGGCGCTAAAAAATCCCGCTCCACTACCAGCGCGCCGATCTTGGCGTGCAGTTGGGCGATTTCCTTCGCCGACTGCCCGTCGTCTGTCCCGGTCCGGAAAACCCGTTCGGCATGTTCTAGCAGCTGCTTCTTCCAGGCGTAGATCTGTGTCGGATGCACCTGGTAACGCACCGCCAGCTCGGCCACTGTCGCGTCTTCCCTCAGCGCTTCCAGGGCGATCTTCGCCTTCAGCGCGGCATCGATCCTGCGTCGGGTTCTGCTCATGTTCCGCTCCGTGTAGCATGGACGGAACCGGTTCGGTTTATAGCTTCCGGCAGAAACGGCTTCCAAAAATCAATCGAGGTGAATCGGGAAGAACCTCCGCTAAGGGTGCGCTTGCTCAAAGGTTGGTGTAGTCCTCATCACGTCCGTAAGAAGCCTGGGGCCGGTCGCGCCCCACACCAGATCCGTGCATCAACCGCTCCGTGCGAGAAATCAAATCCGCCAGCGCGGGATGATCACCCGGGATCCGAAAAATCGCTTTGCAAATGCTTCTCTCGGTTTGCTTCGCAAATAAACACCCCACTGGTGAAAAAACGCTGCGAGAACCTGACGCGCACCTTGTTGACAACCAAGGTCGATAGTTACCCACGGAACCAATGTCCATTGCCCGCCCGGCCCAAGGCAGGCGGGCTCGGCTGGCAACTTTCGGTTGATCTGCGAAGGTGTTCCCGCGGTCAGCACCACGCGCCCCTGGCTGGGGGGAACGAATGACGGAACCAAAATCCTACTTCCGGAGTCACAATCGACCACCTTCCACCACCTGTAAACACTGCTGCCCGCGCTTTTCCTTGACACAGGCCCACATTTAACCGACATTCGCCCTCAACAACCACATGCCACGTGCTTACGTGGTGCTGACATGAACTCGACGGTGGTCGTGACGCGTCCGGATGGAGCGGGAAGATTCGAACCACTGGAACTCTTCCGGAGGTCGATTTGGCGAAAATCACGAAGCGGTTCGTGGATGCTGTGCGGCCTGGGTCCAAGGACTACATCATCTGGGACGATCACCTCAAAGGCTTCGGGCTGCGGGTCACCCCAGCCGGGGCCAAGAGCTACCTGGTTCAGTATCGCGCCGGCCGTGGGCGCAATGCCCCATCGCGGCGGATCACCATCGGGAAGCATGGCTCGCCCTGGACACCGGAGACGGCCCGGAAGGAGGCGATCCACCTACTAGGTGAGGTGGCCAGGGGCAGCGACCCGGTGCAGGCCCGGAAGGCGGAAGCCGGCAGTATGAGCATTGCAGAACTATGCGACCTCTATCTGACCGAGGGCGTTGGACACAAGAAGCCATCCACGATCAAGAATGACCGAGGGCGGATTGAGCATCACATCAAACCGCTGATCGGCCGGTTGCGGACCGACAAGATGACCCGAACCGACGTTGAACGGATGATGCGGGACGTGTCTGCCGGGAGGACGGCCGAGCCGGAACCCAAGGAACGCCGTCCCGGTGCTGTTGTCCGGGGTGGGCGCGGAACTGCAGCCCAGGCAGTGGCGGCCCTGGGAGCCGTCATAACTTTCGCGATCACACGTGGATTGCGCAACGACAACCCGGTAGCAGGCGTGAAGAAACCGCCTTCCAGGAAGATGGAGCGGTTTTTGTCGGAAGTTGAAATCGCCCGGCTGGCCGAGGTGCTTGAGGGGCAAATCGCCAGTGCTGGCGATCCGTACCCGGCTGCGGCGATCAAGCTGCTCTTGTTCACCGGCTGCCGGCGCGGCGAGATCATGACATTGCGTTGGATCGATGTGGATTTCGAGCGTGCGCTGTTACTGCTGCCCGATTCGAAGACCGGACGGAAGGTGGTCTATCTGAACGCCCCCGCACTGGCCGTGCTGGCCGATCTGCCGCGCCAGGAGGGCAATCCGTATGTGATCTGCGGGCATCGTGAAGGCGCCCCTTACATCGGCCTGGATAAGGTCTGGCAGCGCGTGCGCATGGCCGCTCGGTTGCCCGGGGTGAGACTGCACGATCTGAGGCATTCCTTCGCCTCAGTCGGCGTTGGGGCTGGCATGGGCCTGCCGGTCGTGGGCAAGCTGCTCGGGCACGCCAACGCTGTGACCACGCAACGATACGCGCATTTGGCCGACGATCCGGTTCGGCGTGCGGTGGAGGGGATTGGCGAGTGGATTGCCGCTGCGATGGCTAAGAAGACCACGGCGGAGGACGCGGTGGGCGAACACTCGCCCGGCTTGACCATGAAGATGTGGAGGAGCCGTAGGAAATCGGCCCGAAGGAAGCCCGCCGCAGCCCCGGGCGACAATTCTGGAGGCACGTACGTCATTCTGGACGCGAGCGCGCCCATCGAGTGGGCGTTGCAACGCAACAAGGGGGGCCGGCCCAGCGTAAAACGGCGGATCTGCGCAACGTTAGACCGTCTCAAGGGTGAGGGTTGTCTAGTGCTTGAGATGGAAACGAAACCACTTGCTAATCTGGTCGCGAAGGAATGCGGCACGCGCATCGGCGCGCCAGGATGGTCGCTTAGAACAGTGCGCGACCACGTCAAGACATGGTGCAAAGAAGACCAGTCGTGATGAGGTTTCCGCACAGGTTGTTTCGTCTCCTTTTGTCCCGCCTGGAGGGTCATCTAACCGCCGCTCGCAACCACAGGAGCGCTCATGACACACAGAATGCTGCTCACACCGAAGCAGACGGCCCAGCGATTGAACGTCAGTGAACGGAAGCTGGAGCGGGATCGCCTGATCGGCAACGGGCCGCCCTACGTGAAACTCGGCGCCCTGGTCCGATACCCGGACGATCTGTTGGAGAGCTGGCTCCAGTCCCGTATCCGCCGAAGCACATCCGTAGCTACAGCATGAGAAAGCCGCCGATCCTCCTGGGAGCAACCGGCGGCGAAGTGCGAAACAATACTACTAATCATGACATAAGCGCTTCGGCAGCGGGCACCAAGGGGGGTGGCACGATCCTGGAGAACCCTGAGTGCCGACTACATTTCCCTCTCGGCCAATCGACCGTGAATTGCGGAGGGGGCGGGAACACCAGGCCACTATCGCCCCGATCGAGCGCGAGATCACAGAGACTGTACCGCACGGCCCTGACCGCAGAGTGCCGCTGGCGCTGATCCCATCCGAGATGAGGGGCAACTTGCCGGCGGAAGGTGCCCATGGCTGACGCTGCGGGATTCACCGTCCATGACGCGCCCGAGGTTGAGCCGTGGCCCGGGCCGGATATGTCCGTCCTCGGGCCGCTGCGGCGGCCAGCGCCAAATCCGCCCCTAGACGTTCTGGGAGCCGCCTGGGCCGGGTGGGTGCGGGGCGCGGCCGACGCCGCGGCGTGTCCTGTGGACTACGTCCTCGGACCGTTGCTGGCGAGCGCCTCAGCTCTGATCGGGCACGCCCGGTGGGCACAGGCTACGCGCGGCTGGGCCGAGCCACCACATCTCTGGGTGGGATGCGTTGGAGACTCGGGCTGCGGGAAATCCCCCGGGTCAGACGCCCTCATGGGCCAGATACTCCCCGAGATTGAGCGCAGGATGCTCGGTGACTACCCCGACCGGTTGGCGGAGTGGCAGGCGGCGGCGGCCGCACGTGAGGCGCAGATGGACGCCTGGCGCGCCGAGGTGAAGGCCGCGACGAAGGATGCGCGCCCGCCCCCGCTCCCTCCGGCCGGCGATCCGGGGCCAGAGCCGCAGGCGCCACGGCTGCGGCAGTCAGATGTCACAATAGAGCGGGTGGCCACGTTGCTCGCCACTGCCGCCCCGAAGGGGCTGCTGATCGTGCGGGACGAACTGGCTGGGTGGCTGGCCGGGATGAACAATTATAACGATAGCGGCCGGGCATTCTGGATCGAAAGCTACGGCGGTCGTCCATATCGCGTCGAACGGCAGAAATACCCTGTACCCATCGACGTCCCCCATCTCGCGGTAGCGGTGACTGGAGGCACGCAGCCGGACCGCCTGGCCGAGCTGTTCTCACAGCCGGATGACGGCTTGATGGCCCGAGTACCAGTGGCTTTGGCCGGAGCCGGTGCCGTTCCGGCTCGCACGGGTGGTGCCGGAGGTCGAGTGGGCGATCTGCGCCTGCGAGCGCCTCAGGCTCTTGGAAATGATGACGGGCGATGACGGGCGGTTGCGCCCGGTCATGGTCCCGGTCGCAGCCGACGCGCTGCACGAGCTGGAGCACTTCGGGCGGGAGATGCAGGCCGCGCAAGCCGAGGCGGCGGGGCTGATGCGTTCCGCCTTTGGCAAGGCCCGAGGAACGGCGCTGCGTCTCGCACTGGTGCTGGAGTTGCTGTGGTGGTGCGGGCGGGATGACATGTCGTCGCCGCCCATCACGATCTCCCGCCGGGCGTTCGTAGCGGCGGCTTATCTTGTGGCCGACTACCTGATGCCGATGGGCGAACGGGTCTACGGCGACGCCGCCATGCCACAGGTGGAGCGGAACGGCTGCACCTTGGCCCGGTGGATATACCGGAGCCGCCCAAGGGAGGTGCATGTCCCCACCCTGCAGCGCCAAGTACAGGCTACCGGGCCTCCGAGAGGCCAACGCGATCCATGAGGCCTGCCGCTGGCTGATTGAGGCAGGATGGTTGCGGGACATGGAACGTGGCCAGTTCCAGCGCCGGGCGCGGGCTGCCTACCCCGTCAACCCACGCCTCTGGGAGGCATCCTGATGGCGGTACGGTTTCAGCAGCGCCGGGTGAAGGACTGGCGCATGCCCAAAGGCTCGCAGTGCGTCAGCCGGCCGAGCCGGTTCGCCAACCCGTTCGACCGGAGGGAGTTGCCGGGCGGAAGAGCTGAAGCCGCGCAGCTGCGCCGAGAGGCGCTGTTAGCCGGCCTCCTTCGCTGCACCGTTGCGGATGTGCGTCGGGAACTCCTTGGCCTAAACCTGGGCTGCTTCTGTAGGCCCGGCGAGCCATGCCACGCCGACACCCTGTTCGAAATCGCAAACATGCCACCTCGGGAGGTCCAGCCATGAGCTGTTGGGCTGAGGCCTTCCGGCGTCTCTTTCAGGGCGAATCTGTTGAATTTGTTGAAGCTGTTGGCCCGGAACGAATTACCGACGTGCCAGATACATCGGCGGGACGCCCCTCTCCGAGTATTCGACCCGTTGAATCCGTTGAAGCTGCTGAAGCTGTTCGAGTGGAACAGGTTGTCGGCCAATCATTCCGGCTGAACAAGTTAGATAGGTTCAACAGATTCACTCCAGCGAATACAGCTAAATCGCCATCTGCAAGCCAAGCCGGACCCATACGATGCGAGGTCTGCGGCAAGCGGGGCGAGCTGCTCCCATTCGGCGTCGGCCCCTACACATGGCTCCATATGGTCTGCTGGCCAGGGTGGTTCCGAAGCCAGACAGACCCGGAGGCCTGGTGGGAGGAGGTGCAGGCCGGGTTAAAGCGCCTGCCCCGGAGGGCCTCATGATCACCGCTCGCGAGCTGGCCGGGCGGATGGATGTGCGGCGATATCCACGATCGTGGCGCGGACGCTGCCCGTGCTGCGACTATCAGGGCACATTCTCGATCCGGGAAGGGCTGGACAGTCGGGCGCTGGTTTGGTGCGCCAACGGCTGCCGCCAGGACGCCCTGCATGATGCCCTCAGCCGTCTCATGGGCGGATCGTGGTTGCCGCCAGTTCGACCCGATGCCGCGGATGAGACCCGCACCCGGGAGCGCAAGCAGGCCGCAGCCCTCCAGCTATGGCGCGGATCAGCGCCAGCCGCCGAAACTGTTGTTGATATCTACTTGGCCGGCCGTGGTCTGCCCGGTCTGGCCACCGTGCCGGTGCTCAGGTTCCGCGGCGACACGCCCCATCCTGAGGGCGGGCGGCTGGCGGCAATGATCGCTTTGGTCACCGACGTCGCCAACCAGCCGATGGGGATACACCGCACCTTTCTCCGCCGCGATGGCACCGGCAAGGCGGAAATGGAACCGCAGAAGGCGACGCTGGGGCCGTGCTGGGGCGGGGCCATCCGCCTTGCTCCACCCACGCCGGACCTGTGGTGGGCGAGGGCATTGAGTCCTCGGCCTCTGCCGGCCTGCTGCTCGGCTTGCCCGCATGGGCGGCTATCTCCGCCGGCAACCTCGCCAAAGGCCTGATGCTCCCCCGGGAAGTCAGGAAGGTGGTGATCGCCGCCGATCCTGACCGCACTGGGCGAGAGGCCGCCCGCGAAGCTTGGATCCGCTGGCGGGGCGAGGGGCGGGAGGTCCGGATAGCCGTACCGGATCAAGAGGGCCGGGACTTCAATGATCTTATCCTGAAGGAGCATGTGTGATGTCGAGCATACAAGAACGGAAGTGTAATTGCTGGCGTAAGCAGCGCATCTGTTATTTCTGTGTGGACTGCCAAAGGTGCGGCGGCGATTGCGGGTGCGACCGTAGGCCGGGCCGTAATCGGCCACGGCCCTTGCCCACAGGCTGGCGGATTAAGCGCGAGCACGAATTAATTGCGGAGGACGCGTGAAACACCGGCGCGGTCCCGGCCGCTTCAATCATCGCCGCTCCCATGGTGCGGAGTACCGTAGCTTCCGGCATGCAGATCCGCGCCCAGCCTGGACCGCTTCCCCTCGCTTACGCCTTCCGTCTCGCTGACTCTTAATCAGCGGGTCCAAGGTTCGAGTCCTTGTGCGCCCACCAATGATTTCAAGCGAATAAGAGCCGAAATTTTAGGCCAGATTTGGATTGAACGCCGGTATGGGTAATTCTGGGTAACACGCCAAGGCCGCCCCCATCGTGACCGTGCCGCCGCCGAAGCGGCGCGGTTCGTTCGTAGTGTCGAACAGGCACAGGAGCTGACGGCTATGGAGCGCGCCCAGATTGCGGAGCGGGCTGGCGGCGGAAGCGCGGAAGGGGAAGGATCGTAACACCGGATGGCACGTTATCAGCCCTAGTCCGCAACACGGCGGGCTGGACCCTACGCGTACTCGACGCAAACTGTGATTGTTGGGGTCATTGCCGAGGCGGCCGCAGGTGAGGGGGTACGCCGTTCGATAATGCATCGGCTTCATTCCAAGCTGACACACTTGGGAATCCTGGCGGTTGTGGTGGGCGGGCTGGCTGACTGCGCGACCAAGCCACCAGCCTCCAACCCTGAGGCGCTCGCCCTCTATGAGCAGACTAACGATCCCTTGGAGCCGACGAACCGGTTCCTCTACAGGGTCAACAACGCGCTGGAACAGTATGTTCTGCACCCGGTGGCGGAAGCTTATGCCAAGTTACCATGAACGAGCGCGGATTTTTATCGGTGGAGGCGCTCGGCGAGCAATCGAAGCCGATATCGGGTAGCGCCGAAGCTTTCTTTGCCAGCTCAGAAAATCTCATTTTTCTGGTTTGCTTTACTGGGGTTTAGGATATCTGCACTCGACTGCGGTCTGGGTCTGATGGGGGTTCATCGTTTCGAGCTCTTTCGCGAGCTCCCCTAACTACTGCCTCCAACGTACCAGTGCGGACCGTCTCGTCCAGAGCACGCAGCTCGGCCTCAATCGCCTTCAAAGCAAACTCAAATTGCTCAGTGTCCAATTCCGGGAGTGGGCGAGCTTCAGCCAGCAGTCTTGTCGCCTCCGTTATAGCGACTTCAAATTTCGACCATAGTTGTTGAATTCCAAAAGACTAGAATTGTCGCGGCAAAACTTCCTATCGCTGGAAGGATTGTGACCACGCTTTTCCGCCAGTCTTGTCCGTCACCCCGCTTGATCCACCCCTCTCACCATTTCATCTCTTTTTGCTTGAGGGCGCCGACTATGGGCCACAAGTTTCTCGGCAATGCTCTTGCCCGTTCCATCTCTGACTTGCCAATTGACATGTACGGCTTTGTTAAATACTCGCTGCTTTTCTCCTCCAAGGATTTCAGTAGCGCACGCTGCTGCTCAAAAATATCTTTTGCCGCTCCGCCAAACGGTAGCGGGTCGCCTCGATCAGCCACAGTCGCTGCAGCTCGTGGAGCTTCTCCCGGCGTCGGCATCATGGGTGCGAGTGCGATTGCCGCGACGGTCACTGATCCATCGCTGTTCCGATCAGGGCGAGAATTCGCTGCGTGGCTTGGGATGACGCCCCGGCAGAACTCCAGCGGTGGCAAGGAACGGTTGGGACGCACCAGCAAGCGTGGCGACAAATACATCCGCAGCCTGCTCATCGCCGGCGCCGTCGCCGTTCTGCGCCACGCGCGCAATCGACGGACACGAGACGGCGAATGGGTCCGCGCCCTGTTGGCGCGCAAGCCGACCAAGCTCGCCGCGGTCGCACTGGCCAACAAGACCGCCCGCATCGTTTGGGCGGTGATGATGCGCGGAGATGGCTACCGCGCGAAGCAGGTTCTCGGGCACGCGGCATAACAGCCGCAGGCCTGCACCGCATGCGAGGGTGAAGGAGACGTGATGGCGAGCGGTCGAGCCGCAGATCGGGAAGACCCGGGTAATTCAAAGCGCAACGTAGCGCGTAGTCTTGATTGGGACCCGATCAGCGAACTCCATCAGGGCCAGCGGTCATATGCACCGCACCGAAGGGCCGGACATATGACTGCACCTGACCATTCCGCCAGAACCGCTTCGAAAGCCCTTGCACGCGGGGGTCGTCCACATATGAATTTCGCAACAAGTGCAAACCGCGCACAAGACACTTGACGGCTGAGACCATTCGGCTATATTGGAAATATGGAGAAGTCAGACGCCGTTGCCGCCCTTGCGGCGCTCGCCCAAGAGTCGCGGCTCGATATCTTCCGCCTGCTGGTGCAAACCGGCCCAGAAGGGCTGGCGGCTGGCGAAATCGGCGAGCAGCTGGACCTGCCGTCCGCAACGCTCTCTCCTTTCACCTGAGCCAACTCAAGCACGCTGGGCTTGTCACGTTCCGCCGAAATGGCCGCTCGCTGATCTACGCGGCCCAATATCCGGCAATGAATGATCTGTTGGCTTACCTCACCGAGAACTGCTGCCGGGGCAATTCCAAAGCCTGCGGCGTAGCTGTCCGCCATCCTTCCACACGCGCCAAGAGAGGAACCCGCCATGAAGCGCCTGCACGTGCACGTCTCCGTTGATGACCTCGCCGCGTCCATGCGGTTTTACAGCGCGCTATTTGCGGCTGCGCCGACTGTGACCAAGCCCGATTATGCGAAATGGATGCTCGACGACCCGCGCGTGAATTTCGCGATCTCCATAGGCGGCAAGCAGGCGGGCCTCGATCACCTCGGGATTCAAGTCGAAACGGAGGACGAGCTGCATGCGGTCTATGACCGACTGCAACAGGCGGATCGGGTGGTGCTGGAAGAAGGGGCAACCACCTGCTGCTACGCCAAGTCGGAAAAGGCATGGATCAGCGATCCGCAAGGACTCGCATGGGAAACCTTCCTGACGCATGGCGTAAGCACAGTTTATGGGGACAGCATCGACCTCGGACAAATCCGCACCACAACAGGGGCCTGCTGCGCTAGTCCAACGCCGAAGCCCACGCTGGCGGCCGCGTGCTGCGCGCCGCACCACGAGGCGGCAGAATGACGGAGCATCCCTACAACATTCTGTTCATCTGCACTGGCAATTCCGCGCGGAGCATCCTTGCCGAATTGCTGATTAACCATTGGGGGCGCGGCCGGTTCAAAGGCTATAGCGCCGGAAGCTATCCCAAAGGCAGCGTGCATCCCTCCGCGCTCGATCTGCTGGGCTCGCTCGATCTGCCCACCGAAGGCCTGCGTAGCAAGAGCTTGGATGAGTTTGCACAACAGGGCGCGCCGCGAATGGATTTCGTGTTCACGGTTTGCGACCAAGCCGCAGGGGAAGCCTGTCCGGTGTGGCCCGGCAAGCCAATTACGGCGCATTGGGGCGTTCCCGATCCGGCCGCCGCGACGGGATCGGATGTGCTTCAGCGGCAGGCGTTCCGGGACGCCTTCCGGGTGCTGGAAAACCGCATCAAGATTTTCGCCAGCCTGCAACCGGAAAAGTTGGATCGGCTGTCGCTCAAGCGGCAGGTCGAGGCTATCGGCCGGATGCGTCCTGATGCAGCCGAAGGGCAGGCGTCATGAGTGACGCCGCATTCGCCGCACCGGCCAAAGCGCCCTCAATGGGGACATTCGAGCGTTATCTGACGCTGTGGGTCGCGCTCTGCATTGTTGTCGGTATCGCTCTCGGGCAAACGGTGCCGGGTGTTTTCCATGCCCTCGGTGCGGCGACCGTTGCGGAAGTCAATCTGCCGGTCGCGGTGC
Source organism: uncultured Pseudomonadota bacterium (assembly GCA_963834715.1). Classification (GTDB taxonomy): domain Bacteria; phylum Pseudomonadota; class Alphaproteobacteria; order Acetobacterales; family Acetobacteraceae; genus CAVSUZ01. The sequence goes on along the minus strand of CAWIDE010000023.1, from coordinate 47,729 downwards.
TGGTCTGGCTGATGATTATCCCCATGCTCTTGAAAATCGACCTCGCCGCCCTCGGGCAAGTGAAAGAGCATTGGCGCGGCATTGCCACGACAGTCGGTATCAATTGGCTGGTCAAGCCGTTTTCCATGGCGCTGCTCGGGTGGCTGTTCATCGCGCATCTGTTCTGGCCCTATCTGACGGTCAGATCGATGGCTACATCGCCGGGCTGATCCTGTTGGCAGCCGCTCCCTGCACCGCCATGGTGTTTGTCTGGTCGAACCTTGTGGACGGCGAGCCGCACTTCACACTGTCGCAAGTCGCGCTCAACGACACGATCATGGTCTTTGCCTTCGCGCCGATTGTGGCGCTGCTGCTCGGCCTTTCCTCGATTACGGTGCCATGGAACACGCTGATCCTGTCCGTCGTGCTCTATATCGTTGTGCCGGTGATCGTCGCACAGTTTTGGCGGCGCAAGTTGCTGACGCAAGGTGGACCGGCGGCGCTTGCCCGTACGCTCCGCAATCTCGGGCCACTTTCGTTGTCGGCACTGCTGCTCACGCTCGTGCTGCTCTTCGGCCTGCAAGGCGAGCAGATCATGCGCCAGCCCGTCGTGATCGCGCTGCTGGCGGTGCCGATCATTATACAGGTCTATTTCAACGCGGGGCTGGCTTACTGGCTGAACCGGAAGCTCGGCGTCGAATGGTGTGTTGCCGGACCTTCAGCGCTGATCGGGGCCAGCAATTTCTTCGAGCTGGCGGTAGCCACTGCAATCGCGCTCTTTGGCTTTCAGTCGGGTGCGGCACTTTCAACCGTGGTTGGTGTGCTGGTGGAAGTGCCGGTTATGTTGTCGGTCGTCCACATCGTGCGCCGCTCGCGCGGGTGGTATGAACGGGGCCAAGTCAAAGTCGCATAAGACCGATTTATGGTAAACTCAACAAAGTCCTCGCCAAATCGCAAAGCTGCTCGCGAAGTAAATCCGCACCCCCGCCCCGTGTTTCACGGGGTTTCGCGGGTACCGCCTGGGCGCGCGAATACTTGGAGCCGTCAACGAATACTTGGGACCTCGCGGCACAATATATAGGTCATCCGGCTGCAGCCTCGTCTGCAGCGGTAGGTGCGGAGGAAAATGATGCTCGCTGTTCGAACCGACCACCCTCACCCCCTCGCCGAGTTCCGGCGCCTGGGCATCGCCGCCCGGCTGGCCCGGGTCGGCGATCACAACAGTGAGCCCGATCCGGAAAACCTGCGTCGCTGCCAATTGTGGGATGGATCACGGGACGGCGCCGCGGTCGCGCCGCTAGCCGGCCTCTGGGCTGCCAAGTGCGCGGAGATAGCATCCGGTCTAGTTCCCCCTCCCCTACCCCCCCTGCTCGGCCATGCGCTTTTTGAAGAAAAAAAGTCCCGGTCAGCGAATCGGATGAGCTGCCGGCGGCCTTCCGATGCTTGACCGATTGGATTGGTTGACTATTGGCCACCGCTCGGCATGAAGGTTTGGCCGGCCCGAGCTGCCTGTAGGCTCTGCTCATTCAGGCGTTCAACCGCTGCGTCCTGAGCCGTTGCGCTCTGCGGCCTGTATGTGCGCCGCTTGGCAAAGTGCTGCGTAGGATAACTCGGGTGCTGCATCTCCGTCGAAGGCGGAGTGACCGGCATTGTGCCCTGCTGCTCCGTCGTAGGCGGTGGCATGCCTGGTGTAGGTGTCGCCGCGGGCGGCGCGGGGGGTGGCTGCGGCGCGGTCGTATAGTTCTGAGCGAGGACCGGCGCCGCTCCAGCGACCGCGAACCCCAGTCCCAGCACGCTCAGCGTCGTCATCAAGCGTTTTGTCGTCATGGTGTGGGTCTCCCTTGACGGTGAGCACAGACTGCCACGGAGGCGTCAGTGATTATGGCAGGCTGCGCTCACAACCTAAAGTCGTTGGCAACAGCTTAAACTTCTTGAATAGTCTCGCCTTATGCAACGGGTCCTGATAGAGCAGGCGAGTGAGTTTCTCAGGACGTGCCTGCGCATGGACTACAGCGCACAAAATTGCGCCGAGACCAGCTATCAGGCACGCACTGAGTCATGGTGTTGCCGGGCCTGACATCCCGGCAACACCCGGTCGGGGATTGTTTCCCACGGCCGGGGCTTTCCTCCAACTTGGCCGCCCCCTTCTTTGCGGGGGCGGCCTTCTTTTCGCTGATGTCAGCAGTGGTATCCAGTGACGTTTTTACATAGTCCTCCCCTCCCCCGGACGTGATTTCCCCCGAATCGGCGCCATGCCCGCATCCGTAGGACATGCCCTACGGAAAGGACGACGACGGCGGCGCCTGGATGACCAAGCGCGAGCTGGCGTCGATCCGTAGGATTTCGGTTGCCTCGGCCGATAGGCTCGCCCGTAGGATGAAGTGGCGCAAGCAGCCAGGGAACGATGGCCGGGGATCGAAAGATGAACATGTGGAAGTGACGATTACCTCTAAGCAGGCCGGAACTGCTTTGACCTTCCCTTTCGCACCTCAGCTCGACTTTGGCCATTTTTGCTTAGAGGGAGCGGCGGTCAGGTGAATACGACATCCTCCATGATCCCGCCGTCGAGCGCGGCGCGATAGATGGCGGATGCGAATCGCGGGTCATCGCCAACGCGTTTCGGATCGGCGTGCCGGCAAGCGAGGACATCAGTCAAAACATCCTCAAGCATCGAGCGATCGACGGGCACGATGACCCCGCTGGTGATGGCGAATTGATCCACGTCACACAGGCGACTGGCAAAGCACATACCGGCTGTGCCACTCACCTCCAGACCCTCATCGATCAGCCATGCCTCCGCTTGGCGGAGCAGGTCGCTGACCACCAGGCCACACGCGTCATGTCGGCGGTCGATCCGCCAGATCGAGAACCGTGCACGGCACATCGCCTCAAGCATGACGATCTCATCCGAATCAGGCGACAGTTGTGCGGCTTTGGCATAGCGATCGATAGGGCGGCTCCGACCTTCCCGTGCGGTGTAGATTGCCAGGTCGAACACCAGTATCAGCTCTTCCTCACTGTTGGCGATCAGCGTTTGACCAGCCATCAATCCCAGACGTCTCGCGTGTTCCACAATGGCCGGCCGAGCAAGACACTTCAGGGCAGCACTGTGATGGTGCATCCCGATCGCGCGTAGGTGGCGATAGCGGCGCAGCACGTCCTCTCGCTTCATATAGCTCGCTCCCTTCGCTGGTCTCGTCCTTCATCGGCCGCAACACCATGCAGGCTGTGGTGTCGAGTTCCGTCATCGCGGCTTCAGCGGCGTTGAATCGAATGTGATCGACCGGTGGATTCGCCGCCGAACTCGGCGCCGGCGAGTCTCTCCCCGGATGTCGATTTGGGGAATGGATGACGGGTACAGCTTCGTGCCGGCTGGTGCCAACAAGACTGGCCGCCTGGATGCAGCCGTTCGAGGCGGCGTTTACCACGCCGACCTGGCAGCACGTTCTGGTGCTGATCGTCGGCGCTATCCTCACGCCAGGACGGCGCACCGTCGCCGCCGCTCTGCGGGTCGTCGGGCTCGACCAAGACCCACACTTCACCAACTACCACCGGGTGCTGAACCGTAACCAGTGGTCAAGCCGTTGGATCGCGCGTTGTCTGCTGCGGCTGTTGGTCGACGCCTTTGTGCCAACCGGCCCGGTCGTCATCGGTCTCGACGACACACTCGAACGGCGCTGGGGCGCTAAAATAAAAGCCCGCGGCATCTATCGCGATCCGGTACGCTCATCCGAGAGCCACTTCGTCAAAGCCAGCGGTCTACGATGGCTGTCGCTCATGCTGCTGCCGCAGATCCGCTGGGCTGGGCGTGTCTGGGCCCTGCCGTTCCTGACCGTGCTGGCCCCATCTGAGCGCTACGCACGCGAGCAGCGGCGGCGACACAAGAAGCTGACCGATTGGGGTCGACAGATGCTGCTGCAGGCAGCGCGCTGGTTGCCGGAGCGGCGCATCATCGCGGTCACCGACAGCAGCTTTGCTGCCATCGAACTGCTTAACGGTGTGCGCCGCTGGGTCTGCATGATCACCCGCCTGCGCCTCGACGCCCGACTGTTCGACCCGCCACCGCACCGCCGGCGCGGCACCATGGGACGGCCACGCGTAGTCGGCAAGCGGCAGCCAACCCTTGCCCAACGTCTCGACAGTCGCAAGACCCGCTGGCGGCGCTACCGGGTCACCGGCTGGTATGGTCGCGGTGAACGCCTCGTCGAGATCGTGTCCGGTACGGCGGTCTGGTATCATCCCGGCCGCCTCGTTCCCATTCGCTATGTGCTGGTTCGCGACGTCGCCGATGAACTCAAGCCACAGGCCTTCCTGTGCACGGATCTCGATGCCGACCCACTGGACATCCTGCGCTGGTTCGTCCGGCGGTGGTCAATCGAGGTCACTTTCGCTGAGGTCCGCCGGCACCTCGGTGTGGAGACCCAGCGCCAATGGTCCGACCCAGCTATCGCACGAACCACTCCGGCGCTCCTCGGGCTGTTCTCACTGATCACGCTCTGGGTCTACGAACTCTATGGCACGCAGCCACCAACGCCACGATGCGCAAGCTGGTACCGCAAACCCCTGCCGACCTTCAGCGACGCACTGGCACTGATCCGTCGCGAGCTGTGGACGGGAGGTAATTTACAAAAGTCGAGTCAAATACAAGATGTTGATAAATTCTCTCCGACGACCTTCAACAGCTTGATAAACGTGGCCTGCTACGCAGCATAAACGGCCAAAGTCGAGCTCAGGAATCCCCGCATTTTTTAAACTGGTCCGAAAACGTCCGCGAACAGGGGCTGCTCGTCTAGCATTTGGGAGAAACGCTGCATCAATGGCCCAAGCCAGTTGTCACGCATGGTTGGGATGAGATCGTAGAGCATGCAGCCCTGGCGGAACAACGAGTGGACACGGCGTTTGGCGGTGTTGGTCTTGAGCATCCGATCATAGCCGAGCGCTTCTCCAGCAGCACCGAGCAGCGTCAACAGGACCACGGCAAAGGCATTGATGAGCCACAGCCGATCACGCCGCTCGGGCGATTTGACACGGATCGTTCCCAGACCCATGCCGAAGCGCAGATCTTTGCTGTCGCGCAGACTGCACTCAATTGCCCAGCGGCGACCGTAGTAGCCGGTCAGCTGCTTCGCGCTGGTATCGGCGCTGCTGGCGGCCAGACACCAGGCTTGCTTCATCTCCGGATCCTGAACGCAGACCACGGTTCCCACCCGGTAGCGATCGGCTGTGACCTCGGCACCGCGCAACACTCGTGCCCGTCCGCCAGCTTGGACCCATTCAGCTGCGGTGCGGGTCTCCCCGGCGGTGCTGGTTACGGTGATGTTGCCACGGAAGCGAATGACGTAGTCGAAATACAGTTCTTCGGTTAGCATCCGGTAGAGTTTCTGATCGCCGAAGCCACGGTCGGCGACGATGCACACCTTGATCCCGGCCGGCAGCAACTCGGCAAGCCGTACCAGCACCCGATGTTCGTAGAAGTTGCGGTGATCCTTGAGCGTGCTCTTGTCGACGGTCAGCCACACCAGAGGTGTCGAGCGGCCATGATCGCTGATCAGGGCCAGCATGATGGTGGCCTGGTTGTCGGCATCGAAGTCGGTCCAGTCCATGGCCACCATGATCGAGCTTCGGGCGCCGACGACGAAGGGCACCCAGCGCACCAGAATGTCGTCGACATTTATGGCGGCGTTAGAGAGCAGCCGGTCGACCTGCTTGGTGGCATGCTTAGGCTTCAAGCTGCGCGCCGCGGCGAGGCCCTGACCGATCGCACAGATCGCCAGCGACCCGCTGTGCAACACGCCAAGGGTCGCGTCGCATAGCGAGCGGCTTCTGCTCCCCATTCTGATCCACTGTACCGAAGCCGGGCGTCCTCTGCTCGGACAGGTGCGGCCCGGTCCTGAAGGCGAAGAGTTCCTGCGAAACGCCTATCACGACATTCCCCTGGTGGTCCCGGCAATCCGCGAGTTCTGGATGCCGCAACGCGCCAGAAGCTGGTCGACCTGATCCTACATCAAGCTGTGGGATCCTCACAACGCATACGGCCATCTCAAGGAGCAACGCCGGATCGCAACCCGCTACGACAAGACCGCAACGAGCTTCCTCGGCTTCGTGCTGCTCGGCTGCATTCGCCGCTATTTCAGGTTTGTCCACAGGGCCTAGCCACGATCGAGGAGGCGCTCGCGCGGAGCGATGGGGGAAGTTTTGGCTTCATTGCGAAAGGGCGGGATCGACGAACGCGTTGGATTCGAAGTGTTGACGAATTCGCTGTTCAACTCCCGTGTGCACAAGAACTATGGCGTGAAGATCGTGAAGGACGTTATAGTCCGCCGGGGATGGCGGTGCCGCTCGCCGTTAAGGATTTACGGCTCGCTCTGGCGGAGGCTAAGCGAACCGGCGTGCCGATGCCCGCTGCAAGCCTCGTCCACGACCGCCTTGTGGCGATGGAGGCCCGCGGTTAGAGCAATCTCGAATGGTCGGCCCTCGGTCTGCTGGCTTCGGTTGTTGCAGGCCTCGATGATCATAGCTGAGCCACTCCGAGCTGATAAGGGAAGAACCATGAGTAAAGATGTTGTCCCCCGCAAGCGTCAGCGATCCGGGTCCTCATAACCCGACGCTGCAGAACGAGTTTCCTAACGCCTTTTCGCCGCCAGCAACCAATGTCGGCGACCTGCCGATGTTCTGGGCCTCTTTCAACAATGCGCCGCGGCGCATCCAGAATGGCGGCTGGGCACGCCAGATCACCCAGCTTGACTTCCAGATCTCCGAGCAAATTGCCGGGGTGAACATGCGGCTGACGCGGGGGGGCATCCGCGAGCTGCATTGGCATCAAGCAGCCGAATGGGCCTTTGTCACATATGGTTCCTGCCGCGTGACGACGATCGACCAGTTCGGCCGCGCCAATGTGGAGGACGTGCATGAAGGCGGGCTGTGGTATTTCCCTGGCGGCATGCCGCATTCCCTGCAAGGTATCGGCGCGGATGGCTGCGAGTTCGTCATTGCCTTCGACGATGGCAAGGCAACGGAATTCAACACGCTGCTTGTCACCGATTGGGTGGCGCATATACCACCCGACGATCTGGCGCTCAATTTTGGTGTCTCGCGAGAAACGTTCAGCAAGATCCCACTGCACGATCTCTACATCTTCCAGGGCCAGCCGCCTGGGCCGCTTGGGGCCGAAGTGCAGCAAGTGCAAGGAGATGCCGGGCCGCCGCCATTGCGCTCCACCTTTGCGCTCAATGAGGTCGCTCCCACCCGACAGACCAAGGACGGTTGGGTGAAGATTGCCGACAGCAGCAACTTCAAGGCGTCCAAGACGATCGCCTCATCGCTGGTCACTATACACCCCGGAGGGATGCGGGAAATGCACTGGCATCCCAACGCCGACGAATGGTTGTACATCATCGCCGGCCAAGGCCAGTTAACGGTATTCAACACCGGACCCAAGGTCGTATCGCAGAACTTTCGCCCGGGTGACATCGGTTACGTTAAGAGAAATTACGGCCATTACCTGCGCAACACCGGGAACACCGATTTTGTCTACCTGGAGGTGTTCCGCAGCTCTTATTTCGCCGATGTGTCGCTATCGGACTGGCTGACCCACACGCCGCTCGCCCTGGTCACACAGCACTTCAACATCGATCCGACGGTGATCGCCCAATGGCCGCACAACAAGCCACTGGTCGTGCCTGTCTGAGCGGGTGGGAGGAGGTAATGTCAGAAAAGGTTGAGGCATCATCGCCAGCAGAGGCCGCTGTCGTGGAGCCGGCGGGTGGACCTGTTTTCGAGCCATACGAATCCCCGCAGGTGGCTGGGGTGCGCTGCAGGCCACGGCGCGCGCATTGCGCGAGCCTGGCCCGACCCGCGGCACACCAGCTCACCATTCGCGCCGGCGTCAGTCGGTTGGGGCTGAACCAGCCCGCCGTGTAGGCAAAGGCAGCGGCAGTGGCGCAGACGATCAGACCGATAACCGCTAATCCGCGAGGCCGGCAGAACCAGCGTCGATTCACTGACGGAAATGGGAACACCGCTCACAACGCTTCGACCCGGACCTGCTTGTATGCCATGGGCGCATATCAGCCAGTGCAATCGATCGCGCCGTTATCTGGCCGAGCCTCGCGGAATAAATCGTCCGATCAGAGGTAATCTCCATCAGCAGACACGAAAAGGAGGTCTATCATGCGTTACTCTATCGCTGCAGCCGCCCTGGCGCTCGGCATGGCGTTCGGTCCTGCAGCGTTCGCCGGAAATGGCTGGGGCACTCAGGACAACGGTTACGGCTATTATCACGAGAGCCATGGCGCCGCGACGGGCTGGGGTACTCAGAACAATGGTTACGGCTTCTATCACGAGAGCAATGCTGGCTCTACGGGATGGGGCGATGCCTCGAATGGTAACGGCTTCTACCACGAGAGCAACGGCTCTGCGACCGTGAGTGGCGTTCAGCTCCACTAAATCCGTGTTAACCCGCCGGCCCCTGCGAAAGCCGGGGTCCTGAGGGACTCCGCCATCATGCTGGAAACGTGCCGAAGCAGGTATGGGCAACGCCCGACCAGATGGACACGACTACTGCAGGAGAACATAAATGCCATTCCAAGGCTATCAGACGGTCGAACCCATGGATGCGCGCTGCGACCAGTCCTACTCGCGGGAGCCGTACTGGATTGTGACGCATCATCCTATTATGCGACCGGACGGTACGCGCGTGCCCGCGAGGACGCGGGCTCTCTATTGCCCGGGAACGCATCGGCTCCTCGTCGGAGCCGAAGCAGAAGCAGCAGCCGTCTGAGCGCGGAGGATCTTCCTTCTGCAAAAAGGTCGGCCTAGCGAGAGACGCAGTCCAGATTAGCTTTTCGTCGATGGGAATTGATGGGAATAAGCCCACCTCGAAGGGCGTAACAGTCAACGACAAACTTCCGAAGGATAAAACATGAGCCCGAAGCGCATTCTCAGCCTTGCGATCACAGTCTCTGCCCTTGCCTCGTCGGCGGCGCTCGCCGCGACCGGGACGCCAGAGCGCGTGCGTGGGGTCATCGCGTCAGCGACCGCGAATTCCGTCACCGTCGATACTTATGCTGGCAAGCCGGTTACTGTCGACCTGACGGCAAGACGACATACCTGAAAGTGGAGAAGTCAAGTCTCAACAAGGTTGAGAAGGGCAGCTTCATCGGAACCGCGACCAAGGATATCGGCGGGACGCAGGTAGCATTGGAAGTGGCGATTTTTCCGCCCTCGCTGCGCGGCACCGGTGAAGGCCACTATGCCTGGGATAAGATCCCCGACACCACATTGTCCGGGGGCGCGAAGACCAACAGTTCCATGACGAACGGCAATGTCGCTGCGGTTTCGACTTCAGTGCCGGATGTGAACAGCTCGATGACGAACGGCGACGTCGCCGCCTCGCAGTCGCAGGGAGGCATCACGCATCTCGTTGTCACATACAAAGGTGGCAAGCAGGATGTTCTGGTGCCGCCGACAGCGCCGATCGTCACCTTTCGGCCCGGCACCGAGGCGGTGGTGGCGAAGGGGTGCGATGTCTTCATCAAGGCGACCAAGACCAACTCCGGCCTCGTGGCAAACGCCGTGGACGTCGGCGTCGGGGGGGTAAGGCCACCGATGTGATGTGTCGCCTCCGCGCCTTCGGCGCGGAGGTTTTGCCCTGCAATCAGCGTAAGATATGGACTAACCGACATGGACCGACATAAAACCGGCCGTCCGGCTCACCCGGTCGCGATCCGCATCATGCATTGGGTTGGCGTTTATGCCATGGGCTGCATGATCTTCAGTGGCTGGGAAATCTACAACGCCTCGCCCAGCCTACCTTTCCTGTTCCCGCGCTGGATCGGGCTCGGCGGCTGGTTAGGCGGAGCGCTGGCCTGGCACCTGAGCACCATGTGGCTGCTCTTCGCCGACGGCATCGCCTATCTTATCTATGGTTTCGGCAGCGGCCATTTTCGGCGCGACCTGAAGCTGCCGCGTCCCGCAGAGGTAGGACACGACGTTGGCGCCGCGCTGCGCTTCCGACTGAAGCATCGTATGGGGCACTACAACGCCGTGCAGCGTGTGCTTTACGCCGGCGTCATCGTCGCCATCATTCTGCAGGTGATGACCGGCTTGGCCATCTGGAAGCCCGTGCAGTTCGGCTGGCTGGCCGGACTGTTCGGCGGCTACCCGATCGCCCGCGGCATCCATCTCACCATCATGTTCGGCATCGTCGCCTTTGTCCTCGTACATGTCGCGCTGGTGGCGATCGTTCCGCGCACGCTGAAGTCGATGATCGTCACCGTTCCCACAGAGAGCGAGGAAAGCCCATGAGCGGCCAGCGCAACAAACCGGCCGTCAGCATGGCCGAGATCAAGCCGGAGCTGGAAAGGCTCCGCCGGCGTGGCTTCCTGCGGAACGCGCTCTCGCTCGGCGCGCTGACGATGCTGACCGGCTGCGACCTTTCGACCCATTCTGGCGTTGATGCCGCGCTTGAGGGCATTCTGCGCTTCGACGACAGGGTGCAGGCGGCGCTGTTCAATCGCCATCGACTGGCGGAGACCTATCCGGCTAGCGCGATCACCCACCCGTTCCGCTTCAACGCCTACTATGCGGAATGGCAAGTGCGCCCTGTACCGGACAACTGGGTGCTCAATGTCAGCGGGCTTGTGAGGGATAAAAGACCCTGGACACTTCCGGCCCTGATGACGCTGCCACAGCAGGGGCAGATCACGCGACACATCTGTATCGAGGGCTGGAGCCAGATCGGTCAGTGGAGCGGCGTGCCGCTGGGCGTGTTTCTGCGCCGCATCGGCGCCGACCTGTCGGCCCGCTACGTCTATTTCAAATGTTTCGACGGATATTCGACCAGCATCGGCATGGCGAGCGCCCTGCAGCCGCAGACGATCCTGGCGCTCGACTTCGAGGAAAAACCCCTGGCCCCGCAGTGGGGGGCTCCGCTGCGGCTTCGCATCCCCACCAAGCTCGGGTTCAAGAGCGCCAAGAACTTGGAAGCGATCGAGGTAACCAACAAATACCCTGGTGGATACTGGGAAAACCAAGGGTACGACTGGTACGCAGGAGTTTGACAGCACCGGGCGGGCGGTGTCTCGATAACTGCCCGTCTGTGTGCCCTTTTCGCGAGCCATCGGCGGGCGCTTCTCACGCATCATTTTGGGGAAAGTCAGCCGATGACCTGCCTTGGCGGAGATGATGACCGGGGCGGCTAGATGATGATCTTCGTTGATCCGACCCACCCGGATGGGTACTGGGAGAAGCAGGGCTACAACTGGTTCTCCGGCGTGTAACGTGCTACGCGAAGCTGCGGCGCAGCCGCATTCCGATGCGCGGAGGAGACGTGAATGGCGGCGAGGCATTTGATGCTTGCGATGATGTTACTGGCCGGCGCGGCACTTGCGGCAATACCAGGCGCCGGGCTGGCACAGAATGCTCCGCCAGCGCGCGCAGTTAGCGGACCTACGTCGCAGGATTTATTGAATGCCGCGTCGGATAGCGCCGACTGGATGTTACCGGCGGGTAATTACAGCGGGGACCGGCAGGTGAACGAAAATGAGATAACGCCGGAGAACGTCGGTAATCTCAGGGTCTCCTGGACATTCAACATCCCGAATGCCCGGGTGCTGGAGGTCTCGCCGATCGTCTATCACGGGGTGATTTATGTCACGACGTCGACGGATGCCGTTTATGCTCTCGATGCCAAGACCGGGCAGATGAAGTGGCGCTTCGACCCGAAACCGGTGCAGATCGTCGGGGTTCCGCGAAACCGTGGCGTCGCGATCCTCGACGACGACGTATTCATTGCGACCATTGATGGCCACCTGATCGCATTGGACGCGGCGACGGGGCAGAAGAAGTGGGACAAGCTGACAGTTCAGGACCCCAGGGACAGTTTCTATACGATGCAGCCGGTGCCGTACAAGGGGCAACTTTTGCTCGGTGTTTCCAATGGCGATTGGGGTGGTATCGGAAACATCAGTGCGTTCGATCCGAAGACCGGAAATCGCATCTGGGAGTGGCAGACGGTCCCAGGCCCCGGCGAAAAAGGGAACAACACCTGGAGCGGTGATTCGTGGAAGCGCGGCGGGGCCGCGGCGTGGAGTGGCCTTGCAATCGACCCAAGCGCCAACACGCTGTATGCCGATCTCGGTAATCCAGGGCCGGATTTCCAGGGTGCGGTCCGTCGCGGCGCCAATCTGTACAGCGATTCGATGGTGGCGCTGCAACTTGAAGGCAATAAGAAACCCGTCCTCAAATGGTATTACCAGTTCATCCCGCATGATACCCACGACTGGGAGCCGGCGATGCCACCGGTACTCTTTTCCGGCAAGGTCGATGGTAGGGAGGAGAAGTTGGTTGCCGCCGGGGACAAGGCGGGCAATTTCTGGATCTTGAGCGCAACTACGGGCACGCTGATCAGCCGGACTCCGGTCAGTTTCCAATACAACCAGAACAGCGAACCGCCGTTTGTGGGGTCGAACTATGCCTGCCCGTACACGAATGGCGGCATCGAGTATGACGGCGGATCGTGCACGATCCGGCTACGAACACGTTCTTCGTGCCAAGCACCAATCAGTGCGGGAAATGGACCGGCAGCCGCGAAGTAAAGTACGTCGCTGGGCAGTTCTTTCTGGGCGCGGCGCCCCCCAGCCTGGAGGGCCCCAACTCTGGTTGGTTCAACGCCATTGATGTCAGTACCCGGCATATTCTCATGGCGGCAGTACCTTCCGCTGCCTGCGAACGGCGGCGCTCTTGTCATGACGAGCGGGAACGACAGTGTGGTGTTCTCGGGTACGCTCGACGGCGACTTCGGCGCCTTGGACAGCAAGTCCGGCAAGCTGCTCTGGCACCATGAGACGGGTGCCAGCATCAGCGCGCCACCGGCAACGTTTGTCATGGATGGCAGCCGGTACGTGGTCGTGGCGGCTGGCGAGCCTGGGGTCCAGGTGCCTGAACTGCACGGCGGCACCGGTCCGGCGGTTCTGACGGCATTTGTGGAGCCAACGACGACGAACCAGCCGACCCAGCAACCGGCCCAGCCTGTTCATCAGTAGTCCAAACCCTTGAACTTGTGGGTGATGCTGAGTCGGACGTGCTCCCGCTTGCTGTTCTTGCGCGAGCCTGCTGTTTCCCGCAGCCTTCGGGGCGGCGAGGGCACGCGCGGTCGATGAGACCTGGAACGGAAACCAGACGGCGTTGGCCGCTCTCGCCCATACTGAAGATGCGATCCACCAGTCCGCGCAACTCGAAGAGGCAGTCACCGCCTATCGCGACGCGCTCAAGGAAATGACGCGCGAGCGAGAGCCCCCTCCAGTGGGCCGCGACGCGGAATAACCTCGGCCGTGTGTAAGCTTTGCTGAACGAACGACGTGCACTGTTGTTCGCGGCAAGCGGGCCTGTCTCAGGATTAGCACAACCGATTGGGAGAACCTTATGCGATTCACATCCCCAGCGGAAGGGGAGCAGCGGAGTAAGTCGATCTTGTGCGGCCGCGTCCACTGGGTCTCCAGTAGGGCGGCGTACATGAAGGGTAGGCCTAGCATCCAGTTGCATCGGTACGCTTCGATCCCGTCGAGCACGGCATCGGCATCGAACCGCTCGAACAGGACCATCTGAACGTTGCCCACAGCAGGTGCAGCAGGAGTTCCCCTATGCATTCGGCGTTCCGTTGCGCTCCGGTTGGGGCGCCACGGAGACGGTCGGATCACTCACCTTCGGCCTGCAACTTGGACCGGTCGCCCGCGTGGTGCCAGGCGCAGCGCGGCTGCGGGGACGAGCATTAATATAAACTCCCACCCTATCAGGTAACTGCCCCTTGGCCAGGCTTGTTTCCCGACCATGATGAGGAGGTCTCTGCCTCCTCGGGGCATCGCGTGCGAGATGCGCCCGTAACCAACGCGGGCAGTGTTTGCATAAAAAAGAGACCACACTAACGGGAATAGACCGCGCTCAGTTAGGTGCGGATTCCGACGAAGTCAGCCGCCTGTTCCAATCGAAGCCAGCCACCCATTCCGACTGAAGCCAGCCAGGGATTCCGGCGAAGCCAGCCGGGGTTGGCAGAACGAACCACAGGCGGGGTGAATGGGGCCAGTTTGCGGCGGCTTCGTCAAGCTTGCTGTTCTTCGCGGCGCGCAGCTTGCGCAGCGACTCGCCTTTCAGCTCCAGGCGATGGGCGCTGTGCACAAGCCGGTCGAGGATGGCGTCGGCGATGGTGGGATTGCCGATGTGCGCATGCCAGTTCTCGATCGGGAGTTGGCTGGTGATGATGGTCGACACGCGGCCGTGGCGATCGTCGATGATTTCCAGAAGATCGCGGCGGTGTTCGGCGGTCAGCGGGGTAAGACCCCAATCGTCGAGGATCAGCAGTTGGAGGCGGGCCAAGCTCTTGAGCATGCGGGAATAGCGTCCATCACCGCGTGCCAGGCTAAGCCCCTCGAGCATACGCGGCATTCGCTGGTAGAGAACCGAGCGGTTATCACGACAGGCCCGCTGTCCAAGAGCGCATGCGAGCCAGGTCTTTCCTACGCCGGTCGGACCGGTGATCAGCAAATTCTGTTGGCGTTCAATCCACTCGCCCTGTGCCAATCGCTGGAACAGCGCGCGATCGAGGCCACGATGAGCACGATAGTCGACGTCCTCCGGAGCGGCGGACTGACGCAGACCGGCAAAGCGCAGCCTGGCCTTCAGCCGTTTGTTGTCACGCTCCAGCACCTCGCGATCGACCAGCAGCGCCAGACGATCTTCGAAGCTGAGTTGTGTGGCCTCCGGCTCTCGGCGCTGATCCTCTAGCGCGTGAGCCATGCCGATCAGGCCAAGTTCCCGCAGCCGGTCAATCGTCGGGTGAGTGAGCATCAAGATCTCCTCTCAGGGATAGTAATCGCCGCCTCGAATGTTGCCGTGCTGGACCGGCCGCACGTCGGGCACGGGTTGCGGGCGATGCGCGCGATCGAGGTTGTTGCGAAGGATCGACACGATCGAGCCGTAACTGCGGGCCCCGATGTCGATGCCGCGCTGGCAGGCTGCTTCGACACGCTCCCGACCGTAGCCGCGTACCACCCGCAGGATGCCGAGGCAGGCGCGGAAGCCCTGCTCCGGGTGCGGCTTGGCTCCAGGATCAACTCCACCAATGCAGCGCTCGCCGGACCAATCCGACCGGCCTCGCGGCGCAGTCTGCCCAGTGTCCAGTCGGCATACCGTCGGTGTGCCCTCGGCATGTGCTCGGGCACGGTTGTGTGCCGGTGCCGGATCGGGTTGCGGGCATGCACGGCCACGCGGGCGCCACGATGGAAAATCTCCACCGTGCGATCGGTGATGCGTGCCTCCAACACCTCACGGATCAGGCGGAACGGCACGGAATACCAGTGGCCGTCCACCTCGATGTGATAGTCGAGCCCCGGCGGGCAGCGCTTCCATTCCGCATACTCGAACGGCTCTGCCGGCAGCGGCTTCAGTGCGGGACGCTCGACTGAATCGAACAGGGCGCGCCGGCTGTAACCGATCCGGCGCATGGGGCGATTGTTCAGATCCTCGCGTCGGAATCGGTGGCTGGAATGGATCGGAATCGCCGGCCGCTTTGCCTCGGAATCCGCAGTTAGGTTCTTGTCAGCTTTCTGAAAGCTCGAGTTTGTTATCCGCGGACGAAGTTTTTTAGAATATCTGTTGACTTTCGCGAATTGACGCGGTTAGCGTTGGGCAAAATTTAATGAACCAACAGGGGCGAATCCTCCCGCCCTCGAAACGTCCTGCTTACAATCTCACTGGTAGTTGACCAAGCGCACGTTCCTTGCTCGGCAGTGGGACTCTCAAGGAGGTGGCGGAACTGCCGCCACCAGGCATACGTCGCAAAAAAGAGACTGTCATCCGCCGTCGCCGAAAAAAGGAGACCGGGCATGAAACGCACCATGCTCCTTAGCGCGTCAGCAATAGGGGCCGTGATCGCCGCGACCATGCTCCCGTTCCCCGGCGCGGCGCAGGGCCTGCCTCAGCCGCCCCCCTACAATCCCTATCCGCCTGACATTCTGCCGTCCGACGTTGACACGGAAACCAGTCGAATTTTAACGAAATTCAGGGCATTTTCCAGAATTACCTTCAGCAGTACCGGGCGCTGCCACCAATAACTGAGACGGGTAACCCCCCAACCATTCAGGGCACCGGATACGACGCGCAGCGAGTACTCGGCGGTCTCCTGAATTACGACACGAATATGTCGCCTTTCAAGAACTTCGCATGCTCTTCCTGCCATATGCCTTATGTCGCCTTTAGCGGTCCGATCCCCTCGGTCAACCAAACCATGATCGCGTATCCCGGATCGTACCACTACCGAGCTGCCAAGCGGACCGCACAGCGATACACGTATGCGTACACCTTCCCCGTACTCAACTATGATCCAGCCAGCGGAGCATTGATTGGCGGAAGTTTCTGGGACGGGCGCGCGACCGGTTACATACTGCAAAGCCCGGATGCTGAGCAGGCGCAGCACCCGCCCGTCGACCCACTGGAGATGATGCTTCCCGACACAGCCTGCATTGCGTTCCGGTTACAGACGGCAGTGTACCGGCCCCTGTTTGAGGCGATATATGGTGCGGACTCTCTTCTCATCAACTTCCCGCCCAACACTGAGCAGATCTGCGATACCCCTGGGGATGCC
Source organism: uncultured Pseudomonadota bacterium (assembly GCA_963834715.1). Taxonomy (GTDB): domain Bacteria; phylum Pseudomonadota; class Alphaproteobacteria; order Acetobacterales; family Acetobacteraceae; genus CAVSUZ01. Next base: position 31,114 of record CAWIDE010000023.1, on the reverse strand, counting down.
GCAGTATTCAACGGAAGCGCCACCCCAATTCCACTCAGTCCGGACGACCGCACCAAGGCGAACAACGTTTTCGCTCACTGGGGACAATCTATTTCTTTCCTCGAGAAGTCGGCCGACATCAGCCCATTCACGTCGAAAATCGACGCCTTCCTGAATGGCAAGTATACCTACACTACGGACGAGGCAGCGGGCGCGGCCCTGTTCGACGGCAAAGGCAACTGCAATTCCTGCCACCTTGATGGAAAGTCGACTACTCTGACGTCGGGCCAGACCGACACCGGTACCCCGGCCAGCGTCGCGCCCCTGTTCACCTGCTTCGGCTATGCCAATCTCGGCCTGCCGCTCAATCCCAGGATTGCCCTTTTCTATGAAAACGTGTCGGATGTCTTTGGCTTCACGCCGAACCCGGACGGCTTCGCCTACAGAGATCTGGGATTGGGCAACTTCCTCAGAAGCGGCCCGCAGTCCGCGCCCAATCCAAACTCGCAATGGGTACAATTCGCGCCCACTTCCGACGGGCAGTTTCAGACCATGACTGTTCGCAATGTGGGCATGGCGCCGCAGCAATGTCCAACCACCGAGGCCCCAGGACCCTACTTCCAGAAGGAGTTCTTCCATAATGGCTATATCAAGAGCCTGAAGCAGCTCGTCCATTTCTACAACACGCGGGATGTGTACGCTTACAAGGTGACATCAGGAAACTGCCCGGCGGGAACAACGGAAAAGGTGGACTGCTGGCCGCAGCCGGAGGTCCCGAACAACATCGATATGACGGTCGGTAACCTCGGCTTGACGGATGCGGAGGAAAACCAAGTCGTGGCTTTCCTGCAAGCGGCGACTGACGGTTTCCTAACACCATACCCCTTCAGGGACACCTTCACCGGCCAGTGTAAGATGGGCGGTTCGGCATCGACACAAGGAAACGAGACGCTCATCTCGACGCCGCCTTTGCCGTCGTGCGCGGCGGATATCTGCGGTGTCCAGCCTTACCCTGCGCCACTCCCCATACCGTAAGGAGTCCAGTGCCAACGAGCGAGCCGCAAGCCGTCACGCTGGACTTGCAGAGGGAACGCAACAGGAGGTTTATCGGTGAACAAGCTCCTCGTAAAACTGCCGTTGGCCGCTATGATTGCCGGCCTGCTTTGCGCCAACCCAAGCTTCGCGCAGGATGCGCAAAATCCTAATGCTCCAGCGCCGAAAAACCCGAACGTGCAAATAACGGAAAAGCCGATGCTTGAAATGGCGCTCGAGGACATGGCCATTCTTAGGTGGACCACTGATAATCCTGGCGGATCCCCCGAACAATTTGCCGTCGCGGACTGTGGTACGGATCCCAACGCGCTGAATCACGAATGGAAATCTCACATTAGGCTGAATCAAGGGCATGGAGAGACGATGTGGCGCGTGCGCATAAGCGGCTTGGCACCGAACACAAACTATTACTGCACCGTGGCTTCAGAGGACGCCAACGGTACGCCTACTGGACCAAGGAGCGACGTCTATCAGTTCACCACGCCAGGCCCGGGCGGGCGGACCATTAATGTGCCGCAGCCGCAGTAAGGCCCATGGACGGTTACGTGCAGGTGGCCGCGCCGGGTGACGCGATGGGAGCGTCGCGACCAGCAGGACGGCGGTCGACAATCAGCATCCTTAGCTCGCTAATATCCAGCCGCTTCATCGCCGCCACCAGCGCCTCGGTCTCAGCGCGTTGGGCATTTATGTCCAGCCCACCGGCTAGGTTCATAGTTTGCTCCGGCTTGCCCCAGGCGCGGTCTAGCAGCGCGTTACAAGCTGCAAGCCGGATGGCCGAGCTGCGGTCGTTCAGCAACTCCACCAGCGTTTGCACAGCGGGCAGCGAATATGCACGGCATGCGTCAAGAACCTCCGCCGGAACCGCCGGCTTACCGCCGCCGCCATTCCTGCCATTCGGATTGGCAGATGAGGTAATAGAGCTTGTCCTCGCCGCTCGGCTCGTGCTCGGGCGTGTAGCGGCCATAGTCGGTTGCTTCGTCGTCGTCCGTTTCGGTGCTCATGGCTCGCTGTCTTCCTCTGGCTTGCGAGAAAAATTCATCGCCAAGCGGCGGTATGTCCGAATGGTCGATGGGGGTCGCCTCAAGCCACAGCACTTCGTCCGGGGTCAACCGGCGCGGCGTCGACGGATCAAGCCGGTAACGCTTCAAGCCCATGGCTCGCGGGACAGTTGACGCCGTTCTTCCTCGGCGAGGGGCTGCGGGCCGTTGCGTCCGCGCGCGCGGACCCAGGGCGTAGACCGTGCGCACGATTTCATGCGGCTGGTCGGGCCACGCCTCGCGGCACGCGCGAAAAAGATGGACGTGATAAACCGGATTGGACTAAACCGCTTCGCGGTAATTTAGAGGCGTGACCTACTGAGTCCAAGTTCGTTGAATTTCTAACATCCGATCTGGCCAACGTTCGTAACCATCTCTTCCTGATCTGACAACGCGGCTGTGTGACGATGCAGCGGCGCCATGTGGCGCCGGCCATCTCGCACAGGAGCCGCCGATGAGTCCGCTGCGTCGTCGCATGATCGAGGACATGCAAATCCGCAACCTGACCCCGAACACGCAACGCGTGTACCGCGAGCAGGTCGGACGGTTTGCTCGTCACTTCCATAAGTCACCCGAGCGTCTCGGACCAGCCCTCAGGAATCCCCGCATTTTTTAAACTGGTCCGAAAACGTCCGCGAACAGGGGCTGCTCGTCTAGCATTTGGGAGAAACGCTGCATCAATGGCCCAAGCCAGTCGTCACGCATGGTTGGGATGAGATCGTAGAGCATGCAGCCCTGGCGGAACAACGAGTGGACACGGCGTTTGGCGGTGTTGGTCTTGAGCATCCGATCATAGCCGAGCGCTTCTCCAGCAGCACCGAGCAGCGTCAACAGGACCACGGCAAAGGCATTGATGAGCCACAGCCGATCACGCCGCTCGGGCGATTTGACACGGATCGTTCCCAGACCCATGCCGAAGCGCAGATCTTTGCTGTCGCGCAGACTGCACTCAATTGCCCAGCGGCGACCGTAGTAGCCGGTCAGCTGCTTCGCGTTGGTATCGGCGCTGCTGGCGGCCAGACACCAGGCTTGCTTCATCTCCGGATCCTGAACGCAGACCACGGTTCCCACCCGGTAGCGATCGGCTGTGACCTCGGCACCGCGCAACACTCGTGCCCGTCCGCCAGCTTGGACCCATTCAGCTGCGGTGCGGGTCTCCCCGGCGGTGCTGGTTACGGTGATGTTGCCACGGAAGCGAATGATGTAGTCGAAATACAGTTCTTCGGTTAGCATCCGGTAGAGTTTCTGATCGCCGAAGGCACGGTCGGCGACGATGCACACCTTGATCCCAGCAGGCAGCAACTCGGCAAGCCGTACCAGCACCCGATGTTCGTAGAAGTTGCGGTGATCCTTGAGCGTGCTCTTGTCGACGGTCAGCCACACCAGAGGTGTCGAGCGGCCATGATCGCTGATCAGGGCCAGCATGATGGTGGCCTGGTTGTCGGCATCGAAGTCGGTCCAGTCCATGGCCACCATGATCGAGCTTCGGGCGCCGACGACGAAGGGCACCCAGCGCACCAGAATGTCGTCGACATTTATGGCGGCGTTAGAGAGCAGCCGGTCGACCTGCTTGGTGGCATGCTTAGGCTTCAAGCTGCGCGCCGCGGCGAGGCCCTGACCGATCGCACAGATCGCCAGCGACCCGCTGTGCAATACGCCAAGGGTCGCGTCGCATAGCGAGTTCACGCGCTTTGCATGCAGGTCGTGCTCGAGCAGACAGCCAAGCACGTTGCGAATGCCCTGGTATGAAAAACGCTCCCGGACGACCATAGTGCTTCCCGAATCGACATCGGGAGGCAAACTCGCTGGTCTGTCCGGAGCGCGGAATCTCCCCGCCACTTCGCAAGCATCTGCCATCCAAGGTGTTCCCACGATTCTTTTCAGAACTGCCCCTTCGGTTGATCGATTCTTTTATGTCGCGTGAGAAATGCGGGGATGCCTGAGGGACCAGCCGAGATCCGGACCTACTTGCTGCACCTTGCCAATGAGCGGCGCCTCGCCGCCAGTTCCATCATCGTCACGGTTTCTGCCCTGCGGTTCCTCTACACCATCACGCTCAAGCGCCCTGGGTGATCGAGGACGACATTCCCGCCGGCAAGCAAGGCAAGAGGCTGCCTATCGTGATGAGCCAGGACGAGGTGGCGCGCTTACTGGCCACCGTCAACAATCTGAAGCATCGCGTGATCCTGACCGTCTGTTATGCGACCGGCCTGCGCATCTCGGAGGCCGTCCGGCTCACCCCGGATGCAATCGACAGCAAGCGCATGGTGATCCGGGTGGCGCAGGGCAAGGGTCGCAAGGACCGCTACGTCATGCTGCCGCCGAGGTTGCTCGAACTGCTGCGGGACTATTGGAAGCATACTCGTCCCGGCGTCTGGCTGTTTCCCGGCGACCGGCCGGACCGACCAATTTCTCCGCTCACCATCAACCACACGTGCCGGGAAGTGCGCGCACAGTGCGGCATCAACAAGCCAATCGCGCCGCATGCCCTGCGCCACGCCTTCGCCGTTCACCTGCTGGAGGCAGGCACCGATCTGCGTACCATCCAGTTGCTGCTCGGGCATCGCAACCTGAGCACCACGGCTCGCTATCTGATGATCGCGACCAGCAGGGTGTGCGCCACTACCAGTCCGTTCGAGTCCCTGCATACCGTCCCGCCAACCGCCCCGGACCTCGTACCTGCCTGAAGCACCGCTGCCGTGGCCGGCAACGGGCTGGAAGTGGCGGACGTGTTCCGCCGCTTCGGCCAAGCTTTCCGTGACCAGCACAACGCGTCGCTCTCCTCTGCACGGCGGCGCGCCATGCTGGCGATCGAACGCTGTCGCACCGCCGCCCTCGGCGGTCATGTCGAGCGCTGCGGCGACTGTGGCCACCGGCGCATCGCCTACAACTCCTGCCGCAACCGGAACTGCCCGAAGTGCCAGGGCCTGGCCCGCGCCCAGTGGCTGGCGGACCGGCAGGCGGAATTGCTCGATGTGCCGTACTTCCACGTGGTGTTCACGGTGCCGGAGCCGATCGCCACCATCGCGTTCCAGAACCAGACCGCGGTCTACGACATTCTGTTTCGGGCCGCCTCGGAGACGCTGCGCACCGTCGCCGCTGACCCCAAGTTTTTGGGAGCCGAGATCGGCTTCCTGGCCGTGCTGCACACCTGGGGACAGAACCTGCTGCACCACCCGCATCTGCATTGCCTGGTGCCGGGCGGCGGCATCGCACCGGACGGTCAGAGCTGGATCGCCTGCCGCTCCGGGTTCTTCCTGCCGGTCAGGGTGCTGTCACGGATGTTCCGCGGCCTGTTTCTGCATCATCTGGAAAAGGCTTTCGCAATGGGCGAGCTGAAGTTCTTCGCCGAACACCGCCCTCTGCACGAGCCCGCGGCGTTCCGCCGCTACCTGCGGCCAGTCCGCGATGCCGAGTGGGTGGTCTATGCCAAGCGGCCGTTCGCAGGGCCAGCTCAGGTCCTCGATTATGTCGGGCGGTACACCCATCGCGTCGCCATCTCCAACAACCGCCTGATCTCCATCGACGGGGAGCAGGTCCGCTTCCGCTGGAAGGATTATCGGGATGGCAACTGGCAGAAGACCATGAGCCTGCAAGGCGGGGAGTTCATCCGCCGCTTCCTGATCCATGTGCTGCCGGACGGGTTCCATCGTATCCGCTACTTCGGTTTCCTCAGCAACTGCCACCGGACGCAAAAGCTGGCGCTGTGCCGGGAACTGCTCCACATGACGCCGGCCGCCCCGGCTGAATCGCCAGCCGACTACCGCAACCGATACGAGATGCTGACGGGGACGTCGCTGCGCCAATGCCCGCACTGCCTCACCGGTACCATGGTGGTGATCGGTTGCATCGAACGACCCAGGGTCTGCCAGCCGGCTCCGGACACCTGACGATGGGCAGCGGCGTCCCAGACCCGCGACGCCGAGAACACTCGCCAAGACGGCGGCGGGACCCTGCGGCCATGAGCCTCGCTACAGCGACGTTGGCGGCGCCCGGGCAACCGTCAGCACTCCGATACCCATCGAAATCCGCACTGCCAATCCACGACAGCTTACCCGCCCGGGCGGTTCAGCGGCCCAAACGTCCCGGTCCCGGCGCCGTCAGGGCTGCTGCTGGCATTCAACCCCCATAGCCCGTCGGGGGAGCGGTTTAGTCCAACACGTTTTTCGCTCACCGGTGCGGCTTCCAGCTCCGGCGGACACGCGCCAACGTTCGTGCGCCGCGCCGCCAAGCGAAAAACGCTCTTCATTATCACGTGCTAATTCGGGCGGCGAGGCGTCGATCAGCCGAGAAGCCGCTGGGTGAGTTCACCGTTGGCGAGCCGTGAACTGGTCGTTCGGGAATTCCAGCCCGCGCGGTTACTGTTGTGGACGTTGTAGCTGCGCGCAATCCTCGACCTGCCCCATTTCACCCTGATCGGCGCCACCGCTTCGGCAGGAGTCCCAGCCGCCCGGTTCGTCGTCAGCCCAGGTGAGGGGTCACCCAAAAATCGGATTCGACGCCCCCAAAATACCCTTCTCACTCATCTGCCGCAAAAGCGCGGCAACTACCTCGTCGGGCAACGTCAACAGAAACGGCTCCGCCAGCACGACCGCAAGCGCACGTTCCCCCTCCACCACCCGCCGCTCCACGACCTCACCGTCCCGCCGCACGGTCACCCGGCCATTCAGAAACGTGTGCCGCATCCGCTCAGCTCCCGCCCGGGCCACAATAAGGTTCTCGGTAAACAACCCAGGATACGTGGCGCAGAACCAGTTCCCCACCTCGTAATCAATGTCCGGTGTCGGTCGCAGCGAAAACCGATACAGATGCTGCCAACTGCCCGCGAGCCTCGCCTCCAGCACCAACTCCTCGCCCGCCGATTTCAGCCGCATGGCCTCATGCAGCGTCTGCTGCTCCAGACCCGGTTGCAGACGCAACGGTAGGGTCGCCGTCTGGTGCCCGAACCCCACATCCGCCAGGAATGGCCCCTCCGGCAAGTCAACCCGCAGAATCATGTGTGTTGCCGGTGTAAACGCATCCGCCGAGCCCCCGAGGACCACCCGCGCCACCAGGCTCGTCACGTCAAACCCAAGCGCGATCAGGCCGGCACGCAGCAGGGCGTTGTGTTCGAAGCAGTATCCGCCGCGCCGGGAGGCAACCATCTTCGCCTGCAGCGAGGCGACATCCAGCTTGGGCGCCCACCCCAGGAACGGATCAATGTTTTCAAACGGGATGGACGCGCTGTGCGCCGCGATTACCCCGCGCAGCACCGGCAGGCTCGCCTCCCGCGTGCCAGCATAGCCGATCCGGTTCAGGTATCCGTCCAGGTTGAATGCGGTCTCGGCCATGTCCTTTAGCTTTCCCGATCACGGAGCCCACTCTATGCCGGCTAGTGTAACCGACTCTAACGCTTGTCGCCCACGGACCATCTTCTCAAGGATGGCGGATGCGGCTGCTGCTTGCTGGAACTTGGCCGTAGCCAATTCGACGGTCGCCGCCGCCAAGGCAGGCGCCAGAAGTCCGCGGATGCGGTCCAGACGAAACGTCCGACGGTGCGTTTGCTGCCCGCGCGCCTTGGCCCGATTGCGCCCTTCCGCCGTGCGGGTGCGGATCAAGTCGCGCTCCGCCGATCCGCTTGAAGGTATCGAGTATGGTCGTTGCAAGGCCCGGGTGATGCGTACGCTCTGGCTCAACACCAGCTTTTCCGCGGAGAGACACAGGTCGGCGTTGCTACCGTAAATTTTCGCACAGATGCTGCCGCCGGGGCCGCCATGTCAATACGGCTAAATGCCAGGGCAATCATGCGCTCGATCCATGGCTTCTTTGCAAGCGTTAGTGGCGGGCAGAACAACACCGCCGGCGCCGCGTGGTCAGCCTGGCCCGGTTCTCCACGTTGGGCTCGATCAAACACCAGCGCGTCACCGTCAAGATCGGCGTGCCGGGCGACATCCGCATCGATACCGAAGCGGCGCAGCTCGGGCAGCGGATCGAACTCATCCAGTGAACACAGGTAACATAACGCTATGGAATGAGGTCCCGCGATCAGGTCAGATCAAGCCCATTTTCAGTCACATGCCTACCTGATCGATGGTGCATGACCCCGCGTTTCGGCCGCATCGCGGGGGCGCAACAAAAAAGCCACCCCGGAGGGCGGCCCAGGAGAGGGATCTCAGCCGGTTAGAGCCGCGTCGGGAGAGCCGGTTGCAGCCACCGATACCGGGCGATCACACGGTTACCTCGCGAGCCATCGACACGATGGGGAATATTCAGCCGGCCATGGATGACCCGGTAATGTCGGCGTCGAACACGTGAATGCGGCCGAGTGTGTCGCTGAGCGCGATGGAGCCGCCAAATATTGCCAGGCCAAGCCCATTTCGCTATGAAGTCTTTCACAGCGCATTTCTACCAATAATGAGATGCTGCGCATGTCCACACGAAAAAGGGGAAGCGAGATCCGGGAGGAAACAGATGCTCAAGACGCCCAGCAGTGTGCTTGCGCTCGTGGCCATTCTCGCACTTCCAGCATCCGCAAATGTCGTGACGGACTGGGATGAGATAGCCGTCAAGGCGCTTCAACCGACTGTTGCGACACCAGCAGTCAACCCTGGCCTTTTGCCCCGGGCCATGGCGATGACCCAGGTTGCCATATTCGACGCTGTCAATAGCATCGAGCCACGCTATCAGGGTTACAAGACGCAAGTCGAGCGATCGCCTGATGCATCTATGGATGCCGCCGTTGCGTCGGCGGCCGCGAATGTCCTAATGAAGGTCATCCCCGTCAACAATCTTCAGCCAATTCTCAGCGACTACCTCGCCAAGATACCTAATGGCCCAGCCAAGGATCGCGGCATCAAGCTCGGCGAAGAAGTCGCGGCCAAAGTCGTCAAGATGCGGGAGAATGATGGATCGGAGACACGCAACGCTTTTCGGCCAATCACTCAACCCGGCGTCTACACGGCGACGGCTTTCACGATCGGCTGGGAAGCCAGCAGCATGACGCCATTCGTAATGACCAGCCCTTCCCAATTCCGCCCGAGTTCCGCCGCCTGATCTCAAGAGTGATACATGGGCGAAGGACTACAACGAAATCAAGGAACTCGGAGAGCGAAACAGCACCAAACGCACCGCACGCCAAACCGAGGATGCACACTTTTGGCTGACCACGGGCCCAGCGGCATATCATCCGTTCGAGCGGCAGATCGTCATCGCCAAGAATATGTCGGTGGTGGACAGCGCGCGGTTCATGACACTGACTTCACTGGCTGAAGCTGACGCTATCCAGGCTGTTTATGAAGCGAAGTGGCATTATATGTTCTGGCGTCCGATGACAGCCATTCGCAACGGTGACATCGACGGCAACCCAGCGACAGAGCGTGATGCGACGTGGGAGCCCATCGGCAACACGCCGCTGCATCCGGAATATCCCTGCGCCCATTGTATCGCAAGTGAGGCGGTAGCCACGGTCATCAAAGCGCTGATTGGAAGCTCCGAGATACCAGAGGTTGCCATCGGCAGCCCAACAGCTCCAGGGGTAACCCATCGCTACACCAACCTGGACGCGTTCACGGATGAGATCGCCAACGCTCGCATCTATGCCGGGTTCCATTATCGCAACTCAACAATCGTAGGACGAGCAATGGGCAAACAGGTCGGAGAGTATATAGTCAGGACTGTAATTCAACCGTTGCACTGACGTAGGCACCCGTCCACCGTGCTTCCGCCCACGACACAAACGCAAAACCTGCCTAACTTGGGGACGCAATCGGTGTACGTCGTGCATCCGCGCCGCCAACCGATGCGCCGGATGTTGGACGCCGGAAGAGTAGGCGCGGATTCTCGCCGAGAGCTTTGAACCCGGAGTCAAGGTATCGGAGGTGGCGCTGCGGCACGGTGTGTCTCGGGTTCCGCGCGCTGGGCCGAGGCGTGGGCGACCCTTGCATCGCTCATCAACACCGCCAAGCTGCATGAGCTCGATCCGCAAACTTACCTGGCGGATGTGCTGGAGAAGATCGTGTCGGGTCAGACCAAGGTGAACGCCTTGCATGCGTTATTACCAGGGGTGTGGAAAGCAGCCCGGGTGGGACAGACGGCGGTTGCCGCATGAGGCAATCACGCACCAGACGGCGTCGCTATGTGTGCGAGGCGATGAGCCTGGAGGAACTCGAAACCTGGATCGACCAGCTCGATCCGCCACCGCTGATCGACGGCGTCTCCATCCTCGACGGCTATCTGACCGCCACCATCATCGGGCCATGCTTCATCGATCCGCGCGAATGGCTGCGTCACATGCTTGGGCCACACAGTGGACTCGGCATGGAAGGCTCGGAGCAGGCCGCCGCAATCATGGCGATCGTCATGCGCTTCAATGACATCAGCGAGGGGTTGGCCACGGCACCGGAGCAGTACGCCCCGATCTTTGAGCGCACCGACGAAGGTACGGTCCTGGCGGGCCCCTGGTGCATGGGGTTCTTGGCCGCGATGAAACTCCGCCACGACGCCTGGCATCCGCTCCGCGATCTCAGCCGGATCGAACACCGGCTTCTGCTCCCCATTCTGATCCACTGTACCGAAGCCGGGCGTCCTCTGCTCGGACAGGTGCGGCCCGGTCCTGAAGGCGAAGAGTTCCTGCGAAACGCCTATCACGACATTCCCCTGGTGGTCCGGCAATCCGCGAGTTCTGGATACCGCAACGCGCCAGAAGCTGGTCGACCTGATCCCACGTCAAGCTGTGGGAAACTCACAGCGCATACGGCCCGACCAAGCGGGAGGCTGATGACGAAGAAGCGCTCATCCACACCCGTAACCCTGCGAAATTCCCGCCCGCCGCCGGGCCGCCCGTCGCGCATTGGTTTGCCGAAAGCCGTTCCGCCGAAGCCGGCACCGTTGGGTGAGCCGGATCGAGCCGGGAGTGCCATGGTTTCTATCCTCGACCGTCCCTGGCCGATGCCGCGGCGCTGGAGCTGATGCACTTCCTTATCGTCGTCGTGGTGTTCGCAGCGTTCCGCTACTACCGCCGAAGAGTCACCTGAAGGCTACGGCGCCGGAACGTCGGACCCATGGCCCCAGATTGCGGAAGCGCACGGATATCGAGAAAGCTCCTGAAAAGGCAAAAGCCCCGCCATCACTGACGGGGCTATCTACGGTCCCGGAGGGCTTTGCCGTCACCCTGATCCGGGGCCGGCCTATCTCGCGGTAGGTCTTCCAAGCCCGGCGCGGCCGAAGCCGTGGAGCGGCAACCCCCCAAAATACGGCCTATGGGCAAAATTTCCAATCACAATCCCAAAGCAACTTTCATCCCTGCCTGAATGGCAGAGAGCTGCTCCGCTCCGAGCAGAAATGTCCGATATTCGCGCCGGCCTTCGACTTTGATCTTCACTCGATCCAACCGCCACAGGGCCACCGTTGCCACCATATCTCACTTGGCCCACGTGGGTGCCCTGGCGTTTGGGTAGGCCCCCGGCGGCAACGGGTAGTGCCAAGGGCTCGACCGGATCGGGAGGCGTTGTTGACAACGGGACGACGGTCACGAGCTGGCTGGTCCGGCGCCTAGGCGAGATGACCACCACCGGGCGAACCTTAACCATCTCCGGCGGCCGGAACCCTGTGGAGAAGTCACAGATCACGATCTCGCCCGGACGCGGACTGAAGGTCAGCGGCATGGACCGCTCTTTATCCTTCCCTGCCCTTCCACACCGCCCGCAAGCGTGCCCCCCGGCTCTTGCGCCAGAACTCCAGCCGAGCGTGCTCTGACTCCCGTAGCTTCTCCTGCGCCGCTGTCAGCTCCGCCTGGGCATCGCGCGCCTGCTCCGCCTTGTCCGCCCGCGTCTCCGCCTGCTCGGCACGCTTCTCCGCCGGTTGTGCTCGCTCAGTCAGCGATGCAAGCGCCGCCTCGAAGCCGCCGATAATTCGGGAAATATCGCTCCCATCATCGCCGACGACATCGCCTGCGACGTCGCCAGCGTCATGCTTAGGCTCAGCCTCGTTGAGTGGGACAAGCGATCGCGACGTCGCCCTGTTGCCGCGACGAGGCCAGCGACGTCGCTGCGCTAGTCGCACGGCAGAGCGGCGGCCTATACCGCGGCGGGCGGCCAATTCGCTGTAGCTGAGCCAGACGGTGCTATCGCCATCGTCCATGACGTCGCAGGCGACATCGCCGCGTCGATTCGCTCCGAATCACATGTCCGGCAAAAACAAAGCCGCCCGGAAGGGGCGGCCAGGAGAGAGGTCTACATGCAAGTGGGGCGATAACTCCGGTCCGGTTATCCGGTTGCCACCCCGAAGAGCCGCGGCAATTCCGGAAAGTGGCAGCCACAGGGGTCATGAGCCTTCCCCGCCTTCATCCGCTCGCAATCGCCCGCCAGCACCCGGAGCAGCTCCGTCATCGGGAACCGCGGTCCATGTTCCCGGATCTGGCGGCCGATGCTCACGACGCCATGGCGGTCGCATTTCCGGCAGACCACCTCCAGGCGGTCCGTTCGTTCTGCCACCTCGGCCAGCATGATGGCGGTGCTCATTAGGAACGCCGCCGCTTTCGCGGCGGATGTTCGGCCACCCCGGCTCACGGACGCGCTCGGGCGCTTTGCGTGCACGATACGGGCGGTCATACCGGCCAGCCGTATTGCCACACCAGCCATGCGATTAGCAGCGGCGAGGCGATCACCGTCATTGCTGCCTGAATGTTGCCCTGCTTCCTGTCGCCCATTCTGATAGCGTCGGATCGTCGCCCCGTACGCTGGCGTGGTTGATCGATGCGGGGCGGTTCGAGCCGCAATCGCGCGAGCAGCGACGTCGCTCGCTGTCCCTTATCCGCTCTTCCGCACCACCAATTCAAACCCCAGATCCACAACACGCCCGCGCTCCGACGACAATACCAGTTCCGCTGCGGTGGTGCCGATGGCGCGGCCATCGATGCGCACGGTAGTCAGCTTCGGCACGACGTCGCGAGCAATCTCCAGATCGCCCAGGCCGATTAAGGCCAGGTCTTCCGGGACAAGACGACTTCATCGCTAGACGCATTAATCTGGGGCATTCATGCGTCCGCCGGTGAGATCCTGCCGAGCCGTCCTATTCTGAAAACATTCTCTTACGCGAACCCAGCCAGCAAAGCCATTGCCGGCAGACGGAGCGGCGCGCCAATGTCGAAGGCCAGATACCCGATCCGGTGCCCGAAGCTTGCGAGCGATTTCACGGCGCCGAGCTTGCGGGCGCGGCTGGCCTTGTCGCAGTGGCGCAGGATTGCTGTCGGGACGGCGTCGTTCCTCGTCACCGCCACTCCGGCTGGCCTGGTTATCAAGACCTGTACTCGCCATCGCGACGCCTCCACGCCCAGTCACAGAGCGCAGAGCTTCGCAACTCCTCCCGCGTCGCCACAGGTTGGCAGCTCGCAGCGGTTACCCTCGGGTGGGGCTGGCCCGGGTAGGTAGCAGTACCCATAGACGTTGTCGAACCCCTATCAATACAAAACAAATGGGGCACCAAGGCTCGGCACGTTGAGACGTGCTCGACAAGACTTAAGTCGGGGGCTTGTTAGCGACCCTGCCGCCGGCGAGGTGGAAAGCGCGCAAACGAAGCGGTCCCTGGTCAGAAGGGGAGGAATGATGCGACAAACAATGATTTTGGGGGGCTTGGTTGCCGTTGGCCTTTCGTTACCGACCTCGCGGCCCGCACACGCCAATGAGCAAGTTTCGTGTTCCAATACAGCCACCGGCAAGATGTGTCGCATTACCGAGCCAAATGTGACGCGGCGTCTATCCAGCTATCCTCAGATCGCATTCATCCCCGGGGATAGTGTCACGGTGGACGCTGGCGGGTGCGTACAGACGGGCGGGGCGGGCAAGACCTGGAAACGCTATGTCAATCCATCCGGCCCAAACTCGGACCGTCTCTACCATGGGTTGATTCAAATCCCTGGCGTGCATTCGGATTTAGTACGTATTGCCGGCGTGGTGGGCCGGACGGTGACGGTTCCGCCGACGATCAATCCGCAGAACGCCTTTCTGCGCCTTGGTTACGAGGATGACGGCTATAGCGACAACGGCTACTGGGGACATGACGACGGCACCGAGAATCAGTGTCGCGGCGTCGGCAACGCCTATGTAACACTAACTATCGCCCACCCGCCTGTCCCGCTGCCACCACCAGCTCCGGCACCCTTCGACCTGGTCTGGAGCCCGACCACGACCGACGCGAACGGATTCCCGCTCAATCCGAAGTGGGGCTGGCAACACGACCATCCGGGATCGTTCCCCAATGCGGATACGCAATGCTTCTCCCTGCCGGGCAATTTCTCGAACCCGAAATGCACCACCCAGAGCCCGTCGATCGATGACCCGAGCGGATGGAACGCGGTATGGTGTGCCGAAGGCGCGCAGCACAGCATCCACGGTCATGTGAACTGGATGCCAGCCACCTGGCAGGGGGCGGTGTTTTGGGACAGCCATTCCGCGCCGGGGACCGATGACGATTACAATATCAATATCGTGCCGCCGTCGGGAGAGGGGCTGACCGTCTCGAGCGGGGGGCACATACATTCGGAGTTTGATTCGGATGAGACCATCGATCATTTCCACACGCCGTGGTGGAACTCCTTCCATACGGCGGTGGACCGCGATGATGCGAGCGCGCGAGCGATGATAGACGGCAAGTTCGGGATCGTGATCGGTCTCACCGGGCTCGATTGCGAACACGGGTGCGCTACCGAGCTGCACCCTGTCTATGGGTTAGCCATTCACGTCAACGACAATCCGCAGGATGATACCTGGGCGATCTTCGTCAGGAACTGGGGAAACGAGGGTTATTGCAGTCAAGCCCAGCATTACCTGGATTCCAATCGTGTCGCGTTCTCTCTTCCGCACGCCGGGGCGACGGCGGTGCAGCGCAATACCGCGACCAGCTTCCTAACAAACAGCAACGAGACCGCTGGGCCACTTGTCTCGCTAATTCCAGGCCAGGGCGCCACGGTCGAATTTCAGCTGCCAAACCCCGAGAAACAGGCCCGCATCAATGGCGAACTTCATTTGCGCTGGACGGTCGCGCAGATCGCCGGACCGGCAGTAGCGCGCGGCACCGTGGCCGTGAACCTGCCCGCGGCGACCGCCACGCCCCAGCCGGAGGAGGTGGAAAAGCGCATAGCGGAGATGGAGAAGCAGCTTTCTCCTGAGGCCCGCCAGGCCATAGCGGCGAAGGTGCGGCCTACGCCATCTTTGGACGAGCTGACGCCCAAGCCGCTGTCCCCGGGGTCAGTGGTACGGCTTGCCCATCCACCCGCGGTCAGGGCGGCGGCCGATCCGAAGAAGGCGCAGCGCGATCAGGAGCGGGCCAAGGCGATGTGCGCTGCCTTCGGGGGGAATATCCCGGGCATGCCGAATGCCTGCGCCAACGTCCCGCGATAGGGGTGTTTGCGGGCGCCCCCCAGCGCTATCAAGGAGTTAGCATTGGCGCCGCAGCCGGCCGACGGCCCCGCCGACCCGTGGGTTCCGGCCGGTCTGGGAGGACGGCGATGACCCCCCTCCCCTCCCCCGCCGGCCGCCCGCACATCCGGCTGCAGGCTCCGAGCGCTAGGGTGCTTCAATCACCGGCCCTCACAAAGCGCAGGCAATGTGATCCCCTCAATCGCGGATTTGGGATGTGGAACTGGTCGCTGCACGTCGCGCGCCGGCTTGTCCTCACGCAGCCCCACATACGCGACTTGGCGCAGGAGATTATCGAGGGTCCAGGTGAGGTAATTTACCTCTACAACCAGCTCGGGCATTACCCAATGCACCCGTGACAGCTCGAGCGGCGAGCCAAACCGGCTCGTACGCAGCGGCGGAACGTCAAGCGGCATCGTGCGGGTGGCGAGTGCCTGTAATCTGCGCCACACCCGCTCAAGCTCGTCGTCGCTCATGCCCGTGCCAACTCGCCCTGCATACGCCAGCCGCCCATCAGGATGGTAGTAGGCGAGCAAAAGTGCACCGAGGCGTGGGCGGCTGCCTTCTGGGTCGGTCCACCCCACGATAACAAATTCCTCACGATTTAGGCATTTCGTCTTGAGCCACAGCCCGCGGTTGCCCGGCACGTAAGGGGCGTTCAAGCGCTTCGATACGACGCCTTCTAGGCCGAGCTTGCATACGCTTTGATAGAACTGTGGACCGAGTCCCATCTGGTGGTCGCAGTAGCGGATTGGCCCCTGATGATCGCCAAGCAATTGCTGGAGCCGCTGCTTTCGATCGGCAAGGGGCACCGACATCAGGTTGTCGCCATCCACGTAGAGCAGATCAAAGGCGAAGAAGATGAGCGAGGCAGTGCTGCGATTATCTGTGGCAGCCTGCATGAGTTCAAATGACGTGACGCCATTCTCGGCGACAGCGCACAACTCGCCATCGATATACGCTTGCTGAGAGCTGACGGCCCTCAGCGCCTTTGCCGTGATCGGGTACTTCTCCGTCCAATCTAACCCGGTGCGCGTGAGCAGCTTGACTTGCCCGCGATCCAGGCGGCCGTGCATGCGATATCCGTCCAGTTTGATCTCATGCGCCCACTGGTCGCCCTCTGGCACGGCATCCACGAGTTTCGTGAGCTGTGGCGCAATCCAGTCGGGCATTCCGGTGATCGTGCTGGTGTGGCGCATTGCGGGGCGCCGGCGCGGAGCTGCTGGCATGCAGGAGTATCTAACGAGCCCACGGGCTAGCGCACCGCTGGACCCCTCCCCTCTTAGCATACAGCGCCGCCGCAAACGTCCCGACGTTCATGCCAACTCTTGCTCCAGCCTGTCATTGATCCAGACGGTTAGCAGTGCGGCCCGGCTCAGGTGTTTGCGGTGGGCAATTTCATCGACGCGCTCCAGTAGCTCGGGTGCGATTGAGAAGGTGAATTGCGTCTTTTTGCCGCGCTGCCACCGTGCGCCCGACTTGGCGTCGGGGGCTTTGGCGATGAAGGTCTCGCCCACATCCGGGGCCGACTTGGCGCGAGGTTTCGTAATGGTCATGCAATGGCAATCCCGTTGCTAACTGGTGCGTTCGCAATGGTAAACACATTGCGGGACAATTGCACCAGTTCCTCGCAGGCCTTCGGGTCCCGCGGGTTCAGCTCCTCTACGGAGAGCCCGGCGCCGACAGCATTGGCGAAGGCCTTCCGCCGCCGGATCGGTGTGTCCAACAGCTCCAGTTGGGGGTGATCCGCTAGCGCCGCGGCTGCGTCGGCATTGTCGCTGGACGTTCCAGGATCGGCGGCGTTCAGGACCGCAACCGCCTGCAGCCCGTCCCGCACCCCCCTGGCCTCTTCCACCAGGACCGCGATGTCGGCCAACGCCCATACATCCACCGAGCGCGGCAGAAACGGGATCAGCAGCACATCAGACAGCAGCAAGGCAGCCCGCAGCGCCGCGGAATCCTGCCCACCCGCGTCGATCACCACATCGTCGTATTTGCCGGCCTGATGTCGCACCTGCTCACGCAGCACGCGACCTTCGGGATATTGCACGCAGGCGAGCGATGGCTTGCGTCCGGCCTCGGCGCGCATGGCAAGCGCAGTCTGCGCGGACCCCTGCCGATCGCCGTCCACCATGAGCACGTCCCGGCCGGCCAGGGCGCGGCCGATCGCCAGTTGCAACGCCAGAGTTGTCTTGCCGACCCCGCCCTTCGTATTTCCGACCGTAATGATCATGCGCAATGCTCCTCACGTTGCGCTACCATTGAACGCAGTGAGTCCGCAATGGTTATCCATTGCATTCGCGTTGGCGAGAGCGACGGCAGTTCAGTATGGCCGTCGAACCACGGCCGCTCCGTTGGGCCCAACGCATCCGGCTCGATAGACGCCGCGGGCGCAGGCCGTACTGGCCGGCGGGCGGTAGTAGGTTGGCGGGGGTGCATACGGTTTGCGGGTGACGGCAGCCCCGTTCGGCCCGACACACCCGGCACGATAAACGCCATTGGAACAGGAGACGGCGCTTTGGGACGTCGGCAACTCACTTTGAGAAAATCACCAATGCCATCCGTCTCGGTCGTCTGCGTGCTGCCGATCCTGACATCCGTCGCAGGCGGCATCCGGGTATGCCGGTTGAGGCGCTGCCCTGGATGGAGCTACCCGGACAGGGATATCTGCCTTGCGTCCCAGAGCTAGGTCTGCTCTATTGGGTACCAAAGAAGCGGCTGTTCCGGGCGAGACTCTCAGAAAGGGAACTCCGTGGACGAGGAAGTCTTCTCAGGTTGGCGCAGCGGCTCAGGACTGATCCAGGCTTCCTCAACGCATTCCTGGCTGATCCGGTGCTATCTTACTCGAGGATGACGCCGCCGATTGACTTAAGATGGCCATCTGCGCGCAGGACCTCGCACTCAAAAGCACGATCAAAGTGGCATTCTTGGATCTAAAGAAAATGAGTGCAATCACATTCAAAAAAACGCAGACCGGCAGCGAGATTCAGGAATTAGTAACCTTTCTCACGAAGTCGGTGGTTTTTGCCGGAGATGGTCAATATTTTACGGTGGCGAGGCCATTGCCATTAAGTTATTACTCGACGCCTGACTACTGGGGAGACTATGTCTGTAAAACCTGGGCTGGTGAAAACAATCAGGATTGTACCGTTGTGGTGCAAGACTTTGGTGGAGGTGGTGACGCCTATTACCGCAATGGTCAGGGAAGCCCGGGCGCGCAGTTACAAATTGAGCGAACCAATGCCACCCTGGGCACCGATATCTACGATGCCGCGTGCTGGCAAATTGCGTTAGGCTTGGCCGCCAATCAGGGTTTACCCGGGGTTCAGGCGACAAGTCTGTTCAACCTTGCCAGTAATACAACCCAACGTCTGGGGCCGAATGTCAAAGCCATCCGGGGGAACACGAGCAACTTTCAGTACCGGCTATCTTGAGACCCTTTCGGACGCAAGCGAAGCCTATGCTTTGCGACTGGTGGGCGAGGATTTTTGGGTCCAGGACCCGCTATGGAAAACTCAGTATCAGGGATACATTACCTTTTCTCCCCCCTGTATTCGCTATAAGCGTGGCTCGATTACTTGGCCCGATTGGAAACCGATCACAGGTGAAAATGCCTGGGCCTTCTTGCTGGGCGCCCTGCAGCTTGATAATTGGCAATACCGGTCGCAGGCATACATTCCGTTCAAGTCCGAGTCGATTCAGAGTGCGCTCTACGTGTTGCGTGCATTCTCTCTCATGCAATCCGCGATTGGTGCATTCTATTATGCACCAGGCGGCTCTGAAGGGAATTCGGGGGCGCCAGTCCCAGTCGGAGAGATTTCCGTTGAAAACTGTGCCTCCTCCCTGGCGGGGTTAACAACTCTCAAGCAGGTATTGGAGATAACGCTTAGGCAGGATCCATCGCTCGCCGCAGTAGATCAAGCCAAACTGAAAGCAGGCATCAATCTTGTCTGCATTATGATTTGGGGGGGCAATGCGCCCTGTGGCAAAACGGCGGGATTGCTAGCGTTCTTCAAGAACTACGCATGGAATGCCTCAAAGGGCGTCTTCTATCAAGGTGGCGTTTACACCAATAAGGCCTGGGCCCCGACCGAACAACCCCAAGCTGTTGATGTTAATACCTGGGGACTGACCGTTCTTGGTCCGCAAACGCTTGATCGGTGGTTCGGTGCGGGAACGGCTTTCAACATCTGGCAAAACGTCAAGCCCTGGGGCGGCTTCTCCCAAAATGGGCAGCTTTGGGGGGTTGGCTACTCCGATCAGGACAACAACTCGGTCATGTCGGCAGAATGGACTGCGGGCGCGATTAACGCGGTGCGCTGCCTAATGGTGTACTACCAAGACGATACGAACAAGTTCAGCAGCTTGCTGACTGATCATGACAGCATGATGACCCATCTTCTGAACTTACGCACTGACCGATATGTCAGTGCAGGGTTCCCGAATGGGCTGGACAGTAAGTCGTTCAGCTATGTGAATCCCCCTTCCGGGCAACTGGCGTTTCTGTATGCCAGCCAGCGTTATAGCATTCCGTTCGGTTGGTACGCCAATCCTATTCCATCGACCACATCGACAAGTTGGACCATCTTTTTGCATTACGACTATAACCCCTTCCAATTAGGGGGTTCTTACAGTTCCCTGGATTGGACTGCGCCCTCCTACGACCCCACGAACGCGATCGGTCCGTGGACGGTTGGAACTCTCAGTTTGATGCTCCAGAACAACGTGAGTGACGCCCAGATTATGCCCAGTTGTCAGTTAAGCGATGGGGCGAACTGGCAAAATCTTCTCGATCAACCAATTCGAATTGGAGGGCACGCCCCGATTCGGCTACCGTCTGATGCTTACGGGTTTATGGTGGTCTACAACAAACCGCACGAGATGCCTTCTGATCAATGGTTGAGAGCCTGCCAGCTCAATCAAAGACAGATTTCCAACCTGCAGAATGGACAAACCATCACGGCGATTTGGACAAATAGCGAAGGAACGGGTGCATGTCCAATTGCGACTGATCAATGAGCAATTTCCAAAGGTTCCACTGAGTCAACAGTCACCTTAAACAAGGAGGAAACACTTATGGCTTCACCTCACCAGTTCAGACTGTCACCCTCACCTGGCATCACCACTGCTGCTCCCCTGACGTTGACGCAAGAGCTAGCTGCGGCCCTCCAGGGAGGAACGCCAATTTACGACTTTTTCAGTGGTGATAGTCAAGCACTGCAAAATTTTTATCAAACGATCGCCACTTCGGATGACACCATCTGGCTGGATGGCACGTATGGACCTGATAACAGTCCGGTGAAGTATGTTGCCGTCGGCAACAACTACTTCAGCATCTACACTCAACTTACCGATCAAACTCCACTTCAGAACGGCACCGGAGACCCCACTACTTACAAGGCAGTCGGTTCGACTGTTGTTGTCATGACCACTGATTTTGGTTCGCAGCAATTGATGGTCCATACCATTGAATATGCAGGAGAGGGTTTCGGTGGTCTTTTGGCCGCCCCCCTGATCGGCAAGGTATTAATGTACGGTGCTCGAGCCGCCAAAAACTACGTAGTTAATTTAATAAAGAGTGCGTTCAAAGCGCCAGCGGATCAACCCGCAGGCGAATCAGACGAAGACACTGACGAGATTGACTCAGATGCGGCAGACGGAGCCGCGGAAGAGGGCGCTGAAATTGCCGAAGGCGTTACTGCCGATTTCACCATCAGCGCAGGCGCTGGTATTGCCGCAGGTGTCGGAGTGGTCATTGTTTTGTTTTTCGTATTTCTGCAACTGATAGGCAAGCAGATAAACAATTACGTGAAGTTCTACAATGTGACTGCAGAGGATATTCAGTTTGGCATCTGCACCGTTCCACACGGAGAATCCAGCAAAGGTCCTGCAACTGTTGGACAGACTGCAAGCATCACAAAAGTGAGTCCCGCAAAGGCTCCTCCCGGAGTAATGCCCCAAGATACTGGTATCTATTATTCGCAGTTAGCGTTCAATAACAGCAATCCTTTGACCTCGCTTGGCTACATTCTGGAAGCCTCCCCAAATTCCACCACGGGCTTTCCTGGTTTCCGAGTTGGGATTTATGTGGATGGAGATACCGACAACACTTTGTATATCCAATTTACCAATGACGATTGCAATGACTTCTGGAATAATTTTGAGCCTTACAGTAACAACAATCCAAATCCTCCGACTGGGCAGAAAGTTCTCACGATGAAGGCGACCTCTGGCAACTATACCCTGCAGATTGCAACCAACCAGCTTAACGGTCAATCCCCTTCGCCGCTGGATGCAACTCAAGGATATAATTATGAGCATTTGATTGTTCTTACCGATGGCAGCATTCTCCTATCTTAAAGATTGCGTTCCTTCATGGCAAGGTTTTATAGTATTTTACTTTCAACTCACCCAAGGGCGAAAACCGATGGACTCAAAGGCTCAACTGTCACTGAAACCCTCACTCAGGGTACCAACTGCTGCTGGGAATCAACCCAATTTCCTGCAACAGCTCAAGTCTGCTCTCCAGGGAGGAGCTCCAGTCTACAACTTCTTTGCAAGCTATCACCAAACTCTGCAAACCTTTTTCGCCACGATCGCAACTGCAGATGACAATGACTGGTTAGAAGGCACTGATGAAAAGGACAACCCGGTCACCTATGTTCAGATTGGCAACAATTTTTTCACGCTTTCTGCCAATATTACCAACGCCGACCCGATAAAAAATGGCACAGGAACAGACTATGAGCCTGTGGGTGTGGCTACCGTAACCGTCACAATTGATAATTTTGGCACCCATGTCATCGCTGTCCATGACCTCTTTTATGCTGGGATTGGGGTTGGTGCTGGTGGGATAGTGGCGGCTCTGCCTTCACTTGTCGGATCTGCTTTGCAAGTCTACCGCTTCTACACGAGGGATATATCAAAAGCGGTTGCGGACTGGTTGGTCGGTAATTCACCACAACCACCCGGTGAGGCAGACGTAGCGAGTGATGGGATCGATACTGACGCAGCATTAATAACACGGCTTGCCACTCCCACCCTCAGTGTTGATATTAGTGCAGCCGCTGTTGCTGGTGCTGTCGGAGGAACTGTTCTGATAGTACTCATGGCAATACTGCAACTCACGATGGTAGACGTGAGGGACTATGTTCAGTTCTATAACGTGACCAGCCAGGACATTCAGTTTGGCATTGGTTATTTGCCGTGGGGTAATGTTTCCTGCAACGGTCCTGCACCCGTTGGACAGACCGCAACCATTAAAGCAGTAGGGTCTCCACCGACCCTTTCAGGCGCTATTCCGGCTGAGACCGTGATCAACTACGCGTTGGTCACGATGGATAACTCTGGTTCGGGAGATAGTATCGGCTACGTGCTGGAAGCGACCCCATCTGGCGATTTTCCTGGGTTCCGAGTGGCGGTTTATGTTGCCGGGGATGGGAACAATACTAGTTTGTACCTTGCCTTTACCGATGACGATTGCAATGACTTCTGGCGGCAATTTGACCCTACCCATCAGGGTGATTCAGGCACGGGACAAACAACGCTGACGATGCAAGCAACCTCCGGTGACTATACCCTTTCCATTGCGCTAAACCAGCTTAATGGTCAATCCCCTTCTCCCCTAGATGGAACGATGGGATACAACTTCGAGCACTTAATCGTTCTCACCGACGGCAGTGTTCCCCTGACTTAAATCTGTGTTCCTTCTCATGGGAAGGTCTTGATTTAGCCGATCCTAACCTTCTCTCAACTTTCATAGGAGAGCAGCACCGATGGCTTCAAAGCCTAAAATCCGACTTCAACCTGCATCCACTGTGCCAACTGCCGCCGGGAAGCAACCCAATCTGCTCCGAATGCTCCAGTCGGCCCTCGGAGGTGGAACACCGGTCTACAACCTCTTTGCAACTTATCACCAAACGTTGCAGACATTCTATCAAACCATCGCAACTGGGGATGACACCATCTGGCTGGAGGGCACCGATGAAAAGGGCAACCCTGTACGCTATGTTCAAGTCGGCAACAATTATCTGACCCTTTCTGCCAATATTACCGACGCCAAGCCCCTGGAAAATGGGACCGGAACGGATTATCAACCAGTCGGTGTGGCGACCGTAACAATCTCAATTGATAATTTTGGCACGCATATCTTCGCTATTCATAACATTCTCTACGCTGGAATGGCACTTGGTAGCGTGGGGATACTTGCTCCTTTCGTTAGTGGCGCTTTGCAAGCCTACCGCTTCTACACCAGTGATTTGGTCAAACGAGCTGCGATTTATGTAGACAATGATGGACTCCGACCACCCGATGCGGCGGGTGAGGATGGTGCAGCAATTGATGCCGAAGCCGCCGGAGACGCAAAGATAATTGATATAGGTCCTTATTTACCTACTCTCGAGATCGAAGTGAGCACAGCCGAGATTGTTGGCGCTGTCGGAGGCGCAGTATTGATATTGGTCATGGTACTGCTGCAACTCACGATGGTAGACGTGAGAGACTATGTGCAGTTCTATAACGTAACCAGCCAGGACATTCAGTTTGGCATTGGTTATTTGCCGTGGGATAATGTTTCCTGTAAGGGTCCTGCACCCGTTGGACAGACCGCAACCATTAAAGCAGTGGGTCCTCCACTGACTGTTCCTGGCATTGTCCCGGATGATGCCGTGATCAACTACGCGTTGATCACGATGGATAACTCTGGTTCGGGAGACAGTATCGGCTACGTGCTGGAAGCAACCCCATCTGGCGATTTTCCTGGGTTCCGAGTGGCGGTTTATGTTGCCGGGGATGGGAACAATACTAGTTTGTATCTTGCGTTTACCAATGACCAATGCAATGACTTCTGGCAGAAGTTTGACCCGACCGATCAGGGTGATTCACGGGCGGCACAAACAACGCTGACGATGCAAGCAACCTCCGGTAATTATACCCTTTCCATTGCGCTAAACCAGCTTAATGGTCAATCCCCTTCTCCCCTAGATGGAACGATGGGATACAACTTCGAGCACTTAATCGTTCTCACAGACGGCAGTATTTCCCTGGCTTAAATCTGTGTTCCTTCTCACGGCAAGGTCTTGATCATGGCTAGCTCCTTACCGCAGGTTCAATTTCAGGCAACCAATACCCTAAACGGCTCGCCCGATCAGACCAGTTTTGTGCAGGAACTACACGCGGCCCTCCAGGGTGGAACCGCAGTCTATGATTTCTTCTCAGGGGATATGTCGGCGCTGAACGATGTTGTCCAGCAAATCACCATAAGTGGAGATAGTGCATGGAAACTCGCTTCACAAGGGAATAGCCTGGGATACGACTTCCTCGATCCTAATGCTCCGGTTCACTATGTCAAGGGTAGTAAAGGCACCCTGCTAGTTCAGGTTCTGGTGGACCCGAAGGTTTTAGGGGAGGAGACAACGGAGTATAAACAGGCGGGTATTGCGACGACCTATCTGGTGACGAGTCAGGGACTGGTCAGTATCATTGTCAATGACGTAGAAAAGGTAGGTCCTGCGATCGCCTCAATTGCAATTGCCCCAGCCGTTCTGACGATCTTGGGGGCCTTTAAAAACTTTCTACTCTCCTATCTGACTCGTGCTTACAGTGCGATCACTGGTGGTGCAACAGACTCTGCTGCCGTGAGCACAGAGGCGGCAGAAGGCGCAGCCGAGGATGCAGCGGTAGACGGCGAAGTCATCGGAGAAGAATTTGTTCTTTCTCTTAGTTTTAGTTCAGTTGCGGTTGCGGGAATTGCAGTTGCGGCAGTCGTTGCGGTTATTGTCCTCATTCTGCTATTCCTGTCGAAGACAATGTTCTGCCTGGTTAAATTTTACAACTACACCACTCGAACTCTAAGTCTGGCAATGTGCTATGAGTACGATTTGGTCGCGAAGGTCGTTCCCCAAACAGGCACGGTGCCGCCGATTGGGACGGCACCTGCCCCTCCTGGTGTAAAACCATTAAATTCCGTGATTTATCGGGCAGACTACCAGTTTCAGAATGACATCAGTATCTGTGGGTTGGGCGTGATCATCCATGGCGATGGTTCTGGAGACTTTCCAGGGATGACGGTGGTGATTGATATACCATCAGTCGGTGATAACTCTCTGTACGTTGACCTGAAAGATACGGAGGATTGGGATCAGTTATATCAGGAGATTTATAGTGGAAACTACAGACAGCTCACCATGAGCGCCTCCAATCCCAAATACCGCCTATCGATCGCGACCAATCAGCTCAAAGGGGAGTCACCTTCTCCGATCACTGGAGAGACAGGTTATTACTACGAATATCTGGTGGTGATTGAGGAAGGATCATTTTGAGCAGCACAAGCAATTTCAAATCGAGTGAACTACCACCGCCTGGAAGGCGGTGGCTTCGGGTTACCGCGTAAAGCCGGATTCGGTCGGCCCGACAGCCGATTGGCGAGCTGGTGCCGTTCCACCGGATCGTTGACGAGAGGAACGCCCCGCCAGAAGTGTTTGTCCCCGAGCGGGAGGCAACCGAGTGGCCTATGCCCGATGGGCGATGGCACTTACGCCATTAATGGTGGCCGCCATCGGATCGAAGCATTGCGAAGGCTCGGGCGAAAGACTGTGCAAAACCCGCCGCGGGTCGCCGCATTCATTGAACAGCGAGAAGCGCTTTTGTGGTGCGGATCGGCGGGGGAAGACGGCAAACCGGAACTGCAGCGGGGCGACTCTCGTCTTCCCAAGCGCCTGGGTCAAATCCCTGCCAGCATGACATGGAAACGCTGCGGTTGAGTTGACGGAAGCGCGGCCCGGACGTGAACTCCCTGCGGTTTCGGGAGGAAAGGCGGCAATTCATCGGGTGGGGACGGGGTTCCAATGGGCCGAGAGGCCGGCGTGGTCCGGTGAAGGCCAGTACGCCGTGTTCAGCGACGTAAAGGCCGGAACTAACGAACGGCCCATTTCTGTAGCATAAGCGGACAAAGTGCTCAGGCGGCCAGGAGGTCGGGCTCAGGCACGACTTCTGAGCGGCCGGTATCCGTCATGGTTTTCCGTCACCTCATCCACTTCCGCCCAAACGTAGTCGCCGGTCAGATTGACGTGCTCCCAACCGAGTGGGGACAGGTGGGTGAGGAGCTCATCCGGAACCGGCTCAACGGCACGCAGTGTGGTGATGGCGCGGTTGAGATACCGGGTGTTCCACAGAATGATCGCGGTGACCAGGAGGTTCAGGCCAGAGGCTCGGTGCTGCTGGTTTTCGTAGGTGCGGTCGCGGATTTCCCCGAGGCGGTGGATGAAGACCGCACGCGCCAGGCTGTTGCGTGACTCGCCCTTGTTGAGCTCGCGGCTGGTTCCGCGGCGCAGTTCGGGGTCTTCGATCCAGTCGAGTGTGAATAGCGTGCGCTCAAGTCGCCCCAACTCGCGGAGGGCCGCAGCGACGCCGTTCTGTCGTGGGTGGGATGCAAGCTGGCGCATGATCAGTGAGGCGGTCACGGTACCCGTGCGGATCGATGCCGCTACGCGCAGAATTTCAGCCCAATGGGCGCGGATAAGAGGAACGTTGATGCGACCGGCGATCAGCGGCTCGAGCGATGGATAAGTTGACGCCTTGCCGAAGCTGTAGAGCCGTCGGCTTTTCAGCCCCGGGATCCGGGGCGCGAACAGGAATCCCGACAAGGTGCAGAGGGCAAAGACGTGATCGGAATCCCCACCACCATCCGTGTGGTGACGATGAGTCGCGACTTCGCTCTGGTTATAGAGCAGCGTCGAGAACATGCAGGGCTTCGCTTGCCGTCGCGGCGATCACCTTGGTGTGGAACGGGGCGTAGCGGTCCGAGAGGTGAGTGTAGAACTTGCTTCCTGGCTCATCGCCGTAATGGGCGTTGAGGCGAGCCGCATCGCGACCGAATCCGCCGGCCCGGAAGAACTGGCCATCCGAGGAGGAGCGACACCACTGCCAAAGATTGCCGCGAGTGGCTCGCGCTGTTGCTGATTGATCAGGCGCTGCAATGCCAGGGCGAAGGTCTCATCGCGGATATGCCAATCGGCCGTCCAGGCCAGCTGACCAAGGCTGGCAATGGTGCAAGCCTCTGCCATGCGTGTGAGGCCGAGATTGAGCCCATCAGCGGAGCAGGCCAGCCACGAGAATCCGTTCGTCGGCAACCGTCTCGCCAGTAAGGATCAATCCGACGGCCTTGCCCTCTTTGGGGCAGATCGCGCCGAAGATGTAGGTAGAGGCGGTGCGTTGGTCAGAGGGAGCGGGAGGACGGCTGCCGCGCCGCGCCCAGCGTCGAGTGATCTTGTTCTTCTGGCCCACCCTGGCCTCGTCACCGAACCAGACTTCTATGTCGCGGCGATCGAGGCCGCGGCGCTGCGCGATCGTCTCCAGCACCTCGGGCCAGTTTTATGGGATGGCCCGCCCCTCCCGCCTCGTAGGCTGCTTGGGCAACCGGAGGAGAGGAGGCACAAGATGCACGTAGCGGTTCTCGGGGTCGACCTGGGCAAGAACAGTTGCAGCGTCGTGGGACTGGACCCGACGGGGCGTGTGGTTCTGCGTCGGCGTGTGCACCGCGGCAGCGTGGTCAAGCTCGCGACGAGATTGCCTGCCTGTATAGCGGCAATGGAGGCGTGCTGTGGTGCGCACCATCTCGGCCGTCTGCTGCGCGAGCTGGGTCATGAGGTCCGACTGATGTCGCCGGAGTATGTCCGCCCTTACGTGAAGGCGCAGAAGAACGACGAACGTGACGCCGAAGCGATCGCCGAGGCGGCGACCAGGCCGACGATGCGCTTCGTCGAGCTGAAGTCGGCGGAGCAACTCGACATGCAGACGCTACACCGGGTGCGTGATCGTCTGGTCAGCGAACGAACGGCGCTGATCAACCAGCTCCGGGCAGTGCTGCTGGAGCGCGGCTTCATCGCGCCCAAAGGGCGGCGCAAGTTGGAGCAGGCACTGGTGGTGCTCCTGGAGGAGGAGTACGGAGACGGCGCGCGTGGCGTGACGCTCAGCCCACGGATACGCGCCCTCGTTGAGGACCTGCGCACGGAGTGGGCCGAGCTGGACCGGCGCATCGCTGCCTACGACGACGAGTTTGCCAGCCGGGTTAAGGTGGACGAAGCCGCCCGGCGCCTGACGACGATACCCGGCATCGGCGTGCTGAACGCAACTGCATTGGTGGCTGCGATCGGCAACGGCGAGACATTTGGGCGCGGACGCGATCTCGCTGCCTGACTTGGTCTGGTACCACGGCAGGCGACCACAGGCGGGAAGCCGAAGCTGCTGGGCATCAGCAAGCGCGGGAACAAGTACCTGCGCAAGCTGCTGATCCACGGCGCAAGGTCGGCCATGCCTTCGCTGCTGACGAGCGCGACACCGCTCGGCACCTGGCTGCGCGGTCTTGTCGCGCGGGTCCACAAGAATGCAGCCACGGTGGCGCTCGCCAACAAGCTGGCCCGGATCGCCTGGGCGGTATTGCACCGGGGCCAGCCGTTCGCGGCAGCACAGCTTACTGTGGCCGCATAAGCATCGGCCGCGTGCGCTGACCCGGCGCGTGCGACCGTGAGGTGTCTGCGGGTGGTGGATCTGATACCGCCAAGCCTATGCGTTGACCTGTTGGATATAGGGATAATTGCAGAGTGAACGGATTCGTTCGGACGTCAATTGGTTCCAGGCCTGGCAGCAGGCGTCGACGATGGCGTCGTAGTCGGCGAGCAATCGATGCGAGAGATAGCGCTCCCGCAGGTAGAGCCAGAGCCGCTCGACCGGGTTGAGTTCAGGCGAGTATGGCGGCAACGGTAGCAGCGTGATGTTCGCAGGCACGCGCAGCGCCTTGGCACCGTGCCAGCCGGCCTGGTCGAGCGAGATGAGCGCGTGCTCGTCGGCTGCCAGATGGTTACTGAACGCCGCCAGGAATAGGTTCATCGCCTCGGTCGAGACCTCGGGCATGATCAAGGCGAATCGCGCGCCGGTGGCCGGATGGACAGTGGCGAACAGATGCACCCAGGTGTAGCGCCGGTCACAAAGGCCGGGAGGACGCTGACCACGTCTCCACCAACGATGGCAAACACGGCCCTTTTGGCCGATCCGGGCCTCGTCCTGAAACCACAATGTTATGCGCTTGCCGGGATGGGCCTCTCTCGCCAGGTTGACCGCCGCCATAAGCCCCCTTTTTGAAACGCCTCCTGAGCTGTCGGATCCGAACTGGGGTGGCGCTGCCGCGCTTTTTGTCGCGACAAACCCGCTCGTCGCAGGACCCGCGAAAGGCTCGCAGGGTGCAGGTGCTTGTTGAAGCGTGCTTCAATGAGGCGACAGAGTTCCGGCAGTGTCCACGCCGACAACCCGAGCTCGGGATTAGGCCCGGCCAGGATGATCTGCAACAATTCCTGCAGCTCCGCCGAGGTCAGCTTGCCCGGCCGCGGCGGCCGAGGACGATTATATAGACCCTTCAAACCTTCGGCGTTGTAGCGCACCACTGCATCGCGCAGAGCCTGGCGTTCCATGCCGGCCAGCCGCGCGGCTTCCGCCCGTGTCATGCCGTCGAGCGCATTGGCAATGGCATACATGCGCCGCGCCGCCGCCGGATCGCGCTCGTGGCGCGCCAACCGTCGTAGTTCGCCCGGCGATACATCGTCTCGGATCGGCAGGCCTCGCGCGCCCATGTGGTCCTCCCTCGCGGTCGGACCGAGGTAGAATCAGATTACGTCGCGCCGCTCCTAATCACATCGGAGTCAACTCAGCCGCTCGGCGGTATGAGATGGCCTGACAGTCGAACCGGTGCTCTGGAGACCTGAGCTTAAAAATGGTGCACTTGACACCGGAAGTTTTATGAGGACCAGGGCGCGCGGCTCTCCATCTTGGCCGGGGTGATCAGCCCGAGGCCGGATACGTTAGCGCAGACTGTTCATGCCAGAGCACTGAAACCACTTGCAGACGGGGCGGGCCATACGTTTTTAAACGCCTCGATCGCGCCTTCCGGCTGCGCATGATGGCGCGGGCGCGCCGAGAGCTTGCGATACCCTAGAGCCCGCAGCTCGCGACTGAGCGTCTGCTTCGACACACTAATCTCGAACTCGTCCCAGACCCACTGACACAGATCGATGATGCGCCAGCGGACCACGCCATGCACCGCTGGGATCGGCCCGTCTTCAACCATTGCTGCCAGCGCGGCACGGTGCCGGTCATCGAGCCGCGACCGCTGTCCGGGTGCCTTGCGGTCGATCAGCCCCTCGGGGCCGAGCGCGTTCAACCTGAGCACCCAATCGCGCACGACCTGCAGGGTCACGCCACCGATCTCGGCCGCTTGTGTCCGGCTGGCTCCATCATAGATCGCCGCCAGCGCCAAGAGCCGCCGCACCTGTTTGGCATCCTCGCTCTCACGAGCTATGCGGCGCAGCTGCGCCGCGTCGAAATCCGGCCTCAGTGGGATCGGCATGGCGAACCTCCTCCGTTCACCAGCCTTGAAGCAAATCACCCCCGCGTCGGGGAATCCCCCCAATGAGTCGCAGTTAGGGAGGCTTGGTATAAGCTCTTTGGGCGAAGCCTGCGGGCTTTCGAGACCGGCGGCTTCCACGACCACTTGCACGGCACCGGTCATGCAACTCCAGGCGTTCGCCGCGCCCCTCCCCACCGTGGGCTTGCTGATCGTCGAGCGCGTCGAGCAGCCCTCGGTCTCGCGTCCGAACGCTCAATCTA
>CAWIDE010000022.1:0-829219 GCA_963834715.1 uncultured Pseudomonadota bacterium | reverse complement strand
GCCCGAACTTCCTAGCCTCGAGACACGCAAGTTACTGAAGCATCTATACATTCTGTCTCGCGACCTGTGGATTACTGGCTACAGTTGACGCCGAGGAGATTGAATGCCTTCTGCTGCAGCGGTGTTGGCCTTGTGACGACGGTAAGGCGATAGTCCGGTGTGATCGCGGTGGTGATGGTGTTGCGCACTACGGTTGCCAGATCGCCGAGCAATGAACGGAAGCTATGCACCGGCAGGCCGTCCGTGGTGAGCCCTGTGGTCTGCTTGGCGATGGCAGCCGGGGAACGTTGCGCTTCCGACACTACGCTGTCTCGCAAGGCTTCGGCCGCTTCCCTATCGGCGTCATCGAACAGCATTGGCGCCAGGCAGGTCCGCATATGCCATTCGAGGTAGTAGGCTAACATGCACAGGAAGACGTGGGCCCGCACGCGGTCTGCCAGCCAATGATGGACAGGCCTGATCTGCAGATCGACGGTTTTGATGCAGCGAAAGGCCCGCTCCACAAGCGCAAGCGACTTGTAGCTTCGCACGGTCGTGGTGTCATCGAGCGCGCTTTCCGGCAGGCTGGTGCGCACGACATAGACGCCATCGGTTGCTGCTTCAGCGACGATCTCGGCGGTCTTGCGGGCGAAGCTGAAGACGGTATCGGTGATCTCGATGACAAAATGCTTGCCTACCTTGTGCTTGTTGATCACCGCGCCAACCGCGAGTGCGATCCGCGCAGCGCCCCGGAGGGGATTGCGCTTGCGAGCGACCGCGATCTGGATACGGGAGAGGTCACGTTCGGTGGCGGCCAGCAGATCCTCCCGCTTGCGGGCGCGCTCGACGGCGAGATCGGGATTACGGCAAACGATCAGGCGCTCACCCGGAAATTCGGGCGCCGTGATACTGGCCAAGTCGCGCTGATCGAACAGCGAGAGTTGCAAAGCGCCGGTTTCCATCAACGCCTTGATCGCCGGCGCGCGCAGTGCCGTGATCCAGTCGAAGCCTGCCGATTTAACGTCATTGGTGATGCGTGCTTGGGTGATCATGCCACGGTCACCGACCATGACCACGTGGTCGAGATGGAACCGCCGCTTCAGCTTTTCGATCTGATTGGCAAGCGTAATCGGATCGGCGGTATCGCCCTCAAACACCTCGATGGCGATCGGACAGCCATCGGGAGCGCAGAGTAGGCCGTATATGATTTGCAGCGTGCCCTTCTTGCCGTCGCGGCTGTAGCCACGCTGGGCGAGCGGGCAGCAGCGGCCTTCCATGTAGCTTGACGAGACATCATATAACACCAGTGTGCCATCGCTGAGATGGCGCTTGGCTAAGGCTGTCTCGATGGCAGGCTGGCGTTCCAGCAGCCAGTCCAGTGCGGCATAGAGTTCGTCCTCGTCGACCTCACCGAGGCCAAGCATTTCGCCAAGGCTCGATGCAGCCGTGGCGGAGGAAAGTGCACGAGCGGTGGCGAGCTTGGATGCCGGCTCGATAATGCGCCCGATCATCAGCGCGAGGGCAAGATCACGGTATCGCTCGCGATCGCCGAGCATCCGATCAAGCCCTATCTTGCGGGCAGTCCCGAGCGCTGCTGCAACGTGCCCGTGCGGCAGACTGCGGGTGATGGTGAACGCATCCCGCTCGGCCGGAATGACAACGCCGCCTTTGAGAACACCGCGCAGGCCTTCAACGTGCTCGGCGGGCCAATCGGAGAGGTTGCAGATCGTGCGCTTACGGACCTTCCATCCTGGCGGTAACTCTCGCGCAGCAGAATGGCGGGAGGCGAGTTCCGATTCGGAACAGCTTCGATATACATGGCAACGCATTGGCACAACACCGCCGCGAGTACAAGTCCAAATTTCCGGATTACATGGCTACGTTTGGGACCAGTCTCGTGCTTCTGTCCCTACTGTTCCTGCCACTTCACACTCTCCGAAAGAAGGAAGTTCGGTCTAGCTGAACGAGTGCGGCACCCATAAGCTTGCCTGGTCCCAACGGGGCAAGGAAACGGCGCGTTGATCAGTCGCTGACCAGAAAGGTGCTATCCTCATCAAACGCGTACGCCGCCGGCCTCATTCGGAATGTTCACGCCGTCGAGCCTCCACTCTCTTGCCGGAGAAGGGTACACTTGCCTTTCCGAAAAATCGCCGAAGTGACCCCTTCGCTCCCGTCAAAACCGCCCAGATGACCCCTTCGGCCCGGCTAAAACCGTCCAAGCGACCCCTTCATCCCCGCCAAAACTACCCAAGTGACCCCTTGACCCCAGCCCTGCGAAGCTTCAGCGAAGCACAGCCATGACCCTCCCCTTCGCTTTCGCCTCCCTGGAGGCGGAGGCCACCACCTCCCTCGTCCTCGCCCTCCCCAAAGGCCGTATCCTCCCCGAATGCGGCCCGCTACTCGATCGTGCCGGCATCCAACCCGCCCCGGACTACCTAGACGAAAACTCCCGCCGTCTCCGCTTTCCTACGTCTGATCCGGGCCTCGAAGTAATCCGCGTCCGCCCCTTCGACGTCGCGACCTTCGTGGCCTTCGGAGCCGCCCAGCTCGGCATTTGCGGCGCCGACGTGCTGATGGAATTCGACTATCCGGAGATCTACGCCCCGCTCGACCTCGGCATCGGCCATTGCCGCATTTCCATAGCCGAACCCGCCGAAACTGCCGGCACCGATGACCCGAGCCGTTGGTCGCTCGTCCGCGTCGCCTCCAAATACCCCAACGTGACCCGCCGCCATTTCGCCAGCCGCGGCATCCATGCCGAGGTCGTCGCCCTCTCCGGTGCCATGGAGCTTGCACCCGGGCTTGGCCTCACCCGCCTCATCGTCGATCTCGTCCAGACCGGATCGACCCTTAAAGCCAACGGATTGGTCGAAACCGAGGTCATCGCGCTCATCACCAGCCGCCTCATCGTTAACCGCACCGCGCTGAAAACCCGTCCGGAAGCCATCGGCGCCTGGATCGCCCGCTTCCGCGCCACCCTTACTTAGGCAAGCCACCACTTCAGCAACGCAAACAGCGCGGTGAACAGACCGGCCTCTGCCGCGAAGCCCCGAGAACCAATTGCCAGGGTGCCAGCATTCGGTCGCGCTGCGGTTTCGCTGCTTCGGCCAGCAGCTTCCGCTGCTCGGTGACAAACTTCTGCGTTTCCTCCTGGAGTTTGCCGGTCTCGGCAATCGCGCGGTCGATGCGCGCGACCTGCTCGCGCAGATCAAAATTGGCGGGGGTATCGCTCAATGGCAAACGCTCCAGAGCCACTACGGGGCCATCATTATACATGGCAGCCGTAAAACGCCCGGTGTACCCCTACCCTACCGCCGCACCCCAAACTCCGGCACACCGCCCCCATGCACCGCCTCTCCACCTCTGACCCCACCTTCGAGCCCGCCTTCTCCGCCCTGCTCGCCACCGCCCGCGAGACCACCACCCGGGTCGACCACCTGGTCGCCTCGATCATTCAAGACGTCCGCGAACACGGTGACCAGGCTCTCATCGACCTTGCCGCCCGCTTCGACCACACCACCCTCATCCCCGAAACCCTTCGCATCTCCGCCACCGAGATCGAATCCGCGGCCGCTTCCATCCCGCCCGCCCTCAACGACGCCCTCACCCTCGCCGCCACCCGCATCGAGGCCTTCCACCGCGCCCAGCTCCCCCAGAACCTCCACCTGACCGACGAGGCGGGCCTCACCCTCGGTCTGCGCTGGACCCCGCTCAATTCCGTCGGCCTCTACGTGCCTGGCGGCAAAGCCGCCTACCCCTCCTCCGTCCTGATGAACGCCATCCCCGCCCGGGTCGCCGGCGTGTCCCGCGTCGCCATGTGCGTCCCCAGCCCCGGCGGCGACCTCAACCCCCTCGTCCTCGCCGCCGCCCGCCTCGCCGGCGTCAGCGAAATCTACCGCATCGGCGGCGCCCAGGCGATCGCCGCCCTCGCCTACGGCACCAAAACCATCGACCCCGTGGACCGCATCGTCGGTCCCGGCAACGCCTATGTCGCCGAGGCCAAACGCCAGGTCTTCGGCCGCGTCGGCATCGATTCCATCGCCGGCCCGTCCGAAGTCGTCATCCTCGCCGAACCCATCCTTCCCCCCCGCTACGTCGCCCTCGATCTGCTCGCCCAGGCCGAACACGACGAAGCCTCCCAGGCCATCCTCATCACCACCGACCCCGCTTTCGCCAAGGCCGTTGCCACCTCAATCACCACTGAACTCGCCAGCCTATCCCGCGCCAACATCGCCGGCGCAAGCTGGAGCACCCACGGTGCCATTATCCTGGTCCGCGACTGGTTCGAGGCCGCCACCCTCACCAACCGCCTCGCCCCAGAACACCTGCAGCTCATCCTCACCAACCCCGATCCGGTGTTCCGCCAGATCCGCCACGCTGGCGCCATCTTCCTCGGCCCTGACACGCCCGAAGCGATCGGAGATTACGTCGCCGGCCCCAACCACGTCCTGCCGACCGGCCGCACCGCCCAATTCGCCTCCGGCCTCTCCGTGTTCGACTTCCTGAAGCGCACCACTTACGCCGCCGCCGATCACGCGGCCTTGCATCGCGTCGGACCCGCCGCCATCGCGCTCGCCGAGGCTGAAGGCCTCACGGCGCATGCCCTCAGCATTAACGTTCGCCTTGACCCAAACCGCCCCGGGGCACATCTTCCGCCCGGCGGTTAACAATTCGCAGAGGCCTGTTTGTCTAAAGAAGACATGATCGAATTCAGCGGCACGGTCACCGAGCTGCTGCCCAACGCTATGTTCCGCGTAAAGCTGGACAATGAACACGTCATCCTCGCGCATACCAGCGGCAAAATGCGCAAGAACCGTATCCGTGTTCTCGCCGGCGACCGCGTGAACGTCGAAATGACCCCCTACGATCTCACCAAGGGCCGGATCACCTTCCGCTACAAGTGAGCCGCCCGCCTCTTATCCTCGCCTCAGCCAGTTCCCGCCGCCTCGCTCTGCTCGCCCAGATCGGCATCAGCCCCGACCACACCGTCTCTCCCGAAATCGACGAAACTTCCCTCAAAGGCGAACTCCCGCGCGCCCTCGCCGTTCGCCTGGCCCGCGCCAAAGCCGCCGCGATAGAAGCCCCCGAGGCGGCCATTCTCGCCGCCGATACCGTCGTGGCCGCCGGTCGCTGTATCCTAGGCAAGCCCCTCACCGAGCCGGAAGCCGCCGCCTGCCTCGCCCTGCTCTCCGGCCGCCGCCACCGGGTCTACACTGGCGTCGTTCTGATCGTCGGCAATCGCTGCACCTACCGCCAGGTCACCAGCAGTGTCACCTTCGCCCGGCTTACCGAGGCCCAGCAGCGCGCCTACCTCGCCACCCGGGAGTGGCACGGAAAAGCCGGCGGTTACGCCATCCAGGGCCTCGCCGCTTCCTTCATCCGCTTCATATCCGGAAGCTACTCCAACGTCGTGGGCCTGCCCCTGTTCGAGACCGCCCAACTTCTCCGCGGCGCCGGATGGAACATCCCGTAACGATCCATATCTCCTGCTCCCCCGGCGAGCGACGTATTGCCGCCTCGCGCGACGGCCTCTTGGTCGACTACGCCATCTGGCGCCCCGGAGCCCCCGACGGTGTCGGCGATCTATATGTCGGCCGCGTCATCGCCCGCGTGCCCGCCATGGCCGGCAGCTTCGTAAGCCTCCAGAACGCGACGGGCTTCCTCCCCGACAGCGAAAGCTTACCCGGTCTCACCGAAGGCCAACTCCTCTCCGTCCGCATCACCCGTGCCGCGCAATGGGGCAAAGGTCCCCGCCTCACCGCCGAGGCCGCCCCCGCAGATGCCCCCGCCCGCCTGATCCGCCGTGGCCCCACCCCGCTCGATGACCTGCTCGCCCGCTACCCTGGCGCTACCTTTATCAACGCCCCTTTCCC
The DNA here is from genome assembly GCA_963834715.1 of uncultured Pseudomonadota bacterium. Lineage (GTDB taxonomy): Bacteria > Pseudomonadota > Alphaproteobacteria > Acetobacterales > Acetobacteraceae > CAVSUZ01. The sequence goes on along the minus strand of CAWIDE010000022.1, from coordinate 823,367 downwards.
TCCCAACCTCGAGGACCAAATCGACATTCTGACCGCCCCCGAAGCCCCCCTCCCACGCGGCGGCCGTCTCCACATCCACCCGACCCCAGCGCTCACCGCTATCGACATCGACGCCGCCTCGGCAACCACGGACCGTCAAGCCAAACCCGCCTCTCAGACGGCATTCAACCGCGCCATCCTCCCGAAGCTCGCCCGCCAGATCCGCTTGCGAAACCTCTCGGGCGCTATCCTGGTCGATTTCGCCGGCCTCTCGCCCCGGCGCCGGGCTGCCCTCGAACCCGATCTCCGCGCCGCCCTGGCCCCTGACCCTCTTCATCCGCGCCTGCTCGGTTTCACCCATCTTGGCCTCGCCGAGATCATCCGGCCCCGTATCCGTCCGCCCTTGCACGAGCTTCTCTCCGGCCCTCTTGCCGCCGGACTCGCGGCTCTCCGCCAGATCATCAAAGAGGCCACCCCCGCCCGCCGCCCTATCCTGGCGGCCGCCTCCACCATTATCAGCGCCCTGCAGGCCGATCCTGCCGCCCTACCGGAACTTGCACAGCAAACTGTGCACCCGATCATACTGCAATCCGACCCATCCCTGTCCGGCTGGCACCTGGAGTTTCGTGATGCCTGAGAAGACGTGCCCAGTCTGCGGCAAGCCGGCCTCCCCACAGGAGGCGCCATTCTGCAGCCGCCGCTGCGCCGATATCGACCTCGGCCGCTGGCTCGCTGGCGCCTACGCCCTGCCCGGCGAACCGGCCTCATCGGAGCAGACCGAAAGTGACCCGCCGAACAAGTCAGGCTGAGGCCCGGGGCGGGGGTTTCAAACCGTTGCCGCCCCTGCTATCTGCCCGCCAAGGACACGGGCGCATAGCTCAGTTGGTAGAGCAGCTGACTCTTAATCAGCGGGTCCAAGGTTCGAGTCCTTGTGCGCCCACCAAGCAAAATCAAGGCGTTAGCGAGCGTCCTTCGTCGTTTTGCAGCCCCGAAATCAGTCTTGCGGACCTGTTGCGGACCCAGCGGCGTTGGTGGCTTGAAGTTCGCTGCCGCTACCGTGTCGTGCATCTCCCCCTACGACCTCGCGCCGACGTGCTGGTGCAACTCCGTTGTCAGAAGTGCGGGCAGCGCCCGATCAGGATAGCGCTGGAGGAAGACGCAGCGGCAACCGCCAGGGACCGGATGGGCGGCTATGGCTGGCAGGTGGTGCTACTCGAAATCGCAGACGCCTAACCCCATTCCTTATCGCGTGGAACCAGCGCCGAAGATGGCCCGCCACGGGCACCTAACTCCGGTCATCAATGTCGACTACATTGCGTCAACGATGCAATCCAAGGATTCAGTCGGGAGCGCCCCATCCAACTGCTATCGCTTGCCAGTGCCAGAATTCACTGTGACGGTTACAGCCGCATTCGGAGATGGAGCCGGATTGGTGCATGTAATAGAGTAAGCGGAGTTCAGTGGCCCTGAATGTTCGGCCTTGACCTCAGGCGGTTTTGGCGTCGGTCCAACACCAGGGCATAAGCTCGTCGATGCGGGCCTGGGCCCAGCCATTAACGAGGCGGGTCAGCAGGTCGGTGAAGTAGCGCTGTGGATCGACCCTGTTCAGCTTACAGGTTTCGATCAGCGAGGCTATGGAGGCCCAGTTTTCCGCCCCCTCGTTGCTGCCCGCGAACAGTGCGTTCTTTCTGCTGAGGGCAACCGGACGCATGCTCCGCTCCACGCAATTCGAATCGATCTCGACGCGTCCGTCATCGAGGAACTGCACGAGCCCATCCCAGTGGTTCAGCGCGTAGCCGATTGCCTCAGCGGTCGGAGCGCGGCCGGGCAGCTTCGCCATCTGCATTCCGAACCACGTGCGGAGCTCCTCAAGCAGCGGACGGCTACGGTCCTGACGTGCAACGCGGCGTTCGGACGCACTCTGGCCGCGGATCTCGGTCTCGATCCGATACAGCGCGGCGATGCGCGTCAGCGTCTCGGTGGCGATCGGCGCCGCGCCACCCTTGGCGAGATCATAGAAGTTGCGCCGGACATGGCTCCAGCAGAACGCCAGTTTGCTTGGGCCGCGCCTGCCTAAGGGGTCGATCAGGCTCTTGTAGGCAGCATAGCCGTCGCATTGTAGGATACCGCGGTAAGCACCGAGTAACGCCCGGGCATGCTCGTGCTGGCGCCCGGGCGCATAAGTGTAGACCACCGCGGGCGGATCGGGACCGCCCCAGGGTCCGTCGTCGCGTGCAATCGTCCAGAAATAGCCTTGCCTGGTGCGGCCTCGGCCGGGATCGAGCACCGGCACGACGGTTTCGTCGGCAAACAATCGCGCCGAGCCGAGCACGATCTCTTTCAGGCGGCGCGCGACCGGGGCGATCTCGGCAGCGGCGTAGCCAACCCAAAATGCCAGCGTTGAGCGGTCGATCTCAACCCCCTGGCGCGTCATCATCTGCGCCTGGCGATAGAGCGGCTGATGGTCGGCAAAGCGGCTGACCACCACGTCTGCCACCGTTGCCTCAGTGGGCAGACCACCTTCGATCAAGCGTGGCGGCGCGGGCTGCTGCACCACCACACCCGCACAGCTGCGGCAGGCAAACTTTGGTCGCCGCGTCACCAGCACGCGGTATTGCGCCGGGATCACGTCGAGCCGCTCGGAGCGATCCTCGCCGATCTCGACCATGGCCGCTTTGCAGCAGGGACAGGCGGTGTCGGGCGGCATCAGCACCACCTCGATGCGCGGCAGATGGGCAGGCAGCACGCGGCTGGCACGCCGCTTTTTTGCCTGTTCGCGCCGCAATGCAGGATCGCCTCTCTCGGCTTCGGCCTCGATCCCGGCGATTGCTGTTTCAAGATCTTCCAGGGCGAGCGTGAGCTGCTCTGCAGGCAGCCGCTCCGACTTCCGCCCGAACTGCATCCGGCGGAGCTTCAGCAGCAAGGCGTGCAGCCGCTCGCTGCGTCTCGCCAGCTCATCGCGCTCGGCCATCGCTGTGTCGCGCTCGGCAATGGCCGCATTGCGCTCCGCCATCATCGTCAGCACCAAGGCCCGCAGCGCCTCGGGCTCGGCAGGTAAATCCTCGGTTGCGGTGGAAACGACGCGAGTCACGTCGCGATTCTACGCGACAGCGCTCGGCGTGGGAATCCGTTTTGTCGCCTGCACGCGTGTCCAGTCCATGCCATCGAATAGCGCGGCGAACTCCAACGCCGACAGCCTCATCACGCCATCCACCACTGGCGGCCAACGAAACGCACCATGCGACAATCGCTTCCACACCAGCACCAGGCCGCTGCCATCCCAGACCAGGATCTTAATTCTGTCGGCGCGCTTGGAACGGAATACGATGACCGCGCCGGAGAACGGGTCCTCGCCAAGCACCTCGGCGGCCAGCGCCGCCAGTCCGTGCGACCCTTTGCGGAAGTCCACGGGACGCGCCGCCAATAGAACGCGAACCCCCGAGGGGATCGAGATCACGCCGCCGATGTCCGCAGTGCGCGCAACACCTCCGCCAGCAACGCGCAGTCGGTGCCACTGGTCACGCGGATCAGCGCTCCGGCCAGCCTAATCTCGATGCATGACCCGATGGATGCTTCGACAACGCCGTCTGCCGCCGCAGGCGCGCCAATGCCCCCGTTGTTGTGCCCCTCTGGCCTCGTCTCGGTGACCATCGGCACGAAACTTGTCTCACCGTTTGTTACTGCCTCCACAGGCAAGGCCAAGTGTCCAGCCCGCGCTTCGCGCCGCCACGTGAAAACCTGCTGAGAACACACTTGCCAGCGCCGTGCCACTTCGCTGACCGAAGCTCCCGGCAACAGCGTCTCGGCTACAATCTGCGCCTTCTCCGCCGCCGACCAGTGCCGGCGCCGCGCCGGTCCCGTCAGAACCTCAATCCGCCGAAAGCCATCCTTCGCGTCAGCATTAAAGTCATCCATAATGTTAGCTCGAAGCCGTTGCACGAGATCTGCGAGCACATCCGCGCCTCCAGCGAAAGAAGGGCCTCAACACTTCGCTTACGTAATAGAGAAGACGCCGGAGAGCTTTCCGTTACTGTCCGTGGTCGCTCCCCCAACACTCAGGGGAACCGAGCGACCTGTGAGGCCCACTAGGCGCAGCTCAACACGCGCTTGGTTTGGGAATCCAGTTCCGGTATAACTTACATCATAGCCAACCTCGTTCGTCTGTAACCTCTGATCGAAAGGCTCAAGGATGTAACAATGGCTGACATGCGAGCAATAGCCGTGTACAGTGACACTGCTGACTCTGGTGACACTTTGGCGCAGGAACATTCCGCCTTCGGCAGTGTCAGCAGAGTCCACTGTGTCAACGCTTTGTGGGAGCGCTCTGAACGCGTCGGCCCAGCGGGTCATGGCTCGAACACCTTGGGGTTGACGGCATAGGCGGCCTTCGCCCGGCCGAAGTTGTCGCCCTTCGGTGGCGTGTAACCAGTCGGGTCGATCAGCACGTCGCAGGCCCCCACTAGAGCCTAGTGCGCATTTTCGCCGCCTATGCGGCCATCCAACTCCCGCGTTCACGGCGGGAGCGCCAAGACCGCGTATAGGCGTCGCGCGGTGTAGGCGGCGTCCGCGCATGCCGCAACATCATAATGCCGTATCGGGTAGCGGCCATCAGGTCATCGCGCTCTTTGACTAGAACCCCGTCTTTCCTGTGCAACAGCTCGAATTCCTCAAACCAATCATTGAGATGAGAGAAGACCTTAAGTCTGTTGGTTTGCATCCTATCGAGCATATCGAATAAGCCAGCTTCGACGCCGTTGCCTCTGTCATCAGCAAAGGAAGCGTGTTCTGGTAGTGTGTTCAGGCCGTGCATACGATAGAGCTGTGCAATCTGCTCTCCCGATCCTTTATCGTGCTGAAACGCATCATGTGGCCACGCCCAGGGCAGCCATTTACCCCACGGCACTAGCGCGCCTGCATGGGTAGCAACAGACTGCTGACGAGCGCGATAGGCATTAATAACATAGACACAGTCTGCGTCACGATCATGTGCCAGCTCTACCGCTGCGGTAGGGTGATCCCAACCAATATCCAAACCACCAATCCGCGACCAATGTTTAGGAATGCTAAATGCTTCGCACGAGATTGTAGTGCGAGGAAAAGGAAACACGCGGCCCGAGCCCAGGATCGGCACACCTCGGGTCCGAGCTTCACGCTCGTGTTCCGGATAGCTGTCAATAATCCGCTGGCGCTCTTCGGCCGGAATGTGCTCAGCATCGTCAATCGTCATGACGATATCAGCCCGGTCGGGCGATGCCTCCTTGAGGAAGCGCATTACCACGTCGGAGATGCCTAGCAGCGGAGTGAATGTCAGGAAGACCATGCCACCGGTTGCGTTCGTCCGGCTTAGCCCTTCGGTGTAGATCTCCTCGCTCGGCTCTTCGTCAAACCATACCCAATCGAGGGTTTCGGCCTGCCAGCGAAGTCGGCCTTGGTCGTAGGTCTTGAACTTCACGCGCGAGACGCCACCGGTTACGTGGCGGACGGTCACCGTATCGGCCAGATCTCGGACGCCCGTCGTGCGCTGCACGTCGATCAGACAGCGCTTCGGAATCATGCCGGTGCCCCAGTCATCGGGCCTGCCAAGCAGGACACGCTGAGCGCCATCGCGGACTAGCTCGCCGGAGGGAGCGCCAACCCAGCCGGCATTGGGCTGCTCAAATCGGCGCCCCTGCCACCAGTCCGGATAGAGCCCGGTCAGATGGTAGGCGGCTTCTGCGCCGCCGGAGAACGACTTGCCGAGCTGGTTGCCGGCCCTGAATAGGCGCTCGCGGTGTGATTTGCCGGCGTCGTGGAACTCACGCTGTTTCGGGTACGGGCGGTAGTCCTGGATTCGGTTCTCCCGAAGCCTCTCCGCTTTCAGTTCGAGTAGCCGGATCTCCTCGAGCTTCTCGGCCCGCGTCATGTTAGGAAATATGTCGCTCACGACCCCTCCGTAGACGGCGTGGCGGAACCAGCATCCGTATCACTTCGGCCTGGCTGGCCGGCTTGCGCGTTGGATGCGCCGTCAGCCCACGATCCGTCCACCGATTCCGCCGCCGTGATCGTCAGCGCGTTGCGGCCCCTCAGCTCAGCCAAGCGTCGGTCGATCTGCTCATCCGTGAGCTGCGCGAGCGGATCAATCTCCGCAAACGCGATGGCTGCCTGCGCGGGCCGTTCATAACGCACTGCATCCCGCGCCGCCTGCATCCGCAGCAAATCGCCTTTGGTCGCGCCCGAATACACAGCCTGCATATACGCCAGCGCATCGCTTTCGAAGTCCGGCTTTTGCTTGCCGCGGCTTCGGCTCTTATCGCCTGTTCAAGCTCCTTGCGCGCGCGCCGCTTGCTGATCGGCGCAGCGCCCTGCGGTTTGCCAGGGTTGCCTTTCTTGAACTGCGTAGCGGGGTTGGGGAATGGCACTGTTAGTCACCGTTACGCACCGTTAAATAGCGCCGGGCGCTGGCGGATCAAGTGAGAACTCCCCAAGCACGTGAAAAATGTCACGCTATCTGTCGTACTGCTTTGGGGTCCATTCGGCATTGGTCAGATCGCTCTCATAGCGCAGTCGGCTGGGGTCGTAACGCGCGGCGGTTCTCTTTGGTCCACATCCGGTCCCCCGAATCGATGCTCGGAGGGCAGAGAATCGCAGACGGCTCAATGCTCAAGGGCGATCCGCTAACTGATTCTAAAGACTCAGTTTGTCTCCGGACGGAAACTCATGAGCCAGGAGTTTGCCTTTAATGCCGCTAAGTTCATCCTGAAGAAATCTGTGCTCTGGGTCCCGATCTATTAGCTTAGAGAGCACCGAAAGTCTATGTCTGTACTCGTCAAGGGCCCTCTCCGTATCGCCTTGCATTGCGAAAATATCTCCCATTCTTTCATGAATATAGCTGGCATCGCGCTGCCATCCAACGTTACTCGGATCCCGCTTCAGAAGGCGCTCCCAACTCCTCAGACTGGAAACATAGTAGCACTTGGCTTTCTCGGCTTGGCTGTCAGCCAACCAAGCGTCGGCATGCTTGCAAAGGCTAATTGATTGTGCATGGAGGAACTCAGGGTTTTCGTTCTCATCATTTAGCAGTGCGGTAGAAACCCGAAGACTTTCGGCATAGTTTTGACCAGCCTCCTTGACAAATCCCTGCGCAAGTAACGCGTCACCTACTTTGTTCAGGCTGACTGAAAGCAACAGCTTCCATCGTCGGTTATTCGGATCGTTCTTAATTAGGGTTTCGTTGTAGCCCAAGGCCACTTTGTAATCATCAAGTGATCGATCACGTCGTTCACAAGCCATACCCAAATCACCACGTATGTGCCAAGCGGTGACGTACTGAAACAATAGCTCTTTATCTGCCCCAACACGGCCGTCCAGGTGTTTCAGCAGTTCCAATGTTCGCTCCAGAACAGCCGATGCGAGTGTCATTTGATCCAGAACTATCAATCCGACTGAGAGTTTGTTCATCAGCTCTGCGAGCTGCGCAGCCAATTTGGGGTCCTCGGGATTTGGCAGCTGACGGAGTATTTCTTCTGCCGCGACCAGGTGTTCGCGTGCGGTCCCGGTCGACATTCTTCCAGATGCCAAGCTATCATGAACTGCCTGCCCTTGCTTTGTTAGCGCATGCAGAGCTAATAGGTAGCTCCGCGTTACCAGATCAACCTCTTTTCGCGCCTGCGATAGCTGCCTGTCGGAAGCTTCGGACCGCCTGCGAATTTTCCAATTCCTTAGAACAAGACCGAGGGTATCGTGACCCAAACCCAGGCATCGGATCAGCTTACCATTTTCGGCATCCACTACACCGACCTCGCGCAAAAGCCGAGTCTTGAGCAGCTTGTCCGTTGTAGTGTCAAAGTCCAGCCGGGAAGCAGCTCCAAGGTCTTTCCTGAGTACGTTCTCCCGCTGAAGGTCGGTAGTAATCGTGTTATTCGGCTGAAGCCGACTGAGTCCACAAAGAACCTCTTTCCATTTATCAATCTCCTTGCCAATTGCCTCTTGATCCAAACCCGCTTCCCTTCCGCAATCAACGAGCTGTTGATCGAGGAACCGCTCGATCGAGCCCCCTACCCCTCCAATCGACTCAAGATCGGTAAGCGTAATCTGCCACGGTTTATTTCGCAGCTTGCCCCGCTCATAAAGTGCTGTGCAAACAGTCTGCAGCGCAGCTAAGTCTCCGGTACCTGTCCCGGCAAATTGATCCAGGATTTTGGGTACCACACCAGGCTGGTAGGAAAAGTTGTAGTGCTCGTATGGGGGATCTAGGTCATCGAACTTCCGCTTTTTCGTCGGCCTCAATATCGCCTCTTCAAGCTGGATTCTGCTGAGGGGAGCTAGGAAGTACTGGCCAACAGATGGTGTGTGAACCTGCAACCGCGAAAGAAAGCGGCCGAGGTACTCCGTCCTCAACGCAATAAGGAGTTTAAAAGCAAACCTGGCGGATGCGAACTCTGATAGAAAATCGAAAAATCGGTACGCCACGAATCGCCACTCTCGCCCAGATCAATCGTGAGAACTTCCTCGCCCTGGTCGACTATCAAGATGGTCGTATCGGGGATGAGCCGGCTCAATTTTGCCAGTATCATCATAATCGCTTCCGGATCACCGCCGCATTCATGTCTGAACGCAAGTTCTTCGCCGACATACGTTTGAGGCAGTGCTGATTTCAGATCTATTCTGTGCTCGTTACCGTCGGGGAGAGTAAGCTTCAACTCTCTCATCGCAAATTGGTACAGAGCTTCTGCAATCTTCGCAAGCGGTTTGGCTGTGGACCGTACAAACAAAATGCTGGACTGGTCTGTGCCAGTCCGTGCGAAAGAGAACTCCCGTGGCTTTTTTCTCAATATAAGGAGTCAAGCCGGCCAGAAGAAAAGATGACTTGCCGCACCCTGTATCTCCATGAAGTAAGAGCGCACGAGTTTTCCAATCGGCCAAAGCCGAGGCACAACGGGAGATGTCATCCTCACGTCCGGCAAACAACGGTGCGTCGGCCTCGCTGTAGAACCCTAATCCCTTGTAAGGCTTATCCGGCCAGCGTCGTGTCCGATTATGCTGCATGGGAGTTACTCCAAATTTCGCCCGGTTCCGACCTCGGTGTAGGACAGGTTACCAACGGTGTCAGAGCTTAGTAGATCGCAGGCTTCGCGCTGACTTATTCGAAAACCGGGGAGAGCGTACAGGCCATAAACAAGGCTGAGCGGGAAATGCCTTTGGTAAAGCCTGCACATGGCCTCCCCCAGTGTGAGTTGATTGTTGAAAAGAAGGTCCAAGAGTCGAATTGCAAAACGTAAGGCAAAAATGTCGGGCACCTCGGTTTCGGTTCCGACAAAGCCGCAAAACCCTTCCTGTGAGATCGCGCTCACAAAATCGGCCGACTTTCCTCCCACCGATGTTGAGCATCCATTCACTACAACCAAACAGTCCGGAATCCCACTGGGCGAGTGCTTACGGCCGGCGAGCATGATCGGCAAGATGGCTGCTTGGATTAACTCCGTATCTGAAAGTGCAAGGCTGCTTGCGCTTGCATGGCAATAGAATTCGAGAAGTCCAATCTCGTGCTTCGATTCGCGCCACCTTTTTTTCAGGCCCTCTACCGTGCTAAGCGGATCTCCGTGATTCTTCTGACGCCAATCGAGGAACTGGCGTTCGTGTTCGAGAACCGGCTCTGCAGCTCTGACCTCCTTGTAAACGTCTTCGTGCACAACGTGCAGTACTTTCAGGGGAGAGATATTATGGCCGCTTCCAGCCGCATCCGGCAAAATCCGTTTGTAAAGTGTTGATAGTTCTCGGCCAATACACCAAAATTTGAGTGGATCGACGTCCGTGTCAACATTCTCGGGATAAACTAGCCCCCAGGGAACAAAAACCGAGACGTCTACAATAAATCTGAGACTCCAGGGTTCGCTCATCAATTCATAGTGCTGCCTAATCCTTGCTGGATCGCCTTCCCCACCCGCTTTCAGAAATAGCGCTTGATAGAGCAAATGTCCGCGGCGGGCCAACTTCCGCTCCAGACTGGGGTAGGCTTTGTAATCCTTTCGTAACGCCGCCTCCACAATCTCCTTGAGGCAACGCCTAATGTCAAAAGTTAGTGTTTCTATAGTCGACCGTAGTATAACATAGGGAGGCCATGGCACGCCATCGAACCACGTAACCCTCAGCTCTCTTTCGCTTTCAAGCCCGACTATTACGGTTACCGTCCTCATCACGATTGCCTTTCACGCCAAGTTTGAAATACTGCATTGTCGTCGCAGACAAGGACATAGCGTAGACTGTACGGGAACCGCTCATACGAACGCTCGCGCAATATACGCCATGGGGCTGTCGGCTCGTTCTCCGCGAATCGATAGTAGCGGGTCCATGAGCCAAGGTTTATGTAAGTAAATCCAGTAACCCACTCGACTGCTTCGTGGGTATGCCCCATTACGACTACCTTGGCTCGTCTTGTGGCAGCCAAATGCTCCGCACCTGCATAAAGGGACCGGGTTTCGTCCGCTAAGAAAGCGTTGCCAAGTGCCAGCGTTCCATCCCCGCGTCCCAGCATTGCCGGGTGTTGCTCGCCGAGATGAGCAATAAGCTCGGGGTGGATTACTAGAAAGTCAAGTAAATCAGTGAATTCTTGCTCTCGCTCTAGCAAGGTTCTGAGGGGGAGGTTATGGGGGAAGCCTTCTTTTTTCAAAGCGGAGGAAAGCCGTTCTAACTCGTAATTTGAAGCGTTTTCCATCGCATAGATGAACGGATGAGATAGCATATCTCCTTCCGGCGTCTCGGCCGTCAGCAAGTCGGCTGGCCGTCTTATCGCAGCGTTGGCGATATATGCTAGCATTTTTGCTTACCGAAATGGCTGCGTCCAGCGGTCCTCGGCCCGGTGTCAGGGCCGAAGCCCCAAAGATCCTAATAAAACGAGAAAACGGCTTCACATTGTCTACGAACGGGTAACGTGCATCTAAGCCGTTCAGGTACCAAATCATGAAGCGAGTACCAATGCATTCGCATAGACGTAATAATCCATCATTTCCAGCCAAAATTGGCGGGTTGGCGGAGGCCCAGCGCTCCTGTCCGCTGATGAAAAAGCTGTTTACTGGATCGTGTTGATGACCGTGCTCAATCCATAACCACGGCTTTTCAAAAGGGACATAAAACCTCTCGAGACAAAACTGCACTTGGGGTGAATTCGGGTCCGGGGACACCGCAGCTGCAAACTTCTTGCGGATTTCCTTCCAAAAAAAGTCGGGGTCGTGGTTGCCAGGCAGGATTACCAGGCGGTTACTCTCTTGTGCGCTTAAAAAGTCCTTTATTGACTCAAATGTCTTTTTGTGGGCTCCAAGAATGGCTTGGAGCTTCATAGCAGATTGTTCCTCGCTAAAGCACAGCGGAGTGCATTCCGGTGTCGCAGACTCTAGGTCATTCCCAGACCAAGGTTCTGCTTGGACGAAATCTAGGAAATCACCATTGATAACCAGTTCGGAACCTCCGTGCTGGTCCCGGAGCCATTCAAGGAAAGCTGTGAGGTGGCCCTCAAGTTCGTCGTCAAAATCGTCCAAGGCGCCATTGCTTATATGCAGATCACTGATAATCGCGATCACTCGAACTCATGTGCCCACTCCCCAGTTATTGACCTCGTGGTCGATTATGCTCAGTTCGTTAGTTGTACAGACAAACTGCAACGGATCGCATGAACCCGGATTCGATTACGAAATGCGACCAGCTTGGCATCTATCAATCCGTACGCGGCAGCTGAAGCCACAATGCTGAAAGAAAGACCAAGCCAAAAAGAGACCCAGGTATAATGGGTCATAAATGTAAACATGAATATCACCACATCTTCGTGGTACAAATACAGAGGATAACTCAGGTTTCCTAACGACCGATCAAGTCTTTTGAGAATCGAAAAGGAGCGAAGCGCGAGAAGGACCAGCAATCCCAGCAAAGCTCCGAAAAGTAAAAGGTTCGCCCATTGGGCTACGGGCGACACAGCTACAGCCGGGGCTCAGGCATCCCCGCATTTCTCACGCGACATAAAAGAATTGATCAACCGAAGGGGCAGTTCTGAAAAGAATTGTGGGAACACCTTGGATGGCAGATGCTTGCGAAGTGGCGGGGAGATTCCGCGCTCCGGACAGACCAGCGAGTTTGCCTCCCGATGTCGATTCGGGAAGCACTATGGTCGTCCGGGAGCGTTTTTCATACCAGGGCATTCGCAACGTGCTTGGCTGTCTGCTCGAGCACGACCTGCATGCAAAGCGCGTGAACTCGCTATGCGACGCGACCCTTGGCGTGTTGCACAGCGGGTCGCTGGCGATCTGTGCGATCGGTCAGGGCCTCGCCGCGGCGCGCAGCTTGAAGCCTAAGCATGCCACCAAGCAGGTCGACCGGCTGCTCTCTAACGCCGCCATAAATGTCGACGACATTCTGGTGCGCTGGGTGCCCTTCGTCGTCGGCGCCCGAAGCTCGATCATGGTGGCCATGGACTGGACCGACTTCGATGCCGACAACCAGGCCACCATCATGCTGGCCCTGATCAGCGATCATGGCCGCTCGACACCTCTGGTGTGGCTGACCGTCGACAAGAGCACGCTCAAGCATCACCGCAACTTCTACGAACATCGGGTGCTGGTACGGCTTGCCGAGTTGCTGCCTGCTGGGATCAAGGTGTGCATCGTCGCCGACCGTGCCTTCGGCGATCAGAAACTCTACCGGATGCTAACCGAAGAACTGTATTTCGACTACATCATTCGCTTCCGTGGCAACATCACCGTAACCAGCACCGCCGGGGAGACCCGCACCGCAGCTGAATGGGTCCAAGCTGGCGGACGGGCACGAGTGTTGCGCGGTGCCGAGGTCACAGCCGATCGCTACCGGGTGGGAACCGTGGTCTGCGTTCAGGATCCGGAGATGAAGCAAGCCTGGTGTCTGGCCGCCAGCAGCGCCGATACCAACGCGAAGCAGCTGACCGGCTACTACGGTCGCCGCTGGGCAATTGAGTGCAGTCTGCGCGACAGCAAAGATCTGCGCTTCGGCATGGGTCTGGGAACGATCCGTGTCAAATCGCCCGAGCGGCGTGATCGGCTGTGGCTCATCAATGCCTTTGCCGTGGTCCTGTTGACGCTGCTCGGTGCTGCTGGAGAAGCGCTCGGCTATGATCGGATGCTCAAGACCAACACCGCCAAACGCCGTGTCCACTCGTTGTTCCGCCAGGGCTGCATGCTCTACGATCTCATCCCAACAATGCGTGACGACTGGCTTGGGCCATTGATGCAGCGTTTCTCCCAAATGCTAGACGAGCAGCCCCTGTTCGCGGACGTTTTCGGACCAGTTTAAAAAATGCGGGGATTCCTGAGGGGTCAGATAGCTGAGTTGGTAAGACTGCTCCTCTGCAAAAGCACTTCGAACGTGCAGCAGTCTCCTTCATGCGTGAACTCACCTTCGAACATGTCGAACCGGGTTTCTCCGGAGCGCGGCCGATATCCTTTGGTTTGCACGAAGCGGAACGATGCCTCGGCATCGATGAATTGGCGGATCAGCGCCGCGACCTATCGCGCCACGAGCTTGAATAAACAATCGAGTCGTATCAATTACGTAAGCATGGCCTGGGATTCAGCACAGCGGGTGCGGTCGGCCTTGCCAGCGAGCCAGAGTGCGGGATCGTCGCGCGGTCCTGGGTGCAGCAGGGGATCTAATCGCGTGCAGCCTCCAATCTAGTCAAGCCAAGGCCTATTGGAGCAAGGGACAAGTAGCATCCAGCGCCGATCCACAAAGTGACATGGATTGACCACGCGATGCTTGTACCGACCGCAACGCTGGCAGCCAACACGCCGGCCGCACCGTTGACTGCCCAAAACCAAGCGGCCGGCCGCGGGTCGACCGCATTGACTAGCCGCATGCCGGTCGGGAAGCCAAATCCCATTAGGATTCCGCACGGTACGATGGCGAGCAAAGAAATGATCGCGCGAACCGGAAGGGTTTCGTCCTCATATACGCCAGCAAGAACCGGAAACCAGACGCTAAGAATGGCCACGAGAAAACACGCCAGCCCAGCCCACCCCGTTATCTTGGCTGCGGTGTCTAGCTTGATATTTTCCGATAAGAGACTGCCAATTCCGGTGGAAAGAATCATACTGAATAATCCGACGGCTAGGCCATATACGGGATGTCCAAGGAACAACGAGACCCGTTGGATGATACCAATTTCGACAAACATGAATCCGAGACCGATAAGGATAAACCAGGGCGTCCCAAGCAAGGCCAGCGACGCCCGTGCGTGCCGCGCCGTACGTAGGCTCGGACCGACAATGGTGGCGAGCACCAGCCCCAGCGAGAGTGCGACGATGATGGCAATCGTTTTGGCTGCTGCCAAATTGCCCCTGACGATGCCATCTGTTGCCGCGAAGGCGCTCCGAATTGATGCCAGATCGGTCAGCGGAAGTTGATTGAAGAAGAAAGGCCGGTCGTCGGTTGGCGCAGTCAGGTCGAGGTGAGACTCGCGTACAAAGTTGTCGAGTTCCGCGGCACTTGTGGCATTCAGAACACGAGCTAGCAGAGGCGATGCAGGCTCCCGATCCGGACTGACCAGTTCGGTGAAGCCCAGTTCGCGGGTGGTCGCATGTAAGCGGGCTAGGTCATCGGCACTGAACGGAGCGTTGGAAACAATGATCGTGGCCAGATGCGGTGAACCGGCCAAGTAGATCTGTTCCTGAGGATGCACCACGCCGCGTGAACGCAGTGTGGCAGCCGCTAAGCTAAGCAAGCGTCCCACCTCGGTGATGTTTTCCGGACTATACCATCTCGAAACAGTCAGTACGCCATTGGGCGACAGCGCGTTAAGAAAATGCTGCCAGCCTTCAACGGTGTATAGTCCGTTCTCCGACAGCGAGAACGCTCCGACTCCAGTTGCCGCCCACGTATCGATTAGGCTCATTTGGATGAGGTCAAACCGTTCCTTTGCGCGGGCGAACCAGCTCCGCGCCTCGTCCACGATAAGACGGGTTCCGGCGACATCGACTATTCTGTTGTAGTTACGGAACTTTCCGAACAGCCACCTTACGAAGATCGGATTGAGTTCGACGCCAGTGACATCCGTGAACCCAAAGTAATGCGCTGAGAGCAGATCGCGTGCCCCCCCCACACCAATTACCGCCGAGCGGCCGTGGTGGCGGATAGCATACGCGATATTGGTCACGTCGAATTTCAAGAACCATAACGGAGAAAAGTCCCCGTCAAAACGGTACATTTCAGTTGCGGCAGCGCCATCTATTTGCATCCGCATCTGTGATATTTCGCTGGGCGGCGTATTCGGTGAGGGACCCGCGATCTCCGGGCGGGTGAGTCTCGCGGGTTCAGCGCGGATCCTCGAGAACGAGTTCCACTCCTGCGCGGCTGGCGCGCTGAATTCCAAACGGTCTTTTACTATCGTTGGACGGATGCCGTTCGGCTCAGCCCATCCGTTCAGCGCGGCCGAGACCGCCAGCAATATCGATAGCAGCACGGGGCTGCGAAGTACAAGGTACCGATTGACCCAACTGCCGCGAGTGGCGTCACGGCTGCTGCGGAGCCATGCCGCACGGAAGCAGCAAGCTGCGGCGGCAGCAATAGCGCCGACTGCGAACAAGGAGGAGACGGCGTCCAGCAATGACATCAGTCCCAACGCCAGTAGACATCCTGTGGCTGCTCCGACGAGATCCACTCCATAGACGAGCCCGACGGGCGTGGGGCCCTGTGTCAGAGCGAGCGAGATCGCCATGCCGGCGAGCACGTACGGAGGCAGGACCACCAAGATGAACTTGAACCAGAGCAGCGCCATCAAAGGCGATGCCAAACTGCTTCCAAGCGCGGTGGAAACGGCCGACAACGTCGATACGACCACCGCTACTGCAAAAGCAGGGGTGATCCAAGAAAGCTGTTCCAACACCCGATCAGGTTGAAACCAATTCGAATTGAAGTAGATCAACAACGCTCCTGCCGTCATGCCGAACATCGCCATGCTGATTGCAAAAAATGCCAGGTAGTACCAAGCGATGACCGACAGCAACCGCGTCTCGATGATCTGCAGCATGAGAGTGCACATGCAAAGCAGAAACACGCCGATCAGGAATGCCGCCTCTACCGACACGGCGGTGACAGCGACGTTTTGAGGGACCGGGGCCTCCTCAAAAGGGTAGATCTGTTTCACTCCCCGGCTGGTCATTGAACAACCTGTTAATTACCACGCTTATAAAACGTATCGTGTAACAGGCCAGCATGTAAAGGGCTAATTTTGACTTTAAGTTGTGATGCTCACCAGATATTCTCGCTCCGATAGCGGCTGCCTAAGGGCAGCACTGTGTTCGGGCCAGCATAAAATGGAGCGCATCGGTTGCCAGATTGCGGATGGGGGCCTTGCATCAGCTGGAAAACGGACCTCCCCCCGGTCTCCAGCCGCAGCGGCTCGCGGGCGGTCAGGGCTATTTCGTTGGCAATGCTTATGGTCACGCCTGGTTGCACGACATCCATTTATCAACGCCCCAGTTCGCCGCTCGCCATCTAAGCGACAGCGACATGGATTGCATCACGGCCGGACAGGCGTACGCAACAAGCACTGCTTCGGCACAGGCAACCGGGGCCACCGCCTTCACCTCGGTCAGTGATCTCAGTTTAGTGAGCAGCGGTTCGATCAACGGCGCGCCTGTGGTGAGTTATGCGACGCTGCAGGGCCACGCCCTGGCGGCGCAAGCAGAATCGACCCAGGCCAGTGCCGCTGGGCAGCTTGCTATCGGCAACGGTACGATGGCAGGCATCGAGGCGGCCACCACGTCTTCTGCAAAAGCTACAGGCCCAGGCGCACGCGCGCGGGCAACGCGGCGAATTGATAGCGGCGCGCGGCATTGGGCTATAATCACGACACCGGCCCTAACTGTGAAACTGAAGGACCTTGCCCGCCTGCCGAACCATACCTGATGTCCCAGAGTGGATAAAAACAGCTTCACGGCCAATCTCTCCCCTCCCCTGCGCTCCGGCGGCCTGGCAGATCGATCCGCAAGACCCTGCCCCTGCCGCTGTGGCGCATGACGAGTTTTGTACCGTTCAATCGTGAGCAACCCTTCCTTCTGCCGCCTGATCTGAAACCATGGGTGCCGGGGGACGACCTAGCGCATTTTGTGCTCGCTGCGGTGGAGCGGGTGCCGCTTGGAGAATTCCACGTAACCGAGCGGCAAGCCGCAGTACCATCCGCGGCTGATGCTGGGGCTGCTGATCTATTGCTACGCCAACGGGATTTTCTCGTCACGGCGGATCGAGCGGGCGACCTATCGGAATATTGCGGTGCGTTTTGTCGCCGCCAATCTGCACCCCGACCACGACACGATCGCGGCCTTCCGGCGCGCCAACAAAGCCGCTTTTGAGGCAGCTTTCCTGCAAGTTCTGCTGCTCGCGCGCGCGAGCGGTCTGCTGCGGCTCGGCACGGTGTCGATCGACGGCACCAAAATCGATGCCAATGCCTCCAAGATCCGCTCGGTGCGCTATGACCGGGCCAAGGAACTGCGAGCCAAGCTGACGGCTGATATCGCCGAACTGACGGCACAAGCCGAGGCGGCCGATGCCGCGGGGAGGATCCGCAGGCGCTGCCGGCGGAGCTGGCCCGGCGCGAGACGCTGAAGGCCAAGCTCGATGCCGCCTGCCAACGGCTGGAAGAGGAGGCTCGGGCCGAAGCAGAGGCAGCCCGGCCCGAGTATGAGGCAAAGAAGGCCGCCTATGAGGCCAAAACAGGCCGCCTCGGCCCGCCGCCCGGCCCCATCCTCCTGGATCATCCGTGCGAGACGCTCACTAGTACCCCACGTCGTTGATTCTGCGGGTGATTTCTGAGTTGATATCTCCGGTAACCCGGAGATGTGTCGTGACCGCGAAACAACCTGTCGTCAAGAAGTACATCGTAAAGCTCAGTAGCGATGAGCGTGAACGGCTCAATGTGCTGATCCAAAAGGGCAAAGCCCCGGCCCGCCAACTCTTGAAGGCACGCATCCTGCTGAAGGCCGACGCCTCCGAGGCCGGCGATGCGTGGAGTGACGGCGAAATTGCCGAGGCGTTGGATACCAGCGTCGACACCGTCTCCCGCACACGTCAGCAATTGGTGGAGGGCGGAGTTGATGCCGCCTTGACCCGCAAACACTCGCCCAACTCAGCTCGAAAGCCCATCTTCGACGGCGCCGCCGAGGCCAAGCTGATCGCGCTCGCTTGTTCTCCGCCACCTAAAGGACGCAAGCGGTGGACGCTGACGCTGCTGGAAACCGCCGTGGTGGAACTGAACATTGTAGATCGCGCCAGTGATAACACGATCGGACGGACGCTCAAAAACGTATGGCCCGCCCCGTCTGCAAGTGGTTTCATGCTCTGGCATGAACAGTCTGCGCTAACGTATCCGGCCTCGGGCTGATCACCCCGGCCAAGATGGAGAGCCGCGCGCCCTGGTCCTCATAAAACTTCCGGTGTCATGTGCACCATTTTTAAGCTCAGGTCTCCAGAGCACCGGTTCGACTGTCAGGCCATCTCAGATCCACCACCCGCAGACACCTCACGGTCGCACGCGCCGGGTCAGCGCATGCGGCCGATGCTTATGCGGCCACAGTAAGCTGTGCTGCCGCGAACGGCTGGCCCCGGTGCAATACCGCCCAGGCGATCCGGGCCAGCTTGTTGGCGAGCGCCACCGTGGCTGCATTCTTGTGGACCCGCGCGACAAGACCACGTAGCCAGGTGCCGAGCGGTGTCGCGCTCGTCAGCAGCGAAGGCATGGCCGACCTTGCGCCGTGGATCAGCAGCTTGCGCAGGTACTTGTTCCCGCGCTTGCTGATGCCCAGCAGCTTCGGCTTCCCGCCTGTGGTCGCCTGCCGTGGTACCAGACCAAGCCAGGCAGCGAGATCGCGTCCGCGCCCAAATGTCTCGCCGTTGCCGATCGCAGCCACCAATGCAGTTGCGTTCAGCACGCCGATGCCGGGTATCGTCGTCAGGCGCCGGGCGGCTTCGTCCCACCTTAACCCGGCTGGCAAACTCGTCGTCGTAGGCAGCGATGCGCCGGTCCCGCTCGGCCCATTCCGTGCGCAGGTCCTCAACGAGGGCGCGTATCCGTGGGCTGAGCGTCACGCCACGCGCGCCGTCTCCGCACTCCTCCTCCAGGAGCACCACCAGTGCCTGCTCCAACTTGCGCCGCCCTTTGGGCGCGATGAAGCCGCGCTCCAGCAGCACTGCCCGGAGCTGGTTGATCAGCGCCGTTCGTTCGCTGACCAGACGATCACGCACCCGGTGTAGCGTCTGCATGTCGAGTTGCTCCGCCGACTTCAGCTCGACGAAGCGCATCGTCGGCCTGGTCGCCGCCTCGGCGATCGCTTCGGCGTCACGTTCGTCGTTCTTGTGCGCCTTCACGTAAGGGCGGACATACTCCGGCGACATCAGTCGGACCTCATGACCCAGCTCGCGCAGCAGACGGCCGAGATGGTGCGCACCACAGCACGCCTCCATTGCCACTATACAGGCAGGCAATCTCGTCGCGAGCTTGACCACGCTGCCGCGGTGCACACGCCGACGCAGAACCACACGCCCCGTCGGGTCCAGTCCCACGACGCTGCAACTGTTCTTGCCCAGGTCGACCCCGAGAACCGCTACGTGCATCTTGTGCCTCTCCTCCTCCGTTTGCCCAAGCAGCCTACGAGGCGGGAGGGGCGGGCCATCCCATAAAACTCGCTTAAGCCCCACCTCCAAAAGCGATGGGTCATCCCGCCCGAGGCCAACGCTGCCTTCGTAGCCGGCATGGAGGATGTGCTGGAGGTCTATCAACGGCCGCATGATCCAGACCGTGGTCTGCCTGGACGAGACAACAAAACAGCTCATCAAGGAAACCCGTGTGCCAGTACCAGCAAAGCCAGGACAACCTGCCCGGCATGATTAC
This sequence comes from uncultured Pseudomonadota bacterium, assembly GCA_963834715.1. Lineage (GTDB taxonomy): Bacteria > Pseudomonadota > Alphaproteobacteria > Acetobacterales > Acetobacteraceae > CAVSUZ01. The sequence goes on along the minus strand of CAWIDE010000022.1, from coordinate 803,512 downwards.
GAGTACGAGCGCAACGGCACAGTTAATCTGTTTATGCTGTTCGCGCCCCTGGAGGGTTGGCGGCATGTCGAGGTAACCGACCGCCACACCGCGCTGGACTATGCCCAACTGCTCAAGGCTCTGTCCGACACGTACTTTCCCGCTGCTAGCAAGATCGTACTGGTGCAGGACAATCTCAGCACCCACAAGCCAGCCTCGCTCTACGAAGCCTTTCTACCCGCAGAGGCGCGCCGCCTCGTCGAGCGGTTCGAGTGGCATTACACGCCCAAGCACGGCAGCTGGCTGGATATGGCCGAGTCAGAACTCAGTGTCCTGTCGGCCCAGTGCCTCGATCGGCGGATCCCGGACAAGCAGGCCCTGATCGAGGAAGTTGTTGCTTGGCAGGACAAGCGAAACAAGAACCACACCAGGGCAGACTGGCACTTCACCACTGCCGATGCCCGCGTCAAGCTGAAGCGGCTATACCCGGCATTATGAGCGACTCAGGGCACTAGTGTTCCGCGATGCGGACGGGCTCGTCGTGCTGCCCCAAGCCATCGCCGGTGACGTGCTGGTGCAGGCCATGGATAAGATCGCTTCAGAGGACCTAACCCGCCGCGACTTGCTCGCCGGCCACTCGCTTCGCGAGGTCTTCGACCGTCACGGGGTCCTGTGACGTCATCTCTCCTCCACAAACGACCAATCGGCCGCAGCCAAAGATGTAAGCAGCCGCGCCGGGCCGCGCAGTGCGCCACACCGGCCCGATCACCGGAATGCCCGCCTGGATTGCGCCGCAGCTCACGAAGCTCGTGGAGGCCGTGCCAGCTACCGCATGCATGCGCGTGTGGATCGCGACGGTGTGCAGCTGCTGACGCGTACTGCCTCGTTGGACCCACAAGTATCCGGTAGAAAGACTTGCGAAGCGCCTATCGCGGGCACCCGACCCAAGGCGTAAACGGCGTGTTGCGAGCAAAACAAGAATTGAGGATAAGCGGCGGCCCCTTTCCCTCGACCGATCGCCACGAATGCCCTCGGCCCACCTGGAAAAACTGAACCCCCAACAACGGCGGGCTGTCGAGCACGGTCTCGCGGGAGATGCGCGCACGCCCGCTACTCCGCTGCTGGTGATCGCCGGCGCGGGTTCCGGCAAAACCAATACTCTGGCGCATCGGGTGGCGCACCTGATCGTCAACGGCGTCGATCCAGGTCGCATCCTCCTGATGACATTCTCCCGTCGGGCAGCAGTCGAGATGACCCGGCGCGCCGGACGCATTTGTGCGCAGGTCTTCGGTTCGAGTGCCGACATGAAGGAGGCGCTTATATGGACCGGAACGTTCCACGCCGTAGGCGCACGCTTGCTGCGGGAGTATGCAGAGCAGATCGGGGTTGATCCGGCGTTCACGATCCACGATCGCGAGGACTCCGCCGATCTCTTGAACCTCGTTCGGCACGAACTCGGTCTGTCGAAGACGGAGAGTTGTTTTCCAACGAAGGCGACGTGTCTGGCAATCTACTCCCGCGCCATGAATACCGAGATGCCGCTCAATGAGGTGCTTCGAGGCTGCTTTCCTTGGTGTGCCGAGTGGGAGCGTCAATTACGGGAGCTTTTTGCGGCCTATGTGGAGGCCAAGCAAGCCCAGAACGTGCTCGATTTCGATGATCTGCTGCTGTATTGGGCGCAAAGCACGAGCGATCCGGTGCTTGCCGCAGATATGAGCGCACGGTTCGACCACGTGTTGGTGGACGAATACCAGGACACTACCGGCTCCAAGCCACCATCCTCCATGCGCTGAAACCCGATGGCGCCGGGCTGACCGTGGTCGGCGATGACGCGCAGTCAATCTATTCCTTTCGTGCTGCAACGGTACGCAATATCCTCGATTTTCCTGAGAAGTTTAGCCCGCCAGCGGAGGTCATCACGCTCGATCGCAACTATCGATCTACGCAGCCGATCCTCGCGGCCGCAAATGGCGTGATCAGCCTCGCTGCTGAGCGATTTACGAAGAGTTTGTGGTCCGATCGCGAGTTAACCGAGCGCCCGTATTTGGTGACCGTGCGTGATGAAGCCGACCAGGCGCGCTACATCGTTGAGCGCGTGCTGGAAACCCGCGAGGAAGGAACGCCCTTAAAGCAGCAAGCGGTCCTGTTTCGCGCATCGCACCACGGCGCCGCGCTCGAAGTCGAGTTGACACGTCGGAACATCCCATTCGTGAAATTCGGCGGGCTGAGGTTTCTCGACACGGCCCATGTGAAAGACCTGTTGGCGTTGTTACGTTTCGTCGAGAACCCGCATGGCCGCGTCGCCGGTTTCCGCATCATGCAGTTGCTGCCGGGCGTCGGACCAGCATTGGCGCAGCGGGTTCTTGATGTGATGGCTGAACAGCCTGATCCGCTGCGGACGCTTACAAACATCCCGGCCCCGCCGCGAACTGGCAATAGCTGGGACGAATTCGTGCAGACTCTCCTGGCCATCCATACGGGCACGGCGGGCTGGCCCGCGGAGCTTGGCCACGCGCGTCGCTGGTATGAGCCCCACCTTGAGCGCATTCACGAAGACGCATCCGTTCGCCAGGCCGATCTGCTGCAGCTCGAGCAGATCGCGGCGGGCTATCCGTCACGGGCGAGATTTCTGATGGAGCTGACGCTCGACCCGCCGGAGGCCACAAGCGATCAAGCAGGGCCGCCGGTGTTGGACGAGGACTACCTGATCCTCTCGACGATCCATTCGGCGAAGGGGCAGGAATGGAAGTCCGTGTTCGTGCTCAATGTGGTTGACGGTTGTATTCCCTCCGATCTCGCTACCGGAACGACAGGAGAAATCGAGGAGGAGCGTCGGCTGCTCTACGTCGCGATGACGCGCGCCATGGACAGCTTGCATCTGGTCGTGCCGCAACGGTTCTTCCTCTCCGGGCGGAACGCGCAGGGCGATCGGCACGTCTATGCCTCGCGGACACGGTTCATTCCGGCGGCCCTCCTGCCGTTGTTCGACTGCACGACGTGGCCCATCGTCGTGGTAGCGGCATCCGACCGCGCAGGCGCGCGGCAGGTTCGTCTCGACATTGGCGCGCGGATGCGCAGCATGTGGCGGCAGCGAGAATGAGCCTTGTGCAATCTGTATTCGTTGACGAAACGCCAAGACGCCATTCGTGAATGGGCGGGCGTGAAGTGGAGCTGGCGCCGGCCCGGGTCGCAGAACAGGACGGCCCAGTCTTAGCCTGCGCGATGTGCTGGCCGTTGGAGGGCCGGACAGCTGGCCGAAGCGGACCGAGGGCAAAGGGCTGCACGTCACGGTTCCCATCGAGCCGTCCTGATGGCGCCCACGATTACCGCAAACGGCTCGCCGAAAGGTTCATCAAACGCGATCGCGACGGCTACACCCTTCAGCATCATACCGCCAGGCCGCCGCTGCCATAGCCGACCACCAAACCGATGATCTGCAGCAGCTTCGTAAGCGTAAGGCGAGCACCAGTATTGACGCCGTGAGCCCCTGCCCAGACGTTCTTGGCCTGGGCCGATTTGAGCCCGCCGAGAGGAAGCACGTGACTGGTGGTTCAGTGTTGGCGCTGCGGTTCCGGCTGGCGGCAATGCCGTCAGGCCGCAGCTGCCATTGGCGGTTGGAAGTTCCAGGGGAGAAGCTCGTCGATTTGGTTGATCGGATGACCTCGAGCCAACCGATCAAGGACTGAAGCGAGATAAGCCTCAGGATCGAGCTTGTTGAGTTTTGCTGACTCGACGATCGTGTAAATCGCTGCTGCCCTTTGGCCTCCCCGGTCGGAACCAAGGAACAGAAAGTTTTTCCTCGACACCGCAATCCCTCTCAGGAGACGCTCAGAGAGGTTGTTATCGATGCTAAGACGTCCGTCCTCGACATATCGGGTCAGGGCATCCCAGCGGCTCAGCGTGTACTGGAAGGCTTTGCCGAGTGGTGCCTTGCCGGACAACCGCCGGCGTTGCCCTTCTGCCCATTCGCGGAATGCATCCAGCAATGGCTTGCTGCGAGCCTGACGCTCCCTCTGGCGCTGCTCGGCGGGCTTGCCCTTGATATCCGCTTCAATGGCGTAGAGTTCCTGAATCCGGCGCAGGGCTTCCTCGGCAATGGGGGACTTTGTCGTCTCGAATACCTCGAACAGCTTGCGCCGAGCATGAGCGAAGCAGGCAACATGGATGATCCGGGGAGGCTTCGATCCGCTTCCCCGATAGAGCGCCTCGTAGCCGGCGAAGGCATCCGAATGCAGGTAACCGCTAAAGCCCTCGAGATGTCCACGTGGCCGCTCGCCTTTGCGATCGGCGCTATAGCGATAGAACACCGCCGGATGTCCCGGACCGGCATAGGGCCGCGGATCGACGGCGTAACACCAAAGCCGCGCGATGCGCGTTTTCCCGGTTCCCGGCGCCAGGGTTCGAATCGGTGTGTCGTCGGTCCAGAGGACCTCTTGTGCCATGACGTATTGTCCGATGCGCTCGGCCAGGGGTTGCACCCACCACGCGACATGTCCCATCCAGTCCGCCATGATGGCGCGGTCGATGTCGATGCCCTCGCGCTCGAGAATCGCAGACTGCCGATAGAGAGGGATGCCATCGCAATACTTGGAGACGGCGACATTGGCCAGCAGTCCGGCTCCCGGCCGTCCCTTTTCGATCGGCAGCTCCGGTGCCGGCGCCTGGAAGATGGTCTCGCATACCCGACACGCATATTTCGGCCGCAGATGGCGGATCACCTTCATTCTGGCGGGGATCTTGTCCATCACTTCGGTTGCCGTCTTGCCAAGCTTGACCAGGCGCGCGGGATCGCAGTTGTTGCACTGACAGGCAATTTCGGGCTCATGCACCACAATCTCGCGCGGCAAATGGGCCGGCAATGGCTTGCGGCCGGGCGGTTTCGGACGGAACCTGGCGGCCGGCCGTTCTTTGGGTTCCGCGGTGGACTGTTTGGCCTGCGCCGCGGTCGTCTCAGCGACGTTCTCCTCCAGCTCTTCCAGCCGCATCTCCAATTGCGCGATCTCACGGTCGAGCTTTTCGGAAGATTGGCCATAACGTTGCCGCAGCAGCGTGGCCAGTCGCAGTTTCATTTGCTCGATTTCGAGCCGGGCCGTCTTCAGCTCGTCGTTGACCGCCGCCAGCCTGGCGTCACGCTCCGCCACCATGGCGCGCAGCGTCGCGTTCTCCACGCGCAGCGATTCGAGCTCGGACATGCGACAGGCTTAGCGAATCCACGATTCCCGTACAAGCCACATCCGCCGCGTCGGATTAAAAATTCCGCTCAGACCACGACTTCCGGTCTGGCTGTCCAGGCTGTATTTCTCCAATCAATTGCTTCGACAAGCATGGAGAACTGGGCCATGGTCAGAGATACCACGCCGTCCTTGGCTTGTGGCCAAACAAACCGGCCACGATCCAGCTTCTTCGCATAGAGGCACATGCCTTGCCGGTCATAATAGAGGCATTTGATCAGATCGCCTCTACGTCCACGGAACACAAAAATTGCCCCCTCATGAGGATCATGCTGAAGCACGGTCTGGACCCGCGCAGCAAGAGAATGGAACCCAGCCCGCATGTCGGTAACGCCGCAGGCGAGGTAAATGCGGACTTCTCCGGCCGGCCACATCAGCGATCGTCGAGCGTCGCCAGCACACCGCGCAGCACGGCATCATCAACCTCGCCATCGACCCGAACCCGTACCCCGTTCGGGAACTCGATTTCGATCCGCCCAGACGGCGGCTTTCTGCCTGGGGTCGGTGTTTTCGGAGGCGCTGGCGGTGGGCTATCAGCCTCCAAGGCGGGTTGCACTTCCACCGGAGCAAACCCGCTCACCATTGAGGCCAGCATTGCCTTCCGCCACGTGTAGAGCAGGCCGGTGCCAATGCCATGTCGGCGCGCCACGTCCGCGTTAACCGTCCCGGGGAGAAGTGTCTCGCGGACAATCCGAAGTTTCTCCTCAGGTCCCCATCGGCGGTGCCGCTCACGCCGAACCCGCAGCTCGATCTGTTCCGTTCGAGCGCTCGAACGAGCCTCGTTCGCACGCTCGTTCGAACGCTCAACCTCTGCCGTGATCACCGCTTCGCCCATGCAGGCCAGTGTCCAACAGCAGCCCGTGCTCCGGGAAGGTGTCGATCAGACGACGCTTACGCAGCTTCTCGCTATGGCAGAGGCGGTAGTGGCGGCGGGCGGCTGGGACGCATTGACTCCGGCGGCAGAGGCAGCGCAGCGGGCGGCCATTGGCAGACGTCAGATCAACTGCCGCTGTTGATAGACCGTCCACACTGACTGAGGTGTTTTGCATCACGGCGGCCAGGTAGCGGCCCCGCGGCCACAGTTACAGCGCAACACCGACGGACACGTTCACGCTGTCGCGGTCGCGACCGGCATAGAACGCGCTACAGCCGCAACGGCTTCGCCGGCCGCAAAAGGGCATAAGCGGCCAGGAATCCGGGCATGCTCGGGGTGCTTTACGGCGTCGCAATCCCCATCCGAATCTTGCGGGCAGCCGCAAGGCGGGCCGCGTGGAGTTCGGCTAGCGTCCGCGGCACCCCCGGCTGCGGAGCTATCGCAGGGGCGGCAGCGCATTCAGCACATCCGTGACCACGCGCTGGATGGCAACCCGATCGGTGCGCTCAGTCTCGCTCAGCGCACCAGCGCTGACCAGACCATCGATGACCGTGCGGGGAACCTCCACTCGCACAAGCACTGAACCGCGGCGCTGGCGAGCGCGAGTGGCCGCCATACGCGCGGCCGCCGTGCTGCGGGGGGCGCGCGTCTTTTGTAGCGACTGCAAGCCGTTAACAGGCTGTGTGGTGCTCATTGATGGCCCTTTTCTGAACCTGTTCTGAGCTGAGAGAACGTGATGCGTAACGCTGGCCGGAAATGGTAACTCGAACGCTCGTTCAAGAGCGGCGCGATTCTCACGCTCGCCATCCATCAACAACCCAACGCGGATCAGCGCGTCCAATTTCGGCAACGCTTACCTCAACAACAGTAGCGCAGCGGTAGCCCTCGGACACGGCTGCCATGCGCGCTGCCCCGGAGCGCGGGCTGTGGTTACTGGAAACTCAGTCATCATGCAGCTCCGTTGTTATCAGTGACGAGTAACGGAGCGCAGTTATCATTCCGTAAGTCACGCATTCGCAATTCGAGCATCGCTCTCCGGCCCGCCGCGCTCATCTGCCGGACCTCCGCGCTAAAAAATCCCGCTCCACTACCAGCTCGCCGATCTTGGCGTGCAGTTGGGCGATTTCCTTCGCCGACCTGCCCGTCGTCTGTCCCGGTCCGGAAAACCCGTTCGGCATGTTCTAGCAGCTGCTTCTTCCAGGCGTAGATCTGTGTCGGATGCACCTGGTAACGCACCGCCAGCTCGGCCACTGTCGCGTCTTCCCTCAGCGCTTCCAGGGCGATCTTCGCCTTCAGCGCGGCATCGATCCTGCGTCGGGTTCTGCTCATGTTCCGCTCCGTGTAGCATGGACGGAACCGGTTCGGTTTATAGCTTAGCGGGTGGTCCCAAATTCGGGGTCCACTTCACTTCCTGCCGGAGCGCATGGGAAAAGCTGCTGACGCCAGCACCGAAGCGGACCGAGAACCCTGCATCACCTTCGCGAGCGAGTGAGATCGTTGCCGGTCCGGCCAGACCATCCGGCTGGACGCGGCGTCGCCGCGTGGCTGTGGTCGCCGTGATCATCGCTGCCTTTGTCACTTACCGCGTCCAGGTCGCGGATAAACAGACCGTCCACAGGGGGGATCCGCTTGTCACCATAGATCCGGAGCAGTTCGCCCTGGTCGTTGCCAGCCGGCAGGCCGCGGTCACCGAGGCAAGGGCGCACGTCCAGGCCGACCAGGCCGTGGCGGCCGCCAGGGACGCCCTGAACGCGGCTGCCCAGTACGCCCGCATCACGCAGCAGCGCTACGCGACGCTCAATCATTCGATCCGGAGCGCTACTTACGTGCCAACCAGCGCTCAGATCGACGAGGCGAGCAGTAATATTTAGGCGGTCCATTGTTGGCCTGCAGCTCGCCGGACGACCACATCGCGGCCTCAAACACCCGTGAGCCAAGGGATCGGGGAAACCAATCGCTTCCCCGGGCGCTACCGGCCGTTCAGTAACTGGTACCGAGAGGGACCGGTTTCTGAATGAGATTTAGGTGTGTGCCCGCATTTGCGAAAACCTGATCGAGCCGTAATACCCGCCCCGGGGCATCTCGCGCGGCCCACTGCGCTTGGCTGCCGGCTGCCGGGTTGCAATCTTGATTGGGTTTTTCGACTCGGAACTGGCCACCCCCCACGAGCCGACAGGACGTCCCCACATCGGCCAGGTCTAGGTTGGATACAGGTATATCGGTCCAAAGTCGCTGGATTCCTTGCTGCGCTTCTCCACAGAAGGCACAGCGTGGCGCGTGTAGCATCTGCATTACCTCCGTTGACTGAGGGTGCCTCGAAGAAGGCTATTTCACGAGGCAGCTGCCTGGTCGAGCGCCACCCGACCGCCATCCTCGATTTTGGCAGATTACTTTTGCCAAAGGATCGCATGGAGATCATCCTGAAATCTGCTTGGCTGAGGGCACGAAATCAGGCAGAGCGTGACTTTTTGGAAGCTGCGTTCGTTAAGCTCGCCCAATTCCAAGACAATGTAGGGAAGATCCCAATTGATGGTTATGTCCCATTCAATGCCAATTCCTGCCAAACCGCAATGATATTGCGGAAATATTCCGACGCTTGTTGTAGAACGGGCCACGAGATAGACACACGAAAGGCCGCTTTCGCGGAATTCAAAAGTCGAATGGCGGCCCAACAATCTCTGACATTGTCCGTCCCCTCTAGCGCGAGCGTTACCTCTAACCCAACTTGGATAAGCGGCGGGCTGAAGTCTGCTGCGGCGTCCTGTCCTGGGGACGGGCGTTAAGAACCTACAGGTAAGCAAAGCTGGTGAGCCGACCATTCATATGAGTGCTCATGGCGATTACACGCGGCGAGCGGCGGCGCCATAAGCCCCACTTCTCTGGCCTTCGGGGCGGCTTGTCTTTTCCACAGCCCGGCCGCCACTCCTGCGTTGACCGCTAGTGACATACTTCACCGACTCGCCCCTTCAGGGCGGCTTTTTGAATTGCCTTGCAATTACCCGGGGCCAAAACTTTTTCTTGACTTTCGTAAACGCAGCCGTAAGCGATTCGGCGGCACCACATGGGCGGCGCGCGGCATTCGTGTGATCGAAGGGCCGCATGGATGAGACGCTAAACGGATCCGGCCCTGATGAGAGCGCTCATACGACAGATCGTAAGAGCGCACACAACGTCCGAGTGGAGGTTATCACGCGGGGCGAGCGCCGGCGGAGTTGGACGCTGGAGCAAAAGCGCGAGATTGTGGCTGAGAGCCTCGGGCCCGAACTGACCCCGAGCGAGGTGGCGCGCAAATACGCGATCGGTACGGGGCAGCTTTATACCTGGCGTCGAGAACTGTTGCCGGCTCCGACGGAGCGGATGAGGCGGCCGACACGGTTTGCGCAAGTGGAGCTGGCGCCGACGCGGCTGGCCGGCCAGCTACCGGCTGAGCCGCCCGCCCCGCCAGTAACGATCCCGCAATCGCCCCGGCCGCTGGGAATAATCGAGATCGTGCTGCCGGGCGGCATATTGGTGCGCGTTGATGGGCAGGTAGATGATCGGGCATTGCGGCGAGTCCTGGGCATGCTGCAAGGCCGATGATCACACTCGCACCCGGCCTGCGCGTGTATCTCGCCTGCGGCGTGACCGATATGCGCAAGGGTATGGTGGGGCTGGCAATGCTGGTGCAGCAGTCGCTGCGCGACAACCCGTTCGATGGCGCTGTGTATGCCTTCCGCGGGCGTCGCGCAGGACTGATCAAGCTGATATGGCATGATGGCGCCGGCCTGTGCATGCTGACCAAGCGGCTGGAGCATGGGCAGTTTGTTTGGCCGTCATCCGAGACGACTGGCCGGATCATGCTCTCGAGCGCGCAATTGGCGGCGCTGCTGGATGGCTGTGAATGGCGCGCAGCGCAGCCGCGACGAGCACCGGAACTGGCGGGATAAAAACCCGCGTCGCCGATAAAAATCGGCTGGCACCAATTCGGCGGCGTCGTTCAGAATCGCAGCGTGCAAATCGATCTGGACAACCTGCCTGACGATCCCGCGACGCTGCAGCAAATGCTGCGCGACGTCGTGCGAGAGCTCAATACCGAGAATGACAAGCTGCGCCTGCTCATTCATCGGCTGGTGCGCCATCGGTTCGGCCGCCGCTCCGAGCAACTCACCGATGACCAGTTGCAATTGGGGCTCGAGGATCTGGAGCAAACGGTCGCCGCGAACCAGGCGGCACAGGACACTATTGCACCAGAGCCGAAGGAGCAGAAGCGCCGAGCGGCACCGGCGCAGCGCAATCTCGGCGATCTGCCGGCACACTTGCCGCGCTACGAGGTGGTGGTGGACATCGAGCACCGCGAGTGCCCCTGCTGTGGTGGCGCGCTGCATGTGATCGGCGAAACGCGCAGCCAACAGCTCGATATCGTGCCCGCGCAGCTTCGGGTGCGGGTCACGCGCCGGCCGCGTTACGCCTGCCGGGCGTGCGAGGGAACCGTGGTGCAGGCGCCAGCGCCGGAGCGCCCGATCGATGGCGGCCTGGCGACCGAGGCCATGGTGGTGCATGTGCTGGTCAGCAAGTATTGCGAACTCGCTGCCGCTGCATCGACAGTCCAAGATGCTGGCGCGGCAGGGCATCGATCTGGATCGCTCGACGCTGAGCAACTGGGTTGGCCGAGCCTGCTGGTGGCTGAAGCCGCTTTATGACCTGGTGGTCAGCACGGTGCTGTCGTCTGAGAAGGTCTTTGCGGATGACACGACATTGCCGGTGCTGGATCCGGGCCGCGGCCGAACCAAAACCGGGCGATTGTGGTGCTATGCGGTGGATGACCGACCGTGGTCCGGTCCGACGCACCCGGCGGCGGCGTATGTATATTCCGAGGATCGTAAGGGCGCGCATCCGTCAGCGCACCTGGCAGCGTTTCGCGGTGTGCTGCAGGTGGACGGCTACGCCGGGTTCAAGCGACTGGCCGGGGACCGCAGCGACAATTCGGTCAAGCTGGCGTTCTGCTGGGCGCATATGCGGCGGCCGTTCTTCGATTTCTATCAGGCGACGAAGTCGCCGCTGGCCGGGCATGTGCTGGCGCGCATTCGCGAACTCTATACGATCGAGGCCGAGATTCGCGGGCATTCTGCCGATCATCGGGAGCGCATGCGCCAGGCGCGAAGTCGGCCGATCGTGGAGGCGTTGCATGCTTGGTTGCAGGAGCAGCTGCCTCGTATATCCGCCGTCTCCGAGCTGGCGAAAGCGATGCGCTATGCGATCCGGCACTGGCCGGGGTTGGTGGCATTCCTCGATGACGGGAGGATCGAGATGGACACGAACGTGGTCGAGCGCTCGATCAGACCGGTGACCCTCACACGCAAGAACGCCTTGTTCGCCGGATCGGACGGCGGAGCCCGGCATTGGGCCATCGCGATGACGCTGATCGAGACCGCCAAGCTGAATAGTGTCGAGCCGATGGCTTGGCTTACTGATGTGCTCGAGCGCATCGTCTCAGGCAAGACTAAGGCGAACGCACTGGAGGCGCTGCTGCCGTGGAATTGGCATCCGACTGAACTCACGGAATTGGCGGCAGCTGCATGATCGATAATCCAACCCAGGTTGACCGCCTGATGGGGAAGCTGCAACAGGCTCTGCCACTGCCCGCGCGCCCCACACCCGAGCTGCTCGCCGCTCTCGTCGCGAAGAACGCTGCGAGCCAAACCTCCGCCGCCTGCTCAATCACCTGGATCAGCTACGCCGGTGACGAGGGAGGCATTGTGTGCCGCCTCGATTTTGGAGACGAGGCCAAGAACGCCGCGTTTGTCTCCATCACGCACCTGCGTTTCGATGCTCGTCTGCCTCTCGCCCGTGAGATTATCGCCTACCAGAAGCACCGCGTGAAACGCATCCAGCGGCAGCCGGCGTAATCCACCCCAGCACAGAGGATGGGCCGGCCTCTGATACGCCGCACGGCTGCCGTCAAGGAAAATCGGGCAGGGTCTCGCCGCAACGCTTACACGCAGCCGCATCGTCTCAGGGCTCGCCCGTCGGCGAGCGGCCGCGCCAGCGTGGGCACAGGTTAGGCGCGGCCCGGAATGATTTCAAAATATCCTTGGGCCGCCCGGGTCGGGCGGCTTCTTGTTGCGCTGCGGTCCCTTGTAGGACGTTTCGGCTCCTGATCCGGTACGGTGGGCGAGCGTCGCAGAACGGACGAACCTGTCTTGAGATGGCTTGCCGGAATACGACCGCCGCGGGTCCTTACCATTGGTCGCCCCCGATGTTGACGCCAAAATTCAGAGCCTATCCTCCAGCGTTGACGAAAAGAACCACGCCCAGATTTCGCCTGGTCAGGCAGCATGGCGCCGTGTTGCCCGTGACCGAGCTGCGGTGGGCGATGGCGAGCGCTTTTAAGCCCGCCAAGTACCACGACCCATGCGGCTGCCATTTCCCGGAGCTGCCGCAATTGTTCGGGGTAGGAACCAGATGATCGGAGCGACGTTACCGGCTGGACTTCTTGCGTAGGACCTCTCCTAGGCCGCCCTTTAGGGGCGGCTTTCTTCACTCTGAATTAGGGCTAATGCTGGGCTGGAGACGCGGCCACGGCCAGGCGGCCTTCGAGCCAGGAGTATGGCGGAGGGCGTCTCCGCCGCATCCGAAGAGCCGCCGAATCAGTCGCGCACGCTTCGCGAATCGGGGCAGCTTTGTCTAGCTGTTGCCATGTCAAGCGGTCCGGGAAAAATCAGGCGGGTGATCCACGATCTGTTCGTCAGATTAGGATGGCTCGACCGCCGCTACACCCTTACCAACCTTCACCTTGCCGGCCTATGCCGAGAAATCTACGGCACCGATAAACCGACCGAGGCGCAGCAGGTTTCCGCACTGCGGGTTGCTCATGCGGCGGGCGCTGGGCGCGTCGTGCGAACAAACGGAAGGGATATCAGCGCGCGAAACTCCGGGAAGTTTGATGCGTCAGAAGTTGGCCGGGGGCCGCTTCAGGGCATGCTCGCTCGCCCGCCGCTGGATCCCGGTAAGGGTTTCACACTTCTCCGGAGTGCGTCGCCTGCCGCTGTTTCGCGCGCGAGCGATATCATGGTCGGCTATGCCAAGTTCCCGGTCCCGGCTTTCAACCACGCGGACGAGCAATTCAAGGGATGCCACCTTACGTATCGCAGCGCTATATCGCGGGTAGACTTGCTTCATTCGCACCTTGTGCCGCTCCCGCTTGGGGGCGGCTTTCTTCATACCAGTGTCCGCCGAGGGGTTGATGGCCGGCCATCTTCCTGGGTGACGTAGCCGAGCGGACCAAACCACAGAAGGTGCTCTGACGGAAATACGACGGCTACGGCGTTCTCAGCATTCCCCGCGTGGTCCGGGAGCATGCGGCCCACCATGCCGATGGCGCAGCTTCGGACTGTGCTGGCTTGTGACGGGGAACGGTTGACGGCCGGGAAGATGCACGATCCTTGTGTTCGCCAGGGGGTCTGGCTGGTCCGCGAAAGGCAAGCCCTGGCGCTGGTCCGATCACCTGCCGGGGGACGCCTCGATGAGGGTTCTACTCACCCGCCGCCCTAGCACCGGGCCCGCTCCAGCCCGGCGGGAGTTGGCCGAGCCTGGTCCTCTACGTCCTTGATTTTGTGGAGAGTCTCTGAATCGATGACTCCGTAACGACGGAGTCGCATCGTGACCGCGAAACAAATCGCTGTAAAGAAGTACGTGGTCAGGCTCAGCCATGACGAACGTGAGCGGCTGGAGACCATGATCCGTGCCGACAAGCACCCGGCATGGCGGTTGACCAGGGCGCGGATCTTGTTGAAGGCGGATGCTGCCGAAGGCAGCGACGGGTGGAGTGACAGTCAGATCGCCGCGGCGCTGGATATCAGCGCAGCGACGGTCGCCCGGATCCGCCAGCAGCTGGTGGAGGAGGGGTTCGAGGCAGTGCTGGAGCGTAAGCACTCGCCCGCCTCGGCGAGGCCCTGCATCTTCGATGGAGCCTCGGAGGCCAAGCTGATCGCCTTGGCCTGCTCCGAACCGCCCAAGGGCCGGAAAAGGTGGACGCTCAAACTGCTCGAGGAAGCAGTGGTAGAACTCAACATTGTTGAGCGTGCCAGCGATAACACGATCGGGCGTGTGCTAAAAAAAACATCCTCAAGCCGCACCTACAAAAACAATGGGTCATCCCGCCGGATGCCAACGCCGCCTTCGTAGCCGGTATGGAAGATGTGCTGGAGGTTTACCATCGGCCGCATGATCCGACCCGCCCCGTGGTATGCCTCGACAAATCGTCCAAGCAGCTGGTTGCCGAAACACGCCTGCCGATCCCCGCTAAGCCAGGGTGCCCCGCACGCTATGACTATGAGTATGAGCGCAACGGGACGGCCAACCTGTTCATGGTGTTCGCCCCCCTGGAAGGTTGGCGTGAGGTCAAGGTGACCGACCACCATACCGCGGTGGACTACGCCCAGGTACTCAAAGAATTATCCGACACGCACTTTCCCAAGGCAGAGAAAATCGTGCTCGTGCAGGATAATCTCAACACTCACAGACAGGCCGCTCTCTACGAGGCCTTCCCTGCTGCCGAGGCACGCCGCCTGGTCGAAAGGTTTGAGTGGCACTACACCCCCAAACACGGCAGTTGGCTCAACTTAGCGGAATCCGAACTCAGCGTGCTGTCAACGCAGTGTCTCGACGAGCGCATCTCCGACAAGCAAACTCTGGCCGACGAAGTCGCCGCTTGGCGGGCGAGCCGCAACAAAGCTCACGTTAAAGCGAATTGGCAGTTCACCACCGAAGAGGCCCGCATTAAGTTGCACCGGCTCTACCCCAACAGTATGATCGAACTCGGGGTACTAGGACGCCGCCGGCAGTTCAGTGCCGCCGCCGGCGTGTCACCTTCACGAATGCTCGCATCGATGTCTCTCGCCATCCGACTTGTCGGATCTGACTGATGCGGCGAAAGGCGTGCACCAGGTAACCGCCGTGCCGCATCCAGCGCCGCCGCCGCTCATGGCGCGGCTCGTTCTTGTTGGCGAGCCAGTAGTGATTACGCGGCTGCGCCGCCTTTTGCATCGGGAGCCCGAAAACCAGCGCATAGGCCAGCCGCGGCGTGTCGGAGCGGTTGGGGCCAGCCCAATGCAGCGTTCGGTTGGTATGTACGGTGCAGCCACCAGCCGGGAGCGGGCAAAGCACGACACGGCCCGGATCAAAGCCGGTGTGGCACTCCAGCGCATGGATCCGACCGTCCCCCGATAACCAGCGGTGCGGCAGAACGTCCCATTTGTGCGAGCCAGGAATGAACCCAAGGCAGCCGTTTGCTTCATTGACGGGCTGCAGGGGCATCCAGATGCTCACCTCGGTGCAGTCCACGTCACCGGGGCGGAAGGCGTCGTCCTGGTGCCACGGCGTCTCTGCACCGTCTCCGGCCGGTTTCAGCAATGCATGGTCGGCAAGGAAGCGAGCCTTCTGTCCCAGCAGACGCTTGGCCAATTGTTCGGCATTGTGAAAGAACTCCGTTTTCAGGAGTTCCGGCGCGAAGTTCCGTGGATCGAGGAGTTGCGGCAGCTTGGCCGGGCCGCCTTCCTCATCCGTTCCGGCGAAGTCGAACAGCATTCCTTCCGAGCGTCCAGCCTTTTCCGCAAATAGCCGCATCAGCGTCGTACGAATGAAACCCACGTCCTGCTCGGACGTTATGCGGGGTAGCGCCAGGAATCCGTTGACGGCGAAAGCCGCTTTACCGCAATCTGGCGGCGGCTCGGAAGCGCTGCCGGCCTGATTGGATCGGATACTGACCGTCGCGCTGTCCATTGAATACCCCCTCGTTATTACAGCGTCGCAGGTTTGCCGCTCGGCTGGAGCGCAAAGTTGGACCGCGCGCCTACGCCGGCATGGCACCACCGAGATGGAGAAATAGATCGAATCGCGCAGCGATCGCTATTCAACAACGGGCAATAATCGCGTTAGAGCGCGAATACCGCCCAGATGAGCGAAAGCGGACAATGCCCAAGCCTTCCTCAGCCTGCGCATAAATCGTAGTCGAGCGCTCCTTGGGGTGCCTGCACGACGCCAAACCAATCTGCCAGCACACCTCCGGCGGCCCCTCTGGTCAGCTTCGAGGCCCGGCTTGGTTTCTGATCCGGCGCGGCGCGCGGGCGCCCCGGTCACGTTGACGTGCCGCACCCACTTCCGCAGCGTCTCACCTTACGACCTTCGCCGCGATCAAGCGGATCGCCTCTCCCCATGATGGGCTCGTCCGGCGGGGTCTCCAGCATGCGGTAATTGCCCCGGCTGTCCGGATGATTGCCCCGGCTGTCCGGATGATTGGGGTCAACGGGGCGCCCCAACGCGCTTGGCTCCAGAAGCGGGCAGCCTCGTCAGGTCCTGCGATCTCATAGGCGTTATCGTACATCAGAACGATGCAATTGTGTCGTAAGGTGTTTGTGCAGCTATTATCGGTCTTGCGTTTGTTTCCCCTTTGAATGCGCACTATTTGCAACCGGCTGTGCGCGGGTGCCTGTATTTGTTGATGGGTGCAACGGCGGACGGCTCTCGATCAGGCCCGCGATATCGCTAGGTAGGGAGAGCGGCAGGCGACATTCCTCAACGCGAGCCGGCATAAGGCTGCGTTGGCCTCTGACGCGCCTCTCCTCGGACCTAGGGTCTTCCTTTTTACGCGTCCTCCGTGACCAATTCGCGCTTTATGCGCCCTTCTACTGGCGATGGGCGCGGCTTGCGTCTGGTGCGTTGGCCATCATCGCAGTGGCAATCGCCGCCGCATTTCTGGCAATCCACACAAAAATAACAAACCAACCGCTTACGCCAGCACTGGCATTTGCGTTCCTGAATAGTTGCCATTTTCACTTCTGCTCCTTGGTACGGTCGGGGTCATTCGTCGATGAACTGGACGAAGCGTGCGCCTGGCCATATGCGGGTGATTTCGGCGACCTTCGGAAGCTTTAGGAGGGCGGAGGGGCTTTCTGGCTGGGGCGGTTTGGCTGTGGACTTGCTTTCCGCGTCGCCGGCTGCGGCGCGAGCACGGAAGTAGTCCAGCGCCTTGGCGTGGTCGGTGATGGTAATAGCCGGGTTGCGCTCAGCCTGACTAAGCAGCTCGGCCGCCAGGAGGTCGATGGTGCCTACCGGATCGGAGGCGCTGATAGGCGTGACACAAGGGACACTAGTGACACAAAGGGGTGCCGGTCGGCCAATTGGCACCCTTGTGTCACTTGTGTCTCTAGTGTCATCCGGTTCGAGTGGTGTGCTGAGGGTGCCTTCGTCCGAACAGCGGATGCTCGTGACATAAGAGACGTTAGTGACACTAGGGGTAGGTATGGGGTCGGCAGGCGGGCCGGCAGGTGTGACACTAGAGACAATAGTGACACAAGGTTGTTGTTGCGCTTGCCCAATGTCGCTTGTGTCTCTGGTGTCAGGGATTCGCGCCAGCGCCGCAAAGGCTTCGGCCCATTTACTCATGGCCCGAACATCCGGGGATTGACGGCATAGGCGGCTTTTGGTCGGCCGGAACCGTCGCCCTTCGGCGGGGGACGCAGCCAGTCGGCGTCGACCAGCACGTCACAGGCTTCGCGGATGGTCGCGGCGTCCCGCAGGCCAGGCAGGCGCCCCTCCCGGAGCAGGTGGCGGATATGCACCTCCTTAGCCTTCGCGCTGACGATCCAGCGGGCGAGCGTCGCGGCATTATGCTCCGCTCGGGCCGCGGCAGCGTCGCCATAGACCCGCTCCGCCATCGGCATGAGATAATCCGCCACCAGCGTCGCAGCTGCCATAAAGGCGCGCTCGGTGATGCTGGCTGGAGGCGCATCGAAACCGCTTTGTGCACACCACCACAGGTATTCCAGGCTCAAGGATAGCCGCAGCGCAGTGCCACGCGCCTTGCCGTAGGCTGACCGCATCAGCCCGCCGGCGTTACTCTGGCTCTCCTGCATCTCGCGGCCGAAGGCCTCGATGGCGGGCAGGGCGGCCGCTGCCAGCGGGACCATGACGGGGGCCGCGCGATCATCCGTCCGGGCCAGATCGAGTAACCGGAGCCGATCTAGTGCTTCGATAGCCCAGGACGTGTCGGGGACAGCTCGCCCAAGTGCGAAGGGCACAGCATCCGGCCAGAACCAGCAGAACCGCGCCAGCAAGCCGTCATCCGCCTCCCTGAACAACTCAGCCACCTTGTCGGGCTGCGTTCCGCCTGTCACCGCCACTGCGAGATACGGCACTTCGATGGGCCGGGGCGATTTCTGCCGTTCCACCCGATAGGGCCGGCCGCCATAAGCCTCGATCCAGAACGCCCGCCCGGCGCTGTTGTAGTTCGTCATGCCGAGCAGCCACCCAGACAGCTCATCACGCCAGATTAGCAGCCCTTTCGGGGCGGCTGAGGCCAGCAGGGCGGCGACTTTCTCTATCGTTACATCATTCTCTCGTAGTCTTGGTGCCTGTGGCTCCGGCTCGTCATTCTCTATCGGAGGAAGGGGCGGTGCAGCGCCGTCCTTCTCTGCCTTGCGGACATCGGCCTTCCAGGCTTCTGTTTTGGCTGTCCTGCTCTCCGCTGCGGCTCTCCATTCCCGCAACTGGTCGGGGAAATCGGCCGCCATACGCGCTTCGATATGAGGCAGCACGTGCCGCAGCAGCGCATCCGAACCAGGGGATTTGCCACAACCGGAATCGCCTACGCTGCCGCACCAGAGATGCGGGGGCTCAGCCCAGCCCTGGTTGGCCTGCGCCCAGCGAGCATTGCCGATCAGAGCAGAGGTGCTGGCGAGCAGAGTTGCTGCCACGTAGTCCGGCGGACATGCGGCCGCCTCGGCGGCGTTTGTGATCCAGGTTTGCCACTCGGGACCGAACACCTCCAATGGCAACTTCGGTGGCGGGCGACGATTGAGCCGCAGCACCGACATGTCGGGCTCGCCCCACTCGGGCGGCGAGGCCGATGTACTGTTCTCGACCTTATCCCATGCTCGCTGAAACTCGCGCTGGCCATCCGATTCCGCGAGCCAGGCGTCCAAATCAGAGTCGTGGTGGAGACGCAGCGCCGCTTTTGCATCATCACGTCCAAATCCGGCCTCATGAAGTAGCCGTAGCAGCGACATGGCGCGGCCAGAGCGGGTGATATCGGAAAGTCCCGCCCAGTCGCCCGTCCAGCGTTGGGCGAGTTTAGGCGAAGTGTCACATGCGGTTTTAATCCGGGCGTGTAGCCCATCATTGCCACCATCCTGATACGCTCCAGCCGATGCATCCCCGCCCGCCCTGAATGCCGGTCCCGCATCACGGAGAATCCACAGGATCGTATCTCGGAAAACCGGCCGTAAATCGGGCGGCGTGCCGACAAGATGCTCACCCGTCACTGCGAAGTAGCGATTGGCAAGATACAGCTCGATGCTAGGCGCATGCTTCTTCCGCTCGCGTGCCCATTTGCGCCCCAGAGTCCCGCCCATCACGGTTCGTAACGCATCCAAGTCGGCGCGATCATACTGGAAGTAGCACTTGATCCCGGCCCCGCTGGGCGAGACTTCGCTGTATGTCGCCAGCCGGCCGATTACCTCTTGTGCCCACGGCTCTATCTTGCCGGTCGTGGGGTCGCGGCACGTGTCCAGATCAACGCCGCCGAGCGTAACATCAGCAACCGTGCCCAGCTCCAGGCCGATGCCCCCGCCGTGTCCGTCCATGATCCTCGACGCAAGCGTCTCGGCTTGGGCGCGAGTAATCCACCCGGACGGATCATCGGCGCGTGCTTTGATGCCTGGACCAATATATGGCGCCTTCGTAATATCGTCGTCGCGCGGCTCGCCGCGCCACGCAACCCACCGGCGATGCGCGGCAAGATCGGCGAACGCGATCATAGCGGCGCCTCCCGCAGCATCGAGTCGCGCAGCTCGCTGGCGGCGAAAGCTAGGGCCAGCGCAGACATCGCGTCGTGTGCCACGATCTCGGTCGCATCGCGTTCGAGGAGGCGGATAGTGGCCTGACGCTCGCGCTGCTTCGCGAGCGCAGCGTCAATGTGGCGGTAACTAAACTTTCGCATCATTAGCCGACCTTTTTTCAGGGCCGACCCGATTGAGTGCTGGCGCCGCGTGGGCAGATCGGTTAATGTGCGTCGGGCATCCAACCGTTAGCACTTTTCTCCGACCGCCGCCGGGTCCCGCACCTCCGGGCCGGCGGCAAACTATGCAAGGGTGGTTTCAGTCGCGATCTCGGCTGCACGATGGGCGTAGGTGCGTTCCCCGGCCCAGCGGTGCAATGCGTCGGCCGCATACAGGACACGGCGCGCCCCTACTCGGGTGTACGGTGGCCCCTCACCGGTCACTCTCCAGCGCTGGAGTGTGCGCCGGCCCACGTGCAGCTCCCGCGCCGCCCCGGCCTCATCGAGATAATATGCGGTCTCGTTCGTCATCGTGACTCCATGCGATGCATGGCGCACGGATGCCGGGCATGGCGTCCCGCTTCCCACCGGAAACCGCTGGAAACCGCCGGAAACTAGTCACCAGCGAGGTTACGGAAGAAGGTTCGCGATGCGCTCACGCACCACACTCTCCGCTGGTACATTGTCTGCGCCCCAGGTGTTTGAGCACCAGTCCATCATAAGCCGCATCAGGGCGGGCCTGTCAGGCAACCCATCTGGCGTGTTGGCGAGGCGCAGCAGCTCGCGCGTGAAGGCATTCCAATCGTATTTAAGGGGGCGTCCTCCCGGGTGTTTGGGCTTTGGCTCAACGAGCCCTGCGCCGAGCCGCTCCGGTGTTGCTTCCTGTGTTTCAGGCGATTTCGATTGCCTCTCCTGCAAAAATGCGAGCACATCCGCAGTCTGAAATTGCACATGCGTCCACGACTGCTCTACATTCGCGCCTTCAACAGTGTCGAACAGCGTTAGGTGGATCCGTTCGTCCATAAACACCGTGAATGGTATTGGCTGATGGGGAACCCTATCGTTGCCATTCACGCGCCCATATGCTGTTAGTTTCTTTGCCCGCAGCGCTTCCAGCAACTCATGCTCTGCCCGGTCCAGGGCCTCACAAAGCTGCCCCTGTCGGGCCATCTCATCTCTCAACAGCCGCCCCAAATCGCGCAGGGACACATCTACGCGGTCCTGTCGGCTGATCCACTTCCGGAGGTCTGCGATCCATTCTTGTCCGCGCTCCCCCCAGGCCGGATGAAAGCCGTGACCCTTCACTTGCGACCAAGTGCCCCGGATCGTCGCGGGCACCTAGCTGCCCGCCAGGATTGCGTCAACCGATGCCAGAGTGCGGTCAAGGTCCGTGTTCCTCCAGCGCCACGCCCCATTGACTTCAAGGATTTGGTCTAGAGCGCGGGCGTCCTTGAATGCGATCCAGCTTAGGACCCCGTGTGCGGTCATGAGGGCTTCCGTGGGCGCCGCTTTGGGCGTATCTGAATCGTCAGCCTCTTGCATGTATCGCCTCATATGTTCGGGTCAGGCCGGACGCGGGTGCCGCGAACACCCCTCTGGCCGGATCGTTCTACCACAGATTTACACGCTCAACCGGCCGCGCGCACCGGCAGCGCCACCACGTTGCCGGCGCGCTCTCCGGTGGCACATGCCAGCACATGCGCCGCCCAGCTCTCCAGTGCGCGGGCACGCTCCGGGGCGAAGTCGTGCCGCTGATACACCCGCGCCGCACCGCGCAGCTTGCTCGGCTGATGCGCCAGCAGTTTATCCGCGACAATGGAATCGACGCCCATCCGGGCCAATACCGAAACACCAGTGCGGCGGATGTCATGCAGCCGCCAGCCGGAAACGCCACACGCACGGTCCAGGGCGGCCTTCGCCTTGGTGAACCCTGAAACGGGCGTGCGCCCGGTGGTGGTAAATACCAGGTCCTGCCCGGCGATGCGTGGGATCAAGCCAAGCACATGGCGGGCAGCCTCGGGGAGCTTCACCACATGAGGTTGCCCGCCCTTCATCCGCTCGCTTGGGATCGTCCAGGTTTGCCCGTCCGTGGACAATTCCGACCATCGCATGCCGGCCACTTCCTCGCGGCGTGCCAAAGTCAACAACAACAACCGGAACAGCGGACCCCACGGATAGGATATGCCGGCAACGGCGCGCCAGATGCGGCCGATTTCATCATCCGTCAGCACACGCTCGCGCTCGGCAGCGCCAGCCGGGACCGGGAGGGATGCGAATGGATTGCTGGGCACCTTTCCGCGCTTCTCCGCCCAGCGATAACAGGCGCGGCCATAAGCCATCGTCCGCCCGGCCATCGCCGCCTTGCCCGCCTTAACGAGCGCGTCCAGCCTGTTCACTACTTCAGTGCGGGTGATCTGCGCGGCCGGGCGGTTGAGCGCATCGGAGAAAGCATACCGCAGAGCCCGTTGGGCTTCTCGGGCGTAGCCCGGGCGGCGGCCCGTCAAATGCAAGCCCGCCCATGCCTCGATCAGTGTGTCGAGAGTTAGGGCGCGCTCGGCCCGCTCGCGTTCCGCCTCGGCCCGGCGCTTCTCCCGCTCGGCCTTCACGTCGATGCCCTTTGCGACGGCTCCCAGGCGCGCCCGGGCGGCTTCACGGGCTTGGTCAATGGTGATGTTCCCCCACACCCCAAGCGGCTCCCGGAGCTTCCTGCGGGTTGGGGGATCGGTCCATTGCACGATGAACGTCCGGCTGCCCTTGGCCGTGAGTCGGACCCCCAGCCCGGGACAGACGGCGTCGAACACCAGCCGATCCTTCTGCCCCGGGTTTAATGTGAGCGTGTTCAAAAACCGATCTGTCAGTTTGGGCATCGCCGCCTCTGTCTCGCGGACCCCTTGCGGACCCGGCGCATGGGGTTCGCAAGGCGACTCACGGCGACATAGAATCAGATAGTCCATGAGAAGACAATGCGAATCTGCGGCTTGTGGCGAGATGTGGCAACTTTCGTGCGGATCCGTTGCTTACTCTTAATCAGCGGGTCCAAGATTCAAGTCCTTGTGCGCCCACCAATGAAATCAAACCTTTATGGGGAAGATTTGCACTCCGACCCAATGCGATGCAGCCGTTTCGGACTCACCGCGGACTCGTCCCCGCAAGTTTGCTGTTGCTCGCCGTGGCGCCGATCTGCTCGCACAGCCGCACCAGGGCCGGGTGCCGCCGCTGATCGCCGCCGTGCACCAGGTCGAGGGCCTGGCAGCTCGCCGACGTGGCGCTGTGCCCGCCGTGGCACCGATCATGCGCGCACGGGCTGGAGCGGGGGCCGGGTAATTGCCGCCTTGTCCGCCGCGCACCCCGCCGAGGCTCCGCAGTGGTCATCAGCTCGCCCTCAGTTTGCTCCGGCTGGCTTCCAGTTGCTCCCCAGCTCGCCGGGGTTGGTGCTGCTGCTCGCCGTAGCGCCGATCGGCTTGCAAGCCGCACCAGGGCCGCGATAACTGCCGCCGCGGTGATACTCCACCCGTGCACCCGGCTGAGGCTCCGCAGCTCGCCGGTGCGGCGCTACGCCCGTTCCGGCGTCGATCTGCTCCAACAAGCCGCACCAGAGCCGGGTAATGGCCGCTCCGGTGATCGCTCGCCCTGAGCACCAGGCCGAGGCTCCGCAGGTCGCGGGCGCTGTGCCTGTTCCGGTCCCGATCTGCTCGCGTGGGCACACTAGGCCGAACTTCCTAGCCTCGAGACACGCAAGTTACTGAAGCATCTATACATTCTGTCTCGCGACCTGTGGATTACTGGCTACAGTTGACGCCGAGGAGATTGAATGCCTTCTGCTGCAGCGGTGTTGGCCTTGTGACGACGGTAAGGCGATAGTCCGGTGTGATCGCGGTGGTGATGGTGTTGCGCACTACGGTTGCCAGATCGCCGAGCAATGAACGGAAGCTATGCACCGGCAGGCCGTCCGTGGTGAGCCCTGTGGTCTGCTTGGCGATGGCAGCCGGGGAACGTTGCGCTTCCGACACTACGCTGTCTCGCAAGGCTTCGGCCGCTTCCCTATCGGCGTCATCGAACAGCATTGGCGCCAGGCAGGTCCGCATATGCCATTCGAGGTAGTAGGCTAACATGCACAGGAAGACGTGGGCCCGCACGCGGTCTGCCAGCCAATGATGGACAGGCCTGATCTGCAGATCGACGGTTTTGATGCAGCGAAAGGCCCGCTCCACAAGCGCAAGCGACTTGTAGCTTCGCACGGTCGTGGTGTCATCGAGCGCGCTTTCCGGCAGGCTGGTGCGCACGACATAGACGCCATCGGTTGCTGCTTCAGCGACGATCTCGGCGGTCTTGCGGGCGAAGCTGAAGACGGTATCGGTGATCTCGATGACAAAATGCTTGCCTACCTTGTGCTTGTTGATCACCGCGCCAACCGCGAGTGCGATCCGCGCAGCGCCCCGGAGGGGATTGCGCTTGCGAGCGACCGCGATCTGGATACGGGAGAGGTCACGTTCGGTGGCGGCCAGCAGATCCTCCCGCTTGCGGGCGCGCTCGACGGCGAGATCGGGATTACGGCAAACGATCAGGCGCTCACCCGGAAATTCGGGCGCCGTGATACTGGCCAAGTCGCGCTGATCGAACAGCGAGAGTTGCAAAGCGCCGGTTTCCATCAACGCCTTGATCGCCGGCGCGCGCAGTGCCGTGATCCAGTCGAAGCCTGCCGATTTAACGTCATTGGTGATGCGTGCTTGGGTGATCATGCCACGGTCACCGACCATGACCACGTGGTCGAGATGGAACCGCCGCTTCAGCTTTTCGATCTGATTGGCAAGCGTAATCGGATCGGCGGTATCGCCCTCAAACACCTCGATGGCGATCGGACAGCCATCGGGAGCGCAGAGTAGGCCGTATATGATTTGCAGCGTGCCCTTCTTGCCGTCGCGGCTGTAGCCACGCTGGGCGAGCGGGCAGCAGCGGCCTTCCATGTAGCTTGACGAGACATCATATAACACCAGTGTGCCATCGCTGAGATGGCGCTTGGCTAAGGCTGTCTCGATGGCAGGCTGGCGTTCCAGCAGCCAGTCCAGTGCGGCATAGAGTTCGTCCTCGTCGACCTCACCGAGGCCAAGCATTTCGCCAAGGCTCGATGCAGCCGTGGCGGAGGAAAGTGCACGAGCGGTGGCGAGCTTGGATGCCGGCTCGATAATGCGCCCGATCATCAGCGCGAGGGCAAGATCACGGTATCGCTCGCGATCGCCGAGCATCCGATCAAGCCCTATCTTGCGGGCAGTCCCGAGCGCTGCTGCAACGTGCCCGTGCGGCAGACTGCGGGTGATGGTGAACGCATCCCGCTCGGCCGGAATGACAACGCCGCCTTTGAGAACACCGCGCAGGCCTTCAACGTGCTCGGCGGGCCAATCGGAGAGGTTGCAGATCGTGCGCTTACGGACCTTGCCATCCTGGCGGTAACTCTCGCGCAGCAGAATGGCGGGAGGCGAGTTCCGATTCGGAACAGCTTCGATATACATGGCAACGCATTGGCACAACACCGCCGCGAGTACAAGTCCAAATTTCCGGATTACATGGCTACGTTTGGGACCAGTCTCGTGCTTCTGTCCCTACTGTTCCTGCCACTTCACACTCTCCGAAAGAAGGAAGTTCGGACTAGGGCCGGGTGATGGCCGCTGGGTGATCGTCCGCCCCGAGCACTAGGCGGGAGGCCGCCGCAGCTCGCCGGTGTGTCGCCATGCTTGCCCCGGTTCCGATAATGCTCGCACCGGCGCACCGGGCAGCGACAACTGCGGCTGCGGTGACGGTCGACCGTCCGCCGAAGGGCATGCTGGTGCATACTATACTATCGGATACGGAACATATTGCGCAACTGAAATGAACGGTGGCAATTTCGAGTTGTTCAGTGAAAAACGCCCGTGCGAGCCCGGAGCCAATTATTAATCTGTCTTGGCCTGCTGAAGCTGCCCATTGGGGCGCGCGGGCAGTCATTAGACCGAACTTCCTTCTTTCGGAGAGTGTGAAGTGGCAGGAACAGTAGGGACAGAAGCACGAGACTGGTCCCAAACGTAGCCATGTAATCCGGAAATTTGGACTTGTACTCGCGGCGGTGTTGTGCCAATGCGTTGCCATGTATATCGAAGCTGTTCCGAATCGGAACTCGCCTCCCGCCATTCTGCTGCGCGAGAGTTACCGCCAGGATGGCAAGGTCCGTAAGCGCACGATCTGCAACCTCTCCGATTGGCCCGCCGAGCACGTTGAAGGCCTGCGCGGTGTTCTCAAAGGCGGCGTTGTCATTCCGGCCGAGCGGGATGCGTTCACCATCACCCGCAGTCTGCCGCACGGGCACGTTGCAGCAGCGCTCGGGACTGCCCGCAAGATAGGGCTTGATCGGATGCTCGGCGATCGCGAGCGATACCGTGATCTTGCCCTCGCGCTGATGATCGGGCGCATTATCGAGCCGGCATCCAAGCTCGCCACCGCTCGTGCACTTTCCTCCGCCACGGCTGCATCGAGCCTTGGCGAAATGCTTGGCCTCGGTGAGGTCGACGAGGACGAACTCTATGCCGCACTGGACTGGCTGCTGGAACGCCAGCCTGCCATCGAGACAGCCTTAGCCAAGCGCCATCTCAGCGATGGCACACTGGTGTTATATGATGTCTCGTCAAGCTACATGGAAGGCCGCTGCTGCCCGCTCGCCCAGCGTGGCTACAGCCGCGACGGCAAGAAGGGCACGCTGCAAATCATATACGGCCTACTCTGCGCTCCCGATGGCTGTCCGATCGCCATCGAGGTGTTTGAGGGCGATACCGCCGATCCGATTACGCTTGCCAATCAGATCGAAAAGCTGAAGCGGCGGTTCCATCTCGACCACGTGGTCATGGTCGGTGACCGTGGCATGATCACCCAAGCACGCATCACCAATGACGTTAAATCGGCAGGCTTCGACTGGATCACGGCACTGCGCGCGCCGGCGATCAAGGCGTTGATGGAAACCGGCGCTTTGCAACTCTCGCTGTTCGATCAGCGCGACTTGGCCAGTATCACGGCGCCCGAATTTCCGGGTGAGCGCCTGATCGTTTGCCGTAATCCCGATCTCGCCGTCGAGCGCGCCCGCAAGCGGGAGGATCTGCTGGCCGCCACCGAACGTGACCTCTCCCGTATCCAGATCGCGGTCGCTCGCAAGCGCAATCCCCTCCGGGGCGCTGCGCGGATCGCACTCGCGGTTGGCGCGGTGATCAACAAGCACAAGGTAGGCAAGCATTTTGTCATCGAGATCACCGATACCGTCTTCAGCTTCGCCCGCAAGACCGCCGAGATCGTCGCTGAAGCAGCAACCGATGGCGTCTATGTCGTGCGCACCAGCCTGCCGGAAAGCGCGCTCGATGACACCACGACCGTGCGAAGCTACAAGTCGCTTGCGCTTGTGGAGCGGGCCTTTCGCTGCATCAAAACCGTCGATCTGCAGATCAGGCCTGTCCATCATTGGCTGGCAGACCGCGTGCGGGCCCACGTCTTCCTGTGCATGTTAGCCTACTACCTCGAATGGCATATGCGGACCTGCCTGGCGCCAATGCTGTTCGATGACGCCGATAGGGAAGCGGCCGAAGCCTTGCGAGACAGCGTAGTGTCGGAAGCGCAACGTTCCCCGGCTGCCATCGCCAAGCAGACCACAGGGCTCACCACGGACGGCCTGCCGGTGCATAGCTTCCGTTCATTGCTCGGCGATCTGGCAACCGTAGTGCGCAACACCATCACCACCGCGATCACACCGGACTATCGCCTTACCGTCGTCACAAGGCCAACACCGCTGCAGCAGAAGGCATTCAATCTCCTCGGCGTCAACTGTAGCCAGTAATCCACAGGTCGCGAGACAGAATGTATAGATGCTTCAGTAACTTGCGTGTCTCGAGGCTAGGAAGTTCGGATTAGAGCGCGCTAATGCTACCCTTCACTGGGCTCGGGAGGCTTGTGCGTCGGATCAGGTCTTTTACGCAACTTTTGGGCTGAAGGGGAATGCCTGCGTGGCGTTTGTCGCGAATGCCCGCCTCCATCCGACCCGGCCTGTGGGCTTCAACAGCGAGCCCTTGGGCAGCTTCGCGATGCCTGGGTGGGACGAGTTGGTGCCCCCAAGCGATCCTGCTATCTGCCCCCGGCTGCGGGCACCAATCGCCAAGGCTGATTGTTGGGTTCGTGTTCCCAAGTAGCCCTGTGGTTCTATACCCGGAACTACCGCAATGAGCGGGTTCGGCTGCTGGCCAATCCCGCACCGGCGTCCCGCGAGCAAAGTCGCAACTCTCCTGGCGGCTACGTTCGGGACGGTGATGTTGGCCGTGCGCCGCCTTCTCCTCATAATGCGTGAGCCGGTATCGGCCGAAGGGCTTTCGGGCACCTATGTCGGCAAAGCCAGCAAGGGCGCGTTTCTGGTGCAGATCGTGGAAACTGCTGATGGGCACCTGACCGGCCGCTACGAGCAAATGCTCTTACAGCCTGGCGGAAGGATTGATGACCTGAATGCCGCCGTTTCCGGCGCCACGGATGGGCGAACTGTCGTTCAAGCCGGGCGAGTTTTTGTCACGAAGTATCGCAGCTTCCGGCACTATCGAGCGCCGCCTGCTGCATATCTCGGGCGGCATCAGCTTCAAACTCAATCTGCTTCGGTCAGATGAGGCAGATTTCCGCGCGCAGACTGCCTTTTTGAAAGAGCAGGCAGGGCAGATAAACGATGCCCGCGTGCGCCAAGAAATAGCCCAGCGGCAGGTCAAGGCCGAAGCGGACCTGCTCGCCCAATTGCAGCACCTTATGCAACAGATGGTCGGGTTCATCGCGAAGGCAGAGGCGATATTGCCAAACTTCGCTCCCGTGGAGCGACGATACCGGGACATCACACAGGGCATGCGTGGTGCGCTTGCACGCGAGGAGTCAATCTATGGTGGTGGGCAGGCATCGGTGGCGCGCGGTCAACTCTCCGTCGCGATTAACCAGGCTGCCGTTCAGGCGAACCAAATCCATATCAGCGTCGGATCATCGAATCATACCGCGCAGCATGAGGCTTGACCTCATGCGAGCGGTATTGCGCGCGGGGTTGGTGAGGGCGGAGCCGGTCAAGGTTCCATTCGCCTTGCGAATGGAATGCCGGCGGAGGGGGCCGCGCGCGAAACCAAGACTCAATACCGGTCAGCCGAAAGGCTGGCCGGTATCAGACGTTCAACGAGGCGTACCTCTATCGAAAGTAGTGCCTCACGGCCCAACTGGCTTGGGTGCGGCGTCGTCTATACGACGACAAAACAGAGAAGCCATCACAAGATACTCGAACGCCTTTTGCGCTTCTTCCTGTCGTCCATGCATGTGGGCTAGCGGTGGCGCACGCCCTTTGCAAAACTGCAAAGCATCTCCATAAATCCGACCTGCTCGTTCTGCTTCGTCTGATCTGTAAGACGGTTATCGCGATATCGGGCGGAACGAGGCGCGGGCGAGAGGAAAGTCATGCTCCAGTACGAACCTTTCAGGGATTCGACCGAACACCTGAACGATGGGGAAACTCTGCGGGCCCGACTGGCTGAGGACGGTTATCTGTTCCTGCGCGGCCTGTTGCCACGAGAGGCGATCCTTGATGTGCGTGCCCGGCTTCTGAATAAGGCGACGAAGGGCGGGTGGCTGGCCCCGGACTCGCCGGTCGCCGGCGGCATCGCCGATTCCGCCGCCGCCTGCAAGGACCTTGAGCCGCGCTATATGTCCGTGTTTCGCGGCCTCTGGTCGGACGAGACGCTGCATCGCCTGCGTATCGATCCGCGGGTGATTACGCTGTTCGGCCGGATTTTCGGTGAGCGCGCGCTGGCGCATCCGATGTTTGTTCAACGCAACATTTTTCCTCAGTCAGATAGTTTCGACTTCACCACCGGCATTCATCAGGATCGCGTCCACATCGGCGGCGCGACCAGCTACGCGATGTGGATGCCTCTGGGGGATTGCCCACGCGAGATGGGTACTCTGGCCGTCGCGGCGGGGTCCCACACCACGGGCATTCTGCCAACCAAGGTTGGTTCGGGTGCGGGAGGCATGGATATCGCCGTGCCGATCCCGGGCACCTGGGTCACAGGCGACTTCGAGGCGGGCGATGCTCTGATCTTCCAGGACGTGACGGTGCACAAGGCGCTGCCGAACCGGACTCGGTCTATCCGGATGTCGTTTGATGCGCGGTACCAGAAGCTCAGCGAGCCGATGGCCGATGTGAACCTAATGCCATACGCCGGCTGCGGCTCTTGGGACGAGGTCTACGCCGGTTGGTTGAGTCATGAGGGCCAGTATTACTGGAAGGACCTGCCGATCAGGATCGTCCCGCTGGATCGGTCACATTACGAGCGACGTGACGCAATGGCGTTCGAAATGGCTGAAGCCGGGGATTGCAGGGCGAGGGACGCGATCCTGCGAATCATCCAGCGTGATCCGCTGCCCGAGAAACGGGAGCGCGCAGAGAAACTCTTGGCACGGCTGGACGCAGGCTGACGACAAAGCGGACGATCCGTTTTCCAGCAAGACATGCTAACGGCATGCGGTGTATGCTCGTCGACGTCACCGGGCAGGTCTAGCCCGGCCGGGTTAGCGCCTATCGCCGCCGCTCAATCAAGCTGCGACGGTTCTCTGAAGCGGTCACTCCATCCGGCCATCGTCCTAGACTGCGGCGAATGGTTTGCGACTGTCCGAGCCGGTTTTACTTTTGCCGACGAACGCGGTTGCCACGCTCCGCCATACCGTCCGTCGCGTTCGCGCCATCTCGGTACGGTAGATCGCCCAAATTCCGGGAAGGTTTAATCCGCTCACGCCTGTCCCTCCGCCAGATCCACGAAGATGTCCTCGAGCGAACTCCGGCTGGTATAAAATTGCAAAGAGATGGTGGCGGCTTCGGTGGCGATGTTCGCAGGACAGGCGGACCACACGCAGATGGCAAGACTGGCGGAGCGGTTAGCGGGGGAGAAGTTGGGGAGTTCGGGGGACTGGTAAACGCCGACGCTGCCTTCCTGGCTTGAAGGGCCTTGGACACATGAAGCGCCCAAGCATCACCTATGCCAAGAACACCTAAGTGCCCTGATTGATGGGCCGTCGGTTTAGGGTGCCTGGGAATCAGCTCCCCCGCCGCGCGAGCAACAGGCCACAGCCGGTGCCGATCAACAACGACCCGGTGATGCGTGTCTGCAAACCCCGGCGCCGCGGATCGGTGAACCAGCCGCGTACGCGCCCCGCCAGCAGTGCGTACATGCTGTCAAAGACCATGGCGATCAGCAGCATCGCAACGCTCATGGCCGCGAGCTGCGGGCCGGGTGACAGGTGTGGATCGATGAACTGCGGGAAGAAGGCGATATAGAACAGGATCGTCTTCGGGTTAGTGATCGCGATTAGCAAACCTTGCAGGAACACGGCACGTGGCCCGTGCGGCGCGGCGGCAGCAAGGGTGGTGTCACTGGGGCCGGAGCGCGAGCGCCAGGCTCGCAGGCCCAGCCAGATCAGGTAAGCCGCGCCCAGCCAGCGAACCACTTCGAACACCTGGGAGAGCAGCGCAAACAGCGTGGAGAGGCCGACCGCCCCGGCGGTGATCAGGAGCGCGTTGCCGATGCTCGCGCCGGCAACGGTTGCAAG
Source organism: uncultured Pseudomonadota bacterium (assembly GCA_963834715.1). Classification (GTDB taxonomy): domain Bacteria; phylum Pseudomonadota; class Alphaproteobacteria; order Acetobacterales; family Acetobacteraceae; genus CAVSUZ01. The sequence continues at coordinate 771,993 of CAWIDE010000022.1, read as the reverse complement.
CCCGATGCGCGTGCCGCGGCTAAGGCTGTTAGCAATGACTAGGGTGACGATCGGTCCGGGCATCAGGATCAGAATTGTCACGGCCAGGAGGAAGGCCGCAAAGAGGTTGGGGTTCATCGCGTTTCCCTCATGGCCGGCTTCAGCCGAAGATCGGATCAGCAGCGATGCGAACTCCGGGAAGCGCTTCGATTTCGAGGAACCCGGAGCGACCGACGCGAGAGGTCGACCCGTACTGGTCACCCGCTGGCTTCCTGAACACTTCGACCTCTTGGGCAGCGAGGTTGACGACCCACACCTCCGGAATGGCGTGGCGCGCGTAAAGCGCCAGTTTCACGCCGCGGTCGTAGCCCAAGCTACTGGCCGAGACCTCAACAATCAGCAGTATGTCCTCTGGAGTTGGCAGTTCCGATCGGTAGCGATGCCGCGGCGGCTTGGCGACCACGAAATCAGCCTGCGGTTCGTTGTGCGCGTCCAGCCGCACAGGGCTCTGGGGGAACACGATGCCCCGTTCCCCAAGCGCCAACACAAGTAGATGCGTGAGCGCGCCCACGGAAGCTACATGTTCGCTGCCGATCGGCGCCATTTCGACCAGCTCCCCCTCAATCAGCTCCACCCGATCGTCTTCTGACAGAATCCCTGCCTCACCCATCCGGTGATAGTCATCGACCGTAAGCAGCCTCCGGGGGACCGCAGGGTAGCGAGCCAGCAGGGTCGAACCGCTATCCTCCATGTGGACCTCCGGTGTGCGGTTGGAGAACCGTAGCGGCCGCCGCGCGATTAGCGCAAGGCAAGAGCCGTTTGGCCTAAAACCGCTCCACCCACGGCCGCAACTCCACCTCCCAGGTCCAGGCGCTGCGCGGCTGTGTCAGCACGTGCCAATAAGTTTCGGCGATGGCGTCCGGATCCAGCATGCTGTCCGGTGCGTCCGGCGGCTCTGTGCGGCCCGGATTACGGATGACCCCGTCGATGACGAAATGCGCGACATGGATGCGCTGCGGCGCCAGCTCGCGGGCCATGCTCTGCGCCAGCCCTCGCAGCGCGAATTTCCCCATCGCGAAGGGAGCCGATTCCGCATAGCCCTTTACCGAGGCCGAGGCGCCGGTGAACAGGATCGCCCCCTTCTGCTTCGGGATCATCAGCCTGGCCGCCTGCTGGCCCACCAGGAACCCGCCATAAGCCGAAACGGCAAGAGCCTGCGCCACCTCCTCGGGCACCAGAGTGGTCAGGCACCCACGCAGCCGGCCGGAGGCGTTGTAAACGACGACATCCGGCTCTCCCAGGGAAGCGACCACGGCATCGAACAGGCCACCGACTTCCTCGGGCTCGCTTGCCTCACAGGCGAACGCAGCGGCGCCGGTCTGGGCGCAAAGTCTGGCGAGCCGGTCGGGGTTTCGCGACGCCAGGGCAACCTGCATGTTTGCCCGCGCGAAGCGGCGGGCCAGCGAGGCGGATAGTCCGCTTCCGGCACCGACAATCAGGCCCAGGTGAGGTTCCATGGCAGCCCCCTTTTGACAATGCCGCCACAATAAGCGTGCCTGGGCGCACACGCATCCTCCGGCGCCTTGTGGTTCGCGTCAGGTTCATTTACATTACATTGTGACCCAAGCGGCGTTAATCTCTTGTTTACCTTTGGCCGAGACCGTCTCGCTCGAACGGCATCTCGTTCGGGCGATGTCCATTCTCGCCGGGATCCGTGTAGCTTCCGGCGAGTGGATTAGCGCCCTGTTATGGCGGCCGCAGGTGCTCGTCACGATCAATGATGCGCTGCCGATCGAGCTGGCCTACGTGGCGACGGTAGCAGCGTCCGACGTTCTGGCGGCGCATGCGCTTCGGCGTGTCCCATCGCTGAATATCGCGTTCCTTCGCCTGGTCGGCGGCGCGCCGGAAATCGCCGTCGTGCAGTCGACCGTGCCGACGGCCGGGGAAGTAGGTACTGGTCACGGCGGCCGGCGCAGGCTTCATACCGACAGGGCGGTTGAGCGTTGTGCGCGAGGACGATTTGCGGCTGGATGCCCCCCCCGGTTATCTCCCACTAGGGGGCCCGGTTCTGAACAGCGACGGAGCGCTGGTCGGACTGTGCGGATCGGACCCGGACGGTGCACCCCGGATCGTGCCATGTGCTGCGATTGCCCAGGCATTCGGCAATGTCGGCCAAGAGCCGGAGCGCCGTGGCTGGATCGGGGCTTCGCTGCGGCCAGTGACTCTCGTGCCGCAAATGCGGGTAGCCGCCCAGCAGAGCACGGGAAGGCTGGTGGTGAGGATTTCAGCCTGGCGGGCCTGCTGAGCGTGCGGGCTTAAGGGACGGCGATATATTGCTGGCAATGGATGGCAGGTGCCTGAACGGGCATGGCACTTTGCGAGCAGTGGTCGGCGCGCACCGGATCGGGCATGCGGTGAAGGTATCATTCCTCCGGAATGGGCGGGTTGTGACAACGGCCCTCACGGTTATGGCGCAGCCGGCTTGACCGGTCGTCCCATCCTGGCTGATTCGGTCGCGGCGTCGGCGAGCAGCAGGGCGAGCAAACCATCGCGGCCAGTGGGCGAAGGCTCACGACCGCGCTCGATAGTATCCACAAAGGCATCGAGTTCAGCACGGTAGGCAGCACCATAACGCTCCAGGAAGAACGGCAGGGCGGGGTCGGTGACGAAGCCGGACGCGGACGCGTGTTCCAGAGTGGTGGCGGTCATGTTTCCGGCCCGCAGCATGCCACGCTCGCCGTGCGCCTCGATCCGCTGGTCGTACCCGTACGTCGCGCGGCGGGAGTTGGCGATCTGCGCAATGGCGCCACTGGCGTTGCGCAGCAGCACCGCGGCGGTATCCACGTCACCTGCTTCGCCGATCCCTGTGTCCACCAGGACCGAACCAATGGCGTACACTTCGGTCGGTTCCTCGTTCAGCAGGAACCTTGCCATATCAAGGTCGTGGATCATCATATCGCGGAACAGTCCGCCGCTAGTGGCGACGTAGGCGGGCGGCGGGGGTGACGGGTCGCGGCTGATGATGGTCAGCATTTCCAGCCGGCCGATCTCGCCTGAGCGGAGCTTTTGGTGCATAGCCCGGAAGCTTGGGTCGAAGCGGCGGTTGAACCCGACCACGAGCGGGATGCCGGCGCCCCGGACCGCATCCAGACAGGCCCGGACGCGCGCGGCATCAAGATCTATTGGCTTTTCGCAAAACACCGCTTTCCCGCGGGTTGCGGCCTGCTCGATCAGATCGGCATGGGTCGGAGTTGGGGTGCAAATCATCACGGCGTCAGCGGCAAGCGCCTGCTCCAGATCGGCAGCTTTGGAGCTGGTTGCGCTCGCCAGGCTCTCGGCCGCCTGCGAGTTTGCGTCCATCACCCCGGCCAGTCGCGCGCGCGGGTGCGAGGCGACATTACGCGCATGGATTTGCCCAATCCGGCCTGCGCCCAGTACCGCGATGGAAATCATGCTGACCCTCCCCTCATCGAATGATGCGGAACGGGTCTATACCATCCGCGAAGAGAGCGGGAGGAAGGGGATGGGGACGATCCGTTTGACCATGGCACAGGCGCTGGTTCGGTTCCTGGCGGCGCAGCGGACAAAGTATGAAGGGCGCGAGGTGGCGCTGTTTGCCGGAGTTTGGGCGATCTTCGGCCATGGCAACGTGGCCGGGCTGGGCGAGGCGCTGGCGGGCGCAGAACTGCCGACCTACCGAGCGCACAACGAACAGGCGATGGCGCACGCGGCGATTGCCTTCGCCAAGGCGTGCCGGCGGCGGCGAATGATGGTATGCACCACCTCGATCGGTCCCGGGGCAACCAACATGGTGACCGCGGCGGCACTGGCGCATGTGAACCGGCTCCCGGTGCTGCTGCTGCCGGGCGATGTATTCGCTACGCGCCGGCCGGACCCGGTGTTGCAGCAGGTCGAGGATTTCTCGGACGCCACAGTTTCGGCCAACGATTGCTTCCGACCTGTGAGCAGGTTTTTCGACCGGATTACCCGGCCGGAACAGATCCTGGACTCATTGCCCCGGGCACTCACGGTGCTGACCGATCCGGCGCTGTGCGGCCCGGTTACGCTTGGGCTGGCCCAGGACGTGCAGGCTGAGGCATTCGATTATCCGGAGGCGTTCTTTGCGCCGCGGATGTGGGTGCCACGCCGGCCGCGTCCGGATGAGCATGAGCTGGCGGCAGCGGCGGTGGCGATCCGAGCGGCACGCCGGCCGATAATGATCGCGGGCGGCGGTGTGCATTATAGCGGGGCGTTCGACGAGCTCCGGAGCTTTGCGGAGCGGCACGGCATTCCGGTGTGCGAGACCCAGGCGGGAAAGAGCGCGCTGCCAGCAGATAATCCGATGAATCTTGGAGCGGTGGGTGTGACGGGAACAGGCGCCGCCAACAGACTGGCCGGGGAAGCCGATGTGGTGCTGGCGGTGGGAACCCGGTTGGCTGACTTCACCACCGGATCGTGGGCCTTACTACCGCCGGAGGCGCGGATCGTCGGGTTGAATGTACAGCCGCTGGATGCGACGAAGCGGGCCGCTTTGCCGCTGGTAGCGGATGCCCGGGCGGGGCTTGCGGCACTCTCCGCAGCGCTTGGGGATTTTCGTGCGCCCTCGGCATGGACCGACACGACGCAGGAGGCGCTCGCGGCTTGGCAGGTGGACGCCGATATGGCGACAGTGGCGGACAACCGGCCCGTGCCAAGCGACGCACAGGTGATCGGCGCGGTGCAGCGGGCCATGGGGGGCGATGCGGTGGTGGTGTGCGCGGCCGGCAGCCTGCCGGCCGAGCTGCACAAGCTGTGGCGGCCCAATACGCCTGGCTCATACCACCTGGAATACGGATATTCGTGCATGGGATACGAGATTGCCGGCGGGCTGGGAGTGAAGCTGGCGCGGCCACAGGCCGAGGTCGTCGTGATGGTGGGGGACGGCAGTTACCTGATGCTGAATTCCGAGATCGCGACCTCGGTCGGGATGGGGAAGAAGCTGGTGATCGTGCTGTTGGACAACGGCGGTTTCGGCTGCATTCACCGCCTGCAACGGGCAAGCGGCAGTCCGGCGTTCAACAACCTGCTCGATGCTGGAAGGGTGGATTTCCGGGCCCACGCCGAGAGCCTAGGGGCGATCGCGGAGCGAGTTCGGGGGATTACGGAGCTGGAGCAGGCGCTGAGGCGGGCCAAGACGGCGGAGCGGACGTTCGTGGTGGTGATCGAGACCGATCCGTCGGCGACCACCAAGGCGGGTGGATTCTGGTGGGATGTCGGGGTGCCGGAGGTTTCCGTGCACGCTGAGGTCACTGTGGCCTACGAGACGTGGCAGAGGCAGCGTGCACGTCAGCGGTTGGGGAACTGAACAAGTCCAGCACTAGACTAGCTAATCGTGCGCGCTCGCCGACAACAGGTGATCCATCATCGCCGGGACGGTGAGCGGATTGAGACGAGGGTCCGGCAGCACTCTGGAGCTAAATCCGCTGGGCATCGCGGTAGCTATTGAGACGTTTTATTCGGGCTGAGCGGGTGTTTACAGATCCGCCAGCCAAGTGGCGCTGCTGACGCGACGTGCGGTATCGTAAAGACGGCGATCCGCCGTGATCAGCGGCAACTTGGCGTCAATCGCGGCCGCAATGTACAGCGCATCATAAACGGTGATGCCGGCTTGGACGGCGATTGCAAAAGCCGCATGGAGGAGCCGGTCCAGCGGTAAAGCCGCGACCGGAGCCGCGGCCAGGGTCGTCACACGCTCCTCGCTCTGGGCCTGTGACAGATCGCCCCGCCGGCATTTGGCCCAGATTGCGTTCGTTGCCTCGGCCAGCCAATGCGCGGGGGCGACCATTTTCTCGCAGGTTTGCAGCACCCGTAGGGCTGCGTCTGCCAGCTCTTCTGTTACGGTCCACTTGACCGCGACAGAGGCGTCAATGACCGCGCCTCGCATCCGCGCTATCGCTGCGTCCGGTCGCGATCTGCCCGGATCAGGTCGGTGCTGTCCGTCTGCGGCGTGCCCGCGGTCTCTTGCTGGAGCCGGCGGGCCCGCTCGATAAAGGTCTCGCCGCGTGGGCGCAGCGCGGCTTCCAGAATTGCCCGGTGCTCCGCCTCCGCCGAGCGCCCATGCGCCCGCGCCTGCCGCTTCAATGACGTGATCAGCTCCTCATCAAGGTCGCGAACCAACAGGGTAGCCATTTTTCGCCTCACCTGTCAGATGATAGCATCGGATGATAGCGATTCTCTTAGGGAACGGCAAGATGCTTCACAGAGTGGCCGCAGCCGCTACAAGCTCAAGGGCGGCTACTGATAAGTCGGGGAATACTTCATGATCAACGAGGACCTCGGTTTCACGCCAGCCACGCAGCTTGCGGAGCTGATTTCGGACCAAGCGGATCTCCCCGGTGGAGGTGATGCGGGGACTGTTGGAGCGGATCGAGGCGCTCGAGCCGAAGGTGAATGCGTTCGCTTATCTGGCCGCGGATCAGGCGATGGATGCGGCCAGGCAAGCTGAGGCGGCGCTGATGAAGGCCGAGCCAATCGGGCCGCTGCACGGAGTTCCGGTCAGCATCAAGGACCTGGCGATTACCAAGGACATGCCCACGCAGATGGGCAGTTTGATCTTTAAGGGGCATCAGCCGGACGAAGACACGCCGATCGTGCCGCGGCTTAAGGATAAGGGCGCGATCATCCTGGGGAAGACCACGACGTCGGAGTTCGGCTGGACAGGAGTGAGCCGCTCGCCGCTCACCGGGACTACTCATAACCCGTGGAAGCACGGTCACAACGCGGGAGCGTCGTCGGCGGGCGCGGGAGCGGCAGCGGCTGTCGGGTTCGGGCCTCTGCACCAGGGTAGTGACGGCGCGGGGTCGATCCGCATGCCCTCGCATTTTTGCGGGGTTTTCGGGCTGAAGCCGACCTTTGGGCGGGTGCCGTATTATCCGGTCAGTGTCGGGGACTACACGAGCCACCTCGGGCCGATGACGCGCACGGTGGCGGACGGGGCGTTGTTCCTGGGGGCGATGGCAGGCCCGCACGTGCTGGATCATACCAGTAGCGAAGCGGGTCCGGCTGACTATCTGGGGCGGCTGCATGAGGGCGTGCGGCGCAAGCGGATCGCGTTCAGCCCGGATCTCGGCCATGCAAGGGTCGATGCGGATGTAGCGGCGCTGGTGCGGACGGCGGCTGAGCGGCTTACGGAACTGGGGGCGACGGTGGAAGAGGTGGCCACGCCCTGGGGGAAGGACGGGCCGGAACTGTGCGATGCATTTTGGGCCGCGCACATGGCGCGGCTCGCGATCCATTTGCCGAAATGGGAGGTGCAGATGGACCCGGGCTTGGTGGCCTGCATCAACGACGGTCGGGATATGAGCGTGGTCGAATACCTGAACCTGAAAGAGCGAAAGATGGCCTATGTCGCCGCCATCCACCGCTGGTTCGAAGACTGGGATTTTCTGCTGACGCCGTCGGTTTCTGTCGCCGCATTTCCCGCCGAACGGCTGATGCCGGAGCACTGGCCGCAGCACGCCTGGAACTGGATCGAATGGGCGCAATTCTCCTACCCGTTCAACATGTCCTGGAACCCGGCGGCGAGCGTGCCCTGCGGTTTCACGGCGGAGGGTTTGCCGGTCGGGCTGCAGATCGTTGGGCGGCGGTTCGACGACCTGGGGGTGCTGCAGGCGGCAGCGGCATTCGAGGAGGTCCAGCCGTGGGCCGACCAGCGGCCGGCCCTGACCGCGTGATTGAATACGGACGGGCCGTCCGCGGCGAGTGGGCGTTGGATGAGAACTGGCTGACCGTCAACCACGGATCGCAAGGTGCGACGCCCCGCTGTGTCTTAGCGGCACAGGAGTTATGGCGGCGGCAGATGGAGGCACAGCCGACCCGGTTCATGAGCCGCGTGTTGCCACGTGCGCTGAGGGAGGCGGCGGAGAAGCTGGGCTCATTCCTGGGTGCCCGGGGGGAGGACGTGGCGTTTGTCGATAACGCGACCACCGGGTGCAACGCGGTGCTTCGCTCGCTGCGGCTGAACCCTGGGGACGAGGTATTAGTGCTAACGCATGGTTATGGCGCGGTGCGCAACACCGTGCGGTATGTGACCGAACGAGCTGGGGCGCGAATGACTGAAGCCCCCCTCCCCTTCCCTTTCCCGCGCGAGGAGGCAATCCTCGAGGTGCTGGAACAGACGATCACGCCGTCGACGCGGCTTGCTGTGCTGGACCATGTCACGTCTGCGAGCGCTCTCGTGCTCCCGCTTGCCGCCATGGCGGCGCTGTGCCGACAGCAAGGTGTGCCGGTTCTGGTCGACGGAGCGCACGGGCCTGGGCAGGTGGATCTAAATGTTGCGGCACTGAGGGTCGATTGGTACGTAGGCAATTGCCACAAGTGGCTGTGCGCCCCCAAGGGCAGCGGGTTCATCTGGGCGGCGCCGGAGCGGCAGGGGGAACTACATCCCGCGATTATTTCGCACGGCCTTGGAAAGGGCTTTACGGCTGAGTTCGACTGGACCGGCACGCGGGACCCGACCGCGTGGCTGGCGGTGCCGGAGGCGATCGCGTTCCATGAGCGTCTCGGCGGGACGCGGCTGCGCGCACGCAATCACGCCCTGGCGGTTGAGGCCACCAGGCTGATTACGGCACGGCTGAACACGGAACCCGGCGCAGATGCAGGATTTATCGGGGCTATGGGCGTCGTGCGATTGCCGCTCGCGGGCGAGGCCACGCCGCAGCAGGCGCAGGGGCTGCGTGAGCGGCTGCTGGACTTGGGGACCGATGTGCCGGTGCACGCACTGGCGGGCGGGTTGTGGCTTCGCCTGTCGGCATATGCCTACAACGAATTGGACGATTACGCTCGACTAGCGGAGGTGATAGCCGGAACGGTTCGGTAATCAGGCGGCTTGATCTGGATTAGGGTGGCGTAAGTGCCACAATCGTTCATGGGCCGCGACCAGGCTTTCCATATTTTTGCGACGGGATCCATCTGGTGTGAGCGGGCGACGGGTCAGCATCATTTCCAGAATTCGCAGAAGCTGCTCCGCGACCTCCAGATCGGCCTGATCGCAAGCGTGGTGGAACGCGATCAGGATCTTGTCCGAGAGGCGTCGGGTATAACGCGGAGCACCGGTCGAGGTGGTGCTATCGGCGCGTATTAGCTCGTTTGCAGTTTGCGTCACAGCGTAATCCGCAAGGGTCCCTGGATTATGCAATCAGTTGGTCTAATGTGGCGGAAGACGAGCACACTATCGTCAAATTGACGTCAATCAGGCGTTAATCAGACATAATTTGCGTCGAAGCGTCTCAATGAGTGGGCGCCGAGTGGGCAGGGTCTCCCGCCTGGGACACGGAGTTGGGTTCGGATGATCCCTCATCGAACGCTTCTTCCCAGAGTACCGGCGGTAGCTGCCTTGCTGTATTCTGTCGCCCGGTTCTCAAAAAAGTTAGTATGCTCAACCGCGTTCAGCATCTCATCCAGCCAGGGCAGCGGATTGCGGGCGATCCGGAAGATCGGGTTAAGCCCGAGCTGCACCAGGCGGCGGTCGGCGATGTATCGGATGTAATCCTTTACCTCGCGTGCCGTCAGACCCTCCACAGACCCCTGCTCGAAAGCGAGTTCGATGAAGGCGTCCTCATGCTCCACGATCGTGGCGCAGATGGTGTAGATGTCTCGGCGGAACTGCTCGGTCCAGATCTCGGGGTTTTCCTGCACGAAGGTCCGGAACAGGCGGATTACAGAGACGCAATGCAGGGTTTCGTCGCGCACGGACCAGGAGATGATCTGGCCCATGCCCTTCATTTTACCGAACCGCGGGAAGTTCAGCAGGATGGCGAATGAGGCGAACAACTGTAGCCCTTCGGTAAAGGCGCCGAACGCAGCGAGGGTCTTCGCGATTTCGTACCGGCTATCGACCGAAAAGCCCTGCATGTAGTCGTACTTGTCCTTCATCTCCTTGTATTTGAGGAAAGCCTGGTACTCCGCTTCGGGCATACCGATGGTGTCGAGCAGGTGGCTGTAGGCGGCTATGTGGACGGTCTCGATGTTGGAGAAGGCGGACAGCATCATCAGCACTTCGGTGGGTTTGAACACCCGGCTGTAGTGCTTCATGTAGCAGTTGTTCACCTCGACGTCCGCCTGGGTGAAGAAGCGGAATATCTGGGTCAGCAGATTACGCTCGGCTACGGTAAGGTTGCGGTGCCAGTCCTTTACGTCGTCGGCCAGCGGGACTTCCTCGGGAAGCCAGTGGACGCGCTGTTGGGTGAGCCAGGCCTCATAGGCCCAAGGGTAGCGGAACGGCTTGTAAACGGGGTTCTCGGTGAGGAGGCCCGGTGGGGGGGCATTCTGAAGGGCGAAATCCTGGCCGGCGGGCGCGGCGGATCGATCCATGGCAAATTCGCTCCGAAAAAGATGCGGTAGCTTAATATAGTGTGCTGGAGTGCCGCTAGACCCCAACATATGGTCGAAGCAAGTTCGAGAATGGAGGAGGGCGTTGTCCGTCTGATCGTCCATCAGAATATTTCTTTGTGAATTGTAAACCAATGCCGGGGCATTGTTCGCCAGCGTAACTTTCGGGGCAGCGCATGCTGCTTGGTCGGCGGCTTAGGGCTCGGTCTCGCGGCGGGATGGTTCAAGTAAGTATGGCGGATGTCCGATCTGGTGAGCCTGTGGGGCAAATCAGTGACGGACAAAGCCGAAGATCCGTGGCGTGCTGCGGCTTTTCCTTCCGGCTGGCTCTTACCGGGGCCGTTGGTCTGCTGGCCTCGGCGTTGCTGTGCGTTTCGGTCCTGATCATGCAGCACCGGGGCGCCCTGGAAGGGGTATCAGGGAACTACCTCGCGAGGGTTACGAGCCAGAGCGGGCTGGAGATGGCCCGACTGGAAGCGGCGATCAGCGCCCAGCAAGTACCCTGGGAGTGGAGTGACGCGTGACGAGGTAGCCGCGAGATACGAAAGCGTACGCAGAAGCATCGCGGAACTCAAGCAGAGCGATGCGGCTGCTGTCCTGGAGCAGGTCGGGCCGCTGATCGAGCACATCGACCAGCCCGGGACAGCCGGCCGGGCACTGCAGCTGTTGCTACCGCTTACCCCGGAGGTGCTGCGGTTGGCCATAGTGCCGGAGGCACGTGGCGCGCAGGCAAGGCGGCAGCGACTAGATGAGTTGGTATTTCTGCAACGGCTGTTCGCCGGATTGCTGGGGGCCCTGTTGGCTTGTTTATTCGGATTGGCTGGATTTCTGGCACGGCAAAACCGGACGCTCAAGCGCACCCATGCTGAGGTTCAGAACCTGGTGGACGATCTGCAGCGAACCAGCATCGAGCTGGCGGAGGCAAATCGGCGGGTAGAGCAGTCGATGGCGGAAGCTCAGCTTCACAACCAAATCCTGCGAGCGCGCGATATGGAACTGCACATCCAGAATGCACGGTTCGATGCGGCGCTGAACAACATGTCTCAGGCGCTGTGCCTGGCGGACTCGGACCAGCGGCTAATCGAATGCAATGTGCGCTTCCTGGAGTTGTTCGGGTTGTCGCGGGTGGTGGTCCGCCCTGGGGCATCGGTGGGCGAAGTGTTCGGGGCGATCAGCCGGTCCGGACGGTATGACGCGCGGATGGTCGAATCCGTGCGTGTGGAGCAGGAGGTGCTGGCCGCAACGGGGCGGGCGGGGAAGTTCTTCCAGGAGGACAACGAGGGACGGGCGCTGGCGGTTTCGCACCAGCCGATGGAGGACGGTGGCTGGGTTGCGACGTATGAGGACATCAGCGAGCGGCGGCGGGCCGAGGCGCAGATCAGCTTCATGGCTCACCACGATGCATTGACGGGCTTGCCGAACCGACTGTTGTTCCGTGAGCGGATGGAGGCAGCTCTGGTACGACTGAACGGCACGGGCGAAGGTCTGGCGGTGCTGTGTCTGGATCTGGATTATTTCAAGGACGTCAACGACACTCTGGGGCACCCTGCGGGCGATGCGCTATTGGAGGCGGTGGCGGGCCGGTTACGCGGCTGCATTCGCGAGAGCGATCTGGTGGCGCGTCTGGGCGGAGATGAATTTGCGGTGCTCCAGTGCTCGGGCAACCAGCCGGAAGATGCGGAGATGCTGGCGCGCCGGATCGTGGAGACTCTGAACAAGCCGTACCAGATTGACGAGCAGCCGGCAGTAGTGGGTACCAGTATCGGAATCGCGGTCGCGCCCGAGAGCGGCACATCGGCCGATGTTCTTTTGAAATGCGCCGATATGGCGCTGTATCGGGCAAAGGCCGAGGGGCGCGGGAAATATCGGTTCTTTCAAGAGGAGATGGATGCCGAGATCCAGGAGCGGCGGGCAATCGAAATCGATTTGCGGGAAGCACTGAGCCGGGGCGAGTTCGAAGTATTTTATCAGCCGTTGTTCGACCTGCTGCATGGAGGCGTGAGCGGGTTCGAGGCGCTGCTGCGGTGGCGGCATCCGCAACGGGGGATGATCCCGCCTTCGCAGTTCATTTCAATAGCGGAGGATTTCCGCCTGATTGCCCCGATTGGGGAGTGGGTGCTGCGGCGGGCCTGCCAGGATGCGATCGCGTGGCCGGATCGGGTGAAAGTTGCGGTCAACCTTTCGCCGATGCAGTTGCACAGCGAGAATGTGGTGGAGCAGGTTAAGCAGGCACTCGCAACGGCTGGATTGCCGGCCGGTCGCCTGGAACTGGAGATCACCGAATCGGCATTGCTACACAGTAATGAACAGGTGTTTGCCACCCTGCACCGGTTACGGGAGCTTGGGGTACGCATCGCGCTGGATGACTTCGGCACTGGGTATTCCAGCCTGAGCTATCTGCAGCGTTTTCCGTTCGACAAAATCAAGGTGGATCAGTCGTTCGTGCGGGAAATCCGCACCCGGCCGGATTGCCTGGCGATTGTGCAGTCCATTACCGGGCTCGCGCAACAGCTTGGGATGACGACGACAGCCGAGGGAGTGGAGACGACGGAACAGCTGGCCGCCGTGAGGGAGGCAGGGTGCACGGAGGTGCAAGGCTTCTTGCTTGGGCGCCCGATGCCCCAAAATCAGTTGTCAATTGTTAGTTGTGAGTTGTCAGACGACAGTGAAGTCTGGGCGGTGGAGAGACCGCAGCGATTGGAGCATGCGGCGGCGGACTGACGCTCGGCCGTTGTTTTTGCAGCGAAGCGAAGCATTTACGGCAGGCGCGAAAGACGTTCCGCGAGAAGGGCGAAAAATCCATCCACGTTCAGGGTCTCGAGGACGGTCACGTTGGCGGATTGGCGGGTGCGGTTCCAGCGATCGATGACAGTGCGGCCGCGGCTGGGACCCGGGCCGAGATCGACGCGGGCCGGGCAGGCTCGGGTGGCGAAGAGCGAGGGCTGGATCAGCCAGGCGACGGCACAGGGGTCGTGCAGCGGTGCGCCAATTCCGCCGAGCCGAGGGGATGGCGGCACGCGATCCTGAATGTCGCAGAGTATGCGGAGTGCGGTGCTGGAGCCGGTGGCGCGGAGCCGCGCCAGACGCTCGGGCGTGGCGAGGGCTTGGGCTGTAAGTTCGAGAGTGGCGAGGACAACCGGGCGGACGAGGTCGAGGACGATTTGCAGAGCCTCGGGGTCGCTGAAGGCATTGAATTCGGCTGAGGGGGTTATGTTGCCCTCCGCCCAGGCGCCGCTCATCAGCACGATCTGGGCGATTTTGGCGTGCAGCACGGGTTCGGTAGCCACGGCGAGCGCGAAGTTGGTCACCGGCGCGATGCCGACGAGCGTGATGGGTTCGGCGGCCTCGCGGAGAATGCGCCTGATGGCATCGGCGGCGAGTTCCGGTTCGGGGTCGGCAGCGGGCGGGAGCGGGATGGCATGGAGGCCGTCGGGGCCATGGACCCGGGTCTCGCCGGTGAAGGTGCCGAGCAGGGGGCGATCGGCGCCGGCGAAGACCGGGACTCTGGCGCCGGCGAGAGCGCGAAGCGAAAGGGCGTTGCGAAGCGTATCGCTTAGCGGGACGTTGCCGCCGGAGACTGTGACGGCGCGAACATCGAGTTCCGGTGAGGCAAAGGCCAACAGCAGCGCGAAAGCGTCGTCGGTTCCGGGGTCGCAGTCGATGATGACCGGGAGGGGCATGACGGGGCGAGGTGACGGACTGGCAGGCTCACTCTGATTTCAGGCAAGCAGCGACATAAGGCATAAAGTGGCTGACGGGCGGGGTCGGAAGGTCTTTCACCTTGGCGGCGTCGTCAAAGCGGCGGAGGTGGATCGCGACCTGGGCGTGAGGTGATGCGCGGAAGGTCGCGGCTTCGGCCTCGGTCATTGGCCCGCCCTGCAGCTCCAGTGAGGTGATGGAATCCGGGGCGAGCTTGCCGAGGTAGTGCGGCTCGATGGCGCAGAGGTAGCGCTTGGCGGCGACGTGCAGGCGGACCGGCTCGGTGACGTCGGAGCCGAAATGGCGGGTGAGCCACGCGTGTCCATGCTCCTCGTGCCGGTCGTCGATCCGGCTTTCGGCCGGGTTTTCGCCGAGCTCGTGGACCATGTGGCCGATGTCGTGCAACAGGGCGGCCGCGATTAGCGAGGCAGGCTCATGCTGCTGTTCCGCGAGCAGGGCCGCTTGCAGGGCATGCTGGAGCTGGGAAATGTCGCGCAGGCCGTAGCGGCGCCGGCCATTGGTGGTGAGCAAGTTTTCGATCTCGGCAAGGATGGTCATGCCGGGAGGTCCGGCTGCTGGAAAATCTGGATTTTGGAGAGGTCCTCGGGCGGGGTGAGTTCGCCGGTGCGGTACGATGGCAGATCGAAGAGCGAGGCGTCGCACCAGGGCAAGCGGCTTTCGATGCCGACCGCCTTCGTGGGGCGCACGTTGGCTGGGTCGTCCAGAGTGGCGATGCCGAGGTCGATTTCGTTGGCCCTGCGGTCCCACTGGAAGCCGAGCGGCGTGCCGCAGCGCTGGCAGAAGCAGCGACGCGCGGCGGAGGATGAACGGAACCAGGCGGGCTCGGCGGCGGTCCAGGCGAACTCCGTCGTCGCCATACTGGCCCAGGCCCAGAAGGGACCGCCGGCGGCTTTCTGGCACATCCGGCAGTGGCAAAGGCCGGCGATTGGCTCGGCGTAGAAGCGGACGGCGCCGCACTGGCAGCCGCCGGTATGGGTAGGCGTGCGGTCGGACATGAGACTACATCACTCCGAACTTATTGAAAGCTTCGACGGTCGTCATGCCGGCCTGGATGGCCTGCAGCACCTGATTTTCACTCCGGACCTTCTCGAACGCACGGGTGAAGGCTTCCTCGGCGGCGTTCGCCGGGACTATCAGCACGCCGTCACGGTCGGCAAAGATGATATCGCCCGGGGCGATGCGAACGCCCTCGATCTCGATGGGGACACGCCAGTCGAGGACCTTGCCGCGGGGTCCCTGGTCCTGGGCGTAGGCGCCAATGGAAGCGACGGGGAAGTTAAGCTTCAGGATCTCGGCGGTGTCCCGATGGTAGCCGTGCATCACGGCGCCAGCCGCGCCGCATTTGATGGCGCGGGCGGACATCAGCCCGCCCCAGAGGGCGTAACGGGGCGAGCCGCCGGCACAGATGTACACCTCGTTGGGTTTCAGGTCGTCGAGGGCCTCGAGCATCATGCCGAAGGATTTATCGGTCAGGTGGCCACGGCCGGATGTGGTTTCCGAGAAGATGTCGGCCTCCAGCACCGGCATGGCGCGGCCGAGGATGACCATGGATGGGTCGATGGGCTTGATAGCGGGGGGCAGAAACTGCCGCTGCAGGCCCATTTTGTCGAGAACGTCGCCGACCGCGGCGACGAAGAGCTCGCGCCGGATGGTGGGGAAAAAGTCGGCGTCGGGTTGCATCGGGGCCTCCGGCAGCAGTCTGGGCCGGGTTAGCGCGAACCTCAACCTTGGTAGGAGGGTTGGAGTTCAGGGGAGGAGGAGGCGGAGCCTAGGAGGGTTCACATGGAGCCAACGGAGTGGTCGCGGAGGGGCACGGAGGCTTCCTCGAAGCGCCGCCGAGCGCAAGCGCGACGACGCGACGCTTAGGCCACGGGCCGCAAACGACGAGCCAGCGGATCGATGTCATTTCGGAGCTTGGAAGCCCGGCGGCCTCCTCGAAAGATGGCGACAAGTCCGGCGATATCTACCGGATGTATACGCGAGGGCCCGACGCTGTTGGCGAAGGAGCAGCGGCCGCCGGAGAGGCCGTATCGGACGTCTTAACCCTTGGTCTGTCCGAGGTGGTGTTCAGTCCTCTCGAAGTGGACACAAGGAACAGTAAACGTGCCGTGGCACGTTTCGGAGCCCAGGCGGTTTTCCAGCTACGCCGGGCCAGCCACTCGACGCGCAGGCGCTCCGCTTCGGTAATGTCGCCATTAAGGAAGCGCACCAGCGCCAGCCCGTAGTCGGCGGAATAAAACACGGCGAGATCGCGCAGCCCAATGTCACCCTCCTCGATGACCACCGCGTGCCCCACACGGCGTTCGAGGCGAAGCGCTTGCGTGCGCCGCTCGTCGCGCAGCCGGGGGGCGAAAAACGGCTTGCTCATGCTCAGCTCCTCACGCTACGGCCGAGTTCGCGCGCACCGCTTCTAGCTCGGTCTCCTTCGCGTTCGCGCGTCAGTGATAAGTCCCTGAGCAACAGCGGCGCGACGCGCTGGTAAGGCAAGCAACCAAGCCGAGGCGAGCGCGAGGTACGTTGCAACTCCCGTTAAAGCAATAACGCAAGCCGCCGCAGGAAATCCTAAGCAGAGATTCGTGGCTTGGCCAACGGCAGCACCCGGCGCTCGGTATTCAGCTCGTCCACGGCTTGGTGGATCGCCCGGTCGAGCGCGTCTGCGTCAGCGAAGGTCCGATGGGCGAGATGATGCGCCTTGAGATCATGCCAGACGACCTCGATGTCATTCAATTCCGGCGCATACCTGGGCAGCCACTCGACGGTGAGCCAATGCGCACGGGCGGCGAGCGCGGCCAGGGAGAGCTTGCTGGTGTGGATCGGACCGTTGTCTTCGACCAGCACCACCTGCTTGGTGGGTTGACCGGGCTTGGGACCATAAAGCCGATCCAGTTGCTCCAGATGGGCGACGAAATCGCTGCTGCGCTTGGTTGGGCTGGTGTGCACGATGAGTTGGCGTGTGACATGATCGAGCGAGCCCATCATCGCGACCTTCTTGGCCTGGCCCGGTGCCGGCACACGCAGGTCCGCCGCCGCCTTGGCCCATACGCGCGCGAGGTAGGGATGCGTCAACGCCTCGCTTTCGTCGCCATAGAGCAGAACAATGTCTCCGGCTTCCGCCTGTTGTTTGCGCAATTGCAGACGCAGGCCGACCCGTTCGACCTCCTCGGCGGTCTGACGTCCCTTCAGCGTGTGTCGCGGTCGTCGCCAACGGAACTTTTTTTGCGCAGCGCCTTGGATAATTGCGACCGGCTGATGCGAACGCCCTCACGCAGTTCGATCTCGGCGCGCAGCCGGGGGATCGTCCAGTTGCGCCGGTCGGCCACGGGTTCCTCCAGTAAGGGCGTGACGACGCGCAAAGCCGCTTCACTCTTCACCGGGGCCGGGCCAGGTGCCACGCTGGCCCTCAACGCCTCGATACCGCCGCTCATGAAGTCACTGCGCCACAGGCGAACCGTGTCTTCGCGCACGCCGAACGCCTCGGCAATCCGCGGGCTGGTCCAGCCGGCCAGCGTCAGCAGTACGGCGCGCGCCCGATCCGCCTCGCCGCGATCACGCGAGCTGGCCAGAACCGTCAAGGCCGCTCGTTGTTCCTCGCTGGCCGAGAGTGGCGATTTTCCAGCCATGCCTTGCACCTCCGAATCGGTGCTGGCAGCGAATCCGATCGCCAACCGTTGGTCAACCAACCGGATTGTGCTTAGCACTGGCTACGCTCAGCCTCGCCACCTCCGCCGCCTTCCCGGCCATCCTGATGCGGGAGCGGGCACCGAAACGGTTTGGTTCCCCGGTCCCGGAGCTTTTAACTAATGTCCGGCCCCGGCGCCTCGCTGCGCCAGCCATTCATGACGCAACTTCACCGCTTCGCCGAACTCGCCGGGAAGTGGACGAGCGTGAGCTGATGATCGGCCGGATAAAACACGGCCAGATCCGATACCCCGATCCGCCCCTCCTCGACCACCACGAGGCCGCTCGGACGGCGTTCCAGTGAAAAGCGCTTGCGAGTTGCTCGCGTCGCCCGTCGCCGTGAGGGCGCGAGCGGGGGTCACGCATCACTGCTTGCAGACCTGCTGATCGACAGCGGGCGCTGGCTCATACTTCTTCTCGATTATTAAGTAGGTCATCGTGGTGTCGCCGATATTCTTGAACTCATGCCATTGGTATCGGCCCCTTGCTGCTGCCGAATTCTCCAGTCTTGTCCTCAAACTGTCGCGTGCCGCGCGCGTCCCGCACCTGACCCTTTCCTCCGCTCAGGGTGTAGCCGAGATCGGCAGGGTGGAAATGGCACAGATGAACAGCTCCAGGCGGAAAGGTGCAGCGGCCGACGCGAATCTGCGCATCCTCATAAAGTTTCTCGCAGGGATGCTTTCCCTGCCACTCAACCGAGAAGGCATCAGGAACGTTCTCGGCAAGGGCAGCACACGGCGCGAGTATCATAGCTATGCCGATAAGTGACACGGTTGACCGAGTCATGACTTCCTCCCTCCAGACGCATCTTTAAAATTGTGCGCCAGCGGATGTTACTTTTGGTCCTGATGTCCCCTCTTGGCAAATTAATCTTGGCCATCGCACGTGTACCCCGTTACCTTTTACACCCTGGTTACATCCGCGATCAGAGAAAGGGCGGCCCTCCGCGCTACGCCACGCCAGAAATGGGTATTTCCGCGAGGGTCTCGTCACGCTCGCCGTGCCGTCTGATCATGCAGCGCCGCAGCCGCCGGGCGCCAATCCACACGATCCTTGTTTGACTTTCCGAGAATACCGCCAGAGCCCCCGCAGGCAAAGAAGGGATCGGAGGAGGACGGTGAGCCCTGATCCCGCAGCTCCCCAGGGCTTCCGGGGGCGTAAACGCGTAAACGAATTGTAGCGTTCTGCTATGGCCCTGAGGATCGGCTTCTCTCTCTGTCAGGGAATCCCATACTCACGTTGATCACTAACGCTCGGCGCTCGGTTGCCACGCCACGTCACGTCCCACGATCTGGAGGGACAAAGCGCGCCCGCGCTACCGCCCCGTCCACCTGCTCGCCAGCGCGGCCATCTGCTGCTCGGCCACGGTCATTTCAGAGGGCGGGCGTTTTTCTTCGAGTAAGCGAATGTTGTTCAGAATCAGCATGAAGGCGACCGAGCTCATCATGGCGGCGGGGATCCAGACAATAATCCCGCCGATATGCTGGTCGTTCAGAGCGGTGACCGAAGGTAAGAGGCGGCCACAGAGGTCGTAGAATTTATAGAGGTCAGTGCGGGTGAACGTGATGTAGGACCCGAAGATGATTTGGGGGAACATGACCGCGATCACGGTGACCATCCGCACGGGGAAGCCGAAGCGGGCGGGTGGGCTGGGGCGCGGATCGAGCACCAGGCACCAGAAGAGCAGGCCGTCGAGGACCATGCTCCAGTTCATGATGTCATAGAGGCGGTGATCAATCATCGCCTGGAAGTGCACCGCGGGAATCAGCCAGAAGTCGATCAGGGCGACAAAGCTGCCACCAGCGATGATCGGGTGCTGGAGGACACGGATAACGCAGCGCACGGCCCGATGTGTGACAACGCGGCGCAGGCGATCCGGCATGCCCCGGGCAATGACACCGCCGGGCCAGCCGAGGGCGATCAGGAACGGGCCCAGGTGGTGCATGACCAGGTGCTGCACCCGGTTCAGGAAGAACATGTGTTGGGCCATGTAGTCGAAGTGGGTCTGCAGCACCGCGTAGATCAGCACGACGCGGGTGGTGAAAGAGAGGGTGCCGGCTGTGGCTGGCCTATCGGCCCGTTCAGTAAGCGCCAGCCCGCGGACGTACCACCACAGGACCAGGGCGGGGACAAGAAACTCCGGCCAGGAGAACTCCCACGGGGCCCAGACTGGCAGGGCGGCAGGGAAGTTGGCGGTGAGCCAGGCGAGTGCGGCGGCAAAGGCGAGGATAACCAAGAAGGAGACGGCCTGGGAGTTGGACCGCGCCGGGGCGAGTGCCGGCTGCGACAATGCGGTAAAACTCATAAGGAGCTGAACAAAGTGGAGAGCAGACCGGGCTTGGGCTGATGGAGCAGATGCTCGAGGTCCTCGGCGGTGCCGCTTATGTCGGGGTCAGTCGAGGCAAGCGAGCCGAGGAGAAGCCTGGGCGCCCCGGTAGGGGTGAAGACGTAGATGGCCGAGGAGTGGGTGACCTCGTAGGGGCGGGTCTTGGTGGCCGGCGACACGGAGTAGGCGATGCGGTACCGGCGGGCGAGACGAGCGATGGCGTCGTCATCGCCGCGCAGGCCGACGAAGAGCGGGGAAAAAGCGGCGGTGTATTGCCTCAGGACCAGCAGGGTATCGCGGTGCGGATCGACGGTAACGAACAGGAAGCGGAAACGCTGGGCGTCGTTACCGAGCTTGTCGAACACCTGCGCCACGCGCTGGAGGGTAAGCGGGCAGACATCTGGGCACTGGGTGTAGCCAAAATAGAGCAGGGTGAACTTGCCTTTGAAGGCGGCCTGGGTGACCGGTTTGGCGGTTTTGGCGTCCACCATGTTGAAGGACAGGTTCGGCACGTAGCCGGTGATGTCGGTGCTGTGCCACTGATAGGCGAACGCCGGCCGCGCCAGTAGCAGCATTGCGGCGATCAGAACCGATCCCAGGCCGAATGAACGTCGGGATAGGGTGATGGCTTTTGTGCGTTGCAACATATATTCGCTCTCGCCGCTCAACCGAGCGCGGTTGTCGCACATTGAGCCGGCTTGTGAAGTTTCCGGGCAATTTCGTTGTTTTTATGCCCTTTCGCAATCGAGTGATGCATCATGCGCTATCCGGTCGAGTTGCTGGAGCATTGGGATACAGATGTGGAATCGCTGACCATCCGCCCCATCCTACCGGAGGACGCGGGGAAGCTCGACGCGTTGTTTCATCGTATGACGCCGGAGGACGTGCGCCACCGTTTCTTTGCGGCGATCCGCGAACTCTCGCCTGGGCAACTGGCGAAATTCACGCGGCTGGACTACGAAAAGGACATGGCGTTCGTCGCCGTCCGCGACTCGACCGGTGAAATTGTGGGCGTTGCGCGAGTAGCGCGGGAAGAAGATCCCGCAGTGGGAGAATTTGCGGTTGTGGTACAACCGGATGTTAAAGGTCATGGCGTCGGTGCCCACTTGATGCAGCGCCTGTTGGACTGGGCGCGGCAGCACGGGGTGAAGCACGTTATGGGGGAGATTCTGGCGGACAACGAACCGATGCTGGACTTGGCCCGCTTTCTTGGGTTCACGCTGCACTTTTCTCACGACGATCCGATGATCATCGAGGCTCATTTTCCGCTGGCATGAGCGCGACCGTCACGGTTTCCGCGGACGAGGTGGATATCCGGCTGGATCGATGGTTCCGCCGGCATTTCCCCGGCCTGCCCCAGAGTATGATCCAGCGACTGTGCCGCACCGGACAGGTGCGGGTAGACGGGCACCGGGCGGAGGCCTCGACGCGGCTGATCCCCGGACAGGCGGTGCGGGTCCCTCCCCTGCCCGCTTCACCGGCACCGCCGGCACGTCCGGAGGTAGCGCCGGAGGTGGCACGGGATCTCCAGGAGCGGTTGTTGTATTGCGACGAGCAGGTGATCGCGCTGGACAAGCCGTACGGGGTGCCAGTGCAGGGCGGGCCGGGGATTACGAAGCATATGGACGCATGGCTGGACGCGCTGCGGTTTGATGGGGAACGGCCGCGGCTGGTGCATCGGCTGGACCGGGACACGTCCGGAGTGTTGCTGCTGGCGAGGACGGCGGGGACGGCCGCGAAACTGGCCGCTCTGTTCCGCAGGCGGGACATTCAGAAGGTTTATTGGGCGGTCGTAACGCGGCGGCCGATGCCGCCTGAGGGGCGGATAGAACTGTCGCTGAAACGCGTCGGCGGGGCACGGGGTGAGCGAACCGCCGTGGCGGAGCCGGAGGACGAGGCGGCGGCCAGGGCTGTCACAGAGTACCGGACGTTGGATCATGCCGGGAAGCTGGCATGGCTGGAGCTGCGGCCTTTGACCGGGCGGACTCACCAGTTGCGGGTGCATTGCGTTGCGATCGACGCACCGATCCTAGGTGACGTGAAATATGCCCAGCCGGACCAGAACGGGGCGTTCGGAGCGACGGTCGCCGGACTGCCGGACGCGTTGCACTTGCATGCGCGGCGGCTGGTGCTGCCGCATCCGGCGGGGGGCACGTTAGAAGTGGAGGCCGATCTGCCGGAGCATATGAGGGAGACGTTCCGGACCCTGGGCTTTGCGGCACCGCCGGTGCGGCGCGCGGAGCGTCGGGCGTGAGCGGGCGCAACGCGCCGATGCCAGCCGGCCGTGCGACCCGGCGCAGCCGACGAGCGGCGATTTTTGGGACCGTAGCAGGGCTGGTGATCGCGGGGGTGATCATCGGGGTCAACCGGTTCAGCCTCGATGCCTTTAAACCGCGGGTCGAGGCGGCGCTGAGTTCGGCGACGGGGCGGCAGGTGGTGATTCATGGCCGGCTTGGGCTCGCTTTGTCGCTGCATCCGA
Organism: uncultured Pseudomonadota bacterium; assembly: GCA_963834715.1. Lineage (GTDB taxonomy): Bacteria > Pseudomonadota > Alphaproteobacteria > Acetobacterales > Acetobacteraceae > CAVSUZ01. The sequence continues at coordinate 749,443 of CAWIDE010000022.1, read as the reverse complement.
CGATTGCCGTGAATGACGTGACGGTGGCGAACCCCACGGGGTTCTCGCGGCCGGATATGGCGACCATCCAGTCGCTGGACGTGCAGCTTGCGCTGCTGCCGCTGGTGCACCGGCAGGTGTCGGTCGATAGCCTGGTGGTGGAGAAGCCGGACATTCTGCTGGAGCGGACGGCGTCCGGGGCGGTGAATTGGCAGCTTGCACCGGCGCCGAAGCAAGCGGCGGCCACGGTCACGCCGGGCGGGCCACAGACGGTATCGCGGCCGATGGGTTTGTCCTTGTCGCGGGTGCGGATCGAGGACGCTCGGATTGCCTACCGCGATGACCGGACGGGGCATGTGGCGGCCGCCGACGTGAGGGAATTGACGTTGACGAGCGCCGGGGCGGACGCGCCGATGCAGATTGGTGGCCAGGCAGTGGTGAACGGGCTGACGGTGGATCTCGCCGGACAGACCGGATCGCTAGCGGGTCTGCAGACGCCGGGAAAGCCTTGGCCGGTTGCGCTGACGCTGACGGCGGCGGGAGCGAAGCTGGCGGTGGAAGGGGGGATTGCTGAGCCGCTCACGGGCAAGGGGTATAATCTGGCCGTGAATGCCAGCGTGCCGGATCTGGCCGCACTGCGGCCTCTGGCGCCCAAGGCCGGGCTGCCGGCGCTGCATAATGTGACTCTGGCGGCGCATGTGGCGGATAGCGGGGGGCCAATACCGGTGATTTCCGGCGTGGTTCTGCACACAGGTGCGGGCGATCTGGCACCGCTGATGCCGGGACTGACCGTGACGCAGGCGAGCCTCAGTGTTCCGGCGCTGGACCAGCCGGTAACTGCAGAGCTGGCGGGGAATCTGAAAGGCGCGCCGCTGAGCTTTTCGAGCACCGTGGGACCGGTTTCGAAGTTGCTGACGGGACAGCCGGCGGGGCCGTTTCCGATTGATGTCTCGGCGAAATCCGGGGCGAGCAGTTTCAGTGCCAAAGGTGGGATTGCCGACCCGGAGCATCTGACGGGGATGGATGTGGCGGTGACCGCAGCGACGCCGGATCTGGCGGGGCTGGGAGACTTGGCGGGGCGGCCGCTGCCGAAGCTGACGAACGTAACCTTTTCCGGCCAGGTGCGGGATCTGGGCGGGCTGGCAAAGGGGGTGTCGTTCACCGGGATGAAGTTTGCCAGCGCGCAGGGGGATCTGGCGGGGGATGTGTCGCTGGTTCCAGGCAAGCCACCGGCGATTAAAGGGAAGCTGGCGTCGAGCCGGTTGGATCTGGACGCGATGCAAGCGGCGGTTGGAGCCCCGCCCGCGGCAGCGCCTGCTGGGCAGCCGACTCCGGCCGCTCCGGCCGCAGCCCCGGCCCCGGCTCGGGCGCGCGGACCGGTCATTTCGAACAAGCCTCTGCCGTTCAATGAGTTACATCAGGCCAATGCCGATCTCGGGCTGACCGTGGGCACGCTGGTCATTCAAGGCCAAACGTGGCGGAACGTCGTGCTGCAGGTGTCGTTGGAGAATGGGCAACTGCGGCTTGCGCCGTTCAAGGCGACGCTGCCCGCCGGGGCGCTGGATGCCGCAATTACCGCGGATGCGAACCCGCCTGCTCCTCCGGTGAGTGTGCGCCTGTCTGCGCCGGCGATCGGATTGAAGCCGCTGCTGGCGGCGCTGGGGCAGCCGGGGTTTGCGAGTGGTACCGCCGATGTGCAGGCGGATTTGCAGGGAGCCGGGGCAACGGCGCAGGCGATCGCGGGCAGTCTGAACGGAACGATGAGCGTGACCATGGGAGGCGGACAGATCGATACGGCGGTGCTGGAGAAGCTGCTTGGTCCGGCGCTGGCTCGGGTGAACCCGGCGGCAGCGCTGGCGCATCCCGGGGCGAGCGAGATCAAGTGCTTAGCCGTTCGTATGGCGGCGCATGACGGGGTGGCCACGCTGAATCCGATCATGTTCAGCTCCGGCCTTGTCACGGCGAGCGGGTCCGGGACAGTGAATCTGCGGGCGCAGACGTTGGACTTGCACCTGTTTCCGCAAGGGCGGATCGGCAGGACGGGCTTCGAAGTGCCGCTGACAGTTACCGGACCGCTGGCCGATCCGCATGCGGCGCTGAACCAGACCGGGGCGGCAAACGCGGGATTCCAGGCGGTGATTGGGGCGCTGGCGGGCAAGAATGCGGCGGGTGCGTTGCTGCCGGCGGGGCCGACTTGCGCTACCGCAATGGCAGAGGCGCGGGGCCAGGCGGCTCCGGGTTCGGCGGCGCCGAAGCCGGCTGCAGCGGCGCCACACCTGCCGCAGAAGCTGCCGAATGCGGGGAAACTGCTGCAGCAGCTATTCCGACCATGAAGCGCTTCTGGGAAACGGCGGCGGTTGAGGCCTTGGAGCAGGGGTATGGGATTCTATTGGATCGGCAGCCGATAAGGTTGCCGGGGGGAGCGGTTTTGCAGATTCGGGGCGAGGCGTTGGCGCTGGCGGTGGCGGCGGAATGGGAGGCGGCCGGCACGGCCAAGGGTGGCCAGATGTCGTATGCCGATACGCCTCTGACCCGGCTGGCGGGGACAGCGCAGGAGCGGATCGCGCCCGATCGATGGCCGATAGTGGACGCGATCGCCCGGTACGGGGAGACGGACATGCTGTGCTACCGGGCGGAGGGGCCGGAATCGCTAGTCAGGCGCCAGCAGGAGCGCTGGGACCCTTGGCTCGATTGGGTGGCACGAAGGTATGGCGCTCCGTTACGCGTGGTGGTGGGCGTCGGACCGGTGAAGCAGCACCGGGGGAGCATTGCGGCATTGCGGGCGGCGGTGGGCCGGTTGGACGAGTATGGGCTGGCCGGGATGGGGGTGGCGGTCCCGGCGTTAGGAAGCCTGGTGCTGGGGCTTGCTTTGGCTGAAGGCGAGCTGGATGCGGCGGAAGCGCACGAGTTGGGGGCTCTGGACGAGCTGTATCAGATGGAGAAGTGGGGGGAGGACGCGGAAGCGGCTGCCAGGCGGGCCTCGATTGCAGAGGACATCGCGGTGGCAGCACGGTTTATGGCGTTGGCGCGGGCATGATTGCGAAACGGCTGGTCATTGCTGGGCGGGTGCAGGGGGTGGGATTCCGCGACTGGATAATTGCTCAGGCGGAATTGCTTGGGCTCGCGGGTTGGGTGCGTAACCGCCGGGATGGAACGGTCGAGGCGCTCATTGCCGGGGATACCGATGCGGTGGAGGAGCTGGCGCGGCTCTGCCGGAGGGGCCCGCGGCTGGCGCAGGTGGTGAGTATTACGGAGGAGCTGGCGGAGCCTCCACCAGGGCCGGGATTCCGGCGGGGAGGGTCGGGCTAAGGGTCACTGGGGCGTTTTTCGGCCGAGCGAAAGGGTCACTTCGCAGGTTTTGAGACAGGCGAAAGGGTCACCTGGGCGTTTTTACGCGGCTTGAAGTGTACGCTTGGGGGTTTTCGGCAGAGGCGGAGTGTACGCTTCGTCCGTGGACGCGAAAGGGCGTGTTGTGCTCAGGCGGAGCAGAAGCGCGGAGAGGTCGGGTTCGTCCACGGCCATCGCGGCCTGAGAAAGGGTGAACCAGCGGCGATCGCGTTGTTTGCGCTCGGGCCAGTTGCTGAGCAGCTTGTGGACGTGCAGAGGGAAGACTTTGACATCGCATTCGAGATGGCGATTGTTGGGTAGTTGCTTAAGATAGTTATAGCTTCCGATCGCCTTGCGCTGGACGTCGCCCATGATACCGGCCTCCTCGAACGCTTCCTTGGCGGCGAGACGCGGGCCGTTGAGGTGCTTCTCGGCCCAGCCCTTCGGCAGGACCCAGCGGCCGGTTTCGCGGCTGGTTACCAGCATTATGACTGTCTCGCCGTCCTGGCGGGTATAGGGAAGCGCGGCGAACTGGCGACCGTGACCCTGTTTGTTTGTTATTGGTTTGCGCGGCATGGGTGCGGCTCAGGCGACGGAGCGAAGGCGAGTAGGCAACAACGCGCCTTCGGTTTCCAGGAGTGGGTAGGCAGCAGCCTGCACCAAATGGGCGTTAAGCTGCTTGAGATCGCGCAACATGTCGATATGCAGTGCGCTGGTTTCCGCAGTTTCCCTTCTGCCCTGGCGAAGGCGATCGAAGTGCGCGCGGGTCGCGGCGGCCTCCATGTCGCGGAAAACCTCCTTTTCTCCGGCGAGCAGGCGGGCGCCGCGGGGATCATCGGAGGCGAAGACGGCGGCCGCAGTGCGGAGGTTCACGATCAGGCGGTCCATCATGGCGGCGATCTCGGCCTGACCTTCGGGGGAAAAGGTTAAGCATCTCTTAACGCGCTTGGCGGCGAGGGAGGCGAGGTTCTTGTCGATGACGTCGCCCGCATGCTCCATATTGGTTGCGAATGTCAAGACTTGCTCTACACGGCGATGGTCGGCGTCAGTCATCGCCTCTGGATCCAGGGAGGTGAGATAGCCCTTGATGGAGGAATTGAGCTTATCAAGCCTGTCGTCCAGGTGCCGGATCTCCGCGACTCGCTTACGGTCGTCAGTGTGAAGCGAATCGCGGATTCCCTGCAACATAGATTCGAGGATGTCGGGCAGGCGCAGAGCCTCGCGCGCGGCGGCGCCGATGGCAACCACGGGCGTCTCGATGGCGGCTCGGTCGAGATAGATCGGGCGCGCGGGATCGGCGTGGAGGGTGCGGGCTGGGATCAGGCGACGGAGCAGCGCGGCGTAGGGGGTCAGGAGGGGGAGGAAGATGATCGCAAGAAGAATGTTGAACGCGGTGTGGAAGTCGGCGACGGCACGGGCGGGGCTCGCTTCAGGGGCGGTGATGTAGGGAATTGCGAATAGAGCCAGCGCACAACCGAGTGCGCGGTTGAGAAGGTTGCCGAGCGGGATAGATTTCGCTGAGGGAGCGTCGCCGGCGGCGCCTTCCAGCACCGGGTTGATCGCCGTTCCGAGATTGGCGCCGAGGACCATAACGTAGGCGGCGTGTGGTGTGACGACATGGCCGGCGGCGAGCGACATAATGAAGAGCACCATAGCCACGCTGGAATGCGCAGCCCAGGTAAGGCCGGCGGCGATCAGCATCAGAATCAGCGGATCGGGAGTAAGAGCGGTGAAGATGGCGTGAAGCGTGGGTGCGTGATCCACGGGTGCGGTGACCGCGGTGAGCTGCTGCAGCGCCAGCAGGATCAGGCCGAGGCCGATAAGCACGCGGCCGAGATCACGGGTGCGCGTGGCAGGACGGCGGAACATAAGGAAGCCGACGGCGATCAGTGCGGGAGCGATGCGGGCGACATCGAATGAAACGACCTGGACGATTAAAGTCGTTCCGACGTTGGCGCCGAGCATGACAGCGAGCGCGGGGATAAGGTCGATGGCAGCTCCGGCAGCGAGGCCGGTCAGCATCAGGCCGGTGGCCGTGCTGCTTTGTAGTACGGCGGTGGCGCCGAGGCCGGCAGCGAAGGCGGTCAAGCGGTTGCGCAGAGCGGCGGCGAGGAAAGTTCGGAGCCTGGAGCCGAAGGCGCGCTGCACGCCGGTCTGGACCATGCGGACACCCCAGAGAAGGAGGGCGACGGCCCCGGCAAGGTCGATGAGGACGAGGGTGGGGTTCATGTCCAGTCTCCTTCTGTTATTGCCGTCGGGGAACGGCTGACCGGACCGTGCGCGCGGCGCGCGGCGCAATATGCTTATTTATTGCGTGGGATGGGCATTTGGAAGGGTGACATTAGGGCCCCTGCCTTCGCAGGGGGCGCCAGGTGTTGACCTCTCGCCGTTGCTGCCCTAATAGTTTGCCGTGCGGTGAAGTATCGAGGCAGCGAAGTTCTGCAAAGAAGGGCACGATATGATCACGATTTCTGCTTTCAAATGGGTTCCGGACTTTGGCCGTGGCCAGGTGCGCGATCTTCGGGTGCGTTGGGCGCTGGAGGAGGCGGGTTTGCCTTACCGCACGCGTCTCCTGGACCAGGGCGATCAGGACAAGCCGGATTATCGTGCACTGCAGCCATTCGGGCAGGTGCCGGTTCTCGAGGAGGACGGTTTCGTCCTGTTCGAATCGGGAGCCATCGTTCTGTACATTGGCGAGAGGAGCGACGTGCTTCTGCCACGGGACGCGGGCGTCCGAGCGCGGGCAATACAATGGCTTATAGCCGCGCTCAACTCGATCGAGCCGTTCGTTATGAACGTTGCGTTGATTGATCTGTTTTACGCCAACGAGGAATGGGCAAGGCTGCGCCGCCCACGGGCGGTGGAGTTCGTGCGGAAACGCCTTTCGGCGCTGTCCATTTCGCTTGGCGAAAAGCACTATCTCGACGGCGACCGATTCACGGCGGGCGATCTAATGATGACGACCGTGCTTCGAATCCTCAAACATACTGACCTTGTCACGAGCGATCAGCGTCTCGCTGCTTATGTCGAGTGTTGCACCGCGCGGCCTGCCTTCAAACGCGCCCTGGATGCGCAGATCGGAGATTTCAGGGAAGCCGCGTGATGCTCGGCGTGATCCTTAGCTATCCCTGAGTAGCGCGGTACTGGATCTGCCCAGCCGTCGCCCCGCCGCTCAGCTCATCAAACGGGACGAGCGGGCACGGCGGGGTGGTCGGTCGGAGTGGCGCCATCGCTGGACCGGAACGTGCGCCGCCGGTGGTATGCAAGCGCATGATCCTGTACCGAGGCGCGTTTGGGTTTGAAGGGCACAATGTCACAAGTGCTGCTGGTGCGAGCATCCGCACGACGGACGCTTGCTGTTGCGGGTGCGGTTCATGCACTGCACGATGGCTACACGGATCTGATCTATGTTCTGCTGCCAATCTGGCAGAAGGAGTTCGCGATCGGCTATGGGATGCTGGCGCTGTTGCGCGGACTGTATTCCGGGTCGATGGCATTGCTGCAAATTCCGTGCGGACGTTTTGCTGAGCACATCGACGGACGGATGATGCTGGCGGCTGGCACCGCGCTGGCCGGTTTCGGGTATGCCCTGGCGGGGTGTTCCGGGGGGCTGATCGGGTTATGCGGGGCGCTAGCGCTTGCTGGCGCGGGTTCGAGCACCCAACATCCGATCGCTTGGGCTGCGGTGTCACGGGCGTATGGAGCGGCGGCGCGCGGACCGCTGGGAACCTATAATTTCAGCGGCGATCTGGGGAAGGCGGCGATCCCCGCTTTGACGTCATTATTGCTGACGATGATGACGTGGCGGCGATCGCTTTGGTTGCTGGCGTTACTTGGGTTGGTCATGGCGATGGCGGCACTGGTGCTGATGCCGCCGGCTGCTGGTGGCGATGAGCGGCAGGTTACGCCAGCGACTGGGCGCGGGCGCGGCGGGTTTCCGCTGCTACTGGCGATCGGAGTGCTGGATAGCGGCGTGCGAATGGGCTTGCTGACGTTTCTGCCGTTCCTGCTGACGGCCAAGGGGGCGTCGCTGCCGGTGGTCGGGTCCGCGCTGGCATTGGTGTTCCTGGGCGGCGCGGCGGGGAAGTTTGCGTGCGGGTACCTTGGCGCACGACTCGGCGTGCTGGCAACGGTGCTGCTGACGGAAGGAGGGACGGCGGGGTGCATTCTGGCGGTCCTAATGCTGCCGCTGGTGCCGTGTTTGGTAATCTTACCGGTGCTGGGGGTAATGCTGAATGGTTACGTCCTCGGTGCTATATGGGACGGTGCCGGAACTGACCCCGCCCGGGCAGGCTGAGCGGGCGTTTGCATTGTTTTATACCGGCACGATCGGCTCGGGCGCGATTTCGCCGATCCTGTATGGGGTTCTGGGGGATGCGGTCGGGGTGAATTGGGCGAGTGGCGCGACGGCGATTGCAGCGCTGGCGACATTTCCGCTGGCGATGGCACTGGCGCGGTATTTGAGGGAGGCGAGCAGCCGCGGATTTTCGTGAGCGCTAGGGCTCTTTCAGCGTGATCGGACCCGCGCCACCATCACCCGGCGCGGCTTGCTCCGCGCCGACCTCTTCCCGCAAGCGGGAAAGGTGAGTAAGGGGCGCCGTTTCCGGTTATAATGAGCTCGCTCAGCTCAGCTAGCTGGTTGTTTCCGTTTCCAAGGAGTGGATGCCGATATCGGCGAGCAAGCACGTCGCAGCCGCGTGGAGGCGGGGGACGTCGGCAAGGGAGTGGGCCAGCAGCATGGCGCCTTCTAGGGCCGCAACGAGGACCCGGGTCGGAGTAGTCTGCGAGCCAGTCGCTACAGGCCCTGCGCGGAGATCCGCACCCCATAGCCGGGGCACCCGCCAACGACACTCCGGGAGGAGGCAGACGACGCTGAGGGCCAGATCACCCTTGAAGATCGGGCTTCCGGGGCACTAAGCTGACCTCATACCGCCAAAAGCAGCCCGTCATCTGGGAAATCCGGGGCAGAGTTCCTCGACAGTGCGAATGCACCGCTGGCGTTAGCCGCCGGCCGAGCCGGAAGCCGGGTAAGCTTAGTTTCGCCACCATCGACCTCCGGCGCGGTGGGAATAGTGGGTGGGAGAACCTCATGAGCAGCCTGGACCTCGCCCTGGCCACGAAAAAGCAAATGATCCCATCACCTGCTCGCGGCCAATCAATGGTGGTGTCCGTGATCCGACACACCGTCATACCAGGAAAAGACCAGGAGTACGAGGCTTGGCTCCGCGAAAGCGTCCCGATCGCAGGGAAGGCAGAAGGCCATCGAGGGGTGAACGTTATCCGGCCGCACACGGGATCGCGGACTTACACGGTCGTGCTCCATTTCGACGCGCTTGAGCATTTGGAGCAATGGCTTGCTTCGGAGGTCTGGCAGCGATTGATCCTTAAGGTGCAGCATCTCCTTCAGGATGGTGACCAGGTCGAGATCAAGACCGGGCTTGAGTTCTGGTTTAGGCGCCCAAACTCGGAGCAGAAGCACGCGAAACCTTACAAGCAGTTCCTGATCACACTATCGGCGATCTTCCCGCTCACGATTCTGGTTCCCTGGTTGCTGACGCCGTTGTTCCGTGCCGCACCCATCCTCGGGATGCCGGGAATCATCCACTTCCTCGTCGCAACGGTCGTCGTCGCGCTGATGACCTACGTAGTCATGCCCCGCTATACACGGCTGATGGCAGCCTGGCTATACCGTTAGAAGGCCAGAGATCGCCATCATCATTATGCATCTGGAGAGCTGAGCCGCAGCAGCTGGAGGGCATTCGCCCGACCAATCTTGCGGCGATCCGTCTCGCTGATCGGCAGGCTGTCAAACCAGTCTGTCTGCTCCTGCACCGTTTCGTAAGGGTAGTCGACGGAAAACAGGAGCCGATCCGGCCCTATCTCGAGGAGCGAATTGATGAGCGCCTGAGTCCGGAAGTTGCCGGCGGTGGTCACATAAAAGTTCTCGCGAAGGTAGAAAGTAACCGGCTTGAGCTGCCGCCCCCGCACCTCCGCGCTCATATGGCGTAGCCGATGCTCGACACGCGGCAAAAGGAAGGGGAGCCCCTCGCCCAGGTGGCCGAGAATGATCCTTAGTCGGGGAAAGCGGTCGAACAAGCCACTCAAGATCAGACGAAGTGTATGCAAGGCGGTTTCGGCGCCAAAACCCCATGGCGAGTCCGCCAAGACGGGGTAACCCTCGTACGCGCGCCGCTGGCTGGGTAACGGACTGCGGGGGTGCAGGTAGACTGGCACGCCAAGCGCTTCCACACGGGCCCAAAAATCCCATACTGGCGGCTCGTCGAGGTATTGGGCGGTGTTCATGTCGCCAATGTTCGAATAGCCGTTGATCAAAGCCCCCTTGAAACCGAGCTGCGAGACGGCGCGCTCGAGCTCGTCGCCAGCAGCGCGCACGTCCTGGAGCGCCACAGCAGCGAACCCCAGGAATTGGTCCGGATGCGCCGCCAGAGTTTTCGCCAAATCGTCGTTCATTCGCTTTGCGGTATCGACCGCAATTGCACGATCCGGTATGCCCTGAATACCTGGCTGCGTCAGTGACAGGACCATGCGCTCAATACCGCCGCGATCCATGTCCTCAAGCCGTAGTTTTACGTCGCCTAGCCGCTTCTGGAGGGAAGTGAAATACTCCGGCTGGTAATTGTGCGCCTTCCCGGCCCCATCGAGTGCCGAACCGTCCGCACCATACGCTTCAAAGGATGGCAAATAGAAATGCTCCTCAAGCGCGATTTTGCCCTCGTCGCGTTCAAACATGTGATCCCTCCCTCTCACGGCACTGACCAGCAGCGCCCTTGTTCACCCCACGCGCAGCCGCGTCGCCCTTACAAGCGAGCGATCGGCGCCCTGGATTAGTTATATCGGATCCTTCGACGGGAGCCAAGCGAGCCATCCTCTCCGGGTCACCACAGTCTAGCAGACTTGTGGTTGCCGCTCCCTAATCCCGATCGGACTCGTGTTCACACAGCTATCGATAGATGACAAACACATCACAGATGTTGCCGACGAGTTACGTTTTGGCGCGCAAGAGATCAAGAATATGAAAATCTGATAGCGTGGTCGCCTAACGAACCCGCTTTCCACGATTTTCTCGAAAGGTATCGGCAATTCCTAGACCTTATGGTCGTCCAAATACGGCCGAAACCGAACCTCCGTGGCGCCCCTAGAGCCGGACTCTATTGTCAGGCACGTCGACAACAGTTATCTTATACTTACCAAGCGGGCGCGTGTTAGCCGTAACGTGGCCTGCGTGTTGGCGGGAACGCTGGAGGTGCATCGGAGTTTGTGCTGCCGACGCGAGCTCATTGCTGAGCAGGCGGCTGGCCGCTTCGACCCGCCTGATAACCCTGCTGGTATGACTGCTGCTCGTTGCTCCTGACATGATTGTAAATTGCTCCGCCGGCCAAGCCTGCCCCCGCGCCGATCAGGGTGCCCAAACCGGCGTTGCCAGCGATCGCGCCAATTACTGCTCCACCGGTCGCACCGGCTGCGGTTCCACCCAGCAGGGCGTTTTGGTTTGGGGTCAGGTTCGAACACCCGGCAAGGGTCATGGCGCAGAGTGATAAGGCGATCAGGCTTTTCATTGCGATTGCTCCTTCCCGTTAGTTATTTGCGCGCGCAGGGAAACTGCGCTGCGAGGAACGCCGCGACACCGTCGGTTGCAGGCATGGCCAGGCGGGATGGGTCCGCGTTCGCCCACCGCACGAATTCAGCGACCCCCTGGTTGCGGGTCATGTTGCTAGGTAGGCAGAACATCGGGCGCCGTGATGGATCCGCTGCATCCTCTTGTTGCAGGACCCGGGTCACGCCGACTCCGAAGCCTTCGCAGAAGTGCACTGCGGCCGTTGCCATCGGATCGGAAGACGTAGCCGAACAGAGCGCCACCAGGTCGGCTGTGTTGCGAAGCTGAAAGTTGGCCGCGGTGACCGCTGCCCTGCTCATGCCCGGAGCAAGGATCGCCAACGAAGTCAGCAGGCAGAATGACAGGCTTAATCGACGCATGTTTTCTCCTTTTTTCTGGTGTCGGTTGTTATTTCTTTGCGGCCGCATTTTTCCGAGCCTGCGTTATTACGTTATAGTCCGGAGGTACCTCTATGACCTGGTACTTGTCGAGATAGCTGGCAAAGGCCACAGCCATGCTTTTGGCGAGATTGGGCTGCTCCGCCACGAGATCGTGGGATTCGGTCGGGTCGGAGCGCAAATCGAAGAGCCGCCACTTCAAGTCTCCGTATGGCGGCGCGCTGCGGACCAGCTTGTAGCCATCCATGAACAACGCCTCCCCTCCTGCCGCTTCGTAAGCGACGGATTCCTCCGGCGGATGGACCAGCGTCGCCTTGCCCGCCAACAGCGCGACCATGCTACGTCCACCCAGCGGCGCAGAACCGTTGTGCGGTGGCGATACTCCGGCAAGGTCGAGCAGGGTCGGCACTACGTCGAGCACGTAGGTGAAGGCGTCGCTCCGCTCGCCTTCGCCGATGACGCTGGGATAGCGGATCACAAACGGCGCGCGCATGCCGCCCTCCGCGGCTGAGCCTTTAAAATTGCTGAACGGTGTCATCGAGACGGAGGCCCAGCCCGGCCCATACTCCGAATAAGATCCCTTCTCACCGAGGTGCTCGTAGCTCAGGTCGAAGTTTTTGGCGTAGTACTCAGGAAACATCGGCTGCAGCTTAGCGGCCTCGCCACCGTTGTCGCTCATGAAGACGACGATGGTGTTAGCGAGCATGCCCTTCGCCTTGAGGTGATCGAGGACGCGGCCAATGCTCATGTCCATGTACTCGAGCATTCCGGCGTAAACCGCCATGCGCTTTGCATTCATGCGCTGCTCGTCAGGCGGGAGCGTATTCCAGTCCTGAACCATCGAGGGACGCACCATCTTCAGCCCGGATGGCATCAGGCCGAGCTCGACCATCCATTCATAGCGAAACTGTGATATCTCGGACCATCCGGCCATGTAGGTCGAAATGTAGCGTGCGGTGAACTCTGCCGGTGCCTGGTGCGGCTGGTGCACTGCCTGGAACGCGAGATAGCCGAAGAATGGCTTGCCGTCGCCTGCGTTCTGATCGATGTAGCCGATCATCTTATCGGTATAGAACTTGCTGGAATAAAAATCAGGAGGGAGGGTTAGCGGTTTCCGCCCGTCAAAGAAATGCACGGACTTGTAGCCCGGGGAGTAGGACTTGTTCTCCCAGTTGTCGGCGCCACCCTCCAGAACTCCGACTGACTGCTCGAATCCTTGAGCGGCGGGGATTGAAGCCGGCGTCTTGCCTAGGTGCCACTTGCCGGACATGTAGGTGTGATAGCCGGCGTTATGGAGGATACTTGCGAGAGTCGCGGCACGACCGTTCAGGTAGCCCTCGTAACCAGGCTTACCGCGTTGATTATCGGCCGCCAGCTCGATCATATTGCCGAGGCCGACGAGATGGTTGTCCACGCCAGTAAGCAGCATGCTGCGCGTGGGGGCGCAGTACGCCGCCACGTGGAAGTTGGTCAGCATCATTCCCAGATTGGCGAGGCGAGCGATATTAGGGGTGAAGATCTCGCTGCCGTAGGGGCTGCTATCCGAATATCCCATATCGTCGGCAAGTATCACGAGAATGTTCGGCGGAGTGGCCGCCGGTACTGCAGTACACCACAGCGAAAGGCAACTAGTGCCGCCGCGAGCAAGAGTGCTCGCGCGATAGCATCTGGGGTCATGGCCCCTTCCTCCCCACGGCGGAGGGACTATAAAATCAAATTGACAAACTTGGCAATCGTTGTTTTTCCATGCCGGTTGATGCCGCACTTGGGCTTGGAGCGGACGGCTCGGGGAGGCGTGAATACAGCACCGCGGATGCCGGGCATCCTGGCGCAGCTCGCCTGATCAGGTTTGCTCCGGGAGCAGATCCTCGATCCGCACACGAAGCTGCTGTCCCCGTCGCCGATATAGGCTAACTTCGCCGACCGGCTTGCCGGCCTCGATCTGTGCCAGGTAGGCCTGCGAGATGCCGACGGCATCGGCCAGGCGGGTCTGCGTCAGTCCATGGCGCTTACGCACATAGGCGAGCGGGAATGGCGCGGCGCGCCTGCGCGTGGTCCGCGCGTCAATCAGCTCTTCGAAGCCATGCTGGATTCACCAACGGCTCTTGTTTCCACCCCTCCCTTCCGGCCCCCTCGCCGGGCTCCCATTGCGCTGTGCGCAATGGGGACCCGGTGCAAGGGAGGGGGGCGTCAGGCCCGACGCTGGCGGGCCTCGGCGAGCAGACAGAGGATTTCGAAGAGGATCGAAGCGCCGTTGAAGGCGGTAAGGCCTCCGACGTCGAAGGGTGGCGAGACCTCGACGAGATCGGCTCCCACAAAGTCAATCCCACGGAGGGCGCGGAGCAGGCGCAGCGCCTCGAGCGTGGTCAGGCCGCCGGCTTCGGGTGTGCCGGTGCCGGGGGCCTGAGAAGGATCGAGACTGTCGATATCATAAGAGAGATAAACGGGGCCGGAGCCAGCGATGCGGCGGGCTTCCTCGGAGGCGAACTGCCAGCCTTTGTCGTGGAACTCCTCCATGGTGAGCACGCGCATGCCGGCATCGCGGCTGAAGCTCCACATTTCGGGATCGTTGGTGGTGCCGCGGATGCCGATTTGGACGACTCGCGAGGGCTCGAGCAGGCCTTCCTCGGTGGCGCGGCGGAACGGGGCACCGTGGTGGAAGCGGGAGCCGAGATAGTCATCGCCTGTATCGCAATGGGCGTCGATGTGGATCATGCCGACGGGGCCGTTAGCGGCGACGGCACGGAGGATGGGGAGCGAGATGGAGTGGTCGCCGCCGACGGAGAGTGGCGTGACACCAGCGCGGACGACGGTGCGATAGAAGGTGGCAATTTCGTCGAGGGCACCTTCCAGGGCGAAGGGCTGTTCGATCCAGGAGTCGCCGAGGTCGCGGACCCGGGCGAGGACGAAAGGCTGGACGCCGGTAGCGGCGTTGATGCGTCGGAGCAGCGAGGACTGGTCGCGAACGGCGCGAGGGCCGTGGCGGGTGCCAGTGCGATTGGTGACACCGCCGTCGAAGGGCACGCCGATGAGGCCGATGTCGGTCTCGGTGAGATCCTGGGTGTAGGGGACGCGGAAGAAGGTGGCGACGCCGGTGTAGCGCGGACGGGCTTGGGGGTCGGTCATCTCGTCGTAGCGACTGGGCTGCTTGATCATGCGGCTCCCTCCGTCAGGTCGGTGTAGGTGACGAGTGATCCGGCCTGTTTGAGCGCGGTGATGACGGCCAGGTCAAGCAGGGCGGCGAGTTCGTCGGCGGGGCGGTAGTCGGGCACGACGCGGCGCATGGCCTCGTCCTGGGACGTGGCGGGGTGGAAGTAAATTTCGCTGACGCCGGGCGGGAGATGGGGGATGAGGCGGAGCAGATGGGCAGCGTCCATGTGGCCGGACCAGGCGAGGCCGAAGCAGTGGTCGTTGGTCAGGAGACCCGCGCGGCGGGCACGGCGGCGGAGCAGGCGGGTCCAGTGATAGAGGGCGCGGTCGCGGAGGTGGGGCTGGGTGCCGGCGGCGGCGAGGGTTTGCGGGGGCTCAGCGGGGACGCGAAGGGCGCGCAGGCCGTAGCGCCGGCCAGTTTCGATCAGCAGGCGGCCGACCACGGGGTGGAGGTGCATGTGCTTGTGGGCGTTGGCGTGATCGAGGCGGAGGCCGGTGGCGGCAAAAGCGGCGAACTGGGCCTCGATCTCGGCGGCGAGCTGGCGGCGGGCGCGAGGGGTGATGTAGCGCAGGCCGAGGCGGAGCTGGTTGGCGGGGAAAGCACCGCAGGGGGAGACGAGGCCGGGGATCTGGGCTGGGGAAAGCGTGGCCTGGCCTTCGACGGTGACGAGATGCAGGCCGAACTCGGAGGCAGGGGAGAGCGCGGGCCCGGCGGATAGCGTCCTGGGTGGCGGGGCCGGCGACCATCAGGCTGGCGGCGGCGAGGATGCCGTGGCGGTGGGCGCGCTCGATCGCTTCGTTGACGGTTTGGGAGAGGCCGAAGTCGTCGGCGGAGATGATAAGATGGCGGGGCAGAACCACGGCCCGTGCGCAGCTGGCCGGGTCAAGCCCGGCCATGACGCGAAATCAACTAAATTGCGGGTTCGGGGATGCGGGTGAGTTCGGATTTAGCGGTGGTGTCGGTGAGCATTTCCATCTGGCCGGATATCTGGCCGCCGTTTTCGACCTGCAGGCGGCGGTAGCGGGCGGTGCCGAGGACCCGGCCGCTTTCGCGCACGGTCAGGCTGCCGCGGACAGTCAGGGTGCCGTTGATGGTGCCGGCGATTTCGGCATCTTCGACCTCGATTTCGCCCTTGAACATGCCGCCGGGACAGACTGAGAGTTCGGTGGCGTGGATCATGGTGGCTTCGACGGTGCCCTCGACCACCAGGCGTTCGGCGTCCTGTACGGTGCCTTGAACGCTAATGCCACGGCCGACGACGAGGGTGCGGCGCTCGGCGGGGTCCTGGCTGGGGCGAGGCGGGATGGTGGCCGGGCGCGAGGCGCCAGACTGGGTGGGCACTGGAGGTGGCGGGCCAAGCGGCGAGCGAGACATTGCGGGCTCCTTCGGTGGGGCAGCGGGACGGAAGGGCGGAACGCCTAGTCCGGGATCGGTGAAGGCGCGGCTGGCGTTGGGCACGTCGGGTTTGTCCGAGTCGGTGCTGGCTGAGAAGGTGGCTGACAGGGTCTCGCCGTTCGAATCGTCTGTTTTGCGTCGCTTGAACACGGGCTCCCCACCCTTATCGAGGAAGGCATCAGGAATCGGCATCGAGGCTGGCTAGCACCGGGCGGCGAGTTGGGCCAAGCGAAAGTAGTGAACGGACCGTGGGCTGGCGGAGGAGAGCCGCGCCCGGTTTCCCGTCATCGCCGGGCTTGACCCGGCCATCTGCGCAAGGACAGTGGAACACCCATGCCCCCGAACATCGACCCAGCCTCCCTCGCCGGCAAGCACTTCCCGATCGCCGCCCACCCGCAACTCGTGGTTCTCGGTGCCGGGCCCGCCGGCCTCGCCGCAGCCCTCGAAGCAAAGCAACTCGGCTTCGACGTCATGCTGATCGACGAGCACCCCGTCTCGGCCGGCCTGATCGGCCTGGACATCCCCTACCTGTTCAGCGAGCGTCTCGATGCCTCCGTCCAAAACAAGCCGCGCATGGTCGAGCGGATCATCACCGCACGCCCGCAACTCGAACAGGTTGCGGAAGTGGGCATCGACCTCCAGATTGGCGTTTACGCCTGGGGCGCATTTGCCACCGGCCCAACCAGCCGAACGCTACCGCATAACCTGCTCGGCCTCGCCGATGAGGAACACTCCTGGCTCGTTGCATTTGATCGCATTATCATTGCCGCCGGAGCCCGCGACCTCGCTCTCGCGTTTCCCGGCTGGGACGCACCAGGTGTCATCGGCGCCCAGGCCTTCGCAACTGCAACCAATCTCTACCAGGCCTTTTCCGGCCGCCGCATTGCAATCCTCGGCGCAGGCACCCTGGGTACGCTTACCGCCAAAAACGCTCTCGCCGCCGGTCTCGAAGTTACCGCAATCATCGACATCCGAACCCAACCCCCGCACAACCCACCCTGCGAGGTCTTCAGCGGCCACACCATCCGCGGCGTCCTCAGCCACGCCGGCCAACTCGAGGCGATTCGCATTGCGCCGCTAGCAGACCCGAACGCGACCCGCGATCTCCCCTGCGACACCATCATCTGTGCCACCGACCTCGTCCCCACTATCGAAGCCTTCGACCTGCTCGGCTGCACTATCACGTGGCGCCCCGACCTGGGCGGCTTTGTTCCCACCACCGAAGCGTACGGCCGCACCTCAGTTCCCGGAGTTTACGCCGCCGGGGACTGCACCGGGATTACCGACGCGGCACTTGCCGATGAAACCATCGGCGTTGCCTCCGGCCAGCGCGCCGCGCGCGCCGCCGCCGCCGATGTCGGCCTGCATTCGCCTCTCCCTTTGGGAGAGGTCGCCGGGCGAAGCGCGGCGGGTGAGGTCGACCGCGATGCACTCCGCCGCCAATGGCTGCAAGCCCACACGACCGATGACACCCTCATCTGCCGCTGCGAAGAAGTCACCCACCGCGACCTGCTCGGCGTCCGCCCACCCCGCTACCTGCGCTACGACGAAACCAAGCTCGCGCACCGCAACCTGCGCACCCTCGCCGCCGACGGCCCGATCAACCAGGACCAGATCAAACGGCTGACCCGCGCCGGCATGGGCGTCTGCCAGGGCCGCCGCTGCCGCGAACAGATCCAGCTCCTCCTCGCCATGCAGAGCAATCAGCCCACCGGCAGCGTCCTGATGCCGAGCTACCGCGCACCCCTCCGCCCGTTGCCGCTCAACGTGCTCGCCGCACATGACGAACCGGCCGAAATGCGCGAGCAATGGCCGATCTGGTTCGGCATCCCCAGCCAATGGCTTCCGCAATGGGAGAAAGTTCCGGATGTAATAGACCCCCTCGATGACCGCGTTGGCCTTCGGGGCATCGTAAAATGAACCCAAGCACCCACGTCGTGATAATCGGCGGCGGCGTGACGGGCCTCAGCACCGCCTGGTGGCTTTCCCGCGACGGCGTCCGCGTCACCGTGGTCGAGAAAGGCATCGTTGGCTGGGAAGCATCAGGCCGTAACGGGGGCGGCGCTACCCACCCCGCGAGCCCGCTCTTCCGCGAGGAACAGCGCCTCTGGCCGATGATGGACGAACTCCTCGGCTACCCCACCGAGTATCAGCGTCAGCGCATCCGTATCGCCGTCACCCCAGCCCAGCTCGAAGTCTATACCCACAGCGCCCAGCTCGCCGTCTCCCAGGGCTTCCAGGTGGACATCCTCGATCCCCCTGCCCTCCGCGAGCTCGTCCCGTGGGTGGGTGTTACCGTCGCCGGCGGCGTGCTCAGCCACTTCGGCGGCCACGCCAACCCGCAACGCACAGTCCAGGCGTTCGCCTGGGCCATCCAGGACCTCGGCGGCACCATTCTGCAGCACACCACCGTCACCGCCATCCGCTGCCATGCCGGAAAGGCTGTTGCAGTCGGGACCGGCCAAGGCGAGCTCGGCTGCGACGCGGTGGTGATCGCCGCCGGTCCGCACATCGCCCAGCTCACCGCCATGATCGGTGTTCATGTGCCCCTCGCCCCCGCCCGCGCTGAGATGATCGTCACCGAGCCCCTCCCCGTGCTCCGCCTCGGCGGCGTTGACGGCAACGGCCTCTACGGCCGCCAGACCCTCCGCGGCAATCTCGCCTTCGGCGGCGGACCCCACGAGTGGATCGAGCTCCCCGACTCCCATACCCCGCGCGCCGTGAACACCCCCGTCGTGTGCAACATCGCCCGCCGCCTCGCCGAGCTCTTTCCCAAGGCGGCACACATCCGCGTCATCCGCACCTGGGCCGGCATCGTCGAAAACACGCCCGACGGCCGCCCCATTCTGGACCGGCTCGAAGACCCCTCGAATGTCGTCATCGCAACCATGTCCAGCGTCGGCTTCGGTCTCTCCCCCGCCTCCGGCCATGCCCTGGCACAACTGGTCACCCAAGGACGCTGCGACTTCGCCGACCTTACCTGGCTCAAGCTCAACCGCTTCCACGATCTCGACCCCAACTGGCAGGTCCAGGCCGGCTGGCTCCCCTGGTCCCCGGAGACCTCGACACAACCGCACCCAACCGGCAGAATATCGTCACCTCTCCCGCTTGCGGGAGAGGTCGGCGCGGCGCGAGCCCCGCCGGGTGAGGGCCTCCCGGAGTAACCGCATGACTGCTGCCCCTGAAATGTCCGCGCTGCTGGCCGGCCGCAAACGCGCACACACTCTGCCACAGCCCTTCTATATCGATCCCGATTTCTACCAACTCGACATGCATGGCATCTACGAACGCAAGTGGATCTTCGCCGGCCTTGAATGCGAACTGAAAGAACCCGGGGACTACATCACCCTCACCATCGCCCGCAGCCCCGTCGTCGTGCTGCGCGACAACGACGGCAACATCACCGCCTTCTTCAATACCTGCCGGCACCGAGGCTCCACCATCTGTCAGCAGCAGCGCGGCCATGTCCGCTCCCTCGCCTGCCCGTACCACCAGTGGACCTACAACCTGAAGGGCCAGCTCACTTACGCTGGCGAAATGCAGGACGAATTCGACCCGTCCGGCATCAGCCTCAGGCCCGTTCATGTCGGGCTCCTGGAAGGCCTGATCTTCGTCTGCCTCGCTGATGAGCCGCCCGATTTCAGCGAATTCGCCGACGCGCTCCGGCCCCGCCTGGCACCACACGATCTGCGCGGCGCGAAACTCGTTTACTCAGAAGACATCGTCATCAAAGCGAATTGGAAGCTTGTGGTCGAAAACTCGCGGGAGTGCTACCACTGCCACGCCCGCCATCCCGAACTCTCCCGCACCTTCTTCCTCCGCTTCGATGCTGATTCCTCCGATCCGCTCGTCATCGAACATGCGCGCATCTGCCGCGAAGCAGGCCTCACCCCCGGCAACGCCATCGGCAATGATTTTCAGCTCAGCCGCATGCCACTCACACGCGGCGCCCTCACCTTGTCCTTCGACGGCAAACCGCTCTGCGCCAAACCGCTGGGCGACATAAAAGATAACCGCATCGGCTCTATGCGCTGGTTCCACTTCCCCAGCATGTTCGCCCATGTCCTGCCCGACTACGCATTCTTCTTCCACATTCTGCCTCAATCCGCTGAGCGTACTCTCGTCCGGTCCACTTGGTTCGTAAGTTCCGATGCCGAGGAAGGAAAAGACTACGACCCGCAAAAACTCCCCGAACTATGGTCGGTCACCAACGCGCAGGATGGCGAGTTATGCGAACGCAACCAGGAAGGCGTTGCCAGCCTCGGCTATCAGCCGGGCCCCTACTCCCAAGTCCGTGAAACCCACGTCATCAAATTCGTCGAATGGTACGCCGATAAGATGAGCGACTATCTCAACCCAAACCAGCGCCGCCCCGCTATCGCCGCTTGATAACATCAACAGCAGAGAGACACGAAGCGCCTAAACCAACCTCCGTGTCTCTCTGTGTCTCCGTGGTAAATCTTCTCCTGGCCTCCTCAAACCTCCTGTCGCCGCAACTCTCGCTCCGCGAGCCGCGCGAATAAGGCCACCCCATACGGAATCGCCTCATCATTAAAATCATACCCCGGATTATGCACCGGCCTACTTTCCTCCCCATTCCCCAAATTTATATACGCCCCTGGTACCTGCTCCATCATGAAACTGAAATCCTCGGAGGCAACAGCAGGCGGCTTGTTCCGATCCACATTCTCCTCCCCCACCAGCTCAGCCGCGGCATCCGCAATCGCCACCGTCTGCTCCGGTTGGTTGACCAGCGGCGCGAACATCATCCGGAAATCAACAGTCCCGCTCGCCCCGAACCCCGCCGCAATATTGGCCACGATCCGCCCCATCGACTGTTCAATCAGCTCCATCGTTTCCCGCCGCATGGTTCGCACAGTCCCTGACAGCACGGCCCTCTCCGGAATAACATTATACGCGTCGCCCGCGTGGATCTTCGTGATACTCAAAACCGCGATCTCCCGCGGTGACGCATTGCGCGAAACTATCGACTGCAGTGCCGTCCCAATATGGCAGGCAACCAGCACCGGATCTATGCTCTCCTCCGGCCGTGCACCATGCGCACCACGCCCCGTAATAATGATATCGAAGAACCCGCCACCAGCCATCGCCGTTCCAGGCGTAATGCCGTATTGGCCAACTGGCATGCTCGGCCGGTTGTGCATCCCATAAATCGCGTCACACGGGAACTTTTGAAACAACCCATCTTTCAGCATCGCGAGCGCACCGCCAACTCCCTCCTCGCCCGGCTGGAAAATGAAATTCACAGTGCCGCTGAATGCACGCGTTTCCGCGAGATATCGCGCCGCACCTAGCAACATCGTCGTGTGCCCGTCATGGCCACAGGCATGCATCTTGCCCGCATTCCGGCTGGCATATGGCAAATTGGTTGCCTCATGAATCGGCAGCGCGTCCATGTCCGCCCGTAGCCCGACCGCCCCCGGCCCATTGCCCGACCGCAGCACCCCCACGACGCCCGTGCCGCCGATCCCGCGATGCACCTCGATGCCCCACTCCTCCAGCTTCTGCGCAACAAGCTCGGCCGTGCGATGCTCCTCCAGCCCCAACTCCGGATGCGCGTGGATATCCCGCCGGATCGTAACCAGCTCATCCTGATACCGGCGAACAGCCTCGAGTGTGCTCATGAAATCTCCTGCTCGGTGTGATTGCGAGGACCCTGGCGAAGGCCGGGGGACGAAGCAATCCTTGCCCCCGGGCATGACCCGGGGGTCGTGCGCTTCGTCGCACACCCTACCGCACAAACCGCAGCTTGGTGAACCGCCCCCGAAACGCCGTCACGTCCCGTCCCACCTCCTCCACGTCCCGCCGCCCCTCCAGCACGTCGGCAACGAAGCCGCCCACCTTCGCCATCTCCTCGACGCCCATCCCCCAGCGCACGATCTCTGGCGTCCCTATCCTCAACCCGTTCGTATCTCCTGCGACCGGCATAACCGGTAACCCAATCCCGCACGACAGAATGTTCGCCCGGGCAAGCAGCTTCGCCGCCGCTTGCCCCCCGCCATACCGCCCTGCCTCTACCGCGAACTGATGCGACTGCGTCATCCCCTGCTGGCGTGCAAACACCGGCACCCCTCGCGCCGACAGCGCCTCCGCGAGAGCATGCGCGGTTGCCGCCATCTCCGCCGCGTACGCCTGCCCATACTCCTTCCAATCGAGCAGCGCCATCGCCAGGCAGGCCGACTTCGCGACATCGAAATTCGCCGTCAGCCCCGGATACGCGATTGCGTCGATCCGCCGTGCCAGCTCCTCATGATTGGTAATAGCTAACCCCGAGGCCGGCCCGCCCAAACTCTTGTACGTGCTCATGGTCATGACATGCGCCCCCTCTTCCAGAGGCTGCTGCCATGCCCGGCCGGCAATCATCCCCGAAAGATGCGCCGCATCGAACAGCACCCACGCACCCACCTCATCCGCAATCTGCCTGATCTCCCGCACCGGATGAGGAAACAAGTTCAAACTCCCCCCAATCGTAATCAGTTGCGGCCGCAACCTTCGCGCATTTTCTCGCAACGCCTCCACATCCACGGTATAGCCCGCCGCATCAACCGTCGCCGCATGAGTTACCACACCATACAATCCTGCCGCTCCCGCCACATGGTGCGTCGCATGCCCCCCAATCTCCGGCGGCGGAGCGATTATCACATCACCCGGCCTGGCCGTGGCCATGAACACGTACAAATTAGCAATCGCCCCGGACGGTACGCGTATCTCCACAAACCGCGCCCCAAACACCTCCGCCGCCAGCTCCGCCGCAATGATCTCGATTTGCTCGATTGCTTCCAGCCCCATCTCATACTTATCGCCCGGATACCCAAGCGAGACCCGCGTCCCCAACCCCTGCGCCAGCATCGCCTCCGTTTTCGGATTGAGCACATTCGTCGCAGGATTGAGGTTGATGCACCTGCGCTCATGAATCTCACGGTTCCGTGCAATCAGCGCATGCAACTCCTTCTCCGTCGCGTCCGCCCTTGCCTCGAAACCCGCTCGGCAACCGCCTGCACCTAATCCTCGCATGCCTCAGGTACCCACGACCGACGTTGAAGCATGCCACCTCCCCTTCGTGACTGCGGATGAAGCCCGTCCGCGCCAATATAAGCTACGTCCCTGGTGTTATCGCGAGTGCCGTACCAACTATTTACTGGGAGAGCGCCACGCGTCCACTTGTGTGTAGCGAGCGTCCAATAGGGGGTTTCCCTCTCGGATCAATTATCTGCCGGAGCCGGCCGATATTGCTGCAGACTGCGGAGCTTCCACCCCCTCCGGCATCCCGGCACGGCGCAGGCCAAGCATGAGGCGTTCGTGGTACTCACGATAACGCCGGGGCGTCGCCTCAAGCGGCACGGACCAAGCCCGGGACAATGCCTGGAGTGTCAGGCCGGGGCGCAACCGCTCGCATGCCCTCAGCGCCGCCTTTGCCTCGGCCTCGCATCCATTTAACGCGCAAGCTGCTGCCAGGCACGCACGCGTGAAACAGGCCTTGGGGTTGGCGGTAACGGCGCAGCGCAGCGACTGCACAGCCTTTGCCTCGCGCCCCAGGAACATTTGCGCACGGCCAAGACCGTTCAGCCAAACCCAGCGGGATGGATCGAGCGGACCGATCCGGCTCGCCTTTTGAAACCACGTAATCGCTTCCGCTGGATCCCCAAGATAAAGGTAACACAAGCCGATTTCCTCATACGGCCACGGTTCGCTAGGGCTGCGCGCGATCACCGTCTCGTTCGCAGCAATCGCCTCGTCGAACCAGCCGCGCGCCCGCAACAGCGCTGCTCGAGCCTTCAGCGCGAGGAAATGGTTGGGATCACTGGCAAGCACCTCCGTGATAATTTCATCACCGCGCATGAGCCGCTCCGCCCGGCCGGCATCGTAGTAGCCGTTAAGAACCTCCAGGATCAGAGTGATCGCTACCCCTGCCAGCGCGTCGCCGTTGCTCGGATCAAAGCGAAGCGCCTCTTCGAAAAAACCGCGCGCCGCGATCAAACTCCCGGGGGTTCTCACACGATTCAGCGCGGCCTGGCCGCGGATAATGAAATCGATGGCGTTCGGGGCCGCGGCTCGCTCACTTTCTCTTGCCTCCGCTTCAATGATCCGCAGACTCGCCGCTCTTGATAGGCATGCCGCAATCTCGTCCTGTAACGACAGAACGTCTTGACGCTCCTTGTCGAAGCGGTCGGCCCAGAGCTGCGTGTCGGTCGCGGTATCGGTAAGATGTGCATTCACGCGCACACGGTCCGCATCGACCAATACACTGCCCGTCACTGCGTAACGGGCACCGAGCTCGTGCCAGAGAGAGCGACCGTCAATGCCGCGGTTGCCGCAGGCCAAGGCCCTCGCACGTGAAATCACGACACTGCCTGGCAGAGCCCGCGAAATATCCGTGGTTAGGGTGTCGGTGATGCCCTCCGCTATGGCGTTTGCGGTTCCATCGGTATCCAGGTTCACGAACGGCAATACGATGATCGACAGCCGCGGCGTCGTAACGGTATCGTCGCACAGTTCCGCTTGGCTGCGAACCGTCCCGGCAAACCGATAGCCGCGGCCGGCAACCGTTTGGATCAGGTTGCGATCCCCTCCAAACACACGGCGAATTGCGCAAATCTGAACGTGCAGGTTGTTTTCTTCCACAGCCACGTTTGGCCACACCTGCTCGAGCAGTTCGGCTTTCGTGACCAGCGCGCCGCCAGCATCGATCAGCGCCAGCAACACCTCGAATGCGCGACAACCAAGTTCAATGGGGCGGCCGTCCGCCAACAGCTCCCGCTGCCGCCGCCTGAGGGTGAACCGGCCAAACTCTACTATCTCGCTTCGCCCGAATGCAGCCCGTTGCGGACCATTCTGAGCCTGATTTGGCATGCCCATAGCCTACGGTTTGCCTTGCCAAGCACCAAATCCCGCCGAACGGCCTTTTGCGGCGGAATTCGTGCCCATAATGGCATCTGGCTGCCGATGCGCTATGAACTATTTCTCACGGCGTGCATGGCGATTTAGATGCTTTAAGACCTCGCCCAAGGACTTCTAAGGCCGCGATGAACCATGATCCGGGCCGGACTGGAATGGGCGAGAAACCGGCACCCGTCCGAAAGCAGGCATTCGGCCGCCGGCGCAATCGACCCATTCGTGAAGACTTTGGGTGACGTCGTGCAGTTTTGCCACACAGCCGGATACGTAGCTTCGGGCCTGGTAGTGATGGCCTTCTGCATGAAGGACATCATTTGGCTGCGCATCATTGCGCTGGCCAGCAACCTTGCGTTCCTTACCTACGGGCTCGGGCTCGGCCTCGCCCCTGTCTGGCTGCTGCACGCGATCCTCTTACCGATCAATTGCTGGCGTCTCTGGCAAGCACTATCCTATCGGTGGGCGCCGCGACACCGCGCGTTCCCGCCCGTGCCCGGTCTGGACTGAGAATCGCACAGCATGAACCTGACCCTTGCAGTGCGGTACCGATCGATCGCGACCCGTCACAGGCATGATCCTGTGCTAAGTTAGGCGACTACTGTTCTGCAGCTTTGCTTTTGCATTGGACATTGTGGAATGCAACAACTCGCCAGGCGCCGTCCTGACAAACAAGGACCTGCAACATCGCCGTGCGCAGCGGGCCGTGGCTTCCCAAACCCCCGCAGCCATAGACGCGGGCGTCGGCATCAACGATCGCTACATCGGGGCGCACCAGCGCCATGCGCCGTACGTCCAGTTTCAGCGTGCTTCCCTTGAACATGCTGCCCAGGATCTCAGACATTCGGGCCGTGACAGCCGCCCGCCCGAGATAGGTATCGCCGAATATGTTCGTACTCGTGCTGTCCTCAGCGAATGTCGCAGCGTACAGTGCCGCATCCCCGGCATTCCAGGCTCGCGATTGCTGTTCGAGAAGTTTGAGAACCGCCTCGGGCACGGGGGGCGGGACAGTTGGACTCTGCATTATCCTTACTCCTATACGTCGCATTTCAGACCGGCGCACGCACGCGCAGCAGCGCATAAGCCGCCGGGATCTCTATCGGCTCCCCCGATGAGAGGCGATTCATGGTTCGGATACGGCTCTCGCCTCTGCGCATCAGCGCGAACCGAGTACCAGGAAAGAGCTCTCCCAGATCCGAGTCGCTCAACCCGCCCCATCTGATGTTGAACGGGAACAATTCATCCATCACCCGACTCAAGCTTAGGGGTGGCCCAAACCCATTGAGTATGTCGGTCAAATAGGCTTCGCTGGTAGATGTGAGCTCCTTGAGGTAAAGCGTTCCTCTCCTGCCAAGCAGGCGTACGAAGCTTTCGACGGCCGTCTTTCGATAAGCTGGCGGAAATTGATGCAAAATACCACGAACGTGAATATTAGCGTCGCCGATTTCCTCGTGCAGCGCCGCCGCCTGCTCGGGCTTCAGCAGGTCCAGAACACGAAACCATAAGCGCTCGTCCGATGCCGCGGCTTGCGCCCGCCGTATCGCCGAGGGTGCGACATCAACGCCGATCACTGCCCGAGCGCCGGTAAGCGCTGCAAGAGCCCTCGTATGTCGCCCGTCGCCACACCCGGCATCGACCAAGGGCAGGTCTGGGTCGAATGCGTCCGCAAACAGCGCTATGTCCTGTGCGGCTTCCGCCGGATCCGCGCTCCAGAAGACTTCGACCGGGCGTGCGGTTATTGAATTCCAGTAGCGCTCCCAGCCAGTCCGATAATTCGTGGTAGGCGGCATATTGCTCCTCATACTTAGTTCCCTCTGGCAGTATCTGGAAGCGGAATGAATCGACGCGCCTTTCCTGTGACTGGATTCCGCACGTCTCCGTGAGCTTGCGCGGCTCACGCAGGCTGACACGGCCGAGGGTTAATAGTCCTCAGATGGGCCTTAAACCTTCTGATTTGGACCCGATCAGCGACGGTCCGGCCACCCCTCACACCGCAACCACCCCGACACGCCGCCACCCACCCTGCCGGGCAATCAGGAACCCGATGACCGCCAGGTTGCCCAGATTGAACAGCGCCCCGCTCGCAAAAGCCGGAGCGTAATAGCCAAACCAATCGTAAAGCAGCCCGGCCCACCAGCTCCCGAACGCCATCCCGCTCATACCCGCCAGCAGCAGCACCGGCACCCGCCACGAGGCCTCCGCCGACGGAAACAGTTCCCGCACCGCCACCACATAGGCCGGAATAATCGCCGAAAACCCCAGCCCAAACCCCGCCGAGACCAAAAACAGCCCGGTCTCGTTCTGCGTCAGCGCAAATGCCGCGATCGCCACCGCCTGACACGCCGATCCCGCAAACACGGTGCTGAGCCCCCCATATCGGTCGGCAAACAACCCCCAGAGCTGCCTGCTCAGGAAGGCGCACCCCAGCAGCACCGAAAGCATGCTCGCACCCACAGCCGGCGCGATCCCAACCCCGGTGCAGAACGCTACAAGGTGCGCACTCGGGATCGCCATCGGCACGCAGCACAGGAATGAAGCAAGGCAAAGCAGCGCCTGAACCTCGCTCGAGCGCAACCCAAGCACCCGTCCCCTTCCCGGGCCGCGGGCACGCAACGCCGGCTCATGCACCGGCTTCGGAGCAGGCCGAAGGAACAGCACCGCCAGGGGAACAATAACGACCACCGTCACCGCCGCGAACGCCAGCATCGTCGCTCGCCAGCCGTAAACAGACATCCCATGCTGGAACAGAAACGGCCAGACCACCCCGGCGACGTACCTGCCCCGAGGAAAGCAGCGCGACAGCCGTCCCCCGCCGCCGGTCGAACCACCGGCTCACATAAACCACCAAAGGAGGATACAGCGCCCCGTTCCCGATCAGGCCGATGAACACGCCATGGCCAAGAAACAGCGCCCACGACGAGCCGGCCGCCGAAATGGCCAACCCAACCGCAATGCTGATTGCCCCGATCACCGCCACGAGGCGCACGCCGATCCGGTCCGCCGCCCGGCCCATCAGCACGCCCCCAAGCCCGGTCCCGACCCACACCACGGAGCTCGCCAGCGCGAGTGTTGCCCGATCCGTCCCCAGGGCCGACTGAATGGTCGTCATCCCAACCACCACCAGCAGAGGGCTCCCATACGAAACCGACGTGATAACCAGCGCCACCCAGGCCGCCGTCCAGGATCGGCGGCTTTCCACGCTGATAAATCGCAAATCGTCGGGCATGCGTTTCCTCCGCTTCCAGGATAGCATGGCCGGGTTAACAGACAGCTACCAGGAAGGACGTTCCATGCCCGACGATGCAACCTCCATCCGTCAGCCCATGCGCCGCCTGCTCGGCGATGGCCCTTCCCCACCCTCGGTCTATGTCGATGTGCTGAACACCGCCTGGCAGAGCTCGCAGTTCCCCGAGATCGAGCACAAACTCCTTTACTCCGACCCGGCGACCGGCCTCTCAGCCCTGCTTTTCCGCCTCGCTCCCGGTGCAGTCGTGCCGCTGCACGAGCATACCGGGGTAGAAATGACCTACGTGCTCGAGGGCAGTCTGGAGGACGATGAAGGGGTCTGCGCGGCCGGCAACTTCGTCTGGCGCCCGGCAGGCAACACGCATATCGCACGCGCTCCCAACGGAGCACTCATCCTCGGCGTCTTCACCAGGCCAAACCACTTCGCCGAGGGTCAGAAGTTCTTTACCGAAGTCGGGAAACGCTGATCAGCTTTGGGAGAGCGTGTCCGCCATACGGCCAAGCTGCTCGGCCTGGCGCCGCAGCAGCCCGATGTCGTGCCGCAACGTCGAAAGCCGCCCCGCATAGGCATGCACGTGGTGATCAAGGCCAGAAACGCTCGCTTGCAACTGCGACAGCCGCTGCCGCCAAAGCGCGACGGTCTGCTGCTGCGCTGCAAGCGCCTGCGCCAGCCCCTCCAATGCCCGGCTCAGCCGCTCCTGCTCCCGCGCAGTACCTGCGTGGCTTCGTCGGGAAGGGAATAATGACCGCTTCAGCTCTCGGGGACATCGGCTTGTCTCGTCATTCGCGAGAATGGTTAATAACCGATAAACGGAGACAATGCAGCAAAAAAGTTACGCATGCAATGATATGTGCAGCTAACCAATGCGCGTCGCCTTTGAAGTCCTGATCATCCTGGCTCTGATCGGGGTCAACGGTCTGTTCTCCATGAGCGAACTCGCCCTGGTTTCGGCGCGCCGCGCCCGCCTCATGGTGCTGGAGCGCCGCGGCGTCACAGGCGCCGCCAAAGCCCGGGCGCTCGCGGCCGATCCCCAGCGCTTCCTCCCGACCGTGCAGGTGGGCGTCACCCTGGTCAGCGTGCTGCTCGGCGTGTTCAGCGGCGCCAGCGTCGGCGCTTACCTCCAGGCGGGCTTCCAGACGCTCGGCGTATCCCCGCAGCTCGCCACCACCCTGGCGCTGGTGATCGTCGTCGTCGGCACCACCTACCTTACCCTGGTCCTGGGCGAGCTCGTCCCCAAGCAGATCGCTCTCCGCCGGCCCGAAATCACCGCCGCACGCATCGCGCTCCCCATCGCCTGGACCGCTCGCATCATGGGCCCCGTCGTGTGGCTGCTTGGGCACTCCTCGGCTCTGGTCCTGCGCGCCCTCGGCCTCTCGCGCGCCGTCCGCCAGACCGTGACCGAAGAGGAGCTCCGCGCACTCCTCGCCGAAGGCACCCAGGCCGGCGTGCTCGAAGCCGAGGAACGCGACATCATCGAACGCGTCCTGCGCCTCGCCGATAAACCGGTGCGCGCGATCATGACACCACGCACCGAGGTGGCCTGGATCGACCGCACCGACCGCCGCTCGGACATCATCGCCACGCTCCGTGCTGCCCCGCACTCGCGCTTTGTCGTCTGCGAAGGCTCGGTCGATAACGTGGTCGGTGTCGTCCAGGCCAAGGATATGCTGGACCGCATCCTCGAGCGCGGGGACTTATCGGTCGGCGCGTCCCTGCGACAGCCGATCGTCGTGCCGGACACCGTCAGCGCCCTCGATGCGCTGGAGCGCCTGAAGACCGACCCGGTAGGCATCGCCCTGGTCATGGACGAGTACGGAAGTTTCGAAGGTGTCGTGACCGCCGCCGACCTGCTCAACGCCATCGTTGGCGATCCCACCGATGCCGGGCCGGCACAGGGACCTCCGGGTGCGCCACACGAGCATGGAACGTTGGACGTTGACGGATTGATGCCGGTCGATGAACTGAAATCCCGGCTGGAGTTGCCGGATTTGCCGGCGGCCGGAACCTACCACACCGTCGCCGGCTTGGTGCTGGCATTGCTGCAACGCGTGCCCCGCGTCGGCGACCGGATCGTCTTCGGCGGCTGGCGCTTCGAGGTCCTGCAAATGGACGGAAGGCGCGTCGACAAGGTCCGGGTCAGCAAAGAACCTGTAGCCGCCTAACCCGGCCCACGCAGTGCCAGCGGCTCGCTGAACTGCAGTTCGGTATCCCAGGGAAACAGGATCCAGGTATCCTGGGAAACCTCAGTAATATAAGTGTCCACCACGTCGCGTGCCGCCGGCTTGGCATAGATACAAGCGAAGTGCGCCTTCGGCAGCAGCGCCCGGACCACCCGTCCGGTGCTTCCGGTGTCCACCAGGTCGTCAATAATAAGGAACCCGGCACCGTCACCAGCCGCGGAAGGGGGTTTGATCACGACGGGAGTAGCCCGCGTCCCCGGCGCCTCGCCCCCATAACTGACGACCGAGATGCTCTCCACCAACCGGCAGTCAAGCTCCCGCGCCACAATAGCCGCCGGGATCAACCCGCCTCGGGTCACCGCGACGACCCCGGTGAAGGGGCCTTTTTCTATCAGGCGCCACGCCAGCGCCTTGGCATCGCGGTGCAACTGGTCCCAGCCGACAGTATAATAATATAAGGGCATCAGAACAGCTTGCCGCCGTTGGGAACCCTAAAATCGGGCTTGATCAGGACCACCGCGCCATCTTCGTCCGGGAAGCCCAGAGTAAGCACCTCGCTGACAAACGGTCCGATCTGACGCGGCAGGAAATTGACCACGGCGCACACCTGTCGCCCGATCAACTGGTCGCAGCGATAGTGCACCGTAATCTGTGCCGATGACTGCTTCACCCCAAGCACAGGCCCGAAGTCGATAAACAGCTTGACCGCCGGCTTCCGCGCCTTCGGAAACCGTTGCGCATCGACGATCGTGCCGACCCGGATATCGACGCGTTCAAAGTCGCTGTAGGCGATATCTTCCATGCGACGGCCGGCTCTTGTTGCTGTTGACGCCCCATATTAGCCAGAGCGCCGATCACAAGCCACAGAGACAAATATGCGCGATTTCCACCTTCCCGGACGCAGCCAAGTCTATGCAACACAGGGCGTGGCGGCGACCTCGATGCCGGCAGCGACCCTTACCGCATTGGACGTCCTCCGGGCGGGCGGCAACGCGGTGGATGCAGCCGTGGCGGCCTGCGCCGTGCTGTGCGTGATTGAACCGCAATCAACCGGTATCGGCGGGGACTGCTTCTGCCTGTACGCGCCAGCCGGAACGGGCAAGGTAATCGCACTGAATGGCTCCGGCCGGGCGCCGGCAGCCGCCACCATCGACTGGTATGAAGCGCAGGGGGTGCGCGGAATTGAGAATACGTCCGCGCACAGCGTGACGGTGCCGGGCGCGATGAGCGCATGGGAAACGCTGCTCGGCGCCCACGGACGGAAGGGCCTAGACGAATTGCTGCAACCGGCGATCCGGTTCGCGGCAGAGGGCTGGCCGGTGCACGACAAAGTGGCCTGGGATTGGGCGCTGCTCGAAGGCAAGTTGCAGGCCACCGGTGCAAATGGGTTCTTGCCAGGCGGGCATGCCCCGCGACCAGGCGACACATTCCGTCAGCCCGCACTTGCCGAAACACTGCGGGCAGTCGCAGCAAAGGGCGCGAGGGCGTTCTACGAGGGGCCGGTCGCAGCCGACATCGTCAGCACGCTCCGCGCACGCGGCGGCCTGCATACCGAAGCCGATTTCGCCGCCGGCCTGCACACCGCGGAGTTCGTCGACCCGATCAGCCTTCGTTGGAAAGGGCTCGACGTGTTCCAATGCCCCCCGAACGGACAGGGTATCATCGGTCTTATGATCATCGGCATGTTGGAAGGGTTCGAAACACCGCTAGACGGGCCAGCGAGCGCGCTACGCTATCACAGGCATATCGAAGCGGCCCGCCTCGCCTATCGTGACCGCGACGCCTTCGTGGCTGACCCCGCGCAGGTGCATGTGCCGGTGAAAAAACTGCTGGACCCGGCTTACCTCAGCGCCCTGCGTACCCTGATTGACGACAGACATGCCATGCGGGATCTGCCGAATGCGGGCGAAGCAGTCCTGCCGCCGCATCGGGACACAGTCTATCTCTGCGTGGTCGATCGGGATGGTAACGCGTGCAGCTTCATCAACTCGCTATTTCAAGGGTTCGGCTCTGGCATCCTAGCTGAGCAGGCCGGGGTGATGCTGCACAATCGCGGCTTCGGATTCCGCTTGCAGCGCGGTCATCCCAACTGCGTCGCCCCGAACAAGAGGCCAATGCATACGATCATCCCCGGCATGGTGATGCAAAATGACCAGGCGGTGATGCCATTCGGCGTCATGGGCGGGCATTTCCAACCGATGGGCCATTCACTATTTCTTACCAATCATTTCGAGTTCGGACTCGATCTGCAGGAGGCTGCGGATCTGCCCCGGTTGCTGCCGCTGAACGGAAAGGTACAGATAGAGCGTGGCATCTCCCCCGCCGTGTGCGATACGCTGTCGCGGCTGGGACATGAGTTGGAGCTCGTCGAGCGTCCCCATGGCGGGGCGCAGGTCATCTGGATCGATCGTGCGCGCGGGTGTTTGATTGCGGGATCCGATCCGCGCAAGGATGGTTGCGCGTTAGGGTACTAACACATGCATATCGAACATGAGGTCTGGCAACATCTGAGCCGAGCAGCAACGGCGGCGCGCAGTGCGGCGCGGGTCCTGGCCCGGAGTTCGCGAGAGCAGCGGGATGCCGCCCTGCATCAGATGGCTGCCTCGCTGCGTGAGCATGCGGCGAAGATCCTCGCCGCCAATGCGCATGACCTGGAGGCATGTTCCGGCACGGCCGCTTTCATTGACCGGCTACGCCTGAACGAATTGCGGATCGAGGCAATGGCAAGCGGGCTCGAAGATGTTGCGCGCCTGCCTGATCCTGTCGGCCGCGTGCTCGCGGATTGGACACGCCCCAATGGGCTGCTCATTCAGTGCGTTAGGACCCCGATCGGGGTCATCGGCATGATCTACGAGAGCCGTCCGAACGTTGGGTCAGATGCCGCCGGCTTGTGTCTGAAGTCGGGGAACGCGGTGATCCTGCGCGGCGGGTCCGAAAGCGTACATAGCGCCCGGGCCATTCATTCAGCGCTCGTCCAGGGTTTGCGCCGCGCGCAGATGCCGGATGCGGCGGTGCAGATCGCACCATCCGCCGACCGAGCCTACGTAGCCGCAATGCTTGCCGCGACTGGATTGCTTGACCTCATTATCCCTCGTGGCGGTAAGTCGCTGGTCGAGCATGTGCAGCGGGAGGCGCGTGTCCCGGTGCTCGCTCATGCCGAGGGACTTTGCCACACCTATGTACATGCAGGGGCAGACCCCACCATGGCGCGGGCGATCGTTGTTAACGCCAAGATGCGGCGGACTGGAATTTGCGGCGCCACCGAGACTTTGCTGATCGACTCGGAGATTGCACCCACGCTTTTGCCTGCGATTATCGCCGATCTGCGCACCCAAGGCTGTGATTTCCGGGCTGACGCGGCAGCGCGTGACATCCTTCCCGACCTCCCCCCGGCGAGCCAGGCTGATTTCGATACGGAGTGGCTGGATGCCGTGCTGTCGGTCCGGGTGGTCGATGGCATCGGCGCAGCGCTCGCCCATATCGCGCAACATGGCAGCGAGCACACCGATGCCATCGTCACCGGGGACGCGGAGGCAGCGGAATATTTCCTGCGCAACCTGGATAGCGCCGTAGGAATGTGGAATGCCTCGACACAGTTCTGCGACGGTGGCGAATTCGGGTTTGGCGCGGAAATCGGGATCGCGACGGGCCGCATTCACGCACGCGGACCAGTAGGACTGGAGCAGTTGACCACCTACCGCTACGTAGTCCGTGGATCGGGTCAGGTGCGCCCCTGATATCGCGGATAATCAGACTCGGCTCGGGGCCGCCGCGCGCGAAACAATGACCCCCGCGCCGGTCAGTCCCGACCCACTCCCGCGCTTCGGTGACCGCCGGCGGACACGGGTTGGGATTCTGGGTGGATCGTTCAATCCGGCGCACGCCGGGCACTTGCACGTGGCACAGCTCGCGCGGAACCGGCTACAGCTCGATCAGGTCTGGCTGCTTGTTTCTCCGGGCAACGTGCTGAAACCGCAGGCCGGGATGGCGCCTTTCAAGCAACGGTTGGCATGGGCACGGGGCATCAGTGATGGGCGGCGGATCGTAGCGACAGGGATCGAAGAAGCGTTGAGAACGCGCCTCAGCGTTGATACCATAAAGGAGCTGCAACGGCGTTTTCCGCGAGTGACTTTCGTCTGGGTGATAGGGGCAGACATTTTGGCACAATTGCCGCAATGGCACCGGTGGAGCGAGTTTGCCGCGCGTGTCCCTTTGCTTGTTGTGCCGCGCCCGTCGTTTACCTATCGCGCGCTTGCAGGGAAGGCGGCGCAACGGCTGCGCTCCACCCGGCTGCCATTTCGCGCCGCTACAAAGCTGGCCAGTGCTCGGGCGCCAGCCTGGTTGGTACTGATGGCGCCACAGAATGCGTTGTCGGCCAGCGCGCTCCGCGCGGCCCGTAAAGGAGGGGTGTCATAGCCAAACTGCCTATCATGCCTGGCCCCAGGAAGCCCGTTAAACGCAAACCACCGCGGCCGCTAACTCTCGCCAACAAAACGCCCGGAACGGCTTTGAAAAAGGCCGTGGTAGCGGGGCCGCGCAGGACCGAAGGCAGGCGGGACGATGACGCTCGGCATCAGGCGAGGCTGGAGAGCTTGCAACGCTTAATCGTAACCAGCCTGGAAAACGATAAGGCGGAAGATGTCGTCTCGCTCGACCTGCATGGTAAAGCCACATTCTGCGATCGGATGATCGTGGCTACGGGATTGGCCGACCGTCAGATCAGCGCCATGGCCGAGCATCTAGTCGAAAAGCTCCACGAAGCGGGGCTGCAGCGGGTGCAGGTGGAAGGAGCGAGCGGCGCGGAGTGGGTGCTGATCGACGCCGGAGACTTTGTCGTGCACCTGTTCAAGCCGGAGGCGCGTGGCGTGTACGGTCTGGAGCGCATGTGGGGCAGTGCCTTGGATGAGGTCGTGGAAGGCTAGACTGTCTTCGCGCTACGTGCGAGACCGCCGAACAAGTCCAGCATGCGTTCCCGCCAGCCCCACAGCGGGTCATCTTCCGCCAGTAATTCGAACCGGCTGACGCAGCGCGCCCACTGGAACGCGCCGAAAATTATGTAATCGGCGTAGCTCGGACCGTCGCTGCCTCCCAGCCATTCCCCGTCTCCTAGAGCAACGCGCAACGGCTCCAGAAGCGTTCGTAGTTCCGGTAACCGCTCTTCACGCTCAGCCTGAAGCTGCTCGAGC
Source organism: uncultured Pseudomonadota bacterium (assembly GCA_963834715.1). Lineage (GTDB taxonomy): Bacteria > Pseudomonadota > Alphaproteobacteria > Acetobacterales > Acetobacteraceae > CAVSUZ01. The sequence continues at coordinate 714,055 of CAWIDE010000022.1, read as the reverse complement.
TTGGCGCCAAACCGCTCCTCCCGCGATTTGCGAAAGTACGCTTTGTCCTTTGTATCGAGCACATCGAGAACGTCACGCACGAGTATGCGCGCAACCATGGGGTTGAGCACGGTGTCGGCCCAGGCGTTAATAAAGTGGGCGTGCGCCTGGCTGGTCTCCCCGTTGAACAGGCTGGGGCGATCGTCATAGCGTTCCTCTAGATAAAGGGCGATCGCCCAGCTATCCGGAACGGTCTTGTTTCCGTCTTTCAGGACAGGGACGCGAGACTGGTTCGAAAATGCAAGCACCTGCTTATCGCTGAAGCGCCAGGGAAGTGCGCGAACCGCTAGATCCTTATGAGCGAGCGCCATGCGCGTGCGCCAGCAATACGGGCTGAACCGCAGCGCGGGATCTGCACCCGCCAATTCGTAGAGAACGATTGCCATACTGCAATATCACGGGTTCTTGTCCCGAAAACAAGCCTAAATTAGTGACTTTTTTCCAGAAAATGGCATGGACCGGAATTCCGTGCGCAGAAACCCAAACTGAAGTTGTGAAGACCCTCGCAGAAAACACTCATAGGTCGTGCCTTTCAGTTCTTGCCCACAGCCCAAAAAATGCCGATCTGGACCGGCGCAAAGCCACGGGCTAGTGGTCCTGGGATGGGCCGCTCCGCTGCCATTTCCCGCAACACCACCGAAACCGAGGTCTCGATCAGCCTCGACCTGGACGGGTCCGGAAGGGCGGAGGTGGATACTGGGATTGGCTTGCTCGATCACATGCTCACCGCCTTCGCCCGCCACGGGCTTTTCGACCTGACGGCACGGGCAAACGGGGACCTGCAAATCGACTGCCATCACACCACCGAGGATGTTGGGATCGTGCTCGGCAAGGCATTCGCACAGGCGGTCGGGGACAAGCGCAGTATCCAGCGATTTGGGCAGGCGCTGGTGCCGATGGACGAGGCACTGGCCGAGGTCGCAGTGGATATCTCTGGCCGCCCGTTGCTGAGTTGGCAGGTCAGCTTCGCTCAGCAACGGCTTGGAGATATGGAAACCGAGCTGTTCGAGGAGTTCTTCCGGGCCTTCGCCATGAACGCTCTGATCACAGTCCATGTGATTCAGCGGGCCGGACGCAACACGCATCACGTGGCAGAGGCATGTTTCAAAGCGGCCGCTCGTGCCCTGCGAATGGCGATCGAGCAGGATGCGCGGGCCCCGGAAAGCGTGCCTTCCACCAAGGGGGCCTTGTGATACCGCGCAGCATGAGGCTTGACCGTATGCGGAGCGGTATCGCGCGCGGGGTTGGTGGGGCGGCCGCGCGCGATACAAGACTCAATACCGGTCAGCCGAAAGGCTGGCCGGTATGAAAGCCTATACCGCGCATCTGCGTCGCGGCGCGGTGCCGGTGTTGATCGCGGAGGGTTTCTCCTGGGGCGCATTGCTGTTTGGCGGCCTTTGGCTGTTAGCCCATCGGGCCTGGATTCCCGGCGTGTTGGCGCTGGCCGCGGCAGTGCTGATCGGCATGCTGACCGCAGCTCCCGCAGAGCCCGTGCTGGAAATCGGACTGGCGGTTCTGATCGGGCTGACCGGGCGCGATCTCTGGCGATGGTCACTATCTCTGCGCGGCTACGTCATTGCGCACGTGGTGACTGCGTCAAGCGCGGACGCGGCGCTTGCGCGTCTGCTGATGTTGCGGCCGGATCTGGGGCCACGGTTCCTGAGCGGCGGAGGGGCACCGTGATTATCGCGGTCGTGGATTACGGAAGTGGGAACCTCGCTTCCGCCTCGCGGGCGCTCGCGGTCGCCGCAGAAAAAGCCGAGGTCAGCGCGCGGGTCGTGGTAACCAACGATCCGGATACCGTGCTGACCGCGGACCGGATCGTGCTCCCGGGCCAGGGCGCGTTCGCCGACTGTGCCCGCGGGCTAGCAGGGGTCGCCGGAATGCCGCAGGCGATCCGGGAGGCAAGCGACCGCGGGGCCCCGCTGCTGGGGATCTGTGTCGGCATGCAATTGCTGGCCGAGCGGGGCCTGGAGCATGAGGTCACGCCCGGGTTCTGCTGGATTTGGGGAGAGATTGCGGCAGTGGAGGCTCCAGGCCTGCGCTTGCCGCAGATGGGCTGGAACGGACTAAGTTTCGAGCCCGGCTGTCATCCCCTGCTGGAGGGCCTGAAACCGGATGACCACGTTTACTTCGTGCATAGTTACGCGCTGACCGGTGGATCGCCCCGCGAAGTGATCGCGACCACTGACTATGGCGGACCGGTGGTTGCAATGGTGGCGACCGGCAACCGCGCAGGCACGCAGTTCCACGTGGAGAAGAGCCAGACCGTCGGCCTCAGGATCCTCTCGAATTTCCTGCACTGGTTACCCTGAGATGGCGAATGACACTGCCCCAGCCGTGCCGCCGGAACGTTCGGTGGAACGGGTTGAACGCCTGAGTGACGAGGACCTGCACGCGCTTTGCGAGGCAACGCATGCTGCGATTATTGACGGCGGCGGGTTTGGCTGGGTCAACCCGCCTGGCCACCGCTCGCTGGAGAGCTACTACCGCGGCGTACTGCTAGTCCCGGAGCGACAGCTTTTCATAGTACGCCTGAACAATCTGTCGGTCGGTTCGGCGCAGCTTGTTCGGCCGCCACGCAACAACGAGGCCCAGGCCTTTGCGGCGACCCTGATGCACGCGTTCGTGGCGCCCTATGCCCGCGGCCACGGGCTCGCGCGGATGCTGACCCGGGCGGTGGAGGAGGCCGCGCGGGCGCAGGGTTACCACGTACTGAACCTGGACGTGCGAGAGACACAGGCCGCCGCGATACGCCTTTACGAGTCACTGGGATTCGTGCGCTGGGGGGTTCATCCGGCCTATGCCCGGGTCAGCGGCAAGACGGTCCGAGGATTCTACTACTACAAGCGGCTGAAGCCGTCAGGCCGCCAGCGCGAGACGGGCTGAATGACCGCGCTTACAGTTTATCCGGCCATCGACCTGAAGGACGGCGCCTGTGTGCGGCTACGCCGCGGCGATATGGCGGGGGCAACTCTTTATAATGCCGATCCGGCGGCCCAAGCGCAGGCGTGGGCGGACGGAGGCGCGGAATGGCTGCACGTGGTAGATCTGAACGGCGCGTTCGCCGGACGACCGGCTAACGAAAGAGCGGTCAGTGCCATCCTCGGCGCCGTGGCAATCCCGGTGCAGCTTGGCGGTGGCATTCGGACGATCGCGGATATACGGAGATGGATCGAGGCCGGCATACGGCGCGTGATCCTGGGGAGCGCCGCGGTGCGTGATTCGGCCCTTGTTCGCGAGGCGTGCCGGCTGTTCCCGGGCCGGATCGCGGTGGGAATTGACGCCCGCGACGGAATGGTGGCGACCGAGGGCTGGGCCGAAACCTCCCAGATCACCGCGCGTGATCTCGCGCTCCGGCTCGAGGATGCCGGCGTGGCCACGTTCATTTATACCGATATCATGCGCGACGGGATGCTGGGTGGGGTGAACATCGAGGCCACGGTAGCGCTGGCGGATGCCGTCACTGTCCCGGTCATCGCTTCCGGCGGCGTCTCCGGCCTCCCCGACCTGCTCTCTTTGCGTCGGGCGGCCGAGGGGACGTGCATCCAAGGGGTAATCGTGGGGCGGGCCCTCTACGACGGCCGGCTGAATCTGCGCGAAGCCCTACAGGCACTGCGATGCTGAAGCTGCGCGTCATCCCATGCCTGGATGTGAAGGATGGCCGGGTGGTGAAGGGAGTAAATTTCGTCTCGCTGCGGGATGCCGGCGACCCGGTCGCCCAGGCCGAGGTCTATGACCTGGCGGGCGCGGACGAGCTGTGCTTCCTGGACATCACCGCGAGCCACGAAAACCGGGACACGATCCTGGATGTTGTCGCGCGGACGGCGGAAAGGATTTTCCTGCCGCTGACGGTCGGCGGAGGCATACGCAGCATCGAGGATATGCGCCGGCTGCTGCTCGCGGGGGCGGACAAGTGCAGCATCAACTCCGCCGCAGCCGCACGCCCCGAACTGGTGGCCGAGGCCGCGCGCAAGTTCGGCAGCCAGTGCTTGGTTGTTGCCATTGACGCCCGGCGGAGCGGCCCCGGGTGGGAGGTGTTTACCCATGGGGGCCGCCGTGGCACCGGACGCGATGCGATAGCCTGGGCACGGCAGGTCGCGGCGCTCGGGGCGGGAGAAATCCTGCTGACCAGCATGGACCGGGATGGCACTGGGGAAGGATTCGATCTGGACCTGCTCCGGGCCGTGTGCCGGGCGGTGCGTCTTCCGGTCATTGCTTCGGGTGGCGTGGGTTCGATCCGGCACTTTATCGAAGGGGCCGCAGCGGGTGCGACCGGGCTTTTGGCAGCCTCTGTGTTCCATTTCGGCCACCTTTCGATTGCCGAGGTGAAGGCCGGGATGGCCGAGGCCGGCCTGCCGGTGCGCCACCTACGGGCAATGGGCTGAGCCATGGCGCAGGAACAGCCGAACGGCACGACTCTGGACCGGCTTTACGCGGTGGTCGAAAGCCGCCGCAGTGCCGATCCTTCCGTCAGCTACACGGCTCGCCTGCTGTCGCGCGGAATGGCGAAGGTAGCGCAAAAGTTCGGCGAGGAAGCGGTCGAGTGCCTGATCGCCGCAATGGCGTCCGACCATGCAGCAGTCATCGCCGAGAGTGCCGACGTGCTCTATCATCTGATGGTGCTGTGGGCCGCTGCTGGCGTACGCCCGGAGCAGGTGTGGGAGGAGTTGGGGCGGCGGGAGGGGACGAGCGGCATTGCGGAAAAAGCCGCGCGAGCTTCCCGGGACCCGGTTGCCTTGCCGGCGCAGACGACGAAAACTCCCTGAGTGTTTCACGGAGGGACGGATGGCGGTCAGCGGCCTGGGATCGTACGATCCGGGAAATATCTTCGCCAAAATCCTGCGGGGGGAGATCCCCTGCAAGAAGGTTTATGAGGACCGCTGGGCGCTGGCCTTTCACGATATCCACCCCCAGGCGCCAGTGCATGTGCTGGTCATCCCAAAGGGACAGTACGTGTCTTTCGCCGATTTCAGCACTCAGGCGCCCGAGGAAGAGATTGCAGGCTTCATGCGGGCGGTCGGCAAGATCGCCAAGGAGCTTGGCCTCGAGGAGGCCGGTTATCGTCTGCTCGCCAACATGGGGGCCAATTCCGGGCAAGAAGTCGGACATTTCCACGTTCATATTTTCGGCGGCCGGCGCCTCGGCCGGATGATCGCGGAGGCCTGAGATGCACGAACATGCTCCTGTCGTCGGTTCGCTTCCGCTCGGCCATCTGCCCGACCTCCGCTATCCGGATGCGCGGATCGAAAAGCTGGACAAGCGATTCACCTATCAGCAGGGGAACGCCGGCATCGAGCGTATCGCCAGCGGGTTCCGCTGGGCCGAAGGACCGGTGTACTTTGCCGATCTGAACTGCCTGATCTGGAGCGATATCCCAAACAACCGGATGATGCGCTGGCTGGCCGACGACGGGCATGTCTCGGTGTTCCGCTCCCCGTCTAACTACACCAACGGAAATACGCGCGACCGCGAAGGCCGCCTGATTAGTTGCGAACATGACACGCGGCGCCTGACCCGCACCGAGCATGACGGGCGGATCACCGTCCTGATGGACCGCTACGAAGGCAAGCCCCTGAACGGTCCCAATGATGTGGTGGTGGCGAGCGATGGAGCGATCTGGTTCAGCGATCCGGGATACGGAATCGACGGGCCGTACGAGGGCCACCGGGCTGAGGCCGAGCTGCCGCGGCACGTGTACCAGCTGGACCCCGCGGCCGGCCGGGCGACGGTGGTGGCGGACGACTTCACCCGGCCGAACGGACTGTGTTTCGCACCTGATGAGCGGCTGCTCTATATCGTGGATACGGGTATTACCCACGGTGGCCCCTCGCATATCCGGGTTTTCGAGGTGGATGGAGTGCGGCTTCGCAACGGGCGGGTGTTCGCCGAGAATTTCGCGCCAGGCATGAGCGACGGCATTCGCTGCGATGAGCATGGCAACATCTGGTCGGCCTCCGGGTGGGCCGATCCGAGGGAAGACGGGGTGCGGTGCTATGCGCCGGATGGGACGGTTATCGGGAAAATCCACCTGCCGGAGGTATGCGCTAATCTGTGCTTCGGCGGGCGCAAACGCGACCGGCTGTTCATGTGCGCGAGCACGTCGGTGTATGCCGTGTATCTGAACGTGCACGGGGCGCGGTAGCCTCGGTCGCGCCCAGAGCTACCGCTGGGTGCTCGCCGTTTGGACCAGCAGTTTCCGCGGCCCATGCGGATCGGGGAGAGCCTCTGCCACCTCGTTGTCACGCGCGGCAACGCCCCGCACTTCGACCGTGGTGACCCAGCCCAGCGCCGCCCGGGGAGCAGGTGATGCAACAGACGCGAGTACCGCGCCCTTATCCGGCTGATGGTAGATGAACCCGTAGGTCGGGTAGATATCGCCAAATTTCGGGCCATACCCGATCTCTACCCGCACGGCGGACCAGTCGTTCTCCTCGGACACATCGACCACCGCGACATCATGGGTTACCCGGCCGCCATTGCCCCAGTTGGCTTGATTGATCTCGATCTCCCGCTGGTTGATCACGCGTTCTACGACCGCAACGTGCCCCAGGGGCATACGCCGAATACTACGGAACGCGAGCACCGCTCCCACCTGTGGCACAAGCCCTCGGGCATAAACTCCAGCCGCATTGCGCCACCAATCTCGGGCGTTCCCAGGGAGATCAATGCCGGATACCTCGCGGGCGTATGGCACGCAGGAGATGCCGGGCCAATAGGTGTGGCGCGTGAGGTGGCTTCCGTGGTGGAAGCCGTAATGGCTGGTGGGCGCGATGAGCTTGTGATGTCGGTCGATCGCGGAGTATGCGGGGCCAGCACCGAATGATTCGATTCCGATAATAAGTGAGAGAAGCAACGTTGCTGCGCCGCCACCAAGCCGTCGCTGCATTCCAACGATCCCCGTTTCTTAGAACCCAGACTTGGCGTTCCGGGTATCTGCGGGGTTGCGAGTCTGCCAATCCGCCAGGGCCTCAAAAGGCTTGCGAGCGACGTAAATTCCACAGAACAGGCTGTGGACAACCAAGATTGGTTGGATTTCTGTCCTATAAGTACGACAAAAATCGCACGCCGGGGCATTGTCTGGCGCCCCGGCGTTTCGGGTTCATTTACAGGCAGTCACCATAATTTCGACGAGTAGACGCGGATCGGCCAGCTTGGCCTCCACACAGGCCCGGGCGGGTGCGCCGCCTGAAGGCAGCCAGGCGGTCCAGGCCTCGTTCATCGCGTCCCGCAAGCGGATGTCCGTGACCCAGATCTGCGCCTGGAGCAAGCGCGTCTTATCGGTTCCGTGGGTCTCCAGAAGCTGGTCGATCTGTTCGAGGATGTCCTGGGTCTGGCCCTTAACATCCTTGGAGGGGTCTCGCGCGGTGCAGCCCTGCAGAAAGACAAAGCCGTGATGTTCCACCGCCTTAGCCAGGATCGGGTTAGGTTCGGTGCGGGTGATCTTGGTCATCGGACTCCCCTAGAAGTTTGCCCGACGCTTGTACGGCTCAGGCAGCGCGCTTGGCCAGATCGTCGAATTGTTTGAGCCCGGCGATGAGCGCGGGCATTTCTCTGAGGGGGATCATGTTCGGTCCATCGCTGGGGGCGTGGTCCGGGTCCGGGTGGGTCTCGATGAACACCGCGGCGACTCCCGCAGCCAGGGCGGCGCGGGCCAGAACCGGGGCGAACTCCCGCTGGCCGCCGGAAGACGTGCCCTGTCCGCCTGGAAGCTGCACCGAATGGGTGGCATCGAACACCACGGGATAGCCGGTCCGTGCCATGATCGGCAGGGCGCGGAAATCGGTCACCAGCATGTTGTAGCCGAAGCTCGCGCCGCGCTCGCAAAGCAGGATGTTTTCGTTGCCGGTGGAGGCGATCTTGGCGGCGACTTGCGCCATGTCCCACGGAGCCAGGAACTGGCCCTTTTTCACGTTGATCGGTTTGCCGGTGCGCCCGGCGGCCAGGAGCAGGTCGGTTTGGCGGCATAGGAAGGCGGGGATTTGCAGGACATCGACGGCCAGTGCTGCCGCGGCGCATTGTTCGGGAGCGTGTACGTCGGTCAGCGTCGGCAGGCCGGTGCGCTCGCGGACTTCGGCCAGGATGGCCAAGCCGGCTTCCACGCCAACGCCGCGGGCGCTGGTGGCGCTGGTGCGGTTGGCCTTATCGAAGCTGGACTTGTAGATCAGCGGGACGCCGGTGCCGGCCGAGAGTTCCCGCAGAGCGGCGGCGACCTCTAGTGCGTGGCCGCGCGATTCGATCTGGCATGGACCGGCTATCAGGGCAAACGGGCGGTCGTTGGCGATTGCGATGGGTCCGACATGGACGGTCTTCATGATGCGCGGCTCCGGAGCAAGCCATAGAGACTGATCGCAATCCAGAAAGCCTCGATAACGGCGGAGGGCAAGTTCCACTGAACAAACAGCGAGCCGAAGATCAGGATAGCACCAACGAGATTGATGGCCGGAAACCGCCAGTCAGTTGAAGCCAGCCATCCCTTCTGGTTGGCGAAATAGGCGGCGATGATTAGGGCGGCGCCGCAAAAACCGCCAGCCACAAACCCAGCGGTCACACCAACCGCGCCTGACGAACAGCGGCTTGAATGAACCCGGCGAACAACGGGTGCGGATCGAACGGCTTGGATTTCAGCTCGGGGTGATACTGCACGCCGACGAACCAGGGGTGTTCCGGGCGTTCGACGATTTCCGGCAGCACGCCATCGGGCGACATGCCGCAAAACCGCATGCCCGTCGATTCCAGGATCGTCCGGAAATGCACGTTAACCTCGTAGCGGTGCCGGTGCCGTTCCCGAATAACCGCGGCGTCGCCATAAAGCTCACGGACCAGGCTGCCCTCGCTCAGCACGGCCGGATAGGCGCCGAGCCGCATGGTGCCGCCCAGATCGCCGCCTTCGATGCGGCGTTCGATCTCGTTCCCGCGGGCCCATTCCGTCAGCAGCCCGACGACCGGGGTTTTGCAAGGCCCAAACTCGGTGGAGGAGGCGTCAGCCAGATCGGCCAGATTCCGGGCGGCCTCGATCACCGCCATCTGCATGCCGAAGCAGATGCCGAAGAACGGCACCCGGCGTTCCCGCGCGAAGCGTACCGCCTCGATCTTGCCGGGGGTGCCGCGTTCGCCAAAGCCGCCGGGCACCAGGATGCCGTTGACCGCGTCCAGGAGTTGGACGGCGTCCGGCTGGCTGAAAATTTCGCTGTCAACCCAGTCGAGGTTCACTCGCACACGGTTGGCGATGCCCCCGTGGGTTAACGCCTCGCCCAGGGACTTATAGCTATCGGGTAGGTGGGTGTACTTGCCGATGACAGCGATCCGCACCTCGCCCTCCGGGGAGCGGATGGCCTCCACGGTGTCCTCCCAGCGCCTCAGGTCCGGCTTGCCATCGTGTGGGAGGCCGAAATACCGGAGGACTTCTCGATCCATGCCCTCTGCGTGATAGCTGAGCGGCACCGCGTAGATCGTATCAACGTCCAGCGCTGCGATCACGGCTTCCGGGTGAAGGTTGCAGAATAGGGCGATTTTGCGCCGCTCGGCCGCAGGGATCGGGCGGTCGCAGCGACACAGCAGCATCTGCGGCTGGATTCCGACATTCAGCAGCTCCTTCACCGAGTGCTGGGTCGGCTTGGTCTTCAACTCCCCCGCCGAGGGAATGTAGGGCACCAGGGTCAGGTGCACGAACATGCAGCATTCCGGCCCGACCTCATTGCTGAGCTGGCGGATGGCCTCCAGGAATGGCAGGCTTTCGATGTCGCCGACGGTTCCGCCGATCTCCACCAGGACGAAATCGAAGCCGCTGGTCTCGTTGACGATGGTTTCCTTGATCGCGTCGGTGATGTGCGGGATCACCTGCACCGTGGCGCCCAGGTAGTCACCGCGACGCTCCTTGGCGATCACTTCGGAATAAATGCGCCCCGTGGTGGCATTGTCCGCTCTGGTGGCATGCACGCCGGTGAAGCGCTCGTAATGGCCCAGATCGAGGTCGGTCTCCGCTCCGTCGTCGGTGACGAACACCTCGCCGTGTTGGTAGGGGCTCATCGTGCCGGGATCGACATTGAGATAGGGATCGAGCTTGCGCAGCCGCACGCTGTAGCCGCGCGCCTGCAGCAGCGCCCCGAGGGCCGCCGATGCAATACCCTTACCTAACGAGGAGACCACGCCGCCGGTAATAAAGACAAACCGCGTCATGGAACTCCGATATAGGTAGCCGAATCGGCTACAGGGAAGGCTTTTGTGGCGAAGCTTTTAATGCGGGACCTGCGGTCCTGGCGGGACGGCTGGTGCCGGAGCCGGGCCGGGGGCGGCCTTGATGTTCTGGCTCGGCGGAACCGCCGCATGATTGAGCGGCACATTCTTGCCGGGCGAGGTAGGCGGGGAAGTCTGGGGCATCGCCAGGACGGAGCTCCCGGCGCCCGAGGTGCCGCGGTTCAGCACCGCCATCGTGAGTGACAGAGCGAGAAAAATGGCAGCCAGGATAGCAGTGGTGCGGGTGAGCAGATTGGCGGTGCCGCGCCCGGACATGAAGGCGCCCATGCCCTGCGAGCTGCCGATGCCCAGGCCACCGCCCTCGCTCCTTTGGATCAGTACAACGCCGATCAGGGCGATGCAGACGAAAACCTGGACGGACATCAGGACGGCCATCATGCGGGCTGGTGATAGGAGCGGGTGGCCCGGTTCACAAGGGCTATGCTGGGTGTGGGCTCGGGGGGCGCGGTTCAGTTTTCAACACGGAGAAGGCTGAGGACCATGGGAGGACCACGGAGAGGCATTTAGGTCTATCCCCTGGCCCGCCCGGGCAATGGCCAGAAAGTCCTCGGCAACAAGACTGGCGCCCCCGACCAGCGCACCGTCCACATTCGGCACCCTAAGCAAGGCGCTCGCGTTGGACGGCTTGACCGAGCCGCCGTACAGAATCCGGATGGTGCGTCCCGCCTCGCCGAACTGCCGCCGCAGCTCCTCCCGGATGAACGCGTGCATGGCGGCAACCTGCTGCTCTGTTGGGGTCTTACCGGAGCCGATGGCCCAAACCGGCTCATAGGAGATCACGCCGGCGAAGCCCTTGGGCAGGCTGCCGGAGAGCTGCCAGCCGACGACCTCGGTTTCCTGGCCTGACCGGCGTTGATCCGCGGTTTCGCCAACGCACACGATGGGGGTCAGGCCAGCCTCGACAGCGGCGACGACCTTCTCGCGGACCAGCTCATCAGTTTCACCGTGGTCCCGCCGGCGTTCCGAGTGGCCGAGGATAACCCAGCGCGCTCCGGCATCGTACAGCATGGGGGCGCTGATATCGCCGGTATGGGCCCCTTTGGGTTCCTGATGGCAGTCCTGGGCCCCGAGGGCGACGGCGGAACTGGCGAGGATGGGGGCAACGGCATGGAGATGGATGGCTGGTGGGCAAATCAGCAGGTCGCAGGTGATCTCGGGGGCGCCGTCGCGGATGGCACGGGCCAGGGCCTCCGCCTCGGCGCGGAGCGTGTGCATTTTCCAGTTGCCGGCAATGAGTTGGGGCATGGGGGTGATTAGAGGCGGGGGGCCGCGAGGTGCAAGCTGGATGAGGTAGGCGGGACCGGGGTTAAAATTCACCAGATGTTAAATGCGGGAATGCAATGTCTGCGTGCGGATCTTCTTGTACGCAGTTGTCTTTCTCGTAACCTGGGAGCAGGCGCGTGGGCGTCACTATCAACGGCTCGAACTTCGGTGGCGGCACGATTGAGGCGGGTCAAACCGCTTCCGGCACCGGCACAATCACTGCCACAACCAACGATGGCCTGCTTGAAGTTACGCCCGGCGGATCGCTGGAGGTCAACGGTTCGCTGTCGGGCTCGGGTGTCGCAGAGATCGGCGATGGCGGCACGCTTCAGGTTGACGGGGGGCTGAACGGCGGAAACGTTGTTTTCGACCCATCGGCGCATCCTCAGACGCTGATCGTTGGACAGGGAACGTCGGCCGCAACCCTCGTGGCGAACACCGGTAGCGGTGTGCTGGAGATCACGCAGTCCGGTTCGTCGGGACCCTTGGGCGGCGGAGGGGCGGTCTTGGATCTCGGGGCATCCGCCAACCAGGGTGGCCTGCTGTCTGTCGGGACTGGCTCCAGCTTCACGGAATCAGGGGAGATCATCCTGGGGGATGCCGGGAGCGGCTCCCTTGCAGTGGCTGGGCTATTAAATGCCGGGACGAACAATGTGGTGGTTGGGAATCTCGGTTCCGGCGCGATAACGATTTCGGCTGGGGGCACCGTCATTGCGGGGACCAGCAACGGGGATCTTCCCGCGGTCGATATCGGCGAACAGGCTGGGGGCTCCGGCACCGTGGTGGTTAGCGGCTCCCTCTCAGCATCGGGCCAGGTGAATGTCGGGGACGCCGGGATGGGCGCCCTGGTCGTTGAGCAGGGGGGGACGGTCCACAGCGGCGGCAACGCGAGGCAGCCGGGAGGCGGGATATCGATTGGCTTCGATACCGGCGGAGAGGGCGACGTTACGGTCACCGGTCCCGGCTCCACGTTGAACAACGTGGGGCAGTTCACAGTGGGTGGAAACACCGTGGACAGCCTCGTGCCGGCGGATCTTGGCACGGGGCTCGGGACACTGCGCATCCTCAACGGGGCCACCGTGATTACGAACCCTGGGACGGGTTACTCAGGACCTGCAGCGGACATCGGGGCGGCCTCGGGGGCCGATGGATCATCGGTCACGGTGACGGGGACGAACTCCACGTGGAACGTCGGGGGCACGCTGGTGGTGGGAGACGGGGCGACCGGTTCGCTGGGAGTTTCGGCTGGCGGGACGGTGGATGCCACGGACCTGGTTATCGGCAACCAATCCACAGCCTCAGGAAACGTGGCGCTTTCGGGCACGGGTAGCTCCATCACCTTGTCCGGCACCAATGCAGGGGACGGCCTGCTGACTGTCGGCGGAGCCGGCGTTGGGGACCTCTCGATTGCGAATGGGGCGACGCTGACCGCGAGCAGTGCCCAGGTCGGCTCAGCCGGTGGTTCGGGCGACATCGACCTGGAAGGCCATGGCAGCTATCTGCATGTGACCGGGAACATGGCGATCACGAACGGCGATGTCGTGGTCGGTGCCGGTTCGACCCTCAATGTCGCGGGTGCGTTGAGCCACACGGCGACCGGCATTCTCCAGATCCTCGGGGGCGTGGTCGATCCGACGACCTATGACAACACAGGCACGCTTGGTCCCAACGGGACCTTCGTCGCCACCGACTCGCTGATTAACACGGGCACCATCCTGGGCCAGGCCGGCACCATGCTCGTTTCCAGCCCCACCATCACTGACGGGGGCGGTGGCGGCGGCACATTAGACGTAGCCGGGGGCGGCAACCTGTTCGTCAATGCCGGTACAATCGATAACAGCCAGACCGTCACTTTCAAAAACGGCACATCGTTCGGCGTGCTGACCATTGGGTCGCTGGACGGCTTCGGCGCGGTGATCAGCAATTTCAATACGCACGCCGAGATCGTGCTGCAGAGCGTCAGCATTGCCTCCGACGGCAATGGCAATGTCAGCAGCGTGACCTACGGCTCGATCACGCCCATCGCAAGCACACAGATTGTCTCGGGCGGCATTGCCTCAGACGGGGACGATGCGTTGCTACTGTACAGCGGACCGGGCAACACAGGTTCGGTGATCGGCACGCTGGATCTGGGCTCGAGTCTCACCACAGCTCAGCGCAATGAGCTGGAGACCGTCAACGCCGATGGCGGGCTGGGGGCGATGCCCTGCTTCACCGAAGGGACGCTGATCCGGACGACCCGTGGCGATGTGCCGGTGGAGGAGCTGCGAGAGGGCGACCTCGTACCGACCGAACTCGGGGGGGCGGCAGCGCCGGTCGTATGGATCGGCCGGCGGTCCGTTGATTGCGCGCGGCACCCGGAGCCGCGGAAGGTCTGGCCGGTCCGCGTGCGGGCCGGGGCGTTCGGGCCAAGGCGGCCGGCGCGCGACCTCTGGCTATCGCCCGATCATGCGGTGTTCTTCGAAGGGGTGCTGATCCCGGTGAAGTACCTGATCAATGGGGCTGCCATCGCGCAGGTGCCCATGGATCGCGTCACCTACTACCATGTGGAGCTGCCGCGGCATGACGTGATCCTGGCCGAGGGGCTGCCGACCGAGTCGTTCCTCGACACCGGGGGCAAGTGCATGTTCGAGAATGGTAGCGCCCCGATGATGCTGCATCCGGACTTCGCAATCCTGCAGTGGGAAGCGGAAGGTTGCGCGCCGCTGGTCGTAACGGGGCCGGAGGTCGCGGCGGCCCGGCGGAGGCTCGCCAGGGCGGCATAAAGGCGACGGCCGACTACAGGGGGCCCTGCCAACTCTTCCTTAATCGGCCTTAATAGGGCAAGAAGCGAGCAATGCCCGAGCCCGTTGGCCCGGAACTGCTGCGGTCCCTGGTGCAGCGCGTCCTGAACAATCAGGAGGCGCTTCGGAATGAGTTCGAGGATCAGTCCCGCCGCATCAACGGGCGGCTTACCCGGATCGATAGACGGCTCACGCGCGTTGAAGCGGCTTTGACAAAGGGGATCGATGCCGAAGCGACCTGCAAGGCCAGATCGATGAGCTGATCCAGCGGGTCGAACGATTGGAGCATCCGCAGAGGCATGGCTGACCGGATCTAAGCCGACAGCGAGTTGGCAGCCCGCAGCGCCGCTGGCAAACACCGGGAGGTGACCGTATAAGCTGCGGCCTCCCATGGCCGTCGCCGCGCAATGTTAACGTCCCTTCGCCGCTACCTGGAAACTTGGCCGGTCCGGATTTTCTTCGGGATCATGGTGGTGGCCTTCGTCGTCTGGGGTGTGGGCGACGTGGTGCGCCAGATCGGAACCACGACCTATCTCGCGAAAGTGGGTGGCGAGACTATCGAGCCTGCTCAGTTCCAGGAGAGCTTCCAGCGCAACATGGCGGTGATGGAACGGCAGTTGCCGCCAGGACAGGACGTCACGCCCCCGTTGCGGCGGCAGGTCGCCGACCAGACGCTCAGCCAGATGGTAAGCCAGATTGCGATCGACCAGGAGCTCAGGCGGTTGCGCGTGGTGGTGCCGGATGCGGCGCTGCGGGGGGCAGTGTTCTCCATGCCGGCGTTTCTCGGGGCGAACGGCCAGTTCGACCGCGCGAAGCTTGATGCGGTGCTGCAGGCCAATGGTCTTGGTGAACAGCAGTTCCTGGCGCTGATGCGCCAGCAGCTCGCGACCCAGCAACTGCTTGGGGCGATCACGACCGGAGTAACAGTTCCGCCGCCGATGGCGAGGTCCATCTTCGCCGTCGAGGAGGAGAAACGCTCGGCCCTGATGGCGGAGTTCCCGGTGGATGCGGAGCCGAACCCGCCGGCGCCCACCGACGCCGAAATGAAGAACTGGTACGACAATCACCCCTGGGCGTACCAGGTGCCGGAGTATCGGCGAGTCCAGGCCGCGGTGCTTGCACCGGAGACGCTGGCCAAAGCCCTCACAGCGACGGATCAGGAACTCCAGGCCTACTATGACTCGCACAAATCGGAATACGGGAGCCCGGCCAGCCGGTCGCTGCAGGTCGTGGTGCTGCATGATGAGGCCGAGGCGAAAGCGCTCACCGATCAGTGGCACTCAGGCGCCGATTGGGCGGCAATCCAGAAGCAGGCGCAGGCGGACGGCGGCAGCGCGGTAGAGCTGGACAAGACGTCCGAGGCGGGCGTGCCCGATCCCGACCTGGCGAAGGCCGCGTTCGAGGCCCAGCCGGGCACCGTGGCCGGGCCGATCAAGACAGCGCTCGGCTGGGACGTCGTGAAGGTAACGCAAGCCACGCCGGGCTCCGAGAAGAGCTTCGCCCAGGCGAAGGACGAAATCCGCGCCCGCGTGCTGCAGCAGAAGGCCTCGCAGCAGATCTATGATGTGGTCAACAAGGTGGACGACATCCTGGGCACGGGCGTGGGGCTCACGAAAATCCCCAGCAACCTGGGGCTGGTGGGCGTAGAGGGCACGCTGGATGCACAAGGCACCACGCCGGCAGGCGGCCCGGCGCCGATCCCTGGCCCGCCCGAGCTGCGGAAGGCTTTGGTAGATGCGGCTTTCAAAACCCAAGTTGGCCAGCCGCCGGCGCAACTGAACGAGGTGCAGCTTCCGGGACAAGGCGGCTCGGTATTCTACGCAGTGGCGGTGCAGAGCGTCACGCCGGCGCATGAGAAGCCGTTCAACGAGGTGAAGGACCAAGTGACGGCGGACTGGACCGCAGCGGCCCGGCGGAAGGAGGCGGAAGAGGCGGCGACGAAGATGCTTACGGCCATCCAGGGCGGCCAGAGCATCGCGGATGCGGCGACGGTCGCAGGTGTTACGGTCCGGCCGACGCCAATGATCACGCGCACCGGCTCGGCCGAGGGGATGCCGGCACCGCTGCAGAAGGTGCTGTTCAGCCTGAAGCCGGGGCAACCGACAATGGTGGGGTCCGGGGATGAATTCATCGTCGCGGTACCGGACAAGACCGAAGTGCCGAAGCCCGAGCAGGACAAGGCGGGATATGACAGTGTTGTTGCGGCACTGCAGCGGACGCTGGTGACGGATATCAATGCCGGGTTTGCCAGAGCGCTGCGGGATCGGATGAATCCTCGCGTGAACCAGAAGGTGTTTGAGAGTTTCGCGTCAGGCTCCTGAAGGAGGGAAGCACATGAACGTCATGCTGCCGCCGGGTTATGCAGCGTTCCGTTCCGCCTATGAGGCGGGCCAGGGCACGCTGCTTTGGCGGCGGAGCGTGGCGGACCTGGAGACCCCGGTGGCGGCCTTCCTGAAGCTCGCCTACGGGCAGCCGAACAGCTTTTTGCTGGAGAGCGTGGAAGGCGGGGCTGCCCGGGGCCGGTATTCCATCATAGGGATGGCGCCGGACCTGATCTGGCGCTGCCAGGGCGGCCGGGCGGAGCTGAACCGGTATGCTTTGTCGGCGCCACATGCCTTTGTCGCGGAGGATCGCCCGGCTCTGGAAAGCCTGCGGGGCGTGATCGGTGAGACGCGGATGGAGGTGCCGGGCTGGATGCCGCCGATGACTGGCGGGCTGGTGGGGTATCTCGGCTACGACATGGTGCGGCTAATGGAGCGCCTGCCGGACGAGAACGCCGACGAAATAGGCGTGCCGGACAGTCTGCTGATGCGTCCGACGCTGTTTGCCATTTTCGACAACGTCAATGACGAGCTGACGCTGGCGGCGCCGGTGTATCCGGGCTCGGGGATGGGTGTGCAGGCGGCCTGGGAGGCCGCCGAAGCACGCCTCGCCGCAGCGGAGGCGGCGCTGGAAAGGCCCCTGCCCCACCCTGCTCCTCCGGTCAGCCTGCCGGCTATGCCCGAGCCGGCTTCGAACATGGCTCCGGAGGAGTTCATGGGGGCCGTGGTGCGGGCGAAGGAGTATATCGCCGCGGGGGACGCGTTTCAGATCGTGCTGGCGCAGCGGTTTTCTGCGCCTTTCGCTTTGCCTCCGTTTGCGTTGTATCGGGCATTGCGGCGGATCAATCCGTCACCGTTTATGTTCTTCCTGGATTTCGGGGGCTTCGCGGTAGTCGGGGCCAGCCCGGAGATCCTGGTGCGGCTGCGGGACGGGATTGTGACCTTGCGGCCGCTGGCGGGCACGCGGCGAAGGGGCCCGAATTTCGAGGAAGATCAGGCGCTTGAGCGGGAGCTGCTGGGCGATCCCAAGGAGCGGGCGGAGCACCTGATGCTGCTCGATCTGGGGCGGAACGACGTGGGCCGGGTGGCGGAGATCGGCTCGGTTAAGGTGACGGAGAGCTTCGTGATCGAGCAATTCAGTCACGTAATGCATATTAGCTCGAACGTGGAGGGGCGTTTGCGGCCGGAGCAGGATGCACTTGCCACTTTGGTGGCGGCGTTTCCGGCCGGGACGCTTTCTGGTGCGCCGAAAGTGCGGGCAATGGAGATTATCGAGGAGCTGGAGCCGACGCGGCGTAACATTTACGCCGGGTGCATTGGGTATTTCGCCGCGAATGGGACGATGGACACGTGTATCGGGCTCAGGACGGCTCTGGTGAAGGACGGCACGATGTATGTGCAGGCCGGGGCGGGGATCGTTGCGGACTCGGTGCCCGAGGCGGAGCAGGAGGAGTGCCGGCAGAAGGCGCGGGCGCTATTCCGGGCGGCGGAGGAGGCGGTGCGGTTCGCGGCTGGCAAGCCGGGGGCTTAGCTTTCGGGTGTGTACAAAACCCGGGTTTGTGCGATGCAGCAAAGGTACAAAAGACGTGTTTCCGCAATGCAGCAATCGTACAAAACCCGGGTTATCCACAGGCGGGGTTTGTACAAAACCGGGGTTCGGTGGGTTGGAATTTGTACGAAACACGGATCCGTTGCAGTAGTGATATGACATGAAATACCAGCCGATCAGTCTTGTGCAGAAATTTGGATTGTTTTCAGAAAAGTGGCAGCCCAAGGTTATTGCTGAGATGAACGATTACCAATTCAAGATAGTAAAGCTGGAGGGAGATTTCATCTGGCATTCCCACCCCGATACGGACGAGGCGTTTATCGTGATCGACGGTGAGCTGCGGATCGACTTCCGCGATGGGGCGGTGCGGCTCGGTGCGGGGGAGATGTTGGTGGTGCCGAAAGGGGTGGAGCACAAGCCGTTTGCGGAACGCGAGGTAAAGCTGATGCTGATCGAGCCGCGGGGAGTGCCTAACACCGGCGATGCCGGGGGCGAGCGCACCGCGGCGACTGACGTTTGGGTTGAGGGGACGAGAGGTGGCGCTGCGTCAGATTATCACTGCGCTGAATAAAGGCGGTACGCATATGCTCAAGCGGGGTGCGATCCAGGAGGTGCTGCCGGTGTTGACGTAGGAGGCGTAGGCGGTGACGGCCTGTCGGCGCCCGACAATGTCGTACGGCCTTATCGTCACATTTGCGAAGTTCGGACCATGGGCATTGTGGAATTGGCGTAACCTTGAACATCCGACAATCACTCAGGTCTTGGTCGTTGCCGACTCGCTACGGGTCGAGGGTGACCTTGAGGCGCGCAAGTTGGCTGCCGAAATCGAAGAAGTCTGCCGTGCCGGTATCTAACAGCAGGCCGAGATCTTCCGCGCCCTCGCACAGCCTGACGAGCTGTTTGGTTACATGCTGCATGCGATTGATATCGCCACCAGCAAGGCACTGGCGTCAGCAGGGCGCCGCGCGCCCCCCGCGCGCGATGCACTCGGCCTTGCCCCGAGACTGGAGTGTTGTGGCGTGCATCGCATCGAGCGCCATGACAATGCAGCCCATATCATTATCCCGAGGCAGACAAAGACTATGACGCTGCTTGGCGTGGCATTTCTGCCTCGCCGTCATCCGGCCATATGAGCAGCGAAATGACGGCGAGAATTAGCAATCCCGCCAGCATACCGGCAAAGCGCTCGATGCCGGGGATCAGACTGGTCGCCGGACCAAATCCCTGCACCAGCGTCATAATGAACACCACCGCAGCCTGGGTGCCGACATATCCAATATTGCGGCTGCTGGTCTGCACGTAGGCGGCGATCCAGACGCCGGCACAGAGCAACAGCAGCCACGGCGCGAAGCCGGTCACGCCCAAAGCAAGCACGATGAGGCCGACAACGGCACCGAGTAAGCAGCCCGTTAGCCGCTGCACGGCTCGTTGCAACACCGCCCGCTGATCCTCGCGGGTTCGGCCGGACACTACCGGGACCGCCATCACGGCCGCAGTGGAGATCGCCATTTGCGTGAGGCCAGGAAGGTCGAACCAGCTCCAGATCAGCGGCATGAGCATAATGGCCAGTCCGGTCCGGAGGGCATGCTGCATCTTGGGCCAGCCTTCGCTGAACAGGTTCGACCAACCGGGAGCAGCCGGCCGCGCACCTACGCTCGCCCCTTCTTCCGCGAACAGCGTGGCGACCAACGCCGATGCGGAGCACCCGATGATGACTTCACCCGTTCGGTAGAATGCAATGCGTACGGCCGAAGGGGGATCGAGGAGTGACGCGAGCACAACGAGAACGGCCGTGTCCCCCGCTCCACAGTTGAGTGAGACATCCCGTAAGCGGACGGCATCCGCAGGAGGGATGATCGATGAAGCAAGGCAGAACGCAGCAGCTGGACGTTGCCGGACGAGCGCAAGAGACTGATGCTGTCGAAGTCGGCCGGGGTGGGCGGATGTCGCGGCAACGTAAGACTGCGGCGGTCCTGCGGCTGCTGCGGGGCGAGGACCTCGAGACGGTGTCTCGCTCGCTCGGTGTGACCGCCGCCACTCTGACGGCTTGGCGTGACGCTTTTCTGGCGGCGGGAGAAGCCGCGCTGGCGAGCCGGCCCGGCGATGGCGAGGAACTGCAGAGCCAGCGCCTCAAGGCCAAGCTTGGCGAAGTCATGATCGAGCGTGACCTGTTGCACGAAAAGATTGCCACTTTGGAGGCTGGCCGCCCTTTGGGCCGGCGGAGGCCGAAGCCATGAGCCGCACCATCTCGCCGGTCAGCGGCAAGTCGTACGGCCTCACCCTGGTGTGCCGGATTTGGCGGGTGCCGCGTGCCACTGTCTATCGGCACCGGGCTCCGCCGCTGGCCGCCGCGCCACAGCGACCGGGACCAGTCGGCCCCATGGCCGATGCGGCGCTGCTGGAGCAGATCCGCGCCGTCCTGGCCGCCAGCCCGTTCCATGGCGAAGGTCATCGCAAGATCTGGGCCCGGCTGCGGATCGCCGGGATCCGCACCTCGCGGCGGCGCGTGCTGCGTCTGATGCGTGAATATAACCTCCTCGCTCCCACCCGTGTCGGCGGGCCACGCGGGCCGCGCAGCCACGACGGCACCATCATCCCGGATGCCCTCGACACCATGTGGGGCACCGATCTCACGACCACTATCACCGGCGAGGGCCAGGCCGCGGTGTTCGTCGCGGTCGATCATTGTTCGGCCGAGTGCGTCGGGATTCATGCCGCCGCTCGTGCCACCCGCTTCGAGGCGCTCGAACCGATCCGCCAAGGTGTGCAGGAGCATTTCGGCGGCTTTGCAAAACACGCCGCCCACGGCCTCGCCGTGCGGCACGACCACGGATCGCAATATCTTTCCGATACCTTCCAGCACGAGCTCGCGTTTCTCGGCATCGAAAGCTCACCCGCCTTCGTGCGCGCCCCGGAAGGCAATGGCTGCGCCGAACGTTTCATCCGCACCTTGAAGGAGAACCTTTTATGGGTGCGCTCCTTCGAAACCATCGAGCAATTGCGCCAGGCGCTGCTCACATTCCGCGAGACCTACAACACCACCTGGCTCATCGAGCGACACGGGTTCATCTCGCCAGCCGCCTTTCGTCAGCAACAAGTTGAACCCGCGGCTCTCGCCGCATAGCCTTCAGTTCGATGTCTCAGCAACCGCGGGCTGTACACGTGACACCAAAGAATAGCCAAGCATAGGGGTGGCGACTGACCATGCCACCGAGTGCCCCCACGCTCGCGGTGGCGAATATAAAAAGACAGCAGGCCACGTGGTCCCCGGCGATCCAGGGTATGACCAGCAGGGCGGCGCAGGCGCCGGCGAATGTCCCGGTTATCCGTAAGATCGCCCGCTGGATGGAAGCCGGCCTCGTTGTCTGACTGGACATAAAGCCGCTGATCGCGGCCCACCAGACATCATCTGCGTGCAGCGCGATTGCCGCGACTGTCGCAAGGGCGACCGAGAGTGCGGTCGCCGTTGCGAAACGGGCCCGCGGACCGCTGGAGGCAACGGTTCGCAGCTCCTGCCAGAGGCCGGCGAGGACTGTGCCGAGCATCAAGGAAACACAATCGTCCTGGCGTTCGCACCCATGAAGAGCGTCAGGTCAGGGGGCGGGGCCGCCAGCATAATGGTCACGGGGAAACGCCGCTGCAGAACGATCCAGTCGGTGGTCGGCGCGACATAAGGGAGCAGCCCAGCCGGGCCCGGATCACGGCGTATACCGCGCCCGAGCCCAGTAATGCGCGCGCGGTACAGTTGCCACGGGTGCCAGTCGAGCCACACCCAGGCGGTGTTGCCGATGTGGAGATCTCGCAGATAGCTTTGCTTGTAGTTAGCAACGATACGCCATGCATGGGCATCGACTATGCCGATCAGCGGTTGATTGGCGTTAGCCGTGTCGCCGATACGGACGGTAAGGTTGTTAATCGTGCCGTCAGTCGGTGCGGTCATCTGCGTCCGCGACAGCTCCCATTGAGCATAACCGAGATTGGCTTCGGCGTCGGCCAGCGCAGCACGGTGCATCGCCAGTGTCCGCTCGGCTCGGGCAACGTCGGACTGGGCGGCGGCAACCGCGGCCATAGCGTGGCGAAGCTCATCATTCGCGCGGTCAAAGACCTGGCGGGAAATGTCGTCGGTCTGACTGAGTGTGGCGTAGCGCTGCTCTGTGGTGCGGGCGTATTGGGCAGCCGCGTTTGCCGCGCTCAAACTGTCACTCGCGGCGGCGACCGAGTCGTGGTCAGCCTCGACCTGTGCTCGCGCCTCATTCACCGCGGCCTTTCGGCTGGCAACGATCAGGGCGAATGGCTCCGGATCGATAGCGACAAGCGGATCGCCCTTGTGGACCGTTTGGTTGTCTCTGACATAAACGCGGATGATTTGCCCGGTCACTTCCGGGGCGACCGCCACGAGATCCGAGCGGACGTAGGCATCGGACGTATAGGCAACGAAGCTGGTCACCACCTCATAAACCACGAAGGCAACAAGGACGACGGCAACCACCGCCAGCGCGCGGCGGTGCCTAGTCCAGCCGGACCTTCTGGCCGGATCTGGAAGGGTGCCAGCCGCGTGCGAGGGTGATACAGGGGCCGGATCATGGGCAGGGGGGCGGACGTGATCGGCGGATTCCCGGTTGGCCGGCTCAAGCTCGACGGTTCCCACCATGACCCCCTGATTTCGCCTCGGTGCTGGCTGCCCGCGCGTACGATGAGCAGGCAAGCGCGCAGGGATCTAAGCCTATAGCAAAACCGTTATGAACGCGAGCAGAGAGGCGCGCTAGCGCCACGCGATATGGCCTAATTCTTCTAAGATCAGCAGCGCGATGCTGGAGGGCTACGGCAAAGCAGGAGGAACCGGATTGACCAGGCGCTTCACCCTGGCGCTTCGATGTAAATGGCATTGTCCGCTATACGCACCGATATCGGGCGCAGGCGGACGCGCGGGTCACCGGGGTGCTGACCGGTCTCGAGATTGAACTCATAACCATGCCAGGGACATACGACGTGACGGGCCTGACCGAACCGCAGCCCGCGGCTGGTCTGATCCGGCATGATGATTTCCTCGACGCCATTGAACAGCTTGCCCTGACAGACCGGACCGCCCCGATGGGGGCAGCGATTCTCGTAAGCGACGAACCTTCCGTTCAGGCGGAAAATGCCGATTTCGAGCTCACCTATAGCCAGCACCCGATAATCGCCGTCGGCCAATTCGCCGCAGTGTCCGATCATGATCTCGGTCATCAGCGCCTCTCAGTTCAAGGTCGGTCCACCGGGCGGCCGAACCACATGGCAATATCGAACAAGTTGAGTCCAGCGGCACGAATGATCGCACACGCGGTCACGGCAGCTTCGGTCGCAGTAAGCTGATCGCTGTCGAACGGGGCGAAGTCTTGGCCGGCTGCTTCAGCCTTGGCGGTATAAAGCTTGATTGCCGAAACAAGAACGCGGCGGAGCGCGGCATCCGGAATCACATCGAGCTCGCCGGAATGCAGCGCCATCGTGAAGGCACCGCATAGAGCGGAGGCGAGTTCCTCGGCCTCGCGGGACTCATTCATTTGGCAAGGGCAGGGTCGAGCCGAGGCGTTCGGGCCAGCTTTTGGACTGGCACTTCCAAGCCAAACACGCGTGCCGCATTCAACCCCAAAATGTTTCGTTTCGCCTGCTCCGACAGGAACGGCAGGTTAGTAAAGATCGTTGCCGGAAGGTCAAAATCCCAGTGTGGCCAGTCCGAGGCGAACAGCACTTGCGTATCAGCATTGACTGCTTCCATCGTGGCCTGGGTCAGTTTTAGATTGCTGGTCTCCAGCGGCTGGCTGGTGAAGTACATCTCGCGGATGTAGTCGCTTGGCCGGCGCCGCAGTAGCGGCGCTTCCGAGGAGCGCATCATATATTCGGAATCGAGCCGCTGCATCATGAACGGAACCCAGGCCAGGCCGCTCTCTACCCAGATGACAGTCAGCCTTGGGAAGCGCTCCGGGATGCCATTGATGATCCAGTTGGTGAGATGGATCATATTGAAGTAACAGAATGAAATCGCGTGCATCGAGATGAAGCGGTTCATCTGCTTCATCAACTCGTCACCCCAGTGGAAACCTGAGTGAAACGCCAGCGGTTTTCCGGTTGCCTGGATCGCGGCATAAACGCGCATATAGCTGTTGTGATGGACAGGCCGGTAGCGAGTTGAGACAACCGTGAACCCGATCACGCCGGGCTCGTCAGCAAACTCCTCGACCACGTCGACACAGGCCTCCGGATCGTTGAACGGCAGATAGATCATCGCCTTGATGCGCGGTTCCCGCGGCAACAACTCCTCGATCAGCCACCTGTTGAAGGCGCGTCCGAGCGCCACTTCCACCTCGGGCTGCGGGTGCATACCGAGCAGCAGCATCGGGGTGGGAAACGCAACCGTGTAGTCTATGCCCATGCTGTCCATCGCCCGCCGGGTGAGCTCGACCTGGCGGTGAGCGCCGTGGCCGGGCACTGCCTCGGCTTGCTGCTGCTGATGCGGAATGCGACCGAACAGATCCTGATACAGCAGGCCGGGCTGGGCATTCAGCAGGCCCGGTGCGAAGCCAGTGCGATCTTTGAACGATTTCGCCGCCTGGCGAAGATAGTCGTTGTCGATACGGTCTGTAACCTCAGACCAGAAGGCGGTCTCGGTTACGTGCGCATCGATATCGACAATGAAGAAGTCCTTCAGTTTTTCCGCGCTTTTTGCTGCGTGCGCGAGCACATCCCGGGTGTCAGTCCTGATGGTTATCTTCTCCAGTTCCGCCATTCGGGGAATGAGGCGGGTGTCCTCGGCGGTTTGGTTTGCCATGGACTTCTCCTGATCCGGCTGCTTTCGGATCGTCGCACCGTGTCTCTGCGCCCAGGAAGCATAATCGCAAGTGCAGGCGCATGCAACCATTTGCCAGCCATCCGATGTGCCCACGACGGTGCAACTCTGCCAATCCCGCACCGCTCCTGTTACTTCGAGGTTCGTCAATGACGCCAACTCCCGCTGGCAGGAACAGCAATTCGAAATTATCGTGCAGTCCTTTCGCCAATTGTTTGATAGTTTGCGGGACTGCGCGTTCAGGTCCGAGCCAGTGACGCCGCAGCCCGAGGTCGGCAAGCGGCAGCACGAGGCCGATTACCATCCCCGGCACTGGAATAGCGAGCAGACCGGCAATCAGATCTCCAAGCACTTCCGGGATCAGGACGAGAAAAGGGCAGAAGCATATTGACCGTCGTCACCGACGGCGCTCAGACATGTTTCTGAAGGTCCTCAAGCCAGACCAGATTTCCGGACGAGCCCGCGGAACGAACTGCCACGGAGAGACGCCGATGGCCTTGCCAATTTTCACTGGCATGCGCATTAGCCGGCCCAATGGCACGGACATAGACCGCATGACCCGCTCGCCATCTCAGTAGGACGTGACCGGCGTAGGCAATGAGCCGGCTACCGATCGCGTTAGCATAGTTCGGGATCATTGCACCCCCCGCATGCAACGTTGCCGTTTGCCGAGGTTATTCGGCACCAGGCGCTTACGTGCACCGCGCCAGATCAAGTTGGCTATGAAGTTGTTCACAGGCCGATCGGTCACGAGCCTGTGATATGCTGGCATGCCCTTGCGGGCGACAAACTGCCGCAAGACAATTCGGAGCAGGCGATGGAGACGTGGGACCCTCGCCCTGCGCGCTGAGCGCGCCGACCTCTCCCGGACAGCGAGAGGTAAGTATAGCTTGGCCAGTAGTTTACAACTGCCAAGGTTCTCGCAAGATCGTTCGCTGCCTAGCCGAGAGAAACCGCTGGTCCTGCCACCTCCAGATGCCGCCTAGGCCGCAGATAAGTGCAATGACGCCCCGGCACGATTAGCCAGTTGACCACGTGATCCCAGATCATCCCCGAAGCTCCTGAAAAGGGCCGAAGCCATGCCATCGCTGAGGGGCGCCATGGAAGAACCACGAAGATATTCGCATCTCCGCGGTCCTTCGTGGCCTTTGTGTTAGATCGTCCTAGCGCACCCAGAACGGCTTGTTCACCTCATGCTCGGCCTCGGCGAAGGTCACGCCGATGTCCTTGAGCATGTGCGCGTCCAACCCGGCGAGGAATTGGCGGGTGCGGTAACGACGCCACGCCTCGACCACGCGGCTCCACAGGCGATTGCGTTGCAAGGGATGGTGGCCGGTAAACGGAACGCGGCCGAAGCGGCGCGAGGGGACGCCCGGCGGCGTGGGATCGCCCAGGAATGGGGTGGTGGTGAAGCTCGTCAACATCGGCACCCTCCCTTCTTAACTGAAACGGTGCAGCGCATAGATGGGTGGGGGACGGACATCAGTAAAACGAATTGAATTGATGATACCCATCAGCCATATTGATGAGCATGTCTGTACCGCCTGCTCTTGATCCGGACCTGCTGCGGGCGTTTGTGCTGATCGCAGAGGGGCATAGTTTTACTGAGGCTGCGGCCTTGGTGGGACGCACGCAGTCCGCCGTTTCCATGCAAGTTAAGCGGCTGGAGGAGATCCTTGGTCAGCCGGTGTTTTCGCGCGGGCGCGGCGGTGATGTCGAGCTCACGCCGCACGGACAGTATCTGCTGTCGCGTGCCCGGCAGATGCTGGAGCTGAACGACGAGGTGATTACGACCTTTCGTGCCCCGCAGGTCGCGGGAAGCGTGCGGCTCGGTACGCCGGACGATTATGCGTTCGGGTATCTGCCGCCCATTCTGAAGCGCTTCGCCGACACGCATCCGGCCGTGCAGGTGGACGTGCTGTGCGACCCCTCGGAGGTGCTCATTGAGCGGCTGAAACGAGGGAATCTGGACCTCACGCTGGCCTCGGAGCAGGAAACGCGGGGGTTGGAGCAGGTGCCGCTCTGGCGCGGGCCGTTGGTGTGGGTGACATCGACGCGGTATGCGCCGCATCGGCTGGACCCGTTGCCGCTGGCATTGGCGAGCGCTGATCCGCGTTCGGAGCGCGAGTATCAATGCTGCTGGGCCTCCGCGGCGGTACAGGCGCTGGAGCGAGCGGGCCGGCGGTACCGAATTGCGTATATCTCGTCGTCGCAGGTCGGGACTCACGCGCCGGTGGTGGCCGGGTTGGCGGTTACGGTCTCGGCGCAGGCCTGGCTGCCGGAGGGGCTACGGCCGGTGCGTCTGGATGAGGGGCTGCCGCCGCTGCCGGACTACGGGATTGTGATGATCAAGGGGCGGCACGCGCGGCAGCCGGTTACGGATGCACTGGCGGCGCATATCGAGGAGAGCTGTTGGTTAGACGCGCGTCAGGGGCGGGCGGCGTAGGCTTCTCGGAATCCAGGCAAACGCCGAAGACCTTCGCGAGGCCATCAACCCCCGCGGGGAGGATGGTCAACGCTCGGCTGTCGCGCTGGCGGGCGATCCAACGAAGGTCGAAGCAGCGGGCGGCAATGGCCGCGCCGACAGCGCCGGCGAGGTGCGGGCGGCGTTCGCTCCAATCCAGACACGGCCGGCAGAACACGCGCCGGCGTTGCCGGACGGCGGCGAGATCGATCCCGAAGTCTTGCAGGAGGTCGGCGCCGCCGGGCGTGAGCTCGCCGCCGTCGTCGGTGAGGACGAGCGATTCGCGGGCGATCAACGCGTCTGTGAGGGCTACGGCGAGGCGGCCGGCAAGGTGATCGTAGCAGGTGCGGGCGGTGCGGAGTGCTTCGTCGCCGCGCCAGCGCGGGGTGCGACGGGACGGGGTGCCGGCGGCGACGGCCATGATGGCTTCCAACATTTGGCCAACGAGCGGTGATGCCAGGCGATAGTACGAATGACGGCCCTGCTTCGAGAGCGAGAGCAGACCGGAGGCAGTGAGCTGCGCGAGATGGCCGCTCGTGGTTTGCGGCGACACGTGGGCGGCGTAGGCCAGTTCCGTGGCGGTCAGGGCGCGGCCGTCGCCCAGCGCAAGAAGAATGTTGGCGCGGGCGGGATTGCCCACGAGGGCGGCGATTTCGGCCATTCCGGGTGGCGAGGACATGGGGCGGATATAGCGTTAGGTGGGGGCGGGATCACGCGGGGATAGTTCGGATTTGACCGAAGCGTTGGCGGAGGACAGGGCGCCCGACAGAGGCCAGCTAATGGGCCAGACCAACGCACGGGGAGATGCGATGATGATCCTGAAGCTCGCAGAGAACGAACAGCACTTTCATGTCTCCAGCCCGCATCCGGGGCTATCGCTCTTCTTGCGCTATCTTCCGTCCGCCATGGGTGGATCGCCCGTCGGCCGTGTGGTGCTGTACGTCCATGGCGGCACGTTTCCTTCGGGGCTCTCCATCGCACATCGTTTTGACGGGCGTTCCTGGCGGGATGAGCTTTGCGATGCGGGGTTTCACGTCTGGGGCCTGGATTTCCACGGGTTCGGGCGCTTGTCGGACCCGTATCCCGAGATGACGCAACTCGCGGAGATGCAACCGCCATTGGGGCGGGCGGAAGAGGTCAGCCGACAGTTAGAGCATGCGGTTCGTTTCATTTGCTCGCATCATGGTGTGGCAGAGATCTCGCTGATTGCGCATTCCTGGGGCAGCATCGTCACCGGCTGGTTCGCCGGGCGCTGCCCGGATTTGGTGCACCGGCTGGTGTTGTTTGGTCCGATTGCAAGACGCGAGCCTTGTGGTGAGCGGATGCGATTGCCAGCGTGGCGGCTTATCTCGCTTAAGGACCAGTGGGATCGGTTTACGGAAGATGTGCCGCCGGGTGAGCGACCGGTGCTGTCGGAGGCGCACTTCGCTGAATGGGGTGAAGCTTACTTATCGGTCGATCCCGAGAGCAGGACAAGATCGCCGGCGGCGGTGAAGGTGCCGAGCGGCGCGTTTCAGGATGTTTACGACGCCCTGGCTGGTGAGCGTGCTTACGATCCGGGGCTGGTGCGTTCGCCAGTCGCGATTATTCGCGGGGAATGGGACAGCCTGTGCACGGATGACGACGCGCGCTGGTTGTTTGATCATTTTACGTCGTCTCCTGTGCGGCGGGACGTGAAGATCGGACGAGCAACGCACCTGATGCACCTGGAGGAGAACCGTTACGCACTGTATCGGGAAACCGAGACGTTCCTGAAGGGAGAGCGATGATGTTCGCGGTGATTTTTGAGGTCGAGCCCAAAACGGAGCGGTTTGAAGAATATCTGGATCTGGCGGCCCGCCTGCGGCCAGAGCTGGAGAGGATCGACGGATTTATCGTGAACGAGCGCTTCCGTAGCGTTGCCGCGCCGGGACGCATCCTGTCACTTTCAATCTGGCGGGACGAAAAGGCGCTGATCCACTGGCGGACGCTGGGGGTACACCATGCGAACTCAGGTCGCGGGACGGGAGAGAATTTTTGCGGACTATCACCTGCGGGTGGGGGAGATCATCGCCGACACCGGACTGACGCAAGGCGAACGGCTGGACCCGCAGCGCCTGGACGTGACCGAGGTGGGTGCGGCGAAAGTTGTAAGTGTGATCGAAACGCAGGGGGAGGTTCCCGCACTGGAGTCATTGGCGGAGGCGCTTGGGGAGGAGGCGTTTACCGGCATTACAGACGCAGACAAGCGGCTCGTGTTGGCCGATTGGCGGGATGAAACAGTGGCGCTTCGGTGGCACCCACCTGAGGGAGTGCGGCACCGAGTGGTTCGTGTCATTCGCGACTACGGCATGGAAGACCGACGCGAGGCGCCGCAGTATTATCCGCCGGTTCACACATCGACAACGACGTAGTCTTCCTCGACCGTTACTGAGATCTTCTCGGCCACGTAAGGGCCCTGCACCACGCGCTGGCCGGGCGTTACCTCCACGGGGTAGTTGCGCAGCGTGGTCTTCTGCGGATCGCAGAAAGACTGCCCGGTACGGATATCGAACTCCCAGCCGTGCCAGGGACAGCGAATGATCTCGCCGGGGCGGGAATATTTGTAGGTGCCCGGTTCGTCGGATTGGATGAGGCCGGTGAGCACCCCTTCGCACATCGGGCCGCCTTGGTGCGGGCAGCGGTTGAGCAGACCGAAGAACTCGCCTTTGAGATTGAAGATGGCGATGGGGCGGCCACGGACGGTGACCAGCTTGCGTTCTCCCGGCGGGATTTCCCGCGCCATTGCCACTACGTGCTTGCTCATGCCCGGGAGTGTAGGCCGGCCGGATGGTGCCACGGAAGGGCGGGGTGAGTTCCGCTGCCGCCGCTGCGGCGTCATACTGGGGGGAGCGGAAGGAAGTATTCGTGCCTGTGTCGAAAGAAGCCTATCGCGAGGCCATGGCCCGGCTCAGTGCCGCGGTGAACGTGGTGACGACGGACGGTCCAGGCGGCCGGGCGGGTTTCACCGCCTCGGCGGTGTGCAGCGTTACGGATACGCCGCCGACGCTGCTGGTGTGCGCCAATCGGGCGAACGATTCTTATCCGGCGTTTCGCGCCAACGGCGTGCTATGCGTTAGCACGCTGAGCGCGCAGCAGCAGGCGATCTCTCCGGTGTTCGCGGGGCTCACGGATCATGCGGTGGAGGCGCGGTTCGAAGCCGGCGAGTGGGATGTCATGGTGACCGGGGCGCCAGTGCTGAAGGATTGCGTGGTGGCGTTCGACTGCCGGATCGATCAGGTGGTTACGGCGGGGACGCACGATGTGTTTTTCTGCATGGTGGAGGGGGTGCGGATTGGGACGGAGTGCGAGGTGCTGATTTATTACGGGCGAGAGTATCACAGTTTGGGGTGAGCGGGGTGAATGGTTTGTATCACCGTGGCGGCGCGGAGGAAGTGAAGGGAGAGCGGAGTTTTAACCTTCGAATTTATAGCTAACAGTCCACGTAGCGAGACAGCTCCGGAAACGCAGCGTGGCGATCCCCTGGGTAGAGGCTACCATTCGTTCACCTGACTGGACCACCCCGGGCCCATCCCTCGTTGACCCGCTCGTTCAGGGCGATCCCTGAGTTCGGGCAACGTATCCTGCGGGTTGTTCACAGGCAAGATGGTGCCGATATTCTGGTGGCCGGTAGTTTCAAACGTGCTGTTATCAATCGCGTGGTCTCCCCCATGCCTGAAGCAATGTCTTCGCTGCCGAGCAGGTGGTAATGCCAGATTTTGGCTTGGCGAATCACGAACGTTTTCAATGCGCGGTCCTTCAACTTGCCACCAACGGCGAGACGCCCAAATAAATCGAGCGCTTGGCCTGGGACCCCTGATGAGCAGCCAATTGAGCACCTTGGACATCATGGGCGGTCCCGCCGTCGTAGGGCCGGTGTCATCGCGCGCAGCGATCTCGCCAAACTCATTCGCCGCGGCCTTCCCGTCGGCACGGTGGAGTTCGTCGTCGACAGCGGCCGGCTGACGCTTGCCGAACTGACCGCGTCGTACTCCCGCGGAAAACACTTGCGAACCGGCGAAAGCTTGGCACTTTGACGCCGGAACGTCTCGATCTGACGCCGGATCTGTTGCCTGCCGACTATGTGCTGCTCGCAATCGATCTGGGTGATCTCGCGGTCGAAGAACTAACGGACCTACCGACCGATCCGGCCGCGTCCGGCGACGCCTGGCTGGTAAACCAGTGAACCGCCGTACTGCAGGTTCCATCGATCATTGTGCTGGAAAGTTCCAACCTTCTTCTCAATTCCCGCCATCCCGACGCTGGCCAGATCCGGATTGCCCGGCGGTGACGGTTCGCATTCGATCGCCGGCTCTGGCTTCCGCTGTGATACACACGCGATGGTAGGCTAAACTGCCGCGATGACCACCATCACCGCCCTCCGCACCATTCGCATAACGGAACGCCCCAACCTGCTCTGGCTGGAGATCGAGACCAGCGACGGCCTGACCGGCCTCGGGGAGGCGTTCCGCGGCACGCAAGCGGTGGAAGCCGTGCTGCAAGAGCAGGTGGCGTCCTGGCTAAAGGGGCAGGACGCACGGCGGATCGAGGCGATTTCCCGGCATCTACTCGCGCCGTATGTTGGGTTTGGGTCATCCAGCGCGGAAATCCGGGCCGCCAGCGCCGTCGATCTGGCGCTCTGGGATTTGGCGGGACAGCGCCACGGCATTCCGATCTACGAAGCACTCGGCGGGGCCAGCCGCAGTGAAATCCGCGCCTATAACACCTGCGCCGGCTATGACTACAACACACGGGGCACGAACCGGCGCGAAATTGGCGTGCGGGACACGCCCGCCGGTCCGTACGACGATCAGATCGCCTTCACGCGCGACCCCGCCGGCCTAGCCGAAAGCCTGCTCTCGGAAGGCTATACGGCCATGAAGATCTGGCCGTTCGATCAGTTCGCGGCAGCTAGCGGCGGGCAGACCATCACACTCGACGAACTGATGCGCGGCATCGAGCCGTTTGCGAAAATCCGCGATGCCGTCGGCCACCGGATCGAGATCATGGCCGAGTTGCACAGCCTTTGGTCCGCCCCGGCGGCGGCTCGCATCTGTCAGGCGCTAGATGAATTCCACGTGTTCTGGGCCGAGGATCCTATTGCCAAGATGAACGACGTTGTAGCGCTCGCTGATCTGCGTCAGCGCACCCGCACACCGATCTGCGCGAGTGAGACGCTGGGCGGCAAGATCGCCTTCCGCGATCTGCTCGCGGCCAATGCTGTGGATGTGGTAATGCTGGATTTAAGCTGGTGCGGCGGGTTGACCGAGGCGCGCAAGATCGCCGCGCTGGCGGAAGCCTACGCGAAACCGCTGGCGCCGCATGATTGCACGGGGCCGGTGGCACTGATGGCGGGGCTCCATCTGGCACTGCACGCACCGACCGCGATCTTCCAGGAGGTCGTGCGCGCCACGCTCTCCACCTGGTATCGTGACCTAGTGACTACGCTGCCGGTGATTACTGCGGGGATGGTTCAGGCGCCCACCGCGCCGGGGTTGGGCACGGCGCTGACACCGGAAGTGAAGCGCCGGCCGGATGCGGTGGTGCGGGAGAGCCGCTGAATTATGCAGCAGGGACGCCCGTTACCTGGCGTCCTACCCATTATCACCGCGCGAGCTTGAACCGGCGCATTGCGCCGAGGCCGATAAGGCCCACCCCCAGGACCATGAGCGAAGCCGGTTCGGGAACTGGGGACGCAGACGACGTCTCGCTGAAATTGACGTTGGTGATTCCGGTGTTCTGGTCGGTCCATTCAATCGTCAGCTCCGACGCGGTGAGCCCGATATCCTCGGTGACGGTGGTGCCGCTCGCAAATGCGATGGTATCCGCTACCGAACCGCTGGGTCCGCCATCGAGAATGTTGAAGGTTGTGCTCTGGATTTCGCTACCCCAGGTGCCGATGTCAAAGCTGTTCAGCACCACCTCGTGTCCTGCCGAGGCAATAAGGGAGAAGTATCCAGTGGTGCCGTTGAGAGCAAGAGCCAGTCCGGCCGACGATCCGCTCGCCAGCGCCAAGCCATTGCCCAGGGTACCGTTAGTGTTATTTTGATAGCTCGTTGTGATATCGGGCGTGAAGCCGGTCCCCTCGCCGTACGAGCCATAGGCATCGGACGTTGAGGTGACGTTCTCGCCGTAGCCGGGATGGGTATTATCCGTAATGTTCGTCCATCCCGCACCTGTCACCGTGCCGAATTCGAGGATCGTGGCATGCGCGGACGGTTGCGCGATTGTGAGACCGCCGATCGCGCCAAACAGTGCCAAAAGCCAAGGTTTCATTGGATCGCTCCCATACATTGGTTGCGCCCGGGAGCCAGCCCCCGCGGACACCTCGCTTTTGCGACGCATCGCGATGATGTCCAAAATTCCAGTCAATATATTTCAGGTAGAAAACGCTTTTATCCGCACACGCTGCGGTTGTTACGAAATCCGATTGTATGCGGTGACAAAGGCGACGGCTAAATCTTGCGCACCACGTAACCCTCACGGAGCGCCTGCATGATCTGCTGGGCGTGTCCGGTGTCGCGTGCTTCGACCATCACTTCCAATTCCGCTGCCTGAACGGATTCAGCGGCGAACAGGCGCTGATGCGACACTTCGATGATGTTGCCGCCGCAGCCCCCGATACGCCCGGCGATGTCGGCCAGCACGCCCGGCCGGTCGGGAATCTGCAAGTGCAGGCGCAGCAGCCGGCCGTCACGAAGCAGATTACGCAACAGAACGTTCGAGAGGATGCGGGCGTCGATGTTGCCGCCGCAAACGGGGATGCCGATTTTGCGGCCGACGAAGCGTTCCGGAAAAGCCAGAACGGCCGCCAGCGCGGCGGCCCCGGCACCCTCGGCCACGATCTTCGCCCCCTCGATCAGCAGCCCGATCGCCTGTTCGACGGCGCGTTCGGGAACGACCAGAACCTCCAGGCCCAGGTCTCGAACAATGTTAAGGGGCAGTTCACCGACATCGCGCACGGCGATGCCTTCCGCGATGGTCGGGCCGCCGACGTCCACCGGCTCGCCGGCCAGGCACTGGGCCATTGCCGCGTAGGACTGCACCTCGACACCAAACACCTGCACCGCGGGGTTCAAGCCGCGTGCGGCTACTGCGCAGCCGGCGAGCAGACCGCCGCCGCCGACCGGGATGATGAGGGTGTCGAGGTCGGGAACGTCCTCGAGCAGTTCCAGTGCGAGCGTGCCCTGCCCGGCGATGATCGCAGGATCGTCGTAGGGATGAATGAAAACCAGGTCCTCGTCACGGGCCAGGGCCCAGGCATGTGCGGCGGCCTCGGCCAGGGTCTCGCCATGCAGGACAACGCGCGCATCCCAGGCGGCAGTGCGCGTCACCTTGGTGGCCGGCGTGGCGCTCGGCATGACAATGGTAGCGGCGATACCGCGGAGTTGTGCGTGCCGCGCCACTGCCTGCGCATGGTTGCCCGCCGACATCGCAACCACACCGCGCGCCCGTTCCTCAGGGGAGAGGAGCGCGAGCCGGTTGGCTGCACCGCGTTCCTTGAACGCTCCCGTGGATTGCAAATTCTCGAGCTTCAGGGTGATACACGCACCCGTTGCGCGTGAAACCTCATCGGCTTGCAGCGCGGGGGTTCGGCGTACATGGCGCGCGATTCGGCGCCCCGCCGCCTGGACGTCGGCCAGGGAGACCATGCGCAGTTACGGAAAGCGGATTTCGAGGATTTCGTAAGATCGATCACCGCTGGGTGCCGGGACGGAGACGGTCTCACCCGCCTTCTTACCGATCAGCGCCTTACCCAGCGGCGAGGAGACGGAAATGCGGCCGGATTTAATGTCGGCCTCATGAATCCCGACGAGCTGGTAATTGGATTCCTGCTCGGTCTCTTCATCCACGAGGCGGACGTGCGCTCCGAACTTGATCTGATCGCCGGACAGGCCGGTGGGATCAATTACCTCGGCAGATGAAATGATGTCCTCGAGCTCGGCAATACGGCCCTCGATGAAGGACTGGCGCTCGCGCGCGGCGTGATACTCGGCGTTCTCGGAGATGTCGCCATGGCCGCGGGCCTCGGAGATTTGCCGGATAATAACCGGCCGTTCCACAGTTTTGAGCTGTCGCAGTTCCTCTTCCAGCCGCTGCAAGCCGGAGGCGGTCATTGGGAACTTTGGCACCTGGCAGTCCTTTTGATGCTAAACTGTTGAACTTAGGCAAAACTGCCCCCGTGGCTCGGGGTGTTGACCTCAGCCACTGGGCAGCTATTCGTTGTCTGGCGGCCTGCGCACCATCGGGGCAGGACGCTAGAACGATCCGCGAAAGTAGGATTGTAGCGGGGCGACTTCAAGCGCGCCGGCCTTGAGGGCAGCGATGGCATGCACCGCGGCCCGCGCGCCGGCCATGGTGGTGTAGTGCGGCACGCCCCGGGTGACCGCGCTCCTTCTGATGGTGAAACTGTCGGCAACCGACTGCGGGGTCGAAGCGGTGTTGATGACCAATTGTATCTCTCCCGAGCGGATTGCATCGACGCAATGCGGTCGGCCCTCAAGAACCTTGTTCACCACCGTCACGGGCAGCGCGGCTTCCCGGATGCAGGCCGCCGTACCGCGCGTAGCCATGATGGCAAAGCCCATATCCACAAGACGACGCGCAAGCTGCGGGACGGCGCGTTTATCGGCGTCCCTGATCGAGAGGAACACCGTGCCGGACATCGGCAGGATGACGCCGGCACCGAGCTGCGATTTTGCGAACGCACGTTCAAAGCTGGCATCCAGGCCCATGACTTCGCCGGTCGATTTCATCTCCGGTCCCAGGATTGGATCTACATCGGAGAAGCGGTTGAACGGGAACACGGCTTCCTTAACCGCAACATGCGGGGCGATTGTGTGGTCATCGAGATGGAAATCCGCTAGCTTCGCGCCAGCCATGATCCGGGCGCCGATCTTGGCAACCGGCACGCCGGTTGCCTTGGCAACGAAAGGTACTGTTCGGGAAGCGCGGGGATTAACTTCAAGTACGTAGACTACATCATCTTTGATCGCGTACTGCACGTTCATCAGGCCGATGACGCCGAGCGCCTTGGCCATCGCTTCGGTTTCCGCTTTCAGTTCGGTTACTGCTGCGGGCGAGAGGGTATAGGGCGGCAGCGCACATGCCGAATCGCCGGAGTGAATGCCGGCCTCCTCAATATGCTCCATCACGCCGGCGACATAGACTCTTTCGCCATCTGCGATGCAGTCCACATCGACCTCAATGGCGTCGTTCAGATAGCCGTCGATCAAGACGGGATTTTGCCCGGAGACCTGGACAGCCTCGCGCATATAGCGATTGAGGCTCTGGCGATCATGGACGATCTCCATGGCCCGGCCGCCCAGCACGTAACTTGGGCGGATTACCACAGGATAGCCAATGCGTTCAGCGGCCGTTTCTGCTTCCTCCAGCGTGCGCGCGGTACCGTTTTCAGGTTGGCGCAGGCCGAGGTTGCGTAGAAGCTGCTGGAAGCGTTCGCGGTCCTCGGCGATGTCGATGGCCTCGGCGCTGGTCCCGAGGATTGGAATGCCCTCACGGGCGAGCGCCTGGGATAGTTTCAGCGGAGTCTGCCCACCATACTGCACGATGCAGCCGAGGACCGTGCCGTTCTGCTGCTCGCGGCGGATCAGCGCGATGACGTCTTCAGCGGTGAGCGGTTCGAAATAGAGGCGATCGGAAGTATCATAATCGGTGCTGACGGTTTCCGGGTTGCAGTTGATCATAATGGTTTCGAACCCGGCTTCACGGAGCGCATACGCGGCGTGGACGCAGCAGTAGTCGAACTCGATGCCTTGGCCGATACGATTGGGCCCACCGCCGAGGATGACGATTTTGTGCCGGTCCGATGGGTCCGCTTCGCACATAATCGTCCCCTCGGGCGTGCCGTACCCGCCTTCGTAGGTGGAGTACATATAGGATGTGGCGGAGGCGAACTCGGCCGCGCAGGTATCGATGCGTTTGAAAACGGGGTGGACGTTGAGGCGCATACGCAGCGCGGCGATATCGCGTTCCTGGCGACCGGCGAGGCGCGCGAGTTGTGCGTCCGAAAAGCCGAGCGCCTTTATGCGGCGTAGAGCGCTGGTGGTGGCGGGCACACCGGACGAAGTTACTTCGCGTTCCGCCTCGACGATGCGGACGAGTTCGCGGATGAACCAGGGATCGAACTTGGTTGCGACATGGACGTCCTCAACTGACAGGCCAGCACGCAGCGCCTGCGCGGCCATGAGCAGGCGGTCCGGGCGGGGTGTGGAGAGGACGGCGCGGAAGGCGTCGGGGCCACCATCGCCGGGGGGCTCGACAGGATCGAGGCCGGAGAGCCCAGTTTCCATGGAGCGTAGGCCCTTCTGCAGGGCTTCCGCGAAGCAGCGGCCAATCGCCATGGCCTCGCCGACGGATTTCATCGAGGTCGTAAGCAGTGCGGGGGTGCCGCGGAATTTCTCGAACGTGAAACGGGGGATTTTTACCACGACATAATCGATGGTGGGTTCGAAGCTGGCGGGCGTAACCCGAGTGATGTCGTTGTCAAGTTCGTCCAGCGTGTAACCGACCGCGAGCTTCGCGGCGATTTTGGCGATGGGAAAGCCGGTGGCCTTGGACGCAAGCGCGGAGGAGCGGGAGACGCGGGGGTTCATTTCAATGATGACCATGCGTCCATCGGCGGGGTTGACTGCGAACTGGACGTTGGAGCCGCCGGTATCGACGCCGATGGTGCGCAGACAGGCGATCGAAGCGTCGCGCATCCGCTGATATTCTTTGTCGGTGAGGGTGAGCGCAGGGGCGACGGTGACGGAATCGCCGGTATGCACGCCCATCGGATCGACGTTTTCGATCGAGCAGACGATGATGCAGTTGTCCGCGCGATCGCGGACTACCTCCATCTCGAACTCCTTCCAGCCGAGCACGGATTCTTCCACCAGGACTTCGTGCACTGGGGAGACGTCCAGCCCGCCTTGCACGATCTGCTCGAATTCTTCCTTGTTGTAGGCGACGCCGCCGCCGGTGCCGCCAAGGGTGAAGCTGGGACGGATCACCGCCGGCAGACCGACCGTGGCGAGGGCGGCGCGAGCTTCGTCCATAGAGTGGGCGATGCCGGAGTGTGGGGATTCGATGCCGATCGTGGCCATAGCCTCGCGGAATTTCAGGCGGTCCTCGGCCTTTTCGATGACCTCCGCACGGGCGCCGATAAGTTCGACGCCATAGCGGTCGAGTACGCCGGAGCGGGCGAGCTCCATGGCGGTGTTGAGCGCGGTCTGGCCGCCCATGGTCGGCAGCAGCGCGTCGGGTTTTTCGCGCGCGATGATGCGTTCGACGAAGTCGGGTGTGATGGGCTCGATGTAGGTGGCATCGGCGAGGCCGGGATCGGTCATGATGGTGGCGGGATTGGAGTTGACCAGGATGACGCGGTAGCCCTCGGCGCGGAGGGCCTTGCAGGCCTGGGCGCCGGAGTAGTCGAACTCGCAGGCCTGGCCGATGACGATGGGGCCAGCGCCGATGATGAGGATGGAGTGGAGGTCGGTGCGTTTAGGCATGTCGCGCGAGCTCGAGCTGCCAGCGGCATTGCAGGGCGCCGGGTAGGAGGCGCACCGGGTCGAGGACAAGGCCTTGCCGGACGGCCGACGCCACTGCTTCGGCGAGTTCGGCGTCGGAGAACGTCAGGTTGGTCAGGGTGCGGAGCTCGGCGAAGCCTTCCTCAGCGGTATCCGCGTCAACTCCGATCCGGGCAGCGGTCAGGATGGCCTCACGCGGGCTCATCGGTGGGCTTCCATCATCGCGACGAAGCGGTTGAACAGATGGGTGCTGTCGCTGGGGCCGGGGCTGGCTTCGGGGTGGTACTGCACCGAGAACGCCGGGCGGCCCGTGCAGGCAAGGCCCTCGTTCGATCCATCGAACAGCGATACGTGGGTGACGGTGGCGGTGGGGGGCAGGGTTTCGGGATCCACGGCGAAGCCGTGGTTCTGGCTAGTGATCTCTACCCGGCCGGTGACGAGATCCTTGACGGGCTGATTCGCCCCCCGGTGGCCGCGTCCCAACTTGTAGGTCCGCGCGCCGAGCGCGAGGGCGAGCAACTGGTGGCCAAGGCAGATGCCGAATAGCGGAATGCCGGTGTCCAGTACCGCCTTGTAGCGCCGGCACCGCGTACGCGCCGGTCGCCGCCGGATCGCCTGGGCCGTTCGACAGGAACACGCCGTCCGGCTTGTGGCGCAGGATGTCCTCGGCGGTCGCGGTGGCCGGCACGACGGTGACGCGGCAGCCGGCGGACGCCAGGCTGCGCAGGATGTTGCGCTTCGCCCCGTAGTCCACCGCGACGACGTGGAACCGCGGCCGGGCCTGGCGGCCGGTCCCCGTGGACCAGGCCCAGCGGGTTTCGTCCCAGGTGTAGGTCTGGCGGCAGGAGACTTCTTTGGCGAGGTCCATGCCCTCGAGGCCGGGCCAGGCGGCGGCCTGGACGCGCAGAGTGGGGAGATCGAAGCGGCCATCGGGGGGAAAGGCCAGGACGCCAGTTGGGGCGCCGAGGTCGCGGATGCGGATGGTCAGCGCCCTTGTGTCGATCCCGGCGATTCCCGGGATGTTCTGGCTACCGAGCCAAGCATCCAGCGGCTGAGTGGCACGCCAGTTGGATGGCTCGGTGATGTCCTGCTTCACCACGAGGCCGCGGGCGGCGATATTTGTGGCCTCGATGTCCTCCGGGTTGGCGCCGATATTGCCGATGTGGGGGAAGGTGAAGGTGATGATCTGCCCGGCATAGGAGGGATCGGTGAGAGTTTCCTGATAGCCGGTCATGCCGGTGTTGAAGCAGACCTCGCCGACCGGCGCGGGATTGTGGGTATGGGCGCCGAAGCCGTGGCCCCAGAACACGGTGTCATCGGCGAGCACAAGCGCGGCGGTGGCGCCGTCCGGGGGTTCGGTGGCGGGTGCGGGCTCGCTTGAGAGATCGGCGTAGCTCAGGCCTGCGGCGGCGACGATCGTGGGCCAGTGGCGCGCAGGGATGGCGCGGGCCTGGCGCCATTTGCGCACTGCCTCGGTCCCCACGCCGGTGAGGCGGGCTGCCGCTTCCAGGCCGCCGAGACGGGCGATGACGTCGTCGATGTCGCGCATGGGGCGGGAGGATAATGGAAGTAATTTCCCAATGGAAGCTGTTATGTGGTCAGGTGGGAAATTTCCTCCGGGCGGTTACGCCCGCAGCGCGCGCTTGGCGGCCTCTTCCAACGGTACCGGGAGGTGCTTGAGGAACTCCTTGGGCACGATTTGCCAGAACTGCGGCAGGGTGCGGTCCCAGTCGTGCAGCAGCCGGGCAGCGTAGCGGGAGCCGGTTTCCTGCACGTGCCGGGCGACCAGGGTCTTAAGGTGCTGCTCCCAGTGCGGATGGGCCACGCGCTGCCAAGTGAGCGTATCGGGATTGACGCGGAGGGTGAACAGGTCCTCGGGGTCGTAAACGAAGGCCATCCCGCCGGTGAAACCGGCACCGAAATTGTCGCCGATGGTGCCCAGGATCACCACCGTGCCGCTGGTCATGTATTCGCAGCCGTTAGAGCCGCAGCCTTCGATGACTGCGTTTGCACCTGAGTTGCGCACGGCGAGGCGTTCGCCGGCCTGGCCGGCGGCGAACAACTCGCCGGCGGTCGCGCCATACAGCACGGTGTTGCCGATGATGGTGTTTTCGTTGCTGCGCAGCGTCGAGGACGGACCGGGCCGCACCACGATGGTAGCGCCGGACAGACCCTTACCGACGTAATCATTCGCGTCGCCGAAGACTTCGAGTTTCAGCCCCTGCACTGCGAATGCGCCGAGCGACTGGCCGGCCGAGCCGCGCAGCCGTACGGTAAGGTGGCCGGGCTGCAGGCCTTTCATGCCGAAGCGGCGTGTGATCCTGGAGGAGATCTTGGTGCCGATCGCCCGGTGCGTGTTCCGGATTGTGTATTGCAACTGCATCTTCTCGCCATGCTCGAACAGCGCGCGAGCGTCGTCGATCATCTGCGCGTCGAGTGTTTCGGGGACTTCGTTGCGCCCCTCCAGCGTGCAGTAACGGGCAAACGGACCGGGATCGGCTTGCGCCAGCAGCGGGTTGAGGTCGAGATCGTCGAGGATGTCGGCACCGCGACTCACCTGATGCAGCAGATCGGTGCGGCCGATCACGTCCTTCAGGCTGCGGAAGCCGAGGCTTGCGAGGATGTTGCGCACGTCCTCGGCGATGAAGGAGAACAGGTTGATTACTTTTTCCGGCGTGCCTTCGAACTTGGCGCGCAGCCTTTCGTCCTGCGTGCACACGCCGACGGGGCAGGTGTTGGAGTGGCACTGGCGCACCATGATGCAGCCCATGGCGATCAGGGATGCGGTGCCGATGCCGAATTCCTCGGCGCCCAGCATGGCGGCGATCACCACATCACGGCCGGTTTTGAGTCCGCCGTCGGTGCGCAGGCGCACGCGATGACGCAGGCGATTGAGCATCAGCACCTGGTGGGTTTCTGAAAGGCCCATTTCCCACGGCAGGCCGGCGTATTTAATGGAGCTTTGCGGGCTGGCGCCGGTCCCGCCTGAGTGGCCGGCGATCAGGATCGAGTCGGCCTTTGCCTTCGCCACCCCGGCTGCGATGGTGCCGATGCCGGAGCGGGCGACCAGCTTCACGCAAACGGTTGCATCCGGGTTGATCTGCTTGAGGTCGTAGATGAGCTGAGCCAGATCCTCGATGGAGTAAATATCGTGGTGGGGCGGCGGACTGATCAGCATGACGCCCGGCGTGGAGTAACGCAGGCTGGCGATCATGCTGGAGACTTTCAGGCCGGGAAGCTGGCCCCCCTCCCCCGGCTTGGCACCCTGGGCGATTTTGATCTCGATCTCGCGGCAGTTGTTCAGATACTCGGCGGTGACGCCGAACCGGCCGGAAGCGATCTGCTTGATGGCTGAGCTGGCGTTGTCGCCGTTGCCGCGCGGCTTATAGCGCGCGGGGTCTTCGCCCCCCTCCCCGCTGTCGG
This sequence comes from uncultured Pseudomonadota bacterium, assembly GCA_963834715.1. Taxonomy (GTDB): domain Bacteria; phylum Pseudomonadota; class Alphaproteobacteria; order Acetobacterales; family Acetobacteraceae; genus CAVSUZ01. Next base: position 671,584 of record CAWIDE010000022.1, on the reverse strand, counting down.
AGCGGGCGCCGATGCGGTTCATGGCGATGGAGAGCGTCTCGTGCGCTTCCGGCGACAGGGCGCCGAGGCTGATTCCAGGTGTAACCAGACGTTTGCGGATTTCGGTGATGCTTTCGACTTCATCGACCGGGACAGGTTTGGCGATATCGGTGCGGAAATCGAGCAGATCGCGCAGCGCCACCGGGGGCAGCTTGCGCACGGCCTCGGCGTAACGGCGATAGGTCGCGTAGGAATCGGTGGAGACGGCGGTCTGGAGCAGATGGATCAGACCGGGATCGAAGGCGTGGGATTCGCCGCCGTGACGGCGCAGCTTGTAGATCCCGCCGACCGGTAGTGTGACGATGTCAGCATCCCAGGCCACGGCGTGCTGGTCGAGCACTTTGCGCGCGATGCCCGACAGGCCGATGCCGGAGATGCGGGACGGCATGCTGGGGAAGAACTCCGCGACCAGCGCGCGAGACAGGCCGATAGCCTCGAAGTTATAGCCGCCGCGGTAAGAAGAAATCACACTGATGCCCATTTTGGACATGACCTTGAGCAGGCCTTTGTCTGCGGCCTTTTTGTAACGTTTGATAGCATCTTTGAGGGAGAGGGAACCGAACAAGCCGCGGCGGTGGCGATCGGCAATCGACTCCTGTGCGAGATACGCGTTGACCGTTGTGGCGCCGACGCCGATCAGCACCGCGAAATAGTGCACATCGAGACACTCGGCACAGCGGACGTTCAGGCTGGTGAAGGTGCGCAGCGACTGGCGCACCAGGTGCGTGTGCACGCCCCCGGTGGCGAGGATCATGGGGATGGGCGCGCGCTGCGGCCCCTGGTTTTCGTCGGTCAGGATCACATGCGCGCAGCCAGCGCGCACGCCGTCCTCGGCTTCGCGGCGGATGCGCTCGATGGCGGCGCGGAGGCCTGCTTCGCCCTCGGCGGCGGGGAAGGTGCAGTCCACCACGCAGACGGAGCTGCCCATGAATTCCCGCATCGCCTGGAACTCAGCGGTGGAGAGCACGGGGGATTCAAGCTGGAGCAGGTCGCACTGCGAGGAGTCTTCGTCGAGAACGTTGCCAAGGTTACCGAGGCGCGTCTTCAGCGTCATAACACGGGTTTCGCGCAGGCTGTCGATCGGCGGATTGGTAACCTGGCTGAAGGTCTGGCGGAAGAAGTGGTGCAGGCCGCGGTAGCGGTCGGAGAGGACGGCGATGGGGGTATCGTCACCCATGGAGCCGACGGCTTCCTGCGAATCCTCCACCATCGGATGGAGGATCATTTCGAGCTCTTCGAGGGTGAAGCCGACGCTGAGCTGGCGGCGCCGGAGTTCCTCGCCGGCGTACAGCATCGGTTCAGGGGCATCAGTTTTGACGATGTGGTCGATTTCGGTAATGCGCTTGGCCCACTCGCCGAACGGCTGGCGGGCGGCCAGCATATCCTTCATTTCTTCGTCGCGGTAGAAGCGTGCAGCTTCGAGATCGACGCCGATCGTTTGCCCGGGGCCGACGCGGCCCTTTTCGATAATGGTCTCCGGGTCCAGTTTCACCATACCGGTTTCGGAGCCAACGATTAGCAGCGCGTCGGAGGTGATGGTGTAGCGCAGCGGGCGCAGGCCGTTGCGGTCGAGACCGGCGATCACCCAACGCCCGTCGGTGGCGGCGATGGCGGCGGGGCCGTCCCACGGTTCCATGACTACGTTGCAGTAGAGGAACATGTCCTTATGCGCCTGCCTCATCGTGGCGTCCTGCCCGATGGAGGCGGGGATCATCATCGCCTTCGCCATGGACGCATCTCGGCCGGCATGGCAGAGCAGTTCGAACACGTTGTCGAGTGTCGCGGTATCGGAACCGCCGACCTGCACCACCGGTTTTACGTCTTCCAGATACGGGCCGAGTTCCTCGGCGGCGAGTCGCGTTTCGTGGCTCTTCATCCAGTTGATATTACCGGACAGCGTGTTGATCTCGCCGTTGTGGGCGAGCATGCGGAACGGCTGTGCCAGCCGCCAGGTGGGGAACGTGTTGGTGGAGTAGCGCTGGTGGTAGATTGCGAAACGCGAGACAAACCTGGGATCGAGGAGATCGGGGTAGAATTCCGCCAGATGCTCCGCGAGGAACATGCCCTTGTAGATGATCGAGCGGGATGAGAGTGAGCAGAAGTAGAGTTCCGGGATTTGCGCGGCGATGGCCTGCTTTTCGATGCGCCGACGGATAACATACAGGTCGCGTTCGAATTCCTGTTCGCTGGTGCCCTTGGGGTTCCAGAGCATGATCTGCTCGATCTCGGGGCGGGTTGCGTTGGCTTTCTCGCCGATGCAATCGACGTTGATGGGAACCTGACGCCAGCCATAGATCAGGTAGCCGAAGTTGAGGATTTCGGTTTCAACGATCTGGCGGCAACGCTCCTGGGCGGAGAGGTCGGTCTTGGGCAGGAAAACCTGACCGACGGCGATCGGGCCGGGGCGGAGCTTGGCGCCTCCGCGTTCGACCGCGGCGGCGAAGAAGTCCTGCGGGATTTCCACGTGGATGCCAGCGCCGTCGCCGGTCTTGCCGTCGGCATCCACCGCGCCGCGATGCCAGACCGCTTTGAGGGCGTCGACGCCGGCCTGGACCACCTCGCGGCGGGGTCTGCCGTCGAGGGCGGCAACGAAGCCGACGCCGCAGGCGTCATGTTCCTGCGCGGGGTCGTAGGTGTGGCGAAGGGTGTGGGTGTTCGCGTGCCAGGAGGCGAGGAACTGGGCGGCGGCTTCGGGTGATACGGTCATAACGTTTGCTCCGCGTAGTGGGGCAAAGTGCTTGGTGGCCTGGTTCGCTTCGGCGCTACGCGCCTCGCAATGACGAGTATCATTCTGCCGCCACAGGCAGCGCCGCCTGCGCCTCGCACCAGGCATGGATCTGCTCCGCGGCGTCGCGACCGTCGCGGATCGCCCACACCACAAGACTGGCGCCGCGGACGATGTCGCCGGCGGCAAACACCCCCGGCAGGCTGGTCATCATGGTGCGATGATTGATCCTGAGCGTGCCCCAGCGGGTCACCGTCAGCGACGGTTCACCGAACATCGCCGGCAGGTCTTCCGGATCGAAACCGAGTGCCTTGATCACCAGATCCGCGCGAACGTTGAAATGACTTCCGTCGATGGCTTCAACCGACTGGCGGCCGGACGCATCCGACAGGCCGAGATGCATGCGAACAGCCTTTACGCCGGAAATCTTATCGCGTCCGGTGAATGCCTCGGGCGCTGACAGCCAGACAAATTCTATGCCCTCTTCTTCAGCATTCTTCACTTCGCGCATCGAGCCCGGCATGTTGGCGCGGTCGCGGCGGTAGAGGCACTTGACCGACTTCGCGCCCTGCCGCACTGCCGTGCGAACACAGTCCATCGCTGTGTCGCCGCCGCCGATGACCACGACGTGCTTACCACGCGCATTGAGCGTGCCGGATGTGAACTCCGGCACGTCATCGCCAAGGTTCTCGCGGTTCGACGCAATCAGGTAATCGAGTGCGGGAACGATCCCTGGCAGGCCGACGCCCGGCCCGCCGAGATCGCGCGCCTTGTAAACTCCGGTGGCGATGAGGACGGCATCGTGCCGGGCGCGTAGTTCGGTAAAAAGTACGTCTTCGCCGACAGCGCAGTTCAATTGAAACCGGATGCCCGATTGTTCGAACAAGTCACGACGCCGAAGCACCACTTGCTTCTCTAGCTTGAAGTTCGGGATGCCATAGATCAACAATCCGCCGACGCGATCGTAACGGTCATAGACGGTCACCTCGTAGCCGCGCCGACGGAGCTGTTCAGCGGCGGCAAGCCCAGCCGGGCCGGCGCCGATGATCCCAACCGAGCGGTCGAGCTCGCGCCGCGGCCGGATCGGCCGGACCCAGCCCCGCTCAAAGGCAGTCTCGGTAATGTAGCGTTCGACCGCCCCGATCGTGACGCTTTCGTATCCCTTCTCGATGACGCAGTTGCCCTCGCACAGGCGGTCCTGGGGACAGATGCGGCCGCAGATTTCAGGAAAGTTGTTGGTGGATGCGGCGACCTCGTACGCTTCCTCGAGCCGCCCCTCGGCGGTCAGCTTCAGCCAGTCTGGGATGTTGTTGTGCAGCGGGCAGTGCACGGAGCAGAACGGCACGCCGCACTGGCTGCAGCGACTGGACTGGGCGGCGGCCTCGTGATCCGAGAAGATTTGGTAGATCTCGCGGAAATCGCGACGGCGCTCCGCCACATCCCGCTTTTCGGGCGGCTGTTGCGGCACATTGACAAAGCGCAGCATGCGTTCCGGCATCGAACATCCCCGTACACGGGCCTATCCGACCCGTCCGCCCGCAATGTACACAGCAACGATCCGCTTGGCGAGGGGGTTATGGGCCGATTAGGTCATTTTTTCTGCCCTAATTAGGCGACGGTGAGGTCAGCCGGAGACTCCGATCTGGTCAGCTGTGAAAGATAGGTCCGGTCTGATATTCTTTTCGGTTTGCGGGTAGATCCGGCGGCCTCCGCCAGGGCGAAAACGGCGCAGATAGGTCGAAACCACCAGCTCCACCGGCGTGGGCACAACTCCAAGCTCCGGCAGCCCGGGTGTTCCAGGAACAGCAATGTTGTCGCGTTGCAGCATCAGCAACTGGTCGCGGGTGAACGGCTTAGCCGGGACAAGTTGGCCTATCGCTGCCATCAGACGGACGATCGGAAGCGGAACGGACAGCATCGGCCGGTGTCGCGCAGTCTCCTTCAGGACGTAGGCGAGGATCTCCCGGAATGTCCACACCCGGGGCCCGCCCAGTTCGAACAACTCCCCCGCCGTATCCGCGCGCCCGAGGCAGGCCATCACCGCATTAGCGACGTCACCGACATACACCGGCTGGAATTGGGTCTCGCCGCAGATCACTGGCATGATCGGCAGCGATTGCGCCATCCGGGCGAAGCGGTTGAAGAACTGATCCTCCGGCCCGAACACGATCGAGGGCCGCAGAATGCTGGCCGCGGGGAAATTCTGGCGCACCGAGGTCTCGCCTGCCGCCTTGGTCGCGCCGTAGCGGCTGGGGCTATTGGGATCGGCCCCGATCGCAGAGATATGCACGAGCCGAAGCACTCTCGCGGCCGCACACAGTCTGGCGATGCGACCGGCGCCTTCGGCGTGGACGCGCTGGAAATCGCCGCGCCGGCGCTCAGCCAGGATACCGACAAGGTTCACCACAACCTGCGCGCCCTTGACGGCGCGTGTGACCGCGGCCTCGTCGCTGATTGGGGCCCCCAACGGCACGATTTGCCCGACCACCCCCATGGGCCTGAGGAAATAGGCGTGTACCGGGTCGCGAACGGCGACCCGCACGACGAAGCCGCGCTGCGCCAGCCGATTTACAACGTAGCGCCCGATGAAGCCCGAGCCGCCGAAGACGGTTGCCACGCTGCGCGTTGCCATGCTGTCAGCCCTCACTCATAGCCGGTGCAGGTGATATGGGGGCACAGCAGCAGTGGCAATCTCCCGTACCACACTGCCCGTTATGAACGTATCCCAGCGTGTAATGCCCGTTCACGAAGCGATGCAACGCCCAATGACGAAGTGGACGGGCAGATCAACAGTCCAATGCAGCCAGGATGGCGCGAAACGGCGCCCGAAACCTTACGCGCGCTGAGTGCGCGGAAACGTCACGCTAACCCGCAGTCCGGGGTACGCGTCCTCGAGACGGAGGCTCGAGCGATGAAGCTCGGCGATGGCGGCCACCAGGCTCAGCCCCAGCCCGCTGCCCGGCGTGGTGCGGCTGTGTTCCAGCCGGTAGAACCGCTGCAAAACTTGCTCCCGCTCAGTTTCCGGTATTCCCGGCCCGTTATCCTCAACGGCCAGCATCACGCCGGCGGCCCCGGTGCTCAGTGAAACTCGCACCTCCGTACCTGGCGGCGTGTGATGAAGAGCGTTCTCCACCAGGTTTGCCAGCATCTGCGTCAACAGCTCGCGGTCACCATACACCGCGACCCCTGGCGTGACCGCTCCCGTCAATTTATGCCCCTGCTCTTCTGCAGCCGGGGCGAATGCGTCGGCCACCGTGTCGGCGATGGCACTCAGATCGACATCGGCGAATGCGGCGCGCTGGGCACCAGCTTCGACTTCGGCGATGCGGAGCAACGAGGCGAAAGTGGTCAGAAGAGCGTCAATTTGCTGCTCCGCTCCATCCAGGGCGTGCTGATACTCGGCGACCGTCGTGGCGCGGGCGCGCGCGTCCTCCAGGCGGTGGCCCAGATGAGAGAGTGGCGTGCGCAGATCATGGGCGATGTTGTTCGAGGCCTGCCGGATGCTTTCCATCAACGCGCCGATCTGGTCCAACATGCGATTAAGCGTCCCGGCGAGATAATCGAGATCGTCACCGGTGCCGCGGACTGGAACGCGCTGGCTGAGATCGCCGGCGATGATCGCCTCGGCGGTGCGAGAGATTGCATCGACACGGCGCAGGAAGACCTGGCTGAGCCACACACCTCCGGCGGCGCCAAGTACCACTGTTGCGCCGATGGACCAGGCGAAGGCGCCGAGCACGGCTTGCTCGGGGTCGCGAACCCGGCGCACGTCGTCGCCCACGGCAATGACAACCCCGCCCGGCAATTCCTTGGCGAATGCACGTACGCGTCTAGGTTCGTTGCCAGTCTGTGAACCATGCATCTGGGTCACCAGCCAGCCCCGGCGCGCACCGACCGCGGCGATCTCCCCCGCCACGTGCGCACGATCGGGTGCCTGCACCAGGTAATCGAGTGCCCCCGGGGTACGCTCACGCTCTTCCACCGCATAGATCAGACGGGGCAGCCCGCCACGATGATAAGCTTGCTCAAGGTGGCTGATTCCCAGCGCGACCCGGGCCGCAAGCTGCTGCTCCAGGGCCGCGCCGGTCGTCCAATAGATAACACCGCCGAGAATGACTGCCGATGCAACGAAAAGCAGCAAATAGAGTGCCGCAAGCCGGAAACTGATGGTGCGAAAAATTCTAGGCATTAGTTTGGGATCGTGGCGCGCGAATGACATATCCCGCGCCACGGATGGTGTGGATCAAGTGGGGTCCGCCGGTGTGGGTAAGTTTGGCGCGCAGGCGGCTGATATGTGTTTCCACGATGTTGGTCTTTGGATCGAAGTGAAACTCCCACACCGATTCCAGAAGCATGGTACGGGTCACCACACGTTCAGCGTTACGCATCAGGTATTCGAGCAGGCGGAATTCGCGAGGCTGCAGGTCGACGGGACGGCCGTCGCGGGTGACTTTTCGTTGCAGCAGATCCATTTCCAGATCGCCCACGTACAGCACGGTCTGGATTTCCTGGAGCGGCGGGCGCCGTGCCAAAGCATTGATCCGCGCCAGCAGCTCGGCGAAGGCGAATGGCTTGACCAAATAATCGTCCCCACCGGCATCGAGTCCGCGCACGCGGTCACCCACGCCGCCGAGCGCGGTGAGAAACAGTACCGGCGTGCGGACCCCGGCCTCTCGGATCGTCCGCACCAGCCCCAGCCCGTCCACGCCGGGGATCATGCGGTCCACGATCAGCACGTCATGCTCCGCCGCGCCGGCGAGCATCAGCCCTCCGCGTCCATTGCTGGCCACATCCACCAGGTGGCCATGCTCGCGCAAGCCGCGGGCGACGTAGTCGGCGGTTTCCTGATCGTCCTCGATCAGCAGCACCTTCATGCTGCCCTTGTGTAGCGCCGCTCGCGGCGCCGCAAGCGACGGAACAGAACTATACTCATCCGTATAGTTCCCGCGATCAGACCCGAACCCGGGGGGTTTATGCGGCGATTGTATCGGCTTCGACTGATAGAAGGGACAATCCGTGAAGTCCGTTTCGTATTCGCCACAGCCGCGGCTGTTTTAGGCCTGAGCGCCTGCTCTGGTGATCCCCTGTTTACATCGGCGACCACCAGTCGGTGCCTTGTGGCTGCCCTCCCAGGTGGATCCGACAGCTTTCGATGCCGGCACGCCGTGCTCACCCGCGAACAGCAACCCGGTAGCAGCCGCCTCGTCCGCATCGACCAGCCAGCCGTCAACGGCGCATGCTTCCGGATCCGCGACCCGACCTGCCGGTTAATTTGATATCCCGCCAGCTCAGGCAGGTTCTGAGCCGGCGATTGCTACGCCCTTGGTGCCGCCGCAGGCAGCCGACCGCAAACTATACCGATCCGTATAGTTCGCGTCATAGGAGGCCAACCCTGGCGGCGTATATTGCAATGCACAAAATATATTCGAATAAGCAAGGGCGATTGAAATGAGTGGATTACAGCAGACATTCGATGCGGCCAAGCCGCGATACACCCGGCGCAAAGACCGCTACGCTGGGCTGGAAATCGCACTGCACTGGGCGACAGCGTTGCTGGTTGTGACGCTGTATACGATTGCCCAGATCTGGTCGTTCTTTCCCAAGGCAACACATGCAGAGCTTCAGTCGGTGCATGTTTCACTTGGCGTGTTGCTGGCGGTGGTGCTGGTGTGCCGCATTGTTTGGCGCGCAGGGCCGGGCCGAGGCCTACTGCCCGCGACCACAGGTCTGCTAGAAATTGCCTCCAAGCTCGCGCACTACATGCTATACGTGCTGTTAGCGGTTGTGGTGGGCTTCGGCCTGTGCATGCGTTGGGCGGGCCATGGCGCAATCAGCTTTTTCGGCCTGTTTGCCATCCCCTCGCCGTTTGCAGCGAACCACGGCTTGGCGCATCTGCTGTTCACCATGCATAGCTGGGCTGCCACAGCGCTTATCATATTGGCGGCCCTGCACGCCTGCGCCGCCTTGTTCCACTACTTGGTGCTGCGCGACAATGTAATGCAACGGATGCTGCCGAACGGCAAACAGGGCCATCCAGGCCGAACCGGCCGGCTCACAAGTGATCATTGAGCCAACCAAAACCGCCGCCCAATAAAAAAGCACGCCGGGAGGCGTGCCTTGACGCAGGCTCGCGGGGATCCCGTAGCGCAGATACGAAAAACGCGCTCCAGACCCCCCGCGTCCGAAGCGCGCTTGCTAGCTGAGCTCTAGTCTATGTCAGGGCTTCTGCTGCTGGCCCTGGCTCTGAACGGGCTTCTGCGTCGCGGAACCATTGCTCTCGTGATAAAGCCCGTGGCCATTTTCGGCAGTACCCCAACCCGTCGCGGCGCCATTGCTCTCGTGATAGAGGCCGTTGCCAGTCTCGGCAGTGCCCCAACCCGTCGCGGCGCCATTGCTCTCGTGATAGAGGCCGTAACCGTTCTCGTTGGTGCCCTGACCCGTCGCGGCACCATTGCTCTCATGGTAGAGGCCGTTGCCATTGTTGGCGCTGCCCCAACCCGTCGCGGCACCATTGCTCTCATGGTAGATGCCGTTGCCGTTCGAGCCAGTGCCCCAGGCCGGGTTACCTTGAGCAAAAGCCTGCGGCGCCAATGCCAGCGCGAGAGCCACCCCGGCTGCGGCGATAGAGTAACGCATGATAGACTTCCTCCTTGTTAACTCCGGAGACCGCACACAGTCGGGGGCCTCGGAACTCGCGCTAGATAGGGCCGAATAACGAGATTTATAAGGGGGGCGAAATCTGAATATGATCTATTCCGAAAACCACGAAGGCCGGTTCGCGCCCGCCAGGGCGCCGTTGGCTGGCTGCGACGGCACGTGCGAGCATCTGCTGACGCAGATGATATGACAGGCATATTATTGTCGTGCGAAAGCAACTTCCTCCAAGGATGCAGTTGTTTTCAGAGGCTTAATAGGGCGTACCGTCCTTACGCGTATAGCCGACCGCCTCCCAACGCAGGTCAATGTCCGGGTAGGTGACCCGTTCCTCCTCGTCCATACGCGAGCCGACTTCGAGCAGGAGAACATCGCGACCAGAACGGTTCTGAAGATGATGCCCGTCTGCCGTGCCCGCCTTGAAGCCCGCGCAATCTCCTGCCCGCAGCACCTCCTCGCCGGCATCGGTGACAAGCACCACCTCGCCTTCCAGGACCCAGACGAACTCGTCCTCCGCGCGATGCCAATGTCGCTGGCTCGACCAGGCGCCCGGCAGGAGGCGCAGCAGATTGACCCCGAACTGGGTCAGGCCGGCCGCGTCGCCCAGCGCTCGCCGCTCCCGTTCACGACACGGCTCATCATGCGGCGACGGGTACTCGCTCCCGCGGCGAGGCGGCACGGTCGAAATGATAATTTTCTTGGGGATGGGCATCTCCTCCTATAACTGCCGCCTCCGCCCCGCAGCTAGGCCTTCGACCAAGCGGCACAATGGCGCGGAGGTTCGGCATCCTGCTCCGATTAACCCAACTGCGTCTCGCCGAACTCGTAGTTCGCCAGCTTATCAATCCAGTTCTGCAGGTAGTCCGGCCGCCGGTTGCGGAAATCGAGGTAATAGCTGTGCTCCCAAACATCGACCCCGAGCAGGACCTTGCCCTCGCCGGTCGCCAGCGGATTGGAGCCATTGGGCGTCTTTGTCACCTTGAGCTTGCCGTCCGGCGCCAAAACCAGCCACGCCCAGCCTGAGCCGAACTGCGTAGCTCCGGCCTGTTTCAGAGCGTCCTTGAACTGCTGGACCCCGCCAAAATCCTGGGCGACCTTCTTCTCCAACCGCCCTGGGATTCCGCCGCCGCTCGGGCTCATACACTGCCAGAACAGAATATGGTTCCAGTGCTGTCCGGCGTTGTTGAACACGCCCGCCATGTCCGGCTTGTTGTGTGAGAGCTTGACGATGTCCTCCAGCGATTTGCCCTGCAACTGCGGGTCCTTCTCCACAAATCCGTTCAACGCGGTCACATAGGCCTGATGGTGCTTGTCGTGATGCAGTTCCAGCGTTTCCTGGCACATGCCACGACCCGCCAGAGCGCTGTGGGAATACGGTAGGTTGGGAAGTTCGAAAGCCATGGAGCGTCCTCCGCCGCTTTAAGGAGTGAGTGCTTGGTCTCGACCAAGTCTAGCTATGAGGCGCCCTCCAGGGCGTCAAGATTGAGCGCCGCCGGCCAGATCGTCCGCCGCAATGATCCGGACCGGTTCTTCACCGCCCTGTTCGCACCGCCAGATAAGCGCGAAACGCTGTTTATCCTCTATGCGTTCAACCACGCGCTGGCCCGCGCCCGGGATGTTACGCATGAGCCCGCAATCGCGCTGATGCGTCTCGCGTGGTGGCGCGAAGTAATTGAAGGCAAAGCAAAATCGCACGAAATTGCGCTGCCGTTGCAGGCTGCGCTGGATCGCGATCTGCTGCTCGCCTCCGACCTCTCACAAATGATCGACGCACGGGAAGCGGAGACCGATCCTGCGATTGCCACGCTGAGCGACTGGTTCAGCTATCTGAAGGGTACTGCAGGCGCCATAACGGTCGCCGCGGCGCGCCTGCTCGGCGCGCCGCAACTGGAAATCTTCCGCCCGCTGGGTGCCGCCTACGGCGCAGCCGGCGTGTTGCGCAGCGTACCCTTCCTCGCCGCCCAACGCCGCTGCCTTTTGCCGGCCGATATTCTGGCAAGCCATGGTCTTTCGCCGGAAGGCGCGGTCGCGGCGCCTAACGCCCCGCAGGTGCAAGCCGCTATCCGGCATCTCGCGCGTGAAGCGCAGCCGCTGCTAGGCTCTCGCAGGTTGCCGCGGGAAGGGCGCGTGGCGGCACTGGTGGCAGCGTTTGCGAAACGCGACCTGCGCCGACTGCCCCGGGTCACCCGCCGCGGACTTGGCGACCGCCTTGCCGTCATCCGGACCTGGCTGACAGGCCGCCTATAGTCTGATCCACACCGAAATACGCCTGCGAGGGCCCGATCCGGAACCGGATAGCCTCGAATGCCAGCTCGTCGTCGGGACGCAGCAGGATGGCCAGTTCCCACCCCTGCTCCGTCTTGCGGTAGTGCTCAACCCGGACCTGCTCCTGATACACCAGGGCAATATGCCGCAGCGTGGGTAGCCCCTTGTAAAATCGCAGTTTCTCCCCTCGGTCGATTTCCATAGTCGTGGGCGAAAGGACCTCGACGATTACCACCGGATCGGTGATGAAGTTCCGCCGGCCCGAGGGGCCGCAGCAAACCACAATATCCGGCCGCGGCTTGTCATATGCGCTGGTGTCGTCGCTCCGCTGCACCGGCATTCCGCCGAGGTACGCCCGGCACCCCTTGGCATCCATCGCCAGCTTCAGCGGGGCTCCGATATTTGCAACGATCTACTCATGCTCCTCGGTCGGGCTGGTCATCGCGACTATCTGCCCGGCGACCAGCTCCCACAGCGCGTCGTCACGCTGCGCCTCAAGGAACGCGTCGAATTCCGCGATCGTCACGAGCGGGCCTGACTGACGGGCCTGAGACATGGCCCGCAGTCTACCACATCGGGCCGTCCAGATACCCTTCCGAAGTCCCGCGCCGACGCGCGCCGTGTCCGCTGCTTGCCTAGCAGCGCCCCGCCAAGCACATCCAGCGCTCTGAGAACTCCTGGCCCAGAATGTCGCCGTTCTGCATGCCGGGTATGAAGCCGTCATACAGACGCAGATCCGATCCGCAGATGGTACCGGACGATGGCTTCGCGCTCGTCGTCGATCCCGGGTCCGGCACCGTGTCGCAGCGAATGTCCTGTTTCCCATGATAGCAGAGCGCCCGTATGGGCGATCCTCTCAAATGCGACCCGACCAACAGGCTTCGTACAGTCTGGGGTTGCCCCTCCGTCTCAGCTTCACTTGGTTTTGCTGGGGTGGTCAGCGACCGCGCGTTAGTTCTTGACATTTTGCGTTACTTATACTAACAGAAACACGCCCCGCTGGAGCGCCCCATGCATCCCCTGCACGTCGTCACCGCTATCGCCAACCCGATCCGCTGGAAGAGCCGGATCAGCCTGTTCAAAGGCTTCGCACAGCACATGCTGGACAGCGGCGTGGCACTGACAGTGGTAGAGTGCGCCTATGGTGACCGCCCGTTTGAGCTCGCCGCCATGCCGCACATCAACCACGTGCCCGTGCGAGCAAAGACCCTCGTCTGGAACAAAGAAAACTTGCTCAACATCGGGCTCGGACGCCTGCCGAATGACTGGAAATACGCAGCCTGGATCGATGCAGACGTAACCTTTCGCAAGTCCGGCTGGGCCGGGGAAACGGTCCAGGCGCTGCAGCTTTATGATGTAGTCCAGCCTTGGAGCGATTGCTACGATCTCGGACCTAACGACGATCACCTGGCCGCCCACCGCAGCTTCTGCCGGATGGTGCATGAGAAGCAGCCGATCGTGCCTTCGGGGATAGCCGGTTACACCTTCGCCCATCCCGGCTACGCCTGGGCCGCCACGCGCCGTGCCCTCAATCTGCTCGGTGGCCTGATCGAGACCGCCGCACTTGGCGCTGGCGACCACCACATGGCACTGGCCTTGATCGGGCGCGTGCAAGAGAGCGTGCCGGGCGGTATTTCCGCGAATTATCTGGCGCCGCTGCTGCGCTGGCAGGATCGCGCCACGCGGCACATCGCGCAAAACATTAGCTACGTCCCTGGCACCATCGAGCATGGCTGGCATGGATCGAAGGACAAGCGCGCCTACATCGATCGCTGGAGCATTCTCACGCGCAACCAGTTCGATCCGGATGCTGACTTGATGCGCAATACCTGGGGAGTGCTGGAACTCGCCGGCAACAAGCCTGCCCTGCGGCATGCGATAGACCGCTATTTCCGGGCGCGCGACGAAGATTGCAACAGCATCTGAGCATGCGCCTTGCAGCCGCCGCTGTGTGCAGTTTGGTGCTGGTCACCGGATGCGCGCAATTCCACACAGCGACTGGCACGAAAATCGACCGCGCGCCCGATCTCGGCCTGGTTTCGGATGCCACGCTGCCGCCTCCGATCGCATCGATCAAGGCGAACTATACTGCGGCGGATCGCGACACGTTTGTCGAACTCTGGATGACGCGGTCCGATTATCTCTGCCGCAAGTATAAGGACAAGCTGATCACGCTGTCCCGCGACATGCGTCTTACCAGCGACGTTACCTCAACGGTGCTGTCGGGCATCGCCACGATTGCTGGCGGCCTGGGAGTCGTGCATCCGTTAACTGCCGGCGCAGCCATTGTCACCGGGGTCGGCGCCGCCGCCGAGAATGATACCTTTGCCCAGCAGACGGGGGATATTCTGGCCGCCGCTATTCAGACCGCGCGTGCCAATCAGGCCAATCAGATCGAGAGAAATCTGGCGCTGCCAGTCTCGCAGTATAGTATTTACCGCGCGGCACGCGACGTTATCGACTATCATAACATGTGCAGCCTGGAAAACGCGCTGGATCAGATTCGTACATCCCTGCGCGCCACCGCACCTGTTGCCGGCAGCACGCCACCCGCTGCCCAGGGCACCGAAGTGGGCCAGTAGCTGGAATCCAGCCCTAGCCCATTCGCGCACGCAGCCACGCCGACATACGCTCCGCGGCCAGCACGATCGCGAATGTCACGACCAACATCATCGAAACCGTGCGGTATTGGAAGAGGTTCATCGCCGTACGAAGCTCGAACCGATCCCGCCCGCACCGACGAAACCAGGGAAGAGCGGATATTTTCAAGCCGGTAGAGTACGATTCCCAGCAAGGACGGCAGCACGCTCGGGACCACCCCATGGCTGAACACCGCGAGCCGGCTCGCGCCGGTCATGGTGAGGGCTTCGACCGGGCTATGTCCATGTCCTCGATCATCGGGGCGAACAACCGCCCAAGCATGCCGACGTGATCATTACTTCAGCCTTGCAGCCGAGTTTCTTACTGATCAGCTGGCCGATATGTAGATGAGGGTCAGCCTGGGCGCCGCTTCGTAGGGCTCTACACCGAAACGTATTGTGCCGCCATTCGGGCAATCGGTGCTTTGCGCCTGAGCCACTATTGGCGCGACCAGCAACGCGCAGGCGATACGGACCATCTGGTTTGTCTCCCCTTCCGTTTCGAAGGGGCCGATGCTGCTGCACTGCGATTATCGGGTTACCGATTTGCGACAATTGCGAGAAGGTTCGGCATCGGGACGTGATGCCGATGCGGGCCGAAAGCGGCTAGGATCAGCGCGTAGTGTCGGCGCCCAGGGGAATGTGCAGCATGATCCCGGGTACGCTCTTGAACGGCCGCTCGGACGGGATGTTGAAGTAGTAGGGGTCGCCGCCGCGTTCGGGCACGTAGGACCCGGTGGTCTGGTTATCAGGACCTACGGAGCCTAGGGAAACTCTAGCCGCCGCAGCCGACTCGGTCGCGCCTGGTACAGTGCCAAGCGAAATATCAATAGGCTTTTCCTGAGCGAACGCCAAGCTGGGTGCCAGCGCTGCCGCAACAAACGCAAAGTGCCAGAGTTTGAGAGCCATAGCCGAATCCTCGCGAACCCGGACATTTCCGCAGCACAGCAATGCAGGCAATGCAAGCTTCTAGTTCGGATCGGAAGGACGATACATAGCAGAATCGCTCTGGGTGTTGCTGGATTGCGACTCGCTCCACCTCCGATATGTCATGCTCAGGTCGCTGACGGGATCACTAAAAGGCGTAGGCCGCCGCCGTTGACCAAACAGAAAGTCACTGAACGGGCCGCAATCAGCGAGCGATAGAAATCTGCCGATTTTCGCACTGATCATTTCGGGTTCGGTAAGTAACTCTTCGTAGGCGATGGTGATGTGCTCCTCCGGATCTGTCGTGGCAAAGAATGTTTCGATCTCGTCGATATACTGCCGCCAGACCCTCACGCCATCTTCCAGGGACGGAGTCCACCCCTTGCGCACCAGCGATTCCGCCACCTCGACCGGATCGCGCAGGATGTGGATGAATTTTGCATGGGGCAAGGTATCACGGATCAGGCTCAGACATGATCCCGATTGCGGAAGGTTTGGCCGCGATCCGGTCCGGCCGGATAAAACGCAGGGATCCGCATACGGCGGATGCTTATCGCCCCAGATAGGAGCTGTAATTTCAAGCGTCTGGCGATAAAACTCTTCGATCATCTCTCCGGTATGCGTGCGCATGAAGCTGGCGAACAGCTCCTTGTACTCACGATCGATCAGGTCCGGCCTGCTCTGCATCAGCTCGGTCTGCTGCTTGATCAGCACGAAAATCCGACATTCGTTGGTCAATTCAATCAATGGATGCCGGTTGAGCACGTGACATAGGAATGTCGTGCCCGAGCGCGGGGCTCCGATGATAAACAGTGGTTGAGATTGCACGCGCGTTCACCCCGTCTGCTACGACCCGAGTGGTTCCCATATCGGGTGCCGGCCGCGACTCACCTGCTACAGAGTGTAACGGCTGGTGTCAGGATCGGACACTGGCGCCGACCAGTCCCGGGGAAGCCATTGGACCAAAACGGATTGTAATGCGACGGATAGCCGCCTGTGGGGCTTATCAAACCCTCGTGATCAAGCCCGCCGCCGCACCCGTTCTGGCCGCGCCTCCTCCTGGTCCAGCATTGGTGCCAGAAAGCGCCCCGTATAGCTCCCCTTAGTCGCCGCCACCGCCTCCGGCGTTCCTTCTGCGACGATCCGACCCCCGCCATCGCCGCCTTCCGGACCCAGATCCAGGATCCAATCCGCGGTCTTGATCACCTCCAGGTTGTGCTCGATCACCACCACGGTGTTGCCCTGGTCCACCAATGCGTGCAGCACCTCGAGAAGCTTGCGCACATCCTCGAAGTGCAGCCCCGTCGTCGGCTCATCCAGAATATACAGCGTGCGCCCAGTGGCGCGCCGCGCCAGCTCCTTGGATAGTTTGATCCGCTGCGCCTCACCACCTGAAAGCGTCGTCGCCTGCTGGCCAAGGCTGATATACCCGAGCCCTACCTGCTGCAGGATCTTCAGCCGGTCATGGATTTGCTGCTGGGCAGAGAAGTAAGGAACCGCTTCATCCACGGTCATCTCCAGCACATCGGCAATCGACTTGCCGCGGAACTTAATCTCCAGCGTCTCCCGGTTATAGCGCTTCCCTTTGCAAACGTCGCAGGTCACATACACGTCCGGCAGGAAGTGCATTTCGATCTTCAGCACGCCGTCCCCCTGGCATGCCTCGCACCGCCCCCCCTTCACATTGAAACTAAACCGCCCGGGCTTGTACCCCCTCGCCCTGCTCTCCGGCAGCTCGGCGAACCAGTCGCGGATCGGCGCAAACAGATCCGTGTAAGTCGCGGGGTTGGAGCGTGGCGTCCGTCCGATCGGCGATTGGTCGATGTCGATGATCTTATCCAGAAGCTCTAGCCCTTCGATCCGGTCGTGGGCCGCCGGCACCTCCGCCGAGCCCATCAGCCGCCGCGAAGCCGCGCGGTAAAGCGTATCTACCACCAGTGTCGATTTCCCCCCACCCGAAACGCCCGTTACGCAGGTGAAGACCCCCAGCGGCACCGAAGCGGTAAGATTCTTGAGGTTATTACCACGCGCGCCGGCAACGTGGACGAATCGGTCCCTCTGCACCGGCCGGCGCATCGGCGGCACCAGGATCCTCCGCCGCCCCGCTAGGTAATCGCCAGTCAGCGATTTTGGATTGGCCGCAATCTCCGCGGGAGTGCCCTCGGCCACCACGCGGCCACCGTTCACCCCTGCCGCCGGGCCCATATCAATCACGTGGTCGGCGGAGCGGATCGCGTCCTCGTCATGCTCCACCACCAGCACCGTGTTGCCCAGATCACGCAGCCGACGTAGCGTCCCCAGCAGCCGCTCGTTATCCCGCTGGTGCAGCCCGATCGATGGCTCGTCCAGCACGTACAGCACGCCCGTCAGCCCCGAACCGATCTGACTGGCGAGCCGAATCCGCTGGCTCTCCCCGCCCGACAGTGTCGCCGATCCGCGCGACAGGGTCAGATACTCCAGCCCGACGTCTTTCAGGAATCGCAGTCGTTCGACGATCTCCCGCAGAATCCGCCGCGCGATTTCCACCCGCTGTGGGGTCAGCGTGTCAATCACGCCCTCGAACCAAGGCAGAGCATGCGCGATCGAAAGCTCGGATGCCTCGGCGATGTTCTTCCCGGCCACCCGCACCGCAAGCGCCTCGGGCTTCAACCGCGCGCCCTGGCACGCTTCGCAGGGATGCTCGGCCTGGTAACGCGCCAGCTCCTCCCGCACCCAGACGCTGTCGGTTTCTGAAAACCGCCGCTCCAGGTTCCGGATCACCCCCTCGAACGGCTTGGTAACCGAATAAGACCGCACCCCGTCCTTGTAGCTGAACGCCACAGGTGCCTCGCCCGTGCCAAACAGGATCGCCTTCACCGCGGCCTTGGGCAGATCACACCACGGTGTATTCAGGGAAACCTTCAGGTGCTTCGCCAGACTCTGCAGCGTCTGGTCGTAATAGGGCGAGTGCGCGCCGGTCCATGGCGCGACCGCGCCCTTGGCGATCGACAGCCGCTCATCCGGCACCACCAGCGCTGGATCGAATATGCTCTGCGTCCCGAGCCCGTCGCATTTCGGACAAGCCCCATGCGGACTGTTGAAGCTGAACAGCCGCGGCTCGATCTCCTCGATGGTGAAGCCGGAGACGGGACAGGCGAATCGTGACGAAAACACCGTCCGTTCGCCGCTATTCGCATTCTCGGTATAGGCGATCCCGTCGGACAGGCCGAGCGCCATCTCGAAGCTGTCCGCCAGCCGCTGCGCCAACCCCTCCCGCACCACGACGCGATCGACCACCGCCTCGATCTCATGCTTGACCTTGCGGTTCAGCGCGGGGACCTCGCCGATTTCATACAGCTTCCCGTCCACCTTCACACGCGTGAAGCCGCGGCGCTGCAATTCGGCCAGCTCCTTCCGGTACTCGCCCTTCCGGTCCCGCACTACCGGCGCCAGTAGCAACAGCCGCGTGCCCTCCGGCATCGCCATGACCCGATCCACCATTTGGCTGACCGTCTGAGCCTCGATCGGCAACCCGGTCGCTGGCGAGTAGGGCACCCCCACCCGCGCCCACAGCAACCGCATGTAGTCGTGGATTTCCGTAACCGTCCCGACCGTGGAGCGTGGGTTGCGGCTGGTCGTCTTCTGATCAATGGAAATCGCCGGCGACAGCCCCTCGATGCTCTCGACGTCCGGCTTGCCCGCCAGCTCCAGGAACTGCCGCGCGTAGGCCGACAGGCTTTCCACATATCGCCGCTGGCCCTCGGCATAGATCGTGTCGAACGCCAGCGATGATTTGCCAGACCCGGACAGCCCGGTGATCACCGTCAGCGAATTGCGCGGGATCACCACGTCCACGTTCTTGAGATTATGCTCGCGCGCCCCGCGAACGTGGATCGTCCCGGCCATACCTTCTCCAGCCCGTTTGTTCTGGGGATGTTCTATGTTTATATGGCGAGTTGCGCCTACGATGGAAGGTTTTTTGCGGCATAGACAAAGCCATCAGCGCTAGATTAACCCCTCCCGGCCGAAATGCGCGGGTATTTGTGTTAGGAAAAGAACATGGCGGGTAGCGTCAACAAGGTCATCCTGATCGGCAATCTGGGCAAGGATCCGGAGGTCCGAACCACCCAGGATGGCACAAGAATCGTCAATCTCACGCTTGCGACCAGCGAGACCTGGAACGACCGCGCCTCAGGCGAGCGCAAGGAACGCACGGAATGGCATCGAGTGGTCATCTTCAATGACCGTATCGCCGACGTGGCCGAGCGTTTTCTGCGGAAGGGCCGCAAAATCTATGTCGAAGGCTCGCTGCAAACCCGCAAATGGACCGATCAGTCGGGGCAGGAGCGCTTCACGACCGAGGTCGTGATCAGCCGTTTCCGAGGCGAACTGACTATCCTCGATACCGCCCGCGGTGAGGACCAGGGGCCACGCCCGGCACCAGCCAACCCGGCTGTTCCCGCAGGGCGCGGTGGTGCGGGCGCGTCATGGGATGTACCCAAGGGCGGCGACCTGGACGACGAAATCCCGTTCTAGCGCCTTCGGCCGCCGGTGCTTGGCGCATTCCAGGCTTGGCGTGCGCGCCGACGCGCGCTTGGCGACTTCAAACGCCTCGCCCGTGCCGAGGCCGAAGTACTTTCGCTCGACGACCACAATCCGCTGAAACGCGCCAGGGCCGCCCTGGACGTCGGCGACCGCGAGGCGGCCCGGCATTACCTCAGCCTCGCCCGCAGCCGCATCCCAGCTTACGTGCAGACCAACCCTGATACGGTGTACATTCTGCTGGACCTCGGCGACTACGACGAGGCTGAGGCTTTCACGCTGAATGGCGCGAAACGCTTCCCACGCAAGGCTTATTTCCTGGAAGGCTATGCGCGGGCGGCTGATTTTCGGCGTGATTTCGCCACATCGGCCCGCCGCTGGGCGCTGGTCCGGCGTAAGTTCCCGTACAGCGAGCCAGGATATGCGTTCGGCGTGGCCGCCCTGCGCGAGCTTGGTGAGCTCGACAAGGCTGCGGCCGTTATCGCACGCGGCCGGAAAAAATTGCCCGAGGCCCTTTTGGTGCTGATCGAATACGCCCGAGTCGCTGAGGCGCAGCAGGACTGGGAAGAGGCTTACCGGCGTTGGCACGCGATGCGTGACCGGCACGCGTGGGGCTACACCGGGGCGGCCGAGGCACTATTCAAGCTGGGCCGCCGGGCGGATGCCGAGGCACTGTTGCAGGAAGGCCAGGAACACTACCGCTCTGACGCGGGGATTTTACGCACCAGCGCACGCCTCGCTGAGCAGGCGAACGAGATCGAGGAAGCCGCGCGCCGTTGGGCACTGGTGCTACGGCGCTTTCCTTACGACCGCGCCGCCTACGACCTTGCGCTCGGTTTCTATCGCGCGAACAACCGCTGGGAGGAAGCCGACGCGGCCGCACAAGAAGCAATCCAGCGATTTTCCAAACAGGACTGGCCGCTGATCGAGCACGCGAAACTGGCGCAGCAGCGCAACGATCACGTCGCGGCGGCCGAACGCTGGTGCGCGGTGCGCATGGCCTTCCCCACGAATCGCGAAGCCTATCGACAGGAGGTAGCCGCGCTTCGGGCGTTAGGCCGATCTGGCGAAGCCGCGCAGGTTTCGGCCGAAGAGCAGGAGCAGTTTACAGAGGGCCCGGGGTCCCCCACTCACTCGTGACGCGCGTGACAAGATACTCAGGCGATGCAGAGTCAACCGCAGCCAGCCTCCTGCGTCTCTGATCTAGCTGAAATTGCCCTGGAGACCCCACATGCCGCTTATCAGGCTGATCATTCCGCTGGCCCTGCTCGGCCTGGCAGGCTGCGTCAGCGTCCAGCCTCCGCCGAAAACCACGGTCGTCACCCCGCCCTCAAACCCACCGGCCACTGTCGTATCGCCGCCGCCGGGCTCGGTCGTAACGCAACCGTAAGTTTCCGCACTGCCCTGCGAGCCAGGGACGAGTGCGACGTAGTGCGAAATACCGCGCGATCATGTTTTGGGAGAATGTGCATGCAGACGAAATTCGTGTCCGCTGCCGTCGCAGCGGCGATCGGCGCATTGGTGGCCGGCTGCCTGGCAGCTCCCGTTTCGGCGGCTACGTTGTCAACCTATTCCAATGACCAAACCGCGGGAACAGGGGGCGCGGCCGCGCAAGCCCCGGCGCCAAGGTACCGGGGCTGGTCGGTCGAACGCATGGCGCAACAACGCTTGACAGAGCTGCATAATACGCTGGGCATTACCGCGAGTGAGCAGGCAGCCTGGAACCAGTTTGCCGAGACCGCACTGGGGAACGCGCGGACCCTGGATCAGCTCTATCGTCAGCGCGCCGAAACACTGCCCAGCATGAACGCCGTGCAGAACATGCGTTCGTTTGCACAGATCGAGGCCCAGAAAGCCGCGAACGTGCAGCGAGCGCTCCCTGCATTCGAAAGCCTGTACGCCGAGCTGACGCCGGGACAGCGGCAGGCAGCGGATCAGACATTCCGCGACTATGCGTACCGCTACGGCGCCCGAATTTCACAGCGCTAGCAGCGGGCTTCTCAGAAATCCTCCGGCGCGATCACGTTCTGGGGCTTCGGGCCGAGCAGAGCCGCACGCATCGTCTCGGCACTTTTCGTGCGGATGTCGTCCCAGGCTTCCGGATCGTGATACGCCGAGTGCGGGGTGATGATCAGGCGCCCCTCGATCCACTTCTCACGCGCGCGATAGGCCCGCGCGAGTTCAGGCACCGGCTCGACCGGCGGTTCTACGGGCAGCACGTCCAGGCCCACGCCGGCAAGCTGGCCCGACTTCAGCGCCGCTGTCAGCGCATTGATGTCCACGACAGGGCCGCGGCCGGTGTTCACAAGCACCGATCCCTTCGGCATCAGGTCAAGCTCTTTCGCGCCGATCATCCCGCGCGTTTCCGGTGTCAGCGGCGTATGCAGAGAGAGCGTATCGGTCTGACACAGCAACTCCTCAAGCATGCGCACGCGCTCGATACCGAGTGCCAACTCCGTACCGTTCGGCCGATACGGATCGAAGAATACAACCCGGAATCCGAAGGCCTTCGCGCGGAGTGCGGCGGCGGTGCCGATGCGCCCCAGGCCGACGATCCCGAACGTCAGCGTCGATAGCCGGCGGATCAGCGGATCAAAAACCGCAACCCAGGGCGCCGGGGGGTCCTCGCGCTGCCATTCATGGTGCAGCAGCAATCCGCGCCGCAGTGCCAGTGCCATTGCCAGGGCATGATCGGCGACTTCAGTCGTGCCATAATCCGGCACGTTGCAGACCATGATCTGGCGCTCGGCCGCTGCCTTGCGGTCGATCACGTCGTAGCCCACGCCCATCCGCAGCACGCAGCGCAGCTTCGTGAACCGGGCGAGTTCCGCACCGATAATCCCGAGGCGCCGCAGCATCAGCCCGTCGGCCACGGCGCAGTCCTCATCAGACAGGTCGGCAATGGCGCGCGCCTTGCGCATGATAATGCGGGCATCAGGCCCGAAAATCCGGCGTTCGACGGTGTCGTCCGGGTAATCGCCTTCCGGATAAAGAACGGTTATCGGCATGCGCCTCCTCGGTTCTTGCCTGCTTGCAGTTCAGGCAAACCGCCTACCGGACTTTACCCTCCTGCGGAAGCAGCCCCGCCAGCTTGCGAGCCAGCCCGGCTGGGTGGAACGGCTTGGGAATGAACTGAAACTCCCCTGCTCCTGCTCGTGCCGGCACATCCGCGGCATACCCCGAGGTGAGCAGCACCGGCAGTCCAGGACGCAGGCGGGTTGCCTCGCGGGCCAAATCAATGCCGCTGATGCCGCCCGGCATTACGACATCCGCCAGCAGCACATCAATCTCCGCACTGGTCCGCAGGAGCCTGAGGCCCTCCTGCCCATTGCGGGCCACCAGCACGTGGTGGCCGAGCGCGCGCAATGTCTCGCGCCCGGCCTCACGAACCCCTTCATCGTCCTCCACGAACAGGATATGAGCCGGGTGAGACGCCCTTTGCCAACCTTCCGCCGTCACGTCTGCGCGGTCCACGGTACCGCATGCACGAGGCAGGAACAGCCGGACTGTCGTACCCTCGCCCAGGGCGCTTTCGATCCGCAAGGCCCCGCCCGACTGGGTCGCGAACCCATGCACCATCGACAGACCGAGGCCGGACCCATGCCCGATGGCCTTAGTAGTGTAGAACGGCTCTGTCGCATGGGCCAGCACCTCCGTGGTCATACCTACGCCCTCATCGGCGACGATCAGCGCCACGTAGTCGCCGGAGGGAAGATCAGGCGCCGTCGTCGCGTCGGGCACGGTCACGTTCTCCAGCTTCAGCGTAATTCGTCCGCCTGAGGGCATGGCGTCGCGGGCATTGACGAGGAGGTTCATCACCGCCGCCTGGAACTGCCCGGCATCCGCCCGGCCGGGCCACATGTCTGGAGCAGCTGAGACGGTGAGTTCGATAGTCGCTCCCATGGCGCGGCGGATGAGCACTTCCGTGTCAGCGACGATTGCGCGTAGATCCAGGACGGCGGGGCGCAACTGCTGCCGCCGCGACAGTGCCAAGAGCTGGTGGGTTAATTGCGCTCCGCGCATGGCGGCGGATAGCGCCGTGGCAGCCAGCGACTTGATCTTGTCCTCCTCCGTGCGCCGCTCGATCAGCTCCAGACTGGAGATCACCGCTGTCAGCAGGTTGTTGAAATCGTGCGCGATCCCGCCGGTAAGTTGGCCGACCGCCTCCATTTTCTGCGCCTGACGAAGCTGCGCCTCCAGTGTTTCCCGCTCAGTGATGTCCCGGGCGGTGGACATGATGAACCGCTCGTCGCCCTCCTGTTCTTCCGGTACGGGTATGAACACCACGTCAATCGTGCGGGGGCGGCCTGCCATCGTGCGGCGGGCCATGTAACGCTGCCGTTGGCCAGTCCGCAGGCACTCGCGGAAGTGCCGAATTGGCACCTGCGCCGCCTCCACG
Organism: uncultured Pseudomonadota bacterium; assembly: GCA_963834715.1. Classification (GTDB taxonomy): domain Bacteria; phylum Pseudomonadota; class Alphaproteobacteria; order Acetobacterales; family Acetobacteraceae; genus CAVSUZ01. The sequence continues at coordinate 647,415 of CAWIDE010000022.1, read as the reverse complement.
CCCAGCACCTCCTCTACCGTTCGCCCGATCACCTGCTCCCGCGATAGCCCGTACGCTTCCTCGCAGGCACGGTTGAGGTCGACATAGCGGAACGGACCTTGAGGCCGACCGCGGAACAGACAGAGCCAGTCGGGCGAGAGATCGAAAAATGCCTGCAACCGCGCCTGGCTACGCGCAAGCTGGCGGGCCCGCTGCTCCTCTTGCCGCCGCAACCGCTCGTTGCGCCACTGCATGGCCGTGCGGTCGCGATGCTCCCTGGTGATGTCGCGCCACTGCACTGCTGCATGACCGTCCGGCAACGGCGTCACGCGCAGCCGCAACCAACGCCGGGCGGCGCGGGAAAAAGTGTCGAATGTGACCTCTCGACAAGAGAGGACAGCGTTGCGAAGATGTCTCCCATCCTCCGTCGCTTCCAAACCGGAGAAGGCATCCCATAGGCTGCGGCCGATCAGTTCATGCCGGCTTCCGCTCCAGAGGGTGCACAACGGCTGATTGGCAAAGACGAAACGGAATTCGCCATCGATGACGCAAACCCCGTCTTCCATTGCGTCCAGGAGCAGGGCGGAGAGCGCTGCGTCCCGCCTGGGAGTACTGGGGATCAGCTCGGGAGGCGGGATATCCATCGCGGTATGCTAGGGAAATTTGCGATTTCTGCATAGGAACGACTGACAGCGGCAGCTAACATTACGCGATTTTAAGCCGTGATATTGGGGGCCGTGGTCGTCGTCAGGGGAAAAATTTGTTTCTTACGCAACTGGCGTTCATCTAAGAGGCTCGGTCCATTCCTATACCACGACGAGCACTAGACTGAATCAGATCACTGCAGAAGCTTTTAGTTGCATAAGGAGCTGTTCATGGCAAGTATGAGCTCTCCAGCACAGAGGTCCGCAACCAGAGCGAGTCCTGCGAACCGCTCGAGCTCAGCGGGAGAACTGACGTCTAATACTCCGCCTTCTGTCTGGAGATATGCGACCGCGTTGCGGAATTGCGCCGTAAGAACTCGATCGACAAACGCCTTTATCGGCGTCCCGATATACTGCGCGAGATCGCTCGGCACGACCGGATCATTCGGAACAACAAGCCGCTCGGGTTTAAGGGTGACGCCACCAGTCCGGACCAGTTCGTAAGCCCTACTTCGCATGTTACCGAGCAGGCCCTCCATAATCTTATAGAGGCAGAGAAAACAGTAGAAGTCGCTCGTTGCGACCTTCGCCTCCCGATACATGGCGTAAATCGGACGCATCTCGATAAACAGTTCGTTTAAATGATCGCGGACGGTCTAGTTACGATATGGCGCCACCACAACAATATGCGTGATCTGGTGAGTGACATCGAACACTCTCACGGTAGTCACAAACACGGGTACATTGTAGGCGTATGATAGGTGATCGAGCGCCGGGTTCCTAGTGTCCATGAACTTCGCCCGGGCTTCCAGATGATTGGTGGCCGTGCATTCGAATTCGACGATGGAGAGTTCGCCGGCGTCGTTTTTATCGGCGCAGAAGTATCCCTAGGGATTGTCGATCCGGATCCTGGACGCACCAGGAGGAGCCGTGAGGTAGGAAGCCCCAGCCCGACGATCAAAGTCACCTCTAATGTTCCGGTCCTGACCGATGATCGAAGGCCCCTTCGCGAGCCGGGCGGCAACGACGAATTGTCTCGGATTAACATCGGCGAACATATCCTGGTCCGAGGCTGGGCGACCGCGGAATTGAGGCACGACGGACAAGCATGAGTGTGTGCCTGCCCGCCCGAGATCCTCTGGACGAATTTCTATCGACGGTCGAGTGGAAGTACCGATAAGCGCGGGCTCTTTAGGGTAAGCGATTTGGCGGCACCACATGGGCGGCGCGCGGCATTCGTGTGATCGAAGGGCCGCATGGATGAGACGCTAAACGGATCCGGCCCTGATGAGAGCGCTCATACGACAGATCGTAAGAGCGCACACAACGTCCGAGTGGAGGTTATCACGCGGGGCGAGCGCCGGCGGAGTTGGACGCTGGAGCAAAAGCGCGAGATTGTGGCTGAGAGCCTCGGGCCCGAACTGACCCCGAGCGAGGTGGCGCGCAAATACGCGATCGGTACGGGGCAGCTTTATACCTGGCGTCGAGAACTGTTGCCGGCTCCGACGGAGCGGATGAGGCGGCCGACACGGTTTGCGCAAGTGGAGCTGGCGCCGACGCGGCTGGCCGGCCAGCTACCGGCTGAGCCGCCCGCCCCGCCAGTAACGATCCCGCAATCGCCCCGGCCGCTGGGAATAATCGAGATCGTGCTGCCGGGCGGCATATTGGTGCGCGTTGATGGGCAGGTAGATGATCGGGCATTGCGGCGAGTCCTGGGCATGCTGCAAGGCCGATGATCACACTCGCACCCGGCCTGCGCGTGTATCTCGCCTGCGGCGTGACCGATATGCGCAAGGGTATGGTGGGGCTGGCAATGCTGGTGCAGCAGTCGCTGCGCGACAACCCGTTCGATGGCGCTGTGTATGCCTTCCGCGGGCGTCGCGCAGGACTGATCAAGCTGATATGGCATGATGGCGCCGGCCTGTGCATGCTGACCAAGCGGCTGGAGCATGGGCAGTTTGTTTGGCCGTCATCCGAGACGACTGGCCGGATCATGCTCTCGAGCGCGCAATTGGCGGCGCTGCTGGATGGCTGTGAATGGCGCGCAGCGCAGCCGCGACGAGCACCGGAACTGGCGGGATAAAAACCCGCGTCGCCGATAAAAATCGGCTGGCACCGATTCGGCGGCGTCGTTCAGAATCGCAGCGTGCGAATCGATCTGGACAACCTGCCTGACGATCCCGCGACGCTGCAGCAAATGCTGCGCGACGTCGTGCGAGAGCTCAATACCGAGAATGACAAGCTGCGCCTGCTCATTCATCGGCTGGTGCGCCATCGGTTCGGCCGCCGCTCCGAGCAACTCACCGATGACCAGTTGCAATTGGGGCTCGAGGATCTGGAGCAAACGGTCGCCGCGAACCAGGCGGCACAGGACACTATTGCACCAGAGCCGAAGGAGCAGAAGCGCCGAGCGGCACCGGCGCAGCGCAATCTCGGCGATCTGCCGGCACACTTGCCGCGCTACGACGTGGTGGTGGACATCGAGCACCGCGAGTGCCCCTGCTGTGGTGGCGCGCTGCATGTGATCGGCGAAACGCGCAGCCAACAGCTCGATATCGTGCCCGCGCAGCTTCGGGTGCGGGTCACGCGCCGGCCGCGTTACGCCTGCCGGGCGTGCGAGGGAACCGTGGTGCAGGCGCCAGCGCCGGAGCGCCCGATCGATGGCGGCCTGGCGACCGAGGCCATGGTGGTGCATGTGCTGGTCAGCAAGTATTGCGACTCGCTGCCGCTGCATCGACAGTCCAAGATGCTGGCGCGGCAGGGCATCGATCTGGATCGCTCGACGCTGAGCAACTGGGTTGGCCGAGCCTGCTGGTGGCTGAAGCCGCTTTATGACCTGGTGGTCAGCACGGTGCTGTCGTCTGAGAAGGTCTTTGCGGATGACACGACATTGCCGGTGCTGGATCCGGGCCGCGGCCGAACCAAAACCGGGCGATTGTGGTGCTATGCGGTGGATGACCGACCGTGGTCCGGTCCGACGCACCCGGCGGCGGCGTATGTATATTCCGAGGATCGTAAGGGCGCGCATCCGTCAGCGCACCTGGCAGCGTTTCGCGGTGTGCTGCAGGTGGACGGCTACGCCGGGTTCAAGCGACTGGCCGGGGACCGCAGCGACGATTCGGTCAAGCTGGCGTTCTGCTGGGCGCATATGCGGCGGCCGTTCTTCGATTTCTATCAGGCGACGAAGTCGCCGCTGGCCGGGCATGTGCTGGCGCGCATTCGCGAACTCTATACGATCGAGGCCGAGATTCGCGGGCATTCTGCCGATCATCGGGAGCGCATGCGCCAGGCGCGAAGTCGGCCGATCGTGGAGGCGTTGCATGCTTGGTTGCAGGAGCAGCTGCCTCGTATATCCGCCGTCTCCGAGCTGGCGAAAGCGATGCGCTATGCGATCCGGCACTGGCCGGGGTTGGTGGCATTCCTCGATGACGGGAGGATCGAGATGGACACGAACGTGGTCGAGCGCTCGATCAGACCGGTGACCCTCACACGCAAGAACGCCTTGTTCGCCGGATCGGACGGCGGAGCCCGGCATTGGGCCATCGCGATGACGCTGATCGAGACCGCCAAGCTGAATAGTGTCGCGCCGATGGCTTGGCTTACTGATGTGCTCGAGCGCATCGTCTCAGGCAAGACTAAGGCGAACGCACTGGAGGCGCTGCTGCCGTGGAATTGGCATCCGACTGAACTCACGGAATTGGCGGCAGCTGCATGATCGATAATCCAACTCAGGTTGACCGCCTGATGGGGAAGCTGCAACAGGCTCTGCCACTGCCCGCGCGCCCCACACCCGAGCTGCTCGCCGCTCTCGTCGCGAAGAACGCTGCGAGCCAAACCTCCGCCGCCTGCTCAATCACCTGGATCAGCTACGCCGGTGACGAGGGAGGCATTGTGTGCCGCCTCGATTTTGGAGACGAGGCCAAGAACGCCGCGTTTGTCTCCATCACGCACCTGCGTTTCGATGCTCGTCTGCCTCTCGCCCGTGAGATTATCGCCTACCAGAAGCACCGCGTCAAACGCATCCAGCGGCAGCCGGCGTAATCCACCCCAGCACAGAGGATGGGCCGGCCTCTGATACGCCGCACGGCTGCCGTCAAGGAAAATCGGGCAGGGTCTCGCCGCAACGCTTACTCTTTAGGGTTCGACATACTAGCTCTAGTCGTGCCGTACCACGGCCATGGTGTGAAGCCATTCTATTAGAGGTTGTCGAGTGCACCTACAAGCTTGCCCGTCAACCACGAACATCTCTGCTTATCCGCGGTTGAAGCTTTGCGCCGAGCCGCACCGGCGACTCATCATGAGCCCGCCGCTACAAACTGCTCCAACCAGTGGATGGTATAATCCCCCGACCGAAACCCCGCATCCTCCATAATCCGCTGATGCAGCGGGATGGTCGTCTTGATCCCTACGACCGCGAACTCCTCCAGCGCCCGCTGCATCCGCGCGATCGCGGCGCCCCGGTCGGGGGCATGGACGATCAGCTTCGCCACCAGGCTATCGTAATACGGCGGCACGCGACAACCCGCGTACAAGGCGGAGTCCACCCGCACCCCTAGACCCCCGGGCGCATGATACAGCTCGACTGAGCCAGGCGACGGTACGAACGTGTCCGGGTCCTCAGCCGTGATCCGGCACTCAATCGCATGGCCCGTGAACCCGATCCGCCCCTGGCCGTGGCCCAGCGCCGCCCCCGTCGCCACCCGGATCTGCTCGCGCACCAGATCAATCCCACAGACCATCTCGGTGACCGGATGCTCCACCTGCAGCCGCGTATTCATCTCGATAAACGCGAACTGCCCGTCCTGATACAGGAACTCCAATGTCCCAGCGTTGCGATATCCAAGCCGCGTCAGCGCAGCGGTGACTTTCGCGCCCAGCTCCTCGCGTTGCCGCGCTGCCAGTGCAGGAGAGCCTGCCTCCTCCACCAATTTCTGATGCCGCCGTTGCAAAGAGCAGTCGCGCTCTCCGAAATGCACCACGTTCCCATGCGCATCCGCCAGTACCTGCAGCTCGATATGCCGCGGCCGGTCGAGAAACTTCTCGATATAAACGTCATCGTTCCCGAAAGCCGCGCGCGCCTCCGTGCGCGCCAGCCGGACCGCGTCTTCCAGTTCGTCCGGCCGCCGGGCCACCTTCATCCCGCGCCCGCCACCGCCTGCCGCCGCCTTGATCAGCACAGGGTAGCCGATGCGCTCTGCCACGCGTCGCGCCATGTGACTATCCGGAATCGCGCCGTCCGAGCCCGGCACCAGCGGAACGCCCAACCGCGCCATCGCTCGTTTCGCCTCGATCTTGTCACCCATCATACGGATGTGGTCCGGAGCGGGACCGATGAAGGTCAGCCCATGCGCCTCCACCATCTCGGCGAAGCGGGCGTTTTCCGATAGAAAGCCATAGCCGGGATGCACCGCATCCGCCCCGGTGATGCTCGCCGCAGATAGAATTGACGGGATGTTCAGATAACTGTCCCGTGCCGGCGGAGGTCCAATGCACACGCTTTCATCGGCCAACCGCACGTGCATCGCATCGGAATTTGCCGTCGAGTGCACGGCCACGGTGCGGATACCCATCTCCCGGCAGGTGCGCTGAACCCTCAGCGCGATCTCGCCGCGATTGGCGATCAGAATTTTCTGGAACACCCGCTTATTCCAGGATCATGAGGGCTTCGCCAAACTCCACGGGTGAACCGTTGTTCACCAGGATCCTGCTGACGATGCCCGCCTTCGGGGCGCGGATCTGATTGAACGTTTTCATCGCCTCGATCAGCAACACCGTCTGTCCGGCCGCCACGGTCTGGCCCGGCGTGACGAACGGAGCCGCGCCAGGCTCGGGTGATAGATATGCCACCCCCACCATCGGGCTCAGCACGGCGCCCGGATGTGCCGCCAGATCCTCTTCCAGCGCTGGGGGGGTAGTGGCGGGCGCGGCTGCCGATGCCGCCGATCCCGGCACGGCAATCTGCACCGGGGCCACCGGCCCCGGCGAGCGCACCACCCGGATCCGCGTGTCCTTCTCGGCGATCTCGATCTCGGTCAGCCCGGTCTCGTGCAGCACCGCCGCGAGCGCCCGAATCGCCTCGGTATCCAGCGGCACCCTGCTCATTCGCCCTGCCCGATAATCTCGGCCAGCGCGGTAAGCGCGAGCGAGTAACCGCGGATGCCGAGCCCGCATATCACCCCCCTAGCCGCCTTCGAGACGAATGAATGCTGCCGGAACTCTTCCCGCCGGTGAATATTGGTGATGTGCACCTCGATCACTGGCAACTCCACCGCGAGCAGCGCATCCATCAGCGCAATCGACGTGGTGGTGTAGCCGGCCGGGTTGATCACGATCCCGCGGGCGCGACCCCGGCACTCCTGCACCCAGGAGACCAGCTCCCCTTCGCCGTTAGTCTGCCGGAAGTCGATAGAAAGCCCCAGGCTTTCGCCGGTTTCCGCGCAAAGTTGCTCGACATCGTCCAGCGTGGCCGCGCCATAGAGCTGCGGCTCGCGCAGGCCCAGCATGTTCAGGTTCGGGCCATTCAAAACCGCGACCAGGGGCAAGGATTCGGGCAAAGACATAGCGGACCCGCCGGTAGCATGTCAGAGCCGGGCGGTCCATGCGAGCAGGTTGGTTGCAAATTTGCAGTTGAATGCTAAAGTACGCAATCATGCAGACATCACCCGCGATAGAGCGACCGCAGCAAAGCGCCTCCCTGAGCGACATAGATGCTCTCGCTGCCCTGAGAGGCGTGTTCCTCATCCTCGACGCCTGGGGCGTGAACGGGGAGGATGCGCGCACCATGCTCGGCGCCCCGCCCGAGCGCACATACTACGCCTGGCGCGCCGGCAAAGCCGCCCGCGTCCCTCCCGACACGCTCCGCCGCATCGGCTACATCGCCGGCATCTACAAGGCGCTACAGATCCTCTATTCCGATCCCACCCTGGCCAACTCCTGGATCAAACGGCCCAATCGTGCCTTTGGCGGCCAGACCCCGCTCGCGCGCATGCGCGCCGGCGACGTCACCGACCTCGCCGCCGTACGCACCTATCTTGATGCCGCGCGAGCACCCTGGAGCTGACCCATGGCCACCCGCCGGGTCGAATGGCCCCGCGCCTGGCGTATTATCGCCTCCCGCCATCCGCCGATCGACCTGTTCGAGCGCCTCACTCCCGATCCCGCCGTTTGGGGAGCGCTGATCGCCCTGGAAGAGCTCACAAATCCACGCGTGCGTGACGAGGTGGGCGATATCGCACTGGTTGCGCCGGAAGACCGTGTCAGCGGACCCGGCGCCAGCTACGTCATGGCTTCCTTCACCCACCGGAACCCGAAAGGTTCGCGCTTTAGCGACGGCAGTTACGGCGTCTACTACGCGGCTGCCCGCCTCGCGACGGCGATTGTGGAGACGGTTTATCACTTCGAGGCATTCGCCCGCGATGGCAACGACCCGCCCCGGATGGAGGATATGCGTGTGCTGGTTGGCTCCGTCGCCGCCGTGTTGGAAGACGTTGGCGCCGTTGCCGAACCCCAGCGTTCGCAAGTCCTCGAACTCCTGCTGGTACGCCGCGTCGCAGCCGTATGGACGCCACCTGCGGGAAGCCGGCGCACTGGGCGTAGTGTATCCCAGCGTCCGGCATCGCCCCGGAGAGTGCCTGGGCGCCTTCAAACCGCGGGCTGTTGGCCTTCCGCGTCAGGAGCGGCACCTCAAGTACCACTGGAACGGCAGCAAGGTCGATCGTTACTTCGATTACCAGCAGGATCGCTGGATCACCCTGGACCCGTCGGAATGCGCGACATATGAACCCGCGCAGGCCACCGCATCGGGAGGGCGCACATGATCAACGTCCCACGGCAGCAGATCCCCGGGGTCTATCACCGCCTTATCGGCGATATTGTCGTCACCGCAATCTCCGACGGCTATCTCGATGGCACGGTCGAGGTGCTGCAAAACATCGATCACGATGAAGCCCGTCGAATGCTCGCCACAGCCTTCCGCCCCGGCCGGCGCACCTCGGTCAACACCTTTGCCATTCATTCCGCAGGGAGGCTCGCGTTGGTCGATACCGGGTGCGGTAATTACCTGCTACCCACCGCGGGCCAGCTTCAACGCAACCTGGCGGCGGCGGGCATCGATCCCGCGGATATCGAGTTGGTCCTCCTTACCCACATGCACCCGGACCACTCGGCCGGCCTGACCGACCAGGCTACCGGGCAGCGGTTGTTCCCCAACGCCGAGGTGGCTGTGCATGAAAACGACCCGCGGCACTGGGATGACGGCGCTGCCATGGGCCGCGGCACCGAGCGCGAACAGAAGCTATACTTCCAGGCCGCGCGCGAGCAGATCGCCCCTTACCGCGACCGGCTACGTCCGTTCAACGCTGAGCGCGAGGTGTTCCCCGGCGTCACCGCCATCCCGCTTGATGGCCACACACCCGGCCATAGCGGATACATGATTTCATCGGGCGGCCTGTCGCTGCTGATCTGGGGCGATATCATTCACGCACCGGAAATTCAGGTACCCCGCCCCGAGGTGACGATCGAGTTTGATACCGACCCCGCGATGGCAGCGGCTACGCGTCGGCGGGTGTTCGATATGGTTGCAACTGATCGGCTGCTGATCGCGGGGATGCACGTGCATTATCCCGGGTTTGCCCACGTCGTGAAGCAGGGTGGCGGATATGCTCTGTCGCCCGAGCCCTGGGATCAGGCGTTTGGGGCCTGAGCCTCGGGGAAGGTGAGGCCCTCATATATCTCGACCATGGGGATCTCTATTCCGATTTCGGGCATCACTAACGTATCGCCCTCCATTAGCGCGGCGGCGACCAACTCCTCGCCCTTACGCGTGAACATGATCGCGCCGATGGTCTTCTGCTCCAGAATAATGTATCGCTGAAATCGACGGCGTCGCCTGATACTGGCGCAGGTTCTCCAGGCGATGAGTGCGTTCTGTGTCTGGGCTGACCACTTCAAAGATCACGACTGGGCATCGACAACGTAGACACCTGGATCGAAGGTTGAGCAGGCAACGAAAACATCAGGATAGCGGGTGCGTCCGGCGACGAGGATTTTCATCTCCGGGCCGAACGGCCGGCACCGCTTGCCACGAAGCCGGTCGTCCAGGGCCCGACGCAGCCGATAAGTGATATGGTCATGAGCGATGGTCCCTCCGGTCATCGTCACGACCTGGAACCCATCGAACTCGTACCGCAACTCCTGCCGCCGCTCCCAGTCCAGGAACTCGGCCAAGGTCATCGGTTTCCGCAAGGCCACGTTCATGACCCGATAATATACCCTCCTGGCCGCCGGACAAACCCACGCTAGCCGATGTTAATCCGCCGCGGCTGCGCCTCCTTCACCTTCGGTAGTGTCAGCGTCAGCACCCCATCCTGGAGCTGTGCCTCGATGCCGCTCTGATCAATTCTCTGCGAAAGATTGAACGACCGCGTATAGTTTCCTACCAGATACTCGGTATAGACCGGCTCCATTCCCTGGTACTTGGAGAAATCGATCTTCCCCTCTACGCTCAGCGTATTGTCCTTGAGCGAGATAGAGATGTCTTTCCGCTCAACACCGGGCATCTCCAGCAGTACCGTCAACGCATCGTCGGTTTCATAGATATCTGCCGCAGGTACGAAATAGCGGCCTGGAACCGTCTTTTCTTCCTTCGCGGCCAGCTCTTGTTTTTCCCGTACTGCGAGATTCTGTGTATCGGACATGGTGCCCTCCCCTTAATCAGCTTAGCTGGATTTGCCGCGGCTTCTCATGCTCAGACTGCGGCAGCCGCAATGCCAGCATTCCGTCGTTGTAAACCGCTTGCACTTTATCGGCATCGATCTCGACCGGCAGTGTCACCGACCGGTCAAACTGCCCGAACAGCCTCTCCCTTCGATGCAGGCTTGCTTTCTCTGGGTAGCGGGGTGACTTACGGCCGGAAAGCCGGATCGTATTGCCTTTCACCTGTATATCGATATCGTTGCGATCGACACCAGGCAGTTCGGCGAGCACGATGTACTCGTCGTTCTGGCGGAATGCGTTGATGGGGGGGAAGGAACCGCTGCCGCTCGGACCGCCGGTCAGCCAGTCACTGTCGCGCAGCGTCTCCATAGTCCGTTGCAACCGCAACAATGCTTCAAACGGGTCGGGAACTAGCGCCATTGCCAATCTCCTCAAAGTTAGGAAGCCAGCAGCGGCCCTCGCGATGTCAGCGGGGACCCCACGACGGCGGGGCACACTCTGACTTCAGCTTTAGCCACTTAGGAAGCACCGGTCGCCGGATCAAGCCACGCCCGGTGGCTTCGTGTTACCAGCGCTGCCGGGCGGCGATCTCAGTGCCAGTGGCCTCCGCCACCAACAAAGCCAAAGCCGAGCGATACATTTGGACCCGCGTAGTATCCGGGATAGGCATACCCCGGATAGGCCGGATACCCCGCATAAGGCGGCGGCGGCGGCTGCACCGAATTCCCCCTGGAATACATGCACTGGGTATAAGCGACATTGTAAGTCTGCTGCATACTCGCCGCGCCCCTCTGCGTATTATTGGCCGCGTATGCCGAACCGCCTGCCAGGCCCGTTGCCGCGCCGATCGCCGTCCCCGCACCAGCATTGCCAGCGATTGCCCCTATCGCCGCACCAGCCGCTGCGCCAGCGAGCGTGCCAAGTCCCGCCTGGGTAAACTGCGAATTCACCTGCCCTTGCGCGCTCACGGGCCCCACAGCCTGCTGCGCGTACATCCGGCAGGAGTAATCTTCCTGCTGGAACTGTGCGAACGTCTTCCCTGGACCGGGTAGCGCCATGACTGTGGGACCTGAAGGTGGCGGAACCGCGCATCCCCCAAGCAACAGGAGACCGCCCAGGCAGGTACAGCTTCGCAATGGTTGAAAGGCTCCGCCGCATGCGTAATTTTCCTTTGGTATCGGTCGTTTAGCGCAGATCGTGTCGCCCCGGCAATTCTCCAAGCGGCAGACACATACCGTTACGCATCACCGCCTCCGCCTCGGGCGTGTAGCGTCCGTCAGCCTTGTGCAGCACAATTCCTGAGAGCAGGCGGAAGCCGCCCCGCCCATGTCGCACCCCCTGCACCACGACAAGCTTCGCGCTCCACCCCTGCTTCGGCCATAACGGCAATAGCGCCGCCGCCCGACAATCCGCCGCATCCATTGCCGCAACCGCCTCCGGAACCGCGGCTGCGGCCAGGATCAGTGTCAGCGTTCCGCGCGGGCGCAGCGGTGCCGCCAGCGCACGCACCCATGCCGACACCAGCCCCGGCGCGGCATGCTTGGCCGCCGCCCGCATTATATCCGGCGGCTGTGTTCCCGCCCCTGTGTAATATGGGGGGTTGGCGAAGCTGTGGTCCGCTGGAGGCAGTTCGGCCAGAGTCACATCCGCGATCTCTACCGCAATGCCCGCAAACCCGTTCACCACGAGGTTGTGGCGCGCGACATCAGCGACCTCGGTATCCTGTTCGACCCCGAGCCCCCTTACTCCCGGCACGCGCGCGGACAAGCACAGCAATCCGGCACCTGCCCCGCATCCAGCCTCGACCACGAACTCCCCGGCGCGGGCCGGCACACACGCCGCCACCAACACCGGCTCAATTCCGCTGCGAAATCCGGTGCTGGGCTGAGAATACCGGACCCGTCCACCCAGCAGGAAGCCTTTCGTCAGGTACAACTACAGCTCGCCCGCCTCGGCCAACACCCGCCGAGCCTGCCGCTCATCCTCATCCGCCACCGCAAGCCGTCGCGGAATCGCATTCACGCTGCCATCCATGATGCTGGCATGTTGATCCAGCACCGTCGCCTCAATCCCCGCATCCGCAAGTAGTGCCACCAGGAAGCTCAACCGCACCGGATCATTCGAAGTCGCCATCACGCGCATTCCGGGCCTGCCCCTTCCTTGACCGGCTTTCCGGCTGGCCGATATGGAAGCGCGTGACCGATGCCGATGCAAGCGGGGAGAGGAATGTGGAGGTCGCGGAGACCCTCGACGCTGCCGGAGCCTCCGGTCAGCCGCCGGACGCCCTTTCCCGGCTGATCGAACTCGTCCGCGATGACATGGCGGCTTGCAACCGCACCATCGTCGCCCGCATGGATAGCCCGGTCGCGCTCATCCCCCAGCTCGCCGCCCATATCGTTGCAGCGGGCGGCAAGCGCCTGCGCCCCTTGCTCACCCTCGCCTGCGCACGCCTGTGCGGCTACTCCGGGCCGGCCGGTGGCGAGCGCCACATCAAGCTCGCCGCCTGCGTCGAATTCATCCACACCGCCACCCTGCTCCACGACGACGTGGTGGATGAAAGCCTGCTCCGCCGCGGCTCCGCCTCGGCCAACGCCGTATTCGGCAACAAGGCTTCTGTCCTGGTCGGCGACTTCCTGTTCTCCCGCGCTTTCCAACTTATGGTGGAGGACGGATCGCTCCGCGTGCTGCAGATCCTATCTGGGGCCTCCGCCACCATCGCGGAGGGCGAGGTGTTGCAGCTTGTCACCCAGAATGACCTCTCGACGCCGGACGATCGCTACCTAGAGGTGATTCGCGGCAAGACCGCCGCATTGTTCGAGGCTGCTTGCCAAGTCGGTGCTGTAATCGCGGCCCGGCCCCAGCATGAGGAGACCGCGCTTGCCACCTACGGCCTCAACCTCGGCATCGCTTTTCAGCTCGTTGATGACGCGCTGGACTACGCGGCCGACCAGCACCAGCTCGGCAAGACCATTGGGGATGACTTCCGCGAAGGCAAAATCACCCTCCCTGTTCTGCTTGCCTACCAGTGCGGCGATGCCAGCGCCCGGAGCTTCTGGCGCCGCACCATCGAGGAAACCCATCAGTCAGAGGCCGACTTTGCCGAGGCACTTCGCCTCATGGCGGGCTGCTCGGCTATCGACGCCACACTGGATCGCGCCGCTGGGTTCGCCACCACCGCCAAACAGGCGCTCAATTGCTTTCCCGACGGCCCCTTCCGCCGCGCGCTGATGGATGCCGCGGACTACACTGTACGCCGGCTCAATTAGGACGCTTTTAGTGCGGCCAGAAACGTCACGCTGCCCAGCCGCGCCGCATTCCTTGACCGTTTCCCGCTTTCTTGTGATTTCCCGCCAGCACCGCACCTCGCTATTGCAATTCTGCACGCGGCTGACCAACCGGAACTCTAATTTTTGATACAACATTCCGTGTCCGAGGCGCTTTCCGCATGCAAGCCTGTTTTGTTCTGACCTCCGCAGCTTGAACCCCAGGGCGGAACCATGCTTACTCATATCACCACCGATCAGATCCGGCGTATCATCTATCTCAGCGACGTAGCCGCCGACATGGCGGACCGGCTGACCAACCGCTTGGTCCGAAGTGATGCCGGACGAAAGTCAACGGGCGGACAACAGGTGCACCGCGGCGGGGAACTGCCCGGCGAGTTATCTGATCTTGAACCCCTGGAAGCCAGTACCATGGCTGGCGCGGTCCGCAATCTGGAGCGGGCCATCGCCGATCTGACCCCTGGAGGACGCCAGGAGCTGCACGCCATCTACCTAATCGGACGCGGTGAATTTACGTCCCGGGAGTGGGAGGAGGCGACCGAGGCCGCTGCAGCGCGCGCCAACGAAAGCGAGCCCGCCATGCTGGCGGAGCGCCAGAACCTCGGCCCTCACCTCTCGAAGGGTCTCTATCTCCTCAAGCTTTCCTAAATCGCCGGCCCGACCGCGCCACATTGCAAACGGGGTATTACACACGCCAACTATTTTGACGCTGTTTCTTCGGGAGACGAATCATGAGCGACAAGGTTGAGGGGATGGCCCGCGACACCTTCGGACGCGCGCAGGAAACTATCGGCCAAGCGACTGGCGATGTGAAAACCCAGGCCCAGGGCATTTACAACCAGGCGGCCGGGCAAGCGCAGGAGCAGGTGGCGCGGCTGTCGGAAGTGATCCGAGAGCAACCGCTTACGTCGGCGCTGATCGCATTGGGGATCGGCTACATCCTGGGCCGCCTCACGGCATAGCGGGTTCCCGCAACAGCCGGCTCATTGTCCTCGGGCCTGACTTGGCCTGGCCCGAGGCGCATCGACGTTTTTGCTGGCCTTCGTCCCCAACGCGTCTGGCAACGGAGACAGGGTTGTACTGGTCGAGCGATCCTCGTGGTCCCCCAAGTCACACGCCTCAACAAAGTTACTGCCGACGGATTCGGCATCGTGGTCAAGAATCGCTACGTGCGAATCGATCGCGACAACCTGCACAAGGTCCCGCAACAACGCTGCGGCAAATGCTGCGATGTGGTGCAGGACCGAGCGCGAAGAACGACGCACAGTTCGGGTGTCGCGCGGTAATCGATACCATACCGCGAGTCCCCATGCTGCCGCAGCCCGCGCGGCCACTGCCGTCATAGAGTCAACGACCGGCCAAACTCGCGGAATTGGCGCCAGCAGCAGAGCAGGCCGAGCTGCTACGCTGCGGGGACTGGCTGCCGCGCGAGCTGGACTTCGCGCCAGCGGCCGTTCTGGGTCATGGTCTCCGCCAGCTGGGGGCGAACCGAGAGCTGGTAACGATAAACCTGGGCGGCAGCCTCGATGAGTGTGCCACGGCGGCGCAGAGCGTCGTCGCCGAAGGTGACCATCCGCAGATTTGGCCAGGCTTTTTCACGGATGCGGATGAGCATATCGGCCAGCCCCTGCGGAGGCAGCTCGGGGCAGGCTTGGGTGAGCACCAGGAGCATCGAAGCCGTGGAGCGCGAAACGCCGGCGTGGCAGTGCACGAGCAAGTGGGCTTGCTCACGAGGCTCGGATATGAGATCGCGGCCGAGGGCCAGGATCTGGCGGACATGCTCATCGCGAGGGGGCTGCTCGCTGGCGGACGGCTCGATCACGTCCAGAAAACGCAGTTCGAGCCGGGCGTGTTCGCCGAAGCTGCCGAACGCGTCGGGCACCGGATACCCGGGGTCCAATATGGAAAGTACGTGTGTAACGCCGGCAGCGCAGTGAGTAGGAAGTTCGTCGATGCCGCAAACGGTCATTCGGAATGGCGGGTCGGGTATCATGGCTAGCCTTTCGGTTCTGGCCACAGATAATGGGACATAACGGGAGGTGGAACAGAAAGATGCGTGGACTACCGTTCGCTTTCACACAAGGTTCCGAGCTAGCGCGAGCGGTTCGGCTGGCGGTCCAGGATCCCGCCCGGCGCATGGTCTGCGATACATGCGGCGGGCGGATCCCGCTCCATCGAGGGGCGGCGGGTACCGTGGTGAGGTGTCCGCACTGCTGGCGCGATCAGCGCGTGGCGAGGGTCCAGGAGGAGTCCTGGCGGCTCTCGGCCGAGGCGGCGGAGGCGCTGAAGCGCACACGGCGGTGGCTGAGGAAGCCCTCACCCGGCGCGCTACGTGCGCCGACCTCTCCCGCGGAGTGAACTACAGAGCGGGAGAGGTGAGCGTATTTCGTTAGTCAGCCGCAAGTTCGGCACTGGCTTGCAACAGATACGCCTTAAGTTCCCGGGCGCGGATCGCCGCCGTGTGCTGCGCGAGGGTGCGGATGCGCGCAGCGCGGGCAATGGATTTACGCTGCTCGGGCGGGGACTGCAGCGCTGTGATCACGTCCGCAGCCGTCTCCGCAACCAGAATTTCCCGCCCATGCTCAAAAAACCGGGCAAGCCCCAGCCACTTATCCGAAATAATCGGAACCCCGCAGGCCGAGGCCTCAAACAGCCGCACACTCGGACTGTAGCCGGCGCGGACCATGTCGGCGCGCGTGATATTCAGCGTCCATTCCAGGCTTGAATAGAACCGCGAGTGGTCGTCCGGCGAGAGATGGTCGATGCGGTCAACGTTTTCCGGCCACTCGATATCACCCGGATAGAGCGGCCCGGCCACGACGAAACGCTGATCCGGCATCCGGCGGGCAGGCTCGATCAGCAGACGTTCCAGCGCCGGCTGCCGGTCGCGGCTATAGGTGCCAATGTAGCCAAGCTTCCATCGACGCGGCGTGGCGATGGGATAGTGCTGGGCCGGATCGACGGCACAGTAGAGCGGCCGGGCGCACCTTGCGCCCCAGCGCCGTTCCAGTTCGCGCAGCGCCGGACCTCCGGTGAAGGACAGATAAAGATCGAATAGAGACACCTGCCTAGGCGCCAGGTACTCAGCACCCCCGGTGCGCAGAGCGCTCATCGTGACCGGTGTATCGATGTCATAGAACGCCAGCCGGGGGGCATGGGCTGTAACGCGGTCGATGACCGCAATACCATTTGGCACATAGGAGCCGACGACGACCGCATCAGCGTCAGCGATTCCCCGGCCGAACCGGTCGAGATCGCTCACACCTTCGTAG
The DNA here is from genome assembly GCA_963834715.1 of uncultured Pseudomonadota bacterium. Taxonomy (GTDB): domain Bacteria; phylum Pseudomonadota; class Alphaproteobacteria; order Acetobacterales; family Acetobacteraceae; genus CAVSUZ01. The sequence goes on along the minus strand of CAWIDE010000022.1, from coordinate 630,522 downwards.
AATCGCAGAGTACAGAAACCAGGCGCGGGGAGGTCCCGATGGGCCGCGTACCAAGGCTGCTCGCGTTCCAGAAAGAGCAGCTCGTGGCCGTTGGCATGCAGAGCCTTCAACAAGGCGCGGTAAGTGGTGGCATGACCATTGCCCCACGAGGAGCTGAGGCTAAGGCCGAGAAACACCAGTTTCATCCGGCGCCCCCTATGCCGCCCTGGGCTCGCCCACGCGGGCAAGCGCCGCGCGCAGCAACCGATCCACGATGCGCGCGCGCCGCGCGTAGGTATGCTCCGCCATGACACGTTCGCGGGCGGCGGCGCCGATGGCGCGGGCACGGCCCGGCGTAAGCTCCGACAAATGATCCGCGACGTCCTGGCCATCACGGGCGACCAACACTTCAGTGCCGGGCTTCAGGAACAGCTCGATCCCCTCCCAGGCATCTGTGATCAGACAGGCGCCGGCCCCGGCGGCTTCGAATATCCGGGTGGCAGGCGAAAAACCCATACTGGCCATGCTGTCGCGAGAGACATTCAGAACCGCCCGGCACGAGCAGTTAAAAGCGTTGTGGCGCGAGGTGCCGACATGATCCAGGCGGCGAATGTTGGCGGATACCGGCTTGTCGTCCCAGCCGGCGCCCCCAAGAAGGAACCGCTTATCCGGCAGTGCGGCGGCAGGAACGAAGAAGAATGCCTCCGCCCGCGCTTCGCGGTCCGGCATGCGATTGGCGAGAAAGCCCAGATCCGCCGCAAGGTCCGGATCGGGCGCGACCGGGAAGTGCATCGCGGGGTCGAGGGCGTTGTAGATCGGGACGCATTGGCGCGCCCCAAGTGCCGTGTACGCCCCCACGACTGGATCGCCGCCCCCGTAAGTCAGAACAAGATCGATTCCACCGAGCGATCGACGCAGCGGGTGGGAAAACGTCGCGCGCATCTCGGCGATGGTCGCAGGCGCATCGACATCCCAGAACACGCGGACAGCCTCGGTCGCCATCAGCCCCGCAAGAAGTTCGGTATCGAAGACGCCCACACCACTGGCTTTGACGATGACGTCCGCTCCGGAGGCGTCAGCAAGAACCGCGCGGACCGCATCCGTCGTGGCGGGATAGACAAACACCTGCGCCCATTCTGGCGGATCGATGTCCCGATGAGACTGCCGGTCATAGGCATCCGGTTCATAGAAGGTGATATCCCAGCCAAGTGGCGCGAGCGCCTGAAGCAGGCCGCGGTAGTAAGTCGCCGCTCCATTCCAGTAGGCGGAGAGCAGGGACGAACCGAAGAACGCAAGCCGCGTCATGCCAGGACGGCCTCCGTCTTGGTCAGCCCGGCCACAATGCCGAGAAGTTCGTCCACTCGGTGGGCGCACGTGTGCCTGGCGCGGATAGTCGCGAGGCCGCTGGCAATAAGTTCGCGGCGGAGATCGCCGTCGTTCGCAAGTTCAATCATCAGGCGTTCCATGTCTTCGGGATCGCGTGCGATCAGGAAATCTCGGCCGGGGTTAAACAGGTGCTCGGCGTCAACCCATGGCGCCGAAAGCAGCGGGATACCGCAGGCCAGTGCCTCAAAGACCCGGATTGTGGGGATGCCCGGCAGATGCGTCGCATAGAACCGCCGAGGCACATGCGCCGTGAAGACGTGGCGCGCAAAGACCGAGGGCACTTCGGCGTTGGGCAGCCAGCCCCGATAGCGGGCGCCGGCTCCAGCAATCACCGCAAGAGCGGCTTCCGGATAGCGCACGCCATAAATATCGAGCGGCAGGTTCAGGGCAGCGGACGGATCAAGCAGGTAATCGCGCAGCTCTGCCGAGCGTTCGTCGTCGCCCCAATTGCCGATCCAGACGATGCCGGTCCTTTCCGATTCCTGGGCCGGAGGAGCAAACAGGCGCGTATCGGTAGCCTCGTGCCACACGAAGACGCGATCGCCCCATTCTTGGCCCTGATAGACACGCGCCAGCGCCTCGCCGAAGGCAAGCACGCCGTCGTAGCCCGAGAGATCAAGCCATTGGATAGCAGCGGGATCGGATACCGCGCGGTGATGGGTGTCGTGAAACAGCAGCAGGAAGCGGCCCCCGTGTTTCCGCCGCCGGCCGACAGCGGTGATAAGGTCAGGGTCGTTCCATTCATGGACAATGACGAGCTCAGCGCGATCGAGCAGGGGATCAAGCTCGCCAGGTTCGTCCTGGTTATAAACGCGGACGGCCGGCGCAAGCTCCGGATAAAACCGGGCGAAACCCTCCAGTGCTGCGGGGCCATGGTCGCGGAGCAGGTTCTGGCGGCTCCAGGCGTTGTCGGGCTCGCACGCGGTGACGTGATGGCCACGATGCACCAGTTCGCGGAGCACCCCGCGCAGGAAATGCGCGTTCCCGTGGTTCCAGCACGATAGTAGCGAGTGGGTAAAATAAACGACCCGCATCACCCCACCGGAACCGGTGCAGAAGCCAGCGCGTCGCGATGGACCGCCCAGGCTTGTTCCGCCATCTCGGCGCGCGTGTAGCGACGGGCATGTTCCTTCGCGGCAGCCCCGAGCCGCTCGTAAGTCTCCGGGAAATCGAGAATGCGCCGCATCGCGGCGGCGAGGCCATCCACGTCCCCCGGCGGCACGAAGTGCGCGACACCGTCCCAGAGCTCTCGGAAAGTCGGGATATCACTCAGCAGCAACGGGCAACCGGCCTGGGCCGCCTCGAGCACCGCCAGCCCGAACGGCTCATAACGCGCGGGGGAGATGAAGAAAGCCGCACGCGCGTACTCGCGCGCCAAGCCAGCCTGCCCGATCTGTCCAAGAAGACGAAGGTGGGTCGGGTGAACGGCCGCGCCGTTCGGGCCAACTATGGCTCCGGCTGCGCGCACGGGCACTCGTGCGGCACCAGCGGCAGCATCGAGCGTCGTGATGTTCTTGGCTTCGTCCCACAACCGGCCGGCGGTGAAGCCATGCGGATGGGGTGTGCGCTGCATCGGGATTTGCTTCCGGCCATTCCAGATAACCCGGATCTCGCGATGCAGGCCGTAAGCCCTCGTGAGCATATCGGCAAAACTGTGGCTGGGTGCAATGACCACATCGGCGCTGACAAGGCCCTCCACGGTAAGGTCCGCGCGCCACGCCAGATCCGCCGGCATCGGGCCCTCGCGGATCGCCTGCCACCACGTGGCGACGCAGGAATGTGCGGCGGCGACCACCGGAGCAGGCCAGCTCGCAGCGGCCGCGTAGGCCGGAGAATGGAGGTGGATGGTGTCGGCGCCCCAATCGGCGGCGATTTCGGCCAGAGCCCTTGCAGCACGACGGACTTCGTCGGGACCTGCGGCAAGCCAATCGAGGCCAAGGCCAGTGGACCGCAGCTCGCAACCGTCCACCGCGCTGGCCTCGGCGCGTTGTGCGGGGCTGGATGGCGGACCCATGGCCACGATCAGGGTTTCGATCCCCCGCGCGGCAAAGCCAGCCGCGAGCTCGGTCGTATAGTGCCAAACGCCGCCGACCGTATCGGCGGTGAGCATGATGCGCATCAGTCCGCGGCCTCCAGTTCCGCAAGCGGGAGCGGCTGAGTTTCCTGGATGTCGCTGAAACGGGCAAATTGCTTTAAGTAGTACGCATGGGCGCGTTCCCAGGCGTGATCGTCCGGCTCGCCCCAGAGTTTGCGGTAATCCGGCGAGGACGGGTACGGGAACAATGGCACGGGATCGTTGGCCCACACTCCATGGCGTTGTAGGTGCGCGCGCCAGGCGGCGATGGCCTCAGGGTCATCCTCCGACGAGCCGATCAGGTTGGCCTGCACGAACGGGATGCTGCGCCGGGCATGGATCAGCAATGCCGTAAGCTGGCCCGTCCCTAGCCTGCACTCCTTGTCCAGCGCCGCCCTCCCCTGCTCCGTCAGGCTTTCCACGCCGGCCTCAACCGAGACGCACCCCGCTTCTCCCAGCAAATCCAGCATCTCGGGCTTCCAGAGGTCGATCCGGGTCTGGACACCGAAATTGATCGGGCGTTGCCGCAAGTGTTCCAGCAGCTGTCGCCAGGGCAGGAAGATTTCGTCGATGAAGTAAATGTAGCGAACGCCCTGGGCGACGAGCCCATCGATTTCGGTCAGAAGCAGGTCGAGGCGGCGACGCCGGTAGTGGTCGCGATAGTCGATCTTGGCGCAGAAGCTGCAAGAATAGGGGCAGCCGCGAGACGCTTCCACCTCGGCGCCCGGTGCATCCGGTTCGCGGTCGAACCGGTGGTGGTGATGATGGTGGCGCGCGATCCAGCTATCGGGCCAGCTCAGCGACGGCATCTCCGCGAAGGCCACCATTCGCGGGCCGCCGTTTACGTGAAGATCGCCATCCTCCAGCCACGCAGCACCTGGCACCGCTTCGGGAAAGCCGGTGTCGGCGAGCTCGACCAGCGCCTCCTCCGGCTCGCCGCGGAGGACGATGCTGGCCTCGAGCTTACGCAAGGCCGGCCCCGGTGTGACCGAGCCGTGAGGGCCGATGGCGACCGTTCTAATCCCGGCGTCCGCGAAAGAACGCGCTATCCGTCGGGGCACCGCTAGTTCCGGGGGCGCACACCGCCAGAACAAGTAGCTAGGCGCCGTCGTGACAACCACGAGCTCCGGACCGAAGGAAAGCGTGCGCTTCGCGATCTCGGCATCATCCAGGCCAAGCAGGTGTCCATCCAGCATCAGAACGTCGTGGCCATGCTGTCGGAGCATCAGCCGGGCGTAGCCGAGTTCCAGTGGCAGATGCGGCTCGCGGCACCCGAAATAGATGCTGCCATGGAACGTCCAGGGCGGGTTGATCAGCGCCAGCTTCATGCAGCGACAGCTTCTCGCTCGGCAAAACCCCGCAGCAGTTGGGCGAGGCCGCTCCGCCACGGCATCGGGCGCGGCAAATTCAGCATGGCACGGATGCGTCGGGCATCGGCTACGAACCAGCGCTGGTCATTGGGCCGCCAGGACGCGGTACGGTGTGGGACCGCATAGCCCAGCTCGGTTTCCAGGTGGCGAAGAAGCTGAAGCAAACTAATGGCATTATCAGGACCGCCACCAAGATTGAATGCTCGTCCCGCGAGACGGTGGATACTACGCCACGCCTCTACGTACGCGGTTACGGCGTCGTCCACGAACAGGATATCGCGAACCTGGCAGCCATCGCCGTACAGGGTAATGGGCTGACGAGAGATCGCTTTCCGCGCGAAATGGGCGACCCAGCCCTGGTCCTCGCCGCCGAGTTGGCGCGGACCATAAATGCAGCTCATCCGCAGGACCGTCGTTGGGACGCCGAAGCTTTCGGCATAGTCGAGCACATACTGGTCGGCGGCACCCTTGGAGCACCCGTACGGGGTGCAGAACCGCAGCGCGCGGTCCTCGGAGATGCCGTGGCCGGCCAGATCCGGATTGGCGGGCTCGTAACGACCGCCCCGGTGGACCAGCTCGACATCGTGCAGGCCGCCATAGACCTTGTTTGTACCTGGCAAAAATGAGCGGCACCCGGCGGCGGCGGATGGCCTCCAGCAGGGTAACGGTGCCCACGAGGTTCACCCGCAGGTCGGTCAGCGGGTCCATCAGGCTGGCTGTAACGGCCACCTGGGCAGCGAAATGGAACACGGCTCGGGCGTCGCGGGTGGCTTCGGTCACCGCATCGGCATCCCGGATGTCCGCGATCATAGCAGATACGCGCCGCGGGTGACGCCGGCGCAGCCAGTCAAGGTTTTGTGCAACGCCTGGCCGGACCAGCGAGTCCAGCACAAGCACGTGTTCGCCAGCGGCGGCCAGGTGGTCGGCCAGCGCGCTGCCAATGAACCCGGCGCCGCCGGTGATCAGAACCGGGAAGGTCATGCGACCAATCCCCGGACTTCGAGTTCGCGCCGGGCCTGCGAGACGCGATCAATCGCCCGCTGCTGGCCCACCCACTCGGCCAACGCCTGCATTCCCTGGGCCAGGTCCTGGCGGGGTTCGAAACCGAGGCGTTCCCGGGCGAGACTGATATCAGCGAAGCAGTGGCGGATATCTCCCGCACGCGCCTTGCCCAGCACCTCCGGTGCCAGATCGGGCCGGTTCATGGCCGCGCCCATCTGCTCGGCAATTTCGCGAATGGTGACAGTGCGTCCACTGCCGATGTTGAACACCCCACCAGCCGCTTCAGGTGCTTCGAGTGCCTTCAGGAAAGCTTGCGCCACGTGGCTGACGTGGACGAAGTCGCGCCGCTGGCGGCCATCCTCGAAGACCTGAGGCGGCTTCCCGTTGAGCAGCCTGGCAGCGAAGATCGCCAGCACGCCGGTATAGGGATTAGATAGCGCCTGCCCCGGGCCATAAACATTGAACAGGCGGAGCGCGACCCCCTCCATGCCGTAGGCGGGGGCGACAGTCAGGACGAGCCGCTCCTGCACGAATTTGGTGATGGCATACACCGAGGCGAGAGCCGGGCGCTTCCACTCGGGCGTGGGTAACGGTGAGAGCGGAACGCCATCCGGGCCAATCGGATCCCAACCGCCGCCGTTGCGCGCCGCGTTTTCGATGAGCCTGCCATCCGCGGTCTGGTAGAGGCCCTCACCATAAATGCTCATGGAGGAGGCAACGACAACGCGGCGCACCGGATTAGCGAGCAGGGCCTGCAGCAACGATGCGGTTCCCAGATCATTCGCGCCGACATAGCGGTCGATTTCGTACATGCTTTGACCGACACCGACCTCGGCGGCGAGATGGATGACGGTATCGACACCACGGAGGGATTTCGCGACCAGCCCCGTGTTGCGGACATTCCCGACGATCAATTCGGTTTCACGTAAGATCGGGTTCGGCTTCTGCCCGGCGTGGACCTGTTCGACAAAATCATCGAGGACACGGACCTGGTAGCCACTGGTGAGTAGGCTCCGACAAAGATGGCAGCCGATGAAGCCGGCGCCCCCGGTGACCAGTACACGACCTGACACGCAGCTTCCCCTCGCGCCGAGCGTTACAAACTCCGGTGCCGCCACGGGACAGTTCGGCGGTCATCCGTTCTGCCCGTCGCAACACGCAACCGCGAAGAATGTTCCTTTCACAGGCGGGTGACGCAGGCGCCGGCCCGAGAATGGAGTGATTAGCTATTCAATATTCGCAGCACTTGGCTATGGTTTTATTGTAACTTTGGTTTTCCGTGGCACACGTACTGGCGGTTATCACCGACGAGCTAAGAAGAAGGGAAAAGCAGCGGCACCTTATCTAGGGGCGTTCAAGTCGTATCTACCGGTTTTTATCGGTATTATGGTGATGCATACATCCCAAATAGTGTGGAACGAGGAACTTACCTTTCGAAAGGGGCCTGTACCGGTAACGTTGAACGGGCCAGTAACAAAACGTTCAACAAGGGGGCAACCTGTCCCAATGGTGCTCGTTGAGTGGTTTGATTCCATGCCAAAAGGAGAGTAGCAATGACCGCGCATCCTCCACCGGTGCCACTAGAGCAGCGTAGCAACAAAGATCCTCGGGCGGGACAACCGGACGTCAAACAGGGCGGGGAGGCAAAGTCGCCCTCTTCTGACCCCAAAACCGACCAGTCCGGAGCGGTAAAGCAGAACACCACCAACCAGGGATATCAGCAGGACCGATGAGTGACACGCGGACGACCCGCGATACGTCGATCCGCACCTACAAGGCGAAACGCGATTTCGCCGTCACAGAGGAACCGCCGCCGGTGTCCGCGAACCAGACCGGACGCGGCGCGGCTCCGATTTTTGTCGTGCAAAAGCACCAGGCGCACCGGGCCGGCCTGCACTGGGATTTCCGGTTGGAACACAACGGAGTGCTGTGGAGCTGGGCGGTACGCAAAGGCCCCTCGCTCGATCCCAAGGACAAACGGATCGCCGCTCATGTCGAGGACCACCCGCTGGACTATGCCGATTTCCAGGGCACGATTCCCGACGGCGAGTACGGTGCCGGAACAGTCGAGCTCTGGGACCGCGGAACGTGGGAGCCGCTGAACGATCCCGATAAGGGCATGGCCAAGGGCGAGCTGACCTTCGTTTTGCACGGCGAGCGGCTCAAGGGCCGGTTCCACCTGGTGCGGATGAAGCCTAAACCACGGCAACGCGGCGATAACTGGCTGCTGTTCAAGGGTCATGATGAGGGCGAACGCGCCGGCGCCGATGCGCTGACAATCGAGCGCGAGGTGCCTCGGCCATGGCCCAAGCAGCATGAACCGCCGGCGCCCGGCGCCAAACGGGGACCCTTGCCCGAGAGTCAGGCTCCGCAACTAGCGAGTTCGGCCGAAAAACCGCCGAACGGACATGATTGGCTCTCCGAGATAAAGTTCGATGGCTACCGTCTCCTGCTGTTCATCGACCACGGCAAGACGCGGGTCGTGACGCGCAACGCGCTCGATTGGACCCACCGCGTTCCCGCCCTCGCTGAGGCCGCATCCCGGCTGCCGGTCGAGACTGCACTGTTGGATGGTGAGCTGGTGTGCCTGGACGAGAAGGGTGTCTCCAGCTTCCCTGGGCTGCAGGCAGCGCTCTCAGCGGCCAAAGCGGACCAACTCTACTTCTACGTGTTTGACCTGCTCCATTTGGACGGGTGGGATCTGCGGTCCTGCGCTCTGATCGACCGAAAAGAGGTCCTGCAAAGGCTGACCGAGTGGACTGGGATGTTGCGCTACAGCGACCACCACGAAGGCGACCCTGGCGCGATGCTCCAGGAGGCCTGCCGGCTACGGCTGGAGGGCATTATCTGCAAGCAGAGACAGGCGCCCTATCGCCCGGGACGGAGTCGTAGCTGGTTAAAGGTCAAGTGCGCCAACCGGGAAGAATTCGTTGTCCTCGGTTGGACACCGCCGCAGGGTAGCCGGACCGGGTTGGGCTCGCTTCATGTTGGGTACTACGATCCCCAGGGCGGGCCGCATTACGCCGGAGGCGTCGGCACCGGCTTTTCCGATGAGGAGCTGGAGCGTCTGCGAGCGGCGCTGGACGATCTGGCGGCGGGGGCGCCCCCGGACGGGCTTCAGGTCGCTGGCGACCCGCTGGACCGGAGCATTCACTGGGTCCGGCCTGAGGTGGTCATCGAGGTGCAGTTTGCGGGCTGGTCAGGAGCAGGCCGTGTGCGGCAGGCGGTATATGTGGGCCAAAGGGAAGACAAGCCGGCAGATCAGGTGGTGCGCGATCCGGCAGATCCGGCGGCAGAACGCGCGGCGGTCAAGGAACAACGCCGAAAGCCGCCGGCCAAGGCGCCCGGAGGCCGTGTGGTAACGGCCCGTGCTCCGAAGGGACCGCAGGCGTCAGTGCAGGGCGTGACGATCACCCATGCTGACAAGGAACTCTGGCCCGGGATCACGAAGCGCGATCTAGCGGAGTACTGGCAAGCGGTTTTGGACGCGGCTCTCCCGAGCCTCGTGCGCCGGCCCTTGGCAATCGTGCGCTGTCCGGACGGGATCTCGGGCCAGCACTTTTTCCAGAAACGCGGGCACGGAAGCCTGCCGAAGCAAATCCGGGACGGCGAGGCCGCCGGGTCGCCGTATGTCGCGATTGACGGGCGGGATGGCCTGATGGCGCTGGTGCAGATGGCGGCGATTGAGCTGCACCCCTGGGGCGCGTCAGAGGATGATCCGCTGCATCCGGATACACTGGTTTTCGACCTTGATCCTGGTGAGGGTGTCGCGTTCTCCGACGTGGCTAAGTCCGCGCGAGAAGTGCGCGACCGGCTTCAGGGGCTGGGCCTGACCAGCTTTTGCCGCACCACCGGCGGCAAGGGACTGCATGTGGTTATCCCCATTGAGCCGAAGGCCGACTGGGATGAGGCGAAAGCCTGGTGTCACGCCTTCGCTGAGACGCTGGGCCAGGAGCAGCCGGACCGCTATCTCACTACGGTCAAGAAAGTCGATCGCAGGGGGCGCATTCTGCTGGATTGGCTACGAAACGGGTTAGGCGCTACGGCGGTATCTTCGTTTTGCCCGCGGGCGCGGCCGGGGGCCACTGTGGCGACGCCGCTCGCATGGGACGAGGTAACGTCGAGACTGGACCCAGCGTCGTTTACCGTGCGCAGCGTTCCGCAGCGGGTGGCCAAGCTGCGCAATGACCCCTGGGAGGGCTTTCGGGAGTTGGCGCAGACCCTGCCAGATGTGCCTCGCGAGCGGCTTAAGCCGCCCCCGGGCGGGTCGAAGCGGCCGGTGATTGTTTTTGCTCGGAAGCCCGGCAAACGAGCCTGATGGGGTTCAACTTTGTGCCGTCACAAGGTTTGCGTCGCGTGCGAGCCGCCATCGCCCATCAGCCTCCTTGCGGAGGAGGCTGAGCGTATATCCCGATCGGCGAGTAGGGTTGTTACCGCCGGGCGGAGTGACGATCATTTCGATCCGATTTCGGATGAAAGCCCAAGGGCCGAGCACCTGTAGCTCTATAACTTCCGCCGAGCCGTCGATCTGCATATTTCCCATGCCTTTCGAAGCCTCGGCAAAGGCCTCTTTGCCGAAGGGTTCCTGGCCGGGAACCATGAAGATCACATCGTCGGTCATCAGTGTCAGGACGGTCGCGAGGTCACCGCGCTTACTCGCTGCCATCCACGCGTCAACCACCTGTCGGATCGCGCTTTCATCGTCGGTCATTCTGTAACCTCGCCGATCGCACCAGCCCTCACCCGGCGCGCTACGCGCGCCGACCTTCTCCCGCAAAACGGGAGAGGTGAATGTGGTGCGCAGGCTAATTCAGACGGGCTCCGTGTCCAGTGCATATCCGGCGGACCGCACCGTGCGGACCACATCCAGAAGTCCGTCGTCGTTCAATGCCTTGCGCAGGCGTCGGATGTGTACGTCTACGGTGCGGGGCTCCACGTGGATGTCCTGCCCCCAGACAGCATCCAGTAGTTCTTCGCGCGAAAATACCCGCCGCGGGTGCAGCAGGAAGAACTCCAGCAAGCGGTACTCAGTGGGTCCCAGATGAACGGCGCGCCCCGCCCGCGTGACCCGATGGCTGGCGAGATCCATGGAAATATCGTGGAAAGTCAGACTTCCCCTGTCGGTAGCGGGCGCAGCACGGCGCAGCAAAGCCCGAATGCGGGCGAGCAAGGCTTCGGTGCTGAATGGCTTTATGATGTAGTCGTCCGCCCCGGTATTGAGGCCCCGCACCATGTCCTGATCCTCGGTTCGCGCGGTCAGCATGATGATCGGCACGTCGCGCGTTGAGGACCGGCGGCGGATTTGCCGGCACACCTCGATGCCCGACAGGGACGGAAGCATCCAGTCGAGCAACACAAGGTCGGGCTTCGTTTCTACGATACGGAGCAGGGCCTCGTCGCCATCGCCTGCCTCCTCGACGCGAAAGCCCTGCTTCTCAAGATTGTAGCGGAGCATGGTGACCAGCGCGGCCTCATCCTCCACGACGAGGATCGTGGGTGCGGCGGGCATTAGCGCGGCTCACGCATGCGGATTGCTGTGTACGAGGATGTGTCGCCTTTTGGCCGGGCAGTCGGGAGCGTTTCACCCTTCACCGCGTAGTAAATCGTCTCCGCTATGTTCGTCGCGTGATCCCCGATGCGCTCCAGGTTCTTGGCGATGAACAGGAGATGCGTACACGGCGTGATGTTGCGGGGATCTTCCATCATGTAAGTGATCAATTCGCGGAATATAGTCGTGTAGAGGTCATCGACCGCGAGATCTGAATGCCAGACCTGCAACGCTTTTTCGGGGTCGCTATCGCCAATGGCGTCGATCACGGTCTTCAGTGACTCCTGCACCAGCCGCGCCATATGCGCCATTCCGCCGAGGCTCAGCGGCAAGGGAAACTCCGCGAGCACGATGCTGCGCTTCGCCACGTTGGCCGCGTAGTCGCCGATGCGTTCCAGATCATGGGTAATTTTCAGGGCCGCGACAATCTGCCGTAGATCGACGGCAACCGGCTGGCGCAGCGCCAACATGCGGATGACGAACTGCTCCACATCGCGTTCCAGCGCATCAACCTGCGGGTCGGTCTCCACGGCCTGGGTGGCGGAAGCGGTGTCGCGTTCCAGGACCGCTGTGGTGGCCAGAACCAGCTCACGCTCGACCAGGCCGCCCATTTCGGTCATCATATCGCGCATGCGGCTCAGCTCCTGGTCGAAGCTGCGTATGACGTGTTGCGGTTCGTCAGCCACGAGGGTCCTCTTGGTGTTAGCCGAAGCGGCCGGTGATGTATTCCTGGGTTCGTTTCTCACGCGGCGCAGTAAACATCTGCGCGGCAGAGGAGACTTCCACGAGCTCGCCAAGATAAAAGAACGCCACCTGGTCAGCGATGCGGGCAGCCTGCTGCATGTTGTGCGTCACCATGGCGATGGTGAAGTCGTTCTTCAGCTCATCGATCAGTTCCTCGACCTTCAGGGTGCTGATCGGATCGAGCGCACTGGTCGGCTCATCCAGCAGGACGACTTCCGGCCGCACCGCGATCGTACGCGCGATGCACAGCCGCTGCTGTTGTCCGCCGGACAGGCCCAGCGCCGAGGTATTCAGCCGGTCCTTTACCTCACCCCAGAGCGCGGCGCGTGTCAGTGACCACTCCACACGTTCGGCCATCTCGGCTCTGCTCAGCCGTTCATGGAGACGGACGCCAAAAGCGATATTTTCGTAAATGGACATCGGAAACGGCGTCGGCTTCTGGAATACCATGCCGATACGCGAGCGCAGCGAGTTCAGATCGACGTCGGTGGCGATGATGTTCGTTCCGTCCATCATCACCTCGCCCTCGGCGCGTTGGCCCGGATAGAGGTCGTACATCCTGTTCAGCACCCGGAGCAGGGTGGATTTGCCGCAGCCGGAGGGGCCGATCATGCCTGTTACCTGCCGTTCCGGCATATTGAGATTAATAGCCTTCAGAGCCCGATTCAATCCATAATAGAAATCAAGCTTGCGGATGCTGATCTTGGCGTTGTTCGGCTGCGCCACCTTATGTGGAGACACCCCGCCTAAGCCGCTGCCTCGGGTCTGGCTCTCGCGCGTTGTCGCGCTCATTCGTCCCCCTTCGTCATGCGCCATACGGTTTTTTTCGCGCGAGTCGTGTTGCACCGAGCAGCGATCAGGCCCGCTACCAGCCAGGCACAACGTGCCGGTCAGTTCCGACCGGACATGGCCCCGGCCCCGAGCCGGGGCAAGCGACACCTCTTTCGCCGGCTTCTACGGAGTGCTGAGGGCAACTCTATTGCAGTTTTCTGAAGTTTTTATGACAACTCGCTGGGGCAGCTTGGCCCATCCTTAAAACGGCGCGGCTGGTCGGTGTCGGTTCCGGCACGATGCAGCGCATAACCAGGGAGATGCGCGCGGCAGCCTGACAGTCCTCCCGACGGTTCCCACAGCCCCGCGGCGGAACGCCCTCACCCATTCGCTCGGCCCAGCCTAGCGCCCTCGCGTGGGCCGGCCCCCTGCTCGCCACGTCCTTGCCGCCTGTCCGCCTGGAGGTGTGAAGTATTTCATACCCCGACGTGCACTGCGCGGAATAGAGAGCTCGGTTTTGCAGTCCTAAGCTCCATGATGGAAATCCTCATCGGCGGCATCACTCTATTGATGGCGATCAGCCTGGCGGCTGCGATAGCCCCCAAGCGTTCGCCCAAGGGTCATCCTTGGCCATTCGCGAGCGATCTGCGTAGCTAGCACCGCTAGGGGCCGCCCCTCCGCTCACCTGCTGACCGGGCCCACACGATGTGCCATATGCGCCGTTTTCCTTTGAGGAGAATGGGATTATTCCGTAATTATTGTTCCACCCGCGTGCGTGCTGCCAGGGTCCCTGGCCGGACCAATGGACATGATTGCGTCCTCCAAAACGGGTTTTTTCCCGAGTGACGGAGCGCAACTGTTACCCCAGCAGCAATTCGCAGCAACGGCAGGCCTTGAGGCTGCCACCGCAACTATGTGCGGCCTGCGCCCACCGTCATGGCTTGAGGCAATAACGCATGCCTACCAAATCTTGCCCTACCAAACATTGAAGCCGGAGTTGCCGCCAAACTTTAATGCCGGAGTGTGGCTCGTATCCACGGGTCCTGATTGTGGCATGGCCGCGGCGGCGGCACCGCTTTTGGAGCGACTTGTCTTCCTCGCAAGCAGCGCAGGAGTTCTGAATCGGCAGGCGCGCAGGTGCGGATGGATACCGGACGAACATGATTACAGCCGTCCGTAGCAGGGCACGCCTTGACACCCCCATCAAGCGGCTTTCGGCGGTGGCGGGTGGCTTAGCGGCGGTGGTCCTGTGCTTCTCCTTCTGGTGGTACTTTTCCAATGGCTACGCAACCATCCTGACGGCAGAAAGGCAATACTCGTAGGACTTCGGCAGCCGCGGATCCCCACGGACCGGGAGCTTAAACAGCGTGGACGAGACCTGCGCCAAGCCGGTAGCGGCGGAGGCACAGCAGTCGTATCGAATCAAGCATCAGGGCGCCGATCCCATCGGGATAACCTGTCGCATCCACGAACGCGTGCGCGATGGCGTGGCGGTCCGCTTCGGGTGCCGGGTGCCAGGCGGTTCTGGCAGCGCGGGCCACGCCGCGAGCCGACAGATAATGCCAGCCCGTGCTTGGCGCCACGCATCCCAGCGCATAGAGTAGTTCTCGAAGTTGCTCGTAGGCCATCGTCGCGCCCACCAGCCCCAGCACGCGGGCTATAATCCGGATTGTCGCGAAGGGTTCTTGCATGTCGTGCCCTCCGAAAAGCGCCGGGCGGACTCCCGGCGCTATCTAATGGTTCTCGCTAGCGATTTACCCTTTCACGCTCTCGTGAGGCGCGAGGTGTGCGGGCTGCGACGACGGAGAGTTGGCTCGCTGTCAGTTTGGCCGACCCAGATCAAAAGCGGGAGGCAATGTTCGTGCGGATCACCGATTTGAAATGCGCGGTTATCGGCCAGAATCCGATCATCCGCATTGTCACCGACGAGGGGCTCAGCGGCTATGGCGCGGTCGAATCGTTCAAGCCGTATCTCAAGCCGCACATCCTACACTTCTGCGAACCGCTGATCGGCCACGACCCGACCAATGTCGAGCGGGTGATGCTGCGTATCCGCCAGCGTGGCGCCTTCAAACCCTGGGGAAGTGCGGTCAGTGCGATCGAAATGGCACTGTGGGACATCGCGGGCAAAGCGGCGGGGGTTCCGGTCTATAAACTGCTCGGGGGCAAAATTCGCGACCGGGTGCGCGTGTATAATGGCGCGGTGCGCCGATCGATGGCTGGCCAGTCCCCCGCGGACTACGCCCAGGCCATGCGATGGATGATAGATCGGCCCGAGGGGTTCACGATCATCAAGCAGGGCATAGCTTTCCACTCCGCCATGAGGCGGGATGTACCCGGCTTCACCTATGGCGATCCAAGCACCGTCAGCCCATGGCACGGCTGGACCGAGCGCGGGCTGCTGACGGAGCGGGGGCTGAAGCACATCATCGCCTGTGTGGAAGCAATGAAGGAGGTCACCGGCGACGCCGTGGGGCTGGCGCTGGACTGCGGACCGGGTCTGCTGCCGCCAGATGCGATCCGCTTGGCGCGTGCGCTGGAGCCGCTGAACGTGATGTGGCTAGAGGACATGGTGACGGGCGATTATTCGCCTTTCGTAAATCCGGACGTTTATCGCGATGTCACCGCCAAGACTTCGACGCCGATTCACACTGGGGAGCAGATTTATCTGCGGCAGAACTTTAAGCCGCTGATCGAAAGCAAAGCGGTCAATATTATCGGACCCGATCCTTGCGACGTGGGCGGTGTCGCTGAGCTAAAATGGATCGCGGAATACGCTGACCTGCATGGGATTTTGATGGCCCCGCATGGGACCGGTGACGGTTTGCTGGGCCTCGCCGCACTGGTTCAGGTCTGCGCGACCCTGCCGCAGAATTTTATCGCGTTTGAGTATCCCGTCGGGAAGCCGGAGTGGTGGTACGACATAGTCATCGGCCTGCCGGATCCGATCGTCAAGCGCGGCCTGATCGAGGTGTGGGATCGCCCCGGCTTGGGAGTCGAGTTCGACGTCACGAAAGCCAAGAAGTATCTTTCCGAGGAGGATCAGGGCTTCTTTGATTGAGATATCTTGTAGCCCACGCAGCGTCCGACCGGACGAGATTGCTTCATCGCTCCGCTCCTCGCCATGACGCCAGGCGGAGGAGACGAGCGATGGTCAGGGCTTGGTGGCGATGATAGCCGAAGAGTGGACCGTTTGGCCGAGGTCGATGGTTTCGAGCGACTCGAAACCGGCATCGCTCAGCCAGTTGGTGTACTCAGAAACCGTGAAGGTATCGCCGGCGGTGGTGTGGACCAGCATGTTGAGGGCAAACAGCATGACGGGCGGCGGCCCGGTGCGATCCTCGGCGGCGATGAAGTCGATGATCGCCAGGTGGCCGCCAGCGTGCAGGGCGGGGTAAAGGCGAGCGAACAGGCGGCGGGACGACTGCTCTCCCTCGCCGTGCACAATGTTGCCGAGAATGGCGATGTCGAAGCGGTCGTTGCCCAACGCAACCTGATTGAGGTCACCGGGGAGATAATCGAAGCGGTCAGCAAGGCCGTGCCGGGCGACGAACTGGCGGGTGTTTTCGAGAACGCCCGGGAAATCCTGGGCGACGACGCGGGTTTGTTGGTCGGCTTCGGCAAAGGCGATGCTCCAGACGGCGGAACCGCATGCGACATCGAGAATGCTAAGCCCGCGGTGTGGGATACGGGCGCAGAGCGCCTCGGCAAGGAGCCGGGCTGGTTCGCGATTGCCGACGTGCAATGAGGTGATGAGCGTGGGGAAGAAGGCCTCGGCCGTTTGCTGCTTGTCCACTGCCTCTATGGGGCGGCCAGTGCGGACCGCGTCGGTGAGCTGGCTCCAGGTCTTGCCAAGATAATCGGTCTCGATCAGAGCGCCGATGTAGTCGGGGCTGGATCGGACGACGTAGGGGCGCAGCTCGGGCGGGATTTGGTACCGCCCGCGGGTTTTGGTGAGGAAGCCGAAGGCGCTCAGGGCGTCGAGCAGCATGCGGGTCCCGCGTTCGCTGCTGCCCGCGGCTTGGGCCAGGGTGGCGGCGATCTCGTGCCCGGCAGCGAGATGGGAGAACACCTCGAGCTGGAACGCGGCGGTCAGCGCACGCGAGGCCATCATGGACGTGTAGGTTTGCATCAGGGTCTGCGGGCCGAGAGGCGGCTGCTCCATGGGGGTTCTCCTATGCCGGGGATGATAGCAGTGGCAGTAGCCGAGCGGTTTTCAAAGATCGTCAGCGCACGGCGGCGGGCGCGGTTGTGATATCTTGCCCCGGGCCGGGGTCGCCACGTCCCCCTGCGCGAAGGTCAGGCCCCCTGCCTCAGTAGGCGACCGCACGAATAGGCCGAATACATGACCCCCCAGACCGGGAGCCATTCTGTCGATTTGCGCCTGCCTAGACGGGACCGATCATACTTGACGTGCGGGGGGCACGTTTTCGCGGCGGAGAGACGGCGACGCCTTAGTTTAGTGCAGCGGCGAGAAACTCGCCGGCACCACCAGCATGTTCTCCTGCTTGATTATTGCCCCCGCCGGCGACCGCGGCGGCGGCCAGATCCCACGCGCAATCGCCTCGGCCCTGATCCGCGCTCGCTCGCCTGCGTCCTTGTAAGCCCAAATATGAACCCAATTGTTTAGTGGGCCGATCTCGGAATACCAGCAGGCGACCAGCGGCGAGAGTTTCACCCGCTCGGCGATCGCCATACTCCAGCGCTCGATTTGCCCGGCGATCGCTTCCGGCGCCAGGGTATAACGGCGGATCTCGTAAATCCCCCCTAATTCGCGCGGCTCCAGCGGTGGGGAGAATGGCGCGGGGATGAAAATCTCGCTTTGCAAGTTGACGCAGAATTCGCCGATCTTTGGCGGCCACTGTGCCGTTTCCGCCGCCAACGCCCTGATCCGCGCACGTTCGTCGAGGCTGTCATAGGCCCAGACATGAATTACACGGTTTAATGGCCCGACCTCGGTGTGCCAGAACGCTGCTAAGGGCGAAAACTGTGTCCGCCCAGGCAGAACCTCAGCGAACCGCTTCTCAACCTCCTCCACAGTCCGAGGCCGGAGGTCGTAGCTGCGCATTTCGACAATCATGGACGTTCCTTGCCAGGCAAGAATCACGATAACCCTTGGCCGTATCCAGTCAATCTGGGCCCCGCGCGGGATGCTTGGGTCGTGTCACGGAGTTGGTAGAAATTGGCGGAGCGCGGTCTCCGACCGGCTCAGGTTAGCGCGTCATGCGGCGAGATCAATGCGTTGAGGAGCAGTCCCCCGCTCCACAGTTGAGTGAGACATCCTGTAAGCGGACGGCATCCGCAGGAGGGATGATCGGTGAAGCAAGTCAGGACAGAGCGGCCGGACGTTGGCGGGCGAGTGCAAGAGAGCGACGTTGCCGGGCCCGGCCGGGGCGGGCGGATGTCGCGGCAACGCAAGACCGCGGCGGTGCTGCGGCTGCTGCGCGGTGAGGATCTCGAGACAGTATCCCGCTCGCTCGGCGTGACCGCCGCCACCCTGACGAGCTGGCGTGATGCCTTTCTGGCGGCGGGAGAAGCCGTGTTGGCGAGCCGGCCCGGCGATGGCGAGGAGCTGGAGAGCCAGCGCCTCAAGGCCAAACTCGGCGAAGTCATGATCGAACGCGAGCTGCTGCACGAGAAGATCGCCGCGTTGGAGGCTAATCGCCCTTTGGTCCGGCGGAGGCCGAGGCCATGAGCCGCACCATCTCCCCGCTGAGCGGCAAGCCGTACGGCCTCGCCTTGGTGTGTCGGACTTGGCGGGTGCCGCGTGCCACCGTTTATCGCCACCGGGTCCCGCAACAGGCCTCCGCGCCGCAGCGTTCGGGGCCGGTCGGGCCGATGGCCGATGCGGCGCTGCTGGAGCACATCCGCGCCGTCCTCGCCGCCAGCCCGTTCCATGGCGAGGGGCATCGCAAGGTCTGGGCGCGGCTGCGGACCGCCGGGATCCGGACTTCGCGGCGGCGCGTGCTGCGTCTGATGCGTGAATATAACCTCCTCGCCCCAGCCCGTGTCGGCGCACCACGCGGGCCGCGTAACCACGACGGAACCATCATCCCGGAAGCCCTCGATACTATGTGGGGCACTGATCTCACGACCACGATCACCAGCGAGGGGCAGGCCGCGGTGTTCGTCGCCGTCGATCACTGCTCGGCCGAGTGCGTCGGGATCCATGCCGCCGCTCGTGCCACCCGCTTCGAGGCGCTCGAACCGATCCGCCAGGGCGTTCGTGAGCATTTCGGCGGCTTCGGCAAAGGCCTCGCTCGCGGCCTTGCCGTGCGGCATGATCACGGATCGCAATATCTGTCCGACGCCTTCCAGAACGAGCTCGCCTTTCTCGGCATCGAAAGCTCACCCGCCTTCGTGCGTGCCCCGGAAGGCAATGGCTGCGCCGAACGTTTCATCCGCACCTTGAAGGAAAACCTCTTATGGGTGCGTACTTTCGAAACCATCGAGCAATTGCGCCAGGCGCTGCTCGAATTCCGCGACACCTACAACACCATCTGGCTCATCGAGCGACACGGGTTCATCCCGCCAGCCGCCTTTCGTCGGCAGCAACTTGAACCCGTGGCTCTCGCCGCATAGGCTTCAGCCAGATGTCTCAGCGACCGCGGGCAGTACAGCAGGCGCTTCGGCGAGCGTCTGCCAGCCGTCGACCTTCCGCATGGTGATTTGGCCGGACGCTAATAGCGCCCAGAACAGCATCGCTGCGGTCTCCGCCGACGGCAGCACGGTCTGGGTCTTGATACGGCGCTTGAACTCCTCGTGCAGCCGCTCGACGGCATTGGTCGTGCGGGCCGATCGCCATTGGCTGTCGGGCAACCGGGTGAAGCTGAACAGCTTCTCTCCAGCTTCCTCCAGGCTGTCGGCCACGCCGCGGCACTTCAATCGCCACTTGCGGATGAACGCCTTGCGGCGTGTTTCGACCTCCTTTGCCGTCTTGGCGTAAATCATATCGTTGTAGTCGTTCGAGATCTCTTCGTGCAGCCGTTCAGGCGCGTTCGCCAGGAGGTTACGATGCTTGTGCACCGTGCAGCGCTGCACCAACGCGTCCGGCCACACCAGCTCGAGCGCCTTCTCCAAACCCGGCGCGCCATCGAGGGTGACGAAACCCGGCGCTTTCAGCCCGCGCGAGGTGAGATCGTCGAGCAGACCGCGCCAGGCGGCCTCGCTCTCACCACCCATGTTGCGCACCGCGAGCAGCACTTTCTGACCATCACGCCGGATCCCCAGCACCACCAATAACGAGATCGACGTCGCCCGCCGATCCAGCCGCACTTTCACCACCGTGCCATCGAGAATGAGCCGGACAACATCCTCGTCGGCGAGCGAACGGTGGCACCAGGCCCCCCAGTCCACCTGTATTTTCCGCCAGACTCGGCTCACAGTATCCTTTGAGACCGACCCCTTGAACAGCGCTGCCAACGCCCGCCGCACGCGACGCGTGTTGGTGCCCGACAGATAGGCGCCGGCAATCAGCGCCTCCACCTGCTTCGTCATGCGCGCATAGCGTGGAAGAACTTCGCTGCGCCATTCCTGGCTCGTTCCATCACCGTTGTTCAGTCGCGCGCGTGGCACACTGATCGTCACCGGCCCAAATGAGCCGAGCAGCTGGCGTTGCCGTCGACCATGACGATACCCGACCCTCGGTGCCGGTTCGCTGCTGTGTACTTGCCTCGGCCGCTGGTAGCGTGGTCGCCCCAGCGCCTGATCCAACTCTTCGTCGATCAGCGCTTCGATGAAGCCGCGAATCTGATCCCGGATGCCTCTCTCAATGGGGTCGAACCACGTCTCGCCGAGCAAGGCTGGCGACGTCGCCGTGGGGTTTCTGCTATGCTTCTCCATGGTGTGGTCTCCTTCGGCGTCTCACCGCCGAATCGGCTGGGTTGCATCAGCCGGAGACTACACCGCCGTGAATTTCCACCACTCTCGCGACGGCACCGGATGCTTGCACCGTCCGCCTCTCTAATAGAGGATCGTGTCGGGTTATCTGGATTGATTTCCCGGCCCTTAGGGACGCTTCTCCATTCTTCGCCTGCTGACACCTAACAACCGGCTAACCATCACGGGCCGACTTCTCGTCATCCTCCTGGCGGCATGGGGACTGGCGGTGATTCTGCCATCCGCTATTCAGGCCGTACGGCCGCTCGCGGCCTTTGGCTTCACTTCCGACAATGACGGGGTGGTGATCGACGTCGGCCAGCCCTTCGAGCCGGCGGATCAATCGCCTGGGGCACGGGCCGGGTTCGTGCCTGGGGATCGCATTGACCTGAGCCGCGCCAACTGCCTCTCGCCCGCCAGCGAAGGCTGCGCCAGTATCGTACCGGTGCTCGGCGGGCTCGGCGGGCTGCAATATGTCTGGCCGGGTACGCAGATAACACTGCCCATCCTGCACGGGGAGAATCCTCGCCCCGCGATGGTGCGTGTTCAGGCCGCCCCTGCGCCCCTACGTTGGCCGGTGCAGGCGGTGTTGTTGGCGGATACCATCGTGGCCGTGCTCTTTATCCTGACGGCGCTGCGCTTGGTGTGGACGCGTCCCAGCCCAACGACGTGGGGCTTCTTCGTTTTCGCAGTCTGGTTCAATCCCGGTCAGACCTATGCCTATTTTGCTATCCTGCAGCATTGGCCAACCGCCGTTCTCATTGAGCAATTTGCCGAAGCATTCATTCGCGGCGCCGGCTATGCCGGGTTGATTACCTTCGCCCTAAGCTTTCCGACGGGCCAAATCGTCAATGCCTGGAGACCGGTCGGGCGCGCTACCCCGTTCATCGGCCTCGCCCTCAGCCTGATGATGCTGTGCAGCACCGCCAACCTCTTCGGCTACGGCACCGAGGGCATCGTCCAGGCAACCCTGCTCTCGGGCTTCGCCGTGGATGCCGCGGTTCTGGCGATCCTGTTCCTGCGCCGCCGCAGGCTCCATCCGCAGGATGATCAACGCATGCGGTGGGTCATCACCGGGTTTGCCATCGGATTGCCGGCTTTCATCATCGCCGCCCTTTGCCAATCCAGCGCCTTGCTGGAAGACCAATTAGGCCTCTGGCCATCGCAGGTTGCTGTCGGTCTGCTTTACCTGCTCAACGGCGTCCTGGCCTATTTCGTCGGTGTTGCTGTCCGCCGCCGTCGCGTCGTCAGCGTGGCGATCCCACTGCGCCATGGCACAATTTTAGCGGTGCTGACAGTCGCCTTCAGCATCCCGATCTTTTGGCTGCATGAAACCATGGGCGCGTACGGACATGTCCACGAGCTTCCATCCTGGTTCTGGCCTCTCGTCATCGGACCGGTTACCGTCATCCTGCTGCAGCGTGTTCACGAAGTTGGCGTAGACCTTGTGGACCACACCTTTAACCGGCGCTTCCACAACGCGCGGTCGCGTCTGCACCGTGCCGCCAGGGCCATGCAGGCGGCGGGAACCTTCACCGAGATCGACAGAATCCTTACCGCTGAGCCTTTCGGTGCCCTCCGCCTGTCGTCCGCGGCGGTTTTTCGCTCCGTTGATAGCGTATATCGGCGAACGGATCGTGCGATCGGCTGGGCAAATGGCACCCCCTGCGTGCTGGAACCGGATCGTGACCGGCTGATTCTAAGTTGCACCCAAAGCGGCCTGCCGGTGCGGCTGCCCAGGGGCATTTGGGACGCGGCGTGCTTCCCCGAGGAGGACCAAGCACCATGCCTGGCGGTCCCGGTCGCCGGCGGCGCAAGGGAGGCCAACGCCATCGTCCTGTTCGGGCCTCATCGCACCGGCAGCGACATTAACCGGGACGAACGCGAAATGCTAATGGAACTCGCCTCCCACGCCGGCTTGGCTTACGACCGCGTGGAAACCGAAAAGCTCCGGCAGGAGGTCGGTGCCCTTCGCGCCCGCCTCGCGGATCTGACCACGGCAACATGACGGCGGTTCGCGACCTACCGCGTTGTTCCGTGATCAGGAACTGCTGCTCAGCACCCGCACTCCATCTGGCCCGGCGACATAAGCCGATCGGGCCATCCCGATGAAAAGTCCGGTCGCAATGACCCCGAGGGTGGCCTTTAGCCGCGTCTCCAATGCCGCCGGATCGGCAATCAGCCCGAAGGCGCAGTCCAGGATCAGATTGCCCCCGTCCGTGCGGAAGGGCGTCCCATTTGGTCCCATGCGCAGGACCGGCATTCCCCCCAGTGCCTCGATCCGCGCCCGCGTGGTCTGCCAGCCGAACTCCACGACTTCCACGGGGACTGGGGTTGCCCCGAGCTGATCCACCAGCTTGCCCTGGTCGCCCACAATCACCAGCCAGTCAGAGGCGGCAGCGACAAGCTTCTCGCGCAATAATGCGCCGCCGAGGCCCTTGATCAGGTTCAGCGATTCCCGGGCGATCTCGTCTGCTCCGTCGATGGTCAGATCAAGTCGCGGCCGGTCGGCGAACGTGACCAGCGGGATGCCGAGGGAACGCGCCTGGGCGGCGCTGCGCTCCGAGGTTGGAATGCCCACGATCGAGAGGCCCGCCTGAATGCGCCGGCCGAGGGCTGCGATCATCCATGTTGCGGTCGAGCCGGTTCCGAGGCCGACCGCCATCCCATCCTGCACCAGTTCTGCAGCCGCTTCGCCAGCCGCCTGTTTTTCCGCCTCGCGAGGATCGCTCATTTCCCTTGCCTGTAGCACCTATGCACAAAGTTCCGCCATTGGAGATACGATCCATACTTGCGTCGCGTTGGCTAGGTGCGCATGTTCGCCGGATTGCAACCTGAGGGTCATTGGACAGACACGGCATGGACGGGGGAGCTGACGCACGGAAGATCACGATCTACCGTCTTGAGGATTTTGAGGGCATGCGGGTAGCGGGACGGCTCGCCGCCGAGACCCTGGATATGGTCACCCCCCATGTGCGGCCTGGCGCCACTACCGCGGACCTCGACCGGCGGTGTCATGACTTCATCGCGGCACACGGGGCCGTGGCCGCGCCACTGAACTACCGGGGCTTTCCCAAGTCGATCTGCACCTCCATCAATCATGTCGTCTGCCATGGCATCCCGAGCGAGCGGCGCCTGGAGAACGGCGATATCCTGAATATCGATGTGACGGTGATCCTGGATGGCTGGCACGGCGATTCCTCGCGCATGTTCGTGGCCGGAACGCCTTCGACCAAGGCCCGGAACCTGATGGATGTGACGTATGAGGCCATGATGCATGGCGTGCGCGCGATTTGGCCGGGCGCTACCCTGGGCGATGTCGGTCACTCGATCCAGAGCTACGTGGAATCGCACCGTTTCAGCGTGGTCCGCGATTTCTGCGGCCACGGCATCGGGAGGCGCTTTCATGAGCCGCCTAATATTTTGCATTTTGGACGGCCCGGAGAGGGTCCGATGCTTCGTCCCGGCATGTTTTTCACCGTGGAACCCATGGTGAATGCCGGCCGCCCGGAGGTAAAGGTGCTCGACGACGGCTGGACCGCGGTGACGCGGGACCGGAGCCTTTCCGCCCAGTTCGAGCACATGGTGGGCGTGACCGATGATGGGGTGGAAATATTTACCCTCTCTCCGGCAGGTTACACCAAGCCGCCCTATCAGGCCGGCTGACCCGTCCGGCTGTTCGGGGGGTCCGTTGAGGCGCCCCCAATGCCGCGAAGAGGACTGCGCGAACAGGTCAGCCTGTTTGAGGACTGCGCCCCGCCGGGGGCGGAGGGGCATCGGCAGCGTATGCGCGAGCGACTGTTGAAGGCCGGCCCTGATTCCCTAGCCGATCATGAGATGCTGGAAATGAACCTGTACCTGGCCATCCCGCGCCGGGATACCAAGCAGATCGGGCGCGATCTGTTGGCGCGGTTCGGTAGTTACGCCAATGCGTTGGCAGCCCCGGTTTCGGAGTTGCTGCAGATCGAGGGGCTCGGCGAGGCGGGTGCGGCCGCTTTGAAGCTGGTGCAGGGTGCCGCGATCCGGCTGTTGCGCGCCGAGACCAAGGATCGTCCGGTTCTGAACAACTGGGACCGGCTGGTGGGTTACCTGAACGCGGTTTTGGCCCGTGAGCAGGTGGAGCAGTTCCGGGTGTTGTTTCTGGATAGCCGGAATCGGCTGTTGGGGGATGAGGCGCTGACCCGGGGGACAGTGAATCACACGCCGGTTTATCCTCGGGAGGTGGTGCGCCGGGCCCTGGAGCTGCATGCTACAGCGTTGATTCTGGTGCATAATCACCCAAGCGGCGATCCGTCGCCTTCGCGCGATGACGTGGTGATGACCGATGAGGTGCGCCGCGCCGCGGAGGTGGTGAGAATCGTGCTGCACGATCACCTGATTATCGGGAATGGGAAGTCGCTCAGCTTCCGCCAGCAGGGGCTGCTGCGTTAGCCGGCTTGGAAGACGATCTTCCTGGGCGTCTTCCCATAGGACGAGCTCGCCCAGCTTCCGCAGGTTTTCCGCGCCATGCTGGATAGTAAGGAAGTGGTAGCCGGCGAAGCTGACCGACTTTGGCTGCCAAGCGCACGGTGCCGTAGGGGAGCGGGATCGCGGTCTCGCTGAGGCCGCCGGGGTAGAGGAGGATCTAGCCGGGAGCCGGGTAGCTGGTGTGGTTTTCATGTCCGTCGGCGTGCCCAGCCTGTTCGGCCCCTTGTTTCGGCGCATCGTGAACCACGTGGCGGAGGTTTATGCAGCTCCACTTAATAGCCACGGTCGGGATGGAAGCTCGCGCCGCATCGATTTCGCTGCTGCCCGGTGCCACTCTTAGAATTCCCGAAGAATGACACATTCGGACGTGGATATCGGTCTGCCCCGTTTCACGCCGAAGTATCCGCCGCCGCCGACCCACGCATTGGCAGCAGCATCTCCGGGCCCACCTCGCTCAGGCTCCGCAGCCCCAGCAGAGCCATATCCCGGTCGATCTCCTTCGACAGTAGTTCGACCGCGTGCAGCACACCTGCTTGCCCCGCCACCGCCGCGGCAAACAAAAACGGCCGGCCTATCAGGACAAACTGAGCCCCTAGCGCCAGAGCGATCAGCACATCAGTGCCGCGGCGGAACCCGCCATCGATCATGACCGTCAGCCCTTTCGCCCCCTCCACGATCCCCGGCAATACGTGCAGAGGCGTAGCCGCCGCATCCAACTGCCGCCCTCCATGGTTGGACACCACGATCCCGTCTACTCCGCATTCCCGTGCGACGCGGGCGTCCTCTTGCGACAGCACCCCCTTCACTACCAGCGGGCCCCGCCAGTGCCTCCGCGCGATCTCCACATGTTGCCATGACAACGAAGCATGTTGCGCGATCTTCTTGACGTTGCTGGAAAAAAGACTCGGGCCGCCCTCGTAATCCAGGTTGTCAATGTGCGGGATTCCCTGCATCAACAGCGTCCGGAGCGCGGTGGAAAACACCCAGCCCGGCTTCAGTGCCCCCTCCACGATCAGCCGGGGATTTAGCCGGATCGGCTGCGTGAACCCTGCCCGGTGATCTTTCTCCCGGTTCGAACCTACCGGCACATCCGCTGTCATGATGTACACGGAATAACCAGCGTCGGCGACGCGCTTCACCATGCCCTCGACCGCGCGTGGATTGGGTGACTGGTACGAGGCGAACCACGCCCCCGGATAGGCCCTCGCCACCCGCTCGAGCGGCACAATCGAGTTGCCGCTCAGCGCAAACGGAATGCCGGTGTCCCGGGCCGCTCGCGCCATTCGTCGCGCCCCGTCATACGTCACCACCGAGCTTCCCCCCATCGGCGCTATCCCGAATGGCGCCGCGTAGGTCCGCCCGAACAATGCGCGCGACTGATCCCGCTCCGTCACCCCGCGCAGCACCCGCGTCACTAGCCGATAGTCGAGGAATGCATTGCGGTTAGTCTGCAGCGACGTTTCGTCTTCGGATCCGTTGGCCACGTAGCCGTAAATCGCCCGCGGCAGTACTTTCCGCGCCTCTTGCTCGAACTCCATCAGGTTCAGGATACGGCCGAGCCCCCGCGTGTAGCCCACCGGCAGTTCCTTTTCTTCCTGCCGGGCCCGTTTGAATGGCTTCTCTAAAGTGTGCGGGGGCGCGGACAACAGATCTGAGGATACGGATGACACGAAACATTTCTCCGGTTTGCGTCCTCCGGAGCGCCGTGCTCGCCTCCTGGTTTCCGTGCTCCCCGCCTTTCGACAAGCTCATCCATTCCATCACTATCGGCTGCTAGCGCCACTGCTATGATTCACGCCCTCTGAGGCCCTCAGCCTCATCGTTGCACGCATCTGTGCCCGCCCAGGACCCTGATCCGGGGTCGGCCTGAAAACAAGCCGCTACCGGCCCCTTATCTCTCCCCAATACCCGCCGCCCGCGCGCCAGCTCCGTCACAATCCCATGCAGCGTCTGCAGTTCCTGGCCTGTTACTTCACCTCTTTCGAAGAAGTGTCTGATATTCCTTAACATTCCCGGCCGCTTCGGCAGGTTGCGAAGGAAACCGCACGCATCCAGCTCCGCCGTCAGATGGGCCAGGAAATTCTCCAGTTCCCCCTTGGTCGCCACCCGCGTCTCATTCGTCATCATATCCCGCGCCGGCGTCTCAGCCCCCGTCATCCACCACTCATACGCGAGCACCATCACCGCCTGAGCTAGGTTCAGTGACATGAACCCCGGGTTCAGCGGGTACCGGACCAGAACGTCCGCCCGTGCCATGTCGTCATTATCGAGCCCCGCCCGCTCCGGCCCGAAAAGCACCCCGGCATGCAACCTGCGCGCGCAGATCTCCCGCAGCTCATAAGCCGCACCACGAGCGGTCAGCACCGCCTTGATGATGTGCCGCGGCCGAGGGCATGTCGCGAACACCCGCTGCAAATCGGCCACCGCCTCGGCCACAGTCGCGAACACCCGCGTTTCATCCAAGATACGGTGGGCCCCGGAGGAATTCCGCCACGCCTTCGGTTGCGGCCAGCCATCCCGGGGCGCCACCAGCCGCAGATGGAACAGCCCACCGTTCGCCATCGCCCGCGCGCAGGCACCGATATTGTCCGCAAGCTGCGGCCGGACCAGCACCACTACCGGCGTATTGCCGAGCGGCTTCAGGTCAGCTCCCTGATCTCTCCCCGTCATAAGATTCGGCGCCAGCTCGTCCCGCTCGCCGTGTCCTCCAATACAATCCCTTGTTCCTTCAGCTTTTCCCGGATCGTATCCGCCCGAGCGAAATCACGCGCCTTACGTGCCGCGTCGCGCTCAGAGATCAACGATTCAATCTGCTGCCTGTCCACTGCGGCGGGCCCCACGATGCCAGTGGCCGATATCGAGCTTGGGTGCAGTGTAGCCTTCCCGGCAGCCACAATCGGGCCCCGGAACCACGCCTCCGGCGAACCCTGCAGGACCCCCAGCACTCTCCCCGCCGCCCTCAAGCCACTTGCAGCCGCACCATCGCCGGCCATCGCCGCATCCGCCAGAGCATGCATGCGCGCGATCGCCAACGGCGTATTCAGATCATCGCACAGCGCCTCCATCACCTGCTCTGGCACATCGCCGTCTGTCTCGCCCGGCGTCCGCTCCAGCGCACGATAGAACCGATCCAACTCCCGCCGCGCCTCCGCCAAGGCCTCATCGGTAAAGTCCAGCGGCGCCCGGTAATGCGTCTTCAGCAGCAACAGCCGGATCGCCTCACCGGGAGTCTTTGCCACCGCATCCCGCACGGTGACGAAGTTGCCGAGCGATTTGGCCATCTTCTCCCCGTTCACCAGGAGCATCCCGTTGTGCATCCAGTACCGCGCGAACTGGCTGCCCGGAAAGGCGCACAGGCTCTGCGCGATCTCGTTCTCATGGTGCGGAAAGATCAGATCCGTCCCACCCCCATGAATATCGAACGTCCCCCCCAGATACCGCCACGACATCGCGCTGCACTCGATGTGCCATCCCGGCCGCCCACGGCCCCACGGGCTGTCCCAGCCCGGCAGATCGGGGGTGGATGGTTTCCACAGCACGAAATCCCCCGGATCGCGCTTGTAGGGCGCCACATCCACTCGCGCGCCCGCCAGCAGCTCATCCGGACTGCGCCCGGAGAACCGCCCGTATTCCGGGAAGCTGTGCACTGCGAAAAGCACATGCCCTTCAGCCTCATAGGCGTGCCCGGACGCGATCAGCCGCTCGATGATCTCGATCATCTGCGGAACATTCTCGGTCGCCCGAGGCTCCACATCCGGCCGCAGCGCCCCCAGCGCCTGCATATCCTTCTGGTACTCAGCCAGCGTCCGGGCCGTGATCGCCCCAATCGACTCCCCACTCTCCGCCGCCCGCGCGTTGATCTTGTCGTCCACATCGGTGACGTTCCGCACATAGGTCACCCGCGGATAGAGCTTCCCCAGCAGCCGCGCCAGCACGTCGAAAACTATTACCGGCCGCGCATTCCCGAGATGCGGCAGGTCATAAACCGTCGGCCCGCACACGTACATCCGCACATGCAACGGATCGAGCGGCACGAATTTCTCCCGCCGCCGGCTCTTGCTGTTGTGCACAAATACCTCGGGCATCCAACTCTTCTTGGGCCTTGCCCCAGGCCAAATCAACACGATCCCACGGCGCCATCGCCGGCCCGCGCTGCGGCCGACCGTAAGTGGAACAGGCGCCTGGACCTTCCCGCCATGGCCCGCCCATGTCCGCGGGCTTGATCCGAGGATCAGCCGGCCATCTGCGCACCGACGGTGCAGCGTCGCTTCCATGTCCTGCTCTCCCTTCAGCGGGAGGGGCGACCCTGAACGCCCTCTAGCAGAAGGCACGCGCCGAGGAAGAGGTTCGATCGTCCGACTTGGGCGCATTCCGGCCGGCCTGACGTGGATGACACATCCGCCACTCGCGGAGAGGACTGCCAAGGAAGGACCGGTTGAGGGTATAACGAAAGGCGCGGAGCCTCCATGCGTTGATCCGCTTCGTGGCTCAACCGCTCCGCTCGCTGAGCCCGGCCTTCGCAGGGGCACGCCTTTTCCGCTTCGCGGCCCTCCGCAGGCTGCCATCGGTAATGCCAGTAACAAAGCCCGCCGCCCAATCACAGTTATTCGTTAGGGTTTCCGTTCTGATTGTATCCACCTTCCCATTCACAACCATTGCGCGAGTCCTTTGTGAGAGCTGGGCTTCCCAGGATCGATCCCGAAAACCGTAATGTTCACTTTGCCGGACCCGACAGACACTTTGACAACGACTCAAAGCCGCCAGCTTGCCCGACACCCGCGGTGGACATGCTTTAGTGGCGGCGCGACCGGTGCCGCGATCAGCCCGGTTTTCACACCTATCTGAGAACCGGCGCAGCAGCAATTATTTTAGTAGGAATAGGAGTTGCGACGATGCTAGACAAACGGTTTCTGAAGCCGGGAGCCACTGTGAGACTGCAGCTCGACGAGCTTCTTGAGCCTGTGACCGACGGCCAGCCGCTGGGTGTCCCGTTGCGCGCCAGGGATGAGTTCGACGCCCTGCGGACCATTTTCGACGGATTGCGATCGCCGCC
Source organism: uncultured Pseudomonadota bacterium (assembly GCA_963834715.1). Taxonomy (GTDB): domain Bacteria; phylum Pseudomonadota; class Alphaproteobacteria; order Acetobacterales; family Acetobacteraceae; genus CAVSUZ01. The sequence goes on along the minus strand of CAWIDE010000022.1, from coordinate 600,250 downwards.
GCCGATTACGGAGAACTATAGCCTTAACGACGAGCAAGACTTTAGGGTCAATTGGCAACGGGCCAAGGAGCAGGCGCTGGACTTGGCGGGTCGTGTCGCGGAGTTGGTAGAAATTGGCGGAGCGCGGTCTCCGACCGGCTCAGGTTAGCGCGTCATGCGGCGAGATCAATGCGTTGAGGAGCAGGCGCTTCGGCGAGCGTCTGCCAGCCGTCGACCTTCCGCATGGTGATTTGGCCGGACGCTAATAGCGCCCAGAACAGCATCGCTGCGGTCTCCGCCGACGGCAGCACGGTCTGGGTCTTGATACGGCGCTTGAACTCCTCATGCAGCCGCTCGACGGCATTGGTCGTGCGGGCCGATCGCCATTGGCTGTCGGGCAACCGGGTGAAGGTGAACAGCTTCTCTCCGGCTTCCTCCAGGCTGTCGGCCACGCCGCGGCACTTCAATCGCCACTTGCGGATGAACGCCTTGCGGCGTGTTTCGACCTCCTTTGCCGTCTTGGCGTAAATCATATCGTTGTAGTCGTTCGAGATCTCTTCGTGCAGCCGTTCAGGCGCGTGCGCCAGAAGGTTACGATGCTTGTGCACCGCGCAGCGCTGCACCAACGCGTCCGGCCACACCAGCTCGAGCGCCTTCTCCAAACCCGGCGCGCCATCGAGGGTGACGAAACCCGGCGCTTTCAGCCCGCGCGAGGTGAGATCGTCGAGCAGACCGCGCCAGGCGGCCTCGCTCTCACCACCCATGTTGCGCACCGCGAGCAGCACTTTCTGACCATCACGCCGGATCCCCAGCACCACTAATAACGAGATCGACGTCGCCCGCCGATCCAGCCGCACTTTCACCACCGTGCCATCGAGAATGAGCCGGACAACATCCTCGTCGGCGAGCGAACGGTGGCACCAGGCCCCCCAGTCCACCTGTATTTTCCGCCAGAACTCGGCTCACAGTATCCTTTGAGACCGACCCCTTGAACAGCGCTGCCAACGCCCGCCGCACGCGACGCGTGTTGGTGCCCGACAGATAGGCGCCGGCAATCAGCGCCTCCACCTGCTTCGTCATGCGCGCATAGCGTGGAAGAACTTCGCTGCGCCATTCCTGGCTCGTTCCATCACCGTTGTTCAGTCGCGCGCGTGGCACACTGATCGTCACCGGCCCAAATGAGCCGAGCAGCTGGCGTTGCCGTCGACCATGACGATACCCGACCCTCGGTGCCGGTTCGCTGCTGTGTACCTGCCTCGGCCGCTGGTAGCGTGGTCGCCCCAGCGCCTGATCCAACTCTTCGTCGATCAGCGCTTCGATGAAGCCGCGAATCTGATCCCGGATCGAGCTGATCGGCCGTGGGCTCGAGCGCTATTGGGACACAGTTCAACCGCTGAACCCGACCGCTACCAATCCACGCGAACGCTTCCGCGGACGTGTCAGCGCCCTGACCGAGCTTGGGATCACCAACTGGGAGGTAGGGCTGGACAAGCTGATCGGGAGCGGTCGCACTATCGGCAAGCTCCGAGCGGACCTGGACCAGATGGTAGAAGAACTCGCGTCCCAACGAGGCCACGCGCGAGATCGCCGCCAGTTGCTACGAGGCCCTCCGCAGAATTGCCGACGTGTTCCAAAGGGGATTTGGCGAGAACGCTGATCCACGGCTCGGCTTCGAGTTGATCTTCGATGCGATCCAACGCGCCGAGGCAAAAGTCGCGGCCTCCGATCAAGGCGGTAGAGTTGGCCACCCAGAGCCGGGCACCGAAGCGCCGGCCGATAGCGGAATTGGCTTACCCCGCGAGGTCGCGGGCAAAGTCGGGCCGGTTCGCGGCCGCGACGACGTGGTCCATGTCCTCGGCCTCGTTCTCGACTACTACCGAGCCAACGAGCCGTCGAGCCCGGTGCCGTTGCTCGTGGAACGGGCAAGGCGCCTGGTGTCTGCGAGTTTTGTGGACGCTCTTAAGGAGCTCGCGCCCGACGGGTTGAAGCAGTTGCAAACGGTCGCAGGGGTAACGATAGCTGATACCGGATAGAGATCCGGGGGGAGGAAACCATGCCGCAGGCCCAAGGCCAGAAGTTCATTCGGCGCAATCGCGCGCCGCGGGTGCAGATCGAATACGACCTGGAAATCGGCAATGCCACCAAGAAAATAGAGCTTCCATTCGTGATGGGGGTATTAGCCGGCCTCTCCGGAAAGCCAGCCGAGCCGTTTCCGGATGTGGCCGACCGAAAATTCCTGGAGATCGACGTCGACAATTTCCGAGAGCGCATGAAAGCGATCAAGCCGCGGGTCGCCTACTATGTACCGAACCGGATCACGGGGGAGGAAAATCTTCCCGTCGAGCTGACGTTCGAAAGCCTGGACGACTTCCTCCCCGACGCGGTGGCCAGGCGCATTGAACCGCTGCGAAATCTGCTCGAGGCATGAGAGCGGCTCGCGAATTTGCTTAAGTTCATGGACGGCAAGGCTGATGCCGAAAAGGAAATCGGAAAGCTTTTAAAGGACCGGAGCTTGCAGGAGTCGCTCGCCACCAGGACTGGGACGCCGGCCGGTGAAGAGAGCGAGCTAAGCGGGGGACAGAAGTAATGTCGGGACAGCAGTTACAGGAGCAGCTCGAGAAGCCAGCGGAAACTGTATCGGTCGATGATTTCCAGGCATTGCTCAGCAAGGCATTCCGGCCGCGCGACGACAGTCGCGCCACCGAGATCAGACAGGCGGTGGACGAGCTTGCCCGTCAGGCGCTCGGCAACACGCGCCTCGTCTCGACCAATGTGGTGCGCACCATCCAGGGGATGATCGCCCAGCTAGACGAGCGGCTAACCGAGCAGGTAAATCTTGTTTTGCATCATCCCGATTTCCAGAAATTGGAAGGTGCCTGGCGCGGGCTCCATTACCTGGTCAACAACACCGAAACCGACATTATGCTCAAGATTAAGGTCCTCAATATCACAAAAGAGGAGCTGGCGACAACGCTGGAATCATATGAAGGGACTGCCTGGGATCAGAGCCCGATTTTCAAGATGATCTACACGCAAGAGTTCTCGCAGTTCGGGGGTGAGCCGTACGGCTGTCTCATCGGAGATTATTTCTTCGACAACTTGCCCATGGACACCGCGCTGCTAGGCAATATGTCTAACGTTTGTGCAGCCGCGCACGTGCCATTCATTGCCGCAGCCGCTCCGTCACTGTTCAACATGGACAGCTGGCAGGAACTGATGAACCCCCGTGACCTGGCCAAGCAGGTCACCGGGCCGGACTACGCCAAATGGACCTCACTGCGCCGCAGCGAGGATAGCCGATATCTTGGACTGACCTTGCCACGCGTGCTTGCGCGCTTGCCTTACGGCGCCAAAACCAAACCAGTCGCAAACTTCGACTTCGAGGAGGATGTGACCGGCACCGACCATCATAAGTATTGCTGGATGAACGCCGCGTACGCGATGGGCGTGAACATTAACCGCGCGTTCAAGGAATTCGGCTGGTGCGTACGGATCCGCGGCGTAGAGTCCGGTGGCGCGGTGACGGATCTGCCCGTGCACACATTCCCTACTGACGACGGTGGCGTGGCCATGAAATGCCCGACCGAAATTGCCATTGATGACCGTCGTGAAAAGGAGTTGGCTGATCTCGGCCTGATCCCGCTCTTGCATCGAAAGGGCGCGGACTTCGCCGCTTTCCTGGGCACGCAGTCGCTGCAGAAACCGTCGCAGTACGAAGGGCCTGATGGTGAGTGGGCAACAGCCAACGCCAACCTGTCGGCTCGCCTGCCGTACATGTTCGCTATGTGCCGGTTCGCTCATTACCTGAAGAATATGGTGAGGGATTTGATCGGCTCCTTCAAGGAGCGGGAGGATATGCAGCGCTATCTGCAGACCTGGATAAACAACTACGTGCTCAGCAATCCCGAATTGGTTTCGGAGGACGAAAGGGCCAGGCGGCCGTTGCGCGATGCCGCGGTAGAGGTCCAGGAGGTCCCGGGCAACCCCGGCTACTACGATGCGAAATTCTGGCTTCGCCCGCACTATCAATTGGAAGGAATTAACATCAGCCTTCGGCTTGTCTCGAAGCTGCCTGCCATCGCAGCGTAGCGCTTGAATGGTGCGGAAATGTGACCTGCAACCTGAAGGAGAACGCAATGGCCACTGACATGTTCCTGAAAGTTAAAGGCATTGAGGGCGAGTTGCAAGACGATAAGCATGCAAAGGAGATCGACGTGCTCTCGTTCAGTTGGGGTGCGATTCAACAGGGTACCGGAAGTCTAGGGCCGGGCAGTTCGGCGGGAAAAGCCGTGATACACGATCTATCGGTGGTGAAGTACTTGGACAAGGCCTCTCCGTTGCTGTTTTCGCACCTCGCGAGGGGGAAGCACATCGATGAGATCGTCTTGACAGCCCGAAAATCCGGCGGGGACAAGGTTGAGCATACCGTAATTACTATGAATCAATGTCTCATCTCGTCGATCAACATTACAGGGGCCGATAATACCGATCGCGTCCAGGAGACCATCGATATTAACTTTGCTAAGGTGAAGGTCGACTACACGCCGCAGAAGGCAGACGGGAGCGGCGACGCCAAGGTCACGGCTACCTGGGACGTCGCGAAACAAAAGGAATAGCGTAAGAAAACAAGATTGACTTGCCATGCCGATGGAACGAACCCGTGACCGGTAGCCTCGCCCAGCAGGTCGCTGCGGCGGCAGACGCGGTGCGCACGAGCCCGCAAGCGCTCGGCCCGCGAATGGCCCTCTTCCAACTCGATTGTGTCATGGGAAACTGGACGCGCGCCCGGGCGCAGCTCGCCATGATGGCGCGGCTGGACGCCGAGGCATCCTCGCTGGTGCAGCCTCTACGAGCAACTGATCCAGTCGGAGGACGAGCGGGAGGCGGTGTTCGCCGGGTCGGCACGGCCCGTGGCCTTAGGTGAACCAACCCCCCTGGATGGCGATGCTGCCAAAGGCGCTTGAGTTCGATGCCGCCGGCCAGGCTGCTGCCTCTCGCGAGCTGCGGGCTCGCGCGCTCGATGACGCGAATGCGCAGCCGGGATCAGTCGATGGCACCGCTTTTGGCTGGATCATGGACGCCGACCCCCGACTCGGCCCGGTGCTCGAGCTCGTTGTTGCTGGCAACTATCGCTGGCTGCCGTTCGAGCACCTGCGGCGTCTGCGCGCAGAACCGCCAAAGGCTCTGCGTGACGCGGTCTGGCAACCCGCCAACGTCACGCTCACGAATGGCAGCGAGATCAGGGTCTTCATCCCGTCACGTTATCCGGGTTCCGCTTCCCATGGCGACGATGCGGTGCGCCTCGCGAGACTGACGGTGTGGGAGGGCACCGACGAGGGCGAGACTATCGGCTACGGCCAGCGGATGTTCGCAACGGATGTGGATGACAAGCCGCTGCTTGACGTTAGATCTCTGGATATTGAGCCCCTTTCAGCGGGAGTGCGCGCGCCTGCCTAGTCGGCCCGCGCGCGACCGCCTACAGCCGTCGCTGTTCGATCGGCTGGAGGATGATCTCGGTTCGGCCGTTACTCGGCTGCGCGAGCTCATGCGTGTCCTGCATCCGTCGCTTAACGAGGCACAACGCGCGGCACTAGACAATTTGCTGAAGGATGAGCGGATAGCCACACGGCTGCCCTCCTCTGCCCAGCTTGGCCCCTTCGCCGATCTAGACGAGGATCTGTGCGCACTCGTCAACGAAGCGCTGCGGCTCGAGCAGATCCGACGCATCGAGTTGCAGCGCGTCTTCACCATCTCCACTGAACGGCTGCGCCGCGCCGTTCTGGACGACCTGCAGAACCTGTTCGATGCGACCAACACCGAGAGCGTAGACCCCGACGAGGGCGATTGGATGGACGCAGTCCCCACGGTTCGCGACAGTGTGTTAAACTACGGATTGCCACCGCTCGCCGGTCGATTGGGAACACCGGATCTCATCCTGCAGGTGGCCCAGGACATCGAGCGCGCAATCGCCAGATTTGAGCCACGCGTACGTAACGCGCGCGTGTCGCTGGAGGAAGGCAACCAGATTGGCGAGGGCGAGCGGATCGGTTTCATTATCGAGGGGGAGCTCTGGGGCTACCCCTATGACGAGCAACTGCGGATCCGTACCGTGCTGGACCTCGATGTGGCCCGCGTCCGACTCACGAAAACAGGCGAAGCCGCCGGTCCATGACTCGCGATCCCCGTTTCCTGCGTTACTACGACCAGGAGCTGCGGTTCGTCCGGGACCTGGCCGGCGAGTTTGCCAGCGAGCATGCCCGGATTGCCAACCGCTTCGGCCTCGATCAGGACAGTTGCGCCGATCCGCACGTTGAATGGCTGCTCGACGGTTTCGCCTTTCTTGCTGCTCGGGTGCAGCAGAAGCTCGACGGCGACTATGCCGTGTTCACCCATCATGTCCTGGAGATGGTTTATCCGGGTTACCTCTCCCCTACGCCATCCACGGGGATCGTCGCGCTCGCGCTGGCTCCGGACGCTCCCCCGCTGCCCGAGGGCTTTGTGGTGCCTCGCGGGACGCAATTGATCAGCCGCGTAGTGCCGGGCGAGTCCTCACGTTGTGCGTTCACCGCTGCGCACACTGTAACGGTCTGGCCAGTTGACCTGGTTAACGCTCGCTATCTTAACCCGGCTGGGCTGGCGGCGACCGATCCGCAACGCCCGCCGCAGACCAAAGCCGCCGTCGCGCTCCGGCTGCGTACATTTGGCGGGGTACCGTTTGCCGCTTTATCGCTGGACTCTCTGGTGTTCCACCTGGGCAGCCGCGACCACATCGCTCACCTGCTGTACGAGGCCATTGTGGCCCACGGCATTGGCGTTGCCGGTAGCGCTGGAAGCGAACGAGAGAAGGCACGCTTCCTGGGCGGGCGAGAGATGATCGCGCGGCGAGGCTTCAACGATGACGAAGCCCTATTCCCGCAGAGCCCACGTGGATATTCAGGTTATCGCTTGCTTCAGGAGTATTTCGCGCTTCCCGAACGCTTCTTGTTCGTGCAAATCGGCGGATTGGCGTCGCTTGTCCGCGCGACGACGGAGGACGAGGTCGAGCTTTTCTTACTTCTCGATAAGTTCGATCCGGCTCTCGACGGCGCGCTCGCACCGACGCAGTTCGTCTTGAATGCCACACCGGCGGTCAACATGTCCCCGCGTCGCGCCAAGCCGATCCTGCTCTCGCCGGAAGAGCGCGAATACCATGTCGTCGGTGATCGTTTGCGACCGCTCGATTACGAGATCTATGCGGTCACCAACGCGATAGGCTTCGGCAGCGACGAGCGGGAGGTCGTCCAGTTTCGGCCGTTCTATGAAACTAACGCCGCGGCGCCGCGGCCGGGCGGGGCGTATTACGCCGTCGAGCGCCGTCCACGGCTCCTGAGTGAACGCGAGGAACGGAGCGGAACGGCCCGATCAGCTTATCTCGGCAGTGAGGTGTATCTCAGCCTCTCCGATGCCACGGCGAAGCCGCTCCGGCATGAGCTGAAGCGGCTCGATGTCGAAGTTCTATGCACGAACCGGGATCTGCCCCTGCGACTGCCGCTACCGCCAAACGAAATGCATTTTGCCTTAGAGATCGGTGGTCCCATTTCCGGAGCCCGGGTCATTGGCGGCCTCACGCGGCCCGCCCCATCGCTCGCAATCCTCGATCCGCCCGAGGGTTTGCCTTGGGGCGATACTGCCTGGCGGCTGATCGGACTGCTTGCGCTAAATTACCATTCGATCGTGGACGGGCCAGATGAGCGCGGCGCTGATGCGCTGCGCTCCTTGCTCGAGTTGCACGCTGCCAGCGCACCGCCTCAGATAGCGCGACATGTGGAAGGGGTACTTGGGGTCACAACGCGCCGGATAACGCGGCGATTGCCAGATGCGGATGCCATCACGTTCGGCCGCGGATTGGAAATATCGCTGGAGTTAGGCGAGACCGCCTTCCAGGGGGGCAGCGCCTTCCTGCTCGGCAGCGTGCTTGAAACTTTCTTCAGCCGCCACGTCACCATCAACAGCTTTACGGAAACGGTGCTGCGCACCAGCGAACGCGGAGAGCTCACCCGATGGCCGCCCCGGATCGGCTCGCGTCTGCTGATGTAATCGGGGGAGCAATCTCCCTGAGCTCGGTTGAGACGAGCGAGAGCGCGTTCGCCTTATTGCAAAGCGCGCCAGAGCGGTTCGACCTCTTCGCCGCCTTGCGGTTGATCGAACCGGCGTTCGCCAACCGACCCCGCCTCGGGGAAGGGCGGCGCGCCCGCGATGACCCGGTGCGCCTGGGCCAGCCGCCGTTCTTGATGTTTCCGCCAGCCCAGATTGCCTCCTGCACGATGTCCGCGGACGGTCTTGGGCGGCTCGCGACGTCCGCTTTCGGCCTCTTCGGGCCGCACGGTCCGCTGCCGCTCCACGTCACCGTTCGGGCCCTGGATCGCAGCCGATACAGCGATGACCCAGTGCTGGTCCGTTTCATCGATATTTTTCATCATCGAATGGCCTCGCTCTTCTATCGCGCGTGGGCCAAAGCGCGGCCGACAGTGGAATACGACCGACCGACGACGGACCGATTTGCGCGCCGGCTAGCGTCGCTGACTGGCGCGCCGACGCGGGCCTTTCTTGGTCGTTCGGCATTGCCCGATGGGTTCACTCTCTACGCGGCTGGCCTGTTCGCCATGCAGGGCCGGATGCCGGAAGTCCTTGAGCGACTGATCCGACTTTTCTTCGAGGTGCCTGTTCGCATTCGCGAGTTCGTGGGCGGTTGGCTCGAGATCCCGCCTGAGGAACGGACGCGGCTCGGAGCGCCCGCCGACTTCGCACGCCTCGCACGCGGCAGCGTCGTTGGCACCCGATGCTTCGCACGCCACCATCGTTTTCGCGTCATGCTCGGGCCGCTGTGCTTGCAGGAGTTCGAACGCTTTCTGCCTCCTGGTGGCTCATTGGCCGCATTGGCGGCGATCGTGCGCCGCTTCGTGGGGCTCGACCTCGAATGTGAGCTCCAGCTCCAGCTCCGCCGCGACGAAGTGCCCACCGCGCGTCTGGGCGGTGGGGAGCGGCTAGCCTGGACGAGCTGGCTTGATACCGCCCAGCGGGTTGCGGATGCCGACGATCTCGTGCTGGCTTTCGCTGTCCGCGATGCAACCGAGGACCGTTTCGATGCCTGTGATCACGCGTGACGTCGTTTTCGGCAAGCTAGGCGAAATCGGCATGAAGACGCTGCAAGGCGCTTTCGAGTTCGCCCGGTTGCGCGGCGACGCCTATATCGAACCCGCTCACTGGCTGGCGGTCTGGTTGCGGACCGACAATTGCGACGTCGGCTCAGCAATGGCGCGGCTCGGTGTCGCGCAAGAACAGGTGCGTGCGGATGTCGAAGCGGGGCTCGAACGATTGCGCCGCAGCCGGTCGTCGCGTCTCGACTTTTCCGGCGACCTGGAACTCGTCATCGAACGCGGCTGGATCAGCGCGAGCCTGATGTTTGGTGCAAGCCGGATGCGAACCGGCCACCTGCTGCACGGTATGCTGAATCATCCCGAGCTGCGGCGCTTGCTGCGTGATCTGTCGCCGAGCCTGGGGGATATCGAGCCCGAGGCGTTTGCCAACCGTTTCGGTGAGCTTACCCGCGGTTCGATCGAGGAGGCGAGTGAAACCGACATCGCGGCGGCTCCGGCGGGTGTAGCGACAGCGGCCAAAACAGAGGAGGCCGCGAGCGCTCTCGAAAGATTCACGACAGACCTCACGGAACAGGCGCGGTCTGGCAAGACCGATCCCGTGCTCGGCCGCGATCGCGAGATTCGCGAGCTAATCGATATCCTTATGCGGCGGCGCCAGAACAATCCGATCATCGTAGGCGAGGCCGGGGTCGGTAAGACAGCGCTAGTCGAAGGTCTGGCGCTGCGTGTGGCGAGGGGCGACGTGCCGGCTCCGCTAACCGATATCCGCATCCTTTCGCTCGACCTCGCCGGCATGCAGGCGGGAGCGGCAGTCCGTGGCGAGTTCGAAAATCGCCTCAAGCAGGTGATCAGTGAGGTGCAACAATCGAGCAGGCCGATCGTGCTTTTCATCGACGAAGCCCATACGTTGATCGGTGCCGGCGGCAGCGCTGGAACCGGTGATGCGGCGAACCTGCTGAAACCGGCGTTGGCACGCGGCACGCTCAGAACCATCGCCGCGACGACCTGGGCCGAGTACAAGCGCCATATAGAGAAAGATGCGGCACTCGCACGGCGCTTCCAGGCGGTCCAAGTGGACGAGCCAGAGGAGGAGCCCGCGATACGCATGTTGCGCGGGATGGCGGGGGTGCTCGCCGAGGCGCACAAAGTGGATCTGAGGGACGAGGCGATCACTGCCGCGGTGCGTTTTTCCCGCCGCTACATGCAAGGCCGGCAGCTTCCTGATAAAGCGGTTAGCGTGCTCGATACGGCCTGCGCCCGGGTGGCGATCAGCCTGAGCGCCACCCCGCCCGAGATCGAAGATGCGCACCGGCGCATCGGTGATCTGGAGACGGAGCTCAGTTCACCGAACGCGAAAAGCAGATCGGCGTATCGGACTCGGCGCGCGAAGATCGGCTGCGATCGGAACTCGCGCAAGCGCGAGATGCGCTGCAACCCTCGAAGCCCGGCATTCGGCCGAGAAAGCCTTGGTGCAGCGGATCCTCGAGCTCGGGAACCGCCTGCATTGCGGCCAGGCGCCGGATGGCTCGATGCAGCAGTTTTCGAGCTGGATCGAGGAGCTGCGCGGCCTGCAAGGCGAACGGCCGCTTATTCTGTCTGCCGTGGATGCCCAGGTGGTCGCTTCCGTTATTGAAGGCTGGACCGGGATACCGGTCGGCCGTATCCTTGCCGACGAAATCGATGCTGTGCTGGGACTGAAGGCGAAGTTGGGTGAGCGCGTCATCGGCCAGGATCATGCGCTCGAAGCCATTGCCAAGCGCATAGAGACCTCACGCGCGGGACTGGAGGATCCCGCCAAGCCGAAGGGCGTATTCCTCCTGGTCGGACCATCCGGAGTTGGTAAGACGGAAACCGCCCTGGCTCTCGCCGAAACGCTGTTCGGCAGCGAAGACCACATGATTACGATCAATATGTCAGAGTTTCAGGAGGCACATACCGTATCGACACTGAAGGACGCGCCGCCTGGCTACGTCGGATATGGTGAGGGCGGACGGCTCACCGAGGCAGTACCGGCATAAGCCTTACAGCGTCGTTCTGCTGGACGAGATTGAAAAAGCCCATCCAGACGTGCATCAGCTTTTCTTCCAGGTCTTTGACAAGGGCTTGATGGAGGATGGGGAAGGAAGGCGCGTGGATTTCAAGAACACGCTCATCATCATGACTTCTAATGTCGGCTCGGATCTGATGATGCAGCTTTGCGCCGATCCAGACCTGGTGCCGACGCCCGACGGTATCGCCCGGGCGGTGCGCGATCCGCTTCTGAAAGTGTTTCCGACCGCCTTTCTCGGCCGACTGTCCGTCGTCCCCTATTACCCGCTGAGCGATGACGTGCTGAACCGCATCACCCGCCTGCAGCTCGAGCGCGTCCGCCGACGGATCGAGTACGGCCGCGGCGTGCTATTCGGTTATGACGAGGACGTGGTCAGCCTGATCAGAGGCCGCTGCACGGAGGTCGAGTTCGGCGGCCGGATGGTAGACGCGATCCTGACCGGAACACTGCTGCCCACCGTCAGTCGGGAGATACTGCAGCGACTGCGTGACGGACGGCCTTTGTCACGTGTGCAGGTCGGAGTCGCGCAGCACGACTTCGCTTTCACCTTCGAGTGATGGAGATCGTATGGAATGAGATCGACCTTGCGGCTGGAACTCGAAAGCACCGGTGAGCAACGCCGGCTGTCTGACGGCAGCATGGAGATCGGTCGCGGCCACTCCAATGATTGGGTGCTCCGCATGCAGACCGTCTCCACACGCCACTGCTCGTTCTCGGCTGTGCCTGACGGATTTGTCGTCACCGATCTGAAAAGCACGAACGGAACGCGCCTCAACAGCCGACCTCTCAAGCCGCACGAACCGACGCCGTTGAGCACAGGCGATGTGGTCGAAATCGGCCCATATCGGCTTGTCGTCAGTGTGGAAGCACCAGGCCAGGATATCAGTGCGCCATCAACAAATTCGTTCGGATACGAGGCTCCGCCCCCGACGGTCAGGGTGCGCGCGTCGGAGCCCGGCGACTTAGACGCGGGCGACACTCCACGCTCGCTCGACGACTGGATGAAGTCGTTCAATCCCGGCGACCACTCATCACCTAGAGAAGAATTCAAGCTACCGCCGGCGGATCTCTTCGGTACCCGGCACCCGGGTGCGGCTGATGGCGATCCGTTCGTTGCGCAATCGCGGCCGCAAGACGAAGCGCTTCCCCTTGCGTCCCGTTTTCCGTCGCGACGGGAGAAGCGCCGAAGTGAAGGCGGAGCCGAAGAGCGCGACTCGGTCTCCGATACGAGGCGAGAGGAGCCCGAGGCCGTGCTGGCGGCTTTTCTCGAAGGCGCGGGGATAGGGAAGGAAACATTACAGATAGCCGACGAGCGCGCTTTCATGCTCGAGGCAGGCAAGGCATTCGCGCGGATGGCGGATGGTTTGCGCGAGCTCCTTGGCATTCGGGCGTTGATTAAGAATGAAGCGAGGCTTGAACGTACGCAGGTCGGGGCATCCGGCAACAATCCACTGAAATTCTCTGCCAACGGCCAGGAAGCGGTGCAGGTACTGTTGCATGAGCGCGGCCAGGGTTACCTGCCCCCGCTCGCGGCGATTACCTCCACGCTTGAAGACCTGAAGGTCCACGAACTGGCCTTGCTTGAGGGGCTGCAATCGGCGATCCGCGAGCTGCTGCACGCCTTTGATCCGGTGGTGCTCGAGCAGAAGCTGGCTGAATCGGGAACACTCGCACTGCTGGTGCATGGCGGGCGGCGCACCAAACTCTGGGAGCTGTATAGCGAGCGCTACGCCGAGATCGCCAAGGCAGCAAAATCGCGGTTCCTGGGCAACCTCGACGAAGCATTCCGTGCTGCATACACTTTCAAATCGGCCGACCTGAAGTCGTCCACTGCTGCGCGGCGGCGGGAGAGCAATACATGACCAGCGGACCCGCCTGCGGAGGCTGGCCGCCATGAGCGAACGGGCCCGAGTGGTCTGGACCGAGGGAATGTTCCTTCGTACGCAGCACTTCCAGCAGCAGGATCGCTGGGTCGAGAATTTAGTGCAAAGCTCCGTCAGAAATCTCCGCGGCAATGCCTGGGGGGTGAGCGAGCTTGAACTCGATACCGGACTTCTCTCGCAGGGCAAGATCGCACTCCGCCGGTGCTCGGGCATCATGCCCGACGGATCACCGTTCGCAATTCCGGACGAGGCGCCCCAGCCGCAACCGTTAGAGGTTCAGCCAGGGGTCACGCAAACGGTGGTACACTTGGTATTGGCGGTGCAGTTGGTCGGAAGCGCCGAAATCGACCCGCTCGGGCGGCAGGCCACGGGCGCGCGCTATGCAGCCCGAGAGGTCGAGCTTCGGGACAGCGTGGCTTACGCCGACAACGCGGCGCCGGTGCACGTGGCCGAGATGCGCTTCCGCCTGCTGCCCGAGACTGCCCAGCGTGAGGCTTACGGGGCAATCGCCGTGGCACGCATTATGGCGATGCAGGCCGACGGAACGTTGCTGCTCGATCCGGAGTTCGCCCCGCCCTGCCTGCAGTTCAAGGCAAGCACCTGGCTCACCTCCTTTGTTGACGAAGTGCAAGGCAAACTTACGAGAATCGTCGAGGAACGTGCGGCTCTTATTGCCGGCAAACGGCCGCAAGTCGCTGCCGATTTCGCCGATCTTCTCATTTTGCAGCTTTGCAACCGTTATCTGGCCGTCACGCGCCATCTTGCGCAGCAGCGCTCAGCCCATCCCGAGGATCTATACAGCATGCTGCTGGAGTTTCTTGCCGAAGCTTCCACCTTTCGCAGAGACGGCATGCCGATGGCGCCCGACATTGAGCCCTATCGCCACGCCCAGCCCTGGGTCGCTTTCGCGCCGCTCATGGTCGAGGTACGGCGCATGCTCCTCGAAATCGCTGGAATTGGCCACAAGGCGATTCAGATTCCGCTGCGGCGGTTTCCGAATGGCTTGCTGGCTGCGGAAGTACAGGACCGCGGCCTGTTCACACAGGCAGCGTTCTTCATCGCGTTCCAAGGGCCCGCAGCTCCGGAGCAGATCCGCCAGCGCTGGCCCAGGCAGATCAAGATCGGTCCAGCCGAGGAGATCGAAAGAATTATCCGCTCCGCAGTTCCGGGCGTCCCGATCTTTCCGCTTCCGACTGTGCCGCGCGAGATCCCGATCCGGCGCAACATGATCTATTTCGAATTCGACAGACAAAACGAGTATTGGCGCCGCCTCCCGCAATCGGCCGGCCTCGCAATTCACGTCACCGGCGACCTACACGAAGGAATGGAGATGGAATGCTGGGCGGTCAGAAACGCATAACCGGCAGAAGCAGCCATGGACTCCGATAACGATCCGTTCGGGCTGCGGGACAGCGATCGGACGGAATTTGTGCGCCCACGACCGGGCGGGCGCGTAAGGGACCGAGACGTGAGCCTGGAGGCTGGCTGGCGGGAAAGCCCTCGATCGGTGCCGCCAGTCCAAAATCGCGCCGGAACCGGTTCAGCCCTGCCGTCCGGCACGCCGGGGATGGGACCTCTGGTGGAAACGGGTTTTGGACTGCTCGCGCTTGCGCCGCTACTGCGTTCGTCCAGGCCGCCGGCCGATCCTGCGATCCTCAAGGCGCAGATAGAACGCGAGCTTGCCCGCTTCGTCGATGCCCTGCGTGGCAAGAAATGCGACGACAGGGCAATTTCTCTGGGGCATTACTGCCTGTGCGCATTGCTCGACGACGCGGGTACTCAACACCCCCTGGGGCGCCGAAGGACCGTGGCGGAGTAGCAGCCTCACCGGGACCATTCACCACGATGTAGCAGCGGGGGAGCGCTTCTTCGACTACCTTGAAGGCGCGATGCGGGTCCCGGACCGCTCTCGTCCCATCCTGGAAATGATGGCTGCCTGTCTCGCGCTCGGCTTCGAGGGCCGGTACCGACTGACGCACGGCGGCGGAGCGATTCTGCAGCAATTGCGATCCGACCTCGCCGCGATCTTGACGCGGCTCAGTGGTGAGCCGACGGCCGATCTTTCGGGCCACTGGCAGGGAGTTCCCGCCGCGCATCGCCCCGTTGCTCAGCGGATTCCGCTTTGGGCGTACGCGACCGCGTTCGCGGCTGTGCTGCTGCTGATATACGCGGGCCCGGCCGTCCGGCTTGGCGACGCCGGGGATGCAGTGGATCGGGCGGCCGCCTCCCTGCCGCCCTCTAGCCCGGTCGTGATCGCGCGCAACGAAAGCTACACGCCCGCGGCACTGCCCATCGCCAATCCGCTTGCTCCCGCGCTGCGCGCTTGCCTGTCGGGTTCGGCGTAGGCCACCGCCGATGCAGTCGTGGAGGACGTCGATAAGGTTCGTGTGCGGCTACCCAATGCCGGCATGTTCGCATCCGGCAAGGCCGATCTTAGCGCCCGTACGTCGTGCGTTGCCTGGCAACGGTGCTGCAACCCGTGCCCGGCAAGGTGATGGTGCTCGGCTATACTGACAATCAGCCGATCCACACGGCGCTGTTCCCTAATAACTGGGCGCTTTCAAAGGCGCGCGCGGAAGCAGTCGCGGGCGTCTTCCGCGAGGCCATGCCCGACGGTGATCGCGTCGTCGTGGAGGGGCGATCGGACACCGACCCTATAGCCTCGAACGCCGATGCGGCCAGACGAGCACGCAACCGACGTGTCGACATTGTTGTGCTCCAATGAAAGCTCTTAA
Organism: uncultured Pseudomonadota bacterium; assembly: GCA_963834715.1. Classification (GTDB taxonomy): domain Bacteria; phylum Pseudomonadota; class Alphaproteobacteria; order Acetobacterales; family Acetobacteraceae; genus CAVSUZ01. The sequence continues at coordinate 584,466 of CAWIDE010000022.1, read as the reverse complement.
GCCAGTTCTCGCAATTCTTGGCGCCCGATGGTTCTGGACGCTTGCGGGCGCTGTTCTGCTGAGCCTGCTAATCTGGAACTTCGGAGATCTGCTACGGATTGGCGAGAAGCAGCCGTTCGGCTCTGAAACCGCGCGCCTGACCGCCATTCTGGCGATCGCCGTGCTTTGGGGCTTTTCCAACCTCTGGGCCCAGGCTCGCGCGCGCCGTAACAACGATCAATTGGTCAAGGCGCTGGTCGGAGCCCGCGGCACAATCCGCGCCCGGATCGCACGAAGTGCAGGAGCTGGCGCAGCGGTTTCAGGCAGCTCTGGAGCGGCTGCGCCGAAGCAAGGTCGGCGCAGGCCGCGGCCGAAGATGGCTCTACCAACTGCCGTGGTACGTCATGATTGGGCCGCCCGGATCGGGCAAGACGACCGCGCTCGTTCAGTCCGGTCTGCGATTCCCCACCGGCGAGGGGCGAGATCTGCGGGGGGTCGGCGGTACCCGCTCTTGCGACTGGCTCTTCACCGACGAGGCGGTCCTGATCGACACCGCCGGCCGCTACACCACCCAGGACAGCGACGCCGCCGCTGACCGCACCGCCTGGGAGGGCTTTCTCGACCTGCTCAAGAAGCACCGTCCGAGCCAGCCGCTCAATGGCGTCATCGTCGCGCTCTCCGCCAAAGATTTGCTGACCGAGTTCAGGAGCGGAGGACGAATTGGACCGCATCCGCGGCCGCCTGGCAGAAATCGAGCGCCGTCTCGGTCTGCGGCTGCCGGTTTATCTGCTGATCACCAAGGCCGACCAGCTCGCCGGGTTCGTAAGCTTCTTCGGCCAGCTCGGCGAACACGATCGCCAGCAGGTGTGGGGGTATACGTTCGACTATCGGGGGGGAGGCGATTCGACGCTCGACGTGTCTGCTCTTACCGCTGGCTTCGACGACTTGGTCGCGAGACTGGAACAGCGCGTACCGCGCCTGCTCGCAGAGGAAAACGACCTCGCACGGCGCGCCGAAATCTTCGGCTTCCCCGCTCGGGTTGTGGCATTCGGCAAAAGCGTTGTCCGGTTCACGGAGCGCTGCTTTCCCGCGACGACTTACGAGGAAGGCGCTTGGCTGCGCGGCGTCTATCTAACGAGCGGCACCCAGAGCGGCACTCCGATTGACCGGCTGGTCACCGCGATCGCGGCAAGCGTGGGGCTACCGGCCTCGGCTCCCCTGCCCGCTTCCGGAAACCGCAGCTTCTTCCTCACCCGCTTGTTCCGGGAGGTCATCTTCAACGAGGCCAGCCTGGTCACCCACGACCGGAAACGCGAACGGCGGGAGCGGCTGATACGCGGAGGCGCGCTCTCCGGCATGGCCGCCGTCACGGCGGGGCTGATCCTGTGCTACCTGTGGAGCTACGAGGCCAATCGGCGGATCCAGAACGACGTCGCGGCAAATCTCGAAAACCTGCGCCGGCAGATGCAGCCTTTCGCGCAGACAAGTTTGAGCCCGGCGGAGGCCGATTGGCGCGCCGTGATTCCCCCGCTGGACGCTCTCGCGGACCTGAAGACTCGGTTCGCCGAACCCGAACCGCTCTGGCTACGGCTCGGCCTCTCCCAGAAAGTCGCTGCCGAGGGGCGGATCGCGGCGGCGTACCGCGCGGCGCTGACGCGACTTCTGCTGCCCCGGATGACGCTGGGGCTCGAACAGGAGCTGCGTTCGCATCTGGGCGACCCGGATTACGTTTTGGTCGGCCTCAAGGTTTATCTGATGCTGGGCGGCCGGGCGCCGCTCGATCCCGACGTGCTGCGCAGCCTCGCCCCGGATCAAGCCCCGACGAAGCGCCACATCGCGGCGCTCGCGGAGATCATGCCGACTATCGACCCCAAGCCGAGGCTCGACGAGCAGCTCATCCGTAACGCCCAGGACGTGCTGGAGCGATTGCCGCTGCCGAAGCGGGCGTATCAGGCGCTGATTACCGCCCCCGAGGTGCAAAACCTGCCGGGGTGGAGGCTGACGGACCATGCCGGGCCGGACGCAAGCCTGGTGCTGGTGCGGCGCTCCGGCGCGCCGCTCGATCGTGAGGTCTATGACGGGTTCCATCAGGTCTTCCTCAGGCTCCTCGATAAACAGGCACGCGCCACCTACGACGAGGACTGGGTCATCGACCCGCGCGGCAGACCCAAACCGTCCGATGCCGATATCCGAGGACTGCGAACCGGCATGCTGGACCTCTATTACGACGACATGATCGCGGCGTGGGACGGGCAACTGCGGGATGTGACGCTAAAGCCGTTCGGCAGCGATATCGCTCAGGCCGAGCGGATGACGCGGGCGCTGTCCGGCCCGGGCTCGCCGTTGAAATTATTCCTCGCCGCGGTCGCGCACGAAACTGACCTGACTGCCCCACCGCCAGAGGAGCAGGCGGGCGCCGGGGGAGCGGCGGAGAAGGCTGCCGGCAAACTGTCCGGCAGCCTGTCCAAGGTGGAATTGCTGTTCGGAGTCCCTGCCCGCGCTTCGCCGGCGGCCACGGAGCAGCCCGGGGCGCCCGTGGCCAAGCATTTCGCGGCGGTGAGGCAGGCGGTGGCCGGTGTCGGGGGGGCGCCGCCCGCGATCGACAATACCATCGCGGCCCTCGGCGCCATGCATGCCAAGCTGGCCGATGCCGCCGCGTCGCCGTACGCCCCGGATACGCCGGCCAAGCTGCTCAACGCCGGGGTGCCGCTGAAGCAGGCTGCCGAGGGCCTGCCCGATCCGGTACGCCAGGTCGTCACAGGGCTTGCCAACCGGACCGACGCGTTCTCCGTCCAGGGGATGCGCCAGCAGTTAGATGCGGCCTGGCGGAGCGAGGTGCTGCCGTTCTGTCAGCAGGCGATCGGCGGCCGGTACCCGTTCAATGAGGGCAGCAGCGTCGATGCAAGCCTGGATGATCCGCTCAGCTTGTTTGGGGCATCGGGCACGATCGAAACTTTCGTTAAGGGCCCGCTCGCCCCATTCGTGGACATCACCCGCCAGCCCTGGCGCGACGTGCAGAGTATCGGGCTGTCGGCGGGTGCGCTTGCCCAGCTTGCGCGGGCGCGGCTGATCGGCAAGGCGCTGTTTCCCGCCGGCACGCCGAAGGCGGGGTTTACCCTCACGCCGATCAACCTGGATGCCGGCTCGCTGACGGTGTCGCTCGACCTCGACGGCCAGTCGCTGACCTATGCCCACGGGCCGGTCCGCCCCTCCGGGTTTACCTGGCCGGGGCCAGGCGGGACGAATATGGTCCGCGTCTCCTTCACCCCGAGTGGCGGTGGGGAGCCATCAGTGATCGAGCAGGAGGAAGGCCCCTGGTCGTTGATCCGGCTGCTGCATTCCGGGCAGTTCGAATTGCTGGGCCAGTCCGACCTGTTCGACGTGGTGCTGACGAAGGACGGGCATTCGGCAAGCTTCCGGCTGCATGCGGGAAGTGTGGCCAATCCATTCGATGTGCGGCTGATGGAGGGGTTCCGGTGTCCGGAGGGGTTGTGAGGGTGGGATGAACCTGCTGAATGCGACGAAGATGCAGGCGGCGTGGACGATGGGGGTCGACCCCAGCGGGCGCGAGCATGTAGTGGTGGTTGCAAAGGGTACTTTCCTGATACCTGACGATGGCGGCCCGGTCGAGCTTGCGCCGAAGGAAGAGCAGGTGCCGCTTGTTATGGCGGATACTTTTACGGGTGAGCCGGGTACTCCGCGCCGGTGCATGAGGCGGAGTTCGCCTGGGCCAAGCCTCGCTGTGACGTGCTGCTGAACGGGACTGCGTACGCGCCGGAGGAGAGGCCGGCAGAGCGGGTGCGGGTGGGGGTGAAGCTCGGGGCCTGGCAGAAAGTGTTCGATGTGATCGGCGATCGCGTCTGGGTGCAGCGCGGGCTGACGCCGGTGCCTTCGTCGGCGCAGCGCTTTATCTCCATGCCGATCACCTATGACCGGGCATTCGGCGGCATCGACGATACCGATCCGGAGAACACGAGCGCGTATATGCGCAACCCCGTGGGTCGCGATTACGGAGCGTTGTCCTCGGGCGAGCGGCTGCTGGGGCGTGCCGTGTGTAACACCGAAGATCCGCGCGATCCGGTGCGGGTTCCCTGGGGCGAGTACGCGCCGATGAGCTTCGGCCCGGTGGCGCGCGGATGGCAGCCGCGGCTCGCCCTGGCCGGTACTTATGATCAGAACTGGCTGGATAATGTGTTTCCGTTCCTGCCGGCGGATTTCGATGTGCGGCACTTCCAGGCGGCGCCGGAGGATCAGCAGATCGAGGCACCACGGCCGGGGGAGGAGGTGGTCCTGCTTAACCTGACGCGGGCGGGGCGGACGCGCTTTCGGCTGCCGACGGATCTGGAAGTGCCGGTTACGTTCTTTCCGAAACGGGGCGAGCCGGAGCATATGCGGGGCGGGCTCGATACGGTGCTGATCGAACCGGACGCCGGGATGGTGTGCCTCGTTTGGCGGTGCACGCGCCCGCTGCGGCGGAATGTGTTTGAGGTGGCGGAGGTCCTGGTTGGGCGGATGAGTTGGGCGTGGTGGCGGGCAAGGGAGTTGGGGAAGACGTATTATCCTGGCTTGCAAGCGTTTGTTCGCGATCAACAACCACCTGAAGGCGCCGAAGCATGACCCGCGCTCCGTTACTCGTGCTCGGTTGTGGCATGGCGACGGCCGTTGGGCTGACCGCGCCGTCGAGTTGTGCAGCCATAAGGGCACGTATTGACGGGTTCAAGGAAACGCGCTTCGCAGCGCGGGATGGCTCCTGGGGTCGTCGGTGCCGAGGTGCCTTTGGAGGAAGCCTGGCGGGGCGTCCAACGCCTCGCTCGGCTAGTCGCCGGGCCGATACGCGAGTGTTTTGAACAAGCGACCGGTACTCGTACAGACGATGTGCCGATCCTGCTTGGGGTTGCGGAGGGAAGCCGACCTGGTCGTTTCGGGGGAATGGACGGAACAATTCTTCCGCTTATCGCGGAAGCCTTAGACACTCGACTACATCCCAGTTCGCGATTAATTCCGATGGGACGCGTTTCGGGAGCGATAGGAGTTCTCGAAGCTGCTAAGCTCCTCAATACACAAGGCTACCAGCATGTTATCGTCGCCGGGGCTGACACTCTGTTGGTCTCCGAGACGTTATCCCACCTCGATCAGCAGGGCCGGCTCCTGACGGAAGATCAATCGGACGGCTTGATCCCGGGCGAGGGTGGGGCTGCGGTTCTCCTCAGCTCGGATCGCGGTGGTGACGGATTAAAGGTCAGCTCATTGGGACTTGCTCTGGAGACAGCCACGGTCGGGAGCGACCAACCCCTCCGCGGTGAAGGGCTCGCGAAGGCATTCCGTCAGGCCCTCGAGGGAGCCGGCTTGGCGATGGCCAGAGTTGATTATCGGCTCAGCTCGATGAACGGCGAGCAGGTACTGGTTCAAGGAACTTGAACTGGCTACCAATAGGCTGCTTCGAAGCCGACACGACTTCATCGATCTCTGGCATCCGGCCGATTGCATCGGTGAGATCGGTGCTGCCATCATGCCTTGTTTGTTGGGCGTCGGCTGGTGGGCCACAATGAAGAGCTACGCACCGGGCTTAGTTGCTCTAATCCAGAGTGGCAATGATGACGGCCGCCGTGTTGCCATGGTGGTCAGTGGAACGCGAGGTAGGAGTTGCGGACAACGCGATGCCGAACGAGGTATATGCCAATAATCGTGAAGTGGCGTGCAAGGCCGGCTCTGGCAAGTCCATCTGCGCCTACCCAGACGTATGCTTTACCCCGCCGGAAAACCCAGCAACTCCGCCAGGCGTTCCAGTGCCGTACCCGAATACCGGAATGGATAGCGATGCTGCAGAAGGGAGCCGCAGCGTGCAAATTTCCGGTGCGGAAGTCATGTTGAAGAATATCAGTTACTTCAAGCAGAGCACGGGCGACGAGGCCGGATGCGCCGCTAAGAAGGGTGTTATTACCAGCGTTAATAGAGGCAAAGTCTATTTTGTTGCTTGGTCGATGGACGTGAAGGTTGAAGGCGAGAATGTTGTTCTTCGTCATCTCGACATGACGACCCACAATCACGCCTCACCAGTAGCCAATACACCCTCAGGAATCCCCGCATTTTTTAAACTGGTCCGAAAACGTCCGCGAACAGGGGCTGCTCGTCTAGCATTTGGGAGAAACGCTGCATCAATGGCCCAAGCCAGTTGTCACGCATGGTTGGGATGAGATCGTAGAGCATGCAGCCCTGGCGGAACAACGAGTGGACACGGCGTTTGGCGGTGTTGGTCTTAAGCATCCGATCATAGCCGAGCGCTTCTCCAGCAGCACCGAGCAGCGTCAACAGGACCACGGCAAAGGCATTGATGAGCCACAGCCGATCACGCCGCTCGGGCGATTTGACACGGATCGTTCCCAGACCCATGCCGAAGCGCAGATCTTTGCTGTCGCGCAGACTGCACTCAATTGCCCAGCGGCGACCGTAGTAGCCGGTCAGCTGCTTCGCGCTGGTATCGGCGCTGCTGGCGGCCAGACACCAGGCTTGCTTCATCTCCGGATCCTGAACGCAGACCACGGTTCCCACCCGGTAGCGATCGGCTGTGACCTCGGCACCGCGCAACACTCGTGCCCGTCCGCCAGCTTGGACCCATTCAGCTGCGGTGCGGGTCTCCCCGGCGGTGCTGGTTACGGTGATGTTGCCACGGAAGCGAATGACGTAGTCGAAATACAGTTCTTCGGTTAGCATCCGGTAGAGTTTCTGATCGCCGAAGCCACGGTCGGCGACGATGCACACCTTGATCCCGGCCGGCAGCAACTCGGCAAGCCGTACCAGCACCCGATGTTCGTAGAAGTTGCGGTGATGCTTGAGCGTGCTCTTGTCGACGGTCAGCCACACCAGAGGTGTCGAGCGGCCATGATCGCTGATCAGGGCCAGCATGATGGTGGCCTGGTTGTCGGCATCGAAGTCGGTCCAGTCCATGGCCACCATGATCGAGCTTCGGGCGCCGACGACGAAGGGCACCCAGCGCACCAGAATGTCGTCGACATTTATGGCGGCGTTAGAGAGCAGCCGGTCGACCTGCTTGGTGGCATGCTTAGGCTTCAAGCTGCGCGCCGCGGCGAGGCCCTGACCGATCGCACAGATCGCCAGCGACCCGCTGTGCAACACGCCAAGGGTCGCGTCGCATAGCGAGTTCACGCGCTTTGCATGCAGGTCGTGCTCGAGCAGACAGCCAAGCACGTTGCGAATGCCCTGGTATGAAAAACGCTCCCGGACGACCATAGTGCTTCCCGAATCGACATCGGGAGGCAAACTCGCTGGTCTGTCGGGAGCGCGGAATCTCCCCCGCCACTTCGCAAGCATCTGCCATCCAAGGTGTTCCCACAATTCTTTTCAGAACTGCCCCTTCGGCTGATCGATCCTTTTATGTCGCGTGAGAAATGCGGGGATGCCTCAGCAATACACCCCCTTGGCCGTTTTCAAACTCGCAGGCTGCGGCGACCGATCCTTGCGCCGGGGATAAGGCAGCGGAGCGCACCGCCTGCGCCAAGCTGGAAGTAAAGAGAAAGAACGGCACCGTGATCGCTAAGATGACCAAGGCGAAGCAATGCGCTAACACACCTGATGGTCAGGCTTGTCAGAGGGCCAAGAAGTGTATGCTCACTCCCTATGGTGGATCAGGTTCACCTAACTGCTGCCCTGGAGTGCAAGCTCATCACCTCGTCGAAGTGCACTGCTTCACTCATGTGGGCGGCAGGTCGCGCGGTGAGCGTGTCTTCGGGCAAAGCGATTACTCAGATGTTGCCGCTCCTTGCGTCTGTGCTACGGGAGAAGCAAACGAGAACCTAGAACATGGAATGCTACATTCCATCCAAGGTAAGCTGGAACGGGAATTCGCGAGGGTGCGCCGGAATGAACCGCTCTGGGATTTCGGTTCAGGAGACAATCGACTCTGGTACTGGACTTATGCCGAGGCGCGCGATGCTGGGGCGGCGGCGCACAAGTGCGTCTACCCACACTGCAGCGAGCCGTGCATAAAAGCCCAGCTTGACGAATACCATGTGCACCGTGCGCAAGTCATCCCCGATGATCCCATGCGTACGGACCTTACCCTTCGCCGGGATGAAGCACCTCTGGATGCGCGCGGAAGGCAAACCGTGGCTGACATGAAACGGCGAATTTGGAACATACGCTGATGTTTGTGTAAGGCTAAGGAACGCCGGATAGAGATCGAATGTCGGACGTCCGCCATCCGTTTCACTTTAGGTCGGGACTGTCGCTTGGACCCAGCGGCTACGAGGTTATCGCCGTGCTGGACGTTTCACGCGAGATTGGGGGCTATGCTAGCGAAATTCTTCGCTTTGATCAATACGAGGGATTTTCAGGTTTTTCTGTGCCCTGGGTGGTCACACGTCTCGCACGGCATCACTCGGTCCCGGACCGTCTGTTCGGAACTGGTCCGGCCGGATTGGTATTTTTACGCGAAGCAGGTATCTTGAGCGAACGCGCAATTGACGAATCCGATCAGGGACCGCGCCTCCTTGGGGATATCCGGGAGCTCCGGTTCATTGGAGATGTGCTTTACGCGGCTGGCATGAGTCGGCAAGTGTACTATCGTTCAGAAAGTGGCTGGCAACACAATGACCGAGACCTTATCACTTCCGCCGGAACTTTTCAAATAACCGGTTTCAATGCCCTATGTGGGGCGGATAAATCCCTCATTTATGCTGTAGGATTTGGAGGCGAAATCTGGCGCGGTTCCTATGGGCGCTGGGTCCCGCTCGCGTCGCCTACCAATCTGGTGCTTACTCGGATCGAATCTTGCGACACGGAAACGGCCATCGCATGCGGTCAAGCCGGGTTGGTCCTGCGGATTAGGGGCGAACGGGTGGATGTTATAGACCAGGATATAACCGAGAGAGACTTCTGGGGTCTTGCTGTATTGGGCGGCGATCTGTATGCCGCCAGCGACATGGCGGTTTTCCGGATTGAGCCTAGCAAGTCTTTTTCATTGACCGAAGTACTGACCGGCTGCTCCTGCGGTCACCTACACGTTAGTAATGGAGTAATGTATTCGTTTGGAGAGAGGCATATCATGAGATCTTTGGACGGCACAAAATGGGAGGATGTCACGCCAGACGAATCTAGGCTGTGATCGACACGACAGATCGGTCCCGCCAGTTCGGTAACTCGCCGTTCGCGTGTTGCAGAACCATTTCGTAAGCGGCGGCGCGTCTTTGACGTTGGAAACCGTTGAGCCAGACAGGAATGGTATCTTCGTATACTGCAGCCGAGCCATTTATATAGCGTATGGCGAGTTGCATGTTATGGCTGTTCTTTTGCCACCACGAACAAACGAGTGATGAATCTGGCGCCGGAACGTGTTCGTCGTTATCAGTGGGGGGGGTCTCCGGGTCCGGATCTTTTCTCGGAGTTATGGCCGTTTGAGGGTCGCGTTCCAAACCTGCGTAAGCTAGATCAATCCCCGTAATCATCGAAAACGCCTCCCCCGCGACCCGCGCCAGCCCCGGATCCTCCATCTGCCGGATCAACCACGGCACCGCCGCCGGGTCCCCCAAATGCCCCCACCGCTACCACCATCGCCCGACGCAGCCCCGGGTCACCGTTCATCGCGCGGATGAAGCGCGTCCCCCCTCAATCCCCATCGCGCGCACCGCAACCTCCAGCGCGATCCACCGGCGCGGCCCATCAGCCAGCGCCAACCGTTCCAGCGCGGCCAACGCCGCCCCACGATCGCCCAACAGCACCCCCGACCACGTCGCCCGGAACGCCGCCTCCGGGTCGGGATCGTCCAGGTGGCGCAGGCACGCCTTCAGCAACTCGAACTTCCCCAATTCCCCCGCCAACCGCAGCGCCCGCGCGCGCACCAGCGGGTCCGCATCCTCGATCCGAGCGGAAAGCCCCGGACCGGCGTCCGCGCGATGCACCGAGCAGGCACACAGCGCGAGATAGCGCTCAAACGGCTCGGAGGAGCGGTCCCATCCACGCACAGTCGCAGCCAGTAATGCGGGGCTGCACCACGCGATTGCCCCTACAAAACCCCGCCCCACCTCTGGCTCGGCTCCCGCCGCCAGGCCACAAGCGGGTCGATCCGGGCCCGCTCCCGCTCTCCAACGCCAGCACGCCCGCCGCGAACAGCTCCCCAGGCTCGGGATGCGCCTTCAGCTCCGCCACCGCGCAGCGCCAGCCCGCCTCCCCGGCCACGCACAGCCCGTCGATATGCGCCTCCACCCGCTCGTCCAGCCGCGCGAGGTGGTGGCGCTTGTAATGCGGCGCTTCGGTCGCAGCATCGCGCAGCAGCGACAGGAACGCCGCCTCCTCGGCATGCTGCTCGACAATGTGCTCCAGCACCGGGCGATTGCGGAACGGAACCTCCGACATCGCCTGCTCAGTTCAAATGCACCGACCCGCCCTTGATCTTATTCGGCCCGGTGGAGCGGCTGGAGATATAAGCCCCCCGGATCATCACCTTGCCCTCGCGGGTCAGCACGATGCTCGCCTTGCCGCAGCGGAGCATAATCTCGTTCTCAGCCGCGAGTTCGATCCGCTCGCCGTCCCGCCTTACTTCCACCGTTCGCGCGGGCTCGCCCGGCCGAAGCAGCCGGCCCATGAGCAGCGGGCGGTGCGGATCGCCATGCTCGAACAGCAGCGCCACTTCGCGCCCGACATCCTCGGCGCCGAGCGCGCAAGCGGCCCGCGCCTCAATCGCCGCCTCGGCCGGGTTACCAGGAAACACCACCAGAGGCGCGTTCCCGCCGAAGCCCATCAGCACCCCGATCACCACGCCGTCCAGCCGAACCGTCCCCGTCACTTCCCGCGTTTCCATGGCGCACCTCAGTTCTGCAGGATTTTCTGACCCTTCTGGGTGATGTTGCCGCTCGCCTTGTGATCCATCTTACCGGAGGCATCGACCCCGATGTTCTTGCCGTTAATCGAGATGTCCCCGTTCTTCTTCATGTTGATCACTGCGCTGCCGACCTTGATCGTGATTTCGTCGCCCGCGCTCACCGTAATCGTCTTGCCCGCTGAAAGCATGTGATCATTGCTCACATCGACGCTGTCGCTGCCGGAAATGCTCGCTGAACGGTCGCCCCCGACCGTCGTGCTCTTGTCACCGGCGATGTTCCAGGTGTCATCGGCGCCGATCTCGTGCGCCTGCACCGCACCGACGCTAACGTTGCGCGCCGCCCCGACGGTCTGCTGCTGGGCCCCGCCCACTGTGCGGATCTCGTCTGCGCCCACGGTATCGGTGCGAATCGCGGCCACGGTGCGCGTCTCCGTCGCATTCACCATATCGATCCGCGCGCCATTTACGGTAACAGTCTGCACCGCGTCAACCATGACAGTCTCATTAACGCCGACCGAGCGGGTGCGGTTATTCACCACCGACATCGTCTCATCGTGGCCGACATGCTTGGTGCGATCGTTATCGATCGTGATACGCTTGTCGTGGTGCACCGTCTCGGACTTATCGTTTTCGACCACGTTCGTGTGGTTCTTCTGGGCGTGGAAATACACCTCCTCGCTGCCTTTCTTGTCCTCGAACCGCAGCTCGTTTGATCCACCGCCGCCTGGAGACGAATTGCTCTTGATACCCGACTGTGTGGCGTTCCCGGGCAGGCCCATAAGGTGCCTTGGCCGCGGCGTTATAGACGCGCCCCGTAATGATCGGCCGGTCCGGATCGGCCTCCAGGAAATCGGCGATCACCTCCTGACCGATGCGCGGAACATGGATGCCGCCCCACGAGCCGCCCGCCCAGGCCTGAGACGTCCGCACCCAGCAAGACGTGTTCTGGTCGCGCTTGCCTTGGCGGTCCCAATGGAACTGCACTTTCACCCGTCCATATTTATCGGTGTAGATCTCCGCCCCGCTCGGGCCAGTCACGATGGCTGTCTGCGGCCCTTGCACGACCGGACGCGGGGTGACGCGAGCAGGGCGGAACGGCTGTTTGTTGTCTTGCACCTCGATCCAGCACCGGTAAGGCTCGGGCGTCGCGGTCGTGGCTCCGGACCGCGGTTCCTCGACCTCGATCTGGTGGCGGATCCGGACGATCAGCCATTCGATATTCTGGTCCGCGCGCGGGAATTTCTCGAGCTTGAATTGCGCGCCACAGCCGAGACCGGCCGCTGTGCCACTTCCATGAGAGCGCTGGTGCTCGGCGTGCAGCTCCTCCAGCCGAATCCGGGCCAGGCGATCACCGCGCCCCAACTCGACATAGCCGCCGGGGTAGTCATAGACCTCGGCGTCCGCCTGCTTATGCGGCTTGGGCTGTTCTCAACGGCGGTCAGATCGGCCCGCGGCTTCTCGAAATCGAACGCGCGCAAAGTCACCCGACCGGGCCGTACGCGTGCATCGGCGCGCCAGTCCTCAAAGTAGTCGCGCTCACGCCGGGCCTGCGGGTCCGGCGGATAGTACGGAACGGAAGCATAGCCGGTCCCCGCCTTATGGGCGCTTGCTGCGTCCGCCAGAATAAGCTTGTGCGTCCCGTTACCATGCTCGAAGAAGAAGTAGACCCCCTCGTCCTCCAGCAGGCGGCAGACAAAATTGAGGTCGCTTTCCCGGTACTAGACGCAATAGATCCGCGGCTCGTATGTCTCAATCAGCCGATTGGCGTAATCGGCGATTTCATAATGGCCGAACACCTTGGTCACGATGTCGGGCACGGTCTCGTTCTGAAAGATCCGGCAGTCACGGCGGCGGCTGAGGAACCACAGCCACGGAACGAGCGTGATCGCGTACTCGGCATCGGTCCCTGCAATGCCGATATAGCGTGCGTCGGAAACGAACCCGTCAAGATAGCGTTTTCGCCCCTCGTAACTATCGATTTCCACCGTAACCCTTGTCCCGAGCAGCTTGGGCAGAGACACGGTGTGCTTCGGATGCCGGACAATCACCTGGAGGGCATAAACCCTGCTCAGCTCTTCCTCGCCGCCCAGGCTGACGAGACGGAAATCGGTGTCTCCGGATTCAAACGGGATACGAGCTTCGCGTTGCGCCATAAGCCGCTTGCCCCCCGGGCTTCCGTGTCGTTTCCAAGATGCTAAGCCATTTCTCAGAGCTTTGGCCAGCGGAAATCGAAAATCGCCTCCCACCCTCTGTAACGTGACTGCTGTCCTCTAATCGGCCCTTGCATGGCAGGAGTAGTTTAGCGCAAGCTACATCGCCGATAGGCGGCACGGCTCAGGGATATTGGGGCAATCCAGCCGGCTCGGATCGGTTGCGGTGGTTATCGGGGTCGGATGCCGGAGACAATCGGAGGAGCGCCGATGCCCTATATTGCGCGCAATCCTGAGGCTTTTCTGAAGTTGTCGGTCGGAACGGGCCAGTGCGTCGCTTTGGCGGAACGGGCCGCAATGGCGCCCCGAACCCAGTTCTGGAGGGGGCAAGAAAGTCCGCGGCGCCTGCGATATTCAGCGTGGAACGATCATCGCCACCTTCGATCCGAGCGGGTGCTACGGAAATCATACGGACGGCCGATCTCACGCTGCTATTTATTTGAATCAGACCGCCGACGGCCTGAAGGTCATTGATCAATGGGTCGATGTCCACCACGGTGGACGGCACCCGGCTTCGCCAAGGGTGATCCGGTTCCGCGGCGGGCACGGAGTAGCGGTCAATGACCGCGAGCAATACTATGTCGTCGTCTAACTTGGTTATAGCGCTGGCGCTCTACGGCGTGACGACCGGGGTGGCCTACGCCGCGACTGTCCGATGCCCGCCGACCATCATGGTCAACGGGCATCGTCATCCCCTTGCCGGCGCCGACCTGTTCGACGGCCCCCCCGCCGAACTCGCGAGCTTGATCCCGGTCGACGGCCGCTGGGACCTTGCCTCAATCCGCGGCACAGCCAGCGACTTCTATTTGGTGTGCAAGTTCAAGGACGCAGCGGCGACCACGACGGTCGCAGTTCCGAAGGCCGCCACAGCCTGTGCGATCCGGGGAACATCGATAATCACCGTTACCTGCCGCTAGAACAAGATGCGAGACTCCCGGAACTCGCCTGGGCCTCAGCGTTCGCCGCGTCACCTAAACTTATACACGGCCAAGGCATTCTCGCGCAGCAGCATCTGCTCCTCTTGCTCCGACATACGTATGCGCCAGGCGGTCCGCGGATCGTCGTAATCCCAGTGCGGATAGTCACTCGAATAAACCATCCGGTCCCAGCCGATCCATTCGAAAGTCTGCCGCAGGTCCTCCGGATTTTCCGGTTCCTCTACCGGCTGAGTTGCAAACCACAAATTGCTCCTCATGTATTCGGACGGCGGCCGCTTCAGATGCGGAACCTCATCCCGGCACTTCTTCCAAATGTTATCCAGCCGCCACCCCAACGTCGGGCCCCACGCAAAGCCCCCCTCTATCAGCACCACCTTCAGATCCGGAAACGCCTCGAACACGCCCTCCAGGATCAGGCTGGCAGCCTGGTTTTGCATCGAGTGCACCAGCATGTGGTGGTCCTCGATATAGAACTGCGGCCACCCGCCCGGCGACGGCGCCACACTCTGAGTGCCCCCGATATGCAGGCCGATTGAGAACCCGTTCGCCACCGCCGCGCCGAAGATCTTCCAGTACCGCTTCCGTCCCAGCGGCTCGCTGGTTTTCGACCCCAACTGGATTTGCGCAAAGGCCGGGTCCCCGGCCCTGCGCTCGATCTCCTTCACCGCCTCATCCGGATCGTCCTGCGGCACCAGCACCGAAGCCCGCAACCGAGGCTCCGGCACATAGAACGCCTGCTTCTGCCACTCGTTCATCGCAGTGCAGAACGCGGCCGCCGCCTCCAGATTCCGGGCGATATTCGCGTTCAGCAGCGGCTCCAACACCCCGAACACGACGTTGTTGGCATCCAGGTGCTGCGCCCGGATGAAATCCACATCCGAGCCCGGCAATCCGCCCCCTGGCGGCCACGCATCCCGCCGGCAAGTATTGGGCGCGAACCGCGGATAGGTGCCCCGCGCCGCATAGGGTCCGCACACGAACTTATCATATTCCCGCAGATACTGCCGCCACCGCGCCGAGAGATACGGATCCAGGTCGCGCGGCGTCTTCATATACGGATGAATATCACAATCGATGATCCCGATCCGGGCGGAGCTCTGGATTGGGCGTTCCAGTTCTGTGACGCTCATCGGATCGTCTCCTTCAACCGCGAATAGATCGCGAGCGGGTTGTCATGTCGCATCTTACGGATCAGATCGGGATGCAATCCTGCCGGCACCGGATCGTCTCCATCAAACTGCCAGTGCGGATAGTCGGTCGCAAACAGCAGCATCTCATCCGACGCAATCTGATTGACGATCCGGTCCACCGTTTGCGCGTCCGGCGCATCCATTGGCTGAGCCGTCAGCTGCACCTGCCGCCGGATCGTATCCGCGGGCGACTCTTTCACCCACGGCACTTCGGCCCGCACCGCCCGCCACGTCTTGATCGCCCGCCATAGAAACCCAGGCAGCCACGTCACGCCAGACTCGATCAGCACTACCCGCAGGCCCGGGAACTTCACAAAAATCCCGTTCGACACCAGGCTCAATAACTGATCCTCGAAGATCTGCTGGTTCGCCAAGTAATCGTGCATGAAATGGCTCGGCCACCCGGTCGAGGTCGGGGCATACCGGTACATACTACCCGCATGCAGTCCCACCGGCAGATCATGCCTCACCGCCGCCTCGTAGATCGGCCAGTAATAGCTACGTCCCAGCATCATCTCGCACGTTGCTGGCAACAGCACCTGCACGAAACGCTTATCCAGCGCCTTGCGTTCGATCTCCTCCGCTGCCAGCAACGGCGCCTGCGCCGGCACGACAATCGATGCCCGCAGCCGAGGCTCGTTGTCCAGCCACTGTTCCGCAATCCAGTCATTCAGGGCCGAGCAGATCGCCGCCCCCATCGTCTCGCTCACCGCCACCTGCCCGCCGTACAGCGTATTGCAAATGGCAACCCCGATCCCGAACGGATCCAACGCCTGCCGCCGCATCGCCTCCAGGCTGGTGCCTGGCTTTCCTTTCTGCGGCCGCCAATCCGGCCGGCACGTGATCGGCGCTCCCGGCGGATAGCTCTGAACATCGAACCCGTCCATCCCGCGGGCCACGAAGGATTCCTGCCAGAACTGGTCCATGTATGGCAGCAACACCTTGATGCCGGGAACCGAGGGATGGATGTCGCAATCGATTACAGGCTGCAAATGCGGTTTCCTCCTGTGTCCGCGGCCCCAGGATCGCGATGCAAGCCTACTCGGTTGAGCAGGACTAGGAAGCCCCGGTCACTTCGACGGGCTTAACGGCCCCGCGCAGGGTGCAGTCTCAAACAGCCTCGCGTCCCGTGCGCCGCCGCGAGCGCACCATCATGAAAGCGGGCACATCTCGGCCAAACCCAATCACTGCGTTGGCTTCACGCTCATTCCCCGCGCGCGTTCGTTCCTGGTGCCGCTTCCGCGGCTCCTTGTCATGCGCCTTAGCTTCGCGTCCGGGCTTCTCGACAGTCTTGGCTTTTCCGCGTGCCTTCCTCTCGGCCTTCGCCGGCCTGACTTCCTTGACCTTCCGGCCCCGCTTCCCCCGCCGTCCACCGCCCTCGCTCTCCGCCCAGTCCACCGGGTCGAGACCTTCAATCGCGATTTGCGGGATCGCATGGCCGATCAGTTTCTCTATCGCATCGACTGCCGGTTTGTCCTCCGGCTGAGCGATCATGAATGCATGCCCCTCCATGCCGGCACGACCGGTCCGGCCGATCCGGTGCACGTAGTCCTCCGCATGTCGTGGCACATCAAAATTAAACACGTGCGAAAGCCCCCCTATGTCCAACCCACGGGCCGCTACGTCGCTGCACACCAGCAACTGAAGCTCAGCTGTCTTGAACTTCTCCAGCGTCGCGAACCGCACGCTCTGCGACATATCGCCATGCAATGCACCAGCCGAAAACTTGTGCTTGCTCAGTGACCGGAACAGGATATCCACATCCCGCTTCCGATTGCAAAAAATCAACGCGTTCTGCACGTTCTCCGCCCGGACCAGATGCCGCAGCGCCTCGCGTTTGTCATGCTCTGCGACAAGCACTAGCCCCTCGATGATCGTCTTTGCGACCGAAGCCGGGGGAGAGACGGAAATCTCCTTGGGGTCGCGCAGAAACGCATCAGCCAGCCGGCGTATCTCCGGCAACATTGTCGCTGAAAAAAACAGCGTCTGGCGTGTCGCCGGCAGCAAGGAGACTATCCGCTCGACATCGGGGATAAACCCCATGTCGAGCATTCGGTCCGCCTCATCGATCACCAGCACCTTCACGTCAGAGAGCAGAACAGTGCCCCGCTCAAACATGTCGATCAGCCGGCCCGGAGTGGCAATCAGCACGTCCACGCCACGCATCAGCAGATCCTTCTGGTCGGACATGCTTTCGCCGCCGATAATCAAGGCGTGGCTGAGCCGTAGGTATTTCCCGTACTGAACGAAGTTCTCCGCCACCTGCAGCGCCAGTTCACGTGTCGGCTCCAAAATGAGACTCCGGGGCATCCTGGCTCGTGCCCGTGACCCGGACAGGATATCCAGCATAGGCAACGTGAAACTGGCGGTTTTACCCGTTCCGGTCTGAGCCGCACCCAGTATATCGCGGCCCATAAGTATCCAGGGAATGGCCTGCGATTGGATCGGGGTCGGGGTTCGATACCCTTTTTCGGTGATCGCCTGCAGCACGGGCTGGGACAAGCCAAGTTCCACGAAACCGGGAGGCGCGTGGGCTTTCACACTGGCAGCAGCCCCAGCGTGTAAGCCTTCCTCCGCCAGGGCGGTACTCGTCTCCTGCAAAATCACTCTATCCGGTCGATTGAAGCCCGCGGCTACTCGCAATTGTGACCATGCCACGTATGCTAGGCAGGCGATCCCCAACGGCGCTTAGAACCTGGAATCGCAACCTCTAGCAGTTATGCGCGCATATCACGATCCGGCACCCGAAAGTCAAGCCGATCCCCCCGGGGAATCAACCTTCACCCAGCGAGAAAAGGGCTCCAGAACTGGCGTTCGTGCGCGCAATTCGCTATCGAATCTCATGCTCGGTCCCGGAGTCTACTGATGTCGACATCGCCCGCCTTCTCTCTCCTGCGCCGAACCTGTGTCGCCTTGGCCCTGCTCGCGGTCTCCGCCCCCCTCGCCCAGGCCCACGTCGGGGTCTTCTTCGGATTCAGCGCCCCGGTCTACTATCCGCCACCTGTATATTACCCACCTCCGGTCTATTATCCGCCGCCTCCGGTCGTTTACGCCCCGCCACCGACTTGGAGCACGCCGCCCGTCGCACCCGGCCCAGCACTTTCCTGCTACGCTGGCCGATATGTCTGTCCCATGAGCCGCCCAGTCCCGGTCGGCGCAACCTGCTGGTGTACCAACAACTCCGGTGGCCGCGCTTATGGCACAGCAAACTGACGGAACGTTGCGACCCCAGTTCGCCCCCCGGATCGAAGACTACGGCCTGATCGGAGACTGCCACACGGCCGCCCTGGTCAGCCGCGACGGGTCGATCGACTGGCTCTGCTGGCCCCGGTTTGACAGCCCTGCATGCTTCGCTGCCCTGCTTGACACGCCCCAGGCCGGGCGCTGGCGCATCGGCCCTCGGGTACCTGCCGCGCCCGTATCCCGCAGGTATCGCCCTGGAACGCTGATACTCGAAACAACCTTCGAAACCCAGGAAGGCGCCGTCTGCCTCATTGATTTCATGCCCATTGGAGCTACCCGTTCGTCGGTGGTCAGGATCGTCAAGGGCTTGCGCGGGGCGGTTCCGATGCGGTTCGAACTGGCCCTCCGTTTCGAGTACGGCTCCATCATTCCCTGGGTGAGGCGTATCCGCACCGGCTTTGGCATTCGCGCCATTGCCGGGCCGTCGCTGGTCATCCTGCGCTCCACCGTACCTCTGGAACCCCGCCCGGGATACGTCCATGTCGCCGAGTTTATAGTCGAAGCGGGCGCCGATGAGCTCTTCGTCCTCTCTCACGGTCCTTCCCACGAGCCAGTCCCCACCACTCCCGATCCCGACGAAGCCTTGCACAGCACGGAAGCCTTCTGGTCTGATTGGTGCAGTCGTTGCACCTACCGCGGCGAGTGGCGTGAGGACGTGCAACGCTCCCTGCTCACACTCAAAGCGCTCACCTACGCCCCCACTGGCGGGATCGTCGCCGCGCCTACGACATCACTACCCGAACAGCTCGGCGGCACCCGTAATTGGGACTACCGCTACTGCTGGCTGCGCGACGCCACCCTAACGCTTCTAGCCCTGATTCATGCCGGCTATCGCGACGAAGCCCGTGCCTGGAGCGAGTGGCTGCGCCGCAGCATTGCGGGCAGCCCGGCCCAGATCCAAACACTTTACGGCCTGGCCGGCGAGCGTCACCTCCAGGAGTGGGAGGTCCCCTGGCTCGCCGGCTATCAGGGCGCCAAGCCAGTCCGCATCGGTAATGCGGCCGACGTGCAACTCCAGATCGATGTATTCGGCGAGATCGTGGACGCCCTCCACGAATTGATCCGCACCGATCTGGCACCTGAGCGCGAAACCTGGGAATTGCAGCGTGAGATCGTCGAATACCTGACCACACTTTGGGACCAACCGGACGAAAGCATCTGGGAAATCCGCGGCGGTCCGCAGCATTTCACCTTCTCCAAGGTCATGGCCTGGGTGGCGCTCGACCGTGGCATCCACATCGCCCGTAAACGCACGCCCGAGGAACCCATCGACCGCTGGACCAAGCTGCGGAGCCACATCCACCATACGGTCCGCCAACGCGGTTTCAGCACACAAAAGAACAGCTTCGTGCAGAGCTTCGACAGCGAAGTGCTGGACGCCAGCGTTCTCATGATCCCGTTGGTCGGGTTTCTGCCGGCAACCGACCGGCGCATGATCGGAACTGTCGAAGCAATCCACCGCGAACTCATGCAGAACGGCCTTGTCCGCCGCTATGTTCCCGAACAAACCTCAGATGGTCTGCAGGAGTCGGAGGGCTTCTTTCTCGCCTGCAGCTTCTGGCTGGCGGATAACTACGTGCTTCAGGGCCGCTACGATGAAGCGCGCGATCTGTTCCAGCGTCTTCTCGCGCTGCGCAACGATCTCGGCCTGCTCGCTGAGGAATACGATCCGGAAACTCAGCGCATGATCGGCAATTTCCCGCAAGCTTTCTCGCACCTCGCGCTTATCAACACCGCCCTGAACATGTCCACTCACGGACCTGCTCACCAGCGGGCCAAGCGCAATCATGATGCAGCCGGCCAGTGAGCCTCGCGACGACAGCCGGATTCTGATTACTCGTGAGGCACTTCTCGACGGATCGCTCCTCCGCAGAGTGCGGGCGAACCTGCCTTCCGGTATAACGGTTCGCAGCGATGCCGAGCTGGAAGCATCGCTGGATGAAATGCTCGCAGGTCGTGACCCAGCTCAGGACGTCTGGCTGTTCGCCTATGGCTCGCTGTTATGGAACCCTGCAATCCGCTTCGTTGACCGGCGTCCTGCCCTGCTTGAGGGTTGGCATCGCCGATACACCTTCTGGCTCCGTTCCGGCCGCGGCTCTCCCGAGCATCCAGGCCTGATGCTGGGTCTCGATAATGGCGGAGAGTGCCAGGGGATCGCATACCGGATCGCCGCCCCGGCGCGGGACGAACTCCTTCTTGTCTGGCGCCGCGAAATGTTTGCCGGCGCCTATATCGCCCGCTGGGTAAATATGAAACTTCAGGACGGATCTGTCGAGGCGATCACGTTTATTGCCAACCCCGGGCATGTAAACTACGTCGGCTCGCTGGCCGACGAAGAAGCTGCCCGCGTCATAGCCAAGGCCACCGGCGTCCTTGGGTCATGTTTTGAATACCTGCAGCAGACCCTGGCGCATCTGCATGCGGCGGGCCTGACGGATCCCGGCCTGGAGCGCATCGCCGCGCTTGCGGTGCTTGAACGCTCGGGGAGGGATACGAATGGAAGTTTCGGTGCGGAACGGGTTGACCCATCTGCCCCTTAGCCCGAACTTTACCCGATTTTGAGCACAAGTAGCTGATCTTATTTGCCTTCCGAGGATAGCGGCTGGCTACACTTTGACCGTCACGCCGAGCAGGTCAAACGCCCGGCGCTGCAGTTTGGAGGGGGAGGCGAGGACAGCGCTGATCCGGTCGCGGCCCAGGCGGACGGTATTGCGTGTAAGTGTGGCGAGATCGGCCAGCAGAGTGCGAAAGCTATGCACTGGTAGTGGTTCGCCGCTGGCCGGCTCGGTCTGTTTGCGTGCGGCCTTGCGACGCGCGGCCTCCGACGGTTTGGCCTGGGCCACCGGCGAGCTGCGTTGTGCCTCCCGCCCGGCCGGATCGTGATCATTGAACAGCATCGGCGCGAGCGCGCGGCGCAGGTGCCATTCCAGGTAATAGGCCAGCATGCACAACAGCACGTGCGCCCGCACCCGCGGCGCGGTCCAGTGGAACACCGGGCGCAGCTCAAGATCCGTCCGCTTCAGCGAACGGAATGCCCGCTCGACATGCGCGAGGCTCTTATAGGCCCGCACCGTGGTCGCGGCGTCGGCCTGCTCGGCAGTGAGGCTGATACGCAGGACATAAATGCCGTCCAGGGCAGCCTCCGCGGCGATAGCGGTTTCGTTTCAATTGAAGCTGAAGCCAGCCTCGCCAATCTCGATCTGGAAGTGCTTGCCGACCTGGTACTTGCCCAGCACGGCGCCGATGGCCTGACCGATGGCCGCACCACCGCGCAGCGGATTTTTCTCCCGTTGCACACGGGCCTCGATGCATTTCAGCTCGGCTCCGTAGCCGCCAGCAAGGCCTCGCGCTTGCGTGCCTGCTCCTCGGCGAGTGGCGCGCATCTGCTCGATCTGCTCGGGCGCCAGTTCCGAGAGGTTGGCCACGGTCTGCTTCCTGGTCTTGCCGTGCTCACGGTAACTCTTGCGCAGCAGCACCGTGGGCGTACCGCCCCGGTTGGGAACGATGTCGATATGCATGGATCGAGCGAATCAGGCCGAGTTGCGTCGGGTCAAGCGAAATCTGCGATACTACATGGGCGCGCCCGACGACGGATTTTACCTTTTTCAAGGCACTATACGAAAACGTGGGGAAAGTTCGGGTCAGCCGATGCGCTGACCCGGAGGATGGTGCCGAACGGGCGGCACCGGGTGGTCGGACTCATCCTTGAGACGAATACCAGACAGCTGCCGTTTGCGCATTTCGGAGAGAAGGAACAGCAGCTTGAATGCCGCTTCGGCATAACCTATTCCCTGCGGACGTATATTTGAGATGCAGTTTCGCTCCGCGTCCGTCGTCAGAGGACTGGGCCGCCAGGTAAGATAGGCGCTCATGCTGTCGGGCGATGACAAGCCAGGGCGCTCACCAATCAGCGCTGCGACGGCGCCTGCGCCTAATTGTGCCGAAACAGCGTCGCCGATGGCGACGCGACCACGATGAACGATTACGAGAGGCGCCAACCGCCAGCCTTCCGCGCGCAAAACCGGAAGCGCGGCAGCCAGAACAGGTACGGCGTGGGACTGCACCGCACGCGCCGACGATCCATCCACTACTACAAGGGCCAGGTCGTATGTGCCGGCAAACCGCGCCAGCGCCTTTTCCGCTTCCGGGCTGAGGCAGCGGCCGAGATCGGGCCGCAGCACATAGGCCTGCCGGTCCTTTACCGCACTGTTCACCGCCAGGATAGGTTGATGAAGCGCGCCAGCTTCATCAGAAAACTGAACGTCGTCGAGCTTGTCATGAACGGCATCCCGAGCCCTGGCATGCGCGAGGCGGAACTCGAGCAACGCCTGAGTCGCCACCGAAGCACCGCTGCGGCTCAGTCCGATCCGTGCAGATGTTAGCGTTCGCAACCGAGACCATGCATCCGCGCTGGAGGTGGGTAACTCAACCGCTGCATCCGGCACACGGTCGATATTTTTGGACAACGCGAATCTCCGGGTGTCAGGACGGAGGCAGGAGGTGGTGAAACCGACCGGGCAGCGTGCGAGGGCGGATACGTCCGGTTGGGCCAATCAGGCCCTGCTCTTGCAACCATTGCTCGAATTCCGGCGCCGGGCGGCGCCCCATCAGGTCGCGCATGGCCAGCATGAAACGATGTGCTCTGATAGCCGAGCATGACGTCGTCAGCGCCTGGCACACCCATGATGAAATTGATACCGGCCGCCACCAGAAGCGTGAGCAACACATCCATGTCGTCCTGATCGGCTTCTGCATGATTGGTATAACAGACATCGCAGCCCATCGGCACACCGAGCAGCTTACCGCAGAAATGGTCTTCGAGCCCGGCCCGGATGATTTGCTTGCCGTTGAACAGGTACTCGGGGCCGATGAAACCGACGACGGTGTTGACCAGAAATGGCTCGAATCGCCGCGCTACCGCGTAGGCTCGCGCCTCCAGTGTCTGTTGATCCACGCCGTGATGTGCGTGCGCTGACAGGGAGCTCCCCTGACCGGTTTCGAAATACATGACGTTCGTCCCCACCGTGCCGCGTCTCAGCGAAAGGGCCGCTTGCTGCGCTTCTTCAAGACGGGCGAGGTTAAACCCGAAACTCCGGTTGGTTGCTTCCGTTCCGCCGATCGACTGAAAGACCAAATCCACCGGCGAGCCGGTCCGTATCAGGTCAAGCGTGGTGGTGATATGGCTCAACACACAACTCTGGGGGGGATTTGGAGCTTTTGCCGCACCTCGTCCAGAAGGCAGAGCAGGGTGTGAGTGCGTTCGGGACTGTCGGTAGCAGGGTTGATGCCGATGGTGGCGTCGCCGGAGCCTAGGGAAAGTCTGATCAAGCCGACATTCAGCTTGGAGGACCCCTCCCATTCATATCGACATAGCAGCGAATGCAGCGCAATGATGATACTGCGGTCCCTTTGTTTGCGAGCTGGGACACTTGCCAGCGGTGCTGCCGACAAATTCCGCCCGTCAGGTGCAGCCTAGTCGGTGGCGAACAGTGAACAAGTTGGCCAATGCCGCGGTCACGAATAAGCGGTGCGCGTTCTTGTCCAGGCCGCGGTAGCGCACCTTGGCGAAGCCGAACAGCCGCTTGATGACGCCGATGCTGTGCTCGACCTTGGCCCGGACCTTGGATTTGGTGCGGTTCCGCGCCTTCTCCGCCTCATCGACGGCGTCGCGATACCGATACCGGCGGTTCGTGAAGTCCTTGGCGCGCGGCGCATGTTTGCGGATCACATCGCCCTGCCCCTGATAGGCTCGATCGCCCCAGACCCGGGTCTCCTCGCCATGCAAGAGATCCGGCAGCACCGTCGCATCATGCACGTTGGCCGCCGTCGCCACCACTGCGTGGATGACCTTAGTCTTACTATCCACCCCGAAATGCGCCTTCATCCCGAAATACCATTGGTTGCCTTTCTTGGTTTGATGCATCTCGGGATCGCGGGACTTGGTGGCATTCTTGGTCGAACTCGGCGCGCTGATGATGGTCGCGTCAACAATCGTACCTGCATTCACCTTGAGGCCCCGGGCTTCAAGGTGCTCGTGCACTCGCTCGAATATCTGCTGTCCGAGCTCGTGCTTCTCCAGCAGGTGGCGGAACTTGCACACTGTGGTCTCATCCGGCGCCGGCTCGCGCCCGAGGTCGACGCCGACAAACCGCCGCATCGACACTGACTCGTACAACGCCTCCTCAACCGCGGGATCGGAAAGGTTGAACCATAGCTGCAAGAAATAGATCCGCAGCATCCGCTCCAGCCCAACCGGCGGGCGCCCGTTGCCAGGCTGGGGATAGACCGGCTCGATGAGTGCACACAGCTCTTGCCACGGCACAACCTGATCCATCTCTCCCAGAAACGCCGCCCGACGCGTGCTCTTCCCGAAGAACTCAAAACCCGCCGTTGCCAAGGTCAGCTGCCGCATCCCAGATCCCGCTTGATTGCCGCAGCCGGCCCTACACGCCGTTCCGTAGCCGTGTCGAGAGACACTTAATCAGAGTTTCCCTAGAAGCAAGCCATCCAGGATACTCGCGGCGATCCCATGTGGATCGTCTGTCGGGTGATTTGGTTGCAGCCGCGTGGACAGGCGGCCCGGCAGGCCGACCGTGTCGCAGAACCGTGTCACCACGTGGCATTTCGCGGCTATCAGCATCAAATCCTGGATGCGGCTGATTTTGCTGGCGGCTGCGGCCATCTCGGGCGTGATCCCAGGGGCTAGCGCTGCGAGAACATCCGATGTGGCGTCGTCCGATAATAGCCAGTCACGAAAACCGCCAACCGTGAGATGGGCTATCGATGCGAACGCGTTCGCGTCATGCGTATCCACAATCAATCGCGTTACTTCGTCGATCTCGTTGGGGACGACATGCTCATTGAGAAGCGTGCGGAGCGGCAGATCGGCGAGCGCAAACTGGGCGGCAACGCGAGTCTCTTCCGTTTCCGCTGCCAATCCTGCCAGGACGTCGCCGCTCCGCAGCGGGGACGCCTGCGCCATCAACGAGGCGAGATCGGGGAAGTGATGGCGCCGTCCTCTGATCGTCGCGGAATACATTCGGCTAGCAGTTAATGCGCCGAGTAGTGTGCCACGTACGACGCTGTGCGTTGCTCTCGCGGATGATCGAGAACATCCGTCGGCCGTCCCTGCTCAACGATGCTTCCGCGATCGATAAATACGATCCAATCGGACAC
Organism: uncultured Pseudomonadota bacterium; assembly: GCA_963834715.1. Classification (GTDB taxonomy): domain Bacteria; phylum Pseudomonadota; class Alphaproteobacteria; order Acetobacterales; family Acetobacteraceae; genus CAVSUZ01. The sequence goes on along the minus strand of CAWIDE010000022.1, from coordinate 558,896 downwards.
TTCCCGTGCAAATGGAAGTTCGTGCGTCACAAGGATCATTGTCATGCCGTCTTTCGCCAGCTTGCGCATGACCCGCAGAACGTCGCCAGTGGACTCTGGATCGAGGGCGGATGTGGGCTCGTCGAATAGCAGCACGGCGGGTCCCAGCGCCAGCGCGCGGGCGATTGCAACGCGTTGCTGTTCGCCGCCCGACATCTGCTCAGGGTACGCCATGGCCCGGTGTCTGAGGCCAACGGTAGTCAATACTCGACAGCCCGCGCGACCGCCTCCCGCTCGGGGGCGCGCGCCGCGTGCATCTGAGCAAGAACAACGTTTTCCACTGCGGTGAGGTGCGGGAACAGATAGAAGCGCTGGAACACCATGCCGACCTGCTGGCGCAAGCGCGCGAGGTTGCGGCAGACCACTCGCCCTTCCGAGAAGATCGGTTGCTTGTCGATGGTTATCAGCCCGTCATCGGGAAGTTCGAGCAGGTTCACGCAGCGCATGAGCGTGGTTTTACCGCCACCGCTTTGGCCGATGATGCTCACGATGCTGCCTTTCGGCACGTCCAGATCGACGCGGTCCAACACCACTCGCCCGTCGAAGGACTTTCGGAGTTCCCTGATGCAGATAAGCTGCGCTTCCTGCGCCGGGGCCTCTGCGTTTGCGTTCGCCACTGTCGATGCCAACATCGCTTATACTCCCTGCGCGAGCAGTGTAGTGGCAAGCTTCAGCCGCCGCCGGCGGCCGAGAGACAGCGGGACGCCCGCCCGTATGTTGCGCTCCAGCCAAAGCAGGCTTTGAGAGAGGGGGTAGCACACCATGAAGTAAATAGCGGCGATCACCAGGTAGACCTCGAGCGCCTGAAACGTCTCCGAGGCGATGATCTGACCCTGGGTCATCAACTCGGCGGCTGAGATTGTCACCAGCAACGATGTGGATTTCAACAGATCAACTAACATCGTGTTGGTGCCTGGGAGCGCTATGCGTAACGCTTGTGGCAGAGTCACCTGCCCAAACGTCGTTCCTTTGCTGAGCCCGAGCGCGTGGGCCGCTTCTCGCTGTCCCGGGTGTACCCCGGCGATCGCCGCACGAAATATCTCCGATAAGTAGGCGGCGTAAAAGAGGACGATACTCAGTACTCCCGCCCTGAACACGTTGAATTTCACGCCAACCGATGGCAGCCCGAAATCCGTCAGGAAGATGATCGCAAGCAGCGGGATGTTTTTGAAGACTTCAGTATAGATCGATGCCGGTACCCGCACCAGTTTGACCGGGCTCAATCGCACGAGCGCCAGCAACAATCCAAGCGCGGAAGCGCCGATGAAGCTGGCAGCGGTGTATCCAAGCGTTCTCAGCAGCCCTAATTCAAGAACCCCCCAGGTACTGGGACCACTGCACCTGGAACAGTCCAGAGAAGAACGACATCTTGGTTGCCTCCCTTTTTCAATCAGTTACCGATAGTAGGAGGCTTCCAGTCCTGCGGCCGATCCACGCCGCGGCGCTGCGCCGCCATATCCGGCGAAGGAATGAGAAATTCCTTGGGATCGCCACCCCATTTGGCGATTAGCTTGGCAAGCTCGCCGTTTTTATACATGACATCTATCTGCGCGGAGACCGCCTGCTCCAGTTTTGGCTCTTCTTTGGGCAGGTAGAATGCAGTCATGTAAGGTTCGAAATATTTGAAGTCAGGATGTTTTGCCAATTCCGCGGCGCTTGGCGGCTTAAGATACTCGATTCTGAACGGCATGTTGGGACGCTCATGCTGTTCATAGATGATCAGCAGAGAATCGAGGAAGCCTACATCGATCCGACCGGCAGCGAGATCCTGGAACACCCCGTTCGCGTTCGGGTACGTGCGCGCGGTAGCACCAGGCACTTCCTGTATCCCCTTGACCCAAACATAGCCTGTGACGGTGCCGAGCGTCTTTCCTTCCAGGCTGGCGATGTCCGGATAATTGGCTTTTCCATGCACGGCTATAGCCGGGGGGAATAATAGGGCGGATCGGTAAACAGCCCGACCTTTTGCCGGGCGGCGGACCACGCTATGCCGCCGATCGAGATATCGACCCGGCGTGCCTGAACCGAGGCCAGCATACCGGTGAAGTCGGTGATCTTTGGCTCGAGCTTCAGGCCCAGTTTCTGGGCCACTGCTTCCAGGATGTCGCTATCCAATCCGACAAGTTTGCCGTTGTCGATGGCGGTGTATGGCATGTACGGCTCGATCGCCACCCTTCATCACCCCGGGGTCGATCGTGTTGTAGTCGCTCGGCCTTGCAGCCCAGGCGGTGCTACCGGTTGCCAACGAGGCCGCCGCAAGCAGAACCGCTGCCAGCGATCCGGCCCGGCGGCTGTCGCTGGCTGCCCGGCAGGGGAACGACTGCCGCCGGTCACATCGGGACGTTGCGGACGTGCTCATTCTGATGGCCTCCATTGACTGCGAATCCGACAAAAAAGAACAGATGAAACGGGCCGTCACGGCAGCGCTTGCGAATTTATTACGATTCCAACGGAGCAAGTCGCGCCTCCTGCCGGGTTAGTTCAGCCAGCGGCCTAGTTCCATGTACGGGGCAGCAACTCCGTCCAATCCAGGACATTCGGCTGATTGTATGACCATACAAGTCGTCAAATTAGTGGGTTAACCCGTTTTCGTATGGCTGCCCTGCGCTGCGGAAAAACAGCGAAGAATGGCATAATCGCTTGACTTTACGCGAAAGTTATTCTCGACCACAGCGTCGTTTGGGTTCGGCCGAGCACCATATAAGCCATTATATTACAAAGTATTAACCAAAAGAGGCGAGTTTGTCTTGGCGTACAATGTGTTATATAGACGTCATGATCTTTGAATAAGCGACATGAGCGCCGAACCTTCTTCCCTCCTCGACACCCTGCGCCTACCAGGCGGCCCGCACCCGCTCTATCGGCAGTTGGTGGACGCTATCGCCGAACTGATCGCCCAGGGTGAGTTGGCCGCGGGCGAGCGGTTGCCGCCGCAGCGCGAAATCGCCAGGAGCGTCGGCCTCAATGTCACGACCGTGACGCGGGCGCTTTCAGCCTTGCAGCAGCGCGGTCTCGTGATTGGACGGCCGGGCCGCGGCACCATAGTTGCGACGCCGGACCGCCGCGATGAGCAGGGGTTCAACTCGGCACCGACGGATGAATCCGGACTAATCGATCTTTCCGTCAACCGGCCCGTGACCTCGGGCTATGCCGAAGCGCTGGCCAACTATCTGCCGCGCCTGCCGAAGGATAAGCGCTATCCCGGGGTGCAGGATTATCAGTTGCCAGAGGGCCCGCTTTGGGCACGGCAGGCCGCGGCCGCGTGGTTGGCCCCGGTTGCAGGAGACGGCGACCCTGGGCGGATTCTCGTCACAGAGGGGGCTCAGCATGCGCTGGCCTGCGTCCTTGCCGCCACTACCCAGCCCGGCGACGTTTTGCTGGCCGATGCGGTCACCTATCAGGGAATCAAGGCGCTGTGCCTGTCCCGCGGTGTCAAGCTGCGCGGCCTCGCCATGGATCGCCAAGGCGTGCTGCCGAATGCACTTGAGAAGGCCTGCGAGGAGTCTGTGCCACGCGCAATCTTTCTGGTGCCGAGCCTGCACAATCCGACGACGGCGACATTGCCGGAGGAGCGTCGCCAGGCGATTGTCAAGATTGTCCGGCGGCATAACGTCCTGATCATCGAAGATGATGTGTATAGGCCGTTGCTTGAAGAACGACTGTTGTCGTTTGCCATGCTTGAACCCGAGCTTACGGTTCACATTAGCGGGTTCTCAAAATGTGTGGCTCCGGGACTGCGCATCGGGTTCATAGCCGCGCCGCGCGCTTTGGTAGCACAGGTTGCGGCCATGCTGCGGATCGACTGCTGGTGCATTAGTCCGCTATCAGCCTTGATCGCCACCGTGCTGCTGGAAGAGGGCGTCATTGGCGAGCTTGTGGCGCAGCAACGGGAGGAGCTGCGGCTACGTCAACTTCTCTTGCAAAGGGTGCTCGGTCACTTCGATATCCAGACCCACGAAGCCTCGACGCATGCCTGGGTGCATTTGCCCGATCCCTGGCGCGACCACACCTTCGCCCGCGTCTGCTTGCGCAATGGAGTGCGCGTGCTAGGCAGTGACGCATTCGCCGTCGGCCGAAACGGCACACGGGATGCGGTCCGCATCAACGTCGGAGCCGCGCGATCGCGCGACGACTTGCGCCGGGCGCTGGAGATTATCGCGGAGCTGATGGGCTCGGGCCATCTTCATCTCAATGACGTGGCTTGAGGCGGGCGGAGCTCGCCGTGCATCAGGAAGCGGAAATCGCCGTGATTGGCGCGGGTATCATCGGGCTCGCAACGGCGTTCCGGCTTGTCGAGGAAGACATGATGTCCTCTCGATCGATGCCGATCTGCACCCGGTCAAAGCTTCGGCGGGCAATGCTGGCGCAATCGCCCCGTTCAACTGCGTACCGGTTGGGTCACCGACTACGCTACGAAGTCTGCCGCACCTTCTGGCGCATGCGGACAGCCCGTTGGCCATGCGATGGGCGGCGCTGCCCGCCCTCACGCCGTGGCTGATCCGGTTCGTGCGGCAATCGCTGCCACCCCAAGCGCGCGCCAACGCGGCGGCATTGGCTTTATAGCTGCACGATTCACTTGCCGCCTGGCATGAACTCGCCGCAGCCGCTGGCGTCGCGGATCTGCTGCGGGTAAATGGTTGTCTGTACGTATTCCCCAGTCAGTCCGCATTCGCGGCTACGCAGTGGGACCAAGCCCAGCGGAAGGCTGGTAATGTCCGGGAACTCGTCATCGGTCCCGAGGAGGCGATGTGGATGGAGCCGGCCCTGCAAAACGTGCCCCGGCCGGGTGTATTCTTTCCCGATGCGGCACACATCGTGGATCCGCCGGAGATGCTGTCCCGACTCCGCACGGCTGCCGGAGCACGCGGCATGCGGTCACTCACCGCACGGATTCAATCGCTACAGCCCTACCGTGACAAAATTAAACTGAATGCGCCCGGCGTTTCCGTCGACACCAACCGAGTTATCATCGCCGCCGGCGCTTGGTCTCGCCCCCTGGCGCGTCAGGCCGGCGACCATATTCCACTCGATACCGAGCGCGGTTATCATGTCGAATACGGAATACAGAAACTTCCGTTGTCGCGCCCCGCGTGCGCGGCGGAATTTGGCGTCTATTTGACACCTATGGCAAACCGGCTGCGCGCCGCCGGCACGGTTGAGCTAGGCGGCCTGCATCGGCACGCCGATCCGCGTCGGCACGTCCTTCTCGATCTTGCGGCGCGAACTCTTCTGGTCGATCTGCCAGCCCTACATCCGAATGGATGGGGTTTCGGCCATCGCTCCCGGACTCTTTGCCGGTTTTGGGTCGTGCCCGCAACAGCGATCGTATCATCTATGCTTTTGGACATGGACATCTCGGGTTAACGCTTGCGGCGCCAACTGCTCGGAATGTCGTCGGTCTCCTTCGTGGGTAGGGAATGCTGAGTCCATGATGTCGTGTTCGCCACAGCGCTTTGGATAAGAAAGACGCATTACGGGATTGGCGCCTCCGGAATCCGCATCTCCCCAGGCTGCAGATACAAATCGTAATGCAGCGTATACCACTCGCCCTCGATATCGTCCGCAGGCGGCTTACCGGTCTGCTTGACGAACTTCCCGACTAGTGACCGCACCACGCTGAACGTCACATCGCTTGTCAGATGTTCGTCATCATCCGCAAAAACCTGGGTGATCAGTGTCCGATAACCCGGATGCGTGACCATGAAATGGAAATGAGCAGGGCGGTACGGATGCCTGTTGGTTGCGCGGAGCAACTGGCCAACCGGGCCATCCATCGGGACGGGATAACCCGCCGGCTTTACCGTCCGGAATGAATATCTTCCCTCTGCATCCGTCGTAAACAATCCTCGTAAGTTATATTCCGCCTGCTCCGGATCCTGATTCTCGTAGAAACCAACCGGCGAGGCGTGCCATACATCAACCTCTGCACCGGCTAGCGGTTTTTCATTTGTGTCCAGCACCCTACCTCTGACGAACACTGCTGACCCAGGCGTGTCCGAGTATACGATTGAATCTCCATTTTCCCGCCGGGGCGCATTCTTCCGCCAGAACGGTCCCAGCAGTGCGGGATCGGTTCGATGCGAAGCAATCGTATTATTCAGCAATGTCGCAAGAGTCGAAAACCCGAGCGTATCCGCTGCGATGATCGTCTCGTTCCGGTCGGCGCCTGTGTGCTTCCCCAGTTCCCCAATGAACTTAAGGCCAGCGTAGTACTCTTCCTCCGTTGGCCGCACTTCGCGCAGAAACGCGTGCACGTGCCGCACCAAACTCGTCATCACTTCGCGCAACCGAGAATCCGGCGTCCCAACCAGCGCCTCCATAACCGCATTGGTTACCTGCGCTTCGTTGTCCAGAATCATGGCCCCCCTCCATGGAGGATGTTCGCACTCTGCTGCGGAATACCGGTCTGTTCATAGCAGACCCGGGCAAAAGCCGCGACCCCATCCCGGATCGCCTGCTTGGAGGGCAACGCAAAACACAGTCGCAAATGCGACTTCGCCGTTTCGCCGTCCACTGCCCATTCGGGGCCTGGATTGAATGCGATCCCGCGATCCGCTGCCGGCTTAACCAGCGTTCGCACATCCACCTGGTCCGGCAGCTTCATCCAGAGAAATATCCCACCGTGCGGGCGCCATGTCTCCATCCAGGTCCCAAACTCCCGTTCCACGGCCTCCTGCATCGTATCAAGCTTGTCCCGCAGTCCGGCCGATAACTCCTCCACATGCTCGGCGAAATAACGGCCGAAATACTCCGCTACAATCATCTGATCCAATGCCCCGGTACCGCTGTCGCCCTTGTTCGCGATCAGGTGCCGTAGCACCGGCCACTCTGCAATCGCGTAGCCGACGCGCAGCGCTGGTGCCAAAGACTTCGAAAATGACCCGATATGGATCACCTGATCTGGTTTTAAAGCGTATAATGCAGGCGGCGCATCTATATTGTGCCAGAGCAGGTCGGCGTAGCATTCGTCTTCGAAGACCGGTACGCCGTATGCTTGCGTCAACTGCAGCAGCGCGTGGCGTCTGTCCAGCGGTAAGATCGAGCCGGTAGGATTTTGTATCGTCGGGATCGTGTAAAGAAACTTTGGCATGATTCCGTGTCGTTTCAAATCCTCCAAAATGTGCCCAAGCCGATCTATGCGTATTCCCTGCTCGTCCAGCGGCAGGCCGACCAGTTTCGCACCCAGCTTCCGAAACCGGTTGATCGCTCCGGAGTAGCAGAATTCCTCCAGCAACACCGTATCCCCGGGACTGATCAACAACCGGGAGACGATATCGATCCCCTGCCCCGACCCGGTGGTGATCAGCACATCGTCTGCGGATACCTTCATGCCGCGGCGTTCTCGTGATTTTGCCGCCACAAACTCCCGAAGCGCTACAAATCCCTGTGGCCCCTGCCCGAGATTATACATCGCGAGCTTCTGACCCTCTCGCCGCAGCACAGAGGCGGTCGCTTCGATCAGTGCCTCGACCGGGATGAGCACAGGATCATTGTGGCCGCCGATAAAGTTGTAGGGCAGAAAGCCGCCGAATTTCACCGCGGGTTCAACCAGTCCTGGCACAAGCCGCGCGGTTATATCCAACCTCTCCATCCACGTTTTTCCTTGAGTTTCCGCTCACACCACCTGATTTCGAAGCAGCGTCTCGCCGCGCCACAACCGGTCCAGGTTATCCAACAATAGGTCGATCACGTTATCCTCGTACCTGCGCGTCTCGCCGGCCGTGTGCGGCGTAAGCAGCACGCTCGGCATCGCCCATAACGGCGATGTCTCAGCCAGCGGCTCCTCGGCGGTCGTGTCGATACCCGCCGCCGCGATCTGCCCCGTGCGCAACGCTTCGATCAGAGCCGGCTCGTCGATGCAGCGGCCGCGGGCGACGTTGATGAGGATGGAGGACGGTTTCATGCGCCCCAGCGTCTCGCGATGGATCAACCGCTCCGTCTCGGCGGTCAGCGGGCAAGTCAAAGCCACATAATCGCCAGTGGGCAGCAGCTCCGGCAGCGCCGCCAGCCCATGCACCTCATCCGCCGCGCCTGCTCCGGCAGCCGGCTCGCGCCGCACCCCGATAACACGCATATCGAACGCCTTGGCCAATTGTGCCAGCCGCCCGCCGATCCTGCCCAAGCCAACGATCAACAGCGTTTTCCCGCCAAGCTCATCTTCGCGTTGCGTCAGGTCGCTGATCATTCCCCGCCATACCCGGCGAGCCTGACTGTCGCGCGCCTCTGGTAGGCGCCGGGCGAGTGCCAGGATCATCGCCAACGCATGCTCGGCCACCGCTCGCGCATTCGCGCCGGCGGCGCTCGCCAGCCGGACCCCGGCTGCCGCCAACCTCGCCCCGGTCATACTGATCCACACCGGCGCTGATCGATTGAATGAACCGCAGCCGCTTCGCGGACTCCAGCAGTTCGTTCCGCCAAATCATGGAAACGCATAGCACGTCCGCTTCGCCGATCCGCTGCCGCAGCTCCTCCGGAGTGCGAAGCTCGAAGCACCTGATCCCCGTGTCCCTGGCTTCGAACCGCGCCTGCATTTGATACGCCACATGGGCAAAGCAGATCGTCAGCTCGTTCCTCGGTGGCAGCATTCCCTCGTCCTTCCTCCGGCCAGCGCTGCCAATCCTGCGCGGGCAAGCAGCAAAAGCAAGGTCCGGAGGCTGCAGCGGGGACTCGCCAGCGCCATCTTCGGGTCCATGACCCCGGTTGCCACACGTCTCGCCCGCCTGGACTGGAGGGCCATAACTGACGCACTGCAAGAAACTGGGTACGCCACTACCGGCCCGCTGCTCACCTCCGATGAGTGCGCCGCCGTCACGTCCCTGTACGATGATGATGGGGTATTTCGCAGCCGCATCGTGATGGCCCGCCATGGATTTGGCCGCGGCGAATACAAGTACTTCGCCTATCCTCTGCCGCCGCTGATCCAGGCAATGCGTCCGGCTCTCTATGTGCGGCTCGTGACCGTTGCCAATCGTTGGAATCGCGCGCTCGGCCTGCCAAACCAGTTCCCGGAAAGCCACGAAGCGTACCTCGCGGCCTGCCACGCGGCTGGTCAGACCTGCCCGACGCCATTGCTGCTGAAGTACCAATCAGGCGATTACAACTGCTTGCACCAGGACCTCTACGGCGATCTGTTTTTCCCCTTGCAGGCAGCGTTTCTGCTCAGCGTTCCGGGGGAGGATTTCACCGGGGGAGAGTTCGTGCTAACTGAGCAAAGACCTCGCATGCAGTCTCGGGCTCAGGTTGTTCAGCTCAGTCAGGGCGAAGCGGTCATCTTCGCGGTCAATCATCGCCCCGTGCAGGGAACTCGCGGAGCATACCGTGTCACCATGCGCCACGGCGTCAGCCCGCTTCGTTCGGGTCACCGCTTCACGCTCGGCATCATTTTCCACGATGCGGCATGAATTCTGCTTTCGCCCGATGCTCTCGATATCGTAACGCATCGACCAGCAGGGCACCAGTCTTCAAGCACGCGCTTGAGGCGATTGTGCGCGATATGGGGCTCTGCCAGACCCTCCGGGACATAGGCCAGGCCGAAAACGGCTAGCGCGGGCGTTGAGCAATTGGCTCGTGCCGTTAAAGACGAGCTGGCCTTCGACGCGGACTTTTAGTGCGTGGCCATCTTTTTCGAACTCCCAGGCTTACAGGCCGCCATGAATGGGCAGGCGCAGATTGATGCAGTTGTGACCGATCAGATCCTGGGGGGTGCATGGAGGTAGCCGCTTTGCGAAATATGACGGCGCGCCCACGACCGCGAGCCGCATATCTGGCCCGATCCGCACGGCGATCATGTCTTTTGCGACCTGTTCTCCGGAACGCACGCCAGCGTCGTAACCATGCGAAACGATATCGGTCAGGCCATAGTCGATGATGATCTCGACCTTGATATCCGGATATTCCCGAAGGAATTTTAGCAGCTTTGGCCAGAGGACCGTATCGGCAGCATAGTCAGTGGCTGTAATCCGAATCGTGCCGGCGGGTTTCTCCCTCTGTTCACTGAGGCCTTCGAGCTCGGCCTCGATCTCCTCAAACCGTGGGCCCACGGTATGGAGCAGGCGTTCACCGGCCTCGGTTGGGGAGACGCTGCGCGTGGTGCGGGTGAGCAGGCGGAGGCCGAGGCGTTCCTCGAGTTCACGGATAGTTTGACTGAGGGCGGATTGCGAGACGCCAAGCTGGGCGGCAGCCTTTGTGACGCTGCGCTGTTTCGCTACGGCGAGGAAGGCGAGCAGAGCGTGGAAGGTTTCTCGCGGCATTCATCGGTAGACAGGAAGCGTTCCAATACCAAAGACGACGGGTGGATATTATGGAAATCAAACGAGTTGGCTCACAGCCGTCCGGCAAAGGGCCGGCGGAGTATTTTACCGGAACGGTGCGCGTCGATCCACTGTTCAGCGCGCCCGATCCTGCTCGTGCAGGGGGCGCGAGTGTCACCTTCGAGCCTGGCGCGCGCACGGCATGGCACACGCATCCGCTGGGCCAGACCCTGATCGTGACGGCCGGCTGCGGCTGGGCCCAGCGCGACGGCGGGCCAATCGAGGACATTCGGCCGGGTGATGTGGTGTGGTTCGCGCCGGGTGAAAAGCACTGGCACGGGGCCACGCCAACCACGGCGATGACGCATATCGCCATTGCCGAAAGGCTCGACGGCAAGGTCGTGGACTGGATGGAAAAAGTTTCCGACGAGCAGTACCGGCGGTGATCGGGAGCGGGTCAATGGTGGCGTGGACGAGCGACGAACTGAGCAAGATCGGAAGAGCAGACGAACTGAGAATTGCGGCTTTTCGATCTGACGGCACGCTGCGAAGGCCGGTGACGATCTGGGTCGTGCGTCATGGCGAGGATCCTTATGTCCGGTCTGCTTATGGGCGCAGCGCAGCCTGGTTTCGCGGCGCTCAGGAGCGACAGGAAGGTCGCATCGAGACTGGCGGCGTGAATAACGAGGTCACTTTTGCCGACGCCGATCCGGCGCTGAACGACGAGATCGACGCCGTGTATCGCACCAAGTATCGCCGTTATGGCGCGCAGTACGTTAATCACATAGGGACGCCCGAGGCGCGATCCACGACGATCAGGATAGCGTCACGATAATAGACGGAGAGAAGACAATGCAGAAGCGCAGACTTGGAAGGACGGACCTGGAAGTTTCGGCGATCGGCCTTGGCTGCATGGGATTGAGCTTTGGCTACGGACCGGCGGTGGATAAAGAGCAAGGCGTTTCGCTGATCCGGGCGGCGGTTGAACGAGGTGTGACTTTCTTTGACACCGCCGAGGTATATGGTCCGTTCACGAATGAGGAGCTAGTCGGTGAGGCTCTTGCCCCTTTTCGCGATCAGGTTGCGATCACGACTAAATTCGGGTTTGACATAGACGCGGCGACGCGCCAGCAGCGAGGCTTGAACTCGCGGCCGGAGCAAATCAAGCAGGTCGCCGAGGCCTCGCTGAAGCGGCTTAAGACGGACCGCATCGATCTGTTCTATCAGCATCGCGTTGATCCCAATGTGCCGATCGAGGATGTCGCGGGAGCGGTGAAGGAGCTGATCCGGGAAGGTAAGGTCAGGCATTTCGGACTGTCTGAACCGGGGGTGCAAACCATCCGCCGCGCCCATGCGGTTCAGCCGGTTACAGCGGTTCAGAACGAATATTCTCTGTGGTGGCGGCGCGTAGAGGCAGAAGTGCTGCCGACGCTCGAGGAGCTTGGCATTGGCCTGGTGCCGTATAGTCCTTTGGGTAAGGGCTTCCTCACGGGTGCAATCAACGAGAATACGACGTTCGATAGCAACGATTTCCGCAACATCGTGCCCCGGTTTACGCCGGAAGCGCGGAAGGCGAACCAGGGGCTGATAGATCTGCTCGGCCAGATCGCAGTCCGGAAAAAGGCAACGCCCGCGCAGATCGCGCTAGCCTGGTTGCTGGCGCAGAAGCCATGGGTCGTGCCGATCCCCGGCACCACGAAACTGCACCGACTGGAGGAGAACATTGGAGCAGCGAGCGTGGAGCTGACGTCTGACGATCTGAGCGAGATCGAGAGTGCGGTTTCGAAGATTCCGGTGCAGGGAGATCGCTATCCTGAACACTTGGAGCAGATGACGGGCCGCTGATCGATACGGTCGAGGAGGACGATTATGAGCAATAGCATCGAAGGAAAGGTCATCGTAATCACCGGCGCGAGCAGCGGGCTGGGTGAGGCAACCGCGCGGCTGTTGTCGGCAGAGGGCGCACCGGTTGTTCTGGGTGCGCGACGGGCCGATCGCCTGAGGTCGCTGGCGGACGAATTGAATGATCGCGGCGGCAAAGCAATCGCAATCACGACCGATGTCGTCCACCGCGAGCAGGTTCAGGCATTGGTCGATAAGGCTGTGCAGACGTACGGGCGGATCGATGTGATGATCAACAACGCCGGGCTAATGCCGCAGGCCCTGCTCGAGCGCCTGCAGATCGACGAGTGGGATCGCATGATCGATGTTAACATCAAGGGCGTGCTGTACGGTATCGCGGCGGCACTGCCATATATGAAGGAGCAGAAGAGCGGGCATTTCATCAATGTCTCCTCGGTGGCGGGCCATCGGGTCGGGCCGGGCTTCGCGGTCTATGCGGCGACCAAATGGGCCGTGCGGGCGCTGACCGAAGGGCTGCGTCAGGAGGTGAAGCCCTACAACATCCGTACGACGGTGATATCACCAGGTGCGGTTGCAACGGAGCTGCCGAACAGCGTGTCCGATCCGGATGCTTCGGCGAAAATCCGCAAATTCTATGCAGAGGCCGCGATCCCGGCCGACTTATTCGCGCGGGCCGTCGCGTTCGCGATAAGCCAGCCAGAGGAGGTGGATATTAACGAGATCCTGTTCCGGCCCACTCGGCAGGAGCTATAACGGCTAGACTGCCTCGATCCGCACGTATTCGAAATCGCCTGGCTTGTTGTCGATGCCCACCTTCGGCGGCGCGATCCAGCTCGCGTAAGCGCCGCGCTCAATCACGGGTCGCATCAGGCTCGCGACATAGGCTCCGTCGTCCGCGGACGGCAGATCGCGTCGCTGCAGCGCCTGCCATTCGCTGTCGGTCATCACCTGGCCGGCAGCATCGGCATGGATCTGCGCGAACTCGCCGATGTGCCGGTTGAACGCCACATGCGGAAGTTTCAGGCGGTAGTCGTAGCCGGCGCGCTCGATGATTTTGTTCCATCGCGCTACACCGTGCTGGCACTCAGCCACGAAATCGTCGCGCAGCCGCATGTTCAGTGAGGACAGAGCAGGAATGTCTTCCTGGATGACCTGGCCTTGTTTGCAACGCAGCACCGGGTAGGTATCGTGCTGCAACTGGTGATCGTCGGTCAGCTTGTCCTCGCGGAAGCGGCCCTTCAGCCCTGTATTGAACGAGTTGGCGGCATTGGTGCTGATTTCCGACCCGAACAGATCAAGCGTCAACGAAAAATGCAAGTTGATTTTCTTCTGCAGCGTTGGCAGGTCGATGACGCCGAGGCCCCGCACGCGAGGGACCTCCGACGGATCATTGATGCGCGTTGCGCGCATCGCCTCGCAAGTGCGCGTGATGATCCGCTGAACACCGGTATCGCCCACGAACATATGGTGGGCTTCCTCGGTCAGCATAAAGCGGCAGGTGCGGCTGAGCGGATCGAACCCTGATTGCGCCAGCGCCGCGAGCTGCATCTTGCCGTCACGATCAGTAAAATACGTGAAGAGGAAGAACGACAGCCAGTCCGGGGTGGCTTCGTTGAACGCGCCCAGCATGCGCGGCTGATCGGGATCGCCGGACTGCCGGCGCAGCAGCTCCTCGGCTTCCTCGCGCCCGTCGCGGCCGAAATATTTGGTCAATAGGTAAACCATCGCCCAAAGATGGCGCCCTTCCTCCACATTCACCTGAAACAGGTTGCGCAGATCATAGAGCGATGGCGCAGTGCGCCCGAGGTGCCGCTGCTGCTCCACAGAAGCAGGCTCGGTATCGCCCTGGATAACCAACAACCGGCGCAGCATCGCGCGGTACTCGCCTGGCACCTCCTGCCAGACCGGTTCGCCGAGGTGGGCACCGAAGCCGATGCGGCGATCAGGCACGGCCGGTGCAAGCAAGATCCCCCAGCGGTATTCCGGCATTCGCACATAATCGAACCGCGCCCAGCCCTCTGGGTCCACGCCGACCGCGGTGCGCAGATAAACCAACGCATCCTGATAGCAGTCCGGGCCGCGGCTCTTCCACCAGTCAAGATAGCCGGGATGCCAGGTCTCCAGCGCCCGGCGCAGGCGAGCATCGTCGTTCAGCCCGACATTGTTGGGGATGAGACCGTCATAATCGACCGTCGCTTCGTCGAGCATCGGTACCCCTTTTATATTCTCTCCAGCTCATACTCCGGCTTGACCCCCGATCCGTACCGCTTCAGCGCCCCCTGCTCTCCGACAGCATTCGGGCGCTGGAACACCCAGTTCTGCCAGGCGGTGAGGCGGCCGAAAATCCGCGCTTCCATTGTCTCTGGCCCGGCAAAGCGCAGGTTCGCCTCCATCGCGGTCAGTGCGTCCGGGGAGAAGCTGGCACGCTCCTCCAGCATCACGCGAAGCTCATCGTCCCAGTCCAGATCCTCGATCGCGGCGGTAATCAACCCGAGTTGTTCGGCTTCATCGCTGCCCAGTGGCTGGCCGATCCGGTCCTCGGCAGATCTCAGACTTTCCGGCTCGCCGATGAAGCGCGTTTGCAACCGCGTAAGCCCGTTGCCCATCGGGTAGGCGCCAAAGTTCAGCGGGGAAAGTTGCAACGTTGCTGAACCTCCGGCGAACATAATCGCCCGGTCCGCGGCGAAGGCGAGTTCCGCCAATGTCCCCGCGAAGCAGCTTCCCAGTTCGATCAGCGCGATCAGGCTGCGCGAAGTCATGTCGAGACGTTTCAGCACGCGGCGCCAGAGCAGCCGGATTTCGCGAACGAGCCATTCTTGCCTGTGCGTTTCGAGCAACGCATCCGTTGCCATGACCGCCTGCGGATCACCTTCGGTGCACAATAAGAGCAGGCCGATTGTTGGCTCGTTGAAACGCAGATGCAGCAGCGCGTCGTCGAGCTCGCGCGCGGCTGTGAGCGGCCAGAATGCGGCCCCAGTACGGTAAGTTTCGGCGAGTCCGCCTGGCACATGCTCTGGCCCGCGTAGGGTCAGCGTCGCGCGCCGCGCGTTCCGTTCAATCGTAACTTCCAGATGCGCATAGCTGAGCCGGTCCGGTTCGATCCGAGGTTCGAGTATCGGGAGGGTGATCCCCTGTCCTGCCGCCGGCCGGTCGGAGCGCGCTGCCAGCGCCGCGGCGCGCTCGGCCAGCGCCGCTTCCCAGCGCGACGGCGGCACCAGTTCATCCACGAGCCGCCACTCCAGGGCGCGGGCGCCGCGCATACCCTCCTCCGTAGTGCAGAACACGTCCGCGCGGTCGCGCCGCACCTTGCGCTTGTCCGTCAGGCGAGTTAGCCCGCCCGTGCCGGGCAGTACCGCAAGCAGCGGTGTTTCCGGCAAGGCGACGCTCGAGCGCCGGTCGTCTACCAGCATGATGTGCGATGCCGCCAAGGCCAGTTCATAGCCGCCTCCCGCCGCGCTGCCATTCACCGCGCACAGGTAGGTCTGCCCGGATTTGGCGCTGGCTTCTTCGATAGCGAGCCGCGTCTCATTGGTGAACTTGCAGAAGTTTACTTTGTGCTGATGGCTTGCCATTGCCAACGTGCGAATATTCGCGCCGGCGCAAAACACGTTCGGCTTACCGGATTGCAGAACCACGCAACCGACCTCCGGATGCTCGAAGCGCAGCCGCTGAATTGCGTCCGCCAGCTCGATATCCACCCCCAGGTCGTAAGAATTCAGCTTCAGTTCACAGCCGGGGAACAGCGAACCTGCGGGATCGACGTCCATGATCAGATGCGCAATGCGCCCGTGGAACTCCAGCCGCCAGTGCCGGTAGCGGGAAGGCTCGGTTTGAAAGTCAATCCGCATGCTCGTGCGCCTGAACCAAGTGTCTGATGAAACCGGCTATTGGTTCCAGGACCTGTTTCGGACACTCCAGATGCGGGTCGTGACCGGCATCGACCAGAACCGTCCGCACCGGGCACGTGCAAACTTCCTCTGCCAGCTTCGCATGGGCCGCCGTGCCGTACGGGTCGCGCTCTCCCTGCACGATCAGCATCGGCACGCGGATATGCATAAGTTCGTCCGTAAGATCGAACCTGGTGCGGAAAGCCGGATCAAGCCAGGCTCCGTTCCAGCCGTAAAAGCAACCATCCGGATCGGCATGATGCCGCACCAATCTCTCACGCAAGCCGCCCTGTTCGTAGTTACGCTTCGCCTCAGCAATCTCTCGCAGCGACACATCCTCCACGAAAAAATGCGGTGCAATCAAGACCAGCGCCCGATAGCGGTTGCGTTCGCCAATTCCCGCGGCAATCGCCGCTATCGAAGCACCGTCGGAATGGCCGACCAGCACGCATTTGCCGATACCTGCCTGATCGAGAACCGCCGGAAGCTCCTGCAGGGCCTCCCGATGCATGTAGTCCAGCGGCCAGGGGGTAGGATTCGGATCAGATCGCCCGTAACCGAAGCGGGAATAGGCGAAAACCGCCCGGCCGGTCGCGGCGGCCATCGCGGCGGGAAATTCCCGCAGGCTGACTGAGCCAAGCCCTTCGTGCAGCAGAACCACGGGCGGCGGTCCGGCATCCGCGCACCACCATGCGCCCTCGATCCTGCGGCCGGAAACCTCCAGACTAACGGAACTCCTCACCGGTGCGCACGAAGCTCAAAGCGCTGGACCTTTCCAGTCGCGGTTTTCGGCAACGACTCCACCGCCTCGAACCAGCGCGGATATTTCCAGGCGCCGATCCTTTCCTTCACATGCGCCTTGAGCTCTTTGTAAAGGCGCGGGCTGCCGGAAACGCCGGGCCGCAGCACGACAAACGCTTTTGGTTTGATCAGTTCATCCGCATCCGGCATCCCGACCACAGCGGCTTCCAAGACGGACGGATGGGACACCAGCGCGCTTTCCACCTCGAACGGCGAGACCCAGATGCCGCCGACCTTCATCATGTCATCCGCGCGGCCGCAGTAGCGATAACTGCCGTCGGGCAGCCGCACGTACGTATCCCCCGTATGTGTCCACTCGCCGCGGAATGTCCTCCTGCTCTTGTTGCGCTGGTTCCAATATCCTTCGGCGGCCGAGGGACCGCGCACGATCAGCTCGCCGGTTTCCCCGTCCGCGACGCCAGCCCCGGCTTCGTTCACGATCTTTACCTCGTATCCGGGCACCGGGACGCCGGTTGTTCCGTAGCGCACATCGCCAGGCCGGTTGGAAAGGAAAATATGCAGCATCTCGGTCGAGCCGAGACCATCCAGGATATCGACGCCGACCTGCTCTTTCCAGCGCCGGCCAACCGGTTCCGGCAGCGGCTCTCCCGCCGAGATGCAAAGACGCAACCGGTCCGATCCCGCGCCGCCGTCAAGTTCCGCGTGAGAGAGCAGCGCAGCGAAAAGCGTCGGGACGGCCGCGAGGATTGTGGGTTGGAAGTGGCGCAGAGTGGCCAGAACCGCATCCGGCGTGGGGCGGTCGGGCAACAGCATTGCGCTCGCGCCCACCGACATTGGAAACGTCATGGCGTTCCCCAGCCCGTACGCAAAGAACAACTTGGCCGCCGAGAAAACCATGTCATCCGGCCGGATTTGCAGAACCTGCGCCCCGTACGTATCGGCGGTTGCCTGCAGGCTGCCGTGAACGTGCCTGACGCCTTTCGGCACCCCCGTCGATCCGGATGAATAAAGCCAGAACGCCACTTCATCGGTGCTCGCCGATACCGGCGCAACGTCGATGCGTCCATTGGCTACGAAATCAGTAAAGGGAATCTCATTTCCCGCGAAGTCCGGCCTGCTTCCATCTGGTGCGGCGACGACGACGTATTGCAGCTCCGATAAATCCTTGAGAATAGGACGTAGCGCCCCCAGCAACGGCGCGGATAACATCAGCGCCTGTGCGCGGCTGTCCTGCAGCGCGTAGGCCACCTGATCCGCGGGCAGCAGCGTATTGACCGGCACGGGGACCACGCCCGTCCGCATGGCGCCCCAGAACGCCACGGGAAAGTCCACCGTATCCAACATCATCAGCGCAATACGCCGTTCCCGGCGGATGCCGGCATCCTGCAGCGCCGAAGCAAGCCGGCTAGTCGCGGCCCTTAATCCGCCATAGGTCAGCCGGCGCCAGGGATCCACGAAAGCTACCGCATCCGACCGCCCCTGCTCGGCATGCCGGTCCACGAAATAGGCGACCGCGTTACCGTTTTCCTGCATCTCGCTCCTTTCCCTGACCACGGCGCATGTTCGGCCGGCCCTGGTCTGGGATCAAGCGTCCCGCTGGGGGCGTCTCGGGGATGCGAAAAACATCGGATCATTACTCCCGCAGCACCGGCAACGCCCCCAGCACCTCCACCACCAGATCCGCGAACGCCCGGACCCGCCGAGGAACCAGCCGTCCGCTCGGCATCACAATCTGCACAGGTAGCCGAGGCGGTTCAAAATCCGCCAGAATCCGCGCCAGCTTTCCCGTCTCCAGATCCTCCGCCACCTGGTAAGAAAGCGCCCGCGCGATCCCCTGCCCTGCCCGCGCCGCCGCCAGCGCCGCATCCACCTGATTAACCATCAACCGGGGCACGAGCCGCACCGCTCGTCCACGCTCGTCAGGTCCAAAGCGCCATGCCGCTCCTGCAGGGCGTCCCACGGTGTAGATGATGTCGTGATCCGCCAGCGCGTCCGGATTATCCGGCACACTGCGCCGGGCCAGATACACGGGGCTTGCCACCAGCATCCGCCGAACATGGCCGAGCAGCCGCATCACCAGCCCAGAATCCGGTAACGTCCCAATCCGCACCGCCGCGTCCAACCCTTCCTCCACGAGATCCAGATATCGGTCGGAAAACAACACCTCGGCCCGAACCCCCGGATGCGCCTCCAGGAACCGCGAGACCACCCGGCCGACATACAAGCGCCCGAACACCACCGGCGCGCTGACCCGCAGCAGGCCTGATAGTTCCGCGGTGTGCCCGGCGCCCGCCCGCATCGCCTCATCGACCTCCGCCAGCACCCGCCGCGCATGTTCCCCCACAAGCCGTCCGGCCTCTGTGGGCGCGACGTGCCGTGTTGTCCGCTCGATCAGCCGTGCCCCAATCCGCACCTCCAGTGCACTCAGCGCCCGGGTTACCGCCGGTGGAGACCGACGCAGCCGCCGCGAAGCGCCGATAAGGCTTCCGGTATCCAGCACCGCCACCAGCACGGCGAGCTCGTCCAGCCGGTCCATCGTTCCAGGCCCCGGAATTGTGATTTCCCGATCCCATCCATTTCCGTCGGGGTGCGCAAGAACCAATTTCGCGGGCGATGTTCATGGAGACTAACCGAATGGACCCCGCCTTGGATCCGTTCCATCCCGGCGAACGGCTTATGCAGGAGCGCATCGGCGTGCGGGAGCGCATGGCCCGGCGCGGCAGCGCCGCGATCCGGAAATTACATGCCCGATCAGCACCGAGAGTTCTTCGCCATGCTCCCCTTCGTAGTTATTGCCGGACTCGACGAGCAGGACTGGCCGATCCCTACCGTCCTCAATGGCGCGCCCGGATTTATCGCCACTCCGGACGCGCGCACGCTCTCTATCGCCGCCCGACCCGCGGATGACGATCCCGCTGCTGCCGGTCTGCTCGCGGGCGCCGCTGTCGGCATGCTTGGGATCGACCCCGCTACGCGCCGTCGCAACCGGGTTAATGGTAATATCGTTGCTAACGGCTCGTGCGGGTTCATCATCAGTGTCGTGCAAAGCTTCGGAAACTGCGCGCAATACATCCAATCCCGCGACCTGCGCTCCGCCCCCGCGATGCCTGCTCCGGCCGAGACCCTGGATCACCTCGATGGGGCGGCGGTCACTGCGATAACCCAGGCCGACACGTTCTTCGTCGCATCCGCCTCCGGGCCACGGGACCGCCCGGGCCCCGGCGTGGATGTCTCCCATCGCGGCGGACGGCCTGGTTTCGTGCGTGTCAACGGAAACATTCTGACCATCCCGGATTTTGCCGGCAACCGTTTCTACAATACCCTCGGCAACCTTCTCCTCTATCCCCGCGTCGGGCTGCTCTTTGCGGACTTTGCCGCTGGCGATGTCCTTCAGGTTTCGGGGGAAACGGAGATCATCTGGGACATCCCGGAAGAGAAGCGCCCGGCCGGAGCCGAGCTTTTGTGGCGGGTCCACGTCGGGGGCGTCTGGCGCCGAAGGAACGCCCTGCCATTGCGGGCGCTGGATGAGCACCCGACGATCACGGTTTCCAGCCCCGCGCGATAATCGCCCGTTCCTGCGCAGGACTCAGCGGTGGGGCAATAATGCCCAGACTCTTCATGTCGCGCGCGATCATCGCCCTGGCCGACGACAGCTCCGCGAACGTTGGAGACCCATTAGGAAACAGCCGCTCAGGGGGGTCACCGTTGTCCCCACCCCTGGCCCCGGCGCTCGCGCCGGCTTGTCCACCGCTTGCACTTGCGCTGCTACTGCTTCCCGCAGTTCCGGCGCTTCCGGACGAACCTGCGTTGCTGCTCGCAGTTCCGCCGGCGGTGCCGCCAGCGCTGCTTCCCGCGCCTACGCCCGTTCCGGACGAACCTGTACCGCCGCTGGCGGCCCCGGCCGCACTCCCGCCACCGCTGCTTCCTGCACTCCCACCGTTTCCGGATGAACTTGCGCCGCTGCCGGCGGAGCCCCCACCGCCGCTGCTTCCCGCGCTAGCACCACTTGCGGACGAACTTGCGCTGCTGCTCGCGGTTCCCCCGGCGGTGGCCCCACCACCGCTTCCCGCGCCTACGCCCGTTCCGGACGAACCTTTACCACCGCTGACGCCCGCGGCCGCACTCCCGCCACCGTTGCTTCCGGTATTCCCGCTGCTTCCGGACGAGCTTGTAGCTCCGCTCGTGCCTCCGATGCCCTGGCCGCTACCTGCGCTGCTGCCGCTCCCAACGCTGTTCCCACTGCCATTGCCGAACCCGCCGCCTCCGCCCAGCCCAACGCCTGCGCCAATTCCCGCGCCGCCAAGTCCTACACCGACGCTTGCCCCAAGGCCGTGGGCACCGGTGCCAATTCCTGCGCCGGCGCCAACGCCGCCGCCCCCAACACCCACCCCGAGCCCACGGGCCCATGCCAGCATTGGCATTGCGAGTACCGATGCTACCAAGTACCGCCCACCGCAGATTATAGTTCGCCATCGGCGTTCAACCGTCATCCGACACGTTTCGTATAAACGACAATCCGGGGGCGTGTCAGTCAATAAGGTCGATCGACACGTTTACGTGATGATATTAGATCCTGTGAGTCGAGAGCGCTGCAAACTCGGTTTCGGCAGGCGAGCGATAAATCAAGCCCACCGGTCAAGCCCGGGGCGTGGATTGCTTCGTCGCTACGTTCCTCGCAATAACACGATGAGTGCTGTTAAATGACGGCCTGCGCCTTGCGCTAGATGCGTTGGATCGGTGGGAGGGCGGATGAGGCGCAACCGCCTAATTCTGGCGTTCGCCATGCTGGCCATGCTCGCATGTGCCGGATGCGCTGGCTGGCACATACACACAGAACCCTGCGACTTCTGTGGTAACGGAGACGGGACCCCGGGCGAGCGCTAACTAACCGCACTGCGCACGACCTGCGAAGACCCGCCTATTGACCTCGTGGCGGCTTGTCTGTCGTTGCGCCCGGCACGCAGCCGCCGTGGCTAAACCGCCACCTCCCGCCCGATCTCCACCACGTTGTCCACGGGCAGGCGGAAATAATCGGTGACATGCGCGGAATTTCGCTGCAGGAACGCAAACCCCGCCTCCATCCACTGCGGCAAGCTGCCTCGATCTTCACTCCGCACAACCGTCTCATGTCCAACGAAATAGGTGACGTCTGAAAGATCGACCGCGCACCCCACCTCCTGTGCCTGCCGCAATAGCGCCGGAAGATCGGGCCGCTCCATGAACCCGAACCGCGCCCGTAACCGCCACACCTCGGGCGCGATTTGCTCGACCTGCAGCCGCCGATCCTCCGCGACCCACGGCACGGACCCGGTCTGCACGTTCACAATCACCGCCTGCCGGTGCAGCGCGCGGCTATGTTTCAGATGCCATAACATTGCTGGCGGAGCATCCCGTTCGGTCCGCGTCAGAAACACCGCGGTTCCCGGCACCCGCGGGACCTGATCCCGCGCTACCTGCTCCATCACCGCGGCGATCGGCTGCACGGCCTCGCTAAGCCGGGCGGCAACTGCCGCCGTACCCTTATGCCATACGTACATCACGCCATACACCAGAACCGCGAGCACGATTGGCACCCAGCCGCCATCCTCGACCTTCATTAGATTCGCCGCAACAAAGGCCGCATCCACCACCAGCAGTGCACCTGCCACGCCGCCGGCCGCCATCACGCCCCAGCCCCAGATTTCTCGCATGGCGATGAACAGCAGCACCGAGGTCATCAGCATGGTCGCCGAGACCGCGATCCCATAGGCCGCCGCAAGATTGTCCGATTTTCCGAACCCCAGGGTCAGCGCCAGTGTTACCAGCATGAGTAGCCAGTTCACCGCGCCCACATAAATCTGTCCGTATCCCTTCGCCGATGTCTGCGTAATCTTCAGCCGCGGCATCCATCCTAGTTGGATCGCCTGACGAGTCATCGAAAACGCGCCGGTGATAATGGACTGGCTGGCGATGATCGTCGCCACCGTCGCCAGCAGCACCAACGGAACCAGCATCGCCCGCGGACATAAACGATAAAAGATATCGTCCGCGGTCGGTGCCCCGTTCAGCACCAAAGCGGTTTGTCCTGCGTAATTCAACACCAAGCTCGGGAACACCAGCGCCGACCACGCAAGCCGGATCGGACGCGGCCCGAAATGCCCCATATCGGCATACAGCGCCTCCGCCCCCGTTACGCACAAAAACACCCCGCCCAGCACCAGCAGCCCGCGCAATCCCGCCGAGAACAGGTAGGTGAGCCCAGCTACCGGGTTTAGCGCCGCCAGTACCGCCGGATGCTGCGCGATGCCCCAAATCCCTAAAATCCCGATCACCGCAAACCATACTGCCATTACCGGGCCGAACAGTGCCCCGACGCTCGCCGTTCCGCGCCGCTGTAAGGCAAACAACGCAACTAGAATTATCACTGCTGCGGGCAGCACGAACCGCCGCAGCGCCGAGGTCACCATGTCCACGCCTTCCAGTGCCGAGAGCACCGAAATCGCCGGCGTGATGGCTCCGTCCCCATAGATCAGCGCCGCGCCGAACAGTCCCACCATGACGATCAGAGGCCGGCTGTGCCGCTTCACCCCCAACAGTGCCATCAGCGCCAGGATGCCGCCTTCGCCATCGTTATCCACTCGCATCGCAAGCGTGACGTACTTAACGGTGGTGACAATGATCAGCGTCCACACGATCAACGACAACGCACCCAGCGCCGCACTCGCGGAAGGATGCGCTCCCGTCGCGCCCAGCACTGTCTTCAAAGTGTAAAGAGGGCTGGTGCCGATATCCCCGAACACCACCCCCAGCGCCGTCAATCTTAAGGCACCGAGCGAACCCGGGCGCCCTGCATCGGCCGCATCAGGGCGCACCCGCCTCAATCAGCTCACCCGCGGGGTGCAAGATTGGGTGGGATCAGCTTCTTGCTCTCCATCTCCCGCAGGATGTTGATGAGCACATCGATCGGCGATTCCCTTGCTTGCTGTTCTCGCGACGAGGCCGCCAACTGGGAAAACCTCGCGGCGGCTAGGGTCGCCGCCACCGTCAGAATCGCCGCTTCGTCTCGAAACATCGGCTGTCGCCCGTCTCCAATAATGCTGCGCCACAAGAACATGCTTCGAGCCACGATCTCAAACAAAAAATCAGGGCCGGTCGAAGTGGTTACCGGCCGCGAACCGCCCTACGCCGCGCGGAGCGCCGCCGGCAACCGCGCAATCGAGTGATCGATCAACCGCGCATCCGCGTCTTCCGATAAGCCCTCGGCAATCACGTCACGGGCCGCGACCGTCGCCACCTCAGCCGCCGTCACGCGCACCTCATCCACCGCCGCCTTCTCGGCCGCGCCAATCCGGTCAAGCGCCATCTGTTCCCGCCGCCGCGCCATCGCGCGTGCTTCCTCGGCAAGTTGGGCCGCCAGCCGCTCCGATTCCGCCTTCGCCCCCTCGATCATTGACTTGGCATCGGCCAGCGCCTGCTCGCGGCTGCGAGTCGCTTCCTGCAGCATCTGCTCGGCTTCCTGGCGTAGCCTGGCCGCCTCGTCCATTTCATGCCGGATCTGCTGCGCCCGGCTATCCAGCATGTTAGCGAGCGCCTTCCAGAGCCGCTTTCCGAACAGAATGAAAAACAGAAAGAAAGCAATCGCGACCCAGGTCTTCGAGTTGGTCCAGAATCCGATTTCCATGACCGGTCAGCCTCCCTCACTCGGAGCCCGAGCTGCTAGCGCCACGCTCACCGCCTGTTCCAGCCGGGCCGGCGGCGGCGCGGTGCCCGTCAACCGCGTTACCACGGCTGCAGCCGTTTCGGTCGCAACCTGCCGCAACGCTCGCAACGCCGTCTGCCGTGCCTGGTCGATCCGCGCCTCAGATTCCTTGATCTGCGCTTCGAGCCGGGTATGCAGCTCCGCCGACTGGGCGGAGGCGTGCTGTCTAGCCGCCTCCAGCGCCGAATTGATCTGCCCCTGCGCCTCCGCACGCGCCCGTGCTATCGCCTCCTGTGTCTCCGCCACGAACTGGTCGGCCTTCATCTTCGCCTGCCGTGCCGTGTCCAGGTCCGCCGCAATCGCCGCCGACCGCCGCTCCAGCACGCCCGCCACCTGCGGCAACCCCCACAGCCAGCAAAGCAGAAGGAACACGATGAAAATGATCGCGCCCCACCAGACCTGAGCCAGCGTCAACGGGTTGCCGAAATTGAGCTGCGGCATGCCTTGCGCCATCGCGGTCGCCGGCAAGGCGAGCAGCGCCGCCGTAACCGGCCACAGAAAAGGACAGTGGCCGCGCATCCCGGTCACACGAACAGGATAATGAAGGCGATAACCAGCGCGTACAGCGCCACCGCTTCTGTCAACGCAAAGCCCAGAATTGCCAGACCGAACACCCGGTCGCGCGAGGCCGGGTTGCGCGCCACGCTGTTCACCAGCGCCGCAAAAATATTCCCGATACCGACGCCCACGCCCGCCAGCGCGATGACCGCCAAGCCCGCACCCATGGCCTTGGCCGAGGGAAGCGGCATGCCGACGGCATTGGCTACGGTGTTGGGATCTACAGCCATATGACTAACTCCTTTCGAGGTTGGATCGTGCGCCTCGGCAGGACCTCCCGCCTCCGCGCACGAAAATCTTGCCACGTCAGTGGAGATGCACCGCGTCGTGCAAATAAATGCAAGACAGGATGGCGAACACGTAAGCCTGCAACACCGCCACCAGGATTTCAAACCCGATCAGCAGCGTGTTCACGCCTAGCGCGAAAGCCGCGGGAATCCAGCCGATCACTCCGGCAGCTCCGAGCATGACCACGAATGCCCCGAACACCTCCAGCATCACGTGTCCGGCCATCATGTTGGCGAACAGTCGGACGGAGAGGGAAATGATGCGCGAGAGGTAGGAAAGCACTTCGATCGGCACCAGCAGCGGCAGCAGTAGCTTCGGCACGCCCTGCGGCACGAAGTAGCTGAACCAATGCAGCCGGTGGATCCACAAACCTACCAGGGTTGTCATGATAATCACCACCAGCGTCAGTGCCAATGTCACCGCGATATGGCTGGTGAAGGTGAAGAAATACGGAAACACGCCGATCGTGTTGCCAAACAGAATGAACAGGAACAGAGTAAATATAAAAGGAAAGAACCGTTTTCCTTCCGGTCCGATCGTATCGACGCACATATCGTAGGTGAATTCGTAGATCATTTCGGCTGCCGTCTGCAGCCGCCCTGGCACCATCGCCCGCGGACGCATTCCCACCCACAGCAGCAGCAGCGTCAGCACCATCACCACAACCATCATCAGGTTGGACTGGCTGAAATGAATGGCGCGGCCCACGGACCCAAAAACCGGATGCAGTTCGAACTGGTCCAGTGCATTGATGCTGCCGGTCGCCAAACTACCTGTCCCCCAAACCAGCCACTCACAGCCTTCGGCCGGACTTGTCTCTGTCCGGCCCAAACATGCGCCAGACGTTCAGAATCCCTGCCGCCGCCCCCAGCGGCACAAACAAGATCAGGAAGAGCGCCCTGGTCCCCAGCAACTGATCCAGACCCCAGCCAATGGCGCACGCCAACACCAACGCGACCACCAGCTCCAGCGCCACCCGCAGACCAATAGCCAGCGCAGATGGCTCTCCGCCCTGGTCTTCGCCCTGCTTTGGCGGCTTGGGTTCCAGCCCTTGCCGTTCCCTGGCCGCGCGCAGCCGCTCCTCGAACGTCTGCGGCCGCCCGCCCTGTTCCTTGTTCATGTCCGCTCCTGGCAAGTCACCCTGCCGGAAGGCGGGCGTCTGCTACAGGGGGGTTGGCAGAGTGTCAAGAATCGACGACTTCGGCACACCGACATTCTAGGCTCTCGGCAGCAGCTCCGTAATCTCCGGGCTCGCAACCGCCCCGGCCAACGCCGTCACCATATCCCCAGCGGCCAGCGCCTTCGCGGCCTCCATCAACCCGCCCATCGCCCGCCGGTAGAGCGCGCCTCCTAGGCTGATCCGCCGCACTCCTGTTGCCGCCAGTTCGGTAACCCGAACCGGCCCGGACCGAGGCCCGATCAGCACGTTCACCGGTTTCGGTGCCACCGCCCGGACCACTGCCCGGATCGCCTCCATGTCGGGCAGGGCAGGCGCGTACAGCACGTCCGCCCCGGCTTCGGCGAAGGCCACCAGCCGCCGCACCGCTTCCTGCACATCCGTCCAGCCGAAGAGAAAAATGTCCGTACGCCCGGTCAGGACGATCCGCCCGCGTGCCGCCTCCGCCGCCCGCCGCACCCGCGCCACCGCATGATCGAACTCATGGATGGGTCGTTCCAGATCGGCGGTCGTATCTTCGATCCCGAGCCCCGCCAGCCCGGCCGCTATCGCCGCCTCCACGGTGGCCGCACAGTCTTCCGGGTTGGGGCCGAATCCGTCCTCCAGGTCTCCGTTGACCGGCAAGCCGGTCAGCCGTCCCAGTAGGACGCCATTGGCGACCGCCATCCCGCGGCTCACCGCATGGCGCCCGTCCTGCTTGCCGAGCGCCCAGGCAATTCCGGCCGAGGTCGTCCCGAGCGCTCTAAACCCGGCCTGCTTCAGCAGTACCGCCGATGCGCCGTCCCACGCATTCGGCATCACGAACGTCCCAGTTTCATGCAGTGCCCGGAACCGCTCATAAGTGCTATCGTTCGCCATTGATGTTGCCTCCCACAAGCCTCTCATCACATTGTGCCACCGAGCCCACGGCTGCAATCCAGGGGAAAGCGTAACGTGATCACGCGCAGAACGATCCTTGCCGGCACCGCCGCCGCTGCGACCGCCTTCGCCACCCGCTCCCGCGCCGCATCTACCCCCGGGGTAACGGCAACAGGACTCAAAATCGGCAACACCATGCCCTACAGCGGGCCTGTTTCCTCCTACGCGCCGATCGGCAAGACTGAAGCCGCCTATTTCAAGATGCTCAACGAGCAGGGGGGCGTGGCCGGGCACAAGATCGATTTTATCTCGCTCGACGACGAGTACATGCCGCCTCGTACGGTCGAAGACGTTCGCCGCCTGGTAGAGGAAGATCAGGTGGACTTTATGTTCCAGACGCTTGGCACGCCGACCAACTCCGCCATCGAGCGCTATCTAAACCAGCACAAAGTTCCCCAGCTCTTCGTCGCAACCGGCGCCGACAAATGGGGTGATTACAAGCGCTTTCCCTGGACTATCGGCCTGCAGCCCAGTTACCGCACCGAGGCGCAGATCTATACGAAATACATCCTGTCTCAGAAATCTAACCCGAAAATTGCGTTCCTGTTCCAGAACGATGATTTCGGCAAGGACTACGTCAGCGGCGTCCGCGACGCGCTTGGTGATAAGTGGAGTAACTACGTGGTTGAGGTTGCCTCCTATGAGGCGACCGACCCGACCGTCGATTTACAGATGACTTCGCTTCAGGCCAGCGGCGCCGACGTGTTCATCTGTGCCGCCGCCCCCAAGACCGCCGCCCAGGCCATCCGCAAGGCTCACGACCTCGGCTGGAAACCCATGTTCTTTATGACCAATGTCTCGATCTCCCCCGGGTCCGTCATGATTCCCGCGGGCCCGCAGAATGGCATCGGGATCATCACCAGCGGCTATCTGAAGGAGAACACCGATCCTGCCTGGGCCCACGATCCCGGGATGAACGAATGGCGCGGCTTCATGGCCAGGCACATGCCTGGTGCCGATATGAGTGACAACAACTATGTTTACGGCTATCTCGCCAGCACGGTCATGCACCACGTGCTGAATGTT
This sequence comes from uncultured Pseudomonadota bacterium, assembly GCA_963834715.1. Classification (GTDB taxonomy): domain Bacteria; phylum Pseudomonadota; class Alphaproteobacteria; order Acetobacterales; family Acetobacteraceae; genus CAVSUZ01. The sequence continues at coordinate 530,390 of CAWIDE010000022.1, read as the reverse complement.
TGCAATGGCGACTTCTCGCGCACGAATATCATGCAGCAAGCGACCAGTATCGCGCCGATGGAGGTTCCTGTACTGCTGCCCGGCATCACGGTTTCCACCAACCGTACCGACTACCACCCGATCCGGGCAATGCAGCTTCAGAGATGGAACGGCAAAACCTGGGAGCGGTTCGGCAACGTCATTGAGGGCGTGAAGGCCTGACCTCACGCCCTGCCGTACTCCTTTAACAGTTCGGCCAGCCGGGTGCGCCGGTCGCAGCGTTCGAGTTGGAACGACCGCATCAGTTCGTCCAGGTCGTCGTACGACAGGTCCCTGAACAGCGCTGCGTACTCCTCGAGCAGCGGCTCCGAGATCAGGAGGTGCCGCACGAGCTGCTGAATCTCCCGCTGCGCCCCGAACGGGAATGGCGAATAACGCGGAAACTCCTCGCGGAAGAGCTGCTCGATTGGCTCCATGACATGGCGGATTTGCCGGTCGCTGCTGCCCCAGGAATCGGCCCCGAGCCGGTCTTTCTTGTCACGGAAACCTGCGATACGCCGGTTGTACGCCGACTCGGCCGAGGCATAGAGAAGACCCTGCAGGCCGATGTCCTTGTGCAGCCAGATCGACCAGCTCGCCCCGGCGCGCGCATAGATGTCTAGCTGGTCCTGCAGGGCACGATACCGCGCGTCGTGCGTGTCCGGAGCCCAGCGCGGATAAACCGGGCCGAACTCGCTCACCCAGATATGCGTCCCGTGGTCGAGCATGTAGCGGCTGCGCCTCGTGAACGTGTCCTCCAACACCTTCCGGTCCACGTATTGGCCGCGGTTGGTGCCCGGATAGTTCCCGCCGTCCACGAAACCCGGCAGACAGTAGTCGTGGTTCGAATAAACCACTCCCTCCCACGGCTCGCCAAACATGTGGAAGTCCTGGGAGTAGCGGTTGCCTTCAAGAAAAATGATATGGTTCGGGTCGATGGCACGGATGGCGCGATAGAGCCGGTCGTAAAGCGGCATGATCATCGCCTCGTTCGGGTCGGCCGGTTCATTGATCAGGTTGTAGCCGGCGACCCACGGCTCCCCCTTATAGTGGTCCGCAATTGCCTCCCACAACCACACGGCGCGGTCCTGGAAATGGCGATGGACCCAGAAGAGCGCCTTGTGTGTTGGGTTATCGGAATGCCAGTGCTGGTTCTGAAACCCTGGCAGGGCGTGCAGATCGATGATCACATACACGCCGTGTCGCGCGCAGGCTGCGATCGCGCGATCCAGATGGCGGAACCCGTCCTGCTTCAGCACGAAAGGTGCCAGATCGTCTTCGAAGTGGCGGTAGTTCACCGGAATGCGCACGCAGTTCAGGCCGAGCTCCGCTAGATATGCAGCATCGGGCTCGTCGAAGAAGTACTGCAGGAACTTCTCAAACATAAAATCCGCCTTGTCGCGCCCGATGGCCACGGTAACGGCGTGGCGCATCGCCTCCTCGTTGGCGGGGTAGCCGGTGATGAAATTCTCCATATTGAGCCAGCCGCCGAGGCCGACCCCGCGCAGCGTGATCCGGGCGCCATTGGAGTCCAGAATGGCGTCACCTTTCGCCGAAAGGAATCTGCCTGTTGTCATGCGTATTCTCCTTTTATTTACCGAACCCCGCCGTGAGTCCGCTGACGAGCTGCCGCTGCGCGAACACGTAGAGCAGGACGATGGGGAGGGCAGAGAGGACGACGGCAGCCATCAGCCCAGGGATGTCGATGCCGAACTCGCCCTCGAAGCTCTGCAGTGCGAGCGGCAGCGTTTGCACGGAGCCGCCTTGCGTCAGCACCAGGGGAAACAGGAAGTTGTTCCATATCTGGATGGCGTTGTAGATCGCCACGGTCGCCAGCGCCGGCCGTGAGATCGGCGCCACCAGATACCAGATCAGGCCGAGATCGTTCACGCCATCAATTGTCATGGCGGCAAACAGATCCTGCGGGATGTCGCGGATAAAATTAACCAGGATCAGAACAGTGATCGGGATGCCAAAGGCGACCTGCGCCGGGATCAGCCCGAACAAGCTATTATACAGGCCGATATGAATCATGAGCACGTAGATCGGAATGATGGCGGCCTGGATCGGCACGGCGAGCCCAAGCAGCAGCAGCCGGAATACCGTTGCCGTGTAGCGGCCCTGCAATCGCGCGATGGCATAGGCAAGAGGCAGCGACACTGCCAGGACCCCGGCGATGCACGCGAGCGTCACGATCACGCTGTTCAGGAAGTAATGCAGGATGCCGTTCTGGAACGTCGTCGCGTAGTTGGCACCCGTAATATCCGCCGGGAGCAGCAGACTGTGGTTGGAGAAGAACTTCGTGCGTGTTTCGACGCTGACGATCGCGACGTAGTAGATCGGATAAATGGCGATTGCCAACCAGGCGAGGCTGAGTATGACCATCGGCACCCGCCCGAGCGGGAGCTTGATGATCCTCGGCCGATAGCGCGGTGCGCGCGGTGCAATAGTAGGTGCAATAGTATCGGCCACGCTCACAGTCCCTCTGCCTGGCTTTGCATAGCGCCGAAACCGCTCAAGCGCACCAGCGCGGCAGCGAGCACCAGTCCGGCTACTGCGAGCACCACCGCGATCGCGCTGCCGTATCCGATCTGGGTGTCCTGGAACGCCGTGATATACATCTGCAGCGACAGCGTGCGCGTGGCAAAGCCCGGTCCGCCGCCAGTCATGATGAAGATAAGATCGAAATAGGTCAGCGATCCGATAAGAATGAGTGTTGTCGAGGTGACGATGGTGTAGCGAAGCTGCGGCAGGGTAATGTGCAGGAATTGCGACCAGTCGCTCGCGCCGTCGACCAGCGCGGCCTCGTACAGCGTGCGGGGGATTTGCCTGCGCCCAGCCTGGTAAAGCAGTGTGTGAAACGGGATGAACTGCCAGGCGATCACGGCGGCGACTGCATAGAAAGCGGTGTTCGGGCTGCCGACCCAATCCGTCGCGACGCCGCCCAGGCCGACCGCGCGCAGCAGCACGTTCAGCGCACCGCTGCGCGAAAGGATGGCGGTGGACCATACGATCCCGATCGCCACGGCGGAAAACAGCAGCGGCAGGAAATAAACCACCGCAAGAACGGAGCGGTAGCGGGAGTGCTTGGCGATGAACACGCCCAGCGCGAGGCTGATCGGCGTCTGAATCAGCCAGGATAGGGCCATCAACTCAAAGGTCAGGCGCAGGGCGCGCAACGTCACCGGGTCTGCCACCGTTTTCACCCAGTTGTGGCCACCCGCCCACTGGGACGCGGAGATCCCGTCCCAGTTCAGGAACCCGATGCCCGCGGCGGCGATCATCGGCCCGAGTGCGAAGACGAGAAAAATCGCCAGCCCTGGCGCCGTCAGCACAGCCAGAACCACTGCCCGCTCCCTGCTCCTGATCATGGCTATGCGTGCATGGAGTCGTTCATCTGCTTGGTGAACTGCTCGGGCGTGAGCTGCTTAAGGAACAGCAGACCGAGATTGGTCAGCATCGCCTGTGCCTGGCGTGGAGGCAGCGCTTGGTCCCAGGACAGGTCGAAATGCGGAGCATTCGCAGCCAGATCATAGACAGTGAGCAGCCAGTCGGAATGCTCTACATTGGTGAGCTTCGAGCGAATGCCCTTGACCGGCGGGACCTCCCCGATCTTCAGCATCCCATCGACCTGGAAATCGTTCAGCACGCCGTCGGCGAGGAAGGTAGCCGCCTGCGTCTGACTTCGTGAGCGCGCACTGATCGAGTAAAAGTTGCACGGGTTGCCGGCAACATTCTTCGGGTCGCCGGCGCCGCCCTCAACCGCGGGGAAGGGAAACCAGCCGAGCTGGCCCTTGATGATGAAATCGGGCGCGTCGGAGAGAATGAGCGCATAATCCCACGCGCCCATCAACTGCATCGCCGCCTGGCCGCTGTAGAGCAGTTGGCTGGATTGGCCAGTGTTGTAATTCAGCGCGTCGAAATCCGAAGGAAACGCGCGGAGATCCACGAGCTCGACAATCATCTGATTGGCCTTGACGAAGGCCGGATTGCTCCAGGCATCCGCCTTGCCGTCCAGCACCGCCTGAAATGGCGCGTTGCCGCCGATGCGGTTGACCAGATACTCCTCGTACATCAGGCCGGGCCAGTTTGCTTGGCCGGCGAGGCTGATCGGCACGATACCCTTGCCGCGCAAAGTCTTCACCGCGGCCAATAGCTCCGTCCAGGTCTTGGGCGGGCTGATCCCGTATTTTTGGAAGATCGGCTTGTTGTAGTAGAACAGCACAGGTTGGGTCCCGCGGCACGGCACGCCGTAGACGTGGCCGTTGAAGGTGACCGCCTGCATCACTGAATCGATAAAGCGGGAGGTGTTGACGCTTTGCGGCAGGGCGATGACCTTCCGGCTCTCAACATACGACTGCAGAATGCCGCCGCCCCAGCCGATGAACACATCGGGCGGCTGGCCGGCCCCCATTGCCATGCGCAGTTTCGTTTTATACGGATCGTTCTGGAAGAACTCGACCGCTACATCGATGTCGGAGTGGTGCTGGTCGAAGCGCTGCACCGTCTGCTGCAGCAGTATCTTCACGTTCCCGGTCGCGATGTCCCACAACGTCACCCGGCTGGGGTCCACGGCGTGGGCCGCCGGGCCGGTGCTCGCAAGCGTCAGGGCGCCCGCGGCGGTGAGGAAATCACGTCGGTTCAGTTTCAAGGCTCGTCCTCCACGGTTTTGTTGGGTGCTACAACCATTAGTTGCGGCCGGATCGCTACTAAAGTTTGACGCGTAACGCCTGAGCGGGAAGCAGGTAGCGAGCGTTAGCGATAACCGTTATCTACCGACAAATCACATCAAGGTGAGCCTGAGTTCGAGCAAAGCCCACGTTAGGATTTCACTGTGCTGCTGGCCTGGACCCGGCTCCGGCCTTCGCCCGGGCTCGCGATGACGGCAGGTTGGAAATCCAGTGCGTCGGCGCTCTAACGGTAGCGCTACCTCAAGCTATCTCATATAGTTGCGCTGCTGTGGCGACCCGGCGATCCGGGCCGCCTCCGCCGAACCCGCATGGAGTTCGACCAACGACGAAACCGAGTGTGAGACCAAGAAATGAGCAAACGGCTCCCTACCCTCATGGAGGTCGCCAAGGCCGCGGGCGTATCTGCCATGACCGCCTCGCGGGCGCTCGGTAACCGTGCCGGCGTCTCCCGGGAAACGCGCAACGAGATCCTGCGGGTTGCCGCGGAGATGGGATACGTCTTGAACCGCGCCGCGCAGAAGCTGTCCGGAGGAAACAGCCGCATCATCGGCGTAGTGACGCAGGAACTGCACAATCCCTTCATCAGCGAGGTCATCGCGGGTGTCGGGCGGGCGGCCCGCGCTGCCGGCTACGAGATGCTGATCTATTCCCTCATGGATGCCGGGCACTCCCCGCCCGGCAGCGTGCTGCAACTGATGGGTCAGATCGCCGACGGCGTGATTGCTCTGCTACCCTACCGTTCCGAGTATATTGATACTTTGTCGGCGACTTCCATTCCGGTTATCACAATTGAACATTCCGGCCCGCAATCGCAGTTCCCCTGTATTGTCGCCGACAACTACACTGGTGGCCAGCTTGCGGTGACGCACCTTGCCGAGTTGGGGCACCGCCGCATCGCCTTCATCACTGGCAACGAGCGGCTCACCTCTGCACGGGAACGGCATCGCGGCTACGACGATACCCTGGCGAGGTTCGGCCTGCCGCGCGATCCGACCCTCGTCGTCAGCAGTGACTTCACGCAGCGCGGCGGAAATGAGGCCGCGCACCGGCTGCTGGCGGTCGCCAAACGACCCACCGCTATTTTCGCCGCCAACGACCTGAGCGCCCTGGGCGCCCTGGCGGCGCTAGGCGAAGCCGGCCTGGGGGTGCCGCGGGACATCTCGGTGGTCGGATTCGACGACATTCCCGCGGCATCCCAGGCCCACCCCGCGTTGACGACGGTGCGCCAGCCGATGGAAGACATGGGCCGATCTGCGATGAACACGCTGCTGGCTATGCTCGCCGGCTTGGAAGCCGCCGCTCCCCGCATTGTGCTGCCTACGGAACTTGTGGTGCGGCAGTCTACGGGGCGGCTACCGCCGCGCACTCAAGCCCCGTTCCTGATGTTCCTAAACTAACCTTGGTTCAATTTAGAACCCCAGATTGCTAAAGAACGCATCCCGATTTGCATGCGACTGCTGCACCTGTGCCTCTCCCGCGGCCTCATTCGCGGCCGCCTGTGACTGCTGGGCGCCATAGTAGTTGCCTTCCGCCGCCTGCCAGTTTGCCGCTGCCTGGTTCCGCCGCGCCAGATACGCCGACTGGTCCGCCTGTTGCTGCCGCCACTGCGCGTAATCCGCGTATCCGCCACCGGGCGCGCATGCGGCGAGCCCGCCGGCGGCCGCCAGCGCAACGCCCAATCCAATGATTCGTGACCACATCTTCATGCCTCCGCATTTCAACGACGAGACATTTCCTGTCACCAAAACGAGCCCAACGCCCCCGCGGTTGCGATCTTGCATTGCCCCTCACGGAACCGCGTCCTACCCTTCCATGTGACCAACAGAGCAGGAAGGGATGCATGCAGAATACGGAGGAGATCTGGCGGCTGGCGGACGCCCGCAAGGACGATTACGTCCTGCTGAGCGACCGTATCTGGGAGATCCCCGAACTCGCCTACACCGAGCACGAGTCCTGCGCCGAGCATGTGGCCATGCTGGAGAAAGAGGGCTTCCGCGTCACCAGGAATGTCGCCGGCATTCCCACCGCGGTTATGGGCGAAGCCGGCGAGGACGGCCCGGTCATTGCCATCCTGGGCGAGTACGACGCGCTTCCCGGGCTCAGCCAGGAAGCGGGTGTGGCCGAACCGCGCCCCCTTCCCGGCAACGGATACGGCCACGGCTGCGGCCACAACCTGCTTGGGTCCGCGTCGCTGTTGGCTGCCGCCGCGGTGAAGGAATACCTGGAGAAGAACAACATTCCCGGCCGCGTGCGCTACTATGGTTGCCCGGCCGAGGAAGGCGGCGCCGCCAAGGGCTTTATGGTCCGCGCCGGCGCTTTCAGGGACGTTGATATCGCGATCTCCCTGGCACCCGGCCGCCTTCTCCGGCGTGAATGAAGCTGTCTCCCTCGCCAACACCCGTATCGACTTTGCCTTCCACGGCCGCGCGTCGCATGCGGCCGCTGCCCCGCATCTCGGCCGCAGCGCGCTGGATGCAGTGGAGTTGATGAGCGTGGGCGTGAACTACATGCGTGAGCACATGCCTTCCGACGCGCGCGTGCACAGTGCCATTCTCGATGCCGGTGGAATTGCCCCGAACGTTGTGCAGGCCCGCGCCAAGGTGCGGTACCTGATCCGCGCCGCTGACCTGCCTGCACTGCTGCGGCTGAAGGAACGCGTGCTGAAGATCGCCGAGGGCGCCGCGTTGATGACCGAGACCCGGGTCGAGCATCGCGTCATCAGTGCCGTTTCCAACCTTCTCGGCAGCGCTCCTCTGGAGAAGGCGATGCATGATAATCTCATGCGCCTCGGGCCGCCACCGTTCAATGAGCAGGACCGCGCCTTCGCCGCCGAAATACAGGCAACCCTGTCAGAGGAGGATATCGAGTCCGCTTTTCGCCGCGTCGGCGTGCCTGTCCGCACGGGCGTGCCGCTTTGCGATCAGATCGTCCCGCTGGACGCTACGGGCGCGAAGATGGTGGGTTCAACCGATGTCGGCGACGTAAGCTGGGTGGTTCCTACGGTGCAGGCCCGTGGCGCCACGGACGCGATCGGAACCCCCGCCCATTCGTGGCAGCTTACAGCGCAGGGCAAGACGCCCGCGGCGCATAAGGGGATGGTGCACGTGGCGAAGGTGATGGCCGGGACCGCGATCGATGTGATTAAGGATGAAACCTTGCTTGTGCGCGCAAAGGCGGATCACGCCGCGCGCACGAAAGACACGCCCTACGTTTGCCCGATCCCGCCGGATATTGAACCGCCGATCGAGATGTCGAAAGCCGCGTAGAGGGTGTCGCTGGCGGCCGGACGCGCAGCCTCGCGTTCGAGCTGGACCCTCCCAATCAGTGTCCGTTTTTACTCTGGTACTGATAGCTTGGCAAGCTGTTGAGGCTTTGCTGCGTCTCGTCCGGGATCAGAACCGTGTTGTCGCTGTTGAGCTTTGCATCGCCAAACATCACCTTATCCCAGGGTACCGCCACCTTCTTGTTGTTGGTTGCGATGATCACCTGCAGCTTCCCGCTCCGGCTCGCTGTGACACCGTCAACGCTGCCGATCTGCTTGTCGTTCTTGTTATAGATATTCGTGCCAATCATCTTCCCGATACGGACATCACCGTTATCAGTCAGCAGCGGTTGCGTTGTGACGGCGGGATGCCGCTCGGGTTCACGGTTGCTAAGCCTATCTCGGGCTTGTTTGTCGGCTGTTGTTGCGTGCTCGGCGGTTGATTGGCGTTCTGTGCCCAGCCCGGCACGCTGCCCATTGCCAGGGTAACGGTCCCCCGCTCCACAGTTGAGTGAGACATCCCGTAAGCGGACGGCATCCGCAGGAGGGATGATCGATGAAGCAAGGCAGAACGCAGCAGCTGGACGTTGCCGGACGAGCGCAAGAGACTGATGCTGTCGAACTCGGCCGGGGTGGGCGGATGTCGCGGCAACGTAAGACTGCGGCGGTCCTGCGGCTGCTGCGGGGCGAGGACCTCGAGACGGTGTCTCGCTCGCTCGGTGTGACCGCCGCCACTCTGACGGCTTGGCGTGACGCTTTTCTGGCGGCGGGAGAAGCCGCACTAGCGAGCCGGCCCGGCGATGGCGAGGAACTGCAGAGCCAGCGCCTCAAGGCCAAGCTTGGCGAAGTCATGATCGAGCGTGACCTGTTGCACGAAAAGATTGCCACTTTGGAGGCTGGCCGCCCTTTGGGCCGGCGGAGGCCGAAGCCATGAGCCGCACCATCTCGCCGGTCAGCGGCAAGTCGTACGGCCTCGCCCTGGTGTGCCGGATTTGGCGGGTGCCGCGTGCCACTGTCTATCGGCACCGGGCTCCGCCGCTGGCCGCCGCGCCACAGCGACCGGGACCAGTCGGCCCCATGGCCGATGCGGCGCTGCTGGAGCAGATCCGCGCCGTCCTGGCCGCCAGCCCTTTTCATGGCGAAGGTCATCGCAAGATCTGGGCCCGGCTGCGGATCGCCGGGATCCGCACCTCGCGGCGGCGCGTGCTGCGTCTGATGCGTGAATATAACCTCCTCGCTCCCACCCGTGTCGGCGGGCCACGCGGGCCGCGCAGCCACGACGGCACCATCATCCCGGATGCCCTCGACACCATGTGGGGCACCGATCTCACGACCACTATCACCGGCGAAGGCCAGGCCGCGGTGTTCGTCGCGGTCGATCATTGTTCGGCCGAGTGCGTCGGGATTCATGCCGCCGCTCGTGCCACCCGCTTCGAGGCGCTCGAACCGATCCGCCAAGGTGTGCAGGAGCATTTCGGCGGCTTTGCAAAACACGCCGCCCGCGGCCTCGCCGTGCGGCACGACCACGGATCGCAATATCTTTCCGATACCTTCCAGCACGAGCTCGCGTTTCTCGGCATCGAAAGCTCACCCGCCTTCGTGCGCGCCCCGGAAGGCAATGGCTGCGCCGAACGTTTCATCCGCACCTTGAAGGAGAACCTTTTATGGGTGCGCTCCTTCGAAACCATCGAGCAACTGCGCCAGGCGCTGCTCGCATTCCGCGAGACCTACAACACCACCTGGCTCATCGAGCGACACGGGTTCATCTCGCCAGCCGCCTTTCGTCAGCAACAAGTTGAACCCGCGGCTCTCGCCGCATAGCCTTCAGTCCGATGTCTCAGCAACCGCGGGCTGTACAACGGGAATTATAAAAATTCCTAACCGACCCATGTCCGATCTCCTTTCAAGCGGCTATGCTAACGCGAGCTGATGGCTGGAGCGCCGGAGCTATCAGCCTGGCTTGATGCGCTGGCCTTCTCCCGTGCGTGTTTGGTGGCCTCATGGTGGCCCACGGCGCAACCAGCGGCAGCTCCTATAACGGTATGATGCCCGGCCATGTGGCCCGCCACGCCGCCGACTGCCGCACCCTTCAGGCATCCCTTCGCCAAAGTTGGCGTCATCGACAGCGCCATCGTGAATGCTAGCATTCCAGCGAATAAAATTGCTTTCATGGCATGGCTCCTAATTGCTGCGCGCCGCCAGCCGATGCGGCACTGGTCATTATTCAACCCACGGCCGCCACCACACGGCGGCGCGGTGAGGCGAGAGCGCCCCCGATGCATGCGGCAATAGCCTCGAGCAACATCACGCCGAACGTCGCGTAGGCGGCACGGGAGGAGGCAGCGGCGGCCTCATCCGCTGCCTGCTTGGCCGTGTGAAGGGCATTGTTGCGCGCCTGCTCGAAGCGGGCCTGGGCTGCGTCGAACCTTTTGGTGGCTTCGTCGTGGCTCAGGTTGAGCTGTGCCGCCATGATGTTGATGATTTGATCCTTAGCCTTCCCTGCCCGGTTGCCGCCAGCGGCTAGATTCGGCAGCGCGTCTGCGATCGACTTCTCCGCATCCTGTCTGCTCATCGTCGCGGGGTTAGGGTTCGTCGGCTGCAGAAAATCTTGTGCCTGCTGCTGGAACAGTTGCGGGCTAATACCGTTTGACGAGGTGAGTTGCGGAGCTGCCGCTTTGATCCCCTGCCCGGCCGCGGAGACCGTCCTGCCAACGACCGAGAGCGTCCCGCTGACGGCCGTGCCGAACGCGGACGTCAACAGGTAGAATGTGACCAGGACGGCCACGCCCCAGATGACAACCCCGTGCAGCACGCCATCGTAGCGCCGCGCCACACCCGCAAGTCGGGCCGCAACGTAGCTGCCGAAGATAAAGGCGATGATCGTACTAATAAGCCACCACCATCCTGCACCGAGGCTGAGATTGCTGGCCGTTGGGGTGCCACCAGGCTGCACAAGGCCTAGACCGACGCCGACACCGAGCACGCCGAGCAGTAGCTCAACCGCGATCACCACAAACGCGCCGGCGAAGATCGCCGACCAGGAAACCCGCGGACGAGCCATTTCGGTACCATCCACAGTCGGCACCGCGGCATGACGCGGCGCCGCATAGCGCTCGGACATAGGGTTTCGTTCCTCACCTCTGAGTAGTCCTGATCCGCAGCGCACCCTCCGACCAGGTGCCCTCCTACCGGCTTACTTCTTTGCGGTATCCCGTACCGTATCTTTGGCGCTGCCGGCTGTGTTCTGTGCCTTGCCAGCCGCTTTATCTGTCATGCCCTCGGCTCGCGCCTTCTTGTTACCGGTGATCTTGCCCAGGGCCTCCTTCACAGAGCCCCTTATCTGCCTTGCCGCCCCGACTATACGATCTTTATCCATGCCGTCTCCCCTTTCATCACAGGAATAATACGACCGTTCCGGCCCGCCTTCTCGCGATTGGTGGTTGCGCGAGAAATAAGGGCTGTGGCGCCGGCCAGATTGGGGTCACGGAGCGCAACTGCCAGATACGCCTGCCGCAGCTGCGGTAGTATTTTTGTCACTTAACGAATGTTTGTTCGAACGCTCGCCCGGCCCATGCCGGGCGGATGGTCGCCGGTGAACCCGCGCTCGCGGGCCCACACAACCAGAGCGCCCCGATGGTGCACGTCCGTTTTGCCGTAGATCGCGGCGATCCGGTTTCGGATCGTATTACGGGAAAGCCCCAGTTTCTCGGCGATCTCGCGATCGCCCGAGCCCTGACACACCAGCGCCAATATATCGCGTTCCCGGGCGGTGTGATCCTGAAGCCCGGGACGCGGCTCCGAGCGCTTCCGTTCGGTGATATCCTGCATGACGCTGAGCACGCATGCCTGCCCGTGAATGACGACCGTTTCCGCCGACAGCAGGCAATCGATCAGCGCGCCGTCTTTGGTCTTTATCTGGACATCGGCATTGCGGATGCTGCCGATCCGTTCCAGCTTCCGTTCGAGCTCCTTGCGCATGGACGCACTGCACCAGAGATCGATCTCGGCAGCGCTGCACCCGATCACCTCCTCAGCCGAATAGCCGGTCGCGGCTACGAGGGCGTCGTTCACATCGAGGATCTGGAAGCCCGGCATCGTGCTGATGGTCGTCCGCACCGGCATCAGCCGGAAGGACTTCGAGAACCTCTCCTCGCTTTGCCGGAGCGCCTCCTCTGCCTTCTTGCGCGGCTCCAGGTCCATGAACGTAAAACAGCATGCAGCTTTCGTCGCCAATGTCGATCGGCTGGCCGGCGACGATCACGTATTTGCTTCCGCCGCCGGGCAACCGCAGCTCCGCTTCAAGTTGCGGGATTGTTCTTGCCTCGTTGAGCCGCTCGATCGCGAACTCCCGGCGTTCCGCGCCCTCCAGGACATCGATTTCGTATACCGAACGGCCGATAACGTCATCCCGCTTGTAGCCGGTCATCTCCTGGAACCCCAGATTGACCTTGATGTAGCGCAGGTCCGAGAGGCGACAGATGATCGCCGGCGCCGGATCGGCATTGAAGGTTCTCTCGAACCGCTCCTCGGCGCTGAAACCCTCGGTGACGTCGTGCAAGACAAGCACCAGGCAATCCGGATCCCCCGCGGTGTCGGTAAGCACCAGGCTGCGGATACGATGGACCCATTGCTGCTCGGGCCGGCCTGCTCGGGTCACCTCGACAATGACATCACTGAATTCCTCTCCCGCGACCACACAGTCCATCGGGTAGTCGCCCGGCAATAATTTGTGATTGTTACGATACTGAAGTTCAAATCGCTCGCGGTATTCCGTTACTGTCGCGCCAAGCTCCGCGAGCTTTTCGACACCATGCATGGCAAGAGCCGTTTCATTGGCCCAGAAAATGGTCTGATCGGGGTCCACCAGGATCACCCCCTCAGTCAGACCCGCGATGATCTGCTGTAGCTGCCGGCAGTCGGCACGTTGGCGGGGAATCGCGTCAGCCTCGTTTCATGCTCCACGGACCTGGTGCATATGCATCTGGATACATAGTGCAAACGCATGCCGGCACGTCAGTACCGGTTCACTTTGATCGGAAGATGCCCTAAGGCGCTCCCCCCTCACCCGAAATATCCTGCACCTCCACCCTCACCTCCCTGCTCTGCCCGTCGCGCTCCACCGCCATCGTAACCGTATGACCGATACCCGCCTGCTCCATTGCCGAACTCAACTCCGCAACTGTATTCACTTGCTTCCCGTTCGCCGCAGTGATGATATCGCCCACCGAGCCGGTCTGCGGGTCCACTCCCACAAGCCCGGCCTTCGCCGCCGAGGACCCGGGGAGCACCCTCACCACGATTATGCCTTGCACGCCGAGCTGCGCCGCCACCGCGGGATTGGCCGTCATGATGCCGATCCCCGGAACCGGCGCATGGCCCGTGCGAATGATATCCGCCGCAATCCGGTTCACCGTGTCCACCGGAATCGCAAACCCGATCCCGGCCGAGGCGCCGGACTCCGACAGGATCGCCGTGTTCAGCCCGATCATCCGCGCTGCCGAGTCGATCAACGGTCCTCCGGAATTTCCCGGATTAATCGGCGCGTCCGTCTGTATCGCGTTAGCGATCTCCACCGCCCGACTCTCCGGCAGCCGGACATGCAGCGCACTTATGATACCGTTCGTAAGCGTCTGGTTCAGTCCGTAAGGATTGCCGATCGCGAAGACTGACTGCCCCACCTGCAGATCATCGGACCGCCCGACCAGGATCGGATGCAGCCCGATGCGCGGACGATCAAGCCTCAACACCGCTAAATCATAGTTAGGCGCGGTACCCACCAGATGCGCATTCACCAACTGTCCGGTCGTCAACCGCACCCCGAATTGCGTCTGGCCGCGCACAACATGGTTATTCGTGACAATATCGCCGGCGTCGTCCCAGATCACGCCTGATCCCGTCTGCAGCACCTGACCACCGCCGTTAAGGAACGCCGGCTGACCCGTCGCATAAACATGCACCACGGAGGGTGAGGCCTCCTGATACACCTTTATCGTGTCCTGCTCATAAGCGCTGAGACTGCCGCGTGGCGTAATGGCCCGAAGCGTGCCCGCCGCATACCACCAACTGATGACGTACGGCTCGATTATCCAGAGCGTGACAAGAACCAGCAACCAGACAATTGCGATCCGAACCAGTCTGTCACCGCTCCGCTGCATTTTCGGGCACCGCTCCTTTTCCAAACCTCAAACCCACCTCTCTCGCGTTGCGCCGCCGGTCCGCTTGATCACGAGCCGGTTACTCCGCTTACAAACGGGTCACCTCGGGCCGCGGCCATTCCCATCACCAGAGAGCCACATTTAGCTGGTAATGTTCACGCGTGTGTGATGCACTATTGCCCCCAGGACGGGAACTCTGCCGTTGAACGACTTCATGACTGCAACGTTCGAAGAAGTTGGCACCGCCCCCGGCTTCTCCACGCCGCGTTACGCGCCCAGGCCGGCCGTTGCGGCCCGATCGGTGCCTCGCAGCTACCCGGCTGAACTGGCCGATCTCCTGCTGCCCGAAAACCATGCTCTCCCGCTGGTCGGCCGCGCGACCGAGCTCCGCGCCCTGCTCAACTGGCTCGACCAGGACGAGCCTCATGTGCACGCCCTGCTTGGCCCTCCGGGCAGCGGAAAGACCCGGCTCGCGGTCGAGCTTTGCGTTCGCGCCGAGATACGAGGATGGAGCGCCGGGTTCTCTGTCGATGCGGGCAACGCGCCGCCACTGAACCTCGCAAATCCCGCTCTCGTTGTCGCCGACTCGCCCGAGCCGCGCATCATCAGTGCCGCGGTTCAGTCTGCCGGAGCGCGATTCCGCGTTCTCCTCCTCTCCTCCTCGCCGGCCAACTTCGCCACCATCCGCATCCCGCAGGCGATAACGCTCCCTGCCCTGCCTCTCGATGATCGATCGGCTTTGTTCACTAACGCGGCCAGAGCCGCCTGCCGCCACGGCCCGCGGCCGCTCCCTCGCATCCAAAAGGACCGCCTCAACGACCTGGCCGACCCTTTGCACCTGACCATGGCGGGCCTGCTCGCCCCCACCATCGGCCCTCAGGCAGCGCTTGCCCTGACGCTCCCGGAATTGGCTGCCCGATTGGCGGAACTCGAGGCGCAGCGCCTGGACCGGGTCGCGGAACAGGCGGGTCTTGACCCGTTTCTGTTACGGCACCTCGCCACGTGCATTACCCTGCAGCACGGCTGCACGCTTACCGCAGCAGCGCGCATCGTCACTGAGGAAGCCCAGCCGCTCGGATTGCATCTGCCCCATGCGGCCGCATCCATCGCGGATACCCTCGCGGATGTGCTGTTCCATCCCGTCTTGCAGACCTTGCGGCCCATAGCGCCCGAGCCGGTTGCAGACGCATTCGTTGCGAACGAGCTGAAACGGCACAGCCTGGAGGTTCGCGCTGCCATCATCACACGCGCGTCCGCCCGGCTCTGCGTCGGCCGTTAATGCATGCCGGCAAGCAGCGCCGTAACTGTGGTCGGCTGCACATCCACTGGCGCTGCGCCACCCGTACTCTGCATCGCGCTGCCCACGCCACTGGCTGCAGGCGTGAACGTCACGTTGAAAACATCTGCCGCCGCCATGTGCAGGGCGTCCTGAGCCACCACCGCCAAGGTCACCGTGCCACTCGCGCCCGCCGGGACTGTTCCAAACAACATGTCTTTCGCGGAATTGAAGTGCAGCCACGACCTGACATCCGGTCCGTTCAGTTCGTACGCCGCAAAGCTCATGCGCAGCCCCATCCCGTCGGTAAACGTATTCGACGGCAGTACCAGCGCGACCGTCTCGCCGCCGGTCCATGCCTCATCCGCTGTCTGGGTCGTCACCGTGATCCCGGGCTGACGCACGGGCTGCGGAGCCTGTACGTCCGCCACAAAGGTCTCCGACGCCGAAAGTCCGCTGGTATCAGTCGCTGTCATCTTGATCGAGAGATTCTGGGCCGCGCTCGGCGCCGTCCCGCTGAACGTCTGCGTCGCCGCGTTGAATGTCAGCCAGCCTGGCAGCGCACTGCCATTGGCCAGCGTCGCCGAGTAATGCAGCGCCTCCCCCTGCGGGTCCGTAAACGTATTCGCCGGCAATGCGAAAGAAACCGCGCTTCCGGCCTTCCAGACCTGAGTGCTTATCTGCGAAGCCACACTGGGAGGCGCGACAATCGCGGCGTTAAAGGTGTCCGCGGCCGACAAGCCGCTCGTATCCGTCGCGGTCACAGTAATCGACACGTTCTGCGCCCCTGCCGGGGCCACACCGCTGAACGTCTCCGTACTCGCATTGAAGTGCAGCCAACCCGGCAACGCCTGCCCGTTCGACAGTGTCGCCCGGTAGGTCAGCGTCTCGTTCTGCGGATCAACGAACGTGGACGCCGGTATCGTCAACGCCACCGTGCTGCCGTTCACCCAGCTCTGGTCCGGCGTCTGCTTCTCCAGCACCGGAGCCTGCAATGCCAGGGCGGCATTCGCCACCATCGAAACCGCAAGCGACTGCCAATCCCCCCAGTAGCTGCCGTTGAACGCCCGGACCTCCAGCGTGTCGGAGCCCACGACTGTCCCCGCCAGCAGGTCGAGCCCCGAAAGCGATCCCACCGTCAGCGCGGTTGCCGCGGAATGATCGCTCGACGAGCTGCCATTCAGCGAAAACCGGTCGCCCGCATTCGTATCATACACCTGCCACGACGTGATCGCCTTTCCCGCGGGATCGGTCGCGGAAAACAGAGCGGCGAGCGACTGCGACCCATCCGTATCAACCGTATCAGAAGCGACCAATACGCTCACGACCGGCGTGTCCAGCTCATAGATTACCACCGACGAGGCTTGGACTCCCGCCCATTCCTGTGAAGCCGGGTGCGGGGCCGCGACTATAACGTCACTGCTCGAGCCGTCATTAGCGCTGTTCACCACCTGGCCTGATTGATTAACGTAGGTGATGTTATCAACCAGCATCGCCGAAGAACCGGACCCTGAAACACAGGTCGTGATGTGACCGCCGCCGCCCGGTGTGCCGATCACGATCAGCTCCCCGGCCTTTACATCGATTGCCAGTTGCCACTCTGCCCGGCCGGACCGTTGAATGCCACGATCCATTCGCCGTTGGACTGACCCGGCAGCCCAATCGCCGTACTTACCAACGGAAGCGACGTCCCGGCCTCTGCGGCGATCGTGCTCGCCAGCACCCAGCAACCGTCCTGGTTCCATGCCTTGCCGATAAAACTCTGCGCCGCTGCTGCAATGCTGTCCGGTGTGGCCTGGGATGGCACAGTGCCCGTATAGCCCGGCTCGGTGACAACCGTCGCACTGCCCAGATAACCGGCGGCATCCACCTGCATCATATACCAGGCATTGCTGCCATAATAGTCGGCAAGCCCGAGACTACTGGTCCCAAACAGCGAGAGATTCGTGACATCGAACGGGCTGCTCGACGAGGTATAAGTGAGCTGGTCGAGATAGCCGTAAATATCGTTGTAATACCGCCCCGTGCTCGTCTGGTAAGTAAAGACGATACCTGTCCCTCTGCCGTCCTCGCCGATATCGCTGAAAGTCGCGGTCCGCCCGTCTCCCTTAAGCGTCCCGGTCGCACCGGTCGCACCCGCCGTATATTCGTTCCGGTCCAGTGCGGTCAGGACCAGACATTGAGGAGCCGTGGCTCCACTCGGCAAAGAGAACAGGCTGGATACGCTGAGTGTTGTCGCCGTGGCCGAGACGAATGCGTAGGTAGTCGCCATTGGCGATCTTCCTTCAGGTATTTTCGACGCTGTAGAAAAAGCTGGATTCGTTGAAATCCGGTTAATGCCGCGCGCCTTGCCGCAACCGCGCGTCGGGGCGACACTCCGCCCGCAACTTCAGGAAGACCTCATGCTCCAGCCGCCGCCGGCCCAGCCGGGAATGCGTGAAGATGAAATCGACACGCCAGCCCTCGTTATCGATCTTGACGCCTTCGAACATAACTTGGACCGGATGGCCGGCCTGCTTGCGCAGTCACAGGCGCGGCTGCGCGCGCACGCGAAGACTCACAAATCCCCCGTCATCGCCCGGCTGCAGATGGCCCGCGGCGCCGTCGGTCAGTGCGTGCAAAAAGTCGCTGAGGCGGAGGTCCTGGCTTGGGGCGGCATCCCCGATATCCTGGTCAGCAACGAAGTGGTTGGAACCGCCAAGCTCGCCCGGCTCGCGGCCCTTGCGCACATTGCCAAGGTCGCCGTCTGTGCCGACCACGCGGCGCAGGTTTCGGCCATCGAAGCCGCCGCGGAGGCAGCCGCTATCCGCCTACCAGTCCTGCTCGAAATCGATGTCGGGGCCGGACGCTGCGGCGTCGCCCCCGGTCCCGAGGCGGTCGCTCTTGCGCAACGCATCGCCCGGTCCCGTCATCTGATTTTCGGCGGCCTGCAGGCTTACCATGGTAGCGCGCAACACAAGCGCACGGTCGAGGAACGCCGCCACCTCATCGAAGCTGCGGCAGATGCCTCGCGACGCACCGTGGAGCAACTCCGTCAGCAGGGGTTGGAGTGCCCCATCGTCGGCGGCGCCGGCACCGGCACCTTCGAGCTCGAAGTCGCGTCCGGAATCTACAACGAAATCCAGGCCGGCAGTTACGTCTTCATGGACGTTGATTACGCTCGCAACCTTGACGAGTTAGGCCATCCCATCAGCACCTTCCGCCATGCCCTGTTCGTTCTATCCACGGTCATGAGCACGCCGCGGCCCGGTATCGCTGTGCTCGATGCCGGTCTCAAGGCGCTGGCCGTCGATAGCGGCCTACCGCTCATCTGGCAACGACCCGATATCCGCTACCTCGGCGCTTCCGACGAGCATGGCAAGCTGGAAGTTCCATCCGAAACGGGTGCGCCGAAGCTCGGGGAAAAACTCCGCCTCGTCCCCGGCCATTGCGATCCCACGGTCGATCGCTACGATTGGTATGTCGGCATCCGCAACGGTCGTGTCGAGAGCCTTTGGCCAGTTGCCGCTCGTGGCGCCATGTCTTGATGAACCAGGGGCTCGGTCAGGGGAATATAGGCCGCCCGAGAATGCTGTTGGGCAGAAGATAATCAAGTTGTACGACAAACTGGGCAATGACGCCGACCCCGTGACCCGCCCCACTCGTGCCGGGGATCAGCGCCTCAATGCCAAATTCCCACCCGCTACCTTGAGTGTAGCTAACACCCGGTGCGACTACCAGTTTCGCTTCCTGACCGTAGTTCCGTCCAACCGCGGTGGTGTACATCACCTCCGTGATAGGCGTCATTCCACGCAAGACTGGCGGCAGGTCAACATACGCCACTTTCGACAGCAGATACGGTATTGAATATTGGACGGATAAGCCGGTAATCATCGCGTTGGGATGTGCGCCTTGTGCGGCGGAGTAGCCTGCGATGCCGGTGATTGCGAGCGGACGCAAATAGCCGATCGGGAGGTCACCCAGACCCTTGGCGAAGGTTACAGCCGGCGTTGTTGCAGGGCTCGCCGGAAGGTCGTTGTTCGAACCGAAACTCTGGTCCACCTGGAGCGATAGAATAAATTCATGTTCCTCGTTAAGGACCGCTTCATATTGCAGTTGCACGTCAGGGCTCTGAGCTTGGGTTTCCGATCCCAGCCGCGTAAACCCATCCTCAAACTGCAATCCAAACCGTTCGGTAATCGTTTTGGTGTAGGTTCCGGTAAGCTGGGTTTGTCTTCCCCCTGTCATTGGCAGCGTTTGGGGAGTGATCCAAAACGCGTCCGAGGGGGCAACCTGGGGTAAAATGAGGGTAGCTGGAAAATTTCGGTCCCCAGCAGAAGTGTAGGCAATGCCCGTGCTCGGCGTCAGGCCGATGAGCGCAGCCTGGAGAACCGCGATAACACTCCGGCAGCGAGCGGAACTGCTGAGGCGGTGGGGGTAACAGCTTGATCTGTTGCTCACGCCACTTCTCCAGGAATCGGCACTCCCTATCGGAAGTGAAGCAAACACCGCTGAGTTAAGTCAACAATTTATCTGTACGTTACTCTTATGCGCCCGCCTGCCAACCTAAGTACAGGTCGCAACTTTACCGGGTGTCAATCGCTAGGCTGCGCCACTTTTGGTTGGGCTAATTGACAACATTCCGTAAGATCAATCACCGGGCTGAAGTCCGACTTGCCCCAGCGCCGAGGCGGCATAACCTTAAGCCCGATCTCGCTCCTCGTGCCCCAGTGGGAGGGGATCGAAACCGACTGCCTTGTCGCTGCACCACTTAAATCGACGGTACCGTCCAATACCCCGACCTGAACCCCACCTGATTGCACCCTCACAAACCAATCGGCAGAACGCGAACGTACCGATGCAGTACCAGCTGCGGTCCGCACATCGAACGTGGAAGGACCGCGAGCCGCAGCGACAAGCACCCGTAGCAACCCCTGCGTCAACGAGAGCTGCACATACCGGCCGGCGCCACCAACGTTGTAATTGGTTATTTGCATGCTGCTGCCCGGCGCCACCGAGATCACCGATCCATCGGCCATCCGCAGTTTCAGACGGCTATCTGCCGGTACATCAATCGTATCACCGACCCGCACCATTTCGCCAGGTCGCAACGCACGACCGCGATCAGTAACTGATCCGCTCATCCCGGCCACCGTGCCTATAAGCACCTCAGCGGATGCTACGCTCGCCAATAGTATCAACCCAGAAAGCGACATTACGATGCTGATCAACTTGCGCCACATGAATACCCCCAGACAAGATCCGATCATAACGTAATGATTATAGTTGCCGAGGATGCGCTCGCCACCGCCGCCGTAGGGGGACGAAGCTTTGACTTCAGTTCGTCTCGGCGAGTTTGGACGAACTCAATCCAGTCGGGCGGCCAAATAGAAGCGGTAACTCCGAGGCAGGCATTCCAAGCCGCCAGCGCCTCCTCCACATACGCAGTTCCATTCGCCCGCTCGCTCAGGGCTGCAAGTGCGTTCCCTAAATTCATTTGGGTCATCGCCCAGTCGAGCGGCACCCGATCCCGCGTCCTCTCCTGCAACGCTGCCCGATAAGCAGCGACCGCCTCCTCCAGCCGCGTCGTCCCACTTTCGCGCTCTCCCAGCATCTCAAGCGCGCTGCCGAGATTCATCTGCGTCATCGCCCAGTCGAGCGGCACCCGATCGCGCGTCCTCTCCTGCAGCGCCGCGCGGTAGGCAGAAATCGCTTCCTCCAGCCGCGCCGTCCCATTCTCACGCTCACCAAGGGTCGTGAGCGCATTCGCGAGATTGTTCTGTGTCGTCGCCCAGCGGAGCGGCACCCGATCGCGCGTCCTCACCTCCAGCGCCGCACGATAAGCGGAAACCGCCTCTTCCAGCCACGCCGTCCCAGTCTCACGTTCACCCAGCATCGTCAGGGCATTGCCGAGGTTGTTCTGCGTTGTCGCCCACTCGAGTGGGGCACGATCACGGGTTCTCACTTCCAGCGCCGCCCGATAGGAAGAAACCGCATCCTCTAGGCATGCCGTCCCGCACTCCCGCTCGCCCAATGCCAGGAGGGCGCTGCCGAGGTTGTTCTGCGTCGTCGCCCAGTCGAGCGGTGTCCGCTCGCGCGTCATCTCCTGCAGCGCTGCGTGGTAGGCGGCCACCGCCTGCCCCAGACACGCGGTCCCGCACTCCCGTTTGCCAAGAGTGGCAAGGACGTTGCCAAGGTTCATCTGGGTTGCCGCCCATTGGAGCGGCGCCCGATCACGTGTCCTCACTTCCAATGCCGCGCGATAGGCGGCCACCGCCTCTTCCAGACGGGCCGTGTCACTCTCGCGCCCCCCAAGCCTCCAGAGCGCGTTGCCGAGGTTGTTCTGTATTGCGGCCCATTGAAGCGGAACCCGCTCGCGCGGCACGCCTTCCAGAACCACGCGGAATGTTTCAACGCAGTGGCGCAGTGCGTCGTTGTCGCCGCGCTCGCAGCCTTGGCAATACAGGGCGTTGGCCCGTCGTGATAGCAGTGAGTTGCGGCGATCCGGCAGGTGGGCCGGCACGAAGCCCACGGCGGCTGCATAGTGTTCGGCGGCGTCGCTGTATCGCAAGCGTGTCATCGCGAGATCACCACGCTTCTCTTCCGACTGGGCCACTCGGAGCAGCCGACGCTCCGCCGCCTCTCGCGCCTGCTGTGCAATGTACTCCGCTTGGCGTGCGGCTGCGATGTCCGCCTCGCATTCCCGCAACAGCAGCGAGTCAGCCTCGTCGTAGCGACCAGTCTCGATAGCTTGCCTGGCTTCCTCCAGGAGGTTAGCGCTCACTGGATCGGTCGTGTCCAGTACAGACCACCGGTCGAGCATATCTCGGTGCCGCGCCGCGATCTCATTCAGCTTCAGCGGCACCTTCTCGAGCGGTACGTCCTGCTCACCCACGATCTGGAAGAAGCTGATCACCGCCTCCCGGGTGAAACCGAGTTGAGTAGCGAGCTCGGCGACACGCACCTCCGCCAGCACACGCGCTTCGTTGCTGACCGCGATCTGCTGGGAAAAGACCTCGGTTAAGCGGATCAGCTCGGTCGGGCGGGCACCGAATATAACGTCGCGCCCGGCCGTAATGTCGCCGATCTGGATCCCGGGATCGGGCGCCGCTGTTGGGCTTCTATCCTCAGCTGCGAAAGACGCCTCGCCCGTCGCGCCCCCGCTCAGGCTTTTTTTGGTGCTGTGCCTCCTGCCGCCAGATTGGTGAGGGTCGCGTCCCCGGTCTCGGCCCGCAGACTGCCCAATTTGATCCGGCCGGTCGCGGCCAGATTGTTCACCAGCACATTCGCCTTAGCGATGATGTCGCCCACCTCGATATCCGCGCCACCTGGCCCCGAGGCGCCAGCAATCGCCGTCTGCACCGCCTCAGCGTGCTGCGCGAGTTCAGGGTCGTTGGCGAGACCGGCCTTTGAAATCAACTCGGCGAGCGTTGTCTGCGCCGCCTCGGAGTGTGGTTCATCCTCCACGCTCTGCACGGCGCCGCTCTTACCGAGCTTACGGACGATCAAGGCCCGCAGAGCGTCATAGGCGTCGGTAATCGCGCGACCGCCAACTTCCCCGGCTTTAGCCGCCGCGCCGGCCGCCAAAGCCCCGACAATGCTGGCAAGCAATTCAACCATCGATATACCCTCCCTGCTGGCGATTAAAGCTTATCGCTCGACAGAACGCGGCAAAACAGATCTTGGTTTGCGGCAGGACCGCGCCCTGAGATACGGAACCGCAAACGCTTAGGATGAGCAGGCGCTGAACAGTTGTCCGGATAGCGGCGGTATCGCCTCCAATTAACCAGCGCACTTAAAAATCGCAGGTGGTTAGCAGGGACGCCGCTGGACGGCCGAGAGGCCGGGGGTGCTGAAGTCCCCGAAAACAGCCGTCGCGCTCAACACTTCGGCGCATCACTGGCAACATTCCCCCCAGTTCTTTCGATTCCTTTGTTTCGCTTTTGAACCAGGCCGATCTATAAACAGGGAAATTAAAACTCTTCGGCACCTATTTGCAATAGGAAATTCTACCCCATTAGGAAGAAATGTCATGTCGAAGGCAGATCGTTACCAAATTCCCGCCGGCCTGACGACAGCACACGGGGAGAACGCCCAGAGTTCATAACCAGACAATCAGATTCTTTCGTATGTGGTCACGCTCACCCAGAACCGGGACGTGTTGCTTAGTGAGAAGTCTCGGACGGTTAGTTAATGAAAAAGTCTTATGGGATAAGCTCGTAATATTCCGGGTCGCGCGGACTAATCCTTAACTCCGCCGCTCCCAATCTTCCACCGCGATCCGTGGCATCTCGAACAGCTCCGTTGTGCGCGCATACCACCCACGCCCGTGCATCCTCCCGATCAAGCCCAGCTTCGGCGTATCGACGTAGCCGCGCTCCTCATCCAGCACGAACTCGTCCCTAATATGCACCGCAACCGCGCGGCCCAGAACCACCGCCCGGTCAACCCCGACCTCCACAATCACCAACCGTTCGCATTCAAATGAAACCGGCGCTTCCGCGATCCGCGGCGGTTGCACGCGCGCGCTCGGCGCGATGGTTAATCCAGCCTCCCGCAGCTCGTTCACCTCCTTGCCGAAATCGATCGCCGTGATGTTCATGCGCTCTGCCAGGCCATAACTCACCAGGTTGACCACGAACTGACCGGTGCGCCGGATATTCCCGCCCGTGTCCTTCACATCCCCCGGCGCCCGTCCCCCGATCCCGATTACCAGCACAGGCGGGTTTCCGGAAACCGCGTTGAAAAACGAAAACGGCGCTGCATTGACCGTGCCGTCGATGTCCCTCGTCGTCACCCAGGCAATCGGCCGCGGCACGACCGTAGACACTAGCAGCTTATAGACGTTCTCCGGGGCCATCCCGGCGAAATCAAACAGCATGACGGCTCCTCTGCATGATGCAACTCCAGGCTGCGGCCAGACGGCATCCCTGTCCAGGGTGCGACATCGCTCCCGCTTGGCGGCTCGGCGGCCTGTTATACCGCGCAGCATGAGGCTTGATCTCATGCGAGCGGTATCGCGCGCGGGGTTGGTGGGGCGGCCGCGCGCGAAACCAAGAACTCAATGCCGGTCAGCCGAAAGGCTGGCCGGCATTCGCGGATGCGCCGGCCACCGGCGCGGTCCAGATCTCGGCCCTTTCCGTCCTGTCAGTGAAGCCCATCTCTCTCGCGATGATATCAATGCCCGAATTGCCACGATCAGCCCCAGAGCTTGCAAACTCCAGTGCCGCATCGGGCGCTTTCAACCGCGCTGCCGCATTCCGCTCTATTGCTTTCAGTCTGATCGTCAACGCACTTTGTCCCTATCTGCTGTTCCGTTTTCTGGAGCCGCGCTTTCCTAACGAGAGCGTGCTACCGCTTCTTTATGCGACCATCTTCCCGGTCATCGGATTCCTCTTCCAACTTTCGCGCAAACGAATGATGGATGCCATCGCGCTCATCGCACTGGCGGGCATCGCGATCCACCTGACCGTCACCGTGCTGTCGCCCAATGTGTCGGTAGCGCTGGTGCTGCGTTCGTGCCAGGGGGCTATCATCGGACTGGGCTTCCTGATATCGGCCGCCATCGGACACCCCGTCATCCTTTATGTCGCCCGACAATTCGTTGCCGCCAGCGGCCCGCAAAGGCGCGTCCGATTCGATGCCGTTGTCGCGATGGATAAAGGGCGCGCGTTCTTGGTTACCACGACGGTATGGGGAAGTGGGCTGATCATCATGAGTGCGGTGCACATCGCGCTCGCGATCTATTTGCCACACGCCGAATTTCTCCTTATATCGCCGATGCTCGGCGTCGCGGCGGATGTGCTGTTGCTGAGTTGGAGCATCCGCTACATGGTGAGACGCATGTCCGGTTACCTCAGCGCTATTCAGCCAGCCGGTTGAATCCGCCGCGACCAGCCTTGCTTTCCCGCCGTGCCCTCCTCCTCACCGGGCCTGCCGCCGCATCGGTGCCGCCACGGCTGCGCAGCCCCTGGGACACTCCTCCCGAGCCTCGAACCCCGGCACACCCTTTCACCTGCTCGCCGCCGCTCACACTCCCGATCGTGATTCAGGTACGCGACTACTACAGCGATCGGTCAAGTCCGCTTCTTGCTGGATAAACGGGTTGGGGTTGTCGTGACATTTGGGCTTATAGCAGGCGCGGTGCGCTCGGCGTGGGCGCGGTCGAGCTCGTTGCGGATGGCATTGAGCTGACGCTGCTCGAACTCGGTTACCCTGATGCCGCGCCAGCGCTCGGAGGCACGGATCAGAGCGGCATACATCAGCTTCAGAACAGCACGCTCGCCGAAGGCATGCGGAATGACCTTGGTGCGCCGCCGTTCCTCACCAAACAGCCGTTCGAGCAGGTTGGTATCGGGTATGCCGTTGCTGGCTTCCGTCGTGCCTGCCGTGGGGCGGGTGCGTAGTCTTCGGGCGACCGGGACAGGGGAGCCTGGAGCACGGAAGGTGGGCAGGCCGTTGTCGCATCATGAGCTGCGAGCTCGCGTTAGTAACTGGCCGCCCCTGCGACCAACCCGGGTGCGCTGCGAGCGCGGATCCGTAGATGTCGTGTTGCCCCGCCTGCTCCTGAACAAGAACGAGGGTCAGGACATGAGGGTGATTGGATTGGACGTGCACCGAAGCTTCGCGCAGGTTGCTGAGCTGGAGGACGGCGTGTTGCGCCAACGCGGACGATTGGACCTGGTCTACCATAAGGTCCTTGAGTTCGCGCGCACGCTCGGCCCGAACGACGAGGTGGTGCTGGAGGCCACCGGTAACACGACGGCCATCGTGCGGTTGCTTAAGCCGTATGCCGGTCGAGTGGTCATCGCGAACCCACTGCAGGTGCGGGTAATCGCCGATGCCAAGGTCAAGACGGACCGCATTGACGCGGCGGTACTCGCCCGGCTGCATGCGGCGGGATACCTGCCGGAGGTCTGGCAGCCTAACGAGGCGACCGAGCGCCTGCGTCGGCTGGTCGCGCGCCGCGCCGGTATCGTCCAGAGCATGACGCGGACCAAGAACCGCATCCACGCGGTGCTGCACGCCAATCTGATTCCGCCGTATCAGGGCAAGTTGTTCATGACGCCAGGGCGCAAGTGGCTCGCCAACCAGCGTTTGGCGGAGGACGAGAGGGCGGCCGTGGACCGCTGGCTCATGGCGCTCGACGCGATGACGCAGGAACTGACCGAGGCCGAACGGGCACTCGCCTCGGCTTGCCTGGGTGACGATCGCATCCGGAGGCTCATGACTATCGGCGGCGTCAACGTGTCCGTCGCCGCCGGCCTCCTGTCCGCGATCGGCGACGTGTCGCGCTTTCCCTCTGCCGAGCGACTGGTGAGTTACCTCGGCCTGGATCCATGTGTTCGCCAAAGCGGCGACAAGCCCGCCCAGTACGGACGGATCAGCAAGCAGGGTCGGAGCCAAGCGCGCGGCATGCTGGTGGAGGCCGCGTGGGCCGCTGCGGCGACCCCGGGACCACTGCACGCGTTCTTCCTGCGCATCCAGAGCCGCAAAGGCAAGCAAGTCGCTGCCGTGGCCACAGCGCGCAAGATCGCGGTGCTGGCGTGGCATCTGCTCACGAAGCAGGAGGACTATGCGTGGGCCCGGCCCGCGCTGGTCGCCATGAAGCAGCGACAGATGCAGCTGAACGCGGGAGCCGTTTCACGCCGTGGCGGCAACGCGCCTGGTCTGGCTCGCGACTACAGCATCAAAGCGCTACGTCAGCAGGAGCGGGCCTGGGTTGAACAAGCGGAGACCGCGTATGCCCGCTTCGTTGCAGCTTGGCAGGAACGGCCCCAAAC
This sequence comes from uncultured Pseudomonadota bacterium, assembly GCA_963834715.1. GTDB lineage: Bacteria > Pseudomonadota > Alphaproteobacteria > Acetobacterales > Acetobacteraceae > CAVSUZ01. The sequence goes on along the minus strand of CAWIDE010000022.1, from coordinate 503,226 downwards.
GAAGAGGAAGACGGTAACCAAGACCGGCACGAAGCGGCTGATGAGGTAGGCGACGCCACAAGCCGCGAGGCACAAACACGCTTGTCCAACACATCCGTGGTGCGGATGACGCGTCGATGCGCCAAGGGGAACCGAAGATGCGCGATGCACGCCTCAAAATCGTCGTTGAGGCATGCCACCGCCGCGGGCAGATCGCTGCCGTACGTCGTCACGATGTCCTCACGCAGCAGCCGCGCCAATGCCGGCGAGGCGGCCTGATAGCAAGCCTGCGCGCGGGCATGAAATTCCGGCCAGACAGTCTCGGGCACCTTGCTTTGCAAGTTCCGCATCTTGTGCGCGAGACAGCGTTGCCGCAGGGCGCGCGGGAAGCATTCTTCGATGGCGCGGATCGCACCCGGTGCACCGTCGCTTACCACCAGCAGCGGATCGGGCAGACCGCGCCGGCGCATGTCCTGGAAGAACTCCCTGCAGCTCGCGGTGTCCTCCTTGGTTCCCGGAGCCAGGTGCAGCAGCACCTTTTTGCCATCCGCTGTGACGCCCCAGGCTGCCAGCACCGCCTCGCGCGGCTGCCCGAGGTGGAGGCGTTCGGCGATGCCATCGACGAACAGGTAGAGGAGGTCGAATTCGGAGAGATCCCGGCTGGCGAAGCTTTCATATTCCGCCCACAGCCGCTCAGTGATCTCACTCACTGCCGTGCGGCTCAACAGCGAGTTCCCGCTCTCGTCGGCGAACAGGGCCTCGATGTCACGGGTGGAAAGCCCGCGCGCATACATCTCCACCGCCAGATCCTCCAGCTCTTCCGTCCGGCCGCGCAGAATCTGCCGGATCCGCGAGCCGAACGGCTCCGTGCGCTCGGCAATCTGCGGCGCGCTATAGTCAATCAATCCCTCCGCGCTCTTCAGCCGCCCCGTCCGATAGCCGTTCCGGTAACCCCGGCCAGAGACCGCACCACGCGCGTAATAGCCGCGTCCCAATGCATCCGAGGCCTCGCCTTCCGTAAGCGATTCGGCGGCACCACATGGGCGGCGCGCGGCATTCGTGTGATCGAAGGGCCGCATGGATGAGACGCTAAACGGATCCGGCCCTGATGAGAGCGCTCATACGACAGATCGTAAGAGCGCACACAACGTCCGAGTGGAGGTTATCACGCGGGGCGAGCGCCGGCGGAGTTGGACGCTGGAGCAAAAGCGCGAGATTGTGGCTGAGAGCCTCGGGCCCGAACTGACCCCGAGCGAGGTGGCGCGCAAATACGCGATCGGTACGGGGCAGCTTTATACCTGGCGTCGAGAACTGTTGCCGGCTCCGACGGAGCGGATGAGGCGGCCGACACGGTTTGCGCAAGTGGAGCTGGCGCCGACGCGGCTGGCCGGCCAGCTACCGGCTGAGCCGCCCGCCCCGCCAGTAACGATCCCGCAATCGCCCCGGCCGCTGGGAATAATCGAGATCGTGCTGCCGGGCGGCATATTGGTGCGCGTTGATGGGCAGGTAGATGATCGGGCATTGCGGCGAGTTCCTGGGCATGCTGCAAGGCCGATGATCACACTCGCACCCGGCCTGCGCGTGTATCTCGCCTGCGGCGTGACCGATATGCGCAAGGGTATGGTGGGGCTGGCAATGCTGGTGCAGCAGTCGCTGCGCGACAACCCGTTCGATGGCGCTGTGTATGCCTTCCGCGGGCGTCGCGCAGGACTGATCAAGCTGATATGGCATGATGGCGCCGGCCTGTGCATGCTGACCAAGCGGCTGGAGCATGGGCAGTTTGTTTGGCCGTCATCCGAGACGACTGGCCGGATCATGCTCTCGAGCGCGCAATTGGCGGCGCTGCTGGATGGCTGTGAATGGCGCGCAGCGCAGCCGCGACGAGCACCGGAACTGGCGGGATAAAAACCCGCGTCGCCGATAAAAATCGGCTGGCACCGATTCGGCGGCGTCGTTCAGAATCGCAGCGTGCGAATCGATCTGGACAACCTGCCTGACGATCCCGCGACGCTGCAGCAAATGCTGCGCGACGTCGTGCGAGAGCTCGATACCGAGAATGACAAGCTGCGCCTGCTCATTCATCGGCTGGTGCGCCATCGGTTCGGCCGCCGCTCCGAGCAACTCACCGATGACCAGTTGCAATTGGGGCTCGAGGATCTGGAGCAAACGGTCGCCGCGAACCAGGCGGCACAGGACACTATTGCACCAGAGCCGAAGGAGCAGAAGCGCCGAGCGGCACCGGCGCAGCGCAATCTCGGCGATCTGCCGGCACACTTGCCGCGCTACGAGGTGGTGGTGGACATCGAGCACCGCGAGTGCCCCTGCTGTGGTGGCGCGCTGCATGTGATCGGCGAAACGCGCAGCCAACAGCTCGATATCGTGCCCGCGCAGCTTCGGGTGCGGGTCACGCGCCGGCCGCGTTACGCCTGCCGGGCGTGCGAGGGAACCGTGGTGCAGGCGCCAGCGCCGGAGCGCCCGATCGATGGCGGCCTGGCGACCGAGGCCATGGTGGTGCATGTGCTGGTCAGCAAGTATTGCGAACTCGCTGCCGCTGCATCGACAGTCCAAGATGCTGGCGCGGCAGGGCATCGATCTGGATCGCTCGACGCTGAGCAACTGGGTTGGCCGAGCCTGCTGGTGGCTGAAGCCGCTTTATGACCTGGTGGTCAGCACGGTGCTGTCGTCTGAGAAGGTCTTTGCGGATGACACGACATTGCCGGTGCTGGATCCGGGCCGCGGCCGAACCAAAACCGGGCGATTGTGGTGCTATGCGGTGGATGACCGACCGTGGTCCGGTCCGACGCACCCGGCGGCGGCGTATGTATATTCCGAGGATCGTAAGGGCGCGCATCCGTCAGCGCACCTGGCAGCGTTTCGCGGTGTGCTGCAGGTGGACGGCTACGCCGGGTTCAAGCGACTGGCCGGGGACCGCAGCGACGATTCGGTCAAGCTGGCGTTCTGCTGGGCGCATATGCGGCGGCCGTTCTTCGATTTCTATCAGGCGACGAAGTCGCCGCTGGCCGGGCATGTGCTGGCGCGCATTCGCGAACTCTATACGATCGAGGCCGAGATTCGCGGGCATTCTGCCGATCATCGGGAGCGCATGCGCCAGGCGCGAAGTCGGCCGATCGTGGAGGCGTTGCATGCTTGGTTGCAGGAGCAGCTGCCTCGTATATCCGCCGTCTCCGAGCTGGCGAAAGCGATGCGCTATGCGATCCGGCACTGGCCGGGGTTGGTGGCATTCCTCGATGACGGGAGGATCGAGATGGACACGAACGTGGTCGAGCGCTCGATCAGACCGGTGACCCTCACACGCAAGAACGCCTTGTTCGCCGGATCGGACGGCGGAGCCCGGCATTGGGCCATCGCGATGACGCTGATCGAGACCGCCAAGCTGAATAGTGTCGAGCCGATGGCTTGGCTTACTGATGTGCTCGAGCGCATCGTCTCAGGCAAGACTAAGGCGAACGCACTGGAGGCGCTGCTGCCGTGGAATTGGCATCCGACTGAACTCACGGAATTGGCGGCAGCTGCATGATCGATAATCCAACCCAGGTTGACCGCCTGATGGGGAAGCTGCAACAGGCTCTGCCACTGCCCGCGCGCCCCACACCCGAGCTGCTCGCCGCTCTCGTCGCGAAGAACGCTGCGAGCCAAACCTCCGCCGCCTGCTCAATCACCTGGATCAGCTACGCCGGTGACGAGGGAGGCATTGTGTGCCGCCTCGATTTTGGAGACGAGGCCAAGAACGCCGCGTTTGTCTCCATCACGCACCTGCGTTTCGATGCTCGTCTGCCTCTCGCCCGTGAGATTATCGCCTACCAGAAGCACCGCGTCAAACGCATCCAGCGGCAGCCGGCGTAATCCACCCCAGCACAGAGGATGGGCCGGCCTCTGATACGCCGCACGGCTGCCGTCAAGGAAAATCGGGCAGGGTCTCGCCGCAACGCTTACCGCCTTCCAGCGCCTCTTCGATGATCAGTCGCGCCGCCAGCCGCACCAGCTCCGAGCGGCTATCGGCCACTTCCTGCTCGCCGCTCATCAACGCCTTCAACCGCTCGCGCGTGCGCTCACTTGCTGGTATTCTCTCCATCGGGGTGCTCCTTCGCTGAGGCCGGGGCCAAACCGGACCTCGTTGATTCGCCGTATCAGGCGACGGTGCACCCCAACCCTTTTCCCAGCAACTTTAGGACTTCACCCAGCGATCCGCATCACTCCGTTGTCGATCCGGCGCGGAAACACGCATACGAGCAGGCAATGGAGCCGCTGCGCCGGGCGGCGCGGGGAGCGGTCGACATGGCTGACGCATGGCGCACGAACGGCGATCCCGCGATTGCTGCGTGCGCCGCGGGCTGGCTCACTCAATTCGCGCTGACCAGTGCGATGACCGGCCCGGCCATCACCAATCAGGCGGTTTATGTCCAGGGCTGGATCCTTGGGTCCCTAGCTCTCGCCTGGCTCAAGATCCGGACCGCTCTCGTAATCCCGCAGGCAAAACGCGCCACCATAACCGCCTGGCTCGCGCGCATCGCGACTGATAATCTCCATTGGACTAAACCGCTTCGCGGTAATTTAGAGGCGTGACCTACTGAGTCCAAGTTCGTTGAATTTCTAACATCCGATCTGGCCAACGTTCGTAACCATCTCTTCCTGATCTGACAACGCGGCTGTGTGACGATGCAGCGGCGCCATGTGGCGCCGGCCATCTCGCACAGGAGCCGCCGATGAGTTCGCTGCGTCGTCGCATGATCGAGGACATGCAAATCCGCAACCTGACCCCGAACACGCAACGCGTGTACCGCGAGCAGGTCGGACGGTTTGCTCGTCACTTCCACAAGTCACCCGAGCGTCTCGGACCAGCCGAGATCCGGACCTACTTGCTGCACCTTGCCAATGAGCGGCGCCTCGCCGCCAGTTCCATCATCGTCACGGTTTCTGCCCTGCGGTTCCTCTACACCATCACGCTCAAGCGCCCCTGGGTGATCGAGGACGACATTCCCGCCGGCAAGCAAGGCAAGAGGCTGCCTATCGTGAGGAGCCAGGACGAGGTGGCGCGCTTACTGGCCACCGTCAACAATCTGAAGCATCGCGTGATCCTGACCGTCTGTTATGCGACCGGCCTGCGCATCTCGGAGGCCGTCCGGCTCACCCCGGATGCAATCGACAGCAAGCGCATGGTGATCCGGGTGGCGCAGGGCAAGGGTCGCAAGGACCGCTACGTCATGCTGCCGCCGAGGTTGCTCGAACTGCTGCGGGACTATTGGAAGCATACTCGTCCCGGCGTCTGGCTGTTTCCCGGCGACCGGCCGGACCGACCAATTTCTCCGCTCACCATCAACCACACGTGCCGGGAAGTGCGCGCACAGTGCGGCATCAACAAGCCCATCGCGCCGCATGCCCTGCGCCACGCCTTCGCCGTTCACCTGCTGGAGGCAGGCACCGATCTGCGTACCATCCAGTTGCTGCTCGGGCATCGCAACCTGAGCACCACGGCTCGCTATCTGATGATCGCGACCAGCAGGGTGTGCGCCACTACCAGTCCGTTCGAGTCCCTGCATACCGTCCCGCCAACCGCCCCGGACCTCGTACCTGCCTGAAGCACCGCTGCCGTGGCCGGCAACGGGCTGGAAGTGGCGGACGTGTTCCGCCGCTTCGGCCAAGCTTTCCGTGACCAGCACAACGCGTCGCTCTCCTCTGCACGGCGGCGCGCCATGCTGGCGATCGAACGCTGTCGCACCGCCGCCCTCGGCGGTCATGTCGAGCGCTGCGGCGACTGTGGCCACCAGCGCATCGCCTACAACTCCTGCCGCAACCGGAACTGCCCGAAGTGCCAGGGCCTGGCCCGCGCCCAGTGGCTGGCGGACCGGCAGGCGGAATTGCTCGATGTGCCGTACTTCCACGTGGTGTTCACGGTGCCGGAGCCGATCGCCACCATCGGGTTCCAGAACCAGACCGCGGTCTACGACATTCTGTTTCGGGCCGCCTCGGAGACGCTGCGCACCGTCGCCGCTGACCCCAAGTTTTTGGGAGCCGAGATCGGCTTCCTGGCCGTGCTGCACACCTGGGGACAGAACCTGCTGCACCACCCGCATCTGCATTGCCTGGTGCCGGGCGGCGGCATCGCACCGGACGGTCAGAGCTGGATCGCCTGCCGCTCCGGGTTCTTCCTGCCGGTCAGGGTGCTGTCACGGATGTTCCGCGGCCTGTTTCTGCATCATCTGGAAAAGGCTTTCGCAATGGGCGAGCTGAAGTTCTTCGCCGAACACCGCCCTCTGCACGAGCCCGCGGCGTTCCGCCGCTACCTGCGGCCAGTCCGCGATGCCGAGTGGGTGGTCTATGCCAAGCGGCCGTTCGCAGGGCCAGCTCAGGTCCTCGATTATGTCGGGCGGTACACCCATCGCGTCGCCATCTCCAACAACCGCCTGATCTCCATCGACGGGGAGCAGGTCCGCTTCCGCTGGAAGGATTATCGGGATGGCAACTGGCAGAAGACCATGAGCCTGCAAGGCGGGGAGTTCATCCGCCGCTTCCTGATCCATGTGCTGCCGGACGGGTTCCATCGTATCCGCTACTTCGGTTTCCTCAGCAACTGCCACCGGACGCAAAAGCTGGCGCTGTGCCGGGAACTGCTCCACATGACGCCGGCCGCCCCGGCTGAATCGCCAGCCGACTACCGCAACCGATACGAGATGCTGACGGGGACGTCGCTGCGCCAATGCCCGCACTGCCTCACCGGTACCATGGTGGTGATCGGTTGCATCGAACGACCCAGGGTCTGCCAGCCGGCTCCGGACACCTGACGATGGGCAGCGGCGTCCCAGACCCGCGACGCCGAGAACACTCGCCAAGACGGCGGCGGGACCCTGCGGCCATGAGCCTCGCTACAGCGACGTTGGCGGCGCCCGGGCAACCGTCAGCACTCCGATACCCATCGAAATCCGCACTGCCAATCCACGACAGCTTACCCGCCCGGGCGGTTCAGCGGCCCAAACGTCCCGGTCCCGGCGCCGTCAGGGCTGCTGCTGGCATTCAACCCCCATAGCCCGTCGGGGGAGCGGTTTAGTCCAACACGTTTTTCGCTCACCGGTGCGGCTTCCAGCTCCGGCGGACACGCGCCAACGTTCGTGCGCCGCGCCGCCAAGCGAAAAACGCTCTTCATTATTACGAAACACGTCCCGCCCACGCCACCGATAGCCGCAACAATCACCGCTACTGGGCCGGTATGGCCGTCATGGCGGCCGGTATCGCTGCGAACCGCCGCACGCTGTTTCAATGGGGTATCGACAGCTTCCGGATCGGGGTGGCGCAGATCACGCCCGAAGGCACCCTGCCTCTGGAAATGGCCCGGCGTTCGCTTGCCTTGCACTACCATTTGTTCGCCGCTGCTCCGCTCGTCGCCATCGCGGAATTGGCAGCGGCGAACGGCATCGACCTGTACGCTATGGAGCATTACGCGCTCGCACGCCTTGTACGTCGCGCCGCGTCCGGCCTGCGGGATCCCTCGTTTTTCGCACGGCAGGCTGGCGTGCCGCAGCAACCCGTCCGCCTGGACGCATACTCCATCGCCTGGGCCATCCCTTTCGCGCGCCGCTTTCCTGATCCGCAGTTGAACGCTCTGATCGCGCGCGTTCCCTCCCACAGCATCCTTTTTCTGGGCGGCGCTCCGCCGGATTGACCGCCCTTGGGGCCGGTCAAGGTGGTTCACGCGGAGAACCACTGGGAACACACCGAGAGTCAACGAGGATTAGAATTGCCTGCTTGGTTCCCTGCGCAACCTTCGTGGCTCTCGATGTAGGCTGCTACCAACGACCAATGCTCTGCGGTCGGCGGTCGGAGCGGCCCCGCTACTTTATCGCGAACTCCACCAGCTCGAGCGGCGTATTACCCGTATTGGTAATCGCCCGCGTCCGGCCGGGCGGCCTGGTATACATAGTAGCCGGGCGATACAAACAGGTTTCGATCCGGTGATCCCTGCACCGTCTCCCGGAGCCGATTGCCGACGATAACGACCCGCACGCCTGGGCCGGACTGCGTTATTGCCGGCGCCGACTCCCCTGGCGCGAGTTTCAGTCGCCAAGCCTGCACGCGTACATTGTCAACAACGGATATGTAAGCCGGTGCTGCGCTCCGGTTCGGTCCCGGGAACTGGCCGGGCTTGGGAACATTGATCTCGCCGTCGAAGTACACCGCCGTACCGAGCATCGTCGATGTTGGCGACCCGGTGTATTAGCGGCTTGTCATGCCAGCCGTGGTAGAAGGTATCGCCGGGGCTGTCCCCCCCAATCACCGCTTTGGGCTGGTTGAGAACCTCCATGCGGACCTTGGTTGGCTCAGGCCCAGTGATGATCATGGAGTCCATGACGTGTCTATGGAATAGCGACTGGTCGCCGGGTACGAAAATAGCCTCGATAATTCGCACGTCTTCGTTCTCGAACCGAACGTGATGGCGGGCTCCTGTGTTACCGGCACCACCACCTCGTCCGCGGCGTGGGCGCTGGCTAAAGCCCAGGCGATAAATGTTCCCCCACAGCACACGCACATGAATTGCCGGCGGCCGGTTCGCCGGCTCCGCTCGGTCATCATCGTTCATCTCCTCCCTTACCCAGACTCCGCCATATGAGCGGGTCCTCACCCCGCCTTCTGCGTAGCTGAGCACCTTCTCGCTCGCGGGCGTTGCATAACACTTGCTACAGTCACTTTCGTGTGTCAAGAAAATTTAGCCCATCTTTGAACAGTCGTGGAGGACGTTCGCTTGGGAGAATGTTATGGTCAGGAATAGAGGCTGATGAACATGCCAATTCTTGTCCGGTCCATGCAAACAGACGATCTCGCCGGCGCTTGCCACCTTCTTGTGGATCACGGCCTGTGGTAGCCGCCTGATTGACGAGCTGGTCCATCGAGCCAGACGGAGGGGAGAAAGAAACATCGTCGTCGCATCTTGGCTCACAGCAACAGGTTTCTATTACAAGAACAGATTTCGACTACCCCGTGCCGTGTTTATGGTTAGCGAAATCCAGCAAAGTGACTGTTTGCCAACATGCCTCGTCAAAATACGGTGCCCTGCGGAGCACCGCTCTGACCTTGGAGGGGGGCAATACTAAATCAGGAACAGCGATATGAGCGCACTTATTCCACTGAATCGCAAAACCTTCACCACCATGGCCCGCGTGGTTTCAGGCTTTCGCCAGACGACGACGCTCCACGTTGACGTGCGCCGCACCAATAGTGGGGTAGAGATGGTGCGGCTATCCAATTACGAAGGTTGGGTCGATGTGCTGCCGTTCATGGGCGCGGTGGTCTGGGATGCATGTTTCTATGGCGTGCGGCTTGGGACAAGCAAAGAGTTCGAGGAGCCGCACCCTACGACCGATGGTGTCGGCTTGTGCGGATGCCCGCTTTATCATGCGTGGGAGCGGCCTAGCGACGTTCCTGGACCGGAAGATAATCACGCATCGCATGATGAAGCACCGTACGTCCCTATGGACCGAGCGCAAATCGAGCTTCGCGATGACGAAGACGGCCCAGAGGTAGTTCTCATCTGCACAACATGTCATCAGGATTCCGGCGCAACCTATTCGGTCAACGCCACGGTGGCGCTGCGCCGGGGCGCCACGGAATTCGAGACCGGGATGGAGGTGCGCAACCGCGGCACAGAGACCATGAATCTGATGTGCGCTGCACGCACCAACTTTACGTTCGTAGCCGGGGGGCACATTCTCCAACCGGCGCCATGGAACCCCGCCCATGTCCACCTGCACACCTCCTTACCGGGGTATGTCCACGCTTCGCCCGAACTCATGGCCCGCATTGATGCTTTGGCAAAAGATCCACGGCGCCTCACGGTGTTGGACCCCGCGTTGTGCGAGCCGGAGCTCGTCTTCTCGCTCAGCGGCCTGCGTACCGATCCAGACGGATGGGCGCATCTTGCGATGCAGCAGGACCGCGGCGACGGATTCACGCTCTCCTATAACCCATCCGACTTTCCGCATGTGGCGTGCCGACTCGTTCATTCGCCCGGTGAACGCGCCGTGGGCTTCGCGTTGCGATCGGGCTTTGAGCCGCAGGGCTATGCGGCTTTGGCCCCGCGCGCTCTTCGCCGGTTTCGGATGCGGCTCGGCTATCTGGAACCTGAAGCGATGAAGACGCGAGCGAAGGAGATTGTCAGCGCTTAAGCCTGACTGCTCCCCGCATCCCAGGGAATAACCGTAACCTCGGGCCACATCGCCTGCGCTTTAGCAGCCTTCCGCGCGTGCGACGCGGCATTGCCTAATGCGCGGTTCGGCCTGATCACCATGGCGAACAGATCGTCCAGCCCGAACGGCGCAGCAATATCCAGCCGGTCATCCTCCTCCAGGCGAACCCCGATTGCATGAACAACCGAAGCATATCGCTCCAGCGACTCGTCCCCGCATCTCAACGGTGGATACCGGACACCAAATCGCCTCTCGAACCAGAGATGCACCCGGGCCTGGTTCCGCACCTGCACCGGGCCGACACAATCGGCCGTCGCGGCAGTTACGCGGCGGATCACCGCATCCTCGGCATTCCATGAAAGATCGTTATCATCGAAATAGATTACGTCGTAGTCCTGAATCCCCCAACCGCACGGCCGATTACTGAGTACATTCCATACGGTCTGATAAAGGCATCCCGCCACAAGCCGCCACTGCGGCAAACCGACGCCGCGAAGTGCCTGCAGCAAATGCATCAGATTGCCATCCGAGTGAATAATCGCCTCGAACCGGCGGCGCCGCTCCTCCTCGGAAATCGCCAAGTTTCCCTCCGCCTGAGCGCGCTACGCGGCCTGGAACGGGTTCAAAGTCCGAACGCCGAGCCCCTCGAACTCTCGCACGTTTGCGTGACGACAGACAGGGACGCGAGGAAGGGCCAAAATAACCCTGCAGATAGCCTCGGTGCACCTTCGGCACGCTCGCGCACATCTCAATGAACTTCCGAGAGTTTTCGATGTGTTCGCAAGCTCGAACCTATATAGAAGTTTGCCTGCACAGCAAGTCCAACGGAATACGCATCAGGTAAAAAATGATGGTAGACCGACTTTTTCTGCGCATAGTTCCCGTTTCCGTGGATATGGGGTTCTCGCGGCAAAGCGCGCCATTTCCAATGCGCTTACGAACTGGAAGCCAACAGAGAGGTAACATGACCAACGCGAGAATCGTTGCCCAATTATTTATAAGCATCGCGCTTTTTTCGGCTGCGCATGGTAAACCCGGTCTGGCACAGAAACCGACCGTTACCAGGGCACAAGATGGGTGCATCGATGAACACATTCAAAATAATAAAACACCAATTCCAGGCGCGGGACATGCCGCAATACCGGGACTACGAAGCGTAGCGGTATTCACGGCTAAGAGTGGAACTTATGATGCAGGCGACGTCGCATTTCTTTTTGAATCAAACGGTGCCTTTATCGTTGCACTGAATGGCAGCGGACCGTTTTGGACCAGGGGAAGCCTGTCTAAAAGAACGATAGCACTTGGCGTTGAGTACGCCCCTAATTTTTACCACGATTGTGTATATAGAGGACAAGAAGCGGCAAGAAACCCGCGTCCATGACCGGTCGTGGGCGAGTACAGCATCCGCTGGGCGAGGGCCGATCGGTCCGATCGCATGGTTGCGTCACCGACGCCGCCAATGATCGCTCCCTCAGTCCCGTGACATATAACTGCGATCAAAACAAATAGATCATAGCGATGCCTAGCTGGTAACAACGACCCGGTCGATAATATCATCCTTGGTTGAAAAGCCTAATTTGAGCAATACGCGAGTTAGGAATTGCCTTCACTTCGGAAAATCTTGGTGGTACCTGCGCCGCCTTACGCCCCGTCACGTCAGACCAATGCAGAAAGCATGCCTCCGGCGTGGGTTTATCAAGGATCGCAACAACGGTTTCGCTTCCTGACCGCAGAACCAGACAGCCCAGTTCAGTTTGAGCCGGCATGTCCTTATTGGCTCCGGCGGCAATGGGCATGAGGGTCATAGATACGGGAATGCCGCCGCCAACTCCCAGCGCGCGCAGCGCAATTCCTCCGGCGAAACTCGGGACCATAAGCGAAAGGCCGACGGCCGTCCCAAGTATCGCACCTGGAATTCGGACAATCATGACACGACGGTGGGTTAGGATCAAGTAAAGAACCATGAGGAGCAAAAACCCCGCACTCGCGTACGCTTGCAGATGAACGGAGTTGGTAAGCCAACTGTGTCCCTGAAGCGCCACAAATACCCCCCAAAATGCAAGCATCCACAGAAGCACCAGGGCAGCCCGCCCAAGCGATCCGCCGGCAATCCGCCAACACGCCTTGCGCCGGAATGTCCTATAATACCTGGAGCTACGGTGTAGCGCGATCCCCCAGGTCAGATATTTGACAATCGCACACACAATGCCAATGACAACGGCAAGAATTATGCTAGCTACAAACGTCACCTCACTGACATTGAAGAAGAAGTCAGCCGCGACGACCAGGAATAACAGAATGCTGCCACCATGGAAAACCATATACTCATTGTGCCGACCGTCATCCGATAAAGGCTGCCGGCGTCGCATGCGGAATAGTGGCTCCGTTCTTATTAACTTACGAGACTTTTGGGTGATGTAGCATGAATAAGCAGGTACATATAATAAAGCTATCATCAAGGAGGATAAAAAGCCATAGCTACCTACTACAAGCAGTATCAACACAGTAGTAGATGCATCGACGGGGGGCAATGGTGCCCCGACCTTGTGCAAATACGCTACAAGCAGAAGCAAACCAAGCGGTGCTGAGAGTAGCGTTCCGGCCTTTGCAATGTCGGTTGCAAGTCCCGCCCACTCCCTCAGAGATTCTATGCGGGTGGATGGCAGCCGGGGATGATCCGAGGTTGCTATTCCTTCCGATGGAGATTGACCGATGCATGGCACCGCCCGCGTCCTGCACCCGACGACCACCGCACAAGAGTACGATATCTCGTTGTTTGTGGCTCTGGAATTGAGCCGGTCAAGCTGGTTGCTTGCCGTCAGCGTCCCGCACAGCGACAAGATCAGCAAGTACCGAATTGACGCCGGCGACAGCACGGCGTTGTTGAACCTCTTGTCGCGTCTGAGAGCGGAAGCTGAACGGCGGTGTGGAGGACCGGCGAAGATCATCTCGATCTACGAGGCTGGGCTTGATGGCTTCTGGGTGCACCGCCTACTGGGAGCCAGTGGCGTGGAAAGCCACGTTGTTGATGCCGCATCCATCGCGGTGGACCGGCGCAGCCGACGGGTCAAGACCGACCGGGTCGATGCCGAGAAGCTACTGCGCTCGCTGATGAGTTGGGCGCGCGGAGAACGGCAAGTTTGTTCGATGGTGCGACCACCAAGCCGGGCAGAGGAGGATGAGCGGCGGCTGACACGCGAACGCGGAACGCTGGTTACGGAACGGGTCCGACACGTAAACCGGATCAAAGGGCTGCTGGCCACGCAGGGCGTGTTCGACTTCGAACCGATGCGCAAGGACCGCCGCGATCACCTCGAGGAACTCCGTTGTTGGAGTGGCCAACCGTTGCCGCCGCGGTTGAAAACGGAGCTCATTCGGGAGATCGAGCGCCTGGAATTGGTGATCACGCAGCTCCGAGAGATCGAGGCCGAGCGAGACCTAGCTCTGCAGCCGACGCGATCAGCAGCTGAGAAACTTCTGCAAGACCCGAAGGTAAAGCCCACGCCAGTTGCATCGTACGGCAGCCAACTATTGCGCCTTCGCGGTATTGGACCGGAATTCGCTTCCGTGCTGTCGTTGGAAGCGTTCTATCGTGATTTCCGCAATCGAAGGGAGTTGGCGGCGTACTCGGGTTTGACGCCAAGCCCCTGGAAGAGCGGCGGGATAGACGTCGAGCAAGGCATCTCAAAAGCGGGCAATGCTCGCTTGCGCAAAACCATGATCCAACTAGCATGGCTGTGGCTGCGACACCAACCTGGCAGCGCGCTGAGCCGATGGTTCTACGAGCGTGTTGGTGACAAGCGCGGCAAAATGCGTCGCATCGCTGTCGTCGCACTGGCGCGCAAATTGCTCGTGGCGCTCTGGCGTTACGTGACTGAAGGCGTAGTACCGCTGGGTGCCGATCTCAAGGTATTGGAGGCCCGAGGCCAATAGTTGAATCAACCCAATCCGCGGGTCGGTCCCAAGGTCGGCCTGCCGGATCCAGGCAGGTGGCGATCGTGGACAGACGTGGCTGCAACAGGCCGTCTCAAAGAGATGGATCCCACCTTCCTGAGCCCAGTCTCCTCAAAGAATGAGGGATCGTGGTGCGGGCCCTGGTGCCCGACCGAATGTGAGTGGATGCGGTGATCGCCTGCCGCATAGCAAAGCGGGCTCGAGCCTTGGATCCGCTGCAAGGAGAAAAATACATGCGCCGTAGATAAGCCTTGACGAAGAACACCCCATGTGAGTCTGTCCGGGAACATTGCTAGTTCCTGCACAGCCTTCGGACCATCAGGCGGATTGATGCTAGCAGCAGGAAGGCGCGCGCCTTCACGTTGAGGTTCTCCCAGTCCTTGGCCAATCGGCGACAGCGATTGAGCCATGCCAGACTGCGTTCGACCACCCATCGCTTGGGCAGAACCATGAAGCCGCTCATCTGGTCAGATCGTTTGACGATCGCCACCTCCGCCTTCGACACGACACGTTTCAGCGCCGCCTGGAATTGCTGTCCCTGATAGCCGCCGTCGGCATAGAGTTTCAGAAGGAACGGGAACAGCCCAAACAGCGTGGCCAGCAGCATTGCGCCGCCGTCACGGTCTTGAATATCCGCCGCAATCACGATGGCCTGTAGCAGCAGACCCTGGGTATCGACCAGCACGTGGCGTTTCTTGCCCTTGATCTTCTTGCCCGCATCGTAGCCGTGTGGGTCGATCGAGGCCCCCCTTTTTCGGCGCTCTTCACGCTCTGCGCATCAATCACCGCGGCGGTTGGGCTGGCCTCTCGCGAGGCCTGCTCGCGGCATTTCACATAGAGCAGATGATGGATCCGCTCCAGCGTGCCGTCCCAGGTCCATCGTTCAAGGTAGTCGTGCACCGTACTTCGCGGTGGCAGATCCTTGGGAATAGCGCGCCACTGGCAACCGGTGCTCAGTATATACATCAGCCCGTTCAACACCTGGCGAATCTCGACAGTGCGCTTGTTGCCGCCCGGTTTGGCGGGCGGGATCAGTGGTTTCACTTCAGCCCATTCGGCATCCGTCAGATCGCTCTCGTAGCGCAATTGACTGCGGTCATACCGCGCGCGGTTCTCCTTGGTCCACATCCAGTCCCCCGAATCGATCTTCCGGGGAAGGGAATCACAGCCGATTCCACAAGTTCAAGGGCAATCCGCTAACCGATTCTAAAGACTCAATTTGTTCCCGGACGGACACTCAGGGAACCGCGCAACCTCTGAAAAGCACGAATTGGTCGTCAGTGGTCATTTTCGGTAAGATCTCTTGATTACCAACATTACCGCAATCTCATTCTGCTCGGCTTCCCTCGGGGCACGGGACGATAACATCAGCTCCGGTCCACGTTCATCTGCGGTCAAAACTTTTAGCGGCCGACCCCCGGCTCCCGCCCACCACCCCACCCGAGCCCCCAACCGCATCCTTCAACCGACGCGAAGCGTACACTTGCCCTCCTCGAAAATCGCCCAAGTGACCCTTTCACTCGTCTCAAAACCTGCGAAGTGACCCTTTCGCTCCGCCTAAAACAGGTCAGGTGACCCTTTCGCCCTGGCCAAAACCGGTCAGGTGACCCTTTCGCCACCCGCCAATCCCCAAACGACCCCTTCCCTCGACCCTACGCCCCCTTCTCCCACCCTCGCGCCCCCTGCCGCCAGTACGTCAGCATGTGCCCCCCCTCCTTCGCCACCTTCCACCGCTCGCGCGCCGCCGCCACCGCCGCCTCGTCCTTCCCATCGAACAGGTCGAACACGCGTTCGAACGCCGCCAACCGACCCGAAACCGCCCCATGGACCAGGAACAGAAACGTCGCCCCATTCGGCGCCGCATTGTCCGTCGCCAGCCAGATCGGCTGCAGCTCCGCATCGCCATCCGCCGCTGTCCCATGTGGCAGCCAGTCCGGCTCAGCGCACTCCCACAGCGCCGCATCCAGCACCGATACCCGCGCCTCATCCGGACAAACCACCACCGCCCGCTTTCCCGCCGACAGCGTCCGCCCCAGCAGCGCCGGCAACGCCTGCTCGATCGAGGTCCGCGTCAGGTGATAGAACCCGACCTCCGTCACCGCGTCTCGTATTGCTCCGCCACCAGGCGATCCAGCAGCCGCACGCCGAACGCCGTCGCCCCCTTCGGAACCAGCGGCGAGTCTTTACTCGCCCAGGCCGTCCCCGCGATATCCAGATGCGCCCAGGGCTTGTCGTTGACGAACCGCTGCAGGAACTGCGCGGCTGTGATCGACCCCGCCGGACGGCCGCCGATGTTCTTCATATCCGCGATGTCCGACTTGATCTGCTGGTCGTATTCCTCACCCAGCGGCATCCGCCAGAGCTTCTCGCCCACCGCGCTCCCCGCAGCCTCCAGCCGCTGCGCCAGCTCGTCATTGTTGCTGAATAGCCCGGCATGCTCGTGGCCAAGCGAGGTAACAATCGCCCCCGTCAGCGTCGCCAGATCCACCATGAAGCGCGGATCGAACCGCTGCTGACAGTACCAAAGCACGTCTGCCAACACGAGCCGCCCCTCCGCATCGGTATTGATCACCTCCACGGTCTGTCCGGAGCAGGTCTTGACCACATCCCCTGGCCGCTGGGCAGTGCCGGAGGGCATGTTCTCCACCAGCCCCACCAGTCCGACAGCATCGACCTTTGCCTTGCGCCCGGCGAGCGCGGCCATGAGCCCAACCACCGTCCCGGCGCCGGCCATGTCCCACTTCATCTCCTCCATGCCGCCGGACGGCTTGATGCTGATGCCCCCGGTGTCGAACGTGACCCCCTTGCCAATGAACGCGACCGGCTTGCCGTTTCCCCCGGCCCCCATCCAGCGCATCACCACCATCCTTGGCTCGTTGGCACTCCCCTGAGCCACGCCCAGCAGCGCCCCGAACCCCAGCTTCTGCAGCTCGTCCGGCCCATGGACCTCAACATCCACGCCCAGCTCCGCCAGCTTGCGGCAGCGCTCGGCCATCTCGGCAGGGTTCAAAACGTTGGGCGGCTCGCTCACCAGGTCGCGTGTGAGGTACACCCCCTCTGCCGTAGCCGCTATCGGCTCCCAGGCATCTCTGGCGGCGGCGCTTTGAGCCGCCAGCACGGTAACCTTGGTAAGCCGCGGCTTGTCCTCGGGCTTCTCTTTCGTGCGATAGCGGTCGAACCGATAGCTCCGCAGTGTCAACCCAAACGCGACCGACGCCGCCTGGTCAGCCGACAACCCATCGGCCGCGATCGCCACCTCCGCCTCCCGCGCCACTCCCCCCACCGCATGCCCGCCAGCCTGCTCTAAAGTGAGGCGCGATAAATCGCCCGTTTTGCCCAGCCCGACCGCCACGACCCGCGACAGTCCCGCGCCCGGTGCGAGGATGGTCGCCGTTTTGCCCTTGGCGCCCTTGAATTCCGCCGCCTGCAGCGCCCGCGAGATGGCCCCGCCAGTCGTCTCATCCGCCTGCTGCCACAAGCCCGAGGGCTTCGCCTCCTCCGGAATCAGCAGCACCAGCGCACCGGAGGAAGGCAGGGCGGGGCTTGCAAAAGCGATCTCGAGCATCGGCAGATCTCTCCTTGTGTTTGCCCCGAGCTTATCAGCCGCGCCTCGCTTTGCCAGCGCGAATGCTGGCCCTAAGGAGACAGCCCATGACCGAGCGGCTGATAGCGGATGAACCAGGCATCGCACGCGCCGCCGCGCTGCTCCGTGCCGGAGAGCTGGTCGCCTTCGGCACCGAAACGGTGTACGGCCTCGGCGCCGACGCAACAAATGCCACAGCCGTCGCCCGGATTTTCGAGGTAAAGGGCCGCCCGCAGTTCAACCCGCTGATCGCACACTACCCGGACCCCACGGCCGCTTTCGCCGACGTTCTGCCCGACGCCCGTGCCGTCCGGCTCGCCGCCGCATTCTGGCCGGGACCTCTTACCCTCGGTACTCCCCCGCCGGCCCGAAAGCCGCATCGCTCTCCTCGTCAGCGCCGGGCTCGACACGATCGCGGTCCGGGTGCCCGGCGCACAGATCGCGCGCATGCTGCTCCGGGAAGCCGGTGTGCCCGTGGCCGCGCCTTCGGCCAATCCCTCCGGCCGCCTAAGCCCGACCGCCGCCGATCACGTCCTGACGGCCCTCGGCGGACGCATCGCCGCGGTCTTGGACACCGGCCCATGCCAGGTCGGCCTCGAATCCACTGTTCTCGACCTCACAGGAGCAGAACCCATCTTACTCCGCCCGGGCGGCATCCCCACGGAGGCCGTGGCCGCCGTGATCGGCCCAATCCGCATGCCCCAAACCGGCGGCACCGTTCGCGCGCCCGGAATGCTCGCCTCGCACTATGCACCCGCCGCCCCGCTCCGGCTCGAAGTGCACTATGTCGCCAAGGAAGAAGCCCTGCTCGCCTTCGGCACGCCGCTACCAGGGGCCGCCGTGGCCTTCAATCTCAGCCCAGCCTGCAACCTGACCGAAGCCGCCGCGCGTCTGTTCGCCGGGTTGCGGACCCTCGACGCCGAGGTCGCAGCACGTAGGCTCCGCGGTATTGCCGTGATGCCGATCCCCGCGCACGGTCTGGGTCTCGCGATCAACGACCGGCTCCGCCGCGGGGCGGCACCAAGGACTACCCTTCAAAGTTGTTGACGAATCGAGACGCATCGCGATGTGCTGCCGGCACGATGCAGTCCGGCTTGGTAGAGATGTTTGCGCTGCCCGGCGGGGACGCCCAGATCGAGTGGCGCCGTAGCCCCCGTGCGCGCCGCGTATCGCTCCGGATCGACCCTCGTGGCGGCAGTGTGGTCGTCACCCTTCCCCCCCGTGCCTCACGCAGTGCTGGCGTTGCCCTGCTGATGACCCACGCCGCGTGGGTCTCCGACCGCCTGGCTGCGCTGCCCGAGGCCGTGCCGCTTCAGGACGGCGCGATCATCCCCCTGCATGGGGTCGGCCACCGTATTCGCCGTGTGCCGGAGGCCAAGCGTGGCGTATGGCTGGATGGCGGGGAAATCCACGTCTCCGGTGACCCTGAGTTCCTGGGCCGCCGGGTGCTTGATTTCCTGCGCGGGGAGGCCCGGCGGCGGCTATCGGCGCTGGTGGCGGAAAAGGCCGCTCTTGCGGGCCTCATCGTGCGACGAATCACGATTAAAGATACAAGGAGCAGATGGGGAAGCTGCGCGCCTGATGGTGCGTTGGCGTTCTCGTGGCGACTGGTGTTAGCTCCTCCCCCGGTTCAAGACTATGTGGCTGCCCACGAGGTGGCGCATTTGCGCCACATGAACCATGGCCCTCGCTTCTGGGCCTTGGTCTCCAGGTTGACACCGCACGCCGCTATGGCAATTCCTTGGTTGCGCACGGAGGGTGCCCGCCTGCTTCGCGTCGGCTGAATACTGGCGCGAGCGGTCGTGATTGGACCCGGCGCTTCAAAGCGGGTTTTTATACTGTTGCGAAACGGTGCATGCCCAGAATCGGTCGGGAAGGCTGCTGATGACAAGTTCAGACCGGATGCCACCCTTCAATGCGAAGCGTCTCGCTCGGGGGCTTATCCGTGCAGCCGACCGCGATCCCGGACTGCTGCGCCGGAATATGGAGGCGCATCTTCCCGCGGTACGTCCTTCGACTGAGGTTGCTGGCGGCCAGGTGGAGGAGCTTGTGTCCATTGCCGTGGTCGCGGCGCAACAGGCGGCCGATGCTCTGCGCGAAGCTCGCCGCTCCACAACCGTTGCGCGCCGCGGATTGGCGCTGGTTTCCGCTGTGGGAATTCTTGGCGCCGGCGCCGCGGCAGGCGCACTGGTTCAGTATCAGCGTGCCGTCGCCTTGCGCGGACAGTTGAGCGACCAACTGATCCAGCTCGACGAACTGCAGGCGACGGCCAATCAGATCATGTCCGGGCTGCAGACACTACAGACGGCCGAGCTTCAGGCAACCGCAGTGAACCCCATGTCAGGCCCGGTGAATAGCCGAATCGTAACTGCGCAGCCGCTGCCGCCCCCGCGATACCCTACTCACTTCGTCTATTACGACGTCGCTCGGCCACGCTCCGCTACGGAGCCGCACGGACTGGTCGGATCGATCGCGGCTTTCTTCCGGCACTTCCGTCCCGCGCCACCGACCACGGACCAGGGGACTATGATTCCGCCGGGGGATGGGTAATCGGGCGCAGCCCATAGCGACGTAGATGTGCTAATTGACCCGAACCCGGCCCCTGGCTTTGACCTGATCGATCTAGTCGGAGTGAAGAACGTGCTCTCCGACCAGGTTGGTGTTCCCGCCGATGTCGTCGAGAGGACCGCGATTGAGCCGCGTCTGCGCGAACGAATCAAGGCGAGGCCGAGCCGGTATTCTGACGCCGTCCGACCGTGATCTCGCTTGGTCGCTTTGAAGGCAGCCATCCAGCGGATTGGGCACGCCTGGAAAGTAAGCACTGGACCACCAGTATCCGGGAATAAAACGCCCGCTCCTTCGATCATACCGTCGGCGACAAGCCGAAAAGGAGCACCTGGATATGATGACCGATGAGCAGAGCGCCGACGGCACCGAGCGTCGCGGCTTTCTCAAATGTATGCTTTGGGCCGGCACAGGCGTCGTTTGGACCCTCAGTGGAGGGGTTCCGCGATCCGCGCTAATCGGCAGCGCACAGGCTGCGACGGCGTCAGCCGAAGATTTCATGTTCATTCAAATCAGCGACAGCCACATCGGGTTTTCTCACCCACCCAACACCGACGTCACCGCCACGTTGAGTGAGGCGATTGACCACATCAACTCCTGATCCATACGGGTGACGTAAGCCACCTGTCGCGTGCCGCACAATTTGATACGGCCGAGCAGATCATCCAGCGCGCCGGACTCGATAGCCACTTCGTCCCTGGTGAGCATGATGTACTTGATCAGGATGGCAAAACCTTCTTCGAGCGCTTCACCAAGGGGGCAGACAAGGGATACTACAGCTTCGACCAGCACGGTGTTCATTTTGTTGGCTTGAATAACGTGCAGGATCTGAAGGCTGGCGGCCTCGGCAATTTGGGCCATGACCAGTTGGAATGGCTGGAGGACGATCTGCACGGCCGCTCGAGTAGCCAGCCGATCGTCGTGTTCGCCCATGTGCCTCTATGGCTGGTCTATAAACAATGGGGGTGGGGCACGGCCGACGGGGCTCAGGCGCTCAGCTACCTGAGACGGTTCGGCTCGGTGACGGTGCTGAACGGGCATATCCATCAGATTATGCAGAAAGTCGAGGGTAACGTCGCTTTCCACACCGCACGCTCCACGGCGTTCCCGCAGCCCGTGCCCGGGACCGCACCGAGCCCTGGACCGATGAAGAACGTGCCGCCCGGCAAGCTGAAATCGCTGCTCGGGGTTTCCAGCGTCCGCGAAGTCCCAGGTAACGCGCATCTAGCGATTGTCGATACTCCTCTTCAAGCCTGACCTTCTCCTCAGGAGAACCGAACAATGCAACGCCGTGCCTTGGCGCTCACGGGCGCGATGCTGATCGCGTGTGGGCTTTCGCACGCTGCCCGTGCCGAAAATGCGACTGTTACCATCGATAACTTCACCTTCTCTCCGCAGCTTCTGACGGTGCCGGCGGGAACCAAGGTGACGTGGACTAATCGGGACGATATTCCGCACACCGTTACCGATGCCGGCACCGCAATTTCATTTCGGTCTCCGCCTCTCGATACAGGTGACACGTTTTCTCATGTGTTTTCTTCAACGGGGACATATCGCTACTTCTGTTCCTTGCATCCGCATATGCAGGGGACCGTGGTGGTCAAATAAGCATCAGGTTGGCCATTGCGCGGTGGTCCGTCTGCTTACAGACTGGCCCCGCGCAGTGGTTGGTGAAGCTATGAGCAGCACGGCCAGGGCCGGACCCACATTCGAGCAGGCCATCCTGCCACATCTGGATGCTGCGTATAATCTGGCGCGGTGGCTGGTGCGCGATCCGGTTATCGCCGAGGACGTGGTGCAGGACGCCTGCGTGCGCGCTTTGCAATATTTTGGCTCGTTTCGCGGGGACGATGCGCGTGCCTGGCTGCTGCAGATCGTTCGAAATGCAAGCTATGCCACCCTGAAAGCACAACGAAACGGAAAAGAGATAAGCCGAGTGGAGGACAATGCAGAAGGCAGCCCGGGCATGGAGCTGCCCGATCCAAAGCCCGATCCTGAGGCCGCGCTTGTCCACCAACAGGATTTGGAATGCCTGGACGCGGCGCTGGCGGGATTGCCCGTGGAGCTGCGCGAGTGCCTGGTACTCTGTGAGCTGGAGCAACTTTCATACAAAGAGATTGCCCGTATCACCCAGGTCCCGATAGGTACAGTGATGTCGCGGCTCTGGCGTGCCCGGCGCATGTTAACGCGAGTTCCGGCACAAGGAGGTGACTAATGGCGACCGGCGACTGCACCAGCATCGAGTTTCTTCTGCAGGCTGATCTCGATGGCGAGCTCGGCCCGGAGGGTGCCGCGACACTCGCGACCCACCTTGCCAATTGCCCCGTCTGCCAGGCGAGACAGGCAGCTCTGATCCGGCTTTCTGCGCGGTTGCGGAATGAGCTTCCCTACCACGCCGCACCACCACGTCTGCGCGAAGCCATTCAGGCCGCCGCTGCTAAAGCTGCCACGCCCCGGCAGCGAGAGAATTGGCTGCGTGCCGCAACCAATTGGTTACGCCTGCTATTGCCGGTTGGCGGGGCGGCCGCGCTGGCCGCGGCTTTGGCCCTGATCGTAATCGTCCCAGGCGGCACTAACATCACGGAGAGCGTAATCGCGAGCCACATCCGTGCACTGCAACCGGGACATCTGATGGATGTGATCTCCACTGACCAGCATACAGTGAAGCCGTGGTTTAACGGCAAGGTGGATTTTTCGCCACCGGTCAAGGACCTCGCGGCGCAAGGTTTCCCCTTGATCGGCGGAAGGCTTGATTTCCTGGCAGGGCGGCCAGTAGCAGCTCTCGTTTATCACCGCGCTAAGCACGTAATTGATCTTTACATCTGGCCAACATCGAGTAAAGCCGCCGCCCCGGAGCAGGCGGGAGAACGTAGCGGCTATAACTTCGTCCGCTGGAGCCAGGGCGATATGGTGTTTTGGGCCGTCTCCGATGTGGAAAAGGCGCAGCTCGCTGACTTTGTCAGACTGTGGCGATCCTCATAGAGTCGCGACGACCCGCACAGACGCTATGGTTTAGGTGCTGCTGCAACTGCCTGCATCATACCCTTCATACCAGGCGCGGGGGCCGCGACCATCGCAGGAACTTCTCCCGATGATGGATGCATAGCGCCGGAATAGAGCGGCACCCATCGTGTGCTGCCATCCTTGCTGGCCACCAGGATAGCCACGAACCGGTGCTTGGCTCCTGCAGCATCCATCGCACGGAAGGCCTGCTCCGGAGACGAAATAACTTCATCCTCCACCTGCTGAATGACATCGCCGGGAAGTACGCCATTCAGGTACGCGTCCGAGGTCGGGTCAACCGCGGCAACCACAGTCCCGCTGTTCACAGTGTATTTGTAGTAGAGCTGTGCTGCGCCGGTCATTGGCGACAAAATCAGCCCTAAGTTCGGTGCCCGCGCGGCAGCCGCGTTCTGCTGGACACTTATATCCTCGGCCTGGACCGTTGGTAGGCCGCGCATGGCAGCAACCGTCATGCTGACTTGCATGGGTTTGCCGGCGCGCACGAAGGATAGGGGGACGGTGGTCCCGATCGGGGTCACGGCGATAGCCCGCATCAGCGCACTCGATGTCGCAGGCGCTGCATCGCCGTAACGAACGACCACATCGCCTATGCGCAACCCTGCCTTGCTGGCAGGACTGTCGGTGTCCACCGCGGTGATCACTGAGCCGCCGCCTACATGCAGACCAAACGCACTCTGGAGAGGGGGTGTAACGTCTTGAAGATGGAACCCCAACCACCCCACCGTTACGGCACTCGGGTCCAGCATATGCCGGATTGCGTAGGTTGCTTCGTTACCGGCAATCGCCATGCCAAGGCCCTGCGAACCCTCCCCGGCTTCATTGCTGATCACAATGGTCGATATGCCGATGACATTGCCGTCGCGATTGAGCATTGGTCCGCCGGAGTTACCATGATTGATGGCGGCATCCGTCTGGATATAGTCGTCCACAGGTGTGTTCATCAGATCGCGGTGCAAACCGCTGATAATTCCGGCACTGACTGACGTGCCCAGACCGAGCGGATTGCCGACGACCATAACCGGATCACCAATCTCTGCCTTGTTGCTGTCGCCGAATTTGAGAGTTGGCAGCGGGTGGCCAACATCGATCTTGATGACAGCGATGTCGAGCACATCACCGGCCGCAATGAGTTTCGCGTTCCACTGCGACCTATCGGCCAGGGCGACGGTAATGCGGAAAGCGCCGTTGATAACGTGCTTGTTGGTGGCGATCAGGCCAGAGGGGTCGATGATGAACCCGGTTCCAACGGCCAGCCCACGCTGTGGGGTTCCTCCTCGATTCGCAATCGTTTCGATCGTTATGTTCACCACCGAGGGCACGGCCTGCCGGGCGACGCTGCTCCAGTCCATCGAGGTTGCGCCGGCCAAGGCGGGTGCAGCGGGGGCGCTGATGGCCAAAGCCCCGCATAGGAGTGCCGCGTAAGCAGCGCTCTTGGTCCGACGCAGAGATCCCATCTACTTCCCTCCCCTGTGTTTATCATGACGACACATGTCATTGCCAAAGTCAATGCATCGACGTGTGCGCCCGATCGAACCCGGCGAGAGCTTGCCGCCTTCCGTGACCGCCTGACTATGCAAAATCGCAAAGGCGCGCACCTGCTCCGGCAAACCCGCTGAGAAATGAAATCAGCGTAGTTTCAATGATATATCAGAGATATCATCCCCGAGCCGCCCGATACCCGGCCGTTGCCAGCCAAACCGCCAGCGCCGCCATCCCAGCCACCACCCCGGCAGCTACCGCATCACGCGCCCCGGGCGTTGCGCCCGGCTCCAGATATCGCGTCTCCATATCCTCAACCGGAGCCGCACCCCGCATCTCGCGCGCCAGCAGGATGGCCTCGGCCGGATGTAGCGCCCAACGGCCGGCGCCGTGTTTCATCTGGAAGCGGCAACTGAACCCGTCGGAGATCATCAGCGTGTCCCGCCCTTGCCGCCGAACCAACGGCAACAGGTCATGCTCTCCGATATTCATCGACACCGCATAATGGCTGGTCTCATAACCGAACGCGCCGGCCACACCACAGCATCCGGCGGGATTTTTGATCAATTCCAGCCCCATTCGCCGCAACACCCCTTCCTCAGCCTGCGGCGACAGCACGGCACGCTGGTGACAATGCAGGTGCGCCAGAGCCTTGCGCTCCAGCTTGGGCGGTTTCCACTCCGCGGTCTTTTCCAGCAACTCACCGAATGTCTTGAACTGCGAAGCGAGACGCTGCGCGTCTTCGCTATGCGGGAACAGGTTCAGCATTTCATCCCGAAACACAGAGACGCAGCTCGGCTCTAGTCCTACGATCGGCACACCAGCCTCGGCCGCCGGACGCAGCACCTCTATCGCCTCCAAGAGTTTCCGCTTAGCCAGCTCCATCATGCCGTAGTCATACAGCGGGCGCCCGCAGCACAGGCGTTCACGCGGCACGATCACACGGTAGCCGGCGTCCTCCAGCACCGCCGTGGCGGCTTTGGCGGTTCCTGGCAGGAAGTAGTTATTCCAGGTGTCAGGCCACAGCACCACAGCCGGGCGGGTTGAATCGGCCGCTCTCACCTGCGGCCGCGAGGCGAACCAGTCCTGGAAGCTCTGCGCCGCCAAAGGGGGCGGTTCCCGTTCCATGGTGATCCCAGCTATCCAGCGTGCCACCGGCGCGATGCCGGGCGCGTCCACGGCGGTGTTGAACAGCCCGGGCGCAAACCGCGCCAGCCGTACCCACAGCCAGATCAGCCCCATCGAGTAGGCGTTCCGCGGCCGCCAGTGCTTCTCGTAATAGTGGGACAGAAATTCGGCCTTGTAGGTGGCCATATCGACGTTCACCGGGCAGTCGTGCTTGCAGCCTTTGCACTGCAGGCAATAGTCTAGCGCATCGGCGATCGCGGGTTCATCCCAACCATGTGTCAGCGCATCGCCACGCACCATTTCGAACAGCAGCCGCGCTCTTCCGCGCGTGTTATAAAATTCCTCGTTGGTGCCATGAAAACTCGGGCACATAATGTATCCGCCGTACGAACGGCATTTGCCCACACCAAAGCACCGCTCCATCGCCTTGGCGAAAGAAAATTCGTCGTCCGGATACTGGAAATGTGTCGGTCCCAGCTCCTTCGGCCGATAATCCGGACCGTAGCGCAAATCCACATCAAGTGGCCGCGCGTCGATAACCTTGCCTGGGTTCATCTTCCATCCGGGATCCCAGATCGCTTTGAACTCCCGGAACGCCTGCATCACATCGGGGCCGTACATTCGTGGCAGCAGCTCGCCCTTCGCCTGGCCGTCGCCATGCTCGCCCGACAGCGATCCGCCATGCGACACAACCAGATCGGCTGCGGCTTCCATGTACCGGCGGAATTTCGCTACACCCTCGGCGGTCTTCAGCCCGAACGTCATGCGCGTATGCACGCATCCGTCGCCAAAATGACCGTACAGCGTGTAAGTGTAACCGAACTCCTTGTTCAGCTTATCGAGCCCGCGCAGGTAACTTCCGAGTTTCTCCGGTGGCACCGCCGCATCCTCCCAACTCGGCCACGCCTCCTCAAACCCCGGAACCCTGCTTGCGCCGACACCATCCTCCCGCATTTCCCATAGCGCGGCCTGGCGCTCTTGTTCTTCGACCAGGCGCATTTCCAAAGCCCCCGAGCCGCCGCGCTTTAACGTCTGATACGCTGCTTCTACCTTGCTGTTGGCCTCACGCTGCGAGTCCCCTCCAAACTCCACCAACAACCACGCCTCGCCTTCCGGAAGCAGGGGCTCACCCGCGAACGTCTTCCCTTTGCGGAACTCATTGAGAATCAGATGCTGGTCGAACCCCTCGATCGCCAGCGGATGCAGAGCTCGTATCGCCGGTGCGTCATCCGCGGCGCGCGGCGCGTCCTCGTAACCCAGCACCATCAGCGCCCGATACGCCGGAAACGGGATCAGCCTGACCGTGGCATTCAGCACCAGAGCGCAGGTGGACTCCGATCCGACCAGCGAACGCGCCACGTGGAAATTGTTCTCCGGCAGCAGATCATCCAGGTTGTAGCCGGAAACACGCCGCGGGATCCGTGGATAATTCCGGCGGATTGCATCGCCATAACGTTCGGCAATCCCTTTCAGGCCCCGATATATCTCACCGCGCCGCCCCCCCGCTTTAACGATCAATTCGTACTCCGCATCCCGCGTCTCGCCCGCTGTCATCCGCAGTCCGTCATAAGTCAGGATGTCCAGTTCCAGCACATTATCGACGGTCTTCCCGCCCATTACCGTGTGCGCCCCGCAGGAATTGTTGCCGATGTTCCCACCCAGCGTGCACCACTGATGGGTTGCGGGATCAGGAGCGAAGGTCATTCCATGCGCTTTCGCCTTGTTCCGCAGCGTGTCGTTGATCACACCCGGCTCGACTTTCGCCATCCCGCCCTGCGGATCGAGTGCCAGAATGCGGTTCATATACTTCGAAAAATCGATAACAACAGCAACATTCGTGCTCTGACCAGACAGGCTGGACCCGCAGCCGCGCGCCAGGATTGGCACTTCGCGCGTGCGGCATGCCTCCACCGTCGCGATCACGTCATCCGCGTTGCGTGGAATCACCACGCCGACCGGCACGGCGCGGTAAATGGAATGATCGGTGGCGTAGGCTGCCCGCGAGCCTGTATCGAACCGCACTTCCCCTGCGAGCCGCGGCTTCAGCGCCGCCTCCAGTTCACGCGCCACCTCCCGATAGTCTTTGCGGGGCGGCGCCAGCCGGTGTGCGTGGGCCCTCGCCGTGGGTCGCACGATGCTTGCTATATCGCTCATCAGTCGTGTCCTGACCCGCCGCTCTTTCCAGAATTATTCCCGACCGTTTCCGGCTTGCGGCCGGTAATCCGCTCCATGATACGCCCGGCCATCCCGAACGGGCTTTCACTGAACGTAAACTCCTGCGACGCATGGCGGCCCATCGTCAGCCCGATCGGTGTACGGTTCCGTTCGCCCCGGGCCAGCGCGGTGGCGAGCTTGTTCCGCTCGTCCGTGGTGATTACCGGGGGCCACGGCGGCTCCAGGGGATCCACCACGCACTCGATCAGTACCGGCCCCTCCAATGCCAGCGCGTCTTTCAATTGCTGGCGACAGGTGCCCGGATGATCGACCCGCGCGGCACGCAGACCGCACGCCTCGGCCACTTTGACGAAGTCCACCGGATGCAGATCGACGCCGTACTCCGGATTGCCCAGATACAGCATCTGCTCCCACTTGATGAGCCCGAGCGTGTTGTTCTTGATCACAACCACTTTCACGGGCAACTTGTATTGAGCCAGCGTTGCCAGCTCGCCCATGATCATCGTCGCCGATCCATCGCCGGTGAACGCAATTACTTGCCGACCCGGCATCGCATATGCCGCGCCGATCGCATACGGGATTGCCGCCATCATCGAGCACATCGTGCCGGAAAACGAAAACCGCTGTCCTTCCCGAAGGCGCATCCGCGCCGCCCAGGTCGTCACCGTTCCGGAATCGCCGCAGATCACGGCGTCGGATGCGATCAGGTCCGGCAAATGCCAGCTCACCACCTGCGGGTTCATGGGCATGTGGCTGGATGTGCCGCGTTCTTCCATCAGCGCCCACCAGGCCTTTGTGTTCTCCTGCGCCCGTTGCAGAAAGCTGCGGTCCTCGTTGCGTGGCAGTTTGGTCAGCAATTCCCGCAACGTGGCCCGCGCATCACCAACCAGCCCGATCTCTACTGGGTAGCGCAGGCCGATGTGCTCCGGCTTGTCATCGATCTGCACCCCAACCGCCTGGCCGGGCTTGGGCAGGAACTCGATATATGGGAAGCACGACCCTACGATCAGGAATCCGTCGCACGCGCGTATCGCCTCCACCGAGGGCCGTGTGCCGACCACGCCGATGCCGCCCGTGGTGTATGGACTGGTGTCCGCAACGCAATCTTTCCCCAACAGCGGCTTCACGATCACCGCTCCCAGCCGCTCCGCCACCTGCTCCAGCTCCGACCCGGCACCGCGCGCACCGGCACCCGCCAGGACCACGATCTTCTTACAGCCGGCGAGCGCCTGAGCCGCCACCTCTATCTCATAACGCTCCGGCACGCGCACCGGCGGCTGATACGCTTTAGAAACATGTCCCGGCACGTTACGCTTGAACCGGCGCTCCTTGCTCGCCGGCATGGCCTGAATGTCGATCGGTATCGCCACATGCGCCACGGCCCGGTTCGCCAGCGCCGCCCGGCATGCCAGGTTCAGCACGTTCTCCAGATGCTCCGGCCCCATCAAACGTTGGTTGTAGATCGCAACGTCTTGGTAAAGGTAATCCTGATTGATGTCCTGCAGATAATGGGTGCCGATCAGGTCATGATAGGTCATGCCGGTGATCGCCAGCACCGGGGCGCCGTCGATCTTTGCATCGTACAGCCCGTTCAGCAGGTGCACCGCCCCCGGCGCGGCAGTAGAAAAGCACACGCCCAGCCGGCCCGAGAATTTGGCATACGCGCACGCAGCCAGCGCCGCAGTCTCCTCGTGTCGGACATGAACGTATTTGATCTTGTCGGATGCCTTCCGGAAGCCTTCCACCAGGCCGTTGATCCCGTCCCCCGGCAGCCCAAACACGGTATCGACCCCCCAATCGAGCAAGGTCTGCACGACATGGTCAGAAACGGTGTCCGGCATCGCGGCTCTCCGACGAAACAAGCTGCGTGGGGAACGGGGTCGGTTCGTAGGGGTTCCGTTCAAGGAAAGTAGAATTGCGCTACTACCGCCAAGCCGCTGCAGTGCACCAAACGATTACCAGACGAAAACCTTCTTAACGTGCCCCTGACAGCCAATGCATTCACCCGTTACGGATCGTACAATGCTGTGCTCGGAATGATCATCCTGCTGCGGGGCAGCGGCATGATCGGCATCGGTACGCCGCAGACCTTCACCATACTTGGCTACCTGAACTGCTCTTTCGCCTTCGTTTCGCTCGCGCTGCTGGTCGCGGCGAGCTGCCGGAACGTGGTGTTGAGTGGGATATTCGGGTTCCTGACCCTGGGATACGAGCTGATCGGCATCGCAATGTCCTTCGCCGGGCCGCGTGGCACGCTTGGCGGCGTGGCTTATGCCGGTGGCGCCCTGCTATTTGCGGCCGCGTTCCTGGCCTACTACATGGGCGCCGCCATGGTCATCAACAGCTCCTGGCAGCGCACGATGCTGCCGCTGTTTGGCGAACCGTAAACCCGGATCGCCATCACCAATCCGACGGGCCGCGACGAGACCAACCCGCGTGGCCCTTCTTGTCGCTATGTGGTAACGTCTCCCGGGTCACTTATGGGGCGTTCTCATGGCAGGACGAATCGATGCAAAACTGGCTGAACTCGGGATCGCGCTGCCGGCGCCGGCGGCGCCTGTCGCCACTTATGTGCCCTACGTTCAGACCGGCAGCCTTGTCGTGATCTCGGGCCAGCTTCCCGTCCTAGACGGCAAGGTCTCCGTCACCGGCAAGCTCGGCGCAGCCGTCGCGGTGGAGCAGGGACAACAGGCCGCGCAGCGCTGCTTCATCAATCTCGTGGCGCATCTGAAGGCGGCCTGCGGGGGTGATCTGGATCGCGTGCGCCGCGTGGTGCGCCTGGGCGGCTTCATTGCCTGCGTCCCCGAATTCTCCCAGCAGGCACAGGTCATGAACGGCGCCTCCGATCTCGCCATCGCAGTGTTCGGCGAGGTCGGCCGCCACGCCCGCACTACCATCGGTGTCGCGGCGCTTCCGCTCGATGCGGCGGTGGAAGTCGAAGGCATGTTCGAGATCATCTGATGCCCGACGGCTCGGCCGCGCTCACCCTCACCCTTCACACCCGGATTGCCGATATCCCCGAGAAAGACTGGGACGCTTGCGCAGGTCCGGACAACCCGTTCGTCAGCCACGCCTTCCTCTCCGCGCTCGAGGACAGCGGGTCTGCAGGCGCGCGCACCGGCTGGTTACCGCAGCACGCCGCGCTGCGTAACGCCGAAGGCCGGCTGATCGCGGTCGCGCCCATGTATGCGAAATCGCACAGCTACGGCGAATACGTCTTCGACCACGGCTGGGCCCACGCGTTTGATCGCGCCGGTGGGGACTACTATCCCAAGCTGCAGGTTGCGGTCCCCTTCAGCCCAGTGCCCGGCCCCCGCCTGCTCATCCGTCCCGAAACCAATCTACCGCCCTCAGCCCTCGGAGCCGCGTTAGAGCAGGCGTGTCGGGAGCTGAACCTGTCATCGGTGCATGTGACGTTCTGCACTGAGCTCGAGTGGAGGGCGCTCGGCGACGCGGGCTGGCTGCAGCGCCTGGGCATGCAGTTCCATTGGGAAAACCAGGGCTACACCAGCTTCGAGGACTTTCTGGGTGCGCTCTCGTCGCGCAAGCGAAAGACCCTGCGTAGGGAGCGCCGCGACGCCAACGCCGCCGGCCTGAGTTTCCTAACGCTCAGCGGCGCCGATCTGACCCAGCGCCGGTGGGATACGTTCTACCGTTTCTACACCTCGACCGTGGACCGCAAATGGGGCAGTGCTTACCTCTCGCGCCGGTTCTTCTCCTTGTTGGGAGAGCGCCTCGGCCACAAGGTCGTGCTCATGATGGCCGAGCACAACGGGGTGCCTGTGGCCGGCGCGCTTAACGTGGCCGGCACCGATGCGCTCTATGGCCGTAACTGGGGCTGTCGGGGCGATTGGCCGTTCCTGCATTTCGAGCTGTGCTATTATCGGGCCATTGACTGGGCGATCGAGCACAAGCTGAAGCGGGTAGAAGCCGGCGCTCAGGGCCGCCATAAGATCCAGCGCGGTTACATGCCCGAACCGACGTATTCCGCGCACTGGATCGCTCACCCCAGCCTGCGCCGGGCAATCAGCGACTTTCTGCGGATGGAGCGCGCGGAAATTCGCGCGGAAATGGCGGCGTTGGCCGAGGACTTGCCGTTTCGGAAGACGTCCTTCTCCTAAGATTGCCGAAACTGCATAGTGAGTTCGGCGTGCCTCCGCCTAAACCTTCTTAGCGGGGGATGCCAGAGCTAGCCACGCGCTGGAGTGCCCTTGCGCTTGCCGATCGCTTCCCTGCCGCGCGAGTGGATTGATGCCATCTGCGACCCATAATGCAAAGGAAAGAAATCAGACGATGAGCAGCGAGGACAAGAAACATCGCTCGCATCTCCCGATTGCCACCCCCGAGCGAACCGGGCTGATCACGTACGACGCCAGGGATCCTGACACCAGGTTCCCCCCGATCGAGCAGTTGCGCCCACCCAAAGGCGCGCCCAACGTATTGCTTATCCTCCTCGATGACGCCGGGTTCGGCTCAGCCAGTGCCTTCGGCGGCCCGTGCCAGACGCCAAACGCCGAAACGCTCGCGGCCGGGGGGCTGAAGTATAATCGCTTTCACGATACCGCCCTCTGCTCCCCGACGCGGCAGGCACTGCTGACCGGGCGCAACCACCACTCCGCGGGCATGGGCGGCGTCACCGAGATCGCTACCGGCGCCCCAGGCTACAGCTCGGTATTGCCCAATACCATCTCGCCGCTCGCCCGAACCCTGAAGCTCAACGGCTATTCGACTGCGCAGTTCGGCAAATGCCACGAAGTGCCGGTGTGGGAGACGAGCCCGGTCGGACCGTTCGACGCGTGGCCCACGGGTGGCGGCGGGTTCGAGTATTTCTACGGCTTCATCGGCGGCGAGGCAAACCAATGGTATCCGACGCTCTACGAGGCTACGACGCCGGTCGAGCCGAAAAAGACGCCCGAAGAGGGCTATCACTTCATGGAGGACATGACTGACAAGGCTATCGCCTGGGTCGCGCAGCAGAAGGCGCTGGCACCGGACAGTGCGTCGGCCGAGGGTACGTTGAACGGCGCGTACAACGAAATGGCCAACTTCAACGGTTTGGCCGCCCTGGAGACCCCGGAGTTCCTCATGGAGCGATACGAGAAGCTCGGCGGCCCGGAGTTGTACAACCACTACGCGGTGGGGTGGGCGCACGCCATGAACACGCCTTACCAGTGGACCAAGCAGGTCGCTTCCCACTGGGGCGGGACCCGTAATGGCACCATTGTGCACTGGCCGAACGGCATCAAGGCGAAAGGCGAAATTCGCTCGCAGTTCCACCACGTGATCGACGTGGCATCAACGATCCTGGAAGCCGCGGGACTGCCCGAGCCTGTCTCGGTCAACGGCATCCAACAGCGGCCGATCGAAGGGGTAAGCATGCTGTACTCGTTCGACGATACCAACGCCGCGGAGCGGCACGAGACGCAGTACTTCGAGATGTTCGGCAACCGCGGCATTTACCACAAGGGCTGGACCGCAGTAACCAAGCACGGCACACCCTGGGTGCTTGTCGGCCGGAAGACGATCCCCCTCGACGAGGATGTCTGGGAACTCTACGACACCACCAAGGACTGGAGCCAGGCCAACAATCTCGCCAAGCAGATGCCGGAGAAGCTGCACGAGCTGCAGCGGCTGTGGCTGATCGAGGCGACGCGCTACAACGTGTTGCCGGTCGACGATCGGGTTATTGAGAAGGTCAATCCGGACACAGCCGGGCGGCCGGTGCTGATCAGGGGAACACCCAGTTGCTTTTCGCCGGCATGGGACGCCTGTCTGAGAACTGCGTCCTAAACATCAAAAACAAATCCCACTCCGTTACCGCCGAAATCGAGGTCCCAGAGTTGGGCGCCGAGGGCGTGATCATCGCCCAGGGCGCGAACATCGGGGGCTGGAGCCTTTACGCGAAGAACGGCAAGCTCAAATACTGTTATAATGTGGCGGGAGTGCACCACTTCTTCGTTGAAGCGACGGAGACGCTGCCGGCCGGCGAGCACCAGGTACGCATGGAGTTTGCTTATGCTGGCGGCGGTCTTGGCAAGGGCGGCCAGGTAACGCTGTACGTTGATGGTAAGAAGGTCGGCGAGGGGGCCGTCCCGATGACTTAGGCGATGATCTTCTCCGCCGACGACGGCTGCGACATCGGGGAGGACAGCGGCGCCCCGGTCTCCCCGGACTACGGCTCGCGAGGCAATGCTTTCAACGGAAGAGTCAAGGGGGTGCAGCTCGCCATCAGCGAAGCCGCCGAGAGTGTAGATCACCTCGTCTCGCCGGAGGAGGCAATCCGCATCGCCATGGCGCGGCAGTAATCGAAGGAAGAATGGTGATGGGAACCAGCGATGCAGCGGTTCTCGTCACCAGACCGGTCCAGCGTTGATGCTACGCTGATTTAACAAATAACATCCGGCGCAGAGTACCCTCGCCCAGGGTTCGCCGACCAGCCGACACGCAAAGCGGTAGAAATTCGGACCTTTCTCCGCACTCGAGTTATGTAGAGGGATACGGTATTCGACGGCGGTCTTGGTCGCAGAACTCCTATACAAAGGTTCGGCACATGAGGCATCGGACAGGCATGTGCGATCCGCGGATCTACACCCGTCAGCGCACAGGGTAAGAGCCATGCACCTCGCCCGCACACCTGCCGCTTTGGCCGAAACTCTGGCCGAGGTCCGCCGCCGCAGCGGAAGTCTCGGGTTCGTCCCGACCATGGGCGCTCTCCATGCTGGCCACGAGGCCCTGCTTGATGCCGCACGCCGCCAGTGCGACGCCGTCGCCGCCTCGATCTTCGTCAACCCGCTGCAGTTCGGGCCCGAGGAGGACTTCGCCCGTTATCCGCGCGACGAGGCGGCCGACCTCGCCCTGCTCCGCGCCGCAGGTTGCAATGTGGTCTGGTTGCCGGACGTGGAAACCATGTACCCGCCCGAATCGGCGACGCATGTCGTGGTTGGCGGCCCTGCCGAGGGCTGGGAGGGGATGGTGCGTCCCGGCCATTTCCGGGGCGTGGCAACCGTGGTTGCCCGGCTGTTCGGCCAGATCCGGCCCGATCGCGCTTACTTCGGAGAGAAGGACTGGCAGCAATTGCAGGTGGTGCGGCGCATGACCGCTGATCTGGCACTACCGGTGGAGATCGGGCCGGTGCCTACGGTGCGAGAGGCAGACGGCCTCGCCCTTTCCTCGCGCAACCGCTACCTCAGCCCGGCGGAGCGTGCAATTGCCCCGCTGCTTTACGGCACGATGCAAGAGGCTGCGGCAGCCATCCGGCACGGGGGAATCGTGGCCGCAGTGCTGGCTCAAGGCACCGAGCGTCTTCGCAGCCAGGGCTTTACGCCGGACTACGTCGCCCTTGTTGCCGCCACGACAATGCAGGCCCTTGATGCGCCAAGCCCGGATGCACGCCTCATTGCGGCCGCCCGGCTGGGGTCGGTTCGGCTGATTGATAATCTGCCGTTGCGTTTGGAATCATTCTGATGCAGCCGGTTCGGGCACGCGAACAATGACCGGCTCATAACCAAGCGCGCGCACAAACCGCAGCAAGTCCGCAGAGCGCAGCGTGGTCGATGCGGCGTTGTGCAGCGGGTGAAAGTTCACCCACTCGGCGTCCAGCATGTCCTGATCCAGGACAACCCGGACCCCACGTTGCGTGTCATTGATCAGGCCGAAGGGAGTTACCGAGCCCGGCGTCAGTCCCAGCACCTCTTGCAGCAGCTCCGGTTTGGCGAAAGAAAAGCGCGGCGCATCGAGGGCCTTCTCCAGCCGACCCAGGTCGGCACGTTTCTCCGCTGGCATGGCCACCAGCGAGATCCCGCCCTTGCGGTCCTTGATGAACAGGCTCTTGCCATGCAGGCCGGGAATCTTGTGGTGCCAGGGGCGGCCCTCCTCCACCGTGAAGAACGGCGGGTGGGTGACGGTGCTATGCTCGATGCCGAGGCTGTCGAGAGAGCGGAACAGGTCGTCAGGACTTGCGGGCACTGGGCTGGCTAGCTCCCGGCTACATTTGTGTTAAAGCCGCGCCCCCATGCCCCACTTCCTAGACTTCGAAAAGCCGGTCGCCGAGCTTGAGAACAAGATCGAAGAGCTCCGGCAGATGTCGGAGCCCTCCGGCATCAACATCGCCGACGAAATCGCCCGCCTGCAGGAGAAAGCCGACCGGCAGCTTCGCACGACGTACGCGAAACTCACCCCCTGGCAGAAGGTGCAAGTGGCCCGCCACCCCGACCGGCCGAAGGCGACCGCCTATATCTCGGCGCTGATCACCGAGTTCACCCCCCTCGCCGGCGACCGTGCCTTCGCCGAAGACGCTGCCGTGGTGGGTGGCCTTGGCCGGTTCCGCGACCGGCCCGTCATGGTGGTCGGTACCGAGAAAGGCTCCGAAACCGAAAGCCGCCTCAAGCACAATTTCGGCGCTGCCCGCCCGGAGGGTTACCGCAAGGCCCGCCGCCTGATCGAACTCGCCGGCCGCTTCCGCCTCCCGATCCTTTCCTTCGTCGATACCTCCGGCGCCTTTCCCGGCATCGACGCCGAAGCCCGTGGACAGGCCGAAGCCATCGCCCGCTCCATCGAGGCCTGTCTGGAAGCACCCGTCCCCATCGTCGCGACCATTATTGGAGAAGGCGGGTCCGGTGGCGCCATTGCGCTCGCTGCGGCGGATACCGTCCTGATGCTTGAACACGCCATCTATTCCGTCATCTCACCCGAGGGTTGCGCCTCCATCCTCTGGCGCGATGCCGCCCAAGCCGCAACCGCGGCCGAGGCTCTGAAGCTCACCGCCGAGGATCTGCATCGATTGAAGCTCGTGGACCAGGTCATCCCGGAGCCCGTCGGCGGCGCGCACCGCGATCCCCACGCCACCATCGCCGCGGCCGGAGACGCGATCGAGCCTGCCGTTCAATCACTGCTGGAGCTGAATGCGACCATGTTGCGGACGCGGCGGCAGGAGAAATTCCTGGATATGGGACGCGACCTGCCGGCCTGACGATCCCTGCTCGTGCATCTCGGCAGTGGCCCTGGAACGAGCGTGCGCGAAGCGTGATATTGCACTGCATGCGTTTCCGCTTGCTTTGCCGCCGCGCTCAAGGCATCCACATCTCTCCGGCCTGACGCAAAAAGGGAGACTCGTCGCGTGCGTCCATCCATGCTGCCCGCCATTGCCGCCGCCTTTTGCCTTGGTCTGTCGGCGGCGCATGCCGCGCCGACCTGCGCGGAACAACCCGTTTTCGATGTCGAGGCACTGAAGAGCGAAATGATGGTTCTCGCTACCGATTGTCATGCCGACGCGCAGTACAATGCATTCATGGAGCGGTTCCATCCGGAACTGCTTGCCAACGAGCATGCGCTCGATGCGTATTTCCGACGCCAATACGGCCGCCGTGGCCAGACTGAGCATGACAGCTTCATTACCTCTCTTGCCAACGCCCAGTCCGAGATGGGTCTGCACCAGGGAACAGACTTCTGCCCGCGCAACGCGGTATTGTTTCACGAAGCCTTGGTGGTGAACAGCAATGAGCTGCCGGCCTTCGCCGCAGGGAAGGACCTGCTGCCGCCCACGCTAGCGGCCTGCCAGCAGCCTAAGCCCGCTCCAACCCGCGCCGCGGTCCATCATATTGTGCACAAGAAGGTCACGAAGGTCACTCACTGATGCATAAATCGGCTCTCCCGCTCAGGGGAGTACCCGATGCCCGGAGGGGGCCGGGTGAGGATGCTTACCGCACTACCGTCACGTTTGCCTGCACCTCCGATCGGTCGGGCAGCAGCGTAACGAGGAAGCTGTCCGCGCCCACATACCCCAGATCGGGTGTGTAATCGATCCGGGTATTGTCCCCCACCGCATGAATATACACCTTGCCGCGGCTCGCCGGCTTGGTCAGCAGCCCGGCGGCGAACGGCTCCGGTCCTGGCTGGTGTACCGCGATCGCGCACCACCCGCCATCATTGCCGACCGTCATCGTTGCAGTAACAATCTTTCCCGCCACAGGCGTAACGGTACTGACCGTGCACCGCTTTGCCGCCCCCTGCAGGTCAATTGTATACACCGGCCTGACCGGCCCGGCTGCTGGTGGTGGCTGGGGCGTGCAAGCAGACAGAACACCAGTCACCGCAAGCGATACGATCGCGGTGCCAATGGCTCGATAAATCGGCAATGCTAAAACCTCCGAATCGAAAAGGGCGGCCCCCTACAGCAGATCAAACCAACTGGAAAAGGGGGCGCACGCGCTCCGTAACTTCCATGCCCCCGAAAAAGCAGGGGGCCTAGGTTGCGTCCCCTCCGGGCCTCAGTCCCTCCACCCACCCAGGCCGCAAATGTAGCGCCAATGCGCCGCCGAGACCGGCATCACCGATAATCGCGACTGCCGCACCAGCGCCATATCCTTAAGCGCCGGATCAGCCTTGATCGCAGCCAGGGTGACCGGTTTCGGCATCGGTCCGACCGCCCGCATATCGACGCATACCCAAGGGCTGCCTGGCTCGGCTGA
Source organism: uncultured Pseudomonadota bacterium (assembly GCA_963834715.1). GTDB lineage: Bacteria > Pseudomonadota > Alphaproteobacteria > Acetobacterales > Acetobacteraceae > CAVSUZ01. The sequence goes on along the minus strand of CAWIDE010000022.1, from coordinate 464,680 downwards.
CGGGTCAGGGTAGGCTTCCCGCGCTACTTCAACAACACCCACAATCTCCTTGCCGACATTGGAGTGATAGAAGAACGCCCGGTCGCCCAACTGCATCGCGACCAGATTGCTGCGCGCCACGTGGTTCCTCACCCCGGTCCATGGTTCAACACCGTTACGCACCTGGTCCTGCCACGAAAATGAGTCCGGTTCGGATTTAACCAGCCAGTATTGCGCCATATCGTGTTCGTACTACGACAAAGATACACACGCAAAGCTTCAACCCCGCCGGACTCTGCGTTACAGAGCAACAACTTGGACACTTGACCGTGGAAGCCGCCACAACTCTAGCGCCCCGCCGGCGCAGCATGCACCGCTTCGCCAATCCCGGGCGCTTCATGCGGCTTTCCGGGCGTGTGCTGCCATGGATCGGCGTCGGCGCAATCGTCCTGACCGCCACCGGCCTGGTCTGGGGCTTGTTCTTCGCGCCTGCTGACTGGCAGCAGGGCGACGCCGTCCGGATCATGTACATCCATGTCCCGGCCGCTTGGCTCGCCTCCGCGGGATATGCCGGCCTCGCCGTCTGCTCCGCCATATCGCTGGTCTGGCGCCATCCCCTTGCCGATCTCGCGGCCCTGGAAATCGGCCCCGTCGGCGCCGGCTTCACCGCCATGTGCCTGGTCACCGGCAGCCTGTGGGGCGAGCCGACCTGGGGCACCTGGTGGGTCTGGGATGCGCGGCTCACCTCCGTCCTCGTGTTGTTCTTCCTCTATCTCGGCCACATCACCCTGATCCGGGCCTTCGACAATCCAGAGCGGGGCTATCGCGCTGCCGCCATCCTGGCCCTGGTCGGCGCTGTTGACTTGCCGATTATCAAATTCAGCGTGGATTGGTGGAACACCCTGCACCAACCGGACACCATCACCCTGACCAGCGCGCCGCGAATGTACATCACGATGCTGTGGCCGCTGCTGTTCGCCTCCCTCGGCTACACCCTGGCGTTCCTCTGGATCACCCTGGTCAGGCTGCGGGCCGCCGTGAATGAGCGCCGGATCCGCGGGCTGCTGCTCGCGCAAGCGAGCAGGGCGGCATCGTGACGTATCTAGCCTACATCGTGCCCGCCTACGCGGTGGGCGTGCTGCTGCCCGTCACCTATGCCGCCCTGGGCTGGCGTCGCATGCGGCTATCCGAGCGTCGGCTCGCCGCTACCGAAAGGCGTCCACGGCACGGAGTACCGATCGCTGAAGGCTGTAAGCCAATGAAGCGCGAATCGCGCTCCCAGACAAAAACCATCGCGCGTAATCAGGATCACGCGCGATGACCCGCAAGCACCGAAGGCTCGTGCTGCTGCTGGCCTGCGGCACGGGCGTCGCCTCGGCCAGCGCCCTGGCGCTGACGGCGTTCCAAAGCAGCCTGGTGTATTTCGTCTCGCCCTCGCAAATCCTGGCGAAAGGCGAACCCCTCGGCCGTACCGTCCGCCTCGGCGGCCTCGTGGAGGCCGGCAGCGTCCAGCACCTCACAGTAAATGGACAGCCCGAGACACTGTTTCGTATCACTGATAACAGGACCGCCGTCAAAGTCTCCTACGTCGGCATGCTGCCGAGTTTGTTCCGCGAAGGACAGGGTATCGTTGCAATCGGAACGATCCTGCCGGGCGGCGAGTTCCAGGCCAGCGAAGTCTTGGCAAAGCATGACGCGAACTACATGCCCAAGGACGTCGTGGAAGCGCTAAAAGCCAGCGGGCGCTGGAATCCCTCGGACGGTGAACCGCCGCCCGCCAGCACTTGGGATACCATGAGCATCAAGCACACGGGCGGATGATACCTGAACTCGGTCACTTCGCACTCGCGCTCGCGGTGGCGCTCGCCGCGGCCCAGGCCGTTCTGCCGATCGTCGGGGCCCGACGCTCTGAACCCCGCCTCATGGCGACCGCCCCTGCCTTGGCGGTGGGCCAGTTCATCGCACTGCTGGCATCTTACGCGTGCCTGATCTGGAGCGCGATGGCCGATGACTTCTCGGTGTTCAACATCGCCGAGAATTCCGCCAGCAACGAACCACTAGTCTATAAAATCACCGGCACCTGGGGGAACCACGAAGGCTCCGTTCTGCTCTGGTGTCTGATCCTCGCCGCCTGCGGTGCCGCCGTCGCCGCTTTCGGGCGGAATCTTCCCTCCACCCTGCGCGCCCGCGTGATCGGCGTGCTCGGCTTCGTCTCCGCCGGCTTCCTGCTCTTCACGCTTACCGTGTCCAACCCCTTCGCCCGCATCTGGCCGCCACCGATGCAGGGCCAGAACATCAACCCGTTGCTGCAGGACCCCGGGCTGGCCATGCACCCGCCTGTGCTCTACTCGGGCTATGTCGGCTTCTCTATTCCATTCGCCTTCGCCATCGCCGCCCTGCTAGAGGGCCGCGTCGATGCCGCCTGGGGTCGCTGGGTACGGCCCTGGACGCTCGGGGCATGGTGCTTACTCACTGTCGGCATCGCACTTGGGTCATGGTGGGCCTATTACGAGCTCGGTTGGGGCGGTTTCTGGTTCTGGGACCCGGTGGAGAACGCCAGTCTGCTCCCGTGGTTGACCGGCACGGCATTGCTTCACTCCGCCATTGTTGTCGAAAAACGCGACGCTCTGAAAACCTGGACCATCCTGCTCGCGATCGGCACGTTCTCTCTCTCGCTCTGCGGTACCTTCATGGTCCGTTCCGGTATCCTCAATTCAGTGCATAGTTTCGCGATCGATCCTACCCGCGGCGTCTTTATTCTGGCACTGCTCGCGATCGTGATCGGCGGCAGCCTGTTTCTGTATGCCCTGCGCGCCCCGGCCCTGGCACCCACCGGCATCTTCGCGCCCATCTCCCGCGAAGGGGCCCTTGTGCTCAACAACATCCTGCTTTGTTCCATCGCCGCTGTGGTTTTTACCGGAACTACCTATCCGCTGATTGCCGCGCTGCTGTTCCATGCCGCGCTCAGCGTCGGTCCGCCCTATTTTCACATGACTGTCCTGCCTCTGCTCGCGCCACTGTTCCTGGCCATGAGTATCGGCCCCACCCTCTCCTGGAAGCGCGCCGACCTGGTGCCCGCCCTGAGCCGCCTGTGGTGGGCTGCGGCCATCGGCACGCTGATTGGGATCGCGACTTTCTTCGGCGTTCATCAGGCTTACGCCGCCTTCGGATTTGCCGCCGCAGCCTGGCTGGTCGTGGGCGCATTCGCCGAATTGATCGAGCGCACCCGCCTGTTCCGCATTCCCTTCGCCTCCTTCCGCGCGCGCATCGTCTCCCAGCCGCTTTCCGTCTGGGGCGCGGCGGTGGCCCACGCCGGTATGGGCATTACCGTCGCCGGCATCGCCGGCATGTCGCTCGCCGCAAGCACGATCGTCGCCGTTACGCCGGGCCAGACTATTCATTTTGGCGGATACGACTGGACCTTGCTTGGCACCCACGATGCGCCCGGTCCCGACTACCGCGCTATCGTCGGCGATCTTCGTATCACGCGGAACGGTCAGGAAATCGCGCTGCTCCACCCGGCCCGCCACACCTTCACCGCGCAGAAGCAGACCGTGGTCGATACCTCTATAAAAACCGACGGCATTACTGATCTTTACACTGTGCTCGGCGATGAAAGTAACGGCCAATGGGTCCTGCGGCTGCACGTCAACTTCCTCGCCCCATGGATCTGGTTCGGTGCGCTGATCATGGGCTTAGGCGGCGTTCTCTCCCTAGCCGACCGCCGGCTGCGCGTCGGCGCTCCCGCCCGCCGGCCTGCAGTCACGGTTCCGGCGTAGCCCGCCATGGACGCACTCACGCGCAGACGAATGATCATGCTCGCGCCCCTCGGTGTCGCCGCAGCCGTCGGAGGCGGCTTCTGGGGCCTGCTCATGCGCATGGAGCTGGGAACCTATGAACCGCACGCACTGCCGAGCATGCTGGTTGGCAAACCCCTGCCCAACTTTTCTCTGCCCGGGCAGCCGCCGTCACCGGGGTTTTCGAACAGCGATGTCATGTCCGGCAAGCTGCCCGCGCTCGTAAACTTCTTTGCCTCCTGGTGCCTGCCCTGCATCGAGGAAGCACCCAACCTCGCCCGCCTCGGGGAGCTCGGCGTCGCGTTATGGGGTATCGCCTACAAGGACAAGACCGATGCGACCGCTGCCTTCCTCGACCAGCACGGCGATCCGTATTTGCGCGTGGCACGCGACGCTTCCGGCATGACTGCGATCAATTTCGGCCTCTATGGCGTGCCCGAGACCTACGTGGTGGACAAGACCGGTATCGTACGCCGGCGCATCGCGGGGGGAATTTCACAGGAAATGATACGGGATAGTATCCTCCCATTGCTGTCGTCGCTGGGATGATACGGCTGTTACCATCTCTGCTCATCATGACTGCTCTTGCCGGCCCCGCTTACGCCATCAGCAGCCCCGCCGAGATGCTGCCCAACCGCGTGCAGGAAAAACGTGCCGAAGCGATCGGCGAGCAGTTGCGCTGCCTCGTATGCCAGAACGAGAGCGTAGAGCAATCGGACGCCGATCTGGCCAAGGATCTGCGCCACATCATCCGCGAAAGGGTTGCCGAGGGGCAGAGCAACAAGCAGATCATCGCCTGGATGGTGCACCGCTACGGTGATTTCATCCGGCTCGACCCGCCGTTCGACCCGGAAACTTATGCCCTGTGGTTCGCACCGGTGATCGCGGTTGGCGTCGGTGCGGCCGCCGCAATGCTGGCACGGCGCCGCGCGGCTCGTCCCCCGGCCCCACTGTCGCCCGCTGAACAGCAGCGTCTCAAGGACCTGCTGCAATGATCTCGCTCTGGATCGCCATCTTCGCCCTCGCGGGAATCGCGTTGCTGCCGCTGGCGTTCTGCCTTGGCCGCGGCGCAGCCGCTCGCGGCCGCCGAGAGGCGGCACTGGCTCTGCACCGCGCGCAGCTCACCGAACTGGACCGCGACCTCGCCGAGGGCCGCATCGATGTGCGCGAGCATTCCGCTGCGGTGCTGGAAGTTCAGCGGCGCCTGCTGCAAGCCGCCGAAATGCGGGACGAGGTGACCTCCGGTTCATCGCGTTCGGCACTCGTCGCAACCTTGGCGATGGTGCCCTGCGCCGCGCTCTTGCTTTACCTCACCGGCGGCTCGCCAGGGCTGCCCGCCATGCCGCTCAAAGCCCGCATGGCCGCCCTCGCTCAGCGCGTCCATGAGCAGGCGATGTTGATACAGGAATTAAAGAACGTGCTGAAAGGACTTGATCCTAAATCCTCCAAGGCGCGCCAGGGTTACATTCTTCTTGGTAATGCCGAGGCCCGGCTGGGCGACATGCCCGGCGCTGCGCAGGCTTGGCAGACCGCCCTCGACGCTCAGTTCGATCCTGCTCTCGCCGTGGAAACTGCCGAGGCGATGACCGAGGCGAGTGGTAAAGTTACCGGTCAAGCTGCGTCCCTGTTCCGCCGCGCCCTGACGGAAGGGGATCCCCATGCCCCGTGGCGCCCGATGGCTGAGCAGCGGCTGGAAGCGGGTAGCCCGGAAAACTCGCCGTAGTCAGGGCGCGGCGCCTGATCCCGCGCAGCAACAGGGTTGACATTGGCGGAGCGGGTATCGCGCGCGAGGTTGGTGCTGCGATGCAACCAAAAGCCGTCCCCGAAAGTGGCTGGCCGCCAGCGTTCGGCACACCCACTGATGCCTTCTGCGCTCGGCGCGATCGTCCCTGCCGGGTCGTCGCTTGAAGGCTGAAAACCTTAGGCGTAAAGCATTTGTGGGCCCGATTCGGGCAAGGGAGCCTCGCCCGTGTCGGCGCCGAGTGGGGAAACGTCGCGCTGGCTCGCGCAGCCGGGGCGGTTTCGGGCCGGCGCCGCGTGTGATTGACGCCGGGAGAACCGTGCCAGGCATTCGGGGCGTACCATCGCGATGCCGTCTAATATCAAACAAAAACGAATAGGTGGCGTCCATGTCTGAAATCACTCAATCGGCCTCCGCCGCGCTACCGGCGATTACGCCAGAGGAACATCGCAGGCAGCTCCTGCGCGCGGTAATCGCCAGCACCGTCGGGACCACTATCGAGTGGTACGATTTCCTGCTTTACAGCGTCGTAACCGGTCTCGTTTTCGGCAAACTTTTCTTCCCCCACTCCGATCCGCTGGTTGGTGTGCTTCAGGCTTTCGCCATCTATACGGTGGGCTTCATTGCCCGCCCGATCGGCGCGATGATCTTCGGCCATTACGGCGACCGGTTGGGGCGCAAGGCGGCGCTGATCGCCACGCTACTGATCACTGGTCTCGCCACTGCCGCCGTCGGGCTCGTACCGACCTATGCGCGGATCGGCATCTGGGGCGCGGTTCTCCTGACCATCATCCGCTTCATCCAGGGCGTCGGTGTGGGCGGCGAGTGGGGCGGCTCGGTGCTGCTGTCGATGGAGTGGGCGCGCACCAGTAAACATCGTGGCTTCATCACCTCCTGGCCCCAACTCGGCGGCCCGGCCGGACTTCTGCTCGCCAACATCGCCGTATTTGTGTTTAGCTGGATCTCCGGCAATCAGTTCCTGGTATGGGGCTGGCGCATCCCGTTCCTGCTCAGCCTGATCATGGTGGGGATCGGGCTCTATATCCGGCTGGGCATCCTGGAAACGCCTGCCTTCCAGCGCATCCTGGCTGAAAACCGCGTCGAGCGCACACCGGTGAGCGAGGTGATGAAGCGGCAATGGCGGGAGGTGGTGCTGTCCGCCTTGCTGCGCATGGCGGAGCAGGCGCCGGCCTATATCTATCTTGCTTTCGTCTATGCGTACGGAACGCAGGTACTCCACCTGTCGCGCAACTTCCTGCTTTCCTCGCTCATCATCGCCGGCCTGGTATCGTTCATTACCATCCCGCTCGCAGGGCATCTGGCCGATCTGTACGGGCGGAAGCGGGTCTACATCATCGGGTCGGTTCTTACAGGCATCTACGGCTTCATCTACTTCGCGTTGCTGAACACCGTGATCCCGTTCTGGGTTACGCTTGGGATCGTGCTGTCGTTCGTGCCGCACGATCTGATCTACGGTCCGCAGGCAGCGCTGATCGCGGAATCCTTCACGCCGCGGCTGCGCTACAGCGGCTGCTCGATCGGGTATCAGCTCTCCTCTATTATCTCCGGCGGCCCGGCGCCTCTGATCGCGACGGCGCTGCTCGCCTGGACGGGGTCGGGATATACCATCGCTCTGTATATCGCGTTCTGTGCGGTGGTCAGCATCGCTGCCACCGCGTTGATGCCGGACTACACCAACCGCGACATCTCCCAGGAGCATGACGCACCGGCACCGGTAGTGCCCACCGGCACCGGCCTCGCTCCGGGAGATTGAATCACATCACAGCGTCGCAGCTTCCCTTTCGCTCTCTTCGCCAAATCGGGGGAGGCGGAGGCGCTGAGGTCAGCAGCCATAGCCCGGTTCATCGCTGCGGTTACACCCGGGACGGTGGCGCGCTACAACTCAAACGCGCTGCTGAACGCCTCAGCCAGCGTCCCCGCCACCCGCTCTCCGCCACCACACGCGCCGACCCCCGAAAACGCCCGCAACCGCGGAATGTCGCCCACCCGCACGTGCGATCCGTGCGTCTCCACCCCAAGCTCCCGCAAGCTGGCAAACGCGCGCGAGAGGTTCTCCTGCCTGCATCCCAGCTTCGCCGCGAGCATCCCCTTCTGGAACGGCAGCCGGAACTCCGCCGTGACCGCTTCAGGGTCCTCCACCAATGTCAGAAGATAGTTCCCCAGGCGCTGCGCCGCCTTCCGGGTCTTCAGATCAACAATCTGCCAGACCGCCGAGGCAGTCTCCCGCGCCATCCCCCGCATCAGTTCGATCGCCAGCAACGGTTTCTGCTGACTTAAGTGCCGCAATGGCACTGCCTGCACTTCCAGCACCCGCGACGTCGCCAGCGCCTGGGCCGTAATCGGATACGCCTCGCCCAGAACGGCACCGGCCACGGTAATCCCAGCCACAGGCCGCAACACGTCGATCACGGCGGGACCGAGCGATGGACCGGACTGCACCAGCGCCATCTGCCCCTCCAGAAGCCAATGCAGGCAATCGGCCGCCGCCCCCTGCTGGCACAGGATGCTGTCAGCGGCCACGGTCAGTACCCGGCTTATCGTGGCGAGTTGCCCGACCAGTGCTCGCTCGGTAGCGGCAATACCAGGGAACACCAGGGCGATAAAATCCGCGAGCTGCATCCCTCGGTCACTACCACAGAAAACCCGCAAGCCACAAAGGCCGGGCTAGTTGCCTCTCGGCGCTTCCACCGCATCGCGCCTAATCCTGAACCGGCCACGGTTCTTCCCGATAATCGCCACCGAAATCAGCATATAGGCGGCGATACGGGCAATATAGACCCACGCCCGATCCTCCTCCGGCACCCCCCACAGGGCAGAAAACGCCGGCAGCATCAACAGCCAGAACGCGACCGCGAAAACCAGAAAAAACCGGTCACGAGACGATGACCACAGGCGCAGAAACCCCACCCCGCACAGCCCGTACCCTAGCGTCACCGCTCCAGCCAGAAACGGTAGCACATGGGGGAACATCATCTGATCTCCCAGATGAAGCCATAAAGCATGACCGTAACACCAGCCAGGCTCATCGCGGCTCGCAACAGCGGCAGGTCAAAATCCGGCAGCATCACCGCACCGGCAAACAGCAGGGCGTTATTCAGGCTGAAGAACACGAAGCAAATAGCACTGCACATCAGCAAAACGCGGCCGGTGCGCCAATAGCCTCGCCAAAGCAGCACCGTGCAGCACAGGCTGGCGAGAAGACTTAGCAGATAGACAGTTTCGGGGAAGAACCCCATGCCTCGCCTGACTTGAAGCCGCCCTGAACGCGAATGCCGCCGCGGCTTATCCACCCCACCACCCGCGAACTAGCAAACTAGCAATTGTACACCGTCCCTGTCATCCGATACACTGAAATATGCACGGGGCGCGCGACAATCGCGAAAAGCGGCCGATCGGGGCTAAATCTTGCGCCGCGAAGAAGGTCGCAGGGAGTAATCAATCATCAAATTGATGACCACGGCGAGGAGGAGGCAAAGATCTTGCTGGGCGAACTCTGCTAAACAGCGGTTTTGGGAGAGACCGGTCGTAGAGAGTGGCTGATAACCTGCAACGCGCCGCTACCCGCTGACCTGCTTCTTCATCGCATCCAGCAACGCCTGGATGCTGTCATTGTTATGCACAATAAACGACGCGTAATCCGCCCGCTGAGTGAGCCGCAGGGATGTCCCCTCCGCCACCACGTCAGTGATCTTGGACGCTCCGTTTACATGCTGCACCAGCCACTCGACATTCGTCGGCGCTTGGCCGGGCCGTTTGATCACGGTGTTGACGAGCTGCCCGCCTTCTGTCGGGGTCGTCCGCCCCATCGTGAAGCTCACGCCTTTATACTCGCCGAGCTTCGAGTCGACGCTGATCACCAGCACCCGGCGGAACAGGTTCAGATACTCCTCCTGCTGCCTGGCTGTTGCCACCCGCCAGAACCGCCCCAGCACGAACTTTGCAATCCCGTCCACATCGACCCGCCGGTCAATGACGTTGCGAAGCTCCGTCGCCTTCTCGGCGTCCGATCCCGGGCCGTTCACGATCTGCACCAGCATATCCCCAGTCTGCTGCATGAACGAGCTGGCTTCGCTCGGGGTCTGCGCGGCGGCCGGCTTGAACGGTGCAGGTCCGACCAGTAGGCCGAGAGCGATCACAAAGGCAAAACGTCGTGAAATCATCCGTGAAGCTCGCTTATGTCTCATTGTGTAGCCGCCGGTTTCGGCGGAGCGGGAAACCAGGCAGGAACCGTGTGTTCGTTGGAACTGCGGATCTCGTCGATCTGGGATTGGCGGTGCTGCCGGGACAGACTGCGAAAAGTCGCATATGGGTCAAGCGCCGTCTTCTTCACCGAGGAAATATCGCCCATCACCCGCGAATACGTATCGACTGTGTCCACACCCCATCGGCCCCAATGGGCCGCCGTTACTGCCGCCCCCTGCCCGAAATAGCCGACCGGATCGGCCACGATCAGCACTATCCGCCCTGTTGCGTCACGCGGATCGGTTGGTCCGAGCAGCGGCAGAAACAGGAACGGACCAGGCGGAAGACCCCAGAGTGCCATGGTCACGCCGAAATCCGTATCGTGCGCCGGATATCCCCAGCCCGTCGCCAGGTCAAAGAATCCCAGCCCGCCCGCCGTCGTGTTGATGACGAACCGCATGAACGTGTTACCCGCATTCCGCGGCTTGGCCTCCAGGACGTCATTACCCAGGACCACCGGCTGAGCCAGGTTGCCCAGGAAGTTATGGATGCCGTTCCGCATGCCCCCCGGCAACTGGTTATACGCCACCGCCGCGGGGTGCAGCACGTAGTTCTCCAGCGCCGTGTTCACCCGGTAGAGGAAGCGGTTCGTCGGCTCCAGCGGATCGTTCGTCTGGTTATATTCCGCCAGCGCCTCGGGGTTGGACGCAGGGGGCTTGCTCGCGCAGCTCGCCAGCCCAGAGACCACGACCGCCAGCAGTCCGGCCAGCGACAGCTTGGAGTGAAGCGAATGCATCATCGAACGGAGTGCGCTCCCTCACCTGCGGCCGCCCCTGGCCGCCTCAGCAATGACCCCAACAACCACACTTTCGAATAGCAAAAGGTTAAGGTTTCCGTGAACGCTTCTACCACGCGACAAACGGTCCGCAATCCGCCGCGGCGCGGAGTTGCACCAACTATCTGCGGCCCGACACCCCTGGATACCACAGGGCCTCGATGCCGGTAACCTCCTGAAGAGCCGGGCGTGGAAAGCCGCCAGCGCGATTTGTGACGGCCAAGCCCAATTCCACACGAGGCAACTTACCTGCGATAACAACATCCTGAGCGGTGGCGCCCCGCGGCCGCGATCATGCAGGCGGGATCGTATGAGCGAGCCGATCACGCCGGACGACTTGCCCCGCTGGGTCCCCGGCGAGCTGACCCTCGACAGCACCCCGCTCGGCTGGGATGGAATGCGGCTTCGGGGCTATCGCTTTCCCGGCTCGACGTAGCGATCCCCGCACTGAACGGCTACATGATTGGCCTACCCAGGAGGGCGCTACTCCTATGAACCGGCGCTGTACGGGCGATTGGCACCGAGAGCAGGTCGCCTGAGGCAGCACGGTAACAGACTGACGCCGCACCGCCGGTATCGGCCCAGCAATCCTGAGCAACGTGACTTGCCAATCCGGTGCAACCACCTGGCCGAGCCCTTTCTGTTGAAATTCGCCCGGGTAGCGCACTGGGGGGTTCCGGCGGCGGCGCCGAGCCACAAGCGCTTTCGCCGACCCGTGCCGGACCAGCAACGCCTTCTATCGCAGCCTCGGGCGGACCTACCTGGCGTGGGCGGAGGCGACGGAGGTCTGGAGCGATCGGGCAGGGTTTGATCGCCGGAACGACCCCGGGCTGCGGGCAGCGCGGCCACAGTGGGATTATTGGCTGGGGTGGCTCTTTGCCGGCTGCGGTGAACAGAATGCAGCGCCAAAGACACTCGGCTATCGAGCGCATAGCCCGGGCGAAAGGGCTCCGGGCGCTTACGTGTTTGGGCGGTGATCGTGATGGCGGAAGTCGGAATGCAGGTGCAGTACCTAGATATCGACGGGCAGCGGCTGCGCGTCGCGATCCGGCCGGGAGATGGCGAGCGGTGGCCGCTTCTGCTGCTCAATGGCATAGGCGCGAGCCTCGAACTGCTGAAGCCCTTCGTGGACGCGCTCGGCGAAGGCATTGAAACGATCCGGGTCGATCTGCCAGGTACCGGCGAATCGCCGGCGCCAATCATCCCATACCGGCCACCAGCACTTGCCGAACTTCTAGCGGAGCTCCTCAACCGGTTGGCATATCCCGAGGTGGACCTCCTCGGAGTGTCACTGGGCGGCATTGTCGCACAACAGTTCGCCCGCCAACACCACAAGCGATGCCGACGGCTCGTTCTGGTAAGCACGGGAACTGGCTCGATCATGGCGCCAGGCCGGCCATCAGCACTCGCGTTAATGTTGACGCCGCAGCGTTACAACGATCCGACACACATGGCTGAGATCGCGCCCAAACTTTACGGGGGTCGTATCCGCGAGAGCCCAGAGCTCCTTGGCCGAATCAAAGGGACACATTCCGTCGATTGGGTCGGCTATTATTGGCAGCTTCTGGGAATCACGGGATTCACCAGCATTCATTGGCTGCATCATCTGCAGCAGCCGACGCTAATTCTGTCGGGTAACGATGATCCGATTGGTACTGCCTATCAACGCCAAACTCATGGCGCGTTTAATCCCGAACGCTCGTCTGCACCTGTTCGACGACGGGCACTTAGGCCTGCTCACCTCAGCCGGCGAGCTGGCGCTCATCGTGCGGCAATTTTTGGTCGAGTAGGAGATGCGACAGACGGCGCATTCGCGAAGCACGTGCTCCGGCTTGACCGGATCAGCATACAAGGGGGTCGCCGCCGAGCATGGCGACTTTTACCGGACCGCCGACCTGCTCGACCTCGCGGACCAGGCCCTGCTCAGACGCGTGTAGTCGTTCTTGGAAAAAGAAGTTGCTTCAGTAATTACAAAGTATTGGGGCACGTGCAGAGCTTCGTTTCGAGCTGATCCCAGAGTACGCTGCGCTGGGCATCACAGGCGGGGCGGCTCCGAGGAGCAAAAACGACGCTGGCTGCCGGCGATCAACGCTGTGCTTGACGGAGCCGGAGGTCGGCGCCTATGAGCATGCGCGCCGCATCCGGTCCTCCAGGCGCCCCAGCACCAGCCCTTCGGCGATGCCGAGCATCCGGGCACGCGCGGATCGCCCTGCCCGAGCCCTTCTCTGAGCGAGACAGAGATCGAGCCCCTGGAAAGGGCGAGCGTCCAGATTTCTAGTCTGTGGATCCCCCGCTTTTGGAGTGCTCCCTGACATGGCTCGAGCTCCCACAGATCGGATTCCTTTGTACACGGCAATCCTGCCAGTGCTCGGGATCGCGGTCTGGTTCGGGATCGGCAAAGTAGGGCTCGGATTCCTGGCACTGGTGCTCGCAGTGGTGCTGCTCGGCAACGTGATTGCCGCCGTGCATCATGCCGAAGTAGTTGCTGTCCGGGTTGGAGAGCCATTCGGTACGCTGGTACTGGCCCTTGCGGTCACGGTGATTGAAGTCGGGCTGATCATCTCCATGATGCTGAGCGGCAAGCCGAACCCCACTCTGATGCGTGACTCCGTGCATGCCGTCGTCATGCTCGTGCTGCACGGACTCGCCGGGCTGTGCATAGTGGTCGCCGCCTTTCGTCGCCGCGAACCTGAGTTTCGGGTAGAGGGAGCTAATGCGCTGCTCGCAGTGCTGATTCCGATGGCAGTGTTGGTCCTGATTTTGCCGAATTACCTCGTCTCCAGGCCAGGCCCTTTCTATTCACCGCTTCAGCTCGCATTCGTTTCGGCGGTTTGCCTTGGGCTGTACATCGCTTTCCTTTTCATCCAGGTCAACTGGCACCGGGGTTTTTTCCTACCAGTCGGTGAGGACGACGCACTGGAGCATGAGCGCCCAAGTGACAGGCTGGCAATTCAATCACTGCTCCTGCTTCTGATCGCCCTTCTGTCCGTCGTACTATTAGCTAAGGGCCTAGCGCCGGCACTGGAAGCCGCAGTGCAGGCCATGGGCGCTCCGCTCGCGGTCTCCGGCATCATTATTGCGGCCATTGTGCTGCTACCCGAGACGGCTGCCGCAGTGCGGGCCGCGGCACGCAACCGGTTGCAGTCGAGCATCAACCTGTCGCTCGGCAGTGCCGTCGCGGGCATCGGACTTACCGTGCCAGCAGTGGCACTCATTTCGTTGTGGATCGGCCAACCGCTCGAGCTCGGTATCTCCCCGGGCGCAAGTGTGCTAATGGCGCTCGGGTTCGTGGTCGCCGTGATCACTTATGGCATTGGCCGAACAAACCTTCTGTCTGGCATTGTTCATCTTGTGCTGCTGGCAACTTACATATTTACCGTCTTTGCCCCATGAGCAACTCGGCAATCGCGCTGTGCGTGGTGCGGCATCGGCGCCTACCGACAAACGTGCGACGCGGTTGTGGCCGACAACTACGCGGGCTTCGCTATGCACTGAGCAGCGGCTAGTATCCCGCCGGTAGCAATCACCGGCTCCCGCCTTCCTGCCCTCGCGGGCAACGGAGGGCCGGAGAGGGCCGAAGACGCGCCATCAAACCAGGGAGGACTCCAGCATGGCCACAGATTTCAAGGCGGCGGCCGACGCGATCCTGAACCGTCTCGTAACCTCGGATCCGAGGGTTCCAGGCGTGGTCGCGATGGCCACCGACCGTCAGGGCAATATCTACGAAGGTGCCGCTGGGAAGCGCCGGCTGGATCGTGAGGCGCCGATGACGACCGATACCGTCTTCGCAATTTTCTCGACCACCAAAGCAATTACCGGCGCGGCCGCCTTGCAGCTCGTCGAAGACGGCAAGCTCGACCTCGACGCACCCGCCAAGACTTATGTCCCCGATATCGGCAAGCTGCAGGTTATCGAAGGTTTCGATGCCAATGCCGAGCCGCGGCTCCGCGCGCCGAAGCGTGACATCACCACCCGCATGCTGCTGCTCCACACCGCCGGCCTGAGCTACGACTTCTTCAACGAGATGTACAACCGCCTCGCCCAGGAGAAGGGCCAGCCCAACGTGGTCACCGCGACTAAGGCGGCGCTGATGACGCCGCTGCTGTTCGATCCTGGCGAAAAGTGGGAGTACGGCAGCAACATCGATTGGTGCGGTCAGGTGATCGAAGCGATCACCGGCCAGCGGCTCGGCGAGGTGTTCAAGACGCGCATCTTCGAGCCGCTTGGCATGAACGAGACCACATTCGAACTGAACGATGCGCTTCGCCAGCGACTGGCCAGCATGCACACCCGCGGGGCCGCCGGCGCATTAACCCCGATGGACTTCGAGCTTCCGTCCTTGCCAGAGGTTCACATGGGCGGCCACGGGCTCTACGCGACGGTCGGCGACTACATGCGCTTCATCCGCATGTGGCTGAACGACGGCAACGGCAAGCATGGACGCGTGCTGAAGCCCGACACGGTGCGGATGGCGGAGAAGAACCACCTCGGCGACAAGAAAATCAAAATGCTTCCCGGCGTGATCCCCTCTTTGTCCAACGATGCCGAGTTCTTTCCCGGCCTTTCGAAATCCTGGGCGCTGACGTTCATGGTGAACGACGAGCAGGCGCCGACCGGACGCCCCGCCGGTGCACTCGGCTGGGCAGGATTGGCAAATCTCTTCTACTGGATCGATCGCCAAAACGGCATCGGTGGGTTTTGGGCTACGCAAATCCTGCCCTTCGCGGATCCAGTATCGTTTGGCGGCTACATGGATTTCGAAACCGCCCTCTACAGGAGCTTGCGCCAGAATAAGGCGGCCTGACCTCAGGCGTTCATACGTAATCGGCTGTTGCGGCGCCGGCGGATTCCGTCCAATGAACCGCATGCTCGACGATTCCGCCGCGACCCGCCCCACCCTGGAGCGCTGGCTGACCGGCCCGCGCTTCGTCGGCCTGCCGGAGCCACTGACCGGCACGCTCCCTCCGCGCCTGTCGTTCGAGTTCTTTCCTCCTCGCACCGAGGTCCTGGAGACCCAGCTCTGGACCTGCATGCGCCGTTTGGAGCCGCTGCAGCCCCGCTTCATCTCCGTCACCTATGGCGCCGGCGGGTCAACCCAGGCGCGAACCCATGCCACCGTCACGCGCATTCTGCGCCAAACCACTCTCACGCCTGCCGCCCACCTCACCTGCGTCGGCGCCAGCCGCGCCGAGGTGGATCAGGTCGCCCGCCAGTACCTGGGAAGCAGGCGTCCGCCATATCGTCGCGCTCCGGGGCGACCCCCCGCCTGGCCAGCAATATGAGCCTCATCCGCAAGGCTATCGCTACGCAGTCGATCTCGTCGCCGGCCTGCTCCGGGTCGCACCATTCGAGATTTCGGTTGCCGCGTTTCCCGAAACCCATCCACAGGCACTCAGTCCCGAGGCCGACCTCGACAACCTGAAACGGAAGCTGGATGCCGGCGCCACTCGCGCCATCACCCAATATTTTTTTGATACAACCCTTTATCTGCGGTTCCTCGAACGGTGTCTCGCCGCCGGCATAACCGCCCCGATCGTTCCGGGAATCATGCCAGTGTCCAACTTCGCGCAGTGCGTGAAGTTCAGCGCACTCTGCGGCGCCGGCGTACCCGATTGGCTCGGGCGCATGTTCGAAGGCGTGGACGACCGCGACCCCGAGCTCCGCCGCATGGTGGCCGTCGTCGTCGCGGCCGAGCAGGTTCGTCTGCTCCAGGCCAACGGCGTGGACGAATTTCACTTCTATACTCTCAACCGCCCGGAACTCACCCGCGCCATCGCCCATATCCTCGGCGTGAGACCCACAACATAGCCGAATGACGACATCCGCCCCGACCGAGCCCACGGTTCACCTCTCCCTTTGGGAGAGGTCGCCGCGCGCCAGCGCGGCGGGTGAGGCCGCGGGCTACCTCGTCCGCCTGAACCCGCAGCAACGCGAAGCGGTGGAAACCACCGAAGGCCCCCTCCTGGTGCTGGCTGGCGCCGGCACCGGCAAAACCCGCGTGCTGACCACCCGCTTCGCCCACATCCTCGTGCACCAGCTTGCCTTCCCCAACCAGGTGCTGGCGGTCACCTTCACCAACAAGGCCGCGCGGGAAATGCGCGAGCGTGTCTCCGCTATCCTCGGCCGCCCCGTCGAGGGCCTCTGGCTCGGCACCTTCCACGCCCTCTGCGCCCGCATGTTGCGCCGCCACGCCGAGCATGTCGGCCTCGCTTCCAACTTCACCATCCTCGACTCCGACGACCAGATGCGGCTGCTCAAGCAGGTCATGGAAGCCGAAGGCATCGACACCAAAAACTGGCAGCCCCCCGCCATGATGGCCGTCATCCAGCGCTGGAAGGACCGCGGCCTGACCCCCGCCCACGTCAGGCCGGCAGAGGACACCGAATTCGCCAATGGCCGCGCCAGAGCCGTGTATGCCGCCTATCAGGCCCGCCTTGCGTCACTCAACGCTGCCGACTTCGGCGACCTGCTGCTGCACATGACCGAAATCCTGCGCTCCCACTCAGACATCCTGGCGCAGTATCACCGCAGCTTCCGCTATATCCTGGTCGATGAGTACCAGGACACCAACCTGGTGCAGTACCTGTGGCTCCGCCTTCTAGCGCAGGGCCACCACAACATCTGCTGCGTCGGTGACGACGACCAGTCGATCTACTCCTGGCGCGGCGCCGAGGTCGAAAACATCCTCCGCTTCGAAAAAGACTTCCCCGGCGCCAAAATCGTCCGCCTGGAATCCAACTACCGTTCCACCGCCCCCATCCTCGCCGCCGCCTCCGGCCTGATCGCCCACAACGAAGGCCGCCTCGGCAAGACCCTTCGCCCGGGCCGCAAGGACACCACTGGAGAAAAAGTCTCCTTGATCAGCCTGTGGGATTCCGACGAGGAAGCCCGTATGGTCGGCGAGCGCATCGAAACCCTCCGCCGTGAAGGCCATCCCCTCAGCGAGATCGCCGTGCTGGTCCGCGCCGGCTTTCAGACCCGCGCCTTCGAGGAGCGCCTGATCAACGTCGGCCTCCCCTACCGCGTCATTGGCGGCCTCCGCTTCTACGAACGGCAGGAGATTCGCGACGCCGTTGCATACATGCGTGTGCTGGTCCAACCCGCCGACGACCTTGCCTTCGAACGCATCGTAAACGTCCCCCGCCGCGGGATCGGCGAGGCGGCGCTGCGCGCCATGCACGAAACCGCCCGCACCGACCAGATCCCGGTCTCCGCCGCCGCGGCAAAACTCGCCTCGGAAGGTGGCCTCAAGGGAAAAGTCAAGGAAAGTATCACGGAACTGCTACGCGGCTTCATGCGCTGGCGCGAGATGCTGCCCCGCGACGGCCACGTGACGACAGTCGCCACGCTTCTCGATGAAAGCGGCTACACCGATATGTGGCAGAAGGACCGCTCGCCCGAAGCGCCCGGCCGGCTGGAGAACCTCAAGGAACTGCTTCGCGCCCTCGCCGAGTTCGAAACCCTGCCCGGCTTCCTCGACCACATCGCCCTGGTGATGGAAAACGACGAAACCGCAGAAGGCGACCGCGTCTCGCTTATGACGCTGCATGGCGCAAAGGGCCTGGAATTCGATACCGTGTTCCTGCCCGGCTGGGAGGAAGGCCTGTTCCCCAACCAGCGCGCGCTGGACGAAAACGGCGCCAAGGGATTAGAGGAGGAACGCCGCTTGGCGTACGTCGGAATCACTCGGGCGCGCCGCCGCGCCATCATTAGTCATGCCGCCAACCGGCGCGTCTATGCCAACTGGCAGACCAGCATATCCAGCCGCTTTATCGAGGAACTGCCGGACGATGTGATCGACCGGAGTGGTTCCGCCGCGCTGGAACGCGACGCCCGCATTACCGCCGGGGTCGGCGCCTTCCCCGTGCAGTTCCCGTTTGTCTCCCGCCGCACCCACACCATCGAGCCTTGGGAACAGGCCGGCCGCCCGCCCCGCGCCGACGCAATCCCGGTCGGCAGCCGCGTTTTCCACCAGAAATTCGGCTACGGGTACTGTCACCGGATCGGAAGACGACCGCCTCGATATCGCTTTCGACAAGGCGGGGTCCAAGCGGGTGCTCGACCGCTTCGTCGAACGCGCTTGACTTCACCTCCCCGTGGGAGAGGTCGGCGCCCGCAGGGCGCCGGGTGAGGGCGTCACATCAAATCAACCGCGTACCGTTTCAAATCCTCCAGCGCGCACCACTCCAGCGCCTCCTGCTCCGTCGCACGCAGCACCACCCGCGGCGCCTGCCCGGCCTCCAGAGCTTCCTGCCAGCGTGGGGCGCATAAGCACCACCGATCCCCCGCCTTCAGTCCGGGGAATCCAAACTCCGGCCGTGGCGTCGACAGATCGTTCCCGTGCGACTTGCTGAACGCCAGAAACTCGCCCGTCATCACCGCACACACCGTATGACTGCCCAGATCCTCCGGCGAGGTATTGCAGCACCCGTCCCGGAAGAACCCGGTCAGCGGTGTCAGCGAACATGCTTCCAGCATGCCGCCCAGAACGTTGCGTGACGACCGGCGCCGACGCTCCCCTCCCTGATCGAATGGCATCCAGAGTCCCCCCGATTGCCTCTAGCACAGATATTAGGGCAGCCTTGTCCGCATGGAATACCGCCGCCTCGGCCATTGCGGCCTCAAAGTTTCCGAACTCTGCCTGGGCACCATGACCTTCGGCAAAAACACCGGCCAGCAGGAAGCAGACCGCATCGTTTCCCTGGCGCTCGATTCCGGCGTGAATTTCATCGACACGGCCAACAGCTACAACAACGGCGCATCCGAAACGATGCTGGGAGAAATCCTTCGCGACAAGCGCGGCCGCATTGTCCTCGCCACCAAAGTTTTCAACCCGATGGGCCCAGGACCGAACGATTTCGGCATGTCGCGCGCCCACATCATGCGCGCAGTCGAGGACAGCCTGCGCCGCTTGCGCACCGATTACATCGACATCTATTACATCCACCACGTGGACGTCCAAACCCCGCTCGAGGAAATGCTGCGCGCCCTCGACGACCTTATTACCGCCGGCAAAATCCGCTATCCCGCCTGCAGCAACTACGAAGCTTGGCGCCTGATGGAGGCAATCTGGCTCGCCGATACCAACGGCTGGACCCATTTCGTCTGCTACCAGCCGCAATACAGCCTGGTTGTCCGGGACATCGAGGAAGAAATTATCCCCGTCTGCGAACTCAAGGGGCTCGGCGTCGTCGTCTGGTCCCCGCTCGGCGGCGGCTTTCTCACTGGCAAATACCAGCCGGGTGAAACCAGGCGCGAGGGCACCCGCTCCGCCGAGAGCTGGGCCTTCCCCCTCCGCTATTTCGCCCCCAACCGCGACGAAATTCTTTCCACACTGCTCCAGGTCGCCGCCGAGCTTGGCCGCTCGCCGGCGCAGATCGCGCTACGCTGGGTGCTCGACCGCCCGTTCATGAGCAGCGTCATCATTGGCGCTCGCACCGGCTCACAGCTACAGGACAACCTGAAAGCATCCGGTTGGCGCCTCACCGAGGCGCATAACGCTCGCCTGAACGCGGTCTCCGCACCCGCCGCGCGCTACCCGCGGTCAATGGAGGAAGGAATGCGCGAACGCCGCGATGCAGCTGTCAGGGTACAATCCGCAGGTTAGAGCTCCGCCTTGCGCTATTGTGAGCAACAGCCGCTTTCTCACCAGCTTCCCTTCCCTATGTGGCTCGAGTTCTCGAGGCTACCAATCAGGGTGCCCGGGTGACGGTCTGCTCCTTGACCGTAAATGCGATGTTTGAGCCCGATGAATGGCATCGCATCCTGGAGGTTCTGAGTGACCTTGACACGGAATGGATCGTCGCCAGCGATAGCTTGCCGCCGCGACGGCCCGGCCCGCTGACCTGGACCCATTTGTACCGGGATTGTGTGACAAACCCGGCGCTCCCGCCCCTACATTGATGCTATTATCTCCACTTGGCACGGGAGTTTGATGCACACACTCGTCCTGCTCCGCCATGGTCAAAGCGTCTGGAACCAGGAGAACCTGTTTACGGGCTGGACCGATATAGACCTCTCACAACAGGGGGTGGAGGAGGCGCGCCAGGCTGGGCGTCGGCTGGCCTCCGCTGGTTACAGCTTCGATATCTGCTTCACGTCAGTGCTGAAGCGGGCCATCAAGACGTTGGACTTCGTCCTCGACGAAATGGACCTCTTGTGGCTGCCAGTGGACAAGAGCTGGCGGCTTAATGAACGCCACTACGGGGCGCTGCAGGGGCTCAACAAGGCGCAGACTGCGGAGCGATACGGCAACGAGCAGGTGTTTGAGTGGCGGCGCAGCTGGGATGTGCCACCACCACCGCTCGACATCGATGATGTTCGCAGTCCCACGAAGGACCGGCGGTACGCCAAGCTATCAGCTACGATCCTACCGCGGTCCGAAAGCCTCAAAGACACGGTCGCACGTGTTCTGCCGGTACTGGCATGATACGATTGCCCCGGCACTCCAGCGGCGCGAACGTGTGCTGGTCGTTGCGCACGGCAACAGCCTGCGGGGTCTCGTGAAGTACCTGAGCGAAATTCCGGACGGGCAAATTCCCGCGTTCGAACTGCCAACGGGATCTCCGCTGGTGTACGAGATCGATGCAGCTCTTCGCCCCCAACGCCGCTTCTTTCTCACATCCTGAGGTGGCGCGTCGCCGTGACGAGGAATGCGTCGTAGCGGTTGACACTGTCAAGGCACCGGGCATTCGACGCGGCCAACGACAGAGGAATTCCCAACATGACCGGCAGGCAGCCCTTGGCTCAATTTCCCCGCGCATGATGCAGCGTGGTGGAAGGGAGTTCTCCGGA
This sequence comes from uncultured Pseudomonadota bacterium, assembly GCA_963834715.1. GTDB lineage: Bacteria > Pseudomonadota > Alphaproteobacteria > Acetobacterales > Acetobacteraceae > CAVSUZ01. The sequence goes on along the minus strand of CAWIDE010000022.1, from coordinate 443,331 downwards.
CGCGCGACATCTGGTCTGCAACAGCGGATAGGCGGATGTGATGCAACATGACCGTAGTAATCCTGGCTTCGAAACGCCCGCCCCGTCACTAGCAGAACACTGTTGCCCTCCCCGGCCCGCGCTCCCTCAAAATCATCAGGATCGCTGAAGATCGCGAGAGCATTGCCTTGCATGCCCCTCCCTTCGCCAAATCGGCCCCGGCCGCGACATCTTCGGCCTCCAACGCGCATGGTCCTGGATGCAAAATGGACGTTTGCCGCCGCGGCGCGGCCTCGGGCTTCCCCGTATCCTCGCCTTCTCGGCGCTTGGACGCTTCCTTCTAATGAATCTCTGTTCGGCGAGTCACCATCCCGCTATCTGCAGCGGCCGCACCCCGGACCGGGGGCTTTTTGCCGTTTCTGCATAGCCAATCCTGCGGCTGGCCGACATATCCATCGAATGATGCCATTGGTTCAAGCTGGCCGAACTCCCAGCCGGGCGCGCCTCAGGGATGCTCGCCATGAGTGATCTCATCCAGCCCCCGCCCCTGGCGCGGGCATCAACACGCCGCTCCCGGCGGGTGTCCACGATTTGGATCGTGCCGCTGGTCGCGATCGCGATTGGCGCCTGGCTCGCATGGGACACGCTCTCAAAGGAAGGGCCGACGATCACCATTTCCTTCGACAGCGGCGAGGGATTGCAGGCTGGCCAATCGCAGCTCAAATACAAGGAAATCGTCTTCGGCACGGTCAAAAGCCTGACGCTCACCCCGGACCACGCGCGAGTGGTGGTGACAGTCGCCACCACACGGCAAGCCGAACCCCTGCTCACCGACAAAACGATATTCTGGGTCGTGAGACCCCGCATATCGCTGGGTAGCGTGTCGGGCCTCAGCACACTTCTTTCAGGCTCCTATGTTGGCATGCTGCCGCAGACCGGCGGCACCCGGCAGAACCACTTCGTCGGAAATGAAGAGCCACCAGTCCTGCAAGCGAATGTCCCCGGCCGCATTTTTCTGCTGAAGGCCAACCGGCTTGGCTCCATTTCGCAGGGATCGCCCATCTACTACCGGGATCTCGTTGCCGGGGAGGTCCTCGGCTGGGACTTCGCCGACATGGCGGAGAGCGTCACCATCCGCGCCTTCGTGCGCGCGCCCTTCGATAGTTATGTGCATGACGAAAGCCGGTTCTGGAATGCTTCCGGCCTTTCCGTGAAGCTCGCCGGCGCGGGCGTCCAGGTCGAGTTGGAGTCGCTGCAGGCGCTCCTGCTTGGCGGGATCGCGTTCGATACACCGACGGCGGATACCAACGCGCCAGCCACGCCAGCAAACCATGTCTTCCCGCTGTTTGCGGACCGCGATGCCGCGGCCAATGCGTCCTACAGCCGCAGAATTCCGGTGGTCTCCTATTTCCCCGGATCGGTTCGCGGACTTGGCCCAGGCTCCGAGGTAACGATGCATGGCCTCAAAGTCGGCCAGGTCACCGATGTGCGCCTGATGTATGACCGCGCTAAGGACGCGGTCGTCGCGCCGGTGCATTATCTGATTGAGCCGGAGCGTATTCTTGGGATCGGTGCCAAGGATGTCTTCAGAACTCCGGCGGAAGCGGCCGACGTGTTGGTGAAGCGCGGCCTCCGGGCAACACTGCAAAGCGCCAGTCTGATCACCGGCCAGCAGGAGGTCGGGCTGGTCTTCGATCCGAAGGCTCCACCAGCGACCGTGACCATGGAAGGTCCGAATTTCGTGTTGCCGAGTATCGGGGGTGGTGGATTCGCCAGTCTTGAAGCATCCGCCACCGACCTGCTCAACCAGCTCAACACCATCCCCTTTACCGGGATGGGCCAGCAGCTCACGTCCATTCTGAGTGGGCTGAACGATGCCACAACCAGCCCGGAGATGCGACAGAGCTTAAAGGACCTGTCGGCAATGATCGCCAACACGAATGACATGGTCCGCAGTCTGAATAAGGGCCTCGCTCCTGCGACACAGCAATTGCCTGCACTCACCGCCGGCCTGCAGAGGACACTGACGAACACCAACAAGCTGCTGATGTCGTTGGATAATGCCTATGGCGACAATACCAGCTTCAATCGGGAGCTTGAGCGGTTGCTGCGCCAGACCAATGAGGCGATGAGCTCGCTCAGCGCGCTTGCCGATCTGCTGAGCCGCCATCCCGAGGCGCTGATCAAGGGCCGGCCCGGCGGGGGCATGGAATGAGCCGTGTTCGGCGGTGTCGCGCACTCGCTGCAGCTACTCTGCTGGTACTCGTAACGGGATGCTCTTCGCCGAACCCCGCGCTCTATACGATTGCACCCGTCCCTGGGACACCGCAGGGTCCCGGCCCGAAGGTCGTCGTCCTGCAGCAGATCAGTCTCGCCCGGTACCTGGAACGCTCGGAGATCGTCCGTTCTTCCGAGAACTACCGGCTCGACGTGATGTCCAACGATTGGTGGGGTGAGCCGCTGCCCGCCATGTTGAGCCGAGTACTGATCGAGGAGTTGAGCCAGCGCCTGCCGCAGAGCACCATCCTCAGCAGCAGCGGCGCGGTCTCCGCTTCGCCCGATGCCACAATCGAGCTTAATGTGCAACGGCTCGATGAAGACGCCGCAGGCCACCTCGTTTTGCTCGCGCAGGCGAGCGTGGACTTCAAAGGCCGCAAAGCTCCGATCGTGCGCAGCTTCCGCTTCACGCAAACACCACCCGTCCCGGGCGTCGCAGGCGAGGTAGCCGCGATCAGTACGGCCGTCGGGCAGCTCGCAGACGGGCTTACCTCGATGCTGCTCACGCGGTCCGTCGGCCGGTGACTCGCCTGTCGACAGTTCCGACTGGGCAGGCACGCATCCGCGAATGCGCGGGGTGCGGCCTGCTTCAGACTGTTCCCGCTCCGGAACCCGGCATGACCGCCCGTTGCATCCGCTGCGGCACGGTCCTGCACCGGCCCGCCAGTCATCCCCTCGATTACAACATCGCGCTCACGGTGGCCGCGCTCGTCCTCCTCATCATCATGTGCAGCACCACGCTGATGAATGTGGAAACCTCCGGCATCAGACTAACCGCCGGCCTGTTCTCAGGACCCGAGGAACTGGTGCGGCGGGGCATGGGCGAGCTTGCCGCTGTTATCGTGTTCGTCACCGTGCTTGCGCCCCTCGGCAAGCTGATCGGCACGCTGTATGTACTGGTCCGGCTGAGGGAACCAAGGCCTCCTCGCCACCTCCGCCGCGTGTTCGCGCTCGTCGAGAAGCTTCGCCCGTGGTCGATGATCGACGTTTTCGTGTTCGGTGTTTTCGTCGCCTACGTGAAGCTCGGTGATCTGGTGACGATCGGGCTCCAGGCAGGCGTGTACGCCCTGCTGGCGCTAACGTTCGTCATCATCTGGGCCGACAGCGCACTCGACCGGCACGCTGTATGGGATGCACTGGATTCCCGCGACGAACCCACCGGTCTCTCCTGCCGCCACAGCTCACCACCCCGCGGCCTCAAGGGTGCGATCGGCTGCGAGACCTGCGCGCTGGTAAGCTTTCCCACCACAGCCGACTCCTCCTGCCCACGCTGTGATACGCTCCTGCACCCGCGGAAACCCGACAGCATAACGCGCACCTGGGCGCTGGTGATCGCCGCCGCCGTGCTTTACGTGCCCGCAAACTATTATCCGGTTCTGACCGTTATGCAGCTCGGCGCCGGCCAGCCCAGCACGATCCTCGGCGGCGTGGAGGAGCTATTCGCGGCCGGCATGTACCCACTCGCGGCCCTGGTATTCTTTGCCAGCATCGCCGTTCCGATGCTGAAGCTTGTCGGCCTTTCGATACTGATGATCGCAACGCAGACCGGGCGCGCGGGATGGTTGCGTGACCGGACCCGGCTTTATCACATTGTGCGCTGGATTGGCCGTTGGTCGATGATCGACATTTTCATGGAGGCGTTGCTTGGCGCACTTGTCCGGTTCGGCAATGTGATCACTATTGAGCCAGGCATGGGGGCTCTCGCGTTCTGTTCGGTGGTGATCCTGACCATGATCGCCGCTGAGATGTTCGATCCCCGGCTGATGTGGGACGCCGCCCAGCCGCAGCTTATGCCGGGTCCCTCACGGCAGATTAATTCGGGCCTCGGGGCTGGCTGATAACGTCCAACGCATGGCGTATCGGCTCGGCCGATACCCGGATAGCACGCCAGACATTCTAGGGTAGCCCGTGACCCCACGGTCGGACGTGTTCTCGATCGCCGGCCATGGCGGCCCGCAGCATCGAGCACTCCCTTATTGAAGCCATGCTGACCAGCATGAGCGGAGTACACTCGCAGGAGGACACCGCGAGCAGGCGGCGTAACGCCAGGATCATCAAGGCGGCTGCGTGAGGTGGTGGAGGGGGACCTGGCGAGGCCTTGTATCTTACCGAGGTGTGCAAAGCGGCCGGAGTTCCACTACGGACGCTCAACCTATGCTGCAACGAATTTCTCGGCATGAGTCCCAAGCGCTATCTGACCTTGCGACGCTTGCATCTGGCACGGAAGGCCCTTCTCGCTGCGTCCGCGAGTGCAGCGACAGTGACCGAGATTGCCATGCGATGCGGTTTCTGGGAGCCCGGTCGTTTTCGCTGTTGCGTATAGGTCGTCGTTTGGAGAATCGCCGTCGGTGACGTTGCGTCCGATGCACGGACCAAGCTGATGTTTGCCGAATCTGCATAGCGGTCAGGGACGCGTTCCAGCGACAGTTCCGGCAACGCTTCCGAACGCCAGCAAACCTATAACCGAGGGGACCAACTGATGAAATACCGCACTTCGATATCCGCCGCTACGGCGGCCGCGCTGATCGCCTGCGCAACGCCTGCTCTGTCCATCGCGCTGTCACATGGTGCAGCAGCACAAGCCCACCCCGTACTCACCAACGTAATCCCTGCGTCAGAGTCCGCGACGTTCCAGGCCAAAATAACCGCCATTGACCCGATACCCGGGCCGTGACCCTTGTCGGTGCGTCCGGCGAGACGGTGGCGGTAACAGCCGGTCCAGCCGTGCGCCTGGAGCTGCTGAAGGTCGGTGACCGAGTCAACGTGCAGTATTACCGCTCGGTCGCCTTCCTCGTGAGGCCGCCGGCCGGCGGCAACGGTACTCCTGTCAGCGACGATCAAATCGCGCAGATCCTCGCCCAGCCAGCGCAGGCCCCAGGCGGCATTGGCGTCCGGCTGACGAAAATAAGCGGTACCGTCGTCGGCATCGATCTCGCCGCGCATCGCTTTGACGTGGTGAATCCATCCGGAGGCGGCATCTATACCATCGACGTCACCGATCCGTCGCGCGTCGCCCTGCTCGGCTCGCTGAAGGTGGGCGACACCATCACTGCAGTCATCAGCCAGGCAATCGCCGTTTCGATCCAGCCGGCTCCCAAGGGGTGGTTCTGATCATGCCGGAAATCTCGGGCGAGGCTGCGAGCAGCCCGCCCGAGCTGCCCCCTGCCGGCATGCGCTGGATCCCCGGCGGCACGTTCCGCATGGGCGCCGAGCAGTCCTACCCGGAAGAAGCGCCGGTCCATACGGTAAGCGTGAGCGACTTCTGGATGGACGAGCACACTGTCACCAACTCCGAGTTCGGAGCGTTCGTGGCGGCGACCGGTTACAAAACAGTCGCAGAACGCCCGCTCGATCCGGCCATGTATCCGGGTGCGGAACCGGAGCTGCTGAAGCCCGGCGCCGCGGTCTTCTTCATGCCCGCCGGGCGGGTGAACATGAACAATATCCACAGCCGCTGGGCTTATGTGCCGGGCGCCAGTTGGCGTCATCCTGAAGGGCCCGACAGCACGATCGAAGGCCGCGAGCACGAACCGGTAGTGCAAGTGGTGTTCGAGGATGCCGCGGCCTATGCGGCCTGGGCCGGCAAGGATTTGCCTACTGAAGCGGAGTGGGAGCTCGCCGCCCGCGGTGGCCTGGACGAGGCTGTTTTCTGCTGGGGCAATGAATTCAGGCCCGGCGGCCTCTACATGGCCAACACCTGGCAGGGACAGTTTCCATTCCGGGATCTCGGTGCAGACGGCTTCATCGGCCGCGCACCAGTCGGCTCGTTCCCGCCGAACGGTTACGGCCTTTACGATATGGCCGGGAATGTCTGGGAGTGGACGACCGACTGGTACTCCGCCCGGCATCCGGACGAACCGGAATCGCCGTGCTGCGTGCCGCGCAACCCGCGCGGTGGTGCTGAGGCACTCAGCTGTGACCCGGTGCGGCCGGAGATACGCATCCCGCGCAAGGTGATCAAGGGCGGGTCTTATCTCTGTGCGCCCAATTATTGCCGCCGCTACCGCCCGGCCGCACGGCATCCGCAGATGATCGATACCGCCACCTGCCACATTGGCTTCCGATGTATCACTCGGTACTAACGCCAATCTGGCAGGACAACGACATGAACTACCGGCAACTGTTTCTTTTATCGGATGAAACCCACTACCACTCAGGTCGAACGGTCCAACATTGAGCCCAAGGGGCAGGCGCAGCCGCTGGGACGGCAGTGGGAGCGACCGTGGCTCCGGCTAATCGCGCTGCCTTACGGCTCTGTGTGTACCGGCCGACCTACGGACCCAGAGGGGCGCTAACCGTGGACCTGATGGGCGTCATAACGGAGGATCACTCGTGAAGCACAAAAGTCTCTTGGTCATGATCGCAACGTTGGCCTCGCTCGCCAGCATCGCGGCGCACGCGCAATCCCAGTACCCACTGCTGGACAAACTCGCAGAACGGGTTATCGAGAAATATCAGAACTCCTCCTGCCAGCAACTTGCAGCCCAGCGAGCACAGCACCCCACGGGCCGGCGCGCAGAGATGGAGCAACGGTTCATTCAGACGCTCCATCAAGACCCTCAGATGCGGGAAGCCTTCATCAACCGCATCGCCGCGCCCGTCGCCAACAAAATGTTCGAATGCGGCTTCATACCCTGATTTACGCGCGGCCAAGGGCTCGCCGGTTCGTCAAGGAGGCACATCGATGCATCGCATCCTAATTGCTCTTCTCCTCTTCAGCGCTCTACCGCAAGCCTATGCGGCCCAATGCGGCTCAACTGCCAACAGAGCAGGATGCGTGGGCCCGAACGGAGCTACAACCTACAACAAGAACACCGGCCAGGTGCATACCATTCGGCCATATAACTCGAATGCCGTAAGGCCTGGCACACATGTCCAGGGCTACCGCGGAAATAGTGCAACCAAAGCCGTTCAGCCAGGATGTGCCTGGGTTAACGGCCGGCGGGTCTGCAATTAGCGGGATAGCGCGGGCGGTGGCCGCAATCACGCCAGTGCCGATTTTACCGGCTCGCCAGGGAAGGCCGCGTTGAGTTCGGTTGCCATCGCCCTCATCGTCCTCGCCTGTAGCACCGGCGCTACCCTGCTCGGTATCATGCTGCGCAAGGCTTAAACTCCGGAAGCACAGAATGCCCACGACTTGCTACAGGACGTCCCTTCGCGAGGCGCTCGCGCTGATTGGCAAGCCGGATCCCTAGCGTGAATGGCCTCCCCGCCAGATAATAGGCCACTTTGAGTGCCGCGCATCGGTCTCCCGGGCCATGACGCGGGCTCAGACGAATATAACCGAGGAGAGGGAACAGTGAACAACTCCAGCAAGGTCAGCCTCGCCCTGGCGGCGCTATCGACCATGCTCCTGGGCGGGTGCGTGTGGAGAAGCGACTATGACGCATTGAAGGCCCAGAACGAACAGCTCCACCAGCAGGTCCAGGCACAACAGGCGCAAATTGCCGCCAGCCAGCAGCACGTTTCCCGGCTGCAGGGCGCCATTGCATACACGGTCAACAGCGACCTCCTCTTTGCGCCAGGAAGCTGGCAAATGAAGCCCGGAGCGGAACGGCTGATCTCACAGTACGCCTCCCGCCAACCCAGCAAAACAAGCTCCTGATCTCGGGCTATACGGATAACACCCCTATCGGCCCGGGGCTGAAGGCTCAGGGCATCACCTCCAACGAGGAGCTATCGCAAAAGCGGGCTGACGCCGTCATGCAATATCTCATCTCGCAGGGCGTTAATCCGCAACTCGTGGAGGCGAAAGGCTTCGGGGATGCCAACCCGGTTGCCCCGAACAGCACGGCGGCCGGGAGAGCCCAGAATCGGCGGGTCGTGCTGTCGATAGCACAGGGCTAGGCCGCCCTTGCCGCAAGGTGCCTGGGCACGGCCATGGTTTGCCCGTCATGGCCGCCCACTGGATGGCCGCTGGCTCGCCGGTGCGCCTAGAACCCGCAGGGCATGGCGAAGATGGTGGTCTGAACCACCGGGAGGCCATTGCGGAAAAGGCCGACATAGATCGGCGGGGTGATGATGTAGCGGCACTCGAAGCTGAACGCCCGCGGAGCGACATTACCGCTGCGGTCTGATTGTACTTCCCCGACGAACTCTGGAGAGAAGACGGTATTGATTCCTATCTGGTAGAATGTATTTGGAGCTACGCCACTGGCTCTCAGCTCGACCGCCGGATTTGCTTCAACGCCGGTTCTGACAAGGCCAGCTTGTAACGAAGCGCCTCCGCTACAACCGGAGAAGGCACCGAGGCAAATCCCGACAAAGCAGATGCGCTTGACCCACATGGTAAACATCTCCCCGCCTATACCCAGCTAGCCCTGGCAAAATCCATAACCGAGCCGCTTTTTCAGGTCTTCGCAACTAACCGATTGGGCAAAATTGTCGCGGAATTGCATACCGGGGAACGGAGAGGCGGCGGATCGGCTGCCGCGGGAGTAGGTCGCGGTCGGTGACCGCAAAGCAGTGATTTGCCGTTTCCCGACTCGGCTGGCTTGTCGTATGGGCAGGGTGTTTCCTCCCTGGCTTGGCGCGTCGCTTGACGGCGCGCCTTTTTTTGTTGCGCCGCTCGGGCCGGCGCCGGAGGCCTGACCCAACAGGGCCGGGCACCCCAAAGGCTTGTCGCCGCGACCCCTTCGTCGGGGCGTCGTCCGATACTTGTGTGCATGACGAAACCCCGCCGGCCTTTCCGTGAAGTTCGCGGAGGCAGGCATCCAGGTCCGGTCCCACTCGCTGGAGTCGCGTCTCCTCGGCTACGCTTCAAGCCAGGTGATCCTCAGCCATGAGGACAGGCCTTTGGCTCGTCGGGCGTGCCGCAATTGTTGGGGTCTACCCCGGCCCCAGCCCCATAGCTCGGGTATCCAGTTGCTGCGCCATAACCATAGTGGCCCGAGGATGGTGGATAGTACGGCGAGCTTGGGTAATAGCCGCTGGGCGGGTAGGCCGCTGGCGGAGCATAATATCCCGGTGGTGGGTAGTAAGCTGGCGGCGGGTAGTAATAGTAGGGTGGCGGAGCGTAATACGCGGGCGGCGCGTAGAACCCGAAGGCGAAGCTACAACACCAGCCTCCACCCCATCCCCAGCCGCCGCCACGCCATCCCCAACCACCGCCGCCGTGCCATCCCCAACCGCCACCGCCGTGCCATCCCCAACCGCCACCGTGCCCGCCGCCACGCCACTGCGCCTGAGCATCGGAAAGGTGCACCACAGCCGTAAGGCCGAAAACGACCGCTGCAATGCGGGAAAGACGGTACAAGTCTGAGCGGATCATGGCCTTTGCCTCCTTGCGAGGCAGTGAAACCAATAGCTTACTATCGGCAATGGGGCGAGACAATGGCTTAAAATCCATTTTCTGCAACCCATTCATATTGGCCGTTTCATTGTGAGCAATATGAGACAGGTGAGGTGGACCCCACCTATGGGACCAATTTGGCCCGCTGCTTAGCTACAGCCCCCGTCCGGCTCTCGTTCTCCCTTCTTTCAAGCTAACCATAAACCTCTTCCTGCTGTTGTGGCGGCTGTGGATATGTGGGCAACGCGCCAGCGTTGTCCAAGCGAGGCGGCATATCCACAGCCGTGCCCGCCAGGCCGGCCCGCCACACCGCCATCGGCATGTGATGTCTCAGCGCCTGTTGCGGGCGCAGCTCGTTGTAGAACTCCATCCACGCGCCGATCCCCAGCCGCGCTTCGCGCGCGTCCGCATAGTCCTTCAAGTAAACCTCCTCATGCTTGAGCGAGCGCCACAGCCGCTCGATGAACACGTTGTCCATCCACCGACCTCGGCCATCCATCGACACTGCAATCCCGGCCCCAAGCAGCGTGCCGACAAATGCGTCACCGGTGAATTGGCTGCCCTGGTCCGTGTTGAACACCTCCGGCCGGCCGTGTCGTCGCAGGGCGTCCTCTAGTGCGTCCACGCAAAACCCCGCGTCCATCGTGTTCGACAGCCGCCACGACAGCGCCGCGCGGCTCCACCAATCCATCACTGTCACCAGATACAGGAACCCACGCCGCATCGGAATGTAGGTGATGTCCGCGCACCATACCTGGTTCACTCGCTCGATCCGCACGTCCCGCAGCAGATACGGGTAGATTTTGTGTCCAGGCCCTGGCTTGCTGGTGCGCGGCTTCGGCCCCAGCGCCGCGATCCCCATCACCCGCATCAGCCGCTGCACCCGCTTGCGGTTTACCTTCTCCCCGCCCGTGCTCAGCGTCGCCGCGATCCGCCGCGAGCCATAGAACGGCCACGCGACGAACACCGGGTCAATCCGTCGCATCAGTAACAGCTCATCCGCGTCATGCTCCGGCTTCGCCCGATAAACACCCGAGCGCGCCAGCCCAAGCAACGCGCATTGTCGCCGTACTGAGAGCTGTCCGTGGCCGCGATCGAGCATCGCTCTCCGGCCCGCCGCGCTCATCTGCCGGACCTCCGCGCTAAAAAATCCCGCTCCACTACCAGCTCGCCGATCTTGGCGTGCAGGTGGGCGATTTCCTTGGCCGACTGCCCGTCGTCTGTCCCGGTCCGGAAAACCCGTTCGGCATGTTCTAGCAGCTGCTTCTTCCAGGCGTAGATCTGTGTCGGATGCACCTGGTAACGCACCGCCAGCTCGGCCACTGTCGCGTCTTCCCTCAGCGCTTCCAGGGCGATCTTCGCCTTCAGCGCGGCATCGATCCTGCGTCGGGTTCTGCTCATGTTCCGCTCCGTGTAGCATGGACGGAACCGGTTCGGTTTATAGCTTAGCGGGTGGTCCCAAATTCGGGGTCCACTTCACTGTTTGGCGCTGGCAAGGGGCCCTCGATAATGCAGAAGGCTGGCAAGGAAGCAACGATGACACGGTGATCCGAAGCAATCGATCACGACGATCAGTGCATGCTTCCTGCCACGTGGTGCCCTCAGCTTGCGCTGTGCCATTATGCAGTTCGGGCAATGGCGTCTTGCGCCGCAAGTAGGTCAGTGCGATGTCGGCGCGAGTGGGGGCGGTACAGTCGGGTGGTTTCGCTCCCCTCATCGATGCTTCATGATAATGCTCAAATCATTGGAATAAAACTAACACAGTTGCTTCACGACTCAGGGCCAAAGAGGTCTCATGCCCACTTGCTCAGGAACAGCTTGGCTGCTCTCGATCCCAAGACGCTCAATGCTGGTGCTGGTCGGCTTGGCCACAGCAGGGCACAGGTTTGCATTGGCCGCCCCCATGATCAACGTCCTTTTTGATGGCGACAGCATCTCAGCCGGCGCAGGCGTGGCGCGCTTCGAATCGCCATATGAGCAGCTCGCACGCATGCTCGGACCTGGTGCCCAGGTGAAAAGCGTAGCGGTTGGTGGGCGCCCGGTAAAAACCTGCAACGCCTTGTACTCGCAGCTTGTCGGACCCGCCTATAATCCAACTGCGAATCTGAACGCGATCGCGTTTCACGCAGGAGATAACGACATTGCACAAGGTGCAACTGCGCAGCAGACATACGAACAATTTACCGACTATGTCGGGAAAGCGCATGCCCAAGGTGGAAAATCATCGTGACCACTGAGCTGGACCGACTGGGATTTCCGCTGCCGAAGCAAAATGAGCTCGCCAGGTATAATGACTTGCTGTTGCAGAACCGGGCGGGCGCCGATGTCGTCTATGATTACAATCAGGTTCCCGCAATGCGGGATCATCGCAATCCGTGGGTCTATTTGGAGGATGAGGTGCACCCGACCGTGGCCGGCTATACTATTTTAGCCGAGATGCTTTTCAAAGGTATCAGGCGGCTGGAGCACGCATAACGTGACCGTATTTTGCGCAGCGCGAGAAAGCAGCGCGGGACTCCCTTCGAGGGGATCGTGTGATGCCGCGCCCCAGGAGGCTTGACCTCACGCGGAGCGCACCGCACCCGGTTGATGTGATGGCGAAACAATACTATTTGGCCGAAAGGCTGGCCGGTATGACTCCCCTCGTTGCTCCGATGCACTGACGCCGCGGCGGGCACACGGGAGTTGGCCCACCACCGCTTCCGCGCCTCGCAGTCACGAACACGTGACCGCTACGTCTCCGGCCCGCGCACAAAGCAGATAATACCTAGGATCGGCACAAAACATGCGACCGCGCGCCCGGTCGGGTTGTCGGTCCGCTTCAATACGGCTTCCGGCGGTACAACCCGCCATTGCCCATCGACCCAGGCCTCGTAATGATCGCCCCTGATGCGGAAATCAGTCTCGCGGCAGTCGGCCTCGGAACAGCACGGAATGCCAGTGCCGGGCTGCGTCAGGCTATGGAACCAGGGGCCCAGCACGGGATCTGGCACCTGGCCCGGGGGCATGCGCGCGTATGCGCTCGTCGCAGCCAGCGCGAGGCAAAAAGCCGTGCCCGCGGAAAACCATAGGCGCATACTGAAGCGTCTCCGAACGGTCATCTTAATGTAGATGCAACTACCCGGCCAAGCGCCAACCCCCACGACAATTTAGGAGGAGTTATGCCGATTCGCGTCGCTACTCTGCTGGGCACTAAAAAAGGCGCATTCATCCTGGAAAGCGATACTGCACGCCGCACTTGGACGCTGCGCGGGCCGTTTTGCGAGGCCTGGCCGATCAATCACGTCGTCGCCGATCCAGCGACCGGCACAATCTATGCGGGCGGCGGTAACGAATGGTTCGGTCCCGCAGTTTGGAAATCAGCCGACCTCGGCGAGACGTGGAACTCATTCCAGTGCCGGCCTGACCTACAGCGAAGGCGAGGAGCCGATCCGCTCCGTGTGGAGCTTGGCTCCGGCGCACGGCCGGCTGTACGCGGGCGTGCAGCCGGCCGGACTGTTCCGCAGCGACGATGCCGGCCAGACTTGGTCGCACGTGGAAGGGCTGCGCGCGCATCCGTCGCGGCCGAAATGGCAGCCCGGCGCCGGCGGACTGATCCTCCACTCCATTGTGCCGCATCCGGCCGATCCGGAGCGGACGTGGGTCGCGATCTCGGCAGCGGGGGTGTTTGCGACCGAGGATGGCGGGACCGCGTGGGAACCGCGCAATCGCGGGACTCGCGCCGACTTCCTGCCGGAGGATCAGCGCTATCCCGAGTTCGGGCAGTGCGTGCACTGCCTCGTGATGGCGCCGGGACGGCCGGAGCGGCTTTATCAGCAGAACCATTGCGGGATGTATCGCAGCGAGGACGGCGGACGGAGCTGGGAAAGCATCGAGGCCGGCCTGCCCTCGTCTTTTGGGTTCCCCGCGGTGACGCATCCGCGCGATCCGTCCACGCTGTTCCTGTTGCCGCTGAACGGCGCGATCGAAGGGCGCTACGTCCCGGAGGGTAAAGCGGCGGTGTGGCGCACCCGCGATGCGGGGGCGAGCTGGCAGGACCTGCGTGCGGGATTGCCGCAGCAGAATGCCTTCTTCGGGGTGCTGCGGCAGGCGATGAGCATCGATACACTGACTCCAGCGGGAGTTTATGTGGGCACCAACACGGGCACTCTTTACGCCAGCGCCGATGAGGGTGAGCACTGGGCGGCGGTAGCAGACCATCTGCCGCCGATTTATTCGGTGGAGACGCTGGTCCTGGGATGATCGCGGTCTCGTTGCCGGCGGCGCTGGTTGCGTTGTTCCCGGGCTGCCCGCGCGAGCTGACAATGCGGGCCGGGTCGGTCGCCGAGGTGGTTGCGCAGCTCGACGCGCGCTGGCCGGGAATGCGCGACCGGCTGTGCAACTCTACCCCGGCGCTTCGCCGCCACATTCATGTGTTTGCCGGCACCGATCGCGCGATGCTGGAGACGGCGCTGGCGCCGGGCACTGAACTGCTGGTCGTGACCGCAATCAGCGGGGGTTAACGGAGCCGGTCCATCCAGCGGTAGTACATCACGACCGGCCCCATGAACCACGGAGTGCCGGTGTAGAACGGCCGTGTCGGGAACTGCAGGTCGTCGAACGCGGTGGTGCCTTCCTTCAGGCCCAGAACCTTCTGGCCGAGCCGCGTCCCCAGGTATCCGGCCATGCCCACGCCCGAGCCGCAGTACCCAGCGGAATAAAACAGGCCGTCCCGCGTCCCGGTATGCACGAGCTCGTCAAAAGTGTATGCTACCAGCCCAGCCCATGAATGACTGATCGTCACCCCCGCCAGTTCTGGAAATATCCGCGTCATCTCCGCCTGCAGTTTCGGACCGCTCTTGCGTGCATCGGTTTCTTTATACGATACCCGGCCGCCGAACAGGATGCGCTGACGGTCCGGCGAGGCGCGGTAATAATACACCACCTTGCGGGTATCGCTTATCACGCGGTCCTTCGGCATCAGCCGCGCCATCAGTTCGGGGCCGATGGGTCCGGTCGCGATGATGTAGCTGCCGATCGGGATAACGCGCCGCTGCAGCCACGGGGTAATGCTGCCCGTGTAGCCGTTGGTTGCAACGACAACCTGACGCGCGACGATGCGTCCGCGCTGCGCGTCGATAACGAAGCCATTGGATTCCCGCTGGATCTGCAGCGCGGGGCAGTGGGGAATGACACGCGCGCCGGCCGCGGTGGCCCGTTCCAACATTCCCTGATGGAGCCGCGCCGGATGGACGGAAGCGTGGCGGGCATAGACCACGCCGCCGAAATAGGCGTCAGTGCCAAGTTCCGCGCGCTGGTCGGCGCGGCTGATCATGTGCGCCTCGACCGCCAGCTCTCGCGGCTGCGCCGCGATCTGCCGCGCCAACGCTTCGTACGCGGACGGGCTGTGCGCGGCATGGAAGCGGCCGGCAATTCGGAAGTTGCAGTCGATCCGTTCGCGGGCGATAAAGTCTTCGATCCAGGCCAGGGAATTTTGTCCTTCGCGGATGACGGCAACGGCGCGCTCCGCGCCGTAACGCTGCATGAGCTCCGCGTAACCCGGCTTCACGCTGGTCGAGGTCTGGCCGCCGTTGCGGGTGCTGCAGCCCCAGCCGGCATCTTCCGCGTCCAGCACGACAGTGTCGCGTCCGGCCCCGGCTGTCACCAGCGCGGCACTGAGGCCCGTATAGCCAGAGCCGATAATCACCACATCGGCCTTTGCCGGCGGCGGCAGAGACGGAAATTCCGGCCGTGGCACATCGTCCCACCAATACGGCGTCAGCTTCATGCCGGCGCTCTCTGTATCGGGTGTCTCCTAAGCCCGACAGTGAGCAACGTCGTCATCTCCCCTGCCAATACCCGGGTCGATCTCACCGCGTTCGCGCTTGGAGTGCTGCCGATCCACGGCCGGTTCGACCGCTTCTCCGGCTCCCTTACACTCGATTCCGCCCACCCCGAAGCGTGCTCTGTCAACGTGCAAATCGAGGCCGCCTCTCTCTCGCTCCCAAATCCTGCAATGCAGGCCGACGTACTCAGCCGCGGCTTCTTTGACCCACAGGACTATCCCGCCATCGCCTTCCAGGGCAACTGTGTCCAGGGCGGGCTTACCGGTCACCTCACTTTGCACGGGCAGACGCATCCCCTTTCGATGCACATCAGCCGCCGCCGTAGCGGTTTCGTTGCCACGGCAACCATTCAGCGTTTTGCCTGGGGGATCACTGCGCGGCCCGTCCTTGCGGGCCCGGGCATAGCTATCAGGATCTCGGTTAGCGTCTCGGGGGGTTAACCGGTCGCCTGACGCGCGCCTACGTGGCCGCCGAAGGCCGCCGGCGCTCCAACCTAGGGAAACTCTGATT
This sequence comes from uncultured Pseudomonadota bacterium, assembly GCA_963834715.1. GTDB lineage: Bacteria > Pseudomonadota > Alphaproteobacteria > Acetobacterales > Acetobacteraceae > CAVSUZ01. The sequence continues at coordinate 427,449 of CAWIDE010000022.1, read as the reverse complement.
AAGTGTCTCTCGACACGGCTACGGAACGGCGTGTAGGGCCGGCTGCGGCAATCAAGCGGGATCTGGGATGCGGCAGCTGACCTTGGCAACGGCGGGTTTTGAGTTCTTCGGGAAGAGCACGCGTCGGGCGGCGTTTCTGGGAGAAATGGATCAGGTTGTGCCGTGGCAAGCGCTGTGTGCACTCATCGAGCCGGTCTATCCCCAGCCTGGCAACGGGCGCCCGCCGGTTGGGCTGGAGCGGATGCTGCGGATCTATTTCTTGCAGCTATGGTTCAACCTTTCCGATCCCGCGGTTGAGGAGGCGTTGTACGAGTCAGTGTCGATGCGGCGATTTGTCGGCGTCGACCTCGGGCGCGAGCCGGCGCCGGATGAGACCACAGTGTGCAAGTTCCGCCACCTGCTGGAGAAGCACGAGCTCGGACAGCAGATATTCGAGCGAGTGCACGAGCACCTTGAAGCCCGGGGCCTCAAGGTGAATGCAGGTACGATTGTTGACGCGACCATCATCAGCGCGCCGAGTTCGACCAAGAATGCCACCAAGTCCCGCGATCCCGAGATGCATCAAACCAAGAAAGGCAACCAATGGTATTTCGGGATGAAGGCGCATTTCGGGGTGGATAGTAAGACTAAGGTCATCCACGCAGTGGTGGCGACGGCGGCCAACGTGCATGATGCGACGGTGCTGCCGGATCTCTTGCATGGCGAGGAGACCCGGGTCTGGGGCGATCGAGCCTATCAGGGGCAGGGCGATGTGATCCGCAAACATGCGCCGCGCGCCAAGGACTTCACGAACCGCCGGTATCGGTATCGCGACGCCGTCGATGAGGCGGAGAAGGCGCGGAACCGCACCAAATCCAAGGTCCGGGCCAAGGTCGAGCACAGCATCGGCGTCATCAAGCGGCTGTTCGGCTTCGCCAAGGTGCGCTACCGCGGCCTGGACAAGAACGCGCACCGCTTATTCGTGACCGCGGCATTGGCCAACTTGTTCACTGTTCGCCACCGACTAGGCTGCACCTGACGGGCGGAATTTGTCGGCAGCACCGCTGGCAAGTGTCCCAGCTCGCAAACAAAGGGACCGCAGTATCATCATTGCGCTGCATTCGCTGCTATGTCGATATGAATGGGAGGGGTCCTCCAAGCTGAATGTCGGCTTGATCAGACTTTCCCTAGACTTGCAACGCGCAATCGGCGTTGGACCGTCGTGACCGTGATGTGGTCCGCGCGCGTCGAGATTGGCTTCGAGGCGCCGGAAGTAAACCCCGAGCTTATCGCTGGGGCACCATCGCGCGTGGCGTTTCTACACGAACTTTTGCCAGTCTCGCTTTGATTTCTTCCAGGCGGCTGGTTGGCAAGTCCACCTTCGCAAGCCTTGCCGCCGCGATGTCCTTGCGCCTGGCAACCACCCGATAGCTGAATGCTACCTCCTTCACCGACGTTTTGGCGTGCACCTCGAACCCCGTGCTGGTTCGGTTGGTAACAAACAGTCCGTTATGGTCATCATATTCGGTGATAAACACATGATAGCTGTCGGTGTTGATGGTCGTGGCGAAGTCGCGATCGAGCAAGATTGAAGCTTGGCCGTCGGTTAGATGGCCGAAGCCGAAGTCCTCGAACCAACTCTCCGGACTCTCCATGCAATAGAGCTGCCGGCGCGATCCATCGGGAAACGGCACAACCGCCGATTTGGCTCCGGTAACGGAAAGATTGCCCTCAACGGTCAGATTACCGGGGGCGGTAGCCACGTCACCAGCGAAGAAACCCGCCTCGCCTCCGGAGGCAAATATCCCAATCCCATTGGGCCCACTTGCGGCCAGCACGGCCGTGTCGCCATCGGCTCCTCTGGTAACGGCATGCACCCCAACATTGCCGACGCCGAACACACCGGTCCCCACCGGCTGACCGCCGACTCCAGCCACTCCCGTGCCACCGAACCCAGTAATTCCGGCCGGCACATCTCCGCCGTGCCCGACAACCCCGGAACTCTGCGGGCCGCCTTGCCCATAAACCCCGGCGGAGGGATCGGAAGGGGTGATTGGACCCCCCGCCCCGATGCCGCGGACACCCGGGCCGGCAGGACCACCGCCCAGCCCAAACACGCCGGAGCCGGAGTTGTCCCCTCCGAAACCCGCCACACCCGAGTTGGCGCCGCTTGCAAAGCCTTGCACGCCATCGGCCGGCGCAGCCCCCGCCTGCCCGACCACCCCGGGGCTCTGCGGGGCGCCCTGGCCATACACGCCAACCGGATTGGACGGGACAGTGTTCGGACCGCCCGCGCCGATGCCCCGAACGCCCGGCCCAGCGGGACCGCCGCCAACCCCAAACACCCCGGTGCCCGATTGGCCTCCACCGAAACCTGCGACGCCTGAAAACGTGCCGCTCGCAAAACCTTGCACGCCATCGGCATTGTCCGAAGACGAGTTCGCTCCGCCGATACCCTTCACGCCAGGTCCGCCAGGATTGCCCGGCTCGGGGGGACCGCCCTGGCCCAACACGCCCACGCCGCTATTCGCTCCTCCGGTCCCAGCGACACCCGGTCCGCCGCTTTGCGGCCCCAGCCCGCCGGCACCCAGTACCCCGGCACACCAAGTCGGGTTGCTACCGGTCGTGCCCGGCGCGGCGTTGCCGCCGAAACCCGCAACGCCCGAACCTATGCCGCTGCCGTTGCCTTGCACGCCCGTGCCGCCGCTGCCGGGGACCGGCGGAGAGCGCTCCCCTCCGGTGCCGGTGCCTTTGACGCCCAGAGACAAGCCGCTGACTTCCACGCCGACGTCGAAGTGGGTGTTGGTATCAGGCGGTCGCGTCTGGAAACCAATCTTGGCTGGACCGGTGGCGGTGAATTGCTTCTCTGTAGAGCCGGGCATGCTGCTACCTCTCGATGCGCTGTCGTCAGTGCAACTTTTAAAGTCTCCAATGATCCGCATTTAGCTGCATTGCTCGGCGAATTTTCGCCGTTAGTTCCGGCGCTTGCGGACGCATTGGCGCTATTATCAGACGTGGGCCGTCGGTGCAGCATGAAATATTTCATCGCTTGGATAGATAGCTAACCAACCAAGGAGCTCGATCCCAGCGCATTTGCCGAAGAGAACCGGATCGCCTGACGAGTGCTCGGACCGGGCCGCGACGTCGCCGCCCCGCAGGCAGCATCGCTGCCGGTGCGGTAAATCCCAGTGTGCCCTGCAAGACCGTGGCTGGTTTGGCTTGCCTGCCAACGACCAGCAGAACAGCAAACGCACCACCGGCGGCGAGTTGCGCTAGTGATATCCGGACCTTAAGCTGTATCCCGAACAAAGCTCGGCCGCTTTGGATCGTATCTCCAGCCGGGAATAAGGTACCGCATCGCCCTGGCATCGTCCCGCGCGGCGCTGCCAACCGTCTTATAAAGTTCGTGCGCCTTCGTCACCTGCTCCATATCGATTTCGATCCCGAGTCCGGGACGCTGCGGCACCTGAACCACTCCACCGATTATTTGCAGCGGCTCCTTCGTCAACCGCTCCCGCCCCTCCTGCCAGATCCAGTGCGTGTCGATGGCCGTGATGTTGCCCGGAGCGGCGGCCGCGCAGTGGGTGAACATTGCAAGCGAGATGTCGAAGTGGTTGTTGGAATGCGAGCCCCACGTCAGGCCCCAATCGTTACAAATCTGAGCAACTCGCACCGAGCCCTGCATGGTCCAAAAATGCGGGTCAGCCAGCGGGATGTCCACGGCCTGGAGCAGAGTGGCATGGCCCATCTGGCGCCAGTCAGTGGCCACCATGTTGGTCGCAGTCGGCACACCTGTGGCACGGCGGAACTCGGCCATGATCTCGCGGCCGGAGTAGCCACCTTCGGGGCCGCAGGGATCCTCCGCGTAGGCCAGCACATCGCGCCGGTCGCGACAGAGCGCGACCGCCTCGGCAAGCGACCATGCACCGTTCGGATCGACAGTAACGCGCGCGTTGGGAAAGCGCTGCTTGATGGCTGCCGCGGCCTCCAGCTCCTCGGCGCCACGCATCACGCCGCCCTTCAGCTTGAAATCGGTGAAGCCGTAGCGGGCGGCGGTCGCCTCGGCGAGGCGCACGATTGCCTCGGGCGTCAACGCCGGTTCGTCACGTACGCGGTGCCATTCATCGCTTGCCACGGGGTCCGAGTGATACGGCAAATCGGTTAGCCGGCGATCCGCGACGTAGAAAAGATAAGCCAGCATGCGGACCGAATTGCGCTGCTGTCCGTTGCCGAGCAGGGCGGCGACGGGAACATCTAGGAATTGGCCAAGAAGGTCGAGGAGAGCTGCCTCGACGGCGGTAATCACGTTGTCGGCGCGAAGATTGATCTCGTGGGGCTGGCGTAGAATGGCAGCTTCTGCTTCGGATGTAACCTGGTGCGTTCCGGTTATCATGTGCCGGATATCATTTAGAATGGCGTTGTAGAATCCGATCTTCCGGCCCACGACCAGGAGCTGGGCGTGTTCGAGAGCCTGGCGAATTCCGTCGCCGCCCGGCACCTCGCCCAGGCCGGTGCGTCCGGCACTATCCTTCAGCAGCACGATGTTGCGCGTGAAAAACGGGCCGTGAGCGCCGGCCAGATTTAGCGTCATGCTGTCACGTCCGGCGACAGGGATGACCTGCATATCGGTGACAGTGGGCGTGTCCACTTTCTTCAGCCCGTCCGGCGCCCGAAGCGGGCGGCAAGGGCCTCAGAACCGCTTACCAAGAGTCCAACATCCGATCCGACCGCGACGAACAGGCATCCCTGAGCGATATAATGCTGTGCCAGATCAGGATTGCCGGTAAGAATACCTGGTGCCTTGCCGCAGTTTTTGATCCGTTTGATCGCGTCATCGATGATCTTGACGATCTCCGGATGGTTGGGCTCGCCAAGGTGGCCGAGTGCTGCCGAGAGGTCGCCAGGTCCTATGAAGATGCCATCCACTCCGTCTACCGTGGCAATCTTTTCCAGATTCTCGAGCCCGTGCCTGGTTTCGACCTGCAGCAGAACACAAATCTCCTCATGCGCGCGGGAATAGTAGTCTTTGACGCGACCGAAGCGGGAGGCACGCGACTGGGAGGCAAAACCGCGAACGCCGAGCGGCGGATAGCGCGTGCCGGCAACTGCCCGCCTCGCTTCGTCCTCGGTTTCTATGTAGGGGATAAGAAACGACTGAGTTCCGATGTCGAGTAACCGCTTCAGCAACACCTGATCATTCCAGGCCGGGCGAACGATCGCATGCGCCGTGCCCCCGGCCATGGCCTGCAATTGGTTGTGCACCATCGGCAGTTCGTTCGGTGCATGCTCGGTATCGAGCAACAACCAGTCGAAGCCGGAGCCTGCGAGGATCTCCACCGTAAGGTGGCTCGCCAGGCTGTGCCAGAGGCCGATTTGCAGGCGTTCGGCCTTGATGGCGCGCTTGAACGAGTTGACCGGCATATCCATGAGCGTGCCCTCCCTTAGTGAATCTCCGGATCGGGAATCCTCTCCGTCCCTTCCAGAAAATCGAAATCGCACCCCTCGTTCGCCTGCTTTACGTGCCGCGAAAACAACTGGCCGTAGCCGCGCGGATATCGTTGAGCGGGCGGCTGCCAGGCGGCGCGGCGCCGCTGCATTTCCTCGTCGCTGAGCTTCACATCCAGCCGCCGGCCGGGGATGTCCAGCAGGATCTCATCGCCTGTACGCACGAGAGCGAGCGGGCCGCCGATAAAGGACTCCGGCGCGACATGCAGAACACAGGCGCCATAGCTGGTGCCGCTCATGCGCGCATCGGAGATGCGGACCATGTCGCGGACGCCTTGTTGCAGAAGCTTCTTGGGTATCGGCAACTGGCCCCATTCGGGCATACCGGCAGCGAGCGGCCCAGCATGTTTCAACACCAGGACGGAATCCTTATCTGCGGGAAGTTCGGGATCGTCGATCCGTGCCGCCATTTCGTTGTAGTCCTCAAAGACGATGGCCCGGCCGGTGTGGCGATGCAGGTGCGGCTCGGCCGCCGGCGGTTTGATCACCGCCCCATCGGGCGCCAGGTTGCCGCGGAGCACGGCAAGACTGTCGGACGCAACCAACGGGTTATTGAGCGAGCGAATAACATCATCGTTGTAAACCTTCGCGTCGTTCAGATTTTCGCCGAGAGTTTTGCCACTCGCACCACGGGCGCCGAGGCGCAGGTTCGGACTCAGCACACGCATCATGGCGGGCAGACCTCCAGCGTAATAGAAATCCTCCATAAGGTATTTGCCGGAGGGCCGGATATCTGCGATCAGCGGCGTTTCCCTCGCCAGTGCGTCGAACCTATCCAGATCGAGCGGCACCCCGGCCCGCCCCGCCAGGGCAATCAAGTGAATGATCGCATTGGTCGAGCCACCGAGGGCGAGAACAGTGGTTACCGCGTTGTGGAAGGCATCGCCGTTAAGTATATCTGATGGTTTCAGATCTTCCCATACCATCTCCACAATGCGCCTGCCGGTTAGAGCCGCCATGACTGCGTGCCGTGAGTCCGCGGCCGGGATCGAGGCAGCGCCGGGCAGTGTAAGGCCCAACGCCTCAGCGGCGCTGGTCATCGTCGAGGCGGTTCCCATTGTCATGCAGTGGCCGGGGGAGCGTGCGATTCCTTGTTCGATATCCTCCCAGTCGCCAATGGTGATGTTGCCGCTGCGCAGCTCGGCCCAGTATTTCCACACGTCACTGCCAGAGCCGAGCACGGTGCCGCCCCAGTTGCCGCGCAGCATCGGCCCGGCCGGCATATAGATCGCGGGCAGGTTCATGGAGATCGCGCCCATCAACAGCGCTGGAGTGGTTTTGTCGCAACCGCCCATCAGCACCGCGCCGTCGGCGGGGTAGGATCGCAGATCCTCTTCGGTCTCCATCGCAAGGAAGTTGCGATACATCATGGTGGTTGGTTTCTGAAACGTCTCCGCCAGCGTCATTGCGGGGATTTCCACCGGAAACCCACCGGCCTGCCAGATGCCACGCTTTACCTCCTCCGCTCGTTGGCGGAAATGCGAGTGGCAGGGGTTGATGTCGCTCCAGGTATTAATGATCGCAATCACCGGTTTCCCAGCGTATTCCGAGCGGTGGTAGCCCATCTGCGCCGCGCGGGAACGGTGCCCGAAAGAGCGCAGATCGTGGACGCCGTACCAGCGATAGCTGCGAAGCTGCTCTGGTGTCTTTCGTGCCATTTCTAGCGCCTTTGTGCTGGCGGACGTTGCTCGGGTCGCGTATAATTCATAGATACGAACGAGCCGCCCTGATGTTGCTGGGCGACCGGATCGAGCGGATTTGGTCGTTTCAGGATCTCCTGGGCAAAGTCCTCGGGATTTTGCACCGGCTGATAAGCCAGCCGCTCGGCACCCCGGTTGTCCCAGTAGCTGCGGGTATTGTTCGAAACACCCCAGACCACGAGATAGCCAATATCAGGAACCGTAATGCACCGCGTGATTAGCTGAATGAGATCCTGATGTCCCAACCAAGTGCTGAGATGCCGGAACTCGGTCGGCTTTTCGATGGCGGTGCCGATGCGCAGGCAAATCCCCTCGATGCCATGCTTGTCCCAGTACATGCGCGCCATCGCTTCGCCCCACACCTTACTGAGGCCATAGAACCCATCGGGGCGGAATGCGCAGTCGAGCCTGAGTTTCTCAGTGACGGGGTGCATGCCGATCGCGTGATTGGAACTCGCAAACGCCACACGACGGACACGATGCCGGCGGGCCCCCTCATACACCTGATGGAGCGCGACGAGATTATTCTCGATAATCTCGGGAAGCGGCCGCTCGACGCTGGTACCGGCCATGTGGATCAGCACCTCCACGTCGGCGAGCAGCCGATCCACCATGGCCGGGTCACGCAGGTCGCCGTGGCACACATCCTCTTCGGGGCGAACCGGGGTCAGCGGCCGCCGGCCGCCCGCGGACCGGAGCTTAAAGCCTTGCTCCAGCAAAGCTGGACGCAACACCTGGCCGATAGCGCCGCTCGCTCCGGACAACGCGACGCGCGTCATGGACGGGGGGTCATTGCGCCGGGACCGTGCCGGCAAGGATGTCGCGACGCCGGCGCGGCAGGATCATGTGCATGATCAAAACTGCGAGCAAGTAGGCACCGGCCGCGCAGGAAAACAGCGGAACGTAACTGCCGGTCAATTGCAACACATGGCCCGCGGCCTGGGCCACAAACATGCCACCAATCGATCCAGCCATGCCGCCCAGCCCAACCACCGAGCTGATACTGTCGCGCGGCATCGTATCCGAAACAATGGTGAACAGGTTGGCGGAGAAACCCTGGTGTGCGGAGGCGGCCAGACCAATGACAAACGTCGCGAGCCAAAGGCTTTCAACCCTCGGCGCGGTGAACACAGGCAGGACACAAAGCGCGCATACCAGCAGCGCCAGCTTGCGCGCGGTCAACACCCCCATGCCGCGTTTGATCAACGCCGAAGAGAGCCAGCCGCCGCCAATGCTGCCGAGATCGGTCATCAGGTAGATGACGACCAACGGCGGACCAAGCTGCAGAAGGTTCAACCCGTGCGTCTTGTGCAGGAAGTCGGGAACCCAGAAGAGATAGAACCACCAGACTGGGCTGGTCAGGAACGTGCCGACAACAAAGGCCCAGGTCCCGCGATAGGCCAACAGCTCCAGCCAGGGAACCTTCTTCCCGGGAATTTCCGGATCGCGTTTGATATAGGCGAGTTCCGCCGGTGAAACCCTCGGGTTCTCTTCCGGCCGCCGATACATTGCCAGCCAGAAGGCGAGCCAGATTAAGCCGAGCAATCCGGTGATGAGGAATGCCGCTCGCCAGCCCCAGAGCACTGTTATGATCGGAACGACCGCAGGCGTCAGCAAGGCGCCGACATTGCTTCCGGCATTGAACACCCCGGTCGCGAATGCCCGGTCGCTCACCGGGAACCAGTTGGAAACGGCCTTGATGCACGCGGGGAAGTTGCCGCCCTCGCCGATTCCCAGCGCGAACCGGGCCGCAGCAAAGCCGAAAGCCGAGCTGGCCAGGGCGTGGGCCCCGGCCGCGAGACTCCAGATGACGACGCCGATCGTGAGCCCAATGCGAACGCCGATCTTATCGATCAGCCGGCCCATACCGACGTAGCCGATCGCGTAAGCAAGCTGGAAAAAGAAGACGATGTTGCCGTAATCGATTTCCGAGAAGCCGATATCGTGCTGGATCACCGGCTTGAGCACGCCTATGACCTGCCGGTCGATGTAGTTGACGGTGGTAATGAAAAACAAGAGCGCGCAGATGACCCAGCGGTAGTTGCCTATCCGCTCGCCTGCTGTCGTGGTGGCGACACTTGGTGTTGATGCGGTGTTCAGCATCGGAGAGTCTCCTCTTATGGTCCGGTTATCCCGGATCGACTTCCTGGGCGCTCATCCCTTCCGCCATGGCGTAGGAGGAGCCCCACCAGGTAGCGCTGCTTCGGAGGTTGTACCTTTGAGCACCGGGCAACCGCTGCGGCCAGAGACGAATCACACCGGTCCTTGCATCCGAGCCAGAGTCAATGGTTTGACGGAACAAACATCCCTAGCAACGGCAACTAGCGGGAGTTTTACCCATGTGGCATTCTTATGGCAATCCAGAGTGACAGAGAAACTGGCTAATTGCCCAAAAGCAAAATAACCCCTCACGTAAAAGGGAGGAAGGAATGGGTTCACGCTGGTGGTCGATTGGCGCGTCCCTGCTGATCGGCCTGTTCGTTGCTTATCTCGACCGCACGAACCTGTCCGTGGCAATCCCGTCGGTGGCGCGGGATATGGGGTTTAGCGGGCCGCGTTTCCCCGTGATCTCGAGCTGGGCTTTGACGATCTTCCTCATCGTCTATGCCTTCGCGAATTTCTTCGGCGGCATTGCGACGCGGCGTTTCGATCCGAAGCCGGTCGTGACCGCGTGTTTCGCGGTTTGGTCGCTGGCGACAATCCTAGTGGGGCTGTCGAGTTCGCTCACGATCCTGCTGATCTGCCGGCTGATTCTCGGCGTTGCGGAAGGGATTTACTGGCCGCAGCAGTCTCGCTTCGCGAAGGCTTGGTTCGCTCCGGAAGAGTTGACCAAGGCCAACGCCGTAATTCAGTACTATGGTCAGTTTTTTGCGCTCGCGATCGGCTTTCTCGTCCTGACACCGATCTACAACGCGCTCGGCTGGCGCGCCTTGTTCTTCATTACCGGCGGCATAGGGCTGGTGGTGATCGTGCCACTGTACATCGCAAACCTGCGGCGCGAGTCCGAGGCGCCGTACACTGAGAAGGCAAGTCTTGAGGTGCCGCGACTGTCGCTCGCCTCCCTCGGTGGACCACCATTTTTGCTGATTATCTTCAGCTATATCACGCAAGGCATGCTGTTCTGGGGAATCACCTTGTGGATCCCACTTGCTGTGCGCTCGCTGGGGTTCACCGGCATCGGTCAAGGGCTGGCCAGTGCACTGCCTTATTTCGCCGCGATCGCACTGACGATTCCGATATCAAACTTTAGCGACCGCACCGGAAAGCGGGTGCAGGTTGCCGCCGGAGGGTTGCTCCTGCCCGGATTGCTGTTGCTGCTGCTGCCCACGGTTGGCAGCGGCGCAGGCAAGCTGGCGCTGATCACCGTCTCCATGGGCATCTATGCCAGCAGCTTCACCCCCAACATATGGTCGATCCTGCAATCCACCGTGGAGCGCCGCACCATTGGCGCAGCCGCGGGAATCATGAATGGCCTTGGTGCGGGAGCTGGCGGGACAATAGCCGGGTTCCTTGTGGGCCTGCTGCAGGGCTGGACCGGTAGCTACATGGCCGGGTTCGGCGTGCTTGGCGGACTCTCGGTTCTGGGGGGAGTGTCACTAATTGCGTACGGGCGACTGAAGGCAGGCGTGATTTCAACTCAGCAGCACCCGCGAAATCGTCCCGTTCCCACGGCGTAGCGCGCCTCCTGCCACTCGCGAAGAAACGCAACGAACAACTCCATCAACATTCCACCGTAGCCGCTGAAGCGGACCCGATTCTCGTTTTCGATCATCTTCGGCGTGGTACAGGAGGAAATCAGCAGGCCAGCCGGACACCGAGCCGCAGGCAATGGTAATGCACAGGAACGGGAACAGGCTGCCGGCCCAGACCGGACCGCTACCGTCCACGAAACGCGTCAGCCTACAGCGTCATCGTTTCGCTCCCATCAAGCTGCTTCGTTGTGCCGCTTTGCCGCGAGAAGCCACCCTTCCCGCACTGGGCTTACAAGCAACGGCCAGGCAGGCTAGGGCCGACGTCTGGACCGGGCCGGGGATTCCTGCAATTGCTTACAGGAGATGCATCCGTGCCGTTGACCCGCGCCGGTGCGCCGGCAAAGGGACGGCCGCTCATGATCCGCCGCTAACCCTTTGATTGTATAGGGGACCCCTCATGGACATCTCCCGTGACCTCGATCCGGTCGAGACCCAGGAATGGCGCGACGCGCTGACTTCCGTGCTGACCTTTGAGGGGCCGGATCGCGCGCACTTCCTGCTGGAAAAAGTGGTGGAGGAGTCGCGCCGGCATGGCGCGCCGGTGCCGTACGTGGCGAACACGCCATATCTCAACACTATTCGCCCTGAGGAGGAGGAACGCCATCCCGGCGACCGGGCGATCGAGCATCGGATCCGCTCCCTGATCCGCTGGAATGCGCTCGCGACCGTGCTGCGCGCCAACAAGGAATCATCGGAACTTGGCGGCCACATCGCTTCGTTCCAGTCCGCGGCAACGCTCTACGACGTGGGCTTCATGCACTTTTGGCATGGCGCGACAGAGCGGCACGGCGGCGACTTAGTGTACATGCAAGGCCATTCCTCGCCCGGTTTCTACGCACGCGCCTTCATGGAAGGACGCCTCTCCGAGGAGCAGATGCTGAACTTCCGGCAGGAAGTGGACGGCAAAGGCCTTTCTTCCTATCCGCATCCTTGGCTTATGCCGCAGTTCTGGCAGTTCCCCACTGTGTCTATGGGCCTCGGTCCGCTTATGGCAATCTACCAGGCGCGGTCCCTGAAGTATCTGCACAACCGGGGCCTGGCGGACACCGCCAACCGCAAGGTTTGGGCGTTCCTCGGCGATGGCGAGACGGATGAGCCGGAAACTCTCGGCTGCATCGGCATGGCGGGTCGCGAGCGCCTCGACAATCTTATTTTCGTCGTCAATTGCAATCTGCAGCGGCTCGACGGGCCGGTGCGTGGCAACGGCAAGATCATCCAGGAGTTGGAAGCAGAATTCCGCGGCGGCGGCTGGAACGTGATAAAGGTGATCTGGGGCGCCGGATGGGATCCGCTGATCGCCAAAGATAGCAGCGGAATGCTGCTGCAGCGCATGGAAGAATGCGTTGACGGCGACTATCAGGACTTCAAAAGCAAAAACGGCGCCTATGTTCGCGAGCACTTCTTCGGCAAATACCCCGAGACTCGTGCGCTCGTTGCCGACATGACGGATGACCAGATCTGGGCGCTCAGCCGCGGGGGGCACGATCCCAACAAGATCTATGCCGCGTACGCCGCCGCGGTTAAGCACCAGGGCCAACCGACCGTGATCCTCGCCAAGACCGTCAAAGGCTACGGGATGGGCGAAGCCGGCGAGGGGCAGAACATAACCCATCAGCAGAAAAAGATGGGCGAGGCGCATCTGCGGGAGTTCCGCGACCGGTTCAATCTGCCGATCTCGGACGAACAACTGAAGGAAGTGCCGTTCGTTCGATTCCCTGAAGGTAGCCCCGAACTACGTTACCTGCAGGAGCGGCGTGCGGCGCTTGGCGGATATCTGCCGGCGCGGCGGAGGAAATCTGTATCGCTGCAGGCGCCGCCCCTATCGGCGTTCGACGCGCAGCTCAAGGACACCGGCGACCGCACCATCTCCACCACTATGGCTTTCGTGCGCATCCTGAACACGCTGATGCGCGACAAGGCGATCGGCAAGCACGTGGTGCCGATCGTGCCGGACGAGAGCCGCACCTTCGGCATGGAGGGGATGTTCCGGCAGTTCGGCATCTACAGCCAGGTCGGCCAACTCTACCATCCGGAGGACGCCAACCAACTCATGTTCTACAAGGAGGATAAGCAGGGGCAGATTTTGCAGGAAGGACTGAACGAGCCGGGGGCGATGTCATCCTGGGTTGCCGCCGCGACGTCTTACAGCAGCAACAACGTCCCGATGATTCCGTTCTACATCTACTATTCGATGTTCGGCTTCCAGCGAGTGGGCGACCTTTGCTGGGCGGCCGGCGATATGCGTGCGCGCGGCTTCCTGCTGGGGGCCACTGCGGGCAGAACCACGCTGAACGGCGAGGGGCTGCAGCATGAGGATGGACATAGCCATATCCTGTTTTCCGTTATTCCCAATTGCGTCTGCTACGACCCGACCTTCTCTTTTGAGGTCGCCGCAATCATTCAAGATGGTCTGCGTCGGATGATGCAAGACCAGGAGGATGTATTTTATTACATAACACTTATGAACGAAAACTATCACCATCCTGCGCTGCCGGACGGTGCCGAATCCGGCATCATCAAAGGTATGTACCTGCTCCGACCGGCGGCCGAAGGTACGAAGGGTCCGCGCGTTCAGCTTCTTGGCAGCGGCACGATCCTGCGTGAAGTCATGGCGGCGGCCGATCTCCTCGCCGAGTATAACGTTGCTGCAGATGTCTGGAGCTGCCCCAGCTTCACCGAACTTCGTCGCGAAGGCCTGGAGGTGGAACGCTGGAACATGCTGCATCCTGAGGAGCCGCCGCGGAAGAGCTATGTGGAGCAGTGCCTGACGGGGCGCGAAGGACCTGTGATTGCCTCAACCGACTACATGAAGGCGTTTGCCGACGGGATCAGGCCGTATGTACCGGCGCGGTACAAGGTGCTGGGAACGGATGGTTTCGGCCGCTCTGATTACCGGCGCAAGCTCCGTTCTTTCTTCGAAATAGATCGGCACTATGTTACGCTCGCCGCGCTGCACGCGCTGGCGCAGGAGGGAAAAGTGCCGGCACAGCTTGCCGCCGATGCGATCGGCAAGTTTGGCATCAACCCAGAAAGGCCAAGCCCCGTGAAAAGCTAAAGTCGCTCGATTTCCTAAAAAAGGGAGGAGAAGGTGGAAGTCACTGCGGTCACTGAAGTGAAGGTGCCGGATATTGGCGACTTTAAAGATGTCCCGATCATCGAAGTGCACGTGCAGGAGGGTCAGGCAATCAATGCCGATGACCCGGTTATTACCCTGGAATCCGATAAGGCCACGATGGATGTACCGTCGCCGGAGGCCGGCACGGTAGAGAAACTGCTGGTCAAGGTTGGCGATAAAGTCAGCGAGGGCACGCCGATTCTGCGGCTTCACGCCACGGAAGAGGGGGCACTGAAACCCCCGACTTCGCTGCTGCCCCAGCAGGAGCCGGCGCCAGCCGCAGCGGCACCGAAGGCGCCGTCCGCACCTCCCTCGGCGCCGCCCGGCGCGCCACCCCAGGTTGGGGCGGCGGTGGGAGCCGTAATGCCCCCGACAGCGGCCGATCTCGGCATGGTTCATGCCAGCCCCAGCGTGCGCCGTGCCGCACGCGAGCTCGACGTGGATCTGACCCGCGTGAAGGGCACTGGTGAGAAAGGCCGTGTCACGAAAGACGACGTGCTGGCGTTCCTGCGCGGTCCTGCGGCTCCGCCCGCCGGAGCGCCTTCAGTGCCGCCCGCGGGCGCGGGCATTCCGGAAATTCCACCCCAGGACTTCGCCAAATTCGGTCCGATCGAAACCAGGCCGCTGTCACGGATCAAGCGAATCTCCGGCCCGCATTTGCATCGCTCGTGGCTGAACGTGCCGCACGTCACCCAACACGATGAGGCGGACGTCACCGAGCTGGAAGCCTATCGCAAGGAGCTGGATACAGCAGCGCGAGAGCAAGGCTACCGCGTCACACTGCTTTCGTTCTTGCTGAAGGCAAGTGTGTCAGCACTGAAGCAGTTCCCGGATTTCAATTCTTCGCTTACCCCCGAGAAAGACGCACTTATTCTCAAGAAGTACTATCATATCGGCATCGCGGTCGATACGCCTGACGGTCTGGTAGTCCCGGTACTGCGGGATGTGGATCGCAAAGGCATCACCGAACTCAGCAAGAAAATGGGGACAATCTCCAAACGTGCGCGGGAAGGCAAGCTGCAGGCCGCCGAGATGCAGGGAGCGGGTTTCACTATCTCCTCGCTCGGCGGGATCGGCGGTACCGGTTTTACCCCGATCGTCAACGCCCCCGAGGTGGCGATCCTTGGCGTGGTGCGCTCGAAGATGGCGCCGGTGTGGAACGGCAGCGAATTTAAGCCACGGTTGATGCTGCCGATCTCGGTTTCCTACGATCACCGGGTGATCGACGGCGCAATGGCCGCCCGCTTCGCGCGCCATCTCTGCCATGTGCTGGAGGATACGCGCCGGCTGGTGCTGTAACCGGACCCAAAGGAACACGACAATGCCGCCTGTGGAAATCCGCGTTCCCGATATCGGGGACTTCAAAAACGTTCCGGTGATCGAGGTGCATGTGGCACCGGGCGCCTCGGTGAATACCGAGGATCCATTAATCACGCTCGAGTCCGACAAAGCAACGATGGATGTGCCGGCACCGCGCGCGGGCACGGTAAGCGAACTGAAAGTCGGCGTCGGCAGCCGGGTATCCGAGGGCGATGTGATTGTGCTGATGGAGCCCGCAGGCGCCGCTGCCACGCCACCCAAAGAGACGGTGCGTCAGCCCGGCGGTACGCAACCGGAAGGACCGTCTGCCAGCTACGGCTCTCCCGCCGGCGTGTACGACGAGATCGATGTCGCGGTCCCCGACATCGGCGACTTCAAAGATGTGCCGATTATCGAAGTGCATGTCTCGGCGGGCGACAAGGTCGAGAAAGACGACCCACTGATTACACTTGAATCCGATAAGGCGAGCATGGACGTTCCCTCCCCTGCCGCCGGAACCATATCGCAATTAGCTGTCAAGCTCGGCGACCGAGTTTCTGAAGGTCATCCGATCCTGAAACTGCGCACCGGTCAGGTCGCCCCGCCACCCGGCAAGGCAACCGTCGCCATGGCACCGCCCTCACCTGCCCCACGTCCGCCAAGCGCGGCTCGCGGCGATCTGCACGCCGAGGTGCTGGTTCTCGGCGCCGGTCCGGGCGGCTACAGCGCCGCCTTCCGCGCCGCGGATCTCGGCAAGCAGGTGGTGTTGGTGGAGCGCTGGCCGACGCTGGGCGGGGTGTGCCTGAATGTCGGCTGCATCCCCTCGAAGGCTTTGCTGCACGCCGCCAAGGTAGTTTCAGAAGCGCAGGAAATGACCGAACACGGGATCGTTTTCGGCCCACCCAAGCCCGACGTGAATAAACTGCGCGCCTGGAAAGATGGCGTGGTCAAGCGGCTGACCGGCGGTCTGTCCGGCCTCGCCCGGCAACGCAAAGTGTCGGTCGTTGAGGGTGTCGGCAAGTTCGTGTCGCTCAACCAGGTCGAGGTGAACGGCCGTGACGGCGCGAAAACGATCAGCTTCGAACAGGCGATTATCGCGGCAGGCTCGGAGCCGGTTACCTTGCCATTTATTCCGCATGGAGACCCACGGGTGATTGATTCAACCGGCGCCCTGGAGATTGCCGACGTTCCGCAGCGTTTTCTTGTGCTCGGCGGGGGCATCATCGGGCTGGAGATGGCCACCGTCTATCACGCCCTGGGGTCGAAAGTGACGGTCGTCGAGTTGATGGACCAGATAATACCAGGCGCCGATCGTGACATTGTGACGCCGCTGATGAAGCGGATTGAGAAACGCTACGAGGCGATCTACCTCAAGACGAAAGTCACACGCGTGGATGCCACACCGGACGGTTTGCTTGCGCATTTCGAGGGCGGCAAGGCGCCTCCCACGGCCACCTTCGACCGCATCCTGGTAGCCGTCGGCCGCCGGCCGAACGGCAAGGCGATCGGCGTGGAGAATGCCGGCGTTGCGGCGGATGAGCGCGGTTTCATTGCCGTGGACAAGCAGATGCGCACGAACGTGCCGCACATTTTCGCGATCGGCGACATCATCGGCCAACCCATGCTCGCCCACAAAGCGGTGCACGAAGGCCATGTCGCGGCCGAGACTGCGGCCGGACGGAACAGTTTCTTTGATGCCAAGGTGATTCCGTCGGTCGCTTACACTGATCCTGAGGTCGCCTGGGTCGGCGTGACCGAAAACGAAGCCAGGGCCCGGGGAATGAAGTACGGTAAAGGCACGTTCCCCTGGGCGGCGAGCGGCCGGTCGCTCACACTCGGGCGGGATGAGGGGATGACAAAGATCCTCTTTGACGAAACGAATGACCGCACCATCGGGTGCGGCATCGTCGGGCCGAACGCGGGCGAGCTGATCGCCGAAGCGGCGCTTGCGATCGAGATGGGAGCCGATGCCGAGGACATCGCGCTGACGATCCACCCGCATCCGACGCTTTCCGAAACCTTCGGCATGGCGGCAGAGATGTTTGCGGGAACGATTACTGATCTGATGCCGATGAAACGGAAATAGCGGAATCTCAGCGGTCGCCTTCCAGCCGGCTCGGCTCAACCGTCGACAACAGCCGCCGGAAGGCGTGCTGTAACTCGGGAGTTTCCGCCAGTAGAGAGTAGCTGTCGGCCACGACCCGTTGCGCCTCCCGTACCAGGGGATCATTCGTGTACATGGACATGAGCCGGTATTGACTTGCTGTGGCCGAGCACGTCCTGGCTTGGGCACTTGATAGCGGACGGGGCTGCTTCATACACGCAAAGGTATCTGCGCTCAGGCGAAGTTCAACTTACGTCTCCGTGAGCATCAAGAATCGCGTCGAAATCACGACAGGGTTCTCGCGAGATCTGGCCTGCAGTGCCAGGGAATGTTCGTTCCCGTATCTGCATCGCCGGCAACCTCTGGTTGTCATGGATACTATCACTTCGGACGGACCGCACAAAAGTCGCCAGCAATACGCCCTTGAGTGAGACGATCATGCACAATAGTTGCCCCGCCAACTTCCCCTGGGTAGCAGAGCTCGAAGCCAAGTGGAGCACCATCCGCCGCGAGCTCGATGTCGTCATGGCCGACCGCGCGGCGCTGCCCAACATGCAAGACCTTTCACCCCTGCAGTACGGCATCACCCGCGACAAGGTCTGGAAAGTCTTCGCCTTCCGCGCTTACGGCGCCCGCATCGAAGAAAACTGCGGCGCCTGCCCGGAAACCGCCCGCCTGCTCGACAAAATCCCCGATCTCGAGGTCGCTTTTTTCTCGGTCCTTGAACCTGGCGCGCATCTTTCACCCCACTGCGGCGCGTACAAAGGCCTGGTTCGTGCGCCCATCTCGGCCTGATCGTTCCCGAACCGCGGGAGCGATGCCGCATGCAGGTTGGTAACGAAACCGTCGTGTGGGAAGAAGGCAAGTGCGTCCTGTTCGACGACACCTACCGCCACGAAGTCTGGAACGAAACCGATGGCATCCGCGTCGTTCTGCTCATCGACGTCCCCCGCCCGTTTCCGCCAGCCCTCGCCGTGGCCAACAACACTATCCTGCGCCTCTTCCGCCTCAGCCTGTTCGTTACCGGCGCAGTAAAGAGACTACGCGCCTCGGAAAGGGACTTCTACAAATCCTATTCTCGTTAGGGCGCCCAGGTCTCGGCCCGCTACCCCGAACGCGGCATCTCCCCAAGCGGAAAGAACATCCCGCGTGACCACACGCCCAGCATCCGGCGGCAACCAACAAACTCCGGCACGCCAAGCGCCGCCAGCTCGTAATACACTGCCCGGCTGATCCGAGCCTCGATATGGAAATACCCCTTGCCCCGCCGCACCAGAATATACGGCGTCGGATCACAGGTGATGATATCATGCGAAACCCGGATCGGATGATCCGGACCCACGGTAATCACCTGGTCCACATTCGTGCGCAATGACAGCACCTGCTGCCGCCCCTCGCCGGTGAAATCCAGCTCCACCGCCACGAACGGCGCATCCTCGACCTCGATCCGCCCGCGCTCGGCTGGCGTCTCCAGTACGAACCTGCCATCCTCCTCGCGCTTCAGCACGCTGGAGAACAAGCACACCAGCTCTTTCCGGTTGATCGGCGTGCCCTGGTACAGCCACGTCCCATCGCGCTTGATCAAAAACGGCAGGTCGCCACAATCCACCGGGCTACGGCGCGGCCGCCCCGCCACAGGCCGCGGAACTGCGCGCGTTTCTCGCCCGCCACTCGGCTCGACCGCGCTAGCACACGTTGCCCCGTCCATCCGCATCATCAGGCTGGAAGAGCTCGCGTCATTCACTTGTCCGTCTCTCCGCAGGCTGTGTTTTCCGCCGCGATATAGGTAGGCTCCCCCTGCGACGGAAAGTGCCAATATGCTCTGGCCGTCGCGAAAATCCTCCGTCGGAGCCTCAATGTCGAGCACTATGGCCGCCACCTCCCAGTTTCCAGGCCACCCAGCCATCACCGAGGTCGAAAATCTCGGGGCTCGCATCACCGCCGTGCGCACCGCCGTCGGGCGCATCATCTTCGGCCAGCAGGAAGTCATCGACGAAACCCTCGTGACCCTGCTCTGCGGCGGACACGTTCTTCTCGTCGGCCTCCCTGGCCTGGGCAAAAGCCGCCTCGTCGAAACCCTGGGCGTCGTTCTTGGCCTTGCCACTAAACGGATTCAGTTCACCCCCGATCTGATGCCCGCCGATATCATCGGCAGCGAAGTGCTTGACGAACAGGCCGGCCGACGCAGCTTCCGTTTCGTCCCCGGCCCGGTCTTCTGCCAGCTTCTGATGGCAGACGAAATCAACCGCGCCAGCCCACGAACCCAATCCGCCCTGCTCCAGGCCATGCAGGAACGCCGCGTCGCCGCCGGCGGCCACGAGCACCCGCTCCCCAAACCCTTCCACGTCCTCGCCACCCAGAACCCCATCGAACAGGAAGGCACCTACCCCCTGCCCGAAGCGCAGCTTGATCGCTTCCTCCTCCAGATCGACGTCCCCTACCCGGAGCTCGCCGCCGAGCGGACGATGCTGCTCGCAACCACCGGCCCAACCGAGGAGCGCCCCGTCCCCGTCATGGGGCCCGACGATCTGCTTGCCGCCCAGGCCCTCCTTCGCCGGGTCCCAGTCGGCGAATCCATCGTGGAAGCCATCCTCTCCCTCGTTCGTGGCGCCCGCCCCGATACCGCGGCCGACGAATACGTCGGCAAGCACGTCGCCTGGGGCCCCGGTCCCCGTGCCTCCCAGGCCTTGATGCTCGCCTGCCGCGCCCGTGCCCTGCTCGAAGGCCGCCTCGCCCCAAGCATTGATGATGTCGCAGCCCTCGCCCGCCCTGTGCTACGCCACCGCATGGCCCTCACCTTCTCCGCCCGCGCCGACGGCATCCTCCTGGAAAACGTCATCGACAGGTTGGTCGAGCGCCTTGGCTGATCCCACCCACGCGGCCGCCGCCCGCCGGGCCGAAGCTCTCGCCGGCCGCCTGCCTCCGCTCCTCGTCGCCGCCGAGCGCGTCGCTGCTACCGTCGCCCAAGGCGTCCACGGCCGCCGCCGCGTCGGCACGGGCGACAGCTTCTGGCAGTTCCGCCCCTTCATCACCGGCGACCCCGTTTCGCGGATCGACTGGCGCCAGTCAGCCAAATCCGGCCGTCCGGACCCGCATGGCTGGTTCCTCCGCGAGACCGAGTGGGAAGCCGCCCAGACCGTCTACCTCTGGAGCGACACCTCCCCCTCCATGCGCTGGCGCTCCGCCCATGCCTTCACCGAAAAGGCCGAGCGCGCCGAGCTCCTTCTTCTCGCCCTCGCCTCCCTTCTTCTCCGCGCCGGGGAGCATGTCAGCCTGATCGGCTCCCCCCGCCGTCCCTTCGCCGGTACCACCGGTCTGGAACGCCTCGCCGAAACCATCGCCGCCGCCCCCGCCTCCGACGAGGGACTGCCCCCCAACGTCGCCATCCCACGCCACGCTCAGGTTGTCCTGTTCTCCGATTTCCTGGCCCCAATCGACCAGATCCACGCCACTATTTCCCGTTTGGCGGCTATCCCGGCCACCGCCTCGCTGCTCCAGATCCTCGATCCCGCCGAGGTCGCCCTGCCCTACTCCGGCCGCATCCGCTTCCGCGGCCTCGAGCGCGAGGGCGAAACTCTCATCCCACGCGTCGAAAACGTCCGTGACGCCTACGCCGCCCGCCTCACCGCCCAGCAGGATGCCATCCGCGGACTCTGCGTCGCGGCCGGCTTCGGTTTCTCTATCCACCACACCGATCATCCTGCCGAAGCCGCTCTGCTCAGCCTCTACACCTCACTCTCTGCCCGATGATTTTCACCACCCCCTGGGTCCTTCTCGCCCTTACCGCCCTTCCCCTGCTCTGGTGGCTGCTCCGGGTCACTCCGCCCGCTCCACGCCGCGAAAGCTTCCCGGCCATCCGCCTGCTCCTCGGCCTTCATGCCCGCGAGGAGACCCCTGCGCGCACCCCCTGGTGGCTCCTGCTGCTCCGTCTCTGCGCCGCCACCCTCGTCATCTTCGCTCTCGCTGGCCCAATCCTCAGCCCTGGCTCCGGCCTTCCGGGCAACGGCCCCGTGCTCGTCGTCATGGACAATGGCTGGGCCTCCGCGCCCGACTGGCCGCGCCGCGTCCAGGCCGTAAATCTCGTCCTCGACCGGGTCGCCCGCACCGGCCGCGAAGCCGCCCTGCTCGCCACCGCCCCGGACATAAACGGTGCCGCTCCTCATATCACTCCGGTCATGCCGGTAAGCGAGCTACGCTCCCGTATTGGCGCCTTGCGCCCGCAGCCCTGGCCGGCTGACCGCGCCGCCGTGATCAAGGCCCTCAGCGCCTGGTCCCACCCCGGCACCTCCGTTATTTACGCTGCCGACGGCCTGACCGACGGCCCCGACTTCCGCGCCTTCGCCCGCGTCCTCTCCAACACCGGACAGGTCGCCGAAATCTGCTGCGATCTCCAGCCCGCCCGGCTGATGCTACCACCCGAAAGCAAAGGCGACACCCTCGTCACCCGCGTCGCCCAGATCCCGCAGCCCGCCCCCACCAGCCTCGACGTTCTCGCCCAGACGGGCGACGGCCGCACCCTCGCCGAAGCGCATGTCACCATCCCGGAGGGGGCCTCCGTCGGAACCGGTTCCTTCACCCTCCCGCCGGAGCTTCGCAATCGGCTCACTCGGCTCCAGCTCGCCGATTCGCCCTCCACCGGCGCCGTCATGCTGCTCGATGAAAGCTGGCGCCGCCGCCCCGTCGGCCTCGAGACCGCCAACCCGGACGCCGCCAACACCCCGTTCCTCGGAAAGATGTACTACATCCAGCGGGCACTCCGCCCTTATACGGACGTGACCGAGGCCAGCCTGTCCAAACTGCTCTCGCAGGACATGTCGGTCGTTGTGCTTGCCGATGACCCGCTCCCGGAAGGCCCCGAGCGTGACGGCTTGCGCAAGTGGGTCGAAAACGGTGGCCTCCTTCTCCGCTTTGCAGGCCCGTTGACCGCCGCTCAATCCGCAAGCGACCCCCTGATGCCAGTCAAACTGCTCTCTGGAGACCGCCAGCTCGGTGGAGCTCTTACCTGGGGCAAGCCCGCCACCCTCGCACCCTTCCCGCCCAACTCGCCCTTTTCCGGCCTGACAATCCCGAGCGACGTGACCGTCAGCCGCCAGGTTCTCGCCGAACCCTCGGCAACGCTCAGCGCGCACACCTGGGCGACGCTGGCCGACGGCACACCCCTTGTAACGGCCGCCCCGTTTGGTCGCGGGCAGGTTGTGCTGTTTCACGTGACCGCAAACGACGATTGGTCCAACCTGCCGCTATCAGGATTGTTCGTGGACATGCTGCGCCGGGTCGTCAGCCTTTCGGCCGGAGTGAAGTCAGTCAGCGGCAATGCCACGCTGGCTCCCGCCCAGACGCTCGATGGCTTCGGTGAGCTGAGCTCCCCGCCCCCCGCTGCCTCCGCGCTTCCGGCCGACAAATTCGCCACCACGCCGGTCTCGCCACGCCATCCCCCCGGATTTTATGGCCCGGAGAACGGCCGAAAGGCCCTCAACCTCGCTAACGCCATGGCCCTACCCACCGCCGCGCCAGTCGTCGCCGGTGCCCGCCGGCAGAGTTACGCCGCCGTGGTTCCCGAAAAGGCTCTCGGCCCCACCCTTCTGACCGCTGCTCTCGTGTTGTTCCTCCTCGACCTGCTCATCTCGCTCGTGATGCGCGGCCTGCTGCGCCCGGTCACCGTCGGCAGAGTTGCCGCCTTCACCCTTCTCGTAGGCCTCTCCATCCCCTACGCCCGCGCCGACAGCCTCCCCGTTCAGCCTAACCCCGCCCTAGGTACCCGCCTCGGCTATATCGAAAGCGGCGACCCCGAGCTCAGTCAGATCGACAAGCAGGGTCTGGAAGGCCTCTCCGAATACGTGAACGCTCGTACCGCCGCCACTCTCTATGAACCGGACGCCGTCATCCCCGGTAAAACCGACCTCAGCTTCTACCCTATGCTCTACTGGTCGATCCCGCCCGACGCCGAGCCGCTTTCGGGCCAAGCGGCCCAGGTGCTGAACGATTTCATGAGCCGCGGCGGCATCCTGGTGATCGATACCAACAACTCCGCCCCCGGCGCTGACCTCACCCCCGGCAACGACGGCAATCTCCGCCGCGCAACCAGGGGCCTGCAAATCCCGCCGCTCACCCCCCTCAGTATCGACCACGTCCTCGCCCGCACCTTCTACCTGTGCCGCGACTACCCCGGCCGGTACGACGGCGGCAGCGTCTGGGTTCAGCAAGGCGAGGACCGCAACAACGACGATGTCAGCCCGGTAATCATCGGCGGCAACGACTGGGTCGCCGCCTGGGCCGTTAATTCCGAGGGCACCTACCCCTACGCGGTCATCCCGGGCGGTGACCGCCAGCGCACCTGGGCCTATCGCTTCGGCGTCAATCTCGTGATGTACGCCCTCACCGGCAACTACAAAGGCGACCAGGTCCACGTGCAGGCCATCCTCCAGCGGTTGGGTCAATAGATGCCGCTTCACCAAGCCATCAGCGACCTCCGCTTCGAACCGCTTGTCCCAGTCTGGCTGCTCGTCGTCCTCGGCGTCGGATGCTTCGTTGCCCTCGCCCTGGCCACTTCGCGCCGCGCCCGCGGCACCATCCTCCGCGCCGCCGCCTTCGCCGTCCTGCTCCTCTGGCTCGCCGGCCCCCGCCTCGTCCAGGAAACCTACCAGGGCCTGCCCGACGTTGGCTTGCTTGTCGTGGACCAGACCGCCTCCACGCAGGTCGGCAATCGCGCCCAGCTCGCACAGGCCGCGGCGCAGTCCCTCACCGCACAGGCCGCCAAATTGCCCGGCCTGCAACTGCGTACCATTACCGTTCCCGAAAGCGGCGACCAGGGCACCCGGCTGTTCACGGCCATGGACCAGGCCCTCGCCGACATCCCGCGCGCTCGCTTCGCCGGCACCATCGCCATCACGGACGGC
This sequence comes from uncultured Pseudomonadota bacterium, assembly GCA_963834715.1. Taxonomy (GTDB): domain Bacteria; phylum Pseudomonadota; class Alphaproteobacteria; order Acetobacterales; family Acetobacteraceae; genus CAVSUZ01. The sequence continues at coordinate 403,099 of CAWIDE010000022.1, read as the reverse complement.
CAGATCCACGACACTCCCACCGGCAAGAACGCCACCGCCCCCGGCGGCGCCCCCCTTAACGTGCTGATCCCAGCGAAAGGCGAGGAAACCGACCGCACCATCCGCCTGATCGACGCGCCCAGCTACGGCATCGTCGGCAAATCCGTTTTCCTCCGCTTCTCGGTGGACGACCTGGGCACAGACGACAAGGGCCAGGCCGCCCGCGTCACCATCCGCCGCGACGGCGAACAGCCTGTCGTCGAGAGCGTGCCTGTTGACGAACCTCAGATCTTCGAGGTGCCCATCACCCGCGAAGGCCCCACCGTCATCGAAATCGCTGCCGACAAGCTCCCCGGCGAAGTCTCCACCCTTAACAACCGCACCGTCGTCCAGATCAACGGGGTCCGCGACCGCCTTCGCGTCCTGCTCATCTCCGGCGAACCTCATCCCGGAGAGCGCGTCTGGCGCCGCCTTCTCAAAGCCGATCCCTCCGTCGATCTGGTCCACTTCACCATCCTCCGTCCTCCCGAAAAGGACGACCTCACCCCGCTTCGGGACCTCTCGCTGATCGCCTTCCCTGTCCGCGAGCTCTTCCAGCAAAAAATCAACCAGTTCGACCTGATCATCCTTGACCGGTTCCAGAACAGCGGCCTGCTCCCGCTCCCCTATCTGGACAACATCGCCGCCTACGTCCGCAGCGGCGGCGCCCTGCTACTTTCCGTCGGCCCCGAATTCGCCGGCCCCACCAGCCTCGCTGATACCCCCCTGGCCGACGTGCTTCCCGCCGGCCCCGCGCCCGAGGACGCCGTCGTCGACGCCAAGTTCCGCCCGGAGGTCACCGCCCTCGGCCAGCGCGACCCGGTGACCGCCGGCCTGACGGGCGAAAACTCACCGGATAATCCCAGCGCCCAGCCCACCTGGGGCCCCTGGTACCGCCGCATCGAGCCGGCCGACGTCCACGGCGAAGTGCTGATGAAGGCCCCCGACGGCCCGCCCCTCCTCGTCCTCAACCGCGTGGGCAAGGGCCGCACCGCCCTGCTCCTCTCCGATCAGATCTGGCTCTGGGCGCGCGGCCACGACGGCGGCGGCCCCCAGGCCGAATTGCTCAAGCGCATCGCCCACTGGCTGATGAAGGAACCGGACCTGGAGGAGAACGCCATCACCGCCACCGTCGCGAACGGCCAGCTCCAGATTCAGCGGCGCTCCATCTCCCCCAATCCGCCGGCTCAGATCACCGTTACCGACCCCGACGGCAAGGAGCAGAAACTCACCTTCACGGCCGACGGCCCCGGCCGGTGGAAGGCCAGCCTGCCCGCCCCCACCCCTGGCGTCTGGCGGGTTACCGACGGCAAGCTGAGTGCCTTCGCCGCGGCCGGCGCCGCCAACCCGCTCGAACTCGCCGACCTCCGCGCCACCGCCACCAAGGTTGGCCCGCTCGCCCGTGCCTCCGGCGGCGGCATGCATTGGATCGAAGGCGCATCCGGCGCCCCGGTAATCCCCGAGCTGCGTCGCACCGAACCGGATCGCTCAGCTTCGGGCGATGGCTGGATCGGACTTGAGCGCCGCCACGACCACTTGATCACCGGGATCGCTTCTCTCCGCCTGCTGCCGGCCTGGGCCGCCCTGCCGCTCATGCTCGGCCTGCTGATCGGAACCTGGAAACGCGAGGGGACCTGACGGGCGCGCGGTCCCTCGGAGCCGCGCTGAACCAGTGCGGCAGCCCTGGTGCCCACCGAGCCAACTGCGGGACTGTGAACCCAAATCGCCCTGGACGTGCCCCAGCCCAGCATTATTTCTTTCTTTGCGGCGACGGCCCCGAAAGAAAAGGAGGGTGTGTCTTCCTCGCAACTGGACCAGATGATTGGGGATCGACCCCAGGCTCCTCGCCCCCCCTCAGCCCCCGTATGGCGCTGGTGGGGTTCGTCGGTCTGTGCCTTCTGGTGGCCCTGAGCGGCTTTGCGCTCAGCAATCACGCCCTCAGCACTTGGTTCCTCTCGCTCCGCCGTCCCCCGGGCATGACTCCCAGCAACGTCTTCGGCTCCGTCTGGGCAGCCATCTACCTGACCATTGGTTTGGCCGGCTGGCTCGCCTGGCGCCATTGCGGCGGCTCCCGTCCCATCCGGCTCTGGGGATGGCAGCTCGCACTCAACGCCGCTTGGCTCCCCGCATTTTTCGCCCTGCACAGTCCGTTGCTCGCCCTCGTAATACTCGCTGCCCTGCTGCCAATGATTATCCTCACCACGCGCAGCTTTGCCGAGATCAGCCGACTTGCCGCGTGGTTGATGGTTCCGTACGCTGTCTGGACCCTGTATTCCCTGTATCTGACTGTCGGATTCTGCTGGCTGAATCCGGTCTAAACCGCCTTTAGGGGAAAACGGCAGATGCAGTCCATCGCAAGTCGCGCCTTTGCGCGTGTCGCTGCCCTGTTTTTGGCATCGGGTACCATTGTCTTCACAGCGCCGGCCCAGGCACAGCTCATGCCGAGCTTCAGCGGCGCCCCAAATATCGGCAACTCGAATCGTCAGCCCGCCTACGGACGAGCGGCGCCCCCACCTCCGGTCGGCCTCCCCGGCGCCCAGTCCAGCACCGGCCCAGCCCCCGAAACCGTGTTGCCTTCCATGATGGACCCGACCCAGGCTCTGTTTGATGCAATCAATCGCGGCGACATCGCCGCCGCACGTGACGCAATCAACCGAGGCGCCGACGTGAATGGTCAGAACGAGCTGGGAATGACACCCATCCAGCTCTCGCTCGATCTCGGCCACAACGACATCACGTTCCTGCTCCTCTCGAGCGGCGCTGGCCGGCCCAGCGGGGCACCAGTCCAGCAGGCTGCCGCGGCAAAACCCGCTCCCATGAAGCAGGCGAGCCTCATTCGCCACAAACCGTCCGCTCATCGCACCCATCTTGTGGCCGATGCCTCGTCCGCCCAGCCGGAACTTCCGCAACTGTACGCCGGCAACGGCGGCACGCCCATCCCCCAGGCGGGCTTCCTGGGATTCAACCCCAGCCGATAGCCCTTCACCTCTCCCACCTGTGGGAAAGGCCTGCCCCGGACTTCGATCCGGGGTCGGCGTCCCCAAGGGACATAGGGGCGCGCCGGGTGAGGGCCGCCTCCTCCGGCGTAACCGTCAGCACCATCCGCTCCATGCGACGCAGCACCTCAATCGCTATTGATTGCCCTGCTCGGTCCCCGGTCAGCAGCCGGTGCAGATCGTCCACCCCGCCTACCGGAATGCCCCCAAACGCAACGATTCTATCTCCTCGTTCCAGTCCGGCCCGGGCTGCGGGACTGCCCGCTTCCACTTCCATAACCATCGCAGCGGTCGGCAATGGCAAATCCAACGCCCGACGGGTCCGCGTCGGCAACATCACCGTCTGCGTCGCCACGCCCAGCCGCGCCCGCCGCACCCGTCCGTCCCGCATCAGCCGCATCGCCACGTCTAGCGCCGTATCGATGCCGATAGCAAAGCAGATCCCCTGTGCCGGCAAAATCGTCGCCGTATTGATCCCGACAACCCGCCCTGCGCCCGACACCAGCGGCCCACCCGAGTTACCCGGGTTAAGCGGCGCATCGGTCTGAATCACGCTCTCGATCAGCCGTCCCGACGGTGCCCGCAGCGAGCGCCCCAACGCGCTCACGATTCCCGCGGTCAGCGTGCACTGAAATCCCAGCAGATTACCGATCGCGAGCACAAGCTCGCCGACCCGCAGCGTCCCCGACCGCCCAAGCTCCGCATGCGGCAAGCCGCTGCCCGATAACCGCAGCAGCGCAATGTCCGTCTCCGGATCGTCACCAACCAGACTGCACTCGAAATCCCGCCCGTCCGGCAACGACGCCCGCAGCCTGTTGGCCCCGGCGACGACATGACTGTTGGTCAGAGCATATCCGTCGGGCGTGAAAATCACCCCCGATCCTTGCCCGCGTCCGCGAACATGCAGCACCGCGGGCGAGACCTTGTCGAACGCGGCCGTTACCCGCTCGGAGTACGGATCCAGGATCGTTACGTCGTCCAGTGGCATTGCCGCGCGCACTTAGGTGCCTTTACGGCAGCTTGCGACCCGGTTATCCGGCCAGACTGGCACAACCCGTTATCGCGTCCTATGTAGTGCGACGTGGGCGCTCTTGGGCATCCAGTGCCCACCGCTGCCGCATCGCGAGCAGTCGTCCTGAGACTCCAGCCGGACACCAATTAGTTTTATAACGGTTGCTTCGACCGGATTGTCTGCGCTTGAGTAGCGCCCGGTGGCGTTCCTTTGCCGGCCTGCTACTAACAGTACAGGCCACCGGAACGAGACCTCCCATGACAGAGCTTCCCGAGCCCGATCACAACACCCGCCGCCTTCTTCGCCGGGACCTCCTTGTTGCGGCGGCAGCCGCCGGGATGGGCGCCGCTCCCCCCGCACCTCCGCCGCGGATAGCCAATGAGGAGGATCTGCAAAGAGCCATCCCCTGGCTATCGAACTGGAACCGCTGCGGACCGGACGACCAGCTTGGCACGCTCAACTTCATCTCCGCGCAAATGCGCATCGACGCAGCAAAATTAATCCGCACCGGGCGCGTGGTCGCCCTCGGACGGGAAATTTCCACGGCCACACCTGAGTTGCGCAACTTCAGCTACAAGATGCTCCGCTACGAAGACGCACTACCAGAGGAGGCAGGATGCTATGCCATCATCGGCATGACCTGTCATGGTTTCGCTGTCACCCATCTTGATGCGCTGTGCCACGTCTTCACGCCTCAAGGCCGCCAGGGCATGTATAACGGATATCCGGTTGACTTTGTTACCCCGAGTGGCACGCGCCGCCTTGGCATAGAGCATGTCGGCGCCGTAGGCATCGTCGGACGCGGCGTTCTGCTCGACGTGGCAGAGGTTCACGGTGGCCCGCTACCCCTCGGCACGGCAATCATGCCGGAAGACCTCGAGGCCGCTGAGCGGTTGCATAATGTACAGGTCCAGGAAGGCGACATCGTGTTCGTTCGCAACGGCGCCGGAGCGCGCAACACTTACAAGCACGGAACGGGGCTTCAGGCCGCCTGCCTGCCCTGGCTGAAACAACGCCGCGTTGCGGTAATCAGCAATGACTCGGACGGCGACGCTCATCCGGCGATTCCGGGCTTCCAGCGCTGGACCGAGCCGTTGCATATGGTTGCAATTCCCTACATGGGGATGACGCTGCTCGATCAGGTCGAACTCGACGCTCTGGCCAAGGTTTGCTCCGCCGAGAACCGCTGGGCCTTTTTCGTTACCATCTCGCCGTGGCGCTTCAGGGGTGCCACAGGATCGGCATTAAACCCCCGCGCAATATTCTAAGCTAAGGATAAGGCCCTCACCGTCTCTGTGGCTCTTGGTGCCAAACCGTGCCACTTCACAGCTCCTCGGTGCGAGTATCCACGCACTCGACGCCCAACATTCCCAATATAGCCTTCCCATGTTCTATTGCCGTCTCCGCAGAGCCTAAAAGTATCATTTACAACCATTGCTATAGCCTGAAACTCCTTTGCCTCGTAATTATCACCGGCTATCTCAACCTGGGCGCTCCAGCCTTCTTCGGGCTTATCTTTATTAAGAAACGCCGAAATGATTCCAACGTAGTCGAAGAACATTCCCCTATAAGGACTTTCTGCATCCAGGGACGACTTCCTGGCACGAGCCGATAATCCGAGCAACTCTTTGTAGTGGTTGATCTGTTGCGGCGTGATGCCATGCTGCTTATGCAGAAGCATGAGCTGCGTAAGTTTTTCGGCCTCTTCAATCTTGTCTCGGCGATCCGCCCGCCGCTTGCCAGCCCTCATCCGACGGATCTGGGCCGACAGATCGCGCACCAAAGTCTCTTTCAAGCTCGACGGCGAGGTGAAGGCCCCCACTAGCGCCGTTTTGTAGGTTGCTTCCTTGAATTTCCGTAACTTGCGGTGCTGAGTTAGATCGATCTTATTGGGATCTATGGGCCTGCTAGAGAAGTAAAGCATCGCCGGTTTTCCAGCGGATACGAATTCGTCTATCTCCTCAACGGTTCCGGATTCGGCAACACCTGTATGAGTGCCCAGCTTGGTCCAGAACATTCCTATCAAGATGTCCGAGTTACTAACGAGTTGGCGATTGATAGCGCCCTGCGGCCGCACGCCCGTTTCGGGCAGAGCGTGTGTTTCCCATTTGACCGGCAGCAAGACGACCGCCTCGGCGGCGGCATGGTCCGCATTCCACTCCTCGATGGCGTGAGCCGCCGCCGCTCGCTCCTCCGCCAGGTCAGATGGAGACGCGATGAGGACGCGATATGCTTCTGACTTAAACGGCATCAAACATCCTCCTCGCGAAGCTTCGCCCGATATTTCGCTACACTGGAAACGCTTCTCTCGAACTTAGAAGTCCCCGGTGATCATTTTCCGTGGCTCTCCCGGGCAAACTCCGTCTTCTCCGTGTGAACCAAAAATCCTTTCTACCCGTTGCCATTCAGCCACTTACCCCGGGACTCGCCCCACACCACATCCCGGCTGCCGCAACCGAAAGGATCACGAACAGCTACGCAACGAATCTCCGATTGGTACAAAACGGCAACCCCAAAAACCCGGTTTCGTACAAAACTTACCTACCAGTAACCCCGGTTTGGTACGTTTTCCGCACCGCACAAACCGGGGTTTTGTACAACTCCCGCAACGCACAAACCCCCGTTTGGTACACACCCGCCTCGACATCCCTGCCCCATCCGTGTTGGGATCGATCCGGCCCCATGACCCCCTCCGGCGCACCGTCTTCGCAACCGGCGTCCTGCTGATGTGCGCCTGGACCCGATTTACCTCATCGCCCTCGGCGGCATCGGAGGCCAGCAGGTCGTCTATGCCTGGCCCAAGCCGTTCCTCCCCCTCGCCTGGTCCATCCACAACTTCACCAACTTCCTCACCATCCAGGGCATCTGGCCCGCAGCATTCCGCAGTGTCGAAGTGGCTGTCCTCTGCATGGCCTTCTCCATCAGCCTTGGAGCCCCGGCCGGCTACGCCCTCGCCCGCTACACCTTCACCGGCGCCAACGCCTACCGCCTGGTCATTCTCCTCACCCGAGCCTTCCCCGTCGGCATCCTCGCCCTTCCCCTTGCCGTCAGCTATGTCCGCCTCGGCATCTACGATACCGTGCTCGGGGTCGCCCTCATCCACACCGCGCTCGCCCTCCCCTTCGCGGTCCTCATCACCTCCAGCCTGTTCCTCGGCATCCCCCGCGAGCTCGAGGAAGCCGCCTGGGTCTTCGGCTGCTCCGGCTTTCAGGCCGTCCGCCGCATTGTCCTCCCCCTCGCCCTGCCCGGAGTCGCCGCCACCGCCATTTTCGCCTTCGTCATCTCCTGGAACGAGGTCTTCACCGCCTCCGTCCTCACCGTCCGCCACCGGACACTGACCGCCTTCGTGCTCTCCGTCCTGTCCGAATCCCCGCTTCAGGATCAGCTTGCCGGCGGCTTTCTGCTGATCATTCCCTCCGTCCTGTTTATTTTCTTCGTCCGCCGCTACCTTTTCGCCATGTGGGGCATCACGAGCCGCTAGTATTCGATCGCAGAGAAGCGGAGGACGCGAAGCGACTACGCTTCGCCGCGTGAATCAGATACTCAGACAAATGGCCGAAATCCGCGTCCAAAATATCGCCAAGTCTTTCGCCTCCACCCCCGTCCTGCACGACATTTCACTCACCGTCCCCGACGGCAGCTTCATGGCCCTCCTCGGCCCTTCCGGCTGTGGCAAGACTACGCTGCTGCGCATCATCGCCGGCCTGGAGACCCAGACCGCAGGCACCGTCCTCATCGGCAACCAGGACGTCTCTAACCTGCCACCCCGCGCCCGCCGGCTCGCAATGGTGTTCCAGAACTACGCGGGCTTCCCCCACATGACCGTGCGCGACAACGTGGCCTTCGGCCTCACCATGCTCCGCGCGTCCTCCGACCGCATCGCCTGCCAGGTCGATCGCGCCGCCACCCTCATGCACATCGAGCCCCTGCTCGATCGCTACCCCGCCCAGCTTTCCGGCGGTCAGCGCCGCCCACGACAAACCCGTCGCAGACTTCCGCACCGCCGCTCTGTACCCGAGCCTGCTCGCTTACCACCGCTAATCGAAGCGGTCCGGCTCGACGCGTGAGACCGGACGCAGATCGGGACCAGGCCAGACAAAACGGTTCACTTCAGTCACCACGATCCACGACGGCGCGTCATCGCGACCAAGCCGCCGCTTGGTTGGCGCGGGGACTTCAACGGCAGCATCGGCATGCTCCGGCTGTCCATGCGTAAGCGGAACGACCGTGACGGTGTTTTCAAGGGCATACGGCGATCAATCCGCAGCCTCGGCGAGGGTTTCGACCGGGGCGCAGGTGCAGACGAGGTTACGGTCGCCATAGACGTTGTCGACACGTTTGACGGGCGGCCAGTATTTCGCGGCCTGGACGAAGGCTAGCGGAAAAGCGGCCTGAGAGCGCGGATAGGGGTGGGTCCAGCGCTCGGCCATAAGCTCGGCTGCGGTATGCGGGGCGTTCTTCAGCGGGTTGTCCTTGCGGTCGAGCCGGCCCGCCGCAATGGCCGCGATCTCCTGGCGGATGGCGATCATGGCATCGCAAAAGCGGTCGATTTCGGCTTTGCTTTCGCTTTCGGTGGGCTCGACCATCAGGGTGCCGGCGACAGGCCAGGACATAGTAGGAGCATGGAAGCCGAAGTCGGCGAGGCGCTTGGCGATGTCTTCGACCTGGATGCCGGCCTCGGCCTGAAATCCGCGGCAGTCGATAATGCATTCATGGGCGGCCATACCGTTTGGGCCGGTGTAGAGGAGGGGGTAGTGGGGCCGCAGGCGGGCGGCGATGTAGTTGGCGTTGAGGATCGCGACCTCGGTTGCCCGGGTCAGGCCGGCGGCGCCCATCATGCGGATGTAGGCGTAGGAGATGGGGAGGATCATGGCGCTCCCGAACGGGGCGGCGGCGACCGGGCCGACACCTGTCGGTGCGCCGGCATCCTCTCGCAGCGGGTGGTTCGGCAGGAAGGGCGCGAGATGGGCAGCGACCCCGATGGGGCCGACGCCGGGACCGCCTCCCCCGTGAGGGATGCAGAACGTCTTATGCAGGTTGAGGTGGCAGACGTCAGCGCCAATGGCAGCCGGACTCGTGAGCCCGACCTGCGCGTTCATGTTGGCACCGTCCATGTAAACCTGGCCGCCGGCGCCGTGGATCAGATCGCAGATCTCTTGGATGGTGGGTTCGAATACCCCGTGGGTGCTGGGATAGGTGATCATCAAGGCGGCAACGCGGCCAGCGTGTTTGGCGAGCTCGAGCTTGGCGCGGAGATCGTGGAGGTCCACGTTGCCGGCGCGGTCGCAGCCGACAACCACAACGCGGAGGCCGGCCATAACGGCGCTGGCGGGGTTGGTGCCGTGGGCGGAGGAGGGGATCAGGCAGATATCACGCTCAGCCTCGCCGCGAGACGCGTGATACGCGCGGATAGCAAGGAGGCCAGCGTACTCGCCCTGGGAGCCCGCGTTGGGCTGGAGGGAGACAGCGGCAAACCCGGTGATCCGGCGCAGGTAGTCCGAAAGACGGGCGATGACCTCGGTGTAGCCGCGGGTCTGGTCGGCCGGGGCAAAGGGGTGAATGTCGGCGAAACCTGGCAGGGTGATGGGGATCATCTCGGCCGAGGCGTTCAGTTTCATCGTGCAGGAGCCGAGCGGGATCATGCTGCGGTTGAGTGCAATGTCCTTGTCTTCCAGGCGCTTGAGATAGCGGAGCATTTCATGCTCGGCGTGGTGGCTGCGAAAGACCGGGTGCTGCAGACAGGGGGTGGTGCGCAGGAGCGTGGGCGGGATGCTGGGTCCCGCGGAGGCCACTTCGCCGCCGAGGACGGTGGCAAGGCGCATAAGGTCGTCGCGGGTGACGGTTTCGTCGAGCGCGATGCCGACGCCGGTGGGGCCGATGCGGCGGAGGTTGAAACCGGCCTTGAGAGCGCCGGCGATCAGGGCCTCGGCGTCCGGAGTTTCCAGGGCGATTGTGTCGAAAAAGTCGGTATAGCGCAGGGTAAAGCCAGCGCGGAGGGCGACGTCGGCGAGCAGGCGGGCCTGAAGGTTTACGCGGCGGGCGATGCGGGAAAGGCCGTCGGGCCCATGCCAGACGGCGTAGAAGCCGGCGATAACGGCCAGCAGGACCTGGGCGGTGCAGATATTGCTCGTCGCCTTTTCACGGCGGATATGCTGCTCGCGGGTCTGCAGGGCGAGGCGCAAGGCAGGCGCCCCGGCGGCGTCGATAGACACGCCGACCAGGCGGCCGGGCATGGCGCGCTTAAAGGCGTCACGGGTCGCGAAGAAGGCGGCGTGGGGTCCGCCGAAGCCCATTGGGACTCCGAAACGCTGGGCGGAGCCGACGACGATGTCGGCGCCCATGTCACCGGGAGGGGTGAGGAGCGCGAGAGCGAGCGGATCAGCGGCGATGATGGCGAGGGCGCCGGCATCGTGGGCGGCCTCGATTTCGGCGGAAAGGTCGCGGATGGCGCCGGTAGTGCCGGGGTATTGCAGGACCACGGCGAACGGGTTGGCGGCGCCGATGGCGGCGAGATCGCCAGGCGCGACATCGACCAGGGTGAAGCCGAGGGGCCGAGCGCGGGTGGCTAGGACGGCGCGAGTTTGGGGGTGGATGTCGGTTGCGACGGCGACCGTCTCAGATCCGGTTTTGCTCAGGCCATGCGCCATGGATACGGCCTCGGCGGCGGCGGTGGCCTCGTCGAGCAAGGAGGCGTTGGCGATGGCCATGCCGCTGAGGTCGGCGATCATGGTCTGGAAGTTCAGCAGCGCTTCCAGCCGGCCCTGGGAGATTTCCGCCTGGTAGGGGGTGTACGCGGTGTACCAGCCGGGGTTTTCCAGGACGTTGCGGAGGATCACCGGCGGCGTGTGGGTGCCGTGATAGCCCATACCGAGGAGAGATTTGACAAGGATGTTCTGGTCGGCGAGGGCGCGGAGCTCAGCGACGATGCCGGCTTCATCGACGGGTGGGGGCACATCGAGCAGGCGGTTCCCGTGAACGGCGGCGGGGAGGGCCTTAGAGGCGAGATCGGGCAGGCTGGCTGCGCCGACCACGTGCAGCATGGCTGCGATGTCGGTTTCGGAGGGGCCGATATGGCGGCCGACGAAGTTGTCGGCCGCCTCAAGCTCTGCCATTTCGGCAAGCTGGTCCATCAAAGGGACTCCAGGAATTCGCGGTAGCCTGCCTCGTCCAGCAAGTCGTCGTAGGTGTCCGGGTCGGTCATTTCCATTTTGAACAGCCAGCCGTCGGCCTCGGGTTCGGAGTTGACGAGCGAGGGATCGTCCACGACGGACTGGTTCACCTCGATGATTTTGCCGGCGACCGGGGCGAAGACATCGGCGGCGGCCTTGACGCTTTCGACGACGGCGACGGCGTCGGTGGCCTCGAACTCGCGGCCGAGCTCCGGCAGCTCGATGAAGACGAGATCGCCGAGCTGTTCCTGGGCGTATTCGGTGACGCCGATGGTGACGATGTCTTCGTCACGGCGGACCCACTCGTGGTCTTTGGTGTAGCGGACTTCCTGACCGGAGCGGTCCGGTGTCGGTTTGAGAGCCATTGGGCGATTCCTTAGTTCATTTGACGTAGCGGTGTGGGACGAAGGGCAGGGCCGCAACCTGGGCGGGAAGTGCCCTGCCCCGGACCATGAGGTTCACGTGGACGCCGGGGGTTGCGAGATCCCGGCGCACGTAACCCATGGCAATGGGGGCGTTGAGGGTCGGTGAAAACCCCCCGGAAGTGACAGTGCCGGCAGCGGTGCCGTCCTCGGCCACTATTTCGGCGCCGGCTCTGGCGGGAGCGCGGCCGTCCGGGCGGAGGCCGACCCGCGAGCGGTGGGGTCCCGTGGTGAGCTGGTCGCGGATGACGGCGGCGCCAGGGAAGTCCCAGGCGGTGCGGCGGCGTTTGCCGATCACCCAGGTCAGGCCGGCCTCGATGGGTGAGGTGAGTTCATCAATGTCGTTGCCATAGAGACAGAGGCCAGCCTCGAGGCGGAGGGAGTCGCGGGCGCCAAGGCCCGCGGGGACGACCTCGGGTTGTTCGATCAGCGTGCTGGCGAGGGCTTCGGCTTTGGCGGCGGGAACGGAGATTTCGAACCCGTCCTCGCCGGTGTAGCCGGAGCGGGAGATGATGCAGGGCAGGCTGGCGATTTCGGCTTCGGTGACGCCCATAAAGGGAAGTAAGGCGGCGGGAGGGCAAAGACGGGTGAGGACCTGGGCCGCAGCGGGTCCTTGAAGAGCGAGCAGGGCGCGGTCTTCAAGCTCGGTTAGGGTGATGGAGTCAGGGAGGGCGGCCACAATGTGGGGCAGATCGACGCCACGGCGGGCGGCATTGACAACGAGGAAGAGGCGTTCGCCCCCCAGGTTGGCGACCATGAGGTCGTCAATGATACCGCCGGCCTCGTTGAGCAGGAGCGTGTAGCGCTGGCGGCCAGGTTTGAGGCCGATAATATCGCCGGGGACGAGGCGCTCGAGGGTGGCGGCGCCAGTGGCGCCGGAGAGCATGGCTTGGCCCATATGAGAGACGTCGAACAGGGCGGCTTTGGTACGGCATTGCTGGTGCTCGGCGAGGATGCCGCCGCGGTATTGCACGGGCATTGACCAGCCGGCGAAGGCAACCATGCGGGCGCCAAGGGCGCGGTGCCACGAGTCGAGGGGGGAGTGCTGTGGCTCCTTGGGCGTGGGGTCGTCTAACAGTGCGTTGTGTACCAAGCCTAACTCCGTACCGAGGTCATGCGCGGGTTTTCCGCCCGTTATGACCCCCCTCTGTCACGGAACCTGAAAGATTCGGGCCCAGCCGGCGGCCCTTACTTCTTCGGTGCGACGGGACGGGCGTGCCGTCCGGCCGGCTTTCCAGAGGTCCTTTCCCGCCGCGGTCCCTGGTGCCTGAGCGTTTCCGGGGGCCGGTTGCGCCTTCGGCGGCGGTCGTCATGGGGACGCCCGCACTCTCCCGCGTGGGTGCTTGGGACGATTCGCAGAATGCTCCTGATTATGGGTGGAGACAATGTGATTTTTGAGAGTTTCGTTCACTTGGGTTTGCTTGGGTGCTGGGACGGTGCGCGCTGCCAGACCGTTGCGCAGGTCAGGGGTTAGAGCAGAGTGACGCGAAGTGGAGACCGTGGGGCAGGCATTTGTTGCGGCATCGGTTTGGACGGTTGCCCTCGCTGGGTTAGTGAGGAGCCGGGACCGCTCATAGCCTTGGATAAAGCTTATTTCCTGAGCCCGAGTAAGCCGAGCCCAAGTTCCTGTCATTGCCGTTCCAGTTACCTTGTCGATTGCGCCGCTGAGAGTCTTGTAGGCGTGCTAAGCAGGTTCTGATGACAAAAGCAAGGCCACTATACTATACCAAACTATAGCATTGTTTGTAACTACAGCAATCACTGCAGGTCTACGCCAAACAGGCGCGTTAGGTTGAATTAGAATGGCCAGGACACTGGTGTAGTATGCTGCGGATTTCGGGTTGAGCAGATTTGTAGCGAGACCCCGTACATACTCAGCTTTTGCCGCTTCCGGGGCTGTAAGCTCGGGGCGTGGGTTTGTAAGCTCGTGGGACGCCACGATACTATACCGAGGTAGATCAGATATGCCCCTCCTGCCACAGCCAATACTTTATGCCGGCTCGGCACTATTCTGAGAGCCGCTGTTATGACGCCGAGGGTCGCAGCAGGAGTCATATACAGTCGCCAACATTTGATGCTGTCACGTTGGCGTAAATGATTTCATTTGCGTCCATAGGGGGGCGGACAGGCGCGAGAGCATGGCTTGCTTCGTCTCGCCACGCTTCGCTCGCGGTCCTCGCAATGACAGGTTGGGGGCGCTACTCTGCAGTGAGAGAGGGAGCGAGCCAGGATGGCAGAGATATGGAACCGCTATGACCGCACAGCCGCGCGGGAGCATGGGGTCCGGGCGCGCGTGCAAGGTCCGGTGGTAGATATGCACGGGCACGTGGTGGTGGAAGCGGCGGCCGAGTTCGTGCGCTCGCATCTTTTGCCAGATCCTCGGCTGCAGTTCTATGCGGAGGAGACGCGCGAACTGACTCGCCGACAGGATGAGGACCGGCACAGGCAGCTGACCGATCTTGATCAGCGGCTACGGGATCTGGATGCAATGGGCATTGACGTACAATTGGTTTCTCCGGCGCCGCCGCAGTGCGGGTATACGGTTCCGTCCGAGATTGCGGTGACGGCAACGCGGATGGTGAATGATGGGGTAGTTGCATTCGTGGCGCGGAAGCCTGATCGGCTGGTGGGGCTGGGCACGGTGCCGCTGCGAGCCGGAGGTGATGCGGCGGCCGAGGAACTGGAGCGATGCGTCCGGCAGCTCGGGTTCAAGGGTGTGCAGATTGTGACGCATGTGGGCGAGAAGGAGATTTCGGACCCATCGTTTGCAGCATTCTGGGAGCGAGCGGAGGCGCTGGAAGCGGTGGTGATGCTTCACCCAGCAGGGTTCACGCAGGCTCGCCGTTTCGGACGATATTACTTCAACAACGTCATCGGCAATCCTCTCGATACCACGATGGCGTTGAATTACCTGATTTTCGATGGCGTGCTGGAGCGGCATCCGAAACTGAAGCTGGTGGCGGTGCATGGTGGCGGGTATCTGACGGCTTACTCCGGGCGTATGGATCACGCGTGGGGGGCGCGCAGCGATAGTCATGGCGCGCTGCCGCACCCGCCGACGACGTATCTGAAGCGGGTGTATGTGGATGGAATCGTCTTCACACCACATCAACTGGAAGCGCTGGTGGCGCTACTGGGGGCTGATCATGTGATGCTTGGCACGGATTACCCATATGACATGGGGGAATATGATCCGTTGGGCCATTTGGGGGCGACCGAATCGCTTGATATGGTGGCCGCGTCGATGATTGCGGGAGGCAACGCACGCATGGTGTTCGGGCTATGAAAGTCGCGGTGATCGGGGCGGGGCTGATCGGACGCGCGTGGTCGATCGTGTTTGCCCGCGCGGGGTTCGAGGTCGGGCTGTGGGATGTATCGGCCGGCGCGGTGAGGATGGCGCGGAGCTTCATTCGCGACCGGCTGGCGGAGCTGCGGGAAGCCGGGTTGGTGGATGAGGAGCCGGCGCAGGTGTTGGCGCGCGTGTGGCCGGCGGAAACACTGGCCGATGCGCTGCGTGATGCGGTGCACGTTCAGGAGAACGGTCCCGAGCGGGTGGAGGACAAGCAGGCTCTGTTTGCGGAGTTGGATGCTCAGACGGCGTCGGAAACGGTGCTGGGGAGCTCGAGCAGCGGGATCCCGGCGAGTGCCTTCACGGAGGGGCTGGCGGGGCGCGCGCGGTGCCTGGTCGCGCATCCGGTGAACCCGCCATACCTGGTGCCGCTGGTTGAGCTGTGTCCGGCGCCGTGGACGGATGCCGGGGTGGTTGAGCGGACGCGGGCGCTGATGGTGCGTGCCGGGCAGGCGCCGGTAACTGTGATGCGGGAGGTAGCGGGGTTTGCGCTGAACCGGCTGCAAGGTGCGTTGCTCGCGGAGGCGTTCCGGCTGGTGGACGACGGGGTGATCTCGCCGGCCGATCTGGACGCCACGGTGAAGCATGGGCTTGGGCTGCGCTGGGCATTTATGGGGCCGTTTGAAACCATAGACCTGAACGCGCCCGGGGGAGTTGCGGATTATTGTGCGCGGTACGGGGACCTCTATGCGCAGCTACAGGCGGAGATGCAGCCGCGGGCGTGGAGTCAGGAGCTGATTGACAAGTTGACAACGGTCCGCCGGGCGGAGCTGCCCGCCAATATGCTAACGGTACGGCAGGAGTGGCGGGACCGGCGGCTGATGGCGCTGTTGGCGCATAAAGCGGCGCAACAGGAATAACGCTCCCGGCGGGGGGCTCGCGTCGCCGCGATCTCCTGCAGGCGGGAGAGACTGAGCATGGTACTTCCCGTTACAATTCGATTCGTTTTGGCTTGTTGCAGTATCCTGGAGCCGCGGTGATTATCGCGGACAGTCCGCGTCACGTAGCGGGGCGTCTCCGATACGATCACAGATCGGATTTGTATTGGCCTATGTTGGAGGAACCGCGGATACGCAAGCTGCTGATTGCCGCTGCAGCTTGGTTGGTTGCCTGGCCGCTGAGTGGGGTGGCCAATGCACAAAGCGTCTATGAGCCCGGAATAACGGGCTACCCCGGCCAGCCGGCGACGCCGAAGCCAGGCGAGCTGGTGGTGAACATGGGTATGGGGGTCACCACGTATGTTAACGGCAGTTGGAAAACGGGCCAAACTCATGGGTCCGGCACCGGATCGAAGCAGCAGCCGACCGTCATTACGGGATATGGCCGATCTCTGCACAGGTGAGCTGCAAGACGCCCCTACCCTGCCCCCACCAACGCCCGCACCGCCTCCAATGCCTCATCCGCCCGGGCCCCATCCGGCCCGCCCGCCTGCGCCATATCCGGCCGGCCGCCGCCGCCCTTCCCCCCGACCGCCGAGGCCGCCGCCCGCACCAGCTCTACTGCGTTGTACCGCTCGGTCAAATCCGGCGAGACCCCCACCACGATGCTCGCCTTCCCCTCGGCGATGGAAACCAGCGCGACGACACCGCTTCCCATCTGCTTGCCGATCGCATCGGCCAGCGATTTCAGCTCGCGTGGCGGAACCTCCCCCAAATTCCGCGCCGCCAGCTTCACCCCATTCACCTGCTCAATCTCGGCCGCCGTCCCGCCCGTCGCCAGCTTCCGCTGCAGATCAGAAATCTGCTGCTCCATCCGGCGCCGCTCCTGGGTCATCACCCCGACCCGTTCCGGCAAGTCCAGCGGCGCCACCCGCAACGCTGCCGCCGCCTCCTGCAGCGCCCGTTCCATTGCCGCCACCACCGCCTCGGCCGCCTGGCCAGTCACCGCCTCGATCCGCCGCACCCCCGCGCTTACCGCGCCTTCCGATACGATCTTGAAATACCCGATATTCCCCGTCCGCCGCACATGCGTCCCACCGCACAGCTCGATCGACCACGCCGGCTTGTTCCCCTCCGGCCCGCCCATCATCACCACGCGGACTTCCTCCCCGTACTTCTCCCCGAACAGCGCCATCGCCCCCATCTCGACCGCCGCTTCCGGAGTCATCAGCCGGGTGGTAACCTCGGAGTTCTCCCGCACCTGCGCGTTGACCTCCGCCTCTACCGCGGCCAGTTCCTCGCTGGTAATCGGCCGAGGCTGACTTCACATCGAACCGCAGCCGGTCCGGCGCATTCAGACTGCCCTTCTGCGTCACGTGCGTCCCCAGCCGCCGGCGCAATGCCTCATGCAGCAGATGCGTCGCCGAGTGATGCGCCCGGATCGCCGTCCGCCGCGCATGATCGACCTCCGCCACCACCGGCGTCCCAACCCGAGCCTCCCCGGCCGCCACGATCCCCAGATGCACGAACAGATCGCCCAGTTTCTTCTGGGTGTCGGAAACCACGATCCGCAACCCGTCCGGCCCCGAGATAATCCCGGTATCCCCGACCTGCCCGCCGCTCTCCCCATAAAACGGCGTCTGGTTCAGCACCACCGCCACTTCGCTGCCCGCGGCGGCCTGCTCCACCGGAGCCCCGTTCGCCACCAGCGCCAGAATTCCCCCTTCGGCCGTTTCGGTGCTGTAGCCCAGAAACTCGGTCCCGCCCGTTCGCTCGCGAATGTCGAACCACACGCGCTCCGTCGCCGCCTCACCGGAGCCGGCCCACGCCGCCCGAGCCCGCGCCCGCTGCTCCTCCATCGCCTTCTCAAACCCCGCTAAATCCACCGCCCGCCCCTGCTCGCGCAGCGCGTCCTGCGTCAGATCCAGCGGAAACCCGTAGGTGTCGTACAACCGGAACGCCACCTCCCCCGGCAGCGCCTGGCCCGTTCCCAGCTTCGCGGTTTCGTCCCCCAGCAGATGCAGTCCGCGCTCCAGCATCGCCTTGAAGCGCGTCTCCTCCAATTGCAGCGTTTCCTCGATCAGCCCCTCCGCTCGTGACAGCTCCGGATAGGCTGCCCCCATCTGCCTCACCAGCGCCGGCACCAGCCGCCACATCAGCGGCTGCCGCGCCCCGATCATGTGCGCATGCCGCATCGCCCGCCGCATGATCCGCCGCAGCACGTAACCCCGCCCCTCGTTCGACGGCAGAACGCCATCGGCCATCAGAAACGATGTGCTGCGCAGGTGATCCGCGATCACCCGATGGCTGATCCGATGCGGCCCGTCCGGATCTGTCCCCGTCGCCTCCGCGCTCGCAAGAATCAGCGCCCGCAGAATGTCGATATCGTAATTATCCTGCTTGCCCTGCAGGATGGCCGCGACCCGCTCCAGCCCCATGCCGGTGTCGATCGAGGGCCGTGGCAACGGCACCCGCGTTCCCGGCGGCCCCTCCTCGGTACTGCATGAACACGAGGTTCCAGATTTCGACAAAACGATCCCCATCCTCATCCGGGCTCCCCGGAGGTCCCCCCGGCACGCTCGACCCATGATCATAAAAAATCTCGGAACACGGACCGCACGGCCCGGTATCGCCCATCCGCCAGAAATTATCCGCCGTAGGTATCCGGATGATCCGCTCCTGTGGCAGGCCGGCAATTCGGTGCCACAGCTCGGCCGCCTCATCGTCCTCGGCGTACACGCTCACCAGCAGCCGGTCCTTCGGCAGCCCGAACTCCCGTGTCACCTGCGTCCACGCCAGCTCAATCGCCAGATCCTTGAAGTAATCTCCGAAACTGAAGTTCCCCAGCATCTCGAAAAACGTGTGATGCCGCGCAGTATACCCTACGTTATCCAGATCGTTGTGCTTACCGCCGGCCCGCACGCACTTCTGGGCAGTCGCCGCGCGCTTGTATGGCCGCGTCTCCTGTCCGGTGAAAACGTTCTTGAATTGCACCATCCCGGCGTTGGTGAACAGCAGCGTCGGGTCGTTGCGCGGCACCAGCGGTGAGCTCTCCACCACCGTGTGGCCATTGCGGGCAAAAAAATCCAGAAACGCGGCACGGATGTCGTTGGTGCTTGGCATGGGGTGGTAAATATGGGGTCCGATTGGCGGTTTTCCGCGCCTCTAGCGCAGCCGGGCCGACATGTCACGCCCGCGTCCGCAAACCACCCTACCGGCCGCCCGTTTCGCTAGGGAATGCCTCGCAACCACGTCCGGGATCGTGAGCTCCCGAAACCCCCGCTCGACAGCCTCGTCTTCGGGAGCGCCCCGTTCCTCGTCATTCTCGGTGCCACGATCCTGGTGATTATCACCGCCGGCCGCGCTCGCACCATCGCCTACCACCTCCTCGTCGCCTGGAGCGGAGCGATCCTCGCCCTCCAGGCCGGAGTCCGGCGCGGATTAAGCTTCGACCAACCAGGCGGTGCACGGATGCGCGAGCTCGCCACGATGCTCTGGGTCTTCGTTCTTGCGTTCGCAGCCCTGGTCTTGCCAGTCGTGGCACTCCCGATCCTGGCCCTCGGCTATTTAAGTGTCGGGCTGCTTGATTATCGCGGCGCGCTCCGCGGCGATGCGCCACTATTCTTCACGTTACTTCGACCGGTGCAGGCGGGGTTAGCCGCCGCCTGCCGATCGCACTACAAATCGTCCTAATCCCCTAGTTTAGCACGGCTATGCTGCCGTCTTCAGCTCCACCTTCAACCAGCCCGGCTCGCGCTTATCGAACGCGTTGTACGCCTCGATCACCTCTGTCATCGGCTCCACTTTCGACAGAACCTTCACCGGATCGATTGCCCCCGTTCGCACCAGTTCCACCAGCATCGGCACATACCGCCGGTGCGGACAGTTACCCGCTTTGATCGTCAGGTTTTTGTTTATCGCCTGGCCTATCGGGAACGTATGCGCTTGCGGCGGATAGACACCGATGATCCCGATCGTCCCCGCCTTTGCGACCGCCTGCACGGCCCACTCCAGCGCCTGGGATGGCGCA
This sequence comes from uncultured Pseudomonadota bacterium, assembly GCA_963834715.1. Lineage (GTDB taxonomy): Bacteria > Pseudomonadota > Alphaproteobacteria > Acetobacterales > Acetobacteraceae > CAVSUZ01. The sequence continues at coordinate 383,225 of CAWIDE010000022.1, read as the reverse complement.
TCACCCGGCACCCAGTTCTCCGCTGTTGGGCTCTGCTTCGGCGCAACCTCCCTCTGCTGCCGCGAAAACTCCTGTGTTTTCTGCTCTGCCTGCTTGGCGGCCAACCCTTCATGCGCGTGCATCGCGTCCACCCCGACCGCATCGATCACCCGATCCACGCCAATTCCGTCCGTCAACTTCAGAATGGCTTCGACCGGGTCTTCCTTCTCGAAGTTGATTGTCTCCGCACTCTGCCGCCGGGCCATCGCGAGCCGATCCTCGTATTTATCGATCGCAATCACGCGACCTGCATCCTTCAACTTCGCGCTGGCAAGCGCAAACTGTCCGACCGGCCCGCATCCGAACACCGCAACCGTGTCGCCGCTGCCGACCTCCGCCAAGTCAGCGCCGAACCACCCGGTCGGAAAAATGTCCGACAGCAGAATCGCCTGCTCGTCCGTTACTTCGTCGGGCAGTTTCACCAGGCCTACATTCGCGAACGGAATCAGTGCTCGCTCTGCCTGCAGGCCATTGAACGGTCCGGTCTCTTTGGGTCCGCCAAAGAATGCAGTCCCCGCACGCTTTCCGTTCGGGTTTGCCTTATCGCATTGCGAATAATACCCGGCCCGGCAATAAGAGCACGTCCCGCACGCAATTGTGGAACAAACGACTACCCGGTCGCTGCGGTCCAGGTTCCGCACCCCGTCACCGAGTTCCTCGACAACCCCGACGCCTTCGTGGCCCAGGATGGTTCCCGGTTGCATGCCGGCCATGGTGCCACGAACGAAATGCAAATCGGTCCCGCAGATTGCGGAAGAGGTGATACGAACGATGGCGTCGGTCGCCCGCTGGATTTTCGGTTCCGGAACATCATCCAGACGAATGTCACCGAGATCATGAAACACAACAGCTTTCATCGCGGGCCCCTCCCATGCGTACTGGCGGAGCAACGCGACGCCGTGGGCACAGTACAGGTCACGATCCCGCTAGGGCGAGGGCGACCGCCGTTTCGCTGCGTTAGCGCCGCGGACGCCCGACGAGAGGCCGATCGATGACCCAGGACAACGCTCCACCATCGGATGAAGGCACGAAACCGCAAGCCCGGCGCCTCGCAGAGCAGGCGGTGCAGGCGGAACGCGCGGGGGATGAGGATAGCGCGGACCGGCTCTTTGCCGAGGCGGACAAACTCGACCCTGGCGCGGTCGAGGACGTGCTTGAGGAAGATGAGTCGCTCGCCGGTCGGCGGCGCCCGCGGCCCACGCGTGCCGTTCCACTGCGTGTCGGCCCTGACCTGCAGGCCAAAACCGCGGTGCCCGCGGCCGGCCTTGGTGCCTGGCAGGCTAAGGGCTCGGCCGGCGCGCCGCGTGGCGGCGCGCCGCACTCCTCGACCTTCACCGTTACGCTTCGGGTCAACGGCCAGGATCGCGAGCTCAACGTGGATGCCCGCACGACGTTGCTCGACGCCTTGCGAGACCGCCTGCACCTGACCGGCACCAAAAAGGGATGCGCACTTGGCCAATGCGGTGCCTGCACAGTCCTGCTCGATCGCGACCGCATCAATGCCTGCCTGACGTTGGCGGTGATGGCCCAAGGGAAGGAGATCACCACCATCGAGGGCCTCGCCAAAGACGGACAGCTTCACCCGCTCCAGCAAGCGTTCATCGATCATGATGCGTTCCAGTGCGGGTATTGCACCCCAGGACAGATCATGTCGGGTATTGCTCTGATTGCTGAGGGCCGCACCCGCTCGGAAGAGGAAATCCGCGAGCAAATGAGCGGCAACATCTGCCGTTGCGGCGCCTATCCGAACATTGTTGGCGCCATCAAACAGGCGGTGCAGGAGGTGCCGTAGCCATGCTCCCCTTCGGTTACGCCCCCGCGCCAGACCTCCGAACCGCCCACTCCATGCTTACGCAAACGCCGGAGTCCGTGGTGATTGCCGGGGGCACGGACATGCTTCAGCTCCTCCAGGAATCGGTTATCGCACCCTCTGCGCTGATCGATATCAATCGCCTGCCCTTCCGCGGCATCGCTTCCGATGGCGGCGAGGTACGCATCGGCGCGCTTACACGTCTCGTCGACATTATCGAGGATGAAGGTATTCAGGAAAATTTCCCCGCGCTGGCACAGGCGCTGCAGGAAACCGCCTCGCCGCAGGTCCGTAACATGGCGACTGCCGGCGGCAATCTGCTCCAGCGCACGCGATGCCTCTATTTCCGCGACATCACCGTGCCGTGCAACAAGCGCGAGCCTGGCTCCGGCTGCCCCGCGCTGGATGGCCAGAACCGCATGAATGCCATTCTTGGCGGCAGCCAACACTGCATCGCCGCTTACCCCGGTGACATGGCGAACGCGCTCCTTGCGCTCGATGCCGAGCTGATTCTGCTAGGGCCACGAGGCGAACGGCGCATTCCGCTTGAAAAGCTGCATCGCGAACCCGGCGAGACACCGCATATCGAGACCAACCTGGAACCGGGTGAGTTGATCGCCTGGATCGTGCTGCCTGTCAGCGCCCACGCCCGCAGCTCCTGCTATCTGAAACTACGTGATCGCGCAACGTTCGAATGGGCGTTGGCCTCGGCTGCTGCTGCGGTCGAAATTACCCGTGGAAAAATCTGCCAGGCGCGTATCGCCGCCGGCGGCGTCGCCACAAGGCCCTGGCGACTTCGCCATGTGGAGCGAATTCTGGTCGGCAATCCGCTTGATGAAGCGACCTGCATTACTGCCGGCGAAGCGGCCGCCCTCGGCGCCACCCCCCGCCCCCGCAACGCTTTCAAAATCATCCTGCTCCGTCAGGCCGTGCAACGGGCCCTGCTGACGCTTGGAGGCTTCGCATGAACGCCATCATCGGCCAGCCGGTCAGCCGCGTTGACGGACCGGCCAAAGTTACCGGCCAAGCGATGTATACTGGCGAGTTCAAGCTCCCCAATCTCGCCTACGCGGCCCTGGTTACCAGCACTGTCCCGCGCGGCCGTATCGGTGCTATCGATACCAGCCATGCTGAGGCTTCGGAGGGTGTGCTCGCTGTCATCACCCACGAAAACGCCGAGCGCCTGCCGTACCACGATATGGAACAGCGCCCGCTCGTCGATCCGAAATCCGGAGAGCAGCTCAAGGTGTTTCAAGGACCGGAGATACTCTTCGTCGGTCAGCCGATCGCTGTTGTCATTGCCGAAACGCAAGAGCAGGCGCAGGGGGCGGCGCGATTGGTGCGGGTTACGTATGGGATCGAGGAGCCGGCCACGGTTTTCGATCGCTCCAATGGTAGACCGCTTTCCGAGGCATGGGCCAAGGCCGGCCGCCCTTCCGATGCCGGCCGCGGTGATGCCGATGCTGCTTGGGGTCGCGCACCGGTCAAGATCGATATGGAAACCAGCCATGCGCGCGAACACCACAATGCGATGGAACCGCATGTTACCATCGCCGAGTGGGATGGCGACCGCCTTTCGCTTTACGATAAGTCGCAGTGGGTCAGCAACGTGCGGACGGAAATTGCGCACGTCTTCGGCATTCCCGAGGCAAACATCCGCGTCATCTGTCCATACGTCGGCGGCGCCTTCGGCTCGGCCCTTCGGACCTGGCCGCACGTAACCATCGCTGCGCTCGCCGCCCGTCGCGTGCGCCGTCCTGTGCGCCTCGAGCTGACCCGGCGCGAGTGCTACAGCTCCATCGGGTTCCGTCCCTACACGCTGCAGCGCGTCCGCCTCGGCGCGCAGCGGGATGGCAGGTTGGATGCGATTATCCAGGAGGCGTGGGCGCAGACCTCGGAGTACGAGGAATACGCGGAAACCACGCTTGAACCGCCGCGCGCGATCTATGCCTGCCCCAATGTCCGTACCGGATATAGCATGGTGGAGCTGAACACAAACACGCCTTGCCCTATGCGTGCCCCGGGAGTCGTCAGCGGCACGCAAGCGCTTGAAATGGCGATGGATGAACTGGCCGAAGCCCTCGGCCTCGACCCGCTGGAGCTGCGGCTGCGCAACTACGCAGATAGCGACGAAGCGGCCGGAAAGCCTTGGTCCAGCAAGAAGCTGCGCGAATGCTACCTGCAAGGCGCCGAGCGCTTCGGCTGGAGCCGCCGGAACACCCGCCCGGGCACCATGCGCGATGGCCGGCATTTGATTGGCCAGGGAATGGCCACCGCCATTTGCCACGCCGAGCGCTCGAAGTGCTCCGCCCAGGCGGTCATTTATGCCAACGGCAGCGTCGTAGTCCGCACGGCCGCGAGCGATATGGGCCCGGGAACCTACACGTCTGCCACGCAGGTTGCGGCGGAAACTTTGGGATTGCCGATCGAGGCCGTCGATATCGAAATCGGCGATACCGAAATGCCATGGGCGCCGGTGCACGGCGGTTCCATTACAATGGCGAGTGTCGGGAACGGGGTGATGGTAGCCTGCCAGGCGCTACGTGCGAGGCTTGATGAGCTCGGAGATGGGGCGTTCACCGAGCGCCTCCGCCGACATAGCCTGGAGCAACTGCAAGCCGAGGTCGAAGCTGCCCCCGGAGATGAGGAAGAAAAATTTGCCTCCGCTGCCTTTGGCGCGATCTTTGTCGAGGTTCGTGTTGACCCCGCGTTTGGTACGGTCCGGGTGCCCCGCGTGGTGGGTGTTTACGATGCTGGCCGCATCGTCAATCCCAAGATCGCCCGCAGCCAGTGCATCGGGGGGATCGTTGGGGGCATCGGAATGGCGCTGCACGAAATCGCGGAATGGGATGACCGGCTGGGCCGTGTCATGAACGCGAACCTGGCGGAATACCTCGTACCGGTCAACGCGGATATCCCAGGTATCGATGTCAGCTTCATCGAGGGCAACGACACCAATTTCAATCCGCTTGGCGCGAAGGGGCTGGCTGAGATCGCGCTGTGCGGCGTGGCGCCGGCCATTGCCTCCGCCGTCTATAACGCCACGGGGAAACGCGTGCGTCACTTGCCGATCCGGCCGGAGAGCCTGTTGTCCGCTTGAAACAATCCGCACCCGATCCACACGCCCCACCATTGAAACCCCGCCCCGCTTCCCGCATATCGCCCCGCGCAACCGGGAGCGACAATGAGCGACATCGCCACAACCACCCCTGAAACCCACCAGTTCGCGGCCGAGGTCGGCCGTCTGCTCGATCTCGTCGTTCACTCCCTCTATACCGAACGCGAAATTTTCCTCCGCGAACTCGTCGCCAATGCCGCCGATGCCATGGACCGGCGGCGCTTCGAGGCTCTGACGGACCCGAACCTCGCACCGTCCTCCGACGCCAAGATCCGCATCGTCCCCGACAAACCCGGCCGCACCATCCGCATCAGCGACGATGGGATCGGCATGTCCCGCCAGGAGCTGATCGACAACCTCGGCACAATCGCGCGTTCCGGCACCCGCGCCTTTGGCGACGCGCTCGCCCAGGCCAAACCCGAAGACCGCCCCAACCTGATCGGTCAGTTCGGCGTCGGCTTCTACTCGGCCTTCATGGTCGCCGAGCGCGTCGAGGTCACCTCCCGCAAGCCTGGCTCGACCGAAGCCTTCACTTGGACTAGCGACGGCTTCGGCGCCTTCACCATCGCCTCAGCGAATCGCGAGCATCCGGGCACCGACGTCGTCCTACACATCCGCGCGGATGCCGAGGAGTTCCTCGATCCCGCCCGCCTGGAAGCCATCGTGCGCAAATGGGCGGACGATGTCACCGTGCCCATTACCATCACGCGCGACGGCAAAGACCAGCCCGCCAACGAAGGCACCGCTCTGTGGCGCAAGCCCCGCGCCGACGTCAGCGAACAATCCTACAAGGAATTCTACCGCCACCTCGGCCATATCTTCGACGATCCGTGGACTATCCTGCACTGGCGTGCCGAAGGCATATTGGAATTCTACGCCCTGCTCTTTATCCCCGGCACCCGCCCGTTCGATTTCTTTGAGAACGATCGCGAATCCCATGTCCGTCTGCATGTCCGGCGTATGTTCATCACGGACAAGGCGGAACTCCTGCCGCCCTGGCTGCGCTTCGTCCAGGGCGTCGTTGATACCGAAGATCTTCCCCTTAATATCTCGCGCGAGATGCTGCAGACCACTCCGGTCCTTGCCCGCATCCGTAAGGCGCTGATCAACCGCGTCCTCTCCGAGCTCAAGAACCGCGCCGGTGACGCCGAGGAGTACGCCAAGTTCTGGGACAATTTCGGAGTCGTGCTGAAAGAAGGCGTCTGGGAAGATGCGGAGCACCGCGGCGAGATCGCGCCCCTCATGCGTTTCAAATCCTCGACCGAAGCCGGGTGGACCTCGCTGCCGGACTACGTCAACCGGATGAAGCCCGGTCAGGATACCATCTATTACCTCGTTGGCGACGATATCGACGCGATGCGCAGCTCGCCCCAGCTCGAAGGCTTCCGCACCAAAGGCTACGAGGTCCTGCTGTTATCCGACAGCATCGATGCCTTCTGGCCCGACCGGCTCGCCAGTTTCGAAGGCAAGAACCTCGCCAGCGTCACCCAATCCGCCGCCGACCTCGACAAGGACGCTGGGTTGCCGGATATTTCGGTTCTCACCACGGCTATCAAGAACGCCCTCGGCGACGCGGTTTCCGAGGTGCGCGCCACCTCCCGCCTTAGCGATAGCGCCGTCGTCCTTGCCGCCGGTACAGGCCCCGACCTGCAGATGCAGCGCCTGATGAGGCGCGCCGGACGTGCTATGTTCCAGGCAGCGCCCGTCCTCGAACTAAATCCGCGGCACAAGCTTATCGAAGGCCTGGCCACCAAGACCGAGGACAAGGACTCCATCGCCCATGCCGCTAACCTGCTCCTCGACCTCGCTCGTGTTCAGGAAGGCGACCTGCCCCGCGATCCGGCGGCATTCGCGAGAAACATCACCGCTTTACTTGCTGGCAGTTTCTAAGAGAAGCTTCACCACGGAGACACGGAGATAAATCTATAAGGCTTCTCCGTGCCTCAGTGTCTCCGTGGTGAATCTTCTCTGCGATCTCTTAAATCTCCCTCACCCCGTCGCATCCCACGCTCCCGCGAACCCCGGATTCACAACCCGCCGGTCTTTCGGCAGGGCATCCAGCGCCCGCATGTCCTCCGCATCCAACCTCAACCCCGTAGCCTCCATATTCTCCTTCTGCCGCTCCCGCCGCGTCGATTTCGGGATCAGCGCCACATCCGGCTGCGCCCATAGCCATGCCAGCGCCACCTGAGATGGCGTCGCCTCATGCTTATCCGCGATCCGCCGCAGCTCCGGATGGTCCGTCAACTGCCCCTTTGCTAGCGGCGAATACGCGATAATCGGAATCCCTTGCCCGCGCAGATATTCGAGCAATGGCGGCTGCCGCAGCGTCACGTGATACTCGAACTGCACCGCGGCGATCGGCGCACGTATCTCCTCGACTGCCTGCCGCAGCAAGGCCACATTGAAGTTCGCGACCCCGATCTTCCGCGTCTTCCCCTCCTGCTGCAGCGCCATCATCGTCTCCAGCGCCGCCGGCAGATCCATGTCCGGCGAAGGCCAGTGGATCAGATAAAGATCGACATAGGCCAGCCCTAGCTTATCCAAACTCGAAGCCATCGCCGCCCGCAGCCGATCGGCCGCGAGACTGTCGTTCCAAACCTTCGTGGTAACGTGCAGCTCCTCCCGCTTCACGCCGGAGGCCGCAATCGCCGCCCCGACTTCAGTTTCATTGCCGTACATCTGGCCCGTATCGATATGCCGGTAGCCGAGCTCCAACGCGCTCTCGACCGCCCGCTGACACTCCCGGCCCGAAAGCCGCCATGTGCCAAACCCAAGCCGCGGCATGCGCAACCCGTTCGCGGTAATCACATCCATACACATGGCTCCTTATCGCTTTGAAAGATCAATCACCGCCGCATATCCGGACTCGGTGCCCACCGCCAGGTGCGCCCCACCGGAACTCCAGGCCAACGCCGAGGTCTTGCCATGCCCAGGCGGCACCACCGGCAATATGCGCGAGGACTCGATATCCGCAATCACCACCAGCCCATCCGCAAACCCGCCAGCGACAATGTCCTCTTTCGGATGGCACGCCACCCGCGTGCATAGAATTCCGTCGCCGCCAGCAAGCTCCGATGGCGGCTTGCCCATCGGACCGCCCCCGAAGAACGGCCACAACACCATGCAATCGGGACCGCTCGTCGCCAGCCACTTCCCGTTCCGGTTGAACGACATCGATTGGGTCTTCGCCGGGTACCCACTCATTCGCATGTGCTTGCCGTCCGCCAACCACCAGCCGTGCAGCGCATTCTCCTGCAACGCCGTCACCACCGCCGCCGCATCTGGATGCATCGCAATCCCGGTATGACTCCCCTTCCATTCCAAAACTCGCGCCGACCCGGTCTTTGCCGCCACGAACCACACACTCGCCCCGTTGTAGTGGGAGGCTGCGATCCGCTTCCCCTTCCCGTCGAACGCAATCCCCGTCACAGTCGAGGGGTGACCAAACTCCTTCAGCTTCAAACCCGCCGTATCGAACAGATGCATCACTTTTCCAACGGAACAAGCGACCACACCACTGGAATGACACACCGCCTGTTCCACCCACTTCGTTCCGAACCGCGCGATCTCGCTTACCTCCCCATCAACGCTAATCCGCCGGAACCCGCCATCATCTCCACCTGAAACAAACCCGCCGCCCGGATGCGCGGCCAGCGCGAGCACCGCTCCCTCATGCACCGGCACTGACCGCCATTCCTCGCCAGCTCCCACGGCGGCCCGCCGAACCGACCCGTCACCGAGCCCGAATGCCGCCACTCCACCCGAGCGATCGAAAGCCACCCCAACTACGAACGCGCCCAGTTCCCGTGTGTCACCCCGTCGCTCGACCAGAAACGGAGGCGCGCCCGTCCCGCTCATCACCCCGCCTGGCAGGCCTCGAAACCGCGCCGCAACTGCGGCCGGTTCAGATTGCGCCCAATAAATACAATCTTGCTCTTCCGCTCCTCACCAGGCTTCCACGGACCGATGAAGTCCCCGTCCGCCATCATATGCACCGCCTGGAACGCAAACCGCCGGTCATCACCCTTGTACGCGAGTATGCCCTTGGTCCGCAGCAGATCCGGCCCCTTCTCCTGTAACAGCATGCTGATCCACGCATTGAACCTCTCGGGGTCGATCGGCTTCTCGACCTCGAAACTTACCGACGAAACGTCGTCGTTATGCTCATGCTCGTCGTCTTCCAGAAAATCCGGCGCCATCTCCAGCACCCGCTTCAAATCAAATGCCCCCCGATCCAGCACTTGCTCGATCGGCAGCGCCGCCCGCTCGGTCCGGTGGATGACGGCAAACCGGTTGATCTGCCGGATTCGCCGCTCTACCTCGGCAAGCTCCTCGGGCGTCACCAAATCGGTTTTGTTCAAAACGATCACATCCGCAAACGCAATCTGATCCGCTGCCTCGTGGCTGTCCTCCAGCCGCGCGAGCACGTGCTTCGCGTCCACCACAGTCACAACCGCATCCAGCCGTGTCTTCGTCCGCACGTCGTCATCGACGAAAAATGTCTGCGCCACCGGTGCCGGGTTCGCCAAGCCCGTCGTCTCGATGATAATCCCGTCAAACCTGTCTCGCCGCTTCATCAACCCGCCAACGATGCGGATCAGATCGCCCCGCACTGTGCAGCACACGCAACCATTGTTCATCTCGAACACTTCCTCGTCGCTGTCCACAACGAGGTCATTGTCCACTCCCAGCTCGCCAAACTCGTTGATCACGACCGCGTACTTGCGCCCGTGCTGCTCGCTCAGGATCCGATTCAGCAAAGTGGTCTTTCCCGCGCCCAGGTATCCGGTCAGCACCGTCACCGGAACCAGCGGCTCTTTCGTCTCACTCATTCAGTCTGCTCCCGCTTGCGCTTATCCGCATCTTCTCCGGGCGGATATAGGGGCGCCTCAACACCAGAGCCACCGGCTGCCAACACCTCGCGGCGCAACCCAGCCAATTGCAGAGCCGCCGCGGGCAAACCAAACCGCCGCGCCCGCAACCGGCCCGCTTTGGCCAGAGCCGTCCGTCGCTCCTCGTCCCGCCCCAGCGCGATCAGCGCATACGCCATCTCCAGCGGATCGTCCGGATCCACATACACCGCCGCGTCCCCCGCCACCTCCGGCAATGCGCCCCGTCGCGAGCACACCAACGCCGCACCGCACGCCATCGCTTCCAGCGCCGCCAACCCGAACGGTTCCTCCCAGCGGCTCGGCACCACAGCAATGGCCGCTCGCGACAGCGTCTTTAGCACCAGCGGATGATCCCGGTACCCCGCCATCCGCACTCCGCCTGCCTGGGCCGCCGCCCGCACCTGGGTGACGAACGGGGTCTCGGGGGCATCCGCCCGGAACCGGTCCGCCCCGATCAGCTCCGCCTCCCACCCGGGCAATCCTGGCAACGCCAGCGTGCATGCCTCTACAAAACTGTCCGCCCCCTTCTCCGCGACTACCCGCCCGGCGAATACGATCAGATCTTCCCGCTCCCGCGGCGCCGGCGGCAGCTCCGCAAACTCGATCGGGTTCGACAGGTCCAGCCGGTGCGCCGCTGCTTTCGCCCACCCCCTCCATCAGTCGCCCGGCCAGAAAGCGCGACACCGTCACCACCCGCACCAGCCGCTGCAGCAGCGCCTGCCGTTCCGCCGGCGTCCGCGCCCGCCGCATCGTCTGAGGATCGTTATGGAGCATCAACATTACCGGCATGCTCGGGCACCGCGCCGCCAGAGCCAGCGCGACCTCCGGGCGGTTGTGCACCTCGACCAGCGCCGGCCGCAGCCCGCGCACGATCCGCGCCACTGCAGCGGCGTAACGCACATTCACATTGCCGAGCCGCCATCGCGACGGCACCGCCTCCCGGAATGCCACATCATCGAAGACCGGGCCGGTTTGCTTCCCGCCCACGACCAGCGAGGGCTCCATCCGCGCAAACCGGCGCACAATCAGCCCGATCGCTCCGCTCCGCCCCGGTCCAAACCCCTCCCCCGGCGGCAGCACGGTCATAATCAGCGGTCGTTCGGCTAACAGCGTCATCTGCGAGGATGATTGTGGTTCAATTCGGTTGAACTCTCAAACCCCCGCTACCGTTCGCGGCGGTGACCCAGCCCGGTCATCAGAAACACGCGCATTGTAAACTGAATGCTTGCACCGATACGAAGAAATCCGGTGATCGAGCGGCTTCCTCGGATGTGCGGCGTGCTGCGCCGGCTTACCCTGTGCAAGGGTGCAAGGGCCGCGTAGGTCGGCTTGAACCGACCTGGCCGCCCCTATCTGGCCGAAATAAAGATCCGGGCCCCTCTGGTGGGGATATCGGTATGAACATCGGCCATCCCCGCGATGTCGGATCGCCACCCACCTTGGTGTCGTGTCGATCTGCTGTCGGGCGTCTTCGCTGCGAAAGGATCGACGCCTCCTTGGGTGTGCAACAAACAACCAGAGGAGCATGAATTCAGTGTCGGTCAATCCTGTCGTTTCATATCCATGGAACCTGCTCTGAGCCGTGCACACGGCGGCCGCGGTAGTTGCCCTGCCTGCGCCGCGCCCAGGGCGGCGGCATGCGCCGTTAGTATCTTGGCGCGATGCGGGTCGCCGAAGCGGCAACAAGTTCGGAGGGATCGATCAGCGGCAGCCGGGATGAGACCTCGGCTACATCAACCCCGGATTCGGCGGCGGCGGGCGTGGTGCCCGTCCGGTGCACCTGCTTGCCTTCTGTATAGGCTCCCTGCGCCATAATGCTCATTATCGCCTGACCATTAGGCTGGGGCGTCTGACCACTAGACTGTGACGTCTGACCATTGGGCTGGGGCGTCTGACCATTAGACTGAGGCGCACAGCAGCCCAGCGTATCAGTTGAACCAAACACGACAGCCGTCTGGTTGGTTGTTAACGTCGCATACAATTGGATGTCTGCTTGCGCGCGCGAGTCTGGGCCGGTAGCCTTCGCCGCAGACGCGGTTGCCGCCTCGATGCCTGCGGTCGTACCGTTGCTTATAGCGAGTTGCCCGGCGGCGCTGGCCTGGGCCGATACCGCTTGCGCGGCCAGGGCATGGCCTTGCAGCGTCGCGTAACTCAAGACAGGGGCACCGTTGATCGAGCCGCTGCTTACTAAACTGAGATCACTGACCGAGGTGAAAGCGGTGGCCCCGGTTGCCTGCGCCGAGGCAGTGCTTGTTGCATACGCCTCTCCGGCCGTGATGCGATCCATGTCGTTATCGCTTAGATGGCGAGCAGCCAACTGGGGCGTTTGATAAGTGGGTGTGGTGCAGCCAGGCGCCGCCATAAGCATTGCGAACGAAATAGCTCTGGCCGACCGCGAGACGCTGCGGCTGGAGACCCGGGCGAGTTCCGTTTGCCGCCTGATGCAAGACCCCCAACCGCGGTCTGGCAACCGATGCGCTCCATTTTATGCGGGCCCGACACGGCGCTGCCCTCGCGGGAACCGCTATCAGAGCGAGAATATTTGAAGAGTACCACAACTATTAGGCGAAATACAAGAATAATCGATCCTAACCGAAACGGAACCATCTCAAAATTAGCCCTTTACACGGTAGCTTGTTACACCATACATTTTATAAGCGTGGTAATTAACAAGTTGTTCAATGACCGACAGGGGAATGAAACAGATCCGCCCTTTTGAGGAGACCCCGGTCCCTCAAAACGTCGCTGGTGCCGCCATGTCCGGTGCACAAGGTCCGCCGGCCGACGCCAAACCTGCGAACGGCTCTGGGCCGCTCGTCGTGATCGATCCGCGCCCCCTTACCCGTCATTCCCTCCTTGAAATGCTCGTGCGAGGGCTCCCGGATCATACCATTGCCGCAGTCTCGAGCTGTGAGGAGTTACTCAATGGTGCCGCACGATCCAGTCCCGAGCCAGGGATGATCCTTCTCAGCACCGGGCCCGGCGGCGTGGATGGAGCCTGGGCTCAGAACGCACTCCAGTTGCTCACGCTCCGGCTCGCCTCCGTGCCGGTGATCGTCCTTTCTGAAGCCGACGACCCTGACGAGGCCAGTGAGTTGTTGGCCTCCGGTGTACGCGGGTACCTCCCGACATCGGCTAATCCTGAAATCGCATTCGCCGCAGTCAGGCTGGTGTATGCCGGTGGGACCTATGTCCCCGCCCACCTGTTCCGGAAAATGGTCCGCCACGAAGCGCACCGGCCGGTAACCCAGGGCATCCGCCGCGTAGACCTGCCTGCCGTCGCAGATCTGACCCCGCGCGAGGCCATGGTCGCCGCTCTGTTGCGCGACGGCAAACCCAACAAGGTCATCGCCGCCGAACTCAAAATGCAGGAAAGCACGGTCAAGGTGCACGTCCGTAATATCATGCGGAAACTCCGGGCACGCAACCGTACCCAGGCGGCACTCGCCGCAACTCACCTGTTTACGCGCAGGCCAGAGCGGTAAACGCAATTTGTTGCACGCTGCGTTGCAGCGGCGAACCGTATCAAAGCCCGGGTACTCCGAAGCGGATCGGCAAGGAGACGACAATGCTGTATTTCGGAGAGGCCTGTGTCAGACCAATTCCCGCCTGGAGCTGAAGTAGGTAGCCGCGTCCCAGGATAGAGGAAGCCCCAAAAAACATAATGGCCTGATCCGTATTGCCCCCGGGAACGGTGATGCCATTGACCGTTGGCGCCTGCACGAAGCTCTGCTGCAGAACACCGAACAACGTGGTTTCCGGGCTGGTCGCCAGGTAAACACCACCCGAAAAGCTAAGCTAATCACCTGCATTGAAATTTTCGTAGGTAAACGCCTTCGAGTACCCGGCGGACGCAACGAAAGCCAATGGGTCCTGCCGCTTGAGCGCGGTCAGCGAGAAGTTCAGTCGCTCCTGGCCGCTACCCGGCAGAGCCACACCATTGGATACTTTGGGCCCTGTCGGAGCTTCGTAGCTGATGCGTCCGATCAGATCGGGCAGCCAACCATGCTCGTGCATCAATGTTTTGGAGAAGCCGACGGTCACGTCACCGAAGGAGTTGCCGGTGGCCTCGGAGGTCAGTTGTTGCGGTGAGACAAAATTATCCACGAGCTCCTGCTGCACGGCGTTATACGGCAGACCAATATCGATCTGCGATTCAAAGGGCAGACCCAGCCGTGCGGTTACGGTCGCAGCAAATTCGTTGCGATTATCCGTAAACAGCACCAGGTTCGGGATTTCCCGCCGGGTATAGCTGATCCCCGGTTCAACCTCAGCGAACCCGTACGGCACAAGCAGCGCGCCGGTGGCGGTCAAGGTCCGCTCGAGGGCGTGTTCCGCCGCCTGGACATTCACCTCGAACTGGCCCGGCGCGGACGAAGTGGCCTGCTGCTGCGGAGCTGGCTGCTGCGCCGTTTGAGTTTGGGCGACCTGTTGCGGAGCTGCAGCGGGAACCGCCGCAGCCTCGGGCCCGGCTGCCACCTGCGTTGGTGGGGCAGAAGGCTGAGGCGGAACCGCTTTCTGGGCGACAACAGGAGCGGTGTGGTTTGCCGCCGCGGTAGTCCCAACTCGTCGTTCTAGTTTTTCTACGCGCTGAAGCAAATTTTCGATCAGTGCATCCCGTTTCTTGATTTCTTGTTGAAGCTGCCCGATTGTAGGCTCTGTCGTCTGGGCACGGGCTGATCCCGCGTTCAGAGCCAATGCTCCATAGAGCATGGCAAGGTTTATCGCCGCAGTGCCCTTCCGCCCAGGTTTCGCGCCAACGGCTCTCACCCGATCCTCCAACTACCGCAGTGAAGCCCGTGTCAGTCCAACGTTACGATGTCTGACGGCCTTGGGGCGAGTTTGCTCACCGGCGGCTGTCCGTCCGCCCTCTCGACCACGAATCCGACGTGACCGATCGGCTTTCCGAAATTCAGCCACATGCGTTTAAACTTCTCTATGGTCATCGTGCGGTTTCCCCAGGCGGGGTCGGCAAGTACCACACGGTCGCCATATACACCACGGAAAATCACAAAGTGATTGTACCTAAGAGCATTCACCGGCACCATGAGTGGCGCATATTTTAGCAGATCCTCAAAATCCATATCCCCAAGCCCGGTGCCCTTGTAGCCGTGCTGTTCCACATAGCGTTTGAGATCGAGCAGCGAAAAACCTTCCCTTATCTGCACGAGCTGCGGGTGCTGGATATACTCCTTCCGGCTCATCAACCCGAGTGCGATGTCCCGCTCCGTAGCCGGATCACCCCATTCGTAGTGGAGCAGGGTATCGAGGGCGGCGGCGCCGCAGCTTAGGTCCCATTTCTGGATGACCACATCGTCATGGCGCATTTCTATGAGCGAGGTCACCGGCTTTGGATCGTCTGCTGCCGGATCCCCGCAGCCGCAAAGGGAAACGGCGCTGACGATCAGAGCGGCAATACCGCGCCAGAACCGGAAACCTGGTCGGCCCACGCTACGCTCCCGGCACTGAACGAACACTTACTACCCGGGTTTCGCCCGGGCTTTTCGCAGCCATGCGCGACGGCCCCCCTTGCGGCAAGACTCCACCTACTCGCGCCGAGTTTGGTTCGCCTCCGGGCCAAGGGTCAAGAGTTCAACAACGTGCTACTCAGAATATCTCGGACGTGTGGCCTCGGTGCACCGGGGATGTTCTGCCGATCAGTGCACACGTCAGTTCGCCGTGCCGCCAGGCCCGGGAAGAAGTGCCAATAATAGCGGATGATCGCATAAGAAATACATTAACATCGCGCCGCATCCCCATAGCACTGCGCTTACCAGGATCGCCAGCCCAATGCCGCGTGCGGCGCGTAGATCGTCGCAACTTATCCAGTACCTTGTTCTGCGACCTGCCACCACGCGCCGCACTCGCCATGCTGGCCCGACCCTTCAGGGCATAGTAACGATAATGATCGGGCCGCCTGGCTGCAGGCCGTTCAGTAGCAGCGGTGCAGTCCAGAAGAGCAGGCCGGAGCCTATTCCGTTGCCGCTGGTTTTGGTGGTGACACCGTTCTGGCTGTTCGAACTGGCTGCTCGCCGACGTGCAGCTCGAACAGAAAATCGGGGGAAGTTGCCCTACGGTTGCCACCCCGGCGGTCATCTTGTCCATCTGGACATCACTCAGCGGCATTGCCGCGAATGCAGCGCCAGCCATGGCTGATAAACTTGCCACAGAGTATAGTAGCTTCAGAAACCTCATTTATCCCTCCCCTCATTCGAGGTTAATCAGGTTAGATAGCACTCAGAAAGCGAACAGCGCATCGGGCTCGCTTTCGCTGACCCGATGCACTTTGAAACCCAAGTCTTCACAACTGAAAGAACGACGCCCTCCGCCGCAGCGTCAGGCGCCGCACCGGTCACGGCAGGGAAGCCGCGGTCTCCGCGTGAGAAGCGGCAGCCGCCTCGAACACCAGCCCAGCCGCCAGGGCCTGGCTGGCCGCCTGACCTACGGCATACTTCGGCGAGATGGTGGAGAGGTCGGTAGAAGTCTGCGAGATGGTGTCTGCGGTGACATCGCCGATCGCCGCGGACCAGGCAAGAGCGCCGGCCGCGGCACCCGCTGTCACGCCATCCATCTGGCGATCAGACAACTGAAGCGGCTGTCCCGCAAAAGCGGTGCTGGCAAGGGCAAACAGAGCCCCACCAGCCAGCAGAGAAGCAAACTTTTTCATAACCAAGATCCTTGTACCTGAGGGTTAGCGTCAAGCCGACGGCCCGGTCCGGCCGTCCACCATTCCAATTAGTTGAGCGGGATCGCCGCGAACAAAGTCCCCACTGAGGACGACGACGCACCCGAGAACGACCTGTAGGCCGTCGCTGTGATTTCGCCGAGGTTTACCGCCCGGAACGCACCAACCTCCGACACGGACTGGGTGTTCGTTAGGATAACCCCGCTTTCGCCAACCAGGCCAGTGGCATCGGCAATCGACTGAGCCGAAAAGCCGGCCGTGACCCGATCCATCTGCTGGTTGGTCAGCGGCTGCGCCGCTCCCGCAACGCCGGCGGCAAACGGAAGCACCGCCAAGCCAATATGCAACCTTTTCATTAAGTCCTCCTTTAGACACGCTACGCGCGGGGCCATCCCCGTGCCTCTGCAGTAGCCTTCGTGGATGCCACCGCGCGCCGGCCGCCCTACGCGGCCGATGGGCAGCACCGCGCGCCGGCTACAAACCCGACCATCCGCCATAGACAAACGTCCATCCCGATTGGATGGTGACGCCGCCAGCGAAATGTCCTGTGTAATTCGTGGTGACATTTGTCACCTGGTTTCCCACGGCAGCACCGGCCGTCTTGACGAAGTGCTCGAAGACGGCGGCGCACCCTGTTGCCCAAAATTAGATCCGACAGAAACCGCAGTCCCATCAACTGCCGCCGCATCGTTCGTGTAGCCAGGCTGTTGTGGATACGCCGACCCGCCACCGACAGCGATGGAGCTGGTGTTCGTAGTGGTAAGCGCCAGAAGCCCAGTGGCCACGGCGTCTACCGAGCCGGCAACAGTCGCGGCCCCCGCGGTGATGTGGTCGAGCTGAGCGTTCGTCAGCTCGACTGGACCACCAGCCCACGCCGTGGCAGAGGTCATCAAAGTGGATGCAAACAGAGCACCCAGAACTAATCGAGTGTTTGACGCCACGACTTGCCTCCTTTGACGCGGGTAAAAGAACAATTAACTTAATTAACTAATGAACATACATCGGGCATGCGTTGCAAGCACCTTAAGGGAGTAAGCCTGAGGGTGTATCGACAGCAAAATCTCGGCTGTTCTTAAGAACTTATCGCAGCCACATGCAGTCGTCTGCACTACCTAGAAAGGTTTACCACCCACCGGTAATCCAACTAAACTCATCCCCGATACGATGGGACACAGACAGCTCGCATACCACGGTATTATTCTACGCTAACTATTCCCTCATTCCTGCCTGCTACTCGATCGACCGGCTGCCGTGCCGCGATGCGCAGATTACTAGGTTACGCCATCGGCGGTGCGTTTCTCCGCGTCATCGGTGCCCGCCTGGATCTCGCCGAGCCCCATCCGCGCAACCCGCGCTCGCCAGTTCAGCGCCGGTTATTCCTCGCTCAGCTTCTGCTAATTTCTAGGCTAGATACAATCGAAATCAATTTAGGACTGGTCCAGGGACCTCAGACCCAGTCCCCACTGATACAGGCGGGCAGCTCGGCAGTTGGACGCGGCAGGGCCGAGCAGACG
This sequence comes from uncultured Pseudomonadota bacterium, assembly GCA_963834715.1. Classification (GTDB taxonomy): domain Bacteria; phylum Pseudomonadota; class Alphaproteobacteria; order Acetobacterales; family Acetobacteraceae; genus CAVSUZ01. The sequence goes on along the minus strand of CAWIDE010000022.1, from coordinate 365,164 downwards.
GCTCCGGTATTTCTGTCTGTCAGGATTTAATGCGTCGGTATTGGAACGAACCGTATCCTAGCAGCTATAGTAATCCCCGCCTCGCCAGGCTTCGCATCAACGCGCCCACCCCGAACCGCCACCGCTCACACTGATCCGTCGGCCGCATCCGGTTCACCAGTCGCCCCAGCCGCGGCGCCGCTATCACCACGACATCCCCGTTGTGGTGCGTGAAGCCCTTCCCCGGCGCTTCCCGGTCATCGACCGGCGCAAACATCGTCCCCAAAAACAGCACCGCGCCGTCCGGATACGGGTGATGCTCGTTCACCATCTGCGCCACCAGTTCCGCCGGATCGCGGCTGATGTTCGCGATCGAGGACGTCCCATCCATCCGGAACCCGTCCTCTCCCTCCACGCTCAGCGACACCGTCATGCTCCGTACATCGTCCAACGTGAACCCCCGGCCGAAAAACCGCAGGAACGGCCCTATCGTGCAGGACGCGTTGTTGTCCTTCGCCTTGCCCAGTAGCAGCGCCGACCGCCCCTCTACGTCCCGCAGGTTCACGTCATTGCCTAAGCTGGCGGCCACGATCTGCCCCGTCGAGGACACCGCCAGGACCACCTCCGGCTCCGGATTGTTCCACGACGACCCTGGATGGATCCCGGCATCCATCCCGGTCCCCACCGCCGCCATTGGTTGGCATTTCGTGAAGATTTCCGCGTCTGGCCCGATCCCCACCTCCAGATACTGACTCCACGCCCCCTGCTCCATCAGCACCTGCTTGAGATGCGCGGCCTCCGCCGAGCCCGGCTTCAGCCGCCTAAGATCGTCCCCTACCAGCCGCGTCACCTCCGCGCGGATCGCCGCCGCCGCGTCCGGGTTGCCACGCGCCCGCTCCTCGATCACCCGCTCCAACATCGAAACAGCGAACGTCACCCCGGCGGCCTTCACCGCCTGCAGATCGACAGGCGCCAGCAGCCACGGACTAGAGAGATCGCGGCGCTCCGGTGGCGTATTCGCCAGCACCTCATCAACCAGCCCCATCGTCTCGCCGGACGCCTCCCGCGAGGCCGCCCCGGGATTATCCGCCTCGCACAGGTCCCGCATGGTCGGAAACGCCCGCGAGATATCGACCAGCTCCGCCCCGCGCACCGCCACCACTGACGGCCCATCCAGGTCTGGCCGCCATACCCGCCCCGCCAGCAGCGCTTGCTCGTGATCCTCTGGCAGCACCGGCCGCAGCGCCTGCATCAGTTCCATGCGTTCTCTCCCACGACATCCGCCCCATATAACCGTCACACCAGGCAACAGCGAGGGAGCCGCCATGAAGCTGTTCGGCACCGCACACAGCACCGAACAAACCAGCTATCCCGTTTCCCACTCCGAGGAGGAGTGGCGCAATCTGCTGCGCCCGGAGCAGTTCCGGGTGCTGCGCCAGCACGGCACCGAACGCGCCGGCACCAGCCCACTGAACTATGAAAAACGCTCCGGAACGTTCGTTTGCGCCGGCTGCGGGCAGCCTCTGTTCTCCTCCGAAACCAAATTCGAAAGCGGCACCGGGTGGCCCAGCTTCTATCAGCCCCTGTCCGATGCGGTCGGCACCTTGGAGGACCGCAGCCTGTTCACGACCCGCACCGAGGTCCACTGCGCGAAATGCGGCGGCCACCTCGGACACGTCTTCCCCGATGGCCCGGAGCCAACCGGCCTCCGGTACTGCATGAACGGCACCGCAATGGACTTCAAGCCTCAGGGCTAACTTGCGGGAACGCGCCCGCCGCGTATCATTCGCCGCAACAACTCGGCCGCGGGGGAGGAAGTCCATTTCGCGATGGCACGTGTCGGGCTGCGCCATCTCCGAAAATCCTATGGCTCTCGCAACGTCTTCGACGACTTCACTCTCGAGGTCGCAGACGGCGAACTCCTGAGCCTGCTCGGCCCCTCCGGTAGCGGCAAGACCACGCTGCTCCGCCTGATCGCCGGACTGGAAGTACTGCAGGGCGGCGAAATCTGGATCGGTGACGCCGAGGTTTCCACCTGGCAGCCGCGCGACCGCCACATCGGCATGACGTTTCAGCGCTACGCCCTTTATCCGCACATGTCGGTGCGTCAGAACCTGCGCTATCCGCTCGACGTGCGCCGTGCGCCCCGTCAGGAAGCCGACCGGCGCGTCACCGACGCCGCCCAGATGCTCAACATCGCCCACCTGCTCGATCGCCGCGTGCAGCAGATCAGCGGCGGCGAGCAGCAGCGCGTCGCCATCGGACGAGCGATCGTGCAGCAACCGCAGCTCTACTTGCTCGATGAGCCGGTCAGCAATCTCGATGCCAGCCTGCGCGAGACCGTCCGCGGCGAAATCCGCCGCCTCCAGCAGAAGCTGCGCGCAACGATGGTCATCGTCACGCATGACCAGATGGATGCGCTGGCCATTGCCGACCGGATCGCCGTGCTGCGCGATGGCCGCTTGCAACAGATCGGCACGCCGGCCGAGCTGTATCAGCAACCTGCCAATCAATTCGTCGCAGGTTTCCTGGGCCGCCTGCGCATGAACTTCCTCGCGGGAACTATAGCGAGCGAAAACCGTCCGGTACCTGCAGGGGGACGGTTTCGCGCTCAGGCTGCCAGACCAGCTCGCGAACCGACTGCCTGCGCAGGTATCAGACGTGACCCTTGGTTTCCGCCCGGACGCGGTCGATATCCTCTTCGCTCCGTCCGACGATGCCTTGGCGGGCACGATCCAGATGGCCCAGTTCCAGGGCGACCAGCTTATCGCGATTGTCGATGTCGGTACGCCAGTTCAGGTGGCATTACCGGCACTGGCATCCCTGACCGCGGGCGAGCCCATATGGTTGCGACCCAAACCATACGCGACCTATCTCTTTGATCGCCGAACCGGCGAACGTCTCGACGCCACCACGTTTATCCGCGCCACCCAGGGAGTCCAAGTATGAAACAGGAAACCTCATTCACTATCGGCCGACGCAATCTCATGCGCGGCGGCATGGCCGCTGGCCTGTCGGCACTCGCGCTGCGCGCTCCGGCAAGGGCTGCCGACATCACTCTCAACATCGAAGTGGATGCGGGCCAGAACGAGCTGCCGTTTCGCTGGAATACTGCCGCCCTGAAGTCGCATTTCGGGTTAAACTCGAAGCTCCTGGGCTTGCCCTTCGTCGGCCAGTACCAAAAGCTGGTCACCGAGCTTACCTCCCGCTCCTCGACTTACGATGTCCTTGTCTTCCCACCGTATTTCCTCGGCGATTTCGCGGCACTCGGCTTCCTCAGGGAGCTCGAGCCCTATTTCCACCTGCTCGATCCCAAGCTCGCCGATTACCTCCCGGTCTATCGCGATCCGGTGATCAAACGCTCCGGCAAAACCTACGCCCTTATGTACGACGGCGACCTGCTGCAGCTCATCTACCGCACCGACCTGTTCGGTGATCCGCAGGAGCAGTCGGCGTTCAAACAGAAATACGGGCATGATCTCGCCGTCCCAACAAACTGGGACGAGTTCATGCACGTCGCCGAGTTCTTCACCCGTCCGCCCAAGCTATACGGCACCGCTTTCTATGCCGCACGTGGCTTCTGCTACGCCTGGTTCATCAACATCTTCGCTGGCCTCGGCGGCCACTGGTTCCAGGCGGACATGAAGCCTGGCATCAACACCGATGCAGGCGTCCACGCACTGACCATGTTGGTGGAGATGAAAAAATTTGCGCCACCCAATATACTCCAGATCGACTATCCTACGCTCAACGAAGTCTTCCTGAACGGATCGACCGCAATGGTCGTCCAATGGGACGACCTGCCACTCAAAGTCGAGAACCCAAGTATGAGCAAGGTCGTCGGCAAAGGCGGATTCGCCCCATGCCCGGCGCGCAGTTACATGCCTTATTCACGCGTCATGGCAGTCTCGGCGTTCTCGAAGAGCCCCGATGATGCCTACAAACTTATCTCCTACATGCAGCAGCCGGACGTGGGCATTACATACGTCTACGATCCCGAGTGCGGCGAGGACCCCTACCGCGCATCCTACCTGAACCCCGCAGCCGTAAAAAGCCACACCGGCCAGCCTACAATGAGCCCTGAAGCCGCCAAAAACTACGTGGATGCGATCCGCGCCGGCTTGCAGGCGGGCTATCCTGAACTCAGCATCCCCGGCGCACCGCGTTACATCGACATCCTGGATCTCTACGTAAATCAAGCCCTTAGCGGATCGCTCTCACCCAAGGCAGCGCTCGACGCCTGCGCCAGCGAATGGGCCTCGATCACCGACGCGGAAGGCAAATCGGACCAGCAAAAGGCGTACACGGACTGGATCGAACTCATTCAAGAAGGTCGGAATCCAGGTACTAGTACCAATCAATGGACACCGAAACCGCTGCACGTCCACCTCTCCCTTTGGGAGAGGTCGGCGCCCGCAGGGCGCCGGGTGAGGGTGGCTTCGGCTGGTGGCTGATGACCCCGGCGCTCATCATGTTTGCCGCCAATTGCGTCTTTCCGCTGCTCTATGCACTGAAAGTATCCTTCCAGAACTACCAGATCCTTATCCCGGTCCCGGCCCGGTTCACCGGCCTCCACAATTATCTGCACATCTTCCAGGATCCGCTCTTCTGGAGCAGCCTGAAGGTAACCGCCGCCTTCATCGCCGGCGTCGTCTTCCTGCAGTTCCCAGCAGCCTTCGCCCTCGCCCTGCTCTTCCGCGGTATGGACCGCATGCAACACTTCGCCGTCACCCTGCTGCTGATCCCGACGATCATCGCGCCCTCCGTCGCCGCCTTCCAATGGTCGCAGCTTTTCAACTACCAGTTTGGACCTCTGAACTTCCTGCTCGGACTCCTCCATCTCGGCCAACCGACATGGACCGCCAGCCCGAACCTCGCCTTACCCTCCCTCATCCTGGTCGATTTCTGGGAGTGGACGCCCTTCATGACGCTGCTCCTGCTCGCTGGGTTGCACGCGCTCTCTAACGACATTATCGAGGCCGCCCGTGTGGACGGCTCACACCCACGGCAGATTACCTGGCGTATCTATCTGCCCCTGCTGCGGCCCGTCATCGGCGTAGCCCTGGTCCTCCGCATTCTGATGAGCTTCAAAACCTTCGACATCATCTATGTCCTCACTGCCGGCGGCCCTGGGACATCTACCGAGAACCTAGCCTACTACACGTACATCGTAGGCTTCCGTTATTTCAACCTCGGGTACGCGAGCGCCCTCGCCATCCTTCAGCTCATTGTCGTCGCCCTGCTCGCTAAGGCTCTTATCAGCCTGACCCACCGTCGTGCCCCCGGAATAGCCGCGTGAAGTTCCATCTCCTCGCTCACCTACGCCAGATTCTTCGCTACGCGGCGATCGCCGTAATCATCCTGCTATTCCTGGCACCAGTCCTATGGATGCTGATCACCGCCGTGAAACCGCCGGGAGAATGGCTCAATTCGCCCCCGATATTCTGGCCATCGCACTTCTACTGGGCCAACTTCACCGAAGCGCTGGGCCGTTGGGGCGGAGCCAAAGGCCTGATCGATAGTCTCGTCGTCGCCACCGCATCCACCCTGCTCTCGCTTGTCGTGGGTGTTTTCGCTGCCTACAGCATCGGCCGCTATCGCACCGGCGGCAACAATCTATCCTTCACCGTTCTCAGCATCCTGTTCATGCCCCCGATCGCCGTCGCGATGCCAATGTACATCTTCTGGTCGAGGCTCGGCCTGCTGGATACCTTCACCGCCCTGATCCTGCAGTACACCGTGTTCAACGTCCCTTTCGTGAGCTGGGTCCTGAAGAGCTTCTTCGAAGATATCAATCCCGCTCTCGAAGAGTCCGCGCTGGTGAACGGCGCAACACGGTGGCAGGCTTTTTACCAGATCGCGCTGCCGCTTGCGATTCCAGCAATCGTCGCGGTTGCCCTGCTCAGTTTCATCTTCTCCTGGAATGAGTTCTTCTTCGCCGTCATTCTCACCCGCTCTAACGTAACCACGCTCCCGGTCATTCTGCCGACACTGATGGAAGGCCATGACATCCGTTGGGGCAGCATCGCAGCAATCGCAACCATCGCCGCGGTTCCCGTTGCGGTCCTGGCCTTCTGCCTCCAGCGCTATCTCGTGCGTGGGCTGTCGTTCGGGTACTATCCGGGAGCGCGGATAATAATCAGAGTCTCAAAGCGTCCGTAAACGCACTGCTCGACATCGGCACTGCGCCGTCAGCCGTGATCAGCACTTGCTGTTCCAGCTTGATGCCGTCGGGTCCGCGCACCTCGCCGATATAGCTCTCGACCGACACCACCATTCCCTCCTCGAAGACTCCATCATAGCCCCACTCCACAAAATCCTGAGCGTAAGCGATCGAGGGATATTCATCCACCAACCCCACCCCGTGCACCATCGCCATGTAGCGGTTAGAAAGATAGCGCTCCGGTACGGACCAGCATGTCTCGGCAAACTCACGGAATGACAACCCGGGCCGCAGCTTCTCGACATTCGTCAGCACCTGCTCTTGCGCCAGATCATACAGCATACGTTGACGGTCGGTTGGTTCGCGTCCCGGACAGACCCAGGTACGGGAGATGTCGGCTAAGTACCCATGCGGTCCAACCATATCGGTATCGAATGCTACCACATCACCCGCCTGGATGACCCGATCTCCACATTCCTGGAACCAAGGATTGGTCCGCTCGCCGGAGGCAAGAAGCCGGCACTCGATCCATTCGCCGCCATGTGCAATGTTGGTTTCGTGCAGGATGGACCATAGCTGATTTTCTGTAAGCCCCGGAACCAGGCTGGCATGCATCCGCGCCACCGCAAGATCGCATACCTCCATAGCGAGCTGAAGGCACGCGATCTCCTCGGCCGACTTGATGCTTCGGGCATGCTCCATAGGCCCCTGCACGTCGAACAGCTCGAGTCCCGCCGCAATTAGGCGCAGCGTCCCCAATGGATCGCAACGATCAACCGCGAGCCGCCGGTTGCCCGCGCCATATCGCCGCACCAGGCTGACGATTTCATCCGCCCAGATCGCTACCTTCTCATCTACCCGGGGCCCCGCCAGGAAGTAAAACCACGGCGTGCTATTGCAGACCTCGGCGACTGTCTCGATTCCGTTATTCAAATGACGCGTCGCGGCGAAGTCGAACAGCACCACCGGCCCCTCGGTCGCAACAAATGCGTAGCGTCCCGGTGCGTGCATCGTCCAGATCGCCATGTTCCGTGTGCCCGTAGCGTATCGGATATTGATCGGGTCCGACAGCAACGCGCCAGCATAATCGTGCTTACGGAGTGCCGCCCGTAGTCGTTCCAGCCGATACTTGCGCAACGCCACCTGGTCGATACCCTGGCTGCGCGCGATAAGGTCGCTCTCGAGCGGCACCGCCGACCATTCGCCGGAATGAGAAGGATTGGCCGGCTTGGCCATGCGCCTCAAACGGCTCGGGGCATTTGCTAGAGACATCGCCACCGCTCCCTTCGGATCCGCCGGCAGCATAGGCTCTTCCTCCGGCCGGGCAATCACGCACTCTCCGTGATCCTCCGTCCACCTCTACCCCCACCCCCAAACTCCCCCGGCCGCAACTGCCGCGCCAACCGGTCCAGCACCCCATTCGCCATCCGCGGCTCATCCCCCACAAAAAACCCATGCGCCACGTCCAGATATTCGTTGATCACCACCTTCGCCGGCGGCCCATCTGCCATCGTCAGCTCACCCCCACCCGCGCGCATCAGCGCCCGCAACACCGGGTCGATCCGCGCCAGTGGCCAGTCCGCCGGCAGAGCCTCCGCCAGCAGCCGGTCAATCCGGTCCTGCTCTCGCACCGCCGTCCGAACGATTTGCGCAAACAGGGGGACCTCCGCCAGAGGCACCCGCCCCTCCTCGAACCCACCGTCGCCCGGCAGCTCCCCCAGCCGGTGCCGCACGAACTGATCGATCACGGTCTCCGCGTTCTCGCCCGCCTGCTCGCTCTGAAACAGCGCCTGCACCGCGGCCACGCGCGATGCCGTCCGGCCCCGGCCGGCCCCACCCCTCATTTGTCCTGCCATCTACGCCCCCAACCGCCGCGCCGCGCTGATCTGTAACAGAGCCGCCGCCGCCGCTTCCGCACCCTTGTTGTGCCCGTCAGCCCCCGAACGCGCCAGCCCCTGCGCGATCGTGTCCACCGTCAGCACCCCTTGGCCCAAGGCCAGCCCGAACTGCAGCGAGACCTGCATGAGCCCCGCAATCGCCTCCCGGCAGATATGGTCGTAATGATCGGTCTCGCCCTTCACCACGCACCCTAGCGCAACGTACCCATCGAACCGCTTGTGCCCCCGCAGCGCCAGCCGAATCGCCTGAGGCAGTTCGAACGCTCCCGCCACATCCAGGGTTTCAAACGTCGCGCCCGCCTGGCGCAGGATGCGCTCCGCCCCCGCGGTGAGCCCCTCTACCACCTGCGTATAATATGGCGCCCGCACCACCAGAACATGCGGCGCCGGCCCCTCAACCCGCCGCGCCTGGACCGGAGCGGCCTCCTCCTTGCTCACCGGCCCCCGCTAACGATGTCAGGGATTGGCCGCGTCTCCACCACGTTCAGCCCATACCCCTCCAACCCGACGATTGTCCGCGGATGATTGGAAAGCAGAACCATATCCCGAATGCCCAGATCCAATAGGATCTGCGCGCCAATTCCGTAATCGCGCAGCTCCCGCTGCAGGCGCGGCGACATCGCAAGCTGCCGCACCCGCTCAGACAGTGCAGTTTTGCGATGTTCGCGGATCATCACCACCACGCCGCGCCCCTCACGCCCGATCACCTGCATCGAGTTGTGCACCGATTTCCAGTGCGGCCCACCCGTCATGTCCTCCAGCAGATCCACCGCGTGCACCCGCACCAATACCGGCTCATCGCCCGAAAGATCACCCTTAATCAGCGCCAGGTGCTCCTGGTACTGCAGCGTGTTCGCATACACGATCAGCCGCCACTCGCCGCCCAGAATATGATCGAACACACCTTCCTGCACCCGCTTCACCAGCCGCTCCGTGCGCCGGCGATACGCGATCAGATCGGCGATCGTGCCCACCTTCAGATTATGCCGCTGCGCGAACGCAACCAGATCCGGCAGCCGCGCCATCGTGCCGTCGTCATTCATGATCTCGCAGATCACCGCCGCCGGATGCAGCCCCGCCTTACGCGTAATATCCACCGAGGCCTCGGTATGCCCCGCCCGCACCAGCGTCCCGCCTTCCCGCGCCATCAACGGAAAAATATGCCCCGGTGTCACGATATCATCCCGCCCGCATTCCGGATTGATTGCAACCGCAATCGTCCGCGCTCGATCATGCGCGGAGATCCCCGTCGTTACCCCCTCCTTCGCCTCAATCGAAACCGTAAATGCCGTTTGATGCCGCGTCCCGTTGTTCGACGACATCAGCCCCAGCCCAAGTTGCTCCACCCGCTGCTGCGTCAACGCCAGACAGATCAGCCCGCGCGCATGGCGCGCCATGAAGTTCACCGCATCAGGAGTCGCAAACTGCGCCGGAATCACCAGGTCGCCTTCGTTCTCCCGGTGCTCGTCATCCACCAGGATGAACATCCGCCCGTTGCGCGCTTCTTCGATCAGCTCCTCGATGCTGGACAGATAGTGTGACAAATCGACTGTCCGAATCCCGTCCATCAACCAGCCTCCGCACCACGGAACTCCGCCAGCCGAGCCACATATCGCGCCAGCATATCGATCTCGATGTTCACTGGATCGCGAGGCGTCAGCAGCCCGAAGCACGTCACCGCCGCCGTATGGGGGATGATGTTGACCTCGAAGCCTTCGTCGTCCACCGCATTCACCGTCAGCGAAACGCCATCCACAGCCACGCTGCCCTTTTCTGCAATGAACCTCAGTAGATGGCGGGGCGCTGCAAAACGCCAACGAACCGATCCGTTCTCCGGCTCCGCTGACACCGCCATGCCCACCCCATCGACATGCCCCGAGACCAGGTGCCCGCCCAGTTCGTCTCCCACCCTCAGCGACCGCTCCAGGTTCATCCGCGTGCCCACAAGCCAGTTCCCCAATGTCGTGCGCGACAGTGTCTCTGCCGAAGCATCCGCCGCAAACCAATCCTCCCCTACGTCCGCCGCCGTCAGGCAGCACCCCGCACAGCAGATCGAAGCCCCGACCGCAATCGAGCCTGTATCCTCCCAGGGCGAGGCAATCACCAGCCGCATATCCCGCCCGTCCCCAATCGGCGTGAGGCTACGCACGCTGCCGATCCCGGTGACAATGCCCGTGAACATCTCTCAATCTTTCCCGAACAGGCTCAACGTATCGCCGCCCACCGCCCGAGTGCAGCGATGCCGGAACCGCGCTATGTCCGCAAGCCGTACCACGCCATAACCTTGCACCGCCGGCAGCCCGTCCCCGCCCATCACCGCTCCCGCGTGAAACCACGCGATCCGGTCCACCAGCCCCTCCCGCAACAAGGAACTCGCCAGCGTCGCCCCGCCTTCCACCAGCAGCCGCGTAATCCCCGCCGAACCGAGCGCCCGTAACGCCGCCGCAATGTCTACCCCACCCGATCCAGCTTCCACCAGCACCTCCACCCCCGCCTCCCGGAACCGCCGCACCCGCTCAGGCTCAGCATCCGCACCCGCAATGATCCAGGTGGGACTCTCCTGCGCCGTCACCACCAATCGCGCCGCGGCCGGCGTCCGCAAGCCACTATCGGCCACAACCCGAACAATCGGCCGTGTCCGGAACCCGGAGATCCGGCAGGTCAGGTCAGGATCATCTGCAACCACCGTACCCACCCCTACCATCACCGCATCATGCCGGCCGCGCAGTGCGTGCGCCTCTCGCCTCGCCTCCTCCCCGGTGATCCACCTGCTCTCCCCGGTCCACGTCGCGATCCGCCCATCGAGCGTAGAGGCCAGCTTTAACGTCACCAGCGGCCGCCCACGCACCACCCGCGAGGCAAACCCCGCCAACACCTCTAACGCCTCTGCCGCTCGCACACCCTCCACAACCTCGATCCCTGCCGCCCGCAGCCGCTCCAGCCCCGCACCGTTCACCCGAGGATCAGGATCACACGCCCCAGCCACCACCCGCGTTACCCCGGCCGCGATCAGCGCATCAGCGCACGGCGACGTTTGCCCCCAGTGCGAGCATGGCTCCAGCGTCACATACGCCGTCGCACCCCGCGCCGCCGCGCCTGCCCGCTCCAGCGCGATTGTCTCGGCATGCGGGCGACCGGCCGGGGCGGTAAATCCACGCCCAACCACCCGCCCATCCTTGACCAGCACGCACCCGACCGCCGGATTGGGCCACGTCGTCCCCAAACCCCGCCGTGCCAACGCCAGTGCGGCGTCCATGTGCGCCGTATCCTTCACTTACTCCCCCGGCCGCAACGAGCCGACAAACTCCTCAAAATCCTTGGCTTCCCGAAAGTCCCGATACACGCTGGCGAACCGCACGTAGCCCACCTGGTCCACCTCCTTGAGGGTGTCCATCACCAGCTCACCGATCTGCTTGCTCGGAATTTCGCTGTCTCCGCTGGCCTCAAGCTGCCGCACGATCCCGTTGACGATCCGCTCGATCCGGTCGTCATCAATGGGCCGCTTGCGCAACGCAATCCGGATCGACCGCGCCAGTTTGTCCCGCTCAAACGGCACCCGCCGCCCGTCCGACTTCACCACCGTCAGCTCGCGCAATTGAACCCGCTCGATCGTCGTGAACCGCTGTCCGCAATTGCCGCACGACCGCCGCCGCCGGATCGCCGCCCCGTCCTCGGTCGGCCGGCTGTCCTTCACCTGAGTATCATCATGGCCGCAAAACGGGCACCTCATAGATCACCTCTCCCGTCTTGCGGGAGAGGTCCGCACCCGGAGCGCGCCGGGTGAGGGCCTACTCCCCGTAAATCGGAAACCGCTCGCACAATCCCATCACCCGTACCCGCACCGCCTCCTCCACCGCCCCGTTCGATCCGTCATTCGACCGTGACAATCCCACGATCACCTCGTCGATCATCTGTCCGACCTCGCGGAACTCCGCCACGCCAAACCCCCTCGTTGTCGCCGCTGGCGTTCCCAACCGAATTCCCGACGTCACCATCGGCTTCTCCGGATCAAACGGAACCGCATTCTTATTCGCGGTAATTGCGGCCCGCTCCAAACTCGCCTCCGCCGCCTTGCCCGTCACCCGCTTGGGCCGCAGATCCACCAGCATCAGGTGGCAATCGGTCCCCCCGGTAACGATCGCGAGTCCCCGCTGCTGCAGCGTCTCGGCCAACGCCCGCGCATTCTCAACCACTGCCTGCTGATACGCCCGGAACTGCGGCCGCAGCGCCTCGCCGAACGCCACCGCCTTGCCAGCGATCACGTGCATCAGCGGCCCGCCCTGCAGCCCCGGGAATACCGCGCTGTTGATCTTCTTACCGATCTCTTCGTCGTTACTCAGGATCATCCCGCCGCGCGGCCCGCGCAGCGTCTTGTGCGTCGTTGTCGTTACCACATGCGCATGCGGCAACGGCGAGGGGAACAGCCCCGCGGCAACCAGCCCCGCGAAATGCGCCATATCCACCATCAAGTAGGCGCCGACCTCGTCCGCCGCCCGCCGGATCCGCGGGAAATCGATGAACCGCGGATACGCCGAGCCGCCCGCGATGATCAGCTTCGGCCGCTCGGTCCGCGCCAGCCGTTCCAGCTCCTCGTAGTCGAGCAGACCGTCCTCGCGCCGCACTCCGTATTGCACGGCGCGGAACCACTTGCCGGAGAGGTTGGGCGCCGCTCCGTGCGTCAGATGCCCGCCCGCCGCCAAATTCATTCCCAGGATCGTATCGCCCGGCCGCAGCAGCGCCAGCATCACCGCCTGATTTGCCTGCGCCCCGGAATGCGGCTGGACATTTGCGAACGCGCAATGGAACAACTGTTTCGCCCGCTCGATCGCCAGCCGCTCGGCGACATCCACCATCCCACAGCCGCCGTAATAGCGGCGGCCCGGATAGCCCTCGGCGTACTTGTTGGTCAGGACACTACCTTGGGCTTCCAGAACCGCCGCCGAGACGATGTTCTCGCTCGCGACCAGCTCGATCCCGTCCTGCTCGCGGCGCTTCTCCCCACGCACCGCCTCCGCCACCTCCGGATCAACGTCGGCCAGGCTTGCCCCGAAAAAGCGCCGCAGCTCAGGCGCCATGATCTGATCGTTCATCCGTTACTCCCAACTAAACCAGCAGCCCGACCCGGCACGACGCCGCAGCCGCACCGAGCTCCGCATCCAGCGTCGCCAGCCCCAATCCACGGCGCTGCGCGAGCTCCAGATACGCCGCATCATACACCGTCAGCCTGAACTTGTCGGCGAGTTGCACCGTCGTCCGCCAGGCCTGAGCGTTCGTGTTGGCATCGACGCGAATATCCAGCATTTCCAAATCGTCCAGCGCTGCCTGCCGAAAGGCCGCGTCAATGTGCCCGCGCCCAACAGCCATGGTCAGGCTGTTCGCTACCTCCAGCCGCCACAGGGCCGGCACCACGGCGCCTTCATCTGCCACGCTGTCAAATACACGCCGGATCGCCTCGGTGCTTTCATCCTCATAAATCCATGCCAGCGTTACCGAGGTATCGAGCACAAGGCTCACGGCCGGCCTTCATCCCGAAACTGTTTCCACTCGTTCCAATCGAACTGCCCAAACTTCAGTTTCTCTGCACGCTCCCGAATGCGACGTACCGCCGCCCGCGCCTCCTCGCGGCTAAAACTCGCCCGAGCAGGCACCAGCCGCGCCACTTCCTTGCCATGCCGCGTGATCGTCACCTCTTCCCCCTGCTCCACTAGGTCCAGCAACTGACCGAGCCGGTTCTTCGCCTCGAATGCACCAACCTCGGTCATCGTGTCCCCCATCAGGCCAGCTTGAGCTAGCTCAGCGCCCCCGCCACTGCAACTTCCATCGCTTGACCACTGGCCACTGACCACTGAACACTGGCCACTGAAAATGGGCCCCCTCGCCGGCATCCGCGTCATCGACATCACCACCATCGTGCTAGGCCCGATCGCCACGCAGATCCTCGGCGACCTGGGCGCCGACGTGATCAAGGTCGAACCTCCCGACGGCGACTCCACCCGCTACATCGGCCCCAGCCGCACTCATGCCATGGGCAGCTACTTCGCCTCCCTCAACCGCAACAAGCGCAGCCTCGCCCTCGACCTCAAAAAGCCCGCCCCACGCGCCGCCCTGCTCCACCTGCTCGAGACCGCCGACGTGCTCGTGCACAATATGCGTCCCGCTGCCGCCCAGCGCCTCGGCCTGGACTACGCCACCCTCGCGCCTCGCAATCCTCGCCTGATCTACGCTTCGGCCTCCGGTTTCCGCAAAGGCAGCTCGATGCAGGAGTTCCCGGCCTATGACGACCTGATCCAGGGTCTCGCAGGCATCGCCGCCCTCAACGCCGGACCGGACGGCGCCCCGCGTTACTTCCCCTCCGTCCTGGCCGACAAACTGACCGGCACGATGCTCGCCGCCATGGTCGGCATGGCCCTGTTCCACCGCGAGCGAACCGGCCAGGGCCAGGAAATCCATGTACCGATGATGGAAACGCTGGTTTCATTCGTGCTTATCGAGCACATGCACCACGGCGTCTTCGGCGAACCCGAAAAAGGCCTCGGCTATCCCCGCCTGCTCACACCGCACCGCCGCCCCTACCGCACTAAAGATGGTTACATCTGCGTCATCGCCCACAGCGACGCGCAATGGTCTCGGTTGTTTCAGGCCATCGGGCGTCCGGGGCTTATCAACGATCCGCGCTTCTCCTCCGTCGGCGCCCGATCCGCCAATATCGACGCGGTCTATGCCACGCTGACCGGGGGCATGACCCAACGCACCACCGCCGAATGGCTGACCGAGCTGCGCGCCGCCGACATCCCTTGCGGCCCGGTGAACACGCTCGGGGACCTGTTCAGCGACGACTACCTGCGGGAAACCGGCTTTTTCCAACACGCAGAGCATCCCACCGACGGCCCGGTGCTGCTGCCTGCCATCGCCCCAAGCTTCTCCGCTACCCCAACTGGCATCCGCCGCTTCTGGCCTGGTCTCGGCGAGCATACCCTCGAAGTCCTCCGCGAAGCCGGCTACAGCGACACTGAAATCGACGAAATTACCCCTTAGCGGCACTGGTGGCCCCGCGTCATCGCGAGCCCCGCGAAGCGTGGGGCGGCGATCCAGGCTGCCGCACGATTCTCTCCGCGAGGCAATGGCGAGCAATGTCGCCCGGCAACCTGATCCGGTCGGCCAAGTTTTCCGGGAAACAACCTTCTCGCGTGTGATATTATATCAGTCAGCCGCGTCGGGGATCGCCTCGGCACGCACAGCCGACCACGCTACGGGGTCGAGGCGATGGTCCGACTGCCACAGGCGGGCGTGGTTGAGCGCCCTGGCGCAATGGATGAACGCGCATCGCACCGTCACCATGATGGCGATCTGGCCCTGATCGCGTCTGGCGAAGCCGTCTAGCAGCGCGGGGTCGCGGGTCAGCCGCGCGGCGCCGCGGATGCGCAGCGTTTCGGGGATGCCCGGAATGACGAAGAACAGGCCGACCTCGTGGTTCACCAGAAGATTTCCCATCGTGTCGAGACGATTGTTGCCTGCACGATCGGGTATCGCCAACGATCGGTCGGTCAGGACCCGGACGAATCCCGGCATGCCGCCGCGCGGGCTCAGGTCGATCCCGTCACCGCCGCGCACGGAGCCGATGATCAGCAGCGGCGAACGTTCGATGAAGAACCGGCACGAGCGGTCGAGCCGATCCAAGATTTCGCAGATCACGGGGTGCTGGGTAGAGACTTCGTACCGTCTGCTCGTCGTCGATGAAATTCATATGGGATTCCCGGAACTGTTGCAGCGACCCCCGTATAGATGCGCGATGGGCCTGGTTTATTCCCTGCGGCCGAAGGGGCGATTTTGCGGGAGAGGGGCTACCCCCCGCTTTGCTACCTGAGTGCGTTCATTATGATCGGCACGATGATCGTCCTCGTGAAGGCGATCTGATACCGCCGAGCGGCTGACGCCCGAGCGCATCCGTTCGCTCCGCAGCTATCCATATATCCAAGAGGTCAACGCATAGGCTCGGCGGTATGAAAGTCCTCCACCCGGTCGCCAGATTAGGTCAAATCGTAACTTGACGCCTGCTAACCATAGTAGCAGTGTAAGTTGTTCGCGCTTTTGGCGGGCGGCCCGACCGGAGATTCGTTCTCGGCAAAACAAAACGGGAGGTAGTTAGCCATGGCAATGACGAAAAGCACAGTTGGGATCGCGATCATTGGTCTAGCCGCCGTTGTAGCGGCTCCCGCCGTTAGTGCACAGGAGGCGCCGAAATCCGGCCACATCATCTTCGACGCTTACGTGACCAACCGCATAGTTGGGTCCATCGACGCTGGGATCGCCAAAGGCGTCATAACGGAATCCGACGGTTTCGACAAACTGCTCAATGGCAAAGCACCATTCGACCTGTTAACTTCCGCTGTGTTCAGCAAGAACAATTCGCCGGCCAGAAGTGGATAGATGGTTCTGGCAGTTGCATGAAAACCGACAGAGACGGCGATCATATCTTCTATACCTGGGACAAAGCAGGTTGGACGTTTGTTGGTGGTACCGGAAAGTTTAATGGTATCACTGGCAAGGGCACCGTCAAACCAATCTATTATCACGATAGCGGTGCTCGGGGCTGGGAACTGATCGCCCACCACGAACGTGACTGGTCAATCAAATAGACGACCGTCTGGGCCATTGGGCTAGGGGAACGCAGCTTGGGAAAACCGCTCGGGCTGCTATGCTGCTCGCTTGGTAGTAACCGGCGGGAGCGGTGGGCCCTCTTCCGATCATGGCGCAGCCTCTCGCTCGAGACGCCCCGATCTGATCGCGCTCTCAAGCGGAGGCAACGCGACCTTGCACCCGAGCCCTTCCCCCTCCGCGTACGCCCGCTCCAGCTCCGTAGCCGAAGCCGTACCTCGCCGCCCACACCCCCACGCAGCAAGCGCGCGAGCTCGCCGGATGTAGAAATCAATCAACGGCAACCGCTCCGACGCCGTATACTGCTCAAGAGCCGAAGCATGGCATTCAACCTCTTCCCACTCGCCACCGGCAAGGCACACCTCAATCGCATCGCGCCGGAACAGAAGCTGATTATGGCTGATAGCACCGGCCCGGAGTAGCGCCTCACCTTCCTCGAGAGCCGATTTGCGCAGCACCGGATCCTCGGTCACCTGTGCCAGTATCACAAGAGCGACCGGCCCGATAAACGAAGGGCCGGTCTCGCGAGCGATATGCACCGCAGCAGTCGCGTTGCTCACCGCCTCAGTCTGATGCCCTGTCAATCCCTGGACCTTGGCGAGAAGCGCCAATCCCTCCGCCTCAAACCGCCGCGCCCTGAGATGCTGAGATAGTGTCAGCGCCGCGACGGCATGGCCGAGCGAAGAGTCCATTTCCAATAATTCGAGTCGAGAGAAACAGGCTGCATGGTGGCCGACCATCGCTGCGCGGCGGTGGCCGACCCGCCGCGCAGCCGCAATGGCAACATCAGCGTCCGGGGCTGCCGCCCTCGGACCTTCGGTAAGCCAGCGGGTGAACGCCAGCATCGGACGGTTTGCCACTTCGATGCGAAGGAAACCATGCCTGGTGCACACCTCGACGGACTCTTTGAATCTCTTGTGCGCACTGATCATCCGGCCACGAGCGTATTCGGCGTCGCCCAGACCCCCGAGGGCCATCGCTTCCAGCTCTGCCGCACCGGCTTCTCTCGCTAAAGCCAGCGCAGCTTCATGCTCTCGCAAACATCCTTCGATATCGCCCCGCGGAAAGCACAGATTCCCTCGCAGGAAATGAATGCGGGCCTGTTCCGGCAGCAGCTTGTGCTTGATCGCCACCGCTTCGGCCGCCTCCAGGTCAGAGGATGCGCCAGCGAGGTCGTCGGTTACACGCTTCACCGCCGCGAGACCAATCCACGCTGCGCAGCGCTGAATATCGTCGCCTGCCGCCTCGAAGGCTGCCTGATAAGCACGGCCGGCTTCCAGCATGGCGCCTGAATCGTGCAGGATCTCGCCCTGCAGACAGGTCAGTGCGAATCGGTCCGAACGGTCTTTGGCCAGCGCAATACCGCGTTGGACCAGTCGCAACGCCTCTTCCTGACGATACTCGGCAGCTTGTGATCGAGCGGCAATCAGGTAGGCGCCCGCCGCTCCAGGATTCTCGGCCCGTTCGAGATGCTCCGCCCACAGCACGGTGTCGCGCTTGGCATACCACTCCGCAGCACGCCGATGCAGCTCGCGACGGGTGCTCTTTAGCAGCGTGTCGTAAACAGAATCGCGGATCAACGCATGGGTAAACAGAAACGCGTTGCCACTCTGCGGTTGCACAAGATGATGTGCAACCAGTCGCTCCGCAGTTACGTTCGCTCGTCCAAGTAAGTAACAGAGTGCCTCGTTTGAAAACCGTTGCCCCAGAACAGAGGCAGCCTGGATCGCTGCCTTGTCCGTCGATGCAAGGCGGTCAAGGCGTGCCTGCACGAGACTCTGAATGGAGCCTGGAACGCTCTCATCCTGCGCCTCTTTCGCATGGCGAATAAGCTGCTCAAGGAACAGCGGATTGCCCGCAGCGCGCTCGAGGCAACGTTCGGTGAATGCGGAGTCCGCAGCGAGCAGTCCCTGTGCCAGGGAATGCGCATCTTCGGTATCCAAAGGCCCAAGTTCAATGATGGTCATCGTTCGGCCCGCAAGTTCCGCCCGCCATATCTCGCGCAGCGGATCGCCCTCGATCCGAGAGGTGAGAAGCAAAACAGCCTGCGACTTCCCGATAGCCGGCATAATCGCGGCCAGATGAGCCAGTGTCGTTGGATCGGCCCAGTGAAGGTCCTCAATGACCAAAAGACGCGGCTTGTTTCGGCTGAGCTGATCGATCAACCGGCTGACGACCCGCCGCTGTCCCTCATAACGCGCAGCGTTGTCCATCGCCTCATAAAATCCGCGCAGCTCGGCCGGCTGCGGCAGATCCAGCAAGTCATTAAGGAAAGCCGTATCATCGCCCTGCACAAGGTCATAAGCCACCGCCTCAGCCGCCGCCGCGCGCGTGTGCTCTTCGCCACTTGCCACATCAAGACCGATAAGCCTGCGCACGAGTACCCGGATCGCGTCTCTTCCTGCGCCTGCGCCGAAATCCAGCACCTGTGCGGTATGACAGGAAAAACCCGACGTTGCCGCCGCGCGCTGAACCTCTGCGATCAGCCGTGTCTTCCCAATGCCCGCCTCGCCGCGCAAATAGATAGTTTGGCCACGCAATGTTTCCCGGCAGGCCGCCAGGGCTGCTTCGATCAGGCGCAGTTCGCCGCGCCGGCCGACAAAAAGTCCCGCCTCTCGGCCTGGCTTCCGTAGCCCGCGCAACTGCCACGCCGTCACAGGTTCGGTGAAACCTTTGACGGTCAGCGCCCCGGCTTCTTCGCAATCGACTCGATCCCAGATCGCGCGTG
This sequence comes from uncultured Pseudomonadota bacterium, assembly GCA_963834715.1. GTDB lineage: Bacteria > Pseudomonadota > Alphaproteobacteria > Acetobacterales > Acetobacteraceae > CAVSUZ01. Next base: position 345,741 of record CAWIDE010000022.1, on the reverse strand, counting down.
CCGTATCAGCCGAAATCAGGACTTCACCTGACTTGGCCGCCCCGGTGAGTCGCGACGCCAGGTTCACGGTTTCACCTGTTACCGTGTACTCGCTGTAATTGGCGCTACCAGTGCGACTCGCGACCACCTGGCCAGCGGCAACCCCGATATGCACCCCAACCTGCCGCCCAATGCGTGCCGAGATCTCGGGCATGGCGTCGCGGATTGTCAGAGCAGCGCTCGCCGCGCGTTCTGCGTCGTTCCCATGTGAAACGGGCGCGCCGAAGACCGCCATCACGCAATCCCCGATGTGCTTGTCTATCCGGCCACCGTGCTCCTCGACTATGCGATCGGCACGCTCGAAGAAGTGCCCAAGCAGCGAATGGACTTCCTCTGCATCGAGCTGACTGCCCATGGCCGTGTAGCCAGCCAAATCGGCGAACACCACAGTGACCTGCCGTCGTTCCCCGGTTTCTTCACGTGGCGGAACCGGCGATGCCGACTCGGTCTCCTCGCTTCCCCCGCCTGCGCGCAGATTGGCAATCGCGTTCAACAGCTTGCGCCGGTGTCCGATCAGACCCACGCCAAGCTCGACCAGATCCTCAGCAGTCAGCGTTGGAAGCACTTCAGCATCGACCGCGTTCTCGCGAAACGCGGGCGCGTACTGGTCGAGGCCAAGGCCGCGCAGCCAACTCCCGACATCCATCGCAGTCCCCTTGCTCTGGAGCTACGCCGCAGCGGGTATCCTAAGCCGGTAGCGAGCTTTGGCCCAAGCGTAAACGAGTTCCAACCGAACTACCGCCGCACTCAACCTTTCCTCAATGGGTGCTTCTCCATTACCACCCGCCTCAACCGCTCCGCCTCCACATGCGTATAGATCTCGGTCGTGGAAATATCTGCATGCCCCAGCAGCACCTGCAGGCTCCGCAAATCCGCTCCACGCGCCAGCAGATGCGAAGCAAAGGAATGCCGTAATACGTGCGGAGAAACCCTCCCCGGGTCCAGTCCCGCCTCCAGCGCCACCTGCTTAAGCATCAGTGCGAACCCCTGGCGCGTCATCGGCCGCCGGCCATCCCGCCCTGGAAACAGCCAGACACATTCCCGAACAGCCGGCAAGACCTGCACCGCTTCCCGCGCTGCCGGTGTCAGCAGCACCATTCGTTCCTTCCCGCCCTTCCCCCGGATCATCAGGCTCTCAGCCTCCCTGGCCAGCGCAGCGCGCTTCAAGGAAAGCAGCTCCGAAACCCGCATCCCAGTCGCGTACAACACTTCCAGTGCCGCGCAGGCCACCGGCTTCGCCGCTGCGGCGGCCAGGAGCGCCTCCACCTCCGCCTCCGTCAGATACTTGGGCAGCGGTTTCCCCAGCTTGGGCGAGTCCAACAGCACGGTCGGATCGTCGGGCCGCACCCCCTCCATCAGCAGGAACCGAAAGAACCCCCGCAGTGTAGAAAGCCGCCGCGCCGCCGACCGAGCCGACAATCCCGCGCGCCCCAGCCCGGCCATATACGCCTGCGCCTGCTCCGCAGTCGCGGCGGCGGGTCCCTCAGCCCCGGCAAACCGCCCGAAATCCTCTAGATCGCGCCGATACGCCTCCAGGGTGTTGCGCGCGGCGCCGCGTTCGGCCGCCATCATCTCCAGAAACGCTTCGATCTGATACCAGCCGCCCGCCGCGATATCTTTTCTATCCAGGCCGGACTGCTGCTTGTGCGCGGACGAACGCGCCATCGCTTTCATTGCGCGACACGGTTGGGCATACCCTGGAACGGCAGACTACTGGGCCGACGTGAATTGAGTGTTTGGCACCGTCCGCTCCACATGATGCACCAGCGGCGCCGGCGGAAATGCCCCCAGATACAGCACGCCCCCCGCCACCAGCACCAACCCTAAGGTCGCCGCGGCAAGAAAAATCCGTACCATTCTCCAGGCACTCCAACCCGACTCGGCCACCCTTTTGGCCACGAGTTCGTGCGCTGTGCTACTCTTTTCCCTCAATGTGGCGCAACAACGTAGTTCATAGCCTGCCCCCGCTCCCGGACCATTTGAAAGCCCGCTCGATCGTGCTCGTCGGCCTCATGGGCGCGGGCAAGACCTCCATCGGCCGGCGCCTCGCCGCCCGCCTGGGCCTTCCGTTCCGCGACGCCGACATGGAGATCGAGGCCGCCGCCGGCTGCACCGTCGCCGAAATCTTCGACCGCTTTGGCGAACCCGAATTTCGCGCCGGTGAGCACCGCGTCATCCGCCGTCTGCTCCACGGTGCCCCAGCAGTGATCGCGTTTGGCGGCGGAGCGTTCATGGACCCTGCAACACGCGCCCTCAGCCGCAAAGCCGCAATCTCCGTCTGGCTCCGCGCCCCCATTGAGGTCCTGATCCGCCGCGTCGCCGGCCGCGACCACCGCCCCCTGCTCTCTGGCGGCGACCACGCCGAGATCCTAAACCGCCTGATCGCTCAGCGTGCGCCGTACTATGCGGAGGCCGACATTACCGTGGACTGCACCGATGAAACCCCCGATGCCACCACCTCCCGGGTCCTGGATACCATCCTCGCCTGGCAACCGCCTCGCCGGCTCGAGGTCACGCTCCCCGCCACCTCCTATGAGCTCGTTATCGGCGAAAACCTGCTGACCCGCGCCGGAGCGCTGCTCGCTCCCGTTCTCCCGCAGAAACGCGCCGTCGTCGTCACCGATTCCACCGTCGCCCCCCTGCACCTTCCCGCCCTGCTCCAGGGCCTCACCCAAACCGAAATCGCCGCCACCCACATCACCGTCCCCGCCGGCGAGGCCTCCAAGAAATCTTGAAACCTTTGCCCGACTCACCAGCCAACTCCTCGAACAAAGGGTCGAGCGCCGCACCGCCATCATCGCCTTGGGCGGAGGCGTGATCGGCGACCTCGCCGGCTTCGCCGCCGCGACCACCCTCCGCGGCCTTCCCTTCGTCCAGATCCCCACAACCCTCCTCGCCCAGGTCGACTCCTCCGTTGGCGGCAAAACCGGCATCAACACATCTCATGGCAAGAACCTGCTCGGCGCCTTCCACCAGCCGCGCATGGTACTAGCCGATACTGCGACCCTCGCCACCCTCCCGCCGCGAGAGCTCCGCGCGGGCTACGCCGAAATCGCCAAAGCCGGACTCATCGGCGATCCCGACTTGTTCGCCTGGTGCGAGCAGAACGGGCCCACCGTTGTCGCCGGCGAGCGGGAGGCTCAGGCGGAGGCCATCTACCGCGCCTGCGAATTCAAAGCCGCCGTGGTTGGGGACGACGAACGGGAGGAAAAACCCTCTGATGGCCGCGCGCTGCTCAATCTCGGCCACACCTTCGGCCACGCCTTGGAGGCCGAATACGGCTACACTGGCGGCATCCTGCACGGCGAAGCTGTCGCCATCGGCCTCGGCCTCGCCTTCCGCCTCTCCGCCCGCCTCGGCCTCTGCCCCCGACAAGACGCAGAGCGCGTCACCACCCATCTCGCCGCCATCAGCCTCCCCTCCGAGCTCCGCATGCTGAACCGCCGCTTCGCCGCCGCCAGTCTCATCGGCCATATGCGCCGTGATAAAAAAGTGCGCGATGGAGCGCTCACCTTCGTCCTCGCTCGCGGCATCGGGCAGGCCTTCACTGCCCGCGACGTCCCCGAACAGGCCGTCATCGACCTCCTGCATGACGAAGGCTGCACATGAAACCTAATTTACCTCTCCCTGCGGGAGAGGTCGGCGCGCGGAGCGCGCCGGGTGAGGGTAAAATGCCGCCGTTTGAAGGAGACTGACATGGACGAGGACCGAGTAAGTCTGCTCGCCCGCTATCCGACCGTTCCTCGCCACCTGCTGACGGTGGACGATTACCACCGCATGGGCGAGGCAGGCATCCTGAGTGAGGACGACCGCGTCGAACTGATCGAGGGAGAGCTGGTCGAGATGGCACCCATTGGCAGCGAACACGCCGCGGCCGTAAATGACCTCACCCGACTCCTGATAATGGCCGTGGGTGACCGGGCGCTTGTCTCGCCGCAAAACCCCGTCCGCCTGGACCGACGCAGCGAACCACAACCCGACTTCGCCCTGCTCAGGCCACGCCCGGATGGCTACCGGTCTGCACTCCCGACTCCACAGGACACGCTGCTGATAATCGAGGTCGCCCACAGTAGCCTGGACTACGACAGAGCGGTGAAACTGGCACTCTACGCCAGACACGGCATCCCCGAGGTCTGGATCGTGAACCTGCTAGGCAAAGAGGTCGAGGTGTACCGAAAGCCTCAGAACGAGCGCTACGGCAAGGCTGAACGCGCCGGACCGCCGGGGATTGTTACGATCGAGGCACTCCCTGGCGTCCGAGTAGAAGTTGGTAACATCTTCCGCTGAGACTCATTTCACCTCTCCCTCTGGGAGAGGCCTGTCCCGGACTCGATCCGGGATCGGCGCGAAGCGCCGGGTGAGGGCCGAGGGTCGGGATCTCAATCCTTGAACGGATCGAACTCCCCCTCCCCCGCCATCGCTACCGCAAACGGCCGCAGCCGGTGCAGCACCCGGATCGTGCCCGCATGCTCCGCCAGCACCGCGTCCAATCGGCGATACGCCATCGGGCTTTCGTCCAGATCCCCACCAACGAGCTGCACGCCCCGCTCCCGCAGCCACGCATCCATCTGCGCCCTCTGGAACAGCCGCTTCGCCTCCTTCCGCCCGAACAGCCGCCCGGCCCCATGGATCGTGGAGTAAAGCGCGCCGCGCGACGCCTCGCTCTCCACGCCCTCGATAATCACCGCATCATCACCCGTTGAACCGCCGACAAACCCCCGCTGCCCCGGAAACGCCGGAGTGGCACCCTTCCGCACCACCCACAGCTCACGCCCGTCATGCACCTCCCGCCAGGCGTAGTTGTGGTGATTGTGCACGCTCTCCGTGACTGAACCGCCGATTATCCGGCGTACCCGCTCGACCACCCACTCCCTCCCGCCATAGGCGTATCGCCCCGCCAGTTCCATCGCCGCCAGATACCGCCGCCCGAGCTCGCAATCCGCCGGCACCACCGTCGGCGGCACGTTCATACCATCCCGCCCGCCGGCCTCTTTCAGGTAGCGGGTCGCGGCCGTATGCCCGAGGCCACGGCTGCCGAAATGCACCCTGATCCAGACCAATCCCGCCTCATCGACAAACAGATCGACATAGTGATTGCCGGACCCGACCGTCCCGAGTTGCGCCGCCGCCTTTTGTTTGTACGCGCCCATGTCAGAGGCCCGCCACGCCTCCGCGTCGTCGAACAGCGGATGCTCCACCCGCTCCTCGTTAGCGCGCCCCAGCCCAAACGAGATCGTCCGTCTTACATCCCGCAAGATCGGCCCCACCCGGTCCTCGATTGCCGCGTATGGTGTATCCAGCCGCACCGCCATGTTGCCGCAGCCGATGTCGAACCCGACGCCGGAGATGCTGATCTGCCCCTCATAGGCGATCACCCCGCCCACCGGCTGCGCGTACCCCAGATGCGCATCGCCACAGACCACCCCGGCAACCACGTTCCCCACCCCGAGGCAGGTCCGCATCTGCGCAAGTGTCGCCTCGTCATGATTGCCCAGCACCGTCAGCGGGGCATTGGCATACGCAGGCTCCTGCGGCGGCAGTTCCAGCACCGCCACCTCGTTCGCCAAGTGCTCCGCCCGCGCCGCCTCGCGGAACTGACACCACGCCGGCATTCCCCGCCCGCCCGGCGACTCCCCCGGCCGCGGCACTCGGCTGTCCGGATCAATCCCCGCCGCAATCGCCAGCTCCCGCGCGCGACCCTCATACGGGCTCGGCTTCCGCATCGTAGCTAACCTCCGAGACCTCTTCGGAGTTTGCAGTTGGTGACCATGTCGTCCCGCAGCGGCTCGACGACAAGCCGATACCCGCAGACTTCTCGAGCACCCCGGACGGCGGCGTGGACGGGGCTATGCGCGCCAGGTGGTAGTGACCACTGGCGCTTTGATTACCTGCTCATGAGGCCGACGGCGGTCTCAGAGCCGCTGTGGGCCCGCCCGGGTCGACGCACAACTCTCACCGTCCCGCTATTTCCGCCTCCGCAGAAGAACTGATCGCCGCCATCGGACTCGAGCCCCGACACGCCTGTTCCAGACGGCATCTCGAGGCTCTCCAGCACCTCTCCCGTTCCAGGATCTACCCGCCGCAAATCGCTCTCGTCACCTTCCCAGGTGCCGTGCCAGAGCTCTCCTTCGATCCAGGTGACCCCGGTGACGAAGCGGTTGGACCGGATGGTGCGAAGAATCGCCCCTGTTTGGGGATCGACCTGATGGATGTTCCGGTCCTGCCCGACCCACAGCATCCCCTCGGCCCAAGCGAGCCCCGAGAGCCGGCCGCCGCCGGGCGCCGGGATCGTGGAGAGTACGCGGCCGGTCTTGGGATCGATCTTCTGAATGCGATCCTCGCCGATCTGAAACAGATGCTGGCCGTCGAAGGCCGTTCCTGCGCGTGCGGCGACATCTATCGCGCGCAGCGTCGTTCCGCTCGTCGGATCGAGGGCGCTCAGTTTGTCGCCGGACGCAAACCACACGTGCTGACCGTCGTACGAGACCCCATGCACGCTCTCGACACCCGGAAAGGGCCCATACTCACGAAGGATTTCAGCCGCTGATTGCTCCATGCTCCACCCCTAGCGTCATAGTTACAGGAAACGCGCCACCGAATTTACCTCTCCCGCTCTGCGAGGTCGGCGCGCACGGCGCGCCGGGTGAGGATGGCGCGGCTCCAGCCACGATGAAAGAGCTCTAGCCCTAGCCATCTGGCAGCGGACTAGGAAGTAACAACGTCGTCGTGAATCCCGGCACCAGCGGAGTCATCCAGCGGCGCGCTCGCCCGCGACCAAAAGACTGCACCTTGCCTGCGACCGCAAGCGCGTCGAGTGCCCGCTGCACGCTGCGCTGGCTAGCACCAAGCGCGAGCGCCAGGGCTGAACTCGACCACCACTCACCATCGGCGAGCAACGCCAGCACCGCCGCATGTTGCTCTTCGACCGGCCGCGCCAGCACAACAACCTCGCGTGCGCGGCGCGGCACCAGCGCAAATCCGCGCTCCGTCGCATTCACCTCTGCCAGCGTCCGCAGCATTGCGCGAAGCCGCCCCACTTCGACCCGCAACCGCGCGCGATGTGATTCATCGGCGAACTTCCCCCGGAATGCCCGCGCGACGAGCACATCCCTGGGCACATCTCCCGGCCACGCTTCAGCAAGCGCACGTGCGAGCATGAACAACACCGGACGCCTCGCGAGCGAGACCACTGTGCGTGCGTCACGCACGACGTTACGGCAGGCGTCCACGACGAGCGCCTGCGAACTCAGCAACGCTTCAACCTCCTCGAGCATGAGCATTCGCTCCTCCCCTCGCGCGACCAGGCGCGCAGCGGGTGTGTTCAGCACGAGGGATGCGCTTTCGACCTCCGCGATCAGCGCCGCAATCCCGGCTTGATGCGCTGCATGTGCAGCCCGAGCGAGCGCAGCGCGCGCGGCCTTCGTCCGGAGCCGCCGGATCGCGATCCCTGCAACCACCAATTCGTGCGCAGCCTTCAGCGCGGGCGGGAACGGCGCGGGATCCAGCCTGGCGAACCCACGCTCGGCCTCGCCCAGGCGCCCGATCAGGAGCAGGCGCCGCACCTCGAGATACCGAGCATAAGCCGCGTTCACCCGGTCGCCATACTGTTCGAGCGTCACCCGCGCCGCGTTGAGCACCTTCGCGGGCCAGCCCAGGTCCCGCGAGGCGAGCGCGATCTCGGCCTCGGCAACGACACACCTCGCGCGGGCCACGGCCTCTTTCGGACCGAACGCACGTGCCGCACTTCGCAGGAGGGCCTTGGCTCGATCGAAATCGCCGAGCTGAGCCATCGCGATACCTCGAAGCGCCAGCGCAGGGGCGTCGTCGCGCAACGCGACCCGGTCCAGTGCGGTAAGCGGATCACCCGCCGCGAGCGCACACGCTGCGGCCGTGATCAGCGAGTCCATCCGAATCCCGCCACACTTGTCACTCCCACCGTTCGTTGCCCCGTACTTATCTGCCTCATCACCACCAGTCACCCAAGGGAGCAAAGAACCATGACAACCCACATGACCGGAACACGTGAAGACTGGCTTGCAGCACGGCTCGAGCTGCTCGCGGCAGAGAAGGAGCTGACACGGCGCAGCGACGAACTCGCGCGGCGACGTCAGGAGCTGCCGTGGGTCCGCGTCGATAAGCAGTACAGGTTTGAAACTGATGAAGGCAACGCCTCGCTGCCAGACCTCTTCAGAGGGCGTTCGCAGCTCCTCGTCTACCACTTCATGTTCGGACCCGACTACACCGCCGGCTGCCCTTCCTGCTCGATGATCGCGGACGGCTTCAACGGATTTGCCGTCCACTTGGCGAACCATGACGTGATGCTCTGGGCGGTTTCGCGTGCGCCCCTCGCGAAACTGCAGGCGTACAAGCGGCGAATGGGCTGGACGTTTCCCTGGGCGTCCTCGTTCGGCAACGACTTCAACTTCGACTTCAACGTCTCATTCACCGAGCAGCAACAGCGCGAGGGAGCCATCGAATACAATTACGAGCGCGGCGGCCACGCGATGGATGCGACGCCGGTCCCGGAGCCCGTCGCCCAGTTTGCGGCCACCTGCGGAACCGACGCGCCCACCTACTCGCGCGATAGACCGGGCATGAGCGCGTTCCTGCTCGAGGACGGCGTCATTTATCACACCTATTCGACTTATGCGCGGGGCCTGGACGGCCTTTGGGGCGCCTATCAGTGGCTCGACCGCGCACCCAAGGGGCGCAACGAGAGGGGCATCTGGTGGCGCCGCCACGACGAGTACAACACACGCTGAGCCGCGACCGATGTCTTCCGAGCGAGCATTCTTCGGCGCCTCGGCGCTCCTCTTCGCTGCCAGCACCGCGGGAACGATCATCTGGTGCACCTCCATGTCGGCGATGGGTGATATACCGATGCCCGGCGGCTGGGCCATGTCGATGGCATGGATGCCGATGTGCGGACAAACGTGGCCCGGCACCGCAGAGTCGTTCCTCGGCATGTGGATCGTAATGATGGTAACGATGATGCTGCCATCCCTGGTCCCGATGCTGCGCCGCTACCGCCAGGCCGTCGGCAGGCCAGGCGAGGTGCGGCTCGCTTCGCTGACTGCGCTCGTGACCCTTGGTTATTTCCTCGTCTGGACCCTGTTCGGAATGGCCGCGCTTCCGCTTGGCCTCGCGTTGGCAACGCTCGAGATGCAGCAGCCGGCGCTGGCGCGCGCCGTTCCGATCGCGGCCGGTGCCGTCGTCCTGATCGCCGGCGTGCTCCAGTTCACGGCATGGAAAGCGCGCCACCTTGCCTGCTGCCGGGATGCCCCGGGCTTGGCCGTACGCTGCCGGCGAACGCCGGGACGGCCTGGCGACATGGCCTGCGCCTCGGCCTCCACTGCAGCACCTGCTGTGCCGGCCTGACAGCGATCCTACTCGTTCTCGGCGTTATGGACCTGCGCGCGATGGCTGTCGTAACGGCAGCAATCACCGCCGAACGCCTCGCACCGGCCGGTGAGCTCGTCGCCCGAGCCACGGGGGCCGTCGCCGTCTGGGCGGGGTTATTTCTCCTCGCGCGAGCAGCCGGACTCGGATAGCGCCCCGCGTTCTATGCCCCGTCCCGTCATGGCCGGGCTTGACCCGGCCATCTTCGCAATGAATCAGGTCCGGCCCGTCCCCTCCCCCTCCGCGGGATAGCCCGCGAATCGATCTCCAAGCCCATCGTGCCGCGCGACCATGCGTGCCCGCCAAGCGCGAAGCGCCGGGTACCCTCGCTCCTGCGGCAGCACGTCTCGCGGGCTGCCCATGCGTGCCCACTGAAACACGGAAAAAACAATGTAATCCACGTAGGCCGGCGCGGTGCCCGCAAGAAACGGCTGCTCGGCAAGCGTCCGCTCCAGCGGTCCGCAGACATCCGCGAAATCTGCCAGTGAGCGATCGCGGTCGGCGCACGTTTCCTCCAGCGTTGCACCAAGCAGCGCCTCGCGCGTGCGACGAAAATATGCCCGGTCACCAGGGTCAACACACCAGATGAAGTCAGCGTAAATCAGCCGCCGCAGCGGCGGGGCGAGCACCGTATCGGACCAGTGATTGACCAATCGCGCAGAGCCACGCCCGGTTGCGCACCCAAACAGAGACGCGCGATCGGGGAAGGCGTCCTCCAAATGGCAGGTAATTGCCCAACTGTCGTGCACTACTAGCCCATCATGCTCGAGGACTGGCACCAGCTCTTGTCCACTCAACGCGCGAATACGCCCAACATCGGCGAAGCGCGTCGGCACTACTTCGGGCTCCAGTCCCTTGTGCGCGAGCGCATAGCGGATGCGCCAGGAGAAAGGACTGATGCGTCGGTTATCCAGACCTACACGCTCGTGGAACACCAACTTGCTCACGGTCACCCCCCCTTCAACCCGCCCGTCGTAAGCCCCGCCACGATCTCCTTCTGCATCAGCAGCGTCAGCACCAGCACAGGTGCCGTCACCACCAGGGCCGCCGCCGCCAACGGACCCCAACTCACCTGCTCAAACGTCAAAACATTATACACGGCCACGGGCAACGTACGCGTCTCCCGGTTCGCAAGCACCACGCCGAACAGAAAGTTGTTCCAACTAAAAATGAACGAGAGAATCGTCGCCACGGTAATTCCCGGCCGCGCCAGCGGCATCCGCCACATGCCGGAAAGCCTGCCACGTATTGGCACCATCAACCAGCGCCGCTTCCTCCAGCTCAGTGGGCAACCCCTCGAAAAACCCGATCATCACCCAGACCACGATCGGCACTGTAATGACCAGATGCGTAATCACGATCGGCGTCAGCGTACCAATCATCCCCATCCACTGAAAAAGCAGAAACAGCGGAATGAGATATGATAGCCCTGGCGTCAGCCGGGCAATAAGGATCAGTGTCGCCGCCCGCATCGCGCGCATACGAGCGATGCCATAACCAGCCGGAACCCCGATCGCCAGCGCAAGCAGTGTCGCGCTGAACGAGACGACCACCGAGTTGATCGTGTAACTCAGAAAGTCATTTTCGGCGAACACCTTCACGAAATTCGCCAGCGTCGGCGGATGCGGGATAAACACCGGCGGAAACGCCATATTGTCCACCTCGTTCTTCAGCGAAAGCGACAGCATCCACAGAAATACAAATGCTGCGGGCGATACCAGCACCAGCACCGAAGCATAAAGCCCCAGCCGTCCCGCCATCCTCTTCACCCGCCACCGCATCACTGCCATCGCGCCTGCTCTCGCACTACAAGAAGGACAAACGTTATCGCCAGGATCAGCGCGAAAAACACAACCGTGATCGCCCCCGCATAGCCGAGCTGGTAATATGCGAACGCCTGCTGATACAAAAGAATATTGATCGTTTCGGAAGCCGTTCCCGGGCCCCCTTGCGTAATCACATAGATCACGTCGAAGGACTTCAGCGCGTCGATCGTGCGTATCACCCCGGCAATAACAATAAACGGCGCGAGCAAGGGAAGAGTAATATGGCGAATGCTCTGCCAGGCACTCGCTCCGTCCAGCCGCGCGGCCTCATAAGGATCGGTCGGCAGGCTGGCGATGCCGCCCAGCACAATCAGCATGACAAGCGGCGTCCATTGCCACGTTTCCACCATAACTAAGGTGGGAATCACGGTATCCGGGCTATATGTCCACGTGGACGGCGGCAATGCAATCGAGGTTAGCAGGTAGTTCAGCACTCCGAGTTGCGGGTGAAACATCATCGACCACACTAGCGCGACCGCAACCGGCGTAGCCATCATTGGCAGAATAAATACGGTCCGTGCCAGACCGCGCAACGGAAACCGCTGATGAAAACAAACCGCGGCGGCAACGCCAAGCATGATCGGAAGGACAACCGACAGCACCGAAAAATACAGTGTGCGCAATACGGCCCAGCCAAACCGAGGATCGGTTGCCAAGTGCAAGTAATTGGACCATCCGGCCCAGGTTACGCCACCGGACGGATCCCACTGATGGACCGAAATAAACAGCGTGAACAGCCACGGAAAAATAATAACCGCCAACACGACAACGGCCGCCGGCACCGCAAATGGCCAGTAATGCCGCGCATAATTCGCACGCGCCCGCCCGCGGACCCGGCGCGCTGACACTGTCAGACTCTCCCTACTCACCTCTCCCTGAGGGAGAGGTCGGCGCGGAGCAAGCCGCGCCGGGTGAGGGTGGCGCAGCTCCGTTCACGCTGAAAACGCCCTAAGCGGCATTCGACTTATCGAGCACCGGCTGAAACGCCTTCGTGGCCCTGGTGAGCTCAGTCGCAACGTCAGACCCTGCGACGATATTCGTCAAAGCCGCGCCTATCGTGTCCCGGAATTCCGTCACCGGCACAATCACCGGCAGGCCCGAACGCGCCATCTTCAGGCTCGCTTGCGTCGTATCGAACCACTCCTGCGGAAACTTGCTGCTTTTCAGCACCTCGGTCTGCGCGTAGCAGGACAGACGAGGCGGTGTGCCAGAGCCGGTGCGCAGGACCTCGGTCAGCATCTTCTTGCCCGCGACCCATTGCAAGAACAACCAGGCGGGCTTCTTGTTGCGCGCGCGGGCCGGAATGCCGATGCCATCGACGAACGTAGCGCAATTATGCGCCTTCGGACCCGCCGGAACGGGCGCGAAGCCCACGACATCCACAATGCGTGACTTGGTGGGATCGAGCAGCGGAGCCGAGAAACCGATCCCGTCCCACCACATCGCTGCACGGGCCTGGCCAAAGGTAGTCTGGCACTCGTTCCAGTTGAACCCGATGCTGCCTGGCGGACCGCAGTCCCGCATGATCCTCTGATACCATTTGCCAGCCTCGATCGCAGCCGGCGTATCCGTCAGCAGCTTGCGGCCATCCGGCGTAACGGTCTCCTGATCCCACCCGAGCAGAATGCTGTCGTATAGCACGACATTAGCGTTTTTCAGCCCGCGTCCAACAAACCCGTAATTGCCCTTGGCCGGCTCGGTAAGAGCATGAGCCATGCTCATCATCTCATCGAACGTAGCGGGGGGAGCCTTGAAGCCCTTCGCCCCCAGCAACTTCTTGTTATAGAAAATGATAAAGAGATCCTGGTTCAGCGGCAGCACGTTGATCCGCCCATCCTCGCCGGTCGCGACCTTCATGGACGGCACACTGAAATCAGCCAGGTCGAAGTCCGGGGAAGTCAACGCAGAATCCGCGATATAGGGTCGCAAATCCTCCATCCAACGTGCCTTCTCCAGCAGCCGTTTCTGCACGTGCATCCCGACATTCACCACGTCGAAGCTCGGATGGCCGGTCGCCATCTCCAGCGCGACCTTCGGACGCTGCTGCTGCTCCGGGATCTGTTCGAAACCCACGGTAATACCCGTGAGTTGCGTGAATTCCTTCAAGTGGGCTTTAGCCACATCGCCTCGCGGCGAGAGCTGATAATTCACCTCAATATGCTGACCCTTGAACTGCTGCCAGTCGAACTTGGACTGGGCATTGGCACGCCCGACGATGGCCGGGGCTGCCAACACCCCCGCGGAGGCAAGCAACATGTTGCGACGTCGAATCATGACAGTCTCTCCTCCCCTTTCGAACGGCTGACCGCTCGTTTAGCTTGCATTCATAATTGCGCCAAGTGGCAAAACCCAAATCTTCGTGGGCCTCTATGACCCTTTGTGTTTCAAATCGTCTCTTTCCCCGTCGCAAGAAGCCATCCCGGATCAAAGAAGCGATCAGCTTCGCCGTCGTAAGGCAATCGGGTGATATCCCAATGGCGGATAAACGGTGCATACGCGGACCAGACAGCCAGGCCACCGCAGATGTAGACGACGCGTTCAGGATAAGCCGCCAACGCCTCGGCGGGATGGACATGCGAACGGATCTCGACGATGGTCCGATCTTGGAAAGCGAATGCCGGAAAAGACCGAAAAGTCTGCGGGCCAGCCAAAAGCACGTGGCCGCGCGTCAGTTCAAAGAAACGCTGCACATCGGCGATGTATTCGGGCTCCTTCGTCCCTTCCCATGGAAGCTGTCCGCGCAGCCCAAGTTGCCCGCGTTGTCCAACTGCGCAAACGACCCGGACATCAGCCATGATAGGAGCCCCTATAAACCCCAAGCCGCCGCGTCATACTGATGGATCAATTTCTCAGCTCGTGGCATAGGCTCCCTCTTCACCCATGCCGGCAATGATCCCTTCAACCTCTTCGATGCTGGTCCGCTTCGGGTCAATGTCGTCGGCGACAACCTCTCCGTGGCGCAGGATCACGATGCGGTCCACTACCTGAAAGACATGGTGGATGTTATGGGCGATGAATATGCAGGAATGCCCGGAATCGCGCGCATTGCGCACAAACCGCAGAACGCTGCGCGTTTCTACCACCCCAAGGTTGTTCGTGGGTTCATCAAGGATAATCAGCTCACTATCAAAGTACAGCGCGCGTGCAATCGCTACCGCCTGCCTCTCTCCACCGGAAAGCGCGCTGATCGGTGTGGTGGGCGGAATGTCTTTGGTTACGCCGACCTTCAGCAACAGCTCGCGCGCCGCCCTGTTCATCGACGCCTGATTCAGGCGGTTGAACAGCCATAGGCCCTTGATCGGCTCGCGGCCAAGAAACAGATTGCGCGTGATGGAAAGTTGCGGTACCAACGCCGAATCCTGGTAGATCGTCTCAATGCCACACGCAATGGCGTCGCTCGTCGTTCTGATATTCGCCTCGCGGCCACGCAGGAAAATCGCACCACTGCTGGCAGGCACCACGCCGGAAAGGATCTTGATCAGTGTGGACTTCCCGGCCCCATTATCGCCGAGCAGACCCACGATCTCCCGGTGGCGTACGCTAAATGTTACGTCTCTCAGTGCCTGTACGCGGCCATAGAATTTGCTGATATGCTCCATGCGGACGAGTTCTTCGGTCACCGTCTCAGCTTTCAGCCTGCTGTCGGCGTTCCAACCACGCCTGCAGTGCCACCATCGCCAGAATGATCGCACCCACGAAGATTTCGTAGGCCAATCCGGGAACGCCGATCATCACCAGGCCACTATGCATGCAGCGGAGGATGAAAATTCCCAACACTGTTCCGACGATCGTGCCCCGTCCCCCAGTCAATGCGGTGCCGCCTATCACAACCATGGCGATCACCTCCAGCTCGTAACCGGTGCCGCTGTTCGGGTTGGCTGCCGAGGTTCGGATCGAGCTGATAATGCCGGAAAACGCCGCCATCATCGCGGTCAGCACGAATAAAACCCTTTTGGTGCGCCCGACATTCACCCCGCGCGCCCGCGCCGCACTGGGACTGCCGCCGGCGGCCTGGATCCAGTTGCCCACCCTGGTCTGCGTCAGCACGTAATGCAGCACAATCGCGGCAGCGATAAACCAGAATAGTGACATATAAATGTGAAGCTGGCCAACATAGATTTCCCCGGCCAGCACGGCAGCCAGCCATGATCCGGCGGCGCTCCAGGAGCGTTGGGGAAAGCCTTGCGTCAAATAGAGGGCGGCACCGCGAACGACAAGTAACATACCCAGCGTAACCAGAAACGACGAAATCTTCAATCTCGTAACGAACCAGCCATTGACCAGACCGATGGCCGCGGCAACGCCGAGCGCGATCACGAAAGCGATCATCAAAGATGTTGCGCCGCTATTGAACAGCGTCCACATCAATACCGCCGAAAAGCCGAATACCGAGCCTACCGAAAGATCGAATTCGCCGGCGGTCATCAACAGCGTCGTTGGCAGGGCAATCAGCCCCAGTTCTACCGTAAAGTCCAGAACGTTGCTGATATTGAAAGGCGAAAGGTATAATGGGCGCATCGATCCAAAGGCGGCCAGTTCGACCGCCAGAAGGATAAATGGACCGAACTCCGGTTTGGCGAGTAAACGCAGCAACGCCGAACGTTGCCGCATCCCCGGTATCCGGTCCGCATCAACTTTGGCAACGTTCAGCATGACCGTGCTCGGCCCTAGTTAGATTGCACGTCATTTAGAGCGAACCCACGATGACTGGAACTGGCGCCATACTCACCTCTCCCGCGCTCTGCGGGAGAGGTCGGCGCGCGAAGCGCGCCGGGTGAGGGTGGCGCGGTTCCAATCAGCCTCAACCTGCTCTAGCATCGGCAGCCGATATAGCGGATACATCGGCTCTGCCATGCGGCCGCGATCACCTCCGCACCTATTTCGTGGAAAGCAGCTTCTTATACAGCGCTGCCTCCTTGGCTGTATAAAGAGCACCGGTAATGATATTGAACCCGGCCGGTATGCCGCTTGCCTCCATGTCGGCCATCGATAGCGCCATGTAACTGGTCGCCTGCGGCGCCTGCCACTGCGCAGCGTTCACATAACCTGTCAGGACCTCGTCCACCGTGTCGAGCGAGTTGCCCCAGCCGACCACCGGGATCGAGCCTTTGGGTACTCCAGCCTGGTCGAATACGCGTTTAATGCTTCCCGTTACCAAATCGCCAAGACCGATAATGGCATTGATCTTCTTGCGATTGGCGCCGAGGTATTCCACCATGCGGCTAATCACCGTGGCCTGGTCGAGTGTGTTTCCCGTCACCTCCCACGTGATCCCCAGCGGCTTCAGCACACCGGCGATTCCCTGCTCTTCCTGCACGCCATACGTGGCGCCCTGCACCTCCACCGGCAGCCAGACGAAGTCGCCCTTTTTGATTAGGTGGTTATCGACAAGATACTGCGCCCAGTTGTGGCCAAACATCACGTTATCGCCGCCCACATAGGCGTCAAAATGCGCCGCAGGATCAGGCGTGTTGAAGTTGATGATCGGGATTCCGGCGGCCTTCGCGTCGGCCACCACCTTGACCATGCTGCCTGGATCGGGACTGGTGGTAACGATACCGTCAGCCTTGGCAGCGATGGCTTCTCGCGCGGCTTCCTGTTGCGATGGCACGTCGCCGCTGTGGAAGGAGGTATTTACCGTTTGGCCCGTGTCCCTTGCCCACACCCTCGCTCCTTGCAGGAAATACGTCCAAACTGGATCGGCAGGTGAGCCATGGGAAACCCAATAGAAAGTCCTGCGCTCGGGCGCCGCCTTCGCCGCGAACGGTGCCGCAGCCGCCAGCAGCGCGGCAGAAGAAACGAGAGTTCGTTTCTTAATCATCCGTTTACCTCCCCATAGGGGCCGCACCCGCCTCTGCTGGGGCGGATCGCCTCGGTCACGCAGCCAGTGAGTGCCACTACAAACGGAGAATGGCACACGTCACTGCTTAGTCAAACTCGCAAGCCATTCGCCCCAGCCCACCCTCGTCCACAGTTCCGCATTGAACCGCCCAGCCACTTCACCATCTCAGCCCCATAATCCCCAAAGGATCATGCATTCATCGCAACAAATTTCGGGTTCGTACATTTTTCGCAACGCACAAACCCCGGTTTTGTACCTTTTCCGCATTGCACAAAGTGCCGTTTTGTACGTTTTCCGCAATGCACAAACAGAGGCTTTGTACAATTTGCTGCATTGCACAAACCGCGTTTTGTACACACCCAAAAGCCGGTCCCCTCATACCTGATCCCCTCGGTGCGGGAACCCGCGCCTGTAACGATCGCGACCTTGCCGGCAAGTTCCGGCATTCCGTCCCTGCCATTCCACTCCAGCAACATCCCTTGCCATCCCCCCGCCCGCTCGTCTAACCACCCGCCGGTGCGCCACAAGCAGCATTCCCCCTACGGCCCCCTGGTCGCGGCCTCCATCCTGGGGCCGGCCCTTCTGTTCGCGGCCACCGCGGCCTGGAGCTGGCATCGGGTCAACCGTGAAGCGCGCTCCGACATCAACCGGACGACGCAGCTCCTGGAGGAGCATGCCGCCCGCATGTTCCAGCTCGACCAGCTCATCATGGACAGGGCCCGGGACCGGATTGCGCCGCTAAGCTGGCGGGAAATTGCCGCCCAGGAATCCGCGTTACACGACTTCCTCCGGAGGATGGTCTCCGCGGTGCCGGAGGTTGACAGCGTCTTCGTCGCGGACGCGGCGGGCGAGCCCGAGGTCTCCAGCATGGCCTACCCGGTTCCCGTGCGGCTCTACCCACCCCCAACCACGGCAAATCTCGCCAACCGCCGCTATTTCCAGGAGGCGCAGGCAGGCGCGCAAATGGCAATCGGCGAGCCGGTCGTCGGGCACATCTCGCACCACACGGTGTTCACCCTGGCAGAGCCGCTCACCGGCCCAAATGCTGCCTTCCGGGGGGTAGTCGCCCTCAACATCTCCCCTCGCGCAGTAACGGAATTCTGGCAGGCCCTGATCCAACGCGGCGACATAGTCGCTCTCGTCAAAGCGGACGGCACGCTCCTGGAACGGTACCCGAGGCAACTCGTCGCTCGGATGGCAAGCCGGTCCGGTTCAGCCCCGCCGCGCTGACCGCGTTCCGCCAAGCCGATACCGGCCTTTACGAGGTTCCGGTCTCGCCGATCGACGGACGCTCGCGGCTGATCGGCTACCGGCGCATCCCGGGAATGCCGGTATTCGTGACCTATGGCATGGATCGCGCCAACCTCCTCCGGGAATGGTATCCCTCAGTGGCTGCCTTCGGGGGGCTGGCCCTCACCGCAAGTCTGTCGCTCATACTGAGCTCGCTCGCGGTAATCCGCCGCGGCCGCGCCGAGGCACGCGCACACTGGCAGGCGGAGCAGGTAGCAGAGGCGCTGCGGGAGAGCGAAGCGCGTCAGCGGGCGCTGTATGACCGGACACCCGTGCCGATGCAGTCGGCGGATCCCGACGGGCGGCTGCTCGCAGTTAGCGAGCGCTGGTTGGAACTGCTCGGCTACACCCGCGAGGAGGTGCTCGGACGCCCCTTCGCTGATTTTCTGGCACCGGCGTCCGTGCCCGCCTTCCAGGCCGGCTGGCAGCAGATGCTCACCTTCGGCGAGGTCCGCGACGGAGAGCGGCAACTGCGCCGGAAGGACGGGGCAGTCGTCGATGTGCTGATCTCGGCCCGGCTGGAGCGAGACGCGGCCGGAAAGTTCGTGCGCACGGCGGCCGTGCTGATCGACGTGACCGAGAAAAAGCGGATCGAGCATGCGCTGCAACAGGCGCAGAAGATGGAGGCTATCGGCCAGATGACCGGCGGCGTCGCGCACGACTTCAACAACCTGCTTATGGTGGTGATGGGCAGCCTGGAGCGCCTGCTCGAACGGGCCGATCAGCAGCAAGCAGTGCGCCGGCTGGCAGGAACCGCGATGCGCGCGGTGGAACGAGGCGCAAACCTGACCGCGCAGCTTCTGGCCTATTCGCGGCGACAGATGCTGCGCCCGGAAATCGTCAATCCCAACCGGCTGATCCGCGAGTTCGCGCGCCTGATCGAACAGGCGGCGGGGGAACGCGTAGCGGTCCAGTACGTGCTGTCGCCGGTGCTGGACCCGGCCCGGATCGACCCGGCGCAGTTCCAGACGGCCATCCTGAACCTGGTGGTGAACGCGCGCGACGCCATGCCCGATGGCGGCCGTATCACGATCGAAACACGAAACCTTCCGGTCGTGGAGGAGGAGGCGCCACCGGGACTCTCTTCCGGCGATTACATTCTGGTCTCCGTCGCGGATACCGGCTGCGGGATCGACAAACCGATACTGGAGAAGGTGTTCGAGCCGTTCTTCACGACCAAGGAGGTTGGGAAAGGTTCGGGCCTCGGACTTTCCATGGTCTATGGGTTCGTGAAACAGTCGGGCGGATATGTCGCGATCGATTCCGAACCGGGGATCGGCACGACGGTGAAGCTCTTGCTCCCCAGGTCCACGGCGCGGGAAATGCCGGCAGAGGCACCGCGGCGGCTCGCGACCGAGGATAGCGGCAGCGGCACGGTTCTGGTCGTGGAGGACAATCCCGACGTGCTGGCAGCCGCCTCCGAGATGCTCCAGGCCTTGGGCTATTCCATAGCAACTGCAAGTAACGCCGCGGACGCCCTGGCAATCCTGCACAGCGGCCGCGAGGTGGATGTGCTGTTCTCGGACGTGTTGCTGCCCGGAGGAATGCTGGGTGAGGCCCTGGCGCGGGAGGCACAGCGGCTGCGGCCCGGGCTGCGGGTGCTGCTGACATCGGGATACGCCGGTTCGGCGGACGCGGCGGAAGCCGGCATGGTGTTCCTGGCCAAACCCTACCGGCGGCCGGAGCTGGCGGAAAAACTACAGGAGGTGATGAGACGGCCTGCCGGGCCGGTCAGGCCCGGGTAAAACGGGACGGCTTGCGCTGGCACCCTTGGGCGGGTGATGTGGCGGCTGACAAAGCCTTCGCGAGGAACATAGCGCTATCATGACTAGCAGCTCGGCGATCGAGGCGGCGGACTACGCCGCCAGGCATTGGCGTTTCGGCTCACCCAGGCCGATCGGCACCGGTGATGATGAATACCGGACAATGTTCTCCCGAATGCTCCTGGACACGTTCAACCCCTACAAACCCGCCGTGATCGAGTGGCCGAAGCTGGATGACGAAGCACGCAACCGGCTGGTCAGCCTGCCGATCTGGGACATTGCAGTGCAGACCGAGGGACGGGCGAAGCTTCGGATCAGGAGCTTTGCCCGCCTGATCCAGGACCCAGTGCTTCGCGAGGCATTCGACCTGATGGCTTTCGAGGAAGGCCGCCACAAGGAGGTGCTGTCGCACCTCGTCCGTGCCTATGGGATCGAGTTGGAGCCGGAACCGGAATACGTCGAACCGAAAGACCCCGAGTGGGGCTGGATGGTAACCGGGTATTCCGAGTGCATCGACAGTTTCTTTGCGTTCGGCCTGTTCGAGCTGGCGCGGCGCTCGGGCTACTTCCCGCAACCGCTCGTGGAGACATTCGAGCCGGTGATCCAGGAGGAAGGTCGGCACATCCTGTTCTTCGTGAACTGGATTGCCTGGTACCGCCGCACCATGCCGCTTTGGCGGCGGCCGTACTTCTTCTTCAAGACCATGGCGGTGTGGGCGTTCCTGATCCGCGAACGGATCGGGCTGGCCAAGGATGTCAGCGCCGGAGAAAAGGAGGATGCGAACTTCACGGTACAGGGGGCAAGCGCGGTCTCAGGGGTAGATATCGATACGGGGACCCTGATGGATATCTGCCTTGCCGAGAACGACCGGCGGCTGGCCGGATACGACCAGCGGCTCAGGCGCCCGACGACAGTCCCCAGGTTGGTGCGCTTCGCGCGCCGGTTCATGCGGGCTAAACAGAGGTAATGAGTGACAAGCCGCTGCCGCTGGCCGGCCTGACAGTTCTCGATTTCGGGCAGATTTATCAGGGGCCGTACGCCACGTTCTTGATGGCGAAGGCAGGGGCGGACGTAATCAAAATCGAGCCGCCGGCGGGCGAGCCGCTCCGGCGCCGCGCTCTCCCTCGCAAGACCGGCACCTTCGCAATGGCGCTGCTGAACGCAAACAAGCGGGCGATTACCCTGAATCTAAAGACATCGCGCGGCCGCGCGCTGCTGGTCGAGCTGGTGAAACGCGCCGACGTTCTGTTGGAGAATTTCTCGCCGGGCACGATGGACGATCTGGGCTGCGGATACACGGTGCTCTCGGCGGCGAATCCCCGGCTGATTTATGCCACCGGAACAGGGTATGGGATCAGCGGACCGGACCGGGACAATCTGGCGATGGATTTCACCGTGCAGGCCGCAAGCGGGATCATGAGCGTGACCGGCTGGCCGGATGGTCCACCGACCAAGGCGGGGCCGACATTGGTGGATTTCATGGGCGGGATCCACCTGTATGCCGGGGTGATGACGGCTCTTTATCAGCGCGCGTTCACCGGGCATGGGCAACTGGTGGAAGTCGCTATGCAGGAGACGGTCTATCCGACCATGGCAACAAGCATGGAATACCATGTGACCACCGGGAAGACGCCGCCTCGAGCGGGCAACCGTCAGGCCTCATTGGTAAGCGCCCCCTATAACGCATTTCGCACCCGCGACGGCTGGGTCGCCATCCACGTCGTCACCGACCAGCACTGGCAGAACCTGCTCCGCGCAATGGGGCGCGAGGAGCTCGCAGGCAATCCTCGGTTCAGCACGCACCCCGCGCGCGGACAGCATGCGGATGAGGTGGAATTGATAGTGGCTGCGTGGACGCAGGAGCAGAGCAAGGCGGACGTAGCCGCGATCGCGGCGCGGTACAAAGTTCCTAGCGCTCCCGTGCGGACAATAGATGAGGTGATGCGCGACCGGCACATGCATGAGCGCGGGTTCTTGCAGCAAGTGTCGCACCCGGATTTCGGCGAGGTGACGCTACCGAATTCGCCGTTGCGGCTGCATGGAGCAGCGCACGTCGCACCAGCACCGAGCCCGGCGTTGGGTCAGGATAACGAGGCGGTTTATGGGGGAATGCTGGGCTTGAAGATGGCGGATATTGCGGAGTTGCGGCGTGAGGGGGTTATCTGAGTTGTGGTGAGTTGAGGAGGTGAATGCGGCGATGTCGCGCCGAATTGATCCTGCGCTGCAAATATCGGAGATCTACCAATGAGCATGCACCCCGCCCTGGCTTCCGGGCGTCTTGCGGTCGTCACCGGGGCGGCCAGCGGTATTGGGCTCGCGGCCGCGAGACGATTCGCTTCACTTGGCATGAACGTGTGCTTGGCCGACCTCTCTCAGCAGGCACTTGATAAAGCGGCAGAGGAAGTTACAACTGCATCTTCCCGCGGACGGGAGGCCCTGCTGACTGTGCCGACGGATGTAAGCCGGATTGATGACGTCAACCGGCTCCGAGATCTCGCCTACGAACGGTTCGGAGATGTCGGCGTCCTGATGAACAACGCCGGCACCGCACCTGGCGGCGGCCCCTGGGATCACATTGAAGGCTGGAGACGCGTGCTGGATGTCAATCTTTGGGGTGTGATCAATGGGGTTCAAAGCTTCACGCCGCACATGCTGCGGCAAGGGACACCAGCCGCTATCGTGAACACCGGATCCAAGCAGGGCATCACCTGCCCGCCAGGAGACACCGCCTACAACGTCAGCAAGACCGGGGTAAAGGTTCTGACGGAAGCTCTGGCCCACGGGCTGCGCAACACGGAAGGATCGCGCATAACCGCCCACCTCCTGATCCCAGGCTCGACATTTACCGGGATGACGCGGCGCGGCCGCACCAAGAAGCCGCCCGGCGCATGGTGGCCCGATCAGGTTATCAATCTGCTGATCGATGGCATGACCCGAGGCGACTTCTACGTTCTCTGCCCGGACAACGAAGTCACCCGGGAGATCGACAATCGCAGAATACTATGGGCGGCCCAGGACATCACGGAAAACAGACCCGCGTTGTCACGGTGGCATCCAGAGTACAAAGAGGCTTTCGAGCGGTTTCTGGCCGGTCGTTGATTTCTTCAACAGACGTGCTCTCAGTCCAGTCCAATTTGTTCGAGCGCCCTGGCCTTGTGGGCCTGACCCAGGCGGAGGAGATCATACCGCCGGCCGAGGAGCAGGCCTTGATCGCCTGCATCGATCAGGTGGAGCTGTCACCGTTCCGGTTTCAGGGGTGGCTTGGGAAGCGTCTGACCGCCTCCTATGGCTGGCGCTACGACTTTGACACCGGGATTTTCGGCCCGACCGCCCCGATTCCCGACTGGCTGTTGCCTCTGCGCGAGAAAGCCGCGGAGTTCGCTGGCCTGACGCCGGATGAGCTCGTACAGGTCCTCGTGATCCGTTATGACCCGGGTGCCGGAATAGGCTGGCACCGTGACAAGGCGGTTTTCGGGCATGTCATCGGTATCTCGCTCGGGGCGCCCACAACGTTGCGTTTCCGGCGCCGGAAGCCTGGCGGATTCGATCGCGCGTCAGCGGTCCTGTCGCCGCGCTCGGCCTACCATCTGACCGGCCCGGCGCGGCATGAATGGGAGCATAGCCTCGCCGAAATGGTAGAGACACGTTGGTCGGTCACCTTTCGCAGCCTGGCGCAGAAGGCTAGAGCGGGTTCATGATGACTGGAAACGGCGCGCCATAGTTACCTCTCCCGCTCTGGGAGAGGTCGGCGCGCGCAGCGCGCCGGGTGAGGGTGCCGCGACCGAGCTTCTGTAATTTCCATCCCGCGCCGCCGCCCTATTCGAACCCCTCCGTATGCACCGACGTCCGCAGCGGAATCTTCTTCAGTGTGAAACTAAGCGCGAAGGCGAGGATGGCACAGTGCCAGCGCAACCGAAGTCCGATAAGCCGATTGCACCGCCGGCGCAGCCGTGGCGAGAGCTGCGGGAGCGCCCAACGCCGGAAGCCGCACACCATCGGGTAAGACATGGGCAAGCTTGGCATTGAGACTATAGGCGAATACGCCCCCGAACAGCGCCACACCCAGCACCCCGCCGATCGAACGGAACAAGACCGCCCCTGAAGTCGCAACTCCAAGCTGGCGGTACGCAACGGCATTCTGCACCGCCAGTACCAGCACCTGCATTACCAGCCCGAGGCCGAGCCCCAGCAGCAATACATAACAGGAGGCAAGCCACACCGGACTGCTCGCACCCAGCGTTGAAAGCCGCTGCAGCGCGATCGCCGCGACCGCCGTGCCGGCGACGGGAATGGCTTGTAGCGGCCAATGCGGGAGATGGCCTGACCGCTTGCGATCGACGCGAGAAGCACCCCACCCATCATCGGTGTAAGTTCCAGCCCCGCCATCTGAGGGGTCGCACCCCGCACCACCTGAAGATAAACCGGCATCAGCGTGACCGAGCCGAACAGCGCGAGGGCGATGATTAGACCGATCGTGCAGGACGCGACAAACACGCGATTGCCAAACAGCGATAATGGCAGCAGCGGCTCGCGTACAACGGCTTCCACCCCAACGAAGCCGGCGAGCGCAAGCACTGCCACGGCGGCGATGGCTGCCGTCCAGGGGATTTGCAGCACGCCAATCCCGATGCTGCAGGCAAGCACGATCGTGGTAAGCGCAATCGCCAGCAGCACGGCGCCGGCATAGTCTATCGATGGCGAAGCGACACTCGCTTGCGGCGCAAAACTCCGGCGGATTACCCACAGCGATACCAGGCCGGTGGGCAGATTGACGTAAAAGATCCATCGCCATGAAAGGTCCTGGACAATTATACCTCCCATCAACGGACCAATCACCGTCGCAACCGCAAACACCGCGCCGAACCAACCCTGGTAGCGTCCGCGCTCCCGTGGTGAAAACAGATCGCCGATCGCCGCCATAATCGTAACCAGCAGGCCGCCACCGCCCAGCCCCTGCAGGGCGCGGAAACCAATGAGCTGGACGAGGCTCTGGCTGAAGCCGCACAAAGCGGAGCCAAACAGAAACAGAATGATGGCCGACTGAAGCGTCGCCCTGCGGCCGAACAAATCGCCAAGCTTGCCGTAGATCGGTGTAACAAGCGTGGTCGTCAGCATGTACGCGGTGACGATCCACGGCAGATGCGCAAGCCCGCCGAGATCCCCGGCGATGGTCGGCAGCGCGGTGGAGACGATGGTCTGGTCGAGCGCAGCAGCAGCGCCGCCAGCATCAAAGCGGCGAAGACCGCCCGGCGCCCACTGGCTAAAGAAGGCTGTGATGCGATACGCCGCAATCGGGTCAGCGCTCCTGCGCGTTCGCCGTCACACGCGTGATACTGCGCACGGCGGCACAAAAGACGATTTCGGTTCAAACCGGAGCGATCCGGGTGGCAAGGCCGCAGCCGCGTTATAACCGCCGTCGGGCTCGTGGAGATGCCGCGGTGGCAACACGTACGGTTTCGTCGCGTTCTGTTCGTTCGGCGCTTTCTGGTGGACATTCGGCCTCTCTGCCTTGCTCCTCGAAAAGGGCGTGACCCCCAGGCTTCATCGGTGGGTGGCTCTTCATGTGGGGTTTCTTTACCTTCTACATGTGGATTGTCTCGCTCGCCGGCACGCGCGCCGTCCAGGCGATCTTCCTGAGGCTGTGGCTGACCTTCGCCGTGCTCGCGGTCGCCGAGCGGGCGGCGTAACCCGGCTACCCATCAGTTGCGGATGATCCGCTCCTTGATCCGATGCAGTTCGTCGCGTGATGCCTCGGGATCAGGGCGCTCGATATCGAAGTCCACGCCGGTGACACCGGCCTCGGCCATGGCATGCAGGTCCGCCGCAATATCGTCATCGGCGCCGGAGAACAGCCGGCGCTGTCGATCGGACGCCCGTTCCGGCACGGCGGCGCCGATCTGCTTCACCCGGTAAAACACCCCCACGCTTCCCGGCTCACGCCCCGCCTGCTCCGCGAACCCGCGCAGCCGCGCGACCCCGACCCTGAGCCGCGGCAGCGAGTCCATCGGGTACTGCCGGCTGGTGCCAATGGGATACCAGGCGTCGCCGAACCGGGCAGCCCGGCGAAGAGCCGGCGGGCTCTCTCCGCCAACCCAGATGGGCGGGTGCGGCTTCTGGACCGGCTTGGGAGCAAGGACGATGTTCGCAAACCGGGTGTATTTGCCCTCGAAGCGCGGACTGTCCTCGGTCCAAAGAGCCTTAAAAGCGCGGAGGAACTCATCGGTTACAGCACCGCGCCCCGCGAAAGGCGGAGTGGCCAGTGCTTCGAATTCCCGTTCCAGCCAGCCGGCACCCACCCCGACGACCAGTCGGCCGCCAGATAAAACGTCCAGGGTTGCCAGCATCTTAGCCGCCAACACCGCGGGACGGTGGGGGACGACCATCACCGCGGTGACCAAGCGGATGCGCCGGGTCTGGGCAGCGATCCAGGCCATCAGCGTGAGCTGCTCGTGGCGGATTTCGGCGTGTTCGCCGAAAAACTCACCCGTCTCGGAGTACGGATACCCGAGGGCAGCGGCATCGGGCAGCACGACGTGATCGTTGATGGTGAGATAGTCGTACCCCAGCCGCTCGCCTTCCCGCGCCAAACAGGCCATCACCGATGGTTCACAAAGAGGCCCACTGTTCGGCAGGTTGAAACCGTATTGCATCCGTCGTCTCCCGGATTGCCAACCGAATGGCTATCTAAGGTGCGGCTTTGACAGGAGCACAGGGGTGAAGATCGGGGTTCCCAAGGAAGTCAAGACGCACGAGTACCGGGTCGGGTTGACCCCAGCGGGCGTGCGGGAGCTCGCGAGGCTCGGGCACCGGGTTCTGGTGCAGCGCAGCGCGGCGGCGGGGATCGGGATCGACGACGAGGCCTATCGGGCCGCGGGCGCCGGGGTGGTGGACACGGCCGAGGAGCTATTCGCCTCCACTGACATGATCGTGAAGGTGAAGGAGCCGCAGCCGGCCGAGATTGCCCGGCTGCGCCAGGGCCAGGTGCTGTTCACCTATCTGCACCTCGCCGCGGACAAAGCGCAGACTAACGGCCTGCTGCGCTCGGGTGCGACCTGCATCGCCTATGAGACGGTCACCGATGCGCGCGGCGCCTTGCCGCTGTTGGCACCGATGAGCGAGGTGGCCGGCCGGATGTCGGTGCAGGTCGGCGCGCACTGTCTGGAGAAGGAGCAGGGCGGAGCAGGGGTGTTGCTGGGGGGCGTGCCGGGGGTGCCGCCGGCGAAAGTGGTGGTGCTCGGCGGCGGCGTCTCGGGAACCAACGCCGCGCGCATGGCAGTAGGATTGGAAGCCAGTGTAACGATCATTGACAAGTCGCTGCCGCGGCTGAAGGAACTGGACCTTCAGTTCGGGCCGCGCGCGACGACGCTGTTCGCGACCACCGAGTCGATTGAACACGAGGTGCTGAAGGCGGATCTGGTGATCGGAGCGGTGCTGGTGCCGGGGGCGGCGGCGCCAAAACTTGTGTCACGCGAAATGGTGCGGGTAATGCGTCCGGGGTCAGTGCTGGTGGATATTGCCATCGATCAGGGCGGATGCTTCGAGACCAGCCGGCCGACGACGCATTCCGATCCGACCTTCATGGAAGACGGCGTGGTGCATTATTGCGTGACGAACATGCCAGGAGCCGTGGCGCGGACATCCACTTTCGCGCTGACCAACGCGACGATGCCATTCGTCATCGAGCTGGCCGCCAAGGGATGGAAGCGGGCGCTAAAGGATGATCCGCATCTGCGCGCGGGGCTGAACGTGCATGCGGGCAAGCTCACGCATCCGGCTGTAGCGCATGATCTCGGGGTCAGCTTCACGCAGGCGGACACGTTGCTGGCGGCCTGAGATGAGTTTCCGCGCGATTTATCGCCATGGCTTCGCGCGAGTGGCCGCCTGTACGATCGCGAGCGCCATCGCCGACCCGGCCGCGAATGCCGAGGCTGTGCTGCGGGTTGCGCAGGAGTGTGATGCGCGCGGAGCGGCGATAGCCGTGTTTCCGGAGCTCGCCCTGTCAGCGTATGCGATCGACGATCTGCGGCTGCAGGATGCGCTGCTTGACGCGGTCGAGGATGCGGTGAAGTGGCTGGTCGCCGCTTCGAAGAAATTACTGCCGCTGCTCATTGTGGGCGCGCCGCTCCGGCATCAGGACCGGGTGTATAACTGTGCTGTCGCGATCCATCGCGGACAACTCTTGGGCATCGTGCCGAAAGCGTACCTGCCAAATTATCGCGAATTTTACGAGCCGCGCCAGTTTGCTTCGGGCGCCGGGTGGCGGAGCACCGCGATCAGCGTGGCCGGGCAATCGGCCCCATTCGGCATGGACCTGCTATTCAACGCAGAGGACATTCCCGAGCTGATCGCTCATATCGAAATCTGCGAGGATGTGTGGATCCCCGTGCCTCCGAGCAGTATCGCGGCTCTCGCAGGAGCGACCGTGCTACTAAACCTGTCCGGCAGCCCGATCACCATCGGCAAGGCGGACACGCGGCGTATGCTGTGCCAGTCGCAATCCGCCCGGTGCCTGGCGGCATATGTGTATGCGGCAGCGGGCGCGGGTGAGTCCACCACGGATGTGTCGTGGGACGGGCAGGCGACGATCTGCGAAAATGGGGTAGTGCTGGCCGAGACCGACCGTTTTCCCGAGGGTGACCGGATCGCATTTGCGGACATCGATCTCGACCTGCTCCGCCAGGAGCGCATGCGGATGGCGACGTTCGACGACAACCGGCGCGCGCTCGCGCCCGGCGAGTACCGGCGGATTTCGTTCCGGGTGGAACCGCCGCTGACCGATATCGGGTTCGAGCGTCGGGTTGAGCGATTCCCTTTCGTGCCTTCTGACCCGGCGCGGCTCAACC
This sequence comes from uncultured Pseudomonadota bacterium, assembly GCA_963834715.1. Lineage (GTDB taxonomy): Bacteria > Pseudomonadota > Alphaproteobacteria > Acetobacterales > Acetobacteraceae > CAVSUZ01. The sequence continues at coordinate 316,739 of CAWIDE010000022.1, read as the reverse complement.
AGGACTGCTACGAAGCGTACAACATCCAGGTTTCGGGGCTGATGCAGCGTCTGCGCGCTGCTCACATCAAGCGGGCGGTGATCGGAGTTTCCGGCGGGCTGGATTCAACTCAGGCGCTGATCGTCACGGCCCAGGCTTTCGACCGGCTAGCGCGGGATCGAAAGGACATCCTGGCCTTCACGTTACCGGGGTTCGCGACTAGCGATGCGACCAAGGCCAACGCGGTGCGGCTGATGCAGGCGCTCGGCGTCACGTGGCGGGAACTGGACATCCGTCCCGCGGCGCAACGAATGCTGGCCGATCTGGGACATCCGTTCGCCCGGGGCGAACAAGTATATGACGTTACGTTTGAAAACGTGCAGGCAGGGCTGCGGACGGATTATCTCTTTAGGTTGGCCAACCAGCATGACGGCATCGTGATCGGCACGGGTGACTTGTCCGAGCTCGCGTTAGGTTGGTGCACCTACGGGGTCGGCGACCAGATGTCGCATTACAACGTCAATGCTGGAATTCCGAAAACCTTGATCCAGCACCTGATCCGGTGGGTGATCTCATCCCGGCAGTTCAGCGCGGATGTGCTGGAAACGCTGGAGGCAATTCTGGCTACCGAGATTTCGCCCGAACTGGTGCCTGCAGGCGCGGGCGAGACGCCGCAGAGCACAGAGGCCAAGGTGGGGCCGTACGCGCTCCAGGATTTCAATCTGTTCTACACGCTACGCTATGGATTCCGGCCGTCGAAGATCGCATTTCTGGCGCTTGAAGCCTGGGAAGATACCACGCGCGGTGACTGGCCGCCGGGCTTTCCTGAGGAGCGGCGAGTGGCATATTCGCTGTCGGAAATACGCTACTGGCTGGGTGAATTTCTGCGCCGGTTTTTTGCGATCAGCCAGTTCAAGCGTTCGGCCCTGCCGAACGGCCCGAAGGTTACCGCCGGTGGCTCTCTATCGCCGCGAGGCGACTGGCGGGCTCCCTCGGACGGGAATGCGCGGGCATGGCTTGCCGAGCTGGAGGCCGGGGTGCCGGAAGCAGAGGAATAGTCCGGAACCGCTGACCGTACCATACCCGTCGTGGCCGGGCTTGACCCGACCATCTTCGCAACCAAGCCCGAGCGCCGCCCAGCGGCGAACCAGACGCCAATCTCGTCAAGCCCTGTCCCCCCAAAGGTCCAGCCAGACAGCCGGCTGCTTCTCTCCCCCATCCGTATCGGGCAGATTGCGGGACAACCGTATAGTCGAGCCAACTCCGTGCCCCTGATCATCGCCAGCCGCCCCAACGTGTATTCCGGCAATCCCCTCGACCGGGTCGGCGCGCGGCGCGAGGACGCCGCCTGGGTGACGGCACGTCTGGAAGACCCGGACACGCTGTTCGTGCCGGTCTGGCGCAGCCAAAACCTCGTGGCCGGGCTGCAGGAGGGCCAGCCAGAGGCGGTATATCTGTCCGGCGAGGCAGCCGCGACGCTGCGCATGGCGGATGGGCCGTGGGCACTGCTGGGCATGATGGACCGCAACGCGGTATTCGCCGTCGATGTATCCTCGGCCGATGACCCGCTGCCGCTGCTGCAGCCAGGAATCGGACAGTTCGCCGATCTACGCGTGATCGGCTGGGGCATAGCAAAGCCTGAGGCAGCCATCCTGGCGCACGCCCGCGGGCTGATGCACTGGCGCGGTCGGCAGCGTTTCTGTGGGGTGTGCGGCGCTCAGTGCGAAGCGCGAAGCGCCGGGCATATGATGCGGTGTACGTCCTGCAAGACAGAGCATTTCCCGCGCACCGATCCCGCCGTGATCATGCTGGTAGAGCGCGGAGACCGGGTGCTTCTGGGCCATTCCAAGCGGTTCCCTCGAGCCAATATGTACTCGGCGCTGGCCGGCTTCGTGGAACCCGGCGAAACCCTGGAAGAAGCCGTGCGGCGCGAGGTTCTCGAGGAATCCGGTATCGGAGTAGGCGAAGTCTGGTATCACTCCAGCCAGCCATGGCCATTTCCCAGCAACATCATGCTGGGGTTCCATGCCGAAGGCCTGAACGATGACATCGTTGTTGACGACGAGGAAATGGTTGACGTGCGCTGGTTCACGCGCAAGCAAATCGCAAATCCCCCAGCGCATGGCTTTGTTCTGCCGCGCGTCGATAGCATCGCGCGGCGGCTGATCGAGGACTGGTACGCCAGCGCATGAGAACTCCTGCCCTTGTTGCCTCTGCTACTGATGCTGGTCGGGTGCGGGTCGGGCAACGGCTCGCTCCAGGCAGCCGCGGAAGAGGACTGCCGCAAGCAGGCGTATCATGACCCGAAAGTAGAGGCGGCAATCGCGGCGGGGATTCCCGGCACGCACTACACTTATTTTAATACCGCGCCGGAGAACGCACAGACCAAGGTGCAGGACGCGTTACAGCAGGCGACCGCGCAGTGCCTGCGACGGCGGGGTATTCCCGGGGCCGGCGGGGTGGAGCCAGTGAAGAATTATCCGTTCGCATTTTGAGGGACGAAACAGCACGCAACCGGCTGTTGTACGGAATTACCCGCCGACATAGCCGGATAACGACCACGCATTGGAGACGCCCATATGACCGTCATCGCCCCACCATTCACTCTCGAAAGCGCAGCCCAGAAAGTCCGCCTCGCGGAGGACTCCTGGAACAGCCGGAACCCCGAGAAAGTGTCGCTCGCCTACACCCCGGATAGCCGGTGGCGGAACCGTGCCGAATTCATCAACGGCCGCGCCGAGATCGTCGCCTTCCTCATCCGCAAATGGGCCAGGGAGCTCGACTACCGGCTGATCAAGGAGTTGTGGACGTTCGCCGGTAATCGGATCGCTGTTCGCTTCGCCTATGAGTGGCACGACGACAGCAGCAATTGGTTTCGCTCGTACGGCAACGAGAATTGGGAGTTCGACAGCGCGGGGCTGATGCAGCGGCGCCTCGCCTCCATCAACGACCTGCCTATCGCCGAAGCCGACCGCAAATTTCGTTGGCCGCTCGGCCGCCGGCCGGATCATCACCCCAACCTCTCGGATCTGGGTCTTTAACCCCGCGCCTGACCCGCCCTGCTCCGCATCAGCCAAGCTGCCGGAGCGCGCGGGTCCATTGCATGACTTCACTCAGGAGATGTTGCCATGATGAGCCGTCGCACTTTCGCTTCCACATTCGCGGCCGGAGCCACGGGGCTGCTCATGCCGCACTTGACGCGAGCGGCGAACGGTGCAGCGGCTCAAAACATCGTTCTCGTTCATGGGCTTTTCGCGGATGGATCATGTTGGGTTGAGGTGATCGCACGCTTGCAGGCCGCAGGCCTGAACATGACCTCTGTGCAGAGCCCGCTGACGATGCCGGACGATGCAGTTGCAGAGACCCGATGCGTGCTGGCCGGCAGGCATTCCTTCTCAGGCATGATTGTGACCGAGGTCAGCAATGGGCGCGATCTAGAGACGGACAATACCAACTGATTTCCTCGAGTGCCGGGTCGGCTGCGGTACGGCGATCGGCACGCGCCCGTCTGGCGTTGCGATTGCTGGCTCGGAGAGGATGAGACGACCAAAGTATCACCACAGATCACAGACTAGCAGATGGTTTCATCCGGCTTTATCCTATCTGTGTGCATCTGTGTGATCTGCGTGCATCTGTGTTAGGCTCTGACGCACATTGCAACGTGCATGGGCGGATTGCGCAGCCGGAATGCTAACAAATCGACTCGGACTTGTGCGGCTACTGTAGCCCGCTCTGCGGGAGAGGTCGGCGGGCGAAGCGCGCCGGGTGAGGGCGCCGCGGGCTCCGATCATGATTAACGCAGCCCACCCAGTAACCCCCTATCCCCCCTCACCTCCCGCCTCCTCATCATAGCCCAGCAGATGCAGCGGCCGGCCGGTCTTGCCGCGCAGGGCAGCCGCGTGGATCAGCGCCTCTTCCCGCCCGTGCGTCACCCAGATGTGCGGCGCACCGACCTCATCAATGGTAGCATTAAGCCCAGGCCAGTCGGCGTGGTCGGAGATAATCAGCGGCAGTTCCACGCCCTGGGACTTGGCGCGCTGCCGCACCCGCATCCAGCCCGAAGCAAAGGCGACGACAGGATCATTCAGCCGGCGCGCCCATCGGTCCGCGACCGCTGCGGGCGGAGCAAGGACAATTTGTCCGACAAGTTCGCCCTTCGCCGCGGCGGTAGCGAGCCGCAGATCGCCCAAACGCACGCCGAGCTGTTCGTACGCCTCGCATAGCGACGCGAGAGCCCCGTGGATCCAGATCGGGCGATCCCACCCCGCCTCACGCAGCAGTGCGATAACGCGCTGGCATTTGCCCAGCACGTAGCAGCCGATCACATGCGTGCGCTCGGGGAACAGCTCCAGGCTCGCGAGAAGCTCGCCGATCTCATGCTCCGGCGCCGGATGAACGAACACCGGCAGCGCGAAGGTTGCTTCGGTAACGAACACGTCACAGGGCACCGGCACAAACGGGGCGCAGGTCGGATCGGCCTGACGTTTATAATCACCGCTGACGACGGCACGGCAGCCCTGGTACTCAAGCACGACCTGAGCGCTACCCAGCACGTGCCCGGCCGGCTGCAATGTCAGGCGCACGCCACCCACGTCCAGGGTCTCGCCCAATGGCAGCTCCTGCTCGGTCTCGCTCGGCTTGCCGTTCATCCGCGCGCGCATCAGCGCGAGGGTTTCGCGCGTCGCAAGCACGTACCGGTGCCCGGGCCGGGCATGGTCAGAGTGTGCATGGGTGATAACCGCACGGTCCACTGCGCTAGTGGGATCGATGTAGAAACCGGCCGGCTCGCAGCAAAGCCCTTGCGGCGTGGGCTTAAGCCACAAGGCGGGATTGGCGGCCATCAATGTAACGGCCAGCGAAGCAGAATAAGCGCGGTGCCTGCGAACGCCACCAGGATCGATAACGGCAGGCCCAACCGCCAGTAATCTCCGAAGCGATACCCGCCCGGTCCCATAACCAGCAGATTGTTCTGGTGACCGATCGGGGTAAGAAAATCGCAGGACGCGCCAAGAGCAACGGCCATCAGGAAGGCATCCGGGGCGTATCCAAGATTGTGCGCCAGCGCCGCGGCGATAGGACCGATGACCAGAGCGGCCGCGGCATGATGCAGAACAGGCGTAACAGCCATTGCCAGGACTAGCAAAACCCCGACAATGGCCGGCGCCGGCATATGGTGGCCGAGAACAGAAAGCTCGCCGGCGAGCAACCCGGCGGCTCCAGTTGTCCGCAATGCCTCGCCGACCGGGATCAGGCAGGCCAGCATCACAATCAACGGGCCATCAATGGCGGCGTACGCCTGACGCGGGCCGATCAACCCAAACAGCACGACCAGCACCGCCGCAATAAAGAAGCCGACTTCGGCGTGCAGCATACCCGCCACCACCAGCCCGATCGTCCCAAGCAGAATTCCCAGCGGAGGCCAGCGCCGGCGCTCGTGCCCCAGCGTTAAATGACGCTCCGCCAAAGGCAGACACGCGAGGTCGCGCATCGCTTCCTCAAGCTGACTGGCGCGCCCCTGCATTACGATAACATCGCCGATGCGGAGCCGGCTTTCGCGCAGGCGGGCGGTGATGCGGCGGTCGCCACGCGTCAGTGCAAGGACATTGATCTGATATCGTTGACGCAGGCGCATCCAGCCCAGCGTGCTGCCGACCAGGGGCGATTCTCCGGATACCACCGCCTCCACCGTTTCCAGTGCATCGTCCTTATCGCCGCGGGGTGTGCCGGCCGCAACGTCAGACCCCACCAACTCCAGCCCTGCCTGTTCAATCACCGGCTGCAGTGCCACCGGATCACCTTGCAGCAGCAGAAGATCGTCCGCAAAAATCGTCCAGTGAGCGCTCGGAATATAGCGCTGGTCGTGGTCACGAATAATGGCGGCGACCGTTACGTCGCCCTCAGCCAGGGCCTCCAACTCGGCGACCGTCTTCTCGACCAATATCGAGTCAGGCAGGACGCGGGCTTCGACCATATAATCCTCTACCTTGAAGCGCCGTTCGGCCGAGGGAGCGCCCTTGCGGACAGGCAACAAACGCCAGCCAAAGGACAGAAAAGCAATCGCACAGACCGACAGCGGCAAGCCGACAGCAACGAAATCGAAGAACGAGTAAGGTTTGCCAATGGCCTCCTGGCGCACCGTGGAAATCAGCAGGTTGGGCGAGGTGCCTATAAGGGTCATGGTGCCGCCGATCAGCGAGCCGAATGAGAGCGGCATCAGGTAACGGGACGGCGGGCGGTCGTTCCGCTCAGCGGCCTGAATGGCAACTGGCACGAAAATCCCGAGCGCACCGACGTTCTTTATGACAGCGGAAAGGAAGGTGACTGACACCGTCAGCGTAAACACCTGCAGGGTCGTGGAACGGATACGCCGGGTCAATCGCCGGATCGCACGATCAATCACCCCCGACAGCGACACAGCCCTGCTCAGCACAAGTACGGAAGCGATCAGGATTATGATGGGATTGGAGAAGCCGAGAAAAGCCTGGTTCGCCGGAACGACACCGGTCAGCAGGCAGGCCGAGAGCGCAAGCGCAGCAGTCAGATCATACCGTAGACGGTCCGTTACGAATAGCAAGAACATGATGCCGATGATCGCGAAGGCCTCGGCTTGGTGGAGTGTCAAGAGGGATCCTTCTCGTCAGGGAGGGCTGGTTTTGTCCCATGTTTCCGCCGGGGCGGCGTGATAACGGATGGGTCACGGGTCCGGTTCAATGCGATGTCGTGACAGGAGGCTTTTTCCCGTAGTGGTTCGCAAGCGCTGAGCGAAGCAATGGCGCAGGTGCAGGACTGGCTGGGCGTCTTCCTGCTCGCGGCGGGCCTGAGCGAATCGGCGTTATCAGCAGCGATCGAAGCAACAACCGCCTTCCGCTTCCAGTTCTTCGACGCTCTTTTTCTGGCAACCGCGCGGGAGGCGGGCTGCGCGGCGGTCCTCTCAAAGGATATGGCTGATAATGCGGAAATTAACGGCCTACGGGTAATCCGCGCATTCACTCCAGCCGGCGCGATCAGCGATCCTGCTGGTGCCCTGCTCGGCCTAAAATCCTGAAATCCGCGTTCTGTCTTCCCCCTCCGGCAGCCAAGGCGATATCGCTCGCCACTCGGGCAGCCACACCGACCCGATAGTGCAACGCATCCCAATAATTATTGTCGTCTTCCGTAATCGGACTCGGCCGCATGAAATCCAGCGCGATCGTCCCCGGCATCGCATCCGCCATCCCCGCAACCCGGCGCTTGCACTCGTCCCACACCTCCGCCCCCTCGCTACCAGCAGCAGAAAACAGAACATGGTTATACGGCACAAAAAACAAAATCTTTCGCGTCGAGACCGGAAAACGCGCAAGCTCCTCCTGCAACGTCTCCAGCGCCGGATATCGCCATACCGAAGGAGGCCCCGACCTTTCACCCGGCGGCACGTCCGGCGGCTCTTCCCTCAAATGCATGGCCACACGCGCAGGATCATATTCGCTGTCCGGCGGCACGAAGCTCGTATAGCCGTTGCGGCCATAAACCGGACGCTTGATGCCGACCAGTATTCCAAACTCCTGCCCTGCTTCCTGCACCGCGTACATATTCAGCATGTGCGCGTAACCCGCCCACAGGTCACGCCCATACATCCACGCCGGAAACGGCCGCGGAGTCAGCTTCCGATAACTATCACCGGTTACACACCACGGCCCATCCAGGCCCACCATAACAATCCCCGCATCGGGATGCGCGCGCCGGAATACCTCCATCAGCCTCGCCTGTTCGTACACGGTGGCGTCGTTCATCGCCAGATTCGCAAACCTTGCATCCAACCCCGGATCCAACGCCTCCGGTCTTAGCAGCCTGCTCGTTGACGTGCCGAAGATCGCGCTATCGAATCGCTTGGATCGAGCCAGCGCCGGGAATGCGAAACGAGCATCAGTCGCCACCGGCCATCGCTCCGCCGGCGGCGACAGCGGCAATGTGTTGAACGGATCGACCAGCGCCACGAATGCATAGATAACCGCAACGCACAGCAGCGCCGTCCCGACGGCGCACAGGAAGAACCCACGCCAGGTCTGGCGCTCAAAACTGGAAATAGATGAAAACATTCGGCAATCGGCCGCCAATCAGCAATAGCAAGAAGGCAAGACCGGCCCCCGCCGGCACCGCCAGCCACGGTCGCGGACGCAACCATATCAATGCAGCCTCCTGACTGGTCGGCCCGATCAGAGCGACCGCCGCTCCCGCCACCAGCGCAACAACATACTCCCGGTCAAGCACGAGATGCCCCAACCCGTGCAGTCCCAGCATCGAGCCGAGCATCCGCCCCGCAAGGACGAAGCTATCGGCGCGAAACAGCACCCATCCCGCCATGACGAATAGCAATGTCAGCAGCCACGCCAATAACCGCGGCAACCGAACACCGGTGCGCTGCCAGACGTGGTTCACCACCAGACCCAGACCATGCAGCCCGCCCCAAACCACGAAAGTCCACGCCGCACCGTGCCAAAGCCCCGCCAGCAGCATCGTGACCATGAGATTAATCATCACCCGCATCACGCCGCGCCGGTTTCCACCCAACGGAATATAAAGATAATCCCGCAGAAACCGGGACAACGTCATGTGCCACCGCCGCCAGAAATCCCGAACGGACACCGCCCTATACGGCGCGTCGAAGTTGAACGGCAGGCGCAAACCCAGCATCCGTGCAATGCCGATCGCCATGTCCGAATAGCCGGAAAAATCGAAATAAATCTGTAGCGTATAAGCAGCGCACCCGACCCAGGCCTGAGCCGCATTCAGCGTCCCACCGGCGGCCTGATGAAACAGCGGATCAGCCACCATCGCCAGCGTGTCGGCAAATGCCACCTTCTTCACCAGCCCGATAATGAACAGCGCAAACCCGCGGCCAAGATTTTCCCACATCTCCGGCCGGCGAGGATCCTCCGCGAATTGCGGGATGATCTCGTTATGCCGGACAATCGGCCCCGCAATAAGCTGCGGAAAGAACATCACAAACAGCGAAAAATCGAGCAGCCTGTACGCGTGCGCGGTACCGCGCCGCAAATCGATCAAATACGAAATCTTCTGGAAAACAAAGAAGCTGATGCCCAGCGGCAAAATCAGATGCCACGCGCTCCAGCTCTGGTCCGTCAACCCATACCACGTCCCACGCAGGAAATCGGCATACTTGAACAGCCCCAGAACCGCCAGGTTCATCGCGACCCCGAGCACCGGCAGGCTCCGGACACGCGTCGCCTCGAACGCCTTTGCGATCCCCCAATTGGCCAGCGTCAACCCGACCAGCAGCGGAACGAATCGCCAGTCCCACCACCCGTAGAACACCAGCGATGCCAGTACCAAAAACGCGTGCCGCGCCGAACGTCGCGGCGCCAGCGCGTAATAGCCCGCGACTACCGCCGGCAGAAAAAAGCAGACAAAGGTTTGGGAATTGAACAGCATTCCGTCAGGTCACGCCGCGGCAGTTGACCCGGCGCACGGGTTTTCGCAAAAGCCGCCGGACGTCAAAGCGGAACAAATCCATGGCATTCGAGCAACTCGCGGTTGGCCAGACGGCAAGCCTCGGCAAGACCATCACCGAGGCCGACATCCTCTTGTATGCGGTAGTCAGCCTGGACACCAACCCGGTGCACGTGAACGAGGAAGCCGGGAAGGAATCGGTCTTCGGCGGCCGTATCGCACACGGCATGCTGTCGGCAGGGCTGATCAGCGCGGTCCTGGGAACGAAGCTCCCAGGTCCGGGCACGATCTACCTGGGCCAGACGCTGCGGTTCAAGGCACCGGTCAAAATCGGAGATACGGTAACCGCAACCGTCGAAGTGACGGCACTCGACCCGTCCAAGAGACGCGCCACCCTGGGAACGGTCTGCACGATAGCCGGCAAGACCGTGATCGAAGGCGAGGCCCAGGTGCAGGTCCCCTGAATTGCGCCTGATCCGGGACTGGAGGAACCTGCCCGACCACCTGAGGGGGGCAACCATCGCCCTTGGCAACTTCGACGGCCTGCATCTCGGGCACCTGGCAGTCCTACGGGCAGCGCATGGCGCTCGGCCGGATCTCCCGCTTGCTGTCCTGACCTTCGAGCCACACCCGCGCGAGCTGTTCCGCCCGGACGACCCGCCGTTCCGGCTCACCCTCTCGGCAGAACGGGCGGAACTGCTGGCGGCGCACGGCGTCGCGATCCTATACGAACTCCCGTTTACCGAGGACTTCAGCCTCATGCCGCCGGAGTCGTTCGTAACCGGCGTACTGCACAACGGGATTGCCGCGCGGCACCTCGCCTGCGGACTGGACTTCGCGTTCGGCCACCGCAAGGCCGGCAACACCGCGTTCCTGGGCCAGCGGGCCGAGTCGCTCGGCATCGGCGTCACCCTGGTGCCCCCAGTAGCGGACGCCGAGGGACCGCTCTCCTCCTCGCGGATCAGGCGCGACCTACGGGACGGCTATCCGGAGCGGGCGGCGGCAGAACTGGGCCGGCCCTGGGCGATCCGTGGCACCGTCGTCCATGGCGATGAGCGTGGCCGAACCATCGGGTTCCCCACCGCGAACATTCCTCTCGGGCGCCACCTGGAGCCGGCCCGCGGGGTCTATGCCGTCACCGTCCGGCTGCCCGACGGGTCCAACAAAGCGGGCGCGGCGAATATCGGGCGCCGGCCGACCGTCTCTACCGGGCCGGAAAGCCTGCTCGAGGTCCACCTCCTCGATTTCGATGGCGATCTCTACGGGGCGGAGCTGCCGGTGGCGCTCCACGCCTACATCCGGGCAGAGCGCAAATTCCCCGGCCTCCCCGCGCTGAAGGCTCAGATCGCCCAGGACGTGGCCCAGGCGCGGCAAATCCTTGACCGCACCCCATCCGCATCCCCATAGTCTCAACCATGCAAATGGGTTACAGGCCAGCGCGAATTATCCACCCGGCGGATCACTGACCGCCGGGACCACCCACGCACGGCAGCATCCATGTAGCGGCCTGAGGCCGCACGGACCTTCCATAAAGATGAGCACCACCGAGCGAGACTATCGCGACACCGTATTTCTGCCGCGCACCAGTTTTCCCATGCGCGGCGACCTGCCGAAGAAGGAACCAAGCATCCTGGCGCGCTGGGATGCCATGGATCTGTGGGGGCAGTTGCGCTCAGCGTCGGCTGGACGGCCAAAGTTCGTCCTGCATGACGGCCCGCCCTATGCCAACGGCAACATCCACATCGGCACGGCGCTCAACAAAATCCTCAAGGACTTCATCAACCGCACCCGCCAGATGGCCGGCTATAACGCCGACTACGTTCCGGGATGGGACTGTCACGGCCTGCCCATCGAGTGGCGGATCGAGGAACAATACCGCAAGGCCGGCAAGGACAAGGATGCTGTCCCGATCATCCAATTCCGCGCCGAGTGCCGCGAATACGCCCAGCACTGGATGGGGGTTCAACGCACCGAGTTCCGCCGGCTCGGTGTCGAAGGCGCATGGGAAGACCGCTACGCGACCATGGACTTCCCCTCGGAAGCGGCCATCGCTAATGAGATCGGCAAGTTCCTGCTGAACGGCGCCCTCTACCGTGGGCTACGCCCGGTCATGTGGTCCCCGGTCGAGAAAACGGCCCTGGCCGAGGCCGAGATCGAATACCATGACCACAAATCGACCCAGATCTGGGTCCGCTTCCCAATCATTCGGGCGCCCCTGCCCGACCTCAAAGACGCCGCCGTAGTCATCTGGACCACCACCCCCTGGACAATCCCTGGTAACCGCGCGATCGCCGCAGGGCCGGAATTCGACTACGCCCTGGTGCGGGTTGACACCGTCGCCGAGGGATCGCTGGTCCGGCGAGGCGACAAGCTGCTGGTCTCCTTGGCGCTCCTGCCGCAATTCGTCGCAGACACGAAGATCGCCACCCACCATGTCCTTCAGCTCCTGAAGGGCTCGGAACTGGCCGGAACCGTCTGCGCCCACCCCCTCCGCGGCCATGGCTACGACTACGACGTGCCCGTTCTGTTCGGCGACTTCGTGACCACCGAGGCAGGCACCGGGTTCGTGCATGTCGCTCCCGGCCACGGCGAGGAGGACTTCGACCTGGGCCGCGCCCACGGCCTGGAAGTGCCGGAGACCGTGGCCGACGATGGCCGGTTCAACCCCTGGATCCCCCTGTTCGCCGGCGTCCACGTCTACAAAGCCTCCGATCCCGTCTGCGCCGCCCTAGCCGATGCCCACGCCCTGCTCGCACGAAGCACTCTTGTGCATTCCTACCCGCATTCCTGGCGCAGCAAGGCGCCACTGATCTTCCGCGCCACCCCGCAGTGGTTCATCCGCATGGACGGGCCGGAGCAGATCCGCGCCAAGGCGCTGGCGGAGATCGACGCCACCTACTTCGTGCCGGAGAGTGGACGCAACCGCATCGGCAGCATGGTCGCCGCACGTCCCGACTGGTGCATCAGCCGCCAACGCGCCTGGGGCGTGCCGATCGCGGTGTTCGTCAACAAACGCACCGGCGAGCCGCTACGCGATCCCGCTGTGGTGGAACGTATCGTGGAGGCCTTCGCCGCGGAGGGAGCCGACGCCTGGTATACCTCGCCGCCAGAGCGTTTCCTCGGGCAGGGATACCATCCCGCGGATTATGAGCAGGTGAAGGATATTGTGGACGTGTGGTTCGAATCGGGATCCACCCATGCGTTCGTGCTGGAGGACCGTCGTCTGCCATGGCCGGCGGATCTCTATCTCGAAGGATCGGACCAGCACCGCGGTTGGTTTCAATCATCGCTTCTTGAAGCTGTCGGGACACGCGACCAGGCACCGTTCAAGGCGGTGCTGACGCATGGTTTCGTCAATGACGAACAGGGACGGAAGATGTCGAAATCCCTGGGCAACACGGTCGCACCTCAGGAGGTAATGAACGAGTACGGCGCCGATATCCTGCGCCTTTGGGTCATGATGTCGGATACTACCGACGACCTGCGCATCGGTAAGGAAATCCTGAAACAAACTGCGGAACTGTACCGGCGCCTTCGTAACACGCTACGTTGGGTCCTCGGGTCGCTCGATGGCTTCACCGAAGAGGAACGCGCATCTGAGGCCGAAATGCCGGAGCTGGAGCGATGGGTACTGCATCGGCTGAGCGAGTTCGACGCACGGATCCGCACCGCTGTCGAGAGTTACGACTGGACTGGCGTTTACCCGGAGCTGCACAATTTCTGCGCCGTCGATCTCTCAGCGTTCTACTTCGACATCCGCAAGGACGCGATCTACTGCGACCGGCCGGACAGCCTCCGTCGGCGCGCCGCCCGCACGGTGCTGGACCACCTGGACCGTTGCCTGACCCTGTGGCTCGCGCCGCCCCTTTGCTTCACCGCGGAGGAGGCATGGACAGCACGGTTTGGTGACGCTGACAGCGTGCATCTCCATCTGTTCCCGAAACTGCCGGCCTCCTGGCGCGACGACGCCCTGGCGGCGAAGTGGGACCAGATCCGCGAAATCCGACGGCTGGTAACTACCGCCATCGAGACCGGACGCAACGACGAAAAGTGGGGCTCCTCCCTCCAGGTCCAAACCACGCTGAATTCCCACCTGCTCACCGCCGAGGAATGGGCCGAGGTGTTGATCGTGTCGAACGTAACGCTGGTGTCGCCGGAGGACAACCCGGTGGTGCACGTGGAACCGGCCGCCGGGCAGAAATGCGTCCGCTGCTGGAGGGTGTTGCCCGAGGTCGGACAGCAGCCCGGGCACCGCTCGCTATGCGCGCGCTGCGCCGACGCGGTTGACTCGGGGCTGGTGTGTCAGCAGGCGGCATGAAGGAGGGTCGTTACACCTGGCTGGGCCTTGTTTCAGCGCTGACCGTCCTGGCAGCGGACCAAGGCAGTAAATACTGGATCCTGAACGGGCTGGTCTTGCCGCAGCGCGGTAACGTCCGTCTCCTACCGGTGTTGGACCTCACGATGGTCTGGAACCGCGGAGTGACGTTCGGATTTCTGAACGGTCTCGGCGCATGGAGCAGTGCCGTGCTGGCTGTGGTGGCGCTGGTGATCGTGGCGGTGCTGGGATTTTGGCTGCGACGCGCGGCGAATCGCCTCACCGCCATCGCATTGGGGGCAATCGCCGGCGGAGCCATCGGCAATGTGATCGATCGCCTGCGTTTCGGTGCGGTGGTCGATTTTATTCACGCCCATATCGGGCGGTGGTCGTGGTATGTATTTAACGTGGCGGACGCCTCGATCGTGTGTGGTGTGGCCGCCTTGCTCATCCTGAGTCAATTCGCACCTGCGAAAAAGAAAGACGTTGCGGATAACACGCCACCGCGTAACGGCCTTGCGAAACACTAGGCAGATTGGCTACAGACAACTCATGGCTTTGGCTACCAAATCCTCTCGGCAAGTCATTTCTGTCCTGGGCGCAATTGCGCTGGGCGCACCATTGGCCGCTTGCTCCGCGGATTTGACCCGGACGTTCGGGTTCACGCGCGATTCGCCGGATGAATTCACGGTCACGACCCAGGCGCCGCTCACCATTCCACCTGATTACACCATCCGTCCACCCCGCCCCGGCGCGCCCCGGCCGCAGGATGTGCCCGACCAGGTGGCGGCTCAGGAGGCGCTGATTCCTCAGACGGCACTGGCGCCCGGCTCCGATTCAGCAGCCCTGAGCCCGGGGCAGCAGGCTTTGATCCAACAAGCGGGACCGCCGCCGCCGGCCGATATCCGGACACAGATCGCGCAGGAGCAGAGCCAGTTGAACGGCAACGGGCAGAGTTTTGCCGAGCGCCTGATGTTCTGGCGCTCATCTCAGCCGGAGGGGATTGCCGTCGATCCGACGAAGGAAGCGCAGCGGCTGCGGGAGGACGCGGCCCTTGGGCAGAGTCCCACGGTGGGGCAGACACCGATTATTCAGCCGAAGCCGCACGGCCTGCTGGAGGGGATTTTTTAACCTGAGCGACGACAAAGCCCGTCTACAGGCCGCCTGAGAACATTGCCCGTCATTGCCGGGCTTGACCCGGCCATCTTTGCAACCAAAGCAGAGCGCAGACCGACAGCCTGCGTAAAACTAGTTTCCGATGATCCTGTAAGTCCGTACTATCACCAGCACTCTAACCCACGCCTTGGCGACGGCGATCACCGGATGCGCTGATTCCAGCAAGTGCAACCGACTTCCTGCGCCAGGCCTTCACCGCTAAGCTCGGAGCTGTTCCCTCCACCTGGAAAGGAATCTCCATGCCAGTGAACGTTCTTTACCGCACCTCCGCACGCGCCACCGGCGGCCGCGACGGCCACTCCGCCACGCTTGACCGTGCTGTGGATGTGAACCTCAGCACTCCCAAGGAGCTCGGCGGTGCCGGCGGAACCGGCGTCAACCCCGAGCAGTTGTTCGCAACCGGCTATGCCGCCTGCTTCCTCGGGGCGATGAAGTTCGTCGCCTCGCAAGGCGGCCCCAAGGTGCCAGAAGACGCCAACGTCACGGCGACCGTCGGCATTGGACCTCGGTCCGAAGGTGGCTTCGGTCTCGAGATTGCGCTGCAAATCTCCGTGCCGGGAATCGAGCACGATGCAGCCGAGACGCTGGTCGCCAAGGCGCACCAGGTCTGCCCCTACTCCAACGCGACGCGCAACAATGTGGATGTAAAGCTCACAGTGGTTTAAGCCAAAAGCGAAACCTTCCGGGCGCTCATCGGGGCGCCCGGGCTCCGGTTTCCCTCAATCCACCGCGCATTCACGATGACTGGAAACGACTGGCGGCAGCCACCAAACTATCTTCCTCGCCATGCCGACGAAGGTCGGCATCCACGACTTCGGGCGCCCCAGACCTCGGTTCCGGTCACACTAAGCGTGCTCTAATTCGAATGCCCCGCTTCATCCCCCTCACGCTCGCGCTGTTTGCCCTCCCCTTCCTCGCCCCACCGGCAAAAGCCCAACTCACTCCTGCCCTCTACCAGGCCACCGCCATCGTCACCGGAACCGACCTCCGCCAGCGCCTCCTGGGCTTTGCCGAAACGCTCACCGAAGTGCTCGTGAAAGTCTCGGCCAACCCCACGCTCGCCGATAACCCTAAAGTCGCCGCCCTCGCTCAGCACGCAGACGGTTTCGTTTCTTCCTTCACATATGTCGATCCCGAGGCCTGGCGCCTCCACCACGATGACCAGGGCACCTACGACCGCTCCTACGAGCTCACCGTCCGCTTCGATCCGGCGAAAATCGACGCCGCCCTTGCCAAACTCGGCGCACCTCCCTGGCGCGATCCACGCCCCCTGCTCACACCCGTTATTATTATTCGCCGCAACGAAATCCCGTTCCTCCTCTCCGCCAGCACCCCCCGCGGCACCGAAATGCGTGAGGCCATCGTCCGCCTCGCTGTCCAATACGGCTTCGGCGTCCACTTCCCGACCGATGATGACTTCGCCGCTTGGGGCATCACGCTCTTCGGCTTCCCCGCCCCGCTCGGAGCTCCCGATCCCAACCAGCTCCGCATCACCGGCGCCCTCAACTGGGATGTGCATGCCCTCGGTTGGGTCGGCACCTGGGACGCCCGCGTTAACCAGACGGATCACCAATGGCAGATCAGCGGTGTCGGCTTCGATCAGGCCTTCGCCAGCATGATCCGCGGTGCTGTCCTCCTGTTACATGGCACGGGGACGCCATAGGGTTCTGGCATCCTATCCTTCGTGACGTAGAATGCCATCGATCCTACTAAGCGGATAGACAAGGCTTCTCTAATGAGTGGCAGTAGAAAAGAATCTTACACCAGGCGCCCGATCCGATGACCGCTTTCGACCCAGCGCAGCCCTTCCGGCGACTACGTTGAGACGCCTGCAATTGGCCGAAAGCAGCCGGTCTACTCTGTGGGGACAGACGGCAAAGACGGACGTTTGTAGGATAGTCTTATATTGCGAGCCTGCGGGAGCGGCGCCGCAATGTAGCCCGAGGATACGGCTTCGAAGGTGCGCCTTGCCTGAAAATGCACCGCGGTCCAAAATGGCTGATAGCTAGTGATTTAGAGAGCAGACACGGTGTATTTTATGGGCCTGAAGAAGGCTGAAAAGAAAGGCCTGGAATCGGAGGTTATCTCCAATGAGGCAAGACTGAAACTGACGCGCCTTCTGCGCCAAGGTTGCGAAAGCAACGACGCCAATGTCAACCTCATCAACCGGAATCGCTACATCAATACGGCTCGCACCGTTCTTGGCCTACCAATTTACCGACTAGAGTCCGACAGTGATGGCATGTACATGAATGAGGAATTCGCCTGGCACACCGCCGAAACCGAACTCGTCATGCGGCGTCCCGATACCGCCCAGTTGGTGGAAATCCTGGGTGACATGCTCCAGCAACGCATGCTGGACCTCTCGGCTGTCAATCGCACCTT
Organism: uncultured Pseudomonadota bacterium; assembly: GCA_963834715.1. Taxonomy (GTDB): domain Bacteria; phylum Pseudomonadota; class Alphaproteobacteria; order Acetobacterales; family Acetobacteraceae; genus CAVSUZ01. The sequence goes on along the minus strand of CAWIDE010000022.1, from coordinate 299,437 downwards.
GGCCGAGGACAATAGTTCTATCCGGTTTGTCGCTGAAGGATTTCACGAAGACATTTCTGTTCGCCTCCTTTCCGATGAAGAGATTGAGGAAGAGAGCGATGACACCGAGCACCCCAACGTCCGTCTGCTTACCGCGCGAATGAACGCGGCATTCGACCAGAAGGACTACGCGGGCGTGCTGCATGCAAGCGCATCCATTTTTGAGACGCTTGCCAAACTAGTATTCGACAAGCCAGACGTCGAAAATCAGACGCTCGCCGCCCTGTTTGAAGGTTATCGCAAGCGGTCGGAGCTGCCCGATCCGCTTCTCGACTACATTCTGGAGACCTACAAGCGTCGCAACGTAGAACCACTGGCAGGGCATGGCGCAACTCAAGCGCCGACGGTGTCAGCCACGGATGCCGCCGTCCTCGTCGAAATGACTAAAATGTGTGTGCGCCTTGAGCGAAGGTTGGATTTGCAAGAACTGGACTCAATCCCTGCCGTGGGTTCGGCTAAAATAGACACGAGAGGCCCTACAGCAATGGCAAAGCCAAAATCCGCTGGAGTGAAAAGGCATCAAAACTAAAGGCTGCAAATGGAACCGCTCACAAGTAGGTGGCGACGCTTCTTCACTCTCCAACTACGACCGAGCCGGTAAGCGAGCGAAGTCAGGCGTCTCTCGACCGAGAATGGCGGATCCGGACGGATGTCTGCTATTGGGGGCGGCAGAGCGCGGGCCGATTCGGCCGGGATGGGCGCATAGCGGACATCGGGTCGCGACGGATGCTCCACGGCAGCGTCCCACCCCAATGGGTCATCGGACATGGCGCGCTGGCATTACGCGGATGAAAGCAGACGAACAGTGATTACGCAGATAAGAAAAGGCCGAATGAGCCATCAGTAGGGACCATCTGTGATCTGATTTACTCCGCTGCATCTGCGTCCATCTGCGTGCATCTTCTAACATCTGCGTAAACCTTGTTCTTCCCGATTCCCCCACCCATACACCCACCACTAAATGAAATGCAGGCCGCCATTCAACTGAACCGTCTGTCCCGTCATGTAGGCATTACCAATAACCATCAGCACCGCCTGCGCAACCTCTGCCACCGTCCCAAGCCGCCCCACCGGGATTCTGGAAGCAGGATCGGCGCCAACCGACTCAATCATATCCGTAGCAATCAACGACGGTGCGACCGCATTAACGGTAATGCCCTTCTTGGCGAGCCGCACAGCATATCCGCGAGTCAATCCCTCCAGACCCGCCTTGGACGCATTGTAATGCACCCCGATCGCGCCCGCACCTCGCGCTGCACCCGAGGAGACATTGACAATCCGCCCCCACCGCCGCGCCCGCATGCCCGGCAGCACCGCCTGGGTGCAAAGAAAGGCTGACTTGAGATTCACCGCGATCGTGCGGTCAAAAGCTTCTTCGCTCAGATCGTCTATTCCCCGCCTAATCGCAATTCCTGCGTTGTTGACCAGGATATCAACCGGCCCGAGCTCCCGCTCGATCCGCGCGATCATATCACTAACCGGCTGCCGCAGAGACACATCAGCGGAAACAGCCACCGCACGTCGGCCCTTCGAACGGATTGCCTCCACAACCGTCGTCGCCTCGTGCACGCGCTCTCGGTAGTTCACTGCAACCGAAGCACCCGCCTCCGCCAGCGCGAAAGCGATCGCCCGGCCAATGCCACGGGATCCGCCCCGTAACCAAGGCAATGCGCGCGCTCAGTTCCATCAGCAGCAGTATCAACGGAAACTGTCAGCGCAGACAACACAAGAAGCAGAGATTCTGAACCCAAAACATCAACCAACCCCGCCCTGCTCGCATCTCCCGCGATCGCGAGCGAAGCGATCTACGCCTCCTGTGGCTCGAACGGCCGCCGCCGCACCGCCGAAGTGTACCTTTCCTAGCCCTAAAAAACCCCGAAGTGACCCTTTCGTCCTCCCAAAAAACCCCGAAATGACCCTTTCGCCCCCCAAAAAACCTCGAAGTGACCCCTTTACTCGCCCAAAAACCCTGCGGGTGACCCCTTCGTCACCGCCCCTCCGCCGGACTAAATCGCTCTACGACATAAAGCGGCCGCCGCTTCGTCTCATTAAAAATCCGCCCGAGGTATTCCCCCATCACCCCCAGCGTCATCAACTGAGCGCTCCCCAGGAACAGCACCACCGCCATCAGGCTCGGGTACCCCGCAACCGGATTGCCCCACACCAGCGTCCGGACCACCACCTCCAACAGATACCCGACCGCCCCCAGCGCAACCACCAAGCCCAGGAACGTCGCCATCTTCAACGGCAGCACCGTATGACTGGTGATCCCCTCGAGTGCCAGGTTCCACAGCTTCCACCAGTCCCATTTGCTCCGTCCCACGCACCGAGGCGCCCGGTCATACAGAACCGCCCGGCTCGAAAACCCAACCCACGCGAACAACCCCTTCATGAACCGGTGCTGCTCCCGCATCCCCGACACAGCATCCACCACCCGCCTGCTCATCAGCCGGAAATCGCCCACATCCGCCGGAATCGGGGCAGGCCCGATACGCCGCATCAGGCGATAGAACAGAGCCGCCGTCGCCCGCTTCCCCATCCCCTCCCCCGCCCTGCTCCGGCGCTGGGCATAGACCACGTCCACACCCTCCTGCCACGCCGCCACCAGCTCCGCGATCAGCTCCGGAGGATCCTGCAGATCCGCATCAATCACCACCACCGCCTCGCCCCTGGCATGGTCCAGCCCGGCGGTCGTTGCGATCTCCTTCCCGAAATTGCGCGACAAATTCAGAACCGCAACACGCGGATCCGTCCGCTGCAGCCCTTCCAATACGGACAGAGAGCCGTCCCGGCTGCCGTCGTTGACAAACACCATCTCCGCCGGCTGTCCGATCCGCTCCAGAACCGCACTCAGTCGCTCATACAGTTCCGGCAAGGCCCGCTCCTCATCGTGCAATGGCACGACGATCGACAGCGCCGGATCTCGCGGCAGCACCGGCAGACGCACATCCACTCGCATGTCGCATGAGCATACCCGCCGGCGGTTAACACCCCGTTAACATAAGATACTGAACCGTTCAGTTCACATCCGGGCTTGAATCAAAGCGCAAATCCGTCCAACTCTCCCCCATGAGCGCCACCGCCGCGCGATCCGCCGAGTCCGAGTCCCCGAAGCGCCAGCAGATCCTGGATGGTGCGGCCGACCTGTTTATTGCCCACGGTTACGGCGACGTCAGCATGGACGCCATCGCCCGCGCCGCCGGCGTCTCGAAGGCCACCCTCTACGCCCACTTCGGTTCCAAGGACCAACTGTTCGCTACTATCATCGGCGAAGCCTGCCAGTCGAACTTCGCCATCAAGGAATTCCTCACCGACGACCCCGACGTCCGCACCACCCTCTCCCGCCTCGGCACCCGCATGCTCAGCTTTCTGCTCGAGGAACGTGCGCTCGCCATCCACCGCGTGGTGATCTCCGAAAGCCTGCGCTTCCCGGAGCTCGGCCGTGCATTCTTTGAAAGCGGTCCCAAGACCTTCATCCGGGTCTTCGGCGACTGGCTCGCGAGCCACGCCCAGGCCGGCCGCCTGCGTCTCGATGACCCCGTCCGCGCCGCCGATCAATTCGTCGGGCTCCTGAAATGCGGCACCTGGACCCGCGCAGCTCTCGGCGTCCCTCCCCCGCCGGACCAGGCTGAGATCGACGCTACCGTCTCCGCCGCCGTGGAAACCTTCCTCCGCGCCTATGGCGCCTAAATGGGCCAGCTCGCCTTCCGCGCGGGCACGCCCCCGGATTTCGCATTCTGCCAGCGCCTGTATTTTGCTGAAGGACGATGACTGATTGAGAAACTCGGTCTGGACGAAGCCAGGCAAATCGCGAGCTTCGCGCGCGGATGGGCTGTCGCCGAGGTCCGTATAATCGTGGTCGCCGGCCACGATGCAGGCTGGCTTCAGCTCGCGCCCAAGGGTGAGGCCCTCTTTCTCAAGCAGCTCTATCTGGATCGGTGCTTTCACAACCGTGGAATTGGCACTTCGGTCGTCAAATCTGTCATTGCCGAGGCAGCCTGCGCCGGTCAGGCGGTCATACTTGGCGTCGCGAAGATCAATCCGGCGCGGCGGCTCTGCGAGCGATTGGGTTTTCGCATCATCCACGAGAACCGGCACGAGCTTTACATGCGGTTTGAACCGGCCGGATGCTGAGGTGCGGCGAGGTCACGTTGCACTGGCCGCGGGCTGGATTTTCCAGTGACCATTGGCCGCTCGTTTCAGGCGACCAGGACCCTTGCAGGATTGGCAGCAGCTGAGCCGGAGAACCTCTCATGCTATTCATTCTCGGCCGAGTCCAATTCCTCTTCCGGCTGGTCCGGCAGCGCAACGCCGTCGTATAGCTCCGCCAAGGGGACCTCGATCCCGATCTCCGGCATATGCAGGACCGCGTCGCCGCCGGTCAGCAAGTGCCCGACCCAATCGTCGCCACTCCGCTCAAAAACTGTCGCGGCCACGTTCTCCTGCTCCAGCATCACATAGCGCTGCACGGATTCCAGCGACTGATACTCGTCGTTTTTGATGATCCGGTCCTTCCGCGCCGTTCCGCGACTAAGCACCTCGAAAATCACCACTGGGTCGGTCACGACCGTGCTGTTCATAGGCACCGGGGTGCAGACCACAAACGCGTCAGGATAGCGAATTTTCTCACCGACTCGGATCTTCAGATCGGCGCCGTACGGCCTGCATGGTTTGCCCCGCAAACGGTTACCTAGCGCCAACAGAATGTTCACCTTAATAGTCTCGTGGGCCGCGGTCCCGCCGGTCATCGCCTCCGGCTGGTAGCCATTGAACTCGTGCTTTAGCTCCTGCCGTTCCTCCCATTCTAGGAACTGCTCGATTGTCCAGGTCCTGCGGAGAGCTACGTTCATAGCGCCACTCTCTCAGCGTCCTTCGCCTTTAGCCAGGGCCAACACCGCGATGATGATGGCCCCGGTGACGACATAGCGCAGGCCGGCTCCCACGCGCAGCACGTTCAGCATTGTCACGATCAGATCGAGCAGCGTAGCGGCGCCCCACAGGCCGGCGGGGCTGGCCTGACCTCCGGCTATGGAGGTCCCGCCTAGAACGACCACAGCGATGGACATGAGCAGGTAGTCCTCGCCCATGTCGAGGGCGGGACCGCCAGTATAAGCCGCGAGCAGAATGCCGGCCAGCGCGGAGAGCACCGCGGAGATGACATAGACCCAGGCGATGGTCGGCCGCACGGCGAGACCGGCGAGGTGGGCAGCTCGCACATTCTGTCCGGTGGCGAGGATCGACCGGCCGAATACGGACCGGCGCAGCGCCAACCACACAAAAGCGGTCACCAACATAAACGCCAGCGCGATTACCGGGATCCCGATGGCACGGGCCGCACTGATCTGCACCAGCAACGGCGCCGGCGTTCGCGGCGCTCCGGACGCATAGGCGATCGCCCCAGATTGGAAGATGAACCCGGCCGCAAGGGTGCCGATCATCGGTGGGATACGCAGCGCCTGGATCAGGATCGCGTTGAACACGCCAGCGGCTAGGCCGATCCCGAGCCCCGCCCCGATGCCGACCGCAAGCCCGGCGTTCGAGCCATTCATGACGCCGGTCGCCACATAGCCGGCCAGCGTCATCAGGCCGGGGATGGAGAGATCGATATTGCCCGGTCCGGTAGCGATAGCGAGCATCTGACCGATGCCCACGATCACGTAAAAAGTCGCGAATTGCAGGGCGACGGCGAGCGTCGCCATCATGCCCCGGCCGTGGACCGTCGCAATGGTAATGATCCAGACGGCGAGCGCTGCAAGGAAGGACCAGATCCAGGGGCGCCCTTCCAGCCAGACGGTAGTGCGCCGCGCGATCATGCTTTTATCGCCTTCGGCGCCCACGCCCAGCGGCTGAGGGTCCGCAGCGCCAGGACCACGATCAGGATTCCGCCCTGGACGCTGAGCTGCCACGCACTGCCGACGTTCAGGAACGACAGCAACGAGCCGGTCAGCAGCATGATCCAGGCGCCGATGACGGCTCCGGCGGGGGTGACGACGCCGCCGACGAACTCGCCGCCGCCCACGATAACAGCGGCGATGGAGACCAGGGTGTATTGGGTGCCTACGGTTGCGTCCCCTGCGGTGTTCAGGCCGGTCAGCGCGAGGCCGGCGATCACGCCGCAAAACCCCGCAACCGCGTAGAGCACGACGCGGCCGGAAAGCAGAGACCAGCCAGCGCGCTCGATGGCCTGAGGATTGCCGCCGATGCCGCGCAGGATCACGCCATAGCTGGTGTTCATCAGCAGGAACTCGCCGACGATGGCGAGGACGACGGAGACGAGGATCGGCAACGGAATGACCGGGGGTTGCCAGGCGACCGTGGCGGGGAGCCAGTCGGGCGGGGTGCCTCCGGGGCTGGGGAGGATCAGCAAGGCTAGGCCCAGCCAGATGAAGGAGGCGCCGAGGGTAACGACGATGGAGGGCAGCCGGCGGACATGGATCAGCGCTCCCATCGCGGCATAGGCGAGGATCAGTCCGGCCAGGGCGCCCCACCCTAGGACGGGATCGGTTGCCAGGACGGTGGCGGCGATGGTGTTAACCAGGGAGATGAAGGGGCCGATGCCGAGATCGATGTCGCCGACAGCAATAATCGCCATCTGGGCGAGGGCGGCGAACACCGCGGGTAGCGTGAAGTTCAAAAGGACCGTAAGGCCAAAGTAGCTCAGCGCGCGCGGCTGGATGACGAAGATAGCCGCGAGCATAGCGGCAAGCGCGATCGCGGGTAGACCGATGCGAAGCGCCCGGCCGGTGCTGACCGGCTCGGCGGCGAAGCTATCAGACGGCAAGGCTCTGCCCGGTGGCGAAGGAGGCGCGGATCACGCGGTCCTCGGTAAGTTCCTTCCCGCTGATCTCATCGGTGATGCGGCCGTCGTAGAAGACATAGACCCGGTCGCAGTTGCGGAGCTCGGCGTTCTCGGTGGTGTACCAGAGGAAGGCGCGGCCGGCTTCGGCGGCGAGGCGGACGTGGTGGTAGAGGTCGCTTTTGGTGCCGACATCGACCCCGCGGAGCGGATCGTCGAACAGGATGATGTCAGGCTCAGCGGCGAAGGCGCGGGCGACGAGGACTTTCTGCTGGTTGCCGCCGGACAGGCTAAGAATGGGCCGGTTGATATCCGGCGTGCGGATTTCGAGATGGGTGCGCCAGTCAGTGGCGACGCTGTCCTCGGTTTCGGGGTTCAGGAAGCCAAAACGGGCGAGCCGGCGGATGCTGGCCACGGTGGTGTTGCCTCCCACAGACCAGAGGGGAAAGACCCCCTCCCGCTGGCGATCGCCACTGACATAGGCGACGGAGCCCTCGACTCGCAGGCCGGGTACTCGGTGATGGGCTGCGTTGAAGACGGCCTGAAGCAGATCGCGCTGGCCGTGCCCGGCTAGGCCGGCGAGACCTACCACCTCTCCAGCGTGTAGTTCCACGCAAAACTTTTGCCCCGGGGCGGGCTCCTGGACCAGGCGGAGGGCACCGGTAGTGCGGGCGCGGGTAGCGGCAGGCTGTTCGGCGCGGACGACGCCCATCATTTCAACGAGCTGGGCCTCGGTCATGGTTTGAGCGGGACCGGCGCCAGCGACCTGGCCGTCGCGCATGACAACAATCTGATCGGCATGTCCGAGGATTTCGGGCAGGCGATGGGAGATGAAGGCGATCGCGATGCCACGGCTGCGGGCGACGGCGGTGAACTCCAGAAGGTGGCGGGTGGTGTTGGCATCGAGCGAGGCCGTAGCTTCGTCCAGAATGACGAGCCGCACGGGCTCATCAGTGTGCGTAAAGGCGCGGGCGGTTTCGACCATCTGGCGCTGGCCGATGGGCAGGTCGCCGACAGGGCGGTCGGGGTTGATGCCATGGCCCGGAAAAATCTGATCGAGCATGTCGGTGATCACGCGCCGGGCGCGGCGACGCCAGTTCAGGCGGGAAAGGGAGGGGTGAAACACGCGGGTGTTTTCGACCACGCTCAGATTGGGGCAGAGCGATAGTTCCTGGAACACGCAACGGACACCGAGGTGGTGGGCGCGACGGACGTTGTAGCCGTGGCGCTGATCGCGCCCCTCGAAGGTGATGGCGCCGGAGTCCGCTTGCAGCGTGCCGGCAACGATCTGCATCAGCGTGGATTTGCCGGCGCCGTTGTGGCCGACGACGCTGATCATGGTGCCTGGCGGGATCGCGAGATCGACGCCGGTCAACGCGCGGACAGCGGCGAAGCTCTTGCTGATGCCGCTCAGGCGGATGAAGGGCTGAGCGGATTGTCCGTTATGGGACTCCATTGGGGATGGGGGACGCGGGTAGAGCCGTGTGATCGACGTTGGCCTTAATGAGACTTTCGGTCCAGGACTTGTCGTAGAGCGGCGTCGAGACCCCGCCTTGCGGGACGGCTTTCAGCCAGGCGTCGAGGTCGTTCTGGTTAATGACGAGCAGAGGAACGTTAACAGTTTTGGGGACTTTGGTGCCGGCGAGGATCTGCTGGGCGACCCAGAGGGCAATTGAGGAGACACCGGGAGCGGAGGAGATGGAGAAGGTCTGATAGCCCCCGGACTGCTCGGAGAGCTGCTTCCAGAGCTGGAGTTCATCCTGGCGGTTGCCGAAGATGATCAGCGGGATGGGCCGGCTGGCGGACTTGAAGGCTTCGTATGTTCCGTAACCATCCCCGCCCTGGGTAACGACCGCGTTGACCTCGGGGAGTGAGGGAAGTAGCGAGGCGACTTCCTTCTGCGCGATGGATTGCGTCCAGTTACCGTGGACGGAGCCGACGAGCTTCATGCCGGGGTATTTCGCGAGGGTTTCGACGACGCCCTTGTGGATATCATTATCGACAGAGGTGCCGGCAATGCCACGGACCTCCAGCACATTGCCTTTGCCGTTGAGGCGCTTGGCGACGTAGTCCGCCTCCGCCTGGCCCATGCTGACGTAGTTGTAGGCGACCTTGTACGCGCAGGGCGCAGTCGCCAGGCTGTCGAACACCACGACTATGGTACGGGCGCTACAGGCTTGCTGGATGACGCCGTTCAGAGCGGTGGGCGAAGCGGCGTCGATGACGATCGACTTCCAGCCTTCGAGGATCAGGTCGCTGATCTGCGAAGCCTGCTGCGGCGCGGAGTTGTTGGCATTGACCACCTTGGTTTTGGCGATGTCGTGGCTTGAGATCGCCTGTTTGGCGGCGAGGTTCCACATGGTCAGCATCTGCTGGCGCCACGAGTTACCGGCATAGGAGTTGCTGAGCGCGATGCCGTCGTTTGCGGTGCTTGCCGCCCAGGTCGCTGGGGCCGTGGCCATGGCGAGTGCTCCCAGCAACCAAAGGCACATGAGCTTTGTGGTGGATTTCATGGCGCGCCTCCCCCCTTCGCACAGAAGCGCGGATGGCTATGGCATCCGAGCTGTGACGCGGCAAGGGGCACCCGGGCTCACGCCGCTGTCATGCCGTCAGGGCACGAATTGACGTCCGTGGTGGTCCGTGCTGGCGTGGTCGCAAACCAACTCTCATGCCAGGGAGGGAACAATGGCGCTGGTGCAAAATACCGCCAAACGCAGGCTGAAGGCGGGCGAGGTCGCACTGGGGTTCAGCGTGCATCACTTGCGGACCGTCGCCGCACCATTAATCGCCGCGGCGGGCGGGCATGATCATCTGTTCATCGACATGGAGCATGGCGCGTTCACGATGCAGGAGGCGACGCAGTTATGCATTGCGTCCCTTCCCACGGGCGTCACGCCAATCGTCCGTGTTTGCGCAACCGCACTGGATGAGGCGACCCGGCTGCTCGACAACGGCGCGCTTGGAATTGTGGTGCCGCATGTGGATACAGTGGCGCAGGCGGAAACCATCGCACGAACATTCCGCTACCCGCCGGAGGGCAAACGAAGCTGGGGCGGACCGCCCGCGGTTTATGGCTATCTTGCCCCGCCGATGGCTGAGGCTCAGGCGGCGATCAATGCTGAAATCCTGATCGTGGCGATGATCGAGAGCCCGGAGGGCGTAGACAACGCCGCCGGGATCGCCGCGGTGGGCGGCATCGATGTTCTGCACATCGGCAGTTCCGACCTGACCTCCGAGATGGGGATTGCCGGACAGACCAGCCATCCAAAGCTGATCGACGCTTATGCGCGAGTTGGCGCGGCGTGCCAGAAGCACGGCAAGGTGCTGGGCATGGGCGGGGTGAGCAACGACGAGGACTGTGCCCGCTACATCGGCATGGGCGCTCGGTTCATTACGTCGGGATCGGATCACAGCTTTATGGTGGCCGGGTCGATGGAACGGGCGAAGTTCCTGCGGAGCTGTAAGGTGGGTACGCCGGGATAGGGCCAAGCAGGATGAACCGGGTTGACGCACCGACCCTCCGGAGCTGGATCACGGATGGGCACGAACTCGCGTTGCTTGACGCGCGGGAGGAGGGAGAGTTCGGGACAGGCCACCTGTTCTGGGCGGTCCCGTGCCCGTTTTCGAAGCGGGAGTTCCGGGCGCGCGCCCTGTTGCCGCGGAATTCCGTACGGATCGTCTGTCTGGACGACGGAAGGGGCTTGGCAGAACGCCTGGCGGAATGGCTGGAAGCGGACGGATGCACCGATGTTTCAGGACCTGAACGGCGGGACCGCCGCCTGGGAAGCAGCCGGTTATGTCCTGTTCAGCGGGATCAACGTGCCGTCCAAGGCATTCGGAGAGTGGGTTGAGCATCATTACGGAACGCCCAGCATCGATGCAGGGGAGCTGAAATCGTGGCTCGATTCCGGGCGAAAGTTGGCGGTACTGGATAGCCGGACCCACCAAGAGTTCGTGCGGATGTCAATCCCCCGCGGCATCAGCGTGCCGGGCGGTGAATTGGTCTATCGCATCGGGGACCTGGTACCTGATCCCGAGACGTTGGTCGTGGTGAACTGCGCGGGCCGCACCCGCAGCATTCTCGGAGCGGAGAGTTTGCGCCGGGTTGGCATCCCAAACCAGGTTGCGGCCCTCAGAAACGGCACAATGGGGTGGCAGCTGGCGGGTCTCTCATGCGAGCGGGGCCGAACCGAGAGCTTTCCACCCGGCAGGCCAAAGACCACGGCGCAGGCTCTGGAACGGGCCAAGGCATTCGCTGAAGCCTCCGGTGTTGGGGTGATCGGCGCCTTGGATCTGGCCCGTTTCGAGGAGGATCCGCATCGCACGCTGTATCTGCTGGACGTGCGTGATCCGAGCGAATTCCGTGCCTGGCACCGGTCTGGAAGCCGTAGCGCCCCGGGCGGGCAACTTGTCCAGGCGACGGATCAGTGGGTGGGAGTGCGCAGCGCCCGAATTGTCCTGCTGGACGATACGGGGGTGCGCGCGCGGATGGCGGCGGGCTGGCTGCGCCAGATGGGGCACCGGGACGTTTTCGTCGTGGAGGGCGGTCTGGAGGAGGTGCGTGATTCCGGGACGGCATTGGCTCCAATTCCGGAGCTTTCGTCCCCCACTCAGACGATTGACGTAACCGTACTCGCGGCCCTGCTCGATGCCGGCGAGGGGACGGTAGTGGTCGATCTCGCGCGCAGCATTGATTACCGCAATGGGCACTTACCGGGCGCGCTGTGGGCTATCCGGAGCCGGATGGAAACGCTGCGGAAGGACCTGGAGCAGGCGCGACATGTCGTGCTCACCTCGCAGGACGGAATGCTGGCGCGGCTTGCGGTGGAGGAAGCGCGCGGGTTGGCGCGTGGAGACGTTTCCGTGCTGGAAGGTGGTACGGCGGCGTGGCACGCATTCGGGCGGCCGCTGGTAAAGGACCCGACCCAACCACCCGATGAGGCATGCGTTGATTTCTATCTGCGGCCTTATGACCGGAATTCGGGGGTGGAAGAGGCGATGAAGGCCTATTTGTCCTGGGAGATCGATCTCGTGAAAGAGATCGAACGTGATGGAACCGTGCGCTTCGGAGTGCCCTAGCCGTTTACGTTTCCGAAAGTCCGGGACTGCATCCTTGCTGGGTTGTTTTAAGGCCGCCCCGGAGGGCCGCAAACGTTGGGACGGAAGGCCGCAGAGTAATTTGTTAAGCATTACACACCCGGTCGACGGACGGGTCGTAAGAAAGCTCCTCGGTTACGCTGTGGACGTGCTACTGCCACCCCGCTGTCCACGCTGCGGGGCAGAAGGCGTCCAAAGTCACGGGTTACTGTGCGGCGGGTGCTTTCAAGGGATCAGCTTCATCAGCGCGCCTCTGTGCTGGCGGTGCGGAGTGCCTTTTGCGGCAGCCGCGTTTGGCCCGGTATGCCCCGCCTGTCGGACAACGCCGCCGCGGTACGAGCATGCTCGGGCCGCTTTGCGTTACGACGACGGAGCGCGGCAACTGATCCTGCCACTGAAACACGCGGATCGTGTCGACCTCGCTGCCGGATTGGTGCCTTTCATGGTCCACGCCGGACGCGATCTGATCGAAGCGGCAGATCTGATCGTCCCCGTTCCCCTGCACCGCGCTCGGTTGCGCCGACGGAAATACAATCAGGCTGGCTTGCTGGCACGCGGAGTGGCGCGACACGCAAGGCGGCCCGCCGTCCTCGATGCGCTGCTTCGAACGCGAGGGACGATGCCCCTAGGGGGTAAGACCGCCGCTGAGCGGGCAGCGGAGTTGGCCGGGGCATTCGTGGCCAGGCCGTCACGAGTTCAAGCGCTCGCAGGCCAGCGGGTGCTGCTGGTGGACGATGTCATGACTTCCGGAGCGACCGCGAATGCTTGTGCGGAGGCGTTGCTGATGGCAGGTGCCCGCGCGGTGAATGTGTTGACGGCAGCGCGGGTCCCAGATCCGCGGCTCGCATAACCCGAGCCGCCAGCGGCAACCATTTGTGCGATGTTAAGGAAAGGACCCACCGGATGCCCGAAGTAGAGATCTATACGCAGCGCTGGTGCCCCTACTGCGCGCGGGCGCTGCATCTGTTGGATGCAAAAGGAGTGCAGTGACCGAGAAATCGACGCTCCCTACGGTACACCGGAGCGCGAGGAAGCACGGCGACGCTCCGGGGGACGGACGACTGTGCCGCAGATCTTCATCAACGGCCGATCCATTGGCGGGTCGGACGAGTTGCTGGCTCTGGAGCAGGCCGGCAAGTTAGGTGCAATGCTGCGGACTGATACCACGCAGCACGAAGTTTGATCTCATGCGGAGCGGTATTGTGCGCGGGCTTGGTTGGGGCGGAGCCGCCAAGGTTATGATACACAATGTCAAAATGGGCTGGCAGTTTATTGCCGAGACTGCTAGGCCACGCCACATGCGATCAGAGATTCGCGAAATTTGGGACAGCAGATCGTGAGATGATCCATTACCAGGTGCGGTGCAGTCAGGGGCACGAGTTTGACGGCTGGTTCAAAGACAGCGCCGCGTTCGACAAGCAGGTGTCGCTGGGTTTTCTGGAATGCCCGACTTGCGGCGACAAGCAGGTGACGCGCGCATTGATGGCGCCCGCGGTGGTGACCCGCAGTCAGGCCCAAGCCCCGAGCCAGGCACCAACACCAGCCCCCTCGCCGGCACCGCAACCTCCGGCCGCGTCAGGGGCGGGAGCAGTAGCGGGGCCGCTCCCGGACCATCTCCGTGCCACGCTGCAGCGACTGCGTACCGAGGTCGAGAAGAACTGCGACTACGTGGGACCGCAATTCGCCGAAGAGGCCCGCCGCATGCACCGCGGCGAAAGTGACCGCCGGGGGATTTATGGGGAAACCTCGGCGGAAGAGGCAGAGGCTTTGAATGAGGAGGGAATCAGCTTCGGCCGCATCCCCTGGGTGCCGCGGGCGGAGAGCTGATCAGAGTGTATCGGAGCAGCACCGCCCGAGGCGCCTGGTCTGGTGGCTGCGTCAGTTCAATTCTGGCGTGCGGCCCGGCCGCCTACTCTTCTCCACCCGCCCGACGAGCTCGTGCCACACTTCCCCGGTTCTGCCGGCGCGTGCGGATGATTTCGGTGCTCGGTAGATTACCTCAGTTTAAACAAAGTACTACCAACGAGTAGTGGGCTCGGATGGTAGCCGCAGCCATATTGGGGCATGACCGCTACATACGCCATCACCTCTAGAGCCGACCTTACCGGATTCGATATAGCCGTCGTCGCTGCGGACGGCTCGCGGCACACCATGCTCGGGTTCAAAACCATGGCTGAAGCCGAAGCTTGGATTGAGGAAGACCAGCGGCGAGGACCAGACAAGCTAGACGATTGCTGATGCCCAGGGCCGGGCCGGCTACGACCGGCACCCCTCTTCCATCCTCCGCACCAGCTCGTGCCATAGCCGCTCTGCTGCCTCCGCAGGGGCGTGGTCGCGCTACTCCCCGCGGAGGCTCTGGCGCCACCTTTCGCCCCATGATGACGGCAACCGGCTTCGCCGGCTTGGCGGTCTTCTGGTGCGGCTGGGCGCGGCAAGGGCCGCGGTTTCCTACGAAAGCCGGGGCGCCTTGCGAGCTGGCCGAAAGTCCGCCTCCACTCCCAGATGAACCTTAAGGAGACCACCTCGAACCAGCAACCGCCGCGGGAGGCCAAGTTGGGCGGTTTGGCGACTTCGGGAATACCGAGCGGGCCTTGTAGAAGGTGCGTGCCTCGGCTTCACGGCCGGGTGGCACAGCAGGTACGTCCGGGCGAGCGGGATAGGCGCACGCGGGAGCCCCTCGATAGGCCTCCAGAAAGGCTACCTGCTCGGGCGGATCGAGCGGGGCCAGCAACGGGCGGAGATCGGTGCCTTGCATCCAGGCCGCCGCCGCCGCCGCCAAACCGGCCAGCGCATGTAATAATACCAGGCGGCCGATCCGATACCCGCTTTCGACCCCAAATCGGTCACCGGCAGGTCCATCATGCATTCCCGGAGCCAGACGCTCCAGCACACCTGGCGCGTCGCAGTTCGCTCCGGCGGGATTGGATGGTGAGCCGACCTTCGCCGAAGCCATAGTGAACAGGGAGATTGCGCCGAAAGCAGACCTTGCCGGCTGCTGTGGTGCTAGGCCATCGTGAGCACCATCCGGAAGCGTGCGTAGCTCCGCATCGTCCGCGGGTACGCCTCCGGTGCGCGCGCGAGCGGCATTGTCTCGATCATCGGACGTACGCCCGAGAGCACGCTGACGTCGGGAATTCCACTCGGGCTCTTGCAGGTAATATAACCGTTTGCGACGGCAGAAGCTGGCTTCGCGGAGTATGCCAACGAGTAGGAGGAGGAAATGACACCCTACGACGCGATCATCATTGGAACCGGACAAGCCGGGCCAGCGCTCGGGCGGCGGCTGGCGGGCTCAGGTATGAAAATAGCCATCATCGAGCGCGGCCGCTTCGGCGGCACCTGCGTGAACACGGGCTGCACACCTACGAAAACGCTGATTGCCAGCGCCTACGCGGCACATACGGCACGCCGCGGGGCCGAGTACCGGTTTCAGCGCCGGTGATGTCAAAGTCGATATGAAGCGCGTCAAAGCTCGGAAAGACTATGTCGCCGGCCTTTCCAATCGCGGCGTCGAGCGGTCTCTTAAGAACCTGGAGAATTGTCGCGTCTATGAGGGCCACGCGCGGTTCGTATCGGCGCGCGAGGTACAAGTTGGCGCAGAGATCCTGCACTCCGACCGGATTTTCATCAATGTCGGTGGCCGTGCGGCTGTGCCCGAGATTGCCGGTCTGGACCAGGTCGAATACCTCACCAACAGCTCAATGATGGAGGTCGACTTCCTGCCCCGTCACCTGCTGGTGCTCGGCGGCAGCTACGTCGGCCTGGAGTTCGCTCAGATGTACCGGCGCTTCGGCAGCGATGTCACCGTCGTCGAGCTCGGACCGCGTTTGTGCTCGCGCGAAGATGAGGACGTATCAGAGGCGATTATCGGATTTCTGACGAAGGAAGGCATCACCGTTCGCCTGAATGCGAATTGCCTCCGCGTCCGCAAGCAAGGAAGCGACATCGTCATGACGATCGATTGCGAGGGCACTTCGGAGATCCAGGGCTCGCACCTGCTGATCGCGACGGGACGTCGACCCAATACGGATGATCTTGGTCTGGAGCATGCGGGCGTGAACCAAGATAAACGCGGCTATATTACTGTCGATGACGAGCTCCGCACCAACGTTCCTGGCATCTGGGCGCTCGGCGATTGCAACGGCCGAGGCGCCTTCACTCACACCTCCTGGAACGATTACGAGATCGTCGCCGCCAATCTGCTCGATGGCGAGCACAGACGGGTAAGTGATCGCATTCTCGCCAATGCGCTCTACACCGATCCGCCTCTGGGCCGAGCCGGCATGACCGAGGCGGATGTCCGAAAAAGTGGTCGCAGTGCACTTATCGGGAAGATCGCTATGGAGGATGTGTCCCGCGCCTTCGAGAAGGGCGAGACCGAGGGCTTCATGAAAATACTGGTCGATGCCAATACAAAGGAAATCTTAGGGGCGTCGTTCCTGGGGACGGGCGGCGACGAGGTAATCCACTGCGTGCTCGATATCATGTACGCCAAGGCGCCTTACACCGTGCTCGAGCGCGCCATGCACATCCATCCCACAGTCGCGGAATTCATACCCGGGATCCTGGGCGATCTCGCGCCGCTTCCGGAACCGAGGTCTGGAAGGCCTGCGGCATCGTAAGGTCCCGTAGAACTTGGTCCGGAACAGTGGCGCTGACGGAACTCAGATCGTCGTCAAACGGGTTGTCGATGGCCACAACGTTTCTCCATTGAGTTTCGATGGGTGGGGGCGCGCCCGTCGCCCCCTGCCGTGCCGCCCTGTGACATGCTGCCTGAGCCGCCGTCGCGGGATGTGGCCGAGGCCGATTGCTTGGGACCGTGAACTCGCCCCAGCTGCACCTTTGCGTCAAGCAGGTTCGTCAGTTGCCCTGGTGCAGTTCCGCGAACCGCTCCGCCAAGTGAAAGGGAGGAATCTGAGACGCGGGTAAGTGGCCGCCAGGGCCGGTAGGCCTCAGTTCGGCCCGTGCCGGAGAGGTTGTAGCCCCGGGGCTGGGTGAGAGGCCGTGGTTGCACGAGTTCCCGCGGAACCGTGTATGATCACGGCCGATGACGGCAGACCCGCTCGGATACTATGCGCGGCTGAACGTTTCGCCGGATGCGGATGCCCCGACGATCGCGGCAGCGTTCCGCCGAGCGGCCCGGCAAATACACCCGGACATCCCGCGCACCGGCAATGCCGACGCCTTTGTAGCGCTCCAGGCCGCGTACGAGGTGCTCAGTGATCCCGCTAAGCGTGGTGCCTACGACCGGAAAGGCCGAGAGGGCTCGCTGGCTCGCCACAAGATCCCGTCCATTCCCGTTGTCCCTCGGTTCGGGCTGAGCGGCCTGCCCTCATTCTAGCCTGCGCTGTGCTGGGGGTGGCTATCGTGGCGGTCGCCGGCGCGATCCATGCGCTCATGGCCGTAAACCGCACCATCGCCACGGCACCGCAAACCATGGAGAGGCAAGCAGCGCCCACCTCCGCGCGCCGGATCCTGACTCTTGTCGGTCCATGGAGCGATTATGTCACACCCGGAAACGGTCCAGCTATCCTCTGGCAGGAACAAGCGGCAGATGGCCTGCTCCGGCCGGTCGCAAGATTACCCGCGTTCACAGTGGTGCGGGCGATCGGCGCTCTGCCGGACCGAGGGCTGGTGATCATTGCCCTGGGCGGAGGGGCCCATGCCTACGTGGATGCGGGTCGATTGTCGCCGGGCGGCCTGGCTGACGCGAGGCGCGCCTTTTGCGCAGATCAGGCCGGCGCGCCGCCAAACAACGCCGAAGTGCTCGGGCAACGCGGGTCAGGCTCGGCGAGAGTGGTCGTCCACAATCGCGGGGAGGAACCCGCGGTGGTCAAATTGCGAGACACCGAGCAACATACCCAGGCCATGATTTTCCTGGCCCCCGGTGTGACCGCGACCGTGCTGAACCTGCCAGGCGGCCCTTGGCCAGCCGAGTTTGCGGTTGGGGAGCTTTGGAGCCGGGCCTGCGGGATCTTCGCCGCCGGTATGGACGCCGGGCGGCTGCCGGGTCTGATCGCGCCGGGCAGTTCTATCACCGTGCCCCCGCCCGGATCGTCGGTAGCGAACATTTCGGACCAGGCCTTCAGAAAGGACTGACAAGGAGGAAAGATGCCGCACGCAGCTGCGAACGACGGATACGCCTCTGCTACGAGGAAACCGGCAGCGGCACACCAGTCATCTTCGTGCACGAATATGCCGGTGATCTCCGAAGCTGGGAGCCGCAGTTGCGGCATTTTGGTCAGCGCTACCGGGCGATAGCCTATAATGCCCGGGGTTATCCGCCATCGGATGTGCCAAACGACCCAGCGGCGTACTCGCAGGACCGAGCAGCAGACGATATCGCGGCGGTCCTGGACGGTCTGGGGGTCGATCGTGCGCACGTGGTCGGCCTGTCCATGGGCAGCCTTGCCACTCTGCATTTCGGGTTACGCCACCCAGATCGGGCCCGATCGCTGGTCGTGGCAGGTTGCGGCTATGGCGCCGAAAAGGAGACCCGGCCGCGCTTCCAGGCGGAGGCCGCGGCGATTGCGGCGTTCATTGAGCAGAATGGAATCCAAGCGTTCGCTGCCAAGTACGCGTATGGCCCGACCCGCGTCCAGTTCGAAAACAAGGACCCGCGCGGGTTTGCGGAGTTCAAGCGGATGCTGGCCGAGCATGACGCGCTAGGGGCACGCCTGACACAGCTCGGCGTGCAACGGGAGCGGCCGTCGTTGTACGACCTTACGGATGAGTTGAAGGCGCTACGGGTGCCGATACTGATCCTGACCGGCGATGAGGACTGGCCATGCCTGAAGCCGGGCCTCTTTATGAAGCAGACCATTCCTAGCGCGGCGCTGGCAATCATGCCGAACTGCGGGCACGCCATCAACCTGGAGGCGCCCGGCGAGTTTAACCGGATCGTCGGCGAGTTCCTGGCACAGGTCGATGCGGGCCGTTGGCCGATGCGGGACTCTCGCGCGATATCCGCCTCCATAACGGGGATCAAAGACTGAGCCGAACCGACCCCCTCCTGATCCCGCCGCTGCTGAGCCAGAATGCCGCTGGCCGTCGGAGGCTGCCGTTAGGGCATCCTTGTGCCGTGGAAACACGAAGCGTAAGGGTCCGCCGCCTTCTGAAGGGATGAGCAGTTTGACGGTTGCGACAGCCACCGCTGGGGCACGTCCACGTTCGCCGGATTTTTCCGGTACTGGTCGGAGTGCTGGGGGTTGTCTACGGCGACATTGGGACCAGCCCGCTCTATGCCTTCAAGGCAAGCCTTGCCCTGTTCAAGAGGTACGCGATCAGCCCAGTGGAGATCCTGGGCGTGCTTTCGCTGGTGTTTTGGTCGCTCATTCTGATCGTAACTGTGAAATACGTCACCCTGGTCATGCGAGCCGACAACAACGGCGAGGGTGGCATCCTGGCGCTGATGGCGCTGGCACAACGGGTGTGCCGGAACAACTGGTCACGTGCGGCAGTCGTGTTGATCGGGATTGCCGGCGCTTCGCTGTTTTTCGGCGATGGGATCATCACCCCGGCGATCTCGGTGCTTTCGGCAGTAGAAGGGCTGGAAGTGGCGTCACCCGACTTCACTCCCTTAATCCTGCCACTGAGCGTGATTGTGATCGTTGCCCTGTTCCTGGTCCAATCTCGGGGAACGGGCAGCGTAGGGCGCCTGTTCGGGCCAGTGATGGTGGTCTGGTTTCTGGCAATGGCGCTGCTGGGGGCTGACAACATCGTCCATCACCCGTGGGTCCTGCAGGGATTGTCCCCTGTCTATGCCGTGGCATTAGCGATGAAGTACAAGGCCATGGCATTCATTGTGCTGGGCGCGGTGGTGCTCTGCGTCACCGGCGCCGAGGCACTTTATGCGGATATGGGGCATTTCGGGGCGACCCCGATTTGCCGAACATGGACCTTCTTCGTCCTGCCCTCGTTAGTTCTGAATTATTTCGGACAGGGGGCACTGGTCGTCACTAACGCCGAGAATGCAAATAACCCGTTCTTCTTGCTAGGCCCGCACTGGGTGACTATCCCGCTCGTCGTATTGGCTACGCTGGCGACGATTATCGCAAGCCAGGCAGTCATATCGGGCGCTTACTCCATTTCCCGCCAGTGCATGCAGTTGGGCTTCCTGCCTCGCATGCTGACCAAGCACACCAGTTCGCACGAAGCGGGGCAGATTTACATTCCCCAGGTAAATACGCTGTTGATGGTCGGGGTACTCGTGCTGGTCTTTGGCTTCCGCTCCAGCGACAATCTTGCCTCGGCATATGGTATTGCCGTGACGGGGACGTTCCTGTGCACTGCGTTGCTTGCTGCCGTGGTATTCCGCCGCCAGTTCCGCTGGCCGAGACCCGCTGCCGTCGGTGTGTTCGGCCTGCTGGGGCTGATCGATTTCATATTCTTCTCCGCGAATTCGATGAAGGTGATCGAAGGCGGCTGGGTGCCCCTTGCGTTTGGACTGTTCCTGATGGCGCTGATGACGTCATGGAAGCGCGGACGGGATCTTTTACAGGCCCGCTGGCGACAGGATAGTTTGCCGTTGGCCTCCTTCCTGGCGCGCCTGCCGCAGTCCCGCATAGTGCGCGTACCGGGATTGGCGGTATTTCTGACAGGCAACCCCGATTACGTTCCGGGCGCCCTGCTGCATAATCTGAAGCACAACAAAGTGCTGCACGAACAAGTGTTTTTCGCCACCGTGCAGAATTTGGACGTGCCGGAGGCCGGCCTGGACGGACGTGTGATGACAGAGGAACTCGCTCCGGGAATCCGCAGAGTAATTTTGCGTTATGGCTTTATGGAAAGCCCAAACATCCCGCGCGACCTGGAGCATGTGCGTGAGCATGGGATACATTTCGATCCCATGCAGGCCAGCTACTTCCTCGGCCGCGAAGTGATGGTGCCCTCCATGGCACCGAAGCTGCCGTTGTGGCGGCGATGGTTGTTCCTCTTTCTCGCCCGCAACGCGACCCCGGCAACGGAGTTCTTCCGCATCCCTTCGGACCGAGTGGTGGAACTCGGCGTGCGGATTGCGGTGTGAGATATGATAGCGCCTCGGGCATCACGGGTAACCGCTTTGCTGGCCCGCGGACCGGGCCAGCCGAACGGAGACATCAGATGCGGGATCGAGCTTACAGTGTGTCTTACGCCCTCCGGGCATCTCGATCCCGGCGAATGCGAGACGTTGCCCGGCCGCGTTCGGCGGTTCTGGCGCGACCGGCCGGATTGGCAGGGCATTTTGCAACGAATTGACGAGAACCGCTGGGGTCTCCAGGCAGTGGACAACCCGGATGAACCGCTGCGCGAGTTGGAAGCGACCGTCGTCCGGCCAGGGGCTTACCTAATCCTGCGACGGCCGAACGCAGAGGAACTCGTGTTCCGCGTGGTGAGCGTCGAGGACGCGTGAGCCTGGACGATGGCACATTCGTAATATGATCGCACCTGTTGAGGCCGGGTAACGCAACCAACATCATGTGGCACCGTTGCTTTTGTCGGCGGGCGCCAAAAACGAGGTCCAGGTAAGCGGCTTGTGATAGCCCTTGCCGGCCAGCGCGGGCTGAAATGCTTGGGGTCGCCCTTTGGGCAGAGGAAGGTGTCTCACATGAGCGGCAACACGACTGAAGGACATGACGGTCTGGCCGGCGTGCTGCGGACCACGATCGTCGAGCTGGTGCGCCGCGCCGGACCGGATCTATCGGCCCGGCAGTTGGGTGTTTTCCTAACCTGCTATCTGGAGAACGAGCCGCAGACCGTACGAGGGTTGGCGGCCCAGCTTGGGGTGTCGAAGCCCGCCATCACGCGGGCGTTAGATCGCCTGACCGAGTTCGATCTTGTGAAGCGCAAGACCGACCCGATGGACCGCCGCAGTGTGCTGGTGCAACGAACCCCAGCTGGAATGTCATTTCTGCGTGAATTGCGCACGATCCTACGAGACGCCTCCGTAGATCTGAAGACGGAATCCGAGGTGGCCGGGAGCCATAGCGGCTATCCGCAGGAAGCGCGCGCGGCTCACTAGAGGCCAGCGGTGGTGCACAGTCCGGGGGCGCTGGCGCCGCGGAGCTTGGCTGCGGCTGCACTGGACAAACGAGTTTTGTATAACGAGCTGGCCCAGGCAGTGGCTGCGCTTCTGGCGGGCGAACAGGACGAGATAGCTAACGCTGCCAATGCAGTAGCGGCAATTTATCACACGTTGCCAGATCTGAACTGGGCCGGAGTATACTTCGGGAGAGGCGACGAACTGATATTGGGGCCCTTTCAGGGCTTGCCGGCCTGTGTGCGAATTCCGTTCGGCCGAGGGGTCTGCGGAACAGCCGCTCTAACCAGGCGCTCGGTGCTGGTGCCCGACGTGAATGCTTTCCCCGGCCACATTGCCTGCGATACGGCCTCGCAGTCGGAGCTGGTTACGCCGGTGCTCTTCGACGGACGCTTGCTGGCAGTGCTGGACCTTGACAGTCCGCAACCCGCTCGTTTTGACGAGCTGGATCAGGTCGGATGTGAGACGCTGGCGGAAGTGATGGCGCCGTTCCTGGCCGGGACCACTTGCGGTTCAGGCTGAACTGAAATTGCTCTAAAGTCTTTGCTTGAGAGCGTGATACAAAGGCTTCAGTGGTGATTTGGTCCGGAGCCATCGCTCTGAGGGGGAGCTTGACTGAGATCATGAGTGGTACGGACACCTCGGGCCTTGCAGCAGGCAGCCGCGATCGTCCGCGCTCGGGCTGGGGGTGGTTTGTGGTTCTGGGCACGCTCCAGATCCTGCTGGGCGTGTTCTGCTGGTTTGACGTGCTGGCCGCCACACTGGCGGCGACACTGCTGATCGGAGCCGCTCTGCTGGTCGGCGGCATCCTTCAGGCTCTCCAATCCTTCCTCGACCGCGATTGGAGCGGGTTCCTGCTCCATCTCCTTGCCGGGCTGCTTTACGCCTTTGGTGGCCTGCTCATTATGGCGGAGCCAGTGCGTGGCGCGCTCGTGATCACTGTGGTGCTGGCGGTTGTCATGATCGTGGCCGGAGGGTTCCGCGTGGCGCTGGCAGCGCGGCACTGGCACCTGGGCGGCGCGGGACTAATGCTGATCGGGGGTCTGATCAGTATCATTGTGGGTATCGCACTATACCTGACTTTGCCCTGGTCAGGGCTTTGGGTATTGGGAACCCTGATAGCCATCGAACTCATCATCCATGGGGCATCGTGGCTGGAGTTCGGGCTGGCTTTGCGACGGACCGGGTAGCCGAGGGCCGCAGGAGCATCAGCCGGGTCGTAATCCGGTGATCGCCGCAACGTGGCAGACCTAGGGACGTTCATTCGTTAATCGGCGAAGGTCGCTCGCCGTCCGGGGTATCCCCGGGGCCGCGGCCCAAAGGAATTTCGTAAGGAGAATGGAATATGGCCAGCCGAGTTGCCTGGCTGCCTTTAGTAACGCTGATGGTCGCCGGAACGTAAGCGTTGCGGCGAGACCCTGCCCGATTTTCCTTGACGGCAGCCGTGCGGCGTATCGTAAGCGTCGTCTGATCGACACCTTCCCGGAGCACGGGCTGCTGTTGGACACTGGCCTGCATGGGCGAAGCGGTGATCACGGCAGAGGTTGAGCGTTCGAACGAGCGTGCGAACGAGGCTCGTTCGAGCGCTCGAACGGAACAGATCGAGCTGCGGGTTCGGCGTGAGCGGCACCGCCGATGGGGACCTGAGGAGAAACTTCGGATTGTCCGCGAGACACTTCTCCCCGGGACGGTTATCGCGGACGTGGCGCGCCGACATGGCATTGGCACCGGCCTGCTCTACACGTGGCGGAAGGCAATGCTGGCCTCAATGGTGAGCGGGTTTGCTCCGGTGGAAGTGCAACCCGCCTTGGAGGCTGATAGCCCACCGCCAGCGCCTCCGAAAACACCGACCCCAGGCAGAAAGCCGCCGTCTGGGCGGATCGAAATCGAGTTCCCGAACGGGGTACGGGTTCGGGTCGATGGCGAGGTTGATGATGCCGTGCTGCGCGGTGTGCTGGCGACGCTCGACGATCGCTGATGTGGCCGGCCGGAGAAGTCCGCATTTACCTCGCCTGCGGCGTTACCGACATGCGGGCTGGGTTCCATTCTCTTGCTGCGCGGGTCCAGACCGTGCTTCAGCATGATCCTCATGAGGGGGCAATTTTTGTGTTCCGTGGACGTAGAGGCGATCTGATCAAATGCCTCTATTATGACCGGCAAGGCATGTGCCTCTATGCGAAGAAGCTGGATCGTGGCCGGTTTGTTTGGCCACAAGCCAAGGACGGCGTGGTATCTCTGACCATGGCCCAGTTCTCCATGCTTGTCGAAGCAATTGATTGGAGAAATACAGCCTGGACAGCCAGACCGGAAGTCGTGGTCTGAGCGGAATTTTTAATCCGACGCGGCGGATGTGGCTTGTACGGGAATCGTGGATTCGCTAAGCCTGTCGCATGTCCGAGCTCGAATTGCTGCGCGTGGAGAACGCGACGCTGCGCGCCATGGTGGCGGAGCGTGACGCCAGGCTGGCGGCGGTCAACGACGAGCTGAAGACGGCCCGGCTCGAAATCGAGCAAATGAAACTGCGACTGGCCACGCTGCTGCGGCAACGTTATGGCCAATCTTCCGAAAAGCTCGACCGTGAGATCGCGCAATTGGAGATGCGGCTGGAAGAGCTGGAGGAGAACGTCGCTGAGACGACCGCGGCGCAGGCCAAACAGTCCACCGCGGAACCCAAAGAACGGCCGGCCGCCAGGTTCCGTCCGAAACCGCCCGGCCGCAAGCCATTGCCGGCCCATTTGCCGCGCGAGATTGTGGTGCATGAGCCCGAAATTGCCTGTCAGTGCAACAACTGCGATCCCGCGCGCCTGGTCAAGCTTGGCGAGACGGCAACCGAAGTGATGGACAAGATCCCCGCCAGAATGAAGGTGATCCGCCATCTGCGGCCGAAATATGCGTGTCGGGTATGCGAGACCATCTTCCAGGCGCCGGCACCGGAGCTGCCGATCGAAAAGGGACGGCCGGGAGCCGGACTGCTGGCCAATGTCGCCGTCTCCAAGTATTGCGATGGCATCCCTCTCTATCGGCAGTCTGCGATTCTCGAGCGCGAGGGCATCGACATCGACCGCGCCATCATGGCGGACTGGATGGGACATGTCGCGTGGTGGGTGCAACCCCTGGCCGAGCGCATCGGACAATACGTCATGGCACAAGAGGTCCTCTGGACCGACGACACACCGATTCGAACCCTGGCGCCGGGAACCGGGAAAACGCGCATCGCGCGGCTTTGGTGTTACGCCGTCGATCCGCGGCCCTATGCCGGTCCGGGACATCCGGCGGTGTTCTATCGCTATAGCGCCGATCGCAAAGGCGAGCGGCCACGTGGACATCTCGAGGGCTTTAGCGGTTACCTGCATTCGGATGCCTTCGCCGGCTACGAGGCGCTCTATCGGGGAAGCGGATCGAAGCCTCCCCGGATCATCCATGTTGCCTGCTTCGCTCATGCTCGGCGCAAGCTGTTCGAGGTATTCGAGACGACAAAGTCCCCCATTGCCGAGGAAGCCCTGCGCCGGATTCAGGAACTCTACGCCATTGAAGCGGATATCAAGGGCAAGCCCGCCGAGCAGCGCCAGAGGGAGCGTCAGGCTCGCAGCAAGCCATTGCTGGATGCATTCCGCGAATGGGCAGAAGGGCAACGCCGGCGGTTGTCCGGCAAGGCACCACTCGGCAAAGCCTTCCAGTACACGCTGAGCCGCTGGGATGCCCTGACCCGATATGTCGAGGACGGACGTCTTAGCATCGATAACAACCTCTCTGAGCGTCTCCTGAGAGGGATTGCGGTGTCGAGGAAAAACTTTCTGTTCCTTGGTTCCGACCGGGGAGGCCAAAGGGCAGCAGCGATTTACACGATCGTCGAGTTAGCAAAACTCAACAAGCTCGATCCTGAGGCTTATCTCGCTTCAGTCCTTGATCGGTTGGCTCGAGGTCATCCGATCAACCGAATCGACGAGCTTCTCCCCTGGAACTTCCAACCGCCAATGGCAGCTGCGGCCTGACGGCATTGCCGCCAGCCGGAACCGCAGCGCCAACACTGAACCACCAGTCACGTGCTTCCTCTCGGCGGGCTCAAATCGGCCCAGGCCAAGAACGTCTGGGCAGGGGCTCACGGCGTCAATACTGGTGCTCGCCTTACGCTTACGGCGTATCAGAGGCCGGCCCATCCTCTGTGCTGGGGTGGATTACGCCGGCTGCCGCTGGATGCGTTTGACGCGGTGCTTCTGGTAGGCGATAATCTCACGGGCGAGAGGCAGACGAGCATCGAAACGCAGGTGCGTGATGGAGACAAACGCGGCGTTCTTGGCCTCGTCTCCAAAATCGAGGCGGCACACAATGCCTCCCTCGTCACCGGCGTAGCTGATCCAGGTGATTGAGCAGGCGGCGGAGGTTTGGCTCGCAGCGTTCTTCGCGACGAGAGCGGCGAGCAGCTCGGGTGTGGGGCGCGCGGGCAGTGGCAGAGCCTGTTGCAGCTTCCCCATCAGGCGGTCAACCTGGGTTGGATTATCGATCATGCAGCTGCCGCCAATTCCGTGAGTTCAGTCGGATGCCAATTCCACGGCAGCAGCGCCTCCAGTGCGTTCGCCTTAGTCTTGCCTGAGACGATGCGCTCGAGCACATCAGTAAGCCAAGCCATCGGCTCGACACTATTCAGCTTGGCGGTCTCGATCAGCGTCATCGCGATGGCCCAATGCCGGGCTCCGCCGTCCGATCCGGCGAACAAGGCGTTCTTGCGTGTGAGGGTCACCGGTCTGATCGAGCGCTCGACCACGTTCGTGTCCATCTCGATCCTCCCGTCATCGAGGAATGCCACCAACCCCGGCCAGTGCCGGATCGCATAGCGCATCGCTTTCGCCAGCTCGGAGACGGCGGATATACGAGGCAGCTGCTCCTGCAACCAAGCATGCAACGCCTCCACGATCGGCCGACTTCGCGCCTGGCGCATGCGCTCCCGATGATCGGCAGAATGCCCGCGAATCTCGGCCTCGATCGTATAGAGTTCGCGAATGCGCGCCAGCACATGCCCGGCCAGCGGCGACTTCGTCGCCTGATAGAAATCGAAGAACGGCCGCCGCATATGCGCCCAGCAGAACGCCAGCTTGACCGAATCGTCGCTGCGGTCCCCGGCCAGTCGCTTGAACCCGGCGTAGCCGTCCACCTGCAGCACACCGCGAAACGCTGCCAGGTGCGCTGACGGATGCGCGCCCTTACGATCCTCGGAATATACATACGCCGCCGCCGGGTGCGTCGGACCGGACCACGGTCGGTCATCCACCGCATAGCACCACAATCGCCCGGTTTTGGTTCGGCCGCGGCCCGGATCCAGCACCGGCAATGTCGTGTCATCCGCAAAGACCTTCTCAGACGACAGCACCGTGCTGACCACCAGGTCATAAAGCGGCTTCAGCCACCAGCAGGCTCGGCCAACCCAGTTGCTCAGCGTCGAGCGATCCAGATCGATGCCCTGCCGCGCCAGCATCTTGGACTGTCGATGCAGCGGCAGCGAGTCGCAATACTTGCTGACCAGCACATGCACCACCATGGCCTCGGTCGCCAGGCCGCCATCGATCGGGCGCTCCGGCGCTGGCGCCTGCACCACGGTTCCCTCGCACGCCCGGCAGGCGTAACGCGGCCGGCGCGTGACCCGCACCCGAAGCTGCGCGGGCACGATATCGAGCTGTTGGCTGCGCGTTTCGCCGATCACATGCAGCGCGCCACCACAGCAGGGGCACTCGCGGTGCTCGATGTCCACCACCACCTCGTAGCGCGGCAAGTGTGCCGGCAGATCGCCGAGATTGCGCTGCGCCGGTGCCGCTCGGCGCTTCTGCTCCTTCGGCTCTGGTGCAATAGTGTCCTGTGCCGCCTGGTTCGCGGCGACCGTTTGCTCCAGATCCTCGAGCCCCAATTGCAACTGGTCATCGGTGAGTTGCTCGGAGCGGCGGCCGAACCGATGGCGCACCAGCCGATGAATGAGCAGGCGCAGCTTGTCATTCTCGGTATTGAGCTCTCGCACGACGTCGCGCAGCATTTGCTGCAGCGTCGCGGGATCGTCAGGCAGGTTGTCCAGATCGATTCGCACGCTGCGATTCTGAACGACGCCGCCGAATCGGTGCCAGCCGATTTTTATCGGCGACGCGGGTTTTTATCCCGCCAGTTCCGGTGCTCGTCGCGGCTGCGCTGCGCGCCATTCACAGCCATCCAGCAGCGCCGCCAATTGCGCGCTCGAGAGCATGATCCGGCCAGTCGTCTCGGATGACGGCCAAACAAACTGCCCATGCTCCAGCCGCTTGGTCAGCATGCACAGGCCGGCGCCATCATGCCATATCAGCTTGATCAGTCCTGCGCGACGCCCGCGGAAGGCATACACAGCGCCATCGAACGGGTTGTCGCGCAGCGACTGCTGCACCAGCATTGCCAGCCCCACCATACCCTTGCGCATATCGGTCACGCCGCAGGCGAGATACACGCGCAGGCCGGGTGCGAGTGTGATCATCGGCCTTGCAGCATGCCCAGGACTCGCCGCAATGCCCGATCATCTACCTGCCCATCAACGCGCACCAATATGCCGCCCGGCAGCACGATCTCGATTATTCCCAGCGGCCGGGGCGATTGCGGGATCGTTACTGGCGGGGCGGGCGGCTCAGCCGGTAGCTGGCCGGCCAGCCGCGTCGGCGCCAGCTCCACTTGCGCAAACCGTGTCGGCCGCCTCATCCGCTCCGTCGGAGCCGGCAACAGTTCTCGACGCCAGGTATAAAGCTGCCCCGTACCGATCGCGTATTTGCGCGCCACCTCGCTCGGGGTCAGTTCGGGCCCGAGGCTCTCAGCCACAATCTCGCGCTTTTGCTCCAGCGTCCAACTCCGCCGGCGCTCGCCCCGCGTGATAACCTCCACTCGGACGTTGTGTGCGCTCTTACGATCTGTCGTATGAGCGCTCTCATCAGGGCCGGATCCGTTTAGCGTCTCATCCATGCGGCCCTTCGATCACACGAATGCCGCGCGCCGCCCATGTGGTGCCGCCGAATCGCTTACGCCGGAACGGCATTGGGTGCGGCACCCAATCAGCAAGGGGCGCAGCCGAAGCAGTCGAAGGGCACGATTTTCGGCCCCCATCAGCCGCAGCAGCCGTACGTCGTGACCGGTAACACAAACCCGGCGCAGAGTGCGCTTGGCAGGGGCGCCCGGTACGCTCCCAATGCAGGACAAACCGGCCTGAATGCTTCGGGTGGCACGAACAACGGCTGGGCCGGCACCCCGCCCGGAAACGGCAAGGGTCAGTAGCTTATCCACCCTTGGTCCGCACCAGCGCCGGTTCCTCCAGCACAACGTCCAGGTGCGCGATCCGCTCCACCACCGCCCGCGTGCGTCCTGAATACGTCATGATAACCCGCAAGCAGTGCCGGCACCGACTCGGTGATGGGCCACCGCTTCCGCCAACGATGCATATCCGTGCGGTCTCGCATACCTCGTATCGCTGTACAGCGGCCGAGCGCGACATCACGGTCAGGGTACGATCAAGACGCTTTCTGCCGCAGCTCCCCAGACTGCACACTGGCAATCGCATTCTCCAGGATGTGCACGATAGCCTCGTCGCTCATACTGCTTGCAAGCAGCGCCAGAGCTCCGCCAAGCAGCGCTGAAGCCATCGCCACCTCTCCGATATTCTGTCCGGCCATGTATTCGATAGCCTTGTCGATCACCGCGCCGGCGTGCGACAACTCGGCCGGGGGCGGTTCCTGCAGATCGTCGTCGTGGATCATCCTCGGTTCCTCTCCTCAACTGGCGCCGCTTAGCGCGAGGCTTGACTTGACCTATACGAAGCGGTATCGTGTGCTACGATCGGTGTGATAGCTGCCGAAAGGCTGGCGGGTACGATCGGCTCTGAACCAGCTTCCTCCCGTTCCAAAACCTGCAAGGCCCACATCCGCGCGTATAACCCGGCCTCTGCCAACAAATGCGCATGCGTGCCTCGTTCAGTCACCCGTCCGTCTTGTAATACGATAATTTCATCTGCATCAACAACCGTCGAAAGACGATGCGCGATTACCAGGGTTGTCCGATTTCGCGCGACTGCTCTCAATGCCGCCTGGATCTCCTGTTCTGTACGTGTATCCAACGCGCTTGTCGCTTCATCTAGAATTAGAATACGCGGATCCTTCAGAACGGTTCGGGCAATAGCCACGCGCTGCTTTTCCCCGCCCGAGAGCTTCAGCCCACGTTCGCCCACCAAGGTGTCGTATCCGTCCGGTAGCTGCATCACGAAATCATGCACCTGCGCCAGCTTCGCGGCATGTTCGATCTCCGCCTGTGTTGCACCCGGCCGACCATAAGCGATATTGTAACGAATCGTATCATTGAACAGCACGGCGTCCTGCGGTACTACCCCAATCGCAGCGCGCAGGCTGGCCTGGCTCACGTCGCGAATGTCCTGCCCGTCGATCAGGACGCGCCCGCCTGTCGCATCATAAAAGCGGAATAGCAAGCGGCTGATCGTCGATTTACCTGCCCCCGTCGGGCCGACAATCGCCAGCTTGGCCCCCGCCTGCAGGGTGAAATCCACGCCCTTCAGAATATCGCGGTCTGGGCGATAACCGAACCGCACGTCCTCAAACCTCACTTCGCCCGGCTTCCCGTCCGCCAGCGCACACGCTCCTGGCCGGTCGGAAATCTCCGGCACAACCGTCAGCAGCGCGAACATTTGCTCCATGTCCACCAGGCTCTGCTTGATCTCCCGATACACAAAGCCCAGAAAATTCAATGGCTGATAAAGCTGCATCAGATAGGTGTTCACCAGGACAAACTTGCCGACCGTCATTTCGCCGCTGCGAACACCCTCCGCAGCCAGCAGCATAATCGCCGCCAGGCCCACGGCAATGATCGCTGCCTGACCAAGGTTCAGCATGTTCAGGCTGACCTGGCTCTGCACCGCTGCACGTTCATAGCCCGCCAGCGCCACGTCGAACCGAGCAGCCTCATGCGCCTCATTGCCGAAATACTTAACCATCTCGTAATTCAGGAGTGAGTTCCACCGCTTTGGTGCGTGCTTCATTGTCGTTCTCGTTCATCGTTCTGCGGATGCGCACCCGCACATTGGTAAAGCCGAGCGTGAAGCCCAGATACGTGCTGATCGCTGCCAACGTCAGGAGCGCAAACCGCCAGTCCAACATGGCCCACAGGATCGCGGTGACCATGCCGATTTCGATCAACGTGGGCACGACGTTGAAGACCGCCAGCCGCAGCACGGACTGGATGCCGTTCTGGCCTCGGTCGATAATGCGCGATAAACCTCCGGTCTGCCGGTCCAAATGGAACCGCAGCGATAGGCCGTGCAGATGCTGAAATACCTGCAGCCCGACCCGCCGCGCCGCCCGCTGCTGCACTGCAGCAAACACCGCGTCCCGCAGCTCACCAAATCCCTGTGAGGCGATCCGCAAGCCGCCATAGGCGATAATCAATGCTACCGGCACGACGACAATGGCACCGTGCCCTTTCGGCGACAATGCATCGACGGCCCGCCCATAGACGATCGGCACATAGACCGTGGCACCCTTGGCCAGCACCAGAAATAATGTGGCGGTCACCACTCTGGCCCTGGCCCAGGGATCATTGCGAGGCCACAGATAGGGCAGGAGTGACCGGATGGTCCGGAACGTATGATGGGGCCGGGCACGTCCGTTCGCTGCGGCAGCAGGAGCAGGCATGATGGGTGATGTGGCGTGGCGAGGCGGCGAAGGAAGGGGAAACAACCCATTCATGCGCCATGTGTTGGCGTGCCGCAACGTGGAACTCCCCGGCGAGCGCCTACCGTTCTTCCTCGGACCGCACCAGGTCGGCTTCGTCACCCGGAATTTGGCCCCGGAGCTCCTGAAGCAGCCGGAGATCGAGCGCACCCCGGAAGGGGTCCGCGTCAGCGATCCCGACAAGCTGGCTGATCTCGCGCGCAGAACTGCCGAACTGGGCCTGCACGACTGGCGGAACGAGGCGTTCGATGTCCGGACCCATGTTGGGGGCCCGGTGTTGGCCCAGATGGATCGCGGCGCGCTGCCGGCTTACGGGATCGAAACCATCGGCGCCCACGTCAATGGCATCGTGGAAGGACCCGAGGGCACCCGCGTCTGGATCGCCCATCGTTCCCCGTTGAAAGCGATGGACCCCGATAAGCTGGACAATATCGTCGCGGGCGGTGTTCCCGCCCGCATGACCCCGGAGCAGACGATCGTTAAGGAAGCGGAGGAGGAAGCCTCAATCCCTGCCGATCTGGCGCGGCGAGCCAGACGCGTGGGACAGGTGCGTTATGCTATGGAGAGGCCAGAGGGGCTGCGGCGCGACACGCTATTTTGCTACGACCTTCTCTTACCGGCCGACTTCCGCCCCGCCCCCAACGATGACGAGGTAGTCGGTTTTGAACTCTGGTCCTTGCAGCGCGTCGCGGAAGTCGTAGCTACCACCGACTCCTTCAAATTCAATGTTAATCTCGTGATCATTGATCTGCTCATTCGCCGGGGGGTGATCCGCGACCCGGAAGCCGCCGAGCTGCGCGCCGCGTTGCAGCGCAATGCCGAATCCCCGTAAGCGCACTGCATTATCCTGCTGTAGTTTCGAGCCGCGCTATGGTCGAGACAATGCGGCCTTACCTGTTTCGATCCATTTGGCAAGCCGCGCCGTAAGCACGGTGCTATCACCCGAGAGATGGAGCATTTTGAAGCGCGCGGTCGCGCCAGAGCGAATGCTGATATCGGCTTTGCGCAACCCGAGTGAGTCTGCGAGAAACCCAATGAGCGCCTGGTTGGCTGCGCCTTCGACCGGCAGGGCCGTCACACGCACGTGCAGTGCCGGACGTCCGTCGCTGACCCGGACCACGCCACCCAAGGCGTTCCGGTCGGCTCGCGTCGTCAGCCGCACTGCGAGGCGGACACCGTAGTTCTCCGCGGCGAAAGGCGCTTCATCCGCGGAGCGAGGATCTCTTCGCACAGGGTAGATGATGCAACTCGGCTAATGGCCCGCGTGCGAACCGGAGAAATCCGGCGCGTGCAAGCCTGACGCCTCCAGATGACGAACAAGATCTATCTTTAATCTTTCCAAACCCTCCGCGCTTGTTGCCTCTGCGCGCGCCACCAAAACTGCCTGTGTATTAGAGGCACGCAGCAGCCACCATCCGTCCTCAGTCAGCACCCGGACGCCGTCCACCTCGGCAACCCGCGCGTCCTCCTTGCGCAGGCGCTCAGCGATCTCCTCCACTACCTGGAATTTCCGACTCTCATCGCAGTCAAATCTCAGCTCCGGCGTATTCATCACCTGTGGAAGCTGCTCGCGCACCTCAGACAGTCTATTCTCCATTCGCGCGATAATCCCCAGCACTCGCACGGCAGCGTAAAGCGCATCGTCAAATCCGTACCAGCGGTCGGCGAAAAAGATATGTCCCGACATCTCCCCGGCCAGTGGCGCCCCGGTTTCCGCCATCTTCGCCTTGATCAGGCTGTGTCCCGCCTTATACATCAACGGTGCTCCGCCCGCGCGCGCAACTTCGTCAAATAAAACTTGGCTGGCCTTCACATCCGCGATGATGGTTGCGCCCGGAATCTTTGTCAGCACGTCTCGCGCCAACACGATCAGCAGATGGTCGCCGAACAAAATGTGGCCCGAGTCATCCACTAATCCGATCCGGTCAGCATCTCCGTCAAAAGCTATCCCCACATCGGCACGTCGCCGCAATACCTCGCCCTGCAGCTGCTCGAGATTCTTTGGCACGGTCGGATCCGGATGATGCGCCGGAAAGCGCCCATCGATCTCGGCGTTTAACACAAAATGCTCCCCAGGCAACGCCTCCACCAGGCGCGTCAGAACCTCTCCTGCGGCACCGTTGCCATTATCCCAAACCACCCTCAGCTTGCGGTCGCCGCCATCCCAGTCTGAGAGCAGCCGCCCGACATAGTCGGCGCGAATGTCCACGCTACGCTCCGTGCCGGCCCCCTCCTCCACCACGTCACCGGCTGCCAGCTTCTGGCCCAGCTCGCGAATCTGCTCGCCATAAAACGGCTTACGCCCGATCATCATCTTGAAGCCATTGTAATCGGGCGGGTTATGACTGCCGGTAACCATCATCGCACCGTCGGTCTTGAGCGTGAACGCCGCATAGTCACAGCATCGGCGTTGGCCCCCGCCCTACCCGCAACACATCGATCCCGGACGCCTTCAATCCCTCGACGGCCTGCGCCTCCAGTTCCGGGCTCGAAAGCCGTCCATCATAACCGACGGCCACCGTTTTACCGCCCTGCTGCGCGATTGCGCTTCCAAAGCCGCGGCCCACTGCGAATGCATCGTCCGCATGGAGCGTGCGGCCAACCGTACCACGAATGTCATACTCCCGTAGCATCGTTGGGTCCAGGTAATGAGAGAATGCCATCAATCCCGTCCGCTTTCGGTATAATGCCTTAGGAACGCTTGCACGGCCGGCGCGAGATCCGCGCGTTTCAGCGCAAAAGCAACCTGCGCTTCCAGGAAGCCGACCTTGTCGCCACAGTCGAATCGTTTTCCCTCATATCGCAGCCCGTGAAAAGCTTGCTGGCCAATCAACCGGGACATGCCATCGGTTAATTGAACCTCCCCACCTGCTCCGCGCTCCATCCGCGAAAGCTCGGTGATAACCTCCGGCATCAGCACGTACCGGCCGATGACCGAAAGTGTCGAAGGAGCCGTCTCCGGCCGAGGCTTTTCCACGAGTCCGACCACTTCCACCAGCCGCCCATCGTCGCGCCCGATTTTCAGAATACCATAGCGGTGGGTCTGCTCCCTTGGTACGTCGACCACCGCGACGATATTGCCCCCTGTCTCCCGATACGCCTCCGCGAGCTGCTGCAGACATGGCTTCTCCGCCAGGATCAGGTCGTCTGGTAACAGGACAGCGAACGGGTCGTCCCCTATGAAGGCACGCGCACACCAGATGGCATGGCCGAGCCCGAGCGGGACCTGCTGGCGCACCGTCACCAGGGACCCCGGCTCAACCTGGGTGCCGCGCAGGGCCGCCAGCGCATCCTCCTTGTCCCGTTCGCGTAGGGTCGCCTCCAGCTCGAAGGCGATATCGAAGTGCTCAACCAGCGCCGTCTTGCCGCGGCCGGTTACCATGCAGAACTGCTCAATTCCCGCCGCACGCGCTTCCTCGATGGCGTACTGAATCAGCGGTTTGTCCACAACCGGCAGCATTTCCTTGGCCATCGCCTTGGTTGCCGGCAAAAATCGCGTCCCCAACCCGGCGACCGGAAGGACAGCTTTGAAGAGTCTCTTCATGCGTAGCGTCTCTTCTCCTGGGACCCTTACCAGCCACCTACCATCACGTAAAACGATCACAAAGATGGCGGCCCGGCACAACCCCCGGCACACAACTCTTTGTCAGTCACTCTCGACAAATGCGGTCTGCTCAGTCCAATCCCTTCGTTCAGTGTGATCAGGTGAAAGGGCACCAATGCCCCTCCGCATCGGCATCGCCGGCATCACCGGCCGAATGGGTCTGCTTCTGGCTGAAGAAACGACAGCCACAGGCGCCGCACTGGTTGGCGGCATAGCACGTCCGGGGTCAACCAAATCCTTCCCCCCTGGAGCCGAACGTCTCCCCGATATCGCCGCCCTCGCCACCATATGCGACGTAGTGGTTGATTTCACGCACGCGGCGGCTAGCCAGCCGCATGCCAGCGCGCTCGCCAGAGCCGGCATCCCCTGGGTTCTCGGCACTTCCGGCCTCTCCGCCGCCGATGAGGCCGCTATGAAGGTGGCAGCCGGGAGCATCCCTGTGGTCTATGCCGCCAACTTCTCGGCGGGCGTTACCCTGGTCCTCGCCCTAGCCGAACGCATGGCCGCCGCCCTTCCGGCGAATATTTACGATGCTGAAATCGTGGAGATGCACCACCGGCAGAAAGTGGATGCCCCCTCCGGTACCGCGGTCGGCATCGGTCGCGCCGTCGCCAGGGGCCGCAATGCTGCCCTCGAGGATCTGATGGAGAGTGGTCGTCACGGCCACACCGGCCCTCGGAAGCCGGGAGCTATCGGCTTCGCCGCGTTGCGCGGTGGCCAAGTCGTCGGCGAACACACTTTACTGTTCGCCTCGCCAACAGAGCATATCGCCCTCACCCATCGCGCCTTCGACCGCCGAACCTTCGCGACGGGTGCCATCCGGGCGGCTCTCTGGGTCGTGGGACGCCCGCCGGGCCTTTACAGCATGGCCGACGTGCTGGCGCTCCCCCCGATAAGTTAAACGATCGTCTGCGGTCCCATGTGGGTCGTTTTCTCGGTCGGCGGCCGGGTCGGTTCTGGCCCGGGGCGCTCGGGCTCCGGACCCTCAGGCTGGACACTTTCGCGCATGGTTTGGGTGACCGTTTCGAGGGCCTCGCGACTGGCATCCATCGTCTTGCGTGCCCCTTCCGCGCCGGCCTGAGCAGCCGCCTCGGCTACATCGCGGCCGCGGTCCATAACCCCCTCAGCGGTTTTCGCAACGGTATCGCGCGCCTGGCGTGCCGTGCCACCGAGATAGGTCCGTTCGGCCTCGCTGGGCGGGAATAGCGCACCCAATACGGCCCCGGTCAGAATGCCGAAGGAGCCCAGCAATACTGGGTTACCGCTTATGGTGTCCCACAAATCGGCCCCGCGCGCGAGCGTATCGCGAGCCTGCGCGTATGTGCCGGAGGCGGCATCACCGAGCCGCCCGCTCGCGTCGGAAGCTGTGTCGCGCCAGGATCGCATATAGCTGCCAGCCTGATCCGAGGCCCCTTGCATCGTCTCCTTCACGCGGGCACCGGCGTTTGACAGAGTTTCCTGGACCCGTTGGGCGAAACTTTCCGCCGTTTCCTGCGCCTGACGGGTAACACCGAGGACCTTAGCGCGTGCTTCGGTTACTCGGCCTCGATATTCGGTATCGGACTCACCGGCCCTTTGGGCCACGTCTTTGCCCGCCTGCCAAGCCCGGCTCACCAGTGTGTCCTCCGTCCCAGTGCTTCCGCCGTCGCCGCCGAGGCCGCTGCGGAAGGGTTCGCGCCCCACGACGCGTTCACGATAAACGACGCGCTCCGGCGGGCGAGGGCCGGCGATCATCAGCCAAGCGAGCCCGATGCCGCTGAGAGCCACTGGGATCGGCCGCTCCCGAACGCTTTCACCCAGGCGGCGGACGAAGTCCACGCCCTGGTTATTGCGCAAATAGCGGAGTGCTTCGTCCAATAGCTGCCCGGGCGATAGCCTGCGGGTAAGCTCCGTCAGCTCATGATCGAGGCGCACACGGGTGGTTTGGAGATCGCGCTCGATCGCCTCGGGACTAGAGGTGTGGTCTGACATCAGCAGTGCCTTTCAGAACCTCCGCGTCCGCCTGCACATTGCGGGCGGTGCGCCGGGGCGCGAGAGTGCCAACGGAAAGAGAAGCGATACCGGACCGAGTGAAGATCGCGCCAATAATGGCCACGATCAGGCCCACAACGAGCAGGGCGGCCCAGACAGGGATGACGCGCGTCAGTGCGGCGGCTGCGGCGAGCAGCAGCACCACGAGTTCGGCGAAGGCGACGAACATCCCGCCGAACACACGGACAAGGCCCATCAGGGCCTGGTCGAACTTCTGATCGAACTCGGCGCGTGCCAGGGCAAGCTCGCCACTGACCAGGTTTTGCGCGTCCTTGGCGATATCACCGACGATATCGCCGAGCGAGCGGGTTTCGTGGACTTCATCCATTTACAGCACTCCTGCTCTGGCCGGCTCGGGGGGTGTGCTGGGCGAAACCGGGCTCGTGGTTGGGGCGGGCGACCGGGTGCCCTGGTCCAGCGCAACCCGGGCCATTCGCGCGAGTGCGAAGCCGGCGATCATGGAGGCACCCGCGAAAAGGGCCGGCTGGCGACGGGCGAAACCATCGAGCTGGTTGAGCAAGCCCTGGAGATCGTTACTCCGCAGGGTCTCCGAGACCCGGTTGAGTTGCTCCGCCCCACGGTCCACGAGATCCGCAAGCCAGGTTTGCTGCCGGTCACGGAACTCGTTTGCGCTCTGGCGAACGCTGTCTGCGGTATCTGCAAATTGCTGTGAGGCCTGGTCCTTGCCGGCCTCCATTCCGCGTACCGCCTGATCTTTCACGTCGGTGGCGGTGCGGCTCACCGTGTCGGCGGCGTCGCGCACGCTCTGCGCCAGTTGCTCCGATGTCTCGGAAACGGCCTCCTGGCCAGTTTGCGGAGAAGTTGGCCCGCCTGTGACCTTTTCGTCCACTGAGAGCTCCTCCCGGCGAGAATGATGCGAGGCAACGCCAACAAAGCCGCGCCGGTTCCCATTCCGTACGACACGGAACCGCGCGGGGTGAGTCTGGTTACGGTTGGGTTAAGCGGCGAGGCGGTATCGTGGCAGACGATCAAACATCGCGATCTTCCGAGGCCGATCGCGGGCGAGAAGCCGAGCGGCCGCAGGACATCCCCGCTCGTGGCTGGAAGGACGTACTTATCCGGGCGTATGGCGCGAGCAGCGAAAAGAACCTGTCGCTCGTGGCAGGCGGAGTAACTTATTACGTATTGCTGGCCTTGTTTCCTGCGCTTGCAGCGCTGGTTTCGATTTACGGGCTGGTTGCAAACCCAGCCCAGGTTGAGAAGCAGGTCGGGGCGTTATCCGGCCTCATGCCCGGATCGGCGCAGAAGCTGATCGGGGATGAGCTGCACCAGTTGGTTTCGTCCTCCGGCAGTGCGCTCAGCATCGGCGTCGTCGTGGGTCTGCTGATCTCGCTCTGGAGCGCGTCCCGGGGCATGAGCGGCATGATAACTGCCCTGGACATCGCCTACGGACAGGAGGAACGGCGGAGCTTCTTCAGGTTCAACCTGGTGGCCATTGCGCTCACCTTGGTGCTGATAGCCGGGGGAATGGTGTCCATCGTGCTGATCGCCGGCCTTCCGGCGGTGGTGAGCGGTGGCGGTGCGAGCACTACGACGAAGTGGGTGAGCTACGTCGTGGAATGGCCGCTGCTGATTGTGCTCATGATGGCGATGCTGGCGATACTATATCGATATGCGCCGGACCGCCGTGAGCCTCGGTGGGCGTGGATTTCGCCCGGCGCGGCGGTGGCCACGTTGCTCTGGATTGTCGGTTCAGCGCTATTCACGATCTACGTGGCGCATTTCGGCAACTACAACAAAACCTACGGCTCGCTGGGAGCGCTCATCGCGCTGCTGACCTGGCTCTGGCTGTCGACTTACGTGGTCCTGCTCGGGGCCGAGATAAATGCCCAGTCTGAGCGCCAGACCCGACACGATTCGACAGTGGGGCGGCCAAAGTCGATGGGGCAGCGCGGGGCGTATGCAGCGGACACCGTTGGTAAGACGCGCTCGTAGTCTCTGCCCCGCGGCACTGACCGGTCATCACAACCCTGCCGCTTGACCCCCGCGAACGTTTCCGCCATGTGACCGCCCGCCCGGCAGTACCGCCGGTTCAAGCGGCTCCGAGTCATCCTGCCGCGACAAGAGGAGTAATCCATGCGCGACAAGGGCGAGTTCCTT
This sequence comes from uncultured Pseudomonadota bacterium, assembly GCA_963834715.1. Lineage (GTDB taxonomy): Bacteria > Pseudomonadota > Alphaproteobacteria > Acetobacterales > Acetobacteraceae > CAVSUZ01. Next base: position 260,003 of record CAWIDE010000022.1, on the reverse strand, counting down.
TTCACCTCGGAATCTGTCTCGGAAGGCCACCCGGACAAAGTCGCCGACCGCCTGAGCGACACCGTACTGGACACATTCCTCGCCGCCGACCCCTATTCGCGGGTCGCCTGCGAGACCCTGGTCACAACAAACCGCGTCATCCTGGCAGGAGAGACCCGAGGCCCTGACTCGGTTACGCCCGAGCTACTCGGGCACCTGTGCCGCATGGCCATTCACGATATTGGCTACGACCAGGGGGGCTTTAGCTGGAAGCACGCCGAAATAGAGTGCCACCTCCACTCGCAGTCTCCCGAGATTGCTCAGGGCGTCGACGCCGCCGGCAACAAGGATGAAGGCGCTGGCGACCAGGGTCTGATGTTCGGCTACGCGTGCCAGGAGACGGACGGGCTCATGCCGGCTCCTATCTACTACGCCCACCTGATCCTCCGCCGGATTAGCGAGCTCCGCCGGATCCACGATAAATCCGTGGCCGGACTGCTGCCCGACGCCAAGAGCCAGGTCACGCTCCGCTATGTCGATGGCGAGCCGGTGCACGCCGCCAGCATCGTCGTCTCGACCCAACACGAGGAGCATCTCGACCAGGCCGAGATCAAGCAATTGCTCTGGCCGCTGGTGGAATCCACGTTGCCGCCCGGGTGGATGCCTCCCGAGCGCGAGTTCTACGTCAACCCGACCGGCAAGTTCACTATCGGTGGCCCCGATGGTGACTGCGGCCTCACGGGGCGGAAGATCATTGTCGATACCTACGGCGGCGCGGCCCCGCATGGCGGCGGCGCCTTCAGCGGTAAGGACCCCACCAAGGTGGACCGTTCCGCCGCCTACGCCTGTCGGTATCTCGCCAAGAACGTCGTCGCCGCCGGTCTCGCCGACCGATGCACACTTCAGATCAGTTACGCCATCGGCATCTCGCGCCCCCTATCGCTTTATGTGGACCTTCAGGGCACCGGCAAGGATATCGACGAGCACAAGCTGGAGCGGGTGTTGCGCGAGGTAGTCAATCTGTCACCTCGTGGCATTCGCGAACACCTGCACCTGAATCGCCCGATCTATGCCCCAACCTCCGCCTACGGCCATTTCGGCCGTGACCCGGATCCGGAAAGCGGAACCTTCACGTGGGAGAAGACCGACCTGGTGCCCGTGTTGCGCTCGGCCTTCGGGCGGTAAAGCCGCCGGCCGACCGGCTCTATGGGCGTGCCCGCGGCCATAAGCTGCGCCAGCGCCAACTCCGGCTGCTGCAGGCCACCCTGCCTCTGCTGGCGCTTACTCCGGAGCAGATGGGCCAGCCGTGGGGGGTGTTTGGGACGAGGGTTGGCGAGGTGTGGCTAGAAGTCGGGTTCGGTGCCGGCGAGCATGCTCTCGCACAGATCCGGTCCAACCCTCACGCCGGCCTGATCGCCGCCGAGGTGTTCGAGAACGGCATCTGCGCCCTGCTTTCCCGGCTGATACCCGAAGGCGAAGAGGGGAACCATCCGCTGCCGCCAAATCTTCGGCTTTGGCCGGATGACGCGCGGGCGCTCATTCGCCTGCTGCCTTCCGCCTCGCTCGACCGGCTGTTTCTGCTGTTTCCGGATCCGTGGCCAAAGGCTCGGCACGCCAAGCGTCGCTTTCTCCACCCGGCGCTGCTACCCGAGATCGCCCGGGTCATGAAATCGGGGGCTGAGTGGCGCCTGGCGACCGATGACCCGACCTACCAAACCTGGACTGCCGCGGTGATGGCTTCGCAGGAATATTTTGTGGCCCCGGCGCCAACTTCGGTCCGCCCTCCGGGCTGGCCACCGACACGCTACGAAGCCAAGGCTCTGCGCGAAGCCCGAACCCCGCTCTATTGGGCGTTTACCCGACGATGACGCGCGGTGTCAGCGCGAGGCGATATCCCTGGCATGGCACCTCCACCTTCCGGTGCAGCAGCCATCCGAGCCCGATCGGGATCAGAATCGCCCCGGGAACCCATAACAGCGTAAACATCGCTGCCTGGCCGGGAAGCGCCGTCGAGAGCGCAACGCCCAATGTTTTCTGCACCGGCTCGTTTATGAGATAGAGCGGATACGAAATGGCTCCCAGCCATAGCAGCAGGCGCGCCTGTAGGACCCGCCTCAGGAGCCCCGTCCCTGGCAGCGGCCCGCCCAGTTCCGCCATAAGGCACGCCGTCCATACCAAGGGCGCCGCGAGCTTCCCCGCCCCGCCCGACGACACGCCCAAAATCAGCGCCCCCGCCAGCACGGTGGCGTAGAGACCCACCACCCGCGGGCCAGGCTCGCGCCACAGCATGGCCGATGCCAGGCCAAGCGCGAAATATTGCGCCTCATTGGGCAGGAACGCCTTGCTGAACTGCCATTCCGGCGGCGTCCACGACGTCCACACCCACGCTGCCGCTGCCAACGACAGCAGCATGATCGCGGTACGCGACAACTCAAGCCGCCCCCGCCAGCCCACAAACGCCGCCGGCAGCGCCGCCATGAGGAAATAGAACTGCCACTCCGTGCTCAAACTCCACGCGGCGCCCAGGAAGCTCACCCACGCATTCGGCAGGACAAAGTTCGGGAACAGCCCGTGGATCATGGCCAGGTGGGCGGCAATTTCCGGCACCCATGTCGCTGGCCAGTCATCCGACCAGGTCATCCGCGCCGCGGTGTTTTCCGCACCGATCCAGGGCATCCGCTCTAAACCCATCGGCAGCGGCTGGACTGCAACGGCCAGCGGGAACGCTATGAAAAATACGGGCAGCAACCGGGCGGCCCGGGCCACCAGGAACGGCTTAGCTTGCCAGCCAAAGCTCTCAAGCGAGCCGGCAATCACCATGCCACTGAGGATGAAAAACAAATCGACTGCCGCCTCGCCATGCAGGAACAGCCACACCATCCACCACGGAAATGCGGAAAACGGCGCCATGTGCGACACCAACACGTAAACCGCCAGCACGCCGCGCAAGCCGTCGAGACATGCCAAGCGTCTCATTCATTCAAGCCTCCTAACCCGCCAAGCGTGCCAGCAATTGATTAACGACAGGAAAATATCATCAAAGTAGTTTTATGCGACAACACTCAGATTTTGATGCGAGCTGACACAGACGAGTGCGTGCAACTTTTACGACCCACCGATATCGATGAGCTGGATGCGTCTATGCGTTCAATGAATGGCCGAACATCGAATACGCGCATCACCTTTTCGCATGCCGAATTGTGGTGAATGCCCCCACATTCCGCGGAACCGCGAAGGAGCAAACCATGGAACACATCGCTATTCCGCGAACGGGCATAAACCCGTCGCGGATCGCACTTGGCACCTGGGCAATCGGTGGATGGATGTGGGGCGGCACTGACGACCAACAGGCGATTGCCACCATCCACGCCGCCATCGACCACGGCATCACGTTGATCGATACCGCGCCCGCCTATGGCTTCGGCCACGCCGAGCAAATCGTAGGTCGGGCGATCCAGGACCGGCGCGATCGCGTCCTTGTGGCAACCAAAGTCGGCCTCAAGTGGCGCGACGGAAGGGTGTTCCGTGACTCAAGCGTCCCGCGTATCCGCCAGGAAATCGAGGACTCCCTCCGGCGGCTTGGTACCGATCGTATCGATCTCTACCAGGTGCACTGGCCCGACGCCGCCGTTCCGCTTGAGGAGACCGCCCGCGAACTCGAACGCCTGCATAAGGCGGGCAAAATCCGTGCGATCGGGGTCAGCAACTTCTCGCCGGAGGAGATGGATCGCTTTCGCTTGGCAGCACCGCTGCACACGGTCCAGCCACCCTATAATCTGTTCGAGCGCGACGCTGAAGCTGATGTGTTGCCCTATGCGAAGCGTCACAACCTCGTCGTTCTTGCTTACGGACCGCTGTGCCGTGGCCTGTTGACGGGCCGCATGCGTCCGGATACGCAGTTTACTGGCGATGATCTCCGCCGGGTTGATCCCAAGTTCCAGCAGCCGCGCTACGGCGAATATCTCGCTGCCGTTGAAGAATTGTCACGCTACGCTCACGAGCGTTACGACCGCAATGTCCTGGCACTCGCGATTCGCTGGGTGCTTGACCGAGGCAATACCATCGCCCTGTGGGGCGCCCGCCGGCCGGATCAGCTCGCCTCCGTTGCCGACGCGACGGGGTGGTCACTTGGCCCGACCGCGATGGATGAGATCGACGCCATCCTGCAGCGCCACATCAAACATCCGGCTGGCTCACAGTTCATGGCGCCGCCGCAGAACCCGGCGAAACAGGCGGCGTGATACTCGTTCACCTCTCCCGCTTTGCGGGAGAGGTCGCCGCGCGCAGCGCGGCGGGTGAGGGTGTCACCGCCTCCCGCATCACCTCCCACAGCGCCGCGACATCCCGCTGCTCGGTTGCCTCCGCCCCAACCGAGACCCGCACCATCCAGCGTCCATCCAGAACCGCGGGGGTCAGGTACGCCGCGCCAGAGCGATTGATCCGCTCCACCCAATCGAGCGTGTGCGCATCCAGCGCTTCGCCCTCAAGCCCCGGCGGCTCATGCCTCACGCAAACCGTCTGCAACGCGACCGGCGCCAGCACCCGCCACTCCGGCGTCGCCCGCACCTGCTCTGCCAGACACTGCGCGTTCCGCATGTCCCTGCGCAGCCGCTCCTGGAGCGCTGCTACTCCCTGCTCCCGGATCACAAACCATAACTTAAGCGCCCGGAACCGCCGTCCCAACGGAATGCCCCAATCCCGTAAATTCTTCACCTGTCCATCGACGGAGGACTGCAGAAAGCTCGGGTTGGTGGACATCACTCGCACCAGATGCTGCGCATCCCGCACGTAGTACAAGCTGCAATCGAACGGTACCCCGAGCCATTTATGCGCGTTCAGCACCATGCTGTCTGCCTGCTCGATACCCTCCCACATCCAGCGGCACTCCGGCAGGATCATCGCGCTGCCTGCCATCGCCGCGTCCACGTGCAGCCAGATGCCGTGCCGGCGCGTCACGTCTGCGATAGCCGCTACCGGATCAAGCGCCGTTGTCGCCGTGGTCCCCGTCGTCGCCACCACTGCGCACGGCTGCATCCCATGCGCGATATCGTCCGCAATCATGTCCGCGAGTGCATCCGCGCGCATAGCAAACGCATGATCGAACGGCACGAGGCGGATCTGGTCTCGCCCGAATCCCGCCAGCAGCGCCGCTTTGTCGACTGAACTGTGGCTGTGCGCGCACGCATATATCAACAGTTCGCGCGACTCGCCCTGCAGCCCACCGCGGCTCATCCCGTAATCCGTCGCCCGCTCGCGCGCACAGATCATTGCCACCAGCGTGCTGGTGGAGGCCGTGTCTTGAATCACGCCGCTCCACGCTTCCGACAGGCCCACCATCTGGCGCACCCAGTCGGTTACGACCTCCTCCAGTTCCGTAACCGCCGGACCGCTCGGCCACGACAGGCCGATTACCCCGAGCCCCGTGCTGAGCAGATCGCCGAGCACGCCAGCCAGCGGGGCGTTCGATGGAAAATATCCAAAGAAACGAGGCGACTGCCAGTGGGAAATCCCCGGCATTATGATCCGGTCCAGATCGGCGAGAACCGCCTGAATATCCTCCGGTCGCTCCGGAGGTGCCGCCGGCAGCCTCGCCTTGATCTCCCCGGGTGCCACCTGCGCCATCACCGGATATTCCGCAACTCGCTCCCGGTAGTCAGCGATCCAATCGATCAGTTGATAGCCGTAACGTCGAAATTGGTCAGGACTCAAGGAAGAACCTCATCATAACCTGCTCGTATGTGGGTCATATAGTGCCTCGAAATTCAATCCGGAGCCACCATTCCACAGTTGCGGATATAGCTGAACATGGATATGTTATTGCACTCAATTCGAAAGAACAAGAAGTGGAAGCTGTTCGAAAGGTCCTCATTGCCGTTACCATCAGCTCGTGCCTTTTTTCACGACAAACGATGGGACAGCAGCACGCTTCGCCTCCCGGCAATCTGTTGTTTCCATCCATGAGCGTGCCCAAGCCAGCCGGTCCGTTCGCCAGTTGGCCGGAAGGCCAGAAGGACGATGCAATAAAGGGTGTCCGCAGCCGATGCTCGTTCCTGACAGGTATGGTCCTCGACAACTATCAAAGTCCCAAAGGAGCTATACTGCATGTAATTCAAGCCATGATGGCAGCATGTGTTTCGAAGGAGATGCCCTCCGACTGGCCCGGTCAGTCCGATTGCATACTCAACTGGATCACGAGGACCAAGCTGCAAGAGTAATCGATCCAACCTTCCCTTCCACAAACGTTCTTGTCGAAATCTTCAGTCACCTGAATCGGTAAAAGGTGTTCGGACTGGCTTCGTGAAGCACGAGGGCTGATTACTAAACGTCATTGTGTGCGCACTGATCATACCGCACCGACGTCGCATGCCATCCGTCCTCATGCCGCTTCCAATAATACTCCTTCACCAGCATCGAAATTGGTCCCGGCCAGTCGTTACCCATGATATGACTGCCCACGCGCGACACAGGCATCACCCCGCCCGCCGTGGTCGCCAGGAACACCTCGTCCGCACCCTCCAGCATCGCCCGCGGTATATCTGCAGCCTCGGCGGGAATCCCCAGTTCGCCGCACAGCTCCAACACGGACCTCGCCGTAATCCCTCGCAAACTCCCATGCCGAGGCGTAAACACCGCCCCGTCTTTCACCACGAAGACGTTGAACCCCGGCCCTTCCGTCACCAAGCCCTGCGCGTCGCACAGCACCGCCGTGTCGAACCCATGGTCATGCGCCTCGAACAGCCCGGCCTCGAGATCGCCCCACATGAAATTCTTCACGGTCGGGTCGAACGACGCATCCGGCACCCGAGGCACCGACGCGATCCACAGATGTGCGCCGCGCGCCTGCACCTCTGGTGTGATCACGTCGATCCATGGCAGCGCGTATGCCACCAGGTGCGGCTCGCAATCTTCCGGCCGCCGCGATCCGCCGATCCGAGGCCGCCCGCGCAACGCCACCATTGCCACATACGCTTCCCGCAATCCGGTCAGCGCCACTATGTGATGTAGGATCGCCTCGATTTGCTCCCGGCTTTCGGGAATCGCCAGCCGCCGTTTCTGCATCGACGCCTCGAATCGGGTCAGGTGATCGCTCAAGCGGAAAAACCTGCCATGCCATACATGCACCACATCGTAAGTGCAGTCCGACCGCGTCAACCCCCAGTCCAGCACCGAAATTGTTGCTTCTGCGACCGGCACAAGCCGGCCGTGCACATAGGCCGCCCCACTCGGTACAGGTTCATCCCGAGCTCCCATCAACGCACAATAAACCCGTTGATCGTATTGCATCCGCCGGAGAAGCGCTAGGAGGAACAATACACGCGCGAGGGCATTGATGTCTTTCGCGACTTGTGCGGTCCACTGGGCCAGACACCGTCGAAACAGGTGAAGCTGAGCTGAAGGTCTGGTATTTCCTCGTTGCCACCGGAACACATCCGGTCTCACTCGGTATTAAAGGAGAGGAGCTTATCACCACGAGCGATCCGTTCATGGAACTCAAAGTTCCATCCCGGCCGTATCGTCCTGGTTGGCGGCGGCTACATCGCCGCCGAATTCTCGCACATCGCCGCCCGCGCCGGCCTCCAAAATAAATGTCGTGCAAAGGGCGGAGCGAATGCGGCCACGGTTAAACCCGGATCTTGTCAGATGGCTGATGCACAAGTTGGAGGAACTCGGTGTCGATGTGCGTACGGCAACAAATGTCACCGGCATCGACAAAACGGCCGATGCTCTACTTGTGCAGTTAGAAACTGTTCAGTCGCTGTAACCCCCGTTCATCGGAGTTGGATATTCTCAATGCCCTCGCTCTGCCACCTGTTTGCGACAGTGCCCTCGTGACTTGGGATAGTACCTTTTTGGAGATCTCGGCCGAACCCCCTCGGCGAGTTCCCCCCGAACGGCACATTCCGCCTCACGAGCTGTACGGTCAATCAATCCGATCCCGCACCGAATTCGCCATCGGTACCGTTGTCAAGTCCCCCGAAGCGCCCAACGGTACCGTTGTCAAGATCCCGAAATTAGCCATCGGTACCGTTGTCAAGTCCCCGAAACCGGCCAACGGTACCGTTGTCAAGCCCTCCAAATCGGTCATCGGTACCGATGCCCCTGCCAACTCAACCATTACCCAAGTTCGCCTTACGTTCTATTCATTCCGGCTACCGCGTTCAAGCACTCGTACCAAACTCCGTGCAGCGACCTCATGCTTCAGGCTGCCTGTTAACCCGTCCTTCGCTAACCCATGCTGATGTGCCCGGTTGCACTGCGCAGGACCTTGCCGTGGTACGTCGCCCCGTTCCGTCCGACCTTCGCGACTACCTCCGCCTCGCCCGCGCCGAAAGCGTCGGCCCCGTGGCCTTCCGCCGCCTCCTCCGCCGTTACAGCTCGCCTGCCGAGGCGCTCGAAGCCCTCCCTGCCCTCGCCCGTGCCGGCGGGCGCTCCAATCCGCCGGCTATTCCCTCCGCGCGAGAGGCCGAGACCGAGCTCGAGCGTCTTCACCGGCTCGGTGGCCGGCTACTCGTTCTCGGACAGCCGGGCTATCCTGAGCTTCTCGCCTTACTAGAGGACGCGCCGCCGGTGCTGGCCCTGCTCGGCGAGCCCGAGGTCCTCAATCATAGAGCGGTCGCCCTGGTGGGTGGCCGCAATGCCTCGGCAAACGCCCAGCGCTTAGCGGAAAATCTCGCCGCGGAACTCGCGGCGGCGGGCTTGGTTGTCGTTTCCGGGCTCGCCCGTGGGATCGATGCTGCGGCCCACCGCGGGGCCCTGTCTGCGGGAAAAACCGTCGCTGCCGTCGCAGGCGGACTGGACACGCCCTATCCGGCCGAACATGCCGAGCTCCAGGCCCGGATCGCCGCCGGTGGCGCCGTGGTCACGGAGGCCCCGCTCGGCATGGAACCCCAGGCTCGGCATTTCCCGCGTCGAAACCGGATTATCGCTGGCCTCTCCCTCGGCGTCGTGGTGGTGGAGGCTGCTCCTCGTTCGGGTAGCCTGATTACCGCGCGGCTGGCGCAGGAGGCCGGCCGCGAGCTGTTTGCGGTGCCGGGATCGCCGCTCGATCCCCGCGCGCGTGGGTCCAACGACCTGATCCGCCAAGGCGCGCACCTGACCGAGACCGCCAGCGATGTGCTGGAGAACCTGCCGGACCACCCGGCCCGGGAGGGCCTGGCACGCGATCCGCTGTTCCGGCGCGATGATCCCCCTGGATTCGCGGATCAATCACCCGGGGATGAGCAGGTCTCGCCGGCCGGGAAAGACGTCGAGGGCGCGCGATCCGAGGTCGCAGCACTGCTCAGCCCTGCCCCCAACGGCAGTTGACGAACTGGTCCGCTGTTGTCAGTTCTCCTCGGGCGCCGTGATGGCTGCTCTGTTAGAACTTGAACTTGCCGGGCGAATCGAACACTTGCCGGGCCAGCGTGTTGCGCTGCGCTAAACCGTTCGCCCATCATCACAGGACCCGATGCCAGACGTCGTCGTCGTCGAATCCCCTGCCAAAGCCAAGACAATCAACCGTTATCTCGGCGGAAAATATACTGTCCTGGCAAGCCTAGGGCATGTCCGCGACCTGCCACCGAAGGATGGCTCCGTCCGTCCGGAGCAGGACTTCGCGATGGACTGGGAATCGGATGCCCGGGGGGAGAAGCAGGTCGGGGCCATTGCGAAGGCGCTGAAAGGCGCCCGGACGCTGTATCTGGCGACCGACCCGGATCGGGAAGGCGAGGCGATTTCGTGGCATGTTCGCAACATGCTGGACGAAAAGCGGGCGCTGAAGGGGGTGGATGTGCGCCGCGTGACCTTCAACGAGATCACCAGCAGCGCCATCCGGGCCGCGTTTGCTAGCCCGCGTGAGCTGGATCAGCCGCTGATCGAGGCGTATCTGGCCCGGCGCGCTTTGGACTACCTGGTGGGGTTCACGCTCTCGCCGGTTTTGTGGCGCAAGCTACCGGGCAGCCGTAGCGCCGGGCGGGTGCAGTCGGTCGCGCTACGGCTGATTTGCGAGCGCGAGGCCGAGATCGAGGTTTTCCGGCCGCGCGAATACTGGACAGTTGAGGCCCTGTTCACCACGCCGGCTGGCGCGCTCTTTACGGCGCGGCTGACGCATCTGGGGGGCAAGCGACTCGACCAGTTCGACCTGAACACCGAAGCGTTGGCGCTCGCGGCCAAGCGGGCCGTGGAGGCCGGGACGTTCACGGTTGGCTCGGTCGAGCGGAAGCGGGTCAAGCGCAATCCTCCGGCGCCGTTTACGACTTCGACGTTGCAGCAGGAGGCGTCGCGGAAACTCGGGTTTGGCGCGCAGCAGACGATGCGGCTGGCCCAGCAGCTTTACGAGGGCGTGGATATCGCCGGCGAATCAACCGGGCTGATTACGTATATGCGAACGGATGGCGTGCAGATGGCTCGGGAGGCGGTGTTCGCTATCCGCGACCACGTGAAGGGGACGTATGGGGCGGAGTATCTGCCGGGCGGACCGCGGGAATACACCAGTAGGGCGAAGAATGCGCAGGAGGCGCATGAGGCGATCCGTCCGACCGATGTGAGCCGGATGCCGGACAGTGTTGCGGGTTTCCTCAGCCCCGATCAGCGCCGGTTGTACGAGCTGATCTGGAAGCGGGCGGTAGCCTCGCAGATGCAGTCGGCGGAGCTTGACCAGGTGACGGTGGAGGTAATTGACGGCAAGGGTCTGCGGCTGCGCGCTACGGGGTCGATCGTGGCGTTCGACGGGTTCCTGAAGCTGTATCGGGAGGACCAGGACGATCCTGCCGAGGAGGAAGAGGGCCGGATGCTGCCGCCGATGGCGGAGCGGGACCCGTTGAAGCGGGGGGATGTGACAGCGACCCAGCACTTGACGCAGCCTCCGCCACGGTATTCCGAGGCTAGCCTGGTGAAGAAGTTGGAGGAGCTGGGGATCGGGCGGCCTTCGACGTACGCCTCGATCCTGTCGGTGTTGCAGGACCGCAAGTATGTCCGGCTGGAGAAGCGCCGGTTCATCCCGGAAGATCGCGGCCGACTGGTGACTGCGTTTCTGACCAGCTTTTTCGAACATTACGTGGAGACCGGCTTCACCGCCCAGATGGAGGAGAAGCTAGACGATATCGCCGCCGGCGAGATCGAGTGGCGTGCCGTCATGCGGGCGTTCTGGGAGGAGTTCTTCAAGGCGGTCGAGCAGACCAAGGACCTGAAGATCAGCGACGTGATCGACGCCCTGGATCAGGTGCTTGGGCCGCACTTCTTCCCGCCGCGTGAGGACGGGAGCGATCCGCGCGCCTGCCCTGCCTGCGGGAATGGCCGGCTTGGCCTGAAACTCGGCCGGTTCGGCAGCTTTATCGGATGTTCGAACTATCCGTCGTGCCAGTACACGCGGCGGCTGGCGATCGAGACCGGCGAAGAGCAGGGAGAGACGCTGAAGGAAGGGATGCGGGTGCTTGGGGAGCATCCGAAGACAGGGGAGGAGATTACGGTCCGTCGCGGTCCCTATGGTCTGTACGTGCAGCAGGGGGAGGCGAGCGAGGACAAAAAAGCGCCGAAGCCGCGTCGGACCTCGCTGCCGCGTGGCATGGACGGGGACCAGATTACGCTGGAGCAGGCGTTGGCGTTATTGAACCTGCCGCGGATTGTGGGGACGCATCCGGAGACCAAGGAGCCGATTGAGGTCGGGATCGGCAGGTTCGGGCCGTATGTGCGGATGGGGGCGATTTATCAGTCGCTCGACCGGGATGATGATGTGCTGGCGTTGGGGATCAACCGGGCGGTGGATCTGCTGGCGAAGAAGATGGCAAGCATCCGGACGCTGGGGGTGCATCCCGGGGATAAGCAGCCGGTGGCGGTGAGGAAGGGCCGGTTCGGTCCGTTCGTGCAGCATGGGAACCTGGTGGCCAATCTGCCTCGCGGAGTCGCGATGGAGGATGTGACGCTGGATGACGCGCTGGCACTGTTGGCGGATAAGGGGAAGACGTTGAAGCCTCGGGGCGCGGCGGCGCGGAAGAAGGCGGGGGCGAAGAAGGCGGCGAATGGGGCGGCGGAGAAGGCGCCGGCAGCGAAGAAGAAGGGGGTCGTGGCAGGGCGGAAGCAGGCGGCGGAGTAGTCGCGGTGCTTGAATGCAGGGTTGCGGCGAGTTAGAACGGATCGGGAACGCGGGTTTGGGAGGCGGTCCGGGTTCTCGGTACGTCGGTACCGATGGGGGTTTTCGGGGGGTTGACAACGGTACCGTTGGGGGATTCGGGGGTCTTGACAACGGGTACTGATGGCCGGTTTCGGGGCCTTGACAACGGTACCGTTGGGGGTTTGGCGGGGCTTGACAATGGTACCGATGGGAGATTTGGAGCGATATCGTAAGGATATTCTGTGGCGCGCCTGGGCGGGTAATTCCGCCCAGGACCGCCCCGGGCTGGTGAGACGGGGTCGAGGTGCCCAACGCTCCGGAAGTCCCGCGATCCTCAGGTCGTCAAGCCATCTCTGCTTCCACGGATGTCTGATCGGTTCCAAATCCAGAAGACCGATCGAGACGTTTGGAAACGACTTTAGCCAGTGGGCTATGACCGCCTGCGCCTCGGCGACACAATCGAGGCGAACCAAGACAGCCGCGTGCTGCGGGACATATTCCGTGCCGACCTCCTCGAGGGTGGCGAGGGCATCTTCATAGCGGCCGGCCAGGTAATAGGCCGATGCGAGGTGGCATGCGAAACCTGGGCGTGGATAATGGCGCATTGCCCATCGCGCCCACTCGATCGCCTGATCGATCCTGCCGGCATTGGCGAGAAACCAGGACAGGTGGTACCGCATGCGTGCGTGGTAAGGCGCTCTCCGAACCGCCAAGCTTGCGTGCGCAACAGAACGTTCAAAATCCTCCTCGTGCCATTGACAAAGCTCTGTCATCAGCCAGGAATGTACCATCGCGGATCACGGCGACATGCCAGCGGTAGCATCCGCTTCGGCTGCGAGATCCCAGGCGCGTTGGATATCACCTCGCGGATCACGGCTAACGAAAGTTTCTATCTCGTTCAAATAGCTTTGCGCAAGCATGGTCTTAAGCATCGCAGAGTCCGGAAAGCGCTTCAGACCTTCTCTCCATGTTTCTCTGACCAACGAGTAGTCCTGGCGGTTTTGCCGGTACCGTAGTGCCTCGCCGCGGACGAAATAGTCGTATTCGGTCAGTTCGCAGGGAGATTTCCGCCACGCACGCCGACCCTCCTCATTTTTTACGATGCCTTCCGAACCGACGACAGAATTGCCGATGCTTTCGGCAATGTACGACTGGGCGGCCGCCGCATCGCTGCAGTCTTCGTCATAGCGTCGCGCCCAGACTTGCTCGCCGGATGCGGGGTCCATGAGTTGGGCCAACACGCGCAATCGCGCTCCCTCCGGGCTCACGCAACCTCCCAGCACGTAGCGGGCGCCTAATGCTTGCCGTAAACGAGGCATGTCGGGGCCGCCCGGCTCTGCCCGGCTTGCAGCCACTACGACCCGAACTGAAGGGAACGTGGCAAGGATTGTGGCGACTTCTTTACTCAGGGCGTTAGCGAGACAGTCATGCGCGGAATCTCCATTCATGGTAGAGAATGGTGCAAATGCAATCAGTGGCACTTCGAGTGTCGGTGCGGAGATGGCCGCCGGCGCGGGGACAGCATATGATTGGGGGACAAGTTTGTAGCCGAATCCCGGGACCGTAAGAATCACGCTGGGGTGCTTCGGATCAGGCTCAATCTTTCGGCGCAGTCGCACGATGTGCATGTCGATGCCACGTTCGTACGGCTCCGAACCACGGCCCGAAAGTAGGTTGCTGAGATGGTCCCGCGATAGCACCCGCCCCGGATGGCGCAGAAACTCATGCAAGAGCGCAAATTCGCCGCGCGTCAGCTTGATCTCGGCCCCTTCCGCATTTGTAAAAACGCAGCCGCCGAGATCGAGAGCGTAGTCGCCAAATCGCAGCGGCGGCTGCGATAGTGGTGGCACTTCGGAAGTTTCGGCACTGCGCATGGCCTGCCCTTGCGCCCGTGAAGAGATGCAGCCCCTCGTTACAGGCTGGGTGGGGTACTGTTACCACTCGGTTACACGCACACGATAGCACGTTGACGGGCCTTGTCTACAATCAAATCGGGGAACAGCCAGGGGCTGGCCCCCACAGGGAAGGAGATCATGAAACTACCAGGAATACTTCGGGCAGGTGTGGTCGTTGCCACAATGCTGGCTGTGTTGGGCAGCACGGCACAAGCGGGAGAGTGGACCAAGCTGAGGCTTGGCAACGATCCCAGCGGCGCCCCCTTGGCCTCGGTTCGCCCTGATGGGACGATGGAAGGTTTCGAGATCGACCTCGCGGCCGCCACCTGTGCGCGGATGAAGGTGAGCTGCGAATGGGTACGGCAGGATTGGGCTGGCATCATACCGGCGCTTCAGCAAGGCAAGTTCGACATCATCTTCGATCTCCTCGCGATCACACCGAAGCGCAAGGGGGCGGTCGATTTCGCCATTCCTATCACCATCAACCGGCAAGGTTTCATGGTGCTGAAATCCAGCCCCCTTGCCGCTGAGGCGCCTAGCGACGCGATTGTGTCGCTCGATGACCCGAGCGCATCTCAGCCGGTGATCGAGCGTTTCCGCCGGGAGCTCACCGGCAAGACAGTCTGTGCCGATATCGCCACGCCGCGCATTGATCTGCTAACCCGGTATTTCAAGGAAGTTATGGTTCGTACCTATCCGAGCTTGCCGGACTGCTATCTCGATTTGTTAGCAGGGCGGATTGACGCAGAAGTCGCACATGGCGCGTTCCTGAGCAAGATGTTGCGAGGTTCCGATGGAGCCAAGCTGCAGAAGATGGGGCCATGGCTCACCGGAGGGCTGTTCGGATCAGGCGCGAGCGTCGCGCTTCGTAAAACCGATCCTGACCTGAAGGCGATGCTGGATGCCGCATTCAAGGAGGAACTTGCCGATGGAACGATCAGGGCCATCTCGCTGAAATGGTTCAAGTATGACGCCACGCCTCCCAAATGAATGGGCGCCAAGGTGGAATGAGCGACTACTTTACGTCATCGGTTTCGGTCCCAGCGGTTGGGGTGGACAGCTTGCCTACGCAGCGCTGATGACCCTCAGCGTCGCGTTCACCGCCTTCGGAATCGGCCTTAGCTTCGGCGCAATCGGCGCCGCGGCGAAGCTCTCACCGTGGAAAGCAGCTCGGGCAGCGGGGAATCTCTACACCACCTGATGCGCGGGGTACCCGACCTGCTGGTGATCTACATCGTGTTTTTCGGTGGCAGTGAGGTGTTGACTTCTATCGGGCACGCGCTCGGTCGGGGCGGATTCTTCGGATTGAACGGATTCGTGGCCGGGGCTCTTGCTGTCGGTATCGTCTCCGGTGCTTATCAGACCGGGGCGCGATTCTGGCTATTCCGCGCGGTGAAATTGAGGCGGCGCGAGCTCTCGGTTTGCCACGGCAAGCCATGCTTTGGCGGATCCTTGTGCCACGTGCGCTGCGCTTCGCGCTCCCCGGGGTGGGCAATGTCTGGCAGATGACGCTCAAAGAATCGTCGTTGATTTCAGTCATCGGATTGGTCGAGATCCTGCGGGCAACCAGTCTTGCCGCCGGCGCAACTCTTCTGCCGTTCGTATTCTTCGCAACCGCCGTGGCGCTGTTTCTGCTGCTGACGACTTTTTCCGGCGGAGTATTCAAGCGGGCAGAGTGCTGGGCGGCACGCGGCGAGCAGGGTGTATGAGATGGACGCGGCGTTTCTAGCGGAGACGCTGGGATGGTTGTTGGCCGGGGTACCACTGACGCTTGGGCTAACTGGCGTGGCGATCAGCTTGGGAGTGGTTCTGGCGGTTACGCTGGCGGTGCTGCGTCAATGCACCAAATTGGGCGCGTGGCTGGTACCTGGCTACGTCTTTGTGCTGCGCGGCTCACCACTGCTGGCGCAAATTCTTCTAATATATTACGGTCTTGGCCAGTTCTCCGCCATACGATCCTCAGTTCTCTGGCCCATTCTGCGCGAGCCGTTCTGGTGTGCAATCATCGCACTCACGCTCAATACCGCCGCGTACGGGTCGGAAATCGTGCGTGGCGGGCTGTTTTCTGTTCCCCGGGGGGTCGTCGAGGCGGGACAGTCCCTCGGCCTGTCGGGGATGTTGCTCTATCGCCTGGTGATCCTGCCGATAGCGGTGCGCCAGATGCTGCCCGCTTATGGCAATGAGGTGATCGTTATGGTGAAGGCGACCTCGCTCGCCAGCATCATCACGCTGATGGAAATTACAGGCATCGCGCGGGCGATCAGCTCCGAGACGTATCGCCCGTTCGAGGTATTCGGGTGCGCCGGGTTGCTATATCTGGTTATTAATTTCGTCCTTGGGTATGCTGTTAGCGTTCTTGAACGCAGGCTCAATCCGCATGTTCGTACGCGCTAGCCTTGGGCGACTCTCGGTACGGCAACGCATCGACCAGCAGGGCCAAGGCCGGTGAGAAGTGGCGCCGGTTGAGTAATACAGATGGTATCCCGAGAACGGCAGGCACCAGCGTTCACGCACTGGCCCTTGGCGATATGGGGCTCTGGTAGGCACTCCGGCGCCGTCATTGTTAGCCGCTGAAAGCGGTACACCCCTTCCAAACGGCCAGAGCGCCCGCCAATTGCACCACTGCTCCCATCAGCATCGCGGCTCGGAAACCAGCCGCGCCCGATCCGCCCAGCGTGAAGGCCGCCCCCAAAACCGCCACTCCCAACGTCGCCCCGATCATGCGAGCCACGTTGATCAGCGCCGATGCCGTCCCCGAACGAGCCGCGTGGACGCTGTCCACGGCGACGGACATCAAAGGTCCAGTATTCAGCCCCATGCCGATCCCGGTCGGGCCAGCCCGAATTCAGCCACCGCGAGGGGCCGGCCAGCTTGTGTCATCCCCAGCATCAACAGTCCGCATGCGACGATTGCAGTTCCGCCCGCAGTCATTACTCGCATACCAACCCGATTGGCCAGGTGACCCGACCGTGGCGAAATCAGAAAGAACACCAAGGCGCACGGCAGCAGCGCCAATCCCGCCCCTTCGGGGCGCAGCAAGCCCGAGCAAGGCAGCGCCCGCCTGGAACACCAACCGGCGACCATAAAGATCGGCGACCAGCCCGCCACTGAGCAGCAGCACCGCATAGGACAGGTTGTAGCCATCCAGCACCCATTGCAGCCCGGCAACCGAAGCCCGGAACGCTGTCCCGATCGGCTGGATGGCGAGGTTCACAACCGACGTATCGACCTGCGCAACCAACACCCCCAGACACAGCGTCAGCAACACCCATCCTTGTCGATGACCAGCCGCGGCTGTCGTCGCCGGAAGGCCCACGTCAGGCATGTCGTAGCTCCTGATCCCGATGTGCGGCTAAGCTAGGGACCCGCTGCTGACAGCGTTCTGTCAGCAGCGTTCCACAGCGCGATCACCGGAGGCGCGAGGCGCGAGCGCCGGATGCGCAAAATTGCGCTCTCGGGCCAATCGCAGGCTTGGCGCGACGCGATTCACGATGCCATAAGCATCGACGATGCGTACTCTCTACCACCTGCCTCTTTCGCCGTTTTCCCGCAAAATCCGTCTGGTTCTTGCCGAAAAGCGCTTGCCGTTCGAACTTCGCCTGGAAAAAGTCTGGGAGCGCCGTCCGGAATACCTCGAACTGAATCCGGCCGGCACTGTGCCGACCCTTATCGAAGACAACGGGATGGCGATTCCCGATTCGGGCGTGATCGGCGAATATCTCGAGGAAGCCTACCCAGACACCCCGATGCTCGGCCGCACAGTGGCGGAACGAGTCGAAGTCCGCCGCCTGGTTGCGTGGTTCGACGGCAAATTCCACCAGGAAGTCACCCGAAACCTGCTGGGCGAGAAGCAGATGAAGCGGCTGCTCGGACGTGGCAATCCGGACGCCACTGCAATCCGCACCGGCTACGCCGCCCTTAAGCATCACCTGGAGTATCTCGGCTGGCTCAGCGAAAACCGCAAATGGCTCGCCGGCTCAACGATCTCCTTGGCGGACTTCGCCGCTGCCGCTCACCTCTCCGCGCTCGATTTCATCGGCGATGTGGACTGGACGATCTCCGCCCCGGCGAAGGAGTGGTATGCCCGGATCAAGTCCCGCCCGAGCTTCCGCGGGGTTCTTTCCGACCGCGTCCCCGGCGTAACACCACCCGAGCACTACGCCGACCTGGATTTTTGACCGCTGTGACCTAAGGCATCCAATATCCGATCACGTGCAATCACGTCTCCCTCCTCATGCACAGGTTGAATGCAAACATGCGTGGCCCCTGCATCATAATGTGCTTGCAGGCCTTGTTGCACCTTTTCCGCATCACCCCATAGTACCATTGAGTTGATAAACCGCTCGCTTCCCCCTTCTGCCAGATCTTGCTCTGTAAAACCAATTCGCAACCAGTTGTTACGATAGTTATCCAGCCGCATATACCGCGCAATCTCCTTGCGCGCCAATGCTCGCGCTCTCACCGGATTGGTTTCCAGGCAGACTTTCTGCTCCACAACCAGCCACTTCGATGGACCCAGAATCTCCTTTGCCCGCCGAGTATGCTCGGGAGTCACGTTGTACGGCAGTGCGCCGTGCGTCGCCTCTGCTGCCAGCTTGAGCATTAGCGGCCCGAGCGCTGCAATTGCCAGCGGGATGTCGCGTTCAGCAGCTTTCTTCGCACTGTCCAGATATTCGCGCATCAGCGGGACCGGTTTTTTATATTCGTGCCCTCGCAGCTTCTCGACCATTGGGGCGTGACTGACTCCCAATCCAAGTATGAACCGATCGCCATACAGCGCATTCAGCGTCACCGCGCCGCGGCCAGATGTGAACGTATCCCGCGCATAAATGCTGGCAATTGAACTGCCGATCTTCAGATGTTCGCTGCAGCCGAGCATAAATCCGGCTACGGAAAACGATTCATAGCCGCGCGATTCCGGGTACCAGAGCGCGCTGTACCCCAGCCGCTCCACCCGCACGACAAACTCTCGCAGCGCCTGCCAGTCCAACCGGTCAACGGGATACCAGACGCCAAGCCGACCAAGCTCCATAGTTACGCCCTCCGCCTTGCCTGCCAACATTCACCGCGCTTGGATACGCGACGCAAAACGGAGCGTACCATGACCGTCGAGTTGACGATAGATGGCCCTGTGGCCACGGTAACCCTCAACCGACCCGAAAAATTGAACGCTCTTACAGTCGAGATGCGCGAGGCCCTCCGCGACCATTTCGCTCGCATCCGCTTCGACGATAGTATCCGGGGAGTAATCGTCACCGGCGCCGGCGGAAACTTCTGCTCCGGCGCCGACGTCACCCGGATGAACCAGGCCCAGGACATTCGCGGTGACCGCCAGCGCCTTCAGGCAGGCAGTCACGCTTTCATTCGCACTATGCACGCGATGGAAAAACCGATGATCGCTGCCGTCTCGGGCGTTGCCGTCGGCATCGGCTGGAGCATCGCGCTTGCGTGCGACATCATCGTAGCAGCGGAGGACGCTCGTTTCGGAGCCGTGTTCCGCCGCATTGGCCTGGCGCCTGACGGAGGCATGGCCTGGTTCCTCGCCCGCCGCCTCGGCGTGCCGCGGGCGAAGGAACTTGCGTTCTCCGGCCGCATCATCGGCGCGGAGGAGGCGTTGCGTCTCGGCCTGGTCGAACATCTCGTTTCCCCGGCCGAACTGCTGGCCAAAGCGCGGGATCTCGCGGCTGATCTCGCCTCCGGCCCGACTTTTGCGTTCGGGCTAACGAAAAAACTGTTCGACAAGGCCGTTGGTCCTGGTCTGGAGGAGTTCCTTGATCTGGAACTGCTGGTGCAACCGTCGCTCCGCGTTACCGCGGATCACGCCGAGGGGGCTGCAGCGTTCAAGGAGAAACGGCAGCCTAGGTTTACGGGGCGGTGACGGCGCCCGGCTTTTGGTGCGCAGATGGCCGGCTCACGGCCGGCCATGACGGGAAGCCTCAAATAGCCTCCCAGGGATAAACGTCTCGCGTGCGCTCCAGCGGCGTCAAACTTGCACGTATCGCCGGCAGCAAATGTTCGGTTATTTTTGCCGGTGTCCACCCATCACCCCGATGCATAATCCGGATCGGTCGCGGTTGGCCGTACAAGTAGATCTCATTCCCGCGCGAGCCGAATATCTGCCCCGATACTTCCGCCGCGGCGTCACTCGCCAGAAATGCTGCGAGCTGTGCCACCTGCTCCGGCCGCGTGCGTGCCGCCCGCTCTTGCATCTGCTCTTCAGTATAACCCGGCACAGTTTCGATCATCCGGCTGAACGCGTGCGGAGCGATGCAGTTGGAACGAACCTTGTAACGCTGCATGTCCATCGCGATGTTCCGCGATAAGCCCGCAATCGCCAGCTTCGCCGCTCCATAATTTACCTGTCCCACGCTGCCGATCAGCCCGGATGTAGAGGTCATATGCACAAAGGCGCCGCTCTCCTGCTTGCGGAAATGCGTGACCGCCGCGCGAGACACATAGAACGTACCATAAAGATGCACTTTAATAACCGCGTCGAATTCTTCGGGCGACATGTAATGGAACATGCGGTCTCGCAGTATGCCCGCGTTGTTTACTACGATGTCGATCCGGCCATACTGCTCGAGGGCGGTGCCTACGATCCGCTGGGCCGACTCCCACTCCGCCACGCTGTCGGTGTTTGCGACCGCTGTCCCCTGCCCCGATTCGATTTCGCGTACAACCTCCTGAGCAGGGCTCTCGTCTCGCCCTTCCCCGGTGACTGCTGCGCCGACATCATTCACCACCACCTTTGCACCGTGCTGCGCCAGGCACAGGGCGATAGCGCGACCAATGCCGCGCCCCGCGCCTGTCACGACCGCGACTTTGCCGGCCAGTATCAGGTCTGCCATGCTGCTCCCTCCTGCGAGTCAGCATGCGCCGGCGGCAGGGTGCGATCAACGACCGCCGGTAGGGATGCTACGCGCCAACCTCCTCCAGAAACGCGAGCATCGCGTCGGCGACAGGGCCGGGCGTCTGCACTGCCATGAAATGGCCCGTTTCCAGCGTCCGGAATCGCGCATGGGGTATTGCACGGGCCAAGGCCTCAACCACGGAAGGCGGCCGCAATTTGTCATACAGGCCCGCCAGCAACAGCGCTGGGATGGTGACCCGAGGCAACTCCTGCTCGATCGTTGCATCGACCAGCATACGATAGATTGCGGCGTAGCTCTCCGGATCGTTTCCCAGCCAGCGTGCACGGAAGCGCCGGTACTGCTCGGCATCGTGGCGCACCTCTGGCGGGTAGGAGGCAGCGAAGCTCTCCTCGATCACCCCTGCCGGCCCGAGCCGGGCGATCGCGTCCGCCCGCTTGAGCGTGCTTTCCCGGCGCTCCGGCGCCACGCCGGTCGCCGGACTCATCGCGATCAATGCTGCCACGCGCTGCGGGAACCGAGCCGCGAAATGCAGCGCGATGCCTCCTCCGACGGCACATCCCGCCAACGCGATCGGCTGCGTGATACCAAGACCATCCAGGAGAGCGGCCAGATCCTCCACCATAGCGTCGAACGTCACGCTGGTGCGGATCTTCTCTGACATGCCGGCTCCGCGGGTATCATAACGCAGCAGCCGCCACTCGGAGGCCAAGATCGGCAACACCTGGTCCCAGCTTTCCAACGTGCCGCCCATTTCATGTACCAAAACCAGCACCCGTTCGCCGGCTCCGCGCAGGTCGTAGCGCAGGCTGGTGCCGTTCACTTCGATCCAGTCCATGGCCTGCTGCTAAGCCGCCTGGCTGTTTACCGGAACCGTCACTTTGCGCTGCCGTGGCTCCGGCTCGATGCCGAAGAACTCGATGTACTCGCGGAATTTCTCCCGTTCGGTTTCGGCATTCAGCCCGTGATCCTCGAACTGGTAACTGTGCCGTGCGTAACCACCGTTCGGCTGCTCATCCACGGCCTGCGCGATCCGCCCTGCCGTCCGGGTATCCAGGTCCAGGTGAAAATGGTCATACACGTGCGCGACTGTCTTCAGTGGATTCGCGACGAGGTCCAGATAGTTTACGTGGCAGATCGGCTCCTGGAATATTGGCTGCTTGCAGGCCTTGATCATCCGCGCCGTGCCATCGAGCCAGCGAGCGCTCTCATCTCTGCCGATCGCCATCCGGTCCACCTGTCGCGTGAAGGGCCGCCTCAGCACCTCGGTCAGTCTGCAGATCGACAGCATCACCTTCACGGGATCGCGATGCACGAACACAATCCGTGCATCGGGAAAGGCAGCGCGGAGGTCTGCCAGCGCAAACAGGTGATCCGGGCATTTCAGCACCCAGCGCCGCGGCCCCCGCTGGTGCTGCAAATGCTGCAGAAAACGCCGCTCGAACCGATACGCCTCCGGTTGGCCCTCGGCGTCCAGCCAGGCTCGATAGCTCGGGACGCGATAGGTTGTGTCAAATCGCAGGCTGCGGAAAACATGGGCGGCAATTTCAGAACATTCTTGTGGCGAATCGGCTGTGAGCGGATGCAGACCCTGAAACTCGGGAGCCAAGCTCGCGAACCTGTGAAGTTGCCGGGCGACGTGTTGTCGCCTGCGGTCCACCGCCTCCTTAAGCGGATATGGGTAAATCGTTTCCCACACGACAGGCCCACGATTAATGCCATCCTCCAGCAGAAGCCGATGCAAGAATGTCGTTCCACTGCGTGGCAGGCCGGTGATGAAGATCGGACGCTCGATCGGCTCGCTCAGGATAGCCGGATCGCGCAGTTCCTCTTGCCGGAGCCGGAGTAGATTCCCCAGGAAACGCAAAGTGTCCCAGCGAATCGCAAAACGCCCGACCACGCTCAGCGCAGCCTCGGTTATACAAGCATCGAGGAGGCGCTGTAACGGCTGTTGCAGGGCGATTTCGCCGAAATCATCGAGGCCGCTTTTGCGACGTCCGATCGAAAGAAAGCGTCCTGCCGATAGGGGCCGCGAGAAGATTCCGAGCGCCTCCGCCACCCGGTCTGCCGTGCCTAGCAAGACAGATCCCAAACTCAATCGCACGACTCCGCAACGCTGCTAACGAGCAGCACACATAGGCCCCCGGTCGGCGGCGCGTGGCCGCACGTTTGTCATGCGTTATCACGTTGCAAGGAGACTGAGAAGCCGTGAAAATCCCCTCGATACACTTCTTTACCTCCCTATATCTGCGCCGCAAGTAAGGAGACGTTATGCGGGTCCGGAAATCACTCAGCACCGCGGCTTTCATTGTTGTGATGGGTACCCTGGGTGTGGCGCCCGTACCGGCGATATCGATCACGCCCCACGCCGCCATCGCCCAGACAGCGTCCAGCAGCAGTGCTGCGACGCCTATCGAGAAGCTCGAATTCGGCGCTCCTGGCGGTGATGAAGGAAGGCCGCCAGACCCCTTTCCAACAGCGCTACGCAACCCTTGCCCCGGCGGTCGAGCAGGCGCTCGATCTGCCAGGGATTCTGCGCATCTCGGTCGGGTTTGCATGGTCTTCTATATCTCCGCAGCAGCAGCAACAACTGCTGGCTGCATTTCGCAAATACACCATCGCGACCTATCTCGATAATTTCGACAGCTTTAATGGCCAGAAATTTGTTGTCGAACCGGAGGCACGCCAGCTTGCCAGTGGCGAGGGTGTAGTGTCCACGGAAATTATCCCGAAGAACGGCTCGCCCCATAAGCTGGACTACGTCATGCACCGGCTCCCCGATGGCTCCTGGAAGGCAATCGACGTTCTCGCCGACGGAACCAGCCGGGTAGCCGTGCAGCGATCCGATTGGAGCGCCCTGATCAACCAGGGAGGCGCCCCGGCTTTGCTCGCAACCATGCAGCGGAAGACCCAGGCGCTGGAGCAGGGATAGCCGCCCTTACGCGGCCCGCTTCGCGCGCCGAAGCGGGAGAGGTAAGTAGGTGCTAACCCGCGTCGTCCTCGGCAATCCCGGCTCCCGGGCGCCATAACACGTCGCCTGTTCCTGCTCCGTTCAGCACTCTGCCCAGCACAAACAAGGCGTCGGACAGCCGGTTCAAATAGCGCACCAGAACGGGATTGACCTTCTCTTGCCGCGACACCGCAACCATGGCTCGTTCCGCCCGCCGCGCCAGCGTCCGCGCCAAATGTGCCCGCGCCGCTGCCTCCGTTCCACCGGGCAGAACGAAGCTTCGTAGTTCCGGCAAACCCCGGTTCAGGGCCTCGATCTCGCGTTCCAATCGGCGAACGGAAGCATCCGTCAGCCGCAGCCGTTCGCCAGCGTCGCCGGGGACGCACAGATCGGCCCCAATATCGAACAGGTCGTTCTGAATGCGTGCCAACATTGGCCGATGCTCCGTGGCCGCAACCGCCAGCAGGCCAATCGCTGCATTCCCCTCATCGACCGCCCCCATGGCCTCGATGCGGGCCGAATCCTTCGGCACGCGCGTGCCGTCACCCAGCGAGGTCTCACCCTTGTCACCCCCGCGGGTGACCACCCTGTTGATTCGGATCATTCCCCGACCCTTCGTTTGCAAACCCCCGCCGCGAGTGGCACATCCCCCGCATGTTCCGACGCGTGCTTCTGTTCGCCATTTTCCCGCTGGCGCTCGCCGCCGCGGCTCCGACTGCCACCAACTCGGCCGAAATCGCGCAGATCCAGTCGTATCTCAATGGCATTACCACCCTGAAGGCGCATTTCGTTCAAGTCGCGCCTAATGGCGCTCTCAGTCAGGGCACGGCCTGGCTCGACCGCCCTGGCCGGATGCGCTTCCAGTACGATCCACCGAGTCCGCTGCTGCTCGTGGCCGGACACGGATTCGTCGTGTTCCATGATTCGTCACTCGATCAGACCTCGAACATTCCGCTGGGGGCAACCCCGCTCGGCATTCTGTTGTCCGACCACATCAGGTTGATCGGCGGCGACCTTACTGCGACCGATCTGCGCAACCTGCCCGGCGAAATCGTCATGACAGTAGTCTGGAACAGCCACCCGTCGGACGGCAGCCTGACCCTTGTGTTCGCGACGAATCCGCTGACCCTGCGGCAATGGGTCGTCAGCGACGCCACCGGGCAGCGCACGGCGGTGACGCTGTCGGACATCCAGTTTGGCGGCAAGTTCGATCAGAGTCTGTTCAACTTCGTCAATCCGGAATTCTTCAGGAATCATCAAGGCAACGGGTAGGGGCTCCGTGCCACTCTCACCCGGTGCTTCGCGCCGACCTCTCCCGCAGAGAGCGCCAGGAGAGGTTAATGTGGCGCTTCTTGACAGACGGTGCCGGAGCAGGCTGATCCGCCGCCGTTTGGGTGGGGGTGTTGGACCGTGAGACGCACGGGTGCGGTTGTCTCGGTGCTGTTGCTGGGAGGATGCACGGTCGGACCTAATTTTCACTCGCCCGGGTGGGCCAACCCCGTCTCCTGGTTCTCCGGCAGGGGCACCGAGCCCTCCGTTCCCAGCGAGCCAATCTCACAGCCCATCGAAGTTGACTGGTGGCAGATCTTCCATGATCCGAGGCTCACCTTGATCGAGCGCCAGGTGGCTGCGGATAACCTGGATGTCCAAACGGCCACCATGCGGGTCGCCGAATCTCGTTCCCAGCTCGGCGTCACCACTGCCAGCCTGTATCCGTTCGTAAACGGGAACGCTTCTTATGAACGGGAGAAGGCGAGCAATACGGGCGTATTTTCTCTCCCGACATCCGCCCCAAACGGAGCAAGCCAGGGAACGCCGACTGCGACCCAGGCCAACGGACAATTCGGCAATACCGCCGGGGCGGTATCCTCGGCCAACATCGCGCCGTTCGACATCTTTCAGTATGGCTTCGACGCCTCCTGGGAGCTTGACATCTGGGGGCAGGTGCGCCGGCAGGTCGAGTCATCCCGCGCCAGTCTCCAGGCCTCGGAAGATGCTCGCCGCGGCACCCTGCTTTCGGCTCTCGCCGAGGTCGCGCGCGATTACGTCCAGTTGCGCGGTTACCAGGACCAGTTGCGAATCGTAGAGGAAAACGTCCGCACGGCCCAACAGGGTGTGAACCTCACCCGCGAACGGGCGGCCGCCGGTGTCACCACAGACCTCGATGTCGCCAACGCGACCGCTCAGCTCAATACGACCGCCTCCCAGATCCCGACCCTGCAACAAAACATTCAGGCCGAGATCAACGCCCTCAGTCTGCTGCTCGGCATGCCGCCGCGGGCCCTCGAATCCGAGCTCGCGACGCCTCAGCCAATCCCACCCGTGCCGCGGCATGTTCCTATCGGATTCCCGTCCGAAATTGTCAGGCGCCGGCCGGACATTCGCGAGGCTGAGGCGCAGCTTCACGCGGCCACCGCCGATGTCGGCGTAGCGGTGGCCGCCTTCTACCCGCAGGTCACGTTGTCGGGCAGCTTCGGCTTCCAGTCCCTGCAGTTCGGTGAACTCTGGAAATGGCAGTCGCGGCAGTATGGGGTCGGTCCCGGTGTTACCCTGCCAATTTTCCAGGGCGGACAGCTTCGTTACACGCTGCAGCTCCGTAAAGCCAAGGAGCGCGAGGCCGCGGTCAACTACGTCAGAACGGTCCTGCAAGCTTGGCACGACGTGGACAATGCCCTGACCGCCTACGAGCGCGAGCAGCAGCGCCGTCTCCAGCTTATCGGGGCCGTGGCGCAAAACCGTCGTGCCCTGGCTTTGGCTCAGGCCCGTTATCAGCAGGGTGTTTCCGACTTTCTGTTTGTGTTGACGGCGGAGCAGAATCTGCTGTCCACAGAACAGCAACTGGCCATCAGCACGACGACGGTTTCGACCAACCTGGTTGCGCTTTACCTGGCACTGGGCGGAGGTTGGCAGTCGTTCTACCCCAGCGATGCGCTTTACCGACCACGGTGAAAGCGCCCCTTGACAGGACTGGGGCGTTAGCAGGCGTGGATGCCGACCTTCGTCGGCATGACGAGGAAGGCAGTTACGTGCAATTTGCGTGTGGGGACGGCATTTCGCCGCTGCGAAATTCCGTTCTATAGCGGGCCAATGCCCGGGCGTTCGCTCATCCGCATCGCCGTCAATGTTGCGCTGGACGGAGCCCTAGCGGCCGCCTCCGTCCCGCTCGCGCGTTCGCTGGCCAATCCCCATGCGCCGGCCCTGCAACCGGCCTGGCTGTTGCCATTCGGGGCCGCCGCCCTGCTCGCGGCAGGCTTACCCTTCCGCCTGTCTCTCCAATATTGGCGCTTCATCAGCGGCGGCGATCTGCTGGGCGTTGCCGGCGCCAGCCTGATCGCCTCGGCCTTGATCACTGTGGGCGCGTGGCTGGCCGGCGTGCCGTTTGGCAATCCCGCCTGGCCAGCCATTCAGGCGTTAACGCTGATCGCCCTGTTGACTGCGCCGCGGCTGGCGTACGGACGTATGCGAGCCCGGCCGCGGCCTGCTGCGCAAGACAGCTCAACCCTGCTCGTCGGGTCACCCGAGGACACCGACCTCTTCCTTCGTGCCCTCGCCGGTGATCGCCGTCAGGGCTTCCGCGTGGAAGGGCTGCTCTGTCTCGCCTCACGCCATAAGGGCCGCCGAATCCAGGGGCGTCCGATACTCGGATCCATTGATGAAGCCGGAACCGTCCTCGAGCGCCTCGCATCCGAGGATCGACTCCCCGCTCTGCTTGTGGTCACCACCCCCGATGTCTCAGGCGCTGCTCTGTCAGCGCTGGTAGAACACGCGGAGCGCTTCGGTATTGCCGTTCGTCGAGCCCCCCGGATCACCGCCCTGGCGCCCCATGCCCCGGCTGCCCGCCCTTCCCGTCTAGAGCTCCGGCCGGTCGCCATCGAGGATCTGCTGAACCGCCCCCAGATCCCACTGGACCGGGAAGGCATGGCGCGGCTGATCCAGGGCAAGCGCGTCGTCGTCACGGGCGCAGGCGGCACCATCGGCGGCGAGCTTGCCCGCCAGGTTGCCGCACTGGGACCCGGCCAGCTTCTACTGCTCGACAACGGCGAATACGCGCTTTGGCAGATTGATCTGGAACTCGGCGAAACATACCCCGGCGTTTCGCGGCGCGCTGTCCTCGCCGACGTGCGTGACGAACCGCGGATTCGCGCCCTGTTCGAGCGTTGGCGTCCCGAGCTGGTTTTTCACGCTGCCGCCCTCAAGCACGTTCCGATGGTGGAGGCCAACGCCCTGGAGGGTCTGCTTACGAACGCCGCGGGGACGCGGGTGGTCGCTGATGCCGCACGCAGCGCCGGGGCGCTCGCGATGGTCTTCATCTCGACCGACAAGGCGGTGAATCCGACCTCGGTGATGGGCGCGTCCAAACGTCTGGCCGAAATGTATTGTCAGGCCTTGGATATCGCCGCCCGCTCCGGTTCTGGCATGCGTTGCGTTACCGTCCGGTTCGGGAACGTGCTGGGGAGCACCGGTTCGGTCGTTCCCCTGTTTCAGCGTCAGTTGGAGCATGGTGGACCGCTGACTGTCACCCATCCCGATATGCGCCGCTACTTCATGACCGTGCGAGAAGCGGTCGGACTGGTTTTGCAAGCGAGTGTCCTCGGCACGGGCGACGCCGCCTATCCCGCGGCCTCCGAGGGCGGCATTTTCGTGCTCGATATGGGCGAGCCGGTCAAAATCGTGGATCTCGCGCGCCAGATGATCCGCCTCGCCGGTCTGCGTCCGGATCAGGATATCGAGATCCGCTTCACCGGGTTGCGGCCTGGGGAAAAGCTGTATGAGGAACTGTTTCACGGCAAGGAACCGCCGGTCCCGACCGGCCACCCCGGCCTACTCATGGCTGCGCCGCGCACCGCCGATCCCGCCATCGTTGGGCGCGCCATGGACGAAATCGCCGCCGCGTGCCGCGGTGGGCAGGAGCGCCTGGCGCTTACGTTGCTTGGCCGACTTATTCCGGAATTCGAACACAACGCGGAAGGTCTTCTGCCCATGGCGACTCGCCCATGAACATTCCGTTTCTCGACTTGAAGGCCCAGCAGGCACGCATCGCTCCCGCTTTGCGCAAGCGCGTGGACGCGGTGTTGGCCCACTGCCAGTTCATCCTCGGGCCCGAGGTCGGCGAGCTCGAGCAGCGTTTGGCGGATTTCTGCGGCGCCAAACACTGCGTGGGTATCAGTTCCGGGACCGATGCAATCCAGGTCGCTCTGATGGCGGAGAATATCGGCCCGGGTGATGCCGTGTTCCTGCCCGCCTTCACCTACACGGCTACAGCCGAAGTCCCTCTGGTGCTTGGTGCCACCCCGGTCTTCGTCGATGTGGACCCGCGTACTTTCCAGATAGATCCGGCTTCGTTAAAGGAACGCATCGATACCGTGCGGCGGGAGGGGCGGCTCCACCCACGCGTGCTGATCGGGGTCGATCTGTTCGGGCAGCCGGCCGACTGGCCCAACCTTCGGCACATCGCGGCGCGCGAAGGCCTGTTCACGATTGATGATCTGGCCCAGAGCTTCGGTTGCTCGCTGAACGGTCAACACCTGGGCCACTCTGCGGATGTTACCGTCACGAGCTTTTTTCCTTCCAAACCGCTCGGCGCCTACGGCGATGGCGGCGCGATATTCACCGAGGATGCGGATAAGGCTGCCCTGTACCGCAGCCTGCGCACTCACGGCGAAGGTCAGACCCGCTACGAGGTGCTCCGCACGGGTATGAACGGCCGGCTCGATTCCATGCAGGCGGCCATTCTGCTGGCGAAACTGGACGTCTTTGAGGACGAATTGGAGCAGCGCGAAGCCGTCGCCCGCGCTTACGACCGGCATCTGGGCAACGCAGTCACCATCCCTGCACGCGTGCCGGACAGCACCAGTGCCTGGGCGATTTACTCGATCCTGCTGCGGGACGACGTGGACCGCGCTTCGGTCCAGGCACGCCTGCGGGAAAAAGGCGTGCCTACTGCTGTGTATTATCCGAAGCCTCTGCATCGGCAGCCGGCGTACGCCGCGGTGCACTGCGATGCGGCTTTGCCGGTTTCGGAGGACCTGGCCAAGCGGATCATGGCGCTGCCAATCCATGCCGACCTAAGCGAGGTCGCTACCACATACATTTGCGAGCAGGTGGTGGACGCGGTACGAACCGCTGCGTAATTCTTCGCGTGGCGCCAGGAATTATGCCCGTCCAATCGTCGGCACCAGAAAGGATGTTCAAATAGCAACTTTCATCGCGCTTCTGCGTGCTGTGAATGTCGGCGGCACGAGCGTGCTGCCGATGAAAGAGTTGCAGTCTATGTGCGTCAAACTTGGTTTGGAGAAGGTTCGGACTTATCTCCAGAGCGGCAATGTTGTGTTCGTGAGTCAGATACCAGAACGAGTGCTGGTGCAGAAATTGGAAGAAGCGTTGGCCGCGAATATGGGAAAGCAAATCAGGGTTCTTATCCGGGCGGGCTCGGAGCTGCGGGCGACCGTCGATGCCAATCCGTTCCCGACTGCCAAGCCGGCGCAGGTCGGCGTGGTATTCCTGCCTGATCCTGTGCCGAGCAGCGTTCTGGCGGGCGTGGTGATACCAGGACGGGAGGAGTTGCGTACCATCGGTCGAGAGATCTTCATTCACTATCCAGACGGCATTGGCCGGTCGAAGCTGAGGCTCCCGATGCAGGCGGCGAACGGCACCGTGCGCAATCTCAACACCGTAGCCAGGCTCGCGGTAATGGCCGGTGCGTAGAGTTAGAATCCTCCTATGAAACGTCGCCAGCCGTCAGCAACACCGCTGGCGACCCTCTCCACTAGGACGCTCCAAGGGAGACAATCGGAGGGTCGGTCAGTTCCTGGCGCCCCCGTAACGGCCATAATAACAGCTGGCGTCTTATTTCCTATCAATTACGCGCGTCGCTCACGCTGCCGGGCAAAGTCGAAGTTTCTAGCCGGAACATCCACGACTTTGCCCCGCGTCGTGGATTGTGCTTTGAAGTCTGCGGCCAGATCGTCAAGGCTCATCTGTCTGCCGCATCATAGAGCCTGATCCTGTCGCTAACGCTTTTATGACCGCCGATTTCCCTAGCCATGCTGGCCTGGGGAGAGTATGATGCGCAATAAATGACAAATGGAGAGGAGCCATGCCGGCTCCTATCGTCCTGGCCCATGATGACCGAAACTATGTTGCCACCACAAGCGCCGTGCTAACGGAGGCCGGTTACGAGGTAGCCAGCTTCACGGATTCCTTCGCAGCACTGAAAGCGCTTGAGGCAGCCGAAACGGCGGAGCTTTTGATTGTCCGGGTGCAAATGCCTCTGGGCATGCCGACCGGCTTCCCACTTGCCTTGCTGGCGAAACAACGGCCTAAAGGGATCAAGCTGTTGTTTTTGGCTGATCCTGGGCTGGCCCATATTGTTGCTATCGAAGGATGCGTTTTGACAACAGCAACCCCGCCGCCAAGTGAGTTGCTTGCCGCGGTGAAGGGCCTACTCGCCAAACAAGAGAACTGAGCGTCGGACTACGGGCCTTTTTGGTGCGAAGCGGAGGGCGCGCTCGCTATTACTACGACATACAAGCCACAAAAGTGCGCACATGCCCCACGTGCCCGTGCTAAGCAGTGCGAGCATCAGCCGAAGCGGAAGCGTGCTCACTGTATTGTGAGCGGATGAACAACGCAAGGATTATCTCGATGCACGCCAATTTATCTGCAACGGAACGGGTGGGAAAGCTTCTTCGCCGGGAAAAGGCGTTGGCGAGGTTCGGAACGTTTGCATTCCGCCAGACGGAGTTGCAGGCGGTGCTCAATCAGGCGGCACTGGCGTGCGCAGAGTGCCTTGAGCTTCCGTTCTGCAAGATATGCAAGTACCGTCCATCAGAGAATGACCTTCTTGTTGTTGCCGGGCACGGCTGGAAACAAGGCGTTGTGGGCTATGCAATTTCTGTGGCGGATCACACATCGCCTCAAGGACGCGCATTCGAGACGGGTCAGCCACAGCTATGTCGGAATGTAGCTGAGGCAAACACATACATTCCGCCAAACTTCTATAAAGATCACGGCGTCATTTCGACTGTGGATGTGCTCATCGCCGCTGAGGGGGGGGCAGCCCTTCGGCGTGTTGGAGGTCGACAGCCAAAAGCACGATGCATTTGACGAACACGACATCGACTTCCTTACGGGCTTCGCCAACGTACTGGCCGAAGCGGTCGCGACTGCCGCCAGGACGCAATGCCAGCGGGAAATCGTCGAAAAAATGGAGGCGCTCCTCGGCGAGAAGGAAACGCTGTCCCAAGAACTGAAGCATCGCGTTCGCAACAGCCTTCACCTCGTCTACGGTCTACTGCTCGCAGAGCTTGATGCCGGGCATGAGGAGACGAGTACCCAGGCCTTCAGATCCATTGCCGCCAGAGTGATGGGTCTTGCAGAAGTCTTCGATCATCTCCTCGGAACGGGGATGAACAAAGTCATAAACTTCGGCGACTATGTCAGCGCGCTCTGCCTCCACCTCCCAGAACTGTACAATGCGAGCGAGGTCAACCTGGTTTGTACCGTTGAACCAGTACGGGTTGACCTGGATCTAGCGACCCCCTTGGGTATCGTCGTAACGGAACTGGTCAGCAACGCTTACCTGCACGCATTCCCCGACGGCGTCGGAGAAGTCTCTGTAGTGTTGGGCGCCACGGCGGGTCAGGTGGTTCTGTCCGTCAGCGACAACGGCACTGGTTTCGTTGAGAGAGAAGGCCGGAGGCGCGGGATGCATATTATCAAACGCCTTGTGGAACAGGTGGATGGCAGACTAAGACTTCAGGTCGATCATGGAACCGCCTGGACAATAGAGCTACCGCTCGTATTCACCGAGGCTTCATGAGAAAATAGCTGGTCGGACCGAGCCAGGTCTTCAGACAAAAAAGGTCTCCCAGTGCAACCGCGAGCAGTGCAACCGCGAGCCGGCGGTGTAGAGCATGGAGCAGCATAGTAAAATTGAAACACCTCTCCAATCTCATTCTTGATACAGCCGGCGGTTGACTATCTCCTTGAATACTCCCGCGATGGTGGCGTATTTCCATGCTGGGAGCCTCCCCTGCCAAATACCTCTCCCAAGAGCACAGAGGGGGCAAAGGCCCCCAATCCATCCATCGGCGAGGGTATCGTCATGCCTGTTTCCCATCACGCGGACGTGCCTGCGTTTGATGTCCACGCGCTGCTTAAAAAGCGCAATGGACACTATCGTGAGTTAGCTCGCTTATGCGGCATCACAGAAGCAGCCGTCCGCGTTTGGCGTCGTGTTCCTGAGAAGTATCTAGCCGAGGTTTCTCTCTTTGTCGGGGTTCGGCCGGAAGTGATCCGACCTGACATCGTGGCTTTCGAGCGACGGCTTGCTCGTGTCCGCGAATTCCTCGCGACGGAGCGGGCGGAAGCGGAGCAGCAGCGCGCCCCGCCGGAAGCCGTATCTCATCCCGCGGCGCTTAGGGCTGCCATGATGGCGACTGTGCTGGTTGCGGAAGATGATCTGTTGATCGCGGACCTGCTTCAGCAAGCACTGGAGGCCGAGGGCTATTCTGTGAGCGGCATCGCCCGCACCGTTGCAGAGGCAAAAACATTAGCCGAGCAGCATCCACCCGATTTTGCGGTTATTGATATTCGCCTAGCAGATGGGGGTCTCGGCACGGAAATCGGCGCTCATCTGCGTGCCACGACCCATGCCGGCATCATCTATTCTACCGGGAATAGCACCGATTTAGAGCTTTCAACGCTTCATGGCGACGCCGTTATGACTAAACCATACCGATCGCGCGACATGGCATGTGGCTTACGAATCATTGCGGAGTTGGAGCAGCCAGGGCAGGCGTATCGAACACCTCAGACATTTCCTCGTAATTTCCAACTGCTCGATCCTCCCGGATTGTGACCGGCATGGCATGCCCCGTCTCGGAAGATCATGCTGCCAACCGCGAAAATCGGTACTGCCATGCACGTTTGTAGCTGCGGCACTCCGCTTTAGACCCATATCATGAATGCACAGAGCAAGCCGCGCCGGGTGAGTGCGGTGCCCAAAGTCAGACCGCCCCCGCCCGGATCGTCGGCAGCGCCTCAAATGCAGCGGCTTTCTCCAACGCCGCCCCCACCGCAAACACCGTCTCCTCATCGAACGGCTTTCCTTAGCTAATTCTCAAGTAGCGTCGGGATGCTGCTTCAGCGCTTCAATTACGGCGTCAGGGTTTCTTTTCAATGACCATGAGCAGCACTCGTGCGGCCTGCTCCGGCTGGCAGAGGGGGATTTTTTGCGCCGTGCGTAAGTCAAGCTTGTCGGCCGCAGGTATAAGACCCGGGACTACCTCAATAACGAAAGCTGCGGACCAGGATAGATCAGCGTGCCGTCCGGCTGTCGCACCGCCGCCTCTGTCATCCGCGCCGGCTCGATTTTGCCCGGCGCCATGATGTGAAGCACCTCGTTGCCGTCAGCGAGCAGATAGTCGGCAATGATGCGGCGGTGGCAGCGCCACCAGACTGCCTCTGCGCACATCATGGCGCAGAGATGTGTCCGACCGAGGGAAATCAGCTCGGCCAGCCCCGCCCTGAAATCAGACGTAGCCGTATGGTCGGCATAGTTGCGAAAGCTTTCATTATCCCAGAACGTATTTGGTGACGGCGCTGCGTCCTTCCGCCGCCCGCGCAACCCGCCGAGCTTCGCGATGTGCCGATACGCGATCTGATAGCTTGCCAGGCTACCAGGCAGCACATCCGCATTGAACTGCGGGTTGGTGCGGGAACGAGGAACCGTCCTGACGTCAACGAGCAGGGACACGCCGTTTTCTTGGAGTAAGTGAACCAGGTCTGTAACTGAACGGGTTGAATGCCCGATGGTGTAAAACCGAAGCTGCCTCATGGGATTACCCCAGCCGAAGGATCGCCGCACCGGCTGCGATTGCAGCCGCCGCTGCCCACCGCCTGCGATCCGGCCGCTCGCCGAGAAAAATACGCGCGAGGGCGATCCCGAACAGCATCGAGGCTTCCCGCAACGCGGCAATCGGAGCAATCGGCGCGATGGTCATTGCCCATAACGCAAGGGAATACGCTGCCAGGGTGCAAGCGCCTCCCCCGAACCCCCTCAGCCATTCCGCCCGCGATAGCCAACGAACGGGTTGGCCGCGGTTGAGCCACAACAACACGGGCACGGCACTCAAGGGAAAGATCCAGAGCGTGTAGGCGACGGCATCTCCCGATGCCCGCGCGCCCGTCGCGTCATTCAGCGTGTACGCCGCGATGACGACCGCGTTGATCAAGGAAAGGCCGATCGCCTCTCGACCAGCAGCCGGCCCCCTCGGTCGCGCCATGAGCGCAACTCCCCCGCAAATGACCGCGATACCAAGCCAACCGGCAGGCGCGAGTTGCTCGCCGAGAACCGCCCACGCCAGAACAGCCGCGAGCATGGGAGCCGTTCCCCGCATGAGGGGATAAGCCAACGATACCTCGCCGCGGGAATAGGCCGCGGCAATCAGCGCGAAATACACGATGTGCAGCACAGCCGAGATGCCGAGGAACGGCCAGGCCGCGCGATGCGGTTGGCGCAGGAACGGCAGCGCGATCACGGCAAGAACGGTGCCGCCTACGACCACGACCGACATTTCGCGGTTGCGGTTGTGCCCCGCCCGAACAACCAGATTCCATGAGGCGTGCAGGAGGGCGCCAAGCAGCACAGCAAAAAGGGCTGCAGGAGGAATCGTCATCGGCCGCGTGGCTACGGAACTATCCGGCACATTGACGCGATACAGGACGAACCGCAAACGCATAAGGACCGACCGACCGGTTCACCAGCCGCCCCGCATCCGCCATAACGCCCTAAACATCTGACCGGAGCGACCGATGCCTGCCCCCACCACCGAAACGATCGCCGCCGTCCTTAACTACGTGGACGCCAACCTCGCCGCCTCCCGCGACAACCTCTTCGCCCTGCTCCGCATCCCCAGCATTAGCGCGCAACCGGATCACGCCCAGAACTGCCGCCGCGCCGCCGAATGGCTGCGTGATAAGCTCGCAGGTCTCGGTTTCGAGGTCTCGGTCCGCGAAACCCCAGGCCATCCAGTCGTCATCGCACACTATGTCGGCCCCGCCGATTACCGCGGCCCGCACGTGCTGTTCTACGGTCACTACGACGTCCAGCCCGTCGATCCGCTTGAACTCTGGCACAGCCCGCCGTTCGAGCCGCAGCTTGTCGAAGGCCCCCGAGGGCCCCGCTTCGTGGCCCGCGGCGCCGTGGACGATAAAGGCCAGACTATGACGTTCATAGAGGCTCTGCGTGCCTGGAGATCTGTCAGCGGTACAATCCCGGCGCGCATCACCGCCCTGATCGAAGGCGAGGAAGAAGTCGGTAGCAAGAACCTGGACGCCTTTCTCAAGGCCAACAAGGATGAGCTACGCTCCGATATCGCACTCATCAGCGATACCGGCATGTGGGACATCGACACCCCGGCGATCACTACGAGCCTCCGCGGCATGACCTATACGCAGGTTACGCTCAAGGCTGCCAACCGGGACTTGCACTCGGGAATGTATGGCGGCTCCGCGCTCAATCCCATCAACGCGCTTTGCCGCGCCCTGGGCGACCTGCATGACACTCAGGGCCGCATTCAGCTTCCCGGCTTCTACGATGACGTCAAGGAACCGACTGCAGCGCAGACCGCACAACTCGAATCCCTGAACTTCGATGAGACCGCGTTCCTGGGCGATATTGGCCTATCGCATCCGATCGGCGAACGTGACCGCCCTGCCCTTCAGCGCCTGTGGCTGCGCCCGACCGCCGATATTAACGGCATCTGGGGCGGCTACACCGGTCCGGGTGCCAAGACCGTTATTCCCGCCGAGGCTTTTGCCAAGGTGTCCTTTCGCCTGGTACCCAACCAGGACCCGGCCAAAATCGCGGAAAACTTCCGACGTTTTCTGGCCGAACGCGTGCCGCCCGATGCCAAAGTCACGGTCGAGACGTTCAATGGGTCCCCAGGGATCGAGGTGCCGACAAACTCCCCCTGGCTCAAGGCGACGCGCGAGGCCCTGGCCAACGAGTTCGGCAAACCGCCGGTGCTGATCGGCACCGGAGGTTCGATTCCGGTGGTGGGCTCTTTGAAATCGATCCTGGGTATCAACTCGTTGCTGATGGGCTTCGGCCTCGACGACGATCAGGTTCATAGCCCTAACGAAAAATTCGAGCAGCGCTGCTTCCAGCGCGGCATCCGCTCTCACGCGCGTTTGCTCGCGAAGTTCGCCGGTTCAGGCTGAAGCTGCGCGCACGGGCAGCCGTGCCGTTTCCTTGAGCCGCTGCAGCACGATTGACGAACGCACCCGCGTGACGAACGGCTGTGGCAGCAGCACGTCATTCACTAGCGCCGAGAGGCTCCGGAGGTCCGCGAGTACCGACTTTCAGCAGATAGTCGGTGTCGCCGGTCAGCGCATACGCCGCCTGAACCTCGTCGAGATCGGCCACAAGTTTGCGAAAGCGGGCGGCATTGTCGCCGCTATGGCTCGCCAGCGTCACCTGGATGAACACCATCATGTGAAAGCCAAGCGCCGCCGGGTCCACCTCCGCCCGGTAGCCGCTGATGACCCCTGCCGTCTCCAGCGCCGCCCGCCGCCGGGAGCACTGTGAAGCCGACAGGCCGATCCGCTCTGCCAGCTCCTGGTTGGTCAGCCGGCCGTTTTCCTGCAATGCCGCCAGAAGCCGGAAATCAAATGCATCCAACCCGTGCACAGAGGCATCCTTATACGCACAGATCGTGCAGTGATAGCGCAAATCTGACGAAATCCGCACGCCCCGTGCAAACGTCCGGGCCTACACTCCGTTGATAGACAGATCCTGGAGGAGGTCCCCGCATGGGTCCCTACCCGCACGACGCCCCGCCCGCGCAAATCTCCGAGCATAACCCGATGGGCACCGACGGCTTCGCATTCGTCGAGTTCGCCAGCCCCGAGCCCGCGAGGCTGCACGAGTTGTTTCGGCTGATGGGGTTCACCCCGGTTGCGCGCCACCGCGCCAAGGCCATTACCATCTATCGCCAGGGCGATATCGACTATCTTGTGAACGAAGACCCCGGCAGCCACGCCGCTCAATTCACTGCCGCCCACGGCCCGTGCGCGCCGGCCATGGGCTTCCGTGTGGCCGATGCGGCACACGCGTATCACCGCGCACTCGAGCTCGGCGCCGAGCCGGTCACCTCCGGCCTCACTCTCGACGTCCCCGCCATTACCGGTATCGGCGGCAGCCTGCTCTACTTCGTGGATCGTTATGGCCCAAAGGGGTCCGTCTATGACGAAGCGTTTGAGTGGCTCGGCACACGCGATCCGCACCCGGAGGGGCAAGGGCTGTACTACCTCGATCACCTTACGCACAATGTCGGCCGCGGGCGGATGGATGTGTGGGCAAAGTTCTACGAGAAGCTATTTAATTTCAGGGAAATTCGCTATTTCGATATTAAGGGCGAATATACTGGTTTGTTCTCGCGGGCCCTTACCAGCCCCGATGGCAAAATCCGCATCCCGATCAACGAATTTGCGGATGATCGCAGCCAGATCGAGGAATTTCTCCACGCCTACAACGGCGAGGGCATTCAGCACATCGCCTGCGGCTGCCGCGATATCTACACCACAATCGAGGGGCTCCGGAACAATGGCGTTGCCTTCATGCCATCGCCCCCCGCTACCTATTACGAGCGCGTTGACGAGCGGATCCCGGGGCATGGCGAGGATCTGCAACGTTTGCAGCGTAACGGCATTCTGATCGATGGCGAAGGGGCGATTGCGACCGGCTCGACGGAAGGCCGGATGACGAGGGTCCTGCTGCAGATTTTCTCCGCGACGGTAGTTGGCCCGATTTTCTTCGAATTCATCGAGCGCAAGGGTGATGAGGGGTTTGGCGAGGGTAACTTCCGCGCCCTGTTCCTGTCGATCGAAGAGGACCAGCGTCGCCGCGGAATGCTTGTCGCATAGAGCGGAGCCCGGCTTCTCATGGCAACACGGTTATCCACGCCACGCATCCTCGCACGTGAGAACCAATAATCAACCGCGCGAAGCTTACTCCGCGGCCGCCTCCACGATCACA
This sequence comes from uncultured Pseudomonadota bacterium, assembly GCA_963834715.1. Lineage (GTDB taxonomy): Bacteria > Pseudomonadota > Alphaproteobacteria > Acetobacterales > Acetobacteraceae > CAVSUZ01. Next base: position 221,179 of record CAWIDE010000022.1, on the reverse strand, counting down.
AGCTCCGGATGATGGAGTTCCACGTCCCGCGTCTCCGGTCCCATGAGCGCGCCGATGATGATCAGCACCCCGGAAATTCCTACCAGAACCACCGGCGTATAGACGTACGGCATGATCGACCGCAGCCCGAGCAGATAGAACCCGGCAAAGGCCGGCACGATCACGGCGAGGCTGTAGCCGATGCCGTAGCCCGATGCGCGCACATGGGTCGGGAATCGTTCGCATAGATAGGTCGTAACGATCCCCCACGGCGAGACGACCAGCAGGTAGAACAGGCAGGCGATCACAGTGGTGAAGGCGGGAACTCCGCCGCCCAGCGCGTGCGACACCGAGGCCGCATAAAGCCCGCAGCCGAGGATCAGGATCTCGATCCCGGACAGCACGATCGCGAGCCGTCGTCCGATCATCTGGCTCAGCAGGCCGAAGGCCACGAAGCCGAAGAACTGGATGAAGCTCGTCACCAGCAGGCCGTTGGTCATCGTCCGGCTGGAGATATGCAGATGCTGGATCATCATTCCCGGCATGACGCCGATCGCCGCCTGCGAACCGAACCAGAATCCGAGCATCATGATCAGAATCTGGATCATGCTGCGCCGATGCGAACCCGACAGCACCTCCTTGAGCGGTACCTGGCTTTTCTCGGCTTCCATCCACATCCTGGATTCCGGCACGGTGCGGTAATACATGAGAAACAGGAACGCGAGCAACGATCCGAACAGGAACGGGATGCGCCAGCCCCACAGCCGGTACTCGTCGGGCGAGGTCGCGCTCAGCATGATGGTCGTGATTACTGAAACGAAGAAGAAGCCGATCGGATAGGCGCCTTGAATGATGCCGCCCACGAAGCCCCGCCGGTCCTTCGGCACCATTTCCAGCGCGAGCGTATTGTTGGAGGTGTATTCGCCGCCCATGAACACGCCATCGATGTAGCGCAGCAAAATCAGGAGCGTGATCGACCAGATGCCGATCGTTTCGTAACCGGGCAGGCAGGCGATTAGCAGCGTGAAAAAGCCGAATCCCGCGATGCTGATCATTGTCGTGCGTCGCCGGCCGATCCGGTCCGCGAAATGGCCGAAGATGATCGCTCCGCACGGGCGGCCGATCAGGGTGGCGGCGAAGGTGAAGAAATACACGGTCGTGGTGGCGGCCGAGCTCATCGCCGGCGGTTCGAAATACTTGGTGACCGGCGCCAGGACGAGCACCGGCAGGTAGATGTCGAAGAAATCTACCGCGAAGCCGATGCAGCCGGCGAGAATCACCCGGCGCGCGACCGGCGACAGCGGTTCGGTCCCGAACAGGCCAGAGCGCATCAATGCCCCTCCCAACTGCCTTGTCGGGAACGCCAAACCCACGCAAGGGTGGCGCGGCACGCGCGGCCCCCCCTGGCGACTACACCCCCGCCGCCCTAAGCACAATCCGGTTGGTTGACCAACGGTTGGTGATCGGATTCGCTGCCGGCACCGATTCGGAGGTGCAAGGCATGGCTGGAAAATCGCCACTCTCGGCAAGCGAGGAACAACGAGCGGCTCTGACGGTTCTGGCCAGCTCGCGTGATCGCGGCGAGGCGGACCGGGCGCGCGCCGTGCTGCTGACGCTGGCCGGCTGGACCAGCCCGCCGCATCGCCGAGGCGTTCGGCGTGCGCGAAGACACGGTTCGCCTGTGGCGCAGTGACTTCATGAGCGGCGGCGTCGAGGCGCTGAAGGCCAGCGTGGCACCTGGCCCGGCCCCGGTGAAGAGTGAAGCGGCTTTGCGCGTCGTCACGCCCTTACTGGAGGAACCCCGGCCGACCGGCGCAACTGGACGACCCCCGGCTGCGCGCCGAGATCGAACTGCGTGAGGGCGTTCGCATCAGCCGGTCGCAATTATCCAAGGCGCTGCGCAAAAAAAGTTCCGTTGGCGACGACCGCGACACACGCTGAAGGGACGTCAGACCGCCGAGGAGGTCGAACGGGTCGGCCTGCGTCTGCAGTTGCGCAAACAACAGGCGGAAGCCGGAGACATTGTTCTGCTCTATGGCGACGAAAGCGAGGCGTTGACGCATCCCTACCTCGCGCGCGTATGGGCCAAGGCGGCGGCGGACCTGCGTGTGCCGGCACCGGGCCAGGCCAAGAAGGTCGCGATGATGGGCTCGCTCGATCATGTCACACGCCAACTCATCGTGCACACCAGCCCAACCAAGCGCAGCAGCGATTTCGTCGCCCATCTGGAGCAACTGGATCGGCTTTATGGTCCCAAGCCCGGTCAACCCACCAAGCAGGTGGTGCTGGTCGAAGACAACGGTCCGATCCACACCAGCAAGCTCTCCCTGGCCGCGCTCGCCGCCCGTGCGCATTGGCTCACCGTCGAGTGGCTGCCCAGGTATGCGCCGGAATTGAATGACATCGAGGTCGTCTGGCATGATCTCAAGGCGCATCATCTCGCCCATCGGACCTTCGCTGACGCGGACGCGCTCGACCGGGCGATCCATCAAGCCGTCGACGAGCTGAATACCGAGCGCCGGGTGCTGCCGTTGGCCAAGCCACGAATCTCTGCTTAGAACTCTCCCCGATGCCCGCTCCTGCCCCGTTCTGGAAGGCCAAAACGCTCGAGCAGATGACCCCGGAGGAATGGGAGTCCCTCTGCGACGGCTGTGGCCGGTGCTGCCTGCATAAGCTCCGCGACGAGGAGACCCAGGCCCTGGCCTTTACCAACGTCGCCTGCCAGCTTCTGGACCTGAACACCTGCCGGTGCGGCGACTACGCCAACCGGTGCCGCCGTGTCCGCGACTGCGTTAACCTAACGCCTGCCGAGGTCCGCGAAATCGACTGGCTGCCGCCGTCCTGCGCTTACCGGCGCCTGGCGGAAGGCAAGGACCTCGCCTGGTGGCATCCGCTCGTCTCCGGCCGCCCGGAGACCGTCCACACCGCCGGCATCTCGGTCCGCGGCCGCGCCATCAGCGAGCGCGGTGCCGGCCCGCTCGAAGATCACGTCGTCTCCTGGCCCGGCCGCAATCCCCGCGCCCGCCGTCCAATCAAGGAATCTCGCTGATGATGCAAAACGCGCTTTACGGCGGCATCAACGCCGCCGTCCTTACCCCAATGACGGCTGATCTCGCGCCCGACCTCGACCGCATGGCGGCGCATTGCCGCTGGCTCCTGTCCAACGGCTGCAATGGGCTGGGCGTCCTGGGCACCACCGGCGAGGCCAACAGCCTGGGCTTCAATGAACGCATCGCCGCCATGGAAGGTCTCGTTGCCCGCGGCATTCCCGCCGCCAAGCTCATGCCTGGCACCGGCACGCCCGCGCTGACTGACACCGTGCTGCTAACCCGCAAGGCCGCCGAGCTTGGTTGCCCGGGCGCGCTGCTACTCCCGCCGTTCTACTACAAGAACCCCTCTGATGACGGGTTGTTCGCCTATTTCAGTGAGGTGGTCCAACGCGTCGGCGGCGATATTCGCCTGTATCTTTACAACTTCCCCCAGCAATCCGCCGTCCCGTTCAGCTTTGATGTCGTGGGCCGGCTGCTCAAGGCGTTCCCGGGCGTCTTCAAGGGGGTGAAGGACAGCAGCGGCAACTGGGACAACACGCGCGGCTACGTCGAGCACTTCGCCAAAGACGGGTTCGAGGTCTACGCCGGCGATGACAGCCTCCTTCTGGCAAACCTCCGCGCCGGCGGCGCGGGCTGCATGACCGCGGCCTCTAATGTGAACTGCAGCGTCGGTGCCCGGGTCTATGCCAACTGGAACACCAATGCCGGCGAGCAGGCGCAACTGGTCCTTGCTGCCACTCGCAAGGCCGTTATCTCGGTGCCTCTTATACCCGGCCTTAAATCGCTCGTCGCGCGCAACACGAGGGATCCCGGCTGGATGGCGATCTGCCCGCCGCATCTTCCGCTTGGCGCGGCTCAGGAAGCAAAATTGTTTGCCGCATTCGGCGCTTGCGGGGTGGAGCAGGCCGAGGCGGCGTGATCAGAAGAGCTTGGGGAGCAGCGCCGGCACTTGCGCACGGTACCGCCGGTACTCCGCCGGAAACTTCACTGCCAGAAACTGCTCCTCGATAGCCAGCTTGCGCACGAAAGCCGCCGTGATCAGCGCGAGACCGGCCAGACCGCGCAGCTCTCCCAACGCTATCGCCGAGCCAAACACCGCGAGGAGGAGCCCCGAGTAGATCGGATGACGCGTCCAGCGATATGGTCCGGTGGTGATCAGTGTGTGATCCTGCTTGAGCGTCACCACGCCGCTCCAGTTGCGGCCGAGATGAACGCGGGCATATGCCGCCCAGCCGAGGTCAGCCGCAACGAGCACCACCCCCAGCCAGTACCAGCCAGGCCACTCAGGCAGAAAACGCTGGTGCAGTACAGGGCAGCGAACAAACAGCCACACTCCTACTGCAAGGGGGATGAGGTGCGACAACCGCGAGCGAAGGCTCTCCCGTCGAGCGGTGGGTTTCGCCCAGGCCGACGCGATCAGCCAATAGGCGCACAACACCCCCCATAGAGCCGGTATCAGGTGGCGATACATTCGTCAGGAGTCCCAACCATGCTTGACTTTATCGGTCGCTGGACTTCGGACGTAACGCGGCTGGCGCTTGCCCTGGTGCTGGCCATTTTGATCATGCAGCTACCAGCGGTCACCAACGACTACACTGCGGCCCTGCTCCAGGTGAGCAATGCGACTCGCCACGATATCGACCAACGCGAAGCCGCCGCTCGTGCGTACTACCATTTCGACGCGACCACCGATCAGGACATGATAAAGGACCTGAAGCCCAGGGAACCCTCGAACGCCGCAGGTCTGGAACAATCACTCCAGCAGCTCGACACGCTGAAGGCGGCCTATGACCACATTACCTCCGCCCCGGCGCTGCTCCAGCCGCCAATCGCGCTGGCCGACGTGCTGAGCGATCGTCGGAGCTATAAAGTGCAGATCTTTCGCACGGCGCTGATGACGCACGAGGTACAGATAGCCCTGACCGCGGCCGCAGCCATTTACGGATTTGCCGGGCTGATGATCGGGTCGTTCCTTGCCCATATCCTGGTATCCTGTGGCGCCTGGGCAACCCGCCGCCGCCGGCCAAAATATTTCTGAGGCCCCATGCACCTTGTTACCCTCGAATCTCTCGCCGCCAGCATCCCCGACGGAGCGATGCTTGCCCTGCCACCGGACAATTCGCTTTCTCCCTGCGAGCTTGGCCGGGCCATTGTCCGTGCCGGTAAGCGCAACATACGGATCCTCGGCGTCCCGGTTTCCGGCTACGTCACCGACCTTCTGATCGGGGCTGGGTGCGCGGCCGCCGTGCAAAGCTCCGGCGTTTCACTTGGGGAAACCGGGATCGCTCCTCGCTTTCAGACGGCTCTCGCCGCTGGCACGATCCAGATGACCGATGCCACCTGTCCCGCCATCCACACCATGCTGCAGGCCGCGGAGAAGGGCGTCCCGTTCATGCCGCTTCGGGGCATCATCGGCAGCGACATTCTCGCCCATCGCCCGGACTGGAGGGTTATCGACAACCCGTTCGCCCCAGCCCCGGATCCTATCGTTCTGATCCCTGCCCTCGTCCCCGATATTGCCGCCTTCCACGCCGTCATGGCCGATCCCGACGGCAATGTGTTCGTCGGCCGACGGCAGGAACTCGCAACGATGGCGCACGCGGCACGCCGAACTCTGGTTACAGTGGAGCGTGTGGTTGATGCGAACCTTCTCGAGGATGAGCGTCTCGCCCCTGGCACGATCTCCGCCACCTATATCGAGGCCGTTGCCGTGGCCTCCCGCGGCGCCGAGCCCCTCGCTCTGCTAGACGAATATCCGGCTGACCCCGCGCACTTGTCCGAGTACGGTCGTCTCGCAAAAACCGAGGATGGGTTCCGCGCTTACCTTGACCGGTTCGTGTTCTCCTGGCCTGCCTGGGCGGCGGAATGATCGCGCGGGAAGAGCTGATGGCTGCCGCCATCGCGCGGCTTATTCTGGATCCCGAAGCCCCTCCTGTTCGCCATATCGCCGTCGGGGCTGCGAGTCCGATCCCCGCCGCCGCGTGCTGGCTGGTCAGATGCCTCGGCCACGATGTGCGCCTTTCCTTGTTGCACCGTCAGACGGGGAATCCTTTTACCGCTGGCACGCGCGAGCTGTTCGACCTTGCCGGCCAGGGCCGGATCGACCTGTTTTTCCTCGGCGGCGGGCAGATCGACGGCCAAGCCAACATCAATCTCATCGGCACTGGTGACTGGCCCGGGACCACAGTCCGCTTCCCCGGGAGTTTCGGGGCCCCGTTCATGTACCTGATGGTGCCGCGCACCATTTTGTTTCGCGAGGAACATTCACGCCGGGTGCTCGTCCCGCGCGTGGATATCATCTCTGCTCCCGGCCTATCGCCACCCGGCGTTTTCCGTCGCGGTCACGCACAGGCGTTGGTGACCGGCCGCTGTGTGTTCAGCTTCAATCCTGATGCTGGACGCTTTAGCCTGCGCTCGATCCATCCTGGTGAGACCGCGGCTTCCATCGCGGACAATACCGGCTTTACTTACGAAACACACGATACCGTTTCGTCAACCTGGCCGCCGTCCGCGGGCGAGCTGGAGCTGCTGCGTGGTCCGGTCTGCCAGGCTATGCGGGAAACCTATCCTGCCTTCTGCCAGCGGGTCTGGGGAACGCTGGTGACGACGTGACACGCCGCTTGTAACCGATCAATGCTGTCATCATAATACCGCAGCGCTCGGACCATCAGTTCGGCGCGCACGCAAAACAAATGGAGTGAATGAATGCGCTTCATCGTCGCCGGCATGGGGCTGGCCCTGGCACTGGCCGTGACGCCCGTTGCCTTCGCTCAACAGCAGCCGACATACCACGTAAGCAACGGCTCGTCCAAGATCGAGCCCACCTACCACCCGAGCAACGGCGCAGCTATGGCCCAAGCTCAGATCACCGCGCCCTCCCGTAAAATCGCCAACGGTTCCGCTGCGCCTACGTACCAAGAAAACAACGGTGCGGCAGCCAAGAAGAAGACAATTCAGAACCAGTAAGCCTTTGCGCTGGATCACGCTCTACAGCGGCAACTTTTCCCCGCAACAGCCCGCCCTGACCTCGTCCGCCCAACCGCCTAACCCCACAGCGCCGCGGTTCGCGGGCCTTGAGCCGAGAGCCATCGCGCGCCGCCGCAAAAACCGCTATGTCGCGCTCTCCTCGACTCGCGGTGGGAGCGAACACGTTCCATGGATGAAACGCCCCCCGGTAAGGGCCTCGCACGCAGCCCGGGCGCGCTCGCCGGGATTAAGGTCATCGACCTGACCCGCGTCCTCGGCGGCCCTTACTGCACCATGATCCTCTCCGACCACGGGGCAGAGGTCATCAAGATCGAACCGCCACAGGGCGACGAAGTCCGCGACTGGGGCCCGCCCTTCCACGAAGGCGATGCGTCCTACTTCATCGGCGTCAACCGCAACAAGCAATCGATCGGCCTCGACATCGCTCGCCCCGAAGGCCAGGCCGTCCTCCTACGCCTGCTTCAGGACGCCGACATCCTGGTTGAAAACTTTAAACCCGGCACGATGGAGAAATGGGGCCTGGGCTACGCCATCCTGTCCCAACGCTTCCCCAACCTGATCCACTGCGGCATCTCCGGTTTCGGCGCCGATGGGCCCTGGGGTGGGCTTCCTGGCTACGACGCCATTCTGCAGGCGATGACCGGGCTCATGAGCGCCAATGGCGACGCCTCCACCGGCCCGATGCGCATGGGCACCGCCATCGTCGATATGGGCACGGGCCTCTACTCGGCCGTCGCCATCCTCATGGCGCTGCACGAGCGCACCCGCTCCGGCCGCGGCCAGTTCATCGACGTGACCCTCTACGATTGCGGCATGTCCCTGCTGCATCCGCAAGCCGCCAACTACTTCCTCAACGGCCGGCGTCCCGCCGGCACCGGCAATCCCCACCCCAACCTTGTTCCCTACGACAAATACCCGACCCGCACCTGCGAGATCTTCATCGCGTCCGGAAACAACACCCAGTTCGGCAAACTCTGCGAAATCGTTGATCGGCCCGATCTTGCCGGCGATCCCCGCTTCGCCAGCAACGCCCAGCGCCTAGCTAACCGAGATGCCCTCACTGCCGCCTTGCGTGCCGCCTTTGCAGAAACCGAAGGTCACGAGATCGCCCTCCGCCTGATTCACGCCGGCGTGCCCGCCGGGCCGGTCCTCTACACGGATCAGGCCGCTGCCGCGCCGCACACGGCCCATCGCGAAATGGTGACGGAGCTCGGTTGGTACAAAGGCCTTGGGACACCGATCAAGCTCTCCCGCACTCCGGGCGGCACCCGGGCCGCTCCGCCGCATTTCGGCGAGCATGGGCGCGCGGTGCTGCAACACCACGGCTATACTGCTGCAGAAATAATCGAACTCGAATCCAGCGGCATCCTGTGGACCAAACGTCGGACCTAGACATTTACGCGCGCGGCGCCTGGCTTTTCGACCAGGAATTCTACCTCGCCCGTCATCCAGACCTGAGACCCGAGTGTCTGGCCGCCGCAGGCTTTGCATCTGCGCTGGATCATTTCCGCCGGGCCGGCGATAAAGCCCACCGTTCCCCGAGTCTGTTTTTCGATCCCGCATTCTATCTCGGTCAACTACCGGAGGGTGAAGCTGCCGAAGCTGCCTCCGCGCCGTTTCGCCATTTCCTCGGCGCCATCGAAGCTGGCGAGCCTGAACGCCAGACCTCCCCGTATTTTGACCCCGCCGCCTACCATGTGCGCTATCACGTCCTTTCCCGCACCAGCGCACTTTATCATTACCTTGCCAACGACACTCCAACGGAATTCGACCCTCTCCCGGAATTTTCGGAAAACTTTTATAGCGCCCGCTATCCGGACGTTGCCGCTGCTGTCGAGTCCGGCGAGCTCCGCTGTGGTTATCGTCACTTTGTTACGCATGGCGTGTTCGAACAGCGGCGTCCCAGCCGTGACCTCGACCTTGCCTGGTACGTGGCCAATAATCCGCAGGTAGCGCAGGATTTGGAAGCGGGTCACGTCCGCGACGCCTTTGCCCATTTCCTGACGATTGGGCGCAAACTTGGGTTTCCCACCAAACCGTTCGACGAACTCCCCTCCGAGGCTCACGCTGCCATTCTCTGGCGCCTGCGCGCCGAAGCCCGGCTGCCCGCGATCGTTCGTCGGGGCCTGGATTTCACCCTAACCGGCCCAGCCGCGGTCTCGGTCATCATTCTTACCCGTGACCGCTTTCCGTTCCTACTATCCACTCTTGCCTCCTTGCTCCCCAGTGCGCCACGCAAGGGCGGCGGCGTCGAGTTGATCCTCATTGACCTCGGCTCCATCGACGAAACCAGCATGATCGAGCGATTCGTCACCGGTGCCCAGGTGATGCGTTTCGAGCCTGGGGTTGACCCTCTGCGCCTCCGCAACGCCGCTATTGCCTGCGCATCCGCCTCCGCGATCCTTCTGCTGCATGACGCGGCCGAACTTGCCCCCGTCGCCCTCGACCGGGCCCTCAGCCGCCTAACTTCCGACCCATCCGTCGGCGCCGTCTGCGGCGCTATCCTTCGTCCCGATGGCCTCCTTCTCGAAGCCGGCGCAAGCATCGACCCTGACGGCATCATCCTGCCACGCTTCGCCGGACAGCGCCCCACTGCACCCGAGGTCCGTTTCGTCACCAACGTTGACGCCAGTTCCTCTGCTTTCCTGCTCTTCCGCACCGATCTGCTGAACGAACTCGGCGGATTTGATGAGACTTTGTCCGATAGTGGTGTCGAAACGGAGGACCTGTGTCTTCGTATTGCCGCCGCCGGCAAGCGCGTGATCTGCGATCCATCAGTTACAATCCAGCTCATGATCCCGCCGGATCCGTCACCGCCGGCGGATTTCGCTGGACGGCACGCTCGGCACACCCAAGTGCTGACCCGTCCGCGCCCGCGCGAAGGCCACATCCTCTACATCGACGACACCATCCCTGTCCGGATGATCGGATCGGGTTTCGTCCGCTCCAACGATCTCATTCGCACAATGCGTCGGCTTGGCTTCCACGTGACCGTCTTTCCGCTTGCGCCCCCTCGCGCCGGGCCCGCAACCATCGCCTGCGAAATACCCGATGATGTCGAACTGGCCGAAACCTGCGGACTAAGTGAGCTTCCCGGCTTCCTCGCGCAGCACGCACACAGCTTTGACATCGTCTGGATAGCCCGCACCCATAATCTTGATGTGGTGCGACCCGCGCTGGAAAAATCTTTTGCCGGATTGCCCCGCAAGCGCCTGGTGATCCTGGACACCGAGGCGATCGCCAGCACCCGCAACGCCGTCCGCGCACTTCTGCTGAAAGAGCCCTTCAACGTCGCCGCTGAAGTCCGGCAGGAATTCCGGAACGCCGCCTTCTGCCAGCGCGTGGTTGCGGTAAGTGGGACCGAAGCCGAAACTCTCCGCGCCCTCGGTCTGCCGCAGGTCCATGTGATCGGCCACTCCCTCGCGCCCGCGCCTGCCAAAACGCCATTCTCTGAGCGAACCGGCATGTTGTTCATCGGCGCCATACACGAGCAGGGGAGTCCAAATTACGACGGGCTGAGTTGGTTCGTGGAGGAGGTGCTGCCTCTAGTCGATCAACAACTGACCCGGGAAACGCGCCTGAGCATAGCCGGCTACACTGGGCCCGGCATCGACCTCAGCCGTTGGCAGCGCCATCCGCGCATCACGCTTCTCGGACCCGTCGCCGACCCGGCCGCTCTCTACGCATCCCACCGCATTTTCGTCGCACCTACCCGCTTCGCCGCCGGCCTTCCTTACAAGCTGCACGAGGCCGCGGCCTTCGGCCTGCCCGCCGTCACCACCACCCTTCTGGCTGGTCAGCTTGACTGGACGTCCGGTCAGCATCTGCTTGCCGCAAGCTGCACCGAGCCTGCCGAGTTCGCCGCCCATGTCGTGCAACTCTATCGCGATGAAGCTCTGTGGCATCGCCTTCGCGACGCCGCTCTCGACCGCCTGTCCCAGGACGCCTCGCCCGAGCGCTTCGAAGCCGCTTTGAGCCGGGTTCTCCGCACCGGCATACAGATTGACAGCGAAGCCGCCGAAGCCTGATTCCTGAGCTGAACGGAGGAACTTCATGGCTTCACTGCCCAACCGCCTCCCCGGCCTCGATTTCGGCCTGGGCGAAACCGCCGATATGTTGCGCGCGCAGGTGGAATTGTTTGCCGGCGACGAAATCGCGCCGCGCGCCGCGGATATTGATCGCACCAACAATTTCCCGAACGATCTCTGGCGCAAGTTCGGTGATCTGGGCGTGCTCGGCATCACCGTCGAGGAAGAGTACGGCGGCGCCGGCATGGGTTACCTCGAGCATGTGGTGGCGATGGAGGAAATCTCGCGCGCTTCCGCATCCGTGGGTCTCTCGTACGGCGCCCACTCCAATCTTTGCGTCAACCAAATTCGCCGTAACGGGACCTGATGCCCAGAAGCGCCGCTACCTCCCCAAGTTGATTTCCGGCGAACACGTTGGTGCGCTGGCCATGAGCGAGCCAGGGTCGGGCTCGGATGTTGTAGGCATGTGCACGCGCGCGGAGAAGCGGGGCGACCGTTACATCCTGAACGGCAACAAGATGTGGATCACCAATGGCCCGGACGCCAATGTGCTGGTGATCTATGCCAAGACCGACATCAACGCCGGGCCGCGCGGCATCACAGCATTCCTGGTCGAAGACACGTTCAAGGGCTTCTCCACGGCGCAGAAGCTCGATAAACTTGGTATGCGCGGGTCTAATACCTGCGAGCTTGTATTACAGGATTGCGAAGTGCCGGAAGAGAACGTGCTCGGTCGGGTCAATGAAGGCGCCCGCGTGCTCATGAGCGGGCTTGATTACGAACGTGCCGTCCTTGCCGCAGGGCCGCTGGGCATCATGCAGGCCTGCATGGACGTGGTGCTGCCTTACGTGCATGAACGCAAACAGTTCGGCCAGCCGATCGGAGAGTTCCAGCTTATGCAGGGTAAACTTGCCGACATGTACTCGACCATGAACGCTTGCAAGGCTTATGTGTACACCGTCGCCAAAGCCTGCGACCGTGGCCAGACCACCCGGAAGGACGCCGCGGGCGCTATTCTTTATGCTGCCGAGAAAGCCACCTGGATGGCGCTCGAAGCGATCCAGGCGCTCGGCGGCAATGGCTATATCAACGATTATCCTACCGGCCGTCTGCTGCGTGACGCCAAGCTGTATGAAATCGGCGCCGGGACCAGCGAAATTCGGCGCATGCTGATCGGCCGTGAACTGTTCGCCGAAAGCGCATGACAGGGCTCCGTTCGGAGATCAACCCCCGCTCGGAGGACTTCGCCGCCAACGTCCGCGCCATGCAGGCGCTGGTTGCCGACCTGCGAGCCAAGGTCACCGAAGTGTCCAAAGGCGGCGATGAAGCCGCCCGCAAGCGTCATCTCGCGCGCGGCAAAAAACTCCCGCGTGAGCGTGTTGCGGGCCTGATCGATCCCGGCTCTCCCTTTCTGGAACTGTCGCAGCTTGCAGCCTACGGCATGTACGATAACGAGATACCGAGCGCCGGCATCATTACAGGCATTGGCCGCGTTGCAGGCCGTGAATGTGTAATTGTGGCCAACGATGCCACCGTGAAAGGTGGCACCTATTTCCCGATGACGGTCAAGAAACATCTGCGCGCGCAGGAGATCGCTCGCGCGAACCGCTTGCCGTGCATTTATCTGGTCGATTCTGGTGGTGCGTACCTTCCGATGCAGGACGAAATTTTCCCTGATCGAGAGCACTTCGGCCGTATCTTCTTTAACCAGGCCAATCTGTCCGCTGAGGGTATCCCTCAGATCGCCGCGGTTATGGGTTCCTGCACCGCCGGCGGCGCTTACGTTCCCGCCATGAGTGACGAAACCATCATCGTCCGCCGGCAGGGGACCATCTTTCTCGGCGGTCCCCCGCTGGTGAGGGCCGCCACCGGCGAGGAAGTCAGTGCCGAGGACCTCGGGGGCGCCGAGGTCCATGCCCGCACCTCCGGTGTCGTCGATCATTACGCCCACAACGACGCCCATGCGCTCGCTATCTGCCGCCGCATCGTTGCCAGCCTGAATCACGACAAACGCCCGGATATCGCCATCCGCCCAGTCGCCGAACCGCGCTACGATCCCGGTGAAATATACGGCATCGTCCCACCGGACGTCCGCACGCCCTACGATGTTCAGGAGGTCATTGCCCGTATCGTGGACCACAGCGAGCTCGATGAATTCAAGCGTCTCTACGGCACCACGCTTGTTTGCGGCTTCGCTCACGTGTTCGGCTACCCGGTTGGCATCCTCGCCAACAACGGCATCCTGTTCTCCGAGTCTGCCCTCAAGGGCGCGCATTTCGTGGAACTCTGCAGTCAGCGCAACATCCCGCTGGTCTTTCTTCAGAACATCACCGGCTTCATGGTTGGCCGCAAATACGAGGCCGGGGGCATCGCAAAGGACGGAGCCAAGCTCGTTACCGCTGTCGCCACTACATCCGTTCCGAAGATAACCATTGTTGTCGGCGGCTCCTTCGGGGCCGGAAATTACGGTATGTGCGGCCGCGCCTACGATCCCCGCTTCGTCTGGATGTGGCCCAACGCCCGCATATCCGTTATGGGGGGAGAGCAGGCGGCTAGCGTGCTTGCTGCAGTGCGAGCGAAGTTTGGCAGCCCCGAAGAGGAGGAAGCGTTCAAAGCCCCGATCCGCGCCGACTACGAGGCAAAGGGCCACCCTTATTACGCCACCGCTCGCTTGTGGGACGACGGCATCATCGACCCCGCTGAGACCCGCCGCGTACTCGCGCTCTCCCTCTCCGCCGCTCTCAACGCGCCTATAAAACTCACCCGCTTTGGGGTTTTCCGAATGTAACGGGAGCGAGCTACGCCCCGCTCTTATCCTCCGAGCCGCCGCGTCTCCCGGCTGGCATCTTTCCTTCCGCCGGCACCCATCGCAAACGAGGGGCCGCTTCCCCCCCGACCAGCCAAGGCGCCCTTATCCCCTCCAGCACTGCCTCCACCGCGCGCACCGCCTGCAACGGCAACGCCGCCCGGCCAACGACCTTCCCCCCGACGCACGCCAGCCAGTCGGCCCCGTCGGGTGGCGTAGGCCGCAGCTCCACCACCTTCGCCTCCTCGTCCAGCGCTACCGCACGGTACTGGCGCCAGTTTCTCCATAACGGGCCCTGCAGACGGACGACGCGGGCAATTGCTTCGCCCGCGTCGTCCAGACCTACCCACTCGACCGCGCGCGCCAGTCCCGCGTTCTTTTCCGTGCGACCCCGCGTCCAGTGAAGGCGGGGTAACGGCATTCAGACCCCCACACCCATGTCAGGCACTCTTTGCCATGATCTCGTCCGCGATCTGCCGCGGCACCGGATCGTAATGGTGGAACTGCATGGTGAACGACGCGCGTCCCTTGGTCATGCTTCGCAGATCCGAAATATAACCGAACATCTCCTTCAAGGGAACGTGGGCCCGGACAATCACCGTGGAGCCCGAGCTCTCCTGGTTCTGGATCATCCCCCGCCGGCGGTTCAGGTCGCCCACCACGTCGCCGACATGATCCTGGGGAGTGGTAATCTCCACGTCCATCACCGGCTCCAGGATGATCGGACCCGCCTTCTTCATCCCGTCGCGGAAACACGCCTTGGCCGCGATCTCGAACGCCAAGGCCGAGCTGTCCACGTCGTGGTACTTCCCATCCAGGAGGGTGTACTTGAAATCAACCGTCGGGAATCCGGCCAGCACGCCGGTCTCCGCCTGCACCTTGATCCCCTTCTCCACCGCCGGGATGTACTCCTTAGGTACAGAGCCGCCAATCACCGCGTTTTCGAAAACCACGCCACCGTTCCGCTCCAGCGGCTCGAAGGTGATCTTCACTTCGGCAAACTGGCCCGCGCCACCGGTCTGCTTCTTATGCGTGTAGGTATCGGTGAAAGATCGCGTAATCGTCTCCCGATACGCCACCTGGGGCGCGCCAATATTCGCCTCCACGCCATACTCGCGCTTCAGCCGGTCGATGATGATCTCCAGGTGCAGTTCGCCCATTCCCGAAAGAATGGTCTGCCCGCTCTCCTGGTCCGTGCGCAGCCGCAGGCTGGGGTCTTCCCCGGCCAGCTTCTGCAACCCGATGCTCATCTTCTCGATTGACTCCTTCGTTTTAGGCTCAACCGAGATATCGATCACCGGCACCGGGAATGCCATCCGCTCCAGTACCACCGGGTCGTTCGAAGAAGCGAGCGTGTCCCCTGTTCCCGTATCCTTCAGCCCCACGAACGCCGCGATGTCACCCGCCCAAACCTCCTTGATCTCCTGCCGTTTGTCCGCGTGCATCTGAAACATCCGCCCGATCCGCTCGCGGTGGCCCTTCGTGGTATTCAACACCATATCGCCGGACTTCAACGTCCCGGCATAGATCCGCACGAATGTCAGCGTGCCGTACTTGTCGTTGATGATCTTGAAGGCCAGCCCCGCGAACGGAGCATTCGGATCGGCCTTGATCCGCCGCCGCTCGGCATGCTCGTCCTCATCATCCTCGGCCGCCACCTTGATGCCGGGCACATCCAGCGGGCTTGGCAGATAATCGATCACCGCATCCAACAGCGGCTGCACGCCTTTATTCTTGAATGCCGTGCCGCACATCACCGGACGGAACGCGCCCGAGACCGTGCCGGTTTTGATGCAGCGTTTCAGCGTGGCCTCGGCAACGTCGCCATGCTCGAAATACTCTTCCATCGCCGCGTCATCGACCGACAGCGCGGTGTCCAGCAAATTCTGCCGGTACTCCTTCGCCTGATCCAGTAGGTCAGCCGGGATCTCCTCGTCGTGGAATTTGGCGCCTAGTTCACCGCCTTCCCACACCACGGCCTTCATCCGAACCAGATCGACAATCCCGACAAACTTGTCCTCGATCCCGATCGGCAGTTGCAGAGGCAACGCAACGATATCCAGCTTCTCCTTCAGCGTCGCCGTCGCGCGAAAGAAGTCCGCCCCCGTCCGGTCCAGCTTATTGATGAAAATAATGCGTGGCACGTTGTACCGGTCCGCCAGCCGCCAGTTTGTCTCCGACTGCGGCTGCACGCCCGCGACGCCCTCGATGATAAATATTGCCCCATCCAGCACGCGCAGGCTGCGGTTCACCTCGATGTTGAAGTCGATGTGCCCGGGCGTGTCGATGATGTTGATGCGGTGGTCCTTCCACTCGCACGTCACCGCCGCCGAGGTGATCGTTATCCCCCGCTCCCGCTCCTGCTCCATGTAATCGGTCGTGGTATTGCCGTCATGCACCTCGCCGATCTTGTGCGATACGCCGGTGTAATAAAGAATCCGCTCGGTCGTCGTGGTCTTCCCGGCGTCGATATGCGCCGTTATGCCAATATTACGGATTCGAGCGAGATCGGTGGCCGGCATTTGAACGAAGTCTCCATATCGCGAACGGGCGCCCCAGGGTGATCTCAAGAGAGTTTTTGCCCCGCGCGCCCGCATACGTCCGGCCATTCGGGCCAGCGTCTAGCCCCGGATGTGCGTTAGCCGCCCGGCTTTTGCAAGCACCAAATGGTGATTTCAGCCCTGCATGGCTCACTCTTCGTCACACAGCGAAACCTTCTTCCGCGCTAAAACCAATTCATGGATGTCGCCCCCATGCAGGCCTTGCTCCGCTTCGGCCTCGGCGGAACCGCTGGCACACGCCCGCCCACAGACCCCCAAGACTGGCTTCGCGCCCAGCTCACCCAACCTGACCCCGCCCGGCTTGACCCCACACCCACCACGGCCGAAGCGCTCGAAGCCTTGAAGTACCGACCGCCAGAACAAGCCTCTCCCAGGCCAGTCCCAAACCCGCGCGCTCTACCGCCGCGATGCCCAGGCCGCACTAACCGCCGCCATGACCACTCCCGCTCCTTTCCGGGAGCGCCTGGTTTGGTTCTGGACCAACCACTTCACCGTCTCCACCCGCCATGGACGGGTCGCGGGCCTGATAGGCCCATTCATCCAGGAGGCTATCCGACCCCACGTTACAGGGCGGTTCAGCGACATGCTGCTTGCGGTCATGCGCCATCCAGCGATGCTGATTTACCTGGATAACGCGGGCTCCATTGGCCCCGACAGCCGCGCCGGCCTCCGCACCCACCGCGGCCTGAATGAGAACCTCGCCCGGGAGTGCCTGGAGCTGCACACTGTCACGCCCGCTGCGGGCTACACCCAAACCGACGTCACCAGCTTCGCCCGCATCCTCACCGGTTGGTCGATCGACCCGAAACAAGATCCGCCCGGCTTCCGGTTCCGCCCCTTCGCCCACGAGCCCAGCGAGCAGACCCTCATGGGCCGCCGCTTCCCATCCGGCGAACAGGGCGGCGTCGAAGCCCTGCGCTTCCTCGGCACCCATCCTGCCACCTACCACCACATCGCCATCCAGCTCGTCTGCCACTTCGTCGCCGACAACACGCCGCCCGATGCGGTCCAGCAGATCGAAGCGGTCCTGCATGACACGCGTGGCGATCTCAGTGCCGCTTCGCTTGCCCTCATCAACCTCCAGGGCGCCTGGCAGCCGCAGAGCAAGCTGCGTACCCCGGCCGATCTTGTTCTCGCCACGCTCCGGCTTTTCAGCCCACCTGAGGCCCCGCCCCAGGTGCTGGGCGCCCTGTTCCTTCTCGGCCAACCGATGTGGAGCGCCCCGCAGCCCAACGGCTGGCCGGACCGAGCCGCCGATTGGACCGCCCCCGAGGCAGTCATGCGCCGCATCGACTTTGCCTACGCCGCCGCTGGCCGCGCCGCCAATCGCGATCCCGGGCCGCTCGCCGAAACTGCCCTCAGTCCCCTGATTCGCCCGGCGACGTTCACCGCCATCCAGCGTGCCGGCTCTCGCCGAGAAGCGATCGCCCTCCTGCTCGCCTCCCCGGAGTTCCAACGCCGATGATCACCCTCACTCGCCGTGCCACCCTACTTGGCCTGGCCGCCGTTGGCGTCGGCCGCTCTTCCCTTGCGCTCGCCTCTGCCGATACTGACCAGCGGTTCGTCGTCGTTATTCAGCGCGGCGCCATGGATGGCCTTGCCGCTGTCCCGCCCTACGGCGATCCGGCCCTGGCTGGCTTGCGTGCCGAGATCACCCCGCCCCTGCCCGGGCAGCCCGGAGGCATGCTCGACCTCGGCGGCTTCTACGGTCTGCATCCCGCGCTGACCGAGCTCCACGCCATGTACGCCGCGGGCGAGGTCCTCCCCGTCCACGCTGTCGCCGGCCCCTACCGGGTCCGCAGCCACTTCGAGGCCCAGGACTACATGGAATCCGGCGCCGACCACCGCATGACCAGCGGCTGGCTCAACCGCGTGGTCGCCGCCCTGCCAAAACTCCTGGGCCACCCCGACGGAGAGGCCGTCGCGGTTGGCGTCGGCACCCCATTGCTTCTCCGCGGGCCCGCCCAGGTTGCCGGCTGGGCACCCAAAGGCTTTGCCGTCCCCGCGCCGGACTTCTATACCCAGGTCGCCGCTCTCTCCGGAGGCGACCCGCTGCTGGGCCCCGCCATCCGCGAAGGTATGAAGGAACGCGGCTACGCCCATATCGCCCTCGCCGGCGATTCACCGGAGCGCAAATACGACTTCGCCGCCCTCGCCCGTGCCGCCGGTGAGCTCCTCGCCCGTCCTGACGGCCCGCGCATCGCCGCGCTCGAAATTGACGGCTGGGATACGCATGTCGCCCAGGTTCCGCGGCTGCAAGCCGTTCTCGCGCAGCTCGATGCCGGTTTGGCGGCCATGAAAGCAGGGCTCGGCTCGGCGTGGCGCCAGACCGCTGTGCTGTGCATGACCGAGTTCGGCCGCACCGTCCGCGTTAATGGTACCAAGGGCACCGACCACGGGACCGGGTCTGTCGCGTTCGTGCTCGGCGGTGCTGCCGCCGGAGGCCGGGTGCTCGCGGACTGGCCCGGCCTTAGCCCCGGTCGCCTGTTCGAAAACCGCGACCTTCAGCCGACTAGCGACCTTCGCAGCGTCGCCAAGGGGCTGCTCAAGTCGCACCTGGGGCTGTCCGATGCCGCGCTTGCCCGCGTCTTTCCCGACAGCGCGAGTGCCAGCCCGACGCCCGGACTGATCCGCGCCTAACCCACCCGCTCACGACGCAATCAGGTCAGCCGATAGACGCGCGCCTCATAGGGTCGTAGGTGCGTCGTCTGAGCGGCCCCGTCTCCCACCGGCTCATAGTTGTCGATCACAATCGTCTCGCCGCCCCGCAGCAGCGGCAGATGCAGGGATCGCTCCTCGCCGGTGAAGTTCGCGATGATCAACAGCCGCTTGCTCCCCAGCGTGCGCGTGAACGCATAGATCGCCGGATCGGTGTCCTCGACCAACTCATAACGGCCGCAAACAACAACCGGGAGCTCGCGCCGGAGCCGGATCAACCGGCGGTAATAGTGCAACACGGAGCATGGGTCGGCGAGCTCCGCCTCAACGTTAATGGAAGTGTGGTTTGGGTTCACCTTAATCCAAGGTATGCCGGTGCTGAACCCCGCGTTTGGTCCAGCCGTCCACTGCATCGGCGTACGCCCGTTGTCGCGGGAGCGGAATTGCACCTTTCTCAGAGCCTCCTCGGGAGAGAAACCCTGGTCCTCGGTCAGCTCCTGGTAGCCGTTCAACGATTCAAGATCACGGTAGTCCTCGATGGTGTCGAAGATCATGTTGGTCATGCCGATCTCTTCACCCTGATAGACGAATGGCGTGCCCTGGTGCATGTGCAGCACGGTCGCCAGCATCGTCGCACTCTCCCGCCGAAGCGTGCCGTCGTTCCCGAAGCGGGAGACGGCACGGGGCTGGTCATGGTTGTTGAAATAGAGGCAGTTCCAACCGATGCCATCCATCGCTGCTTGCCAGCGGTGCATCACCGTCTTCAACCGCCCCGGATCGAAGGGGACGCGGTGCCACTTGGTGGCAAAGCTCTTCCGCTCCAGGTCAAGGTCGACATGCTCGAAGGAGATCAGCATGTGCAGATAGCCGGATTCAGCGTGCACCAGTTTCACAGCGTCGCTGGTCAGGGCGAATGGGGTCTCGCCAACCGTCATGATGTCGTACTTGGAGAGCACCTCCCGCTTCATCTCACCCAAGAACTCCAGAAGGCGCGGACCGTTGGCGAAGTATTGTGGCGCGGATACGTAGCGCCGGCCGTCCGAGTTGGGTGCATCAGGGAGTCCCTGCACCTTCGAGATGAGGTTGATGGTGTCCATCCGGAATCCATCGACGCCACGCTTCAGCCACCAGTGCATCATATCGTGAACTGCGCGCCGAAGCTCGGGGTTATCCCAGTTCAGGTCCGGCTGCTTCTTCGAGAACAGGTGCAGATAATAGTCCCCGGTCGCAGAGTTGAACTCCCAGGCTGAGCCTCCGAATATCGAAGCCCAGTTGTTTGGTTCGCGTCCGTCCTTGCCCTCGCGCCAGATGTAGAAGTCGCGATAGTGGCTGGACCGGGACGAGCGAGCGTCCTGAAACCACGGATGTTCGTCGGAGGTGTGGTTGACGACCAGGTCCATCACGATCCGCATGCCGCGCGCATGTAACCCCGCGGCAAGCTCGTCCCAGTCCTCAAGTGTGCCGAATTCGGGCGCAATCTCCTGATAGTCGCTGATGTCGTAGCCGTTGTCGTCGTTGGGTGACCGATAAACCGGGGAGAGCCAGACGACATCGACACCGAGCATCTGAAGGTAGTCGAGCTTGCTGATGATGCCTCGCAGGTCGCCAATGCCATCCGCGTTGCTATCCACGAAGCTGCGTGGATAGATCTGATAGACCACAGCTTCTTTCCACCATGCTCGGTTCATGCTCGGTTCCTTGTCGGTCATGCACAGTTTTCGCCAGGCTCGCTTGATACGGCGCTCAACGGCGCGACCCGCCCCCTCGTTCCGTGCGAACTCCTGCCGATCCATTTTGGCGATATAGTGTTCAACCCGGACAGCGTCTGGGTGATTTGCCGGGGGCTTTCGGCCGTGTGTGTATAGAGCAGAGGGTTGGGATTGAGGCGGCACTTGCCTCTTGCTCAATGGCGGCACTCAACCCGGTGGCATAGCCCTCGACGGGTGGCTGACACGCTGGGCCCCGCCGGCCGATGCCTCCAAATCGGCCCCGGGGCACCCGGTCACTGTAACCTCCCGGGGCCGGACAACGAACAGGGATACGGACGGCGAAGCACGCAGTCTCGCGTCCGTAATCCTAAAGGAGTCTTTCCATGCTGAACCGCCTTCCCGCCATCACCAGCGCGGCCATCCTCGCGCTCTCGCTGTCTGTGCCGGTCTTGGCGCAGAACACCTCGTGGGGGGATGCCAATAACGGCTACGGCCTATACCACGAAAGCAATGGTGCCGCGACGGGCCAGGACACCAGCGAGAACGGCTACGGCCGTTATCATGAGAGTAATGGTGCCGCGACCGGTTGGGGCAGTGCCGAAACTGGCAACGGCCTCTACCACCAGAGCAATAGTTCTGCGACGAAGAAACCCGTTGAGAGTAAGCAGTAACCCAGCACCTGGCTTTCGGTCGCTGTAACCTCCCGGGCCCAGGCGACGAATGAAGATGCGGACGGGGAAACCCGTAGTCTCGCGTCCCTAACCATAAAGGAGCTCATCTCATGTTGGACCGCCTTCCCACCATCGCCACCGCTGCCATTCTCGCCGCCGCACTGTCAGTGCCGGCCTTCGCGCAGAGCACCTCGACGGGGATGTCGCACGACACGATGAAGCATTCTGCCATGTCCTCTGACTCAATGAAGCACCACGCCACAATGAGCCATGACACCATGGGCAAGAACTCTATGTCCCACGACACGATGAAACACGACACCATGTCGAAGTCGCAGTAGCGGCCGCCCGTGGGGCCCGCGGGGTCTGCGGGAGCCCGGTTCCCGGCGGGCCTTCCCATCTGTTGGAACCAATGCAGGAATAATCGGTATGAACCGTCGCACGATCCTCTGCTCCTCGGGCGCTATTGCGGCATTTGCGCTTGCCGGCATAAAGGTTACCCGCGATGCCGACGCCGCGGGTTATCGCGTCGTTCACTCAGACGCCGAGTGGCGGAAGGTCCTAAGCCCCACCGCTTATGATGTGCTGCGCCACGAAGGCACCGAGCCCCCCTTCACCTCGCCGTTGTTGCACGAGAAGCGGGCAGGCATATTCCACTGTGCCGGCTGCGCCCTGCCGCTCTATTCGTCGGCGACGAAGTTCGACAGCGGCACCGGCTGGCCGAGCTTCTGGGATCACCTGCCCCATGCGATCCAGACCCGCGAGGACACCAGCTTTGGCATGGTGCGGACCGAGGTGCATTGTAGCCAGTGCGGCGGCCATCTCGGACATGTGTTCCCGGACGGGCCGCCGCCCACAGGGCTGCGATACTGCATGAACGGCGTAGCGTTGTCCTTCACCCCGGAGGTTGCATGATGCACAGGATTTCCCTTCCCGCTTTGCTCTTCGGAGCCACGCTTGCCGTCTCGCAGCACCCCGTCTCGGCGGCAGAACCGGTGGTGCTGGCGCCCCCGCCTGCCCTGGATGCGCCACTCGCGAAAGCGCATGGAACCGAGACAGCGATCCTTTCCGGGGGTTGCTTCTGGGGGATGCAGGCCGTCTTCCAGCACGTGAAGGGCGTTACGGAAGCCTTGTCCGGCTATACCGGAGGCGCAGCCGCTACCGCGCATTACGACGAGGTCAGCACGGGCACCACCGGGCACGCGGAATCGCTGAAAATCGTCTTCGACCCGAGCGTGGTCAGTTACGGGACGCTGCTGCGCGTGTTCGTCTCCGTCGCGACGAACCCTACCGAGCTGGACTACCAGGGCCCGGACCATGGCCCGCAATACCGCAGCGTGATCTGGACCGAGACGCCTGAACAGCATCGCATCGCGGATGCCTATATCCGGCAATTGACCGCGGATCACACCTTCCCCGCATCCATCGTGACCCGTGTAGACAACGCGATGCCGTTTTATCCGGCCGAAGCCTATCATCAGAACTACGCCACGCTTAACCCCGACAGCTTCTATATCGCCTATAACGACGTACCCAAGGTGACTGCGCTGGAGCGGCTGTTTCCCAATCTCTACCGCAGCCAGCCGGTGCTCGTGCGCGTCGCGGAAAACGGCCAGCAGCCAGAATGAGCAGCACCGTCATAACATCCGGCGCGATGGTTCGCGAACGCGGAGAGCAGGTGATCCACCCCTGGCCGCTTCGGGTGATGCACTGGCTGAACGCCGTCGCGATCATCACCCTGATCGGCAGCGGATGGGAGATCTATAACGCGTCGCCATTCCTGCCTTTCACGTTTCCACAATGGGCAACGGTCGGCGAATGGTTGGCCGGGGCGATCGCGTGGCATCTCGCGGCGATCTGGCTGCTGATGCTGAACGGTCTCGCCTATCTGATCTGGGGCCTAGCCAGCGGTCATTTCCGTCGCAAGCTCTGGCCGGTCTCGGCACGGGCGGTGCTCCGCGACGCCTGGGCGGCTATCCGTTTCCGTCTGCCGCACGAAGTCGGCGTCTACAACGCCGTGCAGCGCCTGCTGTATCTCGGCGTGATCGGGCTGGGCATTCTGGCGGTGCTCTCCGGCCTCGCGGTCTGGAAGCCCGTGCAACTCTGGCTGCTCTCCGATCTGTTCGGCGGCTTCTTCGCCTCGCGCGTCGTGCACTTCATCGCCATGACGGGCATCGTTCTCTTCCTTGCTGTGCACATCCTGCTCGTCGCGCTCGTTCCCCGCGTGCTGCCGCCGATGATAACCGGCGGCCGCCTGCCCGCGCCGGAGGCGCACTGATGATGCAATTCGATCCCGCCCGCCGGCAACTGCTCGGCCGCGCCCTCGCGTTCGGCGCCGTGACGATGCTGCCTGGTTGCAACTTCGACGACCTCCAGCACCCCGACCTCGCCGACAAGTTCCTACGCTTGATGTCCGGCTGGAACAACGAGGTGCAGGCCTGGCTATTCAATCCGCACACGCTAGCTCCGACGTTCAGTCCGTCACAGATCACCCGGCCGCCGCGGTTCAACGCGTTCTACGATATCTCCAAGGCGCCGCAGGTCGATCTCGCAACGTGGAGTCTTCGAGCTGGCTGGGCGGATCGGTGATCGGCGGCCCTGGCGAATCGAGCAGTTGCGCGCGCTGCCGCAGGAAAGCCAGATCACGCGTTTGATCTGCGTCGAGGGGTGGCGGGTGGTCGGCCAGTGGAGCGGCGTGCCGTTGCGCCATTTCCTCCGCGCGGTGAACGCCGATCTGAAGGCGCGCTACGTCGCCTTCAGATGTGCCGACGGTTATTTCAGCAGTATCGACATGGAATCCGCGCTGCATCCGCAGACCATCCTCGCGCTGGACTTCCTGGGCGCGCCCCTGACGGCGCCTTTCGGCGCACCGCTGCGGCTCCGCATACCCACGAAGCTCGGCTTCAAGAACCCGAAATCCATCGTGGCCATGGAAGTGACCAACAAATGGACCGGGGGCTATTGGGCAAATCAAGGCTACAACTGGTTCAGCGGATCATGAACATGCGGCTGCTCGGGGGTTTCGCCCTGCTCGGGCTGATGACCGGAACGGCCATCGCCGCGCCGCGGCCGGTCGTGGTCGAGATGTTCACCTCACAAGCCTGCTCCGACTGCCCGCCGGCAGACGCCCTCCTGAGCCAGGTTCAGGCGCAGGACCCGGACGTCCTCGCGCTGGACCTGCACGTCACATACTGGAACGGCGCAGCATGGACCGATCCTTACGCACTGCGAGGTGCCACGGACCTTCAGCAGGTACTACGCCTCACTGAGACACAGCACAGAGGTTTACACGCCGGAGGCCGTCGTTGACGGAGAAGCGCAGTTCGTGGGCTCCGACCGCCACACCATGACGGCGGCCATTGAGCAGGCGCGAGCGAACATCCGCACGGGTGACGCCGTGCCGGTCTCCGTGGCGGAGAGCGGCGGCCGGATTTCGGTGCATGTAGGTCCTGGAGCAGGCGAAGCTGGCGTGTGGCTGTTTGGGTTCGACCCGCATCATGCGACGCGCGTTCTCGGCGGCGAGAATGGAGGTGCGACGCTTCGCGAGGTGAACGTCGTGCGCAGCATCACGCAACTCGGCACCTGGAACGGCGAGCCTATGCTGCGCGACATTCCTGCTCCAGCCGGAATGAAGTTCGCGGTAGTCGTTCAACGGTCCGACGGCGCGATCCTTGGCGCGGCGGAAAATGATACCCAGCCATGATATAGGTTTCCCCGATTGTCTCCTGGTGTAAGGTGCTCGAACTTAAGCCGGTGAACGTGCTCACGACGGAGGCAACGTGGCAGACACCGACTGGCGCGAGCTGATGGTCGCGGCCCAATCGGGCAGCTCAGGCGCATATCGCCAGCTGCTGGGGGAACTGGCGAGCTGGCTCCAGCGCTACTACACCAAGCGGCTTCCGGCCGCCGTGGTTGACGACGTGGTGCAGGAAGCGCTTCTCGCGATCCACGAAAAGCGCCATACCTACGACCCGTCGAAGGCTTTCGGCCCTTGGTTCGCCGCAATTGCGCGCTACAAGTGGATCGATCGCTTGCGGACGATGAGGGCGAACGTCACCGAGGAACTTCCGGGCGACCTTGCCGTCCAGGACCACGCAGACGGCGTACTCGGGGCGCGGTCGCTCGAGTCGTTGTTGGGCAGACTGAAACCGGCGCAAGCGGACGCCATTCGCCTCGTGAAGCTTGAGGGTCTGAGCATCGCCGAAGCCGCAGAAAGGACTGGGCAAACGGTCTCACTTGTAAAGGTGAACATCCACAGAGGGCTTAGCCGGCTGAGCGCAATCGTACAGGATGAAAGCGATGAGCTATGATCCGCTGATCAATCGGCTTTCCGAAGACCTGAAGCCGGTACGCCCGCGGCGCACGGGGATCGATCTCGCGATCATCGCGGCCATCTGCGCGGTCGAGCTGGCGCTGTTCTTCGCCATGGGGGCCGTCCGGCCCGACATGCCGATGATGATGAAGCAGCCGACCTTCTGGTGGCGGCTGCAGAGTCTGGGTCTGATAGCGCTGATCAGCGGCACTCTGGCGATACTGTCTTTTAGCCCGACGTACTCGCCGAGACGCGGGCTCCGTTGGCTCACGGCGATCGTCGTCTTCTGCCTTGCCCTCGGCCTCTGCATAAATGCCGGAATGGACGATTTCCTGAGCATCATCCGCCGGTTGGAGTGGACCGACGGCGTGCAATGCGCGGGCAAGATCATCCTGCTGTCGATCCCACCAGTGATCGGCCTCGGCGTGCTAATGCGCCGCGGCGCGCCGACCGACACAAGGGGAAGCGCGCTGCTGGTCGGACTGGCGGCGGCGGCCTGGGGAGCCTTCGTATTCGTCTTCGCCTGTCCTTTCAACGACCCGCTCTACATCGCTGTGTGGTACACGGTCGGCTGCGCCATTGTTACTGTAATCTCCCGCATTATCTTGCCTCGCATCGCTCGCTGGTAGGTGTAGTGGTTCTCGTGCTGGGCCTCTCTCGCCCGCACCGCCGGTAGGCGACCTCGCAGCGTCAGTGGCGGGGAATCCTCAGCAGCCGTCAATCGGAGCCTCGCCCAAATCAATCGCAGGAATAGAATGAGGGCCCCAGTTCTGGACCAAGCTGGATCGGAGGGAGGACAACCGAAGCCGCCCGGCCGCCGGCCGAATCATGCTGAGCCAAAGCTGCCGCGCGCTTACGGCACCCTCGGCGCCGCAATCTGCACCAGCACGCGCTCGAACGGCTCCGCCGAGACGCGAAAATCGCCCCGGAACGGATTGCTAAGCGCCACGATCAAGGTCAGCACCAGGGCGCCCGAAACCGCGAGCACCGATGCCATGGCAAGATGCATCGCCAGACTTGGGGCGCCCAGAAACGACGCGAACGCGATCGTCAGCCCGCCCCCTAACAGCAGCACGACCCAGACGATGCCAGGAAGTGTGCTATCCACCGCCGCCATGCGCTCCTGCCGCGCGTCTTGCAGTCGCATGAGCGCCTGCAGCAATTGCGTCTGCAAGGTGCCTTCGGATGGGGTCGAAGGCCGAAAACCCATGGTCATCCTGTCCATTGCGTCGAGATAGCTGGCGGCACGATCCGAACGCCGACCCTCGGCCTGTGCCCGCCATTCCACAGTAATGACGGTCCGGGCATAGTCTGTGATGTCGCTCCGCAGAGCCGATCCCGCCGGCTCGGCAAAGCCCGCCGCCACGTTTGCCACATCGCGCACTAGCCCGGCTTCCGCGTAGCTCGCTGCCTTTGCCCGGTTGAAGTCATCCCAGGCGAGCATGGCAACAAACGCCAGGAGGACGGCATAGGTAACACCGATGATCGACAACATCGCCGCGGCGACATCGTTATGGCGGCGGCGAAACTCGACCGACAGGATCCACCGCGCTGCAAGTTCCACCACTACGGCCAGAACCACACCCATTGCCGTAATGAATAGGCCGACCCACCAGATCGGGTATCCGTAGGCCGCGTTGGGATCCATTACAAATCGCATAGAAGCATACATTCCCAAGGCTTACCGCCGATGCCGCTGCGGCAGAGATTCGCGCTCGCAGTGGAATAATTTGCCGCCACCCGGTCAAATATTGCACCTCGCGCAAACACTGCCGAGACTAAGGGCCGAGGAAGCAGGCTGGGACCGTTTGCTCGGTCCACCGTGCCAAGCGGCGCATCCATCTTCTGCGCGAGCATTTCCACGCGCTGGATCAGCCGCGCCATCCGGCGTTTGGATGCTGGGTTGATCTGCAGGTCGAGGTACCCGCCGATCGCAAATGTATCCCATCCGGTTCTGTTCAACCAGCACGAACGTCGAGACCAGCACGCACGTCAATATGGTGCCGACGAACTCGGCAATAACGTCCGAGATTCGGTCAGCCACCGAACGTCGACGCAGCGCCGCTCGCGCTTGCGGCGGGGTTTTTGGCCTATGGCGTGGCACCGCCGCGCGATGCAGCCTCTGACATCTGCAAATGCTTTTGCAGCACAGGAAGCGTAGTCTGCGCGTAGGAACGCAGCCCCGGATCGTGTGTAGTCTGCGCCTCTTGCTGGAATTCCGAAACGGCTTTCTGGTGACCCTCGACCATGTCTTTAGCAAATGCGGTGTCGAAACTGGCCCGGCCCGGTTTAGCCTGCGAAAGCCGGTTGGCCATGGCCTGCTGCTCCTGACTTGGCTTGTCGGGGAGTTGCAATCCTTGCTGCTGCGCAATCTGGCGTAGCTGATCCTCAGCCCGCGTGTGATCAGCGATGAGGGTCTGCCCGAGCTGCTTAACCGCAGGTGAGGTGCCCTTCTGGACTGCCATGTGTCCTGCGTCCACCTCCGCAATGTTGGTCTGTGCCGCGTCCGTGACGAAACGCTCGTCCTGCGGCGATATCTGCGCAGCCCAAGTAGGGGTGGCCAAGCCGAGAACACTTGCGGCGGCGAGTGCGATGATTAGCCACTTGGCCACGGTATTCCCCTCCAGGTCAGAAACATCATGCACAACGAGGAACAAGAGCCCCGGTTGCGCACGATCAATTTCGCAATCGGCTTCCGGTCTTGCTGCGGTAGCAGCCCCTGCACTCCAGCATCATCGGGGCGAGGCGGGGGCGATAGGCTCCAAACCCCCTACGTCCCCTACCTAAACTGGATCGCCTCATACTCCAGAAGCCTCGCTTCGGCCTCCAGGTCACTGGCCGTATCAAGTAGCGACGCCCGAAGCGTGCTCTCCTTGCATGTTTCAGCAGACCGTCGGAGACACTCTGCTCTCCGCCGCAGGGCGGCTGGCCTTTCTAGTTCACCAACGGCGAAGCCGGGCAGGATCTCAGTCATATTGGTTCTCCCGGACATGTTCCTCTGCGGGAGAACGGCCTTGACCGAAAACGGTTCTAAATGCCCCGGCTACGAGGATTCGGACGCGCATAGAAAAAGCCGCCCCGAAGGGCGGCCAAGGAGAAGGTCATATCACAAGGGGTCAACGCAGGGCCGCGAGCGCGGTTCCCGGTCAGGCGAGCTTTCGGCGGGCAATCTGGGTAGTTCTCAGTGCGATGTCCGCGGCCCTCAGTGTGAACCCGTTACCAAACCTCCAATGCCCCGGTCGGAGAGGTGGCACCCGAAACGCCGGCTCGATGCGGTCAAATTGATCCGACCTATTTTCTTCGACTTCAAACCCCTGCCCGGACGCATCGTTCACTTGGCGCAGCCAGACAGGGAGGCGCATCCATGACACGGTTTTCGAAGATCTTCATCGCGGCGGTTTGCGGAGTGGCACTGGCCGGGGGGCCAGTCCTGGCGCAAAGCGCAGGCGGCGCTGGAGCAGGAAGCGCAGGCGGTGCTGGAGCAGGTAGTTCGGGCGGTATGACGGGAACGACAGGAGGTAGCAGCACTGGCGGAGGGGCTGGTATGGGCACTTCCGGCAGTAACAACGGGAGCGTTTATCGGAACGGCGAGATGGGCACCGGCGCCGGTACCACCACCGCTCAGGGCGGAACCGGTACGAATGGAACGATGTCCTCTAACGGCACCATGACCGGCGGTATGGGCACCCCGAGGGGTGGTGGCGGAACGACTAGCGGAGCCACTGGGCAATAAACAGCGTCCGGGGTGGCCTTCTGGGCCACCCCGCTCTCTTCATCCCGCCCGCAAGGCATGGCAGGAAGTGGTCGCTGCTCTTAGGCGAGCAATCTAGTGGCGATCGGCTGTTCGGCTGTCAATTCGATCTGTTCCGTTTGGTGACGGATGGTTATCGCTTGGCCCTGTTGAAGCGTATACTGAACCCGACCCGGACCAATCTCGACCTCGAGCATCTGCTGGCGGTAGGTCAGTGGAAATCGTAAGATCGCGTTGTCTTCCGGCGCGCGCTTTGGCCAAAACGACAGCGTGCCGTCATCGTCTCGGAGGCCGCCAAGCCGGTATACCAGCATCATCCAGGTCCCCCCATGGAGGCAACATGACGGCCGTTCCTTACGTTGCCACCGCCATCCGCCAGGTCCATCAGCAGCGCCGCCATCCCATACTGTATCGCTTTTTCCGTATCGCCGATTTGTGTCGCGATGATTGTCTCGATGCATGAGGACAGTGACGAGTTGCCCGTAGTTAAGGGATCATAGAATTCGAAGTTGCGCCTTTTGGCGTCTGGAGAAAACAGGTCGCCCAGAAGGAACATGGCGAGCACGACATCCGCTTGCTTGATCACCTGTTTGCGGTAGATGTTCAGGGGATGGTAGAAGAGCAGCAGCGGGTAGTGTTCAGGCGGCGTGTTCGCGAAATCCCACCGCTCTCTGTCTAGAAAGCTATCATCCTGTGGAACAATTCCCAGCTTTTTGTCGTACGGAATGTACATGCTCTCGGCGGCACGCAGCCATTCCTCCGATTCCGATGGATCAAGCCCGGTCTTAAGCAAAAGCGCCTTGTGTGCCTCGGGCGCATTGCTCCGAAGATGCTCCACAGTGGCCGCCGCATAACGCAGATTCTCGCGGGCCATAAGGTTGGTATAAGCATTGTTATTCACAACGGTGTTATATTCATCTGGCCCGGTTACCGAGTTTATGCAGAATTTGCCGGCTTTTCTATCGGAATAGAAACCCAGGCTAAGCCAGAAACGCGCTGTCTCGACCAACATCTCGGCGCCGCAATCCCAGATAAACCGCTCATCTCCAGTGGCATTCACGTATTTACGCACCGCATAAGCGATATCCGCGTTGATGTGATACTGTGCCGTCCCGGCGGCATAGTATGCTGACGCCTCCTCCCCGCTGATGGTGCGCCACGGAAACATCGCGCCCCGATGATCGAGTTCCCTCGCGCGCGCCCGCGCTTGGTCCAACATGCGATAACGCACTCTCAGGAGATTGCGTGCTATCCAGGGGCAGGTGTACGCCAGGAACGGAAGCAAATAGATCTCGGTGTCCCAAAAATAGTGCCCCTCATAAGATCGTCCGGTAAGACCCTTAGCCGGGACGCCAGCGTGCTCCGCACGGGCGGATGCCTGCAAGATCTGGAAAAGGTTGAAGCGGATGGCCTGCTGGATCTCCACAGTTGAACGCTTTATGCGGTCTTCCCGGATATCCTGGACACGCACGTCGCTTCGGCGTCAGAAGTCATCCAGATACTTCTCCTGGCTAAGGAGAAAGTGCTGGAAACCCTGCCCCATCACGCGATCCAGGGTCCACTCGGCGCGTCCGCAGAGTTCGAGATCCGTCGCCGTGGCGGCGGTGTGATAAACCATCCACTTGGTAAGCTGGATCACGCACCCAGGACGGGCGGTGATCATGAACGCCACCTGGCCAAAGTCGTCCGTCTGCACGGTCTTGCTTGTACGCGTACACTCGGTCTCAAGAACATGGTCGATACCGCACGCGACACTCAGACGGCTCTGTCTGGTCGCATGGCACAGGACGATGCGAAGCCCCTTGCTGTAGCTGATTGGTGATGGAGCACCCGACGCGCAACGACCCTCGGCAGGCGCAGGTCATTCGGATTGGAGCGGACGACCGCTTCGTTGACGGCGATTTCAGAGGAAATGATCAGTGATGCCTCAGCATTTAGCAGGGAGACGCGATAAGAAATGGCAGCCACATGCCTGTCAATGAAGGAAACCAGCCTGCGCGATGTAACGGACACCTGCTTGCCGGCTGGGGTCTCCTAAAGGATCTCCCGGTCCAGCGTGCCGGATTTCATGTTCAGGCGCCGATCATAGCTGACGATGTCGGCCCCAGAAATCACGAACGGTTCGTCGTCCACAAACAGCTTTAGGATCTTGCTGTCCGCCACATTGCATATCGTCTGACCGGTCGTGGCGAAACTGTAGGCAGTTTCGTCGTATTCGATTGGGCGAGTTTCATAGAAGCCATTTACTAGAGTGCTGTTTTCAGCAACTGGCGCGCCTTCCTCTGGGCAGCCCCCCATTCCCAGATGTCCCTTGCCGAGCGCCATCATTGTCTCGAGCTGGGCGAGAAACTCGGGATGGTAGCGCTTTTCGATCACGGCCCATTCGTCGGCAGGGTAGTCAGCGGCGGGGGCCTCAGCCGTTCGTGGTGAATCATCCCAGTTTGCTCCCTAACCTGGCGAGCATAGAACCATTTCTGGCGGATTTCATTGGCCCACGCAGTGGCTATACTGATTGCCGGGTTCGTTTGGCGGGCTAGCTACTTTCCGGCGCAAAATTCGCTGTCCCGGTGGAAGGGCGGTGCGGCTTGAACGAGAACGTTGGGGTCTGCCCGGAACAGCTCGACAGGTCACCGCAAGGTGCTGCAGTCTTATGGCGTCAGAGGCCGATCAGACCTGCTGCCTGCCGATCGCGTGGCCGATATTGATCAAATTGTCGGCAATTACCCCGAGGCCGACCCAGCGCTTCATCCCGTCATCACCGCGATATCGACAACGGTTCAGGCCGTGCCGTCGCTTGCTCACGCTGATGCGCCCCTCGCACCCGGTGCGCCATCGCTGCCCGTTGCGGAACCAGCGCTTCTTCTGCTCACGTTTACGGCTCTTGTTGGAGCGATTGGGAATGCAGACCCGTTTGACACCTCTGGCGTGCGCTGCGATCTCGTTCTCGGTGGAATAAAAGCCGGCATCGGCGGCGACTAGCCTCGGTATGCGTCCCAGCTTCGCCTGGTGGGCGGCGATAGCAGGGATTAGCAGATCTGCATCATTGGGTCGCTGAGCATAGACCTCATAGTCGATGACGATCTGATTCTCCGCTTCCTGTAGTTTCACCAGCTTGCCAAACTCGGTAGGTTTGCTGGCCTTGCCTTTGCGGATCACCTCGGTCGAAGGCTCGAACAAGCTGACGATTTTGTTTTCGCTCCGGGTGTCACCCAGGAGGATACGCGCCTTGGTCTGGCGCATGACCTGCTGCAGCCGCGGCACCATCGCGTCCAGCGCCTGGCGCTGACCTTCCAGCATGGCTTGCTGAACCATCCCTTTGCACCGCTTTACGCCCTCGCCGATCTCCGTGGAGAAGCGCTTCGCCTGTCCCACCACCCGACCGGCCACATCCAGCAATTTGCCGTAGGCCTGCTTCAGGTTGTCCCAACTCGGTGGCACTTTGCCGCGTGCAGCCCGAGCAATCTCCAGCATCCGCAACTTTGCGCTCCGGCTCCGGTCGCGCAGCTTGGCGCCGACCGCGCCCGTCAGCCGACTGATCTTCTTCATGGTGCGGGTCAGTACGCGGACCCCGTCACCCAACAGGCTGCTGTCGGTGGGGTAGTGGATATTGCTTTCAACCACCGTGGTATCAACGCGCATTCTT
Organism: uncultured Pseudomonadota bacterium; assembly: GCA_963834715.1. GTDB lineage: Bacteria > Pseudomonadota > Alphaproteobacteria > Acetobacterales > Acetobacteraceae > CAVSUZ01. The sequence continues at coordinate 188,024 of CAWIDE010000022.1, read as the reverse complement.
CGCCCCTGCACAACATCTTTGGCGTGAGCGATTTGGATAATTCGTTGGTGGATCTGCGCGACGACCGCCGGCCCCAGCGCCACGCCCCAGCGGGCCCATCGTCTTAGCATCCGGCATCTTGCCGCCACCGACGCGCGTGAAATCGCGGTACACCAGATTGGCGCGGACTTCACGCTCCAGCTCCTCATAGCTCCAGTTGCGCAGGTGTTTCAGGATCAGCAACCGGACGACTACCTCGGCTGGAAAACCCTGGCGGCCACGCCGGCAACTATTGGGGTGACGCTGTGACAGGGCGTGGTAGACCGTCGAGACGATTGCTTCGTCTTCCAGCGCCGCATCGACGTGCTTCATCCAGGTTTCATATAGATCCTCGACCTCTGCGGCAATCAATCCATCGCCGAAGCTGCGCTGCAGGCGCCTGGTCTTAATCACCTCGCTTGCCTCCGCGGTGAGATGCACTCGCCATCGATCAGCTGCGAGGTTTGCATCTCGTCGCCGCGTCGCGCCTAGCAGAAGCACTGATTCGATAGTTGCGTTTTTTATGCTTTTTCAATTCTTTCATGTCGCCGTTGATTCTGTACGCCCATGCAGCTTGCGGGACGTCAAAGAGGCGCCGTTAGCCCAAAATCACCAGGTATTTTGCGCCGGAAAGTAGCTAGATTGCCGGTTCCGCCGGTGAGATGTCGCGCAACCATCGCGTGTATTTATCCGGGTCAGCGCGATCCAGAGTATTCCGGGAGGTATTTATGGACGTTCCAACCAGCGAGACGGAATCGATCAGTGCTTACGGACTGGCACGATCCACGGTGAACGGGAACCCGCTTGACCCGAACGAGCTGCGGCGGATCCAGGCTTACTGGAAAGCGACACTCTACCTCTCGGCCGGGATGATATACCTGCGGGATAATCCGCTACTCCGTGAGCCGTTGAAACCTGACCACATCAAACGGCGCCTGCTCGGTCACTGGGGTTCTGATCGAGGACTGAGCCTCACCTATGTCCATCTCAATCGCCTGATCAAGAAATATGACCTGGACGCGGTCTTCATCGCCGGTCCCGGCCATGGCGCGCCCGCGGTGATCTCGAACGTCTATCTCGAAGGAACCTATTCCGAGATCTATACCGACATCTCGGAAGACGAGGATGGACTGCGCCAGCTTCTCAAGCAATTTTCCTTTCCTGGCGGCATAGGCAGCCATTGCACGCCAGAGACACCAGGCTCGATCCATGAAGGAGGAGAGCTTGGTTACTCGCTCTCACACGCGTACGGCGCTGCCTACGACAACCCCGATCTGCTCGTAACCGTCATGGTCGGCGACGGGGAGTCGGAAACCGGACCATTGGCGACCGCCTGGCATTCAAACAAATTCCTCAACCCGGCGCGGGATGGCGCCGTGCTGCCGATCCTGCACCTCAACGGCTATAAAATCGCCAATCCCACTATCCTCGCCCGCATTCCGCATCAGGAGCTGGAGTCTCTCTTACGAGGCTACGGGTATGAGCCCTATTTCGTTGAGGGTTCGGACCTGGACAGCATGCACCAGGCAATGGCCGCCACCTTGGAGCATTGCATCCTGCAGATCCGGCGGATTCAGACGGAAGCCCGGCACTCCGCAGCCAAGCCGCAACGCCCGCGCTGGCCTATGATTGTTCTGCGCAGCCTGAAGGGGTGGACCGGTCCCAAGGAGGTTGACGGGCACAAGGTTGAAGGGTTCTGGCGCGCTCACCAGGTGCCGCTTCCGGAAGTGCGCCACAATCCCGACCATCTCCGTCTCCTGGAGCAGTGGCTACGCAGCTATCGGCCCGAGGAACTTTTCGATCGAAACGGACGATTGGTGGAGGAGCTGCGAGAACTCGCGCCGACGGGAACTCGGCGGATGGGAGCAAACCTGCACGCCAATGGCGGCTCTCTGTGTAAGGCGCTCAAACTGCCGGATTTCCGAGATTACGCAGTGCAGGTGGAGAAGCCTGGGTTGACCGAGGTCGGGCCAACCCAGGTCCTGGGGCAAATGCTAAGAGACGTCGCTCGGTGCAATCCCTCTAACTTCCGGGTCTTCAGCCCGGACGAAAACGCCTCAAACCGCCTGACCGCGATATACGAAGCCACTAAGAAGGTCTGGCTCGCCGAGTACTTTCCAGAAGACGCCGACGGAGGAGAACTCGCACCGGATGGACGAGTGATGGAAATGCTGAGCGAGCACACGCTCGAAGGTTGGCTCGAAGGCTACCTGCTGACAGGCAGGCACGGCTTTTTTTCAACCTATGAGGCTTTCGTCCACGTTATCAACTCGATGTTCAACCAGCATGCCAAATGGCTGGAAAAATGCGGTGAACTTCCGTGGCGCGCCGACATCGCTTCGCTGAACCTGCTTATCACATCCACGGTGTGGCGGCAGGACCATAACGGCTTTACACATCAGGATCCCGGCTTTCTGGATGTGGTTGCCAACAAAAGTCCTAAGGTGACACGGATCTATCTGCCGCCGGATGTCAACTGCCTGCTTTCGGTGGCGGACCACTGCCTCCGCAGCCGCAACTACATCAACGTGATCGTTGCCGACAAGCAGCCGCACCTGGTGTATCTCGACATGGATGCAGCGGTGAGGCATTGCACCAAAGGGCTCGGAATTTGGTCGTGGGCCAGCAACGATCAGGACATCGAGCCCGACCTTGTCATGGCCAGTTGCGGTGATGTCGCCACGATGGAAGCGCTAGCGGGAACAGCGCTGCTCCGGCAGCATTTCCCCGAACTCAGGGTGCGGTTCGTCAATGTGGTCGATCTGTTCCGGCTGGTCCCGGATACCGAGCATCCGCACGGACTTTCGGACCGAGAGTTTGATGCTCTGTTCACCCTTGATAAGCCTGTCATCTTCAATTTCCACGCGTATCCCTGGCTGATTCATCGGCTGACCTATCGCCGGACCAACCATGACAACATCCACGTCCGCGGGTACAAGGAACGCGGTAACATAAACACGCCGATGGAACTGGCTATCCAGAATCAGGTGGATCGCTTTACGCTGGCCATGGACGCGATCGACCGAGTTCCTTCTCTTAGGGGGCGGGGCGGACACGCGCGCGACGCGTTGATGAACCAACAGCTTGACTGCCGACATTACGCTTATACCGAGGGGATAGACCCACCGGACATCCTCGATTGGAGGTGGCCGCTTTAATCGCATGGCCAGAAGCCCAAGGGGGGTCGCTATTTCCGCCGCTCTAGCTGGACTGGTGGCTCCCGACTGATGTAATTTATCGGGAGGGTGACGGGTTATCGATCCACCTGCTAGCCCGATGCCGCAGGGGGAGTGGCCGAACCGAACCCAAGAGTAGGTCATTTGATGGAACGAAGCTAGAGTCATCACGTCGCACGGTGGCTTGTTCGTCCACTAGTAGGCACGCCGATTACGCCGAACCACATTACTGCGCTGCGCGCGATCACTGGTGCTCTGGCGTGCCTTGCCTTCGCCTGGGGCAGCAGCAGAGCGAGCGTTTGGGGCGGTGTTATGTGGGTGCTCTCCGCGCTGTTGGACCGCGCTGACGGCGAACTGGCGCGTCTTGCTCGGCACACGAGCCCCTCGGGCCATTTTTACGATTACGTGATTGATACCAGCGTGAATGTCTGCATGTTTGTGGGGGTCGGTATCGGCCAGCGGCACAGTTGGCTCGGGGGATGGGCTGCCATGCTTGGGCTGCTGTGCGGCACGTGCCTCTTTCTCTGCCTTTACTGGTCGGAGGAGATTGAGAGCAAGCTGGAGCCCGGGGCCGTCGTCCTGGGTGGCACCGCAGGTTTCGATCCGGATGACCTGTTCTATCTGATTGGTCCGCTAGCCTGGGTTGACGTTTTTCCTTTCGTGCTGGTTTCGGGCAGCATTTTGCTGGTACCGGCGACGGTCGTAATCGGCATTTGGTTTTGGCGCGCCCAGCGGCGCACACGCTTCAAACCAGCGATTGCCCGCAGCAACGCTCAGACCCGAAAAGTGTAAGTCTGCCCGGGAGCGCGCTCGATGTCGGGTGGAAAGGCGTGGCGCTTGTCGGCGAAGCAACGCGCACGGTGATCGCCATATACGGCGGGCGCGTACGTGACATAGAGGATCCGTCGCGGAGACTGTGTGCGATTGGGGCCAGAGGCATGCGGCACAAAACTGTCGAAGAAGATTGCATCGCCGGGCTTTGTTGGGACCGGTTCGAAAGCGAACCCTTCGGGCTCAAGCGGCTGCCATTCTGTGCCGAGCAGTCCCTCCTTGTGGCGGCCCGCAGCGATCTCCAGGCAGCCGTTCTCGATTTTCGACTCGTCAATGCTGAGCATGACAGTAAGAAACAAGGGCGCGTAAATGCTCCAGCCTGCCTGCTGGTCCTGATGCGCCTTGAACCCACTGCCGCCCGGCAGCTTGAAGTTAATCTTGTCCTTGAACAGCACAGCCTGATCGGAGAGTAATGCCCCTGCCCATTCGATGATGGGCCCCCGGCGCAGCAGGCGGTCAAAACCCGGATGGAGCGGGCAGAAATTCTCGATGCGCTGCACAATGCGCTGGCCGGGCACGACGAGGCTATCTTCGTAATAGACCATCTGGCGTCCGGGAATCTCCGGCTCCGCGGCGATCTCCTTGGTCCAGCGATCGAGCTCCGCAAGCTCCTGCGCGTCCAGGAAGCTGCGCACCACCAGGAATCCGTCCTGCCGGAAACTGGCGACTTCGCCGGCTGCCGGACCCTCTCTCATGCGAGCAGTTCCGGCGCGACGCTGCGGCGCGCCATCATGACATCAGTAGGAAAATCGATTTCGATCCATGGCAGGCCGCTGATATCCTCGTACCCAAACCCGCGGCCTGCTCGTGCAAGCAGCAGGTCGCGGATTGGTTCTTCGGTACTCCAGCTCGAGCCGTCCCTTAGCCATATAATCCTCTGCCCGATCTGCAAGCTCGACTGCCACGTCCGACGAGAAGCGAAAGAATCCAACCAATTCACCGTGCCATTCATGATCGATTTGCGGCCGCTTATGGAAGTCAACTATACGCCCCCTATCGATGCAGAGCTTGACCGGCTCGTCACCAGGTTCGATTGATCGGTCCAGGAGAAAGCAGTTTTCGTGGGCGGAGTGGAGCAGGGGTGCAAAGACTCGGTGGTCGTAGAGGACGTCGGCATCCATCAGGATCACGGTCGCCCCCGAACGGAGCACGCCACGGGCTTGCCACAGAGAGACGATGCTGCCGTTGCGAAAAGACGGGTTCTCGATCAGGCGGACCCGAAGGTCACCCCGCAGTCCGGCCACTTCGGCGTATAACTCCTCTGCTCGATAGCCGATAACAACGGTAATGTCACGCAATCCGAAGTCGGCGAGGATACGAAAGTGTCGTGCAAGCAAGCTGCTACCACTGAAATCGAGAAGAGCCTTGGGTGGCACATCCGCACCCAAACGCTGCCCCAGCCCAGCAGCCAGGATAAGGACCCGGCAAGAGGTAGGATTGATGGACATTCTGGGCATCCGCTATCATGAGTGGGGTGCGCGGGCAACCTCCCCCTCTAGTTTTTTGTACATAGCTCGGGTTGCAGCAGCAGACTGGGTCAGTGCGGCTCTGGTTAGAAAGTCATCACCATGCGATCATCGATTGTTCCGGACTTCATGCGGGTGAACACGTCGTTGATACCCTCAAGCTGCATCTTGTGAATATGCGGATGGATCTTCCCTTCCGCGGCGAACTCGATTGCTCCCGCGAGCTCCTGGGTAATCCGACCCAGTACGACCTCGTTGATGGGCATTGCGAACTCGCCCGGCGGCAGGCCGACCAGAATAACAGTGCTCTTCCGCCGCACCACGTGGATCGCTTGCGCAAACGCCGGCGGTGATACGGACTTTACCAGCACACCCTTTGTGCCCCCACCGGTTTGTTTGACGACCTGTGCGGCAGCGTCAGGCACTTTCGCATTGACCGTCACCTCAGCGCCCTATGCGCGGGCAAGCGCCGGCTCCTCTTCCCTCATGTCGAGTGCGGCAACATGCATGCCCATCCTGGAGCACTGATGCCACGCTTCAATCGAGCGGCCGGCCAAGCATGGACTGCGCCCGTGCCCAAAGGCGCACCGAAGCTTATCCCGGATTACGTCCCTCTCGCGATTCCAACGCCGCCAGAGCAGCCTCCCGAAATCGCCGCACCCGCCCAAGATCCTTTGCATGCGAGCCGTCCCGGTCCGTCCTGGTCTTCGAATCGACGCCAGCGGGAAGTACCGCACGTATCGCATCCGCGACATTGTCCGGCCCGAGGCCCCCAGCAAGCACAACCGGCATGCGAACTAACTCAACGATCCGCCGGCTGATATTCCAGTCGTGCGTAACCCCAAGCGCCCCAACCTGCCGGTCCGAGCGCCGATAACTGTCGAGCAGCAGGTAGTCAGCCACTTCCTCATAGCTCTGCGCAACACCCAAGCTTTCCTCGCCCATGACTGGAATGCTCCGCATAACAACACTCCCGGACAACTCGCGCTTGATCACCGCAACCTGCGTAGGACTGAGCAGCTCAGGGCTGGCCCCCAGATGTATGATCGACGGGCGCAGCTCGCGTGCCCATGCGATGATCAGCGGAACGTCATGCGTCAGGAACAGCGCAGTGAATCTTGCCGGCACCCCGATAACTGCAGCAATCGTCGGTGCCGCGGCGATCGGCTGTTCGCGCGGAAACCGGCCATCGCCGACCAGCACTCCGATGTGATCAATGCCGATGGCAGAAACGGCCGCGGCCTCTTCGAGGCTCGAGATTTCATAGATCTGCGTCAGCACGGAACTCTCCACGAGCGAGATCCTCGGCAGCCTCAATAGAGCGGCCGGCCTGGAACAGACTGCGCCCCATATCGCGCGTCCCATGCATCCTGAACCGACTGCAACACGCGCATCGCCGGCAACACCGAAGGTCCGGAGGCAAGCGATGGCCGACTATTCTGTACCGCATCGATGAAGTCGAAGATAATGCGTGCCGCATTTTGCCGTTCGCTCTCGATCTCGGTCTCACCCTCGGCCGTGCGCACCGTACCCGCGAGTATATCGAAGAAATAAGCGTCACGATCAGTGACAATCAGCTTGTCATAGAACCGGTATTGCGCATGGTAAGAGCCATGCACCAGCAGCGTCTGGTCGGCCTCCGTCTCCACCAACACCACACATTCCATCGGAATTCCTGTAACCGGGTGCAGACGGCCGAGATGACTCTGCACCCTGGAAACAGGAGTGCCGTCGAACAGAAACATGCCGAGATCGACGAAGTGGCAGAAGTGGTGCCAAAGAATGTTATCTATCCACCTCCGCTGGTATCCGGTGGCCCCAATATTGACCAGGCGCTTGATAAAGAACCGGCCGGCGATGTGGCGAATCGTCTCCTCACCCGATCGCACACGTGCCCGCATCGCTTCGCGCTCCCGACGGAAACGCATAGGATGGCTCAAGCCGTACACCTTGCCGCTACGCTCACCCGCGGCGATCACGCGTTCGGCGCCCTTGAGGCTCATCGCGATCGGGATCTCGATCAACGTATGCTTACCGGCCTCCAAACAGCGTATCGCCTGCGCCTCATGCTGTTCGCTCGGTGTGGCCAGAATCACGACGTCGATTGCAGGATCGGCCAACGCCTCATCGAGCGACAGCATCCAGCGCCGGTAGCCGAAGCGTTCAGCAAATTCCCGAGCCGCCTCGGCGCGCCGGCCAACCACGGTATGAAGTGTAGCACCGGTCCGCGCCAACGCTTCCGAGTGCCACACCTGAGGTGGACCCCACCTATGGGACCAATTTGGCCCGCTGCTTAGCTACAGCCCCCGTCCGGCTCCCATCCTTCCTTCTTTCAAGCTAAGCATAAACCTCTTCCTGCTGTTGTGGCGGCTGTGGATATGTGGGTAACCCGCCAGCGTTGTCCAAGCGAAGCTGCATATCCACAGCCGATCTCGCAAGCCCCGCTCGCCACACCGCCATCGGCATGCGATGTCCCAGCACCTGATGCGGGCGCAGCTCGTTGTAGAACTCCATCCACGCGCCGATCCCCACCCGCGCTTCGCGCGCGTCCGCGTAGTCCTTCAAGTAAACCTCCTCGTGCTTGAGCGAGCGCCACAGCCGCTCGATGAACACGTTGTCCATCCATCGACCGCGGCCATCCATCGATACCGCAATCCCGGCTCCAAGCAGCGTGCCGACAAAGGCCTCGCAGGTGAATTGGCTGCCCTGGTCCGTATTGAACACCTCCGGCCGGCCGTGTCGCCGCAGGGCGTCCTTCAGCGCGTCCACGCAAAACCCCGCATCCATCGTGTTCGACAGCCGCCACGACAGCGCCGCGCAACTCCACCAATCCATCACCGTCACCAGATACAGGAACCCACGCCGCATCGGAATGTAGGTGATGTCCGCGCACCATACCTGGTTCACTCGCTCGATCCGCACGTCCCGCAGCAGATACGGGTAGATTTTGTGTCCAGGCCCTGGCTTGCTGGTGCGCGGCTTCGGCCCCAGCGCCGCGATCCCCATCACCCGCATCAGCCGCTGCACCCGCTTGCGGTTTACCTTCTCCCCGCCCGTGCTCAGCGTCGCCGCGATCCGCCGCGAGCCATAGAACGGCCAAGCGACGAACACCGCGTCAATCCGGCGCATCAGCGCCAGCTCGTCCGCGTCATGCTCCGGCTTCGCGCGATAAACGCCTGAGCGCGCCAGTCCAAGCAACGCGCATTGCCGCCGCACCGAGAGCTGCCCGTGGCCGCGATCGAGCATCGCTCTCCGGCCCGCCGCGCTCATCTGCCGGACCTCCGCGCTAAAAAATCCCGCTCCAGTACCAGTTCGCCGATCTTGGCGTGCAGTAGCGCGATTTCCTTCGCCGGTTGCTCATCGCCTGTCCCGGTCCGGAAAACCCGTTCGGCATGTTCTAGCAGCTGCTTCTTCCAGGCGTAGATCTGTGTCGGATGCACCTGGTAACGCACCGCCAGCTCGGCCACTGTCGCGTCTTCCCGCAGCGCTTCCAGGGCGATCTTCGCCTTCAGCGCGGCATCGATCCTGCGTCGGGTTCTGCTCATGTTCCGCTCCGTGTAGCATGGACGGAACCGGTTCGGTTTATAGCTTAGCGGGTGGTCCCAAATTCGGGGTCCACTTCACTAGCGGCGGATCCCAATTCGCAGGTCCACACCACTCAAGGCTGGCCACAACCAACACGCGAGACGCTGCCCGAGCGAGGCCGGATTCGGTGTGGTGTCTTTTACAAAAGTTAATGTTGATGCCTGAAAAATCCTGATTATCGTCTTTCTTAATTTCAGGGAGGAAGAGACCATGCCCATGCTGCCCGGCGGGCCGGTGTCAAACAGCTGGGGCCATCGGACGAACTTCGCCGAGTTGGACTATCGGCCTCGACAGCCGTCATGACCAGTTCTGGCAGTCCTGGGCTGCTTCGGGTCATCGCAGTGTGCGGCGGCTTTCTTCTAATGGCGAACTGCTCGGTATCTTATGATGATGTGGCCGATCAGGACATAAATTCTGTAACGAAAGAAATCGATCAGCAATTCCAGACTTGGGCGGGACAAGCGGCGGCCGGTAAGCCTGTCGCTTACGATGAGAACACTGCGCAGACCTATGGTAGGATAGAGGGCGATCTCGCCGCCCTTTCAGTCCGACTGAATGCTTCACCCGATCTCCCGACGCAGACCATGAGCGCTCGCGCCCAAAGTCTTCGAGATCAGATTGAAGGGGTGCGGAATTTGCACGCGAAAGAAAAAGCAATTTCAAACCCTCAATTCTTCATAGGAGAAGAGAAATTACTAGATACTCAACTAACGGTGCTGAACACTTATGAGGCGACTCTTAAAAGTGGCGCGAGCACGAGCACCGCTTCCTCTGATGCTTCTGCAAGAGCGGCAATTCTGCCCGGAAAGTGATGTGGCAAGCCTACAGTCATGGGAATGGAGGAACAACAATGGTAGCAGATTGGAACGCGATTCAGCAGGACGCAATACAGGAGGTCGAAAGCCTACTGGAGAATGTTTGGCCAACTGCCGCACACGGCGCGATCGGAGCTACATCATCACTGATAGCAGCGGGGAAATACGTCCAAGAAAACCTCGATAACATGACTGTCGATGAGGGAAAGTTCCTTATGGCTCAGCAGAAAATCGCCATGCAGAATGTGCTCCTGGGATATCAAGCCATTGATGCTGCGATCGCTCTCAACGCCGTGAATTCCGTCATAACCGTGATTATTTCCGCGGTGCCCGCTTTGGCCGAGTTGGTATGAAAACCCGGTTGTCTTTACCCAGCCCCGGCCACCGATCCGGGGGCCGGCATCCACGACTTCGGGCGGCGCCAGACCTCGGTTTCAAGCACACTAAACTCGCTCTAAAACATCTAGAACGATGAAGGAGCAAGCCCATGGTTTTCGCGCATCTGTGTGCACTGACAGGTCCACAGCCCGTCTCCACTCTCGATCAGACAGCGCTTACCGAACTGCAAATTGGCCGGGCCCGGCCCGGATGCCCGGTCGAAGCAATCGATGGTCAGTTTGGGCCGCGCACGCGAAATGCCTGCCTGCCTGCCCTGCCAGAATTATAAAAAATTAATTAGGCGCCGGACATGAGCCTCTTGAAAAGCGTACTTCACAACGTCGGTGTCATAACCGTGGGCATGGGTGTTGCCCTCGCCGGCACGAAAATAGATTCCCGCCTCGAAATACGCCGTCGCCCTTCGCCGGCCTTGGTTCCGGGAGGCGGCTTGTTGTTGGTCAGCGGATTCCTTTTGCGAGTTTGGGCCACATTCTCCTTCTACCAGCACCGGATGAAAATCATCTCACTCAGGCGCAAAATATCCTGATCACCTCGGGACCGTACGCCTTCTCCCGGAACCCGCTCTACCTCGGCGGAAATGTCTTCATCTTCTTTGGCGCCTCGTTATGGCTCAGGTCACCAACAGCGCTGCTCCTCACCGCCGCGCATCTGCCTTTCATCGACCTGTTCATTCGGCGGGAGGAGAAACAATTGAAAGCCATCTTCAACGGAGAATGGGTGAATTACAAAAACCGTGTCCGGCGGTGGATCTAGCCTCTACCCCACCAACCGCTCGGACGCGCAAGCGTACACTGCGCCCCGGCCGGAAACCCCGAAGTGACCCCTTTCGCTGCGCCAGAAACCCCGAGGTGACCCTTTCGTCTCCGCCAAAACGGCCCAAACGTACACTTCGAATCCCGTAAAATCCCCGAAACGACCGCTCCCCGCTATCCCACCTCCGGCACCGTCACCCCGATCATATCTCCCTCCCGCACGATCGCCGCCAGCCGCTCCTCGCTCCACCCCTCGGTCCCGACCGGCCGCACCGGCAGCACCATCCACCGGTAATCCGCCGTGCTATCAACCACCCTAATCCGCACCCCCTCCGGCACCACCGTCCCCCATTCCGCCAGCACTCCCCTCGGGTCCCTTACCGTCCCGGCCCGATACGCCGCCGATTTATACCAGAAAGGCGGATACCCCAGCACCGCCCGCGGGTAGCAGCTACACAGCGTGCAAACCACCAGGTGATGCACCTCCGCGGTATTCTCCAGCACCCCCAACGGAGGCGCTCCCGGCATCGAAATCCCCATCAACTCCGCCGCCCGGGTCCCATCCTCTAGCATCAGCGCCCGGAACCCCAGATCGACCCACGCCTTTGCCACCATCGCCGCGCCCAGCTTCGGCGACGCCTGATCCGTCACCGCGATCCGCTCCGCAATCTCCGCCGCCGAGACAATCCCCTTCGCTACCAGTAACCCCCGGAGGGCAGCCAGCAGTCGTTCTGCTTCCGCCTCAACAACCGCTATCACACCGGCTCCAGCCAATGCGCGAAGATTTCCACCACCACCTCGTCGCCCTCCCGCCCCTCAGGCCACAGCCCCGGGGCGCGAAAAGCCACGTGATACAACTCCCGCCGCTCCGCCGGCCGCGCAAACGCCAGATCCTCCGGGTTCCCAAACGCTCCCAGCCGCCTTACCACCCGACCCTGCTCGCCCCGCACATAATGGGGAGTCCTGATGTGGCACGGCCCCCGCGTCTCCGGCCAATCATCCTTCACCCGCACCGCCTGCCCCGCGGCAAACTCCATCATCCCTGCTCCAGCGCCGCCCGCAACTCCTCCTCCGTCACCACCCCTTTGCGCAACAAAGCATCCGCAATCGACCGGATCCAGCGCTGATAATAACTCAGCCGGTGGTACTCCGTCTCCGGGATCGCCTCGATCCCCCGCCGCAGCTCGTCCACGCTCATCAGCGCCTTCGCCGACAGCACCTGCCGCAGCGCGTCCACCTCCTTGTCGAAATCCGAGAGCACGTGCGGCTCTTTATCCACGCGCTCGCACATAAACTTTGCCACGCCACCCAGATCGTGATGCGCACGAGCCATCTCTTTATTCATAGGTCCACACTACGCTTCCCGCTTGCCCCCGGCCACCCCCCGGCGCACCATCACCCCAATGAGTGCCGTCCTCCAATCCACCGAAGCCGAGACTCAGGAATGGCAGCTCCGCTGCGACATGGCCGCGGTCTTCCGCATCGCCGCCCGCCTCGGCTGGAACGAGCAGATCGGCAACCATAACTCCGTCATGCTGCCCGGTGACCGACCGCGCTTCCTCATTAACCCCCGCGGCTATCTATTCCAGGAACTCACCGCCAGCTCCCTCATCGTTTGCGACCTCGATGGCCGGGTCCTCCGTGGCAGAGGCGAGCTCCGCAAGGTCGCCTTGCACATTCACGCCCGCATTCATCTGCAGAACCCGCACGCCACCTGCGTCCTGCACGTCCACCCCCGCTGGCTCACCGCCCTCTCCCTGCTCGAGGAACCCGAGCTCGCCCTCGCGCACCACAACAACCTGCTCCTCAACGACCGCATAGTCATTGACAGCGAAGGCGACCAGCCCGTCGATAGCAACCAGGAAGGCGACCGCATCGCGGCGCTGCTCGGCAGCAAAACCATCCTGCTCATGGCCTCCCACGGCGTCACCGTCGTCGGCCACACCGTCTCCGACGCCTTCGACGAACTTTTCATTGCTGAACGCACGTGCATGTACCAGCTCACTGCCATGTCCACCGGCCGCCCGTTACGAAACTTGCCCGAGTCTTCAAGACGTAACCTCACAGGACCGTGGGGAGAGCGTATCGATGCCCGTCTGCATCTCGACGCTTGGCGCCGCCTGCTGGACCGTGAAGAACCCGATTACGCGACCTGAGCCATGAAACGCCGCGCACTCAAAGCCCGCCTCGGCGGCCCTATTACCCCCTTCGCCATGGCGACCTGCCTTTCGCTCGGCCTGTTCGGCTACGCCGCCTGGCTCACCTCCATCGTCTTCTGCGCCCAGGCGAATATGCGCCCTCTCCTCGTCGCCGCCGCCGTCTTCTTCCCCGTCGGCATTGTCCACGGCATCGGCGTCTGGTTCGGTGGTTGGTAGCACTCCGACCGGCCTGCCATTAACGAAACACGCCTTGAGCCGGCCATCTACGCGCCGACAGCGGAGTGCCATCTCATCGCAGGTTGGCGCAGCCTGTGCGCGCACCCTCAATGCCCCACAGAAGCGCACTTCGCGGCCTCATCTTGCGCAGGGTAATATAAGCGCGAGCGGCACGGCCGCCACGACGCTTGCGTCTGCGCCTGCTGCCCAATCCACTCGATGGGCCTGCTGCCGCGCCTGGGGATGACTGTATCAGCGACGATGAGCTGCTTGCGCGTAACCTTTGGCTTTCGTGCGCGCCAAGGCCAACGTCGCGATCCCCACAAGCCGGCGTGGGGATCACGATGATGTTCCCCTATCTCATCGCGGAAGCGCCCGCCGCAGGAGCACTCGTGACGATCCTAGATGAGTTCCGGCCACCGACGTTGCCGGTCCATCTGGTTTACACGGCCGGGCGATACCTGCCGATCAAGGTTCGCGCATGCCTCGATTTCGCAACGCCGCGTCTCAAAGCGCGGTGGGAGTGCTGACCTCGCCCCCCGCGGAGGCCTCACCCTTCTCTCTCCCGCGCCGCCGCCATCTCCCCCAACGTCGCAAACCGAAAATCCCACCGCGCGCCCGCCGGCGGAGCCATCGTCGCCCCCCAGCCTTCCGCGCCCGCCCGCCGATCTATCCAGCACCTCGCCAAGCCCGCTGCCTGCGCCGGTACGTGGTCGTGGTACAGGCTCTGCGCCGTATGCAGAATGTCGCCCCGCCCGAACCCGCGCTCCCCCAGCCGCTCGATCAGATACGCAAAGTTCCGAGCATCCGGCTTGTAAGCCCCGATGTCCTCCGCCGTGAACACCGCCTCGAACGTCACCTCCAGCTTCGGCAGCGACCCCGCGAAGCTCTTCCGGTCCACGTTCGACAGGACCACCAGCCGGTAATACGGCTCCAACCTCCACAGCGCTTCCGCCGTATCCCGAAACGCCGGCCAGTCCGGCACCGAAGCTCCAAACTGCCGGTCCGCCGCCTCATCCGCCACTACACCCCATCGCGCCACCAGCTCCCGGTGAACTGCCGCCAGCAGCTCCGAGTCACAGCATCCCCGGACTCTCGCGCTCCAGCCGGTTCTCCACCTCCGCGAACGCCGCCAGGGCCGGCTCCCGTGCGATGCCCGCGGGATCGGCAATCCCCCGCAGCGCCGCCCACAACCCCGTCTCCCAATCGATCAGCGTGCCGTAACAATCGAACGTCAGCACCCGAAAATCCGATAGCCGCATCGCGCCTACCACCCCTCCGCCGCCAGCCGCCCGAGCCACGCCCGCACCCCCGCAGGATCACCGAACGCGTCCGCCACCATCAGCCCGATACCGCCCATGGCCCGCGCCGCTCGGATACCGTCCTCATCCGTCACATCATCCCCGACAAACACCGGCTTCCGCCCCGTAAACGGCGCCCGAGCCATCAACGCCTGCACCGCGCTCCCCTTATCCGCCCCGCGAGGCCGCACCTCCCATGCCATATGCGCCGGCACCAGTTGGAACGCCCCCGATCCGCCAATCACACCCTCCAACCCCGCCTCCAGCACCGCGCCGGCTCCCGGTGCATTCCGGTAGTGCAGCACAAACCCGTGCGCCTTCTGCTCCAACAGCGCCCCGGGCTGCGCGGCAGCCAGCCGCTCCGCCACGACCAGCCACTCCGGCGGCACCTCCGCTGCCTCGACGCGTTCCACCGCCGCCCCTGGAGCATACCGGATCGCCCCGCCATGCTCCCCCGCGATCGCCTGCGGCACATCCCCAAACAGCGCCGCCACCTGCTCCACCGGCCGCCCGCTGACCATCCCGAGCGCTCCGCCCACCCGCTCCTTCAACTGCACCAGCACGTCCGGCAGTCCCGCGGGAATCACCACCTCCATGGGGCGCGGAGCAAAGTCCAACAGCGTACCATCAACGTCCAGCAGAAACGCCGCCTGGTCCGGCGGCGGCAGGCTCGTCCCGCTCAACTGCAGCCAACCACCCGGACGTTGTACACCGGGTTCTGCAGCGTAGAGACCCAGGGCTCGTCCGCTAGAACTCCATCCCTGGAATCCCGCCTCATCCTTATGCCCGTCCGAGACCACCAGAAACGCCGCTGCATCCGCCGGCTGATCGGGCGGCCGCGCAACGCACGCCTGCACCTTGATCGACAGCGACCCGACATCCGCAGTCTGCCCCACCTTCACCGTCACATCCCGGCTGATCGCATCGACCTTATTCAGCACACGGATCACCGCACTCGTCTGAGGCACCCACTTGTTTGGCCATTGCGAGACCATCGGATGCTGCTCCGGACCCGCCGGAGGAGCAGCCGCCTGATTACCCCCCGCTGCCGGCCCCTGCGCCTCGGCGGCTGGTGCGCTCGAGGCCGGCGCCTCAGGCGGTTGCGCCCCCGGACCCTGCGCCTCAGCCGGAGGAGCAGCCGGAGCCGCAGCCTCGGGTGCCGCCGCTGCCCCCGAGGGGGGTGGCAACGGCGTCGTCTCGATCGGTACCGACGGCTGGTCCTGCGACCCCGGCTGAGTCTGATCCTGCTGACCCTGCTGATAGTTGATGCTCGGCGGAATCAGCGGGGTCGGCTGTCCCTGGGCGAATGCCACACCCGGCATCAGCACCAGCAGCCCAACCCCGACCCGCCTCATGCCGCCCGCTTGGGGCTTTCTAGCCCCTGCACCATCTCCATCAGTACCCGCCGCATCGCCTGCTCATCCACCCCCATCAGCACGGCATCCTCGAACACGTCGCGCAGGGTCTGCGCCAGTTCCTCATGGTTCTCGGCCAGCACCTTCAGCTTCTCCCGGCACGAAACCGGCGTGCCATCAGACTGCGGCCAGACGGAGGGTGGCTTCGCAATCATGGCTTCAACGGCGCCAATCCCTGACCGCCGCCGCCCCCGCTGCTGTTCTGCTTGCCGGCCCCGGACCCCGACCCGGCGCTCCCGTTGCCGGTCATCGCGTTCACCATATTGGTCGCGCTAAAAATGAACTTTCCTAACAGATCTTGCAGGCTGACCGCCCCTTGCGTGTATTGGATCGTCTGCCCCGCTTTCAGCACCGCCTCGTTCGCCCCGGGCTGGACCGAGAGATACTCCCCGCCCAGCAAGCTCTCCGAGGCCACCGTGATGCTGCTGTCCGTCGGCAGCTCGATGCCATTGCTGATGGTCATCTTCACATCCGCCAGATAGGTCTTGGGGTCGATACTGGCGCTGTCCACCACGCCTATCTTCACCCCGGCCATCCGCACGTCTGACCCGATATTCAGTCCCGCGATGCTGCTGAATCGGGCATACAGCGGATAACCGTTCCCGGATATGCCGGTCTGTCCTGAATGCGCAATGGCATAACCCAGAAAGCCCACTGCCACGACCAGAACCACCGCCCCGGTCAGTACCTCGGCGAAACTACGTCGTACCATCAGCTTCCCGGCGTCCAGGCTTCGTAATCCCCTGTCGCCCGCGGCCGCTGCCCGCCGGCATAGTCGTGCCCAGGCGGGAAATAGGCCGCCGGAGTTCCGGTCGGGTTCGGCACATGGGGTCTCTGCCAACGTTTGCGCGACAACTCGGGCAACGGAGCATCCGTCGTATACCGCAGCCAGGCGTCCCATTCCGGCGGCACCCTGGTCGCCTCAACCTCGCCAGAGTAGATGACCCACCGACGCAAGCGCAGCCCTGCCCGGGCCTTGCGCTCCTCGAAATACACGTTCCCCGCCGAGTCAGCCCCGACCCGCCTGCCCTTCAGCCAAGTAAATAGCCTGGTACCTATATTCATGCCGCCGCATATACGAACTCAACTCGCCGCGGTCCACGGGCCGGTTCAGTGAATCTCCCCCGACCGCCGGATCGCTTCGCGCAGCTTGGCCGGGGTGAAATCCGCCGCCCGGCACACATCCAGAATCACCTTCTCCCGCCGACCGATCAGATCGATCGCACCCGGCAGCTTCGTTACCGAGTTCCGCCGGTATCACCACCGCCCCGTGCCGGTCGGCATGCAACACGTCGTCGTGCGCGACATTCATCCCATGCACGTTCACCGGCTTACCGAAATCCACCATGTGCACCCAGGCATGGCTCGGCCCCACACAACCCCCGATGACCTGAAACCCCTCCGCCCAGGCGTCCACGTCCCGATAAGACCCGTTCGTCACACAGCCCAGCGCCCCCAGCGCCTTGTGAACCGTTTGAGTGCACCTCCCCCACCACGCGCCATAGCCCGGGGTGTCGTCCAGGTCCTGCAGCACGATGACCGTCGGCAGGTCGCTATCGGCGACATAGTCGTACCAGTCCAGCCGGTTCGCCACTTTGCCCCGCGGCGGCTCCTTCGCCCGGATCATCCCCACTCGCGCCAGCCCTACAATCGGCGGCAGCTTCGGCTCGATCGGCACCAGCGGCTGGGTCGTGAACCCAATCGCCCGGCGCTCCGGGTTCGTAAGTTCCAGTGCGTTGCAGATCGTCGGCGTGTCCCACTGCTTCAAAGCCTCCAGGTCCGCGCGGGTAAACGGCCGTTCGCTCATCTATATTCCCCCTTGCCCTACGGTTCTTTCTTGCACCTGGACGCGGTGTCTGGAAAGAAGACGCGCGACAACGAGAGGTTGAACTCATGCCATTCACACGCAAGCGCGTTCTCGTCACCGGCGGGGCAGGCTTCCTCGGTTCCCACCTATGCGAGCGCCTGCTTCGGGATGGCAACGACGTGCTTTGCGTCGACAACTACTTCACCGGCCGCAAGGACAATATCGCCCATTTGCTCGGCAACCCGCATTTCGAGGCAATGCGCCACGACATCACCTTCCCCCTGTACGTCGAGGTGGACGAAATCTACAACATGGCCTGCCCCGCCTCCCCGGTGCACTACCAGTTCGACCCGGTGCAGACCACCAAGACCAGCGTGATCGGCGCCATCAACATGCTCGGCCTGGCCAAACGACTCGGCGCTAAGATCCTGCAGGCCTCCACCAGCGAGATCTACGGTGATCCGACCGTCCACCCGCAGACCGAGGATTACCGCGGAAACGTCAATCTCCTCGGCCCGCGCGCCTGCTACGATGAAGGTAAGCGCTGCGCCGAAACCCTGTTCTTCGATTACCTCCGCCAGCACCGCGTACGCATCAAGGTCGCCCGGATTTTCAATACCTACGGCCCGCGTATGCATCCCAATGACGGACGCGTCGTTTCCAACTTCATTGTCCAGGCGCTACAGGGCCACGAAATCACCCTCTACGGCGACGGCCGGCAAACTCGAGCATTCTGCTACGTCGATGACCTGATCGATGGTCTCGTCCGCCTGATGGACACCGACCATGACGTGACCGGACCGCTCAACATCGGCAATCCACACGAAATTACCGTGCGCGAGCTGGCCGAGGCCACCATCCGGCTGACCGGGACCAAGTCCAAAATCGTTACGCGGCCACTGCCGCAGGATGATCCCATGCAGCGATGCCCGGACATCACCCGTATCCAGCAGCTCCTCGGCTGGAAACCCCAGACCGCCCTCGAAGATGGCTTGCGACAGACCATCGCCTACTTCAAAAAACTGCTGAGCGAGCGGCAAGCCCACTGATATGCCTGCCAGTATCCGGTCGCAAAGAAGCGGGAGACCCGAAGCGTCTACGCTTTGTCGCGTGAATCGGATACTCAGACAAAGACGTGTCCTGCATGTATTGAAATACTACCGCCCCGACTTCACCGGCGAAGGCACGTTTCTTGAGCGCTTATCATCCTACATGCAGGCGCTCGATCCAACAATCGAACACGAACTCCTGGTCACCCACACACTTCGTGCCCACCCACTCCCCGGGGCCTGCTCTTCCCTGTCGCGCATCCATTATCTCCAGGGTCGACATAGCGGCGTGTGGCGCCAAGAACTCGCGCTGGTCCTTTGGTTCGTTAGGAACGTTCGTCGGTTTCGAACCGTCCACTTTCATACCCACGCCGATTGGTAACTTTCTAACCTACTTCATCACCCGCCTCTTCCGCCGCCGCCTGCTCCTCTCCGCCACGCTCGACGATAGCGTGCCGGGCATCGTCAACTCCTATAGGAACTCGCTTCGTTGGTGGGCCCGGCAGCTCATTCAGGTATTCCACTGCTACATTTCGATCAGCCCCAAGCTGCAGGCTGAAACCGCAGCGGCAATGCCGCACAAGCAATGTGAGCTGATACCGAATGGAATAACTTTGCCGGATCTGCACCCTGACACCAGGCGCGAGCTGCGCGGCCGCCTGGGTATCCCGGCCGACGGACTGGTGCTTATCTTTGTTGGTGGTCTTTGCCTCCGCAAGGATCCTCTGTTCCTGATCGAGCAGATGCCAGCCATCGTGGCTCGCCGGCCCGACACTTGGCTGCTGCTGGTCGGCCCGGAACTGGAGCCCGACTATGTCGCCGATATGCGGTCAGCCGTGGACGCTCTTGGCCTTGGCGATCGCATATTCTTCATCGGACAGGTCAACGATCCTGATCGCTGGTTCCAGGCCGCGGACATTATGGTATTCAGCTCGGTCAACGAAGGCTTCGGGTTGGTTGTCCCGGAAGCACAGACCAATGGCCTTCCCGTGGTGGTCCGCCATCTGCCCGGGGTCAACGACCTATTCGTCACGCACGGTGAAACTGGATTCTTGTTCTCGGATGCGACCGGCTATCGTGAGGCCGTGCTCCACCTTGCCGAAGATCCCGCGCTGCGCCAGGCCATAGGCGAAAGGGCCCGCGCGTTCGTGCGCACAACGCTCGATATGACCAGCGTCGCCCACCGCTACCTTCGGGTTTATGGCCTGGCCGCCGAAACATCGCCCGGCCTGCCGCCTTCCGTAAACAGCGACGCCTCCATCATCAACCCCAAATTCCGCGAGCTCGCCAGTCCGTTTTACGATGGACCACCCGTGCTCCTCACCGTTGTGGATGCCGAAGAAGCCTTCGACTGGAGCCAGCCCTTCTCGCGCCTCTCCTCCGATGTCAGTTCAATGCAGGATCAGTGGCGCGCCCACCGCATCTTCGACAGCTACCGAGTGGTCCCGACCTACATGGTGGACTACGCCGTGGCGAGTCAGGAGGCCGGCTGGCAACCTCTTTCCGAGCTCCTCGCCGATGAACTCTGCGATATCGGCGCACAGTTGCACGCCTGGGTGACACCACCGTTCGAGGAGGCATTGAACACCCAAAACAGCTTCGCCGGAAACCTTCCCCTCAGTCTCGAATACAACAAAACGCGACTTTTGACTGAAGCGATCGAAACCGCACTGCAAGTTCGTCCGCGCATTTTCCGCTCCGGCCGCTTCGGTGCAGGCCCGCGTACGGGGGATATCCTCAAGTCCCTCGGTTATTTCGCCGACAGCAGCATCATGCCGGGATGGGACTTTTCACCCCAGGGTGGCCCGAATTACTCCGATATGCCCGCCGCCCCGTTCTGGATCGACGCGGACCGCTCCGTCCTGGAGATCCCCTCCACCTCGGGCTTCGTCGGACTTTGCGCCAACAAATCATCCGCCTTGCGGCGCGTACAAACCAGCCGCTGGAGTGAGCGCCTGTTCCTCCCTGCGCTCACATCCCGGCTTGGCCTGTTGGAACGTATTCGCCTGACGCCGGAAGGGGTAACATGCGAGGAAGCGAAGCGCCTCGTCCGCGAACTGCTTCAACGCGGCGAAAAGGTCTTTGTGCTCACCTATCACTCTCCCTCGCTTAAGGTCGGCTGTACCCGTACGTGCAGACCCAGGACGATCTGATACGGTTCCTCAACTGGCTCGACGAGTTTTACGATTTCTTCACCCGCGAGCTGCACGGAGTTATGGCAACCTGGCGAGAGGTCCGCGACAACGCGAAAGCCATCGGCGTGGCCCCATGTTCAGCGGGCGCACCGCAGGAGGTTCTGTGATCGCACGCGGCGGCAAAGCGATCTACGGCGCACCCCTCGGCATCTTAATGCTCGATGCGCGTTTTCCGCGCATCCCCGGCGATATGGGAAACGCGCAAACCTGGCCGTTTCCCGTCCTCTATCGCGTCGTCGAGGGCGCTACGCCCGAGCGGGTGGTGCTGGATCAGGCGGCGGGACTGCTTACCCCATGCCTCGATGCCGCGGCCGAACTCGTCGGCCACGGCGCCGAAGCCATTACCACCAACTGCGGCTTTCTCTCGTTGTTTCAAAGTGAACTTGCCGCCCATGTCCGTGTTCCGGTCGCCACTAGCGCGCTCCTCCAGGTGCCCTGGGTCCAGGCCATGCTGCCGCCCGGGCAGCGCGTCGGCATCGTTACCGTCAGTGCCGCGTCGCTCACCCCGCGCCACCTGGAGGCTGCCGGGGTGCCCCCCGATACGCCCATAGTCGGCACCGAAAACGGCCGCGAATTTTTCCGTGTCCTGATCCGCGGCGAAACCCAGGATATGGATATCGATCTCGCCCAGGCCGATATTCTCGAGGCTGGCCAGGAACTCGTGACCCGACATCCGGAAGTGGGCGCGATCGTGCTGGAATGCACCAACATGCCGCCCTACGCTCGCGCCCTACGCGCGACCCTCGGACGTCCGGTTTTCGATATCTACACCATGATAACCTGGTTGCATTCGGGACTTCGCCCGCAACGCTTCGCGGTCGCTGATCTGCCGTGATCCTGGTTTTCGAGCCGACCTGGATCGGCACCATGCACGCGCCGGGCAACAGCGCCACGATACAGACAATCTCGCGCGCTTTTCCCGAACAGCAGATCCGCATCTTCGCGGACGCATCGCATCTCGCGGAACTTCGCAAGGACTCCGCCCTGACGGAGCGGCCGGGAATCACATTCCACTCCATCGCCCTGGACCAGCAATTTCTGCACAGACCCCACATCGTCTCTATGCGGCGATTTTGGCGAGAGCTTGCCGCGATGCGCGCCGCACTGCGTGGCGTGCCGCAGGATGAGCCCTGCCTGCTGATGCTGATCTCCGCGACCTCCACGGCAATTTTAGCCGCCTCGCTTCTGCTGCGGACCTCGCAGCGCAGGCTCGCGGTTCAGGTCGGGCTGCATGGGAACCTGAACGACCTGAACGGCTGGCGGCCGCGAAATCCGCTGCTGCGCATGATGGACACCCGCGCGGTCCTGACCGCGCGGCACCCGTCCGCACTGCGGTTCCTGGTGCTGGAGCAGGCGATCAAGGATGAGCTGGAGCGACGGGAACCCTGTTTGGCTACCCGGACGGATGTCTTGGACCTTCCGGTAAACGCCGGTGAGATCCCGTTCGTGCCGCACATGGAGTTGACGCGGCCGGTCCGGATCGGATTTGTCGGGCTGGCCAGCGAAGCGAAGGGGTTTCCGCTATTTTTACAGACGGCTCGCGAGGTGAAAGCACGGCATGGCGACGCGGTGGAGTTCCACCTTATCGGGCGCTTGATGCCCGGTGCCGACCCACCGCAAGGTGGCGGACTGCTGGATAGCCCAGTTACGGACAAGCACCTCCCACGCGATGTGTTTCGGCAGCGGTTGGGGTCGCTGCACTTCGTGTTTTTGCCATATCGCGCGGGAGGATACTACGATTTATCCGCCAGCGGTGCCTTACTGGATGCTATCACCTGGCTGAAACCGGTGATCGCGTCCAGTGTGCCTCTCACCCAAGCCTTGGTTCGTCGCTACGGAGATATCGGCTATCTTTGCAATGATCCGGCTCAGATGGCTGGGGTAATAGATCAGGTCGTATCCGAGCTTGATACCGATCACTATAAGCAAGCAATAAGCTATTTGAAAACAGCGCGCGATCTTCGACAGCCGGACCGGCTCGCCGACGACTACCGCGAGACTTTTGAAGCTGGCTTTGCTGGGTTCTTCCGGTCCCAGAAACAAGTCACATGACGCAGCTCAGCGCAGGCAATTTCACCCAGGCCGCACCATAATGCAATCAAATTCGTACGCTTGTTCCGACCTCGCCGTGGCGACTAAGAACAGATCAGCGACCACAAACCCGAGGCTCTCGAATCTAGCGAGCGCATCCTGGAAGCCCGGCATACCCTCGTAGATGGGAAGGAATGAAATCTCCACCTGAAGTAGCGGAATGTTTCTCACGATATTAGTCGCTCCAGCCAAAACCTCCAAATCGAAGCCTTGTGTATCGAGTTTGAGAAACGTCCTCGTTGGACAAACGTCATGGGGAAGCTCTGTATCGAGCGTGCTGACACGAACCTGGGCGCGCTCAATAATCTCTCCGCCGCGGTCCAGGATTTCCGGCATCGGCGTTAGGAAGGAGGTAAACACCGACTCTTTCGTGAGATTCAAGCTCATGACCCCGGGAGCACTCCCAAGTGCACAGTTCACCACGGTCCACAGTTTGTCATCTTTGGACCGCTCAAGGAGACGCTCCGCGACCCGGGGGTTTGGCTCGAATGATATTATGCTTCCTTGAAACCCTACCTGCTGTCTGAGCAAAGTCGCGAACTGACCCTCATTCGCGCCCACATCAACGACCGTATCGATGGACTTCCTCGCAAATAAATGGCGCAGACGTCTTGCCCATGCCTCGCTCGGCATTTGCCATCTCGGGGTTACCTCATATCCCGCCCTCCGGGCAACGCGAGTTGCAAACGCGCGGCACCCTCTCTTTAGCTGCTGGATTCCCGCATTCATATTGAACGCCGTGCCCATAGTTTTCCGACTCTACCGTGACCGTAACCCTATCACGTTCTGTGCCCGATTAGACAAGCAAAACAACGTGGCGCCGCTTCCTCCTCGGGTTTGGCGGCTTGCTGGAAGAGTCATTGGAAAGTCTGGCCGGGTGCAATAAATTGCTCTAACCTACTGTACGCACTCCCGGCAATCAGTCGTTCGGCCTGCGACATTCTGGTCAGCCGAATGAATTGGACCAGATCTCCGATCTCACGCGGGTCGATCATGTAAGCCTTCACCGCAAACCATGCGGCCCTCGCCGGCCGTCCGCTAAGCATATTATTCACGGCAAGCCCTTTTGCAGTTCCGTACGTGGCCCAGCGAATCTCGCGTCGAAACGGTCTGAGAATGGGATCCCGCTTTGCTATCGTAAGCGCGGAAAGTAGCTTATGAGTGATCCGCCGTGGCGATCCCATCGTCACCGACCTGCGGTCGCGACGTAACTGGTAAGTTTCAGCGTTGATAAAGTAGAGATCGCAAACCACCGACAGGCGAACCCACAGTAACCAATCTTCGTTGTATAGCAAACCCTCAGTAAATCCGAAATCAGTTATCTGCCCGAGCAGCGATCTGTCTATCAGCGTTGCCCCGATGTGGAACCGGGAACTGCCAATCAAATGCTTCGTCAGCGCTGGACCCGTGATCCTGATAACCCCACGTGCAACAGCCTTGCCGGGAACCTCGTCGGAAACCAGTGGATTCATTTCGACCGCCCCGCCAGCGTGGAGCGTTTGGTAATGCCCGACAATCCACCGCGCTTGGGGCGCGGCCGCCATCGTGTCGCGGAAGTGCTGCAGCGCGCCTGGCAGCCAGCTGTCGTCCGAATCCAGGAAACCTATCCATTCCCCGGAAGCCACGCGGATGCCCGCAGCGCGGGCACTCGAAGGGCCTTTGTTGGCCGGCAGACGAATCAGCCTAATGCGATCGTAGCCAGCTTTGAGCCTTTGGAGACACGCAATCGTTCCGGGATTATTGCTGGCATCGTCGACAAGAATTACCTCGCACTCTCGGTGAACATCTTGCTCAAAGACTGAATTGACTGCCTGTTGTAATATTTCTTCCGGAGTGTCATATACCGGACATACGACGCTGATTTTCATAGTCACACTCAATCTCAAATGGCGTCAGTGGGCGGTGTGCCAGCTACCAGGCTGTCGCTTGATAATTCCGGACATCTTCTGCAGAAATGCATTCAATGGCTGCCCGATCGGGTCTGGCATTCGCGCCAACGCAACCTTTACCTGAACACTCAGCGAGCGATCCTTGTGGGCAACATCAGGCAGCAGACTTCTAACCACGTCATGTCGGCCCGCCGCAAACGCCCCATCAAGTGCTGTCAACCGCCTTCTACTGATCTCCGTGTCAATGATATCCACATAGTCCCGGGCCTCATGGTGGTGCTCTCGTATCCAGCCGAGGACCCTAATCTCATCCAGCAGCGACTTCAGCGGATCTCTGGAGGTGTTCCCGGCATGCCTGCGAATCAGCACAGTGGGTTCCGGCACCGCTCCCACATTGCCTTTGTACAGACAGCGTAAAGTGAACTCTCCATCCTCCGGCGAAAGCCCTCGCATGGCCTCGTTGAACATCCCTACATCCGTAAGAAGTCTCCGGGACACGACCGTGGCCGATGGAAAGATCGGATGCCAGTGAAATGTCTGCGCGGCGATGTTCCGGGCAAATCGCCAGCCATGTGCGCCGGAAATACGCCCCGCATTATCCCAATATCCCTTCGGCGCCTGGTCGAACTTAGTGGTATGTTCGACTTGCCCATCTCTGAGTATTTTGAAATTGCTGAATGTAAAATCCAGATCCGGATGGCCTTCAAGCACCTTGCAATGAGTTGAAAGATGATCCGGTCGCCACACGTCGTCCTGGTCGCAGAACGCAATTCGCTCGGCTTTAGTGTGCGTGATACCGAAGTTCCGAGCTGCCTGCTGCCCCCTGTTCTCCGGCAAACGCAATAGTATCGCCTTAGGGAAACAGCGCCGGACAATCTCCGGTCCCCCGTCGGAAGAGCCATCATCGACGACGGTAATCTCGGCGGCGGGATACGACTGCGACAGAACTCCCTCTAGCGTCTCCGCAATGTAGCGAGCGCCGTTATACAAAGCAATTACGGCCGCAAATTCCATACCCTATCTCATACAGCGACCGCAATAAATGCACAACTCCAATTCAGCTGACGAACCTTCCCACCCCATACGGCCGGGGATCAATTCCCCCGCTCCTACCACCCACCAGATCCGCCACCAGCCGCCCCGTCGCCGCCCCCGCCGCCAGCCCGATATGCCCGTGCCCGAACGCATGGAACACGTCCGGACACCCCGAAGCCGGCCCGACACACGGCAATCCGTCCGCAATCGACGGACGATGCCCCATCCACACCTTCACCCGCTCGGAAGGCAGATCACGCGGCAACCCCGGCCACATCCGCAACGCAAAATCCCGCAGAATCTCCGCCCGCCGCCAGTTCGGCGCCGCCTCCAACCCGGCCAGCTCCACCTGTCCTGCAATCCGCAACCCCTGCGCCATCATCGTCATCGCCATCTTGCCATCGCTCGGCATGATCGGATGCCGCGGCCCGCTCTCCGGCGCCTCGATTACCGCGTGATAGCCCCGCTCCGTCTCCAGCGGCACGCGATCACCCACCGCCGCTGCCAGCGCACCCGACCAAGCTCCGGCCGCAATCACCGCCGCATCACACATCGTCTCCCCCTGTTCCGTCCGCACCGCCCGCAGCCGCCCGCCCTCCAGCCGGAACCCCGTCGCCCGACCCCGCCGCAGCTCTGCCCCCTGCCCCACCGCCGCCGCCACTAGCGCCGCCACATACGCGCCCGGGTTCAGGCAGTGCCCGCCTTCCTCCACGAAGACCCCGAACCGGTAATCGCGCGACAATTCCGGCTCGCGCTGGCGCAGCTCGTTCTCATCCAGCTCGATCCAATGCACGCCGTTCTCCCGGCGCAACTGCCAGGCCACCGCCTCCGCCTCGAACGCCGCCCGGTCCGGGAACACATACAACTGCCCCTCGCGCCGGATCAGCTCGGCCACCCCAGCCTCCCGAGCCAAAACCAGATGCCACTCCGGCGCCTGAGCCACCAACGGCCGCAATGCCTGCGCCATCGCCTGCAGTTTTGCCACCGACGACCCCGCGCGCACGAACTGCCACAGCCACGGCAGCATCCGCGGCAGATACTGCCAACGGATCGTCAGCGGCCCCAGTGGATCAGCCAGCCATCCCGGCACCTTCCGCCATATGCCAGGCGCCGACAGCGGCACCACGCTCCCCGGAGACAACCAGCAGCCGTTCCCATAGCTCGCCGCCTGCTCTCCCCCCGGCTCGCCCGGCTCCAGTATCGTGACCCGATTCCCGTCCCGCTGCAGCTCCAGCGCAGTCGCGGCGCCAATTATCCCGGCACCGATCATCACGACATGGCGCGCAGTCACCCCATGGCCGCCTTCAGGTTGTCATCGATCTTCGACAGAAACGCCTGAGTATTCAGCCACTTCTGCTCCCGCCCGATCAGCACCGCCAAGTCCCTGGTCATGTAACCGGACTCGACCGTCTCGACGCAGACTCGCTCCAGTGTTTCCGCAAACCGCGTCACCTCGGGCGCGCCATCGAACCGCCCCCGATACGCCAACCCGCGCGTCCACGCGAAGATCGAGGCGATCGGATTAGTCGACGTTTCTTGCCCCTTCTGGTGCTGCCGGTAATGCCGCGTCACCGTGCCATGCGCCGCCTCGCTCTCTACCGTCTTGCCGTCCGGACTCATCAGCACCGATGTCATCAGCCCGAGCGAACCGAACCCCTGCGCCACCACGTCCGACTGCACGTCGCCGTCGTAGTTCTTGCACGCCCAGATATACCCGCCACTCCACTTGAGCGCCTGTGCCACCATGTCATCGATCAGCCGGTGCTCATACGTCAGGCCATGTTTCTCAAACTCCGCCCGAAACTCGCGATCAAATATCTCCTGAAACGTATCCTTAAAAAACCCGTCATACGCCTTCAAGATCGTGTTCTTCGTTGACAGATACACCGGGTATCCGCGCAGCAGCCCGTAATTGAAGCTCGCCCGTGCAAACCCTTCAATCGACGCCCGGGTGTTGTGCATCGCCATCGCCACCCCGCCGTCTTGCTTGAACTCGTGCACCTCCAACACCTGGGCGGAGCCGCCGCCGGCCGGCTGATAGGTCAGCGTCACCTTCCCGGCACCCGGCACCTTCAGCTCGGTCGCCCGATAAATATCCCCGTAAGCATGGCGCCCGATCACGATCGGCTTCGTCCAGTGTGGCACAAGCCGCGGCACGTTCCGGCAGATGATCGGCTCGCGAAAAATCGTTCCGTCCAGGATATTGCGGATTGTCCCGTTTGGGCTGCGATACATCCGATTTAACCCGAACTCCTTCACCCGCGCCTCATCCGGCGTAATCGTCGCGCACTTCACCCCGACCCCATATTCGGCAATCGCCCGGGCCGCATCCACAGTCACCTGATCATCGGTCTCATCCCGGTGCTGAATGCCCAAATCGAAGTATTTCAGATCGATATCCAGGTAGGGCAGGATCAGCTTGTCCTTGATGAACCCCCAGATGATCCGGGTCATTTCATCGCCGTCCAGCTCGACGACGGGCGTTTTCACTTTGATCTTGGCCATCATCTTCCTCGTGGGAGCCGGGGCGCACCCGGAACGGGGGCGGGTTGTGACACCGGCGGGGGGAAAAGGCCAGAGGGGCCGGCGCATGACGGCCGAATACGCCGGCGACTAGCCTCACGCTGTCCAGCACCTCTTCAGTACTGGACGGCTCCGCCATCCACAAACAATTCGACACCATTGACATAACTGCTGTCGTCCGATGCCAGGAATAGCGCCGCTTTGGCCAGATCGTCCGGCATGCCGATCCGGCCGAGCGGAACGGTAGCGATGGCCGATGCTCTTTGCTCATCCGTCATAAAATCCGCGAGCCCGGGGGTGGCCGTGTATCCTGGGCTCAGCACATTGACGCGAATGTTCCGCCCCGTGAGATCAACGATCCACGTGCGTGCAAACGAGCGTACTGCCGCCTTAGACGCATTATAGGCAGAGCAGGCAGGGAAGCCCTTGATTGACACCATCGAACCGGTGAGAATCACTGAGGCGCCTTTCGAAAGAAGCGGCAGCGCCTTCTGCACGGTAAACAGTACACCGCGTACATTGATGCCAAACGTTTTGTCGAAATGCTCCTCGGTTATCTCGCCCAGCCTTCCGAACTCATAGATTCCGGCGTTCACAAACAGCACATCGATGTGCTCGGCGCTCTCTTTAACAACGCTGTAGATTCGATCAATGTCCGCAAGTTTCGATGCATCACCCTGAACGCCGATTGTACTGTCACCGATCTCGGCCACCGCTCGGTCGAGCCTGGCTCGGTCGCGGCCGGTGATGAACACGCGGGCGCCTTCCTGCGCAAAGCGCTTCGCTGCTTCAAACCCGATACCAGCGCTCCGGGTAACTACAGCGACTTTACCTGCGAGTTTTCCGCTCATGCTAACAACCCCTCCCACTGGGTGCGATGCCCAGCGCAAGGATGCACACCAGGCGGACAGGCGGTAGCTACCGAACCGGACTAAATTCATCCTTCCAAGGAATAGGGCTGAGCGCCGCTTCCACCGACGCGAAGGCGCGTGCCTTGGCGCTCGGCATCCGGCCCGTAGGATACACCGCCCTGACATCGATGTCCGGAAGTGACCAGTCTGCCAGCACCCGTTTCACTGCCACCGAGGCAACCTCCGGGCCGAACATCCAGGCCGAGGCAATGGTCAGCCCCATATCCGCCAGCACGGCGGCGCGCACACCTTCGCCGCGGAACTTTGGCACGTGTGGTATGACGTGCAGTCGCGCAAAGGTGACGGCGGCGCTGATCCGCAGCCGCCCCCTCAGCCCGGCACCCGCACCGCGCGCCGCGAGCTCGGCCCCGTCCGCCTCCTCGATGGCCCGTCTGGCGCTCGTAATAGCTCTGCCCGGCTTCGGTCGGCGACAGGCCGCGCGTGGAGCGCATCAGCAGTCGCACGCCGAGCTGCGCCACAGTCTTGAACACGGTCGGCTGGCCGACGTTCAACAGTCGTGCCGCGGCCGTGAAAGATCCGGTCTCGATAACGCAGACAAACGCTTCCATTTGCGGCAAACCGGCCCATTTCTATTCCTCCTAGGAATGGAACTTATCACCAGGGCTACCTCACCAGTGCCACTGGGAGCAAATTTTGTCCGCGACAACGTCAATCGTCCGGAGAAGCAAAACGTCCTTGCAAGCGAAACTCGATGCGTTCAAGGCCGACTTCGAGGCCGGCAAGCCTCCGTACAACGTATCGCGCTCGGTAATCGGCACTATGCACCGCGCCACGGAACTGGTCGCTTCAGGCGCAGCAACACGCGCGCTCAAGGCCGGCGACACAGCCCCGCTATTCGTGCTGAAGAATCCGGGCGGAAAACAGGTTTCCGCCGCAGAACTGCTCGCGAAGATCCCGACGCAGCGGAAGAAATCAACCGCATTCTCAGCGACGAGGGTATTCAAATTCTATTAGCGGCCAACCCGATCAGCATTCACGGCCGGTCCGGTGAGCAGATCACCGTAACAGCCCGCACGTCCGCCGGAGAGCAGGAGATCACAGGCAGCGACCTGCTCGTCGCGATAGGCCGTATCCCCAACACGGCTGGCATTGGGCTAGACAATGCCGGAATTGAGCTGGATCCGCGCGGCTACATTCGCGTGAACGATCGGCTTCAGACAACCGCGCCCGATGTTTGGGCAATTGGCGAATGCGCCGGCAGCCCACAATTCACACACGTCTCCGTCGATGACTTCCGCATCGTCAGAGACAACATGGCCGGCGGCAACCGCAGCACGCACGATCGGCTGATCCCCTATGTCGTGTTCACCGACCCGCCGCTCGCGCGCATCGGCCTGAACGAAGCGGAAGCGCAGCGCCAGGGTATCGCCGTCCGCGTCGCCTCACTGCCCATGAGCAAGGTGTTGCGCACAGAGGCAACGGATGAGACTCAGGGCTTCATGAAAGTTCTTATCGGTCAGAACGACCGCATTCTGGGCTTCGCGATGATTGGTTCGGAGGCCGGTGAAGTCATGGCGGCGGTCCAAACCGCGATGCTTGCAAACCTACCCTACCCCGGGCTCCGTGACGCGGTCATCACACACCTGACGGTAGCGGAAGGCCTCGGTCCGCTCTTGTCGAATGTGCCGCCACTGCCATCCGAACGCTAGACCCTAATGGCCCCGCAGAATCTGCGACAAAAACAACTTCAGCCGGTCGGTCCGCGGCTCCTCGAACAGCGACCGCGGGGGACCGCTCTCCACAATCTCGCCCTGGTCCATGAACACCACCCGGTCGGCCACCTGGCGCGCAAACCCCATTTCATGCGTCACGCACACCATGGTCATCCCCGACTCCGCCAGCTCGATCATTACGTCCAGAACTTCCTTTATCATCTCCGGATCGAGCGCCGAGGTCGGCTCGTCGAACAACATAATCTTCGGCCGCATGCACAGCGCCCGGGCAATTGCCACCCGCTGCTGCTGCCCGCCCGACAACTGTCCCGGATACTTCCCTGCCTGTTCTGGAATGCGCACGCGGCGGAGCAGGCCCATTGCCAGCTCCTCCGCCTCTGTTTTGGACATCTTCCGCACCCAGATCGGCGCCAGCGTGCAGTTCTCAAGAATTGTTAGATGCGGGAACAGATTGAACGACTGAAACACCATCCCAACCTCGCGCCGGATCCTGTCCAGCGCCCGCGTGTCGTCCGTCAGCTCGATACCGTCCACCACAATCCGGCCTTCCTGGTGTGACTCCAGCCGGTTGATGCAACGGATCATGGTCGATTTACCCGACCCTGACGGGCCGCATACGACAACCCGCTCCTTCTCCCCAACCTGCAGCGACACGTCACGGAGCACATGCACGTGTCCAAACCACTTGTTCACGTGATCCAGTTCGATGATCGCCGCTGTCACCCCGCTTCCAGTCCCCTTTTTTTCCGCCTCGTCAAGCACGCGCCAGCGGCGTCATTGCAAGTTCCATACTGGCTTTCGGGCCGGCCGCCCAATTTTCGCCCTCTCCCGCCCTCGTCCTGGCGAGGACTGGACGAGGTCGGGGCGTTCCAGCTAGTTACCCTGTTTTCCTTTTTAGGCGGCGATGTCAGCCAGGGCCTGTTCCACCAGCGCGCCCAGCTCAGCGAGCATGCCAAGCTCGAAGTCGCGCAGGGCTCGGCGCACCGTGCCCAGCGCCCGCTTCAGGCGTTCCCTGGTCCTGGTGTCGGGAGAGAGCAGGATCGCGTCTGCCAGCGCCGCCTCGGTGTCCTCCAGGCCGCGGCGCAGATCGGCACCACGCGCCTCGGCGGCGGCGTCAATGGCGCGTCGGATCGCGCTCTGTGCGGCCTCGCGAAAGCCGAGGTAGGCGTCAACGTCCGGCATGCGGAGGTCCTCTGCTTCGAGACGCGGCATGTGGCCCGCAATACCGCGCCGTTCAACTCTGGACGAGTTGACGCAAGCGGCCCGCGCCGCTACATCCGGCCCCTCGGCTGGCGCCTGGCCCAGGTGGCGGAATTGGTAGACGCGCAGGTTTCAGGTACCTGTGGCCGCAAGGTCGTGGAAGTTCGAGTCTTCTCCTGGGCACCAAAACATGACCGAAACGCAGTTCATGCCCGGCGCCACGATCCGCCTCTACCAAAACGATTTGCCGGAAGCCCTCGTCCTCGGTCCCGTTATCGCCGTCGATACCGAAACAATGGGCCTCAATCCTCACCGGGACCGGCTCTGCCTGGTCCAGCTCTCGGCCGGAGATGGCGTCGCCCACCTTGTCCAGCTCCTCCCCGAGTCCCTCGGCGGCCGCGGCTTTAACGCCCCCAATCTCGCCCGCCTCCTCGCCGACCCCCAGACCATTAAGCTCATGCACTTCGCTCGATTCGATGTCGCCATCCTGCAGCACACATTCGGCATCACCGTCGCACCCGTGAAGTGCACGAAAATCGCCGCCAGGCTGACCCGCACCTTCACCGACAAACATGGCCTGCGTGACCTGTGCAAAGAGCTCCTGGGCATCGAGCTCAACAAGCAGCAGCAAACCTCCGATTGGGGTGCGCCCGAGCTTACCTCGGAGCAACTCGCCTACGCCGCCTCCGACGTGCTGCACCTCCACGCCCTCTGGGCCCGGCTGGAGGCGCTGCTCATCCGCGAACAGCGCCTAGACCTTGCCGAGGCTTGCTTCCGCTTCCTCCCCACCCGCGCCCGGCTCGACCTGCTCGGCTACGACAACCCCGATCTGTTCGCACATTAACCTCACCTCTCCCGCTCTGCGGGTCCCGGTCCGCTCCTTCCTGGGCTATAACCCCCGCATGATCCCGACCTTCGCCATCGTCCCGTTGCTGATCGCGGCCTTCGTCGTCCTCACGATCGATCACTACCAGCTCAACCCGGTGAACCCCGTCAGGAATATGCGATTTGGCATGATGGTGTCCGCCGTCCTGATGATGTTCGTCCAGATCGTGTTGGGTGGGGTTTCTCCCTGGATCTCTCTTGTGATCTTTCTGCTCTCCGCCATCTGGTTCGTGGCCGCGTGCTACATGTTGTGGCGGCGTGCCTCGACCTCGTAACCATGCCGACAAGTTCGCAACCATCGGCCTCCTCGCCCGCTTGGACGTGAACGGTCGTCGTCCGAACCCACCAAACTGCCTCAATGACAACTCCCATGCACTACCCGCATCAGTCCTCCCCCCGCCATCGCGAGCCCCGCGAACTGGGGCATGGCGATCCAGGCCCGCCCCACAACGCTGCAACCTTCAGGAGCCGCTGGCTGTTGCCGCTACTGGCACTCCCCCTCCTCTTCACCACGCCGGCCCTTGCACAAACCCAATCGGCGCAGCAGCAGGCCCAAATCAACAAACTGCTGGACGGTTTGAAAGCCGCCCCCTCCCCTGCGGCCGCCGCTGCTCTCGAAAGCACATTGCAATCCCTCTGGGTCAACCAGGGATCACCCTCCGTCCGCCTGCTCATGGGCCGCGGCTTGCGGGAAATGGATGCCGGAAACTATGCGCAGGCCGTGCAATCCTTCGATGATGTCGTCACACTCGATCCGAACTCCGCCGAGGGATATCGCCAGCTTGCCATGGCCCGCTACGCCGCCGGCGACACACAGGGCGCAATCGAGGACCTCGCGCTCGCCGTTCAGCACGAGCCACGGAATTTCCTGGCATACAAAAGCCTCAGCGAAATGGCCGCACAGCGCGGCGATTGGAAGGGCGCTTACGAAGCCTGGCAGAAACTGCTCGCCCTTGACCCCAACACCCCCGGCGGGCACGACAAGCTCAAGGAGCTGCAAGTCAAGGCATTCGGTCAGGAACTCTGACATTTGTGCTGGAAATTCCTAATCAGGCCTTATTCCCTGGCCCAGCCAGCCCCGAGGCGACCCACAACGCCTCGCAGTAAGGGAAGACCCGCTGCCGCGATCAGCAGCCCGCCCCAGATGGCAAGCGTCAGGAATTCGCTGAGATTAAGGAGGTTAAATGCCGACGAAACGAGCTGCAGGGCAATCAGCGCCAAAAGCAGCCCGCTGACCTTGCCGAACCCGCCCCTCGGGTCGATCCCGCCCAACACCGCGGCAAGAATGGTCACCAACAGATAGCTCTGGCCATAATCCGCGTTGGCGGAGTTGAATCGGGCCATCATCAACAGGCCCGCAACCGCCGAGAGAAAACTGGCAAGCATGTACACCCGCAGCAACGCCCCCCTCGTATCTACGCCGGAGTAGCGCGTAGCGCGTTCATTAGAGCCGATCATCCCGACACTAATCCCCAATGGCGAGTGCTGCAGCAGCACCGAAACCGGAACGGCCATGGCAATGAACACGAACAGTGGCATCGGGATGCGGGCCAACATGCCGTTGCCGAGGAAAACGATCCACTTGGGAAACCCAGATAGGACCGTGCCGTGCGTCAACCCGATGGCACAACCGCGCACCATGGTCATGGTACCAAGCGTGACCAAGATCGGCGAGACCCCAATATAGGCAACTACCGCGCCATTCAGCGTGCCGATTATCAAAGCCGTAAGTGTGCCGGCACAAAGCGCCAGCACCTGCCAGAGTATAAAAGCCGCCCCACTGGCGGAGACGTGCCCCAGAAGCACATGCGCCATTGTCAGCGCGGAAAGGTCAGCCGTAGCGATAATCGAAAGATCCAATCCGCCGGAA
This sequence comes from uncultured Pseudomonadota bacterium, assembly GCA_963834715.1. Classification (GTDB taxonomy): domain Bacteria; phylum Pseudomonadota; class Alphaproteobacteria; order Acetobacterales; family Acetobacteraceae; genus CAVSUZ01. The sequence goes on along the minus strand of CAWIDE010000022.1, from coordinate 152,742 downwards.
AGCAGCGTAACCATCATGGCAAGCGAAAGGATGCCAAGTTCCGGCATCTGAAAGGCCATGGATTGCAGCGTTGCAGGCGCAAACAGAGCGGTGCCGACCAATAAACGAAACACTAGGCACAGCACGCCCACTAGCAGAATCAATCGCAGATTGGTGGTGTCGTGCACAGCTTGGAGGCGCAGCCCCGAGATCATGAAGCCGTCGCGACGCGCCGACGGCGACCAGCGCCATACTCAATAGCGGTGGAGCTGACCGCCAACAAAATCAGAGCTCCGGCGAAGAAGTCGAGCCAATAGGATGGAACACCAACGATTATCAGGCCATTCTCCGCCACCGCGAGCAGCGCGACGCCGAGAATGGTGCCGAACACACTGCCAACGCCGCCAGTAAGGCTCGCGCCACCCAGCACCACTGCCGCCAGGACGTGCAATTCCTTCCCCACGAGCGACGTCGGCATGACCGACTGCTCTAGCTGGGCATCGGCAATGGACGCGATTCCAGCCGTCAGCCCCATCAGCCCATAGCAGAGTAGACTAAGCGCGACCACATTGATGCCGATGCGCTTGGCAGCTTCGCGGTTGCCACCCATGGCGTAGATTTGCCGGCCGATGCTAGTGTGCTCCAGCAACAGCCAGACGACAACGAAGGTAAAGATCGGCAGTAGCATCTGCAAATTAACTGCGTAGGCGCCCACCCGAAGGTTCACACCTTGCGCCAAAAAATCTGGTAATGTGTAGATGTAGTTACCGTGCGTAACGAAAACCAGCAAGCCGTAAAACAAATTAAGTGTGGCGACCGTCGCAATGATGCTGGAGAGCCGCAGCGACGTGATGATCACCGCATTGAACAGCCCAAGCACAAGTCCGACACCAAGCGCCACCGCAAATAGGCCCGCCCAGCCGATCGGCGCGGCGTTGGCCAGCGAGACCGCTACGTATTGTGCCACCGATGCCGTGGCCGTAAAGGAGATATCGATCCCGCCGGAGACCAGGACAACCAGCAGTCCGGCGGCCAGAATGCCAGTGAACGCATAGGACGTCAGCAAATCGAACATATTTTGTAGTGTAAAGAAGTGTCTTGTCGTCGCCGAAAGAACCATCACCAGCAGAAGCACCACCAGCAGAAGCCGCGTTTCGTGCCGATTTAGAACGCGCTCAAGCATAGAGGGCCTGCGCGATCGCATGCTCGCTGGTTTGGCCGGGGACGAATTCATTGACAATGCAGCCGTTCTGCATCAGCAGCACGCGATTTGTGTGATAGTACACTTCCGGCACCTCGTCGGAGATCATCAAAATCGCCTTCCCCCTGGCCGCAAGCCCGGCGACGATATCATAAATGCCGTCCTTGGCCTTGATGTCCACGCCAACGGTGGGACTGTCCAGGATTAGCACCGCGGGGTTGCGGGCGAGCCATTTGGCGAGGACAACGCGTTGCTGATTGCCGCCTGAAAGCGTACGGACGGCATCCTCCGGATGACCGACCCGGATCGCAAGTGACCTGATCCATTCCTCAACCACCTCGCGGCGCGCCGCCGGCGGAACCAGCCCGAACCGGGCAAGCCGCCGCAGCACGGTCAGGATGATATTTTTTGCAATCGGCTGATCCAGCACCAGCCCGTAACCCAGGCGATCCTCAGGTACATAGGCAAGTCCCTGGGCAATAGCCTCGCGGTTGTTTGAGAGGCGCAGCCGTTCGCCGTGCAGCCGGATTTCGCCTGCGTGGGGCCGGGTGATCCCGAACAAGGACAGCGCGAGCTCGGTACGCCCCGCGCCAAGCCGGCCTATCAACCCGACGATCTCCCCAGCCCGGATATCAAAGGTGACATCCCTGTATTCCCCAGCGCGGGTTAACCCTATCACCGACAGTACAGTCTCGGACGGAGGAGCAGGCCGGACGGGCTGGTACTCGAATGCCCCGCCGGTCATCAGAAACCCCAGCCGGTTGCCGGTCATCTCGGCGGCATCGAAGGTGCCAACCAGACGGCCGTCACGCAGCACGCTGACACGATCGGCGATTTCCATCACCTCCTCTAGCCGATGGCTGACGAAAATAACGGCCACTCCACTGCGCTTGAGTTCCAGCGTGATCCGGATCAACGCCTGAACCTCATGATGCGTCAGCGATGCGGTCGGCTCATCCATGATAACCAGGCGAGCGTCCGCGACTATCGCCCGGCAGATCGCGACAAGCTGGCAGCCTGAGATCGGGAGGTCCGCGACCTTGGACTCCAGATCCAGGGCCACGTCGAGCCGGCGCATCGCAGCGCTCGCGACTTTGCGCAGCCGCTCAGGGCGCACACGGTGCGGCCGACCGAGATGTAGTGAAACGCCAATGTTCTCAGCGACGGTCAGGTTCGGAAACAGCGAAAGGTCCTGGTAAATAACCTGGATGCCAAGGGCATGACTTTCCCCCGGGGTAAGTGCGGCGCGCGAATTTCCGCCCCCGGTTATCTCCCCGCCGGGATCAGGCGCCTCGACCCCGGCAAGGATCTTGATCAGCGTGGATTTGCCCGATCCGTTCTCGCCGACCAGGCAGTGAATTTCGCCCTCGGCGATGGTGAGATCGACGTGGCTCAGCGCTTGAACACCGCCGAACCGCTTGCTGATGCCGCGCAGCGCAAGGAACGTCTGCACCGCGCTCTACAGGCCCTGCTTGATTAGACCGTCAATGCTGCTTTTGTTGATCACGAGGATGTCGTTCCAAGCAACGATCTTGTTCTCTTTATCCACGTTCGCCTTACCGAGCCCCTCGACCTCGAATCCATCCTCAATCGGTTGGTTGCGCAGCACGCGGGACGCAACGGCAACCATGGCATAGCCTGCATCAATCGGAGACCACAGGAATCCCTCCTTGATGGTGCCGTCCATAATCATCGGCTTGGCCTGTGAGGGCACGACGGTTCCGACCACCATCACTTTGTCCGCAAGGCGCTTTTGCCGGACCGCAATTCCCGCTCCGATCGGACCATTTGAGCCGAAGCCCAGGATGCCTTTCAGGTTTGGATATGCTTTCAGCACATCCAGAGTGGTCCGCATGCTGGTATCGACCTCGTCGGCGCCCGGGAAACGGCTCGCTGCCAGTTTCATCTTGGGATAGTGCGCCTTCTGGTAGGCTATAGCGGCATCGGCCCATTTGTTATGCAGTGGCGTGGTAAGCGTGCCGACATACACAACGTATTCGCCTTCCTCGTTCATAAAGCGGGCGAGAGCCTGCATCTGCTCCTCGCCGAACTTCGTGGAGTTGATCAGTTCCACGTCCCAGGTGCGCCCGTCCTGATTGGGACCCTCTTGGGTAATCACCGGAATGCCGGCCTGTTGCGCCCGCTGCAGCACAGGTGCGAGCACCTTCACATCCAGGGGTACGAGACCAATCACGTTGACCTTACGCGCGATCAGATCCTCCACCAGCTTGACCTGTTGCGCAGGATCGACATGCGCCGGCCCAGTCATCGACACGTCAACATCAAATTTCTTGCCGCCACGAACCAAACCTCTGTCCACGAGGTTGAACCAGGGAATGCCGGTGATCTTGACAACTGTCACCATGGTCGGTTCAGCGGCGGAACGTGCGCTAAGCGGGACCACGGCGCTTGCCGCGGAGATTCCAAGCAGCTTCAGCGTGTCGCGTCGATTCATGGGGTCCTCCTCCTGGTTTTTTGCCCACGTTTATATCCAGGATAGATCACCCGGGCGAGGGACGCCAATGGAGCTGGACCATGATGCCAGGGGAATCGCATTTGACTTTGCGGCCAAAATATCGGGTGCGGCGCGGACCCGAAACCGATTCGAACCATGGGATTCGCCCCTGGAGGCCCCACGGAACGGTTTGCTGCCTGCTTTGCCGAACTGGAGGACCCGCGCGAGGACAACACGCGGCATGAACTCAACGAGATCCTGGTGGATCGCCCTCTGTGCCATGCTCTGTAGCGCCGAGGACTGTTCCGATATGGCCCTGTTCGGCCGTGCCAAGGAACCATTCCTGCGCCAATTCCTTCAACTCCGTCACGGCATCCCGAGCCACGATACCTTCAGCCGGGTGTTCCGCCTGCTTGATCCGGCACAGTTTCAACTGTGTTTTCTGCGCTTCATGGACGACTTTGGTCAGCCTTTATCTCAACGATCCGGCTCATACCGCGGCGTTGGCCACCAGCAAGCCGGAGACCCGACAGGCCTCGTCTGCACCGACATCGCCTGGCTACAGGAGCACCACCAATGGCCGGCTCTCGCCGCCATCGGCAAGGTTGAGCGTGGCGCGAGACTAGCGGCGTGACCACGTGCGAGACCGCCTATTACCTGCTCAGCGCACCGCTCTCACCCACCCGCTTCGCGGAGGTGGCGCGGGCACATTGGGGGATCGAAAACGGCCTCCATTGGGTGCTGGACGTCACCACGAACGACGAGCAGAGCCGAACCCGGAAGGACCACGCCCCGCACAACCTCGCGCTCATGCGCCAATGGGCGTTGAATTCGTGCAAGCTAGAGGGATCGAAGGGCTCGATGAAAGGCAAGCTGAAGCGAGCCGGATGGGACGACGGCTTCCCTACCTGCTTGCTCACGTGTCGCTTTCAAAACAAAATGCGATAGCCCTGTGAGGAACACTGCATGTTGGTGGTGACAGGCGGGATGCTACTCGGCGCCCAGGAAAGATCCGCGAGCTGCATAACATGCTGGTGCGACTGACGCTCGGCGCATCGGTTCCCGAGATTGAGCTCGCCACGGTGATGCGCGCCACGGGTTCATCCGCCGTGCCTGCCAGTCCCACAACGTCGTTGCGCGCTTCGATGCAGGCAAGGATTGCCGCCACCTAACGCCAAGAAGAATGCAACGTCAGCCGCGCGGCGCGCTGGTTCGGGGTTTCCCGCAAAACCGTCTACCGCGCCCTACGTGGCGAGGACTGATGTTGGCACCGTCGGCTCCGGGGCACGTCCGCATGCGACGTTGGAGCCACAACCCAACCGCTCAGATCCGAGCGCAAGCGAGGAACTAGCGTTATAATCTGGCGTCTTTACCGGCGTGCCAAGCTGGCGGTCTAGATTGATGCCCCGCACGCGCTCCCAGGTCCGCTCCATATGGAGCGTCAGGATCGCCGCGAGGCGCCGCGCGTCACGGGCCTCAAGGGCGGCTATCATTTCCTCGTGCTCGGCGACCGCGGCGGCCCAATTCTCGGGGCTGCTGTTGCCGATAAAACGGATGCGTTTGAGCCTAGCCTGTATCGCCTCATGATGCGCGGCGAGTGTCGCATTGCCGGAGACGCGCACGACGCCTGAGTGGAAGGCTTGGTTGCACTTGTAATATTCTAGCCGGTTCCCGACGGCATAGAAGTGCATCATCTCGTTGTGCAGGCGGCGGAGCTCGCCGATCTGCGCATCGGTCGCGTCGCGGCAGGCGAGGCGGGCGGCGAGGGACTCGAGCGCGCTCAGCACGTCCAGCATATCTCGGATGTCCTTGCGCGTGAGTTTGCTCACCACCGCGCCGCGGCCGGGCACTAGCGTGATTAGGCCTTCGCTCGCCAGGAACTTCAGCGACTCGCGCAGCGGCGTGCGCGAGACGCCGAGCGCGGCGCCGAGTTGACTCTCGTTGACCCGGACGCCGGGCGCGAGATGGCCCTCAATGATCATGTCGCGTAGCCGACCGACCAGCTCATCGTGCAGCGTTCGCCGACTGAGCGGGGCCACGCCGGCGAGGTCAGAGGCGGGCAGGTCCTCCGGCTGGACCGCCCGGTCCAGCGCGATCTCGGAGTCGGTCATGGGGTCGCGGCCTTTCTCCTGAGCACTAACATAGCCGATAGTCGGAATTTTGTCCATCTGTCTATTGCATACAGTCATACAGTATGCTACGGGCGGCACTCAAGGAGATTGCCCCATGCCCCAGACCGCGCACTCCAAGCCCCTCCTAGCGCTAGCCATCGGGGATCCAGCCGGAATCGGGCCGGAACTGGCGGCCAGGCTGGTGGCTGACCCGGAGGTGCGCGCGGCTGCGGAGCTGATCGTGGTCGGGGATCGACGTGTGTTCGACCGGGCCTGCAAGCTCGTGAGGGTGGCGCCGGAGCTGCTGACGGTGACAGATCGGGACGCGGCAGCGCCGGGCACCTTCCTCGACCTGCGGCACCTTGATCCCGACGCGGTCGAGGTCGGGGTCGCGTCGCGCGCCGGCGGGGCCTTCGCGCTGGAGAACTACCGCACCTGCCTGCGGATGGCCGCGGACGGGCGTGCGGACGCCGTCTGCTTCACGCCGTTCAACAAGGCGGCAATGAAGAAGGCGCACGCGGCGTACGACGACGAGATCAATTACACGAAGGGCGTGCTCGGCACCGATGCCGACGCGAGCGAGTTCAACATCGTGGAAGGGCTGTGGAACGCGCGCGTCACATCGCACGTGCCGCTCTCGGCGGTGTCGAAGCTGATCACGCGCGAGGCGGTGCTGCGGCGGATCCGGCTGACCGACCGTGTGTTGCGCAACAGCGGGATCGCGAAGCCGCGCATCGCAGTCGCGGGGCTCAATCCGCACGCGGGCGATGGCGGCAATTTCGGGCATGAGGACGATCAGGAGATCCGGCCCGCGGTGCGCGATGCGGTCGCCGAAGGCATCGACGCGCAAGGCCCCTTCCCGTCCGACACCGTGTTCGTGCGTGCCACCAAGGGCGCGTTCGACGTCGTGCTGACGATGTACCACGACCAGGGGCAGATCGCGATGAAGCTGATCGGCTTCGACCGGGGTGTGACGCTGATCGCCGGCTTCCCCTTCCCGATCTGCACGCCGGCCCACGGCTCGGCGTACGATATTGCGGGCAACGGGATCGCGGATATCGGCGCGAGCCGGGCCGCGCTGCTGCTCGCCGCGCGCATGGCGAGTGCCTGATCCGATACGAACGCACCGGACCGCGCCGGAAGACGCCCGGCGCCTGACCTAAGGGAGGACTGCCAGGTTGTTCGGATACCGACGCGGCAGCACGCCGCTGAAGACGCTTCTACTGCTCGGAGCGATGTCGTTCCTGCTCTATGTCGACCGGGTGAACCTGTCGACCGCGGCGGGTCCGATCATGCAGGAACTCGGGTTGAGCAACACCGAGCTCGGCCTGGTTTCGCGGCTTTCGCGTATTCCTACGCGCTGTTCCAGGTCGTCGGAGGATGGTTCAGCGACCGCTTCGGGTCGCGGGTGACCTTGCTGGTGTGCGGCACGGCGTGGGTGCTGACGACGATCGGTACGGGGCTGATTGGCAGCCTGGCGGCGCTACTGTGCATGCGCTTCCTGCTCGGGATCGGCGAAGGTGCCACGTTGCCGGCGGCGGGGCGGGCGCTGACGAACTGGACGCCGCGCGGGCGGCGCGGCTTCGCACAGGGTGTGACGCATTCCTGCTCCCGCTTCGGCAACGCGGTGACGCCGCCAATCGTGGCGCTGCTGGTGACGCTGCTGTCGTGGCGCGCGTCGTTCTTCGTGCTCGGCGCGATCACCGGCGTGTGGGTCGTCGCGTGGTGGCTCTTCTTCCGCGACAATCCGGCGGAGCATCCGGCGGTGACGCAGGAGGATCTGGCCGAGCTGCCGCCGTACGAGACGTCGCACGCGACGAAGCGGGTGCCGTGGCGGTCGCTGATCCGGCGTATCTCGCCGGCGGTACTAGTGTATTTCTGCTACGGCTGGACGGGCTGGCTGTTCTTCACCTGGCTGCCGACCTTCTTCCTCCGCAGCTACCACCTCGACATCAGGAGCAGCGCAATCTTCGCCTCCGCCGTATTCTTCGCGGGCATCGTGGGCGACGCGCTGGGCGGGATCATCAGCGACTGGATCCTACGGCGCACGGGCAATGTGGAGACGGCGCGGCGCAACGTGATCGCCGCGAGCTTCCTAGGCACGCTGTTGGCACTGATCCCGGTGCTGCTGACGCATGACCTGACGATCGTGACGGTCAGCCTGGGCGCGGCGTTCTTCATGCTGGAGCTGACGATCGGGCCGATCTGGGCGGTGCCGATGGATGTGGCGCCGCGCTACGCGGGCACAGCGAGCGGGTTCGTGAATGCGGGCGCTGCCTTGGCGGGGATCGTCTCGCCGCTGCTATTCGGGTTGATCGTCGATCAGACGGGCAACTGGACGCTGCCGTTCGCGGGCTCGATCGGGCTGCTGCTGGTCGGCGTGGTCGCGACGTTCTGGATCAAGCCGCAACATGCCGTCGAGGACGAGCCAGACGTCGCCACCGTGCCGGCGCTGATCTGAGGAGGGAACGCGAATGGCAATCACTAGTTCCGCCGGCGCGACGGCCGCTCTGGCCGATTATGCGCAGAGGCGGGCGACGACGGTGCGCTGGCGCATCTTCGCTGTGGTGTTCGTGCTGGTGGTAATCAACCTGATGGACCGCACGGCTCTGTCGGTCGCGATGCCGACGATTTCGCGGGAATTCGCGCTGAGCCCGGCCTTGCAGGGCGTCATCCTCAGCGCATTCTTCTGGACCTATGCGACCCTTCAGGTGCCGGGCGGCTGGCTGATCGACAAATTCGGGCCGCGCAAGCTGATTACGTTTTCAACGATCGCCTGGGGCGCGTTCCAGACGCTCGCGGGAGTCGCACCCGGCGGAATCACGCTGCTGGTCACGCGGCTCGGCCTTGGCGCTGCGGAGGCGCCGTTGTTCCCGTCCGGCGCGAAGCTCTCCTCGGCGTGGCTGTCGCCGTCCGAGCGCGGGCGCGGCGCGGTGCTGATGGACAGCGGCGCGCCGCTGGGCGCGGCGTTCGGCGGCATCATCATTTCGTATCTGATCCTGGGCCTCGGCTCGTGGCGGCTCGCCTTCCTCGCGGCAGGGCTGGGGACACTGGCGCTCGGCGTCATTGCGTGGCGTTACCTGCGCGATGATCCGCGACAGCATCCACGCGTGAACGCGGCCGAGCTGGCGCAGATCGAAGGAGTTGCCGTAACGGGCAAGACGCTGCCAGCGCACGCCGCCGCGCCGTTGCGGATCATCCGCAGCTCGATCGCTGCGTTGCTGACCGGACGCATGGCTTGGGCGATGATCAATTTCGGGCTGCTGACCTGGGGACCAAGCTATCTGGCGCAGGCGCGAGGGCTCGACCTGAAGCAGATGGGGAACGCGACGTTCGTGATCTTCCTCGCTGGCATGGCGGGGTCGCTGACGGGCGGGTTCCTGGCCGACGCACTGGTTCGGCGCGGGCTGCGGCGCGCGCTGGTCTACAAGACGCTGCTTGCGATCTCGGGCCTCGCGACGCTGGCCTCGTTCCTGGCACTGCCAATGGTAGCGAGTCCCGTGGTGGCGGTCGCGATCCTGTCGGGCACGCTGTTCTTCCTCTACTGGGGTAGCCTGTACCTGGAGCCTGCCGACCCTGCTCGCTCCGCGGCGACAGGTGGGCCTGCTCGGCGGGTTGATGAATTTCGCCGGAAGCTCGAGCGGGATCGCGGTGCCGATCATCACCGGACTGATCCTGCAGTGGACGGGCGCCTATCTCGATGTGCTGTATTTCTTCGCCGGCTGCGCAGGGCTGTACGTGGTGGCGACGCTGTTCATCGGTTTCCCGTGCGAAGCCCCATGAGCACGCTCTGGTCCGGTCCGGTCGTCGATGCGCACCAGCACTTCTGGGACCCCGTGGCGAACTACCATCCGTGGCTCGCGCCGGAAGCCCGGATCCCGTTCCGCTACGGCGACTACAGCGCAATCAAGCGACGCTACCTGCCGGACGACTATCGCGCGGACGCGGCGGGCCAGGGGATCGTTGAGACGGTGTATGTCGAGACGGAGTGGGACCCGGCGGAGCCGATCGGCGAGACGCGCTACGCGACCGGGCTTGCAGAGCGGTATGCGTTGCCGAGCGCGATCGTGGCGCAGGCCTGGCTGGATCGCGCAGATGCGGAAGAAGTGATCTCGCGTCAGGCCTCGTTCCCGCTGGTCCGCAGCGTGCGTCACAAGCCCGGTGGCACGAAGGAGATGGGCGCTGCGCCAGGCACGCCGACGTTGATGTCCGATCCGGGATGGCGGCACGGCTTCGGCCTGCTCGCCCGGCACGGACTGCATTTCGACCTGCAGGTCGCGTGGTGGCATCTGGACGAGGCAACGCGGCTCGCGGATGACTATCCCGACACGACGATCATCCTAAACCATTGCGGCCTGCCTGTGCCGCGCGAGGCGGAAGCGCTGGCCGGGTGGCGCGCGGCGACTGCAGAGTTCGCGCGATGTGCGAACACGGCCGTAAAGGCATCCGGTATCGGCGTGCCGGGACAGGCGTGGACCGCGGCGCTGAACGGTGACGTGGTGCGGCATCTGCTCGACACGTTCGGGCCGAACCGCTGCATGTTCGGCAGCAACTTCCCTGTCGACAGACTTTGCGCAAGCTTCGCCGAGATCATGCAGGGCATGCGGCAGATCCTGTCCGCCTATGACGTCGAGGAACAGGAAGCGTTCTTCTGCGGCACTGCGCGGCACATCTACCGCACCGGGGCGAGCACGTGGTGACTAGCCCTCAACCACCGGCAGTTCCACCTGCTCGAACGGTGCCATATCCGGTGGGCCCGCCGCAAACAGCCACTCCGGCTCTGACTTCAGCGCGATCAGGGAACTGCATACCGTCCCAAACCCGCCCCGGGGCGTGACATTGATCTGCTCAGGGACCTCCCCGGACCGGTCGGCAATCAACGCGCGCCATGCCCGCCAATCATCAGCATAGGGCGGCGGTGCCGCGCGAAACCGCGGTAAATGCCGGGCCACCCGCGGACTGCTCCAATCATCCGGATCATGCGCAGTGACCATGTGCACGCCCACGCTCAGCGCCGTTGCCTCTGGTGACCCTCGTCCCAGGCCGCGCAGAAACACCGCGCCATTCCGGTCCGCGATTACCATGTTGAAGCTGCGATATGAGCCGGCGTTCACCGCTTTCACCGCTGCAACCGCTTCCGCTACCGTCCGGTGTCGCACCGCCAAGATCGGCAGCTCGCCACGCGACCGCTTCCCCGGTGCCGGCCCAAGACTGCCCGGCCGGTTAAGCACCGCCGCCATCACCCCCTGCCGGTTCAGCCCGAGCCACGTACCGCCGCCGCTCCGATCCCGCCCCGCCACGATGCCTTCCCAAAACTCCCCCGGAAGGTCCCAGGCCCTGCCCAGCATCTCATCCCGGTTGGCCGCCACGCACACAGGCCACGCCTGCCCGGGGTGAATCAGCACCATAACCGTACACACGGGCGCGCCGGCTCGTCCCCTATCCGCTGCGGGTGATCACCTTGGTAATCGCCATGCCCGTCCCCAATGCGATCGCTCCTGCCGCCATCGAGCTGATGCTCAACCCGATCATCGCCCCCACCAGCCACGGAGGTTCGGGCGGTCGGCTTGGGCCTTTCGGGGCGTGCTTGGTGCGGACTAGCATGGCGTTTCCTTTCTCCGGCACTGCAGCATACGAGTTGTTCCGGGGCAACTCGTTTCGGAGGGCGCCATGATCCAGAAATTTGTCACGGTCTATCCAGGCCATATCGATCTTCCTGATATGGGACAGGACGCCACTCCCGGCAACGACCGCCGTTACCCCAACGAAGCTCTTGTTACCGTCTTCGAAAAAACCGACGCCATTGCCCGCTCGCTCAACCGTTACGGCTGGGACACGCTCTGGCTTGCCGAGCACCACTTCCAGCATGAGGGCTACGAGTGCCTGCCGAACCTGCTGATCATGGCGGTGCATCTTGCCCACATCGTGCCGCGCTTGAAGATCGGTTGCGGCTTCAACATCACCCCCATGTGGCACCCTTTGCGCCTCGCCGAGGACTTCGCCCTGGCCGACATTCTCACCAACGGCCGAACCGTTTTCGGTGTAGGGCGCGGCTATCACACACGGGAGGTCGAAAGCTTCGGCGCCCCCATGCTGGATGCTGATGCCAACCGCGACCTGTTCGAGGAACAGGTCGAAATCATCTTCAAAGCGTTCCACCAGGAGCGTTTCTCCCACCGCGGCCGCCATTACACCCTTCCGCCCCGGGTACCTTATCGCGGTTACGAGTTGCGGGAGCTCACCCTTGTTCCCCGCCCGGTGCACCGCCCGCTCGAGTGCTGGCAGCCCATCGTCAGCGCTAATCCGCGCGGCCTGGATTTCATGGTCCGACACGGCATCAAGGGCATGGTCGGCGGCGGAGCCGCGACCATGGCCGAAGGACCAATCCAGGCCTACCGCGATGCCGCCGCCCGCGCCGGCCAGGAACTCGCGCTCGGCGAAAACCTAGCCATTGGCATCTTCTTTCATCTGGCACGATCGCGCGAGCAGGCGGTCAATGAAATGCGGCCGTGGTTCGAGGAACACGTGAAAATGTTCGCGCCGCTTGGTTTTGTCCCCGGGATCACCCCTGCTCAGGTCGAGGCCACTAAACAACGCGGTGGCTGGGATCAGGCAGGCGTGCCTACGCTAGAGCACTACATGAAACTCGGCTCCTGGTTCGCCGGAACCCCGCAGCAGTTGATCGAGCATTTGAAAGGCATCGAGCGCCGCTTCCCCGGCCTACAGACGATCAATCTCTCCACCAGCATCTGTACGCCGAAAACCGTCATGCAGGAGCAGTTCCAGTGGGTCGCCGAGGAGGTCATGCCCGCGTTCATCGGGGTATGACCCTCTTCGCCCTCAGTGCGACAGCAATACGGGCAGGGTCATTCGGCGCAATAGCCCGCGGCTGACGCCGCCCAAGATCATTTCCCGTGCCCGCGAATGGCCGTAGCAACCTGCAACCAGGAGATCAGCGCCAATATCCGCTGCATAGTTCAGGATTGCGTCGGCATCCGAAATGCTGCCGTCGTTCACGGTACGCGCGGCGGTTGCATTGAGGCCATGTCGCGCAAGGTGCTCGGCCACATCTGCCGCCGGAAGCTCATCTTCCTCCGATTCGCGGGGCGGTTCGACTGACAGCACTACGACGCTGGCACCCGGATCAATCAGCGGAAGCGCGTCATTGACCGCGCGTGCGGCTTCGCGTGTGTTCCGCCAGGCGATCAGCACATTCTTGCCGATGGTTTCGAAGCCCCCGGCAAACGGAATCGCCAGCACAGGCCGGCCCGACCACAGGACGGTCTCCTCCACAATGGCGCGGGCCATGCGGCCAATACGCGTATCCGGGTCCGCCTGCCCGATAATGCCCAGATCGGCGGTGCGCAGGCGTTCAGCCACGACATTAGTGAAAACCCCGGCCGGACATTGCCAATCCCCGCGAAGGCCCGAGCACCGCAGCGCCTCGCGGAACTCGGTCTCAACCGCCCCTGCCCGCTCCCTTGCCCTGGTCTCGACAAGCTGCGAAATATAATCGAATGTTATGAAATGGGGTCGCTCACCCTGTATCAGCCCGGGATCCGGCGGCATCAGCAACTCCAGCGGACACAGCCCTATTAAATACGATTCGTGACGCTGTGCCTGCTCCAGCGCGATCGTGAGCACCGTCTTTGCCCGTGCAGTATCATCAAGAACGACGACAATGTCCTTAATGCCCATAGAATCCCCTACCAGCACCTGCCAAGATCATTCCCATCACGCCTCATATCGCCCGCATTGATGCAGATCAACCAGAGTAGCCGTCCGACGATAGCAACCGCACCAGCTCCCCCAAACACGCCGCGCGATCCGCTACGCACCCGCCTGCCAGCCACCACGCCCGGACCTGCTGCAGCAACGCCCCAACCCGCGGCCCCGGCGCCACCCCCAGCGCCACAACATCTCGCCCTTGCAGCGGAAATACCGGCACATCCGTCCCTGCCAGTCGGTCGCGCAGCTCCCGCCATCCTGGCGCATCCCCGCCGGTAATCCAGCTCCGTCCGATCAGCACCGATCTGTCATTCTCCGCCAGCATCCGCCGCAGCATCGCATCATGATCGTCTGGTCGCGGCACCGTCGCCCCCTGTTGTAGCGCCACTACCTTCTGCGCCTCTTCACCTGATAATTTCAGTCGCTCCGAGACCGCCGCGATATCGCCAGTGACGAGCGCCGCGAACCGCAGCAGCGGATCAACAGGCGCCCCCGCTCGCACCACCCACGCGAGCCGCGCCGCATCTGCCCCCTCCGGCAGCACAGCTTGCAGCACACCCAGTTCTGACATCAACGCCACCGACTCCGATGGATCAGGCGCCGCCAAAATCCGCTTCAGCTCCGCCCAGACCCGCTCCGCCGACAGCCTGCGCAAACCCCGAACGCCATTCCGCAACGCCGCCAGTGCCTGCGCGTCGGGCTTGCGCCGCGCATACCGCGCGTAGAACCGGAAGAACCGCAGAACCCGCAGATAATCCTCGGCAATCCGCGTCACCGGGTCGCCGACGAACCGCAGCGCTCCCGCCCGTAGATCCGCAATCCCGCCGAAATAGTCGAACACCGCCCCGTGGGCATCCATCGACATCGCGTTGATCGTGAAATCCCGCCGCGCCGCATCCGCACGGAAATCCTCCATGAACTCCACCACCGCGTGTCGCCCGTCCGTTTCCACGTCTCGTCGCAGCGTCGTGACCTCCACCGGCGTCCCATCGGCGATCGCGGTCACCGTTCCATGCGCAATTCCGGTCGGCACCACGCGAAATCCCGCCGCCTCCAGTCGCCGCGTTACCTCCTCCGGCTGCTGCGGCGCCGCCACATCCGTATCCGCCACCGGCAGACCTGCCACCGCGTCACGCACTGCCCCGCCCACGATCCGAGCCCCGGGCAGCACTTCCAGCACCTTGCCCACGCCGCGCTCGCGCAAAAACGCCGGCGGCTCGATCACTAAAGCAGGCGCGCCCCCCACGCCGGCCAGCCTTTCGGCCGACCGGCGTCGATTCTTTGTTTCGCGCGCAGCCGCCACACCAACCCTGCGCGCCTATCGGGCCTCGTGACCCGGCACGATCCGCCCGTCCTGCAACTGCGCCGGGACGTACGACACGTCTCCCCGCAGCGCCCCTTCCTGACTGAACCACAGCAGCACGCCGAACATCACCACCAATACTCCTGCAGCGACCGCCACCATTGCCGTGGACGGAATGCCCCTCGCTACAGCGAACCGCCACACCCCGAACAGGAGAAACGGAGAAACGAACATCGCGATCTCGGTCAGCCGCAGCATGACCCGTCACTCCCCGTCGCGAAGGCGCTCCGCCAAGTGTACCATAATCGCCGCCGTTGCCCCCCAGATATAATGCTCCGGGTGAGGCCAGATCCAAACATCTCGCACGATTCCCCGCCGCTCCTGTCGCTCGCGCCAGGGCGCGTCAGGGTCCAGCAACGTCTTGATCGGAAACTCAAACATCGCATCCACTTCATGCGGGTCCGGCCGCAACGGCAGACCAGGCGGAATCAAGCCTATTACCGGAGTAATCCGAAACCCCGTGCCCGTCAGAAAATCGCCAAGGCGGCCGAGCACCTCCACGTGCGTTGGAACCAGCCCGATCTCCTCCTCCGCCTCCCGCAGAGCCGCCGCCGTCGCATCCGTGTCCACCGGGTCAAGCCGCCCACCGGGAAAGCTCACCTGCCCCGCATGCCGCCTGAGCCGTTCATTGCGTTTAGTCAACAGCAGGGCCGGCTTCTCCCGCATCACGAACGCCACCAGTACCGCTGCGGGAATCGGCGGCTCCGTCAACGCCGCCAGCAACTCACTTCCCCGCACCAGCTTACCCGGCTGCTCTTTTCGCATCAGCCCTGCCAGCCTTTCGCGCAGCTCACCAGCGCCCATTATTCGGCAATCCGACACGCCCAGAACCCACTGGCCGATCTAATCCCTCGGCAGCCCTCTGCCTCACTTCTGAGACCTTCAGCGTCGGTCTCAAACCTGCCACCATTACTCCATCGCCGCGTGGCCACCCCCCACACCGGCCGGCGCACCGCCCGGCCGGCGCATGATTAACAGCAGCAACAACGCCGGCGCGGTGGTGAAGATCATCAGCTTATAGTCATCCAGATACGCCGTAATCAGCGCCTGCTGATTAACAATCTGATCCAGCATCGCCGCCCCATGCGCACTCGCCGGATTAAGCCACTGCAAAGCCGCGCCGCTCTGCAAAGCCCGGTTGAATGGCGTCACCGCCGCCCCGATCTCCTCATGTAGCGCCTGCGAATTGTGCGCAAGCAGAGCCGACGTGATGGAAACCCCGATTGCAGCTCCGATATTACGCAACAGACTGAACAGTGACGCACCATCGGTCCGCAGCACCGGGGCAAGCGTCGCGAACGCAACCACCTGCAATGGAATGAATACGAACCCTAATCCGAAGCCCTGAACCATAATCGTCATGATCAACCGACTTTCGGAAATATCCGGCGTCCACCGTGTCATCTCCCACATCGACCAGCACAGGGCGAGCACCCCAACCCCCATCATTTTACGCGCATCCACCCTGGCCGCCAGCCGCCCGGCGATCATCATCGCCGCCATCGTGCCGATACCGCGCGGCGCCATCACCAGTCCCGCTGTCTCCACCGGATAATTGGCAAGGTTCTGCAACCACGGCGCCATCAGTGCAGAGCTGGAAACCAGGATGGTTCCCATGGCAAACATCATCGCCAGCCCGGATGTGAAATTAAGGTCGCGGAAGATGCTCGGGCGAATAAACGGCCGCTTCGCCGTGGCCAGGTGCACCACGAACAGGTAAATGCCAAGCCCGGCAAGAACCGCTTCCACCACGACCTCACGTGAGGAAAACCAGTCCTTATCCTGCCCGCGGTCGAGCATGAGCTGCAGCGCGCCGATTCCCATCGAAAGCGCCGCGAAACCGATCCAGTCGAAACGCATGCTGGTCTGCGCCTGGGAGCGCGGCATAAAGATCAGGAGCCCAACGGTGGCCAGGATCCCAAACGGCAGGTTGACGTAGAACACCCAACGCCAGTTGTAGATCTCCGTCAGATACCCACCCAGCGTCGGCCCCAGGATCGGCCCGATCATTACGCCCACGCCCCAGATTGCCATCGCCTGCCCGCGCTGCTCCAGCGGATAAATATCCAGCAACGTCGCCTGCGAGAGCGGCACCAACGCCGCTCCGCACATACCTTGCAGTATCCGGAAGACCACCATCTGCGAGAGCGACTGTGCGGCCCCGCACATCATCGAAGTAACGGTGAACCCAATCAGGCAGATCACAAACAACTGCTTGCGGCCGAACCTCTGCGCCATCCACCCCACGGGTGCGGTCATGATCGCCGCCGCCGTGATGTAAGAGGTCAACACCCAGGTAATTTCGTCGAGGCTCGCCGATAAACTGCCCTGCATATACGGCAACGCCACATTCGCAATCGTCTGATCCAGCGCCTGCATCAGCGTGGCGCCCATGGTGCAGACGGTAATGATGCCTCGGTGCGGTACCTTCTCCGTAAGAGCAGGGGCCATCAGAACAGGTCAGCCAGCGACCGCTTGTGCCCCGTGTCGATCGTAACCTCCACGCTCATACCGCTGCGCAGCTCGGGCTCGCCTGCCTTGCGCTCCACATGAACGCGCACGGGAATACGCTGCACCACCTTTACCCAGTTTCCCGAGGTGTTCTGCGCCGGCAAGATCGAGAATTCTGATCCGCTGTTGGGCATGATGCTCTCGACCACGCCCTTCCAGCTCCGTCCAGGGTAGGTATCAACGCCAACATCCACCGGATCCCCGGGTTTGACCCAGGTCAGCTCCGTCTCCTTGGGATTAGCCTCAACCCACACCCTCTCCGCAGAGACCAGCCCGAACGCCGCGGTCGAAGCGCCCAGATACATGCCGGGCTGCACGCTCTCCACTTCGGTCACGTAACCAGGATACGGCGCCTTGATTACGCTGTCATCCAACTGGCGCTGCGCCTCATCGACCTTGGCCTCCGCCGCCAGATACTGCGGCAACTGCACCACCGGTGTGTCCGGGCTGCCGCCAAGCTTAGCAAGCTGCACCTCTGCGCGCTGCTTCAGAGCCTCGACGGCGTGCTGGTCGGCCATTAGCGCGAAGCGCGCGTTGTCATACTCCGCCCGGGTCACGCCGCCATTGCGTACCAGGCTCGCATTGCGGTCGAACGAGGTCTGGTCTGACTGCAATTGCGCCTGCTTCACCGCGATGTCGCTCAACATCCGCCGATAGTCCCGCTGCATCGCTGTCAGGCTGAGCGCAGTCTCCGCGAGGTCCGCCTTCGCCCCGGCAAGCGCAATCCGGAACCGCCACGGATCGAGCCGCAGCAGAACCTGTCCCTTGCTCACGTACTGGCCGTCCTTTACGGGCACGTCCAACACGATGCCTCCCACATCGGTGGACAGCGGCTCTTTTGCAGCCCGCACGTAGGCGTCATCGACCGAGACATACCGGCCGCCATAAAGCCAGAACGCCCCAGCTCCGGCAGCGACCACAACGATGCCCAGCATCATGAACAACGGTCCCAGCACGTGGCGGCTGACCGAGAGCCGCCGGCGCCGCCGGCTCACTAGGTCCGAGCCCGGAATTGCGCCCGTGCGGGCAGCGGCGGTCTGCGCCATCAGGCAGCCTCCTCGGTATCCGGGTCAGGCTCGGCCCGCCGGGCGGTGAGAATTGCCTTCATTTCAACCAGCGCCTGGATGGTCGTTTCCACCATCGCGGGATCCAGCGTGGCGGTCAGTATTCCATTGATCTCGGCCCGGTGCCGGCTGATTTCCTCAAGCTCTCCGTAGGCGGCCGAGCGCAGATGCAGTCGCCAGATCCGCCGGTCGCGAGGATCGGGGCGGCGTTCGACCATGCCGCTCGCCTCTAGGCGATCGATCAGCCGCGCAATGCTGATCGGCTCGACTTCCAACAGCTCGGATAGTTCCTTCTGGGTGATCCCCGGCAGACGCTCCAGCCAGATCAGGATCGCCCACTGAGCCCGTGTCATGCCCCGAGCGCGGGCGCGCTTGTCCGCCTCGACCCGTAGCAGCCGTGCCACGTCGTGCAACAAGAACAGCAGGTCACGCTGAAAATCGGTCACCCTGGTGCCCTAACGAGCCAAAGCTATCATAAGCCGGCTTATTATCACGGCGCGAGGCTATAATCCATACTTCTAATGCAGACCCGCATTGCTGGCAATAATAGCACCAAGACCTTGCGGCGCTTTGTCGACAGCGGTCTCTGTCCCGGTCTTAAAATAATTCCGTAACTCCCGGAAACGGCGCCGTTTTTGCTAACTATGACCCAGCGCGAGCCCGCAGACTTTGCCGGGTTATTGACTTTAAGCGCCAGTTCGTTCGACGGTTTAGGGATGCACCCGTGCCCGAAACACCCTATGTTGAGGCCGTTCGGAGCCACCGAAGTAGCCCGGGCGCGATAAAGGACCTGAGCAGACAACGCACATGAGCAATTTTGGCCGAAACCTCGCGCTATGGGTGATTATCGCCCTGCTGCTCGTGGTGCTGTTCAACCTGTTCCAGCCCGGTACCACCCGGTCCACTTCCACCCAGATCGCCTATTCCGACTTCATCAGTGAGGTGAACCAGGGTCACGTCCGCGACGTCGTGATCCAGGGACGGGACATCAGCGGCCAGCTCAGCGATGGCCGCACCTTCGATACCTACACGCCGGATGATCCCACCCTGGTGCATCAGCTCACGAGCCATGGCGTCCGGGTCATCGCCAAGCCCCCCGAGACCGACGTCAACCCGCTGCTGCACTACCTGCTCTCCTGGTTCCCGATGTTGCTCCTGATCGGGGTCTGGGTTTTCTTCATGCGCCAGATGCAGGCCGGCGGCGGCCGCGCCATGGGCTTCGGCAAGTCCCGCGCCCGGTTGCTCACTGAAAAACAGGGCCGTGTGACGTTCGAGGATGTGGCCGGTATCGACGAAGCCAAGGGCGAGCTGCAGGAAATCGTTGAATTCCTGAAGGACCCCCAGAAATTCCAGCGCCTCGGCGGCAAGATCCCCAAGGGCGTCCTGCTCGTCGGCCCGCCGGGCACCGGTAAGACCCTGCTCGCCCGCGCCATCGCCGGCGAGGCAAACGTTCCCTTCTTCACGATCTCCGGGTCGGATTTTGTGGAGATGTTCGTCGGTGTCGGCGCCAGCCGCGTGCGCGACATGTTCGAGCAGGGCAAGAAGAACGCGCCGTGCATTATTTTTATCGATGAAATTGACGCTGTCGGCCGCCACCGTGGCGCTGGCCTTGGCGGCGGGAACGACGAACGCGAGCAGACGCTGAACCAAATGCTCGTCGAAATGGACGGGTTTGAGAGCAACGAAGGCGTCATCCTCATCGCCGCCACCAACCGTCCGGACGTGCTGGACCCGGCACTGCTTCGCCCGGGACGGTTCGATCGCCAGGTGGTGGTCCCCAACCCCGACGTGAACGGGCGGGAAAAAATCCTCCGCGTCCATATGCGTAAGGTGCCCCTCGCCTCCGACGTCGATCCCAAAGTGATCGCCCGAGGCACCCCAGGCTTCTCCGGCGCAGACCTTGCGAACCTGGTGAACGAGGCAGCCTTGTTAGCAGCGCGTATCGGCAAGCGCGTGGTCGCCATGGCCGAGTTCGAGAGCGCCAAGGACAAGGTGATGATGGGCACCGAGCGCCGCAGCCTGGTCATGTCCGAAGCCGAAAAGCGCATGACCGCCTATCACGAGGCCGGCCACGCCCTTTGCGCGATGCACGAGCCGGAATGCGACCCGGTGCACAAGGCCACCATCATCCCGCGCGGCCGCGCCCTGGGGCTGGTCATGAGCCTGCCGGAGGGCGACCGCTACTCCAAGTCCAAGTCCAAGCTGATAGCCGAGCTGACCATGGCCATGGGCGGGCGCGCCGCGGAGGAGATCATCTTTGGCCCGGACCGCGTCTCCAACGGCGCCGCCGGCGACATCAAGATGGCCACCGACCAGGCCCGGCGCATGATCACCGAATGGGGTATGAGCGACAAGCTTGGCATGATCGCCTATGGCGATAACAGTCAGGAGGTGTTCCTCGGCCACTCCGTCACGCAGAACAAGAATGTCTCGGAAGCCACCGCCCGAGAGATCGATGCCGAGATCAAGGATATCATCGATCGCGCCTACGCCAAGGCGAAGCGGCTGCTGACCGAGAACATCGAGGAACTGCACCGGCTGGCGCGTGGGCTGTTAGAGCATGAGACCCTGACCGGGGACGAGATTCGCACCGTACTGCGTGGCGAGCCGGTGATCCGTAAGGTCGTCGATGAGCCCGCGCCGGAGTCCCGCCGGGCGTCAGTTCCGACCACCGGCCGCCCGGCCGCGGTGCCTCCGCCGTCCGGTGGTGGACTGGGACCGGCCCCGCAGCCGGGCTAGGGGCAGAGCTTTTCCCGTTCATGGCCGGGCTTGTCCCGGTCATCTACGCAACGACGGCGGAGCACCCCAGCGCGCCGAGAGCAGGTTGAGGCTGACTGGAATCACAGCCTACCTCACCCAGCGCGCTGCGCGCGCCGACCTCTCCCAAAGCGAGAGGTGAACATGACGCGTCGCACTAGGCGCAGAGGATGACGCTGAGCCCCCCGGGTCGATTGCGTTCGCACAGGCGTTCGTGGGCGTCGCAGCTGCATGACCAACAACCGGCACGATGTCGAGACCAGCCGAAGTCACCCGGCACGGCGCCGCAGCAAGACCGCACCCGGTTAGCAAGAGGCAGGCGGAGAACAGGACCAAACGCCGAATCATGGTTGGCAACGTACGAAGCCCGTTGCGAAAATCCAGTTCAGAAGTCGGTCATTGCGGTTCGGCTGCCTACGGGGAGGCGTGAAACTCCCTCCCCGCCCGCGTTGCCCGCACCACTCCGCTGCGGATCACGAAATCAGAAAATCGCTCCCCACTCTCCCGGCCCACCGCGTACTGCGCGAACAAGGGTGAAAGCGCGGCAACAATCTCGTCGTGCCCAATCTCCTGCCGATGCAGCTTCGAGAGACGGGTTCCATTGAACGCGCCGCCCAGATACAGGTTGTAGATCCCAGGCCGCACGCCAACCAAACCGATCTCGGCCAGATAGGGACGCGCGCAGCCATTCGGGCAGCCGGTCATGCGGATCGTGATTTCCTCGTCCCGCAAACCGGCCCGGTCAATCTCCGCTTCCAAGGCAGTCACCAAATCAGGCAGGTAGCGCTCGCTTTCGGCGAGCGCCAGTCCGCACGTCGGTAGCGCCACACAGGCCATGGCATTCCGGCGCAGCGCGGATACCGGCCCCGCGAGGCCATGCTCCTCCAGGAGCTCCTGCACTGCCTCCTTGCGCTCCGGTGGCACGCCGGCGATGATCACGTTCTGGTTCGGTGTCAGGTACGAACGCGCCGTCATGCTGGGTGGCAATCGCGGAAAGCCCGCTCAGCCCGCGCCCGCGCACCCGACCGTTCTCAATGAACACGCAGCAGTGCCACAGGCCGTCATCGCCCTCGGTCCATCCGATCGGATCGCCGGACCGCTCGAAGCTGAAAGGCAGCGCATTTCCTAACCGGAAGCCGAGCCGCCGCTCCAGTTCGGCTACGAACGCATCCAGCCCGCGCCGTTCAATCGTATATTTCAGCCGTGCATGGCTGCGGTCGGACCGATCGCCCCAATCCCGTTGCACCGTAACCACGTGTTCCGCTAACGCCAGCACCTGAGCCGGGCGAACGAAACCAATCAGGTCGCCGGTCCGCGGGAAAGTGTCTGGCTGCCCGTGGGTCATCCCCATCCCGCCGCCGACCGCGACATTGTATCCGGCAATCGCGCCGTTCTCGACGGTGGCAATCAACCCGATCTCATGCGCGAAAGCATCCACGTCGTTTAGCGGAGGCACCGCAATCGCAATCTTGAACTTCCGCGGCAGATAAGTGCGGCCAAGGATCGGCTCGTCCTCCTCCTCGCCGCCCGCCACACGCTCCCCATCAATAAAGATCTCGTGCCACGCACGTGACCGCGGCAACAGATGCGCGCTGATCGCCTGTGCAGTCGCCAGCGCCTCGCGATGCACCGCCGAGCGATACGGATTGGGCGTGCAGATCACGTTGCGGTTTACATCCCCGCAGGTGGCCATCGTGTCGAGCATCGCCGCGTGGATGGCCTGGATTGCCGGTCGCAGGTTGGTCTTGATGATCCCATGGAACTGGATCGTCTGCCGCGTGGTCAGCCGCAGCGTGCCATTCCCACGCTCCTCCGTCATGGCGTGCATCGCGAGCCATTGCCGCGGGGTCAGCAGCCCCCCAGGTACCCGTAGCCGGGCCATGAACATGAACGCCTTTTCCATCTTCTTCTTGGCGCGCTCCGGCCGCAGGTCGCGATCGTCCTGCTGATAGATGCCATGGAACTTCGTGAGCTGCGTGTCGTCCTCGGCGATCGCGCCGCTGATGGGCTCTTCCAGACTCTGGGAGATTGTCCCGCGCAGGAAGTTGGACTCGCGCTTGATCGTCTCATTACGATGCAACTTGCTCATGAAAACAGACTCTCACTCACTCGGGCAGGGCGGGCCACATGAATCCCGCACTCAGTTTTAGCGGTCCCGGCCCAGCGGCCGGCCCGCGCATGCTCACCCGGCCGCAGCGGCCGCGTGCACGGTGCACACCCGATTGAGCCATACCCCCGCAGAGTCAGTGGGTGCGGTGGCAGGTCATTCCGAACGAAGTAAGCCGTTACCTCCTCCGCCGACCAATCGACCAACGGATTTATCTTGACGCGGCCATTTGGTTCCCGCTCCACCGGCCCCAGGCTAGCGCGCGTAGCGGATTGGACGCGCTTCCGCCCGGTGATCCAGGCATCGAACCCCTCCAGCGCTGCATCCAGCGGCTCCACCTTCCGCTGCCAGCAGCACAGGTCCGGATCGGTCTCCCACAGCCTGTTCGGAACAGCGAGTGCGGGCCGCGCCACGCGCAGATCGCGCAGGCCCAGCCGCGCCACCAGCCGATCCCGATAGGCAAGCGTCTCGGGAAACAACTTGCCGGTATCGAGGAAAATGACCGGGATCGCAGGGTCGATCCCGGCTACCATGTGCAATAGCACCGCACTCTCTGCCCCGAAGGAGGAAACCAGTGCGATGCGCCCGGCAAACCGCTGCAGCGCATCGCCCAGAATGTGCTCGGCCGACATCAATACACGTCGCGCAAATAACGGCCGGCCTGCTGAAGCCCGCGCAGATACTGCACCGCCCCTGCCTCGTCCGTCCCCGCTTGGTCCGCGATGATCCGCAGCAGCGTGGCATGGACGTCCTTCGCCATGGCGTTGGCGTCGCCGCAGACATACAGGGCTGCACCATCGGCCAACCACGAATAGAGCTCGCGCCGCGCCTGCCACAGGCGGTGCTGGACGTAAATCTTCTCGCGCTGGTCCCGAGAGAACGCGACATCCATGCGGGTCAGCACGCCGGACTTCACCCAGTCCTGCCATTCGAGCTGGTAGAGGAAATCGTGGGTGAAATTGCGCGCCCCGAAGAACAGCCAGGCGTCGCCGCGGGCGTCAGTCGCCTCGCGTTGCTGCATGAAGGCACGGAACGGCGCAATGCCGGTTCCCGGCCCGACCATGATGATCTTCTGGTCCGGGTCAACCGGCAGCCGGAAGTGCGCATTCGGCTTCAGGAATACCGATAGCGTATCGCCGGCGGTCCGACGCTCGGCGATATCCGCCGAGACCACGCCGCTGCGCCGCCGGCCATGGCTCTCCCACCGGACCGGGGCCACCAGGAGATGCGCCTCCTCTCCGACGGCCTGGCGGCTGGATGCG
The DNA here is from genome assembly GCA_963834715.1 of uncultured Pseudomonadota bacterium. Classification (GTDB taxonomy): domain Bacteria; phylum Pseudomonadota; class Alphaproteobacteria; order Acetobacterales; family Acetobacteraceae; genus CAVSUZ01. The sequence goes on along the minus strand of CAWIDE010000022.1, from coordinate 128,204 downwards.
AGCGAGTAATACCGCGGCGGCAGAGGGCGCAGCAGCGACGTCAGTTGTTCGGCCGCCAGATGGCCCGGCGCCGCCTCCAGCAGGTCGATCACCTGGCGGTCCCGGGTGAACTCCGCCAGCCGCCCGGGATCGGCCGCAATCGCCTTTAGTTCCGCATCGCCGGTCAGCGCCGCATACGTCCCGACCTGGCCCGCCGTCAGGGTTGTAATGTCGAGCTGGTCCGTCAGCCTGGCCCGCAGCGCATCGTCGTCCGGCAGACCCGCAGCTTTCAACACTTCGTCAACCAGCGCCGGGTCGTTCCGCGGCAGCACGCCAAGCGAGTCGCCGGGCTCATACGCGATCCCGGAGCCGGCGAGCGACAGTTCAACATGCCAGGTCTCGGTGCTCGAGCGGCTGCTGTTCAGGTTGATTTGCTCGGTGATTTCCGCCTGGAACGGATTGGTGCGGCTCCATCCTTGCTCAGCGGCTGCCGCCCGGGCGAAGTCTACGTGGATGACTGCTCCGCCCGAGGCATCCTGCTGCAGTTCGCGCAGCCGCGCATCGATCCAGCCTCTGGCCGGGGTTTCGTAGTCCAGGTCGCAGTCGACCCGCGCGGCCAGCCGGGTACCGCCTAACGCCTCCAGCCGCTGGTCGATGCGCTTTCCGGTTTCGCAGAAATTGACATAGGCGCGGTCGCCCAGCGCCAGCACCGAATACCGCAGCTTGGGCAGGCGCGGGGCGTCCTCGGCCATCAGCGCGGCATAGAACGCCTCGGCGCGCTGCGGCGGATCGCCTTCACCCCAGGTGGAGGCAATCACCAGCAGATTGGTCTCGCCGCTCAGGCCGTCAGGCGTGGCATCGGCCATGTCCAGCAGCTTGACTGCGAACCCGAGCCGGGTTGCCGCTTTGCGGGCCGCTCCGGCGAGTGTCTCCGAGTTGCCGGACTCGGTCCCGTATAAAATTGTCAGCTTGGTCTTGGCGGCCGGCGGAGCGGCCGGCGCTGGCGCGGCCCGTTCGCCCCGGGCGGCCTGAAACCCGGCGACATACCCGCTGAGCCATTGCAACTGCTCGGGGCTGGCCTGGCGCAGCAGACGGTCAATCGTCTCGAGCTGGTCCTCGGCAAACGGCGCGGGCGCCAGAGCACTCACAGGGGGCATCGCAGCTCAATCCTCAGGCAGTTGCAGAATTCAGGTCAGAAGTCAGCCGCATCGGCGTGGCGTCGCCGGCGCCGAGCACATCACGCAGAGCCACCACTGGTCCGATGACGATCAAGGTGGGCGAGGTTTGGGGGAGCGCGGCCGCAACGGCGCCCGCCGTGGCCAGCGTCGCTGTTGTCACGCTCTGCCGCGCCGTGCTGGCCTCGGCGATAAACGCCACCTGCTCGATCGGCGAGCGGCCGGCGGCTATCAGACGCTCGGCGATCTCCCCCGCCGGACGAAGCGCCATGTAAAACACCAACACATCGGCGCCGCGGGCCAGCGCGCCGAAGTCCAGGCTCTCCGGGATGTCGCCGTGGGAGTCATGGCCGGTGGCGAATAGCACGCTGCGCGCCACCGATCGGTGCGTCAGCGGTATCCCCGCGGCTCCCGTGCCCCCGATCCCGGCGCTCACCCCCGGAATGATGCGAAACGGAATCCCGGCCGCGGCCAGAGCCAGAGCCTCCTCGCCGCCGCGGCCGAAAATCAGCGGATCGCCGCCCTTCAGCCGCAGCACCCGCTTGCCGTCGCAAGCCAGTGCGATCATCCGCTCATTGATTCGCATCTGCCGCATGCGAGCCCCACCGGGCCGCTTGCCCACCGCCTCACGCCACGGCGTCTCCGCCAGTGCAAAGATCTCGGACGGAACCAGCGCGTCGTGCAGGACCACATCGGCCGTGGCCAAGGCATGCGCCGCATGCAGCGTCAGTAGCCCTGGATCACCCGGCCCCGCCCCAACCAGCCAAACGGACCCGGCGTCGAACGAGGGCGGCTGCAGACGAGACAGCACGTTCATGGCAGCCATCCTGAGCGGTCGATATGCTCGTCCGTCAGGTGAACGAGTTCCTCTACCGACCGGCCTTCGGCGCGCCAGTTCCGGCGCAACACGCCCAGCAGACTGACGCGCCCCGTCCACTCAGGGCCAAGCAGCGCCGCGATCCGGTCACGCACCCGTCGGGCCAGCCCTGGGCTCTCGCCCGCGGTGGAAACCCCGATCAGCAGCGAGCCGCGCCGGAGCTCCGCCACCGAATGAAAGTCGCAAAGCTCCGGACGATCTTCGACATTCACCAGCACTCCCGCGTTCCTCGCCGCCCGCGCCAGCTCCGCTGCGACTTGCGTCGGCAGGTCGGCGACCCAGAGCATGTCGATCTGGCCAAAGAGCGGGGCGCCCGGATCAACCACAATCGGCTGGGCCCCGCCCGCTGTGAGCCGGGCGCGCCGGCGAGCCGCCGCCGGCCCGTCGCCGGCAACGCCAAGGCGCACGCGGGACGGATCGAGCGCAATGGGAATCATCGCGTGGAACGAACGGGCATGGGCGCCTAAAGAGGTGATTTTTCCCCGACAGCGCAAGACGGTCGGCGAAAAAGCAAAATCCTCCTTTCTGGGGGGCAAATCCGAGGCTAGTCTTGCAGCAAACGGCTCAAAACAGCACAGCTTTGCTGCGCTGCACGTAGGGCGCTGGCGAGGGCGGTAACCGCCCCTTAAACCTTCCGGCGCACATCCTTCGATTTACTTCCCCTCCCGCACCTCGGGAGGCTAAATTCGTTCCAACATCTCAAGGGCAGGGACTGAATGACGAAGACACGCCGCCTGTTTGGTACTGACGGCATCCGCGGCACTGCTAATTCCGATCCAATGACCGCCGAGACCGCCCTGCGCCTCGGCCAGGCTGCCGGTCTGCTGTTTACCCGCGGCAGCCACCGCCATCGCGTCGTGATCGCGAAGGACACGCGGCTCTCCGGCTACATGCTGGAGCCCGCCCTCACCGCCGGCTTTATCGGGGCCGGCATGGACGTTACCCTAGTAGGGCCTCTCCCGACCCCCGCCGTGGCGATGCTCACCCGCAGCCTGCGGGCCGATCTCGGCGTGATGCTCTCGGCCTCGCACAACCCGTTTGAGGATAACGGTATCAAGCTGTTCGGCCCCGACGGCTACAAGCTGTCGGACGAGACCGAGCATGAGATTGAAGCGCTGATGGCGGCTGACCTCGGGCCGCGGATGGCCTCGCCCGCAAGGCTCGGCCGCGCCGCCCGGTTGGAGGACGCAGCCGGCCGGTACATGGAATCCGCGAAGGCGACCTTCCCGCGCGGCCTGCGGCTCGATGATCTTAAGATCATAGTCGATTGCGCCAACGGTGCGGCGTACCGCGTCGCGCCTACCATTCTATGGGAGCTGGGCGCCGAGGTCGTGCCGCTGGGCGTTTCCCCTGACGGGTTCAATATCAACAAGGGCTGCGGCTCCACGCACCCGAGCTACTTCTGTCAGCAGGTCGTCGAGAATGGTGCGGACTTCGGGATCGCACTGGATGGTGACGCCGACCGGGTGCTGATTGCTGACGAGCATGGCAACCTGATCGACGGCGACCAGATCCTCGGGCTGATCGCCCGGTCCTGGGCCGGCGGAGACCGCCTTCACGGCAGCGGAATTGCCGCTACCGTCATGTCCAATCTCGGCCTGGAGCACTTCCTCACCAGTCAAGGTTTACGGCTAGAGCGCACTAAGGTCGGCGACCGCTACGTGGTCGAGTGCATGCGCGCCAAAGGCATGAACGTGGGGGGAGAGCAATCCGGGCACGTGATCTTTTCCGATTTCAGTACGACCGGCGATGGGCTGGTGGCCGCGTTGCAGGTGTTGGCCGTGATTGTGGAGAAGAACCGCCCGGCCAGTGAAGTATGCCGGGTGTTCGATCCTCTGCCCCAGTGCCTCAAGAATGTCCGTTTCACGGGCGAGTCACCGCTCCGCGACGACCGCACCCAGGAGATGATTCGAACCGCAGAGCGCCGCCTAGCGAGCGGACGCGTTCTGATTCGCGAGAGCGGAACTGAGCCGCTGATCCGCATCATGGCCGAGGGTCCGGATGAGGACTTGGTTGCCACCGTGGTCGAGGAACTTGCGGAGTTCATCGCTCTTCAGGTGCAGCCTAGGGCCGATGCTGCTTGACGCTGCGCTGTCCGGTCGAGCCCGGCCATGACGAATGGACGGTGAACCGTGGCCCAGCTCCACGGACGCGTCCTGGTTATCGCGGGCTCCGACTCCGGCGGCGGCGCCGGCATACAGGCCGACATCAAGACCATTACTGCTCTAGGCGGCTATGCTACCACCGCGATTACCGCCGTTACTGCCCAGAACACCACCGGCGTCTATGATGTCTTGCCGGTGCCCCCGGCTTTCATTGCTCGCCAGATCGAGGTCGTGCTCGGCGACATCGGCACTGATGCCATCAAAACAGGAATGTTGGGCGATGCTGTGTCCATTGAAGCGATCGCCGACGCCGTTGCGAACTGCTCTGTCCCGCTGGTGCTCGATCCCGTGATGCGAGCGAAAGGGGGCGCTCACCTGCTGACGGAGCAGGGGGTTGCGGCGCTGAAACGGGGGCTGATTCCGCTGGCGGCGGTCATTACACCGAACCTCCCGGAAGCCGAGCTACTGGCGGACATGGCAATCCCCGATCGGCAGGCCATGCGCCATGCGGCCTCGGCGCTGCTCACCCTGGGAGCGCCGGCAGGACTCCTCAAGGGCGGGCACCTGCCGGGAGAGACGGTGATCGATGTGCTGGCCACGCCGGACGGCCTCGAGGAATTCGCCGAAGCGCGCATTGTCTCCCGCCATACCCATGGCACGGGGTGCACTTTGGCAAGCGCCATTGCCACGGGTCTCGCCCAGGGAATGCCGCTGCGGGAGGCCGTGGCACGAGCTCGCATCTACGTGCGCGCAGCAATTGCTACGGCGCCGGGTTTTGGGGCGGGTCATGGGCCACTGAATCATGCCGCCCTGATGGCTTCGCCGGGCTTACCGCAGGGTGGACCTGGGTGAACGCGAGGGACTGGAGAAGTTCTAGCCCCGGAGAGGGGTGAAGGGGTATGATGGCGGGCGTTGTGATGGGCAGGAGCGGGCGGGAGCGTACAAAACCGGGGTTGCTGCGGCGCAATAATTGTACAAAAGCCGGCTTTGTGCGGTGCGGAAAACGTACAGAACTGGGATTACTCGCTGGTAAGTTCTGTACAAAACTGGGTTTTGTGCAATGCGAAAAACGTACAAATCGGAATTTGTTGCGTATCCGGCACAGCAATGCGAGACCCCGCTCGTTCGTCAGAGCGAGGCCGCCGCGGTCGTGGCCAATCAGCCGGAAGGCCGCGTCGATGATGCCGAAGCGTGGGCCGCGGAGGGCTGGCCGGTCATAGTGGACCAGAGCGCCGTTATCGGGTTGACGCGAGTAGGAGCGGGGCACGCTGGCGCCACTTGGTTACTCACGGGGACGCACGGAGTATTGGTTGCCGATGCCGTCTGAGGGTTGGCAGAGCAGCCCCCAAGACTCGCTGACGCGAGCGCAGCGGCGGCCATGAAGCGCATCTTCATTGAATACCTCTCCTGTGACAGTTTGGTTTCACATGCCTTGATATAGCCTGCGCTTCTAACGATGCCCCCGCGCTTACTGGAACACGCAATTTGGGCAAAAGTGATTTGCAAATTCTTGATGAACCAACGCCCCTGCCCGGACCTTATGGTGTGCTGCGTTGCAACGCCTGACGAGCTAGCTCCAACGATCGCAATTGCTTTACCAGAAAAGCGATGTTACGTGCCCGGCTGAAGAAAATGTCGCGACGATAAATCGAATTGGCGCACAACGGGTTCGGATAGTGGTATTACCCCGTTCGCCTCAAGATAACCGCGCGACCTCGCTCGGTTGCCAGAGCGAGGTCGCAGCAGTCTAGCCCGCAATCAACCGGAAGGCTGCGTTGCCGGCGCGGAGGCTTGCGCCCTGGATGGCCCCCCGGTAATTGTGCTCCAGAGTGCCGTCATTGGATTGCCGCCGGTAGAATTGCAATGCGCGCCCACATCGTAATTCGGCGACGGCGACACGTCCCCGGCTGAATCAGGAATGCACTGACGATCCATCGACGCCGTCTGGGGGTCGGCCGAGCAGGCCCCAAGACTCAGCAAAGCGAGCGCAGCGGCCACCATGAATTGCTTATTCATGGACTATCTCCCTTTACCGCAGGATGTTAGTTTCACATGATTGAAACACTGTTGAGCTAGGTCGCGTCTCACCCTGGCGGTAGAGGCAACTTCCGGTATGAGTGTTGTGCGGATTCCGGTGAAACAGCGTCTCCGCTCGGCGGTCAATCGATCGCGGCTCGCGTGCGCAGCAGGTATAAGCAGGACTTGATAATGCTCAAGCATACACCGCGATGGCCCGGTGTGAACATGAGGCCGTCCCCGGAGCTGAAAATCCTCCGCCATTATGAGCTGCATTGCCAATCATACCGTCCAGCCTTCCGGCTGACCGGTATTGAGTCTTGGTTTCGTGCGCAGCCGCCACGCCAACCCTGCGCGCGATATCGCTCCGCATGAGGTCAAGCCTCATGCTGCGCGTATCAGGCGTTCGAACTGCCAGCTCTCCACTCCGTTAACTTAGCATATCATCCGAGGAGGGGAAAGCTACGGCTGCCCGGGCGCTTACATCGATCGTGGATGACGACAATCGAGGCGGGAGCCGGCGCAGGATACGCCAGACGATCAGCATGGGCGGATAATCCGAAAGGCGGGAGGGCTTGAATAAGGAACCGATCGGATCATAATGGGCCCGCATGATTGACCCGAACACCCATCACCCCGGCCCTGGCCGTCCACGCGAGTTCGACCCCGACAAGGCGATTCTCGATGCAATGAACGTCTTTTGGGATCGCGGCTATCACGGGACAGCTCTGCCAGACCTGATCGAGGGCACGGGCCTTTCGCGCGGAAGCCTTTACAAGGCGTTCGGCGACAAGAAGGCGCTCTTCCTCGCGGCGCTGGACCGCTACGCATCCGAGGGCCTGAAGGCGATTGCCGGGATCCTGTCTAAGCCCGGGTCGGCCAAGGCGGTCATCCGCGAATCCTTGCTCCGCATTGCTCGCCTGTCCTGTGGTGAACAGGGGCGGCGCGGCTGTCTTGTCATGGCGACGGCGACGGAGATGGCCAGCCATGACGCCGAGATCACGGAGCGCGTCGAGCGCGCATTCCGGCGTATGCAGGATCTCCACGCTGCGGCGATCATCCGGGGACAGGCCGCAGGAGAAATCCCGGCGGACCGCGATGAGCGCATGCTCGCCCGCTTCCTGCTCTGCCAAATCCAAGGCATGCGCGCGCTCGGCAAGGCGGGCGCCAGCGAGGCCGAGATGGAAGCGCTGGTGGATATCGCCATGCGCGTCCTCGACTGATTTTTGCCACTTTTGGAACCAATCGGTTCCATATAGGGAGCGATGACTATGAGCGTCGGTACCATCCATGAGAGCGATTACGATCCCCGCAGATGGGCGATGTTCGCCGTGCTGCTCGTCGGCGCCTTCCTGCCGCCGCTCGATTTTTTCATCGTCAATGTTGCGCTGCCCTCGATCAGGGCGGAGCTGGAGACCGGCCCGGCGGCACAGCAACTCGTTATCTCCGTTTATGCCACCGTCTATGCCGCGACGTTGATCACCGGCGGGCGGTTCGGCGATCTTTCCGGACGCAGCCGAATTTTCTTCATCGGCCTTGTCGGCTTTGCAGCGGCCTCGGCTCTGTGCGGCCTGGCTCAGTCGCCCTTGGTATTGATCGTTGGAAGGGCTCTGCAAGGACTGACGGCAGCAGCGATGGCACCGCAAGGCTTGGCGTCCATCCAAGCGATCTTTCCGGAGGCGGAGAAGCCACGGGCGCTGAGCCTTTACGGCGCTGTCCTAGGTCTCGCGGCGGTCGTTGGGCAGCCGCTCGGCGGCATCCTGATCGGCGTTGACGTTCTTGGCCTGGGTTGGCGCGTGATCTTCCTCGTCAATCTACCCGTCGTCGCTCTTGTTCTCCTTTTCGGTCTTCCGCTTCTGCGCAACACGCGTGCCGAGAAGCCGCGCCGACCTGATTTTATCGGCGTGCTGCTGTCGGTCCTCACACTCGGCTGTGTGGTGGTTCCTTTGATCGAGGGACGGGAAGCAGGCTGGCCGGTCTGGACCTGGGTCACGCTCGTCGCCGCGCCTATGCTGGCGATCCTGTTTTGGCGCTATGAGATTCGCCTGGCCGCGCGCGGCGGCGATCCGCTGGTCGATCCGGCGTCGCTGGGAGCACCAGGCCTACGCCTGGGGCTTGTCATGGCGTTGCTCCTCTATGCCATCGCGGCCTTCTTCCTGTTGCTGTCTGTCTATCTCCAAGGTGCGCTCGGAGAGTCTGCCCTCGATGCCGGGCTTATCTTTCTCCCCTTCGGCCTCGGCTTCTTGCTGGGAACGCTCTTGACGCCTGCGGCCGGCCGAATCTTCGGCAGCTTCGTCAACCCGATCGGCATGGGATTGGGAGCGCTGGGGTTCGTCGTGCTGGCGCTTCTGGTTTCCTACACACCGGCCGGCATCTATCCGCAGCGATGGCTGATGGCCTTTGCACTGTTCGCCAGTGGTTTCGGCCTGGGGCTTGCCCTTCCGACATTGGTGCGGGCCGTCATCGGGCGAGTGATACCGGCCTTTGCCGGCATGATTGCCGGCATTGTCATCTCGACCTTGCAGGTTAGCGCGGCCCTTAGCGTTGCAGTGATCGGCGACATCTACTTCACTGTGCTAGGCCGGCGAGTTGATCCTGCCTCGATCGCACACGCTTTCGTCGTCGCAATGCTGTGCATGGCTGCGTGCCTGGCCGTGGCAACCGTTCTCGGCGTCATCCTCGCGCGGCGCCCTGCGGGAGTTCCGGTGGACCACGCGTCCCCGTCCGGCGGTCAGCAGGGACTTCCTGTACCCAGGAAGGCTGCCTACCCCGTCTGCTAAACCAACTCCAATGAACCCAAATCCCTCACCTGCTCCACGAGGAAATCGATCACCACTCGCGTGCGCGGGGGAAGATGTCGCCGCGAGGGGTAAACTATGAACGCAGGCATTGCTTCGACTTGATAATCCTTAAGCACGCGCCGTAGTCGCCCGGCACGAACATCATCGATAGCAAGCAATAGCGGCAGTAACGCGATCCCTTGCCCGAGGAGAGCCAGACCGTGCAGCACCTCGGTCGAGTTCGCGAAGAAACGGCTCGACACGGAGACATCTACCGGTCCTTCAGGTCCCTGGAGCCGCCAGATGCCCCCAAAGAATTCATGCAGCAGGCAGTCGTGGTTCCGCAAGTCATCCGGCACCGCCGGTGCGCCGCGCCGGTCGAGGTAAGACGGAGCGGCCACCATAACACGACGCGAACTCATAAAGCTGACGAGCCACGAGCGAAGAGTTGGTAATAGGGCCGCGCCGCAGGGCCAGATCGATCCGCTCCTCGATCAGGTCCAATTTGCGGTCCGCTGTCACCAGTTCGAGCGAGAGCTCGGGATACCGCTGCATCAGCAAGGGAATGCGCGGAATCAGGAAAACGCCGAAGGTAACCGTCGTCGTCAGTCGCACGGTGCCCTTCGGCGACACACTCCGAGAGCGCCGCGATCCCTCCATCGCCTCTTCCAGCTCCAGCATCTGCCGCGCGTAGCCCAGGAGCTCCCGCCCGTCGTCGGTCAGGCTCATGCCACGGGTCGTGCGATGAAACAGGCGAACGCCGAAATGCGCTTCGAGCTGCGCAATCTGCCGTGTCACCGCCGAATGGCTCTCATGCGTCTCGCGCGCCACCGCCGCGAACGAGCCGGTTTCAACTGTGCGCACAAAAGCGCGCAAATCCCGCAGCAGGTCCATGAAGCTCCATCCGGAGCTTTGTGGCATTCATTCGGTTCGTCAATGCCCCACGTGCACGGGATCTCCAAGTTTAAGTTTCCGCGGCCTCAGTGCCAGCGGCACCATGCCGGCCCCACCACGTGGATCCGATCTCAGGGTAAGCGGGCATGGGGATTGGATAGCCGATATCGCCCCGCTCCTGAAGGTAGTCGCGCGACCCTGCTCGGCCGCCCTAGCGACATCGCAGCAGTCTAGCCCCGCAATCAACCGGAAGGCTGCGTTGCCGGCGCGGAGGCCTGCGCCGTCGACGGCCCGCCGGTAATTGCGGACCAGAGCGCCGTCACCGGGTTGCTACCGGTAGGATTGCAATGCGCGCCCACATCGTAACCCGGCGACGGCGACACGTCCCCGACCGTAGTAGGGACGCACTGAGTATCGTTTGCGGAGGCCATCTGAGGGTTGGCTGAGCAGGCGCCGAGACTCACCAGAGCGAGCGCGGCTGCCGCCACGAAGTGCATCTTCATGGAATACTCCTCCTTGCCACAGGAGCTGTTTCATCTGCTCCGATGCTCAGTTATTTAGGCTACACCCGGTGGCGGCGGAGTACTCAGTTGCGGTACGAGTGAGGTGCAGATTCCGGTGAACCAGCGTCCTTCGGCCGATGGCCGGCAGGGATACTTCGTGTAACCAGGGCGCTTCCTGCTGTCACCTCCTACGCCGATTCCGCTGAACTCAGATCTCTCACCTGCTTCACCAGGAAATCGATCACCACCCGCGTGCGCGGCGGAAGATAACGGCGAGATGGATACACCATAAAAATCGGCACAGGCGGGACCTGATACTCCACCAATAAGCGCCGCAGTCGCCCGGCGCGAATATCGTCGATGACCCGCAGTTCTGGCAATAGGGAGATCCCCTGACCGTTGAGCGTCAAACCATGCAGCACCTCGCTCGAGTTCGCACAGAAACGGCTCGGGACGGCGACCTCTATAGTCCGATCAGGTCCCTTGAACCGCCACATCCCCGCGTCGAATTCGTGCCTAAGGCAGTTGTGCTTCCTCAGGTCCTCCGGTACGGCTGGTGTGCCCCACTGCTCGAGATAAGATGGCGCCGCCGACGTAATACGACGGCCGTCATAAAGATGACGTGCAACGAGTGATGAGTCCGCAATCGGTCCTACACGTACGGCAAGATCGAGCCTCGCCTCTATCGGGTCGGGAAAGGGAGGATCGGCCGCAATCAGCTGCAGCGATAGCTCGGGATACCGTTCCATTAGCAAGGGAATGCGCGGAACCAGGAAAATGCTGAAAGCGATCGGTGTCGCAAGCCGCACGGTGCCTCTCGGCGACACGCTCTGATAGCGCAGCGAGCCTTCCATCGCCTCTTGCAGTTCCAGCATCTGCCGCGCGTACTCCAGAAGCTCGCGTCCATCATCCGTCAGGCTCATGCCATGCGTCGTGCGGTGCAGCAGGCGAACACTGAAATGCGCCTCAAGTTGCGCGATCTGCCGCGTTACCACCGAATGGCTCTCGTGCGTCTCGCGCGCCACCGCGGCAAACGAGCCGGTTTCAACTGTGCGCACAAAGGCGCGTAGGTCGCGCAGCAGGTCCATCACGTTTCTCTAAGCTTCATGCACCCTCGGCCAGACGAACAGCATGATTGCAGCAACGAAACACAAGACCTTGGAGATGACATTGAGCGCCAAGGGTAGCGGCTCCGATGGGAAAGCAAAACCGAAGATCGCCCAGACGGCGAACACGACGAACATTGCCGCAAGCGCGTAACAGGCGTTCCTGGTGATCCTCACCGAAGGCAGCAGCGTCAGTAGCGAGATGGTGGAGAGCTCGACAATGAACAACGGCAGGAAGAACAGTGCTCGATAGAGCGTCGGAAAGGGCGCGATGGGAGGATACGTCTTCCCCATGACGATCAGATCGAACGGCAGCTCAAAGAACATCGGGGCGGCGGCCGTGCCGATGAACGCGCTGCCGAGCGCGGTCCGCCAGCCGAATCGCCTCGTGATATAGAGAATGATGAGAAACGTCAGCGCCGCGTTGAGCAGTGTTCCGACGCGCACCTTTGGTTGCCTGAAGAGCAGGTGAACCTGCCGCAGTTGCACGGCGGTGGCGCCGAGGGCGACGAGGAACGTGCAGATTGCCAGCAGCCAGATGGCGATCATGAAGCTGCTGACAGTCCACCCTGGCCTCCTGACGCTGAGGGGCGCTCGAAGCTTCGTGCCGGCGAGGACGAGGGCGGCGGCGGCGAAGATGAGGACGCTTGCCAGCACGATCGCGTCGCCGCTGGCGTAGGAAACCCATTGATAATGCGCGATAGGCGGCGGCACCTCTTCAGGCGTCATAAGCGCACTACTCCTTTCCTACCATCGAGCGAATGACCTTGCGCTCCTCCGTCTCCGCCCCTGGGGCTATTGGATTACAGCGGGTGACACGGCGCGCGTCGCCGGCCCTGCGGCGCTTGAGCTGGATCGGGCCTAAACTTCGCTCCCAACGCCGTGATGCACGACAAAAACGTCGTCGGGATCGTAGCGACGTTTGATGCCAGCAAGCCGCGGGTAATTCGGGCCCCAGAAGGCCTTCTGCCAATCCGTCTGGAAATAGTCACATTCGTTGACATAAGCGCCGGTCTCGGGCGCGGCGACGCGCAACGCGGCCATGGTCGATTGAACGCGGGAGCGGATGGCGGCGCCCCGGTCAAGGTTAGGCGCGGGAAAGCCGGGGAAAGCCGCCGGGCCATAGGATCCGGTAATTGCAAGCGCGAAGGCGTCGAGCACATCGGGGTTCATGGCGGTGTCGCGCGCGGCCTCGATGGCAGCAGCAGGAGCGCCAGCGAGACCCTTGTTGAAGTGGAACGCGACACCCCAATGGCGGCTGGCAGCAAACCAGGCATCCACGAGCTGCGCCTGGTTTTGCGATTTGAGCAGCGAAGACGGCATCCAAGCCGAGGTATAGGCATACCAAAAGGCACCGACCTCGCCGCTGTTGCCGCTCCACCAGAAATCGGTCGGTGAAGCGCCGGGCTGGCTATCGAAAACAACGGCCGAGGGCGCATAGCGGCGGAAGAAACCGGCGTTCCAGAAATGACGGGCCGGCAGAGCGTGCACGCTCAAGGTGTTCTGGCCCTGATAGTCGGCGCTGTTGGCGTTGGCGAAATCGATCAGCGGCATCCAGGTGGCGCGGGCCTCGTCCTGCGTGAGGCCCTGGAAGACCATCTCGATTTGCAGACGGTTGTCGGGCCGCACGATCGCCTGCTCGCCCCAATGGGGATTGCAGAGGTTGGTCGCGTAGAGATCGACGAAGCGGGCGAGGAGCCGCCGATAGGCCTCGTCGGAAAGTGCCTGGATATCGAGGTTCACTGCGCCAAACGTTGCGGGAAGTTCGTGGGTGGCCAACGTCACGCGGGTGATGACGCCGAACGTGCCGCCTCCGCCGCCTTTCAGCGCCCAGAACAGATCTGGCTCGCGGCCCTGGTTGACGATATGAGTTTGGCCGTCGGCGGTGACGATCTCAGCCTCCAGCAGGCTGCCGGCTGCCGTACCATAGGCCTTAGAGAAGCTGCCGAAGCCGCCCCCCAACACCAGGCCTGGAATCCCCACCGTGGCGCAGCCGCCGCCCTGGACGTAGCGTCCAGCGCCGCCGGTCACCGCTTGGTAGGCGTGGAGCCAAATGCAGCCGGCGTCTGCCGATACTGCGGGGACCGGATCGCTGCCGGCGCCTTCCGGCGAGAACGCAGCGTGGATGGTGATGGCGTTCATCGGCCGGGTCCAGATGAGGAGGGAATCCGGCGAGTTGGAAGTACCGAGGTAGCTATGGCCACCGCTCTTGACCACAAGGCGTACGTTGTGCGCGCGAGAGAACCGGATGGCGGCGGCGACATCGGACGCGCTCTGCGCCGAGACCACATACGCGCTGGGCGAGGATCGCCAGGCGTGCAGCCAGCCGGAGCTCTGCGTCAGACCCGGCTGATCTCCGATATAGAAGGGGTCTCTGAGCAGGGTGTGGACGGTTGGGTCTTCGAAATTGGGCAGAGATACCGGCAAGAGACGGCCGCCTACCGCCTGGTTGAGGCTGGCCCAGTCGGCATCGGTGGGCCATCCGGGCATGCCGGGCCTGACGTAGCTGGTGCGGGCGGCGCGGGCGGACGGGACGCCGTGGCTGGAGGCGGCAGCCAGGGCGATCCCCGCGCGAAGGAAATGGCGTCGCTTCATTGCGGCTTGCTCCTGACGCCGGTCGGAGGGACGGGATCGGGCAGATCGTACTAGTACCCCACGTCGTTGATTCTGCGGGTGATTTCTGAGTCGATATCTCCGGTAACCCGGAGATGTGTCGTGACCGCGAAACAACCTGTCGTCAAGAAGTACATCGTAAAGCTCAGTAGCGATGAGCGTGAACGGCTCAATGTGCTGATCCAAAAGGGCAAAGCCCCGGCCCGCCAGCTACTGAAGGCACGCATCCTGCTGAAGGCCGACGCCTCCGAGGCCGGCGATGCGTGGAGTGACGGCGAAATTGCCGAGGCGTTGGATACCAGCGTCGACACCGTCGCCCGCACACGTCAGCAATTGGTGGAGGGCGGAGTTGATGCCGCCTTGACCCGCAAACACTCGCCCAACTCAGCTCGAAAGCCCATCTTCGACGGCGCCGCCGAGGCCAAGCTGATCGCGCTCGCTTGTTCTCCGCCACCCAAAGGACGGAAGCGGTGGACGCTGATGCTGTTGGAAACCGCCGTGGTGGAGCTGAACATCGTCGATCGCGCCAGCGATAACACCATCGGACGGACGCTCAAAAAAATTCGCTCAAACCTCATCTCCAGAAGCAATGGGTCATCCCGCCAGAAGCCAGCGCTGCCTTCGTAGCCGGCATGGAGGATGTGCTGGAGGTCTACCAGCGGCCGCATGATCCAGACCGACCCGTCGTCTGCCTGGACGAGACAACGAAACAGCTCGTCAAGGAAACCCGCGTGCCAGTTCCGGCAAAGCCTGGACAGCCAGCACGGTACGACTGCGAGTATGAGCGCAACGGCACCGTCAATCTGTTCATGCTATTCGCGCCGCTGGAAGGCTGGCGCCATGTCGAGATAACCGACCGCCACGCCGCGCTGGACTATGCCCAACTGCTCAAGGCTTTGTCCGACACGCACTTTCGCGCCGCGAGCAAGATCGTCCTGGTGCAGGACAATCTCAACACCCACAAGCCGGCCTCGCTCTACGAAGCCTTTCCGCCCGCCGAGGCGCGCCGCCTCGTCGAGCGGTTCGAGTGGCATTACACGCCCAAGCATGGCAGTTGGCTGGATATGGCCGAATCAGAACTCAGCGTCCTGTCGGTGCAGTGCCTCGATCGGCGAATCCCGGACAGGCAGACCCTGATCGAGGAAGTCGCCGCGTGGCAGAAAGATCGAAACAAGAACCACACGAAGGCAGACTGGCACTTCACCACTGTCGATGCCCGCATCAAACTGAAGCGGTTATACCCGGCAATATGAGCGACTCAGGGCACTAGGCGATTATAGCTTCAAGCGATTTCGCGCGTTGAGGACTTCGCCGGCATTTTGAGCTCCCAGGCGGCGCGGCAATGGTGCCCGATAATCGCGCGACGCGCTTGCTCAAGAGACGCTGCATCTCTGTTTCAGTGACCCCATCGCTGGGTCATGGTGAGTTGCACCAGCTCATCAGCCAGAATGCGCTCGATCGTGAGATCCAGGGAATGATCGCACATGGTTCAGACCTTCCCTTGATGAAAGAGAACCGTTGTTACGCGATAGCTTTGGTGGTCTACCATCTCCGGCGGCAGGCGATTGTAAAAGCGTGCAAGGAATCGTATCCGCCTACCGCCACGGTGTGCGCCCGGCGGTCAATGCGCCATCTGTGCCCCACCCCCGAGCTTGGTCTTCCGCAGCGTCAATGCCAGGGGCACACAAGCGAGTGAGATCACCGCCAGTACCCAGAAGACGTCCATGTACCCGAGGTACGTCAGACTGTGTCTGCACCTGCTGCCCAATCCACTGTATCGCTTGCTGCTTCGCCTGAACCAGCGAACTGCCTTGCGCGACAAAGTAGTGCATGACCTGCTGCAATGTGTCCTGATACTGCGGGCTCGATGGAATCACACTTTCCACCAGCCTGCTCTGATGGAACTGCTCCCGGTGGGCCAGCACGTTGGCGGCAATGGAAGCCCCGATCGACCCGCCGGTGTTGCGTGCCGCGTTGATCAAGGCCGAAGCCTGATCGGTCTTGCCGGCCGGAACGCCATCATACGACGCAGTGATGATCGGCAGAAACACCAGCGGTAGCCCGATGCCCATCAGAATCCGCGGCTTCGCAAAGAACCAAAAGCTCAGGTCGCTATACGTATCGGTCAACTGATACATCGACAGCGCGACGATCACCGCCCCAAAGGCAACCAGATACTTCGGCTGCACTCTGGCCGACAGAGCTCCGACGACAAACATCGCGGCCATGGTGACAAGACCACCCGGCGTGAGCATCAACCCGGCCAACTCCGCGGTATAACCGAACGCATCCTGCACAAGCTGCGGCAGATACTGGGTGGTCGCCATCAGGATGCCGCCGGCTGACAGCATCACGATAAAGCAGGCGCCGAACTGCCGCGTCGCCACCATCCGAAGGTCGATCATCGGATTACGGCGCGTGAACTCCCACGGGATCATCAGCAAGAATGCCAGCCCGCAGATAATCGCCATGGTGACGATAAACGATGACCCGAACCAGTCATCCTCCAGCCCACGGTCCAGCATGACCTCCAGCGCGCCTAGAAAAGTCGCAACCAACAGGAACCCGACGAAATCGAACCCACCCTGTTGCTCGCGCAACCGTTTGCGCTCTGCCGTCGCGGCCTCGGACTCGTGCAGGATCGCCCAAATCGCCACCATCGCAAATACGCCAACCGGCCCATTGATGAGAAAGTCCCAACGCCATGACCAGTTGTCTGACAGCCAGCCACCGAGCGTCGGTCCCACGACCGGCGCCACTACCACCGCGACGCCGAACATCGCAAAACCCTGGCCGCGCTTCTCCGGCGGGAAGGCGTCCGCCAGGATCGACTGCGCGACCGGCACCATGCCGCCGCCGCCGAACCCCTGCAAGATGCGGAACAGCAGCAACGACTGCAAATTCCAGGCGAACGCGCTCAACACCGAAGCCGCGGTAAAGATCCCCAGGCAGAGCAGGAAGAACTCCTTGCGGCCGAACATTCTGGTAAGAAAGGGGCTGGCCGTGAGAATGATGGCGTTAGCAACGAGATAGGTCGTCACCACCCATGATGCCTCATCGGCGCTCACCCCCAGGCCGCCCGCAATGTAATTCAGCGACACGTTGGCGATGGTGGTATCGAGCACCTCCATGAAGCTGGCCAGCGCCACCAATACGGCAATAATCCACGGGTTTGTCGCCGTCCGGCCTGCGCTCATAGCCACGACCCCAGCCGGTCGATCAACCGCGGGTTCGGATTCACCCGCACGGTCGCTTCCACCGACATGCCAGGACCGAGGGCAACATCCTTCGGCAGATCGTCCATCACGATCTTCGCCGGCACACGCTGCACGATCTTGACCCAGTTACCCGTGGCATTCTGCGCCGGCAGCAACGAAAACGCCGTGCCCGATCCCGGTTGAACGCTCGCGACGTGGCCATGGATCGTGCGATCGGGATAGGCGTCGATATGAATCGTCGCCTTCTCACCGGGCCGCATGTGATCGAGCTGCGTCTCCTTGAAATTCGCGGCCACCCACCTGTCGTCCGGCACGAACATGGAAAGATCGGTGCCGGCTGACACATACTCGCCGGCCCCAGCCGAAAGCTGCACCACCCATCCAGGCTGCGCGGCGTTGATAGTTGTGTACGAAAGATTGAGCTGCGCCTGATCGCGCTGCGCCGTCGCCTGCTTCAGGTTCGCCTCGGCGCTATCCCGCTGCGCTGTCAGCGCGGCAAGCTGCCGGACGGCGGCCATCTGCGAGGCCTGCGCGGCTTTCAGCGTCGCCTGTTGCTGACGAAGTTGCGACGCCCACTGCTGCTCGCTCTGCACCGTGCCGGCGCCGGTCCGAGCCAAATCCGCGTAGCGCACTTGCTGCTGCTGATCGTAGGTCAGGGTGGCCTGTGCCTGCGCTACCTGCGCAGCCGCCGCCGCCACCTGCGCCTGCTGAACAGCGATCTGCGCATTGATGTTTTCGATATTCGCCTGCGCTGCCGCCACCTGCGCCCCGGCCTGCGCCAACGCGGTCTTATAGTCGCGCCGGTCGATCTGAGCGATCACCTGCCCGGCAGCGACATGCTCGTTGTCTGTCACCGGCACGGCCGTGATGTATCCAGACACTTTCGGTGCGATGCCGAACTGGCGCGCCGCAATGAAGGCGTCATCGGTCGTTTCGAAATGGCCGGAGTAGTCCCAGTAGAGGTACGCGCTGCCTACCGCGAGCAGGCCCAGTGGGACCGCCACCGTGGCAGCTAACAACCGGCGGGAGAGGCGACCGCGAGCCCGGCGCGCTCTCAGGCCGTGCGGCTCACGGGGCCGGTCAGCCACGCGCCCCGGCTCTCGGCTGTATCTCTCGGCTACCGTTTCGTTCGCGTCCATCACATCAGTCGCCACCGGCTGCCTCGCAGGAAAATGGAACTAAACCGTTTAGTTCACCGCCACATAAGCCCCGGTCCCGCGTTGCGCAAGAACCCAGTCACCGGTTCACCAGCGTGTGAAAGTCAGGTCAGACCCGCGGCAAAATCAGGACGGACTCGGCCCAGCCATTGGTCCGCCGGAGCGCGAACCTGCCACCATACGAAGCAGAGAGTTCCCGGATCAGCTTCAACCCTTCTCCCTCGAAGGCCAGCGGCAGCAGCGCCCCATGCGTCGTCACGCACAATCAGTACGGTATCCTCCGCGGAGAACTCCGCCGTAACGACAACCTGTCCGGGATCGTCATCGCTGCCACTGTCCAGGGGCCGTTCCGGGTCAGCGACACAGACCCGCCGAACTGTCCAGCCAGATCGGCCATGATGGAATGTCCCTCGCCGGGCTCCGCAGCTCCCGGACCCCAGCCGTCGTCGCGCACCGTCAGGTTGACGCGGTAACCGGGGGATGCCCACAGGGAGACAAGGATGTACCCAACAAGGCGCAGGCGCATTCCGTGTCTGACGGCATTGTCCACCATTTCCTCGGTGACCTGCAGCACCACGGGGACAAATGGCTCGGGGCAGGTTCCCACAACCTTCACCTCGGTCCGAATGGTCTGCGCGCCATCCCTTAGCAGCTCGACTGTTCCCTCGGTCAGCCCTTCGAGACGGGCTTCGACGGGGGTAGGGCGAACCAGTGACAGTGCCTTCATTTGCTGTGGCCCCCGCACTTTGGAGAACATAAAAAGAACTGAACTGTTCAGTTCGGTTTGACGTAGATCCGTGCCGGCTGCTAGTCAAGCCCCATGGCAAGACACGCGGCCGCAACCGGGCAATCAGCGGGGAGCAGGGAAATTCGCCCCGGCCGGCCGCCTCGTGAGCTCGCAGGGCAGGTTGAGGAGCGGATTCTGGATGCCGCCGGGAAGGTCTTCCTTGAACGTGGCTTCGAAGCCGCCAGCATGGACGAAATCGCCGACGTCGCCCATGCCGGTAAGCCTACCATTTATGCCCGCTACCCTGGCAAGGAGGCGCTGTTCAGCGCCGTAGTTGCCCACAGGCTGCACCGGAAACTCGAAGACACCATTGTTGCGAGCGGCTCCACTATCGAGGAACGTCTGGGGATCATTGCCAGCGCACTCCTCCATAAGGTCCTCGACCCGGAATGGATCGCGCTGCTCCGATGGACCATCGCCGAAGCCCGCCGGTTTCCGGACCTGGCGAGCAGCGTCAACCGCATGGCCCGCGAACGCGGGACCGAAGCCGTAGCAGGACTCTTAGCCGAGCTTGCCAGATCCGATCCTAACCTGGCGCTGCCAGCGTTCGCCGCGGACAAACTCTCCGCCACGACGCACCAATTCACCCGCCTGGTCGTCTTGCCGATAATGCTGCAGGCGTTGTTCGGACAGGACCTCGCAACGCTCCGCGCCGAGATCGGCCCGCACGTGTCGCAGGCCGTCACCTTCTTCCTTGCCGCCTGCAGACACGGCGGATGTGATTAACTGATAGCATAGCAAGGAGAGCTGGCGGGCCGGCCCATTTAGTTTAGTTCTATCCGCGTGCATCTGCGTAGGCCCTTTCAGCACTGCCCCACATCGCCGGCGCTGCGATATGCATAACCACTGCACCAAGAATAATCACCCCGCCAATCATTGTCGCGACCGCCGGCACCTCGCCGAACGCCAGCCATACCCACACTGCCGCAAGCGGCACCTCAATCGTCTGCAACAGTGCAGACTCTGTTGCCGATACCAGGCGCGTGCCGAGCGTCAGCAGAATAAGCCCCAACCCGAACTGCGTCGTTCCGAACAGAACCAGCAGCCACAGCTCGTTCCCGCTAACCCGCAAGGGCGCTGCGACCGGCGCCGCCAGCGCGGCGCACAGCAACGCAGACAGCGACGCCGCCGGGAGCATCGGTGTGTCCTGGTGTGCCCGGATGATCACCATCATAAGCGACATCAGCAGGGTGACACCGATCGCCAGCAACTCGCCAGCCAGCCGGTGCCCGGTATCCACGCCGCTCATCATAACGATTACCCCAACCAAGGCGACCGCGCTGGCTACCAGCGTCGTCCGCGATTCGCGCGTGCCGTACCAAACACGCGCAATCGCCGCCGTCACAAACGGCGCAGTGGCAAAAATAATCACCACGTCCGCCACCGAGGTAAGCCGGAACGCGCTGATAAACATGATGGTGGCAAGTCCGGAGCAGAGCGCCGCAATCAGCCCTGCCCTGCCGATGGCACGGACCGCACCGAACGAGCCACGCCGCTCCATCACCGCGAACACCGCGGAAATCAGCAGCCCGGCGAAAATCCCACGCCAGAACAGGATGGTCCAAACGTCCAACGGAATGAGCCGGGTAAACAGCCCGGCGGTGCTGTAAGCCGCCGCCGAGGCGACGACCAGCACCACACCGGCGCCGCGCGATGCCCAGATCATAGCCGCCAGAACGGCTTGTTGGCCTCATAGTCGGCGTCGCAGCGCGTCAACCCGATATCTTTCAACATGTGATCACTCATCTCCGCGAGAATGAGCCGGGTGCGCCGCCGCCGCAATGCTGCGCGCACCTTGCTCAGCATCTTCGTCCGCGGAGCCGTAACGGGAGCCGCAGCGCACGCCCGAGGCGGCGGCGTCCAACCGGGCGATACATTCTCCCGCGGGCTAGAAGTAAAGGCGAACACCGGCATCGGAATCTCCCTTCTTGGTCAGCGCCGGATCAGATAAGCTCCCCCTGCTGACAACGTGGTGTCAGCAGCAAACCAACCCGCCACATCAATGCGTCGTGCGGACCGGCTGTTCGATATCATCCAGATCATGCGCCTCGCGCGCACTCCGCTTAGTGCTGCCACCATCGCCGCCGAGCTCGAGGTAACGCCGCGCACCGTTTATCGCGATATCGCCACCCTGCAGGCCCGCCGCGTCCCCATCGAGGGCGCCGCCGGCCTCGGCTACGTCCTGCGCCGCGGCTATGAACTGCCGCCGCTGATGTTCACCCCGGAGGAAGCCGAGGCCATCGTCATCGGCCTGCGGCTCTTGCCGCGCACCGGCGACACGACCCTGACCGAGGCGGCGCGCAGCGTGCTGCACAAGCTGGCCTGCGTTGCCCCGGAAGAACTCCGCGAACGCCTGATCGCGCCCCCGTTCCACGTCTCCCGTCAAGGGGCGCCGGCCCCGGATGGGTTCGATCTCGGCATGGTGCGCGAAGCCATCCGCGACGCGCGGAAACTCCGCATCGCTTACGTCGATGGCAACGGATCAACTACGGCGCGCACCATCCGGCCGATTGCGATGGAGTTCTATATCCAGGCGACGCTGATCTGCGCGTGGTGCGAGCTGCGCGGCGATTTCCGGCATTTCCGCGCCGACCGGATCAAGGAAATTGCCGCCCTGGGGGACAGCTTCGCCGCTGACGCCAGAACACTACGCGACGGCTGGCTGGCTCTCACCAGGCCTCAGTAGGCTACTGGATGAAATTGCACGTCCTGTCTCAGTGCGAAGATGGCCGGGCCAAGCCCGGCCATGACGGGTTGTTGAGCTCTCAGCTACCCCCGCCCGACCTCCCCGCCGCGGATCGAAAAATTCGAAAGCCCCTCGATGGCCCGGATCAGCGCCGAGTGATCCTCGTCCGCCCCGCCCCAGGCCGCGACCGATGAAAACATCTGCTGCGCCAGCACGGTATTCGGCAACGCGACCTCCAGCTGCCGCGCCGCGGTGATCGCCAGGTTCAGGTCCTTCTGATGCAGCCGGATGCGGAACCCAGGCTGGAACGTGCCCTTGATCATCCGCTCCCCATGCAGCTCCAAAATCCGCGACGAGGCGAACCCGCCCATCAACGCCTGCCGCACCTTCGCCGGATCGGCCCCGGCCTTCGCCGCGAAGACCAACGCCTCCGCCACCGCCTGAATGTTCAGCGCCACGATAATCTGGTTTGCCACCTTGCAGGTCTGCCCGTCGCCATTGTTCGGACCGACATGCGTGATGTTCTTCCCCATGACTTCGAACAACGGTTTGGCCCGCTCGAAGGCTTTGTCCGGCCCGCCCACCATAATCGTCAGCGTCGCCTGCTGGGCGCCTACCTCGCCGCCCGAAACCGGGGCATCCAGGTAATCGCACCCCTTCTCATTCACCTTCTTGGCAAATTCCTTGGTCTCCACCGGGCTTATCGAGGACATGTCGCTCACCAGCGTTCCCGGCTTCAGCCCCTCGACAACGCCCTTCTCGCCGAACAGAACGTCCGCCACATCCGGCGTATCCGGCACCATAATTATCACGACCTCGGAGTTAGCCGCCACCGTTGCGTTATCCGGTGCCACCTCGGCGACCGCCGCCACGTCCTCCGGCACCTTGAACCTGTCGCGCACCAGCAACTGGTGCTGCGCCTTCTTCAGGTTCAGCGCCATCGGACGCCCCATGATGCCTGTCCCGATAAACCCGATCTTCATTGCTTCCTCCGTTAAACACTGATCACTGATTACTCACCCGCCGCTCGCCCTGCCCCGCCAACAGCTTCAACCACCCCAAACCCGCATCCGTTTCGCCCAACGGCCGGTACTCACACCCGACCCAGCCGCGGTACCCCAGCTCATCCATCCGCCGGAACACGTATTCCCAGCCGATCTCGCCCGTGCCCGGCTCGTTCCGCCCGGGCACATCCGCGATCTGCATGTGCGCAATCACCGGCATATGCAGCTCCATGCGCTTCGTGATGTCCCCTTCCGTTACCTGCACGTGATAGACGTCGAACTGCAGCCCCAGCCGATCCCGGCCGATCGCCTCCACCAGCGCGGCACCCCCAGCCTGCCGGTGGAGCAGATAGCCCGGCATATCGCGATGGTTGATCGGCTCGATCACCACCTTTACCCCCGCCGCGTGCGCCTGCTCTGCCGCCCACGCCAGATTCGCGGCATACACCGCCCCCGCGGTCACCCAGGACACGTCCTTTGGCGGAATTCCTGCCATGCAGTGTACCAGCTTGCAGCCAAGGGCATCCGCATACTCCAGAGCCGTTTTCACCCCCTCGCGGAACTCGGCCTGCCGGCCCGGCAGCCCAGCAATGCCACGCTCGCCCTTCCCCCAGTCCCCCGGCGGCATGTTGAACAGCACCTGCGTGAGCCCGTTCGCATCCAGCCGCCGCCTGATTTCCGCCGCAGGATGCTCGTAAGGAAATAGAAATTCGACCGCCTTAAACTCCGCCCGCGCGGCGGCATCGAAGCGCTCCAGGAACGGCTTCTCATTGAACATCATCGACAGATTGGCCGCAAAACGTGGCATCCCAGTCTCTCCCCCCTGCTCAACGCCAAAGCGTGCTAGAAGCGCGGAACGTGCTTAACCACAAGGCCCCACCCCGGAGTCTCTGGGGCAGAAAGGGGGACGTCATCATCGAACGCATCCTACTGGGAATGCTCCTCGGCGCCCTCGCCGTCGGCTGCATCCTGGTCCTCTACCCCTTCTTCTCCGCCCTGCTCTGGGCCGGCATCCTGGCCTTCACAACCTGGCCACTGTTCCAATGGCTGCACACCCGCCTTCGCCTCCGCAAAGGCGCTGCCGCCATGATCATGATCCTCCTCATCGCTGTGGTCATCGTTCTGCCCCTCGGCCTCGCCGCCCCCGAAAGCGCGGGCGACGTTATGCAGCTCCGCCACACCATCGAGCATGCCCTCCGTGCCGGCCTTCCCCCGGCCCCCCTGTGGCTCAGCACCCTCCCCGGCGTAGGGCCGGGCCTCGCCGATATGTGGAACACCTGGGCCGCCGATCTCAGCGACGCCTTCTTCTCCGTCCGCCCCTATCTCGGCATCCTCCTGGAGGGCCTGTTCCATCTTCTCCTCGGCGTGGCCAACGGCGTGCTGATGTTCATCTTCGCGCTGTTCATCACGTTCTTCTTTTACGTCTATGGCGAGCCTATTGCCGCCCGCCTGCGCGCCATCATGCTTCGGATCGCAGGACCCCGCGGTGATCGCATGCTTGGCCTCATCGGCCTCACCGTCCGCGGCGTGGTTTACAGCCTGCTCGGCACCGCGGTCATGCAGGGCGTCCTGCTCGGCACCGGCCTCTGGCTCGCCGGTGTCCCCCGGCCCGTTCTGCTCGGAGCCCTTGCCGGCCTCATCTCTGTCTTCCCCTCCGGCGCCGCCTTCGTCTGGGTACCCGCTGCGCTTTCGCTCATGTTCAACAACCACCTCGGCCACGGCCTTTTCCTCGCCGCCTGGGGCTTCATCGCCGTCGGCGGCGCCGATAGCCTGATCCGCCCCTGGCTGATCTCCCGCGGCGCTGCACTTCCCTTTCTCCTCACCGTCCTGGGCGTGCTGGGCGGCGCGGTCGCCTTCGGCCTGCTGGGGATCTTCCTGGGTCCCGTCCTGCTGGGGATCGGCTACACCCTGGTCAACGAATGGGCCGGCGAACCATTGCCCGTTCTCGTGCGCGCGCGCGAAGAAGCCTGGACGGATGAACCATGACCGAGCAGGAAGAACAGCAGCCTTCGCGCCGAGCCGCCATTGTCACCATGATCATCATCGCGCTGGTGCTGCTGGGCGCGATCTATATGGTCAACCGCCTGCACCAGATGTCTACCGTCCAGGACTGCATCATGGCGGGCCGCACCAACTGCGCCCCTATACAGACAAGCCGGTAATACCAGCGCACCAATCCATGGCCGGTTTCGACCCTTGCAGCAGAAGATCAGCACCGCGCGTTTGCAATCAAAGCCGGCATCCATAGAGAGAAAATCTTGGCCCAGCCTGTCATACGGCCAGCGTCACCTACTTCAAGTCCGCGATCGCCGCTGTTCTTGGAGCGCTGGTGTTGCACGAGTCGTTCCCGCTGAGTTCCAGGGTTGGATTGCTCATGATCCTCCTCGGCTCGTGGATGGCGACACACGTGTCCGCGAGTACCCGCTCTCGTGCGGTGGCAGAAGCGGGTTCAACGCAAGCCCGTTATGATGTAACGAAAGGAGAGCGCGAATGAACAACGATGGAACTATTCGCGCGGTCGGACAAGCTCAGACGGAGCAGCGTACGCGCGCCCGAGCTGAAGCAAAGATTACCGTTCAGAGTTCTGAAACCAAGCCCTACGACCAGACCGCGAGCCCGGCATTGATGGAGATATGCTTAAGCGAAACGTTCACCAGAGATATCGATGGCTTATCAACGGTTCGGGCTTTACAGGTGCTACGCGACGATCTCCCAGCATGGTTAGCGTGCAACGATTCCGCGGAAGACTGGGCGGACGCCAGGGCACCTTTGTGCTTCAAGGTTCAGAAATCGTCGAGAGCAGCAAGATCAAGGGTTTATCGTTCCCGGATCGGGGACAGGTGATCTTGCGGGGCTGCGCGGCGAGGGCGCTTTGAGGCTATTTTGGAAAAGGATCCGACGGAACACTGGAGGTACTGGTTCGAATGATGCAGCTATGATCATAGGGAAATAGAGTTTGGGGGTTCTGGTGCCTGTCCGGAGCGGCGGGACCAAAGTTCGCAGAAGGCACAAAGGAGAACGAAATGCCAGGCACGACGTTCGAAAATTTCTGGATGGCTCGTGAGCAAGCGGCAAAGGCTTATGTTTGCGGCGACGGCGGCAAGCTCGACGCACTCGTGCCGCATCACGGTAGCGCCAGTTTTCATAGCCCGCGGGGCGACACCGTCGTTGGCGCGCAAAACGTCGCCTCGCGCTACTGGGCTGACGCCAAGCCCTTCCATTCCAATGGAACAACCCAACTCGAGGTGATCCAGAAGGCTGATGACGGCGATCTCGGCTTCTGGACCGGATTCCAGATCGCGACGGTGCGGATCGGAGATGCGGTGCAGGCAGTCGAGATGCGCATCCGCGTGACCGAGGTGTTTAGAAAATCGATGGCGAATGGCGCTTGATCCACCGCCATGCGGACGTTCCAAGGAACTGAAGCCCTGCTGTCACCTCACAACCTGCTGCCCGGTTGCGACTTGGACGGCCCAGACCATTGCGGCCATTGTGGCCACGGGTAGGTTAAGTCCGCAGTCCGCCACCAACGGGTCACCCCGATCCGCTTCTGCGCGTATTCAAAGAAGATCTGCATTGTATTTGAACAGGTTGGTCGGCAGATCCACCGCTGGCTATCCATCGCCTTTACGCTGCCCGTCATCGCCAACTTGTTCGTATTGCCGCATGCCGCCAAGTGGCGTGACGGGCGACGCGCCCGAGCAAAGGGGTGAATACAATGGCCGGAACGTCCAAGAAATCGCCGAAGGCCGCAAGGAAGGCCACTGCCAAGCAGGTCACCGCAAGGCCGGCCCTCCTCTCAGGCGGCAATCCTCAGATCGCCAAGGCCGACGGCGATGCCCCGGTGCAGGCCTACATCGCGGCTATGCCAGGCTGGAAACGGGACATCGGGCGCTGCCTCGACGCGCTCATCGTGCGCACCGTCCCCGACGTGCGCAAAGCAGTCAAATGGAACTCGCCGTTTTACGGAGTCGAGGGCCGGGGCTGGTTCCTCGGCATATATTGCTTCACGAACTACGTCAAAGTGGCTTTCTTCCGCGGCGCATCGCTGCGACCGGTCCCGCCCGGCGCCAGTAAGAGCACGGACACGCGCTACCTCGACATCCACGAGGACGACCAGGGACAACATCGCAGCCAATACGCTGCGCTATCCCACTCTACTTCAAAGTACTCCCCCTCACTCCCACTCAATCGTTCTCGAAAACTCGGGCGGACCACAGAGCTCGGATGATTGAAGACACCTGCTCGTTCACGATGCGGGTCACCATCCGCGACCACTGTGCGCCTATCTGCGGTACAGGTATAGTGACGGTGCAGGCCCGCCGCGCAGTCCGTCACCTCTCCCCGGCGCGCTACGGGCCGATCTTTCTCGCAGAAGCGGGAGAGATGTATATTGTCCAGCCACGGTAAATTCGCTTAGCGCTGGACGCTCACGTATTGTCCCCGCCGCAGCGCCGCCAGCGCTTGCGCGACGCATTGCATCGCCCGCGCCCGGTCGCCGGCGTGCAGCCCTTGCAGCGCCTCCGTAATCTGCGCCGCGGCGACACTGTCGCCCCCCGAACTCCCCGCCGGCGCGAACACCACCGACGTCTCAGCCGCTTCCAGCAACCCGCGCGCCCCCACCGGATCGTTCGCCTGAAGCGCCTGATCCGCCGAAACAAGCTGCGCGACCGCGGGCGGTGCCGGCGCTGCCCTCGCCACCTCAGGCGGGGACGGCTGCACGACAACCGGCTGGGCCAATGTCCGCATCGGCGGTATCTCCGGATGCTGAGCCGGCACAATCGCGGCAAATTGACGGGGAGCTGGTGGAGAGGGCGGCCGCGTTGGCACGTTCGCTTGCGCGGCCAAAGCCCGCGGCTCCGCTGCAGGCGCAACAGGCCGAGTGGCCGTCTGCGACGCAGCAGCAACAGCGCGATTACTCACCGGCAGCCCCGGTGCAGTCGCAACAGGCGGACTGGCCGCCTGCGGCGCCGATCCAGCAGAAGCAGGCCGATTAGCCACCTGCGACGCCGGCGTAGCCGCAACACGCCGGTCGCCTACCTGCGACGCCGGCGCAGTCGCAACAGGCGGAACTCGCCACCGGTGACGCCAGAGGAGCCGCGGGAGGCGGAGCAGAACTCCGTGCCTTTGGCCCTGTAAGCGCGTCCTCGAACTCCTGTAACTGACGGGCCCCCGCGCTACGCAATGCCCCCGTCATGGCGTTCACCTCTGACTGCAACCGGCGTTGTTCGCTCGCCACAGAAGCGACCGAACCCACACTAGAGCCGTTTGGTCCCACCCCGGTCGCCGCCGGACGCTCCGTTCGTGGCACAATCCCGTTCGGCTGCTCAAACGAGGCCACCAAAGTCACCACGAATCCACCAACGATCAGCGTCGCTGGCAGTGCATAGCGGAGCATCTCACCCCCTAACGCCAATGTCGCGCAATCAACCCATTTACCTGCTCATCGCTTAACGGCGGCCCCACCAATCCAAGCTGACGCATATCATTCGTAATCAGTGAGCGCGCCGTCTCGCGCGCAGCCGGTGACGGCGGCCCGCCGTTGAGCATTGCATCCATACCGCCGCTACCCTGCCCACTAGCACCGACGGGATCGAAAATCCCTGTCGTATTGTTTGGCGCGGCGGTAGACGCGGTTGAACCGGTCGCCCCAGTTACACCGGTTGCCCTAGTTGTCCCTGTCGAACCGGTCGTCGGCGTTGCACTGATTGCCGCTGCCGAACCGGTTGGCCCTGCCGTACCGGCCGCCGCAGTCGAACCCGTCGTGCCTATCGCACCGGTTGCCCCGGTCGCACCGGCTGCCCCGGTCGCGCCGGTTGCCCCAGTCGAACCGACTGCCCCAGTCGAACCGACTGCCCCAGTCGCACCGGCTGCCCCTGTCGCACCGGGTGCCCCGGTCGCACCACCGGTTGCCCCGGTCGCTCCACCGGTCGCCCCGGTCGCACCACCGGTCGCCCCGGTCGAACCGGTTGCCCCGGCCGCACCACCGGCTGCTCCGGTCGCACCACCGGCTGCTCCGGTTGCACCACCGGCTGCCCCGGTCGCACCGCCGGCTGCCCCGGTCGCACCGCCGGTTGCCCCGGTCCCACCGGTTGCCCCGGTCGCACCGGTCGCACCACCGGTTGCCCCGGTCGCACCACCGGTTGCCCCGGTCGCACCACCGGTTGCCCCGGTCGCACCACCCGCCGCCCCGGTCGCCCCTTTCGAACCAGTTGCCCCGGTCGCACCACCGGTTGCCCCGGTCGCACCACCGGTTGCCCCGGTCGCACCACCGGTTGCCCCGGTCGCACCACCCGCCGCCCCGGTCGCCCCTTTCGAACCGGTTGCCCCGGTCGCACCACCGGTTGCCCCGGTCGCACCACCGGTTGCCCCGGTCGCACCACCGGTCGCCCCGGTCGCACCACCGGTTGCCCCGGTCGCACCACCCGCCGCCCCGGTCGCACCACCGGTTGCCCCGGTCGCACCACCCGCCGCCCCGGTCGCACCACCCGCCGCCCCGGTCGCACCACCCGCCGCCCCGGTCGCACCACCGGTTGCCCCGGTCGCACCACCGGTCGCCCCTTTCGAACCGGTTGACCCGGTCGAACCTGATCCACCGGGATCTCCTCGTCCTGCCGAGGACGAACTGCTGCTCGAACTGCTACTGCCTCCACTGGCCCCAGCAGACGCGCCGCCCCGAGCGCTCGCGCCCACACCGCCATGGCCGCTTGCACCGGCACTGGCGCCTGCCGTCCCGCCACCCGCGCCGACGCCAGCCGCGCGTCCATACGCCGGCACCATTGGCGTCAGCGCACCCATCACCAGCACAGCGAGCGCTGGGAACCCGACCTCCCGCAGCACCCCTTTGCGCAGAAATTGCTTGCGAATTTTCATGACCAGCTCAGTCTCGCTCGTATCGGGGTAACTAAACAGCGGTCACGTTGGGCGGGTAATCCCGAAGCGGGGGTTCGGGCCGATCACATTCTGCTTATTTACTCATCGTGCCGGTTTACGCGCATAAATCTAAAATAATTACACCCAGCCTCCGGACGAGATTATGAAGAAGCATCTGCTCCTGCTGGCTCCTCTCCTTGCGATCAGCGGTTGCGCAACACGCCCCGCCGAGACGCCACCTGGCCTCCCCGCGCTCGACAGGAACGCCCAGGCGCAACGCTTCGCTGCAATGCAATATGCTCTTGAAAACGACCAGGGCGGCCGCCCGACCCTATGGGAGGGATCAGGAGACGTCCGTGGCAGTGTGGCTCCGCTCGAGACAGTACGCTCAACCACGTATGGCTGGTGCCGCGACTACGAGGAGCTGATTACCAGTGGTTCAAAACGCTATCGGCTGGTCGGCATTGCTTGCCGCAAGTCCAGCCAGGGCTGGCTCGTCCTCGACGTCAGGCCCTTCGCCGAGCCCAGCCCTACCGGATAACCCCGATAAAATCTCTCGGCGGCCCTCCGCCCCAGCTTCGCCGCCCGCTGCGGCGGGCCTAAGAAATACCGCCAGCAAAAAGGGGCAACGCATGCGCGCCTGGCGGGTCAAACCGGACTTTTCACGCGAATTAGCCGAGCTTCCCGACCAGCCTCCCCCACCCGGCGGCGTGGCCGTTCGCATGCAAGCGGCACCGGTCCTGTCGTACCTGAAGCAGGTGCTCGAAGGCGGTCTCGGCTATTCCCTCCCACCGGCGCCATTTACCCCCGGCACGAACGGTATCGGAGTGATCGAGGCCGTCGGGCGTGGCGTCCACCACCTCATCCCAGGTCGGCGCGTCCTGCTCGATCCCCATCTGGTCGTCGATGAGCGCGTGCCTGAACCTGCCCAGATCCTTATCGGCCTCACTGCCACACGTTCCTCGGGGTTTGGCGGCGTTGCCGATGCCGCGGCAGCGCTGCAGCGCGATTGGCCGGACGGCACCTTTACTGAACGCGCTTGCATGCCCGCTTCCGTTCTTACCCCGCTCTCGCCGGCATTGGCTGCCATTCCTTCACAACGGCTGGTCGGCCTCAGCAAGTTCGCCGTTCCCTATGGCGGTTTCCTGCGCGGGGGGTTGCAGACCGGCGAGACGGTGCTGGTCAACGGCGCCTCCGGCTACTTCGGATCGGCCGCCGTGGCTCTGGGGGTTGCGCTCGGCGCATCCCAAGTCGTCGCGCTGGGCCGCGACCGCGCCGCCCTGGACGCAGTTACCGCGGCTGCCGGCCGACGCGTCGCCGCGGTGGTTGCAACCGGCGATCATGCAACGGACACGCAAGCACTGATCTCGGCCGCAGGCGGCCGCGCCGACCTGGCCTTGGATATCGTCGGACGCGCGACCAGCGCGGCGGCCACATCCGCCTGCCTTTGCGCGCTTCGCCGCGGCGGCCGGTTGGTTATGATGGGAAGCGCCACCGTGCCCCTGGAGCTAAGCTTCTACGACATGCTGGCGAACGACTGGAAGGTCATGGGATGCTTCATGTATCCGCCCGATGCTCCGGCGCGCCTGGCGGCTTTGGTGGCTTCCGGACAGCTTGACCTCGGTTTGCTCAACGTCCGCACCTTCCCGCTGGATCGGCTGGAAGACGCGCTGGCCGCCGCTGCCACGATGCGGGGTCTGGACCTGACCGTGCTTTCCATGCAGTCCACCTAAACTGGCCTACAAGCTAGGGCTGACTGGAGCCGCGCGACCTCACCCGGGGGCTTACCGCGCACCGACCTCTCCCAAGGGGAGAGGCATGAGTACGGTGCGCCTTCGCGGCAGGTCCGAGCTGCGACCGGCGCATTCCATATCAGCAAAGAAATCTTGCAACAGATGAACGAAATTTTTACAAAGTTGAGCCTGTTCTCGGCTCATGCGGGTTGAACCGACGCGGCGTTTGGATTGAAGAATGCAAAGCGCTGCTTCTCCGATTCGCCGCCGGCGGAGCAGGGCATGATTCGTGACGGTTCGTAATCCAGGCGGCACTGATGGCGGGTATCCCGGGCATGTTAGACTTTGTCGGGCGCGCCGTGCCGCCGCGGGAGGGCGCTGCCCCCAAGACCGCACCGGACCGAAAACTTAAAGAAGCCGCCGATGACCGCTCCGCGCGGCCTCATCGCCACCGCCCCATCAGCGAGACGGTGCTCCACGCGCCGCAGACGCTGCGCGCTCTCGTCCGCACTGACGAACTCTGGCTCGTCGTGCTGGGCGCGTTCGTCGGGGCCGCCGCGGGGGTCGTCGTCTTCCTCATGACCCTCACGGCGCAGATCGCGCACGTGGCTTTGTTTGGCATCGATATGGATCAGCATCTGAGCGCGGTGCCTCAGATCAACCCATGGCGGGCCGCTCTCGTTCCGCCCTTCGGCGGCCTGGCCCTGGGCCTGTTCGGGCTGGCGATCACCAAATGGTGGCCCCGCCGCGGCCGCGCGGTAGACCCCATCGAGGCCAACGCACTCTATGGCGGCCGCATGTCGCTCAGCGACAGCATCGTCGTCATGCTGCAGACCATCATCTCCAACGGCGTGGGTGCCTCGATCGGCCTCGAGGCTGGTTATACTCAAATGGGCGCCGGCCTTGCCTCCCGCATGGGGAGGATGTTCCGCCTGCGCCGAAACGACATGCGTGTGCTGGTGGGCTGCGGCGCCGCGGGCGCGATCGCCTCGGCTTTCAATGCTCCGCTCACTGGTTCTTTCTACGGTTTCGAGCTGGTGATCGGCACCTACACCCTCGGCACCTTCGCCCCCGTAGCAGTCGCAGCCCTGGTCGCCGTCTCCGTCCTCAATGCGATCGGACACGCGCCGTTCGACCTGACCTTGATCCTGCCCTCGCTGCGGCCCGAGGATTACCTGCCCATCATGGCGCTCGGCATTCTTTGCGCCCTGGTTGGTATAGCCGTCATGCGCGGCGTCACCCTTACGGAGACACTGTTCCGAAAGAGCCATCTTCCCGCCTGGTTGCGCCCCGCCGTAGGCGGCACGCTCGTCGGCATTATGGCTCTGACTACCCCGATGGTACTTAGTTCTGGCCATGGCGCCATCGGCCTCGTCATCACCACTCCGGAGGCATTCTGGTGGCTCGGCATGGCCGTGCTGCTGAAGTGTATCGCCTCGGCGGTGTCCATCGGCTCCGGCTTCCGGGGCGGTTTGTTCTTCGCCTCACTGTTCCTGGGTGCGCTGTTCGGGAAATTCTTCGGCACGGGCCTCGCCGAGCTCACTACTGCCCATACCGTCTCTACCCAAATCACGGCGGTCGTCGGCATGAGCGCCATGGCCGTCGCGATCATCGGCGGGCCGCTGACCATGGGGTTCCTGGCCCTCGAGGCCACCAACAACCTGCCGCTCACCATCGCCGTGCTGGGCGCCTGCGTGGTTTCGACACTTACGGTACGCCGGACCTTCGGCTACTCCTTCGCCACGTGGCGCTTCCATCTGCGCGGCGAGGCGATCCGCAGCGCCGTGGATATCGGGTGGATGCGCAATCTTACCGTCGGGCGAATGATGCGACGCGAGGTACGCACGGTGCGGGCGGAGACCCCATTGCCCGTCTTCCGCCGCGATTTTCCCCTGGGTTCCCACCAGCGGGTCGTTGCCATCGACGCTGATGACCGCTACGCCGGCGTCGTGCTGGTCGCGGAAGCGCACGCCGACGACGACATCGACGGTCACACTGTCGGGGACGTGCTGCACTACGGCGATTCGATGCTGCTGCCGCAGATGAGCATCAAAGAGGCGGTCTCGATGTTCGAAACGGCGGAGGCCGACGCGCTTCCCGTCGTGGACGGCGCCGACACGAAACACGTTATCGGCCTGCTCACCGAACAATACGCGCTCCGCCGCTACAGCGAGGAACTGGACCGCCGCAGAAAGGAACTCGCGGGGGAGTAATCCCCGCCCGCGTGATCCGCTTACGACCCCGAAGCGAAAGATGCCACTTCAATGCCCCTAAAACCGGGGAGATAACGACTAACTTCATCTTTGTGAGTTTGTTCGGCGGTTTGGTTGCTTTGCTTTATAAGCGTTCGGGGCAGGAACGCGAGCGAGGGTGTACTCGACGCGCGTCACTGGAAGAACTGCCCCCAGGGCCGATCGCCACGATCCATCCATAACTTGCCAAGTACTGCGGCCTCCCCATCAGGTCGCTCAAAAATTAGATTAACGCGGAGGGCCGCGGAGAACCGCGGAGAGAATCAATTCTCGAAAGCTGGGTCGTGCAGGCGTTTGCGAAAAAGATATCTTCTGTTGCAGCACCGCCTTGTAGTAAATATTCTCTCCGCGGCCCTCCGCGTTAACATAATCAGCAGAGCGGAACGCACGGCATTCCGCTGAAGTGGCACCGCAATCGCCCACGCCGCGGGGAGACTCTATTCCCTCGCCGGAGCAGCCCCCAACCCAACCCCAGCCACGACCAGTATCGTGCCGATAAAGAACCCGAGGCTCAGCGGTGTCGTAAAAATCCAAGCGGACAACGCAACGCCGATCAGCGGCTGTATATATTGCGAGCTCGCTGCAACCCGCACCGGCAGCGTCCGCAGCGCAAATAGCCACAGTGAAATCCCAACCACCGTAACCAGCACGCTGAGATAAGCCACAACACCGATCGCCGTTCCGGTTGAATGGATCTGGCCGCTGCTAACCGTCCATATCGCTACAGGCGACAAATACATGGCCGCGAAAATCGTGCTCCATCCTGAGACCTGCAGGACACCAACCCGCAACGCAACCTCCGCACTGAACACGTAGTAGCCCGCGATACAAATAGACGCCAACAGAAGGATCAAATCGCCCAGTAGTGCCATCATTGATCCGAAACCCGCAGTAGCCCCCGCACCGCCGGTAGCCAGCACGATACCGCCCATCGCCACTGCCAGCCCGAGAACATGGCGCGCACGCACGCTCTGGCCCAGTCGCAGCGCGCCGAGCAGCACGGTGAAGATCGGGATCGTGCCCGTGATGATGGTAGCAATCGCCGCGGAGCTGAAGCCGATCCCGATAACCTGCAGAATCTGCCCGGCAGTCAGACCGAACGCGGCCATACCCGCGACACTGGCGAGCACTTTGCGGCCCGGCAACTTCCGCCCCAGTAACAGCAAGCCGAACAAAGGCGCCGCGCAGACATATCGCCAGGAGACGAGAGCGAGGGGCGACAGATCTCGCAGCCCAAGCTTCATCATCGGTACCGAGGCGCCCCAGATCAACGTCAATACTGTTAGCGTCAGAATTGGCAGCGGCGCGCCGACATTGCTCGCACGACACTGCGCCCCGAACCCCTTCGGAACCTGCGGCACTCCCCCACCTGTGAGGATCTGGGGGGCCGGAATGGTAGGACGGTTGCTGGACATATAGGAATAGGAATGCGTATTTCCCGATTCTACAGAACCCCTCTCTGGCCTCTGTCTCAAGTCGCGGTCCGCTGCGTCGGACTTAACCCGTTATTCGAAGGCTCCTCGCAAGCGCACATGCCTGCGCTTGATGCGCGCCGGATCGGCAGCCATAAGACGCAGCGCCACCTGATTCTTCGCAATCAGGCAACGATCCGGGCGATGATCCATCATCTCGCCGGGAGGTCACAACTTTGAACGAGGCGACAAGCGGGACATACTTCGAGGATCTCTCTCCGGGACGCGTGGTGCGCTCACCCCGGACCATCATCATCACCGCAGAGCGGATCAGCAGCTTCGCACAGGAGTTCGACCCCCATCCCGCACACCTGAGCGAGGAAACGGCCGACGCAACCATGTTCGGTCGGCTCTGCGCGAGTGGGTGGCACACGGCAGTGGCCACCAACCGGCTGATCTTCGAGACGCTCCGCATAGCCGGTGGGGGCGCCGGAGCTGGTGTGGAGCAACTGCAGTGGGTGCGCCCGGTCCATCCCGGCGACGCGCTACAGGTGGAAGTCGAAATCCTGGCCGCTCGCCCGTCAAAGTCACGCCCTGACGCCGGGGTCGTTACGTTCCGCGCCATCACCCTGAACCAGCACGATCAACCGGTTCAGGAGTTCAGCAGCACAATCCTGGTGCCGCGAAGGGGCGGATGAAACAGTCCCGTTCCACTCCGCGCGATGCGGGGCTGCGGGACCGCCGAACCAATCTAACCCGGGACACGCTCGCGTTCGCGAGGAGCGGCACTCTCGACGCTCCCAGCCGTCGGCGGCGCCTCAAGACTTGCTGGCGCGGCGTGGCCGCTGTCGTCCGCCATGTTCTTCTTGAAGGCTTTGATGCCCTTTGCGAAGTCGCCCATCAAAGAACTCATCTTGTTGCCACCGAACAACAGCAGGACGACGCACAGTACAATCAGCCAATGCCAAATGCTAAATTCGCCCATGACTTAGGCCCTCCTGGCGCCGAGGTGGGCGATATTTCGGCACTCGCAAGCGCTATTTAGCGCACCCGCCGCGGGGTTATCGCGATTTAACGCCAGCGCGGCGCTGCCGGTCAGCTCTCGGAAGAGACCGTGCTGCGCTGGGTGCCAGACTTGGCATTCTGCGCCCCAGGTCCGGAGATATTGCCGGCGGGCTTTTCCACGTTGGCGGCCATGGAGGCGTCGTCATCGTCCGCCATGTTCTTCTTGAACGCCTTGAGACCCTTGGCGAAGTCACCCATCAGACCGCTGACCTTGCCGCCGCCGAACAGCAGCAGCACGACCATCAGCACCACCATCCAGTGCCAGATGCTGAAGCTACCCATAAATCCTCCACGCTCCGGCCGCGAACTGAAGAGGCGACCGAGTGGAACAACTCATGGACCGCGCGCCCGCGTGATGCAAGACCTCTGCTACTTAGCGCGCTGGGGAACGCTCATACTGGCCAGCCTTTCTGCTGACCGGTAGCGAGTTTTGGTTTTCGCGCGGCCCCGTCCACCGGCATTCCACTCGCAAAGCGAATGGAACCTTGGCCGGCTCCGCCTCGCCAACCCCGCGCGCGATACCGCTCCGCATGAGGTCAAGCCTCATGCTCCGCGGCATCATTCAGCAATTCCTGTAAGACGTATTCTGTGTGCGCCCCTGCGGCCGGCCCCGTCCAGGAAACCACCGCTTCCGGAGCATCGCCATCGAGCCGGATGGCCGGCCCGGGGTGTAGAGTGCGCCCGATCAGAGGATCGTTGATCTCCAGCACTGACCGGCAGGCCCGCAGATGCGGGTCAGTAGCGATATCCGCGATGT
Source organism: uncultured Pseudomonadota bacterium (assembly GCA_963834715.1). Classification (GTDB taxonomy): domain Bacteria; phylum Pseudomonadota; class Alphaproteobacteria; order Acetobacterales; family Acetobacteraceae; genus CAVSUZ01. The sequence continues at coordinate 91,212 of CAWIDE010000022.1, read as the reverse complement.
CATAGAGGCGGGAACAGGGCACATCCGCGGCCTCCAGGATCTCCTGAGCCTCGCGTGCCGGATACCTGCGCGTCCAGTCTGCAATGGCGGCATCCAGCTCCTTCCGGTGGGAGCACCGGTCGCCGTTGGTGGCAAACTCTGACTCGATCCCTAGCTCGGGCCGGCCAATCGCAGCCATCAGACGGGCGAAAATAAAATCGGAGTTGCCGGCGATACAGAGGAACTTTCCGTCGGCGCAAGGGTAGGTATTCGTCGGGGCGGCGGTTGGGATCGCGGCGCCAACCGGCTGACGAATCCGGCCATCCAGGGCGTATTCAGGGAGCATGCCCTCCATAAGGCTGGCCACGCTGTCTACCAGGTTGACGTCGATGATGCGTCCCCTGCCCTCACCCGCCCCGTCGCGTTGCCAGACCGCAGCCAGTAGCCCGATCGCCGCGTAGAGGCCGGCCAGATCGTCGCTAATTGAAATACCGCAGCGGGGCGGCGGGAGGTCGGTGGTGCCGGGCGGGTAGCCGGTAAGGTGACGCAGCCCGCCCATGGCCTCGCCGATCGCGCCAAATGCCGGTTTGTCCCGATACGGCCCGTCCTGGCCGTAGCCGGAAATCCGAGCGATTACGAGCCGAGGATTGACTTCATGCAACACGTCCGGACCGAGGCGCAGCCTTTCAAGCTGACCGGCGCGTAGGTTTTCAACCAGCACGTCAGCCCGGGCTGCGAGCTTCAGGGCGGTGTCCCGGTCCTTTTTCAGGTCCAGGATTACAGAGAGCTTGTTCCGGCCATGGATACTGAACCACACGGAGCTGCCATTGACCTGAGCGCCCCAGCCCCGGACGGGATCTCCACCGGGAGGTTCGATTTTGATCACCTCGGCGCCAAGATCAGCGAGAATGCGGGTGCAGAACGGTCCGGCGATATAGTGGCCGATTTCCAACACTTTCAGGCGAGCCAGCGGCCCCGTGCGATTTTTCGAGATTTTTTCCGCGGCGTTCACGCTTCGTTTACCTTTACCTGCCACAGTATGCCTCGGCGCCGGCTTGGCTAGCGCCTGTTTCCTCCCCGATGTCGCGCACAGAGGCGCGACTAACTTGGGCGGTGCACCGTGGTGCACCGCCTTTTTTTTACCTAAGCCATCGTGGAGTGAATATTTCGAGCCCGCCCTTGCGGGCCACCGTCTCAGCTTTGTGGAGTAAACTACTTCTTGCCCTGCCGCGCCGCCAAGCGCGCGAGCCGCTCAGCGCGCAGTCGCCGCTTCTGCTCCTCGGCAGCCGCAGCCTTTCGGGTAGCCTCCTCCGCCGCCTTGCGCTTAGCCTCGGCCTCCTTGGCGGCTTTACGCTCCGCCAGTTTGCGCTGCTTCGCTTCCCATGCGGCCTTTCGCTGTTCCTCCCGTTCCTGAACCTGGGGGTCAGACAGCGTCGGCCGAGCCTTGAACTTCTCAAGCAGAGCCGCCCGGGCCTTCTCGGCCGATTCCCGGCGCTCCGAAAAATCTGGGCTGAATTGTGCAGTCATTCGTCCTCGTGTGTCGGTCCGATCGTGGGCGCGTAGCCGATGCCAAGCTGGAAACCAAGTGGCTTTCGATCAATCCGGCGTTTCTTATCCTGCCTGTGCAAACACACGCGCCAGAAATCGCCCAAAATCACGGTTTGACAGCAACACCGTCTGCTCGCTTCGCCCGATGGGATAGGGGGGAGGATGCGTACACAACCCCAGGATGATCTTGCGCAGGAACGGGCCGTTCATCGGTAGCCAGGTTCTCTCATCCCGCACAGTGCCATCACGCTCAACCCGGAAGCGGCACCCGGCAAGCTGGCGTCCGATTACCCCGAGTGGCCGCCATCCGTCCCACTGATGCACGGCATCGGGGTAGGAAATGACGTCTACCTCACTGCCGCCCCTGCGCAGATCGTCCGCCACCTGTGCGCATCGTTCGGGGCGGATGAGCTGGTCTTTCGCTCCGTACAACATCAACAGTGGCGCACCGGTTGTGCGGCCGTCGGTGAATTGCGCGATACACGGCGCGTAAAATGCGACATGGCCGGCGAACCGTAAGCCCGGCGGTGCCAGCTTGTCCGCAATCTGCGCGTACAGCGCATACGTTACTCGCCATCCCGCCGTACGAGAAACCGGCAAGCACGACGTGATGCGGATCGATCTCCGGCTGTTCCGCAAGGTAGCGCAGGCCGGCATAGGCGTCCGCGACAAACATTGATTTTGTTATATGAATTACGCGCTCAATAAAGCTGGTGCCAAGATCGGGACGAGATGCGTACGTTTCTATGACCAGCACTGCAATTTCCATGGCCGAGAGAGGCGGCCCGTAAGTCGCCGCACGCTCGTGGGCATTTCCCGCCGATCCGTGCAGCAGTACCGACCGCTGGTACTTTGTTATGCGGGCTGGCGTTTTCGGGTAGGAAAAGTTGCGCCTCCACAATGCGGTTCGGGGCGTGTCCAAAATCGCGTGGCACGAACGGATCGCCGCTCAAAAAACTCACGCGAGTCACACGAATTCCTTCAACATGCGCCGGGTCCGGCCAGGGATCGACGATGTGCGGCCTGCCCGCCCACAGCGACAACGGCATCAGAATGAAAAGAACGAAGGGAACAATTAAGGGAGTACGGGCGTTGAGCATGACGTGGTGCTGTGCTAGCACCTCGGCTCAACGAAGAACAGCCGTTCTGTAATAAAACCGAAGTGGAATTGCAAATAGAATGACCAAACCCTCAAATCTCGATGAGCCGTGTTCAACCGCTCCGCGTTCTGATAGCTTGCACTCCTGCACTCGGTGTTTGCGCAACAACGGCGCACGCTAGCGAGGGGGACTGAGCAACAAGCGAAAAAATAATCCAAGGAACTGAATTTCGCGCATGCGACCATCGTGTGCGGCGAAGGCATGGAAACGCCCAAACAATCACTAACCGGGAGCATACAATGTCAGAGACTACCACCGAAAACAAAGCACCGCAGGAACAGACCCGCAGTGCCATTCGAAGCGCCGCGCGCGGCGCCAGCGATACGGCTCAGAGAGGGGCCGCAACAATCGAACAAGCGAGCCGCAGCACTGCTGAGACGATGCGGCGGGGCAGCCAGGCTTCCGCTGAAACCGTCCGTCACCTCGGCTACGCCGCTAGCGAAACCGCGCGTCGCTCTGGTGAAAACTATGCTGGCGCTCAGCAGGAGTTCATGGAAACGGCCAGCCGTCAGTTCGAGCAGACCATCTCACGTCTGACCCGGGCCCTGCAGGAGTTGGCACGCGAATGGCGTACGTTCATGCAGCTTCCGAATGTTGCCGGCGAGGGTTTATGGGAACTTCAGCGCAGCTTCAACGGCGCCGCCGAGCAGGTGTTTCGCACTAATCTGCGGGCTTCGCAGGAACTGCTGCGGATGATCAGCCCGGCGACGGTTGCTGAACTGCAACAGCGTTTTCTGCGCGACTATCTTAGCGCCTTGTTGGAGGGCAGCACAGGTGTCTTCAGGGCCGTCCGCCTCACCGCCGAGCAGACCCTTGAGCCGCTAGAAGAGCGCTCGTACGAGCGGCGAGAGCACGGGAACGGTTATGGCTCGCGCGTAGCGGACGTCATGGAACGCGATGTGCGTATTGCCAGCCCGGACGACAGCGTCCAGCAAGTGGCCCGCCTGATGCGTGAGGAGGACACGGGCATCCTGCCGGTTGGCGACGGCGACCGGTTGGTTGGGATGGTCACCGATCGCGACGTGGCAGTCCGCCTTGTCGCCGAAGGTCGTGATCCGGCCCAGACGAAGGTCCGCGATGTCATGACCCCCGATGTGCGCTATGTCTATGAGGACGAAGAGATAGACCATGTCGCGGAGAACATGGCGAACCAGCAGGTGCGCCGGTTGCCGGTGATGAACCGCCAGAAGCGCCTGGTCGGGGTCGTTTCGATTGGCGATATCGCCAAAGGACCGAACTCTGGCGCCGCCGCACACGCGCTCAAGGGTGTGGCACGCGAGGGTGGCCAGCACACCCAGACCGCCGCGGAGTAAAGCGAGCAGGGCCGCGGGATGCCGCTCTCGCGGCCCTTTTTCCTCCTTTGACGCGAACAACGGGCGGATGCGCCGATGTGCATGTTGACGCCCGGGTAAACGCCTGCATATCCGGCTTCTGTGAGTATCCGGTTGCAGAAAGGCGTGGCCGCGACGCGGGCGCGCTTTGCCGCACGGGCGGGTACTCGGACAAGGACCGGAACTGCCATAAATGGCCGAAACTATTCCCGCCACCCTGATCCCCGGCGACGGGATCGGGCCCGAGATAACCGAGGCCGCCGTTCAGGTCCTGGATGCGCTGGGGCGGCCATTCGAATGGGACGTCCAGCAAGGCGGCCTTGCCGCGATCAAAGCCGCGGGTGATCCCTTGCCGAGCGCGACGCTGGACAGTCTCCGGCACACCAAGCTGGCCCTGAAGGGTCCGCTCACCACGCCGGTCGGCGGCGGCTTCCGTTCCATCAACGTCCGTCTGCGCGAGGCATTCGGCCTCTATGCCAACCTGCGTCCGGTGCGTACCCTGTTGCCAGGCGGGCGCTACCAGGACATCGACCTCGTCCTGGTGCGCGAAAACCTCGAAGGCTTTTACGTGGCCTTCGAGCAGTACATTCCGGTGGGCGACGACCCGCACGCGGTCGCTATCTCGGCCGGGCTCAACACCCGCATCGAGGCGCGCCGCATCGTCGAATTCGCCTTCGGCTACGCGGTCAGGCACGGCCGCCGTAAGGTCACCATTGTCCACAAGGCCAATGTGCTGAAGGCATTGACCGGGCTGTTCCTGGAGGCTGGACGAGAGGTCGCGAAATCCTATCAGGGCCGCGTTGAGATGGACGACCGGATCGTCGATGCCTGCGCCATGCAGCTTGTTCTTAACCCGTGGCAGTTCGACGTGATTGTCACCACCAATCTGTTTGGCGACATCCTGTCCGATTTGATGGCTGGCCTTGTCGGGGGGCTCGGCTTGGCTCCGGGGGCGAATATCGGGCCTGACGCGGCAATTTTTGAAGCGGTGCACGGTTCTGCGCCGGACATCACTGGCAAGGGCATGGCCAACCCGACCTCGCTGCTGCTCTCGGCCGGCCTGATGCTCGACCATATCGGCCACGCTGACCAGGCAGACCGGCTGCGCACCGCAATCGCCGATGTTCTGCAAACCGATGCGGTCCGTACGCACGATATCGGCGGGACCGCCAGCACCGCAGAGTTTACTCAGGCCATAATCCGGCGCCTGCACGGCTGATTGCAGGACGGCAGCTAACGTCTGTCCTGGTCGTCTTCCGAGGGTCTGACTGGCCGCGTGGCCGACTCCGGACCGGCGAGCAGATCACGCGCGGGCGGTCCGGCGAGTACATCGGTGGGAGGTGGCCTCACGTCATTGCATGCCAGCGCGTTGGCGGCCGGAACGGGGATTTCAAGTTCAATCTGCCCGCTGGCGTTGCTGGGCACATTTGGCTGTCTGCTGACGTTGCTAGGCAGACTTGACTGCCCCCTGACGTTGCTGGGGGAATTTGTCTGCCCGCCAATATTGAGCCACAGCGGTATGGAGCCAGCGCTGGGCAGTGGCGGGCAGTCCGCCGGCTGCGCCATTGCAACGCCCGGCACCCAAAGTGCTGATAGAATTGCGCGCTACCGCATCTTCACAGCATACGCCGGGGCCGATGAACGGCGCCTTAACGAGCCCTGCTCCAAGCAACAACCAGGAGTTTCGGGCCGGGACCAGCTTGACCCTGGGGGAAGGGGCGTCTACCCACCGACGGCGCCCGGTCCCGTTCGTCTAGAGGCCCAGGACACCAGCCTTTCACGTTGGCAACACGGGTTCGAATCCCGTACGGGACGCTATTGATATTGCTTGCTTTTCTGGCTCATTTTCGTCAGCAGGGCCGCCTCCATACGGCAAATTTACGGCATACACGTTGCGGGACGGAGCAGGACGCGGCCGTTCTCATGATCCCGCGGCGACGGCTGGGATCGGATCGTTCCCGCCCCTCTCACCGCGCCCGCCGCGCCGGCCTCGGAAGCCGAAGCCCGGACCGAAGATTACCCGCGTGATCGTCGGGCACCCCGATGAACAAGTCAGTGATGCGTGTTGGGAGCGCGCTCAACGTCCTGGTCCACCACCTGAGCCGCGGCAAATGGCTGAGCCGCTTCCCCTCTGGCGCACGGTCTCCTTGCTGACAGCCAAGGCCGCAAATCCGGTCGGCGACGAACGGTGCCGCTACTGTATCTCGCCGATGGGGAACGACTTCATTGTGGTCGCATCGCAAGGTGGTAGCTCGCAGCGCCCAGGCTGGTATCTCAACCTCAAGACCGGCCCCTCCGGCGCGCTTACGATTGGCAGGCAACGTTTCCCTATTCTGGCGCGGGAGTAACCGAGGATCACAAGGCCCAGCTCTGGCCGCCTGGAGATTTACCCTCCATACGAAGACTACCAGCGCGGAACCCAAGCGGCTGATCCCAATGGTGCGACTGGAGCCCACTCCAGGCGCAGGCTAGAGCCTGATAAGCTGCTTCAGGCATAGGTCATGTGCAGCCGTTTCGCCTCCTTCCCGCCCGCTGAAGCCCTGCGCCAGGTATTCGGGTCGGTGAACCCGCCGACGTACTGGCGGTCCAGCACGGCAACATTCGCGGCGGCGGTTACTATCACTCAGAGGAGATCTGATGCTTGCACACCCGACTATTGATCGCCTGCGAGAACTTGGCCTTATCGGCATGGCTCACGCGCTGGCGGACCAGCGCCGAGAGCCGGAGGCCCGCACAACTCAGCTTCGAAGATCTGGCGCTGCTGGTCGATCGCGAGGTGTTAGAGCGCGACAACAAACGGCTGGAGGCCGGGCTACGTTTTTGCCGCCCTGCGCGCGGTGATGGACGCTGTTCCCGCATGCTCAAGAGCCTGGCCCGTGTCCAACTGCTGATCCTCGACGATTGGGGCTAACCCCACTGACCGCCGAACAACGCCGGGATCTTCCGGAAATCATCGACGATCGTCACGGCCTCGTATCAACTATCGTCACCACCCAACTCCTGATCGACAACTGGTATGCGCATATCGGCAATCTCACCATTGCCGACGCCATACTCGACCGGCTTGTGCACAGCGACCACCGCCTGGAGCTGAAAGGCGCGTAGTTACGAAAGCTCCGGGCCGCCAAGAACAGCAAGCTTGACGAAGCCGCCGCAAACTGACCCCATCCGCCCCGCCTGTGGTTCGCTCCGCCACCCCGGCTGGCTTCGTCGTAATCCCCGGCTGGCTTACGTCGGAATGGGTGGCTGGCTTCGATTGGAACAGACTTCATCGGAATCCGCAGATGAGACGACTACTGACGATGATGGCGGCCTTGCTGTCGGTGCTCACCATCCTCGGTGGCTGTGCCTCCCCAGTCTCCGTTGTGCGCATTGATCCCCAAACGATGCAGCGTTCGCTCGATGCGAGCGCGCTCACGAGCGACTGTCTCAGCGAAACAACCCGGATCGTGCTGCGCGGTCATGGTCTGCTAACGCTGTTTGACAGCGATCCCGAGGCCGCGACCAAGGCCCTGCAAGCGCTTGTGGCGGCCGGACAGGCTGACAGAAACGATCTGTTCGCACTCGCAGAGGCTTCGTACCTGATTGGCCGGCGTAGCGGTGATCGCCGTCGGTTCCTGGCATCCGCCGTCTATGCCTTCGCGTACCTGTTCCCGGCACAAGGCGCGTCGCTGCCGAACCCGTTCGACCCTACCTTGCGGGAGGCCGCTGATCTCTACGGACGCGGGCTGACGGCGGCTTTCGTTACCGCTGGTGGCACCCGCCTCGCGCTCCACTCCGGCCGTTACACGTTGCCATTCGGAACGCTGGACCTCGTTCTTGACCAGGATAGCCTTCGCTGGGGGAACGTGGAGCTGACGGATTTTGCACCGGCCGGGAACCTGCGCGTGCACGGTTTGCAGAACATCCACCGCCTGCCTGGACTTGGTGCTCCAGTAGCGGCGGGTGTCCGGACACCCCCTGGCATCCGTGGGTTCCAGGTGACACAGTATGTTCATGTGCCGGCAACTGTGCTGATGGTCCTCCCTGATGCGCGTGCCGCGGTCGCGTCGGGAAACGTGCACGGCGTACTTTCCGTGCACACGTTTTTCGACGACCGGACCATCACGATTGACGGCTACACGGTCCCTCTCGAATACCGGCTCACTGCCTCGCTCGCCCTCGGGTTGCAGGAATCGAATGTGTGGGCACGGGAATTCCGGGGCTTCCTGTTCGGCAACATATTGTCCGAGTTGCCTGGCCAACTGGTCACCTTGGAGCCCCATCGCGCCGGTCGAATTCCGGTTGTCCTGGTGCACGGCACAGCATCGAGTGTCGGCCGTTGGGCTGACATGATTAACGATCTGCTGGCCGATCCGCGGATCAACGATCACTTCGAAATTTGGCTATTCAGCTATGCGACAGGAGCCTCGATCCCCTACTCTGCCCTGCTCCTGCGACGTTCCCTCGAGGAGACCTTCGCGCGACTGGGCACCCCGACCGCCGATCCGGCTCTCAGCCAAACAGTCGTGATCGGGCACAGCCAGGGCGGCCTTCTGGCAAAAATGCTGGTGATCGATCCTGGCAGCCGGCTCTGGGACGGGATTAGTCGCAGACCGCTCGGTGATTTACGGTTGAGCTCGACGTCCAAGGCGTTGGTTCGCGCCGCCCTGTTCGTTCGACCACTGCCGGAGATAAGACGCGTCGTGTTCATTGCAACCCCCCATCGTGGCAGCTACGTCGCCGCGAGGCCGTTCAGTCAATTCATCGCGCGCTTGGTGACACTACCTGTCAACCTGGCGATCGTGGGGCGCGAACTGTTGGAGAACAATACCGATGAACCGGCGTTCGATGTGCGTCGTGGTTGGCTTGGAAGCGTTTACGGAATGACGCCGGGCAGCACGTTCAATCGGGCCCTGGCCAGTGTGCCCGTCGTGTCCGGCGTCGCGGTGAACTCAATCATTCCGACACTAGGCAACGGCCTGCTCGGTCAGCGTACCGATGGCGTGGTGAGTTACGCGAGCGCGCACATCGAACCCGTGGAGTCGGAGCTTGTGGTCCATTCCGGGCACTCGACCCAAGCCACCCCGGCGACGATCGAGGAGGTACGCCGCATCCTGCTCCACCACCTCGTGCTTGCATGTCCCGCTCCGTTCTCCGGCATCACCGCCACGTGCGGTATGTCGTAAGCTGTAGGGCGAGTCGGTCAATCCGTGCAGCAGTACAACCGCCCCCTTCGGCGGACCATCGGGCTGCAGCACGTAGGAGCGGTTCCAGTCCCGCGCGAAATGACCAGGATACACTGGACTGTCCGCAAAATAGCGATCGTCGGGGGTGCGCTCTTGCTCGTCCAGCCGACCGGTGACCTCCTTGCGGACGGCGGCAAACACCCTGGTCTCGGCCGCGAGATAACCGTTCCAGCCGAGCCGATCGATCTCGGCCGCATGCGGCTCGTCGGGAACGAAGGTGTGCCAGAGTTCCAGCGGCGGGCCGCTCTCGCTCTGCACAATGCGCCCGATCAACAGCGTCACGGCAACAATCGCCACCAGCAGCGCCAGGCGTCGTATCCATCGCAATGTCGCGCCACTTATCTGTCCCATCCGCGGATCCCTTCGATTCAGGGTTCTGATTTTGCCGCAGCTCGAATTCGCATAGCAGCAGGCTTGCCGGTTGGTGGACCCTAATAGGGCATCGTGGGAGAGAGCGCGCCAATTGCGTTGGCGATTGCTACCCGGATGGTGGCTATCGGGTTGGATACATGGCGCTCAGGCCTGATTGGGGGATCCGCGGGGTCGCGTAACCGCGGGATAGGCGAGGCATTTTGAAGATTGCGGCTTGCAGTCCTGCTGAGGGGGAAATCGCCTCCAGTTCGAAGATTAGGAATCCGTAAGCCGCGATTCGTCGTGGCAGGATGAAAGCCATCAGCAACAGCCGCAATCACAATGCCTAAGCGCGGGCACACAACAAGCACCAGCATGGGCGCCCGGCGGGCATGGGCTTGGAGCCGTAGGAGTCCAGCCGCGAGCGCGCAACGGCAACAGCGGATTGAGGCAATGGCCGACAAGCAGGGGAACTCGTCGGGTACGCGCGTGAAGGGCGGCCGACTAGCCGGCGACCCGCAACAGGGCGAAAATGGCCGACAGCATCACCACGATCACGGCCGTAGCCAGCACGAGCCGGTCAGCAAACAAGCGCGCATCGGACTCCTCTCCCCTTAAACGAAGCTGTAGCGCTCGGAATGATATTTCGATAGCGGCACGCCCAGCTGCCGAGAGCCGCCTCAATCGCATCCATCATTACATTCGGTCCGCAGATGAAGTATTCGTGGTACGCGAAGGGCGGCGGCACATGGCGCGTGAACACCTCGGCAGTGATGAAGCCGCGTTCGCCGGGGGTCCGATAACACGTGAACGAGCGTCAATCGGAGCCGCGCGGTCAGCTTTTCCAGCTCCTCGCGGAACGTGATCGAGTCCCAGTTCGCCGGTCGACCGCCGGTGCCGTGTGCAAATCGCAGCACAAGCTCGAGCACGCGGCTGGTCCGGCGCGCGAACGGCGCAGCGATCGCACTCGGACGCTCGACAAAGGTTTGCCGTTCGCATTGGCTGTTGCGACATCGCCAGCGACCCAGCCGAAGCTTCACCGTCACATCCACCCCCTGGACGGGCAAATCCTGCAACTGCCAATCGTGCCAACTGTGTCGGGATGTCGAAGGTATACCGCAGCTTGGACAACACTTGCTGCCACTCCCAACCGCCGACACGATCCAGTGACCGCCAATCAATTCAGCATCGACAACCTGTACGTCGGGTCCAAGGGACCAAACCTCATTTTCTTTTCATGCGGCTGATAAATGATGGCTCCTGCGGCGGCGCAACCCGGTAGCACGGGGAGTGAAGCAGACCCGAATTCAATTCAGGCGCAATACGACAACGCCTTCGCCCAGTGCATGTTCAGCCTTGGCAATTCGGTCCCCACATGGGGCCTATGATACATCAATCTCAGGCGCCCGCGCGCCCGCCCCAGGGCTAGACAACCCGACGCAGATTGTTCCGCGTTCTTGGCCAGAGCGACACAATGACCTTTGGTTCCCCGCAACCTCATCACTCGAGCAAAACGAGGCCGGCATAACACGCCGCAGCCAATCGTCGCTGAGAGCCTCATGCACTGAGTGTATCCTTATAAATCGTTCCATTCTTCATGATGATGAGAAAAGTTTTGGCCGGATTCCCCATAAGGGCGATGTCTTCAATGGGATCGCCGTCGACGAGCAACAGATCGGCAAGCGCGCCCTCTTCCACGACCCCTAACCGTCCCGGATACGGATTGCGGGCCCCGGACAAGCCCAGCAACTCGGCATTGGTGGCAGTTGCCATCTGCAAAATCTCGAACGTCGAGTACCACCGGGTGAGATGGGTCAACATCGCTCCCTGCCGCATTGCCAGCGTTCCAGAGAATAGCAAATCCGAGCCGAATGCCGTCTTGACCCTGTATTTTTTCGCGAGCCTGTACGCCCGATCCGTGCCGGCAAGGACCTGAAGCTGGTCAATTCGGCTCTGGCCGGTCAGACAAATTGAGTCATCATCCCCGACGAACGGTTGAATGCTCAGCCACACGCCTTTGTCTGCCATCAGCCTGGCAGTCGCTTCGTCCATTAAGTGACCGTGCTCGATGCATCTGGCCCCTGCGGCAATCGCTCGCTGGATGGGACCCGGCGGATAAGCGTGCACCGTGACGTAGGTGGCCCAGTCTTCGGCGGCTCCGATTCCCGCGCGCAATTCAGGTTCGGTAAAGGTGAATGCCTCCAAGGGACTGCGAGGCGAAGAGACGCCGCCGCTGCCCACCAGCTTGATCTGCGACGCTCCCTGCAAAAGCTGCTCCCGAACGCGTAGTCGCACCGCATCCGGACCATCGGCAATGATGGCCCCGCCGGTCTGCTCGATGCGGCTGAGGGTGCCGCCGACACTCGGCACATCAGACAGCGGACGTAAATCACCATGACCGCCGGTCGCGGTGATCATGGCGCCGGACGGATAAATGCGCGGGCCCGAAATGAGGTCCCCGTCGATCGCCTGCTTCAACGCAAAGGCGGGGCCGCCAAGGTCACGAACAGTGGTGAAGCCACGCATCAGCGTGCGCTCCGCCTCCGCGCTGGCGGCCAGATAGATGTAACCGACATCCGCGGACATAAGCGTCGGGAGCGGGAGTGCGGCAAAGAGGGAATGCCAATGCGCGTCGATCAGGCCCGGGATAAGAACCCGGCCGCCACAATCGATCACCTGCGCTTCGTCGGGCGCGGGAGGGTTGCCTTCCGCCACAGTCTTGATCCGATTGCCGTCGACGAGCACATGGATCGCTTCGCGCAACATGCTGGATTTTCCGTCGAACAACCGGACATTCGTGAAAAGGATAGGCCGCGACGGACCGCCCGGCGCCGGCGCCGCCTGCGCGCTGGCGAGTTTGGGCAGGCCGAGCGACGCAATCGAGGTCGCCAAACCGGCAACAAAGCCGCGTCGTGAAAGATCCGCGCTGATCCGACGTGTCAGAGAGTGAATTTCGGGCTTGTGGCAGAGGCAGCCCATATGGCCCGCCAAAGACGCCGTATCAACCGAGGTGCAGGAGAACATCGCTCACCTCAAAACAAGTTCGAATTTAGCAGCCCTGGCCCAGGCGTACCAAGCCAAAACCCCGTCACCGAACACTGCTGCTCCACGAGCGCGCTCCTTCCTGCTTGCCCGCAGACGGGCGCCGTGGTGCCAGACACGGTGATGCCGCCCGCGATAACGCGATGTTCTGCGGCATGACCTCCGCTATTTGGCAATCGAAAACCGGAACGTTTGCGATGCCCTTTTGCCGGTCGTGTCAGTGATTGAAAGCGTCACCCTGTGATTGCCCGGTGGTATGTCCACGTTCCTGGCCATCAGGCCGTTCGGCTGATCCTCGAACTGCACAGGGCTGAGATAGCCCAGGGCAGTATGCCCAGGTGGCCGTCTGCAATGCTCTCGAGCACGGGCGATTTGCTTTAGCGGGTAGGATGGTGCACTGAAGCCACACTATGTCCCGTAGCCACCCGGCCACGAGGCTCAGTGGCGCGTCGCCGCAGCGGGGTGGCGCGATGCGGTAGATCCAGCCGCGCTGGAAATGGTGCAAACCCCATCAACCAGGGCTAAGCTGCCCTCCGGGTCGACGAAACGGCCGTTCATCTGGGGGACTCCCGGGGTAGATAAATTCAGTACCCCACGTCGTTGATTCTGCGGGTGATTTCTGAGTCGATATCTCCGGTAACCCGGAGATGTGTCGTGACCGCGAAACAACCTGTCGTCAAGAAGTACATCGTAAAGCTCAGTAGCGATGAGCGTGAACGGCTCAATGTGCTGATCCAAAAGGGCAAAGCCCCGGCCCGCCAGCTACTGAAGGCACGCATCCTGCTGAAGGCCGACGCCTCCGAGGCCGGCGATGCGTGGAGTGACGGCGAAATTGCCGAGGCGTTGGATATCAGCGTCGACACCGTCTCCCGCACACGTCAGCAATTGGTGGAGGGCGGAGTTGATGCCGCCTTGACCCGCAAACACTCGCCCAACTCAGCTCGAAAGCCCATCTTCGACGGCGCCGCCGAGGCCAAGCTGATCGCGCTCGCTTGTTCTCCGCCACCCAAAGGACGGAAGCGGTGGACGCTGATGCTGTTGGAAACCGCCGTGGTGGAGCTGAACATCGTCGATCGCGCCAGCGATAACACCATCGGACGGACGCTCAAAAAAATTCGCTCAACCTGATCTCCAGAAGCAATGGGTCATCCCGCCAGAAGCCAGCGCTGCCTTCGTAGCCGGCATGGAGGATGTGCTGGGAGGTCTACCAGCGGCCGCATGATCCAGACCGACCCGTCGTCTGCCTGGACGAGACAACAAAACAGCTCGTCAAGGAAACCCGCGTGCCAGTTCCGGCAAAGCCTGGACAGCCAGCACGGTACGACTGCGAGTATGAGCGCAACGGCACCGTCAATCTGTTCATGCTATTCGCGCCGCTGGAAGGCTGGCGCCATGTCGAGATAACCGACCGCCACGCCGCGCTGGACTATGCCCAACTGCTCAAGGCTTTGTCCGACACGCACTTTCGCGCCGCGAGCAAGATCGTCCTGGTGCAGGACAATCTCAACACCCACAAGCCGGCCTCGCTCTACGAAGCCTTTCCGCCCGCCGAGGCGCGCCGCCTCGTCGAGCGGTTCGAGTGGCATTACACGCCCAAGCATGGCAGTTGGCTGGATATGGCCGAATCAGAACTCAGCGTCCTGTCGGTGCAGTGCCTCGATCGGCGAATCCCGGACAGGCAGACCCTGATCGAGGAAGTCGCCGCGTGGCAGAAAGATCGAAACAAGAACCACACGAAGGCAGACTGGCACTTCACCACTGTCGATGCCCGCATCAAACTGAAGCGGTTATACCCGGCAATATGAGCGACTCAGGGCACTAGAGGCCGGCTCGCGAGTTTGCGAAATCCCAGCGCGGTTTAGTGCCGCGGTACTGAAGGGGGCAAGAGATGGTCCGCCGGTGCTGCCGGACTCGCGTTGGCACCGGCGGTGGCTCGCGCGTCGTCGTCGCCATTCAAGGCGATGCTTCTTTCCTGCGTCGATCCGCGCACCCAGGCGCCGATCGTGAACTGGATGAACATGCCCGTCGCGGACAGCCATGCCGGCAGCTTGGAGGCCAATTACAGCCAGTTTACCATCGCCGGCGCCGCGGTCGGCGTCGTCGCGCCGTCCACCCGCATAGAATCTTTCGGCACGTTGGGGACGTGAACCCCTGGCAGCACGTCCACTTTCTCGGGCGCTACCTGTTCAGGGAGAACCGACAGCCAATCGATCTCACGGCGCTCCTTGCCGACGTGGCGCTATAGGCTAAGTGGTTGAATTCCTTGGGATCAAAAATTTCGAGGGTTTGGGCTTACAACCCCAAGCAGCGGCAATGCGAACTGGCGTTGCAGCAGGCACGCTGTGAGGCCGGCCTGGCACGGCGGCAGCATGATGCAGTGGACGTGCAGGTCCTGCACGGATGGTGCGGACATCAGCGATCCCGCTCAGATCGCAACGATGGTGCGACGGACCCAGACAGATCTGGGCTCTCTCGATATCCTGGTGAACAACGCTGGTATCCAGCATACCGCAACGATCGAAGAGTTTCCAACCGACAGGTGGGACGCAATTATCGCCATCAATCTCTCCGGCGTGTTCCATGCCATGCGGGCGGCGGCGAGTTCGCAGTGCTCACGCAACATCACGTCAACCAAGGCGCCGTCTCGATCGATGGCACGGTAGAGTATTTCCAGCGGCGTGCACCCGGATGTACGTCTCGTCAACGTACCAGCTACGGCCGACTTTGCCTCTTCGTCTTCGCCGGAGATTCTCTGCCAGCGCCGGCGTCAACCTCCCAATCGCGGACCGTCTCATAGCTGAAAACAAAACCGCGGATCAGGAACATCTCGGCCATCGCAAGCTGAGCTTGCAGCGGAGCCGCCAGAGCACCACGAGAGCGATGACATCGCTCGGGTATTGCGTCCGGTTCAGTAGACCAGTGCTCCGCTCGTTGAACTGTTTTGCGCAATCCCCGCAGCGGAACCGTCGATAGCCCTGTGCGGTGCGCTCAGGTCGTTCCTTGATGAATGTTGATTGGCCTTTCGGGCAACGCATCCCGCCCTATCCCCCTCAGAGGGGAGGACCGTAGTCACGATAGGCGGAGACCGCTGACAGAACCAATCGAAGGCCCCACAAGATCAGCGGCTTTCACAAACGCTCCAGACCGTGTGAAAACTGAATCGCAACGGATTCCGAATTCGGGATGCGGGGCAATAAAATCGCTGCATGACGCACCTCGTCGGCCACGATCGCGGTCAAACTCTACTGTTGCCGGAATCGCTGGACGAGTATGTTGGCCCGGAGAACCCAGGTACGGTTCATCGAGGCGTTTGTCGATGGGCTCGATCTCGCTGCCGCAGGGTTCGGTCGGGTTCGACCGAAGGAGACTGGCCGTCCTGGCTACGCGCCCGGTGATCTGCTGAAGCTCTACATCTACGGTTATCTCAACCGGATCCGGTCCAGCCGACGCCTGGAAGCCGAAGCTCACCGCAACGTTGAAGTGATTTGGCTGCTGCGGCACCTGAAACCCGACTTCAAGACTATCGCCGACTTCCGCCGTGACAACCGCAACGCGTTCCGCCCGGTATTCCGCCAATTCGTGTTGCTATGCCGACAGTTAGGCCTGTTCGGTCGGGAGTTGCTGGCGGTCGATGGGACGCGGATCAAGGCGGTTAACAACAAGGATCGCAATTTCACGCGCGCGTCGTTGACCGAGTTCATCAAGCTGGCCGATGCCAGGCTGGACGACTACCTGAAGCGCCTCGATACGAGCGATGTCACCGAGCAAGGAGCCGGTGGCTCGCGGGTCAAGAATCTGGCCGAGAAGATCGCCGCCATCCGCGAGCGCCGCACGCGATGTCAGGCGATGCTGGCGGAACTCGACCGCACCGGCGAGGATCAGATCTCGCTCACCGACCCAGATAGCCGGGCTATGGCGGCGCACACCCACGTTGCGGTCGGCTACAACGTTCAGGTCGCGGTGGACACCAAGCACAAGCTGATCGTTGAGCAACAGGTCACGAATCAGGTCGTTGATATGGGTCTGATGACCGAGACGGCGGAGCCGGCAAGGGAAGTTCTCGGTGCGGAGCGCATCGCGGTCGTAGCTGACCGTGGCTATTTCAAGATCGAGGACATCGAGGCCTGCGAGAAGGCCGGGATGGAGCCGTATGTGCCGCGCCCCCAACGTGGCCCATCGGTCAGCGCGGGCCTGTTCCGCAAGGACGAGTTCGAATACGACGCGGAAGGCGATAATGTTCTCTGCCCGGGGGGCCAGCGCCTGCAGCCCTATTCGTCATCGGTCCTGCGCGGGCTCAAGAAAATCAACTACGCCAACAAGCAGGCGTGTCGAGATTGCCCGATCCGTTCGCGATGCACGAACAATAGCTTTCGTTCCGTCTCCCGCATGGAGAATGAGGCGGTACTCGACCGGATGCAGGCCCGACTAGCGAAACGACCGGAGGTTCTCCAGCAGCGCCGCGAGACAGTGGAACACCCATTCGGTACGATCAAACAATGGATGAACCAAGGTGCGTTCCTGATGCGTGGGCTGGAAAAGGTTCGCAGCGAGTTCAGCTTGACGGCGCTCGCCTACAATCTCAGGCGGGTGCTCAACATTGTCGCCTTTACCGAGTTGATGATCGCGGTGCGGGTTTGAGAATCCGCCTACCGGCATTTTTAGCCCTGCCAGTTAGGTGCCCTTGGATTGCGAAGCTGTAGGGCAAATCACGATGAGACTTGCCTGTTCACTTCGAAAGCCCTGGGTAAAAGCTTCCAGACTGGCCACGAGCGGTCCCTATATCGTCGGCAGACGTGTTTCCACACGGTCTGGCTCATTTGTGCATGAGCTGTCGGCTTTTCAGCCAGAAGATCGTAATGGCGAAGGAGGCGATTAAAAGTGACGCGAGTACTCCGGACATCGCACCAACCAAAGGCGATGCTGGCGGGCTCCTTAAGTCGACGCTGAGTTCATGCCCTGCAAGTGCGCCGACTAACGACGCAATTATGACGTGCCAGAGGACTATCGCGGATCGCCACGAAAGCTCGGCATGTAATCCAAGGATGACCTGGCCAACGACCAGGGCGAGGACGACAGCCACGAACGCTGTGATGATGGCCAACAAGCCCTAACTCGTTAATAGGTTGGCCAGTACAAGACCCACCAGCGCGCCGCTGAAAGCGCCTACCAGGACCATGGCGAGAACGGTTGTCGAAACTAGGCCGCTCCTACGAGGCACCTTCGCCCCCCTGTCTCGTTGTTGTATGTTCGATCGATATCATCGGCGCATAATCCTCGGTGATCGGCATGATCGACCTTCCGAAGAGAGGCGGCAGGATTCTCGACGGAGGGCCTGCGTACCATAGTTCCCGAACGATCGACACATCGCAACCTGGCCCAGTGACCGCGAAGCTATGCGTTTTGGCCATATGGCGCATCCGTCCTATAGCCTCGGTTCTCTACTGCGCGACCCAACCGCCGTCGATCGACAGCGGCGCGCCGGTGATAGTCGCGGCGCTGTCCAAGCACAGGAAGGCGGCGAGCGCGCCGATCTGCTCTGGCCTGGTAAACTGGACCATCGGCTGCTTTTCGGCCAGAAAGTCGTGCGTCACCGCCTCGGCCGTCTTGCCCTCAGCCCTCGCGCGCTCGTTGATCTGCTTCTGCACGAGCGGTGTCAGTACCCAGCCCGGGCAGATCGCGTTCACCGTGATCCCGTCGTTCGCGAGCTCGATCGCGGTCACCTTGGTCAGACCGACGACACCGTGCTTGGCTACGACGTAGGCAGACTTCTCGGCGCTGGCGACGAGACCGTGTGCCGAGGCGATGTTGATGATCCGGCCCCATCGGCGCGCCTTCATGCCGGGGATTGCCGCCTTGGTGGTATAGAAAACGCCGGACAGGTTGATCGCGATGACCCTGTCCCACTGCTCATCGGGGAAGTCCTGCACCGCAGCAGTGAACTGCACGCCGGCGTTGTTCACCAGGATATCCAGCGAACCTAGTTCGCGCTCCGCCTGCGCCACCAGCGCTGCACTCTCAGCAGGCTTGGAGACATCGGCCGACGAATAAGCGACACGGACGCCGAACTTCGTCGCTGTCCCCGCCCGCAGCTTCTCCATCGCGTCGGCATCGCCGAAACCGTTCAGCAGAAGGTCCGCCCCCTGCTGCGCCAATGCCTCGGCAATTGCTAGTCCGATGCCGCTCGTCGAGCCGGTGACTAGCGCGACCTTGCCCTTCAAACTCATTTCGAGTCCTCCCCAGATGCTCACAGCGCGCCCGCACACGCCGGCGACACTCAGAACGATCCAATCAGCTTGCCCAGCGTGATGATCACCGCCAGCGCGAGAATCGTGCCAACCACCATCACCATCGCGATGTCGCGGTAACTGCCGCGGTGGGTGGTGCTGCAGATGGCCAGCAGCGTCACGACCGCACCGTTGTGCGGCAGGCCGGATAGCCCGCCGCAGCCGATGGCGGCAACGCGATGCATCAGCGCCGGATCGACGCCCGCCGCGGCCGCCATGCGCACATAAGCATGGCCCAGCGCCTCCAGCGCAATAATCAGACCCCCGGAGGCCGAGCCGGTTATGCCACCGACGACGTTAGTCGCCACCGCGATCGAGACCAGCGGGCCGCCCGGGATCGATACCAGCGCGTCGCGTAACCCCGGCGAAGGCAGGCAGCGCCGCCACGACAGCGCCGAAGCCCACCAGGCTGGCGGTGTTCATCACCGGCAGAACGGCGGCGTTGGCACCGGCATCCATCGTTTCGCGGAGCGCGAGAAGGCGTCGGCGGTTCGTCAGGACCAATACCGCGCTCGCGGCGAGCAGTGCCGTCGCTACCGACCAGATTCTCCCCACCGCCGCCAATGAGGTCGATCCCCAACGTTGTTCGGCTTGGAATGCGGTATCGAGCCTCGGCAGCACGATCACGCTCATGCCGAGGTTCACGACGACCACCGCAAGCATCGGCAATCCCGCCAGCCAGATTGGAACGCCGCTCTCGTAATGGCGGCCGTGGTCCATTTCCTCGGGGTCGAATGGCCCGGAAGCGCTGGCGCGCTCGCGCACGAGTTGCGTCTCCACCTCGCTCGCCTCGTGAGAGTCGGTCCCGTAGCCCTCGCCATTGCGGCGCGCTGCTGCCTCGACACGGCCGAGCCACCAAAGGCCGAAGCCCAGCATGACCGCGGCTGCGATCAACCCGAGGCCGGGTGCGGCAAAGGGGGTGGTCCCGAAGATAGGCATTGGGATCGCGTTCTGAATCGCCGGGGTGCCCGGCATTGCCGTCATCGTGAAGGTAAATGCGCCGAGCGCGATCGCGGCCGGCATCAGGCGATGCGGGACATCGGCTTCGCGGAACAGGGCGTCCGCAACCGGCGTCACCACGAAGGCGGCGACGAAAAGGCTGACGCCGCCATAGGTCAGTATCCCGCAGGCCAGCACCACGGCAAGGATCGCCCGCTGCCGGCCCAGTCGATCGGCAAGCGCGCGGGCAATGGCGAGCGCGGAGCCGGTGTCGTCCATCAGCTTGCCGAACAGCGCGCCGAGTAGGAATAGCGGAAAGAACTGCGCCACGCCGCCCATGAAGGTCTGCGTCCAATGGGCGAGCAGCGGCGCGCCGGAGAGCGCCGCCGCCACCAGCGCCGCCAGCGGCCCGACAAGGAGGACGCTCCAGCCGCGATAGGCAAGCCCCATCAGCAGCGCCAGACCGAGAAGGATGCCCAGCAGGCCCATGTTGGTGATCTGCGCGCTCTGGCCGGCTAACCGGCGACGCGCAACAGCGCGAAGATAGCCCCCATCAGGATCACGATCACCCCGGTGGCCAGCACCAGTCGGTCGGCGAACAGACGGCGCATCGGCAGCCTCCCTACACGAAACTATAGCGTTCGGAATGATATTTCGACAACGGCACGCCCAGTGTGCGGAGCGCGGTTTCGATTGCGTCCATCATCACGTCCGGCCCGCAGATGAAATACTCGTGATCGGCGTAGGGCGGCGGCAGGTGGCGCTGGAACAGCTCGGCGGTGATAAAGCCCCTTTCGCCCGTCCAGCCTTCCGGCGGGTTCGACAGCACATGGACGACCGTCAGCTTGAGCCGCGGTGTCAGCGCCTCCAGCTCCTCGCGGAAGGTGATTGAGTCCCAGTCCCGGCTGCCATAGAGCAGGACCACCGGCCGCGGGTCGCCGCGGTCGGCGAGGGTGCGGAGGATGCTCATCATCGGCGTGATGCCAACGCCACCGGCGATCAGCACGTGCATGTCCGCCGGGTTGCCGATGGTGAACGCGCCGTACGGACCATCAAGGTAGACGCGCTGCCCAACCGGCACCGTGCCAATCGCGCTGGTGAAGTCGCCGAGGTTGCGGATCGTCATCTCGACACGCCCGTCCGCAACTTCGGCGCTGGACGAGAACGAGAACGGGTGCCCGGTGATCTTGAATGGGCTGCCGAACACCGTCAGCCAAGCGAACTGGCCCGGGCTGAAGCGGAAGCCGGGATGTCCTTCCGGCTGCATCACCAACGTCCAACTGTCGCCGAGCTCCTGGCGCACTTTGGCAACGCTGTACGGCCGGCGGAGCATGAACAACGGCTTGACGAGGCGAACGTAAACCAGCAGCCCAATCCAGAAAATCGTCAGGCCGATCCATAGCGCCCGCTTCCAGGGGGACTCCAGGTAGAAGCTCCATCCGACCATATGCAGCAGCCCCGCACCCACCGCAACCACCGCCAGCACGACATGGGTCACATGCCACGTCTCGTAGCGGATCTTCCACTGCGCCCGCCACAGGGCCGAGGCCACCAGCGCTATCAACGAATAGGTGGAGAGGGCGGCGAACCGGGCGCGCCACGGTGCGCTGATCGAGTTCAGTAGCGATAGCAATTCCGGCCGGACGACGAACAGGATGAGCGGGTGCGCAACGACCAGAGCGACCGCGATCAGCGAGATCTGGCGATGGAAATGGTATATCACGTCTTCGCCCCACGGTTCGGTGACGTAGCGGAAGCGGGCGGTGAGGCCGAATTGCAACCCCATAATCGCCAAACCTGCGTAGCCGAGGGCGGCCGAGAATTCGGTCCAGAAGCCACGTGACGGTGGCAGCGGCGCCAGCAGCAGCGCAAACAGCGGAGCTAGGATGAACAGCAGATAGATCGCGACCCAGACCACGCTGCGCAGTACGTAGGGAAGTCGCACGGACAGGGCTGGTTCGAAGGTGAAGAATTGCCCGTGCCGCATATTACCGAAGGATCCCTATCGTTCGCCCGCATAGCCTCTCCTGGGTCGCATTTGTCGCGTCACGAGATCTTATTCAGTGCGGCTTTCAACTTGGCCTCCGCTTCGGTGGAGAGCGAAGTCCTGAGCACTCGAGGCTTGTAGGGCTCGATCTCCGGCAATACCTTGTCTAAAGTTACACTCTTGACCAGTACGAAGAGGGCCGAGGATCCTGGCGGAATCGTTTGGCCAAGCCGCTTCACAAAATCATCGTTGATGCCATAGTCGGCAAGGGAGCCCGACAGCGCTCCCGCCCCTGCACCGGCAAGCGCACCGATTGCCATTCCGGCGAGCGGGTTCAAGAAAAGAAGTCCTACCAGCGTACCCCACATAGCTCCCGACAGGCCACCCCTCGCGGCCCCCAAGGTCGTGAGGTTGACGGCTTGCTTTATATGAACCCTGCCGTCCTTCTCGCGCTCGACCACGCAGGCATCTTCAAGATCGATCAAATACTCCTTTTGAAGCGAGCGTAATTTGTTTAGCACTTCGTCAGCCGCGTGAATTCCATCGAAGTCAAGGACTACCAGATCGCTCATTCGATTTCCTCTTGAGGTTCGGATCTACTTCGCCGTAAGCGTCATGTTCCCCTATCGCAGACCGTGCATCGCAATGCAGCCTTGGGTCGAGGCAACACGTTTTTCGGAGCTTCAGAATGCACATGCGCACCCTGCAGCGTTTCGTATCTGGTCTGGCACACGCATTTTCGCTCTAGGCTATAATCTCTAACGGTGAGGCGCATGTGCCCGGCGTCCCAAATCTGGTGTTTCTATCCCATTTTTGTAACTAGCAGTTGGCTGAGAAAACGGCAAATAGTCGGTTGGAACGACCGCCCTGCGCGGCATTTTCGCGGGACGGTACAGGCCGAAGGGCCTCGTGATCCCCTGCACCAGACAACCCTCCCCCAGAGGTTGGCCGCGAGCGGATGCCGTCCCGCCTCATCTGCTCTATCGAATTCAGTAGCACGAGCGGGAGTCACCGGCAGTGCCGCCCCTGTCTGTGCAGTGATGGAGGAGAGGCGACGGCAGAGGAGCTCCCGCGGACGCTTTGTGGCCGAGGTCGTCGAAGCCCCAAGTAAGACACGGAACGCCTCAGGCGCCCACTCGGCGACGCGGTAGCGCCGACAGAAGTAGCCCTGCAGGCCGGTCCAGCCTCGAGTGCCTCCCTAAGCTTTGCTCGACGCTGCTCGCCGCGTAATCCTGGACACGTCGTTCCTTCACTCTCGAGGAGCTGCCAGGTGGCATTGAGCACGCGACCGACGGCAGCTTTCAACCCTTCGTGGGCATCCGAGATTGACGCCGCGTAGGCCGCGCCTGGCAAGTTTGCGCAGGAACTCCGCCCGCCAAGGCGTAACGTCCCACATGTGTACCAATGGTCTCAAAGTGAGATTCCGCCGCCGGGCGGGCTTACAAGGGCTTTCCTACCGTCTACTCTATGGGTTCTCGGCTGGTGACGGAAAAGGATCGTGGCCCTGGAAGGCGCGAAAAACCGATATGGCGGGCGTAAGCCCGGCAGATCGCTTACACGTCGGCTACCGGCAGTCTGCGACGTGTCTGTGACGAACGTCTGCAACGCCGCCTGCGACTTTTGCAGCTTTGCCCGGGATAAGAACCTGGTCGGTCCAAAACAATATATGAATGCTGACGCCTTTGCGCGGGCGCTGCCCATCTTGTACCGACGCGGCATTCGGTACATAACGCTGCAGGGCGGCGAGCCGTTGCTGCATCCTAACGTTGTGCGACTTGTATCGGACATTACCGCTGCTGGCATTCAAGCTGCAATCATCACCAACGGATGGTTCCTGCCACGGTATGTCGAAGCCTTAGGGGCCGCGGGGCTCGGAAGGCTCATTATCTCGATCGACAGTTCTGATCGCGGGGCGCATGAGAAAAATCGTGGCCTAGAGGGGTTGAGCTCTCGAATCAAGCAGGGGCTCAGGCAGGCGCATGCTCTGGGAATTTCGGCAAATGCCTCGGTGACAGTGAACCGGCTGGTACGCTACGACGAACTTCCGGAAACCCTGCGGGGCTTGGGATTTGATGGCGTCGAATTTTCCTATCCACGCCGGGCCGCCTTCGGTTCCACTTCACTCGTGTACAGCGAGGAGTCGCACCTAATCGATCTAACGGATGATGAGCTGCTCGAGGCGTTGAATGCGATCCGCCGGCTGAAAAAGCAGTTCCCAGTCCTTAATCCGACGGCTTCATTAGCGGAGGTCGGTCGCTTCGTGCGCGGTGAGCGGCAGCATGTCCCGTGCGTGGCAGGATACAAGTATTTTTATCTGGACTGGAATTTGGATATTTGGCGCTGCGAGGCCTGGCACGAGAGGCTTGGTTCGGTGTTCGATCTGGATCATATCCCAGATCAGCGGGGTCTGTGTAACGCCTGCATGATGGGATGCTACCGGAACGCGAGCATGTTCATGCATTCAGGCATCGCGGTAACGGATGCTTTAGCTGCGATGTGGCGGGGCGATATTACGAAGGTTACGGGGGCGCTATTCCGGCGCGGGGTGGCTCTGTCGCTTTTGGCCTTGATCGAGGAGGCGCCGCATCTTCGCCGCCTGGCTGCGCGAAAGGCAAAATCGCGACAAGATCGCGGAAAGCCGGTCAGATAGGAGCAATCGCAATGATCCGGGAAGATCGCTCCCCGGCCGAGGCGGACTGATATGAGAGGAAAAATCAGAACCCCCGCAGGAAGGCATCGAATTTCGCTTTCTGTGGCGCGGTCGCTTTTTGGCGTGCTCCTGGAAGCACCAGGCCGGCGATAGCCGCAGCACGAAACTCACTGGCGCTATGCCCGAACGTGGCGCGGAAGGCCCGACCGAAGCTGGAGGCATCGGAGAAGCAGAGCTCCTC
Source organism: uncultured Pseudomonadota bacterium (assembly GCA_963834715.1). GTDB lineage: Bacteria > Pseudomonadota > Alphaproteobacteria > Acetobacterales > Acetobacteraceae > CAVSUZ01. The sequence goes on along the minus strand of CAWIDE010000022.1, from coordinate 66,472 downwards.
CGCGATGGCCGAAATCGACCGCACATTCTTGGGGTCGCTGAGCGTGGCCCGGGCTTCCAACAGGCGCTGCCACTGGATGTACCGGGCGACGCCGCCTTCGTGTTCTAACAAACGATAAAGATTCGATCGAGACATTCCTACGGCCCTGCAAAGCAGGCCGGGTCCAAGGCTGGGGGCGTGCAGGTGGGTGCGGACGATTTGTCGCACTCGTTCCAGCCGCCCCTGCTCTATCTGGCTTTTGGCCTTGGCGAGACGGTCCGCCGATGGTGCCACGCAGGCTGCTATCAGCGCACGGATCGCCACTGTAAGCCGTGGCATATCTGCTATCTCAAGCCCTTGCAAGCGATGCTCGAGGGATAGCATGAAATCGCCGAGCAGGTGTCCAAGCGGTGTATTCAGGGCCACACCGCGTGCGGCATCTAGCACGGGAGCGATATCCTGGAACACATCGCGCGAGAGGAAGATCTGAAGCCGCTCGGTTTCGGTGCGAACCGTCTCGGACGGTTCACCCATTGACCACAGGAATGGCACGCCGGGACGGCCTTGCAAGGTGCCCCGGCTCGTTTGGATGATGGTTTCGCCCTTTTGGCAATAGCTGAGGACCCAATGATCGGCGGGGTCACGCCGGAGGTGGGCGGCAGTCCGGCGGACACGAACGGCAGGCGCGATGACGCGGCTGATCAGGAGATCATCTGATTTCCAGACCGTATGCGTGGCTGAAAAGTTGCCGCTGGCGAGGGGCATTACATCGAAGACAGGTTCGAACCACGCTCTCCACGCGCCCGCCTGCTCCTTCCGTTCAAGGAAATGCGTGCTAAACGTTTTAGGCATCATATGGGCTTCGAAACCCTCAGCCGGCTGTTCGATACCATCCCTTTCGCACCCAGGCAGGTCGCCTGGACACTCTCCCTGTAACACGGTTTTAAAATCCTACAAAAATGATTGCAACGCAAAGGTGATGTGGTATTTTTGGGAAAGAAGAAGCTGACAACCACGGGAGGTGGTCGGATGTGGCGGAAATACCTTCGAGCGGTATCCACGCTTCTCCCGGTCGGGGCGGCGGGTGCTTCCATACTTTTGGGCTCGGTGTTACCAAGCGATGCAGCGGAGCGGCCAGCTCCCCCGGCGGCGACTGGTGAGCGGCTCAACGCCATCCGAGAAGCCGTTGGAGTCGCGTCGCGACCAGGGACGATATTGAAGCAGGCTGATCCGAATTTCCACCTTACCTGGGGCAATCGCTGGAACAACTGGGGATGGCGCCCGGGCTGGAGGCGGCCACGCTGGAACAACTGGCGCAACGGGTGGCCAAACTGGAATAATTTCTGGCGAAATTGGTGACAGCCCAATCGGGAAGCGACCCCCGCTGAAGCCCATGCCCCGGATCGAACTGCTCGTTGTGCAACCAACCCCATTTTGTAACATCAATTGTGCGTATTGCTATCTTCCTAACCGGACCTCTAGAAGTGTCGTTTCCGAACAGACCCTTATCAATCTTTTTTCACAGGTCTTCGCATCGGGTTGGGTTGAAGGCGGTGTTTCAATCGTGTGGCACGCCGGTGAACCTTTGGTGCTCCCCGTTGAGTTCTATCGCCGAGCGTTCGCCATAGTCGAGCAGCTGAAACCCAAGGACCTGGTCGTGCAGCATGCCTTCCAGACCAACGGCACGCTGATTAATGAGACGTGGTGTCAGTTTCTTGCAGGCCACGAGATTAATATCGGCGTCAGTATCGATGGGCCTAGGCATTTTCACAACCAGAATCGGCGGACGCGTGCCGGAAGAGGGACGTTTGACCGGACGATCGCTGGCGTCAGGCTGCTCCGCAAAATGGAGATTCCGTTCCACGTGATCTCGGTTCTATCGCCAGAGAGCATGGCCGCTCCCCGCGAGATGTTCGAATTCTATGTAATGGAGCGGATCAAGGAGGTTTGCTTCAACGTCGAAGAGTCGGAAGGCAGCCATATCTCCCGATCCTTCACTGAAGTGGGGATTGAGGCCGCATTTTACCGCTTTTTACACGAGTTCTGGAAGCTTTCTTCCCTTCACCCCGGTGCAATCACCTTCATTCGGGAGGTCGAGCATGCGATCAGCCAGGTTATCCGGCCGAGCCATGCAACATTCTCCAATACACTGATTGAGCCGTTTGCGGTCACCAGCATGGACTGCGAGGGGAATATCTCGACCTTTTCTCCCGAACTCCTAGGTCTAAAAAATGCCGCGTACGGCGATTATTTGGTCGGAAATGTCAATCGTGGCACATTAGCAGAGTTTTTGGATAGCGCCAACCTGGCGCGCATGCAGGAGGACATTTGGGCGGGCGTGCGGATGTGCCGAGAATGCTGCCAGTATTTCAGCGTTTGCGGGGGCGGCGAGCCGGTGAACAAGATGGCCGAGAACGGCACTTTCGCCAGCACCGAGACGAGCTATTGCCGGCTGACGAAGATGCGGACGATCGACCTCGTGCTGGATGCCATCGAGCGCATGGATGGCGACAGCCCGGCAAGGGGATCGGAACTCCTTGAGAAATGGAGGCAGGAATGCACGCGATAACTTGCAAGCTGGCCGCATTAACTGTCGGAGCGGTTGTGCTGGGGAGCGTAACTAACATCGCCTCGGCCCAGAACAGTCAGGCCGAACATCCGCCTATCCCGGGGGTAGCGCCACCGTCGGCTTCGGGCCCCGGATGGGGGCCGGAGGAACCAACAGCTCCAGGGGAGCAGAGCACAGCGGCGGCTGAGTTGCCGGTGCTTTACGTGACGAGCGTAGAGAGTTCTGCGAGCCTCTGCCGAACCTGAACTGGAGATCGTACGGGTAACCGGGCTTGCATCCTCCGAGGGTTGGAGCGCGCCGCAACTCGTTCCCACCTATGCGGGAAAACCCTCTGACAACGTCCTGGATCTCGAGCTGATCGCAATACCCCCCGAACATTCGGAGGAGGCGGATGGGTTCGTTCCGGTCAGCGCCGTCTTTCTCTTGGAACCAGGTCACCCGCTTGCTGGCGTGCGTGTCCGCGGATCGGAAAACGCGATCACCGTCAGGCAAATTCCGGGATCGGGGGAGGTCAAGGTCAGTGTCAATGACTGTAAGGCTTGCGTAGGCCAGAAATTCGCCCCGGAGAGCACCGCGCCGCAGCCAGGGCAAGGTGTGGTCCGTCAGGAGGATTTGCCGAAGCTTTTGCGCGTGATTAAGGCAGGAGACGGTATCCGCGGCATCGAGCATGACCCCAACCGGCTCAGCCTGGTTCTGGGGGAGGACAACACCATCCTGGAGGCGTTCTGGGAATAGGACACGGGTGATTGGAACGCTGGGTAGAATGGCGGGACACTTGGACCATGCAAGGCAGGAGAGATGTTGGTATTTAAACAGCCGTGCGGCGGAGAGCTCTGAGCAGCGGTGCGTTGAGGTAGTGACTCGCCGCCAGACTTGACGGGACGGAACAGGAGCATAAACATGGCCTTGCGCTGGATGACTTATCTTGGCACGGCGGCTTTGATCGGAGCTGCCACGTTCGCCACATCCGCCGGCTATGCTCAACACATGAAGGCAACGACGCTTGAGCAGGCCGAGATGGCCGGGCTTTCTCCGCAGGCACGCGCAGAGGTTGAAGCCCGGATGAAACAGGGCGGCCAGACAGTGAGTGAAATCCTGACCACCATGCTGCTGAACAGTATCAAACTCAAGCATCTGGGTAGTCAGATCATCGCCATGGATTTCAACCGGGGCGTGGCTGTCGTGCAAACCGCCCAAGGCGAGATGCGCGAGGTAAAGTTCAATCCCACGACGCTCGAGATCGAATCCTGACGGAAAGGATCGGCTGACGCCTGTTAGCGAACGCAAACACGAGGCATTCGGCGTTTAAGCCCTCATCCGATGCTTCAGCAACGTAACTACCGCCATCAGCCGGAAGGCGAAGGGGCAAAGCTCTCCAGTCTGCCGAGGAGGATTTTCGGCTTGTCAGTATCGTGAACACATGCGAAAACCTTACAAGCGGCCGACGAAAGCCCCGACACGCCTCCGGTGGGATCGTAGCCAGGGATTTCGGTCCTACGACCCTACAGATCAAGTCCTAGTAGCTGCGCCCTTTTGGCAGCGGAAGCGGCCGGGTCGAGTAGCGAGGAGGTCGCCGTGCCATTCGCAAGTTTTTTCAGCGACGTTCTGGCCGTATTCTTCTTCGTCCTGTGGTTCTGGCTTCTTATCACGGTGGCAGGCGATCTGTTCCGGCGTCGTGACATATCAGGCGCCGGGAAGCTGCTTTGGGTGCTGCTTCTGATCGTGCTGCCCTATATCGGGATATTCGCCTATTTGCTGACCCAAGGTAGTGGCATGGCCGAGCGCGACCAGGCTCGGGCGCGTGTCGCACGCGACGAACTGCGTCAGGTCGTGGGCTTCAGTGCCGCGGACGAGATCGAGAAACTCGGTAATCTCAGGGCAAAAGGAATAATCTCGGAGCAGGAATATGCGACGCTTCGAGCGCGGCTTATGTCCTAAAGTGTCTAACAGGCTGCTGAAAACTAATAGCGGCGCTGGGAAGCACGGCAACCGCGTGCGGCTGTCGTGCTTCCCCTCTGGCGATGCCGTCATCAATCTGTCCCACCCGCTAACAGGAAAGGTGGGAGATTCATCGACCCTTTGGTCGGCTGTGCGGAGGGGGTCCTCCTCAGCGGCTCGTGACCTTAAATGCGGCCTTATAGGTCACACTTGCAGCGGCAGCGCAATCCGTGTCCGCGACCGCCGTGGCGTCTTGAGCGTCGCCCGGCTGCTTCGGGCATGGGCCGACCAAGACGATGCCTCAGCTTCGCTGCATGCTCGCCGCCGATTGCGATTGCAGTCCTATTCACTACGGACGATCCTCTATAGCATCCTCGGACAACCAGAGGTGACTAGGCCCATCCGATAGACAGCCGCAACGTGAGGAAGGTGTCATGCTAAGAGGTGCAACGGTGGGAAACGCGTCGTCCGGTATCGCCAGGAACTGGGGATGGTTTACTGCTCTTGGCGCGGTCTTGATCCTTCTAGGCGTGATCGCCTGGCTTGATGTTGTGGCGGTTACGATTGCCAGCACGATCGTGATTGGTGCGAGCCTGCTTGTCGGCGGTGTTTTCCAGATCATCCACTCCTTCATGGTCAAGGGATGGCGCGGATTTATTTTCGGCCTGCTGTCAGGCGTGCTTTACCTGATCGGCGGGCTGCTCATCATCAACGAGCCCGTGCAGGGCGCGATCGTGCTCACGCTGCTGCTTGCGGCAACGATTATTGTTGGTGGAGTAGTGCGCATTGTTATCGCCTTGCGGCATCGGGAAGTTCGCGCCTGGGGACTGGTTCTGGCCAGCGGTCTTGTGAGCTTAGTGGTTGGCTGCCTGCTTTACGTCAATCTGCCCTGGTCGGGGCTTTGGGTCCTTGGCACTCTGATTGCGATTGAGCTGCTAATACAGGGTGCCGGTTGGCTTTACTTCGGGATCGCCTTGCGTTTCGCGCGGTCACTCCTGCAATGAGCGCCCGTTTCAAATCGTGCCGGCACGCAGCGCCCTGCACCTGATCCGATGGGGCTTCTTGGCGTTTTCGCGGGACTACTACTCCTCATCTGGCTTGCTTATCGCGGCTGGAGCATCCTGCTCCTCTGTCCGGCGGCGGCACTGATTGCCGCTGCTGCCTCGCGTGAGCCCTTGCTCGCCCACTGGAACCAGACATTCATGGCCAGCGCGGCGCGCTTCCTCGCACAGTTCTTCCCGCTGTTTCTTCTCGGCGCGTTGTTCGGCAAGCTGATGCAGGACACCGGTTCGGTTGCCTCCATATCGGCTTATGTGACTGCACGACTGGGGGAACGCCGGGCCATATTGGCGGTTGTGCTTGCGGGCGCGCTCGTGACCTATGGAGGCGTCAGCCTGTTTGTGGCGTTCTTTGTTCTCGCGCCGATGGCTCAGGCGATGTTCCACGCAGCCGACATACCACGGCGCCTGATGCCGGCCGCGATTGCACTCGGCACCTCCACCTTCACCATGTCGGCGATGCCAGGCACGCCGTCGATCCAGAACGCGATACCGATGCCGTTTTTCGGAACGACCCCGCTGGCCGCGCCAGGTCTAGGCGTGATTGCATCCGCAGTGATGCTTGGCTTCGGTCTTTGGTGGCTCAACCGGGCAGAGACGGCGGCGCGGCGCAGGGGTGAGGGGTTCGGCAAGGATGGGAGCGTGCGGCCTGACGAGGCGGCGGAAGACGTCCTGGTTCGCGAGCGTGCGACGACGGCTCGTGAATTCGACCCGCCTGAGGTGCGCCGGGGCCGCATATCCGAGACGCTGCCGCCGATTGCCGCTGCGGCGCTGCCGCTGATTGTTGTGGTCGGTGTCAACTTCCTGATGTCCGTCGTTGTGCTCCCTCGTCTAGACGTTAGTTTCCTGGCCGAACCACGCTGGGGTGAAACTACGCTTTCCGCGGTCGGGGGAGTGTGGGCGGTGATCGTGGCTCTCGCCGCAGCAATATTGACGCTGCTCATCGTCAGTGGACGCCGGCTGCCGGGCTTGCGGGAAAGCATGGACGCGGGCGCCAATGCCTCGGTGCTGCCTGCAATCAGTGTGGCAAGCCTTGTCGGCTTCGGTGCCGTCGTTGCGGCATTACCCGCATTTGCTCTGGTGCGCGATTGGGTGTTGTCGATCGAGGGTGGTCCATTGGTCTCGCTAGCAATCGCTGCGAACGTATTGTCAGCATTGACCGGCTCGGCATCTGGCGGGCTGACGATTGCTCTGGATGCGCTTGGTGAGACCTATATGCGCCTGGCGCACGAGACTGGCATCAATCCGGAGCTGATGCACCGTGTTGCGGTGATCAGCTCAGGGACGCTTGATAGTTTGCCCCATAATGGCGCAGTGGTGACGCTGCTTTCGGTTTGCGGTCTCACGCACCGCGAGAGCTACTTGGACATTGTTATGGTCGCCGTCGTTGGGGCGATCATCGCACTCGCCGCAGTAATCGGCCTTGGAACTGCCCTTGGGTCGTTCTGAGGTGACGGACGAAGGACAGGACCGGTCATGAAGCCAAAGACGAAAATCGCGATCGCGTGTCAGGGCGGTGGAAGTCAGACCGCCTTCACGGCCGGCGCGCTGAAAGCCTTGTGCGAAGCACGAATAAGCGATGAGTTCGAACTCGTCAGCATCAGCGGCACCTCAGGCGGCGCCGTTTGTGCCGCGCTGGTTTGGTTCGCATTTGAAAAACACGAAGACCCGCTGTGGGGGCGGTTGCTCGAATTTTGGAAGGACAATACGGCACAGGGTTGGCTGGAACAGGCCTTCAATCAATTCGTCGTCAGCTCTCTGCGCCTGGTCAATATGGGTCTCCTCCCAACCATGCAGTTGAGCCCGTCCTCCCCACTCCTGCAATCGGTGGTGGGAATCGCTACAATGGGCCATCGCAAGCTGTTCCGGAACTTCCGGTCGCTATTGGAAGCACATCTCGATTTCGAGGAGGTCGCGTCCTGGGGCCCGCGCGAAAAGCGTCCCATTCTGATCATCGGGGCAGCCAACGTCACGACCGGCAAACTTACGAAATTCATCTCTCTCCATCAGCCAATCCGCGTTGAGCATATACTGGCATCCTGTGCAGTGCCTACTCTCTTTCCGGCAGTGCAGATCGATGGTGATGCTTACTGGGACGGCCTCTTTTCGGACAATCCGCCCATTCAGGAACTTATCAGGCCGGCCAGCGTCGGTATGGAGAACGTACCCGAGGAGATCTGGTTGGTCAAAATCAATCAAACCCGGTGCGATCATATTCCGGAGCTACCGGATGACATCGTGGATCGGCGTAATCAGTTGGAAGGAAACATCTCATTATTTCACCAACTGCGCCACCTGGAGATGCTGAACGACATGCTGCTGGTAAACGCGTTGCAGCCTGAATTCCGGACTCAGTTTGATATCAAAGGACCGATCCGACTTCCCAAGTCGTTCTCCACGGACCCCGATAAATCGTATCATATCCCCTGTATGGAGATGACCACTGATTTGCAGGCAACGCTTGACTTCGAAAGCAAGCTCGACCGGAGCGCGGCGAATATCGATCGGCTGATGGAAGCGGGCGAGGAAAGCGCCCGGCATTTTCTGGAGGAGCGGCGCAAGGTCGTACCGGCTGCATGAGCACCCTTGGAACGGAGCACGAGGACTGCGCCGGAGAACGCGAGCATCTCGGCCGCTATGCTCCCAGGCCATGCAGCCAAATTGGTGGGCTGCTCAGCGCTACAGTCAAAATTGGCGCGGAACTCAGAACGGTGCTAGAGCGTGCCTCAAATGTTGGACGATGCTGATCGAGCAGGATCGACTATTAGGTACACGATAAGATAGGAGACGAAAATGCCTAGTCGGAGCGGCTTAGTTTCGGCAACCGTTCTCGCAATGGTTCTGGTAGGGGCTTTCTCCGGAGCGCTGCTTGGTTTAATACTGGGCAGCGTCTTAAGGAGCCTGGGGTTGCTGGCGATTGTGACTGCATTCGCAGCCGTAATCCTGGCGCTGTTTGCAGGCCGCGCTATCCTCGGGTCACATGCAGGACTTTCCTTTCGCTCCGTTCTGGCCATCTGGAACATTGTTGCTGCGTCTTCTATCGGCGCGCTTGCAGGTCACGAACTCAGCGTCGACCTAAGCAGCCCGCCATCGTCTGTTTTGATTGGTTCAATGGCGGGGTTGCTCTCATCCATTTTGATCACTTGCTTCGCTATTGAAATCTCCTACCTTGCGCGCCGATACCGGGCGGACTGATCGGCAGGACCTACGGCGAGTAAACAAAATGGCGCTTATCAAGGGCTCCACCGGGTTAGACGAGTCGATCCGCCGAGAACGGCAGTCCAGCGATGGTGCCCTGCGGGCGATGGTTGGCGTTGGGACCACTATCCTGGTCGTCACAGCCCTGGGCATAACGCAGGCGGTCTTTGCGCCGCTGACCTTCGCGCTATTCGTCATCGCTATCGTCTGGCCTCTGCAAGCACTGTTGCAAGCGCGGATGCCTAAGCTGCTGGCTCTTTGTTTGACGATGCTCGCCACGATAGCCGTTATCGTGGCCTTCGGCTGGACAATCACTTGGGGTTTCGCCAGGGTCGGCCAATACGTCCCCGGTCAAGCCTCGCGGTTTCAGATCGCGTATAACGAATTGACCGAGTGGCTCGAAAGGCATGGGATTGTCGTCGCGAGCCTCTGGACAGAGCACTTCAGTATGGGATGGCTACTCCAGGTCTTCCATCAGATCACGACCTGGGTCAATGGAACGCTGAGTTTCACGCTTGTCGTTCTGATCTACGTGATTCTGGGCCTGCTGGAAGTTGATAATGCCGGGCGCAGACTTCGCAGCGCGGAAACACGTGAACTCGGCACTATCCTGCTAAAGGGAGTCGCGCGGGCCGCGCAGAAACTACGCAGATACATGCTTGTGCGCTCTCTTATGAGCGTCTTAACGGGTTTGTTTGTGTGGGGTTTCACCTGGCTTTGTGGGCTCCCACTCCCCTTGGAATGGGGAGTGATTGCATTTGCGCTCAATTATATACCCTACATCGGCTCGCTGGTTGCAACCGTGCTGCCGGCGCTCTTCGCTGCGGCACAGTTTGCATCGTGGCAGGATGCGATGATCGTCTTCGGGTGCCTGAACCTCATCCAATTCCTCGTCGGAAGCTACTTGGAACCACGGGTCGCCGGTAATGTCCTCTCGATGTCCCCGTTTATGATGTTGTTCGCTGTCTTCTTCTGGACGTACCTGTGGGGCATCCCGGGCTCGTTTATCGGCGTACCCATTGCGATCGCGATCCAGACGATCTGCGAACAGCACGCCTCGAGCCGATGGGTGGCGTATCTTCTGGGTGGGGCCGAGGGCCTGCCTGAGAGTTGAGCCGCGGCCAGCTAGAGGCATCGATGAAGCCAATCCTTGACCCGCGCAATGGCGATTTCGAGGACGATGCCTCAAGCACCAAGCAGCGGAATTTTATCTCGCTGGCCGGCAGCCTGCTCTCCGAAATCAGCTTTCCGAAGCTCGCGGTCGCCTGGATGCTACTCGTCGGCTTCCCCAGCCTCCTACTCGGAGCTATGCCGATTGTTGTCTCGATATGGCTGGGTTCGGTCCTCTCCAAGACTGCCGGCATCTTCACCGAAATCGGGCCCGCGCTGCTGCTAGCACCGCTCGCGACGCTCGGGTGGTTTGCGGGCCGTCCGCTTCTCCGTTTGGCCGAAACAAGCTTCTGGTCGCTGAACGCCCTGGCCATCCAGCCGACCTATGTCGCGTTCCGCGAGGGGCTTCGACATCTTGCCGAGCGCTTGCTTGCATCCGGCATGCCCGATGCAAGACGTGCGTCCGTTCGTGCCGCAACGGCGGCTGCCGCGGGAGGTGTGGTCTTCGCGTTGGGACTCAGTGTCACGGTCCTTGTGTGGCCTGTATCCCGCTGGATGGTCCGCCTGCCGGACCTCATCTCGCCTTACGGGTGGTTGACTATCATCCTCGCAAACAGCGTGGTGCTCATCTCCAGCTATTTAGCGATGGCTTCGTTGATCTGGGGATGCGCCGACGCGATGATGCCCCAACCACGTAACCTCGGTGCCTACGCGCAAACGTCCAAAGGCTGGACATGGCGCGTCGCGCACTTGTCGGACATCCACACGGTCGGGGAGCGCTACGGATTTCGCCTCGAGAGCGGACGGTCCGGGCCGCGCGGTAACGAAAGACTGCGGCGGGCGTTGGCACACTTGGACAGAATCCACGCCGCGCAGCCTCTGGACGCGGTCCTGATAACAGGAGACTTAACGGATGCTGGCCGCTCCGCGGAGTGGGCAGAATTCTTCGACGCTCTGGCCGAGTACCCGAGGCTCGCGGAGCGTGTGATCGCGCTGCCGGGCAACCATGACCTCAACGTGGTGGACCGGGCAAGCCCGGCCCGGATGGAGCTACCGACGAGTTCCCACGAAACGGCTCCGCCAGGCCCGAACGATATCGGCGCTCGCAACGCTGCAAGGAACTCGGTTACGGGTCATCGAGCGCGAGGCGCGTCGACTAGGCCCCACGCTCGCCGACGTGTTGAAGCCCCATGCCGACGACATGGCCGCCTTTGCGGACAGAGGAACGGTCCGGCTATCAAGGTCGATGGCCAAATTGTGGACATCAGTGTTTCCTCTCGTTCTGCCGCCCGAGAACGACGACCGCCTAGGAATCATCGTGCTGAACTCGAATGCTGAGACGCATTTCTCGTTCACCAACGCGCTCGGACTGGTGTCCGCCGATCAGGTTCGCGCTCTGGATATCGTTCTCGAGCAGTACCCACGGGCCTACTGGATCGTCGCCCTGCACCACCACGTAATCGAGTACCCGCAGCCGTCGAAGGCGCTGTCCGAGCGTATCGGGACCGCCCTCATCAACGGAGGCTGGTTTATTCGCTGGCTGCAGCGTCTGGCCGACCGTGGGGTGGTTATGCACGGCCATCGGCATATCGACTGGATTGGGGAGTGTGGCGGCGTCCTGATTGTATCGGCGCCTTCTCCCGTGATGAACGGGACCGACAGGGTCGATACGTATTTCTACATCCACAACCTTGCGGCAGAGAACGATGGACGGCTCAGACTGCTCGAACCCGAACTGATCGTCGTGGCGGGCACAGCGACCGAGGCTGCACAGAAAGAACCGCACGCGGAGCGTATTCAAATGTCGCACGGGAATGATGAGGCGCCGGAAGCATTTTGATGAGGCAAAGCCCGGCGGTTCGGGAACATCTCTGAATGAGGCGATACGTATCCATCCCGTTTATCGCTGTGCAACCAACACAACCGCCCTTACACCGCCGCGCCCTGATGTAGGCTTCCTTAGGCAGGTAAACATCCTTGGTGGACCCGCTCTCACCCGCCAGCAATTCACCACTTTCGTGCCGCAGACCTTCTGGGGGTTTCACTTGTTCGTCGGCACACCACTCGGGGAATACGAACCGACCCGTGTCCTCAATCCGTCGGCAAATCGATGGACCATCCGTCCAACGATCAACTATAGCTACACGCCGGACCGCGGCTGGACTTGGCTCGAGACTTACGTCACGGTCGCGGCATTCAGCGCCAACAATGCGTTCCAGGTTGGGGGAGCGAGTCGCCTCACGCAGCGTCCGCTCTTCACAGTGGAAGGCCATGCGAGCCGAAATATCACCGCTCGCGTCTGGCTGTCGGCGGACGCCTACTACGATGTGGGAGGTGAAACAAGCATCGACGGTGTACCGCAGCGCAATGCCGCCGACACACTACGGCTGGGCGTCGGCATGGGTGCCCGGCTCTGGCGAGGTGGCGATATCGTGCTTAACACCGAGGCCGTTACCTCGTAAGCCGAAACACGAGCCGAACTCGTGGGGCGTGGGGCTCACCCTGCGACAGTTCTGGTAAACGTGTACAGCCTAGCGGCTCAGGACGGTCGCGCGAAAGTGATATTGTCGTCAATGACGGTGCCTGGACCGATCGGCACCTGGCGCGGGTTGGGCAGGTGCAAACTGCGGAATATGATCTTGTTACGCCAGACCTTGCGCAGGAAATCCGCAAAGACCTGGATTGTGAGCTGCTCGCCAGGGCAGCGGCGATAGCCAAAGCCGAACGGCGCGAACCCGGCATAGTCGCACACCGGCAGCGGCTTGCCGTCGACCACGCCAAACACTGTGCCGAATGCGCTATTGGTCATGGCCGCGTTACGGCCGTCTTTGACATCCATTTTCGTCAGGTCGAATGGGCATTTGGCGAAACCGATCTTCTTACTGCTCGCCTCGTCGATCTGAGCGCTGGTCGGCACGTGACGGTAGCGCTCCGGATCGAATTGCTGCGGATTGGGCCAATGCAAGGGATCGAAACTGGTCGAGGTGTGCGGCGAGATGATGTAACCATTGCGTTCGTACGGGAGGCCGAACCGAACGTAGGGAGACATGCTATCGCCGTAATTGTCGCTTGATTCCAGGCGTGTATCCGAAATTGAGGAAATGCTTCCGCCATTCGGCGAGATAGTACGGAAAAGCTCCATGACGAACATTTCAAGCGGCGTATAGGGGGCACCGTCCGCGGTGTCCGGCTTCCCCGACATCGTCTTCTCGAACGCAGCGCGAACCTCGGCATCACCTCCGTCCTCGCTGAGGCGCGACATGATGCCGAACATCGTGTTACCCCATTGGCTGAACGCGACGAAGTTATGGAAGCACTCGAAGACGACGTCCTTTTTGCTGAAATGCGCGCCGTCACCGGCATTTTTGAGCCAGTACCAGGCGATCGTCTTCTGCGGATCGGCTGTACGCCCACTGCTAATGTCGTCCAGCCGTGCGTCGATCCAGGCTTTGAGGAAATCCAGCAGTGCGCGTACGGTCATATAGTTATCATAAACGACCGGCTGCAGCGGGTCGCGGAAGGCAAGGACCGTATTGAAGCTCTCGCCGATTGTGCGTACCTGCGGCGGAATCGCCTCTCCTTTCACCCCGAGATGCAAATCCCAATAGATATCCCAATAATAGTCGAGATAGTGCCGCATGAACGGCCTTCCGGCGAGTTTCGGGTCGAGCAGCGTATCGAAGAACGCGGCTACCTTGCCGCCGTACATCGGTACATACAGATCAGGCGTTACAGCCGACATGTAGATACGCTTTCTCAGATTATTATCACCACGCTTATCCAGGCCCTGGAGAAACACAGTGACACCCTCGTCCGGCGCTGGCTTCCAACCCTGGTAGATTAGCCCCCACAAGTCGTGGGGCAGGGCGTTCTCCTTGGAGAGCGTCACGTCGATCATCGGCAACGCGGGACGCTCCCCCTCATAGACACTGGTCAGATAAAACGGGATGACCGCATTCTCTACGTAAGTCTGGTCGAAGTGCGCCGGGGATCGAGCGCGAAAGCGTGCCAGAGCCGCGGCAAGGTCTGGCGAAGCGAGGCTAGCCGCCGTGCTGTCGGTGGCGGCGGCGGAGGCACCGCCGGCGAAAAGGCCTGCTGCGGTCGCAGCGGTACCACCCAGAACCATTCTGCGTTTCATATCGATTAACTCCTTACCCTGACGCAGTTTTTCTGGCACACTCTCGTTCGAGGGCGGCCGGCTTTTGGCGAGGCTTAAAGGCGGCGCTACAGTTAGGCAATAGTATCAGCGATAGCGTAGCAACCGGTGCTCGTCTTTGGTAGCGACGCGGGTCCCATGAATGTGGCGTGCGTCCCATTTGCCCCGCCAGTCACAGCTCGGCCCGATAGGGCCTATTGGCAATTTTCCTGCCGTGTAGGCCGTATCTGTCCGAGACGAAGACCTCCTGCTATTTTTCCGGCTACAGCCCATCAAGCCACAAAGTCCTGGTCGCCCACGAATGGCTGGGCGCAGCGAGACGTCCTCCTCGGCCAGGACACCCGTCGGCTATACGGCGCGCGGCTGCCTTCCTTCCGTCACCACGTCGGCGAACCCTGATATGATGGGACCGGGCCCACTGCAACTACCCGGCTCGCGCAGGCACAGCCCCCTAGGGCGGCTAAAATCGCCAGTCCAGGTCCAGCAAAGCCTGCAGGCGGCGCCAGAGCCGGGACCTGAGCCGCCCACGGCTTCCGAAGGGCCCATGACGGCCCCACCACCTCCAATGGGTGCCTCTGGGAGTCATCCGCACTCTCCGTTATGGTAGGGCTTGTTCCCTATGGAAATCCAAACGAGACCCGGCCGCAACTGCGCCGCTGGCGCCTCCGCTTACAGCCCGGAGTATCTCGTGTGGCCCGACGCTCAGCGGTCATTTGGCGATCCGGCTGCGATGGCCGACCCGATCCGCGCACAGATCGCAGCGGCCAAGAGGTTGGCATCCCCGTTGGTGGTGGCGGGCACACGGCACGGTGCCAGCGTCTCGGTCGGCCCGAATGAAATCCAGGCGTCAGTAAGCTTGTCCAGGCTGGTCACTTCACGCCGGAGCGGGGCAGGACCTGGTAAATCATCACGGCCCCCTGGTGGGCCGCGCAGGGCGCCAGAAGATGCTCGAGGTGGTCGCTGTGGGCGATAAGATTCCGCAGCTGGCGCCCATCGGTGACAGTATGCCCCAGCCGGGAGCCAGTGAGGGATGCCCGTGGTTAGTTGATTACCTCCGCGCCTACGGGGACATCGCAGACAGCACTCACATCGGGTGCTCGCGAAGGAGGCTCTGACCAGGAGCTGTTGAACGCGGTGCAGAACTTCGGGCTGACCCCGGGCCCGGAGGCGACCATAGAGCGCCTCAAAGAGAACAACTGGCGGAAGAGGGATATCCGAGCGTAAGTGACTATGCGGACGGTAACGGAGTTAGGGGCCGGGGCGACATTCGCCAGTGCAATTGGTGGTCGTGCAGCAGTCCTCACTGGACATCTCGGGGAACACACCTGGGATACGCCTCGCACCATTGCAGGATGCAGACAAACCTCATATCGTGATCGCCTGTCCGCCGTATACCGTAATGCCCGTCCAGCCTGCTTTCCTTTTCCCCGTTCCACAGGGTGGAGGACCTCCCAGAATGCGCATCATCGCATATCTGACGTTTTCGTTCTTTGCAGCCACAGCCCTCACGGGTGGTCCCGCGTTCGCGAACTTCTGCCAAGCTGGCAGATTGATTTGTCGCACCACTATGCCGGTCGGCGGGTATTGCGAGTGCACGCATCGTGGCACGACTGCGGGAGGCACCGTAGTGCGCCAGGCTCGGCAGCAGGTGAACTCAGCAACAGGGGGCTGCAGCGCACAGCCCAACGCGCCAGGGTGCCTCACAGCGGGAGTGCGAAATCCTGCACACGGCGGTGGCCGGCCAGCAGAATAAGGCTGTAGCTCATGCACTCGGGATCAGCGTCCTCACGCTCAAGGTCTACAGGACCCGGATAACGGCGCGGCTCGGAGTGTGCACCTTTGCCGCAGCCGTTTCTTTTTCTGCCGACAGCAGTCCCATTAGTTCGTCCCTTTGTTGCGTGGGACTTATCGCCTTCCCACAACACGACTGTTAGCCTGACGGATGAGCTCGGAACGTGCAGTCGGGGCAGCGCAGCCGAGCCGATTGCACCATTGATGCGAAAGAAGCGGACGGTCGATCACTCAACCGCGTTGCAGCACAAATCGGTAGGAGCACCCAGGTTTCCAATCCGGGGATTCCCCGTCCGCTGCAACACACCGCTGAACTGAGTGCCGATGAACTGACCGAACAACCAGTTGCCCCCATATGCGATCTGCACGCCGCCGTTTCTGTCGATGGTTCCGCGAAATCCGCCCCAGCGCACCGAGTTCCCTGACACGCGAAAGTTGGTGACCTTCTGGTCTGCCAAGCAGTTTCCTCCGCCGGTGCCGAGCGGGCTGGCAATACCGGAGTAAACGCCGTTCAGACTGAGGGGCGTTACAGACGCTGATGATTGTGCGGAGCTTTGGGGCGGGGCCGCCGGCTGGCTCGGTTGGATCGTCATCGGGGGCAAGCCGGGCTGTCGCACTTGCAGGTGCGTCACCGCCATGCCGCCACTCGGCGTTTGTTTCATTTGCATCGTGCAGGAGGCCAGCAGGAGGCCTATGATGACGCGTGCGCGATTGATAGGATTGCGATTCACGCGGCTGGTGAACATCACCGGTTTGACTTCCACCTTACTGCGCTCCGTGTTGGTTCAATAAACCAGAGAACGCCTGAGAACCAACAAACCAAAAGAACCACTCAACCACACATCTCGCTCTGGTCGGCGGAGGGATTCCTGTCAACCGCGGCCACGAAGGCAGATCTTGTGATGGCGTTTGCGCCAGCCTATGACGCGGCCACTCTTTCCGCAAGGCGGTTGGCGGACGGTCGGGCGGGGCGCTAGTGGCGCTAACGAATGGAGTAGGCGACCGAGGCGAATATTAGCTCTCGCCATGACAATAGGGCGGCAGCTGCCGGTGGATCCCAGCCTACAACTGCCGGTGGGACCCGATCTGAAGTGGTGTAGTTGGAAGGATCCTGCGGTCATTCTGCTCCCGTTCGTTCCGATCCGTGACCAAATGGCTGGCGACTGACTTAACTAGCAACACCCCTTGGCTTCAGGGAAGGCCCCTCCCGCTTGGCTGCGTCGATTTCCTGGAACACCCGCCATAGCAGGAGCCTCAACGCCTCCGCCGCACTCCACCGGCACGGCGACTCCTCGGGCGGACGCGGCGCCACTGACTCTGGCCGACGGGATAGCGCGCCGCCTACTCCGGCGCCGCCTCCACGATCACAACCTCCGGATGACGGAGTTCCACGTCCCGCGTCTCCGGTCCCATGAGCGCGCCGATGATGATCAGCACTCTGGAAATTCCTACCAGAACTACCGGCGTATAGAACGTACGGCATGATCGATCGTAGCGCGAGCAGATAGAGCCCGGCAAAAGCCGGCACGATCACGGCGAGGCTGTAGCCGATGCCGTAGCCCGATGCGCGCACATGGGTCGGGAATCGTTCGCACAAATAGGTAGTGACGATCCCTACGGCGAGACAACAAGCGGGTAGATCGGAGTGGTGAAGGCGGGAACTCCGCCGCCCATCGCGTGCGACATCGAGGCCGCATAAAGTCCGCAGCCGAGGATCAGGACTCGATCCCGGACAGCACGATCGCGAGCCGGCGTCCGATCATCTGGCTCCGCAGCCGAAGGTCATTAAGCCGAAGAACTGGATGAAGCTCGTCACCAGCAGACCCTTGGTCATCGTTCCGGCTGGGGATATGCAGATACTGGATGATCATTCCCGGCATGACGCTGATCGCCGCCTGCGAACCGAACCAGAATCCGAGCATCATGATCAGGATCTGAATCATGCTGCGCCAGTGCGAACCCGACAGCAGTGAGCCCATCAAGAACGGGATGCGCCAGCCCCACAGCCGGGTACTCGTCGGGCGAGGTCGCGCTCAGCATGATGGTCGTGATCACTGAAACGAAGAAGAAGCCGATCGGATAGGCGCCTTGAATGCCGCCCAATGAAGCGGCACCATTTCCAGCGCGAGCGCGTCTTGTTGGAGTGTATTCGCCGCCCATGAACACGCCGCCGATGTAGCGGAGCAAAATCAACAGCAAGATCGACCGGGTGCCGATCGTTTCGTAACCGAGGAGGCAGGCGAACAGTAGCAAGAGGCCGAATCCCGCGATGCTGATCATCGTCGTGCGTCGCCGGCCGATCCGGTCCGCGAAATGGCCGAAGATGATCGCTTCGCACGGCCGGCCGATCTAAGGACCATTTTTGCCAAACAGATCACTCGGGCGCCGGCTGGCGCCGAAGCTCCTGTAAGCGCATCACCATGGCCAAGACCCGCTCTAGCTTGCGATCCGATGGACTTCGTAGCGGGCCGGACGCTCCAGATCATCGGTGCCATACGCCATCCCGAGGGCTTGGTCTCGAATGGCGTCGCGGTGCTTCAACTCGGAGATGGGCCAGTCGTACCACTCCTTCCAATGGTGATCGATCCACCCTTTCAGTGCCTCAGCGTTGGCAGCATAAGTAAGCCCATCATCCGGCGGGTCAGCCAAGCTCCGTTGCCAGTAATCCCGCATGTCCTCCCTCAGCTCACCCAATGCGCGCTCATATGCCCGACCACCGCCCGCTTGCAGGATATCCCAAGCGCGCCGGGTCATGGCTTGATCACGCTTCACATCGCGCAGGTCGCGTGCTGTTTCGCCTGGTGTAGCGGTGAGCGCTTGCGAAATGCTGGCGTTGCCTTCGGAATGACCTGTGATCGGTAGTAAAGCCGCACCGGCGATATGTGCCCCGGCAGAGTATGCATTAACATCTCGCCGCAGCTTGTCGCGGTACACCGCCGCCTCTGCCATGCGTAATCGCCGCTTGCGCCAGATGATCCCGGCGAGTTCCTCTATCAGATGCTCCTCAGTAGGCCCTTTGGGGGCATACTCGGCCACGAGAGCATTCAACAGTTTTCGGTATTCGCCTTCGTCCTCCCAGGGCAGCACTGTGTATCGCGACAGGATTCCATGCCGCAGGGCGTTGAAGCGCATCATTTGGTAGCTCGCCGCCTCTGCCAGATCGGCGGGAGTGGGGATCGTGTTCATCCTCGGCTCCTTCCGCGGAGATCCAGTCTTTCAAACCGGCCAAGAATTCGCTGCGCACCCAGGATGAACGCCTCGTCAAGGCGCTCCTCACCGGCTTCGATCTGCGCTGCAATTCGAAAATATGTCTTCCACCGCATCCATTTGGGCTTTGGTGGAGGCGGCAGGTCGGGCCTCTCGTATTCCGCCCCGAGCTTCCGATGCAGGCGTGCGAGCCGTTGGTGGACACTATCAATCGGACCTCCGCGCTGGATACGGTATCCGAGCCGATAGCAGCGGCGACACGCGAACAGCCGGCCGGCCCCGTACAACTTTGCCACGTGCCGGCCACAGTATTTGCCGTTCGCGCTCACGTCGCAAACGAACCAGGGGCGCTCCCCCCCAAACCGGCAGCGCTCCCAGGCTATCGGGATCGGCTGGCTGATAGCTTGCAAGTCGTCTCGCCCCGATTTGAAGCGGTGCTCCAGAGTGATCAGATCGCGGCCGCCTTTGATCCCAATCGTGGCGGTAGAACCGTCGCCGTAGCTCCATGTCCAACCACCAAAGCGCGTGCCTGCAAGGTATCCCGCACGCGCAAGCTTCCTCACGTCCAACGAGCGCGTTCCCTCGACGGTGCCGCTCCCCTTCCAGTTGTGCCCTCCGCGCGACATGGACTTTTGTTTGCCTAAATTCCTTGCCTAACTGATGGAACTCTTTATCAGGTTGGGCGTAACTGGCGAACACGGTGAAACAACCACGGATGCTCCGGGATAAGCCTCTAGGTCCATATCAACTCAACAATTTGCGCTGCCAATTACACTGGATCACATCAATTCAATGCAGATCTAAGCAGCCGTTGTCTGGTTTTCCAACTTCATCAGGGTATTTCCTGCTGCTTGCGAATGCTGGTGATTGCACTTTGCTTGATCGAGCAAGCCACGAGCTTTCAATCCCTCCTGTTCCTGACGTTTCGGATTTGTCCAATGTCTGACCCAAACCCACCCTGGTGTTGACCCGGTTTCGTGGACATCCAAGCATTTGCGTTCGAGGGTCCACCATGTCGAGATCGGGACGACCTTATCCACCTGAGTTTCGTCGGCAGATGGTTGAGCTGGTGCATGCGGGCCGCTCGCCGGATGGGCCAGCAGCTCATGAGCGCTTCCTCAGCCATAGTCTCCTTAGTCCTCCTTTCTGCGGGTTAACTCTGCCGTCGCGCGGCACCGATAGTAATCGAGCGCCTTCGCCCGATCGCTGATGGTGATGCCGAGGGTCTGCTGAGCCCGGGCCAGCAGCTCTCGGGCGCGACGCTCGACGGCTTCGGGCGATGGCGGCTTTTCGGGTACTATCGGTACGCTGCTCCACCGGCGGCGGCGCGTCCGCGGTCCCGACGATCACCGCTTCGGGCCACGTTCGGAAAATCTCCCCGAGGATCGGGCTGACGGCGCCTATTTCCGCATGGAGCACCTGCCTAGCGGCCCGTATCTCGGCCTTGAGCGCCTCAAGACGGGCGATGTCGGCTGACGGAGCATCGTTGGCCAGAGCCTTCGGCGTCTCCTCGATCGGCTTGTGGACTACCTCAGCGGGAACGATGAGGGCCGCATCACCAATGCTGATCGTACCCAGGCGGCGAAGGGCGTCACTCATCTAGGACATATCCATTTTCAGTGGGAACCGTGGGCACCTGGGAACTCCATTCGGAAACCGGCCTTTGAGCTGCGGCGTTTCGGTTCCCACAACTAAAATTAGAGGTTCCCAGTGGTTTCCGTGTGGGAACCGCAAACAGAGGCGCGGGCCAGCCTTGGTTCCCACTGGGATTTGAGTGGGACCGCCAATTCTTAGTTTATGGGAACCAAAAAACCCAGGAAGCAGGCTCTTTCAGAGCGAGGTTCCCACAGTTCCCCTGGTTCCCACTGAAGAGCATATAGGTACAACGCTAATCGCCCTCTTGTTCCAAGATGGCTCCACTGACCCGGTACAGGCGGAGCTTGCCGTGACCGCTGATAGCGATTTTATCGGCGAAATGGGGCCCAGTCTGGGAGCGTATGAGCAGTCCCTTGTCGGAGAGCACCCGCGCTACCCGTTTTGCATCGAGCCCCTTGCACACCTCGTCGCGCCACACTGAGGGCAGGATCAGGTGCTCCCAGCTCCCACCATCGTCGCCACGGATATGACGACGGAACCCTGCACGATTATTGACAGGGCGTTGCTCCTCGTCGTCGATATCCTCGAACCGAGACATCCCGTAACTGCTGATGAATGCCCGCACGGCATCTATCGCCTGCGCGTCTTCAGCAGCCCCACTGTGCCCGCGGGTAGAGAGCCATCGATTGAAGCAGGCTAGAGCCGCCCGTATGGCGTCCCCCACTGGCCAGCCCGTGATCTCATACGGGGTTGCCAGCTCCCCGGCCGCAGCGGTCAACCCGAACCGGGCGGCGACGGACCGCACCTGTCCATCTGCGCCTTGCGGCAAGACCTGCGATAAGAAGCCTTCCTGTAGCTGGCGTAAGGTGGAAACCAGCAGATTGGGATCGTCCGCTCGGTCCTTTGCTAACTTCTCCAGGAACGTCGGGCCGGCGGTACCAAAGTACCGAGCGGGACGCCACCCGAAGATGGTCAGAGAGTGTTGCGGCGGTCTTCCCGTGTAGGTTCTGCCATACCCAAAACCCAGCCCCAGCGTCGGCGGGGATGCCGATCAGGCGAACATCCTGCCCGGCATGCACAGCTCGACCAGCCTCCCCCATCTTAGCCGCAAGCGGGATCTCGCCGCTCGACAAGAACAAGACACGCCACGTGCGATGCCGACGTGCACCCCCAGTTCGATTAGCGCGAGATTTACCGGCCTGGTTCGTTAGCATGTAGATTGTGTCGCCGATCTCCCGGGCGGAAGCTTGGCCCATCTCATCGAGGACCAGCAAGCCATCGGAGGTTTCGGCCGCAACAGCTTCCAGTCCGTTCGCGGTGGCCCTCCAGGTCCGCATCGGACCGCTGGTGTCGCCCGGGCCATAAACGCTGGTGGCGCAACGCAGGAGCGTTGTCTTACCGGATTGGCTGTGCCCATGGATATGGAGACCGCCGGATGGGTCTCCGACGAGATCGAGAGTGGGGCCAGCGAAAGCAGCTGCCAGCGACAGTGTCAGCAGGTCGTTACCAGGGGCGTAGCGCGCGATTTCGGACTGCCAATCGGCCAGCGTCCCTCGGCTCGAATAGGCGCGACCGGGAGCCGTGTGCTCCGACTACATGACCACGGCATCAGCGCCAGACCCGAAGGTGCGTCCGTCTGGGAGGACATAAACGGACCCGTGCCAACCGGCGCTCTCGACACAACGAACCCGATGTTTGATGCGAACCATGCCGAGGAGCATGCGGAGATGTTCTTGAGCGCTCCGGTTCGCAGCACACGTCAGGCCGGCATCGGCCAGCTCCGCAGCGATTGCCCCTCCGCCATTGGCGGCATGTACCATGCGGATAGGCATTGCCCAGGTGTGCGGCTGTCCGGCGCGGTCAACCCAGCTGAGCAGCAATCCGAACGCATGGTGTGTGTCGTCATTCGTTTCTGCGGTTATCGTCAGAGGCGCGCAGATCCACACCGGGTCGGGTGGTGGATCGTCCGGTTTCTTTGGTTGTGGCTGGAACCAGACCCCAGAGCGGTCGCAAGAATAGCCAGGCGGCCAGACCACGGCGCTGTCGCCATAGCCGTTGCCCTTGCTGGACGGGGTCTCTTCATGGAACCCGCCATCAACCGTCGCCCCCGGGGACGGGTCCGGCTCTACATGGGGGTAAGCATTGATGTCAGGCATGGGCCGTCTCGCGGGCGAGACGCGCCAACAGCACGTTGTTGAAATCAGAACCTGTGCGGTCGGGCACGAAGATCCGTACCTCTCGGCCTTCCCCGCGCCACCGGAACCAGGCTGATCTGGCGGCATCCTGCCCAGGGTGCTGGCCACCGGGCGTGGGTGGGTCGTTGTCGGCGGCGATGGTCAGGCGCCGCACCTCCGGCGGCAGGACCAGGCCGGTCGCTAAATTGCCGGCGCTGACCGCGGCCCAGGCAGGGAGGTTCAGCAGGCGGTCGGCCGATGCCGCGGTTTCTATGCCCTCGGCAATGACAATCTCCGGCGCGACGGGATCGAGGCGGATAGCGCCAGTCCAGATTGGGCCGAGGCTGGCTTTCTGCGGTTCGGCGTTGGCTTTACCGCTGCCGTCGGTGGCGAGGAACGTGCGGTGAATGGCAACCGGCAGGTCCGCAGCGTCCGTCACCAGCGCTATCATGGCCGGCAAGTTCCCACCTTCCGGGTGGGGCGTATCTCCCCTGAAGCGCAATGCTGGTGAGCGAGCGAGACCCGAAAGTCCACGTCCTATCAGATAGCGGTCGGCCAAAGTCCCTGGAGCGGCTTCGGAGCCGCGCCACACGCGCAATGCAGCCACCTGCCTGCGCGCCCGGCGGGAGGCTTCGTCCTGTGTATCTGATCGGGAGGGCGCTTGGCAGGACCCACCCATGACACGGGAAATGGCATTCTGCAGCGCATCGCGGTCATTGCACGAAGCGCAATAGGCCAAGGCCCGCCCATCCCGCCCAGCTCGGATTGAGAATGTGCCGTTGTAGTCGCAAACCGGGCAGCGACCCCGCCAAGATCGCGGATAGCGCTTCAGATGCAACCGGCCAGCCACATCGACCGCGCTGATCATCGCGCGGACTCCCGCGGCGCCGCTGCCTGACCCCCCAGCCGATCCGCTGCCTTGAAATTACCTTCTTGTTCCGCTATCATTACATCACGCTCCACGGAGCGGCGGAGCGCACGCACTTCGTTCGGCGTCAGACTGAGCCGTATCATCGGCTCAGGCGGAAGTAACCGTCGTCCAAACGTCGTTGGAATCGTCTTTGCAATTTGCATGGTAAGGCTCCTTGCCCACCACGCGGCCCTTGAACCGGCGACTGGGTCGTGCGAAATGGCAGTTGGCGCCTGCAATCTCGTCACGATCCGCCGCCCCGTGTGTAACCGCGCTTGGGGCGGTTCTGATTCAAGCAACTTTTGATGCGCGAAACTCAGCCAGTGGAAGGGCTTCAATGTGAGCCTGAAGCGACGCCCAGATTATCAGCGTTCTGCTGCCACTCTTGCGCGCGCGTATGCGCCCGGCGCCCATTTGCCGGTACAATTCTGATCGCGATAGGCCGCTTAGTCGGACAGCTTCTGGGATTGTCACGGCCAGGGGCTGTGCACCGGTATTCGGCTTATGATGATCGGGTGTTTGCATTGCAAGTCCCTCGCAATAGCGGGCTGTTTGCCCGGACGGCGGGAAACTTGCCGAGGTCAAGTCCGCTTCTTGCTGGATAAACGGGTTGGGGTTGTCGTGACATTTGGGCTTATAGCAGGCGCGGTGCGCTCGGCGTGGGCGCGGTCGAGCTCGTTGCGGATGGCATTGAGCTGACGCTGCTCGAACTCGGTTACCCTGATGCCGCGCCAGCGCTCGGAGGCACGGATCAGAGCGGCATACATCAGCTTCAGAACAGCACGCTCGCCGAAGGCATGCGGAATGACCTTGGTGCGCCGCCGTTCCTCACCAAACAGCCGTTCGAGCAGGTTGGTATCGGGTATGCCGTTGCTGGCTTCCGTCGTGCCTGCCGTGGGGCGGGTGCGTAGTCTTCGGGCGACCGGGACAGGGGAGCCTGGAGCACGGAAGGTGGGCAGGCCGTTGTCGCATCATGAGCTGCGAGCTCGCGTTAGTAACTGGCCGCCCCTGCGACCAACCCGGGTGCGCTGCGAGCGCGGATCCGTAGATGTCGTGTTGCCCCGCCTGCTCCTGAACAAGAACGAGGGTCAGGACATGAGGGTGATTGGATTGGACGTGCACCGAAGCTTCGCGCAGGTTGCTGAGCTGGAGGACGGCGTGTTGCGCCAACGCGGACGATTGGACCTGGTCTACCATAAGGTCCTTGAGTTCGCGCGCACGCTCGGCCCGAACGACGAGGTGGTGCTGGAGGCCACCGGTAACACGACGGCCATCGTGCGGTTGCTTAAGCCGTATGCCGGTCGAGTGGTCATCGCGAACCCACTGCAGGTGCGGGTAATCGCCGATGCCAAGGTCAAGACGGACCGCATTGACGCGGCGGTACTCGCCCGGCTGCATGCGGCGGGATACCTGCCGGAGGTCTGGCAGCCTGACGAGGCGACCGAGCGCCTGCGTCGGCTGGTCGCGCGCCGCGCCGGTATCGTCCAGAGCATGACGCGGACCAAGAACCGCATCCACGCGGTGCTGCACGCCAATCTGATTCCGCCGTATCAGGGCAAGTTGTTCATGACGCCAGGGCGCAAGTGGCTCGCCAACCAGCGTTTGGCGGAGGACGAGAGGGCGGCCGTGGACCGCTGGCTCATGGCGCTCGACGCGATGACGCAGGAACTGACCGAGGCCGAACGGGCACTCGCCTCGGCTTGCCTGGGTGACGATCGCATCCGGAGGCTCATGACTATCGGCGGCGTCAACGTGTCCGTCGCCGCCGGCCTCCTGTCCGCGATCGGCGACGTGTCGCGCTTTCCCTCTGCCGAGCGACTGGTGAGTTACCTCGGCCTGGATCCATGTGTTCGCCAAAGCGGCGACAAGCCCGCCCAGTACGGACGGATCAGCAAGCAGGGTCGGAGCCAAGCGCGCGGCATGCTGGTGGAGGCCGCGTGGGCCGCTGCGGCGACCCCGGGACCACTGCACGCGTTCTTCCTGCGCATCCAGAGCCGCAAAGGCAAGCAAGTCGCTGCCGTGGCCACAGCGCGCAAGATCGCGGTGCTGGCGTGGCATCTGCTCACGAAGCAGGAGGACTATGCGTGGGCCCGGCCCGCGCTGGTCGCCATGAAGCAGCGACAGATGCAGCTGAACGCGGGAGCCGTTTCACGCCGTGGCGGCAACGCGCCTGGTCTGGCTCGCGACTACAGCATCAAAGCGCTACGTCAGCAGGAGCGGGCCTGGGTTGAACAAGCGGAGACCGCGTATGCCCGCTTCGTTGCAGCTTGGCAGGAACGGCCCCAAACGAAGAGGAAGACGGTAACCAAGACCGGCACGAAGCGGCTGATGAGGTAGGCGACGCCACAAGCCGCGAGGCACAAACACGCTTGTCCAACACATCCGTGGTGCGGATGACGCGTCGATGCGCCAAGGGGAACCGAAGATGCGCGATGCACGCCTCAAAATCGTCGTTGAGGCATGCCACCGCCGCGGGCAGATCGCTGCCGTACGTCGTCACGATGTCCTCACGCAGCAGCCGCGCCAATGCCGGCGAGGCGGCCTGATAGCAAGCCTGCGCGCGGGCATGAAATTCCGGCCAGACAGTCTCGGGCACCTTGCTTTGCAAGTTCCGCATCTTGTGCGCGAGACAGCGTTGCCGCAGGGCGCGCGGGAAGCATTCTTCGATGGCGCGGATCGCACCCGGTGCACCGTCGCTTACCACCAGCAGCGGATCGGGCAGACCGCGCCGGCGCATGTCCTGGAAGAACTCCCTGCAGCTCGCGGTGTCCTCCTTGGTTCCCGGAGCCAGGTGCAGCAGCACCTTTTTGCCATCCGCTGTGACGCCCCAGGCTGCCAGCACCGCCTCGCGCGGCTGCCCGAGGTGGAGGCGTTCGGCGATGCCATCGACGAACAGGTAGAGGAGGTCGAATTCGGGTAAGCGATTCGGCGGCACCACATGGGCGGCGCGCGGCATTCGTGTGATCGAAGGGCCGCATGGATGAGACGCTAAACGGATCCGGCCCTGATGAGAGCGCTCATACGACAGATCGTAAGAGCGCACACAACGTCCGAGTGGAGGTTATCACGCGGGGCGAGCGCCGGCGGAGTTGGACGCTGGAGCAAAAGCGCGAGATTGTGGCTGAGAGCCTCGGGCCCGAACTGACCCCGAGCGAGGTGGCGCGCAAATACGCGATCGGTACGGGGCAGCTTTATACCTGGCGTCGAGAACTGTTGCCGGCTCCGACGGAGCGGATGAGGCGGCCGACACGGTTTGCGCAAGTGGAGCTGGCGCCGACGCGGCTGGCCGGCCAGCTACCGGCTGAGCCGCCCGCCCCGCCAGTAACGATCCCGCAATCGCCCCGGCCGCTGGGAATAATCGAGATCGTGCTGCCGGGCGGCATATTGGTGCGCGTTGATGGGCAGGTAGATGATCGGGCATTGCGGCGAGTCCTGGGCATGCTGCAAGGCCGATGATCACACTCGCACCCGGCCTGCGCGTGTATCTCGCCTGCGGCGTGACCGATATGCGCAAGGGTATGGTGGGGCTGGCAATGCTGGTGCAGCAGTCGCTGCGCGACAACCCGTTCGATGGCGCTGTGTATGCCTTCCGCGGGCGTCGCGCAGGACTGATCAAGCTGATATGGCATGATGGCGCCGGCCTGTGCATGCTGACCAAGCGGCTGGAGCATGGGCAGTTTGTTTGGCCGTCATCCGAGACGACTGGCCGGATCATGCTCTCGAGCGCGCAATTGGCGGCGCTGCTGGATGGCTGTGAATGGCGCGCAGCGCAGCCGCGACGAGCACCGGAACTGGCGGGATAAAAACCCGCGTCGCCGATAAAAATCGGCTGGCACCGATTCGGCGGCGTCGTTCAGAATCGCAGCGTGCGAATCGATCTGGACAACCTGCCTGACGATCCCGCGACGCTGCAGCAAATGCTGCGCGACGTCGTGCGAGAGCTCAATACCGAGAATGACAAGCTGCGCCTGCTCATTCATCGGCTGGTGCGCCATCGGTTCGGCCGCCGCTCCGAGCAACTCACCGATGACCAGTTGCAATTGGGGCTCGAGGATCTGGAGCAAACGGTCGCCGCGAACCAGGCGGCACAGGACACTATTGCACCAGAGCCGAAGGAGCAGAAGCGCCGAGCGGCACCGGCGCAGCGCAATCTCGGCGATCTGCCGGCACACTTGCCGCGCTACGAGGTGGTGGTGGACATCGAGCACCGCGAGTGCCCCTGCTGTGGTGGCGCGCTGCATGTGATCGGCGAAACGCGCAGCCAACAGCTCGATATCGTGCCCGCGCAGCTTCGGGTGCGGGTCACGCGCCGGCCGCGTTACGCCTGCCGGGCGTGCGAGGGAACCGTGGTGCAGGCGCCAGCGCCGGAGCGCCCGATCGATGGCGGCCTGGCGACCGAGGCCATGGTGGTGCATGTGCTGGTCAGCAAGTATTGCGACTCGCTGCCGCTGCATCGACAGTCCAAGATGCTGGCGCGGCAGGGCATCGATCTGGATCGCTCGACGCTGAGCAACTGGGTTGGCCGAGCCTGCTGGTGGCTGAAGCCGCTTTATGACCTGGTGGTCAGCACGGTGCTGTCGTCTGAGAAGGTCTTTGCGGATGACACGACATTGCCGGTGCTGGATCCGGGCCGCGGCCGAACCAAAACCGGGCGATTGTGGTGCTATGCGGTGGATGACCGACCGTGGTCCGGTCCGACGCACCCGGCGGCGGCGTATGTATATTCCGAGGATCGTAAGGGCGCGCATCCGTCAGCGCACCTGGCAGCGTTTCGCGGTGTGCTGCAGGTGGACGGCTACGCCGGGTTCAAGCGACTGGCCGGGGACCGCAGCGACGATTCGGTCAAGCTGGCGTTCTGCTGGGCGCATATGCGGCGGCCGTTCTTCGATTTCTATCAGGCGACGAAGTCGCCGCTGGCCGGGCATGTGCTGGCGCGCATTCGCGAACTCTATACGATCGAGGCCGAGATTCGCGGGCATTCTGCCGATCATCGGGAGCGCATGCGCCAGGCGCGAAGTCGGCCGATCGTGGAGGCGTTGCATGCTTGGTTGCAGGAGCAGCTGCCTCGTATATCCGCCGTCTCCGAGCTGGCGAAAGCGATGCGCTATGCGATCCGGCACTGGCCGGGGTTGGTGGCATTCCTCGATGACGGGAGGATCGAGATGGACACGAACGTGGTCGAGCGCTCGATCAGACCGGTGACCCTCACACGCAAGAACGCCTTGTTCGCCGGATCGGACGGCGGAGCCCGGCATTGGGCCATCGCGATGACGCTGATCGAGACCGCCAAGCTGAATAGTGTCGAGCCGATGGCTTGGCTTACTGATGTGCTCGAGCGCATCGTCTCAGGCAAGACTAAGGCGAACGCACTGGAGGCGCTGCTGCCGTGGAATTGGCATCCGACTGAACTCACGGAATTGGCGGCAGCTGCATGATCGATAATCCAACCCAGGTTGACCGCCTGATGGGGAAGCTGCAACAGGCTCTGCCACTGCCCGCGCGCCCCACACCCGAGCTGCTCGCCGCTCTCGTCGCGAAGAACGCTGCGAGCCAAACCTCCGCCGCCTGCTCAATCACCTGGATCAGCTACGCCGGTGACGAGGGAGGCATTGTGTGCCGCCTCGATTTTGGAGACGAGGCCAAGAACGCCGCGTTTGTCTCCATCACGCACCTGCGTTTCGATGCTCGTCTGCCTCTCGCCCGTGAGATTATCGCCTACCAGAAGCACCGCGTGAAACGCATCCAGCGGCAGCCGGCGTAATCCACCCCAGCACAGAGGATGGGCCGGCCTCTGATACGCCGCACGGCTGCCGTCAAGGAAAATCGGGCAGGGTCTCGCCGCAACGCTTACGAATTCGGAGAGATCCCGGCTGGCGAAGCTTTCATATTCCGCCCACAGCCGCTCAGTGATCTCACTCACTGCCGTGCGGCTCAACAGCGAGTTCCCGCTCTCGTCGGCGAACAGGGCCTCGATGTCACGGGTGGAAAGCCCGCGCGCATACATCTCCACCGCCAGATCCTCCAGCTCTTCCGTCCGGCCGCGCAGAATCTGCCGGATCCGCGAGCCGAACGGCTCCGTGCGCTCGGCAATCTGCGGCGCGCTATAGTCAATCAATCCCTCCGCGCTCTTCAGCCGCCCCGTCCGATAGCCGTTCCGGTAACCCCGGCCAGAGACCGCACCACGCGCGTAATAGCCGCGTCCCAATGCATCCGAGGCCTCGCCTTCCAGCGCCTCTTCGATGATCAGTCGCGCCGCCAGCCGCACCAGCTCCGAGCGGCTATCGGCCACTTCCTGCTCGCCGCTCATCAACGCCTTCAACCGCTCGCGCGTGCGCTCACTTGCTGGTATTCTCTCCATCGGGGTGCTCCTTCGCTGAGGCCGGGGCCAAACCGGACCTCGTTGATTTGCCGTATCAGGCGACGGTGCACCCCAACCCTTTTCCCAGCAACTTTAGGACTTCACCCTTGCCGAAGGCATATTGCTCAAAACAAGCTGCGCATTTTTGAGCACTATTGAGCAGATTATGTACGTGCTGCCGATTTCGCGAGTTGGGTTACATGGCGACGCACTGTGGAGTGGTCCGGCGGCGTTTGGTCTGGCGCATATGCCTTCCATTCGGCGAGTATCGCCTTGGCCTCGCCTGAAATGGTGCGCACAGTCAGCCCGCGACTGCGGCGTAGGTCGTAGATTTGCCTGATGACCAACTCTGGCGATGGCCGTCCGGTCCTGCTCGCTCCTCCCTTGGCCGTCGTTGGCGGCATGCCCCTGATCCAGTAACCCAGCCGCTGACTGTCGAGTACCAAACCGTCGGAGGTGGCCCGGACAATCTCCGGAAGCGGAAGCAGCTCGTACCCGCCGGGCAGCCGGACTTGGCGGGCCACGTGAAGGGACGTTGTTATGACCAAACCCTTCTCGGCCGGATGGATGGGGTGCAGGGCCGATGCGAGTTGATCCAGATCAGCTTGGCTGCGTATGCGGCACGCGAATACCACAGTTATCTGCGTGTCGCCGCACCTTGCGTCACCGAGGTACCAGGCACGATCAGGCACAATAGCACGTTGGCGCAGACGTGATGGCACTTGCAAAGCCGTTGCGAGCCAGTTCACCAGCCATTCTGGCCGGTGCTGATAGGTGGCTAGATCGCCATCATCGATCTTCACAATCCTTGCTTCTGGGCAAAAGTGAAAATAGCGGCGGGCCACCGGATCGAATTCTATCGCTGCCGCATGATCTGAGTGACAAGCACGGCATGTTATGGAGTTTGCCAGCGGTCCCGGCTGGATGGCGCCTATGCTCTAAGGATTTGCACTTCCCGGTCATACTCATTTTCTATCGCACTGACGAGAAAATTTTCGTCGGACGCTTCGTAAAGGTCGCAAATCAGTTGAACGAGGTCTGCCATGAACCACCGAGGTTGAAGATTAAGCGTCGGACTCTATAACCAAACCCCAGCGAGCCAGATACTTCTGCGATACCAACTGATGGTGGCGGACCTGCTCCTTGAGATTGGAGCCATTCGGTACCCGCAAATCGATCGTCACGTTCTTCTGCCGCTTTCGCCCAGGCTCAGGCTGAAACACGATTCGCAGCTTCGCTTGTGTGACCTGCCATTCAAACTGGTGCAAGGGATCCGCATCGCCAAACCAATCCGCACAGCACGTGTAAATGTCGGTTCTATCGGACCGATCCACTTCAAGAGTTATTCTGCCGTTCCTGCTGGCTCGCGACGCGAGGCGCAGAAGGAAAACCTTGACCGTTTTGATTCCATCGGCCGCATCGTAAGGGAAATCGTATGGATGTTTGAGCCTGTTGAGAGTGAACCGCCGAGCGAAGATGGGCTGGACACAATCGCTGATGTTCAGAACATCCCGTGCAAAGCACCGGGCAATCTCGGCCCGGACGGCCTTCCCGCCCCTCGTGATGACATCGAGCCTTCCTCGCTCTGGATCATACGAGATTGCACTTTCATGTGCTAAACGCCTTGTTCGCCGCGTGGGTTCAGTGCCCTGGAACTCTAGATGGGTCTCCACCAGGCCCTCGGTATACATGCAAAAGTGGATACTTCGTCTGTCGGCGCAGCCATCCCCGTTGAGAATCGGCCACTCAAACGGGTCGATCTTCAATCTACGTCCTGAGCCGTCGAGTTGTAGAACACCCCCGATACCGCACTCTCGAAGGCCCTCAGAGCCTCCGGATCGGAACAAGGGGCAGCAGCATTGGGTACAACGAAGGCGCTCCAGCTCCGACCATTGAGCAGGCCGTGTGCGTAAGCCAGTGCGAGTGCGTGATCGAACGTTTCCCGGTCTCGTAACAGAACCGCAATTGCTCTCGAACTCATTGCTTTCGGCGGAACGAAGCCGTCCGAGCAGGTCCAGATCGGCGGCAACGATGGATTGCAGTGTCATTTGTCTAATTTCGGAGCTTAGCTTATCGACCTGTTCAAGGTCGGCCGTGATCTCGTCACGCTCGCTCGGCCCCAATGTGTCAATCACATCGACGACGGAGCGTACTAGCGCCCCAGACGAAGCACCCCAATCAATCGATTCGGTCGCGGGAATACGCTTGGCACTCATGTACTCCCTCAACGCAGCGCCAGGCACACGACGCAGGAAGCGCAATAGATTGAAGCCCATATCGTCGTCGAACCTCCATACACGGAAGGAGTGGGGGGTCTAGCCCCGAATTCTGGCACCCTGGCGCTACTGGATTGCCAGAAGATGGACTGTCCCAAAAATCCGGCATGGTCGCTGGTACCCAGCTGGATGTTCGGGTGGTCGTAGGCTGCCATTCCCCGTCCCCGGCTGTGGACATCTGGTCCGCTACCGATCCTCCACCCTAAGGGGCGCACTCCAACAGCGGGTGAAATTTGCACGCCAATCCACGCCGGACTGCGTGAGGTGCTAGGCTAGCGCCAACGCGCGTGGCCGACCGGCCAAACGGGATCAAGTTGAGGCTGGCGCGCATTCGGTTATATTAACGCGTTCTGGCGCATCGCGGTAACGTTCGACTCCGGAACGATGCCCAGCTTGCCGAACGCAGCCCGGATCGTGTCAGCGACATAGCCCGGGCTGAGGTGCGCATAGTGCCGCGCCGTCAGTTTCACGTCGGAATGGCCGAGCTGCTCTGCAATCACCGCCATTGGCACCCCCGCCATAGCGAGCCGGCTGGCGTGAGTGTGGCGCAGGATGTGGAATGAGATGGCCGGGGTAAGTCTCGCGGCCTTGCAGGCTGCGCGCAGCGGCCGAAATTGATGGCCGCGTCCCCACACGTCGCCATCAGCACGCGGAAACAGCAAGGCATGCCGCGCCTTGCTGGCCATCACCTGCTGAAAGAATCGCTGGGCCTCCTCCGTAAGAACAACGGTGCGCGCCGCGCCGCTTTTACTCATCGGGATGGTGACTACGCCTGCGTCCAGATTCACATCCATCGGCCGCAGGGTAGCCAGCTCCTGATACCGACATCCAGTTAACAGCGCCCCCGCCACCAGTGCGCGCAAGTCCACCGGGCAGGCATTCACCAGCCGGGTTGCCTCATCATCGGTCAGATAGCGAATTCGCGCCGCTCCTACCTTCTGAAAGGGCTTCACGCGGCGCCACGCATCATCACTGGCGACCTGGCCCTCCCGATAGGCGAGATTGAGCGCAGCCTTGAGCATCGTAAGAATGCCGTTCGCCGTCGCCCGTCGCGCCCGATGGGCGTCGGCATCATCGGGCACTAGTTCGCGATACCGCGGCTTACTCGCATTTGGCGAACTGCGTAAACGTGGCGGGGTGGTCGCGAGTTTCCGGTGCCAGTCGCGGATGATGGCCGGGGTCAGGTTGGACAGAAGCGTATCGCCGAGTTGCGGCAGGATATGCGCGTCGAATGTCGTCTTGAAGTAGCTGTATGCCTTCCCGCCGCGGGCACGATAATCCTTGAGATAGTGCTCGGCCGCCTGCTCAACAGTGATCGGCTCAACCGTCTTGCCACCTTGCCTCGCCAGCGCGCGGAACCATTCGTTAGCGCGCTCCTGGGCCTGCGCGAACGTTAGGGTAGCGAGACCATCCGCCTCGCAGCGGTCATCCGCAACGCCAAGAGCCTCGTAGCGGCGCCCGAGATCGGGATCGTAATGCCGCCCGACCCAGGTTCCCGCCTTGCCGCCCGGGAGGCGACGATAGCCAATGGCTCGCCCCTCCTGGATGGAGCGCCAGTAAGGTTCGCGGCGAACCGGCAGTTTCAAGCGCGCGGTCCGTGTGTCCAGGCGCTCGTCTCGGGCCTTGCGGGGCATCGGGATCGTCACCCAAGCGGTATACGGCATTCATACGGCATACACGGGACGGAACGCAATAGGATCGATGGGGACGGAACCCCCGGACATTCAAAGAGACAAGCGACACGTCAGGATGCCTCGGGACGCGTGATGTCATCCTTTCACGTTGGCAACACGGGTTCGAATCCCGTACGGGACGCCAACGACCTTCCCTTGAAAACGTGGGCTTTTACAGGGGCTTGAGAGAACGACTATCCAGCTTATTGACCCCGTACGCCCCCTACCATGTTCACTGGCGCGACCAGGGGGAGGCAACATGCCCCGCCTCGCACGTACCGTGGAGCCTATGCTTCGCTGATCGAGGCGTTACGCCTTGGCTTGGTTGAGAAAGGCGAGGAGCTACTTCAAGAGTGGGTCCAACCCTACAACGCCATCTGGGACTGGCCGGTGTTCGCTACGGATGTTGAGCTATGAGTGGCGCATACGCCGACATCACCTGGTCGGATGAGCGCGGCATCGGAAATCCCGATCACGCCCTTACCATTCCCCGCCCAGATCCTCATGCTCAGTGATCCGGCGGCCTTCATTGTGTATTTGCTGTTGTCCGGGTCCTGGCGCGAACGAGACTGTTCTTCTGGGGCTCAGTCTGTTTTGGAGTCCCCGAACACGCGGCTGGCAGTTTAATCCCGTGTCACTGCAACTGCGGGGATCAGGCGATTGGTCGCTCGGGACCGGTCCCCTGGGACACCCAGAAAGGCTTTTGAGTACTAGCGGATTGGGGCGAGGAGTTCAGCCGTCCAATTCTTGTCTGGACCGGTCTTACTATTGTGGCGACTTATGGACCACGGCGGAGCGGAGCCGGAAGAGCACGACAGCGAAATGGTCCGTAAGATCATTCAACGCCGGAGTAGGCTCGAATTATCGCTGCAACCTGTTTACCGGATCGTGCACCTCGACCGTCCCCGCAAGCGGTCGCTCCCCGGAGAGCCTGGGATCAAGGGAGACGGTTCACCAAAGGCCCCTCACGACCGCATGGGGCATTTTCGACATTATCGAAACGGTAAGGTGGTATGGGTGCGCTCACCCAAAGTCCACGGTGGCAGCCCAACCGCACCGTGGATCGAAGTTCGCAAATAGATGCCCTGGACCTACCCCGGTTTCGTGGACAGGTGAGAGTTTGGGATCAGAGCGTGTGATGGCGCCGCATTTGGTCCTCCTGTTTGCGATCATTCTTTAGTTCGGCCCCTGGCGGAGCCATTCTTTCGTCCCGGCCCGCACGCCGGTGCGGCCGTCGCGCGCAGCGGCGGTCAAGGCCGGCCCCGTTTTCGGGGCCGCCCGCAGGCTTGGCCTTGACGGCCGCGAGCACGACGGCAGGCTGACGCGGGTCGGGAGCAACGCCGCCGTCTTGTGGCGATGCTCGTAATCGATTGGTGAAAGATACCCGATGGAGGAGTGGCGGCGGCGCGGATTGTAGAACCCCTCGATGAACGCGAACACCGCGTGTCGTGCTTCGGCCTGTGTCGTGAAGCGACACCGCGCGAGAAGCTCACATTTGAGCGTGGCGAAGGAGCTCTCGCACATGGCGTTGTCGTATGCATCGCCGACGGAACCCATCGACGGACGCACACCCGCCTCGCGACAGCGATGCCCGAACGCGATCGAGGTGTATTGCGACCCCTGGTCGGAGTGATGGATCACACCTCGGGGCCGCCGCGTTGCCAGCGCCATGTTCAGCGCATCGAGCACCAATTGGGTGGTGAGCGTGGTGGCCATCGACCAGCCGACGATACGGCGGCTGAAGGCGTCGAGCACGACGGCGAGGTAAAGAAAGCCGGTCCATGTCGGAAGATAAGTCATATTGGCCACCCACAGCCGATCCAGCCCCTCGGCTATAAAGTTGTGTTCGACCAGATCGGGTGCTCGGCCGCCATCGCCCTTGATCGTGGTGGTGACGAACCGGCGTCGGCTCACACCGGCAAGACCAGCCTGCGACATCAACCGCGCGACCCGCTTGCGGCCGAGGTGGATACCGTTGGCGGCAAGTTCGGCATGAATGCGCGGCACCCCATAGGTGTCGCGCGAGGCCGCATGTGCAGCTCGGATCTCCACGGTCAGCGCTGCGTCCCACCTCCGCCCGCTGCGGCGGTTGCCGCTTCCGCCACGCATAATAGCCGCCGGTCCCGACGCTTCTTCAGCAAAGCAACGAATGGTCGGTGGCGAGATGTCTTGGACGCGGATGACGTTGTAGCCTACGACACGAAGGGTGCGGGAGAAATCCACCCTGGCCTGCGTGAGTGGCTCGCGCAGGGCCGAATCGGTGCGGACGAACCGCGAGAGAGTCCTGATTGTGTGACCTTCACTGGCAGATAGATGTTCTTGGAGCAGGTGGAAATCTTGGCAGCATCGTGCGCGCAGGTCACAGCGGTCCACATGCGCACCAATCTCACCACCAACCCGGATATAATGATATTTAGTTTAGATCAGGCTCAGGCGAGGACAAACACCACAGGATCAAACCGGGTGAACCGAGCTTGCTCGAAGGCGCCCAAGCCTGCAGCTAACCTCGCACTGCGCGCCCACAGGCGCCGCGCTGCCACCAACCGTGCAGGTAGTCGTGGATCACTGATTGCCTATTTGGAACATGTAGAGCCAAACCGTCGCCGCAGCCCCAATTCCCGCGTCTCAATCGCTTGGCACACGGCACTGTCGAAGGCGGGTTTAACCGCGAGGCTCGCCTTAGCACATGGCTGATTTAAAAGAGGGGTGCGCAACGCCAAGCGTCGGCAGGTGGAACATGAGCAGCGCGCTCGGAGAATTCCCCACAAGCGAGGATGTATGGCATAAATTCATGCTCTTTTGGGTTGCAAAAACATCTCTGCACGTGTACTGCTTCTCGGTTGATTCCTTAAAGGTCGCACACGACGCCGGGCCCCAGGAGGCCGGGAAATCCGTGGCAGCAGCAAAAAATTACCCATCCGCCAATGTCATTCGCCTGATGGATCGCCGCCGCAAGGTGCGCCGCAACCGGCTCGAGATAGACCGCACTTTAGTCAACAAAACCCGAATGCTAGGCTTGACGGCATTCCTGTCTCTGGCGGCATGTATTCTGGCCCCAGAAGCATCAACTGCAGTGGAAGCGAGCGGAGCGGGCGTCCAGCAGCGCGTGGTGTTTGCCAACTACCGACCCGACTTCGGTGCTTATGGGAACAACGTCGCTGGATACAAAAGAGAGATTCAACAGGCGCAAGCTGTTGGTGTCGACGGCTTCGCGCTGGATAAGGAAGGCTGGGGTCCGGACACTGCCGGTTGGGCCAATTTCCAGCAGTTAGCAGGTTATATGTTTCAAGCAGCTGCTGAACTGGGCACCGGCTTCAAGCTGTTTTTCGATCTGGACTGCCAAGGCTACGGCTATGACAACGCATGCATTGCGGCCGCAGGGCAAATGCTGGCCGCATACGGCAACAACCCGAATTATTTCCATTACCAGGGTCGGCCTTTATTTACGGGCTGGAGTTCTGGTCTAGATACCACTAAAGGTTCCACCGATGATCAATTTTGGTCGGCGGTGGCTGCCAGCATAAAGTCAACCGGCCTCAGCCCATTCTTTATGCCTACATTTTCAAACTGGACGGCGGCCAATCCGATTTCGTCAGCGCAATCGTACGCTAATACCGAGGCATGGTTAACGTCCGGGTGGCTCAACAGTGTCGTCCAGGGATTAATAACCTGGGGTGATTATGTTCCGCCGCTATACGTCGAGAACAATGATGCGTTTGCTGCGGTGGCAGCCCATAATAACATCGCTTTTGCTGCCTCGGTCGAATCATGGCACGCCCCCATTCGGTTCCTTTCCACCGGCCAAGCGGTGTCTGGGGATATCATGGCATCGTTGGAGTTCAATGGCGGGGAGGGTCTCTCGGCGATCTGGGAATATATCATCACCAAGATCAAGCCATCGATGGTCTATCTCGTTACCTGGAATGACTACACCGAATCATATATGGGACCGGCGAGTCAGGTTGATCTTACCGCAGATAACCAACCCGCCTGGCAGGTGACTGGTGATTACCTCTTCACGCACGCGGCCTATACAGACCTAAACAGGTACTTCATCCAGTGGTACAAGACTGGTGTTCAGCCAACTCGGCCGGACGCAATGTACGTCTCCTATCGCAATGCGTCGACGAAGATGGTGGCCTCGAGGGCTCCTGCGGGGACAGTCATAAGCTGGAACCAGGAAGGGCTCAACCCGACTCTGGACGATATTTACATCACCACGATCCTGGCCGCACCTGCTACCATGACGGTGACTTCGGGTGGTAGGGTCACGAGCGTAAGCCTGGGCACCGGGCTCAATCATACTCGCGTTCCGTTCAACGTGGGAGCGCAGAAATTCGTTCTCATCAGAAATCAGACCACACTCGTCGGCATCACTGGAGCGAATGTGGTATCTTCTGAACCATACTACTATAACGTCAACCCAGTCTCTTACTACGGATACTACGAGCCGTGAGAGCGTCGACCTAACAACACTGTCTGGTACAGCGTACGATAACGTTCAGCCATCCGCTGTGTCAAAAAGCGCTCGCGGATACGTGCGGCCCGACTGAATCGCGCCTCTGGTATTACTGGTTGGTAATCGTCAAGCCTCGCGGCCAGTACATCAGATGACCCAGTGGGGAAGACAGTTGCTGCCGAACCAGCAATCTCCTGCAGCACGGCAAGATTCGAGCACAGAACGTCTGTCCCCTCGCCCAATGCTTCCAAGGTGGTCAGTCCGAAGGTTTCACCCAGGGTCGGATTGACGTAGAGATCGGCAGCATGGAAACACTCCATAACCTCAAGGCGCGTCAGCGGACCCAAGAGCGTCGTGCGGACCGGATAGGACGACGTGCGGACAACGCCCTTCCGATCATTTCCGACGATCATCAGGTGCCATCGCCCAGGTTTCCGCAGGCGGTGTATTGCTCGTTCCAGGATCGTCCACCCTTTGAGCTGGTCATCGATCTGGGCTGCGACGAACAGCATAATGCTTTTGGTCTCGGGCCAGCCTAAGCGACGGCGGAGTTCGATGCGTCCGATAGAGAGATGGGGCGAGGGATCACAGAAGATTCCGTGGTGGATGACCTGGGCGCCAGGAACCCCCATGGTTGTTAGGCGCTCCTTCATGTCGCGCGTTGGCGCAACCAACACGGGGCGATAACGGCTCAACAGCTTTGCGGTCTGTGCCTTTCTCCGCTCGGATCTGTCGAACCACTCCGTTGGATAGTCATAACCACCCCAGGGCCACAGACGTTCTGCCCAATTTTGCTGCAAAAGCGGTGAAGGTGGAAAAGCCCCGCCGTCCGGTGCCCAACCAGAAATCATGTAGAGTCCAAACCACCGGTTTGCTGAGGATACGTTCGAGCACCGAATGTGGCATATAGTACCCATGCACATTGTGCAGATGCACGATGTCAGCCGTCTCGATCAGCGGCTCCGCCGCGTCCCAATGGTGCAAATTGAACGGCCCGTCAAGGCCAAAGGCTCGAAACGCCAGTACGTTGGCGTATAACTTCCAGCGGGGAACTCCAAGCCCGATAACGTTCATGGCCTGCACCGGCGCACCGCGCCCCACGAGACACTTCGAGGATATGTCGGCCAGACGGTTTAAGGAGCGATGGAGCAAGAGAGCGACCTGCGCGGCTCCGCCATGATCCGCTCGTGTATTAATGTGAAGAACGGCGGGCACGGAGGTGAAGCCTCTCCCGCCTTTAGAGCGACCGCAGTTGGCTGGGCCACACTGGCATACGGCGACGCCGAATGTGTCGTTGAACGGGGGTGATCAGTCTCCGCGCAATGTCGAATGGGTGGGCATCCCAGCGCTTTCCATCGATGATGGTCAGACTACCAGCCTGGCAGATGGTATGCAGGCCCCCCGGGTAACGTGAGTCAGGCTCTAACTTGCGCCAAGCATATTCGTGATAGGTCGTGCGATTGAGTGTTGTGACCACATTCAGACTGATCGCGCCTCCATAGGCCCGCGAGCAATCCTGAGCCGGCCGGATGACCATCTCCTCGCAAGCGAAAAGAGGCCCAGCTGGCCGACTTGTTGCGTTATCCGATTTGACCGGATTACCCGGATGGGCATACCATGGACCTTCCGGCCGATCGGCAAAGAAGATGTGCAACCGTTCATTCTCCCGATCACCTGCAATGCCACAGAACAGCCACCAACAATCGGCGCCGCGCCAAATCGTGGCGTCCACCGCGGGGCGATCTGAGATCTTGCCAATCAGCTTCCATGCGCCGTCATTCCTCCATAAGAACAAGCCGCCGGCTTCCCAGCTTTCGCATATTAGATACTGTCTGTTGCCATCAAAGAATGGGAACGGATATGACAGATGAAAATTGGTCACAAGCCACGGATGGAACTGTGCTGTTGCAGGATTGCCGTTGGCCGGAATGACCCGCCGCCCAAATCTCTCCCCGATCGATCCACTGATTTAGCCGCTCCGCCATGATGACGACACGCCCATCAGACCGATGGTAGCAACTGGGATCAGCGAAGTAGACCCATCGATTGTCATCCGCGAACCAGCGGATTGGACAAGTGATTCCATGTCTGGCAATGCTTTCCACGGACTGATCAACTAGTTCAATCGCCCAACGCTCATGTCGCATCACGCGTTGTGCGAACCGGATAGGATGAGCGGGTGACGTGCCAGACCCGAAACCCGATGCTCCTGTCGCCAAGATACGCCAATCCAATGTCATATGCCTCGTGCCAACGCCAGCGCATCTTGCACGGCATCGATGACCCGGGATGGTTGGATCGTCCCGATCGAACCGGGATGAAAGATCTTATGATCTGCACCGAACGGGAACCATTCTCCCGGCCGATTGACGCGACTGAAGATGGCGATGCAGGGTGTTCCCACGGCGGCCGCAAGATGCATCGGCCCACCATCATGGCAAAGAACGAGATTAAGATGTCTTATCACTGCGGCACTCAGTCTTGGTGACGTTTCCCCGCAGAGGTTAATGACCAGACCCGGCCATTCAATCGCCACATCGTTAGATCGATCTCGCTCACTGCCTGCCCCGATTAGAACGAGGCCAAGCGTCCGATCTGCGATACCGGCAAGCACTGCCCGCCAATTCTCAACTCCCCAGTCCTTCGCCGGTTGCCGGGCGCCGATCGCCAACCCCATAAACCTCGTCTTTGGTCTCAGTAGTTGAAGCGCCGTGGACAATTCCTTGTTAGTAAGACATAGGTTCCAGTTTTGGTTGCAGGCAAGGTTGGCGCTCCCCACGGACGCTATGCAGCGAGCGAGCCGATCAGCCTCACTCTCCCACAGATAACTTCCGCTCTTCGGTGGACGACGCTCTCTCAGATCACGGGCAAATGGCACACCGATAATGTGCCGAATGCCACACCAACGAAAGAACAAATAATCGCGATAAGTCCTGAATAAGCCCCGCGGTTCCGTCAGGTAGATCAACAGACTAGGTTCGAATGACCGGATCTCTCTCCTGATCGCCCTTAGCTCCCGAAAAGCTCGCGTGTTGGTTTGATATGCCATGTATTGGTCGACCAACCCGGTTCCATCGAGTAAGGTCGCGGCGGAAATCGCCCGAGCATCGGGAAGGCGCGATGTCAGCAGCGCAATCCGCGCCATCTGATAGCGCCGGCGTCTTGCGTAAAGGCATGGGAGAGACACGACGGTATCACCCATACTCCCCAACCGGTAAATCAAGATACGCTCGTTCCTCGAGATGCTTTTCCCGGTCGCAGAGCTTCGATCCGTCATCCGTCAGATTCCGTCATGATAACGTCCGCGCCTATAGCTCGATGTATTCGCCCCAGTCTGGTGGTTGTCCGGACTCGAAAGTTCCCCACAGAAAGTAGCGCGCCGGTTCGTAGTGATGGGCAGCAGTATAGGGTGCCAAAAAATGGTCTCCGACGAGGTCATGTCGGACGAAGAAAGCATTAACGCCAGTGATATTACACCCAACCAAAATGTATCCTTTGTCCTTGGCGACCCGTGTTATGGCGGCAAGTGAAGATCCCCCGTAATCCGACCCTCGCCATTGATGACGCGGGTTGTACGCCTGCGCGATGCTGAGAGAAGGCGGGAACTTGCCATTATATTCGATGACAACCACTCTGGGCTGCTATGCCTCGAAATTGATGTTAATCGACATAGTTCGAAACTTCCAGCAGCCGAACGCGACGCCATGCCGCCCTATCCTCCTATGGCGGTAGATAATTGGCATGCCGCTGGTGGCAACAAGCAGGCATATCGCCAAGAGCAAGGGCGCCAATATTATTGTTAGAACTGTAGCCAGTATAATGTCGAACACTCATTTTGCATGGAGGTGTGCCGCAGGATTCGCATTAGCCCTGGTGTCGGACGAATGACAAAATGCTTTTTTACCACGTTCGAGGACCGTTCCTATTGGATGGTTCGCCCCTGCCTGCAGCAGTTCCCGCTTAGGAATCTGCATACCTTGAGTTCCTCCCGTCACACCCACACTGTCCCTGAAGGCTATTCCCCCGCTCTCATCGGAGAAAACTGTCATGATTGACGGACTTAACAGGTGTGTGTGCTTTGACAGGTGTGTGTGTACTTTGACAGGCGTGTACTCAGATTAGTTGTGTACTTTGACAGTGTGTGTTTTGACAGTGATTGCGCAGTTCAACATCGTTCTGGCACAGAACCGGCCATGCCGCGTGTCAAGGATGGTAAATCTAGCGGCTTTCCCACGCTGTCAATTTTGACGGGTATGTCGGCCGATTTAGTTCGTTAATAAGGTCCGGAGGGACACCAGCCACAATGCAGGTGATTGTTGCGGATCCAACAAGGCTTGAATGAAAACTCTTTGGCCGTGGGCCCCTTCAGTTGGCGGAAGCAATTCCGGCTGCCAGGCAATGGCGCTGGTGCACGCTTCCTTAACGATCTTGGCGCAGGCTGGTCCGGCAGTGGCACTCGCGTCGAGTGTCGCAGATCCGCCTGTGGCAGGTGAACGGACCGCAGGGCGTTGCAGCTAAACGGATGGGTGTGATGTCAGATGTTTCCGAAGTGCTAGACGCTGTGTGCAGGGATGCGCTGATGGCGCTGGTGCTGCAGGCGAGTGAGGATGCGGTGCAACGGGCAGCAATGGTAGCGTGCGCGGCGAACGGAGTTCCGGTGGAGTGGGCAGAGGTGGTCGCGGCTGGGGTGAAGGCCGCATTGGATGAGTTGGTTGCCGGGGAGGTGTGTGAGGAACTAGATAGGGGAACCGGCGCGCTTATGTGACCGCCCGGATCGGATATTCAGCAAGTCCCCGCCGTTGCGGATCTGCCGTGAGCGCTTTTAGCTATCGTTACGGTAACCGAACATATTCGCCCAATTGAAGTTTCAGGTTCGATTATTAAAAAGGGAGCTTTTCCTGAAAAGGAGCTTGACACCGGCTTCAGTCAAGGAATTTGACTAACGTCAGGAATGTAGATGTCTGGGCCGGTCAGTGATCCGTCATGAGGCTGTTACAGTGAAAAAAGTGAGGCAGGAATGCGGGCGAATGATACATTCCACGGCTCCGGGAGAAACGTGCGAGATGTAGGATCTTTTTCCTCCAAACACTCTGGTGATGAGCATGCTGTCTTTCGCGTTGCGCTTTGGAGTGCCGAGGATATGCAATTTCAGGCGCTCATCGCCTCTACGAGCAGTTTTGCCATTGCAAGGTCCGCTTATATTATTGCGGTCTCGGAATACCCGGGCACATGTATAATCTTGCGCGAACGCTCCCTAGTCCTTGCGCCTGCAGCGCAGTCGTTGTC
Source organism: uncultured Pseudomonadota bacterium (assembly GCA_963834715.1). Taxonomy (GTDB): domain Bacteria; phylum Pseudomonadota; class Alphaproteobacteria; order Acetobacterales; family Acetobacteraceae; genus CAVSUZ01. The sequence continues at coordinate 22,734 of CAWIDE010000022.1, read as the reverse complement.
GTCAGAAGTGAAGTCGAACTCGTCATTGCGAAGGCACGGTAGGCTGACTAATCGCGAGCGCGACGTTTTGTCGATGGTTTTGAAGGGATATACAATAAAAGAGACTGCTCGTCGCTTGGGGATTACAACCTCGAACGGTAGCTTTTCACAAGTACAAGGCCATGGAAGCCAATGGACTCACCGGCCGAGGCGAATTGATAGCGTTCGGGCTCGAGCACGGCCTATTGTCAATCAATGATATAACTGAGAAAACCGCTTCACCAAGCCCGCAGCGTTGAGTTCAACCAACCATCTCTGCAAAGGATAGCCGATTTCTGCAACACCCGTTTGGATCGGATGTTAACCTCTAACGGGAAGCGCTGATCGGGGTCAGGGGCAGCTAGCCTGCCTTCTGGCGGAATCTTTGATCAAGTCCCTGTTGACACGGCGTGTTACTGGCAACATTAGAGCAGAACAATAGAGGAACAAAAGTGGCGCGCTGGCGGCCACTTGGAGTTGACCCCGTCTCGTGGACACCCGAGCATTTGCATTCGAGGAGTCCACCATGTCGCGGCCACAAATGCAGGCGCCAGGCCGATAGAGATCTGGTTCGCCAACGAGGCCAGGGGCGGGCACAAGAACAAGATCGCCCGCCGCTGGGCGAAACGCGGTACGCGGCTTCCGCCCCAGCGATCGACGCACAGGCTCGGCCTACATCTTCGGCGCGATCTGCCCGGCACGCGGGACCGGCACGGCACTGGTGCTGCCGTTCTGCAATTCGACCACTGTCGATGCGTTTGGCAGAAATATCTCAGAGGGTGAGCGCCGGTGCGCATGCCCCAATGCTGCTTGACCAGGCTGGATGGCATACCTCCGGCAAGCTGGTGGTCCCCGCTGATATCAGCTTGCTCCCGCTGCCGCCGAAGTCGCCCGAGCTGAACCCGACCGAAGATGTTTGGCAGTATTTGCGCGACAACTGCGCTCTCCAACCGGGTGTTCTCATCCGTGGGCGATATTGTCGACCACTGCTGTCACACCTGGAACGACATCCCATCGGCACTCGGATCGAATATTCCTCTGGAATCAAGCTGGTCCATCAGCCCTGGACCATCATGTCGATGGGTCTTCGCGATTGGGCGCATGCATGATGGTCAATGGGATTTGGTATATTAGTCAATGACAGCATCTCGGAATTGAGCTTACGCAGGCTGCTATCGCTGTGCGCTTCCGCGATGGTTCATGGATCGGGCACTTGGGCGATCAATTCCCAGCAGAGGCGGAGCTCGTACAGCAGATCGCAACCTACTATGCCGGCAGGGTTACACCACCAGCCGTTCGCCGGGGAACTCCGGCGAGGTGATTTCGGCCAGGTCGCGCTCATCGAACAGCGACAACTGTACCGTACCGGCCTCGGCCAGCACCTTGACCGTCGGCGCCCGGAACGAGGTGATCCAGTCCAGGCCGGCGGGTTTCAGCACCGTTTCGATCCGCGCATCGGTGATCATCCGCGGTCGCCGACCAGCACCACGCGGGCGGAGACGGAAGCGCTGCTTGAGCTTCTGGTTCGCCACCGTGGTAGGATCGGCGGCGTTGCCCTCGAATACCTCCACCGCCACCGGGCAGCCGTTGCCGGCGCAGAGCAGGCCGAAGACGATCTGCGGCCAGTCACTGCGATGATCGCGACTGTAACCATAGCGCGCGAGCGGACAGGTGCGGCCTTCGAAGTACGTCGACGTGACGTCATACAGCACCAGGGTGCCCTGGCTGAGATGGTTGGCGGCAAGTCCGTGCTCAATGCGGGATTGTTGGCCGAGCAACCAATCCAGCGCGGTGTAAAGCTCCTGCTCGGTCACGCTGCCGAGGTTGAGCAGGGGACCGAGCGAGCAGGTCGCGGTGGTCTCATCGAGCTGGCGTGCGGTCGCCAGCTTCGAGGCGGGATCGAGGATCCGTGCCACAATCATCGCCAGCACCAGCGCCAGCGGCCGGGCCGGGCAGCGGTGCGCCACCAGCAGCCGCTTGAGCCCGATCTTGCGCGCGGTTCCCAGCACCGCCGCGACATGGCCGTGCGGCAGGCTGCGCAGCATGGTCGGCTTGTCGTTCGGCTCCGCCAACACCTCATCGCGCAACACGCGGGTGAGGCGTTCGATCCTGGCCATCGGCCAGTGCGACAGGGTGGCGAGCGTTCGGGTCTTGACTTTGCCGTTCTCGCGATAGCCTTCGCGCAGGAGGTATGCGGGGGGCGAATTGCGATTCGGGACGCGGGCGACATACATGCAGGGAACGCATCGGATCGATTCGCGTCGTGTCAAGCGTTATTTGGCTACTTACATGCCAACGCTCCCAGGGCCGATCCTAGCCGGAATCCAACTTCCCTGCGGGTTTGCCGGCAGAGAAGGCGGGTAACTTCGGATTAGAGACGGAAGTGGTGCGCGGAGCTGCTCGCGGTCATCCACCGTGCTAAGCCGGACCGGGTTTGATTCTTGGCGGAACGTTTTCCACGTCCTGGTTCGCAAGATCCTGCAATCGCGCATCCGGCGTGCGGGCCGCATCATGTTCCTGCAGAACCTCGGCGACCGTGTCGGGATCGAGCTGTTGTGCCCGCGCCAACAGACGATCGGCCTCTTCGAGTTCGACCAGCTGCTTGCTCGTGCATCGCTTGCTCGGCGAGATTGCGGGCCTCAGCTCCGGTATCCGACATGCCTTCGGCACCTGACTTCAGCGTTGGATCAGCCATTTCTAATCCCTCCGCTGTTCAGACCGTTGCCCCGATCTGCCAAGGCGCGAATTCCGACGAGCCGACATCGTAGATTTCGCTCTTGGTGCGTTCCCCCGATGCGACCTTGAGGATCTGCTCGAAAATGCGCTGTCCGGCTTCCTGCACGGTCTCCACCCCGTCGATAATCGTGCCGCAGTTGACGTCCATATCGTCTTCCATGCGACGGAACAGCGCCGTATTGGTCGCGAGCTTGATTGATGGGGCCGGCTTGCACCCGAACACGCTCCCGCGGCCGGTTGTGAAACAAACGATGTTCGCACCACCAGCTACCTGTCCCGTTGTAGCAACGGGGTCGAATCCGGGGGTGTCCATGATGACGAACCCGGCCTTGGTCACCGGTTCGGCATATTTCACGACCTCGACAAGGTTCGTACTGCCGGCCTTGGCCATAGCGCCGAGCGACTTCTCGATGATCGTCGTGAGCCCGCCTGCCTTGTTACCTGGGGACGGATTCGCATTTATTTCGGCACCATGCTTATGGGTATACTCCTCCCACCAGCGCATGAGCTCGACGAGCTTTTCGCCCACTTCGCGGCTGACCGCGCGGCGGGTGAAGAGATGCTCGGCGCCATACGATTCAGTCGTCTCCGCGAGAATAACCGTACCTCCGTTGCGGACGACGAGGTCACTTGCAATGCCGAGGGCCGGATTGGCCGATACACCCGAATAGCCGTCCGAGCCGCCGCACTCGAGTGCGACCTTCAGGTGATGCGCAGGGACGGGTTGCCGGCTCACTGTGTTCGCTTCGGCCAGCACCTCGCGCACGAAGTCAAGGCCCGCCTGGACGGTCTTGCGGATGCCGCCCATGCTCTGGATGTCCATGGTGCGGATGCGATCGCTCGCTTTCTGGCCACGGAATATGCCGCCTATCTGGTTTACCTCGCAGCCGAGACCGAGCATAATGACATGCGAGAAATTCGGGTGACGCGCAAAACCGGCCAGGGTTCTACGGAGAAGGTCAAGCGGCTCCCCTTCCGCCATGCCGCAGCCGGTCTTGTGTGTGAGTGCGACAACCCCGTCGACATTCGGGAACTCGGCGAGCGGCTCATAGCCTGTGAACGGATTCCGCTTGAAAGCGTCGGCGATCAAGCCGGCGGTATGCGCGCTGCAGTTAACGGAAGTCAGGATGCCGATGTAGTTGCGCGTCGCGACTGCACCGTCAGGGCGGACAATTCCCTCGAAAGTGGCCGGTTCACCGACATACTCGGTCGGCCTCGCATCCACGCCGAAGGCGTAGTCCTTATCGAAATCGCCCATACCCATGTTGTGGACATGCACGTGTTCACCAGGGGCGATCGGCTGGGTCGCAAAGCCGATGATCTGGTTGTACTTGCGAACAGGCTCGCCTTTCTTGACCGGCCGTATGGCAACCTTGTGTCCCGGCGGGATCCGCTGGCTCGCTGTCACATTGTCCGCGCAGGAGGCGCCTGGGAGCAGGGTGGCGCGGGCGACCACGACGTTGTCAGCCGGATGAAGCCGGATTACCGGCTGCACCGCAGCGCCTCGGTCCGTAACTTGTTGCTCTTGCATCGGTTCCTCCTTCATCAATGGGCCTGCTGAGGAGCGGCCAGATCCGCTTGCGGGTCAGGCCGCGCTCGGTAAACTTCGAAACTAAGCGTGCGTGTCGGCCCGGTCACCGCGATGAATGCGGCGGGCACGTGCTTTAGCCGGGCGGGTCGACCCGTCCTCATTCGCGCTTTCCCCATTCAGGACTTTCTGCAACCGCTTTGCGGCGATCAAGACGTGCTGGCGCATCGCTTGCCGAGCCGCATGCTCGTCCCTCGCCTGGATCGCCGAGGCGATCGCCGAATGCTCGGCGATCGTTGCCGCCTTGGTCGGCTCCAGCCGGAATGTCTCGGCGTACCAGACGCTGACCAGGCTCTGAATGGTGTTCGACAGGCTTAGGTAGAGGGCATTGCGGGCCGCAGCCGCTATCTCCGCGTGGAACTCGTTGTCGAGCTTCATGAACTGTTGGGGGCGATGTTGCTCCACCCGCATCCGGTCTACGATGCGCACCAGCCTCGCTCCCAGATCGGCGTCGCCTAGGGCTGCGGCGCGGGCAGCGCATTCGCCTTCTATCAGCACCCGCGTATCGACGAGGTCACCCAGGTTCCGCTCAGTCAGCAGCATCCCCCATTGAAACGCCCCTGAGAGCAGATCGGACTGTGGCTCCCGAATGAACGAGCCGTCGCCGGGACGAGAGTCGATCACCCCAAAAATAACGAGACTTTTGATCGCTTCACGAATGGTCGAGCGTCCGACATTGAAGCGGGCTGCGAGCTCCTTCTCTGGGGGAATCCGGTCGCCAGGCCGCCAGAGACGCCGCATGATCAGTTGGGCGATGGCCGCGACGATCTCCTGCGGCAACGTCGCCCGGCCGAGCGGCTTGAGCAGCTGCTCAGAGACCGACCTCTCGTCGGCCTCGACCTCGAGCGCTTCGATTGGCCGCATTATGATCCGCTCCGGACCACGATACGGCGCCATTCAAACGCAGTTCGCATAAACCTCACCCACAAGCCTGACGCTGTAACAAGTGGGGCTTCGGGCGGTCCGTCGCAAGCAAAACGGTTGCCGAGGTTCACGGCCGTTGCGCGCCTCGCGTGTTCAGGTAGACCGCATAGAGCGAGGTGAACCCGCAGATAAACAGCCGGTTCCGCTTCGGTCCGCCGAAACATACGTTCGCCACCTTCTCCGGGACTTTGATCTTTCCGATCAGGTCGCCACCCGGCGTGATGCACTGCACGCCGTCACCGGCACTGGTCCATACATTGCCGTCCATATCGACGCGAAATCCGTCGGCGATCCCGGGCGAAACGTCGGCAAGTACCCGGCTTTCGCTCAGCCGGTTGTCGGAGCCCACGCGGAAGGCGCGGATGTGGTGCGGCTTGGTAGGGTCCGGCCAAAAGCCGGAGTCGGCGATATAGAGAATCGATTCGTCGGGGGAAAAGGCAATTCCGTTCGGGCGGCTGAAGTCATCCGCAACAATCCTGAGGCTGCCGTCGCGCGGGTCGAAGCGGTAAACGTTGCAGGCGCCAATTTCGCTTTCTGCCTTGCCGCCTTCGTATTCGGCACTGATGCCGTAGCTCGGATCGGTAAACCAGATCGTACCGTCCGACTTTACCACCACGTCGTTTGGCGAATTGAGGCGCTTGCCCTCGTAGCGATCCGCGATCACGGTGATGCTGCCGTCATGCTCGGTGCGGCTCACGCGGCGGGCCTGATGTTCGCACGTGATCAGACGACCCTCACGGTCGCGCGTGTTACCGTTGGAGAAATTCGAGGGAGCGCGAAACACGCTCACCTGCCCAGATTGCTCCTCCCAGCGCAAAAGCCGGTTGTTCGGCAGGTCGCTCCAGATCAGGCACCTAAGGTCGGCGAAATAAACTGGTCCTTCGGCCCATCGCATGCCGGTATGAAGCTGCTCCAGCCAGACGATGGGAATGGTGTACCGCCGGAAGCGCTGGTCGACAATCTCGAACGGATCTTCCTTCGGGCTACCCATGACTAGTTTCTCCCCCTATTCGCTCTTCACGCCGGCGCTGGCCACCTGCCGCCGCCGCGCCGTCGCATAGACCGATAAACCGACTGCGATGATCAGGATCCCGCCGTTGAAGAAATACTGCACGAAGAACGGAGCTCCGAGTTGTTGCACGCCGGAGAAGGAAAACGCCAGGATCAGCACGGCCAACAGGGTCCCGCCGACGTTTACGCGCCCCGGACGGATCGAGGTCGCGCCCAGCAACGTGGCGGCGAACGCGGGCAGCAGATATTCAGGCCCGACCGAGGGGGTTCCGGCTTGCAGAATGCTGCCCAGCATGATGCCGGCGATGCCGCTAAGCAGACCGGAGACGACGAAAGCGCCGCCAATGTGCCGGCCCACCTTGATGCCGATCAGTTCGGCAGCGCGCGGGCTGGCGCCGATAACGTACAGGGCGCGCCCCACCGGCAGACGCTCGCTCATGAGCCAGAGAATGATCGCCACGATCGCAACGTAGACCGCGGGCAGTGGCACATGCCCGACGATCTGCGTCAGGTTACCAAACGCCGCCGGCAGGTCCATGCCCACAATCTGCTGCCCGCCGGTGTACCAGTTGGACACACCGTAAAGCAGCGTTCCGACGCCCATCGTGGCGATGAACGAATCGATGCTGAAGACGGTGACCAGAACCGCGTTGAACAGCCCGACCAAGAGCGCGACGCCGATAACGATCGCGGTCGCTACCGGCCAGGAGAGATGCTGGTTTACTTGAAGCGCGACAATGAGCACCTGCGCCATGCCAAGATGGAACCCGACCGACAGGTCGAACTGGCGGGTTGCCAGTGGCACCATTTCCGCAAGCGCCAGCATCGCCGTGACCGACTGGCCGACCAGGATGTTGTTGATGTTTGACGCGCTGAGAAAGGTCGCGGGCCTCAGCAGTCCGAAGACCACCATGACCAATACAAACACCAGCGCCAACCCGTAGTTGGCAATGAATTCCGAGATGCGGCCAAAATCGAACGACCGCACCGCCGCCCCTCGGACGTCTACCTGATGTTCCATAGCCTGTTGCACCAACTTTATTCCCTATGCTGCTGTAGCGGCGGCACCGAGCGAGGAGCGCGCCACCAGATTGTCCACAGTCAGGGCAGTGCCCCGCAGCTCCCCGATGATCTGGCCGCGTGCAATGATGAGTGCGCGATCGCAGAGCGCGGCGACTTCCTCGAAATCCGAGGACACCACCAGCACCGCCGCACCCGCATCGGCGGTGTCGCGCACCATGCGGTGGATCGCCAGCTTGGCGCCGATATCGACCCCGGCGGTTGGTTCCTCAAGGATGTATACGCGTGCGCCGCTGCCAAGCCAGCGCGCGACGAAGACCTTCTGCTGATTGCCGCCGCTCAGCCAGTCTATCATCGCCTCGCTGTTCGCTGGCCGCACGTCGAACTTAGTCAGCACCGCTTGTGTACGCTGACGCTCGGCTGCAGGTGAGAGCGGGCGCCAGTTGCTCGTGTGTGTCAGCGCGGGATCGGGAAACAGGTTTTCCCTGAGCGACATGCCAGTAAAGGCGCTTTCACGCACCCGGTCGCCGGCCAGAAGCGCAATACCGGCGTGGACGCGCTCGGGGATATCGTCCTCCCCGGAGAGCTCAGCCCCATCGAGGCGGATGCGACCTGCCTCTGCACGGGTTTCGCCAAAAATCGCCCGGCCTACTATCTCCTGCCCAGCGCCGCGTAGGCCAACCAAGCCGACGATTTCTCCTGCTTCAACGCCAAACGATATCGGCCCCAAAGTGCGGATCTGAAGATCCGTCACTTCCAGGACGGGCACGCCCCTGCTGCGCTCGGCGTGAACCGTGTGCGTGAGATCGACGGCGCGGCCCAGCATGTCCTCAACCAGTGACGCGGGTGTAACCTCCGAGATCGGCGCTGTGCGCACATGTCGCCCGTCGCGCAGCACAGTAATCCGGTCGACCAGACCGAACAGTTCGTTCAGACGATGACTCACGTAAATCGCGCTGGTGCCCTGCGCCCGGAGCTTGCGCATTACCTCGAACAGATGCAGTGCATCGGGCTCCGGCAGCGAGGCGGTTGGTTCGTCGAGCACGATCACCTTGGCCTCACGTGACAGCGCACGGACGATGCCGAGCACCGCCTTGCTTGCGGCGTTCAGTGCGCCGACCCGGGAGCGGGGTTCCGGCGGCACCACGCCCATGGCGTGATAAATCTCGGTCGCCCGCCGCCATACTTCCGACCAGTTGATCAGCCCCGCAGCTCGCGGATAGCCCGCGACCAGTGCCACGTTTTCGCCCACGCTCAACTCGTCCACCAGGCCGAGATCCTGATGCACGAAGGAGACGGGCAGGCGTTCGCTATGCGGATGAACAACGCGCCCCTCCAGCCGGATTTCGCCTTCGTCCGGCGGATACAGCCCGGCGAGGGTCTTGATCAGTGTGGACTTTCCCGCGCCGTTCTCGCCGATCAGCGCGTGGATTTCGCCGGGAGCCAGCGCAAAATCGACGTGATCGAGCGCCAGCGTGCCGATAAACCGCTTGGTCAGACCGCGCACTTCCAACACTGCCCCAGTGTCGGCCGGGCGGTTTCGCCCGGCAGCCTGGTGGCGCGCTCCACCCGGCGCAGACTGGGCAGGCGAGCTCAGCAATGCTTGTTCTCCCCTAGCCAGATGTTTGTATAGTGGCACGCGAAGTTATTGCTGGGAATAAATTGGTTCTCCTTGCCCCCTTCCGCGTCCACGTTCTCCCTGGTGACGAGATAAGTCGGCTGGATGAAATCCGCCGGGGGTTGACCCGCCATAGCGCGCACGCTGGCGTCGATCGCCTCGTAGCCGAACAGCGTGCTCGGCTCGGGGACAGTCGCAACCTGGTAATTCCCCTTGCGGATCATCCCATAAGTGGCGGGCGGTCCGTCGGCGCCGACCAGCTTCACTTTCTGCGGCGAGATGCCAGAGGAGCGCAGCGCCGAGGCGACATACGGGTAATACCCGTCGCAGCACGTGGTCATCCACCAGCTATCGCCGTCGCGGGCCAGCAACCCGGACACCACTGAGGAGATGCGTGCGGTATCGCCGATTGGAACGTTTACTTCCTCGAGGAACTTACAACCGCTGCAATTCTTGATCGGCTCGATCGTTGCCTTTGCCTTAAACCGGGCGATTGTGTAGCTGGTATCCACCATGTGGATGTCGCGCGCGCTACCGTCAGAGCTTGCGATGACATAGGCTGCCTCGGTCTGACCGATTTGCGCCGGGTTTGATACGATGTTCACATAGAGGCCGAGTTCCGGGCTTGGGCCGGGAAACGCGGTGGCATGAATGCCGATGACCGGAATGCCGCGCTTCACTGCTTCCTGGATCGGCCGCTGCAACGCGTTGGCATCGGCCGGGGTGATGATGGCCCCGGGATTAATGGCGAGCGCCTGGTTCATCGCTGCAAGCTGGCCGCCGACGGTGCCCTGGCCATTGAAGGTCACAACCTTCCAGCCGATCGCGTTCGCAGCATCAGTGATGCCCTTCCCCCAATAAATGTACGCCGTGTACGACTGGTCGGCCGAAACCCAGGCGATCGTCAGGGGCTTTCGTATGGCCTTCGGGCCGCTGGTCGGCCCGGTCCACTCGGTCTGCGGACGCGTGCGCTCGGCTACGATCTGCTTCGCCTGTGCGACTGTCAGCGTCGGGTCGATCTTTGGCTGCGGCCAGGCGGGGAACGGGTTGGCGCGGGCCCCAGGGACCTGCGCCGAGGCCGGGCCCGCCAGCGTCGCTAGTGCGATGCAAGCCGGCAACACGGCCCCGAAACACGCGCGCCACCCGGTTCTGATCCCTGGAATCTGCGAGATTTTCATTGGTCGTTTTGTCCTCCCTTGCCTGTCTGAACATCAGACATTTATGCACCGAATGCGTCAAGCCCTGACGCGCATGAACTAATCTCCATCTAGTTCAGGCAAACGTGCTGACGAATTTGCCCGAGTTGACGATCTTCTGGTCGTCCAGCCAGATGGTTGGTTGGCTGATGATGCCGTCCAGGTGGATTTTGGCCTGGACCGTGCCGCCGGGCAGCGTTGCACTGCTGCCCGTACTAACATGCGTCCAACCATACACCCGTTCCCCTTCGAAGCTCGGGTCCTCACCAATTAGCGCCGCGCCAGGGTTCGTGCCAATGCCCCACGCCGCAAACTCGTAGGCGTTGTCGTCCTCCAGGGCGGCCAGCATGTTGGAAAGCCGCGTCGCCTCGTTGCCGCCCTCGATCCTCACCAGGCGACCGTTGTCGAATGTCATTGTGACCGGAGACGTGACGCGCCCCACTTGCGTGATTGACCCGTCCACGACCGCCACGCCGGAGGCGCTTCTCGCACGCGGGACGCTCAGGAACAGTCCGGGCGGAAAGGCGTCGAGATCGCCTCGGTTCGCGGCCACTCCGTCGAGGATCGCCAGCGGATGCTCAAGCTGGTAGCGCATATCAGTCCCGAGCGCCGTGGTCACCCGGGCCGTGCGCGCCCGCGCCACTCGCTCCGCTATACCGTTCGTCAGCTGAACCAGGGCGTCGATATCGACGGAGAGCGTCCGGAGGAATCCGTCCTCAGTCACCCCGGGCATCGTGATGACCCGCGTGCCCGACTGCTGCGCGGCGACGCGCGCCGAGGAATGTGTCAACGAATAAGTCGTGTAGAGATAAGCTATATCCGCGGCTTGCATTGCGGCCCGCACGGCAGCTGGCGGTTCCTGCGGCGTGCTGCGCCGCGTCGGCATCACGGTCAGCACTGGCTCCGCGCCGGCGGCGAGCGCCGCCGCCATCAGCGCCTGTGCGACAGACTGATCACGCATCGTGTCCGTGACGATCAGCACCCGCTCCCCAGCCTTCACGTTTCCACATGTTTCAGTGGCCACGCGCGCGCAGCGCTGTAATTCCACCAATTTCATTCGTCTCTCCCTTCCTTCAGCAGACACTTGCGAATGACCGCGCCTTCGCGGCCAGGCTCGTTAGTGGACCTGCTCGCTCCTGGACACGGTGCGGAGCTCCTCCATTCCTGATGAAACGATGTCCGGCGTCTCGCGTGGCAATGGTGGCCGCCCCCGGATCATGTCCGCCGCCTTCTCGGCGATCATCATCGTAGAGGCACAGGTGTTCGCCGAAGGGATGTTCGGCATAATCGAGGCATCGACGACGCGCAGCCCCTCCATGCCGTGCACGCGCAAGGTATCGTCCACGACGGCAGTGCGGTCGCTTGCAGGGCCCATGTGGGCAGTTCCCATGACATGATAGCAGGACACGCCGAGGCGGCGCGCATAGTCGAGCAGCTCATCGTCCGTCGTCACGTTCTTACCGGGCAGGGTTTCGGCATCGAAAAACCGAGCGAGTTCCGGGGTCCGCAACAAGCGGCGCGCGGTGTGCAGACCCGAGAGCAGTACCTCCTGATCGTGCGGATCCTCGAGATAGTTTGGCTGCACGATCGGAGCATCGGCGGGATTCGGAGAGCGAGCGCGGACGCAGCCGACGCTGCGTGGCCGATGCTGCCATACTCCACATGTCATCCCGGGATAGTCGTCCAGAAGCCCGACATATCCCTCGCGATAGCTTGCCGGAGTGAACACGCCCTGCAGATCGGGTGCATTCAGTTCCGGGCGTGACTTCCAGAACCAATGCACCAGCGACGGGCTGAGCGCGAGGATATTGGGCTGACCACGCAGCCAACGTGCGATTTGACCGACTAGCAAAAGGCCGCGGGCCAACTCGTTGATTGTGTTGCTGTCCCTGACCTTTGCGACCATGCGAACGGAGTAGTGATCGCGCAGGTTCTCGCCAACTCCGGGCAATCCATGGACCTGCGGGACACCGAGCGACTGGAGCAATCCCGCGGGGCCGACTCCGGATAGCTGCAGCAATTTGGGCGTATTCATCGCTCCACCGCACAGAATCACCTCGCGCCGGGCACGCACAGTCTTCTGCGCGCCTTGATTGCCGCCTGCCCAGTACCCGACAGCGGCCGCGCGCTTGCCCTCGAACACGACTTGGGTGGCCTGAGCGTTGGTGCGGATCTCCAGGTTTTTGCGCCGCCTGGCGCGACGGAGGAACGCCCGCGCGCCACTCTGACGCCAACCATTCAGGATCGTGCGTTGGTAATATCCCACGCCAAGCTGAGACCGGCCATTGTAGTCGTCGTTCCGCGGCATCCCGTAGCCGACCGCGCCGGCGATGAAGGCCTCGCAGATCGGATGAAACCAATCCATGTCGGTGACCGCCTGCTCTCCCGCGCGGCCGTGGAACGCGTCCTCGCCGGCGCCGATCTTGCGCTCGGAACGCTTGAAGTAGGGCATAACGTCCGCGTAAGCCCACCCGCGATTCCCGGCGTCCGCCCAGGCGTCGAAATCGGAAGGCAGGCCGCGATTATAGACCAGCCCGTTGATGGAGGTGGACCCACCCAAGGTACGCCCAACCGGGATCGGCACACGACGCCCATTGGTGTTGTCCGTCGGCTCGCTGGAGAACTGCCAGGTGAACGCAGGGTTGAACAAAACCTTGATAAAGCCAGCCGGGATGTAGAGGAACGGATGCCAGTCGCGCGGCCCCGCCTCCAGCAGACATACCGTCGCTTGCCCGTCCTCGGTCAGCCGAGCAGCGAGAATGGATCCGGCTGCACCCGCACCGACGATGACGTAGTCGAACGTGTCAGTATCACTGTTCGCAGTTTCCGCCATTCATCTCCTCCTTACAGCCGCTCTCCTATCGGATCGGGTCGGGCATCCGTTTCGGCTGCAATTTGTCTGACTGTCTGACCTTTAGCAGCTCAAGATGGCTTGTCAAGTGGAAATGTCTGATGACCTGCTCTTTGCTCCGCCCACTACCGCAGGTTGAAAGCTGAAGCTGCCAACGGGCCGACGCCGACCTTTGGAGTGTGGCTGAGCTGCACCTTGCCGCCGGTACTGCCTCATGCCACCCTGATTTCGCGGATGAGTGCCCACCCGCCTCAGCACACCCCGTACTCCGCCGGTCCTCTAGTGCAATGAGAACGCGCGGACCAACGGCCGGCTACCTTTGCTGACAGGAGACGATGATGGAATACGGCCTGTTCATGATGCCGCTGCACGACCCGCGGCGCGATTACACTGGAATTCTGGAGGAAGATCGCGAGGCCATCCTGCTAGCCGAGAAGCTCGGCTTCTCTGAAGCCTGGGTCGGTGAACACTACTCGGCCAAGACCGAACCGATCCCCGACCCGCTACAGTTCATGGCGACTCTGATACCGCAAACCAAATCGATAAAATTCGCCACCGGCGTGATCAACATCCCGCAGCATCATCCAGCACAGATCGCCGGCAACGTCGCGCAGTTCGATCATCTATGCCGTGGACGTTACATCATGGGTGTGGGTCCTGGTGGACTCGGCTCGGACTTCGAGCTGTTCAAGGTGTTTGATAAAAACCGCTCCGAGATGATGCTCGAAGCGATCGACATAGTGCACAAGATTTGGGCCTCCGATCCGCCGTATAACATTTCCGGCCAGTACCTGGGATGTGACGATCGACACGCAGTGCCAACTGCACCTCGGCGTCGGACCGATGCTTAAACCGTATCAGAGGCCGTATCCGCCGTTGGCGGTCTCGGCGATGAGCCCGAACTCGACAACGGCACGGACTGCCGGCGAACACGGCTGGGGCCTCGTTTCAGCTAACTTTATGCCGATCGGACATGCGTCCACGCACTGGAATCAGTATTGCACCGGCGCCGAGCAGCAGGGTCGACGGCCGGATCGCGCGAAGTGGCGCGTGGCCCGGTCCATCCTGGTGACCGAAAGTGATGACGAGGCCAGGGAATATCTAGCGAACGATCAGTCTAGCTACGGCTGGTATTACCGTTACCTGCGGAGCAATCTTGCTACCTACAACCTGCTGAAGATCTTCAAGCCGCGCGAGGACATTCCGGACGAGGACGTCACTTATCCTAAATGCGTCGAATGGATGGTCATGCACGGTAAGCCGGGCACGGTGCTGGATCAGCTCATCGCCATGGTCGACGAAATTGGCTGGTTCGGCACGCTGCTGCTGACGCACAAGGACTGGAGCGACAATCGTGAGCTGCACCGTCGCTCGATGCAGTTATTCGCTGAGCAGGTGATGCCACGATTCCGGAAGCACATGATTGGCGTGAAGGCGGCCCAATCAGAACGAGTTTGATTCTTAATGTGAGCTACCGGGGCATGGAACGGGCACCCCGGCCGATTGGCCGGGGTGTTTTGGTTACAGAGCCTTTCGAAATCAAGCTCCTGAACACCGCTCCCACAGCCCGCCGGACGCGAGACGCGTGGGTGCCGGCCGTTTTCTGACGGTCTCGTGTTGACTTGGCCCCTGCTGTCAAGGCACAATTTGTAACGCAGTTGGATAGGCTGCAACCTGAACGAACGCCCTCGAACGGGCGTCCACAGGGGGAGGATGCGAAATGCCCGTCAATCAAAAGACCGTTCGTCGTTTCGGACTCGGCCTTACGACCGTTGCACTTCTGGTCGCGGGCGTCGGCGGCGGCGCCCGTGCGGCCGAGCCTACCTTCTATGTCATCGGACCGAGCCTCACCGATCCGTTCTGGATCACCGAGGAGAACGGCGCCAAGCAGGCGGGCAAGGATTTCGGGGTCAATGCGGTCTATGAGGCGCCGGCCGTAGATACCGGCGATGTCGGCATGATCCCGCTGGTGCAGGCGGCTATAGCCGCGAAACCCGCAGGCATCGCAATTGACTATACGTCAAAGGCTATGGAAGGGGTCACAACCGCCGCGCTTGATGCCGGCATACCGGTCGTTCTCTACAACAACGATCGTTTTGAGGGGTCGAATGCACCCGCGGACAGGCGGATTCGCGATCTCGCCTTCGTGGGGCAGGACGAATCAATCTCCGGCGAGATCCTGATGAAGGCTTTTCTCCCTTCGCTTCCGAGCCGTCCTTGCACGGTTCTCATTGTCAACCCCTTCCCCACCGCCTTCGTGCTGACACTGCGTGCTGATGGCGTCAAGCGCGCGCTGGACGCGGTCCACTATCCCCACAAAGACCTGGTGGCCACTGCCGATGAGGGTCAGAACCTTGCACTGATTAGTGCCGCACTGCAGGCAGACCGCGCCATTTGTGGCATCGTTGGGCTTGGCAACCCCGCAGCAAACCCCGCGGCGGAATTTGTAGGCCAGCACAACCTCAATATCCCAGTGGCGACGTTCGACGTCGGCGCGGAGGCCGCCAAGTTGATCGAAGGAGGCTGGTTGACAATGGCCATCAACCAACAGCCCTTCCTACAAAGTTACTTATCGGTGGAGAACCTGCTCTTTCATGTGAAGTACAACCTCAGCCCGGTCGACGTAAATACTGGCACCTCGATTGTGACCAAGAAGAACACCGACGTAATCCAGGCTTGCATCAAAGCCGGCCGCTGCTGAGGCGGACTAGCGTTTTGGCCCGACTCTCCCAGATCAGCCGGATGGGCCGCGCCCGGCGTTCCGGGCCGGGCGGCAGCGGAGAAGACTTGGCGTACAAGAGCGCGTCCAAGGAGTTGCCGGACTCACCGGCGCTCCGCGGCAAGGCGAGGATAAGATCGATTGCGGAATCGGCGCTGGAGGTTCGCGAGCTGCCGCCCGGTCTAGGACTCATTGCCGTGGTGCTATTCTTCACCCTGAAGACAATCAATTTCTGGTCACCCGAGACAATGACGGCGGTGACCTCGGTCGCCTCGACCATAGGCACCGTCGCGATCGGCGTAACGATGCTGATGATAAGCGGCGAGTTCGACCTCTCCGTGGGTCAGAACTTCGCGTTCACACCGATCGTCTGGGCCCTTCTCTTCGTCAGCGACGGCATCAATCAATGGCTGTCATTGGCCGTCGCACTCGGACTCGCTTGCATCGTCGGTGTCATAAATGGCATAGTAACGACGCTTTTCGGCATTCCATCATTCATCACGACCTTGGGCATGTTCTTCGTCCTGGAGGGACTGAACAATCTTTTGATAAGCGGGCATCAGCTTCTCATGTTCAGCCCCAGCAGCGCGATGGTGCTGCTGGGCGCCCAGATAGGGAACACACCCTTCTATATGCCCCTGGTGTGGATGTTCGTCATCGCATGCAGCTTCTGGTTTGTCCTTACCCATCTGCGATACGGCAACTGGACCTTGGCGACAGGAGGAAAGGCCGGGCCGGCCAAAGCCATGGGTATCGCCACAAGATATGTAAAGTGCACGAATTTCGTCCTCAGTGCGCTTCTCGCCGGCCTCGCAGGATGCATGCAGTTCTCGTACCTCCATACCGTGACCCAAGGGCAGGGGCAAAACTACGAGCTGCTCGCCATCACGGCTACGGTCCTGGGTGGGACCTCCCTTTTTGGAGGACTGGGAACCATTTGGGGCAGTGTCATTGGGGCATTTCTGCTCGCAACCATCCAGATCGGCCTCGTACTCATCGGCGTGCCCGGGTCGTTCTACGTAACGTTTATCGGCGTCCTACTCGTTATTGTCGTCATCGCAAATGTCCGCCTCGGCAGCTTCGGAGGCAGCCAAGCGTGAGCGAGACTCCTCTACGATCCGCCAACAAGTGCCCAATCGACCGCACGGGCAAGCCGCTCTTCGAGCTCTGCTCCGTTTCTCACAGTTACGGCCGCAACAAGGTCATCTTCGACGTTAATCTCGCGGTGTGGCCGGGCGAGGTTGTCGCCTTGGTCGGTGATAACGGCGCGGGAAAATCCACCCTCCTTAAGGTATTCGCAGGCTACCTCGAACCTACATCGGGAAGCCTGCAATTCATGGGACAGACAGTTCGCTTCGATACCCCCGCCAGCGCGCGAACGATGGGAATTGAAGCCGTTTACCAGGATCTAGCCATCGTTGAACAGTTGAGCCTGTGGCGCAATTTTTTTCTCGGGAAGGAGGTCGTTCGCAGGCTCGGTCCGGTACGTGTTCTTGAGCGGCGACTAATGCGTAGCGAAGCGGAGAAAGCGGTCGCGCAGCTGGGACTCACACGGATCCGCTCGGCAGAGCAGCCGATGTGGACGCTTTCCGGTGGCGAGCGGCAGTCAGTGGCGATCACGCGGGCGATCTACTTCGGCGCCAAGCTGCTTCTGCTCGACGAGCCGACCGCGTCTCTCTCTGTGCGTGAGACGCGAAATGTCCTAGCGGCCATAGATCGTGCCCGTGACCATGGGCTGGGCGTGCTCTACATCGACCACAACATGAACCATGTACTGCCGGTCGCCGACCGCATCGCACTGCTCGAACACGGGCGGATCGTGCGCGTCATTGATCGCGGCGAAATCGGCGTTGAGGAACTTCAGGAGCTGATTGCCGGGCCTGTGCAGAGCATAAATGGATGAAGCAGGAGCATCGGTGCTCGATCTCCCGGCGGCTTGGGTCGTCGCCATCCCCGGAGACGAGCGTGAAGAGCGAAAGACGAACACACGCCCTGCTCTGCGCAGAAACGCCGTCTCATCCCACGAGCCGGCTGGTTGCAAGCGAACCAGGCGCACGTGCTTGTACCAAGCGAACCGGCCCTCGTCTGTCCTGGGGTGTCGCGCCGTAACCGGCCCCTATGGGCCCGTCCACTCCGCCCCGCGGTCGGCCAGTATGCAACTCCTAGTAGAAAAACAATCGGACGCGACTCGCTCCTTGACGAAACAGAGCCCCTCTGCTGCTTAAGGCAAGCAGAGTCGGGAATCGAGTAATGAACAGCGCCTACGCACCAGCTGCATCGATAGACCGCAAATACTACGAAGTCGCTACTCCTCATTCCCTTGCCGAGCGGCTGATGATCCGGGCGCGGGAGCAGATGTTCAAGGACTTTATCCGCATATGCTCCCCGGAACCTGCTGATACGATTGTCGACGTGGGCGTGTCTGACGTGATCACAGATGGCGCTAATATGCTTGAGCGCCGTTATCCCCATCCCGAACGCATCACCGCGGTCGGGCTTGGCACCGCGGGGCCATTCCGCGCCGCTTTCCCCGGCGTGACCTATCGGCAGATTGTGGCCGGTGACCCCCTCCCATTTCCGGATAGGTCGTTTGACATCGCCACCTCGAATGCGGTGCTGGAGCATGTGGGAGTGTGGCCAACCAACGTCGGTTCGTCAGCGAGTTGATGCGGGTCGGGCGCCGAGTTTTTATTACCGTGCCACATCGATTCTTTCCCCTGGAGCACCACACGGGGATTCCCCTCCTTCATTGGACTGACTCCACGTTTGGATTCGCATGTCGGCTTCTCGGAAAGCGCGATTGGAGCCAACCCAAGAATTTGATCCCGATGTCCGTCCGGCGATTGCGGGCCGCATGCCCCGCGAATTTCCCGGTCTCGATGGGAACGACTGGGATCCCGCTAGGGCCATTTAGCTCCAGCCTTTATCTATATTGGGATGGAGAGCTGCGAAATCAGTAAGCGCAGTTTGCCCGTTATTCTGAGCCCCTAAAAAGGCCGCGTGAGATCCTTGGCCAGAATGGAAGCGTCCACTGCGACTTCTCATCAGGAGGGACAATACGGATCCCGTCTAGGAAATGACATTTCATTCCCGAACCGTATATTGCACCATCGTCATATCTCGCGCGCGCTGGTCGCCATTTGCGCTTTTGATTCTTGTTTTCTGGACCGCATTCGTAATCACCCGGGTGCCGCTCCTGTCGCACTTTCAATGCATTGCCGGCGATACGCTTGATGGTGAGCTGGCGCTTGGGATTGAAATGCATTGGTCCCACGTCCTCAACGATACCGCAATCAATTGGCACACAACTAATTCCTTCTTTCCTGTTCGGGATACCATTGGCTATAATGAAGGTTTCTTCGTCAACGGAATTTTTCTGGCCCTGCTCCGGCGCTTAGGTGCCTATCCATTCCTGGCCATGCAACTTGTGGACTGGTGTCTCCGGGCCATCGGGTTCGCGTCCATGTGGGCGCTGACCCGGCGCTACTTTGGTTGGCCCTCACTTGTAAACTTTCTCGCTGCAGCGTTGTTCGTCACTGCCAATTGCTATTATCCGCACCAGGCTGGTCATGCCCAATTCCTGAACTGCAATTGGTTGCCCCTCCTGTTGCTTTTCCAGATCGAGAGCTTTCTGGCGGCCAGGTCAGGAGCTTTTCGCCGCTTCGTCGCTTACTCTGCATGCTTCGCTATTCTCATGGGTGCTGTGTCAGTCAGCAGCTTCTACGTAATTTTCTTTTTCATTCTGACCGACCTTACCGCGCTCGCTCTCCTGACCTCGTTGAGTCTCCTGCATCAGCGGATTGCGCTCTCACGGACGCTAAAATCATACATCCGCTATGCAGCAACTCAGTTACTCTTCCTTTTCATCTGCTGCATTCCGTGTCTTATAGTTTATCTCCCAAAAGCTGCAGAAACCGGAATGCACCGGTTCGATGATATTTTGGCGTATTCGCTTAAGCCCACGGACGTTGTCAACGTCGGGCCATGGAATGTCTTCTGGAGTCGTGTTTACGACCAAACTCTTGCCCTGTTCTTGCCGAATTGGCAGGGTGGTTTCGAAAATCAGACCGGCGCCACCCCTATCCTGTTCGCACTGTTCCTCTGCGCGGGCTGGTCGCTTCGGCGCTCCTGGAAAGATAGCTCGTCACAGACAGCATTTCTCGCCATGTGGTGTGCCAATCTGTTGCTGCTGGCGCTCACCATTCACTGGCCTCATTGGTTTTGGGCATGGGGTCACATTTATCGTTTTATCCCCGGCGCGGCAGCCATCCGGGTAATATCACGCATCCAGTTAGTCCTGCTGGTCACAACAATTGTTCTCGCGTGCAATCAGCTCGCGCTAATCTGGCGTCGCCCGGGGTTGCGCCCAGTCTGCATTGGCCTCGCCTGTTGCTGCTGATAGAGCAACTAAACGACGCCCCCGTATTTCTGATTAGCCGGCCCGCTGAACGTGCGTTCTTTGCAGCAATGGATCATGTTCCCACACACTGCCGCGTATTTTTTGCCGAAAATAGCAGACCAGGACCCGATTACCACAGCCTCTATCGTCATAACGTCGATGCGATGATTCTCGCCGAAATGTCCGGAACGCCAACAATAAACGGGTTTGCCACCTTCCTCCCGCCGTACTGGAACCTGGTACACCCAGAGAGCCCGCAATATCTCCCCGCCGTTCGCAACTGGCTGATCAGTCACGCCGTAGCTGGACCGGTCTGCGGGATCAACTTTCAGACTGGCATCTGGTCAGTCTACCAATCCCCGCGCCTGGTTGCGCCAAGCGGAAGGTAGGCTCACTTCTGCCACCCTGGCGAATACGTTAGGCTTCGGCCCTTCCACGCGGGCTAAGCAAGCGACCGACATGCCGCCAAAGCCCGGTATTCAAGTGCGTTGCGGTCGAACTTCCGCCGTTCATCCTCGTCCATCATCGCCCGTCGACGATCGCGAACCGGTACGCTTAGCGGCTGGCTGCCTGCTCCGCTGCTTTCGCCCGCAAATATGCGATCAGCGCATCCAGATCGCCCTCCGGCAAGGTGGCTTCGTCGAAGCCAGGCATGCGCTGCTCGGGCCAGGTCCGTACCGATTTCGGGTTCCGGATCAGGGCGCGCAGCCCGGGTTCGGTGAGATACTCAGTCGGGTTCATTGGCCGGCCGAGATCCGGTCCCATCGTCGCCGCACCGCCCCCGTCCAGCCGATGGCAGGAGAGACACATCGTTGCGAACACCTGTTCGCCACGCCTGGCTGGCGTGTCTGCCGGCACGGCCTCGCTGAGCCGAAGCTGCGGCCAGCGATGGGCAGGAGACTCAACGCCCGTCAACTCGGCAAGGGCATAGGGCCACTGCTCAGGTGACACGCCCGAACGCTCGGGGTTCTCCCACACGATATAGAAGGGCCCCGCGGTCATATGCTTTCCCGGCAGATCCGGCCACGAATGGTCTGGCGGCTCGACCGCCAGCCAGGGTATTGCCCCGCCCTTGGTCGCGCGCCTGATTAAGGCCATGGGGAGCTGTGCAGCAAAGCCATCGATGGCGCGCGCCTCCAGCGTATCCAACCGATCGTCCAGTGGCGGTAGTAACGCCAGCAGCGGCACGGCCCGGTAGGTCATGGGCCGCTGATACGCAGCGTCGTTCACGGTGAGGGTTCGCACATCCGGTCGGGCCAGCAGCTCGGCTGCACTAAAGCGGCGTATCTGGCCGCCGAAACGCAAGGTCAGCACCGGGGCCGCCGCAAGAGCGGGGCTCAGCAGAGCGAGCAGCACAGGTAGCCCAGCAAGAATGAAACGGTGCATCGGTCTTTCTCCCGGGCCCAAGTGACTCTGCCGCGCTGCGGCCACGCCATTCTACATCCGGTCCGGCAGAGTGTCCTCGATACCGCGCCCCACCGCTCTAGACTAGAGAAGTGCGGCCGGCCGCATGGAGGGATCGCCGGCCGCGGAGTCTCAGCAACGCCAATCTGTGCGGCGCGACGGTAACACGGGAGAAGGCGGGGGGCACCACGATCATAAGATAG
The DNA here is from genome assembly GCA_963834715.1 of uncultured Pseudomonadota bacterium. Classification (GTDB taxonomy): domain Bacteria; phylum Pseudomonadota; class Alphaproteobacteria; order Acetobacterales; family Acetobacteraceae; genus CAVSUZ01. The sequence goes on along the minus strand of CAWIDE010000022.1, from coordinate 1,047 downwards.
GGCAGGCGGCAGTGCCTAGGAGCCAAGTCTCTTGTTCGCTTTTAATCTCTTCTAATTCAACGGGCGTCGGCAGCCTGTCTCGCGCTACACCAACATGTTTGCGAAATTCCGTTAAGCCGCCTGGAAGATCATTGTAGCAATGGATCTCCAATTCCGCGTCGCACGCGGTCACGGGGTCAGCGCGGACTAGAGGATTCAATAACGTGGCCCTTCCGTGCGTGATGGCACAATCGGAGTCTTCGTGGTGGCCTTGGTGTTCCTGATCCGGCGCGGCGGGCAGGCGATCACGATGTGCGGTTTGTCGGTAAGCACGGAGCAGAAACGGGTTTGGCCAGGTGGCGTGTCATCTCCGGTAGATGATGCGCTCCCAACCCCAAGCCAGCGCGATCATTAGGATCACCCCCACCACCGCCCCTCCAATGGAGCCGAGAAGGGCGCCTTGCTGACCCCCTAAGGCGGCACCACCGACCGCGCCTACGGAGAAGAGGATAATTGGGAGAAGGCAACCTAATCCCAACATGGGAGATGAGCGTCTCTGGGAGGCATTCGGGCAGGCCCCAACGCTATTCTCGATCCAGCGTGGTCAACACCACCTGCCAGCCGCTCGCCCCCAAGCGCCCGACAGCGGCACATGGCATCCTGATCGGTCGGTAGGTATACCCGGAACACTGGGCTTTATCCGCAACCCTGGCCGGCAGGATCGTCCACGAGCGCAACAATGACCGGCGGGGGCAAAAATGCCGACAGGAGACGGCGCCACGATATCTCGGCCGGCAATCCCACGGCGGCCCAAAGGCACCACCAAAGCCATCGCCTGCGAAGGCGGCACACCCGCTTCTCATAAGTCGCTGTCATACAGTTTTCATTGGTCGTCTTGGCTACGTTTACGTGGGGTTTATATCGTGTCCCGATATAGCAGCGCCATCCCACAGGGGCGCGACCGACCAGGATAACGCCTCAAACCCTATTCGGAATAATCGTCAGTTTTCCCAATGACTTCAATGGTGCCCAGGGGCGGAATCGAACCACCGACACTGCGATTTTCAG
>CAWIDE010000021.1:0-64495 GCA_963834715.1 uncultured Pseudomonadota bacterium | reverse complement strand
AGTGACCAAACAGACCAGCCCATTGTCGTTACGCCGCCGCTAAAAATAGAGATGAATTCTCCTGTTGCCCATATATCCCGAATCGAGCTTGAGAACTTCAAGGCCTTCTCACATTTCTCCTTGCATTTGCAAGGCAGGAATATTCTTCTCGGCCCGAATAACGCCGGAAAATCTACTATCATAGGCGCGCTTAGAGCGCTCGACAGCGGTATCCGGACGGCCCGCTCGCGCGCTCCATCCGAGATCTTTATCGGAGAAAAGCGGCATGTTGGTTGGTGGATACCGGAAAGTAGCATCCCGATGTCACTGGAGAATGTTCACACTAACTATAGCTCTGAACGTTCGGTAGTTAAGTTTTCCCTAGACAACCGAAATCAAATTCGGCTAGTCTTCCCTGCCGATGGCGACTGTGCGCTAATTCCGGACGTGAGAGGGGATTACGTCTACGCGACGTCCGCCTTCAAGAAGCATTTCCCAGTTAGATTAACCACTGTTCCAGTTCTCGGCCCTTTAGAACATCGTGAAGCGCTGCGGGAAAGAGAGACCGTCGTAGCCAATCTCAACACTCATCGTCCCGTAACTTCCGCAGTTTCTGGTACTACTTGGAGACAAGTTCGACGATTTCGCAGACCTTGTAAGTACCACCTGGCCCGGGATGCGAGTCGACCGGCCCGAAGTAGTGGACCACCTTAACCGCGAATTAGTGATGTTTTGCGAGGAGGGACGACTTACCCGAGAGCTGTTTTGGGTAGGGTTTGGTTTCCAGATTTGGTGTCAGCTGCTCACTCATCTGGCACGGGCGGCGAACAATTCTCTTTTCGTCGTGGATGAACCCGAAACGTACCTGCATCCCGACGTTCAGCGACAGTTTGTCGGATTGGTGCGAGAGGCCGGTGTTCCGGTCTTGTTAGCAACTCATTCTACGGAGATCATCTCCGAGGCGGATCCAAGTGACTTAGTCTATATCGATAAAACGAGGGCCGCTGGAGAGAGACTCAGGAACGTTGCCTCGATTCAGACTTCTCTTGAAAGGATGGGTTCGGGCCTGAACATCACGCTTACGGCGCTAGCGAGGAGTTGGAAAGTTGTCTTTATGAAGGGTGAGAGCGACTATAAGATTCTACGACGCTTTGCATCCCGACTAGGTCTGCATGAGCTTTCAGCAGGTGTGGGCCTGACGATGCTGCCCTCTGGGGGGTTCGGGTCTTGGAGGCGCGTAACCACTCTGGCTGCGGGTATTTCCGATGTCCTTGGTGCGCCGCTTACGATCGCAGCGATCTATGATCGTGACTATTTCTGTGATGAAGAAGTGGCCCAAGTAAAACTCGAACTTTCTCAAGCCCTCAGTCTTGCGCATGTTCATAGTCGAAAGGAAATTGAAAACTACCTGCTTGTGCCGCGCATCCTAAGCAGGGCGCTACAGCGCGCGATGCGCAGCAGGCAACAGCCGATCTCAGCAAGCTACTCCGAAGAAGAAATCAGATCGATTCTTCTGGAACTCACCGAAGCCAGGAAGCAGGACATCCAGAGTCAATTCATCGCCAAGCGAATTGACTACCTGAAGCCGAGCAGACGCGATACTGCTACGCTCACAATGGAAACTCTGATGCTGTTTGAGCTACGTTGGTCATCACTCGATACGAGGCTTTGAAATGGTGCCAGGCAAAGAGATCCTCGCCGATCTAAGAACGACTGTACAGCAACAGTCTGCGATTTCTCTTACTCACACGATGATAATAGAATCTACTCACCTAGATGAGATTCCCGAAGATCTTATGTCTCTGATAAGATCGCTGGATCAATTCAGGACCTTGCCCACACCTTAACTAGGCGGTTGCTATCCGCCTGCATGTCGGACGAATATTTTGCGTACAATCCTTGTCTCGTGCTTCCGCTGATCTGCGGGACTGGCGATCCGCATCCCCAGCAAGGCACGGCAACCGGGCGGTTGCCGTGCCATAGATCGGAGATGTCCAAACAACAGACGCCGCGGCACAGCAGTTGAGCGCAAGTCGCACCCACATTCAGAGTCGGTCAAGAAAGGTGCGGCAGGCTTCGGCAACAGCATCTCGCACCTCAAGCGGGGAAAGGTGGCCGACCCCGTTCAGCACGCGAAAGGTTGTGTGTGGAAGAAGGCGCGCGAAGATTTCTCGCAGCGCAGCCTCATGCTCGACCTGATCGCGATCGCCGATGACCCACCGTCACAGGCACTGTCACCGCATCAAATCCGGCGCTGATATCTTTGATCATGCCGTTTTCGGTCCAGGCTCGCTTCGCACCAGCCACCCCCCGCAAGGTGTCCTCGATCACGCGCTCACGCAATTCGGGTGACAACGGGCTGCCGGCTAGCACGGAAAGCGCCTGCAGCACTCCCTCACGCGAGCCATAGGAACCCAGCATAGCCGCACGTTGCTCTTCTGGTACTGGCATTGGGGTGGGTGGGGCGGGCGCTATGAGGATGAGACCCAGAAGCCCCTTCGGTCTACGTGTGGCAACGATCTGCGCCACCTTGCCGCCCATCGAATGACCGACCAGCGCATAGCGCTTCAGCCCGAAAGTATGCGCAACAGCCTCAACATCGTCGGCCATCGCTGCAAGGCCGTACCGTCCATCCGTCGCAACTGAGTTGCCCCAGCCGCGCTGATCGAGCACGATCACGCGCTGCGTCTTGCTGAGTTGGTCAACAACGCCCTGCCATGTTCGTGACGAGCCGCCCCAATAATGCAGGAAGACCAGGGCTGGCTCCGTGACGCCGCTTTCCGTGACATGTATGGCTGCGCCGTTCGTGTTGACGATACGCTCGGACATCGGGCTACCTCGCTGCCTGCGTTGGGAATGGTCATTGCTCTTCCCGGTTGGGTGTCTCAACCCTGCCACGCATGTGCCTGAAACGCGGCTTCGAGAGGCGGCTTGGTGATGCTGCCGGTGTAGTTCGTGATCGTCGACGCGGCGACCGCGGCGATCACCTCAAGGAGGTGATCTTTGCCGAACCCGGCCGCGAGGAACCGATTGATGTCCTCGTCATCGAGACGTCCACGCTTTTCGATCATCGTCTTCGCCAGGCCCGACAGCGCAGCAAATTTGCTGTCCTTCGGCAAACGACCCCCACGGATAGCCTGGACATCCACCGGATCGATGTCTTCCTTGAGAGCCAGAGCCGTATGGAGCGCCACGGCCCATGTGCTGCCATTGGTCACCGCGTCGGTGAGCAGGATGATCTGAACCTGCGCTTCGGAAAAGCTGCCGCCATGCACATTCCCGAACAGGCCGACGAGGCTATTGATCAGAACCGGTGAAGTCGACATGGCCCCGATGAGGTTCGGGATCATGCCGAAGGCTGACTGCAGTTGCTGCAGCGCCGGCTTCGCGCGTTCGGGGGCGGATTCCATCGTGTGAACGGGAAAGGTTGTCATGTGGGTCAATCCTTGTTGACGTCGATTGTGCGTCAATCTGGCGATGAGGCCGTTGGCGAGCACGCCAATAAACCCTCGATTTTCGCCAAATCAGCCTGGCGCCGGCGAGATCATTCTCTGCCCACGGCTGGAACGGCGAGGTTGAGTTTGGCGGCGACACGCCGCGCGGTTTGTTCCCGCTGCGCCGTGATGGGCCGCACCGATCGCCGCGCTTCATCCAATATCGCGGCCGGCGCGGTCTCCGGTGTGCCGCTGTCGAAGGGCGGTTCCGGCGCATAGACCATGTGAAGCTGGATGGCCTGTGCGGCCTCGTCGCCGCGCAACTCGGCGGCGAGGCGCAGGGCACCGTCGATGCCGGCCGTGACACCGGCGGCAAAGACCCAGGCGCCATCGACGACCACCCGTTCATTGACGGGGATCGCGCCGAAGAACGGCAACAGGTGAAACGCCGACCAGTGGGTCGTCGCCCGGCGTCCCTTAAGCAGGCCCGCCGCGCCGCAGATTAGGGCGCCCGTGCACACCGAGAAAATGCTGCATGCGCCTGACGCCTGCTGCCGGATCCAGCCCAGCACTTCGGCGTCTTCCATCAAGGCCTCCTGGCCGTAGCCGCCCGGCACATGGAGGACATCCAGCGGCGGCGCATCCGCCAGGGGAGCATCAGGCGTAAGCCGCAATCCTTTCAGGTCGCGAACAGGCGCTGCGGTCTTGCCGTAGATGCGATAAGTCGCGTTCGGGATGCGCGACAGCACCTCGAACGGTCCTGTCAGGTCGATCTGATCGATGCCCTCGAACAGGAGGGAGCCGATATGCAGGTGAGTATCATGCGGAATCATGGTCATCTCCCGGCGCAAGATCAGCAGTGGACAAGGCGAACCTGGCCCGGCATGGTTTGGCGGAAATGCCAAAATCCCCTCGCTCCTCGCCAAACGCGGTCCGGGTTATCGACGTGCTTACCTACCCGGCGGTGCAGTTGCTCGATGTTACTGGGCCGGTTCAGGTGTTCGCCTCCGCCAATGATCTTGTCGTCAACGCGGGAGGCACGCCGCCCTATCGGCTCAAAGTCGTGGCGCAAGACGGCAAAGGCGCGACAGCTTCTGCCGGGGTGACGCTTGTGGCTGGTCCGCTCACCAAAGGCGGCGAGGCGCTCGATACGTTGCTCGTCGCAGGTGGCGAGCGGGCCGAGGCGGCAGCCAAGAACCCGGTGCTGGTCGACTGGGTTCGGCAGCGTGCGACCCGGGCGCGTCGCGTCGCCTCTGTTTGCACCGGCGCATTCCTGCTCGCTGCTGCGGGCGTACTGGACGGCCGCCGCGCGGCGACCCACTGGAAGTACTGCACCAAGCTGGCCCAGCGCTTTCCTGCCGTGCATGTCGAGCCTGATCCGATCTTCGTGTGCGACGGTCCAGTGTGGACTTCGGCCGGGGTGACGGCCGGGATCGATCTGGCGTTGGCACTCGTGGAAGAGGACCTCGGCCGTTCCGTGGCGCTCGCCGTGGCCCGCTACCTCGTCGTTTTCCTCAAGCGCCCCGGCGGACAGGCACAATTCAGTGCCGCCCTGGCCTTGCAGGCAGCCGACGACAGGTTCGGCGCACTTCACGACTGGATCAACAGCCATCTGGGCGGTGACCTTTCGCTTTCGGTCCTGGCCGATCAGGCGGGCATGAGCGAGCGCAGCTTCAGCCGGCACTATGCGCAGGCAACCGGTCAGACGCCGGCCCGCGCCATTGAGCGGCTGAGAGTGGAAGCGGCGCGGCGTCTGCTTTCAGAGTCACGCACGCCGGTCAAGCGTATCGCGCAGCGTTGCGGCTTCGGCTCGGAGGAAACTATGCGCCGCAGCTTCCTGCGCCTGCTCGCCGTCACGCCGCAAGACTACCGTTCTCGCTTCACGTTTTGAAATTGCCTTTGTCCAGCTAGAGATGACCGATATCGTGGGTGTCGTCGATGCTCTGGGTGCTAAGCAAGCGGTGATCGCCGGCCACGGACATCGGCGCCGCGATAGCATGGCAAGCGGCGCTTCTGCGCCCCGACATCTTCCGGGCCGTCATCGCTCTCAGCCCGCCGTTCCGCTCGCGGGGGTTTGGCGACTCGGGGCCACCGACGATGCTCATGCCGCGGACCGAGAATGCGGTGTTCTACCAGCTCTTCCTCCAAACTCCCGAGGCGGAGGCGGGGCTAGGGCGCGACCTGCGTGTCACCTTCCGCTACCAATTCTACACGTTTTCGGGCGACAGGCCGCCGTCCGCGGGCGCTGGGTGGCTTCCGCGTAACGGTATTTTTCCCGTGAAACGTGACCCCTGCGCGCTCCATGAATTCAAGATGATCGACCGATCGATGCCGATAGTCGCTGAAACCGAGCAAATTCTGAATCGGCAAAATTCTCCTTTGAATTCAAGGGTGGAAATTTCTGACGGATCGGAGAGACGGTTCTTCGGCGTGTGCAGGAAAAATTTTTGGTCGGAATTCAATGCGTTATGATCACTCAGAATAATCGAGTGGGAGTGAGGGGGAATACTGGAGGACGGAATGGGCGCTTCTCCACTTTCAACTCGTCACGAAGACCGGCGCAGCTCTTCACTGCCGGGCTGGGCTTTATCCCGTTCTTTACCTATTGCCGCGTTTCCAGCGGCGTATAGCGTCCTCCATGGCGCTCCGCATTAGCTGATAGAACTCAGCCATTTCCGCGAGGCGCGCGCCTACCCCCTTGGACGAGACAATTCCGGCTCCAGCGTTCAGCTGATCGGCCAACGTTTCAAGCAGGCGGTTCTGTTGCCGGATCATGTTCTCATAATCGTCCGCCACGGCGTAAAGCGCGCGCTTCGTTCCAGGCTCGCGATGACGGCGCGACAGCGTGTAGCTCTCCAAGAGCCGCGCAGCCACGCTTGCGCTGCTCTTGCTGATCCCGAGGTCCTCCGTGATCTGGTCGAGGCTGACGGGGCTGGGGCAGAGCAGCAGGTACCCGTAGAGCCGGGCGGCGACGGGCGGAACACCCCAAGGTATGAGCAGCCGAGCCACGTCCTCCACGAAGCGCTGCCTGTCCTTGCCCGACCTATTTGACATATTCGGCATACTCCGAATATACTGAACCAGAGGCTGGCGGCAAGCGCGAGCCCAGGAGGAAGACCCATGCTTCCCTATCTCCTTGCCGCGATCATCATTGTCGGGCCGCCGACGCTATACGTCGCAGTGCGATACCGCGAGTACCGCAAATTCCTCGCCGGCGCGTTCTTCGTCAGCAGCGGGATGCAATTCTATTTCTGCTTGGCAAGGATCCCGATCCCGCTGATGTGGACCAGCGCCGTCCAGTCGCCCGAGCTCAGCGCCGTGCGTGGCACGATCCACTTTGTGCTCTTTCTTGTCTGTCTGTATTTCGGGTGGTTCTTCCGCAACCGGCCTACCGCATAGACCCACTCCGGACCAGTATCGGGGAAGCCGCCAGCACCTCTATGCTCTCAGTCTGCGGGGAGGTTGAAAGGACACAGTCGATGGCTCCCGCTGTCGATCCAAAGCCGATGTCGCCCACCAAGGCAATCCTCTACGGTATAGGCTCGCCGCTGACCCTTATTGCTCTGGTCTTCCTCCCAACAGGCAGGATCGATTGGACTCCCGGCTGGATCTTCATCACGGTCCTTGTCGCGGCCTTCGGCCTTTCTGCGCTGCTCCTAGCGCGCGTGAATCCGATAATCTACCGCGCCCGCAGTCGGTTCCAACCGGGCACTAAGAAATGGGACCTGATTCTGCTCGCGGTCATGCTCCCGGTTATGGTCGCTGAAATCCCGATCGCGACGCTCGACGCCGGCCGGATGGGATGGTCGGAAGTACCGCCATGGGTCGTTCTGGTTGGCTATGTCCTGCTTATCGGCGGCATCGCCGTCACGACCTGGGCTCAGGCCGTCAATCCGTTCTTCGAGCCAGGCGTCCGCATCCAGAAGGAGCGCGGGCAGCAGGTGATTACGTCTGGGCCGTACAGATTCGTCCGTCATCCCGGCTACAGTGCGGCGATAGCACTGTTCATCGCAATTCCGCTCGCACTCGCCTCCTGGTGGGCCTTGCTGCCGGCTGCCTTGGCGATCGCGCTGCTGGTCGTCCGAACGGGACTGGAGGATGGCCTGCTGCGCGCCGAACTGTCCGGCTATGCCCACTATGCACGCCGAACACGTTATAGGCTCTTGCCGCGCCTTTGGTAACCGCTGGTACTGACCAAGGCCGACGAGTCGTTGACGCTTTGCCGGGCAACTTCGCGAATGTGTCGACGACGAGGGTGGTGCATCGGCCGCTGACCATTTCGCTCTGTGCCGGGCTTACCAACCGCCGCCCGTCGGCGTGGTGCCGCCTGTGCAGAGTTGCTGACGGTATTTGTGGATGGCGCCTGATCGAGCTCTGCTGCGCGAGACCGCGAAAACTTTGCTCCGCATAAAAGAAAAATAGTGCGGCAGCTTCGTTGTCGGCTGCCAAATCCTTATTTGCTCGGAGGCGCTAGCACCACGGCAGCCTCTGCCGTCAGCAGCAGGAAAGTGAAGGTCTCTTGCAGGTACAGCCGGACGGCGGTTTCAGTATGGCTTAGATAGCCGATGGAGATGTCTTGGCCGATGTGTAGCTCAAAATCGCCACCACGAGTGGATACCGCCACGCCTCCCTCAAGGGCTGGGGCCCAAACGATCTCGCCGTCTACAAGTCGCCGGATATGCCGCAGAACCGGGTAGCCATCATTGCTGGCTCCACTGACGGCGGTGTACTGTTCCGCACCCAACAGGAGAGCGTAGGGACCGTTGACACCGGAGAGGCGCAATTGACTCACCGCCTGCTCCACCGCATCTGGATACGCCTTTACGTCGGCAGGCAGCGTCAACACCGGGTTGCTGGTGCCTTGACGAACGCCTTGGATCCCGGCCGGCGCGTACCCCTCGAACACGGCGCGATCTTCGGCAAAAGCCATTTTGCGCGCAGCATCCTTCACCGGCGACCAGTCCGAAATCATTTGCGCCGCGTTCCACATCGTCAATCGCTTGGCGCGCCAGTTCGAACGGAACACGCAGTTCCACGAGCGCCTTCACCTCGCGTTGCGTGGCCTGAATCCCGTCGCCAGGCGTCCCGATCTGCCGGAGATGACCGGTGCCGGCGGCTGAGAACTCGACACCCTTTGGGCCTTGGACATCCACCACATGCCGTGCCGCTAGGTGGCGCTTGAGGGTGCGGGACGCCTCCTCTTCGATCTGGGCCCATGCCATGTCAGAAATCGGAGCGAGCTCCCGATGTAGATTATTCATGTCCAGGCTCTCCCTTCAATGAACCGATGCCGAGCGAACCATCAGGGGACCGCAGCCGCGAGCCGGATGCGGCCTCAACCTCCCGTTCATCGGAGGACGGAGTGGTAGGCGACGGGGCCGCCTCGCTGGCCGCGACATTCTCCAGAAACGTCGCGGACGGCACGAAAAACAGCGTGCCGGTGACGGCGCGGCTGTAGTCCAGCAGCCGGTCGTAGTTGCCCGGCGGCCGGCCGACGAACATGTTCACCAGCATCTGCTCGATCCTTTGCGGGGACCGGGCATAGCCGATGAAATAGGTGCCGAACTCTCCCTTTCCCACATCGCCGAACGGCATGTTGTCACGCAAAATCTCTAGCTGCTTTCCGTTTTCTATGACGGTCGTCAATGAATTATGAGCAGAGGTCGGCTTTGCGGCATCATCCAGTTCGATGTCGGAGAGTTTGGTTCGACCGATGATCCTCTCTTGTGCCTCGACGGGCAGCGCATTCCACCCGTGCAGATCATGAAGATACTTCTGCACGATTACGTAGCTTCCGCCCGCAAAGGCCGCGTCCTCTTCGCCGATGATGGTAGCGTCGATCGCGGCCTGTTCCGTGGGGTTCTCCGTCCCGTCGACGAAACCGATCAGATCGCGATCATCGAAGTAATTGAAACCGTGCACTCCGTCCACCGTGGACACTGCACCGCCGAGCCGGGACATGATCTGGGTCGCCAGTTCGAAGCACAAGTCCATGCGCGTGGCACGGATGTGGAACAGGATATCGCCCGGCGTCGAGACGGCATGATGGCGACCACGGATCTCGCGGAACGGATGCAATTCTTTTGGCCGCGGCGGCCCGAACAGCCGGTCCCAGGCATCCGAGCCAAACGCCATGACACATGACAGGTGGCCATCGAGGTCGCGGAAACCCACCGCGCGCAGAAGGCTGGCCAGCTCAGTGCAAAACACCCGCACGGCAGCGCGATGTTCCGGCTCGGGGTTCACCATCACGGCAAGAAAAATCGCAGCGCGCGTAAGCTGCGCGATGACTGGCTGTGGAATAACAGATGGCATCCCCCCTCCTCACTGGCCCAGTCGGCGGATGATGACGGATGATCAGCGATCGCGCTATGGGGGCCCGACCGGGGCTGTCCAGTCAGGCACTGAGCCAGATCGGCTCGGGTTGAGGTGTCTCGTGACAGATAAAAGCGGATACTCGGATTCACGTAGGTGCTAACCTACCTGAATGATCTACCTGCGTCCATCCGCGTGCGTCCGCTGCAATCTGCGCAAAACCTTACTTTCTTACGTTCTCGTGTATCCCCCCGCTGGCCCAGAGCAACCAACTCGCACTTACTCCCCAACCCCCTGCTCCACCTCCTCCCCAACCAGCCCCGCCGGAAGGCTCTTACTCGCCCGCGCCCCCAACTCCTTCAACCGTTCGAACTGCCCCGCCAAATTACCCGTCCCGGTACTTATCTTGCCCATCGCATTCCGATAAGCCCCCTGCGCTTGCTCCAACCGCGCACCCAGCTTTGTAAGATCCTCTATAAAGCTCACAAACTTATCGTACATCTTCCCCGCGCGGTCCGCGATCGCCTCGGCATTACTGTTCCGCCGTTCGATCTTCCACACGCTCTCCACCGTCCGCAGCGCAATCATCAACGTCGTCGGCGTCGCGATAGCCACATTATTCTGCACCGCAAACCCGGTCAGACCTGCGTCGCCCTGCAGCGCCGCAGCAAGCGCCCCCTCGATGGGCACGAACATCACCACGTAATCCAGGCTGCTGCCCGCAACAACATGGTACTGCTTATTGCTCAACTGCCTGATATGGGACCGCATAGAATCAAGGTGCCGGGCCAGATGCTCCGCCCGCTCCTCCTCAGTCCCGGCAGCAACAAACGCCTCGAACGCTACTAATGAGACCTTAAAATCGATCACCACATGCTGCCCACCCGGCAGACGAACAATAACATCGGGACGCAGCCGATCCCCCTCCTCATTCGTGTGAGAGATCTGCGTCAGATACTCCTCACCGGCGCGCAGGCCGGAGCGCTCCAGAATTGAAGCCAGGATCATCTCCCCCCACGCCCCCTGGGTCTGCGAATTGCCGCGCAGCGCCTGGGCCAGATTGGTGGTCTCGGACGTCATCCGCGCGCTGGCTTCGCTAAGCTGGCGGATCTGCTCGGCCAGCGCAGCGCGTTCCTTGGCGCTGTCAGTCTGTGCGCTCTGTAACCCCTGCTGGAACTCCAGCAGTTTCTCACGCAACGGCTGCAGCACGATGTCGATCTGCTCCTTGTTCTGTTTCGCGAACACGTCACCATGACGCTGCAGCACATCGTTCGCCAGCACCTTGAACTCCCGTGTCAGCGTCTCACGCGCATCCAGCAGGACCTGCAGCTTTTCAGCGGATTGTTTGTATTGATCCGCAAGCTCGGTCTCCAGCGCCGAGATCTTCGCCTGCAACCCGGCATTCTCATCGCGCACCATGGCGAACGCCTTCTGGATTTGCAGGCGTTCCTCCTGCAGTTGGTTGAAGATAAGAAGCTTCTCCTCCAGCGTTGCTGCCTTCTCCGCCAGCTCCCGCTCAGCCACCCGCAGCGCCTCTGCGGTGCGCCTCAGCTCGTCGTTCTGGCCACGAAGGCTCTCTTCCAGAGACGGTATCCGCGACGACCGCTCCCGTTCGACCGCCAGATCACGCAGAAGTTGTGCGTTTACCTCCCGGAGAGCTCTCGCCTCCGCCTCCAGTGCCGTAATCCGGTCGGCTATACTCTGATCGAACTCACTGGACCGCGGTCGGCCGCGCCAGAACGCAGCGAAGGAGCTGGCGAGCGCCGCGGCCAGGGCGAGCACGGCCACAACGTAGGAAACGGCGAGGGCTGACATGGCAGGCTGACTTGAGTCCGCCCGTCCAATTCGGGGCAATACCGACAGACGTCAATGTCATTGCGACACCGACCTGAACATGTGATCGGTACGGTACCGTTGTCAACCCCCGGAAACCCCCAACGGTACCGGTCCAGCCAAAGGCGGCGGCTACGACCGCTGAATGAGTTCGATCTTATACCCGTCCGGGTCCTCGACGAACGCGATGATCGTCTTGCCGAATTTCACCGGCCCGGGCTCGCGGGTCACCTTCCCGCCGCCGGCCCGAACCTTATCGCAGGCAGCCGCCACATCGGGCACGCCGACGGCAAGGTGACCGAAGGCCGCGCCCATCTCGTATTTCTCGACCCCATAGTTATAAGTCAGCTCGATGACCGAATTACTCGCCTCGTCACCATAGCCCACGAAGGCGAGCGTATATTTCCCCTCCGGCACGTCGTTGCGCCGAAGTTCCTTCATTCCTAGCAGCTTCGTGTAGAAATCGACGCTCCGCTGCAGGTCGCCGACGCGGATCATGGTATGCAGAAAGCGGCTCATTCACTCTCTCCTCGCTCGGTCAGAAACTCAGGCTCTAACCCGAACAGAAATAGCCCGGCTTCATCCGCTCTGGCCACCAGGGCACCCCGGTTCGTCAGGATGGTCCCCCCTGCTTCAAACGCAATGCCGCGCAGGCCCGCCTCCGCGGCGCCACGCACGGTCTCGGGTCCGATTGTGGGCAGATCCGCCCGGCGGTCCTGGCCGGGTTTGACCAGCTTCACCAGCACCCCGCCAGGCCCCGGCCGGGCAAGCCCGGCACAGCGGGCGAGCATGGCATCAGTGCCCTCGGCGGCTTCCACAGCCAGAACGATACCTTGCTGGACCACGCAGCCCTGGCCGACATCGGCCGCCCCAAGCGTAAGCGCGACCACAACTCCACGCCGAATATCCTCCATAGCCACTGGATCCGGCCCGGCGCGGGTGAGCACACCAGCCGGGGCCAGGGCGCCGGCCAGAACCTCCTCCACGCCAAGTACCCGAAACCCTTCTTCGCTCAGCACGCGTATCACCGCAGAGAGCAGACCATCATCGCCACCGAAGGCTGCGCGGCCGATCCGGGCGAGAATGCGGGCGCCCTCGGTATCGGGCCGGAGGTCAAGCAGCGAAGGCCGCCGCACCGGGCCAATCAGCACCAAGTCGCGGCAATCAAACTCACGCAGCGCCGCCAAGATCTGACCCGCGGCCATGATCCGGAAAAAGCCATGCGGATAGGGCGCAAGCACCGCAGGTTCGGCAAACCCTTCCAGACCGATGATGAATACGTCCCGGCCGGAAGCCCGGGCCGCAGCCGCAATCTGCCCCGGAAGCGTCCCGCCGCCTGCTATAATGCCGAGAGCGCCTTGCACTACACCCTTCCCGTCATGGGCGAACCACGTCCTTGCGCCTCACCCGAGGATCACCCCGCCATCTCGCAACGGCCGGCGGGGCGCCGCCTTCTTACCAATAGTTGCGGCGAGTTAGGCACTTAGCGCAACGTCCCTCTGGTTTCGCGGTGCAGCATGCCCGATATAAGCGCGATGAGTACCGTTCGCTGGTCTCCGGACCGCGCAATACCGAAGCCCTCCTGGCCGGTTCCGCCATGGCCTGTTGCGCTGGGGCGCGGCCTTGTGGGCCATTGCCCGGGATGCGGGAAGACACACCTGTTCCGCGCCTTCCTTAAGGTGGTCCCGGTGTGCCCGAGCTGTGGCGCGCCTCTGGGCCTGGCCCGCGCGGATGACGCGCCACCCTATTTCACCATTTTGATCACCGGCCACGTCATCGTGCCGTCCCTGGTGATCATGCAGAAATACGCAAACCCGCCCACTTGGGAACTCACGGCCATTTTTCTCCCCCTCACCCTGGCCCTCGCCCTCGGCCTGCTCCAACCCGTCAAGGGGGCGATTGTAGGGGTGATGCTGGCGCTTGGTATGCTGAAACCGGCGGCGGAAAGCGAATGACCGCTACCGCTGCTGCTGCCTCTGGGGTCTCCTCCGCCGACCGGCTGGTGCGGGTTGTCCTGGATGGTGAGCCACTGACCCGGCTATCGCCGTTGCAGGAGGCCGACCGCGACCATGCGGTGCACGACCTGGCAGTGGAGAGCAGGTTCCGGCCCGCTGGGAAGATGGCTTATTTCGGGCCATTCGTGCTCCATCTGTCGATCCAGGAGGGACGTCTGGCGCTCGACATTCGCGATGCTCAGGATCAGCCGCTCGTGGGATTTGGCTTGGCGCTGGGCCCGTTCCGCCGGCTGATCAAGGATTACGAGCTACTCGTCGATAGCTATGAGACGGCAGTCGCCGAGGGGCGCGAGGCGCGGATCCAGGCCATCGACATGGGCCGCCGTGGCCTCCACAACGAGGGTGCTGCTCTGCTCATCGACCGGCTCGGGGGCAAGGTGGACATAGACCTGGACACGGCGCGGCGCCTGTTCACTCTACTCTGTGTGATGCACCAGCGGGCCTGACCCATGAAAGTGGAAGGCGTCAGCTATCGGACGATCTGGCTGGACCCGGACGGATGGTCGGTGCGGATCATTGACCAGACGAAGTTGCCTTGGACACTGGAGGTCATGCGACTCACTACTGCGGAGCAGATTGCCGAGGCGATCCGGGTAATGCGGGTCCGCGGCGCCCCGCTGATTGGAGCAACCGCCGCGTATGGGCTGGCCCTTGCCGTGCGAGCCGATGCCTCCACCCAGGCGATGGAACAGGCGGCAGAGATGCTTGCGAAGACCCGCCCTACCGCCGTGAACCTGCGCTGGGCCCTGGAACGCATGCTGACCCGGCTCCGCAATACGCGTCCCGAGGAGCGTATCGCAATCGCCTACACCGAGGCAGCAGCCATCGCCGACGAGGATGTGGCCCAGAACGAGGCCATCGGCCACTATGGCAGGCCGCTCATAGAACAGGCGGCCAAGGCCAATCCGGGGCGGCCGGTGAATGTCCTCACCCATTGCAACGCCGGCTGGCTGGCGACGGTCGACTGGGGCACTGCACTGGCCCCGATCTATGCCGCGTATAACGCCGGGCTCCCGGTCCACGTCTGGGTCGATGAAACACGCCCGCGCAACCAGGGGGCGGCGCTGACCGCCTTCGAACTCTCCAAACACGGGGTCCCGCATACTGTGATCGCCGACAACGCCGGCGGCCACCTGATGCAGCACGGGCAGGTCGATCTGGCCATCGTAGGCGCCGACCGCGTCACCCGAACCGGGGACGTTGCCAACAAGATCGGCACCTACCTCAAGGCTCTGGCAGCGCGCGATAACGGGGTAGCATTCTGGGTCGCCGTGCCCTCGAGCACCGTGGATTGGACCGTCGCGGACGGCGTGACCTCCATCCCCATCGAGGAGCGGGACCCGGCCGAGGTCACGGATATAACCGGCCGCGCGGCCAATGGATCGGTGGTCCGGGTACGGGTGGCAGCCCCCGAAAGCACCGCAGCCAATCCAGCCTTCGATGTAACCCCTGCCCGCCTCGTAAGCGGGCTGATCACCGAGCGAGGGCGCTGCGAAGCCTCGACGGCGGGGCTTAAGTCGCTCTTTCCGGGCCGGTAATCAGCGATGTAAAACAGACCTGTGAGCCGCGTAGATCCCATGAGCTTTCAGGAGCTTATTCTTCGGCTGCAGCAATTTTGGGGCCAGCAGGGTTGCGTTTTACTGCAACCCTACGATGTCGAAATGGGCGCCGGGACCTTCCATCCCGCTACCACACTGCGGGCCCTAGGGGTAGCGCCCTGGCGGGCAGCCTACGTCCAGCCGAGCCGCCGCCCTTCGGACGGCCGATACGGGGAAAACCCGAACCGGCTGGCCCAACACCACCAATTTCAGGTCCTTATGAAGCCTAGTCCCGACGACGCGCAGGAGTTGCTGCTGGCGAGCTATAGGGAACTCGGCCTCGACCCGCTCCTGCACGACTTCCGCTTTGTCGAAGATGACTGGGAGAGCCCCACCCTCGGCGCCTGGGGCCTCGGGTGGGAGGTTTGGTGCGACGGCATGGAGGTCGGGCAGTTCACCTATTTTCAACAGGTTGGCGGCATCCCCGTTGCCCTGCCGAGCTTCGAGATGACCTACGGCCTGGAACGGCTGGCAATGTATGTCCAGGACAAGGAGAACGTGTTCGATCTGGATTTCAACGGCGCAGGCGTCACCTACGGCGACGTTTTCTTACGCGCAGAACGCGAATACAGTGCCTTCAATTTCGAGCACGCCGATACCGCTCTGCTCACCCAACACTTCGCCGACGCCGAGCGCGAATGCCAAGCCCTGCTCCGGCATCGGTTGGCGCTGCCGGCCTACGACCAGTGCATCAAGGCGAGCCATCTATTCAATCTGCTGGACGCCCGCGGTGTAATTAGCGTGGCCGAGCGAGCGAGCTATATCGGACGGGTCCGCGCGCTGGCGAAGGCGTGCTGCGAGGCCTGGGTGGCGGGAGAGTGACCCATGGATGATGTGAGTACGGAATCCGATACACTTCAGATCAATGGGGAAACCGCGCGACTTGCGCGAGAACTGGCGGAGCTTACGGGCGAGGAGGTGGTGACCGCGGTGCGCAATGCGTTAGCGGCCCGCGTAAAGCGGGAACGGGAGATCCGTGAGCGATTTGAGCGGGTCATGGCGATCGCGGATCAGATCTGCGAAGGTATCGAGGGGCCAGTGTCCAGCGCCGATCACAACGAGCTTTATGGCGAAGACGGATTGCCCGCTTGATCATCGATGCCTCTGTGCTGCTGGCGATCGTCTTTAAAGAGCCCGAACGGTTTGCTTTTTTTCATGCTATTTCCGAGGCCGATCGTGAGCGACGCGGCGGCCATGTGGCGTTGTTCGAGCAGCTTGTCCGTGAGATTGGCATTATTGTTCGTCCGTTCACCGCGGAACATGCGGTTGCGGGTTGGCAGGCGTTCCGCCTGTTCGGGAAAGGACGGCATCGCGCCCGGCTGACTTCGGTGATTGCATGACCTATGGGTTCGCAAAGCTGGAGAAGCTGCCTCTGCTGTTTAAGGGCAACGATTTCGCCCAGACGGACATCCAACCGGCGCTGATGTCCTGATGCCGGAGTTATTTGTCGAGCTGTTTAGCGAAGAAATCCCGGCCCGCATGCAGGCCGGCGCGGCCGACGATCTTGCGCGGCTGCTCTCAGCGGCACTCGAACCGCTGGAGCCCGAACACGTCGATACCTTCTACGGTCCCAGGCGGATAGCGCTGCGTGCTGATGTAGCATCTGAAGTCGCCGCGGCAACGGCATTCGAACGAGGGCCGCGCATTACCGCACCGGAGCAGGCCCTGGCGGGGTTCTTAAGGAAGCATGAGGCGACCAAGGACCAGCTTCGCGAGGAAGCCGGATACTGGGTGCTGCACAAGGCCACGGCCGCGGCACCCGCAGCAGCCCTGATCACACAAGCGATGCCGCCCCTCTTACGGCGCTTTCCCTGGCCAAAATCCATGCGTTGGGGCGGCACCAGCCAGTTCACCTGGGTGCGTCCGCTCCGCAGCATTGTCTGTCTGCTCGATGGCGAGGTGGTGCCGTTCGACCTCCGGGACGGGGACGATGACGGGCACGGTCTCGCATCCTCCGATCTCACGGAGGGGCATCGGTTTCACGCCCCAGGTGCCTTCCCCGTCAGCGGATGCGATGACTGGCGGGGCCAGCTCGCAGCTCGCCGGGTGCTGGTCGATCCGGAGGAGCGCCGGCGGCGGATCGGCAGCGGCATCGCATCACTGGCAGACGCTCGCGCGTTGACCGTGGTGGACGATCCGGGGCTGCTCGATGAAGTGGCCGGGCTGGTGGAATGGCCGGTGCCGCTGCTGGGGCGGATCGATCCCGCCTTCAAGGACCTGCCGCCCGAGGTTATGCAGGTCTCAATGCGGGTAAATCAACGCTATTTTGCGCTGCGCCTCCCTTCGGGCGCCGCGGCGCCATGGTTCGGCTTTGTCGCCAATATCGAGGCAGAGGACGGCGGCGCCGTGATCATCGCGGGCAATGAGCGGGTACTTCGGGCGCGGTTTGCCGATGCGCGCCACTTCTGGGACCTGGACCGAAAAACCCCATTGGCCAAGCGCGTTCCGGCGCTGGAGGACGTGACGTTCCATGCCAGGCTTGGAAGCCAGGGCGAACGGGTACGCCGGCTACGGCGGCTCGCGCGGGCAATCGCTCCCCTGGTCGGCGCTGATCCCGATATCGCGGAGCGTGCCGCCGAGCTGGCGAAAGCGGACCTGGTGACCGGCATGGTGGGCGAGTTCCCGGAACTGCAGGGTGTGATGGGCGGCTATTACGCCCGGCACGACGGGGAACCGCCTGAAATCGCCGACGCGATCCGGGACCACTACGCCCCAAAAGGACCGAACGATCCGGTGCCCTCCGCGCCCGTAACTATCGCGATAGCCCTTGCCGATAAACTGGACCAATTGGCCGGGTTCTTCGGAATCGGCGAAAAACCGACCGGCTCCGGCGATCCTTACGCGCTCCGCCGGGCAGGTCTGGGGATCATCCGAATCATCCGCGAGAACGGGCTGCGCATCCGCCTGATGCCGCTCCTGGACCAGACCAGCGGTCCGGCGCAGGAGATCCTGGAATTCCTGGCCGAGCGGCTCCGGGTGCAGTTGCGCACCGAGGGGGCCCGGCACGACGTACTCGCCGCCGTATTCGCGGCAGGCGCAGACGACGACATCGTCCGGCTGCTCGCACGGACGGAAGCGGTGACCAACCTCCTCGGGACCGAGGATGGAGCCAATCTGCTGACCGCGTACAGGCGGGCGGCCAACATCTTGCGGATCGAGGAACGGAAGGACGGGCCGCACTCCGGGGAACCGGATCGCGGACTTTTGCGCCAACCGGAGGAATGGACGCTGGCCGAGGCAATTGATGCGCTGGGTGAGGCGGATCGGTTGCTGGCGCGGGAGGATTACCCGGGGGCAATGGCGGTCATGGCAGGGCTACGGCACCCACTCGATGCCTTCTTCGACCGCGTAACCGTGAACGCCCCCGAGCCCGATTTGCGCCGTAATCGGCTGCGTTTGCTCTCCCGCGTGCGGGCGGCCATGGATCTGGTCGCCGATTTCTCGAAGATCGAAGGCTGAACGGAGTCCCTATGACCCAGTGGGTGTACAGCTTCGGAGCGGGGCATAACGAAGGCCGTGCGGATATGCGCGATCTGCTCGGCGGCAAGGGCGCGAACCTGGCGGAGATGGCGAACATCGGATTGCCGGTACCGCCGGGGTTCACAATCACGACCGAGGTCTGCACGGAATTCTACAAAAATAACCGGCAGTATCCGGAGGACCTGGAGCCGCAGGTGCGCCGGGCACTGGCTCGGGTGGAGCAGGCTGTAGGCCGGCGGTTCGGGGATCAGGACAAACCGCTCCTCGTGTCAGTGCGATCCGGCGCACGGGTTTCGATGCCCGGGATGATGGATACGGTCCTGAATCTCGGATTGAACGATGCGACTGTCGAGGGCCTGACCCGGGATGCCGATGATGCGCGCTTCGCGTGGGACAGCTACCGGCGGTTCATACAAATGTATGGATCGGTGGTGTTGGAGGTGGACCACCACCGGTTCGAGGAGATTATCGAGCATGTAAAGCTGGACGCCGGCGTGTTCGAGGACACAGGGCTCACGGCCGAGGACTGGCACCGCGTGGTGGATGCCTACAAGGACATGATTGCGGGAGAAACGGGCAAGCCGTTCCCCCAGTCGCCCGAGGAGCAGTTGTGGGGTGCCATTGGGGCCGTGTTCGGGAGCTGGATGAATCCGCGCGCGATCACGTACAGGCGTTTGCATGACATTCCGGGCGACTGGGGCACGGCGGTGAACGTCCAGGCGATGGTGTTCGGCAACATGGGCGAAGATTGCGCGACGGGAGTTTGTTTCACGCGCGATCCGTCCACGGGCGACAACGTCTTCTACGGTGAGTACCTGGTGAACGCCCAGGGCGAGGACGTGGTCGCGGGCATCCGAACCCCGCAGCCGCTCTCGAAGTCACGGGCAAAGCCAGGCGAAGTGCCAATGGAAGAGGCGATGCCGCAAGCCTACGCGGAGCTCCTGGAGGTCCGGCGCAAGCTGGAGCAGCACTACCGTGACATGCAGGATATCGAGTTCACGGTCCAAAAGCATAAACTCTACATGTTGCAAACTCGTAACGGAAAGCGCACCACTCCGGCAAGCCTGCGTATGGCGGTTGAGATGGCTAACGAAGGGCTGATTGACCAGTCGGAGGCGATACGGCGGGTGAATGCCTCGGCATTGGATCAACTGCTGCATCCGACGCTGGATCCGGACGCCGAGCGGAAGCTGCTGGCCAAAGGGTTGCCGGCGAGCCCTGGAGCAGCATCCGGGACGGTGGTCTTCAACTCCGACGAGGCGGAGTCACGCGCTGCGAACGGCGAGACGGTGATCCTGGTCCGGATCGAAACCAGTCCCGAGGATATTCACGGCATGCATGCCGCCCGGGGTATCGTGACAACCCGCGGTGGGATGACGAGCCACGCGGCCGTGGTTGCCCGCGGGATGGGCCGCCCCTGCGTCGCAGGCGCCGGCGGAATGACAGTCGATTACAACGCCCAGACGATCCGCACGGGCGGGGTAACGGTCCAGGCCGGGGACACGATCACGATCGACGGTTCGACCGGCGAGATTTTCCTGGGCAGCGTCCCGATGATTGAGCCGGCGCTGTCCGGGGATTTCGCCACCCTGATGCAGTGGGCGGATGATGCGCGGCGAATGAAGGTGCGGGCCAACGCCGAAACCTCGCTGGATGCGGAAACCGCCCGCAAGTTCGGTGCCGAGGGTATCGGTCTGTGCCGGACCGAGCACATGTTCTTCGATCCGGACCGGATCGGCGCGGTGCGGCAGATGATCATGGCTCGTGACGAGGCCGGCCGCCGTGCGGCTCTGGCGCGGCTTTTGCCGCACCAGCGGGATGATTTCATTCAGTTGTTCCGGATCATGGCGGGCTTGCCCGTGACAATCCGGCTGCTCGATCCGCCGCTCCACGAGTTCCTGCCGCACGGCGAGGCGGAACTGGCAGAGGTGGCGGAAGCGTTGGGGACCGACGTTGACGCGATGCGCCGGCGCACCGCGGAGCTCGCCGAGGCCAACCCGATGCTGGGGCACCGTGGGTGCCGGCTGGGAATTTCGTTCCCGGAAATTTACGAAATGCAGGCGCAGGCGATCTTCGAGGGTGCGCTCGCCGTTGCGGAGGAGACCGGGTCGGCTCCAGTGCCGGAAATCATGATCCCTCTCGTGGGTGCTCGAAAGGAGCTGGAGATTACACGGGCGCAGGTGGAGAAGGCCGCTCGGGAGGTGTTCGCAGCAAAGGGTCAGAAGCTGGAGTACACCGTCGGAACAATGATCGAGCTACCGCGGGCGGCGCTGACGGCGGATGCCATTGCCGAAGTGGCCGACTTTTTCAGCTTCGGCACCAATGACTTAACTCAAACGACGTTCGGGCTGTCGCGCGATGACGCAGGCAAGTTCCTGCCGCAGTATGTGGAGAAGGGGATTCTGCCCAAGGATCCGTTTGTGACGATCGACGTGGAAGGCGTGGGCGGCTTGGTCCGGATCGCCGCGGAAAAGGGCCGGCGGACGAAGCCGGGGCTGAAGTTCGGAATTTGCGGCGAGCATGGCGGCGATCCAGCCTCGATCGCGTTCTGCGAGCAGGTGCGGCTCGATTACGTATCGTGCAGCCCTTATCGGGTGCCGGTGGCTCGGCTGGCGGCGGCGCAGGCGGCACTAGGCGGTGGCGGCGATCGAACCACTTAGGGGAACACAACCACACCCTGGCGGTGCAAAGCGTCGATGCGGCCGGCGTTGTAACCGATGGATCTCAGGATCTCAGCGGTGTGCTCGCCCAGGGCAGGGGCCGGCCGCCGCAGGCGTCCTGGTGTGACGGTGAGGCGGGGCACGATGTTGTGCATGAGCATGTTGCCAGCCTCGGGATCGGGTGTTTCTACAACGATGCCGCGGGCCTGCACGTGCGGATCATCGAGGAATTGGTCGATCTCATAGACCGGGCCGGCGGTAACCTCGGCTTCGTGGAGAACGCGCAGGTTCTCCTCGAGGGTACGGGCGGCGATGAAGGCGGCGATTGGGCCCTCAAGCGCTTCGACGTTACGGACGCGGTCGGCGTTGGTGCGGAAGCGGGGGTCGTCGATCATCTCGGGATGGCCGATAGCGCGGAGCAGGCGCTCGGTCATGGCCTGGATGGAGGCAGAGATGGCGATGAAATGGCCGTCGCTGGTGGGCCATACGTTCCGGGGCGCTGTGGTGTTGGAGCGGCTGCCGGTCCGCTGCGGTTTCTCGCCGGTTAAACGGTAAATCGCAGCGTCCGGACCAAGGATGGAGAAGAGGGGATCGAGCAAAGGGAGGTCGATTGACTGGCCGTTGCCGGTGCGCTCGGCCACGCGAAGCGCGACCATCACAGCATAGGCCCCGTAAAGGCCTGCGACCATGTCGGCGAGGGCGAGCGGAGGCAACACCGGCGGCCGGTCGAGATACCGGCTCTTGGCGGCGTAGCCGGACATGCCCTCCACCAGGGAACCAAAGCCGGGGCGATCGCGGTAGGGTCCGGTCTGGCCGAAGCCGGAGATGCGGACGATGACCAGGGCCGGGTTGCGCGCGTGCAGCAGGTCCGGGCCCAGGCCCATCTGCTCCAGCGTGCCGGGGCGGAAGTTCTCAATCAGGATCTGGCTGGTTGCAATGAGCTCCAGCAGGGCCGCTTTTCCCTCGGGGGCACGCAGGCTTAGGGCGAGGCTTTTTTTGTTCCGGCCATAAACTTTCCAGTACAGGCTGAGGCCGTTGACGCGCCAGGCACGCAGCGGGTCGCCCTTCTGCGGATCCTCGATCTTGATGACTTCGGCGCCGTGGTCGGCGAGCTGGAGGCTGAGCATGTTGCCCGCTACCAGGCGGGAGAGATCGATAACGCGGATGCCGTCAAGGGGTGCAGGCGCAGCGGGTTCGAAATTGGCCCGAGGGATCATTGCGGGAATCTCCTGACTTAGTAATCTCCGCGTAGATGCCGGTGGCCCGCAAGGGCTGAAACGGGAACGCCACGGAGCCAACCGCGGGCGGCTGCCCCCGCAACTGTTGCGGCGAGCGACTCACCTATCGTTTTGCGCGCGGCCACCACACCAACCCTGCGCGCGAAGCGCCATTGCCGGTGCGTCCGGCGAGAAGGCGGTGAGAGCGAAGACCCGCGAGCCAGGAGACCGGCCGGCATCGAGACTGCGCGCACGCATCGGGCGGGGTGCACCGGTGCAGCGGGTGAAGTCCCGCCGGCCGCTGTCGTCCCCTGTTACTCCGGGCCGCCGGTGCGCGGTCCCGCTGACGCGGAGGACCGCATGCGTTTGGTGTTTGGGATGGCAACGGTGGTAGCGTTGCCAACGTTAGCTTCGGCGCAGATGCTGCCGCAGGCTGGTACGATGACGCCTGAGGTTGTGGTGACGGCCACTCGGGTGCCGACCGAGATCGAGAATATTCCCGCCGGGGTGACGGTGATCACGCGGCAGGAGATCGAGGAACGGGGCTACAATACGCTCGCGGAAGCGCTGTCAGCCGTGCCTGGGGTGCGCGTGGCGCAGTCCGGTGGGCCCGGCGGCGAGGGCAGTGTGTTTATCCGGGGAACGAATTCGAACCAGGTGCTGGTGCTCCGCGACGGGATGCCGATCAACGATCCTTCCGATCCCGGGGCGGCGTTCAACTTTGGCATCGATACACTAGCGGACGTGGAGCGGATTGAAATCATCCGTGGGCCGATGGCGGCTTTGTACGGGTCCGGTGCGATCGGCGGTGTGATCAATCTAATTACCGTTCAGGGGTATCAACCGGGAGTGCATCTATACGGGGATCTCGCGGGCGGTTATCCGCAGCAAATCCAGAACAGCGAGGTGCTTTCAGGCGTTAAGGGGCCACTGGATTACGCCGCGGTGGTGCAGACCGAATCGCTGGAGGGGTTCGATTACACGCCGCAGCGGGAGGCGATTTACACGGGTACGCCGCAAGGTTACCGGGACCAGATCGGGACGGTGAACCTGGGCTATACGCCAGTGCCGGGCACGCGGTTTTCGCTGCTGTTTCGCGGGCGTCGTGCGGTGTTCGGGTTCAACCAGCTGGGTTCCCCGACATTCGATGACTCAAATTCAACCGGGCATGACACATCCCTGCTCGGGCGGATCGGGGTGCATTCGTTGCTTGCGGGCGGGCTGCTGGAAACGGGGCTGTTCTTGGGGCATCTGCAGGACGACCGGAAGTATTATGAGCCGTTCAATCCGGATGATCCGAACCTGGCGACCAATGATTTGCGGTATCATTCCTATGAGACGGATCTGCAGTGGAACAATGTGCTGCATCTGGGGGATGTGATCCGTTCACCGATGGTGTCGATGGCGGACATCACGTTCGGGTTTGAGCAGACCTCGGAGACTGCGAAGACGCGGATCAACTCGATGACCGCGGGGTTTCCGTATCAGCAGAGCTTCAATGCTTCGATGACGGATAATGCAGTGTATGCCGGGTTTCAGACGACGCTGGCGCAGCGGCTGACGGTGACGGGGCAGATCCGGCAGGACTGGGTGCTGAACGATCAGCCGTTCACGTGGCGGCTTGGTGCAGTGTTCGACGCGCAGGAGATCCGGACACATTTCCACGCAGCGTATGGCACGGCTTTTTTGGCACCGTCGCTGTTTGACCGGTTTGGGGTGGACTCGACTGGTTATATCGGCAATCCGAATTTGCTGGCGGAGACCGCACAGGGCTGGGAAGTGGGGTTCACCACCGACCTGCCCGCGCTGGGCCGGTCGGATGCCGTCAGTTTCGACGCGACCTATTTCAACGAGCAGATCACCAACCTGATCGAGACGGTGTTTCCGACGCCCACCACGAGCACGTCGGAGAATGTGGGGTCGGCGCATATCGAGGGTGTGGAGACGGAACTGACGCTGCGGCCTACAGTATGGTTTTTGCTGGATGCGACCTATACGTGGACGCAGCCGCAGAATGCCGATACAGGTATGCTGCTGTTGCGGCGGCCGCAGAACACGGCCTCGGTGGATGCGATGATCGCGCCCGTTCCCAAGCTGCGGATTGTACCGGAGGTGCTGTTTACCGGGGCGTTTCAGGATTTTCTGGTCAATGACCAGGGGTTCAGCACAGGTGTGGTTGGTACCTCGCGCCAGGGGACGATCGTGAACATGACCATTACGTACGAGATCACGCCGCGGATCAGCGCGTATGCTAATGGGCGGAACATTTTCAATTCGAGGTTTGAGCCGGTGAATGGGTTTCAGACGCCGGGCGGGAGTTTCATTGCGGGGGTGCGGATCCGGTTGTAGCCGCGGCGCCTGATACCAGCGCGCCAGTCCGATGGGAAGCGGACACCGAGTGCTGGTCGCACTGAGGTCCGCTCTGCGCCCACAGCTGCCGTTCAATCGAACGGCGCTGCTCCTCCAAAGCGGACGTCCCTCCGCCGACTTCTCATGGCGGCGCGGCTATGCGTTGGGAATACTCGGCTTTGTCTCGGCCCAGGTTGTCATAAAACGACCTTATCACACAGTTGCTTGCTCGTTTATCCGCCGTGCTTAGGACCTTCCCTGTTCGCAGCAGCGCGGCATACCTCGGGCCAACGGTTGGGCCAGTTAGGCACGCTGGATCGGCAATTGCCGCCGCGCTCACCAATAGCGACACACTTACTTGGCGCGTTGGTACACGAGCTTGTCGTGCCCGCCCGCCGAGGCTGCTGCATTCTGCCAAGTTAACTGATCACCCGTGACTTGGACCATGCGGGTTTGGTCCTTGCCACGCCAGTTGGGGAAGCTGCTGCCATCGATATGGATATGCAGATTGTCGCCGCTGACCGTGTAGGTGCCGAAGAGTGCGACGCTGCCTCGCGCCACGGCGGTGTTCTCATCCGGCGTGCCGGTGGACCGGTTGTTGCTGGCAAAGTTGGGAAGATCGGATCGCACTAGAATGACTGAGAATCGACCGTTTGGGGTGAAGATGAGTTGTCCGAGTGGTTGCGGACCGAAATAGTCCCGCGTTTGACCATTCACGGTCTGCGACGCAGACACCAACGCCCACGCCCCGACTATCGGGTTTTGGTTTTGCGCCGCAGCATTGGTCGTAAACGCGCCGGAGGCAAAAAGGGCGACGCTGGCGAGAATCCAAAAGCGTGTAAGAGCCTGTGTCAGAGTCATTGACGTTCCCCAACAAAAGCAAGGCGGCCGCCCTGCAGGTTTGCCGTCCCCCTTTTTTAATGGTAACTAAGTGTATCATGCCCTCCTGACGAACTGTGTGGAGAATCTTCGCACTTTACGAGGATTTAAGATCGTTCATCCTCAGCTTCGTGCTGGGAATCACATATCTTTTTTGAAACGTTGCTTCTGCCAAATCACGGCACTACCACGCGCCGCGACTGTCAGGGTTAATTCCACATCGAAATCCCTTTTGGAACCGGCAATCGGGGCGCATAAATCAAGCAGATCGTGTGAAAACGCGGAAGCGTGCGGACCGCGCGCAACATAGTTTCGCAGGCAATTGCTTCGCGGCAGGTATATGTCTCGGCTAAACGCCAGCGGATTCGAACCCTGCTCATTGCCGTTACGGCCTGAAGTTTTCACACGGTCTGCAAGAATTTCGCACAGCTTGCCCAGGCAAGCAAAATCAAGGGTTTGGCTGGTGCAGAAGTCCGGTGCGGATGTCCCGCTCAGCGTCGGTTGCGGCTTGCAGACTATTTCGAAAGCTGCCGTTCCGCTTTCGGCCAAAACCCGACATCACGTCGCCAGCGGCGACGGTTTGAGAAGAGTTGAAAGCGGTCATCGGACCGGACGCCTGGTATGAGGGAACGAGATTGCTTGGCCGCTGCGCCCCTCGCAATAACACGCTCGATCATAGTGAGCGGAGGCGGGCGAGCAGGGGAGTGGGCTGGATCGCAGGGCCTTTGTGAGCGAGCCAGGTCTCGAAATCGGGGCGTGGGAGACCACCACGGCCGAGAATGTATAGAAGCGTGCCCGCGAGTGTGCAGCCGATCGTGACCATGACAGTGACCCAGAGCGCGAAATGCACACCGTGCGCATCGAGGCGGGCAGCGGATGACTCTCGGGCGATCTGGAGAATGACCGGGGCCATGATGTAATCGGCTAGCGAGCGCACCAGCTCGACAAGCGCGAAGACGCGACCAATGATCTGATTAGGCACCGGAAAGCTCGCAATATTCAACCCTGGCGAAACTGTCGCCCCTGCTCCGAATCCCAACAGGGCGGCGGCGCTCATCGTCAGGCCGGCGCCGCCGTTTGCGGGCAGCTTCAGCAACATCGCGCCAGCGCCGATCAGCAGGGCCATGCCCATGAAGAGGAACAGGGGCATAAGGCGGGTGCGCAGGATACCACCGAAGATCATGGCGGTAACCAGCACAGCAGGCGCGAGCGGCCAGAGCAAAAGGCCGGTCTGCACGGGTGTCTGGTGCAGGACCTGCATGTGGAAGCGCACGGCAAGCTCGAGCATCGAAACGAAGACGCCGCCGCCGATCATCGCAACGAGAGTGCCGGTGACCGAGTAAGTGTTCCACATCGGTCTGACGGGAGAGAGGGGTTGTTCCTGGTGAAACTCGATCAGGATGAGCGCGATGAAGCAGATGGCGCCGACGAAGAGGGGAGCGGTGAAGCGGATCGAGGCGAAGCCATAAGCGGCAAGCTCGCCGGAGGCCCAAAAGGGTAGGACCACAGCGCCGAACCCTAGAAGAACGGCGGGCCAGTCAAATCGAAAACCGGGATTGAAGGCGGCCTGGAGGGGAATGCACAGGAAAGCTGGAATGATGTTTGCCGCACCGATTGCGCCGAGGACGCCGTAGAACCAACGCCAGTGGTGTCCGGCCTCGACCCAGCCGCCCAGCAGCGGGCCGATGCAGACCGTGCCGAAAAAGCCGATGTTCACGAAGATGATGGTGATAGGCAGCTTGCTGGCAGGGAACCTTTGAAAAACCGGCGGCAGGGCGATGACGAGCAGGAGGCCAGTGGCGAAGCCGGACAGGATACGGCCGGCGGCGTAGCCGGCGGGGCTACGAGCCATGGCGGCCAGGAGACAGCCGATCGCGAACAGGAGCTCGCAGAGGAAGAACAATTCTCGCTGGCGGAATCGCTGAATGAGGTCGCCGCCGAACAGGGCACCGCAGGCGTATCCGGCGGTGGCGAGGCCCGCGATGATTTCCAGCGCGGTCTGGGAGGCGTGGATGTCGCCTCCGACCTGCCGGCTAAACATGGCGTACGCGGTGGTGACGACAATAAAAGGGGAGAGGCTGATAATGGCCGTGGCGAGAGTGGGGAGGTAGCGGCCCTCCCATGGGCGCCAGCGCGAACGTAGTGGGGGCGCGGGCGGCCGGCTCGGCTTCTGGGGGTGACTTGCATCGAGGAAAGCGGCCACGGCCAGGGCGCGCCCAGAAGCGCAGTGGTCCAGGAACGCCGCGAGTGGAACCGGGCGGCAAATTGATCCAGTATGCGAGGCATCGGGGCTGCCAACGGCGAATTCAGTCGTCAGTTGCCAGTCGCCAGAAGCTGCTTGACTCGGTTCGTTTAAGCTGTTGGGCTGATTTGCCTTTGCGACCAATTCGACAGGCTGGCTAAGGGGAGGAATGCTTCATGTTACGCACGGGATGTTTCGCGGCAGCCGTGGCGCTGATAAGTGCGGTTTCGGCACAAGCGGCGACCATCACGATCGCGACGGTGAATAATTCTCAAATGATCGTGATGCAGAGGCTGTCGCCGCAATGGGAGAAGCAGACTGGCAATCACGTCAACTGGGTCGTGCTTGAGGAGAATGTCCTGCGTCAGCGGGTGACGACGGATATCGCGACAAACGGTGGGCAGTTCGATGTCGTGACGATCGGGTCGTACGAGACGCCGATCTGGGCCAAGCAGGGGTGGTTGGACCCGGTCAACGATTTTCCAAGCAGTTACGATTACAACGATATTTTCAAGACAGTGCGGGACAGCCTGTCAGCGAACGGGAAGCTGTATGCCGTGCCGTTTTATGCGGAGAGTTCGTTTACGTATTACCGCAAGGATCTGTTTGATCAGGCGGGCCTAAAAATGCCGGAGCAGCCGACGTACACGGATGTCGAGAATTTTGCAAAGAAACTGACGGACAAGAGCAAGCAGCAATACGGGGTTTGCCTGCGGGGCAAGCCGGGCTGGGGCGAGAACATGGCGTTTTTCGATCCGCTGGTTAATACCTTTGGCGGACAGTGGTTCGATATGAACTGGAAACCGCAGCTTGATACGCCGCCGTGGCATGAGGCGCTGAATTTTTATATCAATCTGATGCGCAATTATGGTCCGCCGGGCGCGAGCTCGAACGGGTTCAATGAGAATCAGGCGCTGTTCTCGACCGGGCATTGCGGGATGTGGGTCGATGCGACCTCGGGCGCCGGATATATTTACGATCCGCATACCAGCCAGGTAGCGAATAAGACGGCGTTTGCACCGGCGCCGATCGCCAAAGTGCCGAACGGGTCGCATTGGTTCTGGGCCTGGGCGCTGGCGATTCCGAAGTCGTCGAGGCAGGAGGCAACTGCGAAGTCGTTCCTGCAGTGGGCAACGGACAAGCAGTACATCGACCTGGTAGGCAAGACGGATGGGTGGACGGTGGTTCCTCCTGGAACGAGGCAGACCACATATAACAACCCGGATTACCTGAAGGCGGCGCCATTCGCCAAGGAGGTAGAGAAGGCCATCCTGTCGGCGGATATCACGCATCCGACGGCACAGAAGGTGCCCTATACGGGGATCCAATATGTGTCGATCCCGGAGTTCCAGGCGCTCGGGACTACGGTTGGGCAGTTGGTGGCGGCGGCACTGACCGGGCAGATCAGCGCTGATCAGGCGCTGAAGCGGGCGCAGGCGTCCGTGACATCTACCATGCAACAGGCGGGCTATATGCAGTAGAAGCAGTAGAAGAGGGGCGATCCGGCGGAAACGCCGGACCGCCAGACCGGCTCATGGACACAGTTACAGCGCCTACTAGTGTATCCCCGAGAAGGCCCGGGGCTGCTGGCTCTCGGCGACGGCTGGGGACTGGCATGGAGATGCTGCCGCTGGTGGCTCCGGCGGTCGGGCTGCTGCTGATCTGGATGATCGCGCCACTGGCGATGACGCTGTGGTTTTCCTTCCGGCGATACAACCTGCTCAACCCGATGCTGCATGGGTTTGCGGGGATCGCCAACTACAAATTCCTGTTTCAGGACCCGGCACTGTATTCGGCGTTGCTGGTGACGGTGATTCTGGTCGTCGCAGTGCTGGTGGTGACGATCGGTTTGGGCGCTATTTTTTCGGCTCTGTTCGCGAATGATTTCCCGGGTCAGGGCGTGGCGCGCGTGTTGATGATTTCGCCCTTCTTTGTGATGCCGACCGTCAGCGCACTGATCTGGAAGAACCTGCTGATGAACCCGGTAAATGGGCTGATCAGCTATATCCTGCGTGCGGTAGGGCTGCACGCAGTGGACTGGTTCGGGCAATTCCCGCTTCCTTCTGTGTGTGCCATCGTTTCGTGGGAATGGCTGCCGTTTGCGTTCCTTATTCTGTTTACGTCGATTTAATCTTTGGATGAGAGCACGCTGGAGGCGGCACGGCTGGACGGCGCCGGTCCGATCTCGATCTTCTTGTATATCCAGATCCCGCATATGGGACGCGCCATCAGCGTAGTGGTTATGATGGAGACGATCTTCCTGCTCGGGGTGTTTGCGGAAATCTACGTGACGACGGCAGGCGGACCAGGAGTGGCCACGACAAACCTGGCGTTCCTGATTTATCAGCGTGCGTTGCTGGCATTCAATGTAGGATCCGCTTCCGCTGCCGGGGTGATCGCGATTGTGCTGGCGAACATCATGGCGACCTTCCTGGTCCGGACCGTGGCACGGAGGCTGGACGTATGAGAGGCCGGCGTCCCGAGCAATCGCATCCAATCGCTGGCACGTTGTGCTGGATCGGTGCGGTAGCAATGTTCTTCCCAATCTTCTGGATGCTGCTCGCCAGCTTCAAGACCGAGGTGGAGGCGGTCCAGACGCCGCCGCTGCTGTTTTTCCATCCGACGACGCAGAACTATTCGGACATATTCGCACAGGCGAATTACCTGCATTTCCTGTGGAACAGCATATTGATTTCATTTGGCGCAACGGTGCTGGTGCTGATCATAGCCATTCCAGCGGCATTCGCGATGGCGTTTTATCCCACGAAGCGAACTCGTGGCACATTGCTGTGGATGCTATCCACGAAGATGCTGCCGGCCGTTGGCGTGCTGGTGCCGATCTATCTGATTGCGCGGGATGCGGGACTTTTGGACTCGGTGCTGTCGCTGATCATTATTTACGTGTTGAGCAATCTGCCGATTGCGGTTTGGATGTTGTTTACGTTTTTCCGGGAGACTCCGAAGGACATTATCGAAGCAAGCAGGATCGACGGGGCGGGCCTGGGGCAAGTCATTGTACATGTGCTGCTGCCGATTGTGGGGCCGGGGATTGCGTCCACTGCACTGTTGAACATCATTCTTTGCTGGAACGAGGCGTTCTGGAGCCTGAACCTGTCGGCGCATGGCTCCGCGCCGTTGCCGGCGTTTATTGCATCGTTTTCGGCGCCGCAGGGACTGTTCTGGGCGAAACTGTCGGCGGCTTCGGTGCT
Source organism: uncultured Pseudomonadota bacterium (assembly GCA_963834715.1). GTDB lineage: Bacteria > Pseudomonadota > Alphaproteobacteria > Acetobacterales > Acetobacteraceae > CAVSUZ01. Next base: position 33,285 of record CAWIDE010000021.1, on the reverse strand, counting down.
GGCGATTGCACCCATCCTGGTGTTCGGCTGGGTAAGCCAGCGGCAGTTGGTGCGCGGGCTGACGTTCGGCGCGGTGAAATAGGAGGCGGACGTGTATCTGGAGAAGTTCCGGGTTGACGGCCAGGTTGCGGTGGTAACCGGCGGCGGGCAGGGGATTGGCTTTGCGTGCGCTCAGGCGATGGGGGAGGCGGGCGCGCGAGTGGTGGTCGCGGAGCTGATGCCCGACCGGGTGGAGAACGCGGTGGCGCAGCTACGGAAGCTGGGGATCGAGGCTGCGGGGGCACCATTGGATGTGACGGACTCGGGTGCGGTCGAGGCGCTGGCCGAGCGGGTGGAGAAGGAGCAGGGCGGGGCGTCGATTTTGGTGAACAACGCGGGGATCGCGATCAGCGACGTGCGAGCGGAGGATACGACTGACGAGCACTGGCGAAAGCATATGGCGGTGAACGTCGATGGATTGTTCTGGTGCTGCCGGTCATTTGGAAAACGCATGCTGGCGCGGGGGAAGGGTTCGATCGTGAATATCGGCTCGATGTCCGGTTTCATCGTGAACAAGCCGCAGCCGCAGTCTTTTTACAATGCGTCCAAGGCAGCGGTGCATCACCTGACCAAGTCGCTGGCCGCCGAATGGGGCGCGCGTGGCGTGCGGGTGAACGCAGTGGCACCGACATATATCGCCACGCCGCTGACCGTGTTCGGGATGGAAAACAAGGCTATGTATGACATCTGGCTGGAGATGACGCCGATGCGCCGGGTGGGCCAGCCGGAGGAGATTGCCTCCACCGTCCTCTTCCTCGCCTCCGACGCCGCTTCCCTGCTCACCGGTAGCATCGTGCTGGCGGATGGCGGTTACACCTGCTGGTGACCGACGCAGTTCTCGGTGTTGATGTCGGCACAGGCAGCGCAAGGGCGGCGGTTTTCGACCTGAACGGGTGCCGCCTGGGCCACGGCAGCCAGGCCATCCAGATATGGCGGCCGGTTCCGGAGCATGTGGAACAATCGGGCGACGATATCTGGGACGCGGTGTGCGCGGCGGTGCGGCAGGCCATGGCGCAGACCGCGCCGGTTTCGGTCGTTGGCATTGGGTTCGATGCGACGTGTTCCCTGGTGGCGCGGGATGCCGCGGGTGGTCCGGTTTCGGTAAGCCTCTCGGGCGAGCCGGAGCGCGATGTGATCGTATGGATGGATCACCGGGCGCTGGAGCAGACCGCGCGGATCAACGCGATTGGTCACGAGGTGCTGCGCTACGTCGGCGGGGTGATGTCGCCGGAAATGGAAACGCCAAAGCTGCTCTGGCTGAAGGAGCATCTGCCGGAGAGCTGGACGCGCGCCGCGATGTTCTTCGATCTGCCGGATTTTCTGACGTGGCGGGCGACGGGAGCCGAAACGCGGTCGCTGTGCTCGACTGTTTGCAAGTGGACCTATCTCGGGCACGAGGGCCGGTGGGACGAGGGGTATTTCCGCGCGGCCGGATTGGGCGATCTGGCGGATGAGGGATTTCAGCGGATCGGGTGCGAAGTGCTGCCGCTTGGGCGGGCACTAGGCGCGGGCTTGTCGGCGAGGGCGGCGGCGGAACTGGGATTGCGCGAGGGAACGGCGGTCGGGACGTCCATCATTGACGCTCATGCGGGCGGGGTGGGGGTGATCGGGGCGCCGGTGGATGGCGAGGGGCTCACCGAACGCAGCATGAATCGGCGGCTGGCGCTGATCGGAGGGACCTCAAGCTGCCATATGGCGGTTTCACGTGATCCGATTTTCGTGCCAGGGGTTTGGGGACCGTATTTCTCGGCGATGCTGCCTGGGTTCTGGTTGAACGAGGGTGGACAGACAGCAACTGGCGCGCTGATTGATCACATGGTGGGGACGCACGCGGCGTTTGCAGAGGTTAGTGCGGACGGGCGCACAGTTTATGAAATGTTGAATGCACGGCTGGAAGCGATGGCCCGGGGAGTTGCGTTTCCGGCGGCACTGACGAGCGACTTGCATGTGCAACCTGATTTCCTTGGCAATCGGTCCCCACGGGCTGATCCGACCCTGCGAGGAATGATCTCGGGGCTGCGGTTGTCGGCGACCGTGGACGACCTGGCGCTACTGTATCTGGCGACAGTGCAGGCGATTGCCCATGGGACGCGCCATATCATCGAGGCGATGAATGCAGCGGGGTATGCGATCGATACGGTATTTGCGTGCGGCGGCGGGACGAAGAACCCGGTGTTCTTGCGGGAACACGCGGATGCGACCGGGTGCCGGATTGTGCTGCCGGAGGAGCCGGAGGCGGTGCTGCTGGGTTCGGCGATTTTAGGGGCGGTAGCCGCGGGACGCTACGCGGATCTACCCGAGGCGATGCGGGCGATGAGCAGGGCGGGGCAAGTGATTGAACCCGAGGGTGGCCAGGTGCAAAGGTATCACGATGCGAAGTACACGGTGTTTCAGCGGATGTATGAGGATCAGGTGGTGTATCGTGAACTGATGCGGACGCCCTCACCAGCAGAGCGGGAGAGGTAAAAGGTTTCAGGCGGTAGATTTGTGGCCGATCTTCGGTTCGGTGCCTGCAAGCAGCCGGCGAATGTTGGCATGGTGTCGGGCATAGATCAGCGCGCCGATTATCAGTGAAAACTTAGCAAGCGCCGGGTTGCCGAGGCCCCAGGCGGCGAGCGGGGCGGCGGCGAAGCCGCTCAGGGCGGCGAGCGAAGAGCGGCGGAACAGCAGCGCCATTATCACCCAAACGGCACAGATGGTAAGGCCGACACGCCAGTCGAGAGCGAGCATTGCCCCGATGCCGGTAGCGACTCCCTTGCCACCGCGAAACCGGAGCCAGACTGGAAACAGGTGGCCGAGGATCGCGCCGGCGGCGGCCCAGAATGGGGCAGGATATCCCACCGTGGCGACTGCGATGAGTACGGGAACAGCACCTTTGGCGGCGTCGAGCAGGAGTGTTGCGGCGGCAAGCGTTTTGCGTCCTGTTCGCAGGACATTGGTTGCCCCGATGTTGCCGGAGCCAATGGCGCGGATGTCGCCAAGGCCGACGGCGCGAGTGAGAAGCAGACCGAATGGTATGGAGCCGAAGAGATAACCGACGAAAAGGGCGATGAAGTTGCCGAGCAGCATGGGCGTTAGACGCGCTGGCCGCCATCGATGTGTACTTCGGATCCGGTAATGTAACTCGCACTATCGGAGCAAAGGAAGAACAACAGTTCCGCGACCTCCGTTGGGAGGCCGAGGCGGTGCAAAGGGATGGAGCGTTCGACGATTTCGGAGGTGCCGGCGGACAGTATAGGTGTTGCGATTTCCCCTGGTGAAACGGCGTTGATGCGCACTCCGGTGTGGCCAAGATCGGCGGCCATTTCGCGCGTGAGCGCGGCGAGCGCCGCCTTCGACGTCGCGTAGGCGGCGGAGGCGAATGGATGCACGCGCGAGCCAACGATTGAAGTGAGGTTCACGACGCTGCCGCGCGCCGCCACCAGCTCATCGCGCAGACCTTGCACCAGAAGGACCGAAGCAAAAAAGTTGACGTTGAAAATATGCACCCAGGCCCGATAAGACATCTCCAGACTGTGAATTTTCGAGCCATCCGGGTGTTTGGGTGAGATCGCGGCATTGTTGATCAGTGCATCGAGCCGTCCACCCAGCATTTCCCGGACGCGGGGTAGCGCCTCGTCGATGTCGTCGGGCTCCGACAGATCGAGCTGAATGTGATTCTGCTCACCGCCTTTCCATGGGCAGCGCGGATCAAAGGGATGGCGGGAGATGGTCAACACGCGCCAACCTCCGTCATTGAACCGTTTCACCGTTGCGTGGCCGATGCCGCGGCTTGCGCCGGTCAACACCAGGACGCGTTCCGGGTCGAGCATGTCGATCTCCTTGCCTTGGCTGGCCGCCGCAACCATCGGGACGTTCCACGGTTAGTGACGCGCGGCCGATGTTGCAACATGCTAAACCGCCATCGCCGCCTCGGTCATCCAGAGCGCCAAACAGGGCTGGGAGGCTCGTCATGTATCTTGCTCGCTTCTCCTACCACTTGCTGCCGAAGGACCGGCAACGGGCCATTGACCTTATTCGCCGCGAGATCGCGGCTGCGCGCCAGCGCGGGCTGACCAGCCGTATGCTGGTACCTCTGACTCGGGGTCCGGAGGGGGCTGCGTTACAGTTTGAAATCGAACTTCGCCAGCTCGATGAGCTGGAGCAGTTCCGCCAAAAGGGTATTGGCGATCAGACCGGAAGCTGGATGCAGGATTTCAGCGGCGTTCTGACTGCGCCGCCGGAGGTTGAAATCCTGCGGGTGGATGAAGGGTAGCCCTCACCCGCCGCGCGCCAGCGCGGCGGGTGAGGGGTTGCGGCGCAACCTCCTTAATCGCCGCTGCAGGCCCAGGCGTGGCCGTGCACCAGGCCATCATCGTGGTCGTGCGCGTGCGACACCGGTGACTCCTCATGGAACTGTGCAGTTTCCGTGCTGCCGGCGAGCGCAGTGGTGGAGCTGCGGCCGCCGGAGGCTGCCATGGCGACGGCATCGAAGTAGCCGACGCCGACCTCGCGCTGGTGGCGGGTGGCGGTGTAGCCCTCGGCCTCGGAGGCGAACTCCGCCTGCTGCAGTTCGGAGTAGGCTTCCATGCCGCGTTCCTTGTAGCCACGGGCGAGCGTGAACATGGAGTGGTTCAGGCTATGGAAGCCGGCCAGCGTGACGAACTGGAACTTGTAGCCCATGGCCCCGATAGTCTGCTGGAAGGTGCGGATTTTTTCGGCTGAAAGTTTCTTGGCCCAGTTGAAGCTGGGCGAGCAGTTATAGGCGAGCATCTTGCCCGGGAAACGCCGGTGAATGGCGTCGGCGAAGCGCTCGGCCTCATTGAGGTCGGGCTCGCTGGTTTCCCACCAAAGCAGGTCGGCGTAGGGCGCGAAGGCGAGGCCGCGGGCGATGGCATAGTCCAGGCCGACGCCGGGACGGATGCGATAGAAACCTTCCTCGGTGCGTTCGCCGGTAAGGAACGGCCGGTCGCGCTCATCGACGTCGCTGGTGAGAAGCTGGGCGGAGTAGGCGTCGGTGCGGCAGAACAGCACGGTGGGCACACCCTCGACGTCCGCGGCGAGGCGCGCGGCGTTGAGAGTGCGGATGTGCTGGGCGATGGGGATCAGGACCTTGCCGCCGAGATGGCCGCATTTCTTTTCAGAGGCGAGCTGGTCTTCGAAGTGGACGCCCGCGGCGCCCGCCTCGATCATGGCGCGCATGAGCTCATAGGCGTTGAGGGCGCCGCCGAAGCCGGCTTCGGCGTCGGCCACGATGGGGGCCATCCAGTGGGTGGTGTCATCGCCGCCCTCACTGACCGCGATCTGGTCGGCGCGGCGCAAGGCGCTGTTGATGCGGCGGACCACGTTGGGAACGGAGTCCACCGGGTAGAGCGACTGATCCGGATACATCTGGCCGGCGGTGTTGGCGTCGGCAGCCACCTGCCAGCCGGAGAGGTAGATGGCCTTGAGGCCGGCCTTCACCTGCTGGACGGCTTGGTTGCCGGTGAGCGCGCCGAGGGAGCCGACATAAGGCTCGGTGTGCAACAGGTGCCAGAGGCGGGTGGCGCCCATCTCGGCCAGGGTGTGGCGGATGCGGAAGGAGCCAGCAAGCTTCTCGACCTGGGCTTGGGTAAAGTCGCGGACGATGCCGGCGAAGCGGGCGGAGCCAGAATGGCCGGAGGAGAGGCCGTCGGGGGCAGGGGTCGAGGTGGATCGCATGGCTGTGCTCATAATGTTGTTCGACAGTGCAGGTCAATAATTCACATTGCGTGTGCGAAGTTGCACGGGGAAAGTCGGGGACAGGCTGCAAGGCGGTGGGTGGATTTACGGGTTGGGGTGAAAAGGTGTAAAGTTGTGACAAGGGAGAGCCCGGCCTGACAAGGCCAAGCGTGATCCGCCACGCCGGGGTCGTCAACGCAAGGTTGACACAAAACGTCAATGTACAGTTGACTGTCATCCTTAGGTTGACAAGAGAGAAACCATGCCAGAAACGAAAACTACCCAGACCCACAAGCGAGTGTATCGCTGTTCCTTTTGTGGGAAGTCGCAGACGGAGGTTAAGAAGCTCGTCGCGGGACCTGGCGTGTTCATTTGCGACGAGTGCGTGCACCTCTGTCAGTCAATCATCGCCAAGGAGCCCGGAACGCAAGAGGCTCCAGATTTGCTGTTGCCAGACAACGCACCAACGGAGAAATTGCTGAAAACTCTGGCTGGATACAACGGCGCATTCGAGTCGGTCGATGCTGCAATGCAAGATATCGTCGACATCCTTCGTGAGCGCGATGTGAGTTGGGCAACGATCGGACAGGCGCTTGCCGTCTCGCGGCAGGCGGCATGGAAGCGATTCGGATGAATGGCCACTCTGACGGAGGCGGCTAGCAGCGTGCCTGGTGGGTTGCAGATCGGGTGAGGCGTTGCTACGGCTTGGCCTGCGGTAAGGATCCCCTCGGATCATGGATATTAACGTCGCCGATGTTCTCAGCCGTCATCCGGTGCCCCGCCATCGCTTGACGCGGGACGAGTATTATCGCCTGGGTGAGGCTGGAATCCTGGGTGAAGACGATCGAGTTGAACTCCTTGACGGGCAATTGGTGGACATGCCGCCGATCGGGCCGAGACATGCACTCGCAGTGAACGCACTGAATAAGCTGCTGGTCATCACGGTTGGTGACCGCGCCGGCGTGACGGTGCAGAACCCGATAGTGCTGGATGACCGCACAGAACCACAGCCCGATATCGCGTTGGTCAGGCAACCCTGGCGCGGTTACCCGGACAAGCACCCGCAGCCTGAGGACGTGTTCCTGTTGATCGAGGTTGTCGACACAAGCCTGGAGACCGACCGCGGGGCCAAGTTAGAACTGTATGCGAGGGCAGGAATTAGGGAATTCTGGATTGTCGATCTAACGACGAATGGGGTGTTTGTTCATCGGCAGCCGCGTGGCGACAAGTATGACGCGGTCATGAGGGTTGAGCCTCCCGGCGTGCTGGAGGTCGAAGCTTTGCCGGAGGTGGCGATCCCGGCGGCGTCGCTGTTCACCTAGCGCGGGGTTGAATTAACGCGCCGCGCCAACAACCCCGCGCCGATCGCCTGCTCGGGTCCGCTAATGATGTAGGGCTTTCGCGCCTGATTCCTGTCCAATTGAAGAACGCAACCAGGCAATATAACCTGGTTCACCCGCCCCGATCTCCCTACACGCGCGCCCCTAAGGACGTCCCGCCCGCCGGTCCCCAAGACCTAGCTATCCTCACGTCGCTCCGGCGATGCGCGCACGCGGAGAATATCACTTCTCGCCACTACGCGTCCGCCGGTCAGTCGGGCGATCAGCATACCACCTGCGAGGCCGATGGTTGCCTCGCCGAGGTCGAGCAGCAGATAGACCCAGCTTTCATGATATTCGCCGCTTAGCACCATCGCGGCGAGACCGGACACCAGCACGGCGCACATGCTCAACGCGAACCGGGTACGTCCAGCGGTTGTGGCCCAGATCAAGGCGCCGAGTAGGGCACCCAAAACGACAGGGACGAGTTCATCCATCGGAAACCCCCTCGCTTAGCCGATAAGGTGTTTCTCCGCAGGCGCTAGGCTCTCTCTCCGAAAGGTAGGCGCCGGTGGGGTGCACAGACTTTCTAACATAGACAGCTTGGATCAACAGATCCATAGTGTGCAAGCTGTTCACTGTCGGTTCTCGAAGGGCGGCCGTCACGTTGGCCGCGCCCCCCGCAGGCTGGCGCATCGACGGTATACGGTGGAGCGGCGACATCGGCAGGAGCTCGCGTTCGCTTTCTTGCCGCCCCAGAGGAGAGCCGGTGGCAACTATCTAGGATGTCAGTCCGACCCGCTCCAACATGTCATTCGGATCGTCGATGCAGTTCGCGACAGGGTGGATGCTTTCGCGGGCAAGTTCGGATGATGGCAAGGTCGTATTCGCCGGGTCGCTGTCAAGCAACGTCGGGGTCTCCGAGAATGGCGGCAAGTCATGGTCGCAAATCGAATGGCCACAGCCTGACGCAGGTCAGTACGGTGTGCCCGGCGCGATAGGCAGCTTTTGCGCAACATCGATCGCGGTCGGACCGAACTCGGCTCGCTGGCGGGTGGAGCGCAATCCGCGCGCAGTCGTCGACATTACCGGCGATGATCGCGCGGACATCGTTGGGTTCGGCGACACACCGGCGTATGGACCGCGCGCGGTACGGTGATGGCACGTTCGGCTCGCCGGCGGTCGTGCTTGCGGACTTGGGACAGGAAGCGGGCGGCTGGCGCGTGGACAAAACATCCGCGTTTTCTCGCCGATGTGCGAGGCCTGAGGCGGGCCGATAGCATCGGCTTCGGCGATGCCGGCGTTTACATCGCATTTAGAGCGAGTTCATCATGACTGGAAACGGCGCCTCATATTCACCTCTCCCGTTTTGCGGGAGAGGTCGGCGCGCGCAGCGCGCCGGGTGAGGGTAGCGCGGTTGCAGTCAGCCTCAACCTGCTCTAGCAAGGGCGACGGCACGTTCAGCTTCACCCCGCAGCCAGTGATCAACGACTTCTGTTACGAGACCGGCTGGCGTGTGGCCAAGCATCCGCGCTTCATCGCCGATGTCACCGGCAATGGGTTTGTGGACATCAAATCAATCCCTGCAATGGACTGGCGCGCCGGTATTAGTCCGGAATCGCTGATATTAGCCGCTCCTATTCACCAAGCGCTGTGAAAAATGGCTGAGTCGCACCGCCGCGAATTCGGGCAGCCTCGGCCGTTGCGCCTGTTTCATCGCGATCGGACCGGATTGTTGGTTGGGGTTGATGGGAAACGGGTTCGACGGGGCGCCTGCCCCGCGGTCTATGGAGCGGCCGGCACCAAGCTGTGGGCGAGGTCGCGGAACAATGCTGCCTCAGGGCAGGAGGCAGCGAAAGCGACGCGCACACGGGAAGCGGTCTCGATTACCCGTGCAGCGACCTTCATCAGCCGCAGCCGAATGGTGGTGAACTCGGCGGTGGTCAGCGCGTGTGCCTTGGGGATGCCGTCGCGCACGTTGAGTAACAGCCAATAAGCTGCGGTGTGAAGGATGAGCCGCATCTGATTGGCAAGCGGTGCCCGACATGAGGTGCGGTCGGAGGCAAGTTGGCTCTTGTGAAGTTTGATCAGGTTTTCCGCCTGGCCGCGCTCACAATAAAGCGTATCATACAGCCACTCAGCGCTGCCCGTGGTGATGTTGCTGACCACGAAGCGGATGTCGAGGCCGAGAGTGGACGCCTCGATGCGGGCCGCGATACGACGCGAACGCGACCAGGATTTGGCCCGATACTGTGTTTCGGTGTAGCGCCGCAGCAGCGGGGAATCGGCTTCGGCGCGACGGACACGAACGTCGTCAGTCTGCCGGCTCGACCAGGCGGTGCAGCACGTCGTTGCCGGACAGGCCGAAGACGTAGCGAATACCCTCCGCTTCGCACCAGTCCATCACCTCTGGTCGGCCGTAATGGCTGTCACCGCGGATGGTGATGCGCGTGTTCGGCCAATGCCGTCTGATCTCGCGCAGCAGGCGCCGCAGGTGACGGCGGACTTCCTTCCCCGATGGGGTTTTGCCGGGCCGCAGCAGCACCGCCACCGGCCGCGCCGTGGCAGTGTCATAGATATGGATCGGTAGAAAGCAGCGCTCGTTGTAATGGGCATTGAACAACGACAGACTGCTGATATCCATGCACCACGTCCACGGTGTCGTCGATATCAAGCGTGACCGCCTCTGGCGGCACTGCATAGCTGGCGCAGTAGAGGCCAATCATCGCCCGCATCATTCGGATGATCTCGCGCAGGCTGGGGGCGTTCTCCCACCGCGACATGGTCGGCTGCGAGCACAAATCGCGGCCGCTGGCGGGCAGCTTGCCGCAAGCCAGTTTGAAGGCCGGGTCGCGGCGCAGGTGATCGAGGTCGTCGGCGTCCTCGTAGCCGCAGGCGATCGCCAGAATGCGCGCACGCAGGATGTCACTCAGCTGATGCACGATCCGGCCTGGATCGCGATGATCGGCAATCTCCGCCGCCAGTCGATTACAGATGCCCAGACGTCGTTCCGCCCGCGCCAGCAAGATGACGCCGCCATCTGACGTGATCCGTCCGCCATCGAATGCCGCGGTGACTTTCTTGCCTGCAACGGCTGGCAATGCGAACGGCTCGGTCGTATCCTCGTGCATGGCGGGTGTGGCACCGGTGAGATTGCGATTCGGATGGCGTCAGGCACCCAATTCGTAAGTCACAATCACCACCTTACGCGACACCCGCCGACGAATCCCTGCTATGCGATGAATAAGACAGGTTAGATAAAGGGCCTGCAACGGCGGGCTGAGCCGGAACTGGTCTCCGAAGGTGCGCGCGAAAATCTGCACCACCTCGCCCGATCGATAGATCCAGCTGAGCGCCCGATCGACCTCATACCGAAAATCGTCATCTCCCTTTGCTAATCCAAGCGCATACGGCTCGACCGTCAGGTAATCGTCAGCCAAAAGCAAATTGTCAGGAGCCTTACTGTTTGCTTGCAAGACCCAGAGGATGGTACGATCGGCAAAGTAAGCTGACACCTTGCCGGAATCCAGCATCGCCAGTCCTTCGGCATGAGTAGCCGCTGGTTTAACAATCGCACTGATACCCGCGGCCGAAAGCGTATCTCGCAACTCCTGCTCGGTCGTTGTGCCCGCCAGGACGCCAATGGTCTGTCCTGCCATTTCTTTCAAACTCCGGGGACCATTTACCCTGGTCATCAGACCGGCGCCATCGATAAATGTATCAATAGAAAAATCAATGAGCTTGCGTCGGCCCATTGTAAAACTCGTCGCCTCGCACAGCAGGTCTGCCTTACCTTGTTGGATTGCGTCGAACCGGTCGGAGGCCGTGACAGGCACGTAGTCTATTTTGAGGGACGGCAGATTTAGCTGCTGGGACAGGCGCTTCGCGACAGCCCGGCAGAGGTCTACGATGAAGCCCGCGGGCTTCGCAGCGGCATCCTGATAGGAAAACGGCGGAGCGTCCCGCCGATATGCGATCCGGATTGCATTGTCCTGCCTGAGATGATCGACAGTCGCAGCTTTGCCCGGGCCTGACAGGACGACCAACGCTGCCGTGAAGCATCCGAGAAACCACTTGCCGCCCATGCCGCCCCCCAGCGTTGCGCGACCATTCTGACTGGCGGTCTGCTTGTCGGTCAAGTGTTTGACGTTGGCGTGAGACATCACCGCACCTCGTGCTGGAAGCCAACGATCACCTGAGTCACGTCTCTGGCATAGCTCGCAGCAGGCGCACTTGGATCACAACTACAGGTCGAGGGAAAAAATACTTGACTTTGTGCCAAATCGGTATGAAGGAACGTCCTTCAAAAAAACCAAATAGGGGGGAACTACGATGCGCGCACTCGTCATCGGTGTCGTATCAGCACTCGCTCTTTCGGGCGCTGCGCTCGCACAACAGGATGCGCGGCAAGCCGGAGAAGCCATCGTTCAAGCCTACAATAAGGCAGGTCCGGCCAAGGACGCGGCTGCGGTTGCAGAGATTTACACCGAGGACGCAACACTTGTTACGGCGGATGGTCCGGTAGTTGGCAGAGCGGCGATCCAAAAATATTTTGAGAACGGTTTCAAGAGCTTCACTTATGAGAAAGCCACGCTCAATCAAGCAGAGTTTCTTGCCAACGGTCAGGTGATGATCCGAAACGGCAGTGTTACCGGCACACTTAAGCAGAAGAGCGCCACCGTGCCCGTTAAAGGCTACTGGGCAACAACCGATGTCCGTGAAGGCAACGCTTGGAAAATCCGCCAGGAGGAAGATGTTCTCGTGCCTCAAAGTCCTCCGCAGCAATGACAATAACGCGCAGCGGGCGAGTTGACCGCGAAAAACGCATTGGCGGATAAAAGAGCATTAAAAGACCTAACTGACAAAACGTCAATAAGCTAGCAGAAGCCGGGTTGATAGAGCCGGTCGCACACAATGCACCAAAACCGACAATGCCCATGGACGGCCCCCTCGGGGCAACTGCGCGGGGAGGTCCGGTCAGTTTTGGCCGGGTGCCTCAAACTCTGATGCGGCGCCGAACGGCCCTCATCGTTCATGCGCGCTCCCGCGCGGTCACTTGCTGGGCTCTATGCGAACGTTTCTTCTAACGCGATCCACCAACCGCGTAAGCTCACCTTGCTGGTCCAGCTCGGCCATGTGTGTCTCCACGTCGCGTATGAGATCATGCATGAGTGGCCCATCTGTATGTTCTTTGAGCCACGCCTGCCCGAACATATGCCGTATCTTCAACATACTTAGATCAGTGCCACTGTCGGTAAATTCCCATGTCGGCGCCCTCTGCTCGCCTTCAAACTCCTGTTGCCATCCGTAAATCGCGGCTAGTCGACAGTCGTAGTAGCGGCAAGCCGTGGGCCGGTGTTCATAAACCGTGCAACCATTTGGGCCGAGGTAGATGCAGGCGCCGTCCTCCCTTTTCGGGATTTCCCAGCACTGATACTGCTCGTTCCAACGCAGTTGCAGGTGTTTCAGCCGCTCTGGCGGTTCCTCATTAGGGTCAACGTTGAGAGCGTTGTAATAGCAGCAGGCACGACAACCATTGCACGGGACATCAATGATGGCGTCCTGGTCGCCCGCTGCGTGGGCTTTCTCAAAAGCCTGATGCTGGTCCACCACGTCCATGGATTTCCCTGCTACCCGCTTGGGGCAGGGCAGGTGGCCCGCCAGGCGGCGGCGCTTTGCTTCGCCCATTCAACATCTCCCCCTCACCGGCGCATTGCAGAGGACCGCAGACGCCTGGTATTACCGAACCCGTCCGCCTCAGCGGAGTGCCGGCCATTCAATCCTGCATCGAACCGAATGTCCAATCGGTACCGTTGTCAAGCCCCGCCAAACCCCCAACGGTACCGTTGTCAAGTCCCGGGAATCGGCCATCGGTACCGTTGTCAAGACCCCCGAATCCCCCAACGGTACCGTTGTCAACCCCCCAAAACCCGCCATCGGTACCGATCCATTCTCCGAAGAGCCGGCCAGGGAGAGTTCCTGATCCGTTCTACTCCGCCTTCCGCCCGCGTTCAACCACCACCCCGCCTCCACCACCCCGCCCCCCTGCTCCCCCTGCTCCCCGCCCGCGTCAGAGCAGCACGAGATCGTCCCGGTGGATCATCTCGTCGCGGCCCCGCCAGCCGAGGATGGCCTCGATCTCGTCGGATCGGTGCCCGGCGATCCGGGCAGCATCGGCACTGGCGTAAGCAGACAGGCCCCGGGCGACCTCGGTGCCATCGGCGCGACGCACCACCACCGGGTCGCCGCGTTCGAAGCTGCCCTCGACGACCCGGACCCCCGCGGGAAGAAGGGAGCGGCCACCGGCAAGCGCGCGGGCAGCGCCGGCATCCACGATGAAACACCCGAGCGGAGCCAGGGCCCCGGCAATCCACCGCTTGCGGGCCGAGCGGCCCTCGGGCGCGGGCAAAAACCAGGTGTAGCGGGCACCGGCGGCAAACGCGGCCAACGGCCGCTCAGTCCGGCCGAAGGCGATAGCCATGGCGCAGCCGGCCTGCGTCGCGATGCGAGCGGCGACCAGCTTGGTGCGCATGCCCCCCGAGGAGTAGCCGGGCGGCGGCTCGCCCCCCATGGACTCGATCTCCGGGGTAAGGGTCTCGACCACCGGGATATGCGCGGCTGCAGGGTCCCGGCGCGGATCGGCGGTGTAAAGACCGTCGATGTCGGAGAGCAGAATGAGCTGGTCGGCCTCAATCATTTCGGCGACGCGAGCGGCAAGGCGGTCGTTATCGCCGAAGCGGATTTCAGAGGTGGCAATGGTATCGTTCTCGTTGATTACCGGAATGCAGCGGAGCGCCAGCAACGTGTTGAGGGTAGCCCGGGCGTTGAGATAGCGGCGGCGGTCCTCGGTATCGGCCAGGGTAAGCAGAAGCTGGGCAGCAGTAAGCTTGCGGGCCGCGAGGGCGTTGGTCCAGGCCTGCGCAAGGCGGATCTGGCCGACGGCCGCGGCGGCTTGGTTTTCCTCCAGGCGCGGACGTTTTTGCGTGAGGCGGAGCAGGGGACGGCCAAGGGCAATGGCGCCGGAGGAAACGACGATAACCTCGGTCCCGCGGGCGCGCAGGTCGGTAATGTCGGCGGCGACGCCAGCGAGCCAGCCTTCGCGGAGGGTGCCTTCGGGCTGATCGACCAGGAGGGCGCTGCCGATTTTCAACACGACGCGACGGGCGCCCTCACCCGGCGCCCTGCGGGAGAGGTGCAGGGATTCGGGCGCCTGGTCAGGCCGCGGCACGGTCAGCGCGGACTTGGTTGATACGGGCCTGCAGAGCGCGGAGTACCTCGGGAACGCCGGCGCCGGTGGCCCCGGAAAGAACCATGACCGGCTGCCCGGAGGCGCGCTGGAGCGCAGCGCGGCGCGCGGCGATCTCACGCGGCCTCATCGCGTCGGCTTTGTTGAGGCCAATCAACTCGGGTTTGTCGGCGAGGCCGGCGCCATAGGACGCGAGTTCCGCCCGGACCGTGCGCCAGGCGTGGACAACGTCTCCAGCGGCGCCGTCAATCAGATGCAGCAGCACGGCGCAGCGTTCGATATGCCCAAGAAAGCGGTCGCCGAGGCCCGCTCCTTCGTGGGCGCCCTCGATCAGGCCGGGAATGTCGGCCAGGACGAACTCCTCCGTGGCGGACAACCGGACGACCCCAAGCTGCGGATGGAGGGTGGTGAAAGGATAGTCGGCAATCTTGGGCCGGGCGGCAGAAACGGCGGCGAGAAACGTGGATTTGCCGGCGTTGGGCAGGCCGATCAGGCCGGCATCGGCGATCAACTTCAGACGGAGCCAGACCCAGCGCTCCTGTCCCGGCCAGCCCTTATCATGCCGCCGGGGGGCTCGATTGGTTGAGGACTTGTAGTGGGTGTTGCCGAAACCGCCGTCGCCCCCGTGCAACAGAGTAACGCGCTGGCCAGGGTGGGCGAGGTCGGCAAACATGATCTCCCGGTGCTCGTCGAGGATCTGGGTGCCCACCGGCACATGGATGACGAGCGCGGCGGCGCTGGCGCCAGTGCGGTCGCGGCCGGCGCCGTTCCCGCCCTTTTTGGCACGAAAGTGCTGCGTGTAGCGGAAATCGATCAGCGTGTTCAGGTTGGGGACCGCTTCGAACACGATGTCGCCGCCCTTGCCGCCGTCGCCGCCATCGGGACCGCCGAATTCCAGGAATTTCTCGCGACGGAAGGACGTGACGCCGTCTCCGCCGTCACCGGAGCGAAGATAGATCTTGGCCTGGTCGAGGAACTTCATGGGCCGCCCTCACCCGGCGCCCTACGGGGTGAAGGACTACTCCGCGGGGGCGGTTACGCGTAGCACCGAGACGTGGACCTTACCCTGGGACTTGCGTTGGAACTGAACACGGCCATCGATCAGAGCGAAAATCGTGTGGTCGCGGCCCAGGCCGACATTCTGCCCCGGATGCCACTTGGTGCCGCGCTGGCGGACGATGATGTTGCCGGCGACGACC
The DNA here is from genome assembly GCA_963834715.1 of uncultured Pseudomonadota bacterium. Classification (GTDB taxonomy): domain Bacteria; phylum Pseudomonadota; class Alphaproteobacteria; order Acetobacterales; family Acetobacteraceae; genus CAVSUZ01. The sequence goes on along the minus strand of CAWIDE010000021.1, from coordinate 17,803 downwards.
GCCTCGCCGCCGAACTTCTTGATGCCGAGGCGGCGGCCTTCGGTGTCGCGCCCGTTGCGTGACGAGCCTCCGGCTTTCTTGTGTGCCATAATTCAGAAGGTCCCTTCGCTGGGCGGAACGCCGGCTTCATCCGCGGTCTCGCCGGAGGCGAGGGCGGACTCGGCCGTGGTCGGCTCCGCAGTAACCTCTTCAATAGCCGCCTCAACCCCGCCTGCTCCGGAGATGTCCGCGACGCGGAGCACTGTGACGGGCTGCCGGTGGCCGCGCTTGCGGCGGCTGTTCTTCCGCCGGCGCTTTTTAAGGATGAGGACCTTATCCAGGCGGTCCTGAGCGATGACGGTCGCAGTGACGGTAGCGCCTTCCACCAGCGGCGCGCCGAGGGTGACGCCGGCGCCGTTGCCGACCGCAAGGACGTCGGTGAAGGTGATGGTGGCGCCCGGCTCGGCGGTGAGCTTCTCCACCTTCAGCACCGCGTTCGGCGTGACGCGATACTGCTTTCCGCCGGTGCGGATGACTGCGAACATGGACCGATCCTGAGAACAACGAGGCCGCCGGGCTGCCGGGCGGCCCGGGCGGGAGCGCCGGATATAGCGGGCGTTGGGTGCAAGTCAACCCGGCGTATCAGCCGAGGCCCAGGTAGATACGCTGGATAGTTTCGTCGTTGGCAAGGGTGGCGGCCGGGCCCTCGAGGACCGTGCGCCCGGTTTGCAGAACATAGGCGTAGTCGGCGATTTCCAGGGCCAACTCGACTGACTGTTCTGCAAGCAACAGCGTCAGCCCGTCGCGGTGAAGGCGCGAGAGAGTCTCGTACAGGCTTTCGACCACTGCAGGGGCGAGGCCGAGGCTGGGCTCATCGAGCAACAGGAGTGTCGGTTCGCTCATCAGCGCCCGCCCGAGTGCGAGCATCTGCCGCTCACCACCGGAGAGGGTTCCGGCGCGCTGATAGCGGCGCTCGGCCAGACGAGGGAAAAGGGTGAAGACTCGGTCGAGCACGGCGTTGATACGAGCGCGCTCGGAAACAACAGTTGCGCCTAGCAGCAGATTGCGCTCGACGGTCTGGCTGGCAAACAGGCGCCAGCCTTCGGGGGAGAGAGCGACGCCGCGGCGAACCACGGCGTGAGCAGGAAGGCCGGTGATCAATTGCCCGCGGAGCCGGATCTCGCCTGCGGCAGGTGCAATAAGGCCGGCAATGGCGTTGAGTGTCGTGGTCTTACCCGCGCCATTCGAGCCGATCAGGGCGACAAGGCCGCCTTTGGGCACTTCGAGGGAGACATCGGCGATGCCGATAAGGTCACCGTAGGCGACGGCGAGATTGCGCACGGAGAGGGCAGGAATCATGCCTGAGCACGCCGCGCGGCACGATGACCAAGGTAAGCGGCTATGACCGCGGGATCGGCGACCACGGCGCGCGGCGGACCCTCGGCGATGACCTTGCCCTGGTGGAAGACGACGGCGCGCTGGGCGAGGGTGAGGATGACCTCCATGAGGTGCTCGACAATGATGATGGTGATACCACGCGCGTGAATGTCGCGCACGAGCTGGATTGCGGCTTGTATTTCGGCAGGAGTTAAGCCGGCGAGGGCTTCGTCAAGCAGCAGCAGGCGGGGTTCCGTGGCCAGCGCACGAGCGATCTCGAGGCGCTTGCGGCCCGGCGTCCCAAGGCTCCGGGCGGGGCGGTCAGCCACCGGGGCGAGGCCGGTAAAGTCCAGGGTCTCGCGGGCCCTGGTTTCGGCGGCCGAGCGGGAGGGATGGCGAAGAAAGGCGCCGACCAGGACGTTTTCCGCGACTGTCATGTCCTCGAAGGTGATCGGGACCTGGAAAGTCCGAGCGATGCCGAGGCGGGCATGGGCCTCGGGCGTAGCGCGGGTAATATCGGTGCCGTTGAACCGGATACCCCCGGATGTGGGCGCTCGGTCTCCGGCAAGGGCGTTGAAGAACGTGCTTTTGCCGGCGCCGTTGGGGCCGATGAGGCCGACGATTTCGCCCTCGGCGACGGCGAGGCTGGCCCCGTCCACGGCGCGCAGGCGGCCGAAGGTCTGGACCACGTTGTCGGTTTCAAGCAGCGGCACCGAGCAAACCCTGAGGCCGAATCCAAAGCACCGCAAGGAAGAGGGCGTAAACCACGACGTCCTGATAAACCGGGCCGAGCAGGTAGGCCGAGAGGGCTTCGACCACACCGATCAGCAGGCCTGCGAGGAGTGCGCCGGGGACGCTGCCGAAGCCGCCGAGACAGACGACCACGAACGCGATCAGGGTGAGCGACTCGCCGACCGTGGGCGAGATGTAGAAGAACAGGGCAATTAGGACCCCGGCTATACCGGTTGCAGCTCCGGCGAGCGCCCAGGCGAGGGCCTGCATACGGTCGGGGCGAATGCCGACGAGCATGGCAGCGGCGCGATCCTCGGCGACGGCCAACATGCGGGCACCAAGCATGGTGCGAGTGAGCATGAAATGCAGGCCGAGGGTAAGCGCCAAGGCGACGCCGCCGGCAAGAGCCCGGGGGGCTTGCAGGCGCAGGCCGGCGATACGAAGCGTGCCCCCGACGAGGGTATCGGGGAGGGTCACGAAATTGGCGGAGAAGGCCCAGAAGGCGCTATAGCGGATGAGAAGAGCGAGGCCGAAGGTGGCCAGGATCTGCGCCAGCATGGGGCCGCGCATCACGTGGCGGATGACGCTGAGATAGACGACAGCGCCAAACGCGGCGAGGGCGACCGCGCTGGCGGGAAGGAAGACGGCGGGGCCGAGGTGGAACAGGGTGTAGAGGAAGAACGCGAGATACATCGCGAGCATGACGAAGTCGCCATGGGCGAAGTTGACGACGTTCATCATGCCCCAGATCAAGGTCAGCCCGGAGGAGAAGAGGGCGTAAACGGCTCCTGTAAGGAGGCCGGAGGCGATGACCTGAGCGAGGATCACAATATTATCTTTGGGCGCGGCCGCCCCGCCAACCCCGCGCCTGGAATCATGCCCAGCCCTTAAAGGGTAGTTGCAACTTTGCAGTGGCGTCGGGGGCGGGCCAGATCGGGACGTAGCTCGCGCCCTGGAGTTGCACGAGCAGCGTGGAGGCGAGGATGTTCTGACCCTGGGAGTTAAATTTGACCCCCTTATAGCCCATGATGAGCTGTGACGGCTTCAGGTCGGTGGCAACCAGGGCGGCGCGGATCTTGTCGGGCGTAGTGGAGCCGGCGCGGTTGATGGCGTCGCAGACCACCAGGAAGCCTTGCAGCGAGCGCGCGCTGGTATCGTCCATGTCGTTGCCGGTTTTGGCTTTATACATGGCATTGACGATGTTGCTACTGCTGCCTGGCTTGCCGATACCGAACGCGCTGCGGTCGATGGCGCCCTGGGCAAGCGCGCCCACGGACTTGATGAATGCGGGGTCGGAGAAGCCGGCGTCGTCTCCGATAGCGATCGCCGGTTTGTAATTAAGGGATCGCATGGTCTTGACGAAGAGGATCGAATCCGAGGTGTAGCTGACGAAGATGGCGGCGTCGGGGTTGGCCTGTTTCATCTGCAGGACTTCGGTGGAGAGGTCGGCGCTGTTGGCATTGTACTGGATATGCGGGGCTATTTTGATTTGGCCGCTCTTGAATACATCAAGGACGGCCGTGGCGGTGCTGGTGCCGTAATCGGTATTTTCATTGACCAGTGCGACGGTGCGGACGTTCTGGCCTTGGCTTTTCAGGCCAGTAAGGAAGTCGTGGTAAGCCTTGGCAAAATCCGTGCCGATGGGTGTAGTACGAAAGAACCACTTGTAACCACGAGTTGTCAGGTTGGGCGCAGAAGACTCGCCGTTGACGAAGGGAATGCCGTATCGTTCAGCAACGGCCGAGGATGTCAGGGTGCAGCTTGACTGGTAGGCCCCGGTCATCGCGACAACGCGGTCCTGAGTGATCAGGCGCAGTGTCTGGCTCTGGGCCACGGCGGGGTTGCCCTGATGGTCGGCGAAATCGACAGCCACCTTCCGGCCCTGGAGGTTGGGAAGGCCCATGGTGGGGCCGAGGGGCAGATCTTGAAGCTCCGGGTGGGGATTGTTGACGATTTCGATGCCGACCTCGACGGCGGCTTTCATTTCCTGACCGACGGAACCGGAGCCGCCGCTTAGGGGGAAAGTGGCGCCGATAAGGACGGGCGGATCCTCGGCGCGGGCGGAACGAATACGGGCGACCAGCGGGAGGGCAAGCGAAAGGAGCGTCGCGGCGCGGCGCGAGATCGTGGTCATCGCTGGTCCCCCATGACGTGTGTGTATGTTTGTTGCCGGACGTTAGGGGATTGTGGGGGTGCTCACAAGGCGGGGCGCAGGAACCCAAAAGTGCAGCTTAGAGTGGCCGGGGTGTTCGGGGACGGGAACTTGGGCGACAAATGAGCCGCCGTTGGCTTCGATGACCTTGCGTGACGGTACGTTATCATCGTCGCAGGTAAGCAGGACGCGGGAGAGACCTGTCTTGGCGACAATGGGGAGCATGAGAGCGAGGGCGCGGGTGGCGTAGCCGCGGCATTGCTTCCAAGGCACGACGGCGTAGCCGATGTGGCCCGAGACGTGTTCGGGCAGTTCCTCGGTACCGGGGACATGGCGGAAGTTGATGGAGCCGCAGAAGTCTCCGTCCCACATCCAGCGCAGGCAGCCCGGCAGGCGTGGGACTCGGCGACCGTCGGCTAAGGTCGAGGCGCGCCGGGACGGTTGAGGTCGGTCAGAAAGGCATCGCCATCGGCGCGGATAGCGGCGAGTTGCTCCCCACTCACGTTTCGCGTGGTGCTGGGGGACCAGCCGGTTTCGAGCGCAGCGATGTAGGAGGGCAGGAGATCGCAGGAGGGCGGGCGGAGCGAGAATTCCTTCATCCTTATTTCGCGTTCGAGGGAACCGCGTATACATTCCGGCCAGTGCCGGAAGATCCCGCTTTCGGGGATCGCGATAACATAACCGTTACCGCAGATGTTCCTGCAAGCGCGGCATCAGTTCGACCAGATTGCAGGGGCGGTTGCGGTTATCGAATTGATGAACCAGGATATCGTCCCAGCCGTCCTTGACGGCGCTGGTACTGCCGGGGAGCGCAAAAAGGTAGGTACCTCCGGCCACGCCGCCGATGGCGCGCGATTGGATGGTTGAGGTACCGACCTTCTGATAGCTGAGCATGCGGAACAGTTCGCCGAAACCTTCGATGCGTTTTTCCAGCACGCGATCGAAGACTTCGGGGGTCACGTCGCGGCCGGTAACACCGGTGCCGCCGGAGGTGATGATGACGTCGATGTTCTTATCGGCGATCCAGGCGCGCAGACGCCGTTCAATCTGGTCAGGGTCGTCCTTTTCGATGGCGCGCGCGGCCAAACGATGACCAGCGTTTTGGATGCGCTCGGCGAGCGCATCGCCGGAGGTGTCGTTGGCGGCAGTTCGGGTGTCAGAGACAGTGAGAATGGCGATGTTCACCGGGATGAACGGGCGGGTTTCGTCGGTGCGTGCCACGGCGCGGCTCCTTCAGGAGGGTTGGATAGCATGCTCGCGCCATGCTGTCGAAAGGTGCTCCCGAGCCAGACACCTCAGTCTTCGAAAATGGCTGCTAGGCGGCCCAAGAATGGCTGTTATCGCGCACGGAGTGGGTGTAGAGGCGAGCTCGAGCACAAGCCAGCCGAACAATGCCGACGTTGAGCTATGCAGTCGCATGCAGTCACCCAAGAAGATCGAGCCGCTTCCATAACGCCAGCTATCCGTCCGTCAATGCCGTGGCGTGTATGCGAGGTCAGGGCACTGCCCGATTATCGCTTATCGGTCCGTTTTTTGGACGGCATCACTGGCATCGTTGACTTAGCTGCGCTGATTGCATCTCCAGAGGCGGGTGTTTTTGCGCGCTTAAGGGATCGCGCGCTGTTCGATCAGATTTTTGTCGAGCATGGGGCGGTCGTATGGCCGGGCGAGCTGGACCTCGCCCCAGATGCGATGCACGCCGCGATCAAAGAGAATGGCGAGTGGAAGCTGACGTAACCGCGGTCGCAGTGGAAGGTAACGCCTCGGAGATCCCAAGCAACCTATGGTCGGGGGCTAGCGCGTTTTTGTGAAAACGGTGCTGTTTCAGATGATGCTCGGGCGGTCGTCCAGCGCGGCGGGGCTACGAGGCAAACCTCCCGAAACAAAGCGCTTCCGGTGCGCCGCACGTTCCGCGAGATGCTCGACAGCCTGCTTCACGATGCTTGACTTTCGGGGTCCCAGACGAGCCGCACATAGCCAATATCGTTGAGCTTGCACAGACCGTGACGAGGCGCCATCCGGACGTACTCCGCGGTGGTAAATTTCGAATTGGCAGCGCCAGAAAGCACTGAACCTCTACATTAAATTCTGGTGGTGCCTCGGGCAGATCCCATGGCCATCGCGCGCTACCGGGCTCGCGGACAGCGCCTCGTGAATTGGGAGCTCGGGTTTACAACCGTGCGACGCGGATCAGTGAAACCTGACCAGCAATGTGGCGACGCCGGTCTGAGAACGGAAGCTGGGGAAGCTACCGCCGGCGAGGGCATCGAAACTCGGGGCGGGTAGGCCGAGACGGGCGGCGTAGAGCCACGTATAGGTCAGGGCCCGTTCGACAAACTGGCGCGTTTGGGTGATGGGAATAGATTCGATAAAGAGCAGCGGATCCTCGGTATGGATCTGGCTGCTCCAACCGATGAAGTTACCGAGACCGCAGTTATAGCTGGCGAGCAGAGCGATTAGGTTTCCGTCGATATTCGGAGCGCTCGCGAGGCTTTCGAGCCAAAGCTGGCCGATTTTCAGATTATATCCGGGGTCTTGCAGAGTGCGGTAGCTGACGAAATGAGTCTTAGCGACGGCCTGGGCGGTTTGTGGCGTAAGCTGCATCAGGCCGAGTGCGCCGGCGGAAGAAACCGCGCCTGAATTGAAATTCGATTCGGCGCGGGTGATGCCATAGAGCAGAGCAGGGTCGAGTCGGAAACCGCCGTCGGGGTGGAGAGGCGGAACCTGAAATTGGAAGTCCTGGTTTGGGATGCCCTCGGCACGCTGAATCCGATCGGTGATTTCCGCGGCAAGGCTGATCAGGCCGGCACGCTCGGCGACCAGCAGCATGGCGCGTCGCAGCGCCGCATTACTCCTCACCTCCGGCCACAGAAACCGCAGCTCCTGCTCCGCCCGCGAGACCTGGCCGACCTGCAGCAAGGCGAAGGCACGTTGGCCGCGCCGGGTGGCGGCGAGGGCCTCGAGATCGGACTGGGAAAGAGTTTGCGGGCCGGGGATGAGGCCGACGGGCCAGCCGAGGAAACGGCGGGCGATCAGGCCATAGAAGGTAGGCCCCGAGCTCGCGGCGCGTTTGAGCCAACGATCAGCCGCATCGAGGTCGCCCTTGCGGCTGGCGGCGCGGGCGGCCCACCAGGCGGCAGCGGATTGCTCGGCCTGGGTGGATAGTTCGGCGGTGGCCGCGTCGTTGAAATTGTGGCGCGCCGCGGAAATGTGGCCCAGGCGCCACTCGGCGAGACCGGCAATGAAGGCGGCCTCGCCGACGCGATTGCCGGGTTCCGGCTCATTCGAGGCGTGCTCTGCGACCTGGGCGCCCTCAGGATCCTGGCCTGCGGCGAGCAGGCCGCGCGCCACCTGGGCACGCAGCAAGGCGCCGTAATCGCGCGACATGGGCGTGTCCGCAATCAGACGTAGCGCCGCAGCAAATTCGTGGTTGCCGAGGCGGCTGGCGACGGCCCGGTCGAGCCAAGGAAGATGTCTAATTTCCGGCGGTGTGCCGTCATTCAACTGCGGCACAGGATCGGTCACGACAGTCGGGGCAAGGTAGGGCGCCTCATCCGGCTGCGGGGCAGGCGATCCCTTGGGGAGGCGCTGGATGAGCAGATTGCGGATCGCCGTGGCCTCGGCCTGACCGCCGTAGTTAGCGAGCCAAGCCTCAAGTTCCCCGACAGTCGAGTGATGGAACGAGCCTAAGTAACGATCGGCAAGTATTGGGCCGAGTAAAAGCGTGTTGTCGAGCAGCCCGGTCTGATGCTCGGCGTCCGCCATGCGGCCATGGGCCTCATCGGCAAAAATGCGCCGGACGCGCGCGGCGTCGCTGGGTGAGAGCGGCTGCGGTAAGGCGACGTTGGACAACACGCCGGGGGCCACTAGGTGCGGGACCACCATGGCGGTTTGATCGTTGATCTCCTGATTGTCGCCGAAGGCGGGTGGTGCAGTGGCTCCTGCACCGAAGGCCACTCCGGCGGCCATCGCCCAGATGGCGCACCGGCGGGAGAACGTGTTACCGGTCTCTCGCATCGGGCCGGCCTATTTGGATCAGCAACCCGAAGCAACCGGGAACAAACGGCGATAATCTTACAAAATAACTGCCCTCGGATTAGATCAGTGACTTATAGATTGTTGTTGTCTCACTTTTCCGTTATACTCTCATTGAGAGCCTGGCATATTTTCCTGAGATCGCTCCAGAACTCCCGTTTCATTGCTGGAGTTCGTTTAACTTGCGAGAGATTTGCAGAAGCTAAAATTTTTATTGGATCAGAACGTTTTTCGACCGGTAGTTCGGTCCATGTTCCACGCTTGACCCTTTTGGCGCCGACCAGGGCACGGGTCGCAACCGGGCCAAGAATGAGGGCATAGGGACTGGTTGCCAGAGCGAGCAGACGCCAAAGGAACGGCAGGCACAAAGCAAGCTCGCCCGGACTCGGGGGGCGATCACCGGGAGGGCGCCAAGGGAGCAGCGGCGTGAGGAGCAGGCCCTCACGGGTTAGTTGAATAGTGGCTAGGGTCCTGTCGAGGAACTCGCCCAGAGGCCCGGCGAACACTCGGCCGGCACGGTCATCGTCGGCGCTGGGCGCCTCACCGATAATGACGAGACGGGCAGTGGCATCCCCTTCTGGAAGAATAGTGTGGGCGGCAGAGTCGCGGAGGGGGCAACCGGTGAAGGCGGAGATTGCAGCGCGGAGCTCGTCAAGGGTCGCGGCGGAGGCCGCGGGAATTGGCGCTGGAGTGTTCGGGGTGCCGGCGCGCCGCTGCACGGTCGGCGCGTGGATGGCCGGGTTGACCTCCGGGACCGGCCCGGGGGCTTCGAATGTCGTGACTGGCCGGGGCATTGCCCGGGGGCGGAGACGGTCGAGGGGTTGGTCGAGGATTGCCTCGTCGGCTCCCCATTCGATTTGCAACCTGAGTAGAGCAAGGGCGTCCAGCTTTGAGATCTCCCGTGGCGGGCGAATTTGAGGCTGTATGTCCATACCGGATGGAGGAGACGCAATGGGAGAACTAGGTCCCCGGGAGTTGATGGAGTTCGACACGGTGATCGTAGGGGCGGGGCCGGCAGGGCTGGCCGCGGCGATCCGACTGAAGCAGGCGGCCCCCGATGCCTCAGTCTGCGTGGTGGAGAAAGGGGGCGAGGTCGGAGCGCATATCCTGTCCGGAGCGGTGATTGAGCCACGGGCGCTCAATGAGCTGATTCCGGACTGGCGGGAAAAGGGAGCGCCACTCGAAACAGCGGCCACCGAGGACCGATTCTTGTATCTAACAGCGCGGCGAGCAGTCCGGCTGCCGACCCCGCCTCAGATGAACAATCATGGGAACTATATCGTTTCGCTCGGCAACGTGGTGCGATGGCTAGGGCAGCAGGCGGAGGCGCTGGGGGTCGAGATCTATCCAGGGTTCGCGGCCGCGGAGGTGCTGGAGGAGAATGGGCGGGTGGCTGGCGTTGCGACCGGGGACATGGGGATCGACAAGGACGGGCGACCCACCGCGAATTTTCAGCGTGGTATGGAGTTGCGGGCGACATACACGCTGCTCGCCGAGGGATGCCGGGGATCGCTGAGTAAGAGGCTGCTGGACCGTTATTCCCTGCGAGACGCCCACGATCCGCAGACTTATGCCATCGGGATTAAGGAGCTTTGGGAGGTGCCGGAGGCCAATCATCGGCCGGGCCTGGTAGTGCATACCGTCGGCTGGCCGCTGGATGAATGGACGTATGGTGGGTCGTTTCTCTACCATTTCGGGAAGAATTTGATCTCGTACGGGTTTGTGGTCGGGCTGGATTATCGCAACCCATGGCTATCGCCATTCGAGGAGATGCAGCGGTTCAAGACACATCCGGCGGTGCAGGGGTATTTCACGGGTGGGCGGCGGATCAGCTACGGAGCGAGGGCGCTAAACGAGGGCGGATATCAGTCGATCCCGACATTGGTGTTTCCGGGCGGCGCGCTGATCGGTGATGCGGCTGGCTTTTTGAACGTGCCGAAGATCAAGGGCACGCATACCGCGATGAAATCGGGGATGCTGGCGGCCGAGGCGGTGGCGGAAGCGCTGGCCAGCGAGCGGCCGGCGCAGCTCGTGAGCTACCCGCAAAGGTTGCAAGGAAGCTGGGTTTGGGAGGAACTGTATGCGGCGCGGAACATCCGGCCGGCATTCGCCAGGTTCGGGCTGAGCGGCGGGTTGAGCTACGCAGCTACCGACACATACGTGTTTCGTGGCAAGGCGCCGTGGACGTTACATCATCCCCACGCCGATCATGCGACTTTGATCCCGGCAGATAAGGCGCGGCGCGTCGATTATCAGAAGCCGGATGGAACGCTGACGTTTGACCGGCTCTCTTCGGTGTTCGTCAGCAACACCAACCACGAGGAGAACCAGCCGTCGCACCTGAGGCTGCGGGACCCGGAGAAAGCGATCACGTTGAACTGGGAGCGGTATCGCAGCCCGGAGATCCGGTACTGCCCGGCGGCGGTGTATGAGATCGTGGGCGCCGAGGAGGGTCAGCCGCGGCTGCAGATCAATGCGCAGAATTGCGTGCATTGCAAAACCTGCGACATCAAGGACCCAGAGCAGAACATCGACTGGGTGACGCCGCAGGGCGGCGGTGGCCCGAACTATCCCGGCGGAATGTAGCGCCACAGCCACCTCTGCGGTGATCGGGGAGACGGGATCGGCTTTTTTGCAGGGTACCGTTTCAAACACTGATGACCGGCTGTCACAAAGCCGTTAAGGTGGCCGATCATGGTGAAACCGGTTCGGGCTCTTCTGTGTTCTTTTTCGATTCTGGCCGGGTGCGGCGGCCTGTATGGGGCGGCGGCATCGGGCGGTGTGAGCCTGGACGACCAGACCGGGCTCTATGCGCGTTTTCTCGACGGGCATTTCGCCGCGAGCGACGGGAACGCGGGACGTGCGGCTGCGGACTGGCTAACCGCAGTTGCCCTGGATCCCGCCAACCGCAGTTTGCGGCAACAGGCGTTCACGGTGTCTCTGCTGGCCGATCGGCCGGAGGCGATCGGGCTGGCGGCGGGGCTACCGGGCGATTCAGTTGCGCAGATGCTGCTTGGTGACGCGGCCGCGCAGGCTGGTCACTGGAGGGAGGCGGAGCAGCGCTTCGCCGCAATCGAGCCGGCGGGAATGGTGCAGTTGCTGCGCCCCGTGCTGGTGGCATGGGCAAAGCAGGGCGCCGGGGAGACGGATGCAGCGCTGGCGATGCTGCAACCGCTTACGGCCAGCCGGCAACTGCCTGGGCTGTACGCGCTGCATGCGGGGTTGATTGCGGATCAGGCCGGGCGGACTGCAGCGGCCGGCCAGTTTTTAGCGTCGGCGCAGACGGGCAACAGTGTGCCACCACTGCGGCTGGCGCAGCTCATTGGCAGCTTCGAGGCGCGTCAGCACGACCAGCAAGCTGCATTGCGGGTGCTGGATGAAGTTGGGCAGCAGGTGCCGCTGCTCCGGCTGGCACTGCCAGAGCTTGCGATGCATCTGCGGGATCTGCCAGTCGCGAACGCGGTCGATGGACTGGCCGAAGCCTATGTCGGGTTTGCCGCGGCGGTGCATCAGGACGGTGACGAACGTTTCGCGGAAATTTTGCTGCGGCTCGCGCTCGGCCTGCGGCCAGACTTCACCGCCGCGCGGCTGTTGGCGGCCGAGGTGCTGGACGCGCAGCATGACGTGACGGGCGCAATCGGCATGCTGGCGGCGGTGCCCGAGTTGGACCCGCTATCCCCGGTGGCGCGAGCGCGCGAGGCGGAGCTGGTGGCGCGGGCTGGCCAGCCGGCGCAGGCGGTCGACGAGCTGGAAGCGCTCGCGCGTGCTTTCCCTGACAGTCCGTTGCCTGAGAGCGAAATCGGCGACGTACTGCGCGCGGATAACGATTTTGCCGGGGCGGCGCGCGCGTACTCCCGGGCGCTGTCGTTGACCGGAACTCCGGGCGCGGCGGACTGGCTGTTGTTTTATGACCGGGGGATCGCCTTGGCGCAGGCTGGGAACTGGCCGCAGGCAGAGGCGGATTTCGCGGAGGCGCTGAGGCTGGAGCCGAACCAGCCGCTGGTGCTGAATTACCTGGGCTATACCTGGGCAGACCGGGGTGAGCATCTGGCCAAAGCGCGGGAGATGCTGGAAGCGGCGGCACGCCTGCTCCCCGAGGACGGGGCGGTGATTGACAGTCTCGGTTGGGTGGTGCTGCGTCAGGGCGACGCGGCGGATGCGGTGAGCTTGCTGGAGCATGCGGCGGAGCTCGATCCATCAGATACCACGATCAACGGTCATTTAGGGGACGCCTATTGGGCGGTGGGACGGAAGGTGGAGGCGGCGTATCAGTGGCGGCTCGCACTGATTCTGAATCCGGCACCGGCCGACGCGGTCAAGCTCGAAGCCAAGCTTCACGAGACTACCGCTGCGGTGAATACAGTGCCAACGCGGATGCCCTAACGGCTGCTGGTGCCTCAGAGGAGTTTGCGCCCGCCAAGGTCAACCTCTTTTTACATGTGACGGGACAGCGAGCGGACGGGTTCCATCTGCTCGATAGCTTGGTTGCTTTCCCATCCGTTGGGGATGTGGTGAGGGCGGCTGCGGCGGATGAGGGAATTGCCCTGACCGTGGACGGTCCCTTCGAGGCGGGGGTGCCGGGAGGGGAAAATAACCTGGTGCTCAGGGCGGCGCGGGCCTTGTCTGGAGGCGTGAAGAGCCCCCGCCCGGGCGCACGGATCGGGTTAACGAAAAACTTGCCAGTAGCATCAGGTATTGGCGGCGGCTCGGCAGACGCGGCGGCGACTTTGCGGTTGCTGGCGCGGCTGTGGGCCGTTCGGTTGGACCTGCACGCATTGGCAGAGCGGCTTGGCGCGGATGTGCCGGTATGTCTCGCGAGCCGCACGGTGAGGATGGGCGGCATCGGAGAACGTCTGGAGCCCGGGCCGGTGTTGCCCGAATGCGGGATCGTGCTGATGAACCCGGGTGTGCCGGTGACGACGGCGGATGTGTTTCGGTCGCGGCGGGGGGCATTTTCGCAGAAGGCGGAGCTGCCGGCCGGGTGGCGAGATGCGGCTGAGATGGCTAGCGGGTTGAGGCTCTTACGGAACGATCTCGAGGAAGCGGCGATTGAGTTGTGTCCGACGATAAGGGGCGTGTTGGAGGCGCTTCGATCCCTGCCCCGCTGTCTGTTGGCGCGGATGAGCGGATCGGGTGCGACTTGCTTCGGATTGTTTGCGACAGCGGATGAAGCTGCGGCTGCCAGTGCAAGCTTGACGAAGCCAGGCTGGTGGAGTTGGGGTGGGGCGTTGGAAAGCGGGGCAGGACGATGAACTTTGACAACGATATTCTGCAAGATCTGGCGGCGGCCAAAGAGGTCACAATTGAAACCGAACGGCATCCTGGCGCGCCGGTGACTATCTGGATCGTCGTATGCGACGAGACGGTATTCGTGCGGTCGGTCAAGGGTCCCAAGGGGCGCTGGTATCGTGATCTGGTGGCTGGAAGCGCGGGAAAGCTGGGCTTCGATGGTGCGGCGGTATCCGTGCGGGCGGAGCCGGTAACCGTTGAGGATGTTATTTCTCAGGTAAGCCAGGCCTATCTGGATAAATACCGGCCGAGCCCGTGGGCGGAGGCGATGGTGCGTCCGGAGGTGCTGGAAACGACGTTGCGATTGGAACCGGTATAGATTTTCGCGGATCGGTCGGGCGCTTAGTCAGCCCTTTCTCGGTCGAAATCGGACTCGGAGCCCCGCCCCGGCAACGAAGCGGTCCTGATGTCCGCCCCTTCCGCCGCTCCCGAAACGTCTCCCCCCGTTCCCCGCTCGCATTTCCCCGCGCCATCCCCTATCTAACCCTCTGCGTGCCCCTCCGGGCAGAACCAGCCAACTCCTGCCCCCGAAGGCCCTCCCCGCCTATGGATATCCGCAACATCGCGATCATCGCGCACGTTGACCACGGCAAAACCACCCTGGTCGATCAGCTCCTTCGCCAGTCCGGCGCCTTCCGCGAACACCAGCAGGTCGCGGAACGCGCGCTCGACCGCAACGACCTGGAACGTGAGCGCGGTATCACCATCCTCGCCAAGTGCACCTCGGTCGCCTGGAACGGCGTTCGCATCAACATCGTCGATACCCCCGGCCACGCCGATTTCGGCGGCGAGGTGGAGCGCATCCTGAACATGGTCGATGGCGTCCTGGTCCTGGTGGACGCCGCCGAAGGCGTGCTGCCCCAGACCAAGTTCGTGGTCGGCAAGGCTCTCGCCCGCGGCCTCCGCCCCATCGTCGTCATCAACAAAATCGACCGCTCGGACGCCCGGCCCGACGAGGTCCACACCGAAGTCTTCGACCTGTTCGCCGCCCTCGGCGCCGACGACGCCCAGCTCGACTTCCCGATGCTCTACGCCTCCGGCCGGCAGGGTTGGGCCGACGCGACCCTCGATGGCCCCCGCCAGGACCTGTCCGCCCTGTTTGAGCTCATCCTCCGCCACGTTCCCCCGCCCGCCCTGGACAAGGACGCGCCCTTCGCCATGGTTGCGAGCATCCTGGACTACGACAATTTCCTCGGTCGCGTCCTCACCGGCCGCGTCGAGCAGGGCCGGGCGAGGCTGAACATGCCGGTCAAGGTGCTGCACGCCAACGGAACCATCGTGGAATCGGGCCGTCTGACCAAGCTCCTCTCCTTCCGCGGCCTGGATCGCGTCCCCATCGAGGAAGCCGAAGCCGGCGACATCATCGCCATCGCCGGCCTATCGGAGGCCACGGTCCCCGACACCATCGGCGCCCCCGACCTGGCCGCCCCGCTGCCCGCCATTCCCGTCGATCCCCCCACCCTCGCCATGACGTTCCGCATCAATGACGGCCCCCTCGCCGGCCGTGAAGGCACGAAAGTCACCTCCCGTCAGATTCGCGAGCGTCTGCTCCGCGAGGCCGAAGGCAATATCGCCATCAAGGTCTCCGAAAGCACCGAAACCGAGGCCTTCGAGGTCGCCGGCCGCGGCGAGCTCCAGCTCGGCGTGCTGATCGAGACCATGCGTCGGGAAGGCTTCGAGCTCACCATCGGCCGCCCCCGCGTGCTCACTCGCCGCAACGAGCAGACCGGTGAACGTGAGGAGCCGATGGAAGAAGTCCTGATCGACACAGACGAGCCTTATTCCGGGGTCGTGGTGGACAAAATGAGCCGCCGTAAGGGCGAGTTGCGCGACATGCGCCCCTCCGGCGCCGGCAAGGTCCGCCTGACGTTCCTCATCCCGAGCCGCGGCCTCATTGGCTACCATGGCGAGTTCCTTACCGACACCCGTGGCACCGGGGTCATGAACCGGTTGTTTGCAGGTTATGGCGCCTGGAAAGGTCCGATTGAAGGTCGCCGCACCGGTTCTCTCATCTCGAACGCTGACGGCGAGGCCGTTCACTACGCCCTATTTTATCTACAGGAACGCGGCGCGCTCTTCGTCAGTCCCGGCGACAAGGTCTACGTCGGCATGATCCTCGGCGAGCATAATCGCGGCACCGACCTCGACGTGAACCCGATCAAGGAAAAGAAGCTGACCAACATCCGTGCCGCGGGCAAAGACGATGCCATGCTGCTGACGCCGCCCCGGCGAATGAGCCTGGAACAGGCGATCGCATATATCGAAGACGACGAGCTGGTGGAGGTCACACCCGGAGCCGTGCGGCTGCGCAAGCGGTGGCTCGATCCGCACGCACGCAAGCGCCACGAGCGCCGGGTGGAGAGCGAGGCGGCCTGACCGCGCCCGTCATCGCGAGCCTCGCGCATGCCCCGGACTTGATCCGGGGAAGCGGCGGCGTGGCGATCCAGGCGTGACGCACCGCAGCACGCCGGGATCGCTTCTTGGCGCCGGCGCAACGGGTCAGAACGCCTTAGGCAGCCCCGCTTGCTGCAAAATCGCATTCGCGGTGTGCCGACTTTTGATGCCGGTCGGCACAGGAAAGTGCTTCTTGGTGATCGGCGAATACCAGATCGGATGCCGCCCATGGCGGATGTAGCGGCAGCCGGCCGCACGTAGCAGCTCTTGCAGCCGCCGGTCGTAATCAGCCATTCAGGCGGTCAGTTCGATCTCCTCGCTTCTCTCTGCGGTAAGGTTAACCTCGATCCGCGCGGGATGCTGCACGGTATTCAGTTCCAACAGCTCAGGGATCAAAACGCGAATATCGTCAAGCAAGCCCTCAAGCGTCTCAGCTTCCGCCACCAGGCCAGGCACGTCGTCGCTGGTCGCGACCCACACGGCAGCCTCATTATCCCATGACGCCCGCACATGGTAGGACATCAACTCACCTCCCGGTCGCCCGACAGCTTACGGTGGCCGTTCATATAGCGGGTCTTTGGGGCAACGCTAGCAAAATCACGGGATTTCGGGGTAGTGATCACGTTCTCAAGCAGCAAGTTCATCCTGCCGCCCGAAGCAGCATTCTTCATCCGGCGCGAGCGCCTCCGCAAGGAGCGCTTCAACCAAACGGCGGCGGCTTTCGTCGCCTGCGGCCAGGCTCGCCTCCAGCTTGTCGCACAGTTCCATCAGTTCGCTGACCTTGGCGACTATGCGGTGCTGTTCTGCGAGTGGTGGAAGGGGATAGGAGATTTTCCTGATTTTGCCGACGCTCAGACTAAACAATCCCGCCGAGGTAATCGCCAGGTGCTTCATTTCGGCGATACCGTCAGGCGAGTTCAGGCAAAGCGCGGTGCAGTACCACCACGCTAGTCCAATGACCGATTTGGGTGGAAAGCCGCCGTGGAGCATCCGTCGCCCCGATGCCCGCTATGCGCCCATAGCTGCCGTCCAATCGAACGGCGCTGCTCCTCCAGAGCGGACTTCTCATGGCGGCGCTTCTATGCTTTGGGAATACTCGGCTTTGTCTCGGCCCGCGTTGTCATAATACCGAGTTCCGCGACGCTGACATGACAGCGCGTCCCGGATGGTGCAGCAAACAATTTACCTATAGGAAACTAAGGCCACAGAAAGGCGGCGAAACATGTTGCACCAGTTCTAACCGGCCCGTTCGAGAATTCCACAACCCACCCGCTCAACCGCGTGAAAGCCAAGATTTGTGCAGGGACGCGGCGGCTTTCCATAACAGCGCACCCTCGGCCGGCTAAGGGACGAGGCTGATCAGAACGGCCATCTAGCACTTATAACGGGCCCAATGTCCCATTGTTGGAACCGCTTGGAAGCAACATTCGACGCTTGATTGGCGAAGCTCAATTGTAGGTCCAGGCGGCTTCCAATTCCGCCGTGAACCGTCGACGCCAGGGACCGCGAAAGGCCGCCGGCGGGGTCCTTGGCTAACGAAAGTGAGATTAGTAGCGGATAATGTCCAGAACGCCTGTCGTCATCGACAACTCGGCCCGTATTCACGGGTGCCACGGCGCGGTGCCATCCATGATGGGATAGATGGCCGCTCCACCGCGCGCATAAAAGAAGGGCGCCCGAACCGAAGCCCGGCGCCCCGAGTGGATCCAGCTCGATCTAGTTGCTGCCGGGCGGCCGAGCCGCTGCCGCCGCTGTCACTGCCCATCCCACCGTTACCGGCGGAGCCGTTGCTGTCGCAGCCGCACGCGGACGAACCGAAGCCAGCGTTCACCGCGGTCGCCTCGG
>CAWIDE010000020.1:0-114638 GCA_963834715.1 uncultured Pseudomonadota bacterium | reverse complement strand
AGCAGGGCGTCAAGGTCGGTCAGAGTGCGCTCGGAAAGTTTCACCCGCTCGGCGCTCTCCAGGATCGCGATCTGCCGCGCCTCTGGCAGGAAGGCGAGCTGAGCGTGGCCCAGCGCTGCCCCGTAGGCCCGAATGCGGCGACCGGGGCGCCGGTCCACGTCATGGCGCCCTGGACCGGCCTCTACCCGCTCCAAGTAAACGACGTCGGGTCCGTCAAGCGCGCCCAGCGACCCCGCGTCGGCGATGGCCGGCACGCGCTCGCGCAGCAGAGGCGCGGCGTGCGCCCGCAGATCCTGCGAGGAGAGGGCAAGAAAGCCTAGTTCCAGGCACTTCAGGCTGAGCCGGTAGCGCTTGCTGCCCGGTACGGGGCGCAGATAACCGAGCGCGACGAGGGTGTTGATCAGCCGGAATGCGGTGCCCCGGTCCAGCCCGGCGCGCCCGGCAACCTCGGTGATCGTCAGCTCGGGGAGGCCTGCGTCGAAGGCGCGCAGTACCGCGAACACTTTCGCCGCCGACTGCACAAGGTTCTTCGCGTTCTCCGACATGCCTGCATGACTTCCCTGGTCCTAGTGTGCGTTCGCTATCCGAACTTTTGTTCGCATGGTGCACACCGACAGATATTTCCTCAGGTGTCAAGCTGTCACTCCCCAGGACGCTCATCACGTATTCGAGCGCGTCGCGAGCACACCGTCCGGCTCACAGCCGTCCGACCTTTCGGGGCCGCGCGGAGTTATTTCCGGCACCAGCCCAGTCGGAACCAAGCCGCGCAGCACTTTGGTCTGGAATTTCCCCGCCAGAGCGGAACAGACGGCAAGTTTCTGGCCAAACGTGTGGAGCGAACTGAACAATGGGTTGGCCCTGCTCCGGAGCACGCCAGCCTGGCGGATGAGACTGGTGAATGACGGTGTATGGCGGGTGTAGCTAGACCGGAGACCCCCATATGTGTATCAGGCATTCCGCCTGCCCGTCACCGGGCAGAGCCCCCCAACCCCGAAGGCCACCAAAGGCCAAAACGGCCGTAATGTTTGTTGTCGCGCCCTACGCCGGTGGTCCATGAGTTCAGCATCATTGCACTATCATCAACGCGCCGATCCGATGACGGCTTCGGGTCGCAAGCGGATTCATTGCGGATCAGTTCCCGCGAAGTCGGCTGCTCTCTGTTGCGGCTAGTATCGCCACCTGAGTCTCGGCGGGAGAGTGCGATTCGGTGTCGATGACGTGATTTTCCAGCTCATTCGTTCGAGAATTGCTGTGCAGCGACGTGTCGGCTCAGAGGCCAGGGGAGCAGCAGCGCCGCCCGGACCGCGAACTCTCGCCAGGGCCGTACCCAGCGATGGACCAGCACGATGTAATGCACTGGGGCGCTCAGGCCTCGAAAGGAAGCGAGAAACCAAGACCCTACGATCCCATCGTCAAACCGCAAAATATGCGCCGGCAGTGTACGCCCTAGCCGCGCTGCTCAGAGCGTCGAGCACGACCACGTTCTGGACGTGGGACTCGGGCAGGAAGCGGTCGACATAGCCGCTCTTGATAGACCCCTAAAATTATCGGCGTGGAGATGCACGGCCGGGCAGGGAGCATTGGAAGCAATCGCCCTCGCGGCGGTAGTTTTACCCGCTCCGGGGGGACCCGTGACGACCAACACGTGACCGGAGAGGCCGTCGCGTTTGGTCATCTCCCCGCCTGCTGACGGTGGTGCAGCTTGTGCGCTTCCACACCAAGCTGTACGCCGTCGCTCAGACCAGGACAAGGAGGAAACGACCGTGCAAGTCGAGATCGCCGCCCCGGTAATGGCCGACCTGATCGACCCCAACGTCGAGGTGGAACGCCTATGCACCGGTTTTACATTCACCGAAGGCCCGATCTGGAACCCGCGGGAGCAGTGTCTCTATTTCAGCGACATGCCGGGCGATGTCCGCCGCCGCTGGAGCGCTGCGGAAGGCGTCCGGGAGGTACGCCGACCAAGCAACAAATGCAATGGCATGACCTATGATGCCGAAGGCAACCTTTATGTTTGCGAGCATGCGACGAGCCGCATCGTGAAGGAGACCCCGTCGGGTGAGTCAGTCGTGGTGGCATCGCACTGGCAGGGCCGCGCGCTGAACAGTCCCAACGACATCGTCCTGCGCTCTGATAACACGATCTATTTCAGCGATCCCACCTATGGGCGTATGCTGGTCTTCGGTGTGGAGCGCAACCAGGAGCTGACGTTCCAGGGCGTTTATCGAGTGGCGCCATCCGCCGCGTTATTCCTTGAGGCTGACGATTTTGAGCAGCCGAACGGACTTTGCTTCGCGCCGGATGAACGTCTGCTTTATGTCAACGACTCGCCACGCGCCCATATCCGCGTGTTCGATGTCGCTGCCGACGGCGCGCTCAGCAACAGCCGTATCTTCGCCGATCACATTGGCACGGGTGAGCTGGCGGGCGGCATTGTTGACGGTATGAAATGCGACGAACGCGGCAATATCTGGGTCACGGGCCCTCGCGGCCTCTGGGTGTTTGATGCCGCGGGCCAGCATCTGGGCATGGTGCGGATGCCGGAACACGCCGGCAATCTCAACTGGGGTGGCGCGCACTGGGACGAGCTGTATTGCGCCTGTTCCACGTCGATCTACCGCGTGAAGTTGAAGGTCCGGGGCAACCCGGCCGGTTATATGACCGCGCGCTAGCAAGTGGAGGACCGCAATGCCTGACATTGAGCTCGATCCGCGCCGGACAGCGTTGATCATCCAGGATCTGCAGAATGACGTCATCTCCGAGGGGGGCGCCTTCGCCGCCTCTGGTGCGCCGGCGCACGCACAGAAGCAGAATATCGTGGCGAACGTCGCGCGGCTCGCCACGGCCCTCCGTGAGAAGGGGGCGGTGGTGATCCACGTGCACTACATCGTTGAACCCGGTGCACCCGGGCCCAAACTCAACGCCCCATTGTTCCGCGGCCTGGCCGAAAGCAAGGCGGTGGTGCGCGGCACCTGGGGCGCCGCACCCGTGGGTGGGCTGGAGCCGCAGCCGGGCGATCTTCTCGTCGAAAAGATGCGAATGAACGCATTCCACGGCACACGGCTCGACACCATCCTGCGTGGTTACGGCATCGAGCATGTCGTCGTTACCGGCGCCTGGACGAACTTCTCCATCGAACATACCGCGCGCCATGGCGCCGATGCGGGGTATCACATGGTGGTGGCGACCGATGGAACGTCAACGATCGATGATAACTGGCAAAGGGCAGCACTCGACTTTGCGCTGGTGCAAATTGCCGAGCGCATGAGCTGCCAGGAAATTATCGCCGCCCTAAACTCCTGATGGTGCCGAGTTTATAACGATCGTCGTGGCTCGGCCGGTCAGGACGTGACCGAGCTTTATGACCGCATGCCGCTGATCCTGGAGCAACGGACCAGCCCGCTTGGTTCGCGTAGGTCGAGCGAAAGACGGTCCGATCGCTCATGCGAGCGCTTCCCGCGCTACTGTGGGCCGGATCTTGGATCGGAAGGGGCATGGGTAGTTGGGGTTCTGTGCGGTGGCCAATCCATGGCAGCGTCTCTTGGGTGAACGTGTGGGGCGAATCGAAGGATGTCTTGGACAGATACCAACCCGCGGGACCGATGACTCGATTGTGAATCGGAGCGGCTCGACGCGGTGTGATTCGCCTTCCCCGTGACGGGGAGGGTGGCGATGACGGTAGCGATCACGCGTTTGGATTTGTCGGCGAGCGATCTGCGAGAGGTGGCGGCCCGCACCGAAGATGCGAAAGCGGCGCGGAGGCGTGTGCGATGGATCGTCAGACGCTGCGCGATTGGGTGCATCGCTATAATGCGTCGGCTTGGACGGGTTGCGTGACCGGCCGCGTCGCAATGGGCCACCGCCCCCGGCTCTCCGCTGAACAGGAGGCCACAGTGATCAAGTGGGTTGAACAGGGACGGGAGCTCAACAGGGAGTTTAGCGTCGAGTTGCATGAGAGCACCGTCGGCAAGATGTTACGGCGACACAAGTTTACACGGCTTCAGCCGCGCCCGCACGACCCGATCACATTTGGGACACCTACGAGGCGATCCTCACGGACGTCGTGACGCCTGGAACAAGCTCATGCAAATGCCCGATCGCATGGCTTCCCTCACCCAGCGTTCCTGGGTCAAACCGGTCGACGGATAGGCGGGCTGGTATTACAACCGACACGTGGGGGCCGGGCAATAGGTCAGTTCTCGCGGTTGTCGCCATTCTCGTCTTCCCCGACTTGGGCGCGAGGGCGTAGTCACCGTATTTTTCCAACTTGGCGGGGAGCTGATGAGGTTTGATGAGCTAAGGTTCTGGTGCTTCCGATATCCGGAGTGCCGCTCCGGCACCAAGAGCCTGAGACCTCGCTGAGGATCAGGAATTCTTCTGCGAAATCTGCCTGCAAGAAGGCCAGGGCGACGTTCGGTTACACGCCGCCCGTTCATGCTCGCTGGCGGGGCGATTTGGCCGCCTGAGCCGTGGCGCGCTTCTGCTTTGCCGAAGAGGTGGTGGCCGGGGCGGGTTCGGCTTCAGCCTTCGGTTCCTCTGGAGCCTGACCAAGGCTCTTTTCAGCGCAGCCATAAAGCGGACAGTTCGCCGAGCCCCTGCGACACAACAGCTCGGGAGGGAAGCGTGCCGAAGCGGTCACAGGACAAGAGCAGGTCGTCCGCTCGCCCACTTGAATTCGGCCGGCGGCCGTTGCTCACCACAACGCTCATTGCCGGGATCATCCCGGCCGTGGTCGTCACGTCGCCGGCTTACGCAGAGCCCGCCGACGCCGGCGATTGGATCCCGACCTGGACCGCCAGCCCGCAGCCGGTGTAGGGGCCAGACTTTTTCGCGCCGGTCGGTATCCCGCGCTCACTGCGGAACCAGACCGTCCGGAAGATCGCGCGCGTGAGCCTGGGCGGCAACCGCGTCCGGGTGATGTTCTCGAACGAGTACGCCAGCCAGCCGCTCGTTATCGGCGCGGCCCACGTAGCCCTCTGTGGGAGCGGCGCCGGGATCACGCCCGGCTCGGATCACGCGCTCACCTTCGCCGGCCACCCCTCAATCACCGTCCCGCCCGGCGCTCCGATCGTCAGCGATCCGGTTGACCTTCCGAGCGCATATTTCACCGATGAGCGTGAGACGACCGACCGGCTTGCATCTCGACCTGTGGAAGGCATACCTGCACGTCAGCGTGCGCGGCGCTCGGCAGAGTAATGGCCAGCTGCCTTCGGTTGCAGTCAGACCCGGTTCATCGATGGCCTACACGCCAATCTGGCACACGTGGGCGGGCGCACCTCCGCCCGGTAGTCATGCGTGACCGGCGGCATCCGTCGATGACGCTCACCACGCCAGCATCCCTAAACCGCCGCGCCACCCACGCGCGTCTTCTTCGACGCGCCGATCCACTCCCCAATTTCCGGTTGCAACGCACACGGTGCCGTCGTTTAGCGACGCTCCGCAACATCGACAGCGATGACTTTGTCCGCCCCGGCCCTCCACCGACCTGCGCGCAACATCATCGCCTGGCACCTCCATGGAGAAAACTCGCACCGGCAAAATGGCCCTGGGGCACGTGTCGGGCGCACTGGGTATTGCACTTCGACGTTGCGCCCGCCTTTCAGTTTGGCGATCGCTGCTGCGCAGTCTTGGGTGCGGCGCTTTCGTTGTGCGGCCGATCCGTCGCCCATCCGGGATGAGCAAGGGTGGCTAACCGGCGGAAGATGCCGAGACGTGCGCCAGTGTGGCGGATCCGTCAACGGACGAGAATGACGAAGGGTGCGTCGTTACGGCGGATGCTTGACGCACCGAGTGTCGCCCCGTTGTTGGTGGAAGGTAAGGGTAAGGCCCCTTAGACTTAGTAAGTATCTAAAAACCTCATTACCTACAGAACGTTTGCTGGTGGAGTTCCCAGAACCACGGCAAAGCGGGACCATCCCCGCGATGAACGCAGAGGTGGCCGCTTGCCGTGGTGTGATCGTTTGCTGGAGCCAGCCCCCGTCACCATCGGCCCTGCGCCGCGAGGAGCCGGCGTCAGAAAGGTCTGTTGCTTAACGAGAGCTGCTCAACTCCCGGACGCCTGGGCCTCAGGACCTGCGCGGTGCCCTTCGGGTGGATGCGTCATCCCCACAGTACCCGATTCGCACGTGGCGCTGCCGTCATTCCCGACCACCAAACGCGATGCCCTCGCGGGCATGCGCGGGATATGCAAGGAACGGCCGTTCCGATCAAAAAAATGTGCGACTGCATGGTATCGACTATCCGTTGGTTGCATGTGTTGCCATCTCGATACAGCCCAGGGTTTCAGACCTGGCATCGCCCTTCGGATTCCTGTCACGGCTCTCAATGGGAGGCGCAGATAGAGGGCTGGCCGCGCACACTTGCACAACCGCACGAACTTCCGCGACACGCTCGATAAACAGACCCTGGCCGTGCACGATCCAGATTATGCAGATAGGCCTTGATCGTCGCTGTCGTCACGTCGGGGCGCCGCGCCAGAAACTCCGGCGCCCTCACGTGCCGCCCCGGAGTTATAAACCCCATCCGGGTTCTCCGGCCGGTGACCGATGGAACGGCATCCCTGCTTACTCCGCGGCCGCCAGCTTGTCCTGCGTCTTCGTGTCGAAATCGCTGGGATCATGCCGCTCATGCAACTGGCTCGACGGTTCGCCGCTGGTTCGGTTCACCATCCGCCCACGCTGTACAGCCGGCCGGGAATAGATCGCATCAGCCCAGCGATTCACGTTCTTATACTCGTGCACCGAGAGGAACTCGGTAGCCCCGTACTGTCCGAACTTCACCAGGCCCGCGTACCACGGCCACGCAGCGATATCGGCAATCGTATAGATGTCCCCTGCCAGGTACTCATTGTCCGCCAGCCGCTTGTCCAGCACGTCCAGCAGCCGCTTCGTCTCCATCGTGAACCGGTCGATGGGGTATTCCATCTTCGTCGGCGCATAGGCGTAGAAGTGGCCGAATCCGCCGCCGATATACGGAGCGCTGCCCATTTGCCAGAACAACCATGACAGGCATTCCGCGCGCCTCTTGTCCTTCGGCAGAAATGCCCCGAACTTCTCAGCCAGATACAGCAGGATCGCGCCAGATTCGAACACCCGGATCGGCTGTGGCCCACTGCGGTCGACCAGCGCGGGGATCTTGGAGTTCGGGTTGACCGCGACGAACCCACTGCCGAACTGATCACCCTCACCGATCCGGATCAGCCAAGCATCATATTCCGCATCCTTATGGCCTGCCGCCAGCAGCTCCTCCAGCATCACCGTGACCTTCACACCATTGGGTGTGCCCTGCGAATAGAGCTGCAGCGGGTGCCGGCCCACCGGCAGTTCCTTCTCATGCGTTGGTCCTGAGATGGGGCGGTTGATATTTGCAAACTGGCCGCCGCTCGGCCTGTTCCAGGTCCAAACCTTCGAGGGGGTGTATTCGGATAAGTCGGCCATCTTCGAAGCTCCAAGTGATTGACGCACAGCGTGGTCTTGCCCCCCCAGTGGCGCAACCCGGGTTAGGGAAGGTCTGATCTGCGCCGCCCAGCACGTACTCCCCCTCCATCGCCTTCTCCGCAGAAGCCCGGTGCGAAAAGTTTGCTTTGGCTTGATTCCATTGGAAAATCGCTCGCGTCCAGGTCTGGCGCACCACGTAGCGGGGTCGGGTGGTCGAGGCCTGATCGGTTCACCCGAGTCTTGCCGAGCGGCGAGCCCATCTTGGCGATGGGCTTCGGCGCGGATCAGGAGGGACCAACGCCGGAATAGCCAAGCCAAAGCTCATCCGAGCCGCTGGATAGCCTTTCTTATCCTTGCCCACTCGCTGTGAGCGCGTGCATCGCCAGACTGATCGTAATACTCGGTCAGGGTGCGCAGGCCTTTGTGGCCGAGCGTGCCGCCAGCGACAATGCCGCGCCTGGGGTCGCGCGTCATGATCGCCGTCGCCACCGAATAGCGGAACATGTGCGCGGTGATCGGGTGCCCGAACACCAGGCGGCCAATGCGATCGAACGCGTGGCCGACCCCGACGTAATCCAAATCTTTATCCCTGAGCGCGAGCCAGAGCGCCGAGGGGGGTCCTGCCCCGGCGCAGGAATTCACGGTGGCGGGTCAGGTACGAATTGATGTAAGGGTGCATGTAGCGGGGAAGGTTCGCTGCGATCAGCGCGCTGGTTTTCGTTTCCTCAAAATTCAGGCGAATGACATTGCCGTCAATGATGAGGTCGTGCCGATCCGGATCTCGGCCAGATTCTTCCGCCGCAGCGGCATCAGGCACATCAGCGCAGCCATCAGCGAATCGCGAAATAGGATGCACTTCCGTGTGGATATTTTCTCCGTCTCAAGATCGTCCATTAAGTCCAGGGCGTGGCCCAACAGCTCCACCGGCGAGAACACCTTCTTCGGCCGCTTCGAAGCCTTCACCTCTGCCAAGCGCGGCCGTAGCGGGTTCTTATTGATCCAGCGCCGGTCCCGCTCCGGCGCCAGGGCCTGCATGATGAGCCGCAGGTCCCGCAAAGACTGGTCAACGCTGCACGGCGACTGGGCTTGCCGAAATTCCTGCAGGTAAGCGGTGAGCCGCTCGGGGGTCAGGCGTTCGGCAGGCGTTTCTTCGGCGACAAGAAACCCCTGGCGCCGCAACCAGCTGAGGTAGCGCGAGTAGGCCCGGCAGCGCATGCGCACCGTATCGGGCCGCCAGTGCGCAGCTGCGGGCGGCGTGTCGAACGGACCGAGCGGTGCGATCGCCGTCTCCAATGCACGACGATCGCCTTCTGGCCACGCGCTATACCGCAGGTACCGACGCTCCGGCGGAAATAGCTCTGCGGGACGTCCCGGCGGGCGCTTGGGGTTCCGCTCGGCTGTTCTGGCGCTCAGCACCGTCGTCGGGTCCCAGTGATCGCGTTGCCTGCTGGCGGGTCTGGTTGACCATGTCGTGCCATTGGCTCAAGGCAGACCGATTGCGAAGCGCCCCGTAAAGGTGCTCCGTCATGCGCAGGGCCGAGTGGCCCAGCACATGCTGCGCAACGACTGCATTGTTGGGATCGGCATCCATGATCAGGCATGCTGCCAGGTGGCGGACCAGGTGGGCACTGAACCGCAGGCCCAGTTCCTCCGCGACCAGACCTGTAACGCGGGGACCGAGGTTCCGCGACGGCCGAGTGCCGTACTTCCCGGGGAACAGGAATGGCCCGGCGGCGCCAGCAGTTTGGGCCGGAACCGCTTGATATGCCGATCAATGCGGGCCGCCAGATCGGGCGGAATGACGCCGTGGAAGTCACACCCGTTCTTCATATCGTTGGCGGGGATGAACAGCTTCACAATTCGGCCGTGATCGTTGCGCCTGAAATTCAAGTCGAGCCGCGGGTCTGAGAGGTTTCCGCGCCGGATTGGGTGGTGCAGCAGCAGATCCAGTGCCAGCGCCCGCTCATACACCAGGCGGCGCGCACGGGGCGCTGCTCCTCCGTGGCCAGGGCCACAGTGTATTGCTGCTGCGGCAGGCGGAACGGCCGTGCAATCATCCGTTCATCGTCAAACTGCCCCATCCGCTCGCGCGAGCGGGTCGATAAGCCTTTCTGTGCGCGAGACTGCTCTGCCAGGGCCGCGACTATGGGACGACGGAGCCGCTCCAGCTGGTTCATGCATTTCTCGTCCACCCGAACGTGGATGCGGGCGGCCTGGATCAGCTTCTGGATTATGGTCCGGTTCAGGACCGTGGTCGGGGTGATCATGCCCCACCCGATATGAATACCTAGTACGCCGGCATGCTTTGGGTCAAGTGGTTTCTCCGGTGACCTGGTTCCGTGCCATCGTTTAATCGCGCCAGTGCGCACCCGATGATCACCCCGTTTCAGTCGAACGTCCCGCCCATGGTGGTTTAATGAGCGGGCTGCGGCGCGTGGTGAATTGACGCCGCCGGTGGTTGCGGAGGGCGCACCAAGCTTAGGGAATCTCTGATTAAGTCCCTCTCGACACGGTCCCGGAACGGCGTGTAGGGCCGGCTGGGCAACCGCGAGGGATGTGGGATGCGGCAGCTGACCTTAGCAACGGCGGGGTTTGAGCGATTCGCGAAGAGCACGCGTCGGGCGGCATTTCTGGACGAAATGGATCGCGTGGTGCCGTGGCGAACGCTATGCACGCTGATCGAGCCGGTTTATCCCAAGCCCGGCAACGGACGCCCGCCGGTTGGGCTGGAGCGGATGCTGCGGATCTATTTCCTGCAGCTCTGGTTCAACCTGTCAGATCCGGCGGTGGAGGAGGCGCTCTACGAATCAGTGTCGATGCGACGGTTTGCCGGCATTGACCTTGGTCGTGAGCCGGTGCCTGACGAAACCACGGTTTGCAAGTTCCGCCACCTGCTGGAGAAGCACGATCTCGGGCGGAAAATTTTCGAGCTGGCACACGAACATCTGGAGGCACGCGGGCTTAAGGTGAACGCGGGCACGATCGTTGACGCCACCATCATCAGCGCGCCGAGCTCCACCAAGAACACGACGAAATCGCGCGATCCCGAGATGCACCAGACCAAGAAGGGCAACCAGTGGTATTTCGGGATGAAGGCGCATTTCGGAGTGGACAGCAGGACAAAGGTGATTCACGCGGTGGTGGCGACGGCGGCAAACGTGCACGATGCCACGGTGCTGCCGGACCTGCTGCATGGCGAGGAAACCCGGGTATGGGGCGACCGGGCCTACCAAGGTCAGAGTGACGTGATCCGCAAACATGCGCCGAATGCCAAAGACTTTACCAACCGCCGGCGTCGGTATCGCGACGCCATCGATGAGGCGGAGAAGGCGCGGAACCGCACCAAAGCCAAGGTCCGGGCCAAGGTCGAGCACAGCATCGGTGTCATCAAGCGGGTGTTCGGCTTCGCCAAGGTGCGCTACCGCGGGCTGGACAAGAACGCGCACCGCTTATTCGTGACCTCGGCATTGGCCAACTTGTTCATTGTTCGCCACCGACTACGCTGCACCTGATAGGCGGAATCTATCTGCAGCACCGCTGGCAAGTGTCCCAGATCGCAAGAAAGGGACCGCAACATCGTCATTGCGCTGCATTCGCTGCTACATCGATATGAATGGGGCGCTCCTCCTCCAAGCCGAATGTCGGCTTGATCAGACTTTCCTTAGCATATCAGCACCTCCGGGTCTGGCCAACATTGGCGCAGAACTGCTGCACCAGGCAGGTTAGCGGCCGCAGGTTGATTTCGCCCGTTTCGGCCCGCTGCCCTGGATATCATCCGAAGCTTTGGGGTCTGCCCCGTGCCGGGCAGGAGGACCGACTACGAGGGGGTACCGGGCCTTCGGACCGGCTACGCCACCATACACCGTTTCTCACCAATCTCATTCCCGGATGCGCGGGTTCGCTGCTTGACAGCGGCATCTGTGCCGCCGCATGTGCCGCAAACCTGCAGCAGCCCTCACGCTTTGCGAGACGGCTCACGCAGCGAGCTCTCCCAATCAAGTGAGCTCTGGCAACCACGCAGCCTCGCCGATTTCCCGGTAATCGCCAATCTCCTCTGCGATGTTGACCCAACCTCCCGGCTTCCGGCGCTTATGCTATTACACGTACGGCGCGGGTCAGCGGCGGCCGATGCTTGAGGGCTGATCACTTTCCGCGCGGCTAGGCACGCATTTTTATCTCGGGCACCACCACGCGATGTCGAATTTTGCGTTCTATCCTGGTTTTCGTTCCTCCAAGGCGGGAGCGTTCGCGACAAAGATCAATTCCGAGATCGATTGTCCCCCGGAGGAGGCGCGCAGCTTTTCTCAACCTGGCAGACTTGAAACTCGTGCAGGCCGCGTCGATGGCAAAGTTTGAGGAGCAGATGAAGGAGACGGTTAGCAAGCTTACGCCTGCGGCCGCAGGCTGGGTCGCCCTGGGTGCAGTGGGCCGACGTCGCGCGTGACACCGTAGAGAAAGCCGCCCAGGCCATGGGAGAGAGCACCAGGCGGACCGTCAGGGGCGCTTCTCAACCACATGTATAGAGCGAGGAGCTAGGGGAGTAACCGCGAGAGATAGCCACGGCTCACGGTCGCCCTTGTTCCTCTTTCCGTTCCCCGTGCTTTCCTCGGGGGGCCCCGGAAGAGACGCCTGTACCGCAGCCGGTCTTGGATCGTTCAGTTGTGCTGGCGTGCTCGGTCCGCCGGCTCCGGCGCTGGTGGTTGGGGGTCCGGTGTGGCTGCCGGGTGGCCTACCTGCCGCTGCGGATGATGGAAACCAACTGGGAGTTGGCGGGCGCCACGATGGGCCGATGTCCTGGTGCAGCTCCAGCTCCGGTGCAAGAAATGCCGTCAGCCGACGATCGCCCTTGTCAACGATCCTGCCGGCCAGGCACCCGGGCGCATGGGGGCGAGTGGCTGGCGGATGGTGCTGATCGAGACAGCCAACGCCGAGTGATACGCCCCTTACAGTAGAAACCAACCCGCTAGGCCGATAAGGACCCAAATTGCGAGGCTGATAGCCAGTCCTAGTATGATACCCCTGGCCGGTGCCAGCAGATCCGTATCTATGTCGTCCTGTATGCTAGTAGATAAAATATCGATGGCCTCATCTTCGATTGTCGGAGAAATCTCTTCTGGACAACGAAGTAGCTTAATGAGGTGTGGGTTGATGGTTTCAAGCCGCCCTGGTCGGCGGCGCTCAGCCGCGATGATGGCTTTGCTCTTGTCCAACTGCGCCGACGGTTCCACAACAGACCTCAGAAAAGAGGCGTTCCGCCGGTACTCGGAACGCTTGCAAGTTTAGAATGCATTGGCAAGAACAACTATAGATTGTCATGGCTGGGCCAGCTAGGGGATTCGTCCTAGGATTTTCAATTAATCTCGATTATGATACGACTGTATGACCAGATGGCCTGTCGGCCAGGGCCGCCGGACGTATAGGATGGCATCGCGCCGATGAAAGACCGCATTGCAGAACTTGTGCGTCCCGCGCAGTGGTAAGATGCTTACTTATTGCGCGCCACCCGACTAGCTGAGGTGCGTCAGTTTCTGATGGCGAGATCCAGACCCATCACCCTTATATCGTCGCGGCGCTCTATGAGCCAGCCGCGCCAGCGTTTGCGAGGACTGCTCCTCCGGCACCCAGATCTCGATTACCTCACCACGCGGCAAGCACTCCAGCCCTTGATCAGATCTTAGATACCGGTGAGCAGCGTGTGGGCGAGGTAGATCACGAGCGCAATGCCTAGTGCGACCTTCATCCCCGCCAGCATCAGGTCGGCATGCTCACTATCCGCGCCGGGGGTCGGCGCTATTGATCTTTCGGCCGGTGTGGATGAAACGCACCGTCGCGAGCCCCACCATCACCGTGCCGGCAAGGATGAGCACGTCGCGACCGTGCGCGAGCAGGTGGGCCGGCTGGACCACTTGTTCTCGTCGATGCTGAGCGGGCCGGTGGTCGCGCTGGCCGAGCGGTTGGCCGGGTTAGTCCCAGAACTACCCCGGGTAATGCTGCTCTCGACGGGCGGCGAGGCGAACGAAGCAGCGATCAGTTGGCCAAGCTGGTGACCGGCAAGTGGGAAATAGTCGGCTTCACAGAGTCCTGGCACGGTATGACCGGCGGCGCAGCGGCGGCGACCTACAAGGCGGGCCGGCGCGGCATCCGGGTCACGCTGCCAGGAAATTTCGCGATCCCGGTACCGAACGCATACCGAGCTCGATTCGCGGGGGTGAGCTGGCGCGAGGAACTGGACGATGCCTTCGAGTGGCTGGACAGGATATGCACCGGCAACCTCGCGGCCTTTATTGCCGAGCCGGTGCTGTCGAGCGGCGGGATCATCGACCTACCAGTTGGCTACTTGAGCGCTTTGGCCGAGCACTGCCGGCACGGGGCATGATCCTGATCCTGGACGAAGCGCAGACCG
Organism: uncultured Pseudomonadota bacterium; assembly: GCA_963834715.1. Taxonomy (GTDB): domain Bacteria; phylum Pseudomonadota; class Alphaproteobacteria; order Acetobacterales; family Acetobacteraceae; genus CAVSUZ01. The sequence goes on along the minus strand of CAWIDE010000020.1, from coordinate 100,799 downwards.
GGTGGGGCGCACCGGGCTGATGTTCGCCTTCGAGCGCGACGGTGTGGTGCCCGACATTTTGACATTGTCGAAGACGCTGGGGGCGGGGCGCTTTCGGCAGTGCTGTCGTCCGATGCGCTGGCCACGCTGGCTGATGCGCGCGAGTTCCTGTTCTACACGACGCATGTCAACGATCCGCTGCCGGCGGCGGTTGGCCTGAAGGTGCTGGAAATCGTGCAGCGTGATGGGCCGGCGGAGCGGGCGAAGGTGATGGGCGGGCGACTGGCGGCAGGGCTGAGGGGATTGCAGCAATGCTACGAGTGCATCGGCGACGTGCGCAGACGGGGGCTGCTGATGGGCCTGGAATTCCGCTCAGTCGGCGGGCAGAACGCCGCGGCGATTTCCGATGCGGTGACGGATATAGCGCTGGAGCTTGGCTTATCAGCGAACATCGTACGCGCGGGAGCGTCGCAGGGTGTAATGCAGATTGCACCGCCACTGACGATGAGCGAGGCGGAGGTGGATTTGGGACTGGAGCTGCTCGGAGAGGCGGTCAGGCGGGCGGTGAGCTTGTAGCAACGGCCCCCGTGCCCGCGGCAGTCGCCCAGTCCGCGAACGGCGATGCGGACCCGGTGAGCGGCTATCTCACTTCCAGGGTAGCTCGTAGCATCCGCCTGGCAGCCAACCCAGCCAACTTCCGGTGTGCTTCGGTCCACGCTGGAAGTTCCCGGTACAAAGGGGTTGCGGGGCCCCGCAACCGCTTTTGCCGGGAACGCCAGAGCCAGAATTCCGGCCAGCTCGCTCTCCAGTTCGACTATCGACGTGCCCTCCGCGAACGATCCGCGTAAGCGCCCGGTTTGCAGCACATAGCCCAACTTCGGTAAGCGTCCGCTCACGCCGTCACGGGCCCAGCTATCTGGGAGGAACACGGCGATATCGTAATCCGAGTCGGGCCTTGCATCACCCCGCACGCGAGAGCCGTAGAGCACGACACGGGAGAGCCGGTCGCCATAGAGCGCCTCCAGCGAGGCGCGAAAACGTGTGAGTATCGGGTCGGACATAGAAACGAAGGCCATCGGTCGGAGACGTGGTGGTGAGATTGAATAGGGTTCGCAGGGCGAGGGATAGCAGGTGTGGACCCCTCCACTGGCTACCTGCGGGCGAGGCGCTATCGTGAAAGTAGCGTGCGTAAAACGAAATGTTTAACCAGTCCGCCGCCTAACCAGCAATGAACGACTTCAGGTTCTCCGGGCTGTAGATAACAAACGGCACTTCGTCGGATCCGATGATCTCTTCTACGTAGCCGAAGCGTCGAAGAAGAACGTTGACCGCACGGCGCGCCTGCAGTTCCGGGTTTTGGTCGATCGTTATCGTCATGATTCCTTCCGAAAGCATTCTTCGGGTGTGGACTGTGAGCTCGTGACCAATGAAGATGGTGCTGCCCGCCAGACCTGTGGATTTCAGTACCGGCTTCGACGGCGCGATTGGCGGCGCCGGTGTTGTAAATGCCAGCTACGTTTTGAAGGCGGCGTAAGGCGTCCGAAAGAAGCTGGCCCGATAGCAAGGAGTCATCGCGACCTTCCAGGACGGCGACAACGGCGAGATCCGAGCCCCGGCTATTGATGCGATCACGAAACCCGCTGACCCGCTGAGCGTGCGCCCGGTACGACAAGTTGTTGCACAGCACCACTAGCGCGCCAGGGGCGCGGACCATCGCTTCCATGAAAAACGCGGCAGTGCGGCCGGCGCTGTAGTGGTCTATTCCCACATAGGCGAGGCGAGGCGAAGTTGGGATATCGCTGACCAGGGTCACGACCGGAACGCCGCGAGCCGTTACCGTCGAGATGGCGTCGATCACGGCCGCACCTTCTTCCCCATACACCATCACCGCCTGGCTATTGGAGGAGAGGATTTTTCTGGCCAGCACAGCGGGCGATTTATCAATAAAGCTTCGCTGGACCATGACCGAGCGATCGAGCGTACCGCCCACATTAGCAAACGCTTCGTTGAGCCTTTGAAAAAATGGCGTATCGGGCCTGGTCATAAAGACCTCGAGCCGAAGGCCGCGCCGGTAAGGAACTGGCAAAGTACGCGGCCACCTGAGCTGCCGTGCGGCTTCAATCACCTTTCGAGCAGTTTCCGGCGACACATTGCCGCGCTCATTGAGCACTCTATCGACAGTCGCAATTCCCACTCCGGCAAGCGCCGCAATCTGGTCAAGGCGCGCTCTCCGCCCGGGCTGTGTCGCAGCGGGGCCAGGTCTGCGTTCGCTGGTGCTCTGCGGCATGCTGTTTCACATTCTGATGTGAATCCCTCAGCAAACATATTGCGCCAGCTCCTGGGCGGGCTCTACCCTTCGGGCGTATTTTTTCGGTGAATCAATGCCTCAGGGATCGCGCAGCAAGATTGTTATCATCGGCGGCGGTCAGGCGGGTGGGCGGTTAGCTCAATTGCTCGCCGGCGAAGCCGACGGCTTCGATGTAACGCTGGTGTGCCAGGAGCCGCATCCTCCCTACGAGCGCCCGCCGCTCTCCAAGGGTATCCTGCTCGGTACCGCCCGGTTGGAGACTTGCCTTCTGTGGCCTGACTCTGACCCCGCATGGACCAGGGTCGAGCGCCGTACCGGGGTCTCCGCCGAAGCCATTCACCGTAAATCAAAGACCGTCCGCCTTTCGACTGGAGAGCGGCTAGCTTACGACCTCCTGGTTCTGGCGACGGGCTCCAGCGTCCGGCGGCTGGTCTGCCCAGGATCGGATCTCGATGCGATCTATCATCTGAGAAACGTCGACGACTCTTTGGCAATCGGAGAACGCTTCGCCGAACGAAAGCGCCTGGTCGTTGTAGGTGGCGGATTCATCGGACTGGAGATCGCTGCCTGTGCACGCGCTCGCAAGCTCGACGTCACAGTCGTGGAGGCGTCCGATCGCCTGCTCGGCCGCGTGGTTCCGGAGGAGATCGCCGGCCTGCTCGCAAAACGGCATGAGGCCGAAGGTGTGGCGTTCAGGATGGGCACCATGGTGGAGCGGTTTATCGGCAACAGCCGAGGCGCCGTAAAAGCGGCCGAACTGTCGTCGGGCCAGATCCTTCCGTGTGATATTGCGGTGGTCGGTATCGGCGCTAAAGCCAACACAGATCTGGCTCTCGTCGCCGGCCTGGACATCGGGGTTGGCGTCCAGGTCGATGCCTCGCTGCGCTCGTCTGATCCAGCCATTTTCGCGTGCGGCGACATTGCAACTTTCTGGCATCCGCTGTTCGATCAGCATGTGCGCGTGGAAGCGTGGCACAACGCCGAGGAGCACGCGCGCGTTGTAGCAAGCGCGATCCGCGGAGAGCACGTCGCCTGTGGTGCGGTGCCGTGGTTCTGGTCGGATCAATACGACCTGTCGCTGCAGATCGCCGGCCTTCCGCGCTTGGGCTCATCGACGGTCACACGGGACTTGAACGACGATGCCGTCATTCTCTTTCATCTTGGACCGACCGGCCGGCTTTTGGGGGCATCGGGCCTGGGCAAGGCGGAATTGATCGGCCGCGACCTTCGGGTGGCCCGGGAACTCATTGGTGCCCGAGCTCACCCCTGCCCAGCCGGGTTGCGCGATCCGCGAACTCGCCTGAAGTCGCTGCTCAGGCAGCCGGTGGCTGCCTGAGCTGGTTTATTCGATATCGATGAAGACGTTTCCGGCTTCGACCTTCGTCGGATAGATCTTGAGATCGATGCAGACAGGCGCGCCTTTGGCAGCGCCCGTACGGTAGTCAAACCTGCCATTATGCTTGGGGCATTCGATAATGTATTCCATCACCAGCCCGTCCGCCAGATAGGCCTGCTCATGCGTGCAGATTCCATCTGTGGCAAAGTATGTGTCATCCGGCGAGCGATAGACGGCATAGGTTCGGCGTTCGTGATCGAAGCGGATGACGTCCTCTTCCTCGATGTCCGCGGCCTGGCAAACCTTCACCCAGCAGCTCATACGGCTCTCCTTCACGTACGGATCACGTGATCCGTCAGGTCCTCGATGGTTGTCTCAGCCTTCGCGGCCTCGAAGACCACCTGGCCATGGCTCATGACGACGAAGCGGTCGCAGACCATGAAGGCATGATAAAGATTATGCGTCACCAGCACGCTGGAGACATTCTCCTGCTTTAGTCCTGCAACGTATGCGAGCAGCCGTTCCGTCTCCCGGACGGACAGCGCCGATGTCGGCTCATCCAAGAGCAGGATACGGCGTTTAAAGTAGACGGCGCGGGCGATGGCGACAGCCTGTTTCTGCCCGCCGGAAAGAAAGCCAACTTCGGCTTCGGGATCCTCGATACCAGAAATGTGCACTGCGCTTCGAAGCACCTCGACAGCGAGCTCCGCCATCCTTTGATGGCGCATGAAGCCGAAGTTATCGGTGATCTCCCGCCCCATGAATATGTTGCGGGTGATCGACATAGAATCCACCAAGGCAATATCCTGGTAGATCGTCTCTATGCCGATACGTTCGGAGTTGGCTCGGCTCTCGACTGTTATCGGCTTCCCGTCCGAAAGGATCTGCCCGCTGTCCGGCCTGACGATACCAGACATCATCTTGATCAGCGTGCTTTTGCCGGCGCCGTTGTCACCCAGCAAGCCTACCACTTCCCGGGGGCCAACGTGGAAAGTCACGTCGGTCAGCGCCCGGACATTTCCGTATCGCTTGGAGATGTTGCGGGCCTCATAAAGCGGAGGCGGCTCCACGCTCGGCGTCACCGCGGCCTTCTTCAGGCCGACTTGGGCTTGCATCATCATGCCCAGCTCCTCCGGCGAATGCTATGGTTCAGGATCACCGCAAACACGATCAAAGCGCCCACGAACATGTCGAAGTAGAATCCTGGAGCGCGCAGCAGTAGCAGCACATCATTGATGGTGAAGACGAGTGCCGTCCCAAGTACCATCCCCACAACCGAGCCTCGCCCGCCCATCAGTGCCACTCCGCCAATCACGCAGGCGGCGATCGACCGCAGCTCCATGCCCGCGCCACCGCCGGGCTGTACGCTGCTGACCCGGGTCATGGCGATAATGCCGGCGAACGCTGCGAGGCCTCCCGTGATCGCGAACGCGATCAACTTCACTTTGGAAGGGTTGATCCCGATGGCTACCGCGGCCTGGCGGTTTCCCCCGACCGCGTAGAAGTGGTTGCCGAGCTTATGGTGATGCAGAACAAGGGAGCAGATCACCGCGAGCCCCAGGAACCATACAAATCCGGAGTCCATCAGCCAGAACTGTCCTCCGAACAAGTTCGCGAACGGGGTCGTCGGCAGGAAGTCCACCGCAGAAGCGCCATTATAAAGCAGCACTGCGCCATTCCACAGCAGCATGGCGCCGAGGGTCGTGATAAACGACGGAATGCCGAACCAGATCGTCACAGCTCCGTTGACCAGCCCGGCCGCGATGCCGATAAGGATGCCGAGACTCATACCGACGAAGGGGGACACAGGATCGTTAATGCCCCCGAGGTGATTGTTGGCGAACGTCGCGGCGAAGACGGCGCAGAAGGAATACAACGCGCCGACCGAAAGATCGAACTCGCCGGCGATCATCAGTATGCCGACACCCAACGACATGATGCCTAAAGGTGCGATCGACATGACGGTGACACGGATGTTGGCAGGATTGAGATAGCGGAACTGCTTCGGAAAAATCAGGCCGGCGGCAATGCAGGCGATTTGCAGCAAAACGAAGAGCACTGCTATCCCGCCTGCGGGCCGCTTGCGAACCGCCGCCTGCAGCCGTTCGCCGAGGGTGCTCCAGCTGGGCTGCGTGGCAACTCCGGCCGCTGTTGCATTGCCGGCAAATTTTAGGGCGCGCATGTTTCCCCTCCTGTAGCTAACGAGTGACACCGGCCCACTTCGCCGCCAATGCCGCGTTGGCCTTGGTGATCAAGCTGTGCCCGCCGGTATCGATATCGGATGGCGTAATGCCGTACTTCAGAGCCAAAGCCATTTCGGTGACCGTGTAATAGCCTTGAATATAGGGTTGCTGATCGACGGTGGCGGCCAGCGAACCCGCCTCGATGTTGCGGACGATTTGGGGATCGACATCGAACCCACCCGCGGGAATCCTGAGCCCTGCCTCCTTGATCGCCGCGACCGCCTGGGAGGTGGGTGTCTGCCCCAAGCCGACGATTGCCTTCGTATCGGAGTGACCGATCAGGTACTGGGTCATAAGACTGAGCGCTCGTGCGTGGTCGTTGCCGGTCCCCAGGATCTCTGTCCTAGCTCCTACCTGCGCGAGGGCTTTCGCCACACCTGCATGGCGCTGCACGGCGTACACCGCTGCGGGCGCTTCGACCGGCGTAAACACGAGATCGCCCTTGCCAAGATGGAACTGCTCGATCATGTAGTTGCCGAGCGTATCACCCGCGGTGACGAAGTTCTGTCCGACATAGGCCAGCCGGTAGGTTCCGCCGGCCGCGCCCTTGGAGTTGTCGATGTTGAAAGCAATTACGGGGAGTCCCTTTTTCCCGGCGGCATCGAGAACCGCGTTCAATCCGGTATCGTTGGGAATTGTGGTGGCTACCCCATTCGTGCCGCCGGCAATCGCCGTCTGGATGATATCGTTCATCCTGGTCAGATCTTCGTTGCCGTACTTGATATCGACGGTTACGCCCTGATCCTTTTCCGCGTCCTTCACGCCGTTGACCATAGGCGCAAAGAACGCATTGCTTTCAAATGACCAGATGAGAAAGAGCATGTGGATGTTCGACCAGTTCTGGTTCCTGTCGGGGGCGGCGAAAGCCCGCGTCAACGGAGCGGTCGCGCCTAGCGCCGCGAGCATTGGCAGGGACGCCATCGTGCGGCGCCGCAGCAGCAAGCCGGTCTTCTTCTCACCCATCGTTGCCTCCCGGAGGTTTCAGTTACGGTCAAGGCCTATCGGCGGCATCGGAAAGGGTCAACGAACCGAGTGATGGGATTCCATCATGAGGGTGCTGGAAAGCCCCGGGTCAGATGACCACAATGCGGACCAGGAAGACGTCCACCGTGTAATGAAGGTGCCAGAATGTCCGAAGTATGGGAGAAGCGGGATTATTCTCTAAGCGGTCCAGAGAACGCGAGAGCAGTGGCATCCGGTCTGGCCAATGCGCAATGGTATCGGTGCGCAATTCCCCGGGCGCGAATGAAAGAGCTTATGAAGCGATCCGATAGGCCTGCGACGCGGGACACGATGCTCTGGATTGCTCTCCTGGCCCTCACAGGCGGCCTGGGGGCGTGGTTCTGGGGACGCTGGATCGCGGTGCCGTTCTTCCTGGTTTATGGGGTATTGTACGGATCGAGCGGCGACAGCCGATGGCATGAATGCGGCCATGGCACCGCGTTCAAGACGCAGTGGAAAAATGACGCAGTTTATCAGCTCGCGTGTTTCTTCATGATGCGCAACCCGGTGGTATGGCGCTGGAGCCATGCGCGCCACCACACTGATACGATCATCGTTGGCCGAGATCCCGAAATCATCGCCATGCGCCCGCCCGATCTTGTCAAGCTGGCGCTGAACTTTTTCGGCATTTTAGACGTACCGCAGGCCGTGGCTGCGATGATGCGCTATGCTGCTGGCCACCTGACCGAGGAGGAAAAGGACTTCATCCCGCCGGGGGAGCAGGCCAAGGCATTTGGCATCGCCCGAGTCTGGCTGGCAATATATCTGGCCGTTCTGGCGGCATGCGTCTGGACGGGTTCGATCCTGCCGCTCATGTTGGTTGGCCTGCCGCGAATGTATGGTGCCTGGCATCACGTGCTGACTGGGCTCACTCAGCATGTCGGGCTGGCGGAGGATGTTCTGGACCATCGGCTGAACTGTCGGACAGTGTACATGAACCTGTTCAGCCGGTTTGTTTATTGGAACATGAACTATCACCTCGAGCATCACATGTTCCCCATGGTGCCGTATCATGCGCTGCCGGCGCTGCATAAGGAGATGCTGGCGGATTGCCCGAAGCCCTATTCCGGTTTTTGGGAGGCCTATCGCGAGATCGTACCCACAATCATACGCCAGCTTAAAGACCCGACGTATTTCGTAGTTCGGAAGCTGCCGGAAAGCGCACATCCCCCAGCACGGATGGCTGCCGAATGAGCGTTGCTCTTACTACGCTGCGGCGCATCGCCGATTTGATTCATCGGCTGCCAGGACCTCCCGATAAACGGCCAGCGTGCTTTGCTGGCAGCCCTGGATGGTGAATCGGCTCAGCACGGCGGCCCGTGCCGCCTGCCCCATGCGTGCCCGTTCTGCTGGAGCCATGGCGAGGACGTGGCCCAGCATGGCCGCGAGAGCCCGAGGATCGCCGGGAGGAACACGCCAGCCGGTCACGCCGTGCTCGACCGTCTCCACAGGGCCGCCGAGGTCGGAGGCAATGACACTGCGGGCCATCGCCTGAGCTTCTATGACGATGCGCCCGAAGGCTTCCGGCTCGGTGGAGGAGTGTACCACGACGTCGGCGAGAGCCATTGCTGCCGGCATGTCCTCGCAATCTCCGGGTATGCGTACGCGGTCGGCGATGCCAAGGCGGCTCGCCTGGCGCTGCAACCGGTCGGTAAGGTGGGTGCGGCCCTGATCCGAGCCGAGGAGGACCGCGACGGGATCGCGCCGTGACAGGCGGGCAAAAGCATCCAGCAGCACGGACTGGCCCTTCCAGCCTGTAATCCGGGCGGGAAGCAGGACGAGAGGGGCATTCGGTGGAAGGTGCCAGACGGCGGCGAGGCGGGCGGTACGCTCGCGACAGATAGCCTCCGGGTCGAAGACGGCGGAATCCACGCCACGGGGAATGAGTCTGATCCGGGACGGATCCACCCCATGCCGGGATGCAACAAGATCCGCAACGTAGCGGCTGGCGACGATGACGATTTCGCCCTTGGCCATCACTGCATTGTAGTGCCGCTTGAACGGCAGGTTTTCGGTGTATGCGCCGTGGTAGGTTGTGACGAACGGGCGCCCCGTCCGGCGGGCAGCAAGCCAAGCGGACCAGGCAGGCGCGCGGGAGCGCGCATGCACCAGATCGACCTGCGCTTCGCGGATCAACGTCGTCAGATGGCGCGCGTTGTGCAGGAGGATCGTGCGGGGGTTCTTGCTGTCGAGGGGGAGTCTGATGTGGCGGCCCCCGGCGCTCTGGATTGCGGGGACCAGCCGTCCTCCGGCAGATGCAACCAGGGCAGTCCAGCCGGCATTGGCAATTGCGGCGGTCATTTCGATCGTGCTGCGCTCCGCGCCGCCGGTTACGAGACTCGGCACCACTTGAAGAATTGCGGCCATAGTTTCCCCCAGGCGCCGTGTAGCCTTTGGAGCAGGTCGGGAACAGGGAGCTTACGATGATATGACGACACTGGGCCGGCTGCAGCGGGAAAACGGGATCGAGTTGGCCTGGGCGAGGGTTGAGGGGCGGGAGCCCGCTCTGGTGTTCCTGCCGGGTTTCCGCAGCCACATGAACGGCGACAAGGCGACCTTTCTGGCTCGGTATTGCTCGGAACAGGGCCAGGCCATGGTGCGGTTCGATTACTCCGGTCACGGCGAGAGCGGCGGCAGGTTCGAAGACGGCACGATCGGGAACTGGACGCAGGATTCGTTGTGTCTGATCGACCGGCTGACCAAGGGGCCGCTTGTGCTCGTGGGATCGTCAATGGGGGGCTGGATCGCGCTGCTGGTCGCGCTGGCCCGGCCGGAGCGGGTTGCGGGCCTGATCGGGGTCGCGGCGGCGCCCGATTTCACCGAGCGGCTGATGTGGGGGACGATGTCTCCGCAGGATAGAGAACGGCTATTGACCCACGGCACACTGGAGGCGCCAAGCGCTTATGGCGGGCCGTATCCGATCACCCGGCCGCTGATCGAGGACGGGCGGCGGCATTTGCTGCTGGACTACCCGATCGCTGTGCGCTGCCCGGTACGACTGCTGCACGGCCAGCGCGATCTGGACGTGCCATGGGAAACGGCGCTTGCGATCGCGCGGTCGGTTGAGACCGACGACGTTGAGGTGACTTTGGTAAAGGATGGCGATCACCGGCTATCGCGTCCGCGCGATATAGCATTATTGCTGCGAACCGTGCGGACAGTATGGGCGCAGGCCGCGACGGCCGGTTAATTTCAAATTTTAAATCCTCAGTGGCTTTCCGCTTTCTGGGTGAACGGGTTCTCGTTCAGCATACCGCCGAACAGTGCAACAGCGTCCCATAAATCAGTGTAACGCAGATACAGCGGCGCAATGCCGAACCGGAGAATATCTGGCGGGCGGAAATCGCCGATGACGCCGCGGTCGACCAGCATCTGCATGATCGCGCCGGCGTCAGGGTGCGCGAAGCAGACCTGGCTGCCGCGCCGCTCTGCCTCGTGGGGCGTCACCAGCCGCAAGCTATCCCCGCACTCCTGCTCTACAAGACGGATGAAAAGTTCCGTCTGCTGGAGCGATTTGGTGCGTATCGCTTCAATCGGCGCCTGCGACGCGACATCCACGCCGGCATCGAGAGCGGCCAGGCTCAGAATCGGGGGCGTGCCCGTGAGAGCGCGGGCGATACCGGGAGCCGGACGGTAAGAGGTATCAAAAGCGAAAGGGTCGGCATGGCCGAGCCAACCAGTGATGGGCAGCGGAAGCGAATCGTGCAGGTAAGGCGCAATGTAGAGAAAGGCCGGCGCCCCGGGTCCGCCATTAAGATACTTGTACCCGCAACCAACAGCGAGATCGGCTCCGGCTTTGGCCAGATCAACCGGGACCGCACCCACCGAGTGGGAGAGATCCCAGATTATGAGAGCGTCCCGTGCGTGGGCCGCCGCAGTAATTGCGGCCATGTCGTACATGGCGCCGGTGCGATAGTTCACGTGGGTTAGCATCACCACGGCGGTGTCGTCGTCGATGCCAGCGGCGATTGTCCCCGCGGCGACGAGCTGCAGGCGATGACCGCGGCCAAGGTGGCGGATCAGGCCTTCAGCGATATAGAGGTCGGTCGGGAAGTTTGCTTGTTCCGAGAGGATCTTGCGGCGGCCTGACCGGACAGCCAGAGCGCCGCCGAGCAACTTGAACAGATTAATGGAGGTGGAATCGCCAACCGCCACGGAGCCGGGCTCGGCGCCAACCAGGCGGGCGATTTTTTCCGCAATTGACGTGGAAAGAGTGAGCCATCCGGCATTGGTCCAGCTCTGAATAAGCCCGTTGCCCCATTCTTGCGTCGCGACACGGGCAATACGAGCGGCTACGCCGCATGGCGGCGGCCCGAGCGAGTTGCCGTCGAGATAGATGACGCCGCGGGGCAGATCGAATTGGTCACGCATGTGTGCAAGCGGATCCGTCCGGTCGAGCTGTTCCAGGTCAGCACGGGCGAGCAGGCTCATGGAGTGCGGGGCTTTCCGGCCAAATTCCGTGCTTGCTCGAACGATATCCATCACGGCTTTGTGACACAGTGTGGCAAGTTTGCTACGCCCGGTGCAGGTTTACAATTCGATATGGCGAATTGGAGGCGATGGGAGGTGATCGAAGCGTTCACGCAGGATACAAGGTCCCTGTAATCATGAGCCGCGGCTATGGCAAATAACGGAGGGATTCGGATGCGCAAGCTTCTGCTTGGCGGGGCCGCGTGTGTCGCAGCCCTGGCGATGGGTGGGGCGGTCCAGGCGGCGACGGTTTATGAGTCGGCATCGACGGGTTATCCCGCCCAGGCGCCGGTGACGACGCCGAAGCCAGGCGAACTCGTGGTCAATATCGACCTGCGGATCAACACCTATGTTCAGGGCGACTGGAACTCCGGGGCAACCGGTGGGGCGGCGCCGAACAACGTAAACGGCGTGGGGTCGAAGGCCTCTCCATTGGGCATCGCGGGATATGGCCGTTTGTATGCCGGGGTCAGCGGCAAGACGACAACGGGCATCAATTACGGCTTGTTCTGGGAAATCCGCCAGGATTTCAGCCCCAATACCGGCAGTGCCACTGATCTGAGCAGCGGCGTTTCGGGTGAGAGCGGCAAGGGCACCCTGTTCTGGTTCTACAATTACGCATATATCGGCACTGACCAGCTTGGAACTGTGCGCCTCGGCCAGACTGACGGTCCGCCGGGCCTGTTCCTGGTCGGCGCGTTCGACGACTTCGGCACAGGCGGGTGGAACGGTGACTTGCCGGTAGGGTTTGGCCCGATCTGGCCGTGGCCGGATACCGGTGACTACCAGGAGTTGGCGAAGATCGTCTATTTGTCGCCTAGCCTGGCAGGCTTCGATTTCGGCGTCGGCTATGAGCCGAACACCGCCTCGATGACTGACGGGTTGTTCAACCAGAACCTCGTCAGCACGTCCGATCTGGCGACCGACCTGGCGCGCCGGAAGAACACAATTGAGGGGGCTCTCCGCTATAAGGGAGCTTTCGGTCCGGTGGGTGTCGCTACATCATTCCTGGCGATGTACGGCGGCCGCGTTCTGCCCGGTCCGACTAACCCGGGCATCAACGGGGTGACAGCTTTCGATAATTTCGAGCTGAAGGACGTGGGCCTGGCGCTGACAACGTTCGGACTGACGTTCGGCGGCAACTACCTGTGGGGCCAGTTCAACGGGACCGGCGCGACCAAGCCTGACGGACAGCCGAACCCATACGCGTGGATAGGCGGTGCGGAATATGCCATCGGGCCGTTGCTCGTGGGCGCCGCATACTACCAGTACCAGTACCCCGGCACAGTTGGGGCTATAACGCAGCGGCGTAACTCGGGCGTCCAATTGGGATTCAACTATAACCTTGCGCCCGGCATCCAGGTCCTGGGCGACTACCTCTGGGGCAACAGCCGGCAGAACGCGGTGACCGCGACCGGACTGTCGCCATCCGCTATCGCGGGCTCGCGGTTCTATCAGCAAGAGCAGGCGATTGGCGTCGGCTTGCAGTTGCGGTGGTAGGGAGTTCCTGCGGGCCGGTCTGATCCGGCCTAGGGTGGCGGCTGTGTTGTCGGTTACCAGGAGCAGGGGTGTGGGTCACCAGGTAGTCTCAAGACCGCTGTCTTGAGCGGTTTGACGCACACCCCCTCGCTCGCCACCAAACGCATTATTGCAGACGCCAGGCGAGCAGGGCGTAAGATTCAACTACTTCGGTGATGGCGCCATCGGACGCGAAAGGAGCGAGAGCTGCCGACAGGTCGCGGGTCAGCTCATCCAGGCGCTGGCCGGCACCGGCGGCTGAGAGGCTTGACATCGAAAGGGCGCGGCGGACGAGCGTCTGGGTGTCGATCCGTCGCCGCTCGATGAGGGCGATGCTTTCCAGGCGAGAGAAGGGCGAATCCAGCAGCACGGCCTCGTGCCGCACCCATCCGGAGCCGCGGTGGTGCGAGCGGTCCTCGGAGGCGTAGCTATCGACAACCGCCCGCCAGGCGGGTCGCCAGGCGTTGTCCGGCAGGTCGGGGTGGGTGTCGCCGACCAGGGCAACAGCGCCATCAGGTTCGATCATCGTATCCAGGCGCCGGAGGGTTTCGGGGCGCTCCATCCAGTGAAACGACCGGCCCATGGTGACCAGCTTAAAGCGGCCGAGCGACGGGTAGAGGTCGTAAGAACTGCCCTGGACGAAGCGGAGGTTTGCGAGGCCCTGCCCGAGCGCGGTGGCCTGGCGAAGCATTTCTGGCTCCGGGTCCATGGCGATAACCTCGGCGACATAAGGTGCGAACGCGACGGCGAGCAGGCCAGGGCCGCATCCGAGGTCAAGGAGATGGTCGGTGGGATGCAGGCGGGTAATCTCGGCAACCCGGGTGATCAGTGCAGGCGGGTATGGCGGTCGGCCTGCGGCGTAATGCGCCGCGGCATCGCGGAAGCGGCGCGGCTCGAAGCGGGGTGATTCGACACTGGTCATTGCATGAGCTGCTATCGTGGTGTTGGAACTCGGGAGGAAGAGGATGGCCCAACAACCGTCAACCGCCGCACGGGACCGTGTTCGGAATACCGTGCCCAAGCTGGTCGAGGCGACCGAACAATGGCTGTTCGGCGATATCTGGGAGCGGCCGGAGTTATCCAAGCGGGACCGCAGCTTGATTACCTGCGCGGTTCTGGTGGCGACCTACCGGCCGGAGCAGTTGCGGGGGCATTTGCAGCGAGCGCTGGCGAACGGGGTGACCAAGGAGCAGTTGTCGGAGCTGATCACGCATGTCGCGTTTTATGGCGGTTGGCCGTGTGCGATGACGGCGGCCAATGTGGCGAAGGAGGTGTTTGAGGAGCGCTGACTACCGCTTCACGCGGGGCGTTTCATACCGGCCAGCCTTTCGGCTGACCGGTATTGAGTCTTGGTTTCGCGCGCGGCCCCCTCCGCCGGCATTCCATTCGCAAGGCGAATGGAACCTTGACCGGCTCCGCCCTCACCAACCCCGCGCGCAATACCGCTCGCATGAGGTCAAGCCTCATGCTGCGCGGTATCGCAGGGCTCGCGATGATACCGTCGTGGGTCACGAGGTTCCGTAGCGTAGCGCGATCCAGAGCTTCTGCCATTTGGTCAGGCTGACCTGGTCCAGCGGCGGCGAGAAGCCCCGCCGGGCGATGCGGCCGAGGAGGGCCGCATACGTTGCGCCCATGAGCCGGGCGGGTTTCATGGCGCGCTGGTCGCACCGGTCCATGGCCTCGCCGGCCAGCGCAAAATGCTGCCGGGCGAGCTGAACCACGCGGTCGCATACGGCAGTTAGCCCGGGAGCGGTGAGGGCGGCTTGGGGGTCAGGTGCCACATTTGCCTCGCGGAGCCATTCGCTCGGCAGGTAGAGCCTTCCCCGGGACGCATCTTCGGCAAGGTCGCGGAGGATGTTGGTAAGCTGAAGGGCGCGTCCGAGATGATGGGCGACGCGATCGGCCGCTTCGGAGTCGTCGCCAAAAGCGCGCACGGAGAGGCGGCCGACGGCGGCGGCGACGCGGTCACAGTAGAGGTCGAGCGCAGTGAGATCTGGGCCGACAATTGCGGCCTCGGCGTCCATCTGCATGCCATCGATCACCGCAAGGAAGTCCTGCTGGCGGAGGTGGAATTGCTGCTCGGCGGCCAACAGCACGCGGGTTATCGGGGTATCTGCGTGGCCAAGGTAGAGGTTGGCGATTCGGCCGCGCCATTCATCGAGCCGGCCGACCTTGTCTGCCAGTGGGGCGGGGTCGTCGGCGATATCGTCCACCGCGCGGCAAAAGGCGTAGATCGCATACATGGCCAGCCGGCGGTCGGCTGGCAGGATGCGCATGCCGCGGTAGAACGAGGTTCCGGCGTTGCGGACGATTGCTTCGACCGCTTGCAGGTCGCCGGGCGCGGCGAGAGGCGTCTGGCCATTCGTGCTCATGGAAGGAAGCGCAGGGCGCGGAGGAGGGAGGAGAGGACGTCGGACTTGTGGAGCTTGACCTGGGCAGCGAGCGGATCCTCCCGGCGAAGGCGGCGGGTAAGGTGGTGGGCGAGCTCCACGATAACCGCGGTTTCCAGGCGAAGGCGGCGGTTCTTCGTGCGGCGGGGCAGGTCAAGGGCCATGTGGTTCAGAGTATCCACGCGGTCAAGCAGAACGGAGAAGACGGCGCGGAGGCCGGGGGTTTCAGCGGGGCAGTGCAGGGTGTCGGTGGTTTCGTTCTGGGCGGCGAGTAGATCCTGCGGCAGATAGCAGCGATCGAGGGTCTCGAGGTCGCGGACGCAGTCCTGAAGATGGTTGAGGACCTGCAGTGAGGTGCACAGGGCGTCGGAGGGTTCCCAGGTATCGCGCGATTCGCCGTGGAGATCGAGGACGTAGCGGCCAACGGGCATGGCGGAGGTCCGGCAGTAGTCGAGCAGCTCGTCCCAGGAGGCGTAGCGGGCCTTGGTCGCATCCTGGCGGAAGGCGATGAGCAGATCCGTGGCGTGGCGGGAGGTGATGCCGGTCTGAGCCAGGCTAGCACGAAGATGGAGGGCGCTGGGGGAACCGGCCTCGGAGTGGCTGAGCAAGACCGACTCCATGGTGTCGAGGCGGGCGATTTTTTCGGCAGGGGGCAGGGTGGGGCTGTCGGCGATGTCGTCGGCGTTGCGTGCGAAGGCGTAGTAGGCATGTACGTGCGGGCGGAGATCGCCGCGGATGAGCAGCGAGCCGACGGGGAAGTTTTCGTCGCCGCGATCCTTGCCGGACCAGGCTTCGACGGTCGCGGTGTGATTCATGTGGCGTCCCGCTGTCCTTGTGTGGAATGGCCGGGTCAGCCCTCGGATCGGCGCCCGAGGGCGTGACCCCGGCCACGACGGGAAAAATCGTAGGCACGGCCTTTCCAGGCAACGCCACGGCCGAAGTAATGATTGACCGCCGAGCCGACGGTCGCGGCCAAGTAGAACAACGCGATCACGGGTAGGCAGGGGGCCCAGAGGAGCGAGAGGCCGAAACGGCGCAGGGTGGGTAGGTACGACCAAGCCATGGCGGCCCAGGTGAGGGCGCCGAGGATGCGGGCCGTGGCGGGACCGAGGATTACTGCCAGCGGGGGCACAATCCAAACCAGGGCCATGGCGATGGTGCAGACTACCAGCAGGACAGGTGAGTGGCGGAGCTGCACATAGGCGCTGCGTGTGATCATCCGCCAGATATCGGTAAGCCTGGGGTAGGGGCGGATGGAACGGGCCATGGTTGCGTGGCCGAGCCAGATTGAGCCGCCGATCTTGATCTCGGCCGCCAGTGCCACGTCGTCGATCAGGGCTGAGCGGATGGACTTGATACCACCGATACGGGTCAAGGCCCGGCGGCGGATCAGGACTGTACCGCCGGCGGCCGCGGCAGTAGCGCGTAGGGGGTTGTTGACGTGCGCGAAGGGGTAGAGGAGCTGGAAGAAGAAGACGAAGGCGGGGATGAGGGCATGCTCAGCCCAGGTGGCGCAGGAGAGCGCCACCATTTCGGACACGAGGTCGAGTTCGTGGCGCTCGGCGTGGGCGATGAGGGTGGCCACGTGGGCTGGGTCATGCTCGATATCTGCGTCGGTGAGCAGGAGGAGGTCGGCTTCCTCAGCTTCGGCGATGCCCTGGGCAACGGCCCAGAGCTTGCCGGCCCAGCCAGGTGGACGGGGAGTACCGGACAGAACAGTCAGGCGGGGCGAATTGAGGGCGCGAGCGATCTCGGCGGAGTTGTCAGTGCTGTTGTCGTCTACGAGGATTACTCGGAAGGGGCCGGGATAGTCCTGGGCGAGGAGCGAGCCGAGGGTGCGGGCAATCAGGGGCGCCTCGTCGCGGGCGGGGACAATGGCGGCCACCGCCGGGCTGTTGGTGGGCCGGGAGGTGGCGAGCGTCGGTCCGGACTGCCAGAAACGGCCGTGTGCCGCCAGGAGATAGATCCAGATGGCGAGGCTGATTGCCGCGATGACGGTCATCCGGGCAGCATTCCGGCGTGACGAAACCAGGTAATGGCGTCGATGACGGCCTGGCGGGCGGGCCGCGGAGCATAGCCCAATTCGCGCATGGCCTTGGCCGAGGAATAGAACATCTTCTTTTTCGCCATGCGCAGATGGTCCCGGGTGACGCGCGGTTCGATGCCGAAGCGGCCGAGTGCTTCCATGGCGGTCGCGACCGGCCAGACGACTTCCACGGGCAGGCGGATTGATGGCGGGCGGCGACCGGCGATCTCGGCGATCAGGGTAAGAAGTTCCTTCAGGGTCAGATTCTCGCCTCCAAGTATGTATTTTTCGCCGATGCGGCCACGTTTCAGGGCAAGCACGTGGCCCTCGGCGACATCGTCCACGTGTACGATATTCAGGCCGGTATCGACGTAGGCGGGGGTTTTGCCGGCGGCTGCTTCCAGCACCATGCGGCCGGTCGGGGTGGGCTTAATATCGCGAGGGCCAACCGGCGCGGCCGGATTGACGATCACCACCGGGGCCCCCTGACGCGCCAGCGCCAGCGCGGCCTGTTCGGCCTCGTATTTGGAGCGTTTGTAGGTACTGACGATGGCGGTGGGATCGACTGCGGTGGTTTCGCTGGCGGGTGAGCCGTCGTTCGTGAAGCCGAGCGCGGCGACGGAGCTGCAATAGACGATGCGCTCGGCGCCGGCGTCCTGCGCGGCGCGAATCATGGCCACCGTGCCACCCACATTGGCGCGCAGCATCCGCGAGGGATCGGGGACCCAGATGCGGTAGTCGGCGGCGATATGGAAGACATAGCGGCAGCCCGAAGCGGCCGCGCCGAGGGAAGACGGGTCGGTCAGGTCGCCGGTCGCCAGCTCGGCATCCAGTCCGTCGATGTTGCGGCGGTCGCTTGCAGGACGGACGAGCAGGCGCAGGCGATGGCCGCGATCGAGCAGGGCGCGGGCGACGGCCGAGCCGACGAAGCCAGTGGCTCCGGTGACCAGGGTCGGTTTCTGATCCGGCACTATATGAATATGATCGTCCCTCTACGGGGCCTCTATAGCGTGGCCCGCGGAACGTGGTGTAGAGGCGGGCGGACCCAACGGACCGGGGCAGTTGAAGAAAGTCTCGTTTCTACTGGCGCTGCTCGGGGTGGTCCTGGGCACTATCCTCGTAGGTGCATTCGGCTTTCGCCGGGTGATCGATAGCCTGCTTTCCGTGGGTGTCGCGGGCTTCGCGATCGTGGTGCTGTGGCAGTTTCTTCTGTTCGTTCCGCTGGGCCTCGGTTGGGAGGTGCTCGCGCGGGCGCTGGGAGTGCATCGGGTGTGGCTATTCATCTGGGGGCGCATGGTTCGCGATTGCTCGACCAATCTGTTGCCATTCTCGCAACTTGGCGGGTTCTTCTTCGGTGCCCGGGCAGTGATGCTGCATGGGTTAGCGTGGCCGGAAGCAACCGCGACCACGGTCGTGGATCTGACAGCCGAGTTCATCGCGGAGGTGGTGTTTGCAGCCATCGGATTGATGATTCTGTTGGTGAAGGATCCGAATACCGACATGCGAGTGCCGCTGGAAATCGGGATCGGGCTGGCGGTAGTGGCGGCAACTGGGTTCATCTGGCTGCAGCGCGGAGCTTCTGGGCTGTTTGCTGGGCTGAGCAGCCGGATCGCGGCGCGGCAGCTCTCCGGCGCCCGGGAAACGATGTCAGTGCTGCGGGAGCGGATGAATACGATTTATGAGCATCGTGGGCATCTGGCTCTCGGGTTCTTTTGGCACCTCGCGGGGTGGGTGGCGACGGGGGTCGGCGGCTGGATCGCATTCCGGCTGTTGGGAGCGCGCTTGGACGTTGCGGCCGGGATTGCCATTGAATCGCTCGTTGCGGCGATTGCCGCGGTAACCTTTCTTGTGCCGGTGGGCGCGGGGGTGCAGGAGGCAGGCTACACGGCGCTGGGCGCGCTGTTTGGTGTACCGCCGCAGTTGTCGCTAGCAGTTTCGCTCCTGCGCCGGTCGCGCGACGTCGTCGTAGGAGTGCCTGTCCTGCTGATATGGCAGGCCCTCGAGGCCAAGCGGCTGAGAGCGTCAGTTGTCAGTAGCCAGACATCAGTTCTCAGAGGAAGGGTGATAGAAAGTGATCAGTAAGGGTCCCGGGAGGAGTCGTGGGGTGCAGGCCAGCTTATAGCCAGTGGGGCGCGACCCATTGCCAGCCGGCGGTGGTCTGCTGCCAGTATCCAGGCTGGAACAGGGTTCCGTGACCCTCGCGCGCGACGTACTCACCCGGTTCCCAGACATAACCGGTTCCGTTCCAATTCCAGTGACCCGGCTGCCAAGCCAGTGGGGTGCCGGTGACGGGCGGTTTGGGAATCACCTCCGGCCGTGGCGGCGGGACCGGGGGCGGCGTGAAGGCAGTCGAAGCAGGAGGAGCGCACCCGGCGAGGAGTGCCACACCTCCTGCCAGGGCGGCCGCGAGGGTTATGTGACGCATACTTTGGGACTATGACGGTAAGCCGTTCCAGGGAAGTAAAATGGTCGCCACCGCCTGTGCGGCAATGCCCTCACTGCGGCCCGTGAAGCCGAGGCGCTCGGTAGTCGTGGCCTTGACGGAGATGTGGTCGGGCGTGGTGCGAAGCAGGCCGGCGAGGCGCTGGCGCATAGCATCGGCGTGGGGCGAGATTTTCGGGCGCTCGCATATCAGGGTGACATCGGCGTTGGCGAGGATTCCATCGCGGGCGGCAATGCGATCCGCGGCGTGGGTGAGGAAGCGGGCGGAGTCGGCATCTTTCCAGGCGGCGTCCGTTGGCGGGAAGTGGCGGCCGATGTCACCTTCGGCCAGGGCGCCATAGATCGCATCGCACAGGGCGTGGATGCCGACATCGGCATCGGAATGACCGGTGAGGCCCTGCTCGTTGGGGACGCGGATGCCGCACAGGATCAGGGGGCGGCCGGGCTCGAGCGCGTGAACATCGAAGCCGGTGCCTGTGCGTGGGATCAGATGGGCGGAGAGGATGCGTTCGAGGCGCATGAGGTCTTCGGGGTAGGTGATTTTGATGTTGTCGTCCGAACCGATGACGATGGCGACGAGTTCGCCCATGGCCTCAAGAAGGGCAGCGTCGTCCGTTGCGGCGGTAATGTCGGAGCGATGGGCGCGGAGAAGCACAGGAAAGTGGAAGGCCTGGGGGGTCTGGGCGCGGTAGAGACCGTCGCGGGCGACGGTGGCAGTAATGCAATTGTTTTCGACCCGCTTGAGGGTATCGGCGACCGCGAGCGCCGGGATGGCGCCCGGCGCGGCTTCGAGCGCGGAGAGCAGGGCCGGGATGGTCCCAGAAGGGATATAGGGCCGAGCGGCGTCATGGACCAGAACGGTATCCGGGGCATGCGGGACAAGGGCTTCCAACCCGGCGCGGACCGATTGCTGACGGGTGGCTCCGCCGGGGACGGGGGGCAGCGTAGGAAGGCCGCTGAGGGCCTGGGTAATGGCATTGTGATCGCCGACCGGCTGGAGGAGTTCGGCATGACGGGCAAGTGTTTCGGCCGCGTGTCGGATGACCGAGCCGCCGGCCAGGGGAAGGAATTGCTTGGCGATGTCAGCGCCGAAGCGGGTTCCAGTTCCGGCGGCTACGAGGACGGCGGCGATGCGCATGGGAAGTGGTTGCTGTCAGTTGTCAGTCATCAGAGGCTTGCCGGGCGGTGTGGTAGTCGGTCCAACGGCATGATGAAAGCCACACAATTGCTCGTTGAGGGGCGGGGCCAAGCTGCCATGAGTCGTCGGCGGCGGACAGCAGCGCCGGTTGCGTGCGGGCATAAAACCGGTAATGGTCCACGTGGTGGTGCGGTAGGGGCAGACAGTCAGATCATGCGCTGGCGTTTCTCGGTTATGGCGGTTGGACTCTTATTAGCCGTGCCGGTAGCGGCGCAGGCGCAGACGAACCCGTTCCGAAGCTCGCGGATCGGAACAGGGCTAACGAGTGAGGACCGAGCGGAGATGAGTGCGGCGGGGCGTCGGCTCTATGATCAACCGACAGTGGCGGACGGGGCTTCGGACCAGTGGTCCAATCCGAAGTCTGGAAACGGCGGGACGATTACGGTGCTGGAGAGTTTCGAGAAATCGGACATGACCTGCCGGAAGATGCGGTATGTGATCCACCTTGCAAAGCGGACCGGCCCGCGGACTTACACGGTCAATTGGTGCAAGACGGCTTCGGGGGAGTGGAAGCTCGGTTAGGAGCACCGCAGCTGAGCAGAAAATGTATGTCGTGCGTTGGAAAGCCTATATCGGGATGGGCCTGGAGCATCTAATTCTAAGTACCCAACCCGACGGCATCTCGGCCCACGGAGTGGTCATCGGTAACCGGGCCGGGACCGGTTTACGGCCTTATTACCGGATCCCTTGTGCTCCGGACTGGTCTCTCAGAAGCTTCGTGATCGAAGTCGCCGGCGGTGGCTCGCTGAGCCTGCGTGTCGATGGCCGCGGCAGTTGGGGGAATTCTGCGGGCCGAATGCGTCCCGAGCTTACCGACTCCATTGATGCCGATCTCGCTGCCACGCCGTTCACGAACACATTGCCGATCCGGCGGTTGGTCTTGCACCGGGCGAGCGTCGCATGATTCGCGTCGTCTATGTATCTGTGCCACCTTTGCAAGTGGAAACAGTCGAACAGGCGTAGCTCAGGCCCGGCCATGACGGGTGAGGTCGGGGTCCTGAACGGGAGCAGCGGCAGCCGCTAACACCGTTGCGGCGGTTTAGCGTTATAGAATTCCCAACGACTGCTTCCGCTTGGGCGGCATGTGATAGGCGTCGATCTCCGCGAGGTCTTCGGCAGATAACGTAATATCCGCCGCAGCGGCGTTCTGCCTGACGTGTTCCGAGCTGGACGCTTTGGGGATCGAGATCACATCGCGATCTCGCATGGTCCAGGCGATGGCGATCTGGGCCGGCGTGGCGTTATGGCGCTTCGCGACGGCGGCAAGGGCGGGCGAGCGCAGGAGTTTCCCAGCCTGGCCGACGGGCGAGTAAGCCATGATCGGGACGTGGTGCTGACGGCACCATGGGAGCAGGTCGAATTCGATCCCGCGGGTGTCTAGGTTGTAGAGGACTTGGTTGGTGGCGCATTTGTGGCCGGCGGGGAGCGCGGCAATTTCTTCCATGTCGTCGGCATCGAAGTTGGAGACGCCCCAATAACGGATGTGGCCGGCATCGCGAAGCTTTTCGAACGCCTCGACAGTTTCGGACAGCGGGTGGCTGCCGCGCCAGTGCAGCAGATAGAGGTCGATCCGGTCGGTGCCGAGGCGCTTGAGGCTTCCCGCACAGGCTTCGAGGACGCCGCGGCGCGAGGCGTTGTGGGGATAGACTTTAGTGACGACGAACAGTTTGCTGCGTTGACCGGTGACGGCCTTGCCGACGATTTCCTCGGAACGGCCGCTACCATACATTTCGGCGGTGTCGATCAGGGTCATGCCGAGGTCGATTCCGAGCTTAAGGGCATCGACTTCGGCAGGAACGGAGCAGGCGTTTTCGCCCATATGCCAGGTGCCCTGACCGAGTGCGGGGACCTGGGTGCCGTCAGGCAGGCGGACGTGTTTCATTCTGCAAGTTCCTCGGCGGTTCGGAGCAGGCGCAGGAAATTTCCGCCCCAGAGAAGGGCGATATCAGAAACGGAGTAGCCTCGGTTCAGGAGCTCGGCAGTGAGATTGGGTGATTCCGATGCGTCTGCCCAGCCGGTGAACCAGCCGCCACCATCAAAGTCCGAGGAGATGCCGACATGCTGAATCCCGATGCGGCGGACCGCGTAGTCGATATGGTCCACGAAGTCCGAGACCGTGGTCTGCTCGGGTTTTCCATCTTTTTTGAGGAAGGCCGAGACGGCGGTGACCTGGATGACACCGCCGGTTTCGCGCAGGGCATCAAGCTGCTCGTCGTCCAGATTGCGCGGGTGGTCGCATAGGGAGCGGACACAGGAATGCGTGGCGGCGATGGGCGTGCGGGAGAGTTCGGCGGCCTGTAGCATCGTGTCGCGCGAGGCGTGGGACACATCGACCAACATTCCGAGGCGGTTGAGTTCGGTGATGACATCTCGGCCGAACGTGGACAGGCCGCCGTGGAGGGCGGGCGGGTCGCCGAGGTCAGTGCGGGGTTTGGACGAATCACCGATGGCGTTGTGGCCGTTGTGGGTGAGTGTCAGGTAGCGGGCCCCGAGGGCGCGGAACCGGGCGAGGCGGGTGACGTCGGTGCCGAGGGAAAAGCCGTTCTCCAGTACGGGGATGATGGCGAGGACGCGGTCCCGCCGCGCCTTTTCGATCTCAAACACGGTGGTGGCGAGGCGGGCGGTAATGCCGTTCGCGGTCCCGGCCATGCCGCGGATGCGCTCCAGCATCGCGGTGGCGCGGTCAAAAGCGGCCTGCTCGTTCTCGGCGGTGCGGGCGGTCTGAGGGACGTAGGCGGCGAAGCAACCGGCAGAGAGGCCACCTGCGCGCATCTTCAGCATATCGACTTTGCGGGCGGACCCGGCGAACGGGTCCGGCGTCTCGGGCCACGGAATGTCGATGTGGGTGTCGATGGTGAGCAGGCTGGCGTGGAGGTCGTGTACGTCGTTCATTCGCGGGAGGGTTTGCGGGGTTGGGCCGAAGGTCAAGGGCCAGCGTCTTCGGCACCAGGTTGTGCTCCTGTAACCGGGCGTCACCTAGCGCGGCCCTTGCAAGGCTCGTCACTTTCAGTGCGATTTCCGCGCGATTGCGCCGGCGCATGTCATCTCGGGCAAGCGCGAACAGGTGCCACTCCTGAACTCGCCCAATGCCCTCTCGGCTGCCGCAATCTTCCAGCGCGGGTTGGCAGAAAACGGCAACTGCCGCCGGAAAGTTCCTCCAGCGGGAGGGCAGGTTTTTTACTGTTTGCTGGTCGGCTTATGCGTTCCGGTTTGCTGAGAGGCCACCTTTTGAGAGCCCATCTTGTTGTGGGTCGCGGCATGCGTTTGGCTGGTGCCGGCAGGCTTCATGGTCTCCGAGACGTGATTGTTCACGGGCTTCGTCTTGTAGACGTTACCCCCACCGGGTAGCGGCACCGAGAGCAACCGAGCAGAGCCCGGCGAGAATCCAACTGCGTATTTTCATGTTATGTCCCCTCCTGTCAGGGTACGTGGCGAACGAGGTTGCGGACCCCTCAGTTCCCTGGGACAATAGTTATATTAACATCATTAACATGTAGTCGCTGGCGCGCTCTTCAGTACCCTCCACCTTGTGTGCCTCGCGCTGTTGTCGTCGGTATATTCGATATCGTAATATATCCCGGAATATATTTCGCCATGAACTGCTTGAGAGACTTCACCGAAGAAGGATGTGGGTGTCGATGGCGGGCAGTCTGGCGCGGTAGTGGCGAGCGCGGTGGTCATCGGCGGAGGGTTCTCGGGCCGGGAGTAGTCGCCGTTCGCGCTCCGGGCCATGCCGTGGATACGCTCCAGCATGGCGATGGCGCAATCGAAGGCAGCCTGCTCGTTCTCGGGGGTACAGACCGATCTGAGGCACATAAGCGGCGAAGCAATCGGCGGAGATGCCGCCCGCGCATCTTCAGCATATCGACTTTGCGGGCAACTCCGCGAACAAGTCCGGGGTGTCGGGCCAGGGAATGTCGAGTGGGGAGCTGCCGTGTGCCCGATTCCCGCGCATCGCAATAGACAAACCTGCAACGTCACCCGGAAACCTGGATGTAGGGCGTGGTCACCTGCCCGCTTCCTCGGGTAGTGCAGCCATGCTACTGGCGGCAATGGGTCACGTCCCTTATATTGTGTCGGCGTGGGGAGCGCCGCGCCGCGAGCCGTCGGGTGCTGGTCGGACTCGACGACCAGTTTGCTTCATGACATGGCTTCACCAGGGGAGATGTCCATCGGGAGCAGACGAAGCCGTTCTGGCCCGCCTGACAACTGCTGCTGCAATGGAAACCAGTGGAGGATTGAAACATGTCACTACAGATCAATGACGTCGCTCCCGATTTCGAGGCGGATACCACGGAAGGTCGCATCCGCTTCCACGAATGGATCGGCGATTCCTGGGTCGTGCTGTTCTCGCACCCGAAGGATTTTACGCCGGTGTGCACTACCGAGCTTGGCTATATGGCGCGGATCAAGCCAGAGTTCGACAAGCGCAACACCAAGATCATCGGGCTCAGCGTGGACGCGCTACAGGACCACGATAGGTGGGCCAATGATATCGCAAAGTCGCAGGGCACGGCACCGAACTATCCGATCATCGGCGATCCCGAGTTCGTGGTCTCCAAGCTATATAACATGCTGCCCGCCAGCACTTCGGGAGATCCCGCCAAACGGTCGCCAGCCGACAACCAGACCGTGCGCAACGTCTTTGTCATCGGTCCCGATAAGAAGATCAAGTTGATTCTGGTGTACCCGATGACCACCGGGCGGAACTTCGACGAGGTATTGCGGGTGCTCAACTCGCTGCAATTGCTGCCGAAGCACAAGGTTGCGACGCCGGCGAATTGGAAGCCCGGGGAAGACGTAATTATTTCCGGCTCGGTCTCCGATGACGAAGCTAAGAAGATCTACCCGCAAGGCTGGAAGGCGCCGCTACCCTATCTGCGCATGGTGCCGGATCCCAGCCACTAGCTTGGCAACTGGCCGCTCTGCCCGCTCTACGCGCGTCAGGTCCATTGCCCAGGGAAGGGCGGAGCGGCACCAGATTTGTTGCACGGGTGGGGCGAATTTGGCGCGCTGGTCAATCCCGCCGACACGCAGGGAATAGTTGGATGGTTTCGGCCCGGGTGCGGCGGAACAAATCGGGGTGCCGCATTCCGGGCAGAACGCGTGGGCACGCTTAGTTCCGCTCTCTGCGGTCTTGATGTAGACTTTCGGCGTTCCGCGCTTCAGCACAAAAGTCCCTGGCAAGCTCGTAATGGAGGCGCGAAACACCGTCCCGGTCAGCTTCTGGCAATCGGTGCAGTGACAGACCCGGACAGTGGCCGGGTCAACCTCCGCGTCGTAAGCGATGTTTCCGCAATGGCACCCGCCGGTCACTTTCATCGTCTTTCCGCCAGAGCTCCCTCACGGCGAGCGAACTGGGAAGGTCACGCGCCGCTGGCTCGGCGCCTCTGCACGTTATCCAGATACACCACCGCGGCGATCAGCAGACCCTCGATCACCATCTGCCAGAACGAATTAACGCCCAGCAGATTGGCACCGTTGCCGATGGTGGTGAACAGGATTGCGCCGATAAAGCAGCCAAGGATAGTGCCGCGGCCGCCGAACAGGCTGGCGCCGCCGACCACCGCCGCGGCGATAGCCTGGAGTTCGGCGCCGTAGCCGGCGTTGGGGTTGCCCATCGTCAGCCGCGCTACCGTCATCATGCCCGCGACGGTGGCGAACACGGCGGACAATCCATAGGCGAGCAGCGTAACCTTGGTGACATTGATGCCAACGCGGCGAGCCAACTCGATATTGCTGCCAAGAGCGTACATGTAGCGGCCGACGCGCGTGGCTCCGAGCAGGTATTGGGAACCGATCGCGAACAGAACCATGATCACGAACATCGTCGGGATGCCCAGGATCGAGGTGTTTGCGATGAGGTTGAGTGAATTCGGCATACCGGCAACTGTCATACCGCCGGAAACCAGCATGGTCAGGCCGCGGAACCCCTGCAGCCCTGCCAGCGTCACGATGAACGCCGGAATGCCGAGTTTATCGATCCCAAGGCCGTTGATTACGCCGATGATGATGCCCAGCAGAAGCGTCAGCAGCACGGCGGCGATGACGTTGATGCCGGCGCTCATGGTCAGCGCGAACACGATTCCGGTAAGTCCGGCGACCGATCCGACCGATAGGTCGATGCCGGCGGTGATAATGGTGAACAGCTCTCCGTACGCGATGACTGCATCAATGGAGACCTGCCGCATGATGTTGAAGACGTTGCCGGTGGTCAGGAAGTAGGGCGAGGCCACCGCCAGCACGATCCACAGCACGACCGTACACAACGCAACCCAGGTTTCGACAGGCAGGTTATGCCGGATTGCGGCTACTGCTGGCGTGGTGCTGGCGGTGGTGGTGCTCATTGGTTCAGTCGCCCAGGAACGGGGTTAGTTTGTATTTCTTCGGGTCGAGCAATCCCACGATGGCGGGAGTGTCGAGGTTCTGCTTGGTCGCGACATGCACGCCGGAATCGACGTATTTCGGCAGCACGGCGCCGTGCGCCGCCAACAGACCGTACCAGACGCCGGCGTAGCCCATCATGAATGGGTTCTGCACGATCAGCGCGTCCAGATTACCATTGCGGACGAAGGCAACTTCCTGGTCCGAGGTATCGAACGCGACTGCACAGAGCTTGGACCCGAGGCTCTTTTCCTGGATCGCGCGACCGGCACCATCGCCTTCCAGCTCGTTATCGGCAAACATGCCAACCAGGTTGGGATGGCGCGTCAGGATATCCTCGGCATCGGACAGGGCGCGGGCAGGGTCGTTATTGCCTGTGCGGTGCTCGACGATCTTGAAGCCGGGATATTTCTTCAATTCCTCCACGAAACCATGATCGCGGTCGTTGAGAGACTGCGCGCCGGCAAGCGCGGTCATGTAAGCGACATCGCCTTCCTGCTTGCCAGTACGAGCCTTGAAACAGGCTGCCATCTCGTCAGCTGCCCTCTCACCGCCCGTGACATTGTTGGTGGCGAGGAACGTCACGTATTTGTCGGTATTGGCTTTAGAGTCGATAACGATCACGGGGATGCCGGCCTCGGTTGCATGCTCGATCGGCTGCGCCAGCGCCTGGGCGTTGGTGGCGGCGATTACGATTGCAGTGGGATGCGTGGAGATAGCGTTCTCCATCACCGAGACCTCGCCGGCAACGTCGGTTTCAGCCGCGGCGCCGAGCTTGGAAACCTTCACCCCGAGGGCTTTCTGGGCGGCAGTAGCGCCATCGAACACGGTGGCCCAGAATTGCGAGGTAGTGGCCTTTACGATCACCGTAACGCGATCGCTGGAGAAATCGGTTGCCGACGCTGCCCGGGCTGCAGGCAGGTCTGCCGCGCCCAGGCTAAGGGCAGTGGCGGCCAGCAAGATCAGTCGTGTCACACGTATCCTCCTCTGTTAAAGTTTATAGGCAATCCTCACGCGGCGACCGTCTCCGGCGTATCGGTAAATCCGGTCATATACCGAATCAGCTCCTGCTGATCGGTTTCGGAAGCGCGGGTGACTTTGGTGATCAGACCGCGGAACATCACCGCCACGCGATCGGCGACCTCCAGGATTTCGATCAGGTTGTGGCCGATATAAATGACGCCGACGCCATGGGCGGCCAGTCGGCGGGAAAGCTGGATGACATGCTCGCGTTCCATCACCGCGAGCGCCGCCGTCGGCTCGTCCAGGATCACCACCTTGGCCTGCCAATACAAGGCGCGGGCGATGGCCACGGCCTGGCGTTGGCCGCCGGACAGGCGAGAGACCGTCTTGGCCTTGGGCGGAATGCGGCTTTCGATGCGCTGCAGCAGGGCGTCGGTTTCCGCGCGGATCTTGCGGTTGTCGATCGCCGGCAGGAACCCGAACCACCGCCGCACCGGCTCGCGCCCAAGGAAGATATTGGCGCCGACGGAGAGTTCATCCGCGAGCGCCAAATCCTGGTACACGGTTTCGATCCCGATCTCACGGGCCTCGGCCGGGGTTTTCAGCGCAAGACGCTGGCCGTTGAGGCGGATTTCCCCTGAGTCGGCGTGATACACGCCGGAGACGTGCTTGATCAGGGTGGACTTGCCGGCGCCGTTGTCGCCCACCAGGGCCACGACCTCCCCGGGGTCCAGAGTGAGATTGACACCCCGCAATACGTTGATTGGCCCGAAAGACTTGTGAAGGTCAACGACTTCAAGCAGCGGCGCCACGTTTCGATCCCCATCTCTATTCTCTTGTTGGAGGCAGCTATGTGCCAACACGATAGCTCCGTCAACCGAGCGGGAGGGAGCAGTTAATGCCTCAAGTCCAGTCACTTACCAGGGACCGGCCGGTGTCCCTGGACGTGCTGCACTACTGGTGACCGATGTGCAGAACGGTTCTTTCAACAAACAGGAGGCGACCCAGCATCCGGAGTTCTATGCCATGGCTTCGGCCCAGACGATCCCGAACATCCGGCGGCTGATCGCGGCATGCCGAAGGGCGGGGGTAGAGGTGATTTACACGGTGATCGAGAACCTGACCGCGGACGGTAGGGACCGCAGCCTGGACTACAAACTGTCCGACTTCTTCTACGCGAAGGGCTCATGGGAGGCGCAGGTTCTCGCCGAGGCGGCGCCGGAGGGCGATGAGCTGGTGCTGCCGAAGACTTCATCCTCGGTATTCAACTCGACTGTGCTGGATTACGTGCTGCGGAACATCGGGATCGAGGACGTGCTCGTGGTGGGGTTTCTGACCGATCAGTGCGTGGATCACGCTGTCAAGGACGGGGCGGACCGGGGCTATTACATGACCTGCGTGCACGATGCCTGCATGGCGCAGCACATGGCCAGGCATAAGGCGGCACTGGCGTGCTTCAAAGGCTACTGCCGGATGCTGGATACGGAGCAGGCGCTGCGTCTTATCGAAGCGGCGTGACGCCGGCCGGGCGATTTGCGGCTGCGATCGAGCTGCTGGAGGCGATCGAACACGACGCGCGCCCGGCCGATGCGGTGGCCAACGAGTATTTCCGGAGGCGCCAATTCATCGGCAGCGGCGACCGCAGGGCAATCTCGGATCGGGCATGGGGCGCGCTGCGGGCCTGGCGACGGGTCGCGTGGTGGCTCGACCGGGTGGGAGGCGAGAGGTCAGCGCGCCTGACGGTCGCCGGACTGGCCGTCCTGGAAGGCGGCGCACCGGAAGGGGTGTCCCGCCTGTTTTCAGGCGGGCGATTTGCACCGCTCGCCCTTTCGGCTGCAGAGGCGACCGCCCTGCAGCGGCTGGCCGGCCATACGCTGGATCACCCGGAGATGCCGGAGGCGGTACGGTTCGAGGTGCCGGACTGGGTGCTGCCGAAGCTCAAGGCGCGATTCGGGCTGGGCCTCGAAGCCGAGATGCGGGCAATGCTCACCTCCGCTCCCCTCGACCTCCGGGTCAACCTCCTTTGCGGCACGCGGGCGCAGGCCAAGACGGAACTCGCCCGTGAAGGGATCGCGGCCGAGGAAACACGGCTTTCTCCCTGGGGTTTGCGGGTGGCCGGCCGGCGGCCGGTCACGACGGAGGCCACTTTCCGCTCCGGGCTGGTCGAAATCCAGGATGAGGGGAGCCAGTGCATCGCCGGCACTCACGGACGCGCGGCCTGGGATGCGGGTGGCTGAACTCTGTGCCGGGGCGGGCGGCAAAACGCTGGCGCTGGCTATGGCAATGGAAAACCGGGGGCATATCCTGGCGTGCGACGTCTCGCCGCCAAGGCTGCAGAGTGCGGTGCGGCGGCTACGCCGCGCGGGGGTGCACAACGTGGAACGGCTGATGCTCTCGCCCGGAGAGAAGCGGCTGAAGCGGCTCGCTGGCAGCTTCGACCGGGTGCTGGTGGATGCACCCTGCACGGGGACCGGGACATGGCGGCGCAATCCAGATGCGCGCCGGCGGCTAAAAGCGGGCGACCTAGAGGAACTCGAAGTGAAGCAACGCGACATCCTGGATTCTGCCGCGAGGCTGGTTCGCATCGGCGGCAGATTGATCTACGCTACATGCTCTATGCTTAGGGAAGAGAACGAATCGCAGCTAGCGGGATTTCTGGATCGGCACGCGGGCTTCGCGGTATTGCCGATGCAACGCGCGTGGCCGGGCGGACGCCCGCCGGCGGCTGGGGATGTCCTGCTGTTGACGCCCGCCCGCCACGCGACAGACGGGTTCTTCGCCGCAGTGCTGGAGCGGCTAGCATGATCTCGATCAGGCGAGCACGCCCCGGCGATGCTGTGGGGATCGCGGCGGTGCATGTTGCCGCCTGGCGGAGCGCGTACCCCGGAATCTTGCCAAACGACTATCTGGCGCGGCTGTCAGTGCCGCGACAAGCGGCCCATTACGACCGGGCAGTCCGGTCGGGGTCGGGTGTGTTCGTGGCAGTCGCGTCTGGGATCGATGTGCCGCCCGGCGAGCGGCCACGTATTGTGGGGTTCGCAACCGCCGCGCGCGTCTTTATGGCGGACCCGGTGCTGGCAGACGGCGAGATCGGGACGCTGTACGTGCTGGATGATTGGCGGGAGCGAGGCCTGGGGCGGCGGTTGATGCGGGCAGCCGGGTCGTATCTGGCCGAGATTGGCTGCCAGGCGGCGTATCTCTGGGTGTTGCGAGAGAATCCGAGCAGGTGGTTCTACCTACGGCTGGGCGGACGTCCGGTCGCCGAAGCGGAGATTCGCGTCGCCGGCCGCGCGGTGATGCAGATGGCGTTTGTGTGGGACCCGATCGAGCGGTTGCTGACCGAAAGTACCTCGGCGGCGTGAAGGCAACAAAGCGCCGCCGTCTGCGTTCTCCATGCA
The DNA here is from genome assembly GCA_963834715.1 of uncultured Pseudomonadota bacterium. Lineage (GTDB taxonomy): Bacteria > Pseudomonadota > Alphaproteobacteria > Acetobacterales > Acetobacteraceae > CAVSUZ01. The sequence goes on along the minus strand of CAWIDE010000020.1, from coordinate 69,142 downwards.
TCAATTCCTCTTAAGGAGGCTTGAGATGCATCGGACTTCGGGTTTGCTGGCCGCCGCCGGGCTGAGCCTGGCCCTGGGCTACGGTGTGGCGCAGGCGCAGACGGTTGCGCTGACCTATATGCAGCCGCTGACGCCCCAATCGGTGAGGATTGTGCAGCAACAGCTAGCGCGCGCCGGTGATTACCAGGGGGCGCTGGACGGCCAATGGGGGCCAGACAGCGTGATCGCGCTGCAGAGGTTCCAGGAGCAGCATGGAATTCAGCCCAGCGGACAGTTAAACGAGCCGACGGCGGCTGCCTTGGGCATCGATCCCGCGATGCTCGTGGGGCAGCCTGCGGGCTTTGCGTATGGCACTCAGAACTCAGATTCCGCCGACGATCAGCCCGCGCGCGGTTGCGGCGGTGCAGGAACGGCTACAGTCGCTCGGGTATTACCATGGTCCGCTGGATGGCACGTGGGGTCCGGCTACCCAGCAGGCGGTAGACGCGTTCCAGCAGCAAAACGGATTGCAGCCGAACGCGCAGCTTAATCCGGCAACGGTGACGGCGCTGGGGTTGAGCCCGGGCTGGGTGTACGCGGCGAGGTAAGCGCCTGCGTCAGGCGGTGGAGCGCAGATACACGCTGCCCGCGTAACGTAGAAGCCCGCGGACTGCGGCGGGTCAGAGCCCGTCCGGGTTCGCCCTGAGGAAGGCCCTTACTTTCCAGATGTCGTCTGGCGTGAGTTGCAAGGCGAAGGACGGCATGAGGGTGTCTTTGCGTCCATTCTCCACCGTGGCAAAAAACTCCGCGTCATCCAGTTTCGTTGCAAACAAGTTGGGGCCTCGACCGCCGTGCCTGCCGTGGCAGATAATGCATTTTTCCCGGTAAATGTCTTTTCCTTCGTCTATTGCGGTCGGCTGGCCTAGATACGGATCCCTGAGCGAGGTCTCGGCTCTGCCGGCAGGGAGGAGTAATCCCGCGATCAAGCATCCGCTACTGGCAGTAAAGATACGCCCGAGGAACCTCAAGGCTGGTAGCTCGGCAGCGCGTCCTTGATCACTTCCTGATTGTAGCGCATCCCCGCTTGCACCTTACCGTCGACGGAGAAGACCCATAGCATTCCGCCTTTTGGTGCCGAGTAGTAGAAGCTTGGGTCGCCGCCGAGGCCGGAGAGCACGGCGATGTACTGCTTACCGTCGAGCTGGTAGGTCATCGGCGATGCGTTGATGCCGGATCCGGTTTGGAAGGACCATAGCTGCTCCCCGGTCTTTTCGTCGAATGCCAGTAGCCGGCCGCGCTCGTCGCCGGTAAACAGGAGACCGCCCTTGGTCGCCAGCATTCCCGCGAACACCGGTAGCGGACTGGTCACTTTCCACCGGGGCTTTCCGTTGGCCACGTCGATCGCCATGATGCGTCCAATCGTGTCACCCATGCGATACATCTGATAATCGACGCCCATATACTGGTCGCCGGGCTTGTAGATCAGCTTCTTCTTTTCCCAGGGCGTCAGGCCCATGCCCCACTGGTTCACGCCCACGAACATGATGCCGTTCTCGGGGTCGTAAGCAGGCGGGAACCAGTTTGTGCCACCTTCAAGGCCGGGAATGATCGGTTTGACCGGCTTGCCACCGAAAACTGGCTTCATAGCTTCGTTTTCGTGCGGCCGGCCGGTCTGCGGATCGATCCCTGACGTCCAGTTGATGCCTTCTACCTCGGGCAGCGCATAGACAAACTTTCCGTTCGTCCGGTCGATAACATAGAAGAACCCGTTACGGCTGGAAACCATGGCGGCTTTCACCGGCTTGCCGCGGATCGTCGTATCTACGAGTACGGGAGTCGCCATTCCGTCGTAGTCCCATGCGTCATTCGGCGTGTACTGAAAGCCCCATTTGATCTTGCCGGTATCGGGGTCGATCGCCAACATACTGTCGGTCCAGAGATTATCGCCGGGATGCTGCTGAGCGACCCACGAGGCGGGATTTCCTACACCCCAATAGACTGTGTTGGTGTCTGCGTCGTAGCTTCCGGTCAGCCAGGACCGCCGCCGGTCTTCCAACTATCGTCCTTGGGCCACGTCTCGCTGCCCGGCTCGCCGGGCGCCGGGACCGTGTAGGTCGTCCACTGCAGTGCGCCTGTCTTTGCATCGAACGATTTGAGGTAGCCGCGCACGCCGTACTCACCACCGGAGACGCCGATGATGACGTGATGACCGACGATCAGCGGCGCGGAATTGGTCGTCACGCCGCGTTTCCACTCATCGATTTTCTGCTGCCAGACGACCTTGCCGTCCGCGCGGTTGAGCGCGACGAGGACGGCATCCAGGCGGGCGACATAGACAAGGTCATCCTTCAGCGCCAGGCCGCGGCTTACCGGGCCACAGCACAGCACGGTCTCGAAGCCCTGGCCGTATTCCGGCTCATAGTGCCAAAGAATCGTGCCGGTGCGCGCGTCCACAGCGAAGACGCGGGCGTAGTCTGCCGTGAAATAAAGCGTGCCATCGCGGAACAACGGCGTTGCCTCGAGGCCGCCGAACTTCCCGCCCGTGGACAAGGCCCAGACCGGATGCAAGGAGGCGACATTCGCGGTCGTGATCTCGTCGAGCGGGCTATAGCGCCAGTTGCGGTAGTCACGTCCGTACATCAGCCATTCGCCGGCGTCGGCCTGTGCCTTTAGCAGATCGTCGGCGCTCACCGGCGCGGCGCGGCCGGAGCAGGAGGCGGAGAGGGACGCAACGACAGCCGTTGCAAGGAAGAAGCGTTGCAAAAAGTTTGCGTGGATAGAGTTCGCCATTCTGAGCGGTCCTTTTCCTCCCGTTGCGCAGCACGGCGCCGACGCCACTACGTGGGTCGCGCGGCAGTGACTCTATGCATTATAGACTAGCCGGTCGGCGCACGTGCCGCAACGGCATTGTGTGCAGGTAAGGTTGACCTACTCAGCGGCAATCTGCACCAGTTTTCCATCTTCACCATGCCAATGCCGGTACCACTCGCTGGGAAACGTGTGCGCCGCCTGATCAGCGTCGAGAGCCGGGCAATAGGGTCGGCCATTAGCGCGAGTAACCGAAGCAAGCTCCCTAAGGCGCGAGGCTGCCTCGGCAATAGCGGCCTGCCGTCGCGTGGGATCGTGCGTCGCGGCGGCATCGCGCCAGATCGATCGCCCGGCCAGAAACCCGGACGCGCCTGCTGCGCTCGCGATCCGCACCTGTTCGCGGAAGGCGTCATAACCTACGCCGGCGGAGAGGATAACCCACGGCAGATCACGCGCGCAGGCGTTAAGCCGCTTGCATGCCTCCAGCGCCGCTGATCTTTCTTCTTCGGTATCCACTCTGCCGGGGAACTCGACTTTCAGCATATCGACGCCGAGGGCCGCCGCCTCCGCGGCCAACTCGATGATTCCATCTACTCGCTGGCGCTGCCAGGTCGTACTGGCCGGGTCCTCGCCCGGCAACGGATACCAGATAGGTTCGACGACGAGGGGCAGGGACAATCCAGCACACTCGTTCACCAGGCTACGAACCACTGATCGCTGATGATCGGCCGTACCGGCATCAGGGCGGAAGAACCAGAGCAATTTGAGCACATCGGCCCCGATTAGTTTCGCCTGTCGTGCACTCCAACCCTCGCGCAGTCTGGTGCGCCGTGCTCCGGGCGGGATCTGGTAGTCCTCGTTTTCGATGCTTGCCATGAGTCCGACGCTGCCGGGCACGGCGCGCGCGGCAATGGCCTGAGCCAGACCGAATTCGGCATCGAGCAGGAAGGCGCTGACCTGCGGGGCGAGGGCGCGGATCAACTCGATCTTGGCGAAGACAGTGCGGGGGTGATCGACCGACGTGGGGTTCGGGTCGAGCAGCGCCTGGAAGTCGGAAAGATGATCGAGAGCGCAGATCAAAAAGAATCCGTCCGCTGTCGTCACCCGCTGAAAGCTTCTAATTTTACCAGGATCGGTCATGGCGTGCGTGGCTCCTTTGTATTTCGCCGCGTGTGCGGCCGAGCATCAACATGGTTCCAGCAACGAACGTGTCGCCGAGACCGACTGTACTCGCCGGTCTCGGCAACCAGGGTGCGGGGCAGGCGATGGCGTACCAGCCATCTTCTTCTTCAATCGCCGGGTATGGGAGGTGGAAACTGGCAGCTTGCGGCAGAGCGCTGGGTACGATCGGACGGCCGTGTGCTGCACGGCTGGCGGCAAGCAGGCAACCAGCGAGAAGCGCCTGTTGCTCGCGCTGCGGATCGCCGCGCGTGACGGTTAGTGCCCATTCGTCAGCATGAATGGTGATACGACTTAGATTCAGTGTTTCAGCGAGGTGCCTCGCTTTGGCGTTCACGGGGGTAGCGCCAGGTAGCAGTGCATCGAGTTCGTTATAGTTCATTCCAAGTGAAGTGACGTGGTCGGTGAGGGCGGCAATAACCGCCTGGCGGTGCGAGCTGTTGGGGAAATCCGCGAGCTCGAGATGTATGGCCGCGAGACCGGCAGTCCGCCAGCTGTTAGCGAGGGCACTCGCGTTCGCTAGCGTGGCAGCGATTTCGGCATCAGGAATTGCATTGAAACCTGCGAGGATGCCGCACGCCGCTTCACTCGCCAAGCGTGCGCTGGCACGTATAAAGCACGGGTCGTGGTCCATGCCGTCATCGCTGAAACGGACGATTACCCGGGTCGAACGTGGCGGCACGACGCCAGCGACGGGGCGACCTTCGATGTACTCGATAATAAAGTGCGGCGGCCTGCCGCGTATGTGCTGAGGGATCAGCGCGCCGGCGCGAGCCAGTCTATCCTCGGCCGCGATAAGAATATTCGGATGCAGCAGGGCGATCTGTTCTTCGGTCCGATCCTGAACGGCCAGGAGTACGGCTGCGCCAAGTTGAGCGAGGGCGTAGGAAGCCTGGGCGGCGGTGCCGCCGAGGCTGGACCTGGCGTCAAGTTGCTCAAGCAGCGTGGCTGCCGCGGCTGAGCGCCACAGCAGCTCGCCGCCGAGTCCCGCTTCCGCTCGCCGGAGCAATTCCCGCCCGAGGAGCATCGCGCCGGGATCGGGGCTGGAGATGAGAACGGGCACTGCTTGTTGCAGCGTAAGGAGCCGATCGATGCAGGTACAGCATCCACAAAGGATGAGGCGCGATTGAGCGGCGGCGCGTTGCAGGCGCGCGGCGGTGTCGAGATACGCGTGATGCCAGTCCGGTTCGGCGTGGAGTGTCATTCCTTTACTGCGCCCTGGGTCAGGCCTTCGATGATGCGGCGCTGGAAGAACAGCACCAACAGCACGAGCGGCAGGGTCACGATAACGGATGCGGCTGCGATATCGCCCCATGGTACGTAGTAAAGGTTGGTGAAGTTAGCGATCCCGACGGGCACCGTCTGGTGTGCGATCGTCGAGGTCAACGCGAGGGCAAACATGAATTCGTTCCAAGCCGCGATGAAGGCGAGCAGGCCGGTTGTAACGAGACAAGGAATGGCGAGTGGGAGGATGATGGATATCAACACCCGGAATGGGCCCGCGCCGTCGATGCGTGCCGATTCGTCGAGCTCTTCCGGAATCGTCTGAAAATATCCGAACAGGACCCAGATCACCAGGGGAAGACCCAACGCCAGATAGATGATGATCAGCACCGCATAGGTATCGAGCAGACCGAGATCGGAGGCGAGGAGATAGAGTGGACCGACGATTGCGATCTGCGGAAACATCGAGACGGACAGGATCACACCGAGCAGACCGAAGCGCCGGCGCAGTTTCAGTCGCGATAGTGCGAAGGCGGCCATGGCACCAAACGCGAGGCAGAGGAATGTCGTGGCCAGGGCGACGATGGCGGAGTTGAGGATGTAGAACTGGAAGCGTTTGACGGTGAAGATGTTGCGAAAGTGCTGCAGGACGAACGGATACGGAATCAGGCTCGGTGTGGGGTTCACCAGCGCGCGATCGAGCTGGAAGGAGGTCGAGAGCTGCCAAATGAAGGGACCGGCGGACCAGAGCACGATCGCCGCTGCGCCGACACCGAGCAGCGCGTTGTGAGCGGGACTTCGCCGGTATCCGATCATCAGCGTCCCTGCCGGCGCAAGCTGCGCGCGATCAGGATGCCACAACAGAGCGCGATGACCGCCTCGGTTGCGAACATCGCGGTTGCGAGCGCCGAGCCGTAGCCGAACTCGAGCGCGGAAAACAACGTCTTGTAGGTGAAGGTGGAGAGCACCTCGGTCGAGTCCGCCGGCCCTCCGCCGGTCAGAACGTAAACGAGATCGAAAATGCGGAACGCATCAAGGGCGCGAAACATCGCCGCGATCAGCAATATCGGTGTCAGCAGTGGTAGGCGTACAGAAAGGAAGGTCTGCCATGCACCGGCGCCATCAATGCGTGCGGCCTCCAGCAAGGAGCCGGGAATCGTCTGCAATCCGGCGAGCAGGAGCAGCGCCATGAACGGGGTGGTTTTCCACACATCGGCGACAATGATCGTGCCCAGGGCGGTACCCGGGGAGCCGTACCAGTCGATGTTGCCGCTGATCAGGTGCAGGGAACGGAGGATCCAGTTTACCAATCCGTTCTGACCATCGAACAGCCAGCCGAACATCTTGGACGTTACCACAGTCGGCATCGCCCACGGGATCAGCATCGCCGCCCGCACCAGGCCGCGGCCGGTAAAACGCTCGACCAACAGCAGTGCCATGCCAAGTCCGATCACCGTCTCCGCCACCGTCGAAATTGCGGTGAACTCGAGCGTGTGACGCCAGGCGCCCCAGAAGTCCGGGTCAGTCGCAAGCAGCCAGTAATTGAGCCATCCGACAAAGCGATTCTGCTGGGTGGCGAGCGTGGTGTTGTGAAGCGAAAGCCAGAGCCCGTCGAGGATCGGATAGAGGCAGACGGTACCGAGCGAAACCGCGGTCGGCAGCAGAAACAAGAGCGGCGCCAGGCGGGCCGGCTGCAATCTGAAAGCAGCGAGTGTTGGCGGTGCGCGGCGAACCGCGCTGCCGGCAGTAATGACCCTGCTCATTCACTCAGCCACGATAACGGCGATCCTTTCCTTTGCAGCGAAAAGTGCCCGCTTCACGTTTCCATCGACCAACGCTCGCGAGACGGAAGATTGAAGCACGAGCGTCACCTGAGGATATTTCGGTGTTACCGGACGCGGCGTCGCGCCCACGAACACCGGCTTCAACTTGTGCATGAAAGGTTGGCTCTGCGCCAAAGCGGGCTCGTCGAATACGGCGGGCCGGGTAGGGGCGAGGCCGAGCTCGGTCGCGAAATGCAGTTGGGTTGCCGGCGAGGACATCCAGCGCACGAAGTCGATGGCCGCATCACGGTTTTTGGTCGAGGCGTTGACCCCGGTACTGATAGCCTCCGAGACAGGCGGCGCTGTGTCCGCCGGGGAAATGCGGCAGCGGTGCCACGGCGACCTTGCCGACGACCGAGGATACCTTCGGATCCTGCGCAATCGTATAAACGTAGGACCAGTTGCGAAGGAAGACGGCCTGCCCCCCGGTGAACGGGCGGCGCGACGGTTCCTCATCCCAGCTCAGCACGTCCTGTGGGGAGATCTTATACCGATTGATCGTGTCGTGCATGAACTGCACGGCTTCAACTGCCTTCGGGTCGTCTATCATCACGGTCTTGCCATCCGGCCCGAGGATGGCGGCGCCATTCGAGCCCAGGAATGACACGAGGTCGCAGACCAGCACCTCGGCTTGCTTACCCTGCCAGAGGAAACCGAACCTGGCGCGGTTAGACTTCTGCATATCGGTTGCGATAGAAACCAGTTGCTGCCAGGTCTCCGGCGGCGGCGTGCTGCCGAGCAGATCGGTGCGGTAGTAGAGCATGCCCGAATCGATGAACCAGGGCAGCGCGGTCAGCTTACCGCCCCAGGTGCAGGCCTGCATGACGCCCGGGAAATACTGCTGGCGGACGTCCGCACCAAGTTCCTGATCGAGCGGCAGTGCCCAGCCCGCGCCGGCAAACTCCGCGATCCAGATCACATCTTGGGTAAATACATCGGGGCTGCCGTTCCGGCGTGCGAGCTGTTGCACCAGGAGCTGATGCACTTCGGTTGATGCGCTCGGCGGCGGTAGCTCGACGTAGCTGACGTGTACGCGTCCCTGGCTCTGGTTGTAACTTTCCACAACCTGCGCCACGGTTTCCTTGCCGAAGAATTTCGCGCTGGCGAAGGTGATTTCGGCTCGCGAGGCGCCGCGGGCCCGGCGTCCTCCAGCGAGGGCGACCGCGCCGCCGAGCGCGACCCCGCCCAGGAAGGCGCGCCGTCCTCCCTGCGGTTCGGACCGAGTCCCACTGCTGGTCGTTGTTTTGGACATTCGCCCCTCATTGCAGTTTTATGCGGAATTGTGCTATGTATCGGGCATGCACGCGCCAAGTCAAGCATGAACACGCATATCTCTGCACACGAATTCGGCACCACGCTGCCGGCCAGCCGCCGCAGCGCACTGGTTCAGCTTGTCTTGGAGCGCGGCGAGGCCACGGTGCTGGAGCTCGCAGAGCGCTTTCAGGTCTCACCCGATACGATCCGGCGGGATCTCGATCACTTGTCGCGCCGCGGATTGCTGAGCCGGACGCACGGCGGCGCGGTAGTCGCCGAGCCGCTGGTCGGCGCCGACGCGCCGTTCACTTCTCGGCTAAATGTGAACCATGCTGCCAAGGTGCGGATCGCGCGCGCAGCGGCTCGGCTGATCGAGAGCGGGGAGACGCTGATCGTGAACGGCGGCTCGACCACGCTCGCGTTCGCGCGCGAGCTTGGCGCGGTCAGCGGTCTGACCGTCGTTACTAACAATCTGAGCCTGCCCGCCGCTCTTCCCTCGACGGCGGTGCGCGATATTTACTTGCTCGGCGGCCAAGTGCGCACGGAATTGCAGGTTACGCTCGGACCGCTTGCTTTCGCCGGCACCGGGACCGTCCACGCCGATACCGCGGTGCTTGGTGTCGGCGGTGTTTCGGCGGCCGGATTATCGACTACGCTGCTCGCCGAGGCATCTATGATCGCGGCGATGATCGCCGCCTCACGTCGTGTGATTGTGCTCGCTGATGCAAGCAAGTTCGACCACAACGCCTTCGCGCATATCGTCCCGCTAGGCCCAAGGCAAACGTTGATCAGCGATCAGCCTCCGCCGCCTGCTCTGGCGCAGGCTCTGAGCGATGCGAGTGTGGATGTGATCGTAGCAGATGCTTGAGGATTGCCCGGGAAAGAATCATGGCCGCGCCGGAACTGGGCGCGGCCACAGGAAGCGAGTGTTACGGCTGCGCCGGCAAGCGATTCCCGCCCGGTCCGATCAGCCCTGGATAGGGCGCCTGGAAGCGGTAGATCCGCCCGGTGGCCGCCGCCTCAAAGTAAATGTACCGATTATCCGGACCACCGAATGCAAAATTCGTGGTCTGCACATCGCCATTGGGGATCGGCACGAAACCGAGAATTAGGCCCTTCGGATCGATCTCGACAATCCCGCCCATCCGGTGAAGCTGAGCCCAAAGATCACCATGCACGTCGTAATGGATGCCGTCCGGCCCGCCGTTCCCAGGCACGTAGCTGCCGGCTTTGGCAAAGCCAAAGGTCAGGTGTTGCGGATCGCTGGAGCAGGCCACGCAACCGGTGCCCGGTCCACTCAGGAAATAATAGTAGATGATTCGGCCACCGGAATAATCAGCGACCGCCAGAATTTTGTCGTCTGGCGATACGGCGATCCCATTCGGGAAGTACCCGTGTGAAATTATCCGCCGTAGCACACCCTGCGTTGAATACTGATAAACGGCGCCGTCTTGGTCTGCCGCATCTGGGCCAGGTCCGGTGAGCCAGGGGTCAGTAAAATAGAGATTCCCCTCGGCGTCGAAATCGAGATCGTTAGGTCCCTTGAACAACTGATTGGCGTACTGGTTGACCAGAACGTCAAGCTTCTTGGTCTGCGGATCATAGACCAGAATGCCGAGATGGCGTGTGGTGATATACAGCTTCCCATCATGCCACCGCGTTCCCTGCGGATCGCAGCTAATCTTCATTTCCGGCGGCGCATTGCAGTTCACGGCGGGCACCAGCTTAGCTTCGGGGGTAAGGTAGGAAATCCAGCCCGAGTTGATGTCAACGAACCAGAAATTGCCCTGGGTATCGAACGATCCGCCCTCCAGGAACTTGCCCTGTGGCGTGTTGTGAATGTCGGCAAATAGCTCGACCGGTCCGACGCCCGGTGGCAACGGGGGCAATCCCCAGGGTTGAACTCTTTCGCCGGGTGGCACGCCAGCGGGAGCGTTGCTCGTCTGCTGCTGGGCCTGGGCGTTTATCAGAGTGACACAGCAGCCAAGCAAGGCCGCAAACACGATTCGAGCGAGCACTGCAATTGTGCGTTGCATGGATGTTTCCTCCTGTTTGTCGGGACGAGCGCCTGGGCCGGCCCAGGCGCGGGATCAGTCTGACGACAGCCCGGCTTCAGCTTCTATCGTTGAGCTCCGCAATCGCCAGAAATTGATGACCTAACGAGGCCGGTCCGAAGCGCGGGGTGGGGTGGTGAACCGCCGGCGATCCGGTGCTATACCCGCCCGCAAGATACAAGCGATGGAGACGTCCTCCATGTCCACTACCCTAACGCAAAGTTCGCGCCCCGTTGCAGAGCCTCGGCACGCACAGATGTTGATCGATGGACGCTGGATCGGCAGTGCTTCCGGCCAGGTACTTACGGTGGAGAATCCTGCGAAGCGCCAGCCGATCGCCGATATCCCGCGCGGGGGTGCCGCTGATGTTGATCGCGCGGTGCAAGCGGCGGCGCGGGCGTTTCCGGCCTGGAGCAAAGTGCCGCCGCGCGAGCGCGGGCGGATGCTGCTGCGGATTGCCGAAGCGCTGGAAGCCCGCAGCGAGGAACTGGCGCGCACGATAGCGGTGGAGACCGGCAACGCGCTACGCACGCAGGCGCGGCCGGAGGCGCGCTTGTCCGCCGACTTTTTCCGCTACTTCGGCGGCCTGGCCGGGGAGCTGAAAGGCGAAACAATCCCGCTGGGAGAGCAGGTGCTGAGTTATACGCGCCGTGAGCCGTGGGGCGTGGTCGGCGCCATCATTCCTTGGAATGCGCCCGTGCTGCTCGGTGCACTGAAGATCGCACCGGCGCTCTGTGCCGGCAACACACTGGTGTTGAAAGCTGCTGAGGACGCGCCGCTTGGCGTATTGATGATGGCGGAGGTCTGCCAGGAGTTCCTGCCGGCCGGCGTGTTAAATGTATTGACGGGGCTCGGCGAGGAGTGTGGGGCGCCACTTGCCGCGCATCCCTTGGTCCGCAAGCTGTCGTTCACCGGCTCGACCGAGGTGGGGAAGCTGATCATGCAGGCAGCGGCAGAACGGATCGTACCGGTGTCGCTGGAGCTGGGCGGGAAAAGCCCGTCGGTCGTGTATCCGGATGCCGATGAGGACTGGGTGGTGGAGGGCATTATCGCAGCCATGCGCTTCACCCGGCAGAGCCAGTCCTGCACTGCCGGGTCGCGCCTGTTTTTGCATACCGATATTTTCGATAGTTTCCTTAATAAGTTGATGCGCAAGGCAGAGTCATTGAAGATCGGTGATCCGCTGGATGAGGCGAGCGATATCGGCAGCCTGATCAACGACAAGCAGTTCCGTAAAATCTGCAGCTATATCGATGAGGGCCTGCACCGGAAGGAAGCGCGGCTGGTGTTCGGCGGACTGCCTCCCACTGAAGGGCCGCTCGCGGAAGGTTATTTTACCGTGCCCACCGTGTTCGCCGATACGTCCAACGAATGGCGTTTGGCGCGGGAGGAAATCTTCGGCCCGGTACTGGTCGCAATCCCTTGGCGCGACGAAGCCGATGCGATCCGCATGGCCAATGACAGCCATTATGGCCTCGCGGCTTATGTGTGGACGCACGAGATCGGTACCGCGCTGAGAGCGGCGCACGCGATCGAGTCAGGTTGGGTGCAGGTTAATCAGGGCCTGGGCCAATCGCCCGGACATTCATATGGTGGCTACAAGCAGAGCGGCATTGGGCGAGAGTTTTCGCTGGAGGGTATGCTCGACAGTTTTACCCAACGCAAGAACGTGACGATCAACTTGAATACGCCGCCTCGGCATTAAAGGGGAGGCGCACCTTGAATACGCCGCCTCGGCATTAAAGGGGAGGCGCACCATTCGTGATGGCAATACAATGACATAGTGCCACGCTCGGCATTGCCCGCCGAGTTGCCTGGCCAATGGTCGCGGACTTAGCTGGCGTCGCCGCACCGCAGAACGGCCTCAACGCTAGCTTTATCGCGAAGTTGTGTATATTCCAAGGCTCCCCTCAACGATCGTTGATGAGTCCAAATCTTCGACATAGGTTCAGCGTCTGTATGGCGAGGGGGCAGACCATGCCGCAAAATATGGAAGCCGTGCCGTACGGGCGGAAGACGCAAAACGTCCCAAACGTGCAGGAGGTCCACATCTTGTGGGTCACCGCCGGGCTCGGTTGCGATGGCGACACGGTGTCCATCACCGCGGCAAGCGACCCGAGTATCGAAGACGTGCTACTCGGGGCGATTCCCGGGACTGCCAACTGTGCATCTGCACAATCCTGTCGTCGCCTACGAAGTGGGTGATAAATTTCTGGAACCATTCCACAAGGCAGCCCGCGGCGAACTCGACAACTTTGTCCTCGTCGTCGAAGGCTCGATTCCGAACGAGAAAATCAGCGGCGAGGGCTATTGGGCCGCGATGGGTACCGATCCGCGCACTGGCCAGCCGATTACGACCACCGAATGGATCGAGAAACTGGCGCCGAAGGCACTCGCCGTAGTGGGTGCAGGCACATGTGCGACCTATGGGGGGATTCACGCCATGCAAGGCAACCCCACCGGGTGCATGGGATTGGCGGATTTCCTCGGCTGGGAATGGCGATCCAGGATCTGCCTGCCAATTGTCAACGTCCCCGGTTGCCCCGTCCAGCCCGATAATTTCATGGAAACCCTTCTCTACCTGCTCCGCCAGCTCGCCGGCATGGCGCCGATGATACCGCTGGACCAGGCGCTGCGGCCGAAATGGCTTTTCAGCAACACCGTGCACAATGGTTGCGAGGACAACTGGTGGAGATGAATTGGGACCCGATAACACGCATTGTCGGCAGTCTTGGCATCTATACCAAAATCGATTTCGAAAGCCGCAAAGTGGCCGAATGCCACAGCACTTCCTCAATCTTCCGCGGCTACAGCATATTTATGAAAGGCAAGGACCCGCGGGATTCCCACTTCATTACCAGCCGCATATGTGGCATCTGTGGGGACAATCACGCCACATGCTCGGTCTATGCCCAAAACATGGCCTACGGCATCAAGCCTCCTGCGCTGGCCGAGTGGATCATCAATCTCGGCGAGGCTGCCGAGTACCTGTTCGATCACAACATCTTCCAGGATAATCTGGTCGGCGTCGATTTCTGTGAGCAAATGGTGAAAGAAACGAATCCGGGTGTCTGGCAGAAAGCACAAAGTAGCCCGGCGCCTCATGCGGCCGATCATGGCTATCGCACCATTGCCGATATCATGACCGCGCTCAACCCGTTTACCGGCGAATTTTATCGCGAGACCCTACTCGTAAGCCGCTACACCCGGGAAATGTTCAGCCTGATGGAGGGCCGGCACGTGCACCCCTCCACTTTATATCCGGGGGGCGTTGGTACAGTCCCTTCGGTCCAGCTCTTCACCGAATACATGACCCGGCTGGTGCGCTACGCCGAGTTCATGAAGAAGGTAGTGCCTTTGCACGACGACCTGTTCGATTTTTTCTATGAAGCTCTCCCCGGCTACGAAGAAGTGGGCCGACGCCGGGTCCTTCTTGGCTGCTGGGGCGCGTTCCAAAATCCGGATGTGTGCGATTACCACTATCGCCACATGACAGGCTGGGGTCGCGGAATGTACGTCACGCCAGGTGTCGTGGTGGACGATGAGCTGGTGACCACGGATCTGGTCGATATCAATCTGAATATGCGCATTCTGCTTGGCAGCTCCTATTACGACGGCTGGCAGAATCAGGAGACTTTCGTCCGCAAAGACCCGTTTGGGAACGACGTTGATCAGAATCATCCGTGGAACCAGACCACCATCCCGCGGCCGCAGAAGCGTAATTTCGATAGCAATTACTCCTGGGTGATGTCACCGCGCTGGCTGCACAAGGGCGAGCATCTGGCCCTGGACACCGGCGGGGGTGCAATCGCTCGCCTATGGGCCACGGCCTTGGCCGGACTGGTCGATATCGGCTACATCAAGGCAACCGGGCATAGCGTGAAGATCTACCTGCCCAAGACCGCACTGAAACCCGAAATCGAGTTCGAATGGAAAATTCCGAAATGGAGCAACGCTATCGAGCGTGATCGCGCGCGCACCTACTTCCAGGCCTATTGCGCCGCTGCGGCGTACTACTTCCTCGAAAAAGCGTTCGCCGAAGTGCAGGCCGGCCGCACGGAGACGTGGACCGAGGTCAAGGTTCCGGATGAAGCGATCGGCTGCGGGTTCCACGAAGCGGTGCGGGGCGTCTTGTCGCACCACCTGGTCATCCGCGACGGCAAGATCGCCAACTACCATCCGTACCCGCCGACGCCATGGAATGCCAATCCCCGCGACATCTATGGCACTCCCGGTCCCTACGAGGATGCCGTTCAGGACACGCCCATCTTCGAGGAAAATGGTCCCGACAACTTCAAGGGCATCGACATCATGCGCACGGTACGGAGCTTCGACCCCTGCCTGCCCTGCGGCGTGCACATGTTCCTCGGCAAGGGCCGCACACTGGAGACTGTGCACTCGCCAATGTTTGGCACGCGGCATGCCAATAGATGACTACTCCGGACGACACGACCCGCCAGATCGAGACGTTAATCGCCGAACTCGACATTTGCGGCGACCCATCCGAACGCCAGCTTGCGCGCAGCCTGCTCCAGGTGGTGCTTGATCTGCACGGACTGGCGCTGGCCCGAATGACGGCAATGCTGGCCGCGGAAGCCGGCGGACCGGAGCGCCTGGCGCGCCTGGCGGAGGACCCGCACGTCCGGGCTGTTCTGCTGCTGCACGGCCTGCACCCTGAAGACACAGCAGAGCGCGTGGCGCGGGCTATCGCAGCGCTGAACCAGGAGTTGGATGCGGATGGAGCCGTCGTGCGGTTGGTTTCGGCCAGCGCGACAACAGCACGGCTTTTCGTCCGGCACGGCACGGCCGACGCTGTGGTCTTGCGTGACAAGATCGAAACGGCAATCGTGGAGGCGGCGCCGGAGCTGGCCGAACTGATCATCGATGGGCTGGAGTTCGCCGAACAGGAGGTCGTGGCAGGCTGAGCCGCGGGGATTGAATAGTGGTGGTCTCGCCATCAGGAAACTGGGTTCGACAGGTCCGAAACTTCGTGCGACCGCACACGGTATCGCGCTGCGAGTTGTGCGGCACGACGATCCCCGAAGGACACTCGCATCTGGTCGACATTGCCGAGCGCCGGATCATCTGCGCTTGCGTGCGATGTGAAAACTCTGCGGTTGCAAAAGGACCCTATCGCCGGTTACCCACCCAGTGGCGGCGGCTTGCTGACTTCACCCTGACCGATGCAGACTGGGAGGATCTGCAAATCCCGATCGGCCTGGCGTTCATCTTTCATAGTACCCCGTCGGGCCGCCCCGTCGCATTGTATCCGGGGCCTGTAGGCGTGACGGAATCGCTCCTCAAACTGGAACGCTGGTCCGGCCTCGTGGACCGTAATCCCGTCCTGGCGACGCTCGCACCCGATGTGGAGGCGCTGCTGATCGACCGCACGCAGGGTCATCGTGATTATTACCGGGTGCCGATCGATCGTTGCTACGCGTTGGCGGGATTGATCCGGAAGCATTGGCGTGGGCTGTCGGGCGGCAGTGAAGCGTGGGCGGCAATCCATCGGTTTTTCCAACATCTCCGGGATTCGGGGGATTTTGCCCATGGTTGACCTCGACTTCGCGGTCGAGTCCGTCGAGGTTGCGTCCCACGGCGCAACGCCGTTGTTGTTGTTCAAACTCCTCGTCTCTAACCAGACGCCGGCCATTCCAGTTCGGAATGTGCAGTTGCGTTGCCAGTTGCGGATCGAGCCGACCCGCCGGGGCTACGAGGGCAAAGAGCAGGAGCTGTTGTCGGATCTGTTCGGTGAGCCGTCGCGTTGGGGCCAGACACTACGGGGATTTCTATGGACCTATGCAAGCGCCCAGATTCCCGGTTTTGACACGACCTGCACGGTCGATCTGCCGGTGCCATGCAGCTATGATTTCAACATCGCCGCAACAAAATACTTTCATGGCCTGGCCGGTGGCGAAGTGCCGCTTTCGCTGTTGTTCAGCGGTTCTGTGTTTTATAGCGATGCCGATGGCCGGCTGCAGATCGACCAGGTTCCTTGGACCAAGGAAGCTAGCTTCCATCTGCCGATAAGCATTTGGCAGAGCATGATGGAGCACTACTACCCCAACGCGGTCTGGCTCAGTTTGGACCGGGCCATTTTCGAGCGCCTCTATCGCTATAAACGGCAGCGCGGCCTGGCGACATGGGAACAGGCGCTTGTTGAATTGCTTGCCGGCGCAGCGGTGGAGGCGGGAGCATGAATTTCGACACCGTGTCCGCCATCGCTTCCGCCGTGCTATATGAAGGCTATATCCTCTATCCCTATGGGCCGAACGCGCTGAAGAACCGCCAGCGCTGGACTTTCGGCGGCGTTTTTCCGCGAGAGTACGTGCAAACCAGCTGCGGTGATCCATATCAATTGCAGGTGCAGTGCCTCGTGGTAGGCAATGCCGAGGCGAAGATCGAGGCCCGTTTGCGCTTTCTGCAGATCGTGATGCGCACGGTGGAAGCAGCCGAGGAGGATGGCTGGCGGTCGGTGCCGGTCCTGGAAGTCGACGGCACACATTATCTGGCGTGGGAAGAGGCGATCGAGCAGGAGGTAATCCTGTCGGGGTTGGACGTCACAGAATTGCTGGCCGGCCCAGTCGAAAAGGCGTTCGACATCGGGGCCCATGGCGCCCGCGAACTGGTGTTTAATCCGGACGGCACAGTGGCTGGCGCGTTGGTGTGGCTTGCCGAGGCATTATCCGGAACGCTGACCGCTTCGGCGGCGGAGGCTGGCACTAGCGTGTTCCGCCTCACGCTGCAGGTTGAAAACCACACGCTGTTAGCCGCGGACAAGCGATCAATCCGAGCGCTCGCGCAGCCTTACAGTTTTGCTTCTACCCACATACTGCTGGGCGTGAGCGACGGGGAATTCGTCTCACTCATGGACCCTCCGCCCTCGCTGGTTGAAGCGGTTGCTGGGTGCGATAATCAGTAAGCGTTGCGGCGAGACCCTGCCCGATTTTCCTTGACGGCAGCCGTGCGGCGTATCAGAGGCCGGCCCATCCTCTGTGCTGGGGTGGATTACGCCGGCTGCCGCTGGATGCGTTTCACGCGGTGCTTCTGGTAGGCGATAATCTCACGGGCGAGAGGCAGACGAGCATCGAAACGCAGGTGCGTGATGGAGACAAACGCGGCGTTCTTGGCCTCGTCTCCAAAATCGAGGCGGCACACAATGCCTCCCTCGTCACCGGCGTAGCTGATCCAGGTGATTGAGCAGGCGGCGGAGGTTTGGCTCGCAGCGTTCTTCGCGACGAGAGCGGCGAGCAGCTCGGGTGTGGGGCGCGCGGGCAGTGGCAGAGCCTGTTGCAGCTTCCCCATCAGGCGGTCAACCTGGGTTGGATTATCGATCATGCAGCTGCCGCCAATTCCGTGAGTTCAGTCGGATGCCAATTCCACGGCAGCAGCGCCTCCAGTGCGTTCGCCTTAGTCTTGCCTGAGACGATGCGCTCGAGCACATCAGTAAGCCAAGCCATCGGCTCGACACTATTCAGCTTGGCGGTCTCGATCAGCGTCATCGCGATGGCCCAATGCCGGGCTCCGCCGTCCGATCCGGCGAACAAGGCGTTCTTGCGTGTGAGGGTCACCGGTCTGATCGAGCGCTCGACCACGTTCGTGTCCATCTCGATCCTCCCGTCATCGAGGAATGCCACCAACCCCGGCCAGTGCCGGATCGCATAGCGCATCGCTTTCGCCAGCTCGGAGACGGCGGATATACGAGGCAGCTGCTCCTGCAACCAAGCATGCAACGCCTCCACGATCGGCCGACTTCGCGCCTGGCGCATGCGCTCCCGATGATCGGCAGAATGCCCGCGAATCTCGGCCTCGATCGTATAGAGTTCGCGAATGCGCGCCAGCACATGCCCGGCCAGCGGCGACTTCGTCGCCTGATAGAAATCGAAGAACGGCCGCCGCATATGCGCCCAGCAGAACGCCAGCTTGACCGAATCGTCGCTGCGGTCCCCGGCCAGTCGCTTGAACCCGGCGTAGCCGTCCACCTGCAGCACACCGCGAAACGCTGCCAGGTGCGCTGACGGATGCGCGCCCTTACGATCCTCGGAATATACATACGCCGCCGCCGGGTGCGTCGGACCGGACCACGGTCGGTCATCCACCGCATAGCACCACAATCGCCCGGTTTTGGTTCGGCCGCGGCCCGGATCCAGCACCGGCAATGTCGTGTCATCCGCAAAGACCTTCTCAGACGACAGCACCGTGCTGACCACCAGGTCATAAAGCGGCTTCAGCCACCAGCAGGCTCGGCCAACCCAGTTGCTCAGCGTCGAGCGATCCAGATCGATGCCCTGCCGCGCCAGCATCTTGGACTGTCGATGCAGCGGCAGCGAGTCGCAATACTTGCTGACCAGCACATGCACCACCATGGCCTCGGTCGCCAGGCCGCCATCGATCGGGCGCTCCGGCGCTGGCGCCTGCACCACGGTTCCCTCGCACGCCCGGCAGGCGTAACGCGGCCGGCGCGTGACCCGCACCCGAAGCTGCGCGGGCACGATATCGAGCTGTTGGCTGCGCGTTTCGCCGATCACATGCAGCGCGCCACCACAGCAGGGGCACTCGCGGTGCTCGATGTCCACCACCACCTCGTAGCGCGGCAAGTGTGCCGGCAGATCGCCGAGATTGCGCTGCGCCGGTGCCGCTCGGCGCTTCTGCTCCTTCGGCTCTGGTGCAATAGTGTCCTGTGCCGCCTGGTTCGCGGCGACCGTTTGCTCCAGATCCTCGAGCCCCAATTGCAACTGGTCATCGGTGAGTTGCTCGGAGCGGCGGCCGAACCGATGGCGCACCAGCCGATGAATGAGCAGGCGCAGCTTGTCATTCTCGGTATTGAGCTCTCGCACGACGTCGCGCAGCATTTGCTGCAGCGTCGCGGGATCGTCAGGCAGGTTGTCCAGATCGATTCGCACGCTGCGATTCTGAACGACGCCGCCGAATCGGTGCCAGCCGATTTTTATCGGCGACGCGGGTTTTTATCCCGCCAGTTCCGGTGCTCGTCGCGGCTGCGCTGCGCGCCATTCACAGCCATCCAGCAGCGCCGCCAATTGCGCGCTCGAGAGCATGATCCGGCCAGTCGTCTCGGATGACGGCCAAACAAACTGCCCATGCTCCAGCCGCTTGGTCAGCATGCACAGGCCGGCGCCATCATGCCATATCAGCTTGATCAGTCCTGCGCGACGCCCGCGGAAGGCATACACAGCGCCATCGAACGGGTTGTCGCGCAGCGACTGCTGCACCAGCATTGCCAGCCCCACCATACCCTTGCGCATATCGGTCACGCCGCAGGCGAGATACACGCGCAGGCCGGGTGCGAGTGTGATCATCGGCCTTGCAGCATGCCCAGGACTCGCCGCAATGCCCGATCATCTACCTGCCCATCAACGCGCACCAATATGCCGCCCGGCAGCACGATCTCGATTATTCCCAGCGGCCGGGGCGATTGCGGGATCGTTACTGGCGGGGCGGGCGGCTCAGCCGGTAGCTGGCCGGCCAGCCGCGTCGGCGCCAGCTCCACTTGCGCAAACCGTGTCGGCCGCCTCATCCGCTCCGTCGGAGCCGGCAACAGTTCTCGACGCCAGGTATAAAGCTGCCCCGTACCGATCGCGTATTTGCGCGCCACCTCGCTCGGGGTCAGTTCGGGCCCGAGGCTCTCAGCCACAATCTCGCGCTTTTGCTCCAGCGTCCAACTCCGCCGGCGCTCGCCCCGCGTGATAACCTCCACTCGGACGTTGTGTGCGCTCTTACGATCTGTCGTATGAGCGCTCTCATCAGGGCCGGATCCGTTTAGCGTCTCATCCATGCGGCCCTTCGATCACACGAATGCCGCGCGCCGCCCATGTGGTGCCGCCGAATCGCTTACGATAATCAGGGATTGTGGCCAGTGCTTGTGGGGCATTCCCGCACGCGAGACATGATGCTAGCAGCTCCGATCATCCTCTACGACTATCCGCAGATCGCCCCAGAGAGCCCAGGCGATCTGTTCGATTCTACCGAAATCGACGAAATCCTGAGCCTGCGCATTCTGACCATGACCGACCGGAGAAGCGCGACATGGCGGCGGTCGATGCGCGGGCCCGGGCTTTGCTGGAACGGACGGAGCGCCTTGGCGCGGCGGAATTCGCGCGGCTCCACGGCTCCATGCGTCCGCCCTTCGCGGTCGGAGATCGGGTGCGACTTCGCCCGCGGCGGCGGGCCGATATCATGGATACGGTCTTGGATGGTAAGATCGCGGTCATCGAGGCGATCGAGCGGGACTTCGAGGACCGTGTGCACCTCGCGGTGACCATGCTCGATGACCCCGGCCGGGATTTCGGATTGGACAGAATGCCGGGGCATCGGTTCTTTTTCGCACCGAACGAAATCGAAAAGCTCGGCGGCTCCCCGTGAAGAACATTCTTGTCGCGGGGATCGGCAATATCTTCGAAGGTGACGACGCGTTCGGCGTGGAGATTGTGCAGCGCCTTTGCCGCCGGCCTCTGCCGGACGGAGTGACGGTCCGGGATTTCGGGATACGTGGACTAGATCTCGCCTATGCGCTGATGGAAGGACCCGACGCGGTCGTGTTAGTAGATGCCGCTCCGCACGGGGCAGCTCCTGGCACCGTGTCGGTTATCGAACTCGGGCCGGTGGCCGCTGGCGGACCAGTGTCCGCGCATTCGCTCGATCCAGCGTCCGCACTGCGGCTCGTCCGCTCGATGGGTGGCGAGATACCGCCGGCTTTTCTGGTGGCCTGTGAGCCGGAGACCCTGGGGGGCGAGGATGGTGCCATGGGCCTTAGCGCAC
Organism: uncultured Pseudomonadota bacterium; assembly: GCA_963834715.1. Taxonomy (GTDB): domain Bacteria; phylum Pseudomonadota; class Alphaproteobacteria; order Acetobacterales; family Acetobacteraceae; genus CAVSUZ01. The sequence continues at coordinate 48,045 of CAWIDE010000020.1, read as the reverse complement.
CGGTGGCAGCGGCCATCGATCCAGCAATCGGAGCTATAGAAAGGTTGGTCCGGCAGTTGCAAGGGAGAACATCATGAGTGCTTTCTGGAAACTCGCCATTGGGGCGCTGGTGCTGACAGTAATCGCGGTCAACGCGAAGGATGTGGTGCGTTATATCAAAATAAGCACCATGTAGCTCCCGCTCTGATGGATCTGCCAGCGTTCGAGACCGAGTTTGCCGAACTGATCCGGATCCGCGGCCTCGTGCAGGGCGTGGGGTTCCGCCCCACCGTCTGGCGTCTGGCGAACCGCTACCGGCTGCGCGGCTGGGCTGGCAATGACGGCGGCGGGGTGACTGTCTCGGTTTCTGGCCAGCCTCGTGATATCGAGGGATTTGTCGAGGAGTTGCGCCGCGCGCCTCCGCCCTTGGCGCGGATCGACGCGATCGAGCGTGTGCGCGTACCCACGCCGCCGGATGAGGGGGCATTCCGGATCGCGGACAGCGAGGCAAGCGAGGTTCACACTAGCGTCGTCCCAGATGCTGCGATCTGCCCGGCTTGCCGGGCGGAGATCTCCGACCTCGGTGCACGACGCTATCGCTATCCCTTTGCGAACTGTACGCACTGCGGCCCGCGCCTGTCGATCATTGAGGCGATTCCGTACGATCGCGCGAACACCACGATGCGCGCGTTTCGCATGTGCGAGGCGTGCGCGGCGGAGTACGCCGATCCCGCGGACCGGCGGTTCCATGCGCAACCGATTGCCTGTCCGGATTGCGGGCCCCAGGTGTGGCTGGAGCCGGCGGTTCCCGGCGATGCGATCGAGGCGGCGCGGGCATTGCTGCTGGCCGGGCGGATTGCGGCGGTCAAGGCGCTTGGAGGGTTTCACCTAGCCTGTGACGCCACCAATGCGGCGGCTGTGGCACGGTTACGTGCTTCCAAGCGGCGGGATGCCAAGCCGTTCGCGCTCATGGCGCGCGACCTTTCGGTGATCCGGCGTTATGCGGCGGTGACGGCAGAAGCTGAAGCGGCGCTGCAAAGACCTGCGGCCCCGATCGTACTGCTGGATTCTTTGCATCCGGATGGCCTGCATGGTGTAGCCCCCGGACTAAACACGCTGGGATTCATGCTGCCCAGCACGCCGCTGCACGAGCTGCTGCTGCGCGACATTGATCAGCCGCTGGTGATGACAAGCGGAAATCTATCTGACGAGCCACAGTGCATCACAAACGCTGAGGCGTTCGAGCGCTTGCACGCGATTGCTGATTATTTCCTGCTGCACAATCGGGGCATCGCACGCCGGGTCGATGATTCGGTTGTCCGCGTCATGGGTAATGCTACGCGCGTGATCCGCTGGGCCCGAGGCTATGCGCCGGCCCCGATCCTACTGCCGGAGGGGTTCCAAGACGCCGCTGCCGTGCTGGCGATGGGCGGCGAGCTGAAGGCGACGTTCTGTCTGCTCCGCGACGGTAGTGCGATCCTCTCGCACCATATGGGCGATCTGGAGAATGCACCCACCTTCGCCGATTATCGTCGCTCGATCGACCAGTACTGCACCTTGTTCGCCCACACGGCACAAGCCATCGCGGTTGATCGCCACCGTGAGCTCGACTTTGGCCGTTTATGCTGCGTAGCAGGCCACGTTTATCAAGCTGTTGAAGGTCGTCGGAGAGAATTTATCAACATCTTGTATTTGACTCGACTTTTGTAAATTACCTCCCGTCCACAGCTCGCGACGGATCAGTGCCAGTGCGTCGCTGAAGGTCGGCAGGGGTTTGCGGTACCAGCTTGCGCATCGTGGCGTTGGTGGCTGCGTGCCATAGAGTTCGTAGACCCAGAGCGTGATCAGTGAGAACAGCCCGAGGAGCGCCGGAGTGGTTCGTGCGATAGCTGGGTCGGACCATTGGCGCTGGGTCTCCACACCGAGGTGCCGGCGGACCTCAGCGAAAGTGACCTCGATTGACCACCGCCGGACGAACCAGCGCAGGATGTCCAGTGGGTCGGCATCGAGATCCGTGCACAGGAAGGCCTGTGGCTTGAGTTCATCGGCGACGTCGCGAACCAGCACATAGCGAATGGGAACGAGGCGGCCGGGATGATACCAGACCGCCGTACCGGACACGATCTCGACGAGGCGTTCACCGCGACCATACCAGCCGGTGACCCGGTAGCGCCGCCAGCGGGTCTTGCGACTGTCGAGACGTTGGGCAAGGGTTGGCTGCCGCTTGCCGACTACGCGTGGCCGTCCCATGGTGCCGCGCCGGCGGTGCGGTGGCGGGTCGAACAGTCGGGCGTCGAGGCGCAGGCGGGTGATCATGCAGACCCAGCGGCGCACACCGTTAAGCAGTTCGATGGCAGCAAAGCTGCTGTCGGTGACCGCGATGATGCGCCGCTCCGGCAACCAGCGCGCTGCCTGCAGCAGCATCTGTCGACCCCAATCGGTCAGCTTCTTGTGTCGCCGCCGCTGCTCGCGTGCGTAGCGCTCAGATGGGGCCAGCACGGTCAGGAACGGCAGGGCCCAGACACGCCCAGCCCAGCGGATCTGCGGCAGCAGCATGAGCGACAGCCATCGTAGACCGCTGGCTTTGACGAAGTGGCTCTCGGATGAGCGTACCGGATCGCGATAGATGCCGCGGGCTTTTATTTTAGCGCCCCAGCGCCGTTCGAGTGTGTCGTCGAGACCGATGACGACCGGGCCGGTTGGCACAAAGGCGTCGACCAACAGCCGCAGCAGACAACGCGCGATCCAACGGCTTGACCACTGGTTACGGTTCAGCACCCGGTGGTAGTTGGTGAAGTGTGGGTCTTGGTCGAGCCCGACGACCCGCAGAGCGGCGGCGACGGTGCGCCGTCCTGGCGTGAGGATAGCGCCGACGATCAGCACCAGAACGTGCTGCCAGGTCGGCGTGGTAAACGCCGCCTCGAACGGCTGCATCCAGGCGGCCAGTCTTGTTGGCACCAGCCGGCACGAAGCTGTACCCGTCATCCATTCCCCGAATCGACATCCGGGGAGAGACTCGCCGGCGCCGAGTTGGCGGCGAATCCACCGGTCGATCACATTCGATTCAACGCCGCTGAAGCCGCGATGACGGACTCGACACCACAGCTGCATGGTGTTGCGGCCGATGAAGGACGAGACCAGCGAAGGGAGCGAGCTATATGAAGCGAGAGGACGTGCTGCGCCGCTATCGCCACCTACGCGCGATCGGGATGCACCATCACAGTGCTGCCCTGAAGTGTCTTGCTCGGCCGGCCATTGTGGAACACGCGAGACGTCTGGGATTGATGGCTGGTCAAACGCTGATCGCCAACAGTGAGGAAGAGCTGATACTGGTGTTCGACCTGGCAATCTACACCGCACGGGAAGGTCGGAGCCGCCCTATCGATCGCTATGCCAAAGCCGCACAACTGTCGCCTGATTTGGATGAGATCGTCATGCTTGAGGCGATGTGCCGTGCACGGTTCTCGATCTGGCGGATCGACCGCCGACATGACGCGTGTGGCCTGGTGGTCAGCGACCTGCTCCGCCAAGCGGAGGCATGGCTGATCGATGAGGGTCTGGAGGTGAGTGGCACAGCCGGTATGTGCTTTGCCAGTCGCCTGTGTGACGTGGATCAATTCGCCATCACCAGCGGGGTCATCGTGCCCGTCGATCGCTCGATGCTTGAGGATGTTTTGACTGATGTCCTCGCTTGCCGGCACGCCGATCCGAAACGCGTTGGCGATGACCCGCGATTCGCATCCGCCATCTATCGCGCCGCGCTCGACGGCGGGATCATGGAGGATGTCGTATTCACCTGACCGCCGCTCCCTCTAAGCAAAAATGGCCAAAGTCGAGCTGAGTATCTATCCGCAAAGTGCGGTCTGGAGCTTGCGGAATCTCGCAACCTTCCGTTAGTTGCAGTGCAGCATCATCATGCACATCTCGCCGCTTGCATCGCAGAAAATGGCGTGGCCCGGAACGCGGGGCCGGTGCTCGGGATCGTGCTGGATGGGCTCGGTTGGGGGGATGATGGCACCATCTGGGGCGGCGAATTTCTGCTCGGCAATTATCGGGCGTTCCGCCGGGTTGCCTGCCTCAAGCCGGTAGCAATGCCCGGCGGAGCACAGGCCATCCGGGAACCGTGGCGCAACGCGTTGGCGCAGATCCTCGCCTGCCAGGACTGGCAGCGTGTCGTTGCGCTGTATGGCGGGACGGATTTCATCAGCTATCTCAAGCAAAAGCCAGTTGAGCTTGTTGCAGCGGCTATCACGCGTGGGTTGAACGCCCCCCTCGCAAGTTCCTGCGGGCGGTTGTTCGACGCAGTCGCGGCTGCGATCGGGGTGTGCCGCGAGCGGGCGATGTACGAAGGTCAGGCGGCGATGATGTTGGAAGCAACCGCCCGAGTGGCGACTACAGCCAGCGAGGCATATACCTTCACAATTGCCGAAAGCCCTACTGGATTGCTGCACCTCGACCCATCGCCGTTGTGGCACTCGCTGCTGCGCGATATTGCTATCGGCACCCCTGCCCCGGTGATGACTGCGCGGTTCCATACCGGCCTGGCACAAGGCATCGCAGGGATGGTCGAAGCGTTGCGGGTGAAAGCGCCCATTGCCCTATCGGGTGGCGTTTTTCAGAACCGGCTTCTGCTGGAGCAGGTGATGGCGCTGCTGGAATGGCGGGGGTATAGAGTGCTTACGCATCGAACCGTGCCGGCGAATGACGGTGGTCTGGCCCTTGGTCAGACCGTGATCGCGGCGGCGCAGATGCTGGGGAGTTGAACCTATGTGCCTGGGAATTCCCGGACAGATCGTCTCCATCATCGATCCCGCCGAGGCCTTGGCGACGGTCGAGGTGGGCGGCGTGCGCCGGCCCGTCAATATCAGTTTCGTTCTCGACGACCGGCCGGCTGAAGAATGCGTCGGCGACTGGGTGCTGGTGCATGTCGGCTTCGCCATGAGCCGCATCGACGCGGCGGAAGCCGCGCGCACGTTGGAGCTATTGGAAGAACTCGGGGACATACAGGCGGAGATGGAGTTGCTGCGACCCGAGCCCTCCGCCTGAGGAGGCTGCGATGTCTGACGATAAGGCGTTGCGCGGGCTCTACCCGTTCCTGCATGGGGAGCGGCAGGATCCGGCTGCCATGCGCGCAGCGCTGCTGCACTCGCTGCAGCAAAAAGCCGCGGAGTCCGTATCCACCAAACAGAGGTTTTTTGAGGCCAACGGCGAGGTTGTCGTAAAAACCGCGGAAGCCATCGCCGATGTTTATCGCCGCAACGGCCGCATGTTCAGCATGGGCAATGGCGGCTCAAGTTGCGATGCCTCGCATTTCGCGGTGGAGTTCCTGCATCCCGTAACGGCCGGGCGGCCGGCGCTGACGGCAGTGAATTTAGCCTGTGACATGGCCATGATCACGGCAGTGGGAAACGATGTCGGCTTCGGCCACATTTTTCTACGGCAGTTGATCGCGCTGGCGCGGCGCGGCGACGGCGTGGTCGGATTTTCTACAAGCAGGAGCTCGGAAAACATCCTCTCAGCGTTTGCCAAAGCGAAGGAAATCGGCGTAACCACGATCGCGCTGACCGGTCATGATGGCGGCAAGATGGCGCGCAGCGCCGACGTGGATCATTGTCTGGTTGTGCCGAGCGAAAGTATCCATCGTATTCAGGAAAGCCACGTCACGATCTACCACATCCTCTGGGACCTGGTACACACGCTTCTCGCCGAGGATCGGGGCGGACTGGCGGAGACGCGGCCACGAAATACGTCGATGAATTCCGCGATCCGGTAAAGGCGCGCACCCTGGCCGAGGAAATCCGCCGCGTGGTGCCCCGCATTCCGGTCTCACGTCGCCGGCCGCTGCAAATTATGGAGGTTTGCGGCGGCCATACGCACACGATTTTCCGCTACGGTATCCAACAGATGCTGCCGGAGGAGGTCGAGTTCGTGCATGGGCCTGGCTGTCCCGTATGTGTGCTGCCAATGGGCCGCGTGGACGACTGCGTCGCTTTGGCGGAACATCCGGAAGTTATCTTCACCACCTTCGGCGATGCGATGCGCGTTCCCGGCTCCCGCAAGAGCCTGCTCAAGGCGAAGGCTGAGGGTGCGGATGTCCGGATGGTCTACTCGCCTCTGGACGCAATGACGCTGGCCCGCAAACATCCGGACCGGGAGGTGATTTTCTTCGGGCTTGGCTTCGAAACCACAATGCCAAGCACTGCCATGACCCTGATTCAGGCGCGCAAGCAGGGCATCCGCAACTTCTCACTGTTTTGCAATCACATCACCATCATTCCCACCATCAAGGCGATGCTCGATTTACCCGATCTGCGGCTGGATGGGTTCCTCGGCCCGGGGCATGTAAGCATGGTCATCGGCACGAGACCCTATGAATTCATAGCGCGGCACTACGGGAAGCCAATCACCATAGCAGGGTTCGAGCCACTCGACGTTCTGCAATCGACGTACATGGTGCTCAAACAGCTCGCGGACGGGTCGCTGCGAAGTAGAGAACCAGTATGGCCGGGTGGTGCCAAAGGGCGGCAATCAGCAGGCCCTGACCGCGATCGCCGAGGTCTTCGAGCTGCGCGAATTTTTTGAGTGGCGCGGCCTTGGTTCGATCGATCATTCGGGCGTGCGGATCCGCCCCACCTATGCCGCCCACGATGCCGAGCGCAAATTCGCCGTATCGAACGTCAGCATTGCCGATCCAAAGTCCTGCCAGTGTGGGGAGGTGCTGAAAGGCGTGATAAGGCCGCATCAGTGCAAGGTGTTCGGCACCGCTTGCACGCCGGAGACTCCGCTCGGCTCCTTGATGGTATCCAGCGAGGGCGCTTGCGCTGCCTACTACAGCTACGGCCGCCGCGTCGGTGGCGAGCCAATGCCGGCCTGATCATGGGCCTCCGCGACACGCACATCAATTTATCGCATGGCAGCGGAGGGAAAGCCATGCGCACCCTGATCGGGGAGGTGTTCGTCGAAACCTTCGGCCATGTGCAGCCCGAGGATAGCGCGCTACTGCCGCTCACGGCGTTCGCGGCCGGCGGTGACCGGCTGGCGTTCACGACCGATACATATGTCGTGGACCCGCTGTTTTTTCCAGGCGCCGATATCGGGGCATTAGCCGTCGCAGGTACGGTGAACGACCTGGCGATGAGCGGTGCGCGCCCTCTATTCCTTTCCTGTGGCATGGTGCTGGAAGAGGGGCTGGCAGTTGATACCCTGCGGCGGGTTACGGCAAGCATGCGACAGATGGCAGACCGGGCGGGCGTGGCGATCGTGACAGGCGATACCAAAGTGGTCGAGCGCGGGGCGGCCGACAAGTTGTTCATCAACACCGCCGGCATCGGCATCATCCCTGAGGGGATCGCGTTATCCGCCGGTAACGCTCGCCCCGACGACCAGGTTCTCCTCAGCGGCACGTTGGGGGAGCATGGCGTGGCTATTCTGATCGCCCGGAACCAGCTCGCGCTCGAAGCAGAGGTTGCCAGCGATTGTCAGCCGCTGAACCGGCTCGTTGCCGCTATGCTGCGAGCCTGCCCAGCCATTCACTGCTTGCGCGACGCGACCCGCGGCGGCGTGGCCACGGTATTGAATGAATTTGCCGCAGCCTCCAGCGTTGGCATCCGCATCCGAGAACGCGATCTACCAATGCGCGAGCCCGTGCGCGGCGCCTGCGAAATTCTGGGCTTGGACCCGCTCTACCTTGCGAATGAGGGGAAACTGGTCGCGGTGGTGCCGCCCGATGCGGCCGATCGGGTGTTGGACGCGATGCGGACTGAGCCGGCCGGTGCCGAGGCCGCGATCATCGGCGAAGTAACGCGAGAGCCCGCCGGGATGGTTATCATGGAGACTGCCTTTGGGGGGGAGCGTATTGTGGATATGCTGACCGGCGAGCAATTGCCGCGAATTTGTTAAAATGCACGAGCTCAGCCTCGCCTGCTCGATCGTCGATGCCTGCGCAGAGCGGGCGGGCACTGAGCGCGTGTTGCGCGTGACGATGGAAATCGGGCAGCTTGCCGCAGTGGTGCCGGATGCGCTCCGGTTTTGCTTCGATGTCTGCGCGCAGGGGACAGTGCTGGAGGGTGCTGAGCTGGAGATCCTCGAATTACCCGGCCGCGCCGTCTGCGACGATTGCGGCCGCAGCTCCGCCTTATCAGCTCCGTACGGCTTATGTGCGTGTGGCGGCCCCTTGCGTATCGTCGGCGGCAGGGAGCTGCGGATGAAGGAAATGGAGATCGCATAATGTGCACCACATGCGGCTGCGGCTCGGACGAGATAAAAATCGAAGGCGCAGCGGTGCAGGGTAATCACGCGCACCCGCGCGCGGATCACGACCACCATTACCACCACCATCATGACAGATCCAGCGCGCACGGCAGGATTGTCTCGCTAGAACAGGACGTGCTGGCGAAGAATCAGTTGTTTGCGGAACGGAATTGCGGCTGGTTCGAGGGACGCGGTGTTCTTGCGGTGAACATGATGAGTTCGCCTGGGGCGGGAAAAACCACAATTCTGGAACGAACGATACGCGAATGGGGCTGCTCGGCTCCAATCAGCGTGTTGGAAGGCGACCAGGCTACCTCGGCTGACGCCGATCGCATCCGGGCCACCGGCGCTGCGGCCGTGCAGATCAACACCGGCACGGGTTGTCATTTGGATGCGCATATGGTGGCGCACGGGATCGAGCGCATGAAGCCACCGCGAGATTCCGTCCTACTCATCGAGAATGTCGGAAATTTGGTTTGTCCTGCGCTTTTCGATCTCGGCGAGCAGGCGCGGGTCGTGGTTGTTTCCGTCACCGAAGGGGATGACAAGCCGCTGAAATACCCGCACATGTTCCGCCTGGCAGACTTGCTGCTGCTGAACAAGATCGATCTGTTGCCCTATGTTCAGTTCAGCATCGAGCGATGCGCGCGCCTGGCACGGGAGATCAATCCCCGCGCAGAGATACTCTCCCTGTCTGCGCAGACAGCTGAAGGCATGCAGGACTGGTACTCCTGGTTGACGGCCCGGCGAGTTCGCGCCGGCGCTATCGCATGATACTAGGGTTTTCCAGGCACTACACGTTCTCCGGTATCTATGCGGGGCTTATATCGGGCAATGCGGCCGCCTGGCTGTGGGCACTGGTGGTCTTCCGGCATTACCCTGTGTTGCTTGGGACTTCGTTCTTGGCTTACGGCTTTGGCCTGCGACATGCGGTGGATGCCGACCATATTGCTGCAATCGATAACGTCACCCGCAAGCTAATGCAGGAAGGTCAGCGGCCGGCAACAGTCGGACTATTCTTCTCGCTCGGTCACTCAACTATTGTGGTGCTTGCATCCGTCGCAATCGCGGCGACGGCAACCGTTGTGAAGCAGGACTTTTCCGCGTTTCAGCATATTGGTGGACTCATCGGCAGTTTGGCTTCTTCACTGGTCCTTTTCGCCGTCGCGGCGATGAACATCGTTATCCTGGCGACGTTATGGCGGACATTGTGCCGCGTTAAGACCGGGCTACCCTACGTGGAGGAGGACCTGAATGCCCTGCTGGCCGGCCGCGGGTTGCTTTCGCGCTTTTTCCGGCCCCTATTCGGGATGATCCGGGGGGACTGGCATATCTATTTCCTCGGCTTTCTGTTTGGGCTTGGCTTCGATACAGCGACGGAGGTGGGGCTTCTCGGTATCTCCGCTGCACAGGCGGCACGAGGACTGTCGATCTGGTCGATCCTCGTCTTCCCGGCACTGTTCACAGCCGGGATGTCGCTTGTGGACACTACAGATGGCCTTCTCATGGTCAATGCCTATGGATGGGCTTTCGTCAACCCACTCCGGAAGTTGTATTACAATATTACGATCACGCTCATGTCGGTCGTCGTCGCTCTGTTGATCGGAGGAATCGAGGCTTTGGGATTGGCCGGTGGCCGGTTCCGGCTACCCGGCTTATTTTGGAGCATCATCAACGTATTGAGCAATAACCTTACAGCAGTCGGGTTCCTAATTGTCGCCGCGTTTGCGCTGAGTTGGGGCATTTCAACGATTATCTATCGCATGTACGGCTGCGATGATTGGCACTAAGATAATCGCGGTCGGTTCCCGTCGGAAGGGAAAGCGCAGCCGATAGTGCCCCACCGAGCTGCATCAGGGCAAGCAGATAGGCATCGGCGCCATCCCCGCTCGGATCGGCGGCGGCTGCTTTCTCCCATGCCCACTGGCCAGCGGCGGACAGAAGGGCGCTGGCTCCCGGCGTAGGAGTAACAGAGGATTTTGCTTGAGTAAGACTTTGGCGGAAACCGCTATGATTTCCGCCAGACTTCCGCCTTCGGCGGCATGGTTCCCTATCTGAAGTTCGGGAGTGTGATTTACAGACAATCGTACCGCCGCTCGAGCCCGTTCCGGCTATCGCCGGCCCACACCCACACCTCCAGCCCATAGACCACGAGCGCCCAGGGCGTCCGGCACGTAATCATCCTCGCCCGCGGAGCGAGCCGGAAATGTCCCTTTCCGTCAGCCACTCCCAAAATGCCAATCGTTCGGTTTGCCTGGAGCCGTGGCTAGTCGAAGTCCACTGCGGAGCGCCGCCTGTGATGTCGGATGGCGGCCAGCGTCCACTCGGCGTGCCGGCACTAGACCGAACTTCCTTCTTTCGGAGAGTGTGAAGTGGCAGGAACAGTAGGGACAGAAGCACGAGACTGGTCCCAAACGTAGCCATGTAATCCGGAAATTTGGACTTGTACTCGCGGCGGTGTTGTGCCAATGCGTTGCCATGTATATCGAAGCTGTTCCGAATCGGAACTCGCCTCCCGCCATTCTGCTGCGCGAGAGTTACCGCCAGGATGGCAAGGTCCGTAAGCGCACGATCTGCAACCTCTCCGATTGGCCCGCCGAGCACGTTGAAGGCCTGCGCGGTGTTCTCAAAGGCGGCGTTGTCATTCCGGCCGAGCGGGATGCGTTCACCATCACCCGCAGTCTGCCGCACGGGCACGTTGCAGCAGCGCTCGGGACTGCCCGCAAGATAGGGCTTGATCGGATGCTCGGCGATCGCGAGCGATACCGTGATCTTGCCCTCGCGCTGATGATCGGGCGCATTATCGAGCCGGCATCCAAGCTCGCCACCGCTCGTGCACTTTCCTCCGCCACGGCTGCATCGAGCCTTGGCGAAATGCTTGGCCTCGGTGAGGTCGACGAGGACGAACTCTATGCCGCACTGGACTGGCTGCTGGAACGCCAGCCTGCCATCGAGACAGCCTTAGCCAAGCGCCATCTCAGCGATGGCACACTGGTGTTATATGATGTCTCGTCAAGCTACATGGAAGGCCGCTGCTGCCCGCTCGCCCAGCGTGGCTACAGCCGCGACGGCAAGAAGGGCACGCTGCAAATCATATACGGCCTACTCTGCGCTCCCGATGGCTGTCCGATCGCCATCGAGGTGTTTGAGGGCGATACCGCCGATCCGATTACGCTTGCCAATCAGATCGAAAAGCTGAAGCGGCGGTTCCATCTCGACCACGTGGTCATGGTCGGTGACCGTGGCATGATCACCCAAGCACGCATCACCAATGACGTTAAATCGGCAGGCTTCGACTGGATCACGGCACTGCGCGCGCCGGCGATCAAGGCGTTGATGGAAACCGGCGCTTTGCAACTCTCGCTGTTCGATCAGCGCGACTTGGCCAGTATCACGGCGCCCGAATTTCCGGGTGAGCGCCTGATCGTTTGCCGTAATCCCGATCTCGCCGTCGAGCGCGCCCGCAAGCGGGAGGATCTGCTGGCCGCCACCGAACGTGACCTCTCCCGTATCCAGATCGCGGTCGCTCGCAAGCGCAATCCCCTCCGGGGCGCTGCGCGGATCGCACTCGCGGTTGGCGCGGTGATCAACAAGCACAAGGTAGGCAAGCATTTTGTCATCGAGATCACCGATACCGTCTTCAGCTTCGCCCGCAAGACCGCCGAGATCGTCGCTGAAGCAGCAACCGATGGCGTCTATGTCGTGCGCACCAGCCTGCCGGAAAGCGCGCTCGATGACACCACGACCGTGCGAAGCTACAAGTCGCTTGCGCTTGTGGAGCGGGCCTTTCGCTGCATCAAAACCGTCGATCTGCAGATCAGGCCTGTCCATCATTGGCTGGCAGACCGCGTGCGGGCCCACGTCTTCCTGTGCATGTTAGCCTACTACCTCGAATGGCATATGCGGACCTGCCTGGCGCCAATGCTGTTCGATGACGCCGATAGGGAAGCGGCCGAAGCCTTGCGAGACAGCGTAGTGTCGGAAGCGCAACGTTCCCCGGCTGCCATCGCCAAGCAGACCACAGGGCTCACCACGGACGGCCTGCCGGTGCATAGCTTCCGTTCATTGCTCGGCGATCTGGCAACCGTAGTGCGCAACACCATCACCACCGCGATCACACCGGACTATCGCCTTACCGTCGTCACAAGGCCAACACCGCTGCAGCAGAAGGCATTCAATCTCCTCGGCGTCAACTGTAGCCAGTAATCCACAGGTCGCGAGACAGAATGTATAGATGCTTCAGTAACTTGCGTGTCTCGAGGCTAGGAAGTTCGGACTAGAGGATAAGATCGTCCAAGGTGCGGTCGCAGAGATGCTCACCCGCTTTTCTCACCGACTAGGCGCCCGGAATATAATGGCGTCTTCTGAAACGGACATGGGATCGACATCGAATCGATATAGGTTGCCCGTTTGGCCCCGGGCATACAGAATCGCGGCCGGTTCCGACCGGATTACGCGGTAGCGCTGAATGTCAGCTTGCGGTGTCTGGTTCGTGGTGTTTCAGGCTGCCGCCGCTCGCGGCATAAGAGCGTCTCGAAGCTTCTCATAAGCCTGAGCAAATTCCTCCTGCGCCGGTCGCCCGCGTCAGCCGCGCACCAACAATCAGTCCGTTGCGGCTTTCCCTGAGCAGATGGCCGTGATACCTCGGGCTTGCGCAACCGCTCGGTGCACCCTCTGCTGATGCGACTTCGGGCCAAGGCATCTCATCGCTTGAGAATTGCGCAATGGCCCGCTCGTGAATTCGTGTCTTGGAATAGCCGGTTGAGATCCCTCTGGCTTAAGTTCCGGGCGGATATCGGGGGTCGCTCTAGGCCGCATGATGGCCTACTCTCCCGAACCCGGATAGTGCCGCGGAAGGAGGAACTCTGATGAGCCGCCTCGTTTTTGTCCTCAACGGCCCGAACCTCAACCTGCTAGGGAAGCGCCAACCGCATATCTACGGCCACGAGACCCTGGCCGATGTGGAGGCTGCGTGCCGGAGCGTAGCTGAAAAACTTAAGCTTCAGATCCGGTTTCATCAAAGCAACCGGGAATATGAGATTGTGGACTGGATTCACGAAGCGCGGGAAATCGCGGGTGGCATCGTTATCAACCCTGCCGCCTTTACGCATTACTCGGTCGCGATCCTGGACGCGCTGAATACGTTCGATCCACCCGTGATCGAGGTGCATATTTCGAATGTACACCAGCGGGAGGAGTTCCGGCAGCGCTCGTTCGTCTCACTGAGGGCTAATGGTGTGATCGCCGGTTTCGGTACCCAGGGATATGAGCTGCTGAGGCGGATTGCGCAAGTTATGGACCAGCAAAGCAAGGGATAAACCATGGCTGGATCAATGAAGCTGGTGGTCATCGGCCTAGGGATCATAGGCCGCCGCTATAGCGAGCACTTCATGGGGGAGCCGTCGCGGATAATTTGCTGCGTTCCGGCACAAGCCAGGCTATCCTTCACGGTCGGCTGGACGCATTTCTGCGCAATTGGTCGGCGCTAATTGAACTTTTTTGTGCCGCTGCGGCGGCGGATCGCTCAGTCTGCCGAGGTTGATCCGCGGGACGGAGGTGCCTCTGGTTTCTCCCGGCGCGAAAGGCTGAAGACGCTTAAGGTTCTTCCTGCTCTTAAGCAATCTGCAGCGCGCGCGGGCGAGATCGTCCGGGTTTAGGGAGGAGGGAATGTCAGGAAAAGACCAACGCTTGCCGAAGTGTATCGCGACCGTTTCCCTCGCTGGGACGCTCCCAGAAAAGCTGGAGACGATTGCGGGCATCGGCTTTGATGAGGTGGAGATTTTCGAGAAGACCTGCTGACATTTGCCGGCAAGCCGGAGGACGTTCGGCGTATCGCCGAGGGTTTGGGCCTGGCGATCACGCTGTATCAGCCGTTCCGTGACTTTGAGGCGATGCAGGAGCCGCAGCGGAGCCGCAATCTGGATCGTGCCGAGCGCAAGTTCGACGTGATGCAGTCATTGGGAACGGACCTGATGCTGGTGTGCAGTTCCATCCATCCAGCGGCAATCGATGACGATGCGCGGGCGGCTGCGGATCTGGCGGAGCGGGCGGCGAAGCGTGGCCTCAGGATCGGCTACGAGGCACTGGCCTGGGGCCGTCATGTGAAGCAATGGAGCCATGCCTTGCGGATCGTGCAAGGGGCCGGGCATCCGGCGCTAGGGCTGATTCTGGACAGTTTTCACACGCTTGCACTGAATGATGACTTTTCCGGCATCGAGAAGCTTCCGGGTGACCAGATCTTTTTTGTCCAGCTTGCCGATGCGCCGAAGCTGACGACGGACGTGCTCTCCTGGAGTAGGCATTTTCGCAACTTTCCTGGTCAGGGCGGTCTGGATGTGGTTGGTTTCACGCGGGCTGTTCTGGCCTCCGGCTATCGTGGGCCGCTGAGCCTGGAAATCTTCAACGACGAATTCCGGGCGGCGTCGGCCCGGCGGACCGCGCGGGACGGATTGCGCTCATTGATTTATGTGGAATCGGAAGCGGGCGGTCCACCTTTGCCGCCCGCTCCGGCCTCACACGGCGTAGAGTTCGTAGAGTTTGCCCTGGATGACGCGAGCGGGCAGGAACTGGCGCGTTTTCTAGAGGCTTTGGGTTTCCGCCATGCGGGCACGCATCGCTCCAAGGCCGTGCAGCTCTATCGGCAGGGCGACATCAACTTGGTGCTGAACATGGAACCTGACAGCGCTGCATCCGAACATTTCCACCTGCACGGACCTTCGGTGTGTGCGATGGCCTTGCGTGTCGATTCGGCCCACTCGGCGCTTGAGCGCGGCCGGGCACTGCTGGGTTCGGAGTGGCATGAGCGGGTCGGCGCCGGAGAGCGGCACATTCCGGCGGTGCGCGCTCCCGATGGGATGCTGATTTATCTCGTCGCGCGCGACCTGTCCGGGCGAAGCATCTGGGAAGATGATTTCGTGGCGCATCCGGAGGCGTCGGCGACCGGCGAACTGACCCGGGTGGATCATATAGCCCAGGCCCTTCCCGCCGGACGCATGGATAGTTTTGTGCTTTTCTATCGATCGGTGTTCGGGTTCCTGGCTGAACAACTATGGGAATTGCCGGATCCGCACGGCGTAATCCGCAGCCGGGCGGTGAGCAGCCCGGATGGGAGCGTGCGGATTGCGCTCAACATTTCCGAAAGTCGCGAGACGGAGACCGAGCGCTTTATTTCCGCCTATGCCGGAGCTGGCGTGCATCATATTGCCCTTGCAACCGACGACATCCAGGGCACGGTGGCGCGGCTTCGTGCACAGGGGGCGCAGATGCTGCCGATTCCAGCTAACTACTACGACGACCTTGGGGCCCGCTGGGGGTTGGATGATGTGACCCTGGAGGTGTTGCAGCGCCTCAATCTACTGTACGACAGTGACGAGGCCGGCGAGTTCCGGCACGCCTATACCGTCAGTTTCGCCGCCGGTTCTTTTTCGAAATCGTGGAGCGGCGGGAATATCGCGGGTTTGGTGCGGCGAATGCGGCGGTGCGGATGGCCGCGCAGGCACAGTTGCGCGTGCCTGCGCGGGTGATGGAGTAAGACTAACCAGACTACGCTGCCAGGCTTGGTGCTCGCATTCGCTCGTAATCCTCCCTAGGGACCGGAACGGCGTTTCGGTGGCCGAGATCATTGAGGTGAATACGGTTGGTCTCGCGCGCCGTCGCTGCTGCGAGCGCGCAAACAATGGTAATGGCGAAAGTGATTGCTCCGATCCGGATAGGGACATTTTCTGTGCCGGGCGGTGCGACGGCGGCGAACAACGCAGGAAGCAGAGCGGTGATGGTGGTCCCGATATTCTGGGCGATTGCCATAGCGGAAACACGGACCCGCGTCTGGAACAGCTCGGGATAGAAGCTTGGGAAAACCGCATTGTATCCCTGATAAATCACGCCCCACATCAGCAATGACAGCAAGATCGCCAGGGGTACGTTATGAATGCGGATCGCGTACAGATAGACGAAAGAAAGGAGTCCGGAGCCCAGCGCGCCGACTATAATCGGCGGTCGGCGACCAATCCTGTCGGAGAGATTGCCGACATAGGGAATTATGAATACCGCGAGGATGTTGCCCAGCACGGGAATCCACAAATAGACGGAGGGCCTGAAACCAATCTTGTATGCCGGCTGTACCGCGTAGGCCGCGCCGAAGATCGTTGCAATCACGGGTATGACGTTCATGAGCGCCATGCAGATCACACGCAGCATGTCGTCCCAGCTAAGCTGGAAGGCCTGGATGATTGGCGAGCGGGGGATTTCGCCATGGGTGCCTTCTTCTGCGAACGCGGGTGTTTCCTCGACCTGGCGGCGGATGATGTAACCGGCGATGATGACGACAATGCTGAGCAGGAAGGGAACGCGCCAGCCCCAGGACATGAATTGCCCGTGGGGGAGGGCGGCGGCCAGCGGCAGGAACACGGCCGCCGCAAAGATCTGCCCGGCCTGCACGCCCTGTAACGTGAAGCTGGCGTAGTAGCCTCGGCGGCCGAAGGGAGCGTGTTCAAGGATCATGGAGCTGGCGCCGGAAATTTCTCCTGCGACGGCAAAGCCCTGGATGAGACGGACGATCACGAGGAGCACCGGGGCGAGAATCCCGACCTGCTGATAGGTTGGCAGCACCCCGACAGCCATGGTAGAGAAGCCCATCAGGAACATGCAAACGAGGAGAACGGTTTTGCGTCCGTGGGTGTCGCCCCAATGGCCCAGCACGAAAGCCCCTATAGGCCGCGCCACGTAACCGACACCGTAGGTGGCGAGGGAGGCAACGATTGCAACAGTCGGGTTGCCCCGGGGGAAAAAGGTTTGGGGAAAGACGAGCGATGCAGCCGTGGCGTATATGAAGAAGTCATAGTATTCCAGCGCCGAGCCGATCCACCCACTGGCGGCGGCCTTCGTTGATTGATGTTTGCCGTGCGGCTCGTGGGCCATGTTGTCGCTCATGTTGTCTCCTCCGCAACCGGTCCTATGGATTTCCGGCTGTCTTCCGCAATTCATCGAAGTGCCGGCGCATCCGGTCAGCATCTGCCTTCTTGCCGGAAAACAGCTCGAAAGCGCGCACGGCTTGGAACACCGCCATTCCCCCACCGTCCAAGGTGCGGCAGCCGATTGCACGCGCCCGCCTCAGCAGCTCGGTCTCCAGCGGAAAGTATATGATCTCTGAGACCCAGAGCTCCGGGCGCAGGAACTCCGGCGGGACCGGAGTGCCCGGCAATTTTGCCATACCGACCGGCGTCGTATTCACCAACCCGTCTGCCTCGGCAAGTGCGCTTTTCAGGCCGCCGCCGGCAGCGGCACGCGCCGAGCCATGGCGGGCGCGGAGATCCGCGGCAACCTGCTCGGCGCGTGAGGCGTCGGTATCGAATATGGTCAGGTGGCCCACGCCGAGCTGCATCAGTGCCTCCGCTACAGCCGAGCCCGCTCCCCCCGCGCCAATCTGCACGACCCGATCACGTCTGACATCCGGCAGCCCGCGGCGTAGGTTCTCCGCATACCCGAACAAGTCCGTGTTATGGCCGAAGCGCTTGCCGTCGCGCAAAACCACCGTATTGACCGCTCCGAGTGCGCGGGCGTTGTCCGACAGTTCAGCCAGCAAAGGGATGACTTCCTGTTTACAAGGGTACGTAATATTCAGCCCGGCGAAGCCCATTCGCTCTGCTGCCGTGAGCAGCTCCGGCAGCGCTTTGACATCGAGATCAAGCTTCTGCAAGTCGATCAGCTTGTAAATAACTTTAAGCCCCTGGGCCGCCCCCTCCCGCTCATGCATGGCCGGTGTTAGCGAGCCTTGGATGCCGTGGCCGATCAGGCCCAGCAGAACGGAGCGCTGTTCATGCATGATAGTCTCCCCCAATTCGTTTTCCAATCTGGACGCAACATTCCGATCCCGCTTGTACAGGGCTGTCCGTAAAGCGGCAGGCTTAGGGCAAGTCTGCGTCTCAGGCCTTGCCCGGTCAAGACGATTGGCGCATCGTTGCCGCTTCGGTGAACTGGGAGGGGCGAAAGATGCACGAACAGCGGAACTATCTGGTCGCGGACCGTGTCGAGTCCAAGCCGCCGGAGTTTATTGCCCGCGACCGTTCGGTTCACCCGCCGGCATTGACGCCAGAGTACAAGACGACGGTCCTGCGCTCACCCCGCCTGCCGTTGCTTTCCTTGCAGAACTCGCTGTCCGAGATCACCGGACCGATGTTCGGACATAGCGAAATTGGGCCGCTGGATAATGACCTCATACTCAACTACGCCAAGGATGGCGAGGCGATCGGGCCGCGGATCATCGTGCACGGGCAGGTGCTGGACCAGAACGGGCGTGGCGTGCCCCATACCTTGGTAGAGTTCTGGCAGGCGAATGCCGGCGGTCGGTATCGACATAGGAACGACAACTACGTTGCGCCCATTGATCCGAATTTCGGCGGCTGCGGGAGGGCTATTACCGACCACGCCGGTTACTATTACTTCCGGACGATCAAGCCTGGTCCGTATCCCTGGCGGAATTACGCGAACAGTTGGCGGCCCGCGCATATTCATTTCTCGGTATTCGGGTCAGGGTTTGTTCAGCGCCTTATCACACAACTTTATTTTGAGGGAGATCCCTTAATTCCACTTGATCCCATGTTCAACGGCATTCCCGATAAGCAGGCCGCCGAGACACTGATCGCGGCTCTCGACATGTATGCCCAGGTCGAGCTGGACACGTTGGCTTACCGGTTCAATATCGTACTCCGCGGCCGCCGCTCCACGCTGTTCGAGAATAAGTTGGAAGGGAACTGAACCATGCCGCAACGCCTGAGCTACCTAAAGGAATCCCCGTCCCAAACAGCCGGGCCATACGTGCATATCGGCCTGATTCCGCATCAGGCAGGGTTCGATATCTTCGAGAAGAACTTCAGCAACATGCTGTGCAGCGAAGAGACCGAAGGCGAGCGCGTTCGCATAGAGGGGCACGTGTTCGATGGTGCCGGCACGCCGGTGCGGGATGCGCTTCTGGAAATCTGGCAGGCGAATGCGGCCGGTCGCTACAACCACCCGCTCGACCGGCAGGACAAGATGCTGGATGAGAGTTTCCGAGGCTGGGGGCGTACCGGGGCAGATTTCCGGAGCGGCTTATACACGTTTGAAACGATCAAGCCGGGTCGGGTTGCCGGCAGGACCGGAAAGGGCACGATGGCGCCGCACATCAATTTTTGGATCGCGGCGCGAGGCATGAATATCGGCCTCCACACGAGGATGTATTTCGGTGACGAACAAACGGCCAACGAAGAGGACCCGGTGCTCAGGCTGATAGAGCAGGAGCAGCGGCGAGACACGTTGATTGCGCCGCGGAAAGTGGAAGACGGCAGGGCGGTTTATACGTTCAATATTTATTTGCAGGGGGATCGGGAGACGGTGTTCTTCGACGTTTAGCGCGCTTTCAGCCAGTCGGCGATCAGGGTTCGGAGTTTTTGCTGGTTGCGGCTGCAGAAGATGCCGATATGTCCGCCGGAAACGGAAGCAGCCGTGTAATCCTTTGTTCCCAGGCGGTCGTCCATAGCCTTGCTGGCCGGGGCCGGGATGATGTGATCGGTTTCACTGAAGATGTTGAGGACCGGCATGTTGATCGCCTTAAGATCAACCGTGCGGCCTCCGACTTCCAGCTCGCCGTGCACAAGCTTATTATGCTGATACAGATCCTTCAGCCACTGGCGCCCCGCCTCGCCCGGGTGCGCAGGCCGGTCGGCAAGCCATTTTTCCATGCGCAGGAAGTTCGCCAGTTTCGCGCGATCCTGTCCGACTTCCAGCAAAGTCAGGTTGTATTTAGCCGCTCCTATTCACCAAGCGCTGTGAAAAATGGCTGAGTTGCACCGCCGCGAATTCGGGCAGCCTCGGCCGTTGCGCCTGTTTCATCGCGATCGGACCGGATTGTTGGTTGGGGTTGATGGGAAACGGGTTCGACGGGGCGCCTGCCCCGCGGTCTATGGAGCGGCCGGCACCAAGCTGTGGGCGAGGTCGCGGAACAATGCTGCCTCAGGGCAGGAGGCAGCGAAAGCGACGCGCACACGGGAAGCGGTCTCGATTACCCGTGCAGCGACCTTCATCAGCCGCAGCCGAATGGTGGTGAACTCGGCGGTGGTCAGCGCGTGTGCCTTGGGGATGCCGTCGCGCACGTTGAGTAACAGCCAATAAGCTGCGGTGTGAAGGATGAGCCGCATCTGATTGGCAAGCGGTGCCCGACATGAGGTGCGGTCGGAGGCAAGTTGGCTCTTGTGAAGTTTGATCAGGTTTTCCGCCTGGCCGCGCTCACAATAAAGCGTATCATACAGCCACTCAGCGCTGCCCGTGGTGATGTTGCTGACCACGAAGCGGATGTCGAGGCCGAGAGTGGACGCCTCGATGCGGGCCGCGATACGACGCGAACGCGACCAGGATTTGGCCCGATACTGTGTTTCGGTGTAGCGCCGCAGCAGCGGGGAATCGGCTTCGGCGCGACGGACACGAACGTCGTCAGCTGCCGGCTCGACCAGGCGGTGCAGCACGTCGTTGCCGGACAGGCCGAAGACGTAGCGAATACCCTCCGCTTCGCACCAGTCCATCACCTCTGGTCGGCCGTAATGGCTGTCACCGCGGATGGTGATGCGCGTGTTCGGCCAATGCCGTCTGATCTCGCGCAGCAGGCGCCGCAGGTGACGGCGGACTTCCTTCCCCGATGGGGTTTTGCCGGGCCGCAGCAGCACCGCCACCGGCCGCGCCGTGGCAGTGTCATAGATATGGATCGGTAGAAAGCAGCGCTCGTTGTAATGGGCATTGAACAACGACAGCTGCTGATATCCATGCACCACGTCCACGGTGTCGTCGATATCAAGCGTGACCGCCTCTGGCGGCACTGCATAGCTGGCGCAGTAGAGGCCAATCATCGCCCGCATCATTCGGATGATCTCGCGCAGGCTGGGGGCGTTCTCCCACCGCGACATGGTCGGCTGCGAGCACAAATCGCGGCCGCTGGCGGGCAGCTTGCCGCAAGCCAGTTTGAAGGCCGGGTCGCGGCGCAGGTGATCGAGGTCGTCGGCGTCCTCGTAGCCGCAGGCGATCGCCAGAATGCGCGCACGCAGGATGTCACTCAGCTGATGCACGATCCGGCCTGGATCGCGATGATCGGCAATCTCCGCCGCCAGTCGATTACAGATGCCCAGACGTCGTTCCGCCCGCGCCAGCAAGATGACGCCGCCATCTGACGTGATCCGTCCGCCATCGAATGCCGCGGTGACTTTCTTGCCTGCAACGGCTGGCAATGCGAACGGCTCGGTCGTATCCTCGTGCATGGCGGGTGTGGCACCGGTGAGATTGCGATTCGGATGGCGTCAGGCACCCAATTCGTAAGTCACAATCACCACCTTACGCGACACCCGCCGACGAATCCCTGCTATGCGATGAATAAGACAGGTTAGCTAGCGTGCGCAGGGGTGTCATCAGGGAGAACAAGGCTCCGCCAACTTCGCCGGGGATGTTGCCCAAGGTGTCTATCAGCAGGTCGATATCTTCCGAGCTAAGGTTCCGCGTCCAGACATTCATGAAGCCCCGGTCGGGCCTTTCTTCGCGCTGGTCGGCATGGAAATCCACCGGGGTTACGCAGGTAATCAGGTTGCGCACTTTGTCGGGGTGCAGGGCCGCATAGCACAGGGACAGCACGCCACCCTGGCAGATTCCGATCAGGTTGATCGCCGCGATGTTGTGACGATCGCATATCAGATCGACGAATCCGTCCAGATAGAGGTCGATGAGGTCGCCGAAGTCATCGAACCGGTCTGCCTGGGTGGGATGGCCCCAGTCCAGTACATAAACATCGCAACCGGCCTCGGAGAGGTTGCGAAGGAAGGAGCGATCTTCCTGTAAATCGAGAACGGTCCAGCGGCCAACCATAGCGTAGGTGACGAGTACGGGCGCCGTGATCTGTGGCTCCTTCGCAGGGATGATGCGGTACAGCGTTTTGCCGCCGATCCGACCAGTCTCCTGCCGCGGAGTCGGGGCGAGGTCGATGTCCTTGTCACGGATCTCCATGAGCAGAGCGGCCGCATTCGCGGCGCGGGTGGCAAAATCCGCCAACTCGGCCACGGTTGGCAACATCCCGATGGTTGCGCTCATTCCTTGCTGCCTTTCTCGACGGGTATTGCCCCCTTGCTCTGTTTCAGCGCCCGGATCTCGCGATGCAATCCACGAATCTCGCGGAGAAGGTCATGGTGCCGCCGATACATGTCGTTGACTTCCTCGCGTGTCGGCAAATCGAACACCTTGGCAACTCTATCAGTCAGCTTCCGGATCTCCTGGCGCTGTTGCATAGCGGCGCGGAGGAAACGCTGCTGGACCGTGGCGAATCCTTCCGACCGGTTGAACTCCATCAAGGTTTGATCGAGGACGTTGTTCCACAAATCCATTGCTTCTCCGGCACTTTCCATCGGGGCATGATTTTTCCGGCGCTGCTCGATTTCTGCCTGAAACTGTTTGCAGGCGTGCATGGCGACGCTGAAGGCTGCGAACATATATTGCTGCGTGACCATGGCGAGCTCCGCAGCCGGGGCGAGCGATGGCAGCGCGCCGGGTTCGAAAGCAGGAATGTCGGCCAGCTTCGGTAAATCGAATACTTCCAGCATCTCGTCCATGAACAGGTTGAGCCCGCTAGTCCAGCCGGCGGCCACGGTCATCTGCTTCACGGCCGTGTGGTAAGCCGGGATGCCGCGGTTCTGCAGCGCGGATTGCCAGGCATTCGCAAAAGCCGACCACATCCGAAGCGGTGCGCTCCAGGACTGCTCCAGGGCGGAGGCAAACCCCTCGAAAGGTGAGGGGTTGCCAGTTCCGCCGTTTCGTCCGGAACTGCCGCTCACAGCGTTTTTGCCATTTCGCGCAGAGCAAATTTCTGGACCTTACCCGTGGAGGTTCGCGGGATGGGGGCAAAGACCACTTTTTTCGGCACTTTGAACCGAGCGAGATGCTCGCGGCAGAACTGAATAATTTCGGCTTCTCCGACAGAAGAAGCCTCCTTCAGTTCGATAAACGCGCAGGGCGTTTCACCCCAGGTCGGATCGGGCCGCGCAACCACGGCAGCCAGGAACACGGCCGGGTGGCGGGACAAGACTTCCTCGACCTCCAGGCTGGAGATATTTTCGCCACCAGAAATGATAATGTCCTTGGAGCGATCCTTGATTTCAATGTAGCCATCCGGATGCCAAACGGCGATGTCGCCGGAGAGATACCAGCCTTTGTGGAGTGTCTTTTCCGTCGCCTCGCGGTTCTTAAGATATCCTTTCATAATGGTGTTGCCGCGCTGCATAATTTCTCCGACCGTTACCCCATCGCGGGGCACAGGTGTTTTGGTCAGAGGATCGCCGACCATCAAGTCCTGCAGGGTGGGATAGAGCACGCCTTGCCGCGCCATGTTGGCGTAACGGCGCTCGGACGGCAGATCGTTCCATTCAGGCTGAAACACGCATGAAGTTGAGGGGCCATACGTTTCGGTGGCGCCGTAGAGATGCGTCACCCGGAAGCCAAGCTCCTCCATAGCGCTGAGCACGGACGACGGCGGAGCGGCGCCGCCTGTCGCGCAGCGGACGGCGCGGCTGAACTTCACCCGCTGGTCCGCTGGCGCCTGTGCCAACATGTTCATCACAATAGGCGCGCCGCAAAGATGGGTGACCTTGTGGCGGGCAATCAGATCGAAAATGACGGCCGGTTCGATTTTGCGCAGACAGACCTGGGTTCCGCCGACGGCAACAACCGCCCAAGGATAGGACCAGCCGGAACAGTGGAACATCGGCAAGGTCCAGAGATAGACGGAATCGAAACTAAGTCCGAACATGAGCGCATTGCCGAGCGCCTGCAGGTAGGCGCCCCGGTGGTGATAGACCGCCCCCTTCGGATCTCCAGTCGTGCCGGACGTATAGAGCAGACAGAGGGACTGCCATTCGTCTTCTGGCCCTGACCAAGGAAAATTGGGATCGCCGTTCCGAAGCACGGCCTCGTAATCGAGAAATTCCGGCAGATCGGCTTCTCCGATGCTGATCACGGTTATCTTATGATCAGCCTGCCGTAGCGCTTCGGTTGCGAGCGGCATGTAGTCGTTATCGGCGATCAATACCTTGGTGTTGCCGTGGTTGAGGGAGAAAGCAATTGTCGCCGCATCCAGGCGGGTATTCAGCGGATTGAGAACCGCGCCGAGCATGGGCACGCCGTAGTGCGCTTCTATCATTTCCGGCACGTTTGACGCCATGATTGCCACTGTATCGAGCCGTTTTACACCGAGTGCCGAAAGGGCGGATGCGAGCCGCGTGCATCGGTCCAGCAGTTGCGCATAGGTGTAGCGGCGCTCGCCGTCGATGACCGCGATCTTTTGGCTGTAGGCGCGTGCCGCTCCGGTCAGGAACGAAACCGGTGAGAGAGGAACAAAATTCGTGTCGTTGCGATCCAGCCCGGTTTCGAAAGGATGCCGAACCACGTCCATGCCTACAATCCTCCCTGCATGTTGGTCTTACCGCCGTGCTATCATGCTCCATCCGGCGGGGAAGATAAAATAACCGACTCAGAGGCCGGAGACGAGATGTCCTCCATCCACGGCAATAACGCTTCCGGTCATGAAGGAACTGGCGGCGGAGGCCAGCAGGAGCAGGGTGCCGTCCAGCTCATGTGCGTGCCCAAGCCGCCGCTGGGGGATGCGCTTCACCAAAGCCTGGCCGGCTGGGCTGGCGAAAAAGGCGCTGTTTAGCTCGGTTTCGATATAGCCGGGCGCGATGGCATTGACCCGAATGCCGTGGCGGGCCCATTCGAGAGCCAGCACCTTGGTCATCTGGATCAGGCCGGCCTTGGAGACAGCATAGGCAGCCAAGCCGCCGGCAACGCGCAATCCGAGGATGGAGGCGATGTTGACGATGCTCCCGCCGATCTGGTGATGAACCATCCGCTGGGCGGTTCGCTGGGCTGCGAGCCAAGCTCCTTTCAGGTTGATGTTGATCACCTGGTCCCAGCCGCTTTCGTCCACCTCCAACGCCGGCCGCGTTTCCGTTACGCCGGCATTGTTGATCAGCACGCTAACTGGGCCGAACCGTTTCTCGGCCTCGTCCAGCGCACGCTCCACACTGGCAGAGTCGCTGACGTCCATCAACACAGCCGCCGCCTGTCCACCACCTTCGCCTATCTCTTTCACGCTCGCCGCCAGTGCCTGCTCCCGGCGAGCGGCGAGTGTGACAGTGGCTCCGGCCTGGGCGATGCGGCTGGCGAAATGCTTACCGAGGCCGCTGGATGCACCGGTGATGAGGACATGGCTTCGGGCGAGGCTGAAAATATCTGCCATCTTAGAGACTCCCGGCTGCCGTCAGCACACTTTGTTGCCGGCCAGGCCCGACCATCCTTCCTGGCCGTTCATAGTAGCTTTTGTATGGCGCAGTGCTGATTGCAAGTCTGTCTCCGACCCGCACGCACAACAGCCAGCTCTATTGAATTGCCCCGCCTGAGACCCGACACACCTCCTCCACCTCGACCTCGCCCGCGAGCTTGCTTGGTTGGGCACCCCCTCGTTACCGGCTCCCTTTCGGTGTTCGATGAAGTGAGTGATTACGGACCCCCATCATCCGCGATAGTCGTGCACCATTTCCGACACGGGTAGCACGAGGTCGGTGATGATGTGGCTGGCGGAGACGATCTCGCGCACCGGTAGGTCGGCCAACGGCGCATCGACGTGCTCGAAGAGCTGCAGCCGGGCTGGGCTAGTCCAGGCACCTTTGACCGTGATCGTGTCGATCTGCGTGCGCACCAGCTCGCAGATCCGCGGCCCCTCGCCGCGCCGGCTGAGATAGTTCGGCAGGATCCTAACCATGAACGTGGGGACGCAGATCTCCTCCCGTGCCCTCTCGAGGTTCATGGCGATGTATTTATAGCCCATCGTGGCGACGGCTACGCGCACCGAGCCGTAGTCGAGGGTGCCGACCAGGGTATCGGCCTCGACGTAGAGGTTCGCGATCCGAGCTTCTTCGGATAGGCGCTCACCTCCCGGCCGCTGGCGATCGCCGGGTGGTTGTTTACGTACATCGCGTGCAGGTACTCGCCCCGCTCCCGACCGAAGCGCACGGCGACGGCTTGGCCGCACTCGACGTAGGCGCCATGAGTTATCGTGTCTGTCAGAAACTTGAGCACAACCGGCGGGATTGCCGGTCAACCACTCGGTTGCATTTGGTTCCGTACTCCATCTGATCGGCAGCGCGCGAGGCTACGCCCTAGGGATCAACGCAACGACGGCCTGTTCAGTTACGTCCAGCGGAGAGACGGATCCCCTAGGTAGAGTAATCCGTTACGGCAGATACGACACCTGAGCGAGGCTGGAACTGTTATTACAAGCCACCGGGGCCCGATAACTTTCCGGCGTGGCATGGAGAAGTTTTATGCGATCCATCGTGGCCCCTTGCTCGCAAATGAGACTGCAACGAGAAGCGAGAATCCCCTGGCGTCCGTCGGTAGGCGTGGCCGACGGCGGGCAGAGTTATCCACTTAGTCTGTTGATAAATCTGTGAGCGATTTCTGTATAGGTTGGGAAAAGCGGCGTTCGAGCGGGTCTCGGCAGAGGCGACTAACTGGTAATGATTTAAAACGACACTCGCAAAAACAACGGAACTCCCGAACTGGGGAACATACCATCGCGACGGGATCCAAAAGACCGCCCCTGGGAAAAAGCGCCAGGCAGGTAAGTCGTAACCTGCGCGGCGTTCGGATCCACTAGCGCTTGACGCTTTGATTTCTGTCTCTCAATGGCGGGCATGCGCCAGCTTAAAGAAGCAATCATCATCTATATTTTGGGCTCGATGCGGCCCTCCACGTAAACAGCTTTGCCCTCTCCAAAATCTTTAGCTACGAGCGGTCCGTAGATAGCAGCCATAAGTTGACTGACTGGCTGGTCCAGCAATCGTGAGCTACAGCCTCGTTGCGTGCACCCTAAATCCCCGACGATGAACGACGACGTCCTCGACATGACCCAAGCAGAAGCCCTGGAGCTTTGTTCAATCTTAGCAATACTGCTAGAGGGCGACGAACCGCCCAACCCGAACTTGCGGGAGCGCGCTCGCGCTATTCCTGCTCGGGGGGACAGTCCTCAACGCCCACTGCCCCGCTGCTGACGTTTTTGTTTCGCCTTGACTAGGCAAATCCGGCTTATTGCGGCGCACACAGCGTATCGGCGATGGAACGTGATCGCGTTGGCATCGGGAGCCGTTATCAGGCTGGCGCTTCTGGTCGAAGTGGCGCTCGTGGGGCCAGATTGGACCGAGACCGAGTTGCACCGGACGCACTTTCACGATCGGCACGGCATCCTGTAACTGGGTGCGCCCCATCTTCAGAATATCTTTGAATTCCTCGGCTTTCACCTTGAAGCTGCGGCACAGCACCGCCATCGCGTCGATGAGCCGAAAGATGCTGAAATAAGTGGTGATCTTGAGCGCGGTGGGATACACATCGTTGGTGCTCTGGCTCATGTTCACATACTCGTTGGGGTGCAGAAACTGGTACTCACCCCGCCGATGCCCCAAGTGCTCAAGCGCGCGGTTCGCGATCACCTCATTGGCGTTCATGTCGTCGAGGTACCTGCCCCGCCCTGAATTACATCAACGACGAACTGATCGTGGAGCGGCCGGCACGGATCTCCTCGCAGGCTTTGACGATGGCATCCCGTCGTTCCTCGCTCAGAAGATGCAGCTCGCGATTGGCCAGAGCCGCCGGCTGCTTGATCGGGCCAGCGCCCGGATCAGATCGGGATAGATGCCGAGGGCAATTCCTGTGATTGGGCAATTCTCGACGGCACGGAGGATATGCACCCCATAGTACGCCGCGGATGGCACCTCCCGGTCGCCGAGCAGGTCGTGCTCGCGACGCTGTTCTGCTTCCATTGTCTCACTCCCGGACTAACTCTCGCGCAGCTCCTGTAATTGGCGCTCTTTCAAGGGCTGCCAAGGATCGCGCCAAAGCTCTCGGCCGCAAGCACGTGTTCCGTTGCCATCGACAGCGCGAATTGGTCCGGCTTCCGCCCAACCACCCGTTCAGGTCCTCCAGAGGCCTGCTCGATTAGGGTAACCGCTGCGAGTTTCCGCAGGAGTGTGACTGTGATCGGCATTTTTTTTGCAAAAAGCCAGACATTGGTACGTGCGGGAGCAAAGAATACACTTTTCCTGGCACGACAGCTGGCAGAATCGGCAAGTTCGGTCGCGCACCGTTCAGCCATTCGTGATGGGGTAGCCCCCGCTCAAAAACTTTGGCTGTAAGTAGAACTTTATTGGGTCTCCTGTGTTCACCGCCACCAAATGCAGCTCACGTAAGTCGTTGCGCGAGTAGTTGTACGAACCGCCCCGCCGCAGATGAGATGATTTATGCGGGTCAGGGTGACATTGACACGGGTAGGCGGAATGATGGCCGACTATTTTATTTCGTTTGCAACCTTATGGGCACCTGAGCGGTTGTTATTCGGGCTCGAGGACGACCACATCACGGCGCGAGCATACCGCAGGCCATCGCGGCGCCCACACGCAGGCGACAGCCCGGTGCGGAGGCGCAATTCATCTCCTGCACGGGCCTGCGCCCGGCGCAGGTCGCGTTAATGATCGAGGCTGTCGGCCGGCCGGTGGTGACCAGAAACCAAGCCACTGTCGGGTTTTGTCTGTGCCATTGCGGGATCGGCTGGCGGTTCCCCAACCATGGCGCGCTGCTGCGCCTGCACGCGGAGGCGGGCCCATGATGGGCGAGCGCCTCACCCTCGCGGACATCTATGTAGCGCGCCGCCGGCTTGATGGCCGGATCGCGCGCACGCCGCTCGTGCCCTCGTCCAGCTTGAGCGAGGGCGTCGGCGCGCCCGTGCATCTCAAGCTCGAACAGCACCAGTTCACCGGCAGCTTCAAGCTCAGGGGCGCCACCAACGCCCTATTGGCGCTGCCTGACGACGCCCGGACCCGCGGTGTGGTCGCGGCCTCGACCGGCAACCACGGCCGCGCGCTCGCTTACGCTGCCAAGGCTGCGGGCACGCGCTGCGTGGTGTGCATGTCCCATCTCGTTCCCGGCAACAAGGTCGAGGGCATCCGCCGGCTGGGGGCGGAGATCCGCATCGTCGGGCGCTCGCAGGACGATGCGCAGGTCGAGGCCGAGCGCCTAGTGGCCGAGGAGAGGCTCACTATGCTGCCGCCCTTCGACCATCCCGACATCATTGCCGGCCAGGGTACCCTCGGCCTCGAGCTCATCGAGCAGTGCCCCGAGCTCGAAGCCGTGTTGGTGCCGCTCTCGGGCGGCGGTCTGATCGCGGGTACGGCGCTGGCCGTGAAGACCGCCAAGCCCAGCGCACGGGTGCTCGGGATCAGCATGATGCGTGGTGCCGCCATGAACGCAAGCCTGGCAGCGGGCCGGCCGGTCGACATCGAAGAATTGCCCACCCTCGCCGACAGCCTGGGCGGCGGCATCGGCCTCTGCAACCGCTGGACCTTCAGGATCGTGCGCGAGCTCGTGGATGAGGTCGTGCTTCTGGGCGAGCCCGAGATCGCGGCCGCGGTGAGGCACGCCTATTGGCAGGAGCAGGAGGTGATTGAGGGCGCCGCCGCGGTCGGCATCGCGGCCCTGCTCACCGGAAAGATGCAGCCCCGTGGCCCCGCAGTGGTCGTGCTCTCCGGCCGCAACATCGACATGAGCCTGCACCAGCGCCTGATCGCGGGCGAGGACGTGCGGCCCGAGGACCTGACCCCTCGCTTGCGGGACAATGACTATGCCTGAAGTTGCCCTCGACTTCACCCGCGCCGAGTACGCGCAGCGCCTGAACAAGACCCGCGCGGCGATGGAGCAGCGCGGCATCGACCTCCTGATCGTCGCCGACCCCTCCAACATGGCCTGGCTCACGGGCTATGATGGCTGGACGTTCTACGTGCACCAGTGTGTACTGGTTCGCTCCGATGAGGACCCGATCTGGTTCGGCCGCGGCCAGGACGCGAACGGAGCTCGGCGCACAGCTTGGCTGCCGCCGGAACGGATCATCGGCTATCCCGACCACTACGTGCAGAACCCCGAATGTCATCCTATGGACTATCTCTCGGGGATCATCGCCGATCGCGGCTGGGGCAATGCCCGAATCGGCGTCGAGCTCGACAACTATTATTTCAGCGCCGCAGCGTTTCTCTCGCTCCAGAAGAACCTGCCGAATGCGCGCTTCGTAGACGCGACGGCACTCGTAAACTGGCAACGGGCGGTGAAGTCGCCACAGGAGCTAGCCTACATGCGCACGGCGGCACGAATTGTCGAGGCGATGCATGCCCGCATCGCCGAGAAGGTCGAGCCCGGAATGAGAAAGTGCGATCTGGTTGCCGAAATCTACGACGCCGGGACGCGCGGCCTGCCTGATGCAGGCGGCGACTACCCGGCGCTCGTGCCGCTGGTCCCCTCGGGCGCAGACGCGGCTGCACCTCACCTCACCTGGAACGACCGGCCGATGCAATCCGGCGAAGGCACGTTCTTCGAGATCGCCGGCTGCTACAAGCGCTACCACTGCCCGATCTCGCGCACGGTGTTCCTGGGCAAGCCGCCGCAGAAGTTTCTCGATGCCGAACAGGCGGTGTTGGAGGGCATGGAGGCAGGCCTCGGACAGGCCAAGCCGGGCAATACCTGCGAGGATATCGCGAAGGCCTTCTTCGCAGTGTTGGCGCGCCACGGGATCGTCAAGGAGAACCGCACCGGTTACCCGATTGGGCTGAGTTACCCGCCGGACTGGGGCGAGCGCACAATGAGCCTGCGTCCCGGCGACCGCAGCGTGCTCGAGCCTGGCATGACTTTCCATTTCATGACGGGCCTGTGGCTTGAGGACTGGGGCCTCGAGATCACCGAGAGCATCGCCATCACCGACAACGGCGTCGAATGTTTGGCCGCGGTGCCGCGCAAGTTGCTGGTCAAGGCTGAAGGTTCTTCACCGTCAGCGAGATCAAATCGAACCGATCGGCCTCCGGAACGGCGGGCCCATGGTCGAAAGCATCCGCAATGACCGAGGAATCGCGGGTCTCCTGCACCATCGACCTGGACGCGCCCGGCAAGCGTGCGGGCTATCTCAACGTGCCCTGGTCGCGCAACGACAGTGCCTGGGGTGCGATTCGCATCCCGATCCACGTGATCCGAGGCGGCGAGGGACGGACCGTGCTGTTCACAGGGGCCAACCATGGTGACGAGGACGAGGGGCCGATCGCGCTGTCGAAGCTGGCGCGTCGGCTCGAGCCGGCGCGCGTCCGGGGCCGGCTGATTGTATTACCGACCATGAACCTTCCGGCGGCCCATGCCGGCACGCGCGTCTCGCCAATCGATGGCGTCAACATGAACCGGTGCTTCCCGGGCCAGCGCTATGGCACGCAGACGCCGATGCTCGCGCACTACGTCTATCACCATCTCGTGGCGCGGGCCGACGCCGTCGTGGACCTGCACTCGGGCGGTAAGACCCTCGATTTCGTGCCCTCGATGGTCATGCACGAGCTCGACGACAAGAGTCTCATGGAGCGGACCAGGGCCGCGATCCTGGCGATGGGCGCTCCGCTCGCCTTGGTCCTGAAGGAACTCGACACGGCTGGAATGCTCGACAGCGCCGTGGAGGAATTGGGCAAGCTGTTCGTCACGAGTGAGCTCGGCGGCGGCGACTCGACCACGCCCGAGCGCGTTGCCATCACCGATCGCGGCTTACACAACCTGCTCTGCCACCTAGGCGTGCTTGATGAGGAACCGCTGGCTGTGCCGAGTCCATCGCGCTTCGCCCATACGCCTGACGACGGTTTCGTCGTATCGGACGATGCCGGCCTGTTCGAGCCGTTGGTCGAGCTTGGCGCTCCGGTCGAGGCCAGTCAGTCCCTAGGACGCGTCCACTTCTTCGAGGAGGTCGACCGCGAGCCCCGGACCTACGGCTCGCCGCGTGACGGCTTCCTTTATTGCCGGCATTTCCCGGGGCTGATCAAGCGCGGCGACTGCGTTGCAGTGCTCGCGGACTACCGGGACCAGGGCCGGCAAATTCGCCCACTTCCAGATCATGCCGAGAGCGAACTCAAACATCTCTACCTTGGCAGCCACGCCTGAGAGAGGACCCCATGAACGACACGATCTCCCACAACCTGTCCCTTGAGGATCTCGACCGGCAGACGGTCCTGCACCCCTTTACGCCGCTCAAGACCTTTGCCTCGGGTGCCTTGGGCGATCCCCGCATCGTCACCGGCGGCAAGGGGATCCGCATCAAGGACCAGAAGGGCAGCGCGCTGATCGACGGCTTCGCTGGGCTCTACTGCGTGAACATTGGCTACGGGCGAGACGAGATCGCCGAGGCGATCTACGCCCAGGCCAAGAAGCTCGCCTACTATCACACCTATGTCGCGCATTCGACTGAGGTGCTGATCCGCCTGTCTGACCGGCTGGTGCGGATGGCCCCGGGCACGCCCTCCAAAGTGTTCTACGGGCTCTCCGGCTCGGATGCTAACGAGACCCAGGTCAAGCTCGCCTGGTACTACAACAATATCCTCGGGCGGCCGCAGAAGAAGAAGATCATCTCGCGTGAGCGGGGGTACCACGGCAGCTCGGTGATATCGGGCGGGCTTACCGGGCTTTCCTTCTACCATGCCGCCTTCGACCTGCCGTTCGGCCCAATCCGGCACACCGGCGTGCCGCACCATTACTGGGGTGCCGAGCCCGGCGAAAGCGAAATGGACTTCTCTGCCCGGCGCGCGCGCGAGCTCGAGGCGCTGATCCTCGAGGAAGGCCCGGAGACGGTGGCAGCGTTCATCGGCGAGCCCGTGCTAGGCACGGGGGGTATCATTCCGCCGCCGAAAGGCTATTGGCAAGCGATACAGGCCGTCCTGCAAAAGCACGACGTGCTACTCATCGCCGACGAAGTGGTGACGGGCTTTGGCCGCACCGGCGAGATGTTCGGCTCGACTACCTACGGCATCGAGCCCGACCTGATCACGTTGGCGAAGGGCCTCACCAGCGCCTACGTGCCGTTATCTGCAGTCGTGGTCAGCGAAAAGGTCACGAAGGTGCTCGAGCAGGCGACCGACGTGCTCGGAGCCTTCAGCCACGGCTACACTTATTCCGGCCATCCCTTGGGCGCCGCCGCGGCAAACGCCGTGCTCGACATCGTTGAGCGAGAGGACCTGCCCGGCAACGCGGCGCGCACCGGCGCCTATTTCCAGCAATGCCTGCGCGAGACGTTTGGCGATCATCCGCTCGTGGGCGAGGTGCGCGGCGTGGGCCTAATGGCGGCGCTTGAGTTCGTGGCCGACAGAGCCAAGAAGCAGCGCTTCGATCCAGCGCTCAAGATCGGTGCTCGTGTATCGGCGGCAGCCCTAGAGCATGGCCTGATCGCGCGCGCCATGCCGCATGGCGACATCCTGGGCTTCTCGCCGCCGCTGGTTGTCACGCCCGCCGAGTGCGAGGAGATCGTGGCGATCGCCAAGCGCGCCGTGGACCATGTGACCGACGAGCTTAGGCGTGAGGGCCACGAGCTGCTCCTGACGGCACCGGCCATCTGAGGATGGGGGAAGGGGTGAGCATGGATGTCGTGGTGCTCGACGAAGCTACGCTGCGCGCTAAGGTCAAGATCAGCCGCGAGGCGATGACTGTGGTCGAGGCGGCCTTCGCAGCCCTAGGGCGGGGCGGCGTGGTCATGCCGCCGGTCTTGCACCTGGATCTGCCCCAGCGCCATGCCGAGATGGACGTCAAGACGGCTTACGTGCCCGGCTTGCCATCCATGGCGCTTAAGGTGTCGACCGGCTTCTTCGACAACCGCAGGCGCGGCCTGCCGAGCCTGTCCGGCATGATGACCCTGCTCTCGGCCGAGACCGGCCGGGTCGAGGCGGTGCTCCTCGACAACGGCTATCTCACCGACGTGCGCACGGCCTTGGCCGGCGCCATCGCGGCCGACCGGCTCGCGCGTCCTGATGCCCGGGTCGCCGGCATCATCGGCACCGGAATGCAGGCGCGCCTGCAGCTTGAGGCGCTTCTGCTGGTGCGGCCGATAGAGCGGGTTCTGATCTGGGGCCGCGATCCCGCCAAGTCCAAGGCCCTGGCAAGCGAGCTGAGTGCGAGCTTTGGCCAGCCAGTCGCCGCAGAACCGGCCGAGCAAGTGATCCGGGAGGCCCACGTCGTGGTCACCACCACGGCGGCACGTGAGCCCGTGATCTCGGCCGGCTGGCTGCATCCGGGGCTGCACGTCACTGCCGTGGGATCGGATGCGCCCGGCAAGCAGGAACTTGATGCCGAGATCCTGGGCCGGGCGGATCGGGTGGTCGTGGATCGTAGGAGTCAGTGCGAGCGGCTGGGCGAACTCCGCGCCGCGCTCGCCGCCGGCACGTTGCCTGCCGACCGTTCCGTCGACGAGCTGGGCGAGATCGTGGCCGGGCTGAAGCCGGGCCGCCGCTCGGCGGACGAGATCACCGTCTGTGACCTCACCGGCACCGGCGCCCAGGATACGGCGATCGCCGTCCACGCTGTGCGCGCTGCCGCCAGCCGGAGGGCGGAACGAGCAGGGATGACCTCAGCATGACCGCAGGGCCGCACCGGTATCCCTCTCAAGGATCGAGGCATGCGCATCATCATTCTAGGTAGTGGCATTATCGGCACCAGCACAGCCTACTACCTCGCCGAGGCGGGGCATGAGGTAGTCGTCGTTGACCGCCAGGAAGGCCCGGCGCTCGAGACCAGCTTTGCGAATGCAGGCCAGGTCTCGCCCGGTTACTCCTCGCCCTGGGCGGCCCCCGGCACCACCCCGGACAAGGTCCGCTTTGCCCTGATGATGCTCCGAAACTGCACGTCGGCCCGCTATGAGCTGAACAAGAGCCGGATGGTGCCACTCGCGGAATACAGCCGCGATCTGCTGCGCGAGCTCCGGGCGAAGGCCGGGATCGCCTACGATGAGCGTCCGCTGGGGCTGCTGCAACTGTTCCGTCACCAAAAGCAGCTCGACGGCACGGGCAAGGATATCGCCATCCTCAAGCGGTTCGGTGTCGCTTACGAGCTCCTCGATGCCGATGGCTGCGTCCGCGCGGAACCCGCTTTGGGGTTCGTTCGGGAGAAGTTCGTGGGTGGCTTGCGGCTGCTCGGCGACGAGACTGGCGACTGCTTCAAGTTCACCAATGCGCTCGCGGCCTTGTGCCGCCAGCTCGGCGTTGAATTTCGCTCCCGCACCCCGGTGGATGCGATCCTGACCAAGGCTGGGCGGGTCACCGGGATCGCCACGCCGATAGGCGAGATGACGGGCGACGCCTACGTCGTGGCCCTGGGTAGTTACTCGCCCGTGCATCTGCGCCGGATCGGCATCGATCTGCCAGTGTACCCGGTTAAGGGTTACTCGATCACCGTGCCCGTCACCGACCCGACCGGAGCACCGGAATCGACGGTAATGGACGAGACCCGCAAGGTGGCGATCACGCGTCTGGGTGACCGCATCCGGGTCGGCGGGATGGCGGAGCTCGACGGCTATAACACCAAAACGCGGGCC
The DNA here is from genome assembly GCA_963834715.1 of uncultured Pseudomonadota bacterium. Taxonomy (GTDB): domain Bacteria; phylum Pseudomonadota; class Alphaproteobacteria; order Acetobacterales; family Acetobacteraceae; genus CAVSUZ01. The sequence continues at coordinate 12,347 of CAWIDE010000020.1, read as the reverse complement.
TCGCGCCGCTCCACGCTGGAACATGTGGTAACCGACCTCTACCCGAAGGGCGGTGATGTGGCGAAGGCCAGCTTCTGGTGCGGACTGCGGCCGATGACGCCGGACGGGCCGCCGGTAATCGGCAAGACCAAGTATGCAAATTTGTGGCTTAACACCGGCCACGGCACTCTGGGCTGGACCATGTCATGCGGCTCTGGGCGGGTGCTCGCCGACCTGATCTCGGGGCGCAAGCCAGCGATCGCCACGACTGAGCTCTCCCTCGACCGTTACGCGAAAGCCGCCTGATGCGTCCCGCCACTGCCATTATCGACCTTGCAGCGGTGTGCCACAATCTCAGCCAAGCCAGGCGGCGGGCAGCCGGCGCGAGGGTGGTCGCCGTGGTTAAGGCCAACGGCTACGGCCATGGCGCTGCTCGCCTTCTGCCGGCGCTCACCAGGGCCGACATGCTGGGGCTAGCCTGCATCGAGGAGGCGCTGGACTTACGCGAGGCGGGTGCGGTGCAGCCGATGCTCCTCCTGGAGGGCGTGTTCGAGGCCGACGAGCTGCCCTTGTGCGCCCGGCTCGACCGTGAGATCGCAGTGCATGAGCCGGGCCAGCTGCGCATGCTGGAGCGGGCGCGCCTTGGGCGACCGCTCACCGCCTGGCTCAAGCTTGACACCAGGATGAACCGGCTGGGGTTCCGGCCCGAAGCAGGGCTCGAGGCCTTCCGGCAGCTGAAAGGCTGCTCGTCGGTGGCTGAGACCCGCCTCATGAGCCATTTCGCGAGCGCTGACGAGCCAGACGATCCTAGGACCCGGGAGCAAATCCGGCGTTTCGCGGCCACCGGGAAGGGTTTGGGCGCACAGCGCTCGTTCTGCAATTCGGCCGGTATGCTGGCTTGGCCGCAGGCTCATCTCGAATGGGTGCGGCCGGGCGTGATGCTCTATGGTGTTTCGCCCCTGGCCGGGCGCACGGGGCTGGATGAGGAACTACGCCCGGCCATGATCCTGCGCACCGGCCTGATCGCCGTAAAGGAGGTCTGCTGCGGCGAGCGGGTCGGCTATCGCGGTACTTGGCAGGCCAGGGCCGACACCCGGATCGGCATCGCGGCCATAGGCTATGGCGACGGCTACCCACGCCACGCGCCGACGGGCACGCCCGTGCTCGTTATCGGCAAGCCGGCGACATTGGCCGGGCGGGTATCCATGGACATGCTGACGATCGATCTTGGCAGCCAGCCAGACGCCAAGATTGGCGATCCGGTCGTGCTCTGGGGTGACGGGCTGCCGGCCGAGACCGTGGCCGCGCATGCCGGCACCATCGCCTATGAGCTCCTCTGCGGTGTCACTGGCCGCGTTCACGTTCAACTGCAGGAAGTGGGCGAGCGCGCAAGCTGGGAAAGAGCGCCTCGAAGGAGTGAGTGGCTGCGGCCGATGGGAGCGCGAGCAGCGCTCCCACCGCGGCGTCAGCATGATGTCTCGGCAAGCCCACAGCAGTTGCGCAGCTTCTTGTTGCGCCTCTGGTACGAGGGCCGAAACAGAATGAGCGGCGTACGATGCCGCTCGGTTGCAGGAGAAATCACATGGCTACGCTACGACAGAACGACATCAGCGTCGGCACGACACCACAACAGAGCGGCGTCAACATCGACGCGAGACCCGATGCCGGCACCCTAAGCCGGGCCATCGCGGCATCAGCGATGGGCAACGCCGTGGAGTGGTTCGACTATGGCGTCTACGCGTATGTCGCCGTCCATATCGGCCAGGCATTCTTCCCCAGCCACAACCCGACCACGTCCACGCTCAGTAGCCTCGCGGTCTTCGCCATCTCCTTCCTCATCCGACCGCTCGGTAGCTTGTTCTGGGGGCCGCTCGGCGACCGCGTCGGCCGACGAGCGATCCTTGCCGCCACAATCATCTTGATGTCCGGAACCACGTTCGCCGTCGGCCTCTTGCCCACCTACGCGACCATTGGCGTCTGGGCCCCCATCGGCCTCATCGCCCTGCGCATGATTCAAGGCTTCTCCACCGGTGGAGAGTATGGCGGGGCGGCCACGTTCATGGCGGAGTACGCCCCGGACGACAAGCGCGGCTTCTGCGGCAGCTTCCTCGAGTTCGGCACACTTAGCGGCTTCACCCTGGGCGCTCTCTTGGTACTCGTCATTCAGACCATCGTCGGCAGGGATGCCATGGCACTGTGGGGCTGGCGGCTGCCCTTCTTCCTCGCGGGCCCGATGGGTCTGATCGGGTGGTATTTGCGCAGCAAGCTCAATGACACGCCCGTTTTCCGTGAACTGGAGGCTGCGGGGGAGACCGAGCACGACACCCAAAACGGAGTTTCGGGATCTGGCGCACTACTGGCGTCCCATGGTGTTGCTGATGGGCCTGTGCGTCGTCCTCAACGTAACCAACTACACGCTGCTCGCCTACACGCCCACCTATCTGCAGAGCCGGATCGGCATGTCGTCGAATGCCACGCTGACCCTGATTATCGTCGGCCAACTGGTGATGATGGTGCTGATCCCCTTCAGCGGCGCGCTCTCGGATCGGGTCGGCCGCAAGCCACTATGGTGGGCCTCCAGCATCGGCCTGTTCATCATGGCCATCCCCATGTATTCGCTGATGGCACACGGGTTGTTTCCCGCCATCGTCGGCTTCGCCGTCCTCGGCCTCATCTATGTTCCCCAGCTTAGTACTATCTCGGCGATGTTCCCGGCGATGTTCCCCACCCACGTCCGCTATGCCTGCTTTGCGATCGCCTACAATCTCTCGACATCGTTGTTCGGAGGCACGGCACCCGCGGCCAATGAATGGCTCATCAGCATCAGCGGCAACGATTTGATGCCGGCCTACTACACGATGGCTTCCTGCGTGATCGGGGTAATCGCGCTTGCCTTCATCCAGAAACCGCCGGCGTGTCCATTCGAGGGCGTGAGATCCCGGGCTTGGCCGAATCTCGCCGGCGCAGGGCGATCGCGTGAAGCATGGTGCTTCTCAGTTCAGAATTGATGCGACCCGGTCAGGGACTACTTGGAGCCCGGGGCAAGATTGCCCCTCCGGTTACATCCAACCCGATGTTGGAGAATCACGATGCTTGCTTTAGATACCTTCTCGGACGTCCTGATGTCCGGCCTCGCCGATTGCGCGCTCCTACGCACCTCTTCCTACATCCGTGGCCGCTGGGTGGCTGCCGCCGACGAGGCGACCATCGGGGTCACTGATCCGGCGAGCGGCGACCACGTCGGCCATATCGCGAGCCTGTCCGCCGCCGAAAGCGCCGCCGCTGTTGATGCCGCCCAGGCGGCCTTCCCTGCCTGGGCCACGGCTCTGCCGCAGACCCGGGGGGCGCTCCTGCGCCGCGGGGCCGAGTCGATGCTCGCCCACCGCGACGATCTCGCCCGCATCATGACGTTCGAGCAGGGCAAGCCGCTGTCAGAGGCGAGGGGCGAGATCGATTACGCTGCGTCCTTTTTCGAGTTCTACGCCGAGGAGGCAAAGCGCCCCAACATCGAGAGTGTGACGTCGCATCTGCCCGACGCTGAGGTCGAGCTCTGGCGCGAGCCGGTCGGTGTCGCCGCGTTGATCACGCCCTGGAACTTCCCATCCGCCATGCTGACCCGCAAGGCCGCCGCGGCGCTCGCCGCCGGCTGCACGGTTGTCGCTCATCCCTCCAAAGAGACACCCTTCTCGGCGCTGGCGCTGGCTGAGCTCGTCGATCGCCGGGGCTTCCCCCCCGGCGTCTTCAACATCGTCACAGGCGATGCACAGACGGTAGTGAAGCCATGGATTGAGGATCCGCGGGTTCGCGCGCTCTCGTTCACCGGCTCGACGGAAATCGGCAAGCTGCTCTACCGTCAGTCGGCCGATACGGTGAAACGACTGGTGCTGGAGCTCGGCGGCCACGCGCCGTTCTTAGTTTTCGCCGAAGCCGACCTCGACCAAGCCGTTGACGAGGCGATCAAGGCGAAGTTCGCAACGACTGGCCAGGACTGCCTCGGCGCCAACCGCTTTTTCATCGAACGGCCGATCTACGACGCATTCTGCGCCCGCTTCGCCGAGCGCACGCGCGCCCTGACCCTTGGTCCCGGCATCGAGGACCGCGATCTCGGGCCGCTGATGAACGCCAAGGCCGTGGCCAAGCAGGAGGAACATGTCGCCGATGCCCTGAAGCGCGGCGCGAAGATACTTACTGGCGGAAAGCGGTCCGCCCTAGGTCCGCTGTTCTATGAACCGACAGTACTTGCCGACGTGCCCGGCGACGCCCTGATCTTCCACGAGGAGACCTTTGGCCCGGTTGCTGCCATTGCGCGTTTCGACACCGAGGAGGAGGCAGTAACACGCGCCAATGCGACCGAATACGGACTCGTCGCTTACGTGCACGCCCTTGACCCGCGCCGCATTTACCGGCTCAGTCGGGCGCTCTCGTTTGGCATGATCGCAGTCAATCGCACCAAGGTCACCGGGGCGCCGATCCCCTTCGGGGGCATGAAGCAGTCCGGCCTCGCCCGCGAGGGAGCCCGCCATGGGCTCGAGGCCTTCACCGACATTAAGTATGTCTGCCGCGACTGGACACCTTCACCCTCTTCGTGACCGTTGGGATACCCTCCATTGCCATGATCTTTAGTGCGATCACTCGCCAATGCGGCAGTCGCCGCGGTGCCAAACTCCGTGGCAGTACCGAGGGAACTCGGGTGCCGAGGATGCGCTTCTTTTGGCAGTAATGTACGCAACATGCCTCCAAACCACGGCCGTGAAAAGTGTTAGCGGACCAAGCTCCAACCGGACCCAGGTGCAGCCGGTCGGCGGCGGAGCTGCGGAGCAGGTGGCCGCCGAATGCGAACGTGCGATGATCGAGGCGGATGGCACTTATCCCGGCTTCGGGCCTTTCATCCGCTCGTTCACAGTGAAGTGGGCACACAATACATGACGCGCTATTCAGCCGTGGCACTTTTACGCAACGCCCTGGGCGGCCACACACATTGGCCCCGGGCTTGGCGGATGCGGAGCCAAAGCGCGCTGCTATGACGTAATTGCCGTCGGCGGAGGCGGGCACGGACTCGCGACGGCATTCTACCTCGCCGAGAATCACGGGATCCGCAAAGTGGCAGTGCTCGAGCGGAGTTACATCGGCAGTGGAATGTGGGACGTAACACGACGATCGTGCGATCCAATTATCTGCTCGACGGCAATATCCAGTTCTACGAGTTCTCTCTCAAGCTCTGGGAGGGCCTTTCTTTCGCGCTCAATTTCAACGTTATGTTCTCCCAGCGCGGTCAACTCACTCTGGCCCATTCAGCCAATCCGCTCGACAGCTTCGGTCATCTCGCGAATTGTTGCTTATGGCGCCGATCATTTCTACATCACTCAATCGGACAAGGGCGGGCTTGTCTTCGGCCGTGGCCTCGACGGTTACAACTCCTATGCCAGCGCGGCAATCTGAATGTGGTGCGCGACGTAGCCGAGGCAGCAATCGCGCTCATGCCCTGCATTTCGCGACTGCGGCTGCTGCGGCATTGGGGTGGCGTGACGGATATGACACCGGACGCGAGCCCTTTCATCGCGCCGACACCCATTGAAGGCCTGTACCTCAATGGCGGCTGGTGCTACGGCGGCTTCAAGGCAACGCCGGCCGCGGGCTGGTGCCTCGCCCACAGCATCGCCGAGGATAAGCCGCATGCCATGAACGCCTGTTATTCGCTTGATCGCTTCCGCACCGGGCGCACCCTGGATGACGTAGGCATCGGGCCCTTCGCTTGGCGGCAATAACGGATGTTACGGATCACTTGCCCTTGCTGCGGTGCTCCTTCATCGATTCAGCGACCGAATAGTAAATGTTCACGTACCGCTAAGCTTCGCTTTGAGTATCGAAGAATGGATCGCTGATGCCGCTCGGCTCACTTTGGCGGCTGAGGACGCACGGCAACCGGGAATGCTGGGTGCCGCTCGCGCTCGGGTGGACCAGCGGGCACGCTCAACGCTACATGGCCGTCGCCCGCAGGCTCGGAGCTCACCGCGGAATTGCAGAAAAACGCGTGCCGGAGGAAGCCTTGCATCGGTCTCAAGCGGGGGGCACAGATCGTCGCCTACTGGGCCGAGCAGAAAATCGTGCGCGAGATCATGCTGTTCCTGCACAGCCATGGCGTGGGCACGTCGCGCGCAGTCCGGATCTGCAAGACTTAGGGCAATGACGCGCTACAGGTCATTAGCGAGAATCCCTACCGACTCGCCCGGGACATCCGTGGCATCGGGTTTGTCACGGCGGACCGGTTGGCGGCCAACTCGGGATTGAGAAGACCGCCAGCATCCGGGTGCGCGCCGGGATCAGTTACGCGCGGGCGACAGCAGCTGATGAGGGACACTGTGGCCTGCCATTGGACGAGTTAGTGCAGCTCGCGGCCAAGCTGATCGAGGTGCCGGACCAGCTGATCGAGACGTTGATAGCTGACGAGGTCGCGGCAGATGATGTCGTTGCGGACAACGTCAAGGGGCAGAACTGTATCTTCCTCGCCCGGCTGCACCGGGCAGAGCGTGATATTGCCGAACGGCTGTGCACACTTGTCGGCGGTGCCCCGCCTTGGCCCACCATCGACCCGGGCAAGGCCATCCCCTGGGTCGAGACTTCGAACCGGAGTGACGTTCGCCCTAAGCCACCAGGAACCGATCCGGCTGGTCTTGCGATCGAAAGTGATGATGATCACAGGCACTCGTCAATCTCGATGGGCGCGATGTCACGTACGGGTTCGGGGAACTTGATGAGCTCGTGCTGGCCTACGCAACCACCATCCACAAAAGCCAGGGTTCTGGACGTCCGGCGGTGGTCATCCCGCTAACCACGCAGCACTACATGATGGTGGCGCGCAACCTGCTCTACACGGCGGTGACGCGGGCAAGCAATTGGTTGTTTTGGTCGGGCGGCGCCGGGCATTGGCGATCGCGGTGCGGAATGGAGCAGCCCGGCGGCGGTGGTCGAAGCTGCGGGAGCACTTGGCTTCTCAGGCCAAGTAGAGTGTTGCGGAGGTGTCGCTCGGGGTGTCGCTCGGGGCGTCACTCCGCAGCCGCGGCTCCGGGCTGACCCTCCTGCAGCATCCGCCAGAGTTTGTCAGGCCGGAGCGGCAGTTCGGTGATCTCGATCCCGAACGGTTGGAGCGCATCACAGATGGCGTTCGCCAAGGTACCCGGAATCGAGCTCGGCCTGCCCTCACCGATGCCGCGGCTGCCGAGCGGCGTGTGCGGGCAGGGGGTAGGTTCGTGCAGCACTTGAATATCCGGTACATCAGCCGCGGTGGCGATCTTATAGTTTTCGAGATCCGCGGTGAGCTGCTGACCGTTCGGATCGTAGATGAACTGCTCGAAGCAGGCGTTGGAGATACCCTGCACGATGGCGCCGTGCATCTGCCCATCCACGATTTGCGGGTTGATGATGCGCCCCACGTCCTCGCAGCTTGTCCATGACAGGATGCGCCATTGCCCGGTTCGGATGTCCACCTCCACCTTGCAGCAATCGGCATTGAAGCAGGTCATGGGCTTCGCCGCCTCGAAGAAGGCAGTGTGTTCCAGACCGCCGCTGACACCCGGCGGCAGGTTGATAGGCGCCATGATGATTTGCTCGACCATCTCTCGGAAGGTTTTGCGGATGTTAGGCGTGCGGGCGTGCACGATCTCGCCGTCCCGGAACACGAACTCCTCCGGATCAACCTCGCCGAGTTTCAGATCGTGCGCCATCACGCGGGCGATTTTGTGCTTAAGCTCAGTGCATGCCCCGTACACGGCGCTGACAAAGTAAGAACCAGCGCGTGAGCCAATTGTCCCGGAGCCGAACGGCGTAGTGTGAGTGTCGCCAGTCTGCACGACCACGTCGTTGGGGTGGATGCCGAAGGCGTAGGCGACCACCTGGGCCACTGTGGTCTCGTGGCCCTGGCCACCCGGCGCGTCACCCTCGAACACCAGCACTTTGCCGCGGGGGTCCAGGCGCACAGTTGCGGCGCCGTAACCGGGTTGATTCTCCATTGGCACCAGAAGCTCGGAGGCCACGCCCGACAGCTCCACGGCGACGCCGAAGCCTATCCCAAGATACCGCCCCTGGCGCCGCGCCTCCGCCTGCTCTCTCCTGAAGCCCGGCAGGTCAACCGCGGCCATCAACCGATCCCAGACCTTCAGGTAATCACCGCTGTCGAAATACTCGCCGGTGATGGAGGTGTGGGGCAACGTGCGTACTAAATTTTTACGCCGCACGTCCGCGGGTTCCAGGCCGCATGTCTGCGCGACCATGTCAATGCCGCGCTCGATCGCAAATCGGGTCGGGAATTCGCCGAATGCGCGCGCGGGACTCAGCGCCGCCTTGTTGGTGCAGGCGACGCGGATCTTCACGTCGCCGATCGGCCAGTCGTAGGCATTCGGCAGCTCGACGGCGCCCAGGAAAGGCATGAGAAAGCCCCAGTACACGCCTTCGCAGCCGTCGCCGCAATCACCGATGCCGCGGTCGCGCAATGCGAGCAGGCGGCCGTCGCGTGTGGCGGCGATTTCGAGGTCGTGGACCTGGTCGCGCTCCTGACTCACCGCCATGAGGTGTTCCTGGCGTGAACTCGATCCACCGTATCGGCCGGCCAAGCTCGCGAGCCATGTGGGCGACGAGGATCGGCTCGCGATAGAACGGCGCCTTCACGCCGAAGCCGCCGCCCTGGTCGCGCGGCGCGATCACGCGAACCTTCTCTGCCGGGATGGCGAGGATGTCGGAGAGTGCGAGGCGATCGATGTGCGGTCGCTGTGTCGTGAGGTAAGCGGTCAGCCCATCCGCCTCATCCCACAAACAAAGCGCGCCCCGCGTCTCCATTGGCGTCACGCCACAACGATGGCATCGGAAGCGCCGGGAGATAACAACATCCGCCGAGTCAAAAACCTCCCGCACCTTGCGCTCATTCTCCGCTTGGTCCTCGGAGTTCGGTCCGCCGGTGAAGGTCATCTGGAAAATTAGGTTGTCGTCCCAGCCATCATGCACAATCGGCGCACCAGGACGCAGCGCCGCTTCCGGGTCGCCGACATAGGGGAGCTGGTCGTATTCCGCTTCCACCGCCTCGGCGGCATCCTCGGCAATATATTTGTCGCGCGCAACTACGGCGGCGATCGGCTCGCCGTTGAAGCGCACCTTGCCGACAGCCAGGGGCCAGTGGGTGGGATATTTCGCTGGCATATTCGGGACTACCACTGGCTGCGGCAGCGGCGAGATCCGCTCTTTGATGTCCTCGCCGGTAACTACCGCAACAACACCCGGCATCGACCTGGCGCGGCTGGTGTCGATATGCCGGATCCGGCCATGGGCCACTTGGCTGCGTACGAAGACCAGATGGAGCGTGCCGGGCGGCGTCGGAACATCGGCAAGGTAACGGCCGCGGCCAGTCATCAGGCGCTGATCCTCCTTGCGGCTGAACCGGGCGCCGAACCAACCCTCAGTGTCACGCGCAGGCTCCCTCATGATCGTTCCCCGTTATTCGTTATTTCGTGTGGCGAGCTATCTGCTGCGCCGCGGCGCGGACCGCTTGCACGATGTGTACGTAGCCTGTGCACCGGCAGAGATTGCCGATAAGGGCACGGCGGATCTCTTCCTCTGTTGGGTCAGGATGCCGCGTCAGGAAGTCGGCCATATTCATTAAGATGCCGGGCGTGCAGTAGCCGCACTGCAGAGCATGGTGGTCGTTGAAGGCCTGCTGTAGCGGGCTTAGTTCACCGTCTTTCGCCAGACCCTCGATGGTGGTTACCTCATGGCCATCGGCCTGCACCGCGAGCATGAGGCAGCTTTTCACCGCCTCGCCATCGAGTTGAACTGTGCAGGCGCCGCAGACCCCCTCGTACGTGCAGCCGATATGGGTTCCGGTGAAACCGGCTCGCTCGCGAATGAAGTCGGTCAGCAGCAGGCGGATCGGCACGGTCTCCTCGAAGATCTGGCCGTTGATGGTTATCCGCACGGTCCTGGTGCTCATACAGCGCGTCCTCCTGACCCCTCGCCGGACGCTCGGGCGAACGCGGCAACCGCCATCTCAGCCCCGAGCGTCTGGATAAGCTGCTTACGGTAAGCAGCGTCGGCCCACTGGTCGCCCTGAGTTTCCAGCTCCTCTGCAGCGGCACCCATTGCTGCACCGATCCGCGCTAGGTCGCCGGCTTGGCACCCATGCAGCATTTCCTCCGCTGCGCGGGATCGCCGCGGGCCGGTGGCGAGACCGCCGAACGCAACGCGGGCAGCACTGCAGGCGCTTGCGGCATCGGTGCTGACCAGCACGCAGGCACCGATTACGGGCAGGCCGTCGGTGAGAAGTGCCCATTTCCGATAAGCGCTGCCGGTACGCGGCGGTGGTGGCGGCAGTGCCACCGAGACCAGCAGCTCGCCCTCACTTCGTGCGGTCTCGAGCGGCCCGCGGAGGAAGTCCTCAGCCAGCAAGCGCCGGCTGCCTTCCGCCGACACAAGGTGCAGCGTCGCGCCGAGCCCGAGTGCCACCGCCGGCATGCAGGCGGCGATATAGTTCCAGCACAAGCTGCCGCCGATGGTTCCTCGGTTGCGAACTTGCCGGTCGCCGACATGCGCGGCGGCATCCGCCAGGGCGGCGTAGGCCGACCCGAGGCGGCTCTCCTCCGCCAGTTCGATGTAGCGGGTCATGGCGCCGATCACGAGGCCGCCGTCGGCGCCAGTGCTCACGCCCTTCAGCGCGGTGACACCCTGGAGGTCTACGATCCGCCGGGGCTGCAGAAGGCGTGATTTCATCGCCTGCATCAAGCTCTGCCCCCCGGCCAGGAAGAGAGTGCCATCCCCGCCGCCGTCAATCGCCGCCGCCGCCTCTTCGATTGTGGCGGGACGGTCGTAGGTACTCAATGGGTGCCGGATACACCTGACGCCCTCCTCCCATGCAGCCTTCTGATGGCGCTTGGCGTTGTTTTCCGTATTGGCCGTATTGAAGGCCGCCAGCCGTCCCGCAGGCAAGTCCTGATTTTTGTTTTGTTGGCGTACGGCCACCCGGATTTGCCTGCCAGCCCCTACGGCATATGCTTCACCACCGAGCGACAGCACGAGGGAGGAGGACATGGCGGTCCAGACAGCCCCGGTGACCGAGATCGACCTGACGGAAACCGAGATGGAGCAGCACATCGCCCGCTGGCAAAAGCAAAAGAGCACTCATGCTGCTTTCATAGACACCAAGATTCCGGGCCATGAACGCGAGATCTGGAGCATTATCGGTACGGGCAACCTGGAGGACCCGAACCTGCCGATGCCGCCAATTCCGGCGCAAGATTTCAACCTGGCTATCGTCCGTGCCGAGCCGGGCAAGGGCGCGGCATTGCACTCCCACCTCACGCAGGAGGTGTTTATGCCGCTCACCGGCCGGTGGGAGGTGTTCTGGGGTCCAGAGGGAAAGCGTTCCGCGGTTCTCGAGCCTTACGATGTGATCTCCCTGCCCGTGCACCTGATGCGCGGCTTCCGCAACGTCGGGACGGATACGGGCTTGTTGCTTGCGGTGGTAGGCGGCAAGGAACCGGGAAAGGTGGGATGGCCTGAGAGCGTCAAACAAAAAGCGCGCGCAGCCGGAGTTGAACTGGGTTCGGAGGGGCTGCTTCATGAGGTGACCACCACCGGGTAGCACCACTCGCAACGAGACGTACAGCTTTGTTGCCAACCCCGAGTAGGCCGCCAGCGAGGGCGCCCGGCGGGAATAGGCGCGAACCAGGAAGCAGATGATCCGTTCCGGCCCTGGCCTTTAACACTCTCCCAGGTGGCTGATACGCTATATAGATGGCTGCATCTGCGGGAGGATCCATGTCGTTGAGGGTGGCGATCTACGTGCGCTACAGCTCTGATAGCCAGCGTGAAGCATCGATCGAAGACCAGGTGCGGATCTGCCGTGCGCTGGCGGAGAAAAATAGCTGGACGGTAGCGGCGACTTACACGGACTACGCTATATCCGGGGCATCGCTCGAAAGGCCAAGCTATGTCAGCTTGGTGGCAGACGCAGAACGCGATCGCTTCGACATTGTGGTAGCGGAAGCATTGCACCGCATCTCCCGCGATCAGAAGCATGTGGCGCGCTTTTACAAGGCGATGCAGTTTCAGCGGATCGCGATCGTCACCCGGGTGGAAGACGAAATCTCAGCCCTACACGTCGGGCTGAAAGGAACCATGAACTCGATCTTCCTTCAGGATCTCAGGCAGAAGGTCCATCGCGGGCAGGAAGTCTTTGTTCTGCAGGGTAAAAGCGCCGGCGGCCTGAGTTACGGCTACAGGGTGCCACGAACCCCGGCGGGCAACCCGGAACGGACGTTCTGGAGAAACTAGGACAGCGTTGGTTGCGGGGCCAGGATTTGAACCTGGGACCTTCAGGTTATGAGCCT
>CAWIDE010000019.1:0-234081 GCA_963834715.1 uncultured Pseudomonadota bacterium | reverse complement strand
TGAGAAAATCTGAGCCTATTCCTGCCTTTGTATGATGACCTCTGAGCTATTTCAAGCGGTTACTGTCTTTGGTTGTCTCCCCATCCAATGTGATACCCTAGCATCGCGCCTTTTTTGGTCCCCCGGCGGTCCCCCAGCTCCAGCCAACGGAAAGGTAGCAACATGCGAGTCGAGCTGACCGATGCCTTCCTGCGTGCACTGCGCCCACCCCAGCGCGGGCGCATCGAGTTGCGTGATGCGGTGGTCCCCGGGCTGGCAATCCGGGTAACCGCGAGCGGAACGGCGAGCTGGTCCGTGCATACTCGGACCCGTGATGGCAAACGCACCCGGCCCAGCATCGGTCAGTGGCCGACTATTGGCATCAAGGCCGCGCGCCAGCAGGCACGCATTCTTCTCGGCGAGATCGCCAAAGGCGGGGACCCGGTCGCGGAGAGGCAGGCGGCGCGGGCGGAGCGGGAGGACCGGTTAGCGTTACCGACTGTTGCCTCCTGTCTCAGGCTCTGGCGGGACGCAAAGGCACCTACGTGGTCGCCGCGCTATGCTGCTGAAATCGAGCGGCTTTGCAGCAGGTTTATTGAACCCTCACTCGGCAAGCGACCACTCCGGGAGACTACGCGGCAGGACTGGACCGGTCTGATCGCAGCTCACCGAGCGAAACGGCCGGCTACCGCTACGTGGCTTTATCAGCTTGCGTCCGCTTTTCTCGGTTACGCAGAGGCGCACGGTTGGATTGAAACTTTTCCGCTACCCCGAAAGGGCCTGACGCAGATTGCTCCGAAAGTTGCTCCGCGCCAGCGCGTGCTTGATGATGATGAGCTGCGGCGTGTCTGGGACGCGAGCACGCATCTCGCAGCGAAGCCTCGTTGCTTTGTTCGGCTCTTAATCTTGACAGGATGCCGGGTTTCCGAGGCCGCGGGGATCGCCATGGGCGAGCTTGATCTTGCGGCAAGGCGCTGGACCATCCCGGCCTCACGGGCGAAGAACAAGCGCGCTATCACCTTGCCCTTGCATCCGATACTATTGGATGAACTTACTAACCTGCTGCCTGGCCCAATGCCCGCCGCGGATCACAGGCTATTGGGCCGAATCAAGGGCTCGCCGCTAAGTGGGATCAGCGGCATAAAGGAAGCACTCGATAAGCTTTCTAATGTTACTTCATGGACGATGCACGACCTGCGCCGGACCTGCCGGACCGGCATGGCCAAACTAGGTGTGCTCGCAGCCCATGCTGAAAGTGCGCTCAATCACGTCAGCGGGCGGACTGCGCTCGAGCGGACCTATGACGTGCACGACTATGCGCCGGAGATCATTGCCGCGATAGAGCGGTGGCAGGCACATGTGGCCTTTCTAGCGGGCGAAATACCGTGTGCGGATATCGTTCCGCTTCGCAGGCCGGCGTGAGCAGCCGGCGCGAGCCGGGATGGTATCATCCCGAAGGATTGCGAGCGCTGAATGCCATACGGGCCTGGCATCCGGACCACGCTCATGTGGAGAAGATCATCGCCGCGTATCTCGATCCCGATCGCCGGGCCACGGTGCTGTTGGATTTTCTCGATCTGGTGCACTGGTTGCGAACGGAACTTCACTTTGGCAGACTGATCGGACGCCAATTCAGGCAGGGCGACTTAGACGTTTGCGAACCATCGCCGGTCTGGTGGTCCGATGCGGAAATCGACCCAATCGCGGGTACAGCCAATGCGCATGGCACATTTCTGAGTGGGCTCCGTATCTTACGTCCGGAGGACTTACAGGATGCCGCGCCTTCACCGTCTGATACCCTCGAGAGTGGTATTCAGGCCGATGGACCTTCCACTCACCTGGCTTCCGCAACCAACTCAACCGCTACTGCCGGCAGTGGTACTGCTCGGGGTCGCCAACCGGAAGAAACTTCGGATCGTTCAGGCTTCGACATCCGAAAAGCACCACCGGCCGAAAGCCTAGCTTCCGATCCGCCAACACCGCAAGCGCCTTATCTGACCGGCATGCCGGGCCGGCCCACGAGCCGACATCTGCTACTCCGCAAAATGGAAACTCGTAAAGCTGCCGGCGAGCTTGCCTCATCGTGGCCGGAAGAAGCGGCGTATCTCGCCGAGTGGCTTTTAGTCGAGCATCCGGAGGCACCACCTATAAAGAAGGACTCAATCAAGAGAACTCTGGGCGACGATTACAAACGAATCAAGAGCCAGGATAAACCCACGGATAAATCCGCCGGATAAATTATTTGCATTCCCCCCAATTTATCCTGCTTTTGGCGGGTGAGCGCATCTGGTTATTAGAGGGCGCCCCTATGGATCGGAGGGTGCCATGAAGAACGAGCTACTCACGATCACCGCTAAAGTGGACGTGCGCGCGATCCTTCCAGAGCACCCACTAGCATCCAGCGTGTCGAACGAAGGCACCGGTCTGGCGCAGTTCGGGGCCCGAGATCGCAATAACGTCAGTGAGGAAGATCAGACGGCAGGCCGAAATCAGACAGGCTTGCCTGGCCGGGGCGCGCCGGCCGCCAGCCGCGCCCCGCCCGCGCACCCGCTTGTAGTTTTTCCCGCAGATGCCGATCCGCCACTCACGGCCCGAGAGGCCGCAAAAGCCTCGGGCCTTTCCCTTAGTGCGTTCTGGCGTGCTGTGGCCGACGGCAGGCTGCCTTCCCCGGTGTATCCCCTGCCTCGCGCCACCACGCTGGTTCGCGAGCGAGTTGCGCGCCGCAATGCTTGCTACTCGCGCGCTGCCTGCCGAGCAAAAAGCGAAGCGCATCGCTGCAAGAAACGCTGCCGAGTAATGGCGAGCATCGAGATCTCTGCCGTTGTCATCGGCATTCGGCATCGCCGCGAGCTCGGCGATATTGCCGTTTTGGCGAAGAGCATCCAGGAAGTCGGGCTGCTGCATCCCATCGTGGTTGATAGCGAAAAGAGGCTGATCGCCGGACGGCGCCGGCTCGAAGCAGCGAAGATGCTGGGATGGAAGGAAATTCCAGCCAGAACCGTCGATCTTGCCGAGATCGTACGCGGCGAATTCGCTGAAAATGCGATCCGCAAAGACTTCCTGCCGAGCGAGATCGAGGCCATCCGGCGGGCGCTTCAGCCGGCGGAGAAGTCCGCGGCGAAAGAGCGGATGCGCGAAGGCGCGACCAAGGCAAGGGCGGCAAAGCTCACGATCTGCTCGCGCCAATCTACGGCTGGTTCACTGAGGGCTTCGACACGCCTGACCTGAAAGAGGCGAAGGCGCTACTCGATCAGTTGGCGTGAGCTGCTGATTCGCGTTGTGCGAAATGACCGCTCGCCGGTGGACTCAACGATTGCTGGCTAACGTTGGCCGCCCCAGGGGCGGCCGTTCTCTTTGCGGCAAGTCGCCGTGACGATTTCACTTGCCAGTGCCGCCCGCGAGCGCTTTTCTGGCGGGAGCAGCAGCGTGGAGAAAGAAATGACAACCACGGCGCCCGCTACCGCTCTGCACTACGCCCCGAACGCCAATCTCGCAGACGGCAGTTTCAACGCCGCCGGCGACCCGGGTAGTATCGGCTTCAATCTGGCGGATGTGAGTTCCCAGTCCAGCGCGGACACCCTACCGGCTGGCGATCAGGGCCTGCTCTGGATCGGCAGCGATTCGATCGCCCAGGCCGAGAGTATCGTCGCCGCGACCGCAAATGATCCGAAGGTCTACGGATATTATGTAGCGGACGAGCCGGCCGACTCTGCCTTCCCGACTATCAAAACGATCGACCAGTACATCTCCGCGCACGCTGCCGGAAAGGTATCGTTCATCGTTGCGGAGAACGAAGGCTCCTACCAGTCACCCGATATCACGGCCACGCCGGCCAACACTGGCGCGGATCTCGTCGGCCTTGATCCATATCCTATCCAGGGTCAGTTCAGCGGCGGCCAGGATCTCGCGATCATCCCCGCCTATGTGCAGTCCGCTGAGGCCGGCGGCTGGCAGCAGAGCCAGATCGTGCCTGTGTACCAGGCATTCGGCGGCGGCGGTTATTCTCAGTGGACGCTGCCAACCGCGGTGCAGGAGGACCAGATTCTCGCGACCTGGTCCACGCTGACGCCAAATCCGGCGTTCGACTTCGCTTATTCCTGGGGAACGCAGGACAACGACGACGCGCTCACCAATACGCCGTCCTTGCAGGCGGTGTTCCAGCAACTGTTCGAGGGATCTGGGGGCGGCAGCCCGCCTCCGCCATCACCAACCATTACGTTTTCCGCCCCATCATCGGAACCGTTGGCGGCGAGCGGAGACACTGCGCTCCTTGGGATCGGCGTGAGCAGCACCGATGCATCCGATCCCATGACGGCGACGCTTTCAGACGCCAACGATGCACCGATTGTGGACGGAAAAAGTCATTCGGCCGGAAGCCAGATCACTCTGTCTGGCAGCCCTGCGCAGGTGGACGCTGACCTCGACAACATCCTTGCCAGCGCGAATACAGGCACGGTCGTCCTATCGGCTACCCAGGACGGCGTAACCCAGACCGCCAGCATATCCCTGGCGGCGGTCGGCGCCCCGTCCATGACCTTCTCCTATGACGTCAGGCAGAACAAATCCGCTCCTGCTCCTGCGTCCGGCTCCCGGCCGGTGATCTATGACATAGGGAGCCGTGGCACAGGCACGCTGACGATAGCCGATTTCCGGAAAGGAACGGACGCGTTGCAGTTTGCCAACGGCGTGACTGCGACCAGCGTCAGCAGCGCCGCGGGAAGCGGGCTCGAGTTCAACCTGTCGGACCATGGGCATGTGGTCATCACAGCCTTGAGCTAGGGCATGGGAATCGCCGTTGGGTCCTTGGGGAAGGCCGTGCGGCGGGTTGCCGCGTAACCCACGGGTCCTGCGAGGTGGCTTTAGCTCGGCCTTGATCCCGAAGCTTCGGATGAGGGCTTCTGCTTCAGCGACGGTCTTGGCCGACATAAGGACTGGGGTAGCGTAGCGGCTGTTGGGCAGACGGACCGTGAACCGCTCACACCCCCCAAACGCCATAAAAGTATTATCTATTGGAGTTTGGGGGGTGTGTGAGCTTACCCGGACCAACTCGTGCAGGATCGGATGCGAGCCTGTTGGGCGAGAGCCGATGCTCCAGGCCTTTCAGAGATGCCCTAGGACACGAAGGTTGGTTCAGGGTCGACACCGGCCACCTGCCATTTGCGCTGCAGACACGTACCAGACGCGCTGTCAATTTTTGACCCACAACGCGCAATCACGGGCGCGCTATCTCGCGACGACCTGCGGACCGGTGCCAACTCCGAGATCCCGGCCAGCAGCGGACGCCTTTATTGACCCGGATGATCCGGTGCCGTGAGGACACATACCCGATATGCGCTTGGCACTGCCATCGTACCGCAAGCCGCGGATGGCGGCTATTAAGCGTGTCTTCTACACGTTTTTCGCTGGGAAGCGACGGCGGAGGAGCCGAGGTCTGAAAGGCTTCAGTCGAAAACAGCACTCGAAACGCTATGTGGTATCGCGACAAAAAGCAAAGGTCTATCATGCGTTACTACATCGCTGCAGCGGCTGCTGAAGTGAAGGTCCGGTCGGACCGGTTGAGGAAGCGGCAGCGGGTGATCCGCGAACTCGAAGCCATGTCTGATCGTGACCTGGCCGATCTTGGGATTAGCCGCTACGACATTCCGCGAGTGCTCGATCCGGAGTTCGCTAAAGAGCTTTTTGCAACTGTTAAAGGCTTAACTGAAACGAAAGAGGAGGTTTCTATGCGTCACCTTATAGGGGCTATTGCCGTAGTATTTGCTCTATTATCCGGCGCAACTGCATTTGCGGCCGACAACGGCATGGGCACTGGCGAGAATGGTTACGGCTACTATCACGAGAGCAACGGCGCCGCCACGGGTTGGGGTACTCAGAACAACGGTTACGGCTTGTATCACGAGAGCAATGCTGGCTCCACAGGATGGGGCAACGCCTCGAACCGTGACGGCTACTACCACGAGAGCAACGGCTCTGCGACCGTGAGTGGCGTTCAGCTCCACTAACTCCCTGTTAAGCCCCTGACCTCTGCGAAAGCAGGGGTCCTCGGGGCTCCGCCATCATGCTGAGAATATTATGGGCCCGGGCCATGGGAAACCTGTTTTTCGCGCTCGCGCTGACCGGCGTGCCCCTACTCCTGATGCTCCTGCACTGAAACGAGCGCCTGCGTACGCACGTGGCGCGCGCTCGGCTAGCGCCCGCCCTTGGTGCGGGTGACTTTCGGATTACCCGATGGTATCATTAGTCCTTGGCGGCGCTTGACGAAACGTACGAGGCGCTGAGCCCGCGGCTTCGACAAGCGGGGTGAAACCATGAAGATCGTCGTCATCGGCGGCACCGGCCTGATCGGCTCAAAAACCGTCGCCATTCTGCGCCAGGGGGGCCACGAGGTCGTCGCCGCCTCGCCCCAAAGGCGGTCGGCGACCCGCGCGAGGTGGTGGGTGACCCGGAGGCCCGATACTGGGGCGGCCGCGTCGAGGAGCGTTCGCTCGTGCCGTTGGGCGAGGCGCGCCTCGGCCACATCGGTTTAGACGAATGGCTCTGCCGCTCGCAGGCACGAGCCTGATCCGCATCCGCCAACCGAAGGATAGGGGCTCCATGAAACGCATCCTCTGTTCGCTGCTTGTCGCCACCCTGCCGTTCGGCAGTGTCCTCGCGAATGCGCCGATGTCGAAGAACGCCAAGGTGACCCTTGTCTACCAGCACGAGCTGCCGAACGTTCCCGGCAAGAGCATCAAGAGCGTGCTCGTCGAATACGGCCCGGGCGGCTACTCGCCTTGCCACACGCATCCCAAATCCGCCTTCATCTATGCGACCGTGCTTGAGGGAGCGATCCGTAGTCAGGTCAACGACGGACCGGTGACGACCTACGAGGCCGGACAGAGCTTCTCCGAGCTGCCCGGCCAGGTCCACAAGGTCAGCGCCAATGCCAGCGAGACAAAGCCGGCCAAGCTCCTCGCGGTATTCGTGGTGGATACGAATGAGACGGAACTGACGGTTCCATGCGGGAAATGATATGAGCCTTCCATGCCGGGTTGCAGCAGAGTCAAGCCGCACTCTTAAAGTCAGCCTTTCCCGCGGTGGTGCCGCCGCACGGGCTATCGCACCAGCTTGCCAATTTCGGCCGCCATACTCTCAGGCGAACCCTCCGGTATCGGCGCAACAAATCGCCCATCCGGCCCCATCAGATAAATCACCGAACTATGATCCATCGAATACTCGCCATTCCCCGTCTCGCGTTTTTCTGCATACACATGATATTCCTTCTCTACTCTGGCAATTTCCTGCGGCGTTCCCGTCAACCCCACCACCCGGGGGGAAAATGCGGCAGCATAGCGCTTCACGACCGCCGGTTTATCCCGCCATGGATCAACGGTAATAAAAATCGGAACAATCTTTTCAGCTTTCGGGCCAAGCTTGTCCATCGCGCTTCCGATGCTCTGCAGTGTCGTTGGACATACATCCGGACAGTAGGTATAGCCGAAATACACCAGCATGTACTTGCCCTGAAACGCCCCATTTGTGACCGTCTGGCCGTCGCCATTCTGTAACGTGAACGGACCTCCGATGTTGGCGCGGGCGGTGGTGCCAAACCAGACGAATGCCGCAATCCCAAACATCAGCAGCGCCAGCACAACGGCGACCACGGCATAAGGCAGTGTCGGGGGAGACTTCGCAGGCGCCGGCATTCAATGATGTCCCATACGGCTCAGCTGGCAGGCGGCAGCCCCGCCAGCCACGCCGCTGCTAGCAATATCGCACATCCTATCAAAGCCTCCGCACTTATCGACCAGCGCATGGTACGCATCGCAGACCCCTCGCGCGCAAGGCGAGCGGTCAGGACAAACCCATTCAACGCTGCAAATAACAGGGCGAGCATGAACAACCCAGCCTTAAGCAGTGCAACGTGTCCGTACATCGTAGCAATCAGGCCATGTGCTCCGCCGGCTAGTGCCAGGCCCTGTGTCAGCCCGCTGCCCCACAGTGTTAGTACTGCGGCCATGCCGATCCACGTAAACCGTCGCGACACCCGGGCGGCCTGAGCAGGCGGGAGCACGGCCAGGCACGCTAGCAAGGGCAGCAGCCCGCCCAGCCACGTGCCAGCCGCCAGCAGATGTAGCAATTCCGACACGGCGAGCCCGGTGCCGGCCTCGCCGGGATGGCCAAACCAGGGCTGCAGCGCCAATGCACACCCGGCAAGGCCGAGAGCCGCGCCTGACCATCGGCACACCACCAAGGTCCCGGCGATGCAGGCCAGTTGGCCCAATAGCAACTGGCCGAACCGCAGGTAGCCGACGAACGCCGGAACCGCCCCGATGATCGCATCCAGCCCCTGCACCTGAGCCACGGAGGCGGTTTCGGCCAGCAGCCACGCCACACCCGCCAGCAAAGCCGAGACGCCGCTGAACCAGGCGATGCGGGTTAGCAATGCCCGCATCACCGGACGCAATTCTCGCGGCAGAACTGCGGGAGCGAACACCAGGGCGCCAAATAGCGAAAGCATCGCCGCATCGTGCAACCAGCGCAGCAGGGTCAGCGCGAGCGGCGGTGCCACTCAGGGACCCACGGAGAAGGAATAGGATCCCTGGGTCTTGTGCGTGTCTTCAGCGGTCATGTGCCAGATCACCGTGTATTTGCCTGGCGCAAGCTTCGACACCGGCACGATTACCTCACGCTTATCCTGCGAGACGCGTAACGCGCCCGTGTGGATACGGTGGCCGCCCGCGCTCTGCACGGTGACACTGCTGAAGCGCGGCACCACCTCCTCTGTGTAGGACAGTTCAAGGTTCGAAGGCGGCGACTGCACCGTACTCCCGACTGCTGGTATCGCGTGAGTCAGAAAGGCATGGGCAAATGCCGGCTGTGCGGCAAGCGTGAGCCCAACCAATAGAATGGCTCGTTTCATCAGTATGGCTCCCCTCTGGATGAGTGATGGCGCGCACGCGCGCGCAGACGATCGGCTTCAGGCCAGGGACGGGGGACCACGAGGCTGCGGGTGATCCGGCCATGGCGGTGGCGGCGCCGCAAGCTGCGGCAGACCGGAACCGCGATCAACGACGCTACGTGACGGCAACGGAACCGGCTGCGATGCTCCCAGGATCGGCGTGGGCGAGTTCAGCGCCGCAGCGAACGGACACAGTGCCGTCGCGGGTGGGTGATGTTGCGGCGTACCCCCTGTGTCGTGGCAGATACCCGATGCCGCACCGAGCAGTAGTGTGGAGCCGGGGTTTGGCACGCTCGACGCGAAGCCAAGCTGCATCGCCATCGCGATAAGCGCGGCGAACAGTCCTGCCCGCGGGAACGACAAGCGGCTCACGCGGCGCACCTTAGCTTGGCCGGCGCGACGCACAAGATCACGCGCCGGAGTGTGCGGGCGCGGGCTTATGAATGGCGACCCCTATCATCACAAGAAGCACGCCGATGACATCGCGGCCCGTTGGTATCTGCCGGAGCACAACCGCGGCGATGATCGTCGCCATCGCCGGAAGCAGCGACAGCAGCAACGCGAAGGTGGCGCGCGGCAGCCGCGACATCGCGATCTGGTCACAGACATAAGGAATGACCGACGAACACACACCCACGCCAACCCCAGCCAGGATCAGGACCGGATTGCGGAGCGCCGTGAACGCCTCGGCCGAGCCGATCGGCAGAATGAACAGGAATGCGGCCGACATAGCGGCGCCCAACCGTTCGATGCCGCCGGCAGCACCAGCTTCGGCCATCCTGTGTCCAAGCACAATGTAGCAGACGAATAGTGCGCCGTTCAGGAAGCCCCAGACCAGACCCAGCGGATCGCTCGACCAAGCGACGTGGATCAGAACAAATACGCCGCCAACCGCAAGAGCCAGCGCGAGCAGGTTGCGTAGGGTGCGGAGGCCGTGGAGCGCTACGCCGATGGTGCCGACAAACTCGATGGCTGCCACCAGGCTCATCGGCAGCCGGTCGAGCGCGAGATAAAAGGCGGTATTCATTACTGCGAAGCAACCGCCCAGCGCGAGGAGCAGGATCCGCTCACGTGGCGCCGCCCGCCGATAGGTCCGCCAGGGTTTCGTCCATGGCGCGAACAACACTGCCGCGCTGGCGATCCGGAGCCACGCCACCCCCAGCACGCCCACTGACGGAAACAGCAGAACCGCGAAGGATGGGCCGAGGTAATGGAACACCGCACTCACCCCGAACCAGGCATGCGGCGGCGCGGCATCGGCTACACGCGAGAACGAAGGACCATGGTTTGCCATGTCCGCTAGACTGAAGGCGGATTACCTGGAATACTATGGCGATCCAAAGGTCGATTCCGCAATTTGCCTGCGAACACACGGCATGTAACATGAAGCACCTTCGTTTCCAAGACGCCCCGTTGGACGCCATCGACCGCGCTATTTTGCGAGCTTTGGCCAAGGACGCGCGGGTCACAATGGCCGACCTGGGCCGCGCGGTGGGGCTCTCGCCGCCAAGCGTCACCGAGCGTGTCCGGCGCCTTGAAGAAGCGGGGGTCATCCAAGGCTATAGCGCAGTAATCAATCCGATGGCGCTCGGGCTTCCGCTCGCCGTTTATATCCGGATCCGCCCCATGCCGGGTCAACTCGCGACAGTGGCGGAATTGCTCAATGGGCTGCCGGCGATTGTGGAATGCGACCGGGTCACGGGAGATGACTGTTTCATCGCGAAGGCGCATGTGCGCTCGGTCGCCGAACTGGAGTTGGTGATCGATGAAATCATTCCTTATGCAATGACCAATACTTCGATTATCCAGTCATCGCCGATCAGACGGCGGCTGCCGCCGTTTCCCGAGTGCGAGCAATAGAATCCACCTGTGTGTATGGCTAACGCCCAAATGAGCTGCGACAGAGCGTTGGCATTGCGGGTCACCTATCAAAGGTTGAGTTCCCTCCGCGGTTCCCCGCGACCCTCCGCGTTAGATTGAACTTGAGCGTTTGTCAGTAGTTGGTGGGTGACCGATCGATCGCGGCAGACTGGTTCGCGGGCAAAGAATTTAACGCGGAGGGCCGCAGAGAGCCGCGGAGATTGGGTGCCCCGTTGGCGGATGGAGAGAGCCAATAGAACGGAATAGAGAGCACGTACTTGGGTTGCGGCCACTTGGCCGCGCTAGCCCCTTAGTATCCCCTCAGCGGCTCCCTGTGTCGTCCTAAGTTACTGCACCGGCGAGAAATCCGTCGGCCTAAGAATCCGGTTCTCTTGGCTGTCCAGCAACTGCAGCTCGGCCCCGCGCTGCAGAAACGCCTGCCACGCCGGATCGGTCTGCATAGCGTTTCGCCGAGCCTCGCGGTCGGCCTGGCTCTCATACGCCCACAAGTGCACCACGCAGTTCAACTGGCCTTCGACAGTCGTAAACCACCCGATGCAGCGGCCAAGATACTTTTGCTGCAGCGGCCAGCCCATTTCTTTGTACAGCGCAACCCAATCGTTCATCTTGTTGGGTTTGCACTTGTAAATGCGCAGATCAACAATCATCACCCGTCCTCCGATAGTTTCACGCCGCTTCCTTGAGCTGTACCCCTAGCCCATCCAGAGCCTTCCGCATAGCCGTCTGCTGCGCGGACGAAACCTGCGGCATCGGCGCCCGCGGATAACGCCCGGGACAACCCTGCACGGTCTGTGCGTATTTCGTGCAGGCCGGGAGATTATCGGCAACCATCGCGTTCCACAGCGCCAGCAGACGCGTATGCAGTTCAAGAGCCCGGCCATGCTCGTTCGCCTGCACTGCGTCCCATAGCTCCACACAGGCGCGGGGCGCGGCGGAAAGTATCGCCGCGATCGAGCCATGCGCGCGCAACGCAAAGCTCGGATACAGCAGCGCATCCACCGCACTGAAAATCAGATCGTCCGGGCGCGCCATGGTCAGCAGGTCAGCTACCAGCTTCAGATCGCCGGCACTTTGCTTCACGCCGATTACGCCAGGCACCTCTCGCATAATCCGGCACAGAAGCTGTGGCAACAGATACGACCACGGCACCACATTGTATATAATCACGCCGAGCCCCGTTGCCTCCGTGATGGCGCGGAAATGCGTCAGCATGGCGTCGTCGTCCGGACGGAACAGATAATGCACTGGCGTCACCTGCAGCGCCGCCACGCCGAGGTCCGCAACTGCCTTGCCGCGGCGGATTGCGTCACGAGTGGAATCAACAATGATCCCGGCAATCACCGGCACGCGACCGGCCGCCGCTTCCGTTGTCGCTGCGATCAGGGCGCGGAATTCATCCACATCCAGCGTGTGGCCCTCGCCCGTCGATCCGCCCGCCGCGACGCCGTGCACGCCCTGGCTGATCAGCCAGTCCACCTGCGCGCCTACCGCACGGCAGTCAATCTCGCCATCCTGTGTGAAAGGGGTCGTAGTAGGTGGTATGATGCCGTAAAGTTTCGACATGGGGACCTCCGTCTTCCGCATTCCACGCCTTGGCCTTCCGACGGTCAATCCAGCGGGATCACCCGCGGCGGGAATAATGCTGGGCGTGATCGCTTACGCGCTGTTCTCCGTGCATGATGCGGTCATCAAATGGCTGGTCGCGGATTTGCCGGCGCATCAGGTCCTGTTCGTCCGCAGCGCCGGTATCCTGGCGGCGGCCGCGATCATCGGCCGGCAGCGCCTTCTGGAACGCGTTGCGGCTACTCCACTGAAAGGCCCCTTGCTGCTCCGTGGCGTCATCACCCTGTCGGGCTGGCTTTGCTACTACTCCGCCGCACGCTGGCTCTCGCTGCCGCAGCTCCTGTGTCTCTATTACGCAGCGCCGTTGATGGTCACGGCGATGGCCATTCCACTTTTGCGCGAAAGCGTTTCCCACGCCCGCTGGCTGAGCGTGCTCATTGGATTCGCTGGTGTCATGGTGGTAACCAATCCCTGGGGTGTGCCGCTGTCCTGGCCCACGATCCTCGTGCTGTTGGCCGCCGCACAATGGGCGTATGCGATCATCCTGATGCGCCAGATCGCACGCAGCGAATCATCCCTGCTCCAGATCCTTTTCACCAACCTGGTGTTCGTCATCGCCACCGGAATCGCCTGCGCCTTTTCCTGGCGCCCCCCCGACATTATGCAGACCGCACTGCTTCTGCTGACCGTGTTGTTCGGCGGCCTTGGTCAGTTCAGCCTGTTCGAGGCCGCCCGCCATGCACCGGCCTCGGTGATGGCCAGCGTCGAGTACACCGCGCTGATCTGGGCGTTTCTGCTTGGGTATGAAATCTGGGGCGACATCCCCCCGGTGGCCACGTTCGCGGGCGCCGGGATGATCCTGGCGGCCGGCGCGTTCCTGTTCGTCTCCGAGTGGCGGAGCGCCGGCCGGTTGATTTCCCCTCGATGATTGCCGACTCTCTCCCCGACCCGCCCACAGGAGCTGCACGATGATCGTCTCCATTATCTCACCGGGTGCGATGGGAAGCGCCGTCGGGCAGGTCCTGACCTCGCACGGGGTGGAAGTGCGCACATCGCTTGCGGGCCGCAGCGATGCCAGCGCCGACCGGGCCAAGGCCGCCGGCATGATCCCCGTGATGGACGATCAGATCGCGCGGGCCGACATCGTCCTCTCCATCGTCCCGCCGGGCGATGCCGTGGATCTAGCGGACCGCTTGGCCCCGGTCCTAGAACGGGCCGAGCCGAAGCCGATCTACGTCGATTGCAACGCGATCTCGCCACAGACCGTGGAGGATATCGCCGACATCATCGGCGACACCGGCTGCCCGTTCGTCGATGCCGGCATCATTGGCCCCCCGCCGAAACCCAGTCCCGGCGGTCGGGCGACCAAGATCTATCTATCCGGTGATCATGCGGAGCAGGCATCGCGGCTTCAGCAGTACGGGCTGACGATGCCGATCCTGCCGGGGCCGGTCGGCGTCGCCTCGGCGATGAAGATGTCGTATGCCGGGATTACCAAGGGGTTCACTGCCCTGGGCGCCATGATGATGCTTGCGGCCACACGCGGCGGCACGGCAGAGTTCCTGCAGCGCGAGCTGGCGGACAGCCAGCCGGAATTGCTTGCGTGGCTCACTCGTTCGGTTCCCAACATGTACTCCAAAGCCTATCGCTGGGTTGCCGAAATGGAGGAGATCTCCGAATTCTGCAGCGACGGCGCCGAAGCGGCCGAGGATTTGTTCGATGCCGCTGCCGAGTTTTACGAGCACATCGCCGAAGACTTCGAAGGCGCGAAAGAGCAGGTCGCCATCCTCGATAAATTCTGCAGGCGGTGAGGCCATGCGGAACGGCATTCATCGTGTGTCCGACATGGATCGGGTGGTGTATGGCCGCCCGTTTGCCCCAGCAATAAAATCCGAAGTTGAGCGCCTGGACGCCCGCGCCGTGTTCGTGCTGGCCAGCAGTACCCTCGTCCGCGAGACCGACACGCTCGACCAATTGCGCCAGGCTCTCGGCAACAGGCTGGCGGGAGTTGCGGGAAAGATCGCAGCCCATACCCCACGGGATGACGTGGTGCTGGCGGCCAACGACGCACGCGCCGTTAGGGCCGACCTGCTGCTAACAGTCGGCGGCGGTTCGATCACCGATGCAGCCAAAATGGTCGGGCTTTGTCTCGGAAACGATGTGACCGGCCCCGGACAGCTCGATGAGTTCCGGACCCAGGTGCAGCCGGATGGATCAACGCGCCGGCCCGCGATTAAACCGCCCGGTATCCGCGCGATTGCGGCGCCCACGACGCTGTCTGCCGGCGAGTACACCTGGTTCGCTGGCTGCACCGACCCTATAACGCACGTCAAGGAAAGCTTTGCGCACCCGCAGATGGTGCCGCGTATTGTGATCCTGGACCCGGCCATCACTAGCCATACGCCCGAGTGGCTGTTTCTCTCCACCGGCCTGCGCGCGGTCGATCACGCCGTGGAGGGGATCTGCTCCATCGAGCCGGCGCCCTTGGCGGACGCCGCGTCGTTGCATGCGCTACGATTGCTCTCGCGCGGTTTGCGGGCAGTGAAGGCCGATGGAAACTACCTTGAAGCGCGCCTCGATTGCCAGCTCGGCGCCTGGTTATCGATGATGGGTGCGCAGGATGGCGTGCCGATGGGTGCGAGCCATGCCATCGGCCACGTCCTCGGCGGCACCGCCGACGTGCCGCACGGTTACACCTCGTGCGTCATGCTGCCCCATGTTCTGCGCTTCAATGCCGGCGTGAATGCCGATCGCCAGGCCTGGGTCTGCGAGGCGCTTGGACGCTCCGGGGCGGCGGCAGGGGACGCGGTGGCCGAATTGGTAGCGGCGCTTGGCTTGCCCGGGCGGTTGCGCGACGTGGGCGTGCAGGAGGATCAGCTCGATCAGATCGCGCGCCATTCGATGCACGATCGGTGGTTGCATACGAACCCACGAAAGATCGAAGGACCCGAAATGGTTCGAAAGATCCTGGACGCGGCTTGGTAGCTTATATTACACCAGCTCGTCAACCCGATGACCGATTTGGGTGCAAGACGCCGTTGCCCCGAACCGCGCGAACAGCCCCATGCAGAGACAGCGCGGTTGGTATTGGATGATCGATCCATCGGCTTTCCTGATCAGGGTGGCCAATTCCGGAGACTCCGATGCGGTGAGCATGTTGCTCAGGGCAAGCTAATCAAGCTTGCTTGCCGATCGGTACGACCGTGACCTGCTGAGCCGCGCGCTGCCACACATGACCAGAGCCAACTCAGCTCTCCTCGGATCTGGTACCTATTACGTGGCAGAAGAAAGACGCGGCAGTCTCATTGGATGCGGGGGTTGGACCACGGCTCTACCGGGAACTGGAGGGGTCATCGAAGGCGAGGCGCACATCCGTCACTTTGCAACCCATCCCAAGTGGGTGCGACGAGGTATTGGTGCTTCCCTGCTCGCTCGTTGCTTTGAGGATGCTCGATCCCGCGGAATAAGAAAGTTGCACTGCTATTCGACATTGAATGCTGAACGCTTCTATCGGGCGCTCGGGTTCAACACAGTTGGGCCAATTGATGTACCGGTGGGGCCGAATCTCACATTTCCGGGTGTGTTGATGAACCGTGAGCTCTCGTAAGGTGCGGAGTGTCACGGGAGCGGTCATCGGGTTCGAGAGCTGGTCTTACGATCCTACCGGACCGCACCACCCAGGCAAATAATCAGCATCTCCGCTCTTCGCCAGCAGCAGCGCATGCTCTACGGCCGCGCTAAAATCCGCTTTCAGTGATTTCACCTCAATCCGGCTGCGCAGGAAATCCGCCCACAAGAATTCGCTGAATGGCGTCGTGTCCTTGGCAAACCCGCCCAGCCTGCGGAGTTCCCCTGCGAGCGACCGATAAGGATCATCGACCAGATCCCTGATCGACTTCGGAATGTCCTCATAGCCGCGCCTACGACCTTGCGCGTCGAACGGATGCATCCATCCGCGGTTATCCATGTTGAACCAGAATGAATCCCGATCCAGGCGATCGAGTTTTCCGACAACCGTTACGAGCACCTCCGTCTGCCCCTCCTCCAGTAGCGCGCGGGTGAGGTGGTGGTGGTCGATTACGTAGTGCCGCTCCTTCGGCCCGAGGATCACCGGGATCATGTGCTGGCCAAGGAACTTTGCCCCCTTCGTTTCCGGTCGCGCCCGCCATTCCTGACGCTTGGCCTCCACCTCCCGCATGCCGACCGTAATCTGGGTGGGCCGCAGATTCTCGATGTTCACGGGTTGCAGGATCGGTTCACGGACGGTGGCCATTGCAGACGCTCCTCGCCTGGTGGGATGAGCGTGGGCTTAGATTAACACAGGTTGAGGCTGACTGGAGCCGCGCCGCCCTCACCCGGCGCGCTACCGCGCGCCGACCTCTCCCACGGGGAGAGGTGAGTACGGTGGGGGCCACGCCGCCGGATGCGAACCAGGCGGCATGGTCGGACGCACCCACGCGGGCGGCGTCTTGGACAACCGTCCCGCATGACGCACGGCCGTTGACCTCCCGAATCCCGATTCCACCTCCTCCAGAAACGCGGACACGTCATCCCGCCCAGGAGCAGGACACGTGAAACCATTGGCTACCCGCCCCAGGCACCGGATCCAATGGCCGGTGCGCGCCAGCGATACCTTCACATGCCAGCTTCCGCCCACCGTTGCCCGCCGGTAGAGCGCCGCCATCGCCCCCAGCGCCATGAAATACCCCGACGCGTGATCCAGTGCTTGCACCGGTAATGGCTTTGGTTTGCCGGGCTCGCCGGCTGCCTCGGCCTCGGCGTGATTAAATCCCGTCGCTGTCGAACCCTCGCCTGTTGTGCCACGGCCCGGAGTGGCCGTACGCCGCGAGCGAGACATAAACGATACCGGGTCGCAGGGAGGCCGCTTCGTTCGGTCCAAAACCGCGCGCTGCCAGCGCCCCCGGACGATACCCCTGCACGAACACGTCTGCCCCGCGCAGCAAATCGCGCAACGCCTCGCGCGCATTTGCCTCCCGCAGATCGAGCTGTGCCGCGAGTTTCCCTCGCCCGCCGTCAATGGTCAGCGGCAGTGGGTTGTAGAGATGCGGGCCGGTAATCAGCAGTACGTCCGCGCCATGAGCCGCCAGAGTGCGACCACAGACCGGCCCGGCAATCACCCGCGTCAGGTCCAGCACGCGCAGTCTGCCGAGCGGGCGTTCGGTTGCGGTGGTGCCTTACCGATTTCCTCAATTACAATCAGCGGTTCGGTCTGCACTGCCCTCCCCTGCGGATGTGCGTCCCATTCCGCGAAGCTGCGCATGGCCGTCACGCACAACCCTGCCTCCGCCGCCGCGTCCTCAAACGCAAGCACATCCCAGCGCTGCAATGCAGCCGCAACCGCCGCGCGGTCATACTCGCAGCCCAACAGCCGCAAGACACCTTCGCGGTGATGCGGAAAGTTCGTGTGCACCCGCACCCATCGCCCGTCCCGACACTGGTAGATGCCGGCGATCTTGTCCCACGGATCGCCCGGGGGTTGCCCATTCACCAGCAGCCACCGCTCGGAATGGAACTCCGTGGCCGCATGCCGCATACCAGCGCTCACGCTCTGCCGCGGCAGGCCACGTAGGCGCCCGATCGTGGCCGCACCCAGCGCGCTCGCGGCAACCGCCGCCTGCGCCGCGGTGCCGATCGCGAAGGAGGACGGAAGAACCGGATCAGCGCACTGCAGTTGCAGATCCGCGAGCGCGTCTGCCGGCATGGCAATGTCGCGCCACACCGACCCGACGGCCTCGACCGCTGGCATGGTCATCGCATCCGCTCCTTCGCTATGGGTAACCGGATGAACAATAATACCGCCCTGGTCCTGTTTTCAGGCGGGCAGGATTCGACGACCTGCCTTGCCTGGGCACTAGCCCGCTACGTCCACGTGGAAACGGTTGGGTTTGCATATGGTCAGCGCCATGTGATCGAGCTGGACTGCCGCGCTCCGATCCGCGATGCCATGTCCCGGCTTAATGGCTGGGCCGCGCACCTCGGACCGGACCATGTGGTGGACATGGCAGCTGGCATGTCCGCGGTCGGCGCTACTGCCCTGACCACCGAGGCTGCCATCGCCTTCACTGACGAAGGTTTGCCCACCACCTTTGTCCCAGGCCGGAACCTGCTGTTCCTCACTTACGCTACCGCCATTGCTTACCGCCGCGGGCTGCGCCGCATTGTCGGAGGCATGTGCGAGACCGACTACTCCGGGTATCCGGATTGCCGGGACGATACCATCAAGGCCATGCAACTCGCTCTCAATCTCGGCATGCAGCGCCGGTTCGTGCTGGAAACGCCGCTGATGTGGCGCGACAAGGCAGCGGCCTGGGAGCTCGCTGCCCGGCTCGGCGGGCCGGTGCTGATCGATCTGATCGTGCATCATACTCACAGTTGCTATCTTGGGGACCGGGCGCATCTTCACGACTGGGGCTATGGCTGCGGCACCTGCCCCGCCTGCGAGTTGCGCGCCCAGGGCTGGCGCCGCTGGCGGTCCTCGGCTAGCCAGCCAGCGTCCAGCCAGGAATTGCCCGAATGAACCGTTTTCTCATCGCCGCTGCCTGCTCTGTCCTCTTCCTACTCCCCGTCGCCTCTCACGCCCAGCGCGCCATTTCTCTGCACGCCCGCACAGCGGAAGATCTGGCGCAGCTCTGCGCCGCCAATCCACGCACGCCCATCGGCGATGCCCAGATCAATTTCTGTCACGGCTTTGCGCAAGGCGTCGCCGACACGATGATCGGCCTCCTGGAAAAGCCGTTCTGCTTCCCGCAACCCCCGCCCACACGCACCGCAACCCTGGCTCAGTTCGTGGACTGGGTGAAAGCCTCCCCGGATCATGCGAAACTACCTGCTGCTCGCGGCTTCGCGACGTTCCTGAGAGAACGCTTCCCTTGTAAATAACCGCGCGGAAAACGGAGGAAACGCAATGCCGACACTATCCGGCAAGATCGCCTGGGTCACCGGCGCGGGCAGCGGCATCGGCGAAGCCGCAGCGCTGGCCCTGGCCGAAGAAGGCGCGACCGTTGTTGTCACCGGGCGCCGTCGTGGGGCGCTGGAAAGCGTTGCCGGACGCATTCGCGAACACGGCGGCACCGCACACTTGCAACCGGCCGACCTGATGGTGGCAGAGCAGGTGGGGCAGGTCGGAGGGTTTATAACGGATCTCGGCAGGCTGGACATTTTGGTCAATAACGCTGGGCTCAATGTCGTTGACCGGCACTGGGACAAACTCACGCCCGCTGGCATCGATCAGCTCGTCCACGGCAATCTTTCGTTGGCGTTGTATTGCGTTACCGTGGCGCTTCCGCTCATGCGCGCGCAAAAAGATGGGCTGCTAATCCATACTGCATCCATGGCGGGCCGGTTTATCAGCACACTGTCCGGACCGATCTACACGGCCGCCAAACATGGCGTCGTGGCCATGAGCCACACCATCAACATGGAGGAATGCATCAACGGCATCCGCTCCACCGTCATACTTCCCGGCGAAGTCGCAACCCCCATCCTCGACCAACGCCCCAACCCGGTGAGTGCCGAGGAGCGGGCGCGCATGGTCCAGCCCGAGGATTGCGCCGACCTTATTCGCTACATCGCCTGCCTGCCGAAGCGCGTCGTGATCAACGAGGTCATGATCGCCCCCTCCTGGAACCGCGGTTATATCGCTAACTTGTCAAGGAAGCTGTAATGCCGGCGAATCGCAAGAAAGTCCTGGTCCCCACCATGTTCGCGCAGCCTGGAATGGCTTTGCTGGAATCCCGGGATGATGTTGATCTGCTCCGCTATCCGCCGGACATTTCCGGTTCTGATCTCCTGCCTCTGTTGGCGGACGCCGCCGGCATCGTGCTTAGCCTGACGCCCTTCCGTCAGCGGGAAACCGATGCTTCTCCCGCGCTGCAGGTCGTGGCCCGCATCGGGGTCGGGTACGATACTGTCGAAGTGCCTCCGCTCACCGCTCGCGGCATACCCTTGATGATCGCGGGTACCGCAAACTCCGTTAGCGTCGCCGAACATGCGCTCTATTTGATTATGACGCTCGCCAAGCGCGGCGCAGTGCAGGACCGGTTCGTGCGGGGCAGCCGCTGGGCCGACCGGAGCACCGCCATGCCCCTCGAACTCGCGGGCAAGACCCTGCTCGTGGTCGGTTTCGGCCGGATCGGGACCCGGGCCGCCAGACGCGCGGCCGCGTTCGACATGGCCATCCTGGTTTATGATCCCTATGTTCCGCGCGAAACAATCCGCGCCACCGGGTACGAGCATGTGAGCGAGCTCGATGCGGCGCTGCCACGAGCCGATTTTATCACTATCCACTGCCCGAAAACGCCGGAAACCATCGGCATGTTCAATGCCGCCCGTTTCGCGGGCATGAAGCGCGGCGCCTGTATTGTCAACACGGCGCGCGGTGGCATCATCGACGAACCTGCCCTGCATGAGGCGCTCACCAGCGGGCATCTCGCCGGTGCCGGGCTCGACGTGTTCGACGCGGAACCTACCCCCGCGGACAACCCACTGTTGAAACTGGATAACGTTGTGACTTCACCGCACATGGCCGGTGTGACACATGAGGCCGTGGCTGGCATGGCACGTGTTACCGCGGAAAACGTGCTCTCCATTCTCGACGGCCGCCCGATTCGCGATCACGTTGTTAATCAGGAAGTCCTCGGCTGAGCTCGCTATCTGCTGGCATCTCATACTAGGCTGAAGCCCATGAACGTCGCCCTCCAGAAGCCCTGGACGCCCGAGCGCTTCCTCGCCTGGGCCGAGACCCAGGACGAGCCCTATGAATTCGACGGCATCCGGCCAGTTGCGATGACCGGCGGAAATGCCCGGCATGACCGGATTACTGGCAATATTCACGGCGCGTTGCGAGCTCGCCTCCGCGGCAAACCATATTCCAACTATGGCCCGAACCTGGGCGTGCAGACGATCGGCTCGAAAATCCGCTATCCGGATGCGCTGATCACCTGCACAAAGTTCCAGGATACAGAAAAACTCGCGCCGAACATAGTTGTGGTTTTCGAGGTCGTCAGCCCGGCTTCCGGCGGTCTCGACCGGATCGAGAAGGTGCGCGAATACGAAGCTGTGCCTTCGATCCTGCGCTGCGTCATTGTTGAGTCGATCACAGCCGGCATTCAGGTCCTGCACCGTGACAACGGTGAATCCCCCTGGACGGCCCACGCTCTTATGAAGGATGACGTCCTGGCGATACCGGAAGTGGGGATCGAGGTTCCGGTGACCGAGCTCTACGAAGGCATCAACTTCGGCGATCCCGAACGCGCCGAAGCTGAAGACTGAAGGGTTGCCGCATCCATGCGGCGTTCAATCAACACCGAATCGCCAAATTCGTGCGTTCGATAATCGAACTGTGCCAGTGCCGCGGAGACGGCGCGCAGCACTGCGTCATCCGAGAAGGCACGAAGGAGCTCGAAGTGGCTTTCGCCCGGCACGTGCACGCCGGTCAGGACCTTATCCACGATGCGCAGCTTGGTTTCCCCTGTGATACGTCCGCGTGCCATGCCGCTTCCGGCGCGCACGCTGCCCTCGGCAATCGCCGCGGATTCAAGCGCGCGCACCACGGTCGTCCCAACAGCAATGATGCGTCGGCCCTGGGATTTCGTGTAACTGATCGCTGCTGCCGTCCGTTCTGGAATGTAGTAGTGCTCATCGAGCGGAAGCCGCACGTCTAATACCGGATCACTGGTCGAGGAGATTCCGGCCGCGTGTGTCAACGTGGCAAAACCGATCCCACGCTCTCGCCAGGCGGCCAGAGTGTGCCAGTCGAGCGCAAATCCCGCTGATGGTGGTTCGAAGGCGAACGGCTCGGCCGCAATCTTCGTCCAGACGTCCCACAATACCAGCGGCTCAGGGACGTGCGCATACTGGATCGGCTGACCGTGGCGCGCGAGCCCGGCCAGGATGGCGGCGCGAGCACCGGCGAAGCGCAGTGCGATCAAGCGCGGGTGATCGAGGACGCGCTCTACCTGCGCCACGAGTGGCCCCAGCACCAGATGGTCACCGGCGGAAAGCGGCGGCGGGGACGGCCGGTCCTCTGTACGTGTACGGTAGTCGCCCTCCCCAAACACGACGGCGATAAACCGCGTCGGATCGCGAGCCGAGACCCAGGCGGCGAGTTCGAACCTCGATGCTCTCGCCGCTCTTGCAATGCGTTCCGCGTAAGCTTGCCGGCAATGTTGCGGCATCGTTGGCAATCACCAGATCGTCCGGGCTGAAAAGCGCGGCGAGTGCAGCGCGCGGCCGGTGCTGCACCCCGCCAGTCGCACCGACAATGGCGAGCTTCGCGGATCGCCAGTCCAGGCGGTGGGCCGCGATCATAAGCGCCCTCCGACAGGAGGAATGACGCGGGGCGGCAATGCGGCCCGTATCGCTTCGACGATTTCCGCCGCGGCGTCCTCAGGGCGCCGCAATGTCGCCGGATCGGCATCGGGAATTGCCAGCGCATGCAGCGGCGTGTCCATATCGCCTGGCTCGATCGCGAGAAAACGCACGCCCTCGGCCGCGGCCTCTTCGGCCCAGATTGTCGTCATGTGGCGGAGAGCCGCCTTGCTTGCGCCATAGGCCCCCCATCGCGAATAGGGGATTGTCGCTGCATCACTGGAGATGTTGATCACCACCGCGCCGCGTCTGTCCCGTGCCGAGGCGGTAAGTGCGCCGAACAGTGCCTTGGTCAGCCGGAACGGCGCCAGCAGGTTGACGGCCAGTGCGCGCCCCAGGTCTTCGCATTCGGTATCGGCCAGGAGTGCGAGCGGCGTGGGACCGAGGCTTGATGCATTGTTGATCAGAACATCGAGTCCGCCGAGATTCCCCGTGATCTGCAGCGCGATCGGGTAAATGTCCTCCTTGCGGCCCACATCGCCGACAATGCCGTATGCGCCCGTTTCGCGAGCCACCTGTTCAACGGCCGAGGCGGTGCGGGCGACGAAGGCCACACGCGCGCCGCGAAAGGTGAGTAGCCGGACGAGTGCAAGCCCCAGGCCGGATGTTCCGCCAGTGACGGCTGCACGAACGTCCCTGAACTCGGTAGTGACAGGCATCGGTTGGTATCCTTTCGCGTGACCAGGGATGTTGGCTACAAGTTCGAGTGAACTTGAAGTCAAGCAGGAAATGTGCTTGTGTTGCGGTATGGATTCCGTGCTGACCATCAGCGAGGTCTCGCGGCGCAGCGGGATCGCCTCGTCCGCCCTGCGCTTTTATGAGGAGCGGGGGCTCATAGCGTCAGAGCGGGCCGGCTCCGGGCACCGCCGCTATCCTCGCGCGGTGTTGCGCCGGATCGCATTCATCGTGTTTGCCCAGAAAATTGGGCTGACGCTTGAGGAAATCGGCGCCGAACTGGCCAGGCTTCCCGCCGGGCGCATTCCGACCCGCGGCGACTGGGCGCGCCTGTCGGGGAAATGGACGAAACGGATCGATGAGAAGATCGCGGAGCTGCAACGCCTCAGAGACGGCCTGACGCAGTGCATCGGATGCGGATGTCTTTCGATCGACCGGTGCCGCCTTGCCAATCCCGCCGACCGCGCCGGACGAGCAGGGGCTGGGCCACGATATTGGCTCGGTTGAGGTGTGTTATCCAAACAGGTGATCCGGGCCAAATGCCTTATGATACGCACTTAATACCGGCGCGCCGCCGAGGTGTACATACAGCACCTTCGAGCCCCGCGGAATCTCGCCACCCCGCGCCATCGCGATCAACCCGGCCAGCGACTTCCCTTCATACACTGGGTCCGTCAGCATGCCTTCCAGTCGCGCCGATAACCGGATCGCTGCAATGGTCGCTTCATCCGGCAAGCCGTAATCCGGGCCCGCAAACCGGGGGTCGACTTCGATCTCTTCGTCCCGAACTTCCCGGTTAAAACCCACAAGCTCCTCAGTCGCCCGCGCGATGTTAGTTACCGCCGCCAGGGTCATCTCGGCATTCGCCGCGGTATCGATGCCGATCAGGCGACGCCTGCGATCCTGAGCACCAAACCCGACCACCATCCCCGCCTGAGTCGAGCCGGTGCACGTTGCGGTCACCACCGTATCGAAGAGAATGCCAAGCTCCCGCTCCTGTGCGGCGACCTCATCGGCAAAGTTGGCATACCCCAGGCCGCCCAGCGGATGATCCGAAGCCCCGGCCGGGATCGCATACGGCTTTCCGCCCTCCCGGCGCACCTGCTCCAGCGCTCGTTCCCACGTGTCCTTGATCGCGGTGGAGTAGCCCTCGCCCTCCAGGATCGTCTCCGCGCCCATCAATCGGGACAAAAGGATGTTGCCAACCTTATCGTAAACCGGATCGTCCCACTTGGTCCATTCTTCCTGCACCAGCCGGCACCGCATTCCCAGAACGGCCGCCACCGCGGCTACCTGCCGCGTGTGGTTGGATTGGATATTCCCGATCGAAACCAGTGTATCGCAACCCTTGGCCACCGCATCCGCGGCCAGCCACTCCAGCTTGCGGATCTTATTACCCCCGAACGCAAGGCCCGAAGAAACGTCATCGCGCTTCGCCCAGACCTCGACCCCCAGCTCCTGCGAAAGCCGCCGCAGCGGATGGATCGGCGACGGCCAGAAGCCCAGGATACGACGAGGAAAGCGTTCGCCAAGATTAAGGGACATATCCTAACCTCCCTGCGCCAGTGCCGCCGACCACGGCGAGGCCCAGTCGCTGATCCCCGTCCGCATCCCGTCCGTCTGAATCCGGATCAGGTTCGGACAGGCGAAGTTGATCGGCATGACTCCATGCTCGACCACCTCAACGGGGCCATCCGCCTGCAACGCCGCAATCACCGGTTCCGGCATGCGCCGATCCACACTGACCATCTCCGGGCCCGACACATCAATCCGCGGATGGTGCTGCGCTGCCTCCAGCGACATTCCGAACTCCGCCGCATAGGTCAGTGTCTGGAACACCGCCCCCAGGATCCGCCGCCCGCCCGAAGCTCCGGCGCCGATCCATGGCCGGCCGCCGTCCCTCAATATCACCGGCAACATATTGGTCAACGGCCGCTTTCCTGGCGCCGGTGAGTTTGGCTGTCCCGGCCGAGGATCAAACCACATGATACCATTGTTCATCAGTACGCCCGAGTTCGGCAGCACCACCCGGCTGCCCATTGAGGACAGCAGCGTACTCGTGATCGCCACCATGCTGCCCTCGGCATCACACACTGTCAGGTGCGTCGTGCAGGCCTCCGAACCATTCGGTTCCGCGTCGCCAAGCCCCGCCAGGCGCTCCGCGTAAGCCCCCTTCAATGCCCGCGCCAACGCCACATACCACTCCGGGGACGGAGCGCGCCCGTAGGGCGCTTCGGCCATCCGCTCCAACACCCGCATCAGCGTCGGCGCCGCCGTCAGTCCCCCGGTCAACTGCAACGTCCGGCCTCGCCACTCTATTTCCACCGCCGGCCGCGTCCGTGCCTGACAGCTTCGCAAATCCTCCCGCGACAGCACTCCGCCTATCGCCTTCACATCCGCGGCGATGCTCGCCGCCACGTCGCCCTCGTAAAAGTCGCGCAGTCCCGCCCGCCCTAGCCGTTGCAGTGTGTCCGGCAGCGCACCAAGCAGGAAAAACCCGGGCGAGCCTTGGTATGGCGCGATGGGCGGCAATCCATCCGGCAGATAAATCCGCGCGCTTTCTGGATAAAGCCGCAGCACCGAAGCCGACGACGCCACCTTGATCGTGGTGTACCAGTCCGCCGGCAGCCCTCGCTTCGCCAGCGCCACCGCTGGAGCGATCACCTCGGTGAGCGGCAGCTTCCCCCACCGACGATGCATCAACTCATACCCCGCCATGGAGGAGGGGATTGCGAACGACAGCGGCCCATGAATGTTCGCGTCGCCCTCTACCTCCGGCCATGCAAACAGGTCCTGCTTCATCCTACCGGTCAGCTTGAAAACTGACGGATCGAGTGCTCTTGGCGCCATTGGCCCGAAGTCCACCACCTGCGCGTGCGCCTCGCCCGAGCGGTGCACCAGCGCAAATCCAATCCCACCCAATCCGGAGTTCCACGGCTCTACTGCCGTCAGCGCCAATGCCGTCGCCACCGCGGCATCGACCGCGTTTCCGCCGGCATCCAGCGCCGCGATTCCAGCTTCCGCCGCAGCAGCTGACTGCGACACCACGATCCCGCGCCGACCGGTGGCGGCAGGCTTGGTTACCTGCCAGTGCTGCGTGCAATGCGGAGAAGGAATAAACGCCATCGCGGAAGCCTTTTTACTGACCTCCGCAATCGTCCCCTTGCAGCGACCGCCTGACAAGGCTCCAGCCTTCAGCTTTGTTGATTAATACCACGCGTCCGATCCGGTGACCGCTTCCGACCCAGACAAGACGTTCGGCGGTTAGGCGGCTGTTCCAAAAAGCGGACCTCCGGGCGGCCGTCTATGGGATCACTGGCTTCCCGCTCTTCGCACCGAGGCGGTGGCCATCGGCGTCAGGCTGCCGCATGACCGTCTCGTGCAGCCTCAATCCTAGCAATGTCGATCCGGCGCATGGTCATCATGGCGTCCATCGCCCGCTTTGCGGCGGCGCGATCCGGATTCTTCAGCGCGGCAATTAAGGCTCGCGGCACGATCTGCCACGAAAAGCCCCAGCGATCCTTGCACCAGCTGCACTCGCTTTCGCTGCCGCCATTATCAATGATCGCATTCCAATAGCGGTCGGTTTCTGCCTGATCGTCGGTCATCACCTGGAAGCTCACCGCCTCGTTCGGCGTGAACGCGGGGCCACCATTCAGACCAACAAAGGCTTGGCCGAGTACAGTGAACTCGACGGTCAATTCGCTACCCTGTTCACCACCAGGGTAATCGGATGGAGATTGAAGCGCTTGCCCGACATGGCTGCCAGGAAAGGTGGCGGCGTAGAATTCCGCCGCTTTCCGCGCCTCGCCATGGTCGAACCACAGACAGGTGACGATTTTTCCGGGCATCGAACTTCCCTCACCAGCCTTGCCGACATACCCTCGATATAGACGTGCATGATGAATGTCGATAAAGGTCCGCTGCAAGATCAGATTATTCGTTCTCGACAGCTGCCTCTACCTCCAAGCGCAGGGGCCGCACGCGCCCTGGCACGACATTTCGGCGAGCTCCTGAGGCTGATCGGACGCACCAACCAGCTGCTGACGGCGCTGAACCGCCAGACCAAGCGTCCGGTTCCAGCGCACTCAGCCCGGAAGCGGACCGGCAGAAAACCACCCGGAGCGATCATCGGACTGGCGCGCCGGGATAACGCGAAGCTCGCCAACAGCTGGTTGGCCGCACCGCGATCGAATTGAATGGCTGAGAGTGTCAATGGGCCTGGATTGCTTCGCTTGCAATGACGCGAACGGCTTTCAGTGCTGGCGAGCCACGAGGGCAGGTGGGCCCGCCTGTCTCCGTGGCGCTCCGTGTGTTCTCAGTGGTTCTCCGAATTAGGAGCGGCGAGACCGCGCCACCAAGACTAGACCGAAGCGCGCACGAAAAATCAGCTACTACTCCTCCGCCTCTTCCTCTCGCTCCTCCGCAGCCCCACCCTGCTTCGGCCCGCTGTCGATCCCCTTCGCCGTTAGATCGCGGTCCACGAGTTCGATTACCGCCATGTCCGCCGCGTCGCCATATCGCACGCCCGCTTTCAGCACCCGCGTGTAGCCGCCGGCCCGGTCCCGGTATCGCTCAGCCAAGGTGCCGAACAGCTTGTTCACGATGGTCATATCCCGCAGCTTCGCATGCACCTGCCGCTTCGCGTGCAATCCGCCGCGCTTGCCCAGCGTGATCAGCTTCTCGGCAACCGGGCGCAGCTCCTTCGCTTTCGGCAGCGTGGTTGTGATCTGCTCGTGCTTCAGCAGCGCGACCGCCATGTTGCGGAACATCGCCTGCCGATGAGCCGACGTAACGCCGAGCTTCCGCCCGGCAACCCCATGACGCATTGCTCAACGTCCTCCGCGATCAGTACCCAAGCTCCACGAAGCGCGAAGCGTGTCTTCCCGACTCGCACTAAAACAGATTGACCCTGACTGGGACCGTGTCACCCTCACCCGGCGCGCTGAGCACGCCGACCTCTCCCGCAGAGCGGGAGAGGTGAATACCGCGCCGTTTCCACTCCCCATGAACACGCTCTAGAACGGCTCTTCCAGCCGCTTCGCCAGATCCTCGATATTCTCCGGCGGCCAGCCCGGCACGCTCATGCCCAGCGACAGCCCCATGGAAGCGAGAACCTCCTTGATCTCATTCAACGACTTCCGTCCAAAGTTCGGCGTTCGCAGCATCTCCTGCTCGGTCTTCTGCACCAGGTCGCCGATGTAAACGATGTTGTCGTTCTTCAGGCAGTTGGCGCTGCGCACCGAAAGCTCCAGCTCGTCCACCTTCCGCAGCAGGTTGCGGTTGAACGGCAGGTTGTCCTCCGGCTCCTCCACCCGGATCTGCTGCGGCTCCTCAAAGTTGATGAATAGTTGCAACTGATCCTGCAGAATGCGGGCGGCCAGCGCTACCGAATCCTCCGGCGTCACCGCGCCGTTGGTTTCAACCGTCAGCAGTAGCTTGTCGTAGTCCGTGACCTGCCCAACGCGGGTCGGCTCTACCTTGTAGGAAACGCGCCGCACCGGCGAGTAAATCGAATCCACCGGGATCAACCCTATCGGTGCATCCTCCGGCCGGTTCGCCGATGCCGGCACATAGCCCTTGCCCAGATTGACCGTGAACTCCATTCCCATCCGCACGCCGTCATCCAGCGTGCACAACACGAGGTCTGGGTTCATGATCTCGATATCATGCGGCACCTGGATCTGCCCCGCCCGCACCTCGCCCGGACCGGAGGCCGTCAGCGTCATCCGCTTCGGCCCTTCGCCGTGCATGCGCAGCGCAAGCTGCTTGATATTCAGCACGATGTCCGTGACGTCCTCACGCACGCCAGCGATCGAGCTGAACTCGTGCAGCACGCCGTCGATCTGCACCGCAGTAACTGCCGCCCCCTGCAGAGACGACAGCAGCACCCGCCGAATGGCATTGCCCAGCGTCATGCCGAACCCGCGCTCCAGCGGCTCGGCAACGACAGTGGCGATCCGAGCAGGATCGCCACCGGGCTCAACGTCAAGCTTCTCTGGCTTGATCAACGACTGCCAGTTCCGCTGGATAACCGCACTCTGTCTCATCCGTTCATCTACCTTCCAGCCCGCCGCTCCCAAGCGCCTCGGGCCAATCATCAGCGGCGGCCATGCGGCCGCCGGAAACTCACACCCGCCGGCGCTTCCGGGGCCGGCAACCGTTATGTGCGATCGGCGTCATATCCCGGATCGCCGTAATGTTAAACCCAACCGCTTGCAGCGCCCGTAGCGCGCTTTCTCGCCCCGAGCCAGGTCCGCTGACCTCGATCTCCAGCGTTTCCATCCCATGCTCCCGCGCCTTCCGGCCGGCGTCCTCCGCCGCCACCTGGGCGGCGTAAGGCGTGGATTTCCGGCTGCCCTTGAACCCCTGGCTGCCGGCGGACGACCATGCAATCGCATTGCCCTGGGCGTCGCTGATCGTAACGATCGTGTTGTTGAACGTGGCAGCTACGTGTGCCACGCCAGCGGTGATGTTTTTGCGCTCCTTGCGGCGCGGTCGGGTGCTAGTGGCGGGCTTCGCCATGTATGGTCAGATCCTGCTTGCTGTTCGGGGAAATCGTTAGTCCGCGGCGAGCCTGCGCCTACTTGGTGACTTTCTTCTTGCCGGCGATTGGCACCGCCTTGCCCTTACGTGTCCGGGCATTGGTGTGGGTCCGCTGCCCGCGGACCGGCAGACCCTTGCGGTGCCGCAGGCCGCGATAACAGCCAAGGTCCATCAGCCGCTTGATGTTCATAGCGACTTCGCGCCGCAGATCGCCCTCGACC
This sequence comes from uncultured Pseudomonadota bacterium, assembly GCA_963834715.1. Taxonomy (GTDB): domain Bacteria; phylum Pseudomonadota; class Alphaproteobacteria; order Acetobacterales; family Acetobacteraceae; genus CAVSUZ01. The sequence goes on along the minus strand of CAWIDE010000019.1, from coordinate 203,886 downwards.
CGGTACTCCCGGTCGATCAGCTCGCGGATCCGCAGCACTTCCTCATCCGAAAGCTGGTTGACCCGACGCTCATCCGGAATCGAAAGCCGTGTGCAGATCTCAGCCGCCTTGGTCGGCCCGATCCCATAGATATACCGTAGCCCGATAGTGACCCGTTTGTTCGTTGGAACATTCACGCCCGCGATGCGCGCCACGCCCGACCTCGCTCAGATTTCGTCCTGCCATGCCCGATTGGCCCGCCGACGCCACCGCCGCAGGCCGAAGGTGGCAAGTAGCGTTTCACCCCCGCTAAGTCAACCTCGCGACTCCCCCATTCCGGCAGCCCGGCCGAGGTGCTCTTGCAATTCCCCCGCCAAAGTCTTTCCTTCTCCCCATGATCCAACGAAAAAGCGGAGGGACACATGGCCACGCCTGAGCCATGGACCGCTGAACGGGGGGCGTCCATCATCGCCGCCTATGCTAGCCGCGAAGCCGGCCTGATGCCGCTGCTGCACGCCATTCTGGAGGCGTTCGGTTACATCCCCCGCGCTGCTGTCCCCATGATCGCCCAGGCGCTCAACCTCTCCCGCGCCGAGGTTCACGGCACCATCAGCTTCTACCACGACTTCCGCCGCGAGCCGCCAGGCCGCCATATCCTACGGCTCTGCCGCGCGGAAGCATGCCAGTCGCTGGGCGCCGACCATCTCGCCGCGGAGGTGCAGGAACGGTTGGGCGTTGGCTGGCGGGAGACCACCCCCGATGGGGCGGTGACGCTCGAGCCTGTCTTTTGCCTGGGGCTTTGCGCCGTTGGTCCTTCCGGGATGTTGGACGAGACCCCGATTGGCCGCCTTGACGCCGACGTCGTGGCCGCGGCGGTCGAGGAAGCCGTATGACCAGGGCCTTCGTTCCCCACGACGCGGCTGCCATCGCGCTTGGCGCGGATAAGGTCGCGAAGGCTCTGGCTGCTGGCGGCGCCGAGGTCATCCGTACAGGCTCTCGCGGCATGCTTTGGCTGGAACCCATGGTCGAGATCGAGACGCCGCAAGGCCGCATCGCCTACGGCCCGGTTAAACCCACCGACGTCACTTCGATACTGGCGGGCGGCCCCCACCCCTTCCGCCTCGGCCGGCCAGAGGACCAGCCCTACCTCGCCGCCCAGCAGCGCCAGGTCTTCGCCCGCTCCGGCATCACTGATCCGCTCTCCGTGGCCGAGTACGAGGCCCATGGCGGCCTCAAAGGCCTACGCCGCACCTTCGAGCTCGGACCGGTTAGGGTCATCGCCGCCGTGACCGAATCCGGCTTGCGCGGCCGAGGCGGTGCAGGCTTCCCTACCGGCATCAAGTGGCGCACGGCCGCGGAAGCCGCGGGAAGCCGTAAGTTCATCGTCTGCAATGCCGACGAGGGCAACTCCGGGACCTTCTCCGATCGGATGCTCATGGAAGGCGATCCGCTGACGCTCATTGAAGGCATGGTGATCGCCGGGTTCGCCGTCGGCGCCCACAAGGGCTATGTGTATACCCGCTCCGAGTATCCCGGCGCGGTGCGCATCCTTAATGCCGCCCTCGATGCTGCCCGCGCCGCCCGCCTGCTCGGCCCCGATGTTCTGAATTCCGGCTTTGCCTTTGACATCGAGCAGATTGTCGGCGCCGGCGCCTACGTCTGCGGCGAGGAAACCTCCCTGCTCGATAGCCTGGAGGGCAAGCGCGGCCAGGTTCGCGCCAAACCCCCGTTGCCTGCACACAAAGGCCTGTTCGGGCAGCCCACCGTCATTAACAACGTCATCACTCTGGGGAGCGTCCCCTGGATTCTCACCCACGGCGGCGAGGCCTATCGCGCCATCGGCTACGGCCGCTCGCGCGGCACCATCCCTATCCAGCTTGCCGGCAACGTCCGCCACGCCGGGATGTTCGAGGCCCCCTTCGGCCTGACGCTCGGCGAGCTGGTCAACGACATCGGCGGGGGCACGCGCACCGGCCGCCCCGTCCGCGCGGTGCAGGTCGGCGGTCCGCTCGGCGCCTACTTCCCACCCAGCCTGTTCGATACGGTGTTCGACTACGAAGCCTTCGCCGCCCGCGACGGCTTGATCGGCCACGGCGGCATCGTGGTTTTCGACGACACCGTGGATCTCGCCAGACAGGCGCGCTTCGCCATGGAATTCTGTGCCGAGGAATCCTGCGGCAAATGCACCCCCTGCCGGGTCGGCTCCGTCCGCGGTGTGGAGGTCGTGGACCGCATCATCGCAGGCGAGCAGGTCGAGGCCAATCTCGAGCTGTTGCGGGACCTGTGCGAGACGATGAAGTTCGGATCGCTCTGCGCCCTGGGCGGCTTCATCCCATATCCCGTCACGAGCGCGCTTACCCACTTCCCTGAAGATTTCGGCGCCAGATCAAAGCTGGCCGCGGACTAAACGGAGATCGCGATGCCACTGCTGCTGGAAATTGACTACGGCACCCCCGCAAGCTCCTCGATCGAGCAGGTCACGCTGACTATTGACGGGGGGGAGATCACCGTGCCTGCCGGGACGTCGGTCATGCGCGCCGCCATGGAAGCCGGCATCACTGTGCCCAAACTCTGCGCCACCGACACGCTGGACGCCTTCGGCTCGTGCCGTCTCTGCCTAGTGGAAATCGAGGGTCGCGCCGGCACCCCAGCCTCCTGCACCACCCCGGTCGCACCCGGCATGAAGGTGCGCACCGGCACCGAACGCCTCCGCCGGCTGCGCCGCAACGTTATGGAGTTGTATCTCTCCGATCATCCGGCGGATGGCTTCACCTCACCGGTCGCCGGCAACAGCGAAATGCAGCGCATGGCGGGTATCGTTGGCGTGCGCGAGATCCGTTATGGCCAGAATGGGTTGAACCACCTGCACGCGCCTGTCGACGCATCCAACCCGTACTTCATGTTCGACCCCGCCCGCTGCATCGTCTGTTCGCGCTGCGTGCGCGCCTGCGAGGAAACCCAGGGCACCTTCGCCCTGACGGTCGATGGCCGCGGCTTCGCCTCGCGCATTGTGGCCGGCATGGACGAACCGTTCCTGGAATCCGAATGCGTCTCCTGCGGCGCCTGCGTGCAGGCCTGCCCTACCGGGTCGCTGATCGAGAAATCCGTGGTAGAGCTCGGCCAGCCTGAACACTCCGTGGTCACTACCTGCGGCTATTGTGGTGTCGGATGCAACTTCAGAGCCGAGATGCAGGGCGAGACCGTCGTCCGCATGGTCCCCTGGAAGGACGGCAAAGCCAACCACGGTCATTCCTGCATCAAGGGCCGGTTCGCCTGGGGTTACGCCATGCACCCCGACCGCAAGCTTAAGCCTATGATGCGCGAGCGCATTACAGATCCATGGCGCGAAGTTACCTGGGACGAGGCCCTCAGCCGCGTCGCCGCCGAGTTCCGCCGCGTCCAGGCCCAGCATGGCAAAGACGCGGTTGGCGCGATTACGTCCTCCCGCTGCACCGACGAGGAGACCTATCTCGTCCAGAAGCTCGTGCGTCAGGGCTTCGGCAACAACAACATCGACACCTGCGCACGCGTCTGTCACTCCCCGACCGGCTACGGGCTCAAAACCACGTTCGGCACCTCCGCCGGTACCAACGATTTCAACTCTGTCGCCTATGCTGACGTCATCATGGTGCTCGGCGCCAACCCCACCGACGGACATCCGGTGTTTGCCTCCGCGATGAAACGCCGCCTACGCCAGGGCGCGAGGCTGATCGTCGTGGATCCCCGGCGCATCGACCTCGTGCGCTCGCCGCACATCGAAGCGACCTACCATTTGCCGCTGAAACCAGGCACCAACGTTGCCCTTCTGGACGCCATGGCCCACGTTGTTGTCACCGAGGGCCTGGTGAACAAAGCCTATGTCCGCGAGCGGTGCGACTGGGACGCTTTCCAGGACTGGGCCGCGTTCGTGGCCGAGCCGCGCAACAGTCCCGAAGAAGTCGAAAAAGTCTCCGGCGTCCCCGCGCAGCTTATCCGCGACGCTGCCCGCCTCTACGCCACCGGAGGCAACGCCGCGATCTACTACGGCCTTGGCGTCACCGAGCACAGCCAGGGCAGCACCGGCGTCATGGGGCTGGCCAATCTGGCGATGGCAACCGGCAATGTCGGCAAGCCAGGCACCGGCGTGAACCCGCTGCGCGGCCAGAACAACGTGCAAGGCTCCTGCGATATGGGCAGCTTCCCGCACGAGCTGCCCGGGTACCGTCACATCTGCGAGCCCGAGACCCGCGCGATTTACGAGAAGATGTGGGGCGTGAAGCTCGATCCCGAGCCGGGCCTGCGCATCCCCAATATGCTCGACGCGGCCCAGGACGGCAGCTTCCGCGCCATCTACATCCAGGGCGAGGACATCGCGCAGTCCGATCCCAACTCGCGGCACGTCATCAACGGGCTGAAAGCGATGGAATGCGTGGTCGTGCAGGATCTGTTCCTGAACGAAACCGCCAACTATGCGCATATCTTCCTGCCCGGCAGCTCGTTCCTGGAGAAGGACGGCACCTTCATCAATGCCGAGCGCCGCATCAATCTCGTTCGCAAAGTTGTCGCTCCGCGGAACGGCTACGCCGATTGGGAGATCACCCAGCTCATCGCCAATGCGCTTGGTCTCGGATGGAACTATCGCCACCCGTCGGAGATCATGGACGAGATCGCCGCCACCACCCCGACCTTCTCTGGCGTGTCCTTTGAGAAGCTGGAGCGACTCGGGTCGATCCAGTGGCCGTGCAACGACAAGGCGCCCGAGGGCACGCCGGTCATGCACATGGGCGGCTTCGTCCGCGGCAAGGGCAACTTCGTCGTTACCGAATACATCCCGACTGACGAGAAAATCGGCCCCCGCTTCCCACTGCTGCTCACCACCGGGCGTATTCTTTCGCAGTACAATGTCGGCGCCCAAACGCGCCGGACTGCGAACAGCATCTGGCACGATGAGGACCGGCTGGAGATCCATCCGCACGACGCTGAGGAGCGCGGCATCCGCGATGGCGATTGGGTGCGGGTCAACAGCCGGTCGGGCGAAACCAGTCTGCGGGCGCATATCACCGACCGCGTCGCCCCGGGCGTGGTTTACACCACGTTCCATCACCCGGACACGCAGGCCAACGTCGTCACCACGGACTATTCGGACTGGGCGACCAACTGCCCGGAATACAAGGTGACAGCCGTGCAGGTTGCGCTTAGCAACGGCCCGACTGACTGGCAGCGCGAATACAAAGAATTCTCGAGGCTCAGCCGCCGGGTCGAGGCGGTGCCGGCGAAATAAGCGGGGCCGGGGGGCACCCTCACCCGGCGCGCTTCGCCACGCCGACCTCTCCCGCAAGCGGGAGAGGTGGACTAAGCGTCAGGGCCGCAACTCCGGTTGCAGCGGGCCGGGTCAGGAAGATTTACCGTATACTCTCCCCCGACAGCTTGATCACCTGCGATGCCTTGTCTTTCGTAATCAGGTTCGGCCCAGAAGGTATCACGGACGCCTCGGGGATCAGCCCGTCCCGCGCATACAGCGACAGGAACACCACCGGCAGATAGCCCTGCAGATACGGCTGCTGGTCAATGGCGAACGCAGCCTGACCGTCGGCAACGGCCTTGAGGTACCCCGGTGACAGGTCGAACGATGCGATCAGCAGTGGCTTCGTCAGGCCCATCGCCTTTACCGCCGCCACTGTCGGCTCGCCGACCGTCGCCGCGCCAAGGCACATGATGGTGTTGACCGAGGGGTCGGACTGCAGCAGAGCGCGAACCTTCGATGTTGTCTGAGACGGATCCATGGTGGTCGGCAACACCTTCACTGGATGACCGAACCCGTCAGCAAAGCCTTTGCAGCGCTCGTCAAGGGCGACGTTGCCGACCTCCTGGTTGATGCAGACGCCCTTGGTCCCGCCCAGTTGAGCGAGCTTCTGACCGGCTATCTTGCCCGCGTCATACTCGGGTTGCCCCACATGCAGCAGGACGCCGAGCTTCTTCGCGACATCGACGCCGGAATTCATGGAAATCACCGGAATCCCCGACGCCACCGCGCCCTTGATCGCGCCGCCCAGCGCATCCGCGTCGGGTATCGATACCACCAGTCCATCGGGCCGCTGATTGGTCGCGGCCCTGATCAACTGCGCCATTTTAACCATATCGAACGTCTCGGGCGCCCGGTAGAGCACGTCCACTTTCATTGCTTTCCCGGCGTCGTCGGCGCCCTTCTTCACGATGGCCCAGAATGGGTCGGATGCCTGCCCGTGAGTGACGACAATGATTGTGATCCCCTTGGCCTGCGCCGTTCCCGCCGCCAGGGCCAGTCCGGCCGCCGCAAACAGGCCGAGCAGGACTCGTCTAAACACTCTCATCCCCTTTCCTCCCTCCAGCAGACCGGCGAACCCTCCGCCGGCCTAAACAGTACCGCCGAGCTCACCCGCCAGTTGTTGCAATTCCTTCCCGCCGGCCATCAGGTTCTGCAGCTCGTCGATCGTAATCTCCCCCTTGCTGTACGTGCCGAGCGTCTTGCCACGGTTCAGCACGGTGAACTGCTGTCCCACCGACATCGCATGCCGCACGTTGTGGGTGATGAAAATTACGCCCAACCCCTTTTCCCGCACGAGCTGAATGTATTTCAGCACCATCGAGGTCTGCGCCACCCCGAGCGCAGAAGTCGGCTCGTCCAGGATCAGCACCTTGGCGCCGAAATAAACCGCTCGCGCGATAGCTACGCATTGCCGTTCACCGCCCGACAACGTGCCCACATGCTGATGCGGATCACGAACATCAATCCCGATATGACGCATCTGCTCGCGCGTGACGCGGTCACAGAACCCCTGATCCATTCGGCGGAAGGGTCCCCAACCGTTTGTCGGCTCCCGCCCCATGAAAAAGTTGCGCGTCACCGACATCAGCGGGATCATCGCCAGGTCCTGATAAACCGTCGCGATCCCCGCATCCAGCGCATCGCGCGGACTGTCGAACACCACCGGGCGCCCTTCCACCAGCATCTCGCCCGAGGTCGGCTTGTGCACGCCCGCCAGCGTCTTGATCAGCGTCGATTTGCCGGCGCCGTTGTCGCCCAGCAGGCACAGTACCTCGCCTGAATGCACCTTCAGTGACACGCCGCCCAGCGCAATCACGTGTCCGAAATGCTTGACGATGTCGCGCATCTCGACCAGCGGCGCCGATTGGGTTGCTGCGGCGGTCCGCGTCAGAGTTGCTGTCTCGCTCATCGCTCCCCCGTCACTCTACGCCGCACCGCGTTGTTGAACAGCACCGCGATCAGCAGCATTGCACCCAGGAACACCTGGAACCAGTCACTGTCGAAATTGGTGTAGGTTAGTCCGATCGACACAGTGCCGAAGATAATCGCACCCACAAAAGCGCCGATGGCCGATCCATACCCGCCGGTCAGCAGACAGCCACCGATCACCGCGGCGATGATGGCCTGGAATTCCTGCTGATTGCCACGCAGTGCATCGGTCGATCCGGCGTCGAGGACAGTCAGCACCGCAACCAGCCCTGCCGCACATGATGTGAGGATAAACAACCCGGTCTTGACCCGGGTAACCGGCACACCGGAGTTGCGGGCCGCGTTTGCGTCGCCCCCGGCAGCAAAGATCCAGTTGCCGATGCGCGTGCGCAGCAGGACCCACGTCGCAAGCAGCGCGAAGCCAATGAACCACAGGATGCTCACGGGCACTCCCGGCGCGGCCGGGTCACCGTTCGGCAGCCGTGCAATCAGCCCGGCATGCGCCAGCGCGGCGAACAACCGGTGGAAAGCATTCCCCGAAAACAACGACAGGAGCAGGCTGTCAGAAACGGCGTCGCGAATGCCGCGCATCTGCGTCGTCCCCGTCGCCATCTTCAGCCCGGTCAGCGACAGTCCCCGCAGGATGAACAGGAATGCCAGCGTGACGATGAACGACGGCAGCCGCGTGCGAATCACGAGCTGACCATTCAGCGCGCCGAACGCTCCTGCCACGATCATCGTCACGATTACCGCCGGCAGCAGCGGCAACCCGGCATCGATAATCGCAAGCCCCAGGATCAGTCCCGCGAAGGCGACCATCGATCCGATCGATAAATCGAACTCACCGGCGATCATCAGCAGCCCCGCGGCAACCGCCATGATTCCAAGCTGCGCCGCGGGCGCAAGGATGGTCATGAACCCTTCGAGGGTGAACATCGTGGAGCTGGCGGTAAACGCGAAGAAAATCAGAACCAGTATCAACCCCGCGACGGCGCCAAGCTCTGGCCGCCGCATCAGCCGCGTCACCAGCGAGGCATGCATCAGCCGTTCGTCTTCACCAGGCCGTATGACCGCCTCACTCATCGGGACGTCTCCCTGATCCCCGCTGGAGCGGTTGGGCCCGCTTCCAGCGCAACTTCTGCTATTTATGACCTACGCAACCTACACGTCCAGCCATTGTTTCTCCCGCGAAGACCGATACGCCAGCTCGACCAGCTTCTGGATCTCGTAGCCCTCCCGGAAATCCGGCCCCCGCACCTCGCTGCCAGCCAGCGCCGCCAGGAAGTCGCGCACCTCGATCGCCTTCAGTTCGTTGAAACCGAGCTGGTGTCCCGGCGCCGGGCAGAACGCCCCGTAGGGCGGATGCTCGGGACCCGCCAGAATGGTCCGGAACCCCCGGCGTCCACCCCGGTCATCCATGTAATACACGCGCAGCTCATTCAGCCGCTCCTGCGTGAACACGATCCCGCCCGCGGAGCCATAGACTTCGAAGTCGTGCTGCATCTTGCGCCCCGTGGCCGCCCAGTTTGCCTCCAGCGTGCCGCTCGCACCGTTCGCGAATTTCACCAGCATTCGCGTCGCGTCATCGACCTCGACCGCCCGCGTCTCGGTCGCTCCGGCTCGCACGGGCCGCGCCCGGATCATCGTCTCGCTCTCTGCCATCAACGAAGCGATCGGCCCCATCAGATACCGCGCAGTCGCGAAAATATGACTTCCGATATCCGCCAGCGCCCCGCCTCCGCCGGCCGGATCCACCCTCCAATTCCACGGTATCTGGCCATCCGCCATGTAGTCTTCGGCATGGATCCCGCGGAACGACCGGACTTCCCCGATCTCGCCGGAGGCGATGATCTCCTTGGCGAGCGCCAACATCGGGTTCTTCAGGTAATTGAACCCGACCTGGGTGACCCGGCTGGCCGCCGCAGCCGCATCGGCCATCTCCCTCGCCTCTCCCGCGGTCGGCGCGAGAGGCTTCTCGCAATGCACGTGCTTGCCCGCGGCAACGGCCGCCAGCGCCATCTCGCGGTGCAGCGTGGGCGGCGTGGTGATATTCACCACATCGATCTCCGGATCGGCCAGCAAATCTCGCCAGTTCCCGGTGGAGCGCCGGAAACCCAGCGCGTGGGCCGCACCCTCCGCTACTTCCGCATTGATGTCGGCCAGAACCACCAGATCGACCTCCACCGGTAGATCGAACACCCGGCTGGCGGTCGCATACCCCAGCGCGTGACACCTCCCCATGAACCCAGAGCCGATCAGCCCGACCCCAATCCGCCGTTTTCCGCCCATACGCTCTCCTCCCAGTTGAAGCCTGGCCGCTTTGCCGCCTTATCCATCGCACAAACCCTGCTGGATCAACCCCGGTGTCGAAGCTGACGCGCTCTCCCTCGGTCCTCGTATCCCGGCTCGCCTGGCATAACGAACATGTAAGCACGGGCACCCGTGTGATTGCGAATGAAACTCCGATCGCGCTGACCTACAACCGCGCCACCCTCGCCGTGATGCTCGCGACGCCGGCCGATGTGGAGGATTTCGCCATCGGCTTCAGCCTGACCGAGGGCATTATCGAACACCCCGACCAGATCGAGGAGTTCTCGGTGGTCAAAGCCCCGGGCGGCATCGAACTCCGGATGTGGCTACCGCCTGACCGCGCCGAAATCGCTGAACAGCGCCGGCGCCGTATTGCCGGCCCCAGCGGCTGCGGCCTGTGCGGAATCGACAGCTTGCACGGCGCCCTGCCCCCGGTGCGCCAAGTCACCGCCACCGCCCGGTTCAGCCCCGATCAGATCGCTGCTGCGGTCAACGCCCTGCCGGACGCCCAGCGCCTGAACCACGCCACTCACGCGGTTCACGCCGCCGGATTCTGGCATCCCTGCCACGGTCTGCTCGCCGTGCGCGAGGACGTCGGCCGCCATAACGCGCTCGACAAGCTCGCCGGCGCCCTGGCGCGGCAACCCGTCCCGCCACACGAGGGTGTCCTGTTGCTCAGCAGCCGGCTGTCTATCGAACTCATTCAGAAGGCAGCCATGCTCGGAGTAGGCATCACGGTCGCGGTATCTGCCCCGACCGCGCTCGCGATCGGTATTGCCGATGCCGCTGGTATGACCGTTATTGCCGTGGCACGGCAGGACGGGTTTGAGGTTTTCACGCATCCCGAACGCCTTAACCTGGAGACGACGCAACATGTCCCCGGATAAGCTGGTTTACATGGCCAACCAGATCGGCCGGTCCTTTGCTTACCAGCCGCACGATCAGGCGGTGGAATCTACGCGGGACCACTTACTTAAGTTCTGGGACCCCCGGATGCGAAGAATTATCAAAGAGCAACTCGCTAACCAGGGTTCTGGACTGGACGAAATGGTCCGCGAAGCCGTTGCCAAATTGCCAAATTGATGTATTATCGGAATACGATAAAAAGATATTAAGGAATCGTTCAGGAATGAACTACGCGCAGACCCTGTCGCGCGCCCCCGGCTGGTTCAGCCGCGAACGCATAATTGCCGGTCCCGATTTCAGCCGCTGGACGGTCCCCCCCGCGGCGCTGTGTGTGCATCTCTGCATCGGGCAAGCTTACGCGTTCAGCGTTTTCAACCTGCCTATGACCCGGCTGATCGGCATCACCAAGTCCGCGCCGGGTGACTGGAAACTCACCGAGCTCGGCTGGATTTTCAGCCTGGCAATCGTGTTTCTCGGGCTGTCCTCCTACGCAACCGGCAAGTGGCTTGATCGGGTTGGTCCGCGCAAAGCAATGTTTACCGCCGCCTGCTGCTTCGGCGGCGGCTTCCTGATCGCCGCGTTCGGCGTGGCGGTCCACAATCTTTGGATCATCTATCTCGGCTACGGAGTGATCGGCGGGTGCGGACTTGGAATTGGTTACATCTCGCCCGTGAAAACACTAATTACGTGGTTTCCCGACCGCCCGGGCATGGCAACGGGACTAGCAATCATGGGCTTCGGCGGGGGCGCAATGATCGCTTCACCTCTATCGGTGTATCTAATGAAAGCGTTTGCCAGCCCCACCAGTGTCGGGGTCGCGCAGACATTCGCCGTCATGGGCCTGATCTATTTCTGCTTCATGTGCATCGGCGGGATCATCGTGCGCGTTCCTCCACCGAACTGGCAGCCGGCCGGCTATATTCCGCCGATCCAAAGCACGGGCATGATCACCACCGAAAACGTCCACGTTGATACCGCTATCCGCACCCCGCAGTTCTGGCTGCTCTGGTGGGTGCTGTGCCTGAATGTCACTGCCGGGATCGGCGTACTCGGGCAGGCCTCGGCCATGGCGCAGGAGATGTTCCCGGGACGGGTTACCGCGCTCGCGGCCGCGGGCTTTGTCGGTCTGCTCAGCCTGTTCAATATGGCCGGCCGATTCTTCTGGGCCTCGACGTCCGACTTCATCGGGCGCAAAAACACCTATATCGTGTTTTTCGTTCTTGGCATGGTCCTCTACAGCCTGGTACCAACTGCGGGCGCGATTGGCAGTGTCGGCCTGTTCGTCATATGCTTCGTGGTTATCATCAGCATGTATGGCGGCGGCTTTTCAACCATTCCCGCCTACCTGCGCGACATCTTCGGCGTACAATACGTCGGCGCCATCCACGGCCGGCTGCTAACCGCCTGGTCCGCCGCTGGCATTTTCGGCCCGGTGCTGGTTAATTACATCCGCCAATACCAAGTTGATCACCATGTTCCGAAGGCCAGTGCTTACTCGGAGACCATGTACCTCATGGCCGTCCTGCTCCTGATCGGGCTGCTCTGCAACCTGCTGGTGCGCCCGGTCCATGAACGGAACTTCCTGGAAACCAAGCCAGCTTAGCCAAGGGTGCGCCAATGACTAGCTTGAAACTGATCCTCGCCTGGGCGTTGGTTGGCATCCCCCTGCTCTGGGGGGTTCTCAACACGCTTTTGAACGCTATGAAATTGTTCAGTTAGGGCTCTGTGCGCCGCGGTTCCGCTCCGGACGCGAAACTCCGAAAAATCTCCAACCGCTTCGGATTCAAGCGCCGATAATCGCCTCGTCGCAGCGTTACGCCGTGGCGGTCCAGAAACTCCAAAATTTGGATCGCAACTTTCCTCCCGTTCTGCAGACGGTCCCGTAAATCTGCTGCCGTGAATCCGCTATCAGGAACCGAGCTGCTTAACTCTGCAACGACGTCCCCGATTTCGGACATAACGCCGCGAAGGAAGAAGTGATCCGGCGCAACTTCGTCCACCCGCCCCATTCGCGCCGCCATTTTCAAGAGCTTGCGAATTTCGGGCTCCAGTTCGCGCAGCAGTTGGGCCAAGTCTCGCACGCGCGGCGGCCGGTAGCGCGCCTCGCCTCGAAGCAGCGGCTCTACTTTCTGCCAGAGCCTTGCCTGCGCTGGGGTAAACCGAGCCTCGTGGCCCGGAAGACGAACCCAGGCGCCCTCAGCCACCAACTCTTGTTTCCCGGTTAACCGCTGCAACACCGCCGCAAACACCTGAGCAGGCAAACGCGGCGAGAACGACAATCGCAAACACTCGCGCGGCATCCCTTGGAGATCCGGGTTGGTCGCGTGAAATCCGCGCAGAGTTTCGGCGATGTGTTGACGAAGCTGAACCCAGAGCCTCGCAGCGATTGCAAACTGCTGCTCCTGCTTCGATAACACGATCAGGCCCAGGCGGGTCGCAATCGATGTAGCTCCAGCCTGAGTCAGCGCCCGGTCTCGTCCAAAGCCAACAAGATCGACGTAAAACGGCGGCCCGGCAAGCAAGTTGGCGAGCGCCGCCGCAAGATCGGCCTCAGCGCGCGCGGCCAGTTCGCGCAGACGCTCGGGCGATCGGCGTTTCCGTGCCGGGGCACGTAAGTCGACAAACTCGCCCCCGCCCAGTGTGCCATGACCGGACACGTCCCGAACCACGAAGCGGTCGCCGACGGCCGCCGCTATGGGGCGCTCAAGCACGAGCTGCGCCCATTGATCTTCTGATAGAGACACGACGCGCGCGCCCACTTCAGCCGCCGCATGGTGTAGCCGTACGGGGATACTCTGGCCGTTGGGCTTGGTCTCGGCGTCGAGGAACCGCAGACGCGCATCAATGCGAAAGGCCGGCGCGTGCAGGGCGGGATCGAGCACGACCTCGCCACGCCGTATCGCACCCCTGCTGATATCGCTGCCCACTAGATTGAGCGCGCACCGCTCGCCGGCCCGACCTGCCTCCGCCAGCCGGTTTTGCGCATGGATGCCGCGCACCCGGGCCATGAGGCCGCTGGGACTGAGCTGCACCAAATCTCCGACCGCAACCCGGCCCGACATCACGGTGCCTGTGACAATCGTTCCCGCGCCGGGCAGTGAAAAACTGCGGTCGACCGCTAAGCGAAAAGCACCACCGTCATCACGGGGCTTGAAAGCCGCGGCTTCTGCCAACAACCGAGCTCGCACAGCCTCGATGCCTTCACCCGTTGTGCTCGAAACCACGACCGCATTCGCGCTTGCCAGCGCGGTTTCAGCAAGCAGCGTGTCAACTTCCACGCGGACCTCGTCCACCCGCCCCGGCGGGACAAGATCGCACTTGCTGAGAACAATGAGCCCTCGCTTGATACCGAGCAGGTGGATAATAGCGAGATGCTCCTGGGTCTGCGGCATCACCCCATCGTCGAGCGCAACCACCAGCAGCACGAAATCGATGCCCGCAGCGCCGGCCAGCATGTTGTGGATAAACCGGTAATGGCCCGGCACATCGACGAACCCGATCACAGCCCCGTTCGGCGCCGGCATGTAGGCAAACCCGAGATCGATGGAGATGCCGCGCTTCTTCTCCTCCGGCAGCCGGTCGGTATCAACCCCGGTCAGTGCCCGAACCAAAGCTGTCTTGCCGTGATCGATGTGCCCCGCGGTGCCGATGATCACGATCAATAGCCAAGTAAAAACGGATTCGCTGCGCCGCGGAAAAATTCCTTATCGCGCATGAGAATGTCGAGCCCAAGCGAACCGATGTCGTCCGCCAGTGGTTCCAGTTCCGGCCTTTTCATCCGCTGCATGATTTTGACGTAGCGCTTGCAACTATCACAGCTTTCCGCCTTGATCGTGCCGTCATCCCCTTCGATGCCATGATACATGATGCCGCCGGTCGATCCACACAGCGTGCACTTGATACGCACATAGTTACACAGAGTTCCGCACAGCCCGCAAGCGCAATAGCGCGTTCCGCTTGCCCGTGGCCAGCCAACCATGACCGACGCCACAGGCGGGCTGGCGCAAACCGGACAATTGCCGGGACACGGGTGAAGAAGATCAGCAGGCAGAGCAGCGGCGGTGCAGGTGAACACCACCTGAAGAGCCGCGCTGACGAACGAATGCTCCGCAATCACATCGACCGGCAAAGGATCTTCGAGCACGCGCTGGAACGTCGCTCTCCTGTCAGGTAGGGGCGAGGAGCGCAGGGCGGCAACCGCATCGCGGGCGGTCGCGGGCATTTCAAGATCCGCAACCGCCGTCAGCAGTTGGTCGCCAACCTCCATTACGGAGGCATCAAGCGTGAACCGCTCCCGTGCCAAGGGAGCAATTTCATAGTCCGCCGCCACGGCGGGGGGGCGGGGTTGGAAATCCGCCGCAAGCCGCTCCTGAATACAGGTGATCTCAGCCAGAAATGTCAGATACGGCGCAAGCGCGTGGTCGCCGGCAAGCGCCCGAAACCGCTCCGCCCGTCCGCGGAACAGCGCGGGCGGTTCGGGCAGACGAACGAACGGCGGTTCGGCGAATTCTCCGAGCGAAACCCCAGACATCAGCCGGCGAGTCTACTCCGCTGTCCTCGCCCCTGTCTTCCCCCTGCGGCCCAGTTCCCGCAGCCACTTGCGGTGGTATTTCCAGCCCCACCCGGCTGTGACAGCACCGCGCGTCATCGCCCGCAGTGTTCCGCGCTCCCAGGTCACCATGTGGACGTGCGTGATGAACGCCAGGATCGCTAGAATAGCCGCGATCGAATGGAGAACCGCCGCCACCCGCTGGGTCGGGATACTAGTAGCCGTGCCAAAATACTTATACCAAGTCAGCAATCCAGTCACCAACAGGACCAGCACCAGCAACGCCATCGCCCAAAAATAAACCTTCTGGGCGGCGTTGAACTTGCCCGCTTCCGGCACTCCCTCCTCTTGTCCCGAGAGCGCCTGGCGCAGATGTGCCAGATATTGCGCGTCGTCCCGTGTCCACAGCGTGATCGGAATGAACCGGAGACACAGCCAAAGGAAAGCGACTGATAGCACCACCCCGATCCACGGGTGCACCTGGCGCGCCGTTTCGCCACCTCCGAACAGGGCCGTCAGAAAGAACAGGCCGCCGTAGAACATCCCCAGTCCGGAGATAAGCAGCAGAATAAAGCAGATCGCCACGGTCCAATGCGCGACCTGCACATCCAGCGTAAACCGCTTGACGATCACAGGGTGCACGCTCTGATCCGGCATAACCGTTACTCCTTGCCTTCGACGACCTTGCGTCCCTTCTCCTCATCCGCGTCCGTCACAGGCACCGATCCCGTAGAAACATGATGCACCACTGCGCCGACCACAAACGCGGCAATAGCGGCAAGGCTGGCATAGGTCTTGGCCGTGCCCTTCCAGATCCGCACCCATGGACTGATGTGCGGATCAGATGGCAGTCCTGAGGTACAGCTCCGGCTGATCGGCATGGTGGAGCACATACATCACATGGGTTCCACCGACGCCCTCCGGATTATACAGCCCCGCTTCGTCGAACCCGCGCGATTTGAGATCGGTAATCCGATCGGCCGCGTGATGCAGCATCGCCTGCTTGGACCCGAAGACGATAGCCTCGGTCGGGCACGCCTTGGCGCAGGCCGGCCCACCACCGACCGCAACGCGGTCTGAACACAGCGTACATTTATGCGATTTGGCCGGCGACGCCGATAGGCGCGGGATGTTGAACGGGCACCCCTTCACGCAATACCCGCAGCCGATGCAGTTCTCGCTGACGAAATCGACAATGCCGTTCGAATACTGCACGATCGCGCCCGGCGCCGGACACGCGGCCAGACAGCCCGGATCGGCACAATGCATGCAGCCGTCCTTGCGGATCAGCCATTCCAGGTCGCCGGTCTTCGGATTCTCCCACTCGTGGTAACGCATCAGCGTGTACGTGTTAGCCGCAAGATCAGGCGGGTTCTGATAGAAACCTGTGAAGAACCCTGTTTCAGGCTTCAGGTCGTTCCACTCATCACACGCGGCCTGGCACGCCTTGCAGCCGATGCATTTCGAGACGTCGATCAGCTTGACCACTTCGTCGCTGAACACCGGCTGCGACTTGGCCGATGCTGTCGCCGAGGACCGCACCACGGTCATTGCCCGCGCTGCCATTGCCGTCCTCCCTCACACCGTCGCCGCGCCGGCCGGCGGCGTGGTCGGCTCGATGTTGAGCATATACGTCTTGAACCCCGGCGTTTGCGTATTCGCATCGCCGATGAACAGCGTCAGCGAGTTCGGCCCGAAGCCCTTGCGCGCAGCGCCCATAAAGCCCCAGTGCAACGGCACACCCACTACGTGCACCTTTTTACCCTCGATGTTCATCGGTTTGATGCGCTTGGTGACACATGCAACGGCTTTGATCGAGCCGCGCTTCGACCACACCCTGACCCAACCGCCATTCGTGATGCGCTTCTCCCTGGCCAGCTCCTCCGACAGCTCGACGAAGAATTCCGGCTGCAGTTTGGAGTTCTCCGGGTTGTGCTTGGTCCAGAAGTGGAACTGCTCGGTCAGCCGGTACGATGTCCCGACAATCGGAAACTCTTTCGGGTCACCAAAATCCTTCGCATCGTCAGGGAACACCCGCGCCGCTGGGTTGCCCCGGATTTTCGGAGCAAAGATGTTAGTAACCGGCGATTCGAACGGCTCGTAGTGCGTCGGGAACGGACCATCGGCCATCAGCCCACGCACCCATAGCCGCGCCGTCCCCTCCCCATCCATGATGAACGGCATCACCGTCTCCGGCTTCGCGGTCGGCGCCGTGTCCGGCACATCGAAGCCGGTCCACATCTTGCCGTTCCACTCGATGATCTTCCGGCTGGGATCCCACGGCTTGCCGCTCAGGTCACACGACGCCCGGTTATACAACACGCGCCGGTTCACCGGCCACGAGAACGCCCACTTCGGATATAACCCCGCCTTCCCAACGTCCTCGTTGTCCCGCCGGGCCATCATGTTGCCCGCCTCGGTCCAGCAGCCCGAGTAAATCCAGCAGCCGCACATCGTCGAACCGTCGTCACGCAGGAACCCGAATGACGGGAGCTGTTTGCCCTTCTGCACCACGACCTTGGTCGTGTCCTTCAGATCCTTCACGTCCTCCAGCGCGCGGCCGTTGATCTCGCGCGCCAGTTCTTCGGGTGTGGGAGAACCCGGATCTTTATACTGCCAATCGAGTTTCAGAATCGGATCAGGGAGCGTACCGCCTTCCTTCTGGTACAAGGCCTTCATGCGCTGATAAATCTGCGCCATGATCCAGATATCGGGTTTGGCCTCACCCGGGGGATCGCCGCCGGCCCAGTGCCATTGCAGCCAGCGTCCCGAATTGGTTAGCGAACCGTCCTCCTCCGCGAAGCACGTCGTCGGAAGCTGGATCACCTCGGTCGCGACCTTGGTAGGATCGACGTTGTTGTACTCACCGTGGTTCTGCCAGAAATTCGCGGTCTCCGTATCCAGCGGATCCATAACCACGAGGAACTTCAGCTTCGACAGCCCCTCCGTCACCTTCCCCCGGTTAGGAGCAGACAGCAGCGGATTGAAGCCCTGGCAGACATACCCGTTCATCTTGCCTTGCACCATCAGCTCGATGGCCTGGAGCAGGTCGTACATGGGCCGGTCGAGTTTTGGCAGCCAATCGTAGCGGTAATCGTTGTCCGCCGTCGCCGCCGAACCCCACATCGCTTTCTGGAAGCTGACGAAGAACTTCTTATAGTTCTGCCAATAACTTATTTGCCCGGGCCGCAACGGCTTGAACCCGCGCGTCTTCATATACGTCGCAAAGTCGGGCTCGCTCTCCTTGGGGATGGCGAGGTAGCCCGGGAGCAGCTCAGACATCAGCCCCAGATCGGTCAGCCCCTGAATGTTGGAATGCCCCCGGAGTGCATTCATGCCGCCGCCGCGTAGCCCGATATTGCCCAGGATCAACTGCAGCATCGCCATGGTGCGGATGTTTTGCGAGCCATAGGAGTGCTGCGTCCAACCGAGCGCGTACATCGACGTCATCGTCTTATTCGGGGCGCTCGTCTCCGCTACCATGCCGGCGATATGCAGGAACTTCGCTCTCGGCGTTCCGCAGACCTGCTCCACCTTCTCCGGCGTATACGGAGCAACATGCTGCTTCAGCAGGTTCCACACGCAGCGCGGATGACCCAACGTCGGATCAACCACCGCATAACCATCCGGCCCCATCTCGTATTCCCAGGTCGAACGGTCATACGTTCGGGTCGCCGCATCGTAGCCGCTGAACAGACCCTCGCTGAACTCGTAACCGTCTTTCACCACGAAGGCGGCATTGGTGTACGGCTTCACGTAGTCCCACTGCACCTTGTTGTTCTCGATGCAGTACTTAATCAGACCCAGCAGGAAAGTTATATCGGTCCCGGGACGGATCGGCGCGTAATAATCGGCCACCGACGCCGTTCGCGTAAACCGCGGATCGACCACGATCAGCCTGGCGCCGCGATCCGCCTTGGCGCGTGTAACCCATTTGAAGCCGCAGGGATGCGCCTCCGCCGCGTTGCCACCCATAACGATAATCAGATCGGCGCTTGCGATGTCGGTCCAGAGGTTGGTCATTGCGCCGCGGCCAAATGTTGGGGCGAGACTCGCCACCGTGGGGCCGTGTCAGACCCTTGCCTGGTTATCGAAGACCAGAGCCCCCGCCCCGCGCACCACCTTGTAAGTCAGCCAACCTGTTTCGTTCGTACTGGCCGAAGCGGCCAGGACTCCCGTGGTGGTCCACCGGTTCACCGTCACGCCCTTGGCATTCTTGGTGACCAGGTTCTTATCCCGGTCGTCCTTGAAATGCCGCGCCACGCGATCGAGCGCCCAATCCCAGGAGACCTTCTTCCACTCCTGGGTGCCCGGCGCTCGGTAACGCGGGTTCATAAGCCTGGTCGGGGCATACGCCGTGTTCAGCAGCGCCGCGCCCTTGGGGCAGAGGGTCCCGCGGTTCGTCGGATTGTCCGGATCACCGTCGATATACATGATCTTGCGCCTGCCCCCAGTCTCTGCCGCGGGCTTCGCGTATAAGATAATACCGCACGCGACCGCACAGTACGTGCACGTATTCCGCGTCTCAATCGTTCCCGTCAGCTTATACGGGCGGATCGCCGCCACCTGGGCCGCTTCGGCTTCACCGAAGCCAAGCGCGCTGAGAGAAGTGAGAGCCAATGCCGCTCCGGTTCCCCCCAGGAACGCGCGACGCGAAATTCCCTCGGGCATTTGGTCATTCTCCCTAACGGCCGCCTGGGTTTGCCCCGGTCAGCCAAACGTCGGCGGCGGTTGTTCTGGTTATCAAAAAACAGCCTAACGACGCTTAATGGCCGACGTCAAGGAGGTGTTCAAGAGCGCTGACTCTAACGTCATCTCACCTGCCACCACTCTCGCATCTCTCCCGCCCGCGATGCTGTGATGCAACATGGAAGCACCGCATTATTAGCTGGCTGATGGGCTGCTACGATCAATTCCTCCTCTGCGACGGGAGAGCAGAAAATGCGCACGGAGCAAATCACACTGGCTGACATCTATGCGGCTCGGCAACGCATTGCCGGCCGGGTGAGGTGCACGCCCTTAGTGGACTCGCCGACCCTGTCGGAGCACGCGGGAGTTGCGATCAAGCTGAAGCTTGAGCAACAACAAACTACCGACAGCTTTAAACTCCGCGGCGCGACGAACGCGTTGTTAAAGCTGGCAGAGAGCGCAACCATGTCCGGTGTGACGGCCGCGTCCACCGGCAATCATGGCCGCGGCCTTGCCTATGCTGCGCGTCTCGCTGGCGTGCGGTGCATCATCTGCATGTCTCACCAGGTCCCCGGCAACAAGGTTGATGCGGTCCGGGCCGTCGGGGCCGATGTGCGGATCATCGGGCAGTCTCAGGACGATGCGCAAGCGGAGGTTGAGCGGCTGGTGATTGACGAAGGTCTGACAGCCATCTCGCCATTCGACCACCCGGATATCATCGCTGGCCAAGGCACGATCGGCCTGGAACTGATGGAGGATTTCTCCGAGCTCGCGTCGGTGCTGGTGCCCCTTTCAGGGGGTGGCCTGATCTCCGGCGTGGCACTTGCTGTGAAGACCGCCAATCCGGCGGCCAAGGTGATCGGCATCAGCATGGCGAGCGGAGCGGGGATGTATGCCAGCCAGCAGGCGGGACGTTCAGTGGAAGTCCCGGAGCTGCCCACCCTCGCCGACGCGCTCGCCGGCGGCATTGGCCCCGATAACCGCTGGACCTTCCGCATGGTTCGCGATCTGGTGGATGAGATCATCCTCCTCGAAGAGCCCGAAATTGCCGCCGCGATACGTCACGCGTACTGGCAAGAGCAGGAGGTGGTTGAAGGCGGCGGCGCTGTTGGGATCGGGGCACTGTTGGCCGCCAAGTTCGTGCCACAGGGCCCCACAGCAATCGTCCTGTCCGGCCGCAACATCGACACGCGCCTGCATCAACGGATAATTGCCGGTCAAGATCGGCGCGACCCGAACCATTAAAAGACCCAGCGACAGGCGCCCTGACAACCTGGAACCTGACTAACAACTGGGAGATGCCGCTCTGCGGTCCGAGCAAACAAGACATTCTTAGCGCAGTAGACCGGCCTACGGCAGAGTCATTCCTGAACGAATATCTGCGTTCCTATATCGGTGGACGCCCCGATCACCCATGATCGGTGTGATACCTCTCCCGATCGCTGGCGAGGCGTGCTGCGGACCCCAATCCGCGGCCGTCGCCCATTGGCACGGCCGGTGGGGGTCCGAACCGCAGCACACGACTCCGCTCGTGCTCCTCGCTCACCTGCCGCGCCCGGACCCGCAGCAGATCCTGCCGCGACACAAGCCCGACCAGCCGCCCCGTCTCTGGATCCACAATGGGCGCACGACCCGAATCGTCCTGCACCATCCGCTCAACCAGACGAGATAGGGGTTCTTCAGGCGTGCCGATCACCATCTCACGCGAGCCCAGCGCCTCGCGCAGCGTAACTTCCGCGTGCTGCGGGTCCTTCACAAAGGCTAACGCATCGGAGCGAGAGGCCAGGGCCACCACCTGCCCGGCCTCATCCACCACCGGATAGCTCTTGTGACGCTTACTCCCGGTGGTAAAGAACTCCACCATCTCCTTAACGCGCATCGCCGCCGGCAGAGTTTCCACCCGAGTCACCATGATCTCCTTCGTGCGCGCAATTTCCAGCGGATCAACCACATACTCGCGAATCAGATGATACCCCCGGCGTGCCACCTTCTCTGTCAGGATCGACCGCTTCAGCAGCAGAACCGTGAAAGCAAAGCTTGCGCCGCACGCCGTAAGCAACGGAACGATCAGCGCCGCATCACCGGTCAGCTCCACGGCAAACATCATCGCGGTCAGCGGCGCGGGCATCACGCCGCCCATCGTCGCCGCCATCCCGATCAGCGCCCAATCTCCGGCTCCCGCATGCGGCAGTACATTGCCGAACAAGGCCCCGACGCAGCCGCCGATCATCAGCAAAGGTGCGAGCACCCCCCCTGACGTGCCGGAGCCAAGCGCAACAGCCCAGATGATCGACTTCACCAGCATCAGGCGCAGAATCCACCCGAAGCTCTGATGCCCCGCCAGAAGCAGCGCGATATTCGGGTACCCGACACCCAGTGCATTCGGGTCGAACACGCCGCCAATACCAACGACCAACCCTCCGAGCACCGGCCACCACATCCAGTGTATCGGCAGCTTCATGAATCCGTCTTCCGCGCCATAAACCATGTCGGTCAAAATCCCGGATGCGAGGCCGCACACAAGGCCAAGGACAATGCACGTCAACAGCGTCAACGGATCGATCGGCAGCGTGCCTGTATGCGGGAACAGCGGCGTGCTCCCGATCACCCACCCACGCTCGACGATCGCGGTCATGCAGGCAACCAGTACCGGGATAAAACTGCGCGGCTTCCACTCAAACAACAGCAACTCGACCGCGAGCAGTACGGCCGCAATCGGTGTGCCGAACACCCCAGTCATTCCCGCGACCGCACCCGCGACCAGCAACGTCTTCCGTTCCGCGGCACTCAAACTGAACAACTAAGCGAACAGCCAGCCCAGGGCCCCACCCGTCATGATGATCGGCCCCTCGGCGCCGAACGGACCGCCGGTCCCGATGGCGACCGCCGACGATAACGGCTTCAAAACCGCTGTTGTCGCATCAATCCTGCTCTGGCCGATCAGGATCGCCTCCAGCGCCTCGGGAATCCCGTGACCGCGGATCTTCTCGGTCCCATAGCGCGCCATAAAGCCGACGATGATCGACCCGGCCACCGGAATAAGTATCGACCAGTTACCCAGCGTCGACAGCGAAATCAGCCCCGGCTGCGTGGACAGTTGGCCGTGATACGCAATATTGGTGACCAGTGCGATCAGCCGCAGCAGCACCCACGCCGAGGCAACCCCGAACGTGCCACACGCCAGTGCCATGAGAGACAGCACCAGCACCCGTGGCTGGGTGGTAAAATCAGCAAGTTCCTGCGACCGGGCATGCGGTCCGGCGTGTCCGAGCATGTGCGACGAATTTCCCTGAGGAGCACCATCCCATATATCGCACCGCGACATATTTGCCAGGGGTAAGCCCGTGATCTCTGCCCGGCGCGCGAAAATGTTGACCAAGGCCGAGTACGAGGGACTAGCGGCGTTCCGCCGGGCGCTCCGCGAATTCATGCTGTTCAGTGAGCACGCTGCGCGAAAAGCCGGCCTGACCCCTCAGCAGCACCAAACCCTGCTCGCCATCAAGGGTGCACCAGCACGCGATAGCCTCACGGTCGGAGAAATTGCCGAAGCGCTGAAAATCAAACCCCACAGTGCCGTCGAACTCGTGGACCGCATGGCCCACCTTGGGCTGGTGGAACGCCGAACAGATCCGCTCGACCACCGCCGCGTTCAGGTCGCAGTGACAGCCCACGGCGACCACGTCCTGGAGGCGCTCTCCGCCCAGCATCTGAACGAATTGCGGGCCATTGGCCCGGCCGTCGCGGCGTTATTACAACGCTTCGGTCCGGACGAAGAACAAACCCCTTGACTTCTGACCACTTACGACTGACCACTGACAACTGATTATGAAGCCGCTCATTGGCATCAGTTGCTGCTCGCAACAGTTCGGCGTGTTCGCCATGCCGAAGCATGCAGCGTCGGATACCTACGTACGTGCCACCGATCGGGTGGTCCAGGGCGTTCCGGTGTTGATACCCGCGAGCCCCACCGCCGCCGACATCACCACGCTGCTGGACCGCCTGGACGGCATTATCCTCACAGGCAGCCGCTCCAACGTTCAACCCAGCCTCTACGGCGGCCCGCCACACCCCGAAGGCGTGCCCGAGGATCCGGCCCGCGACGCCGCAACGCTCCCCCTGATCCGGGCCGCCGTTGGCCGCGGAGTCCCCGTCCTCGCCATCTGCCGCGGCTTTCAGGAACTTAACGTCGCGCTCGGCGGCAGCCTCCATCAGCGCTTGCAGGACTTACCCGGCCGGTTTGACCACTCCACCCCCTTCCAGCCCAACCCGCGCCTCCGGCAGGGCAAGGCCCACGCCGTCCGCGTTGTGCCGGGTTCCTGGCTCCATCGCCTGGCCGGCACCACCCAGATCGCCGTTAATTCGCTGCATAATCAGGGCATCAATCGCCTCGCCCCCGGCTTGGTCCCCGAGGGTTTCGCCCCCGACGGCACGATCGAGGCGGTGCGCGCTGCCACTGCCCCCGGTTACGCCGTGGGCATTCAATGGCACCCCGAATACGATTTCGAGACTGATGCGGTGTCACGCCGCATCTTCGAAACGTTCGCGGAGGCGGTGACCCAGCATGTGACGCTCGGCGCCGCGGCGGATTGATTCCGGCGGCATTTACCTTCGCCCCCTCTGCCTGGCCGCTCCCCGGAACACGATGCGAACGTCGCGTAGCCGGGAGGCGCATAGGAACTCACGGACGAAATGCTTGCCGCAGGACCGCGTCGTTGCGGACGTGATCGTCAGCTTGCAGAGGTCCAGGTTCTTCTTTCCTGAGGCGTCCCGGTGCCACGCTCGCGCCGCAGCGCGACGCCTCGCCGCTTGGTTGAAGGCCAACTACCAAGGCGATACCTTGGTGCTCTGGAAGCTCGAGAATCTGCACACGCGAGCTGTCAGGCTAAAGATGTTGGCTGGTGCGGCGCGCTGATCGATACGACGATCGCGAACGGTGGCTCGCCTTCCGAATCTTCACCAAGTTCGAAGCGAGCTGATTGCCCACCATGGCGGGACTGCCGCCGCGCGCGCTCGTGGGTGCGTAACACTCGTCAGATCACAGGAGGACAGGTTATGGGCAGAATATCCGTAGAACGAATGGCAAAGGCGCAGGAGCAACTGAAAAGCATTTCCTCCGAAGATCACGCCAAGGTCAAAGCCATTGCGAACATAGGCCCTTGCGTAGCTTTATCTTCAAGACTCCCGACGAATATGGAATGACTGGGTGGCACGATCTCTCTATCCCGTCGGATGATGGTACTCCGCTCGAAGCGTGGTATATCCCGACTAAGGGCGGCGAGAGCAATAGGCTCATCATCTTCAACCATGCTCTGCCCATGTGTCGTGCCGGTTTTCCTGGACACTTTGGCGAGCCGTGGAGCAACTATGAGGGTGTCGAAATCGATTTCGTCATCCAGTACAAGCATCTCACCGACGCAGGATACAACGTACTTACCTACGACATCAGAAATCACGGCAACAGCAGCGCCGCGAACAACGGTATCTGCGGCATCGGCCGTTGGGAGTGGCGCGACTGCATTGGAGTGAAAAAGTACGTGGACAATCATTCCGCGCTCAGCAAGATGAAGGTCGGACTTTACAGCCAGTGCATGGGTGGCAACTCGCAGTACGAAGCCATCGCCAGGCACCCGAGGCTGTTTGAGAACATCCTCTGCATGTGTAGCCCGCTAGTTCCATCCATGTCGGCCATCTTCCAGGCATTCTCGGAATTGCAGGGAGTCAGCCAATACCAGGAGCTGATCGATCTGGAGTTGCTGGAGATGGACGCCTTCCCGGCTGCTGATATGACGCCGCAGCTCTTTGCGTCGGCAATCACGATGCCTAACCTGACAATTCAGGTGCGGGACGACGCCTGGACCAAGAATCCCGAAGACGCACAAAAGACCTTCGACATGCTTGGAACCAACGAGAAGGAAATGATCTGGGTCGAGAATACGACGCACCGCTTCAGGGATGGCTACAACTACTTCGGAAGATATCCGGAGAAGGTCCTCGCTTTCTTCGCGAAGTATATGAAGTAAAATCTCCGCGCGGCTGCTTGCGTCGGCGCAGGCCCTCCTGCAAGGGAAGGGGGAGATTTACGGTGGGCCGACCTCCAGGCCAACTCAGGGGCCGCTAGCTCATTCTTACGCGTCTCCCACTTGCCGGAAACGCCGGGGCGAAGCGCCGGGGAAGACACTGCACCACACTACCGGGTAGGTGAGCCTGTATAAACGCCCCGAGCACCTCCAGATCCTCGCCCCGCGGGTAACTGGCCCGCCAAAGCAGGCCAATTCGCCGGAACGCCTTCGTTGCCCGTAACGGCCGGACCTGGAGACCCTGATGTCGTGCCGTCAGAAATGGCACCGCCAGCGCTGGTAGTAGCGTGCTCCCCAGCCCTGCCGCCACCATCTCGCAGATCGTCTCCAGACTGGTGGCACGGAAATCATCCCCGCGCCCTCGCAACTCGCCTGCCTGCTCGCCGCAGACCGCCAGCGCCTGGTCGCGCAGACAATGCCCGTCGTCCAGCAAGAGCAGGCGCTCCCCCGCGAGCTCATCTTCCGTTACTTCCGGCCGGTTGCTCAGCCTGTGTTCGGTTGGACAGACAAAACAGAACGGCTCGTCGAACAGCGGCATCACGTAATGCCCCGCTGTCTGCTCTGGCAGTGCGAGCAGCAGCACGTCCAGGGCATATCGATCCAGGGCAGTCATGAGGTTATCAGTCAGATCTTCCCGCAGAACCAGCCGCAGGTCCGCAAACCGCTGGTGAAGTTTGCTTAGAAAAGATGGTAGAATATATGGCCCTAACGTTGGAATAATGCCAAGTCGCAATATGCTGGAAAGCGTTCCTTTGCGGTGACGCGCCAGCTCATGGATCTGGTCCGCCTCCTCCAGAATGCGGCGCGCATGCGCCACAACCTGTTTGCCGGCCGCCGTCAGCGCCACCACCCGGGTTGTGCGCTCGATCAACGGAACCCCCAACGTCTCCTCCAGCTTTCGCAACTGGCTGCTCAAGGTTGGCTGTGTAACGTGGCAACGCTCCGCCGCGCGGCCGAAGTGCCGGAGGTCCGCCACGGCCACCAGATATCGCAGCTCTGTCAGCGTCACGATGCCCCCGAATTCATAGCCAACGTCTATCAGTATAATCACAACTTTGGATTGGACAGGCCCGGGCCGCATGGGAAGGTAGCGCCCGCCAGAGCCCCGGCAGGGCCGCCCCTGTCGGAGCGCCAGAGGGGGTTACCTTGCCAATCCCGTGCCAAGGATTATTGGTGATCACTCCACACGGAATGGCAAAAGAATCGCTCGGAGAGAGACATGGATGCAATAACTGAAGACAAGAACGCGGGGCAGTGCCCTGTGGGGCACACTCGTGCCAGGACCAATCGCGATTGGTGGCCGAACCAGTTAGACCTTCAGCCTCTGCACCAGCACTCCAGCCTTTCCAATCCGATGGGCAAGGAGTTCGACTACGCCAAGGAATTCAAGAGCCTCGACCTGAATGCCGTGATCAAGGACCTTCATTCGTTGATGACGGAGTCGCAGGAGTGGTGGCCGGCCGATTTTGGCCACTATGGCGGTCTGATCATTCGGATGGCATGGCACGCCGCAGGCACGTATCGCATTGGCGATGGCCGAGGCGGGGCCGGCACTGGCCAGCAGCGCTTCGCGCCGCTGAGTAGCTGGCCGGACAACGCGGCCCTCGACAAGGCACGCCGGCTGCTGTGGCCGATTAAGCAGAAATACGGCCGGAAAATCTCCTGGGCCGACCTGATGGTCCTCGCGGGCAACGTTGCCCTCGAGTCGATGGGCTTCAAAACCTTCGGCTTCGGCGGTGGCCGCGTCGACGCCTGGGAGCCCGAGGAGCTGTACCTGGGGGCCTGAGGGGACGTGGCTGGGAGACGAACGCTACAGCGGCGAACGCCAGCTTCAGGAGCCGCTCGCGGCCGTGCAAATGGGCCTGATCTACGTCAATCCGGAAGGGCCGAACGGCAAGCCGGATCCGATTGCGGCGGCCAAGGACATCCGCGAAACGTTCTATCGGATGGCGATGAACGACGAGGAGACCGTGGCGCTGATTGCGGGCGGCCACACCTTCGGCAAAACCCACGGTGCGGGCGATCCGTCGCTCGTCGGCCCGGCACCGGCAGACGCTGGCCTCGAGGAGCAGGGCCTCGGCTGGAGGAGCAAGTTTGGCACGGGGGTCGGAGCAGACGCTATCACCGGTGGCCCGGAAGTCATCTGGTCGCAGACGCCGACGAAGTGGAGCAATTACTACTTCGACAACCTGTTCAAGTACGAATGGGAGCTGACGAAGAGCCCGGCCGGCGCGTGGCAGTTTACGGCCAAGGACGCGCCTGCCTCGGTGCCGGACCCGTTCGATCCGTCGAAGAAGCGCGTGCCGACGATGCTGGTCACGGACCTCTCGCTGCGGCTCGACCCGATCTACGAACCGATTTCCCGCCGCTTCTACGAGCATCCGGATCAGTTCGCAGACGCGTTCGCGCGGGCGTGGTTCAAGCTGACGCATCGCGACATGGGCCCGATCATCCGTTACCTCGGCCCGCTCGTACCGAAGGAGCACCTGATCTGGCAGGACCCGACCCCGGCTGTGGATCACCCGCTGATCGACGAGCAGGACGTTGCGGGGCTGAAGGAGAAGATCCTGGCGTCTGGCCTGTCTGTATCCGAGCTGGTTTCGACGGCTTGGGCGTCGGCATCGACGTTCCGCGGTTCCGACAAGCGTGGGGGAGCCAACGGCGCGCGCATTCGCCTCGCACCGCAGAAGGATTGGGAGGTCAATCAGCCGGCTCAGCTCGGCAAGGTGCTGCAGAAGCTCGAAGCGATCCAGAAGGAGTTCAACGCCTCGGCCACCGGGGGCAAGAAGGTCTCGCTGGCCGACCTGATCGTTCTCGGCGGCAGCGCCGGGATAGAGAAGGCCGCGAAGGCCGCCGGGCACGACGTGAAGGTTCCATTCACGCCGGGACGCATGGACGCGTCCCAGGAGCAGACCGACGTCGAGTCCTTCGGCGTGCTCGAACCGCGGGCGGACGGTTTCCGCAACTATCTCAGCGGCAAGCAGTTCATGATGCCCGAGGAGGAATTGGTGAATAAGGCGCAACTGCTGAGGCTGACAGCGCCGGAGATGACGGTTCTGGTCGGCGGGCTGCGGGTGCTGGGTGCCAATGCCGGAGGGTCGAAGAACGGTGTCTTCACCGAGCGGCCGGAGAAGCTGACCAACGACTTCTTCGTCAACCTGCTCACCATGAATACCCGATGGGAGCCGGCCGGTTCGGATGGTGTGTATGAGGGGCGCGACCGGAAGACGAACGAGCTGAAGTGGACCGGCACCCGGGTGGATCTGATCTTCGGTTCGCATGCGCAGTTGCGCGCGCTGGCGGAAGTCTATGGCTGTGCGGACTCGGGGGAGAAGTTCGTGAAGGACTTCGTGGCGGCGTGGGCCAAGGTGATGGAGGCCGATCGGTTCGATCTCCACGCATAGGCTTCAGGGGGACCAGAGCGCAGCCGCGATCCAGGCCTGACTGGTCAGGTCGGATCGCGGCAGCGGTCGTTGAACTGAGGCCGGTACGCTGTTAGAACATTACGCGAACTTTGTGGTTTGCGAATGTTCGAGCCAGGTATACCGGGGTCACTGGGTTACTGCCCCAACAAGGCGAAGCCTAGGCGGGCTACGCCGCCGGGCGACCGACGCGAACGGTGCATTTCTGCTCGGGATAGGGTTGGCGCCGGGGTTCGCTGATCGTGCGGCGACGCGCCCGGGTGGTGGCGAAGGCGGGCGGGGTGGTGCGTGGGGTGGCATGCGCGTTGGGATCGGTACCGTTGGGGGTTTTGAGGGGGTTGACAACGGTACCGTTGGGCGATTCGCAGGGCTTGACAACGGTACCGTTGAGCGATTCGCAGGGCTTGACAACGGTACCGTTGAGGGTTGGCGGGGGCTTGACAACGGTACCGATGGCCATTTGGTTTCGGAGAAGGATTGAACGGACGCCGGCCTGGCGACTGGAGGCGGTTGGCTGCTGATTGGATAGCTTCCGGCCAAAAGGCAGCGTGCGGTCGGGGCCGCTACGGTGGCCCGATCGGCGGTTTCGTGCGGAACGGGATCGCCGATGCGCCTCCCCGAGGTTCGGTATGCCGCTTTCAGGACGCGGCATGGAAGTCCTCTGCTTGTCCTCTCGCAAACACGATCTAATCGAAAGCTCAGCCGTGTAGCCTCAGGTAGTTGCGCTTCGATAAGGGATGATACTTGGTGGGCGTCTCTGGAAAGGTTCCCGCTCGTTGCGTAACGTGGTAAGGGTCGGACGGGGGGCTGGTGGATGACGCTGCCCGGGTTGCGTGACTGGGTATTCTCCGTAAAAACATTCGCCGGCGCGATGGTGGCACTGTGGATCGCGTTGCGCGTGGGTCTCGACCGGCCGTATTGGGCAATGGCGACGGCTTATATCGTTGCCCAGCCGCTGACCGGCGCGATGCGCTCCAAATCGGCTTACCGTTTCTACGGGACGGTGCTCGGGGCCGTTGCGGTTCTTGTGTTGATCCCGAACCTGGTCGATGCCCCAGAGCTGTTGCTCGCTGCCCTTTCGGTCTGGATCGGAGGCTGCATCTATTTCGCGGTTCTCGACAGGACGCCGCGGAGCTACGTTTTCCTGCTGGCCGGCTACAGCGTGGCGCTGATCGGCTTTCCGATCGTGGACTTGCCGGGCACCGTCTGGGACGTGGTGCTGGCGCGGGTCGAGGAGATTACGCTTGGAATTGTCTGCACCACTGTCATCGGCAGCATCGTCTTTCCGAATCCGCTTGGCCCGGCCCTGACGGCGCGCCTGGATAGTTGGATTCGCAACGCCGCCGATTGGACGACGGGGGTGCTGTCCGGCGCTCCGGAAGACGCGACAACCGCTGCGGCACGACGCGGAGTGGCCGGCGACGCCGTCGAGATCGGGATGCTGGCAACGCATCTCGCCTACGACACCTCCAATTTACAGGCCGCCACCCTACCGGTCGCAATGCTGCAACAGCGGGTGCTTCTGCTGCTACCCGCTATCAGCGGTGCCGCCGAGCGCATCCGCTTGCTGCGGGAGGTCGGGGGCATCACGCCCCGCCTCCGCGCGGTGCTCGACCGCATGATCGCATGGATTCAAGCAGGCCGCGCCGCAGAATTGTCCGAAGCTGCCGAACTGCACGCCAACATCAATGCGCTGGAACCGAAGATCGATGCTACTGCCGACTGGAAGGTTGTTGTGCTCGCTGGCCTCTTGGTACGGTTGCGCGAGCTGACTGACCTTGCTCACGACATCATGGCGCTCAGGCGGCAGATCGCCGCTGGCCAGCCGAGATTGGCGGAGCTGGCCTTTGCCAAGGCGGAAGCGGTTCGCACGTTGCAGCATCGTGATCACGTCATGGCGCTCCATTCCGCCCTGGCCACAGCCCTCGCCATGGGGTCATCTCGGCGTTCTGGATCGGCTCCGCCTGGCCGGAAGGCGCCGGCGCCGCGTCCCTGGCAGCAGTTGCCTGCGCGTTCTTCGCCGCGCAGGACGATCCGGCACCCAACATCATCGGGTTCCTCATCGCTGCGGTGATTGCGCTCATCATCGACGCGATCTATCTGTTCGCCGTCCTGCCGCGGGCCCATGAATTCGAGATGCTCGTCCTGGCGGTCGCGCCGGTGTTTCTGGTTCTCGGGGCGCTGACCAGCATGCCCGCCACCGCCAGGCTGTGTGGTCCCATCAGCTTCATCGCCGCCACCCAGCTCGCGATCTCCAGCAGTTACAGCGCCGATTTTCCGACGTATACAAACAGTGCGGCGGCCGCCATCGTTGGTTTCGGCGCGACCGCGATTATCATCCGCATCGTGCGCTCCGTCAGTGGCGAGTGGACGGCGTGGCGACTGTTGCGGCGTAACCGCATCGACATCGCAAATATCGCCGCTAATAGAAGTCCGGCCAAACTAACAGCGTTTGTGGCGCTGATGCTGGATCGACTTAGCGTGGTCGTCCCGCGCCTCGCCGTCAGCGCTGAAGGCGCCGACGGTGCCGCCGTATCAGCCCTGGCGGACCTGCGGGTCGGCGTGAACCTCATCAATCTGCAGCGCGACGCGGCGACGCTGCCCGAGCAACCGTGCAGCGCCGTGCGAACGATGCTGGACGCGATCGCAAAACATTATCGCCGGCGCAGTCTCGATGAGGCAGACTCGGCTCTGCTCGGAATGATTGACCGGAGCATTGCCGCGGTGACCCAGGACCCCACCACCGCGACCCGGGAGCTGTTATTGGCGCTTGGCGGCATCAGGCGCGGCCTCTTTCCCAATGCCCCGCCCTATGCGCCCGAGGCAGTACCTGAGCTCTTCCAGCAACCGCTTGCAAGGCCCGCATGATGGGTGAAATTGACCTCTATGGCGTCTTTATCCCCTCACTGCTGCTATCGGTGGGAGTGGCGCTGCCGTTGACCGCCGGACTGCGGCGGTTGTTGCGATGGTCCGGGTTTTATCGGTTCGTCTGGCATCGGCCGCTGTTTGACTTCGCGTTACTGGTCATCGTGCTAGGCGCCGTGGTTGCCCTCGCAACACTTAGGATGATATCATGAGAACGCTCGCCAACGTGCGTGAGCGCGGTTCGTTGAGCTCCGTCGCGGGCAGGATCAGCGGGGCCGCGGGTCGCGTCACGGTCACGTTGATCGCGGTCGGCATTGCGGCGGTCATCGGCTGGCAGCTTTGGATCTATTACCTGGAGGCGCCCTGGACACGCGACGGGCGCGTGCGGGCCGACGTCGTCCAGGTCGCTGCGGATGTATCCGGCCTTGTCAGTGAGGTTCTGGTTCACGACAACCAGGCGGTGAAAAAAGGCCAGGTATTATTCCGCATCGACCCGGTCCGCTTCCAGATCGCGCTCAGGGATGCGCAGGCCAGTGTTGATAACAAACTGGCGGCCGCGCAGGAGGCCGAGCGCGAGACGAACCGCTATAACCGGCTCAATGCTCTTTCGGTTTCGCAGGAACAGCAGCAACAGCGCGGTGCTGTAGCTGCCGAGGCGATGGCGGCCCACCAGCAGGCCCTGGCCAGCCGTGATCTTGCCGCACTCAACCTCGCGCGGTCCGAGGTGCGGGCGCAGGTTAATGGATTCGTAACCAATTTCGATATGCGGACCGGCGATTACGTCGATGCCGGGAAACCGCTGTTTGCCTTGATTGACAGTGACAGTTTTTATGTAGCCGGCTATTTTGAGGAAACCAAACTGCCACGCATCAAAATCGGTGATCCCGCGCGCGTCTATCTGATCGGTGAGAATGCCGTGATTGAGGGCCATGTCGAGAGCATTGCGGGTGGTATCGCGGACCGCGAGCGACAGGGTAGCGCAGACCTGCTTGCGAACGTGAACCCTACCTTCAGTTGGGTAAGGTTGGCACAACGTGTGCCGGTTCGGATCGCATTTGATCACGTGCCCGCCGACGTGCGGTTGGTCACAGGCCGGACCGCAACTGTCGTGGTTCTGCCGGCCGGTCAAAGCGGGAATCAAGGGACCGCCGCTGTCGGCCAGCTCGGCGCGTGGCGCTGACCGCGTTCGGCTCAACCAGCGACTGCTACGCCCACGGGATCGCCACCTACACGGATACCGCAACGCCCGAGTCAGCTCAGGCCGCTGCGCGGGCGGATGTGGCGCGAGCGCACACACAGTCGCTGATCAATGCCGGGGCGCTGGCGTTTTCAACCGGGGCGTTGAATGCGAGCACGGCGGCTGGTCTGCCTGGGGCCAACAGATGAACCCGGCCACGCTATCGGCACTGGCCGCGCTCCTCGGTTCCGCCGTCGGCGCACTCGCATCACTTGCAACGACCTTGCTGACACAGCACCACCAGGATCGCGTGCAGCGCCGCGCGCAGGAAATGGCGCGGCGGGAGCGCCTGTTCGGTGAGTTCATTGTGCAGGCGGCAAAGCTGTTCGCCGACGCGTTAACCCATGATTATCTGTCTGACCCGTCGGTGTTGGTACCGCTCTACGCGCTGAAGGCGCAGCTTGGATTGTTTGCGTCTACGGCCACCATTGATCGCGCCGATGAGGTGCTGCAGTTGATCATCGATACCTATTACCGGCCGAACGCAAACTTTCACGAGGCAGTGCAGGCTGGCGACTACGACATCCTGCAGGCGTTTACAAAGGCGTGCCGAGCCGAACTTGACGGGTAATCGTCTGTAGGGCGCGATCATGCGAGAGGGAACGTATGAGTGAGCGATCGCAGCGAACGAACTGCCCCGCGCTAGGAACCTTGGAGGGGGAGCGCCGTGAGGGAAGGCGAGCCGATAGGAAAACTGATCGAGGCGCTAGCTGAATGCGCCGCGGCAGATCACAACTTGCCACGCCTCCTCTAATGCCCGATTCTTGGCCGTCCCATCCGCAAGGCCCGCCCCGCATGAACGACGTCCTGGCCCTCACTCGCCCCAACTCCCAGACCATCACTGAGCATTTCGATGTCCTGATCATCGGCGCTGGCATCTCGGGAGTGGGCGGGGCTTATCACCTCACCACCCAATGCCCCGGCACCAGCTTTGTCGTGCTCGAAGCAAAGGAAACCTTTGGCGGCACCTGGGTCACCCACCAATACCCCGGCATCCGCTCCGACAGCGACCTCCACACTTTTGGCTACCGCTTCAAGCCATGGACAGGCGTCCCCATCGCTACCGCCGAGGAAATTCTCCGTTACATGGGCGAAGTGATCGAGGAAAACGATCTCGCGCAGTACATTCGCTACTGTCACAGGATCACTTCCGCCAGGTGGTCCAGCCGCGACAATCTCTGGACCATTCAAGGCTACCGCACCGACACCGGCGAGCCGTTTCGTTTCACCGCCAACTTCCTCTGGATGTGCCAGGGCTACTATGACCACGACGAGCCCTACACCCCGCACTGGGATGGTATGGAGTCCTTCAAGGGCCGCATCGTCCACCCGCAAACCTGGCCGGACGATCTCGATTATAAGGACAAGAACGTCATCGTCATTGGCTCCGGTGCCACCGCCGCGACTATCATTCCCGCCATGGCGCCGGATGTCGGGCACATCACGATGCTGCAGCGCTCGCCCACCTATTTCCTTCCGGGTCGCAACGCCATTGTCCTTGCCGAGGAGCTCCGCCAGCTCCAGATCGACGAGACCTGGATCCACGAAATCGTTCGCCGCCGCATTCTACTTGATCAGGCAAACTTCACTAAACGCACCTTCGAGGAGCCCGAAAAAGTCCGCCAGGAACTGCTCGAAGCTGCCCGTGCGCATCTCGGCCCGGACTATCCGATCGATCCGCATTTCTCCCCGCGCTACCGCCCCTGGCAGCAGCGCCTCGCCTTCATTCCCGATGGCGACTTGTACCGCGCGATCCGGTCCGGCAAAGCGTCGGTTGTTACGGATGAAATCGATCGCTTTGCGGAAACTGGCATCCTGCTTAGATCGGGGAATCGTCTCACGGCCGATATCATCGTGACCGCCACCGGATTCCATCTGCACGTTCTCGGCGGCATCGAGTTTATGATCGACGGCAAGAGGCTGGACTTTAATGACACGGTGACTTACCGTGGAATGATGTTCACCGGTGTGCCCAACATGGTCTGGGTGTTCGGCTACTTCCGTGCGAGTTGGACTCTCCGAGCTGATCTCGTGGCTGACTTCGTTTGCCGTCTGCTCAAGCACATGAAACAAAAGGGGGCGCGCAAGGTGGAAGTCGCCCTGCGTCCGGAAGATAGGGACATGCAGATCCTGCCCTGGATCGATGAGGAAAACTTCAACCCCGGCTATATGCTCCGAGGGATGCACCTGTTGCCGAAGCGCGGCGACAAACCCGAATGGGCCCACACCCAGGACTATTGGACAGAGAAGGACGCAATTCCCGCGACCAATCTTGACGATGCGGCGTTCGTCTATTCCTAGTTAAAACCGGAGGAGCTTCCGTGGGGCCCACTGATCTACGTTGCCGGCCTGCCCGGCCAGCGTAACGCCTCCGTCAGCTCTCGCAGAACTGCCCTGCTTGCGCGATCGCGGGTAGGCTACCTACCATGTCCAGATCCGGAGAACCGGAGATGGGAGGAAAGCGCATGGTTGTGAAACGCGTTGTACCTGGCGCCCTAGCGGTGGCTGCGGTGCTTGCTATTGGCCTCGGCGCCGCGCGTGCCGCGGACGACGATTATATGAAGGCGGCTGAGGCGTATGTCGCGAAAGTCACCGCACCCGGCGCGCCCTGGACGGGGCCCACCACTGGGCCAAAGGCACAGGGCCATAAGCTGATTATCTATGTCTCGGCCGACCAGCGCAACGGTGGCGCACAGGGCGTGGGCGATGGGGCGCAGGAAGCCGCCAAGGTGATGGGTTGGGAATTCCGCATCCTGGATGGCCAGGGTTCGGTGCAGCTTCGCACCTCGGCGCTGAATGAGGCGATCGCGCTCAAGCCGGATGGCATCATTCTCGGCACAGTGGACGCGGCCGAGCAGGCGCCGGTGGTCGAACGGGCGGTGAAACAGGGCATCAAGGTTGTCGGCTGGCACGCCGCCGGCGAGCCGGGGCCGCTGAGCAGCCCACCTGTATTTACCAACATCACTACTGATCCGCGGGCGGTCGGCAAGGCCGCCGCCATGTACGCGGTGGTAGACTCCAAGGGCACGGCGGGGGTGATCCTGTTCACCGACAGCATTTATAAGATCGCGACGGTGAAGACCAACGCGGAGGCCGACGCGATCAAGGGCTGCGAAGGTTGCCGCGTGCTGACCATCGAGGATACGCCGATCGGGGATTTGGCCAACCGGATGCCGCAGCTCACCACTTCGCTGCTTGCGCGCTACGGCAAGAAATGGACTTACGGCATTGCGGTGAACGACTTGTATTTCGATTTTTCCGCGCCGTCGCTGCAATCGGCCGGGGTTGATCCGGCGACCGGCTTCCCGCGCCAGATTTCGGCGGGCGATGGCTCGGTGCCGGCGTTCCAGCGCATCCGGCAGCACCAGTATCAGATCGGCACGGTGGCGGAGCCCTTGCATCTGCACGGCTGGCAATGCATCGACGAACTGAACCGCGCCTTCGCCGGCGCGCCGCCGAGCGGCTTCGTGGCGCCGCCGCACCTGTTCGTTGCCTCCAACCTCAACCGCGACGGCGGGCCGAACAACCTGTACGACCCGGAGAACGGGTATAAGGAGCACTACCGGCAGATTTGGGGCAAGTAGCTCGCGTCTCATACCGGCGCGCATACCAGTCGGCGGAACCGCCGACTGGTATCAGCCGCCGTATTCCATAATGTACAGGCCCGCCCCGCTCCAGTCGGTGCAGTACAGAATCCCATTGCGATCCACGAAGACATCCGCCGAATGCAGCACAACCGGCCGGTTCGGCCGCGGGTCGAGCAACTTCTTAGGCGCCGGCGGCACGCAGGCGCCAACCTCCTTCGGCTGATACGGGTTGCGGATGTCGTAAACGCGCACGCCGGCATTCTGGTAGGTGGCGAAGATCAGTTCGGAGCTCCGCAAGCCTTCCGGCCGGTTCTCGTAGATGTTGTGCGGCCCGAAATGCCCGCCGACCTTGATGTAATCCCGTTCCTGCGGGGCCGGCATAGTTGCGATGCAGAGCGGATTGGCCTTGTCCTTGTTGTGGAAAATCCAGATCGGCTTGAGCCCGTCCGCCATTTCATCGAGCACCGTCTCGTCCAGCACAATCAGCAGGTTGCGGTCGGGTAGTGGCAGCGCGTTATGCGTGCCGCCGCCGATGGGCGGGAACCAGCGTTGGTGCGTGATCAGTTTCGGATTGGCGCGGTCAGCGACATCGACCACTACCAAGCAGGCATCCCGCCAACTGCAATAGGCCGTATCGCCATCAACGATCGCGTGGTGCAGGCCGTAGCGGCCGGTCTCTGTCGGCCAGTTGGATTTTTCGCCAGCGGCGAAATTCATTCCCGGCAGCCAGTAGCGCCCGGCGATCTGCGGCTTGGTCGGATCCCGCATGTCGATGGTGATGAGAATATAGTCGGTGAAGCCATCGAACAGCGCCGACGCATAAGCCCAGCGCCCGCCGACATACCAGATACGATGCAGCCCGGCGCCCTCCACTGGCATAAATCCGATCTGGCGCGGTGCTTCAGGGTTCGCGATGTCGAACACCGCCATGCCTGCTGACCAGTTGCGCGCATGCACCTCGTCATGCGCGTGGAAATCTGCCTTGCCCTTGTAGTAATTGCGTTCATCGGCCATTTCCGGCTGCACGAACATATCGCGCGAGTGCACGAGCAGCAGCAGGTCATCGTGCACCTGCAGATGCAGGCTCCAGGTATTCGGCGGGTTCTGCACATAACTCACGAATTTCGGCCGTGTTGGATCTCGCACGTCGACGACGCTGAATCCCTGCGAGCAGACATGGCCGATATAGGCATATCCCCGATGGACCATGATCTGCTGGCCGTCGGATCGACCGCCCTGGTCGCTATATCCGATGATGCGCATGTTCTGCGCATAGGACGGTTGCGGAGCTTCTTTAGCAGGCATGTTGATGCCTCCCTGACTGGATTGCTTCTATCCCTTGAACTCCATCGTGTACAGTCCGGCGGAAAAGTCGGTGCAGTACAAGATCCCGTTGCGATCTACGAACACGTCGGCCGAGTGCAGCACCACCGGCCGGTTGGGGCGCGGGTCAACCAGCTTCTTCGGTGCAGGGGGTACGCACGCGCCTACTTCCTTCGGCTGATACGGGTCGCGGATGTCGTAAACGCGCACGCCGGCATTCTGATAGGTGGCGAAGATAAGCTCCGAGCTACGGAAGCCCTCGGGTCTGTTTTCGTAGATGTTGTGCGGGCCGAAATGCCCGCCTAATTCGATGTAGTCGCGCTCGTTTGGGATCGGCATGGTGGCGATGCAGAGCGGATGGGCCTTGTCCTTGTTATCGAACACCCAGATCGGCTTGAGTCCGTCCTCCATGCGGTCCAACACCGCCTCATCCACCACGATCAGCAGGTTGCGGTCGGGTATCGGCAGGGCGTTGTGCGTGCCCCCGCCGATGGGCGGGAACCACCGCTGGTGCGTAATCAGCTTTGGCCGCGCACGGTCGGACACGTCCACCACCGCCAGGCACGCATCGCGCCAACTGCAATACGCGGTGTCGCCGTCGATAATCGCGTGGTGCAGCCCGTAGCGCCCAGTCTCCGTGGGCCAGTTCGGCGTCTCGCCCGCTGCGAGATTCATCCCCGGCAGCCAGAACCGCCCGGCTTCCCTCGGTTTCGTGGGATCTGCCATGTCGATAGTAATCAGAATGTAGTCGCTGAAGCCATCGAGCAGCGCCGAGGCATAGGCCCAGCGTCCGCCGGTGTACCAGGCGCGATGCAGCCCGCCGCCCTCGACCTCCATAAACCCGATCTTGCGCGGCGCCTCGGGTTTCGAGATGTCATACACGGCAAGCCCCGCGGTCCAGTCACGCGCGGCGGGCGCTGCGTGCGCGTGAAAATTTGACCTGCCCTTGTAATAGTTCTTCTCGTCGGCGAGCTCCGGCTGCGCGAACATGTCCTTGGCGTTGACCACCAAGAGCAGGTCCTCGTGATTTTGCAAATGGAGGTTCCACGTATTCGGCGGCGCGGCGATGTGGCCTGCGGGCCTCGGATCGGTCGGGTCGCGTACGTCGATGACGGAAAAGCCCTTCGAGAAAATATGCCCGACATACGCGTAGCCGCGGCGGACCATGATCTGCACACCGTCGGCGCGTCCGCCCTGATCGGTATGTCCCAGCAGCCGCATGTTGCGGGCGTAAGTCGGGGTTAGCAGGTCGCTACTGGCCATCCGGTCCTCTCCCTTGATCCCTCGCTTGATCCGTTGGGGGGTCGTCGCGGAATCAGCATTATCATATCGCCTGTTGGGCGCGAATGCACCGGACGGGGGAGTGTCCAATTGACAACTCGGTCTGCTTTCCCCGAGGTTCACCAGGGACAGGGGAAGCGATCCCGCATGAGCGAAGACGCGCGGAGCACGAGTCCGGCGGAAACGCCCATTGCCTTGGGCGGCCAGGGAGACGTGTTGCTCACTATGCGCGGGATCTGCAAGCAGTTCGGCGGCACAGAGGCGCTGCGCGATGCCGGGCTGTCGGTGCACGCGGGCGAAATCGTTGCCCTCTTGGGCGAAAACGGCGCCGGTAAATCGACGCTGATAAAGATCCTGGCTGGCATCTATCCACTCGATGCCGGCAGGGTTATGTTCCGCGGCCAGGATGTCACCGACGCGCTGCGCCATTTGCCAATCGCCTTCATCCACCAGGATCTCGGGCTGATCGAGTGGATGACGGTTGCGGAAAACATCTGCCTCACGCTCGGCTACCCGCGCCGGGGCGGCTTCGTTGACTGGAACGGGGCCCGCGCACGGGCGGTGCGCGCGCTTGCGTCACTTGATGCCGACATCGACCCGGATCTGCGCATTCAGGACCTGAGCCGGACGGATAAGTCCCTGGTCGCCATTGCCCGCGCGCTCGCCGCGGAGGCCGCCATCCTGGTGCTCGACGAACCCACCGCCAGCCTGCCGGCTAACGAGGTGGCGCGGCTGTTCGCGGCGCTCCGTCGGCTGCGCGCGCAGGGTGTGGGGATGGTTTACGTCTCGCACCGGTTGGACGAGGTGTTCGAGATCGCCGACCGGATGGTTGTGCTGCGGGATGGGCGGGTAGTGGGTGAACGCGTGGTGGCCGCGACCACGCCGGAGGAGGCGATCCTACTCATCGTCGGCCGCGAGCCCTCGCAGGTGTTCCGCCGTCCACCTGAGCGCGCGGGATCGGCGCGGCTCGTGCTGGACCACGTGGTGCTCGAAGGCATCGGTCCAGTTTCGTGCGAGATTCATGCCGGCGAGGTGGTCGGGCTGGTGGGCTTGCGGGGCGCCGGGCAGGAGGCCCTGGGCCGGGCGCTGTTCGGTCTGCTTCCGCTCAGCGGCGGGCGGATGCTGCTGGACGGCAACCCGATCCAACCGGCCTCTCCGCGGGAAGCCATGCGGCACGGGATCGACCTGGTCTGCGCCGATCGCATCGCAGAATCCATCGTGCCGAACCTGTCGATCCGCGAGAACATGTTCATCAACCCGCTCGCGGCCGGACGCGGCCTGCTGTCATTTCTTGCACCCAGGCGCGAGTTCAAGGCCGCTCGTGCGCTCGGACAGGAGATTGGGCTGCGCCCAAACGATCCCTCCCTGCCGATCGAGTGGCTGTCCGGCGGCAACCAGCAGAAGGTGGTGGTCGGCCGCTGGCTCCATTTGCGTGGCAAGCTCTACGTATTCGAGGATCCGACGGCGGGCGTCGACGTGGGCGCCAAGGCGGAAATTTACCGGCTGTTCGAGGTTGCGCTCGCCGCCGGCGCGGCCATCCTCATTGTTTCCACCGATTTCGAGGAGGTGGCGAAAGTGTGCCACCGCGCGCTGGTGTTCGACCGCGGGCGTGTGGTGGCCGAACTCGGCGCGGTCGATCTTTCGGTGGAGAATCTGCTCGCCGCCGCCTCGGCCAGCGTGGGGCAGGTAGAGCAGGAGCTGACCAGGCTCGAGTTGTCACGGACCGCCAATGCAGTCGCTTAAATCCAACGCGCTTGAACCGACGCGTCCCGAGCTTGCGAAACTCTCGCCTGGACGCGCGATCTTGCGGGTGCTGCCAGTGTACGGTCTGCCGTTGCTCACGCTCGCGCTGATCGTTTTCTTCTCGCTACTCCTGCCGGATTCTTTCCCGACCGCGCTGAACGCCCGCTCGATCCTGAGCGACAAGGCGATTATTGCACTGCTCTCGCTGGGCGCGATGGTGCCGATGATGGCCGGCCGCATCGATCTCACGATCGGCTTTGGCATCGTGATGTGGCACATCCTGGCGATCAGCTTGCAAGTGAACTACGGCTTTCCTTGGCCGCTGGCGGTGCTGGCCGTGCTGCTCTGCGCCGGCTTGGCTGGCCTCATTAACGGGCTCTTGGTCGAGGTGGCGCAGATCGATTCCTTCATCGCAACGCTCGGCACCGGCACCATCCTTTATGCGCTCGCGCTGTGGCACACAGGCGGGCGGCAGGTCATGGGTGTGCTCCCCATGGGTTTTCTCGATGTGAACGCGCTGTCGGTCGCGGGCATTCCCATGCCAGCTATTTATGCGCTGCTGCTCGCCGTGGTGCTGTGGCTGGTAGCGGAGCGGCTTCCGCTCGGGCGGCACATCTATGCCATCGGTGCCAACGAGAAAGCGGCGGCGCTCAATGGCATTCCGGTGCGGGCCTATGTGGTAGGTGTCTTCGTTGCCTCCGGCCTGATCGCGGGGTTCACCGGGGTGGTGCTCGCCTCGAAGCTGCGCATCGGCCAGGCCAATGTCGGGCTTGATTATCTGCTGCCTGCGCTGGTCGGCGCGTTTCTTGGTTCGACCACTATCAAGCCGGGGCGCGTGAACGTCTGGGGCACGATCGTGGGCGTGCTGATCCTGGCAGTCGGGATCTCGGGCATTCAGCAGCTCGGCGGCGCGTTTTTCGTGGAGCCACTGTTCAACGGCACGACACTGGTTGTGGCGATCGCATTGGCCGGATTCGCGCAGCGCCGCCGCTCGGTGTTGCAGGGAGAGATCGCGCCACCGGCCAGGTAGGGGAGCGAACAGGATGAACACGATCGAAGCCTTCCGGAACAGCGTGGTAGAATTGACCCCTCCTGCGGGTATGAACCCCGCCCTGCAGGCACTGTGG
Organism: uncultured Pseudomonadota bacterium; assembly: GCA_963834715.1. Classification (GTDB taxonomy): domain Bacteria; phylum Pseudomonadota; class Alphaproteobacteria; order Acetobacterales; family Acetobacteraceae; genus CAVSUZ01. The sequence goes on along the minus strand of CAWIDE010000019.1, from coordinate 161,578 downwards.
TGGGCTCGCAAAGGCGATTGGGATCGAGCGCATCGTCTTGTTCAGCAGCACGAGGGCGATCCCGACTGCGACCTGGTGCACGCCCACCTGCACCGCCAAGAGGGCGATATGGCCAACGCGAGCGGATGGTACAGACGCGCGGGCAAGCCTCTCCCGAACCTTACGCTCTCCGAAGAATGGGAAGCCATCGCAACGGAGCTGCTCGCCCAAGGTTAGTTGGATGGCCCCAGGCCGCTACAGTTCCCCGAGCTCGGGTTCATTGGTCCGAGACTTTCGACGTGGGCGCAGCATGCGCCGCGGCTTTGAGGTGCCTGTCCTTTTGACCTCCACGATCAAAGGTATCTTCATCTGAGGGTCATGCGTCCTTTCTCCTGAACCGTTACGTTCAGCGGCAAGCTTCTCCTGGTTCTCCAATACCCGCATCCGGTGCTCGCGCGATTTAGAAGAAGGGTCTTGCACACGATTCTCCTCTATTGCGTTGCGTGTCCAACACTCATGCATCATCTCGCGATCGTCCGTTTCCAGGATAATGCCCGTGTCCAGGAACGGAGGGAAGCAACTCGTTGGCGAGTTGGCGCTATTAGGAGGGTATCAGCGGGTGAGATTCGGCAGTATCGGGCATATCACCATCCGCGTGGCTGACATCGATCGGTCGCTGGCATTCTACATGGGGAAGTTTGGATTCCGAAAGAGGTTCCGGCTGTATCGTGACGGTCTCTTCATGCCTCTCGAGCTCGGGGGGCGGAAAACAAGCACGCGTGGGTTAAGGATTTGGACGGCAATCGCATCGAGCCGATGCAAATGGCAACCAACTCCAAGCCTGCCTTGGCCGTCGCCGCGCTAACAGGTATGAAGGACTAGGAGCGGGCCACGATGGCGGGAACTTTTCGCGAGAAGCCTGCCTGGTTCTCGTCAGCTTCCGGGACACCGCGTACCAGAGTCTAACCCCGAAGGAGGGCCACCGCTGAGAATGTCGCGTTCGATCTCCTTCGCCTCCGGCATCGCGCTAGGATGTTCGTTGCTGTTTGGCGCAGTGTGCGCAAGCTGGGAACGCGCGCAGGCCGACACGCTCGTCATCTGCACTGAGGCAAGTCCCGATTCTTTGAATGCCCAGCTGAGTACCACTAGTTTCGATGTCAGCGAACAAGTTGCGGACCGATTGGTCGAGATGGCGCCAGGAGGTTCCCAGATCGTCCCGGCATTAGCCGAAAGTTGGCAGGTATCCCCAGATGGACTTACCTATACGTTCAAATTGCGCCACGGTGTTCGATTTCAGTCTAATAAGCTTTTCACGCCAACGCGCGAAATGAATGCGGACGATGTGGTGTTCAGCTTCCGTCGCATGTTCGACCAATCCAACCCGTTTTATCAGATCGCGGAGGGAAAATTTCCGGAGTTCATTGATCTTTTGCAACCCAGCCTACAGGCAGTTGAGAAAGTCGACGAACACACGGTGGTGTTCCGGCTGAAATCGCCCTTTGCGCCCTTGCTTCCCACATTATCCATACCGCCGTTTTCCATACTATCGGCAGAATACGCTGCGCGGCTTGAGCAACTCGGTCGGCTTGGTGACCTTGATACCGAGCTGATCGGCACCGGGCCATTCAGCTTTGTTCGGTACGATAAGGATCTATCCGTACGTTTTCGTGCATTCCCTGAGTTCTGGGGGCCGCCGGATCGCGCCGCGAAGGTCGATCAACTCGTGTTCGCCATCACTCCGGACGCCTCGGTACGAGATGCCAAGGTACGCGCGAACGAGTGTCAGGTAGCACGCTATCCTAACTTGAACGATCTGGCCCAACTGCGTTCCGACCCAAATGTTGAGGTCCACAAGGTAGGGATGGCCGCAACCAATTACGTCTATTTCAATCTCGATCGAAAGCCATTTAAGGACATCCGAGTACGGCAAGCCATGGCGATGGCGATCGATTACGACGCACTTGCATCGCTAGCGTTCCATGGCGCGACGCCGGCGGCATCGTTGGTTCCACCGGCGTTGTGGGGTCACAATCCGGCACTGAAGCCCTATCGCCACGACCCAGAGGCGGCGAAAAAACTTCTGGCGGAGGCTGGATATCCCAATGGATTTGCCACCGACCTTTGGGCAATTCCAGTGGTCAGGCCCTACATGCCGAACGGCCGACGGGTTGCTGAAATGATTCAGTTTGATTGGGGAAAGATTGGTGTACGCGCCCGGATTGTGACGTATGAATGGGGAGAGTATCTCAAGCGTATTCACGATGGCGAGGCGGATACCGCGATACTCGGGGACTTTTGGGACTACCCGGATCCAAGCGAGGTAATGCTCGAATTTGTCTGCAACTCGCCAGACAATTCCCCGCACTTCTGCAATCGGTCCTATGATGACGTTATACATAGGGCGAATCTTATTACCTATCAAGCTGAGCGTGCACGGTTGTATCAGAAGGCGCAGCAGATCATTTATGACAATATACCGCTCGTGCGGCTTGCGGATATGGCTACATTTGCAGCCGTTCGGCGCGAGGTTAAGGGGCTGCGGCTACAAGCACTTGGTAGTCAGCCCTATGGGGGCGTGTCGTTAGGAAAGTAGAACTCTTTCCAGCAAATTAACGTCTCGCCCAGTGAAGGCAGAGCGTCGCCACCCTCCTCACCATAAGGCGCCAGCGCTCTCTAACCCCCCACTTGCGTGGACATGGGCTCCGGCGGAAAGCAGTATGGCGAGCTTGCCTTGGCGCGAGACCCAGACGAAACTGCGTTCCGACAGTTCAACAAGGAGGATGACGTGCGAACAGGGCGGACCTTACTTATTGTCGCCGCGGTAGGTCTAGTAGCTTCGCTCGGCTCTGTAGCCGGCAGGGCGGACACGTTGATTGTCTGCACCGAAGCCAGCCCGGATGCCCTCAACGCTCAGCTCAGCACCGCCAACACCAGCTTTGATGTCTCCGAGCAGGTGGCTGATCGGTTGGTGGAGATGAAGGTCGGCTCTTCGGAGTTGGAGCCGGCGTTGGCGGAGTCCTGGACCATTTCGCCCGACGGACTGACTTACAGGTTTCATCTTCGACACGGCGTGAAGTGGCAGTCGAACGCGTTGTTCAAGCCGACGAGGGACTTCAATGCCGATGATGTGGTGTTCAGCTTCCAGCGGATGTCCGACAAATCAAATCCTTTCTTCCAGAGCGCAAACGGCTATTTCCCTGAGTTCGATGATCTGATTGCGCCAAATCTCCAGTCCCTGCAAAAAATCGACGCCTACACGGTGGTGTTCCACTTGAAGTCCCCGCTAGCGCCACTCCTGCCGTCACTGTCCGTACAGCCGTTCTCTATTCTCTCGGCTGAATACGCAGCCGCACTACTCAAAGCCGGCAAACCCCAATTGCTGGATCAGCAACCAATCGGCACCGGCCCTTTCAGCTTCGTCTCGTACCAGAAGGACGCCGTGATCCGCTTCCGCGCTTTCCCTGATTTTTGGGGCAGGCAGGTGCAGCCAGACCGCGTAGCCAAGGTGGACAATCTGGTCTTCGCCATCACGCCTGATCCTTCCGTCCGTTACGCAAAACTCCGGACCAATGAATGCCAGATCACGCGTTATCCCAATCCGGCTGATCTGCCCGCCATGCGTGCGAACCCAAACATTAAGGTGCAGGAAGCCGATATTGCCGCGACGAACTACATAAGGTTCCGTGTTGACCGGAAGCCGTTAGACGACAAGCGCGTCAGGCTCGCGCTGGCGCTGGCGATCGATATGTCCGATCTGGTTAAAGACGTGTTTCAGGGTGCGGGCACACCCGCTGCCTCGCTCGTGCCGCCGGCACTATGGGGCTATGATGCTTCCCTCAAGCCCTATCCCTATGATCCTGCTCAGGCCAAAAAGCTGCTGGCCGAAGCCGGGTATCCCAGCGGGTTCTCGATCGACCTGTGGGCTATCCCCGTGGTTCGGGCCTATATGCCCGATGGCCGACGGGCGGCGGAGATGATCCAATCGGACTGGGCCAAAATCGGCGTCCAAGCGAAGATTGTCACTTACGAATGGGGTGAGTACCTGAAGCGCGCCCGCGCCGGGGAGCCGAGTATCGCCGAGTTGGGCGCAACCTGGGACTATCCGGATCCGAGCGAGATCCTTTTGACTTTCGTCTGCAACTCACCCGGAAACGCGATCCATTGGTGCAATAAGACCTACACGGACGCAGTGAACAAGGCAAACGTCGTCAGCGACCAATCGGAGCGGGCGCGGCTTTATGACGTTGCCGACAAGGCCGTGTATGACGACGTGCCGCTGATCCGCCTCGCCAACGTGAAGGCCTACGTCCCAGTCCGAAAGAATGTCGAAGGGTTCAAGCTGCATTTCCTCGGCGGACAGCCTTTCGGTGGTGTCTCGCTAAGCAAGTAAAAGGGAGCATGTTATGCAACTCGCTTTGTCGACCTGGCAGGAAGTCGAAGAATATCTGCGGACTTCGCGCGGCATCATCGTGCCGATCGGATCGGTCGAACAGCACGGGCCGAACGGATTGATCGGCACGGACCACTTGGATGCGGAATTCGTCGCGCGCGGCGTGGGCGACAAGATCAACTGCATGGTGTCGCCCACGCTGGCGTATGGAATGTCCCAGCATCATCTGGGCTTCGCGGGATCGGTCACACTCCGTCCATCCACTCTGATTGCCGTGGTCGGGGACGTTGTTCATTCATTGTTGCGGCATGGCTTCGAACGTTTCCTGTTCATCAACGGCCATGGTGGGAACGTCGCCACAGTGACTGCGGCGTTCGATGAGGTTTATGCTGCCGTCTCGCTGCGCGGCGAAATGTCGCCTGTGCGCTGCAAGATGGTATTTTGGTCAGGTGGTCCGCGCTGCCAGGCCCTTGCCCAGGAACTCTACGGCGATTCCAACGGCAGCCACGCGACAGCGGCCGAAGTCTCGTTGTCGCAGTTCTACCAGCCACACTTCGTCAAGCACGCTCAGATGTCGCCCAAGGTCGCGCCAAAGAGCAAAGGCTTTTACGACAGCGCGGATTACCGCAGGCGGTTTCCGGACGGACGGATCGGATCCGATCCGTCGCTGTCCAGCCCGGAGGACGGAGAGCGTCTTTATGCCGCCGCGGTTGAGGATATGGCGGAAATCTACAACACCTTTGTGTCCGACTGAGCTCTCGAACGTGGTCGTCTTTCTTGCACGCCGTTTCAGCCTGGTTCTGGTAACGCTGTTCGGGATTACACTTATCGCCTTCGGCCTGATCCATCTCATCCCCGGCGATCCGGTGATGTTGATGTTCGGGGAGCGTGCGGTCGATCCGGCGCAGTTGCAAGCGTTGCGCGCGCAACTCGGCCTGAATCAGCCGCTGCTAGTGCAATACGGCTTATACGTCTGGCATGCACTGCACGGTGATCTCGGACAATCGTTGGCTACTCATGACCGAGTGATGACGGAGTTCCTGACAGCGTTCCCCGCCACAGTGGAACTTGCGACTTCGGCAATGCTGCTCGCGGTTTTGCTGGGCATTCCAGCCGGCATCATCGCGGCGCTCCGCCGGGGCAGAATGACCGACTACACGGTGATGGGGTTGTCGCTGACCGGATACTCGATGCCAATATTCTGGTGGGCTATTTTGCTTATCTTACTGTTCTCGGTAACGCTTGGCATCACCCCGGTCAGCGGCCGTATTGACATCGCCTACGACGTCCCGCCGGTAACGGGCTTCATGCTGATCGATTCTCTGATATCCGGCGAACCCGGTGCATTCGGCTCCGCGATCGCGCATCTGATCCTGCCGGCTATTGCTCTTGGAACGATTCCGCTGGCGGTGATTGCGCGCATGACCCGTTCCGCGATGCTGGAGGTGCTGAATGAGGATTATGTGCGCACTGCGCGCGCCAAGGGACTGTCGCCGCTCCGCGTGGTCGGCATCCACGCCCTGCGCAACGCGTTGATCCCGGTCATCACCGTAATCGGATTGCAGGTCGGCAGCTTATTCGGGGGCGCCGTTCTCACTGAAACGATCTTCGCGTGGCCGGGCGTCGGAAGCTGGCTGATCCACGGCGTGGCACGACGGGACTATCCCGTGCTCCAAGGCGGCATCCTGCTCGTGGCCACCATCATCATCCTGGTGAACCTGACGGTTGATGTATTGGCCGGCCTGATCAATCCACGAATCAGGCACGTGCGATGAGTTTATCACTTGCTGCCGAGGCCGAATTCCGCCGACATTTCATCGCCAACCGCAGTGCGATCCTCGGCCTGACAGTGGTCGGGGTGCTGGTGTTCGCGGCTGTGGCGGCACCGGTGCTGGCGCCGGCTGGGCCGGACAATCAGATGCGGCAAGCGGTGCTGCATGCACCGACGTGGCTGAGCGGCTCGTATCCGCTCGGCACAGATGATGTCGGGCGTGATGTGCTGTCGCGGCTGCTTTACGGCGCGCGGCTCTCGCTCGCGATCGGCGCGATGGTGGTTACGCTGGCGTTCGTTAGCGGCACATTACTCGGCCTGATTGCCGGGTTTGCGGGCGGCATTGTTGATGCACTGATTATTATGCGGCTGATGGACGTCATGCTGTCCCTGCCGACCATTCTGCTGGCCATCGCGATCGTTGCAGTGCTCGGTCCTGGCCTGATCAACGCAATGCTGGCGGTCGCGATAGTGCAGCTCCCGTCCTTTGTCCGGCTCACCCGTGCATCTGTGCTGGTCGAACTCGGGAAGGACTACGTACTTGCCTCCCGAATGGCCGGAGCCGGACAGGCGAGACTTATGTTCTTGACCGTGCTGCCGAACTGCTTGTCCCCGTTGATCGTTCAAGCAACCCTAGGATTTTCCGGCGCGATTCTTGATACGGCGGCGCTCGGGTTCCTTGGCTTAGGGGCGCAACCCCCCACGCCTGAATGGGGGACTATGCTCGCCAACGCGTTGCAATACCTGCAAAGCGCATGGTGGGCCGTAACCTTCCCCGGCCTGGCGATCCTGCTAGCAGTGCTCGCGTTCAACCTGATCGGTGACGGTCTGCGGGATGCGCTGGATCCACGTCTGAAGCTGTGATGAGTTTACTCGAAATTCGTAACCTCAGCGTGACGTTTCGAACCGCAGGGGGCGAGCTGCAAGCTGTGGAGGGGCTGGATCTGGATGTCGCCTCCGGCGAGGTGCTGGGAATGGTGGGTGAATCCGGGTCCGGCAAGTCCGTAGCAATGCTGGCGGTAATGGGCCTGATTTGCCGGCCAGGCCTGGTGCGGGCTGATGTACTGCGATTCGACGATATCGACTTGCTGAGGGTCTCGCCCCGCGCCCGACGTCAACTCATCGGCAAGGACGTCGCGATGATCTTTCAGGAGCCGATGACCAGTCTCAACCCTTGCTTCACAGTAGGCTGGCAAATCAGCGAGACATTGCGGGTGCATCTCGGGTTGTCCCGTTCTACGGCGCGGACCCGCAGCATTGAATTGCTGCGACAGGTGGGCATCCCTGACCCCGAGCACCGCCTCTCAGCATTCCCCCACCTGCTCTCAGGCGGCATGAATCAGCGGGTGATGATTGCAATGGCAATTGCCTGTAACCCGCGGCTGCTTATCGCGGACGAGCCGACCACTGCCTTGGACGTAACCATCCAGAAGCAGATCCTGGACCTGCTGGCAGACCTGCAGCGGGAGCATGGAATGACGCTGATCCTGATCACCCACGACATGGCCGTGGTAACCGGCACCGCGGATCGCGTACTGGTCATGTATGCCGGGCAGGCGATGGAATGCCGGCCGACCGCAGCTCTGCTGAACGCCCCTGCGCACCCCTATACGTCCGCGCTGTTAGAAGCGTTGCCAGAGCAGGCGGATGCGAGGCGGCGGTTGGCGACGATTCCCGGAGTGGTGCCGGGGATCACGGATCGGCCGGAGGGTTGCCTGTTCTGTCCTCGTTGCCGGTTCGCCTTCGATACCTGCCGCAGTCGCCGTCCAGGACTGACGAAACTCTCGGATGGATATGTACGCTGCTGGTCACCAATGGCATGCTGCTGACTGTTACTGACCTCGTGCGCACCTATCGCGTCCGCCGCGGGCTGCGGTCAGCGATGAACCTGCACGCCGTCAACGGAGTATCCTTCGCGCTGAAAACGGGACAGACCTTGGCGGTCGTGGGCGAAAGCGGGTGCGGAAAATCCACCCTCGCGCGCATGGTGACGCTGCTGGAAAAGCCCACCTCCGGCACCCTGCACATCGACGGAGTGCCTGCCAATCCGGCTGATTTCGCCATGCGTCGCGCGGTGCAGATGGTCTTTCAGGACCCGTACGGATCATTGAATCCGCGCCGCAGCGTCGGGGCTATTCTTGAGGAACCGCTTGCCATTGGAGGCGTATCCCGGGCCGAACGCCGCGAGGCCGCATTGGCCATGATGGCTCGGGTCGGGCTGCGCACCGATCAGGCCAGCCGTTATCCGCACATGTTTTCCGGAGGGCAGCGGCAACGCATCGCAATCGCCCGCGCTTTGATGCCGCAGCCACGAGTTGTGGTGGCAGATGAGCCGGTTTCGGCTCTGGACGTTTCAATCCGGGCGCAGGTCCTAAACCTGCTTCTTGACCTGCAGGCGGAATTCGGCCTCGCCTATCTTTTTATCAGTCATGATCTCTCAGTCGTCCGTCACATGGCCGATGATGTTATGGTGATGTACCTGGGGCGGGTCGTGGAGTATGCGTCTCGTCAACTGCTTTTCGACCATCCGTTGCATCCCTATACACGGGCATTGCTTTCGGCTACGCCGGGGCTGGAAACGGTGGGAGGCGCGGACATAGTGCGGGGGGAGCCGCCTTCCCCGTTGGCGCCTCCTAATGGATGCGCATTCCATACTCGGTGTCCGTATGCATCGGAAATATGTCGCAACGTTCGCCCGAGTTTGCGACCGATAGACGGCCGTGAAGTCGCGTGCCATCACGCCGAGAATCTAAAACTATAAATGTCATTTTGCGTCGCAAGCCACTTTTCACGTAATCAGCGCTTCGCCGGTTTGCTTTTCTGCTTTATCCCTCCCCGTATCGCGCGGCCCATCTTCTGTCGCTTCAGGCGAGATGCTACCGCTGCTGCACTGCGGGTACTTCTGGAGCGCACCTGCGGCCTGACTTTGCTAGCGCCACCCTGTTTGGTGCGAGCGGCTTTTTTGCCCTGCGCCTGTGGACTGGACCGGCTTCTCTTGCCGACGATCGGGTTCCGCTTCCTTGTGGCCTGCGTACCGCTTCTACGAGATGTGGCCGAACTCTTCCGGCGGCCGCGCTCTGGCTCCTGTCGTACGGTCGCCAGCTTTGATCGCGACGAATTTTTCTTTCTCGGAGCCGAGTTGGAAGAGATCTGCCGACCCGCGTCGTCGCCTCTGTTCCGCTCAAGGGCCTGGGCCTCCTCGGCTCCCTGATGCGCTACTCTTTTTATGCTGAGCGCGTCTGAGGTTGCCTGCCGCGCTTCCTCGATCGCTCTAAGACGAGCACGCAAGTCCCGTATCAGGTCCCGCGCCGCTTCCCCTTCCGCTCGCATTGCATCAAGGGCTTCCCGGTGTGCCAGCTCGGCGTGAGCCAATTGGGTCTGAAGATCGCGGATCCGCCCTTTGGCTTCGACTAGCGACCGCTCCAACTCGCTTCGGCCAACACGCTCTGCTTTCAGTGCGGCCTCCGCTTCCTCAAGCCGGTTAACAAGCGCCACGGTTCCCGATTGTCGGTCGGCAGCCGGGAGAAGACGATCGTGGCGCACGGTCGTAACTGCCACCTCTCTCGGTGCGGCTCCGGAGCGGTTCCTCCTCCATTTCCCGGGCACCGACAGTTGGTGCTGGACCGCGAAGTCTTGCGAAGTTTGGTTCGGAGGGGTGTCGCTGCCCAGCGACTCCAGGACCTTGCGCATCCGCGCCTCGGCGCTCGCGAGGTGCAGGGTTCCTGAGGTGAGCTCGGCGGGAGCGGATGAGGAGTTCTCGTCAGATGAATTTGACAAATGAGATTCCTATTCTTACTGTGTCATAAAAATCCCCTTGTACGATTTGATTCTCGGTGTGTACGGATGGAGATTCTCACTCGCGGAGGCGGAGTGTGGGTCTCGAATCCGACAGACAAGGCGGCGAATCACGATTCGCGGCCTATGTTGAGGCACTGACAGCGACGCTTGGACACGCCGACCGAGCGGCACCGTTCCATTCCTACTGTACTGGTTTGGTGTTGCCCGGCCCGCGGAAGAGCATCGAACCGATGGCCGCCCGTGTAGCACCCGCACGGGTGCAGGCGACGCACCAATCGCTGCATCATCTTGTCGCCAAAGCCGACTGGTCGGACGAGCCGGTGCTCAACGTCGTGCGTCAGCAAGTGTTGCCCTCCATCGAACAGCACGGCGCGATCCGTGCATGGATTATCGACGATACCGCATTTCCCAAGAAGGGGACGCATTCGGTTGGCGTCGCGAGGCAGTATTGTGGTCAGCTCGGCAAACAGGAAAACTGCCAGGTCGCGGTGAGTTTGTCAGTCGCCAACGGCCACGCCAGCCTGCCGATCGCGTACCGGCTGTATCTGCCGGAGGTGTGGGCCAATGACGCGGCCCGACGCGCCAAGGCAGGCATTCCCGATGACATTGCGTTCCAGACCAAACCACAAATCGCCCTGGGGCAGATCCAATCGGCGCTGCTGGCTGGCGTGCCACCGGCGACTGTGCTGATGGATGCAGGCTATGGCGTCGATACCGAGTTCCGCGATGGCATCACCGAACTTGGCTTGCGCTATGTCGCTGGTATCCCATCTTCGACCAGCCTCTGGGCTCCGGGCACGGCGCCGAAGCGACCGAAACGCTGGAGCGGAAATGGGCGCCCGCCGAAGCTGGTGCGACGCGATGCGAAGCATAAGCCGGTGTCTGTCAAGGAATTGGCACGGAGGTTGCCGAAACAGCAGTGGCACAGCGTCACTTGGCGCGAAGGCAGCAACGCCAAGCTGACGTCTCGTTTTGCTGCGGTACGGGTGCGGCCCGCGCACCGTGACTATTATCGCACCAGCCCGAGACCGGAAGAATGGTGCTTGATCGAATGGCCGAAGGCAGAAACAGAGCCAACTAAATATTGGTTGTCGACGCTCTCGGCCGATATGCCGCTGCGGAATCTGGTCAATCTGGCCAAACTGCGCTGGCGGATTGAGCGCGACTATCAGGAATTGAAGCAGGAACTTGGGCTCGGCCACTATGAAGGGCGCGGCTGGCGTGGCTTTCATCATCACGCCACGCTGGCGATCGCGGCTTACGGATTCCTGATCTCCGAACGGAGTGCGATTCCCCCCTCAGCAGAACCTCGAGCCCCAACCTTCAAAACGCCTCGCCTACCCCGCAGTTACCGACCCCGCGGATCCCCCAATCAGACCTGAGCGCCATGTCTCCAACTCCATCGCTACGGTCCGGATCGCGATCGCTCATGCATTGGTGCAAACTCTTCCGCGCTGCCCTTGCTGCCAGCGCGTCACGTCGCGCAGGAACTTATGACACAGTAAGACTATCATGGTGTAGCGGAACAGGCTCGATTCGAATTGTAACAGATTGGCATTTCCTGCACGGCTCTGTGCTGGTCTAGTTGTCCCTGGCGCCTAAAAAGGTCTGTCCTCCGACTTACGTCGCCAGAACACAGCCGGTCGCACTAACGCGAAGGTGGCTCTGAGGGCGATGTAAGCCTCTCGGGCGACGCTTCAACCCATCTGACCGCACATTCATTGAATGGGAACCAAGAATGCGCGCCGTCGGTTGGGGTATTATCGCCGCCTCCGAAGCTGACAAGAGGGCAGTGCGGCCGACGGAGATCATGCGTGTCGTATCATATCAGTCCGCCTGCCTCATATAGTCAGCCGAGCGCTCAAGTCGCTAATGATGAACACCGCCGATATCATCAGAGCCAACGCCAGAACGGCCGAACTCACGTTTGAATCGAGGACAACATCTTCGGAGATTCCCTATAATGCCAATAAGCGGGCTGTCAATTTCATTCTTCATCTCGGAACTGTGCAATGGCCCACAGACCCGAATGTCTTTGAAATGTGGCTACGCCGCCACTACCGCAGACTGGTGCGCCACCAGCCTCGCATACGCCCCTCGCGCCCCCACCAGCTCCCCATGCGTCCCAGCCTCGATTATCCGCCCCAACTCCATCACCAGGATCATATCCGCCTCCTGAATCGTGGACAGCCGGTGTGCGATAATAATCGACGTGCGCTCCACCATCAGCTCGTCCAGCGCGGCCCGGATCTGCTGCTCACTGATCATATCCAGATGGGAGGTCGCCTCATCCAAGATCAGGATCGGTGCATCCTTCAAAAATGCACGCGCAATCGCCACTCGCTGACGCTGACCGCCCGAAAGCTGTACCCCACGCTCCCCGACCCGCGTCTTGAGCCCCTCCGGCAGCCGGTCCACAAAATCCTTGAGCGCCGCCCGCCCCACGGCCTCCCGCACATCTGCCTCCGACGCATCCCGCCCCGCCAGCCGGATATTCGCCTCCAGCGTATCGTTGAAAAGGTAAGTATCCTGCGCAACCATTGCGATGTGCCGCCGCAAATCGTCGAGCCTCAGCCGCCGCAGATCAGCGTCCCCCAGCGTGATCCTGCCAAATTCCGGATCCCAAAACCGCAGGAGCAAACTGGCGACCGAGGTCTTACCCGCCCCGGAAGCGCCGACCAGCGCCACTGTCATGCCCGGGCGCACCTCGAACGAGACCTCATCCACTGCCGGGACGACGCGCCCCGGATAGGTGAACCGCACCTCCTCGAACCGGATGCGTGGAACGGCGGAAACCGGCAGTTCCCCATCCGCAATAGGCTCTGGCTCCCATTCCACCACGTGCAACCGCCGCGTCGAGGCAATTGTGTCCGCAAGCTGCCGGCCGACCTGCCCGATCTCCGCAACCGGCATGAACCCGGCGACCGAAACCAGAACGAGCAGCGGCAACCACTGATGCACAAACCACCCTCGGGCCGACAGCATCGCCCCCAGCAACGCGACGGCCAAGCCTCCGAGGCCCGTCGCAGCCTCCAGTGCCCCCGTCTGCCACGCTAGGTCACTCAGCAAAGCCAGTCGGTGCTTCTGATAGGCTGCGATATCGGCCAGAAACACTGCACGGCGCCGCCCGATGGCCTGAAAAGCGGTTAGCTCCGCCAGCCCCTGGATCGTTTCCGTCAAATGCGCGCTCAGCAGACCCAGAGCACTCCGTGCTTCTCCCCCCAACCTGTCAATCTCTCGCCGCACAAAAATCGGATGCAGCCCGGCCCAGCCCAGGAACGGCAACAGCACAAGCGCCAGCGGCCACGCCACCCAGGCGAGCAGCCCCAGCACGGTCGCCGGGATCAGCACTGCGACAAAGGCCGGTGCCACGGTATGAGCATAAAAATACTCCACCGTCTCCACATCCTGGGTTGCCAGCGCGACCAGATCGCCCGAACTCCGCCGGAGCAGGTACGCCGGCGCCAGCCGATCCAGCTTGCGAAATAACGCGATCCGCATCTCCGCAAGCAACTGATAGGCCATGGCATGCGCCATCCAGGACTCCAGCCAGTGCAGCGTCGCCGCCACCGGCGCCGCCGCAAGCAGCGCAATAAGCAGCCAGAACTCCAGGCGCCCCGACGATACCCCGGCAATCACCAGCGCACCGAGCATGCTGACGCCGATGAACGCCAGGACCCGACCGATGCCGCACAGGATGATAAACGCTACCATCGCGCGCCACGGCCGCACGAACCGCAACAGGCTGCGCAGCGTCTCGCCCCAGCCGATGGCCGCCGCATCCTCCGCCAATGGCCGCACCTCCGGACCCGCCGCCGGAGCAGCCGCCCGGACAGTTTCCACCGCCACCGCTTCCTCGCCCGCCACGCCCATTTGCGGGGCCATCAGCCGCCGGTAAATTCCAGGCTGAGCAATCAGTTCCGCATGACCCCCGCTCTGCGCAGTGCGCCCGTGATCCACTACCAGAATGCGATCGGCGCCGATGACGCTGGACAGCCGGTGCGCCAGGATCAGTGTGGTACGGCCACGCATCAGGCGATCCAGCGCCTGCTGGATCAACGACTCATTGGCCGCATCTACCGAGGACAACGCCTCGTCCAATACCAGGATAGGCGCATCCCGCAGCAACGCCCGGGCGATCGCAATGCGTTGCCGCTGACCGCCCGACAGGGTCGCTCCGCGCTCGCCGATCGGGGTCGCATAGCCCTCCGGCAGGGCGGAAATGAATTCGTGCGCGTTGGCCGCCGTGGCCGCGGTAATCATCTCCTCATCCGTCGCGTCGTGCCGCCCCAGGCGCAGATTGTCCGCCACCGTGCCATCGAACAACATCGTATCTTGCGCAACGATTGCGATCATCCCGCGCACCTGGTCGGGATCGAGCGTCCGGATATCCCGTCCACCGATCAGGACCGTGCCCAACTGCGCATCGTGCTGCCGTAACAGCAGACGCAAAATCGTCGACTTACCGGCCCCGCTCGGCCCCACGACACCCACCGTCTCGCCGCCACGAATTTCGAAACTAAGCCCCTCCAGCGCACACCCACGCCGCCCCGGATAGGCAAAGCTGACATCCTGAAATGCTATGCTCGGCGATAGACCAGCCACATGCGCCAACCCTCCTGCCGGCGCATCGCTCTCCGCATCGAGCAGCGCATGCACCGCGGCCGCGGCCGACTGCCCGATCATGCCCTGATGCAGAATCCCCCGCAGGTCCCGCAACGGCCGGAACACCTCCGTGCCTGCCATCAGGATGATCAGCAGAGCCTCTAGGCTCATCTCCCCGTGCCGCACGCGCCATGCGCCCAGCACTACCGCCAGCGCCGCGCCCATCCCGGTGCCGAAGTCTGTAACGAACCGGTTGAGCACGCTCATCGCCAGCACCCAGAACGTACTGTCCGACAGCGCCCGCGCCTGCTGCGCCAGCTTCTCCCCGAACGCGCCGCTTTGGCCGAACGCCTTCAACGTCGGCAAACCCTGGACCGCGTCCAGGAACTCCTCGCCAAAACTCTTGAAAGCCTTGGCCCGCGCCAGCGAAGCGCGCTTATCGGCATTATGGATCAGCATCGGCGCAACAAGCGTAGCCAGTGCCGCAACCAGCATCACCGCAGCAGTCGGCACGTCGAACCATGCCAGCACGGCAAAAATCGCCACCGGCGCGCAAACTGAGACAATCAACTGAGGCAGATAAGAACCGAAGAAAGTCTGCAATTGCTCGACCCCGTCCATCACTGCCAGCATGACCCCGCCGGTGCGTTCCGCTCCGAACCAGGCCGGCCCGAGTTCCGCTATCCGGTTGAATAACAGAGCGCGTAACGCGGACTGTACCCGCCCGGCCGTCTCCTGAGCCAACAGCGCCCGGCGATGATCCAGGCCGACGCGCAGCAACACGCAAAGCGCCGTCGCGGCCGCCGCCAGGCCGACCTTGGGCAGCGGCGCCCCGGCAAACACCAGCGCCAGCATCCGGCCCAGGAACACAAATCGCAGAATGCCGAATGCCATCGCGACAAGCCCGAGCCCAGCCGCGCCGGCGACGCGCAGCCGCACTCCTTTCATCATCGCCCACAATCGCCAGTCAAAGTACATCCGGCCGCTCCTGACTCGGGAAGGCTGTACCCGAGTGAACGATCTGGCAAAAGAGGCTTCGGGGGTGATCGGTGTGCCCTGGGCTTACTGCCGTTTCCCACGATAAAGGAATTATTATGTATTCCGTTCTAGTGGAGCATGGTTTAATCCTCTGAAGTCCTTCATGCCCCTCTGCGCCAAACTGCGCCATGCTGTGCTGCACAATTAGACGGAGCGGCTAAATGAGCGTACTACCGATTTCGAGGACATCCCACGAGACTCCCACCTTTGCACTAATGTTGCAGGGCGGTGGGGCGCTTGGCGCCTATCACATTGGTGCCTACCAAGCGCTGGCAGAGCAGCGGGGGCATCCGGACTGGGTCGCCGGCATCTCAATCGGTGCCATCAATGCGGCGATCATCGCTGGCAATCGTCCCAAAGATCGCGTGGACCGCCTGACGGCGCTATGGGAAGCGATCTCCTGGCCGGAGCTGCCGTTACCGCTGCCCCCCGGGCCTTGGCAGATGCTGCACAACATGGCAAGCAATGCTGGGGCACTACTGTTCGGTCAACCCCATTTCTTTACCCCACGGCTGATGAACCCCTTCCTCGTCGCGCAGGCGGCGCCAGAGCAGGTGAGTTTCTATGACACCACGCCGATGCTGCTTACACTCCGGCGGTTCGCGGACTTTTCGCTGATCAACAGCCGTATTACTCGCCTGAGCCTGGGAGCGACCAATCTTTCGACCGGGAATCTGGAGTTCTTCGACAACAACCGGCAGACGATCCGTCCAGAGCATGTGCTGGCCAGCGGCTCGCTGCCTCCCGGCTTTCCGGCAACACTGGTCGAGGGGACCCCCTATTGGGACGGGGGCTGCGTTTCCAACACGCCGCTCGACGCAGTCATCGACGAACCCGGACGCCCGCGGCTTGTGGTTTTCGTCATCGATCTGTGGGACCCAACCGGACCGCCGCCCGCAACCATGAATGACGTCCTTTGGCGTGCCAAGCAGATTCAGTATGCGAGCCGAACGGCGCGCCACATCGATGCAGTGGCGACAAAGGTGAACCTGCGCCATGCGGTTCGTCTGCTGAAGGCGGCCGACGTTCCGGAGGTCGCGGCGGTGCCCGACGATCCGGCACTCAGTGCCCGGCGGCTTGACATCGTGCATATCGTATACCGGCCAGACGCCGATCAGATTCCAAACAGCGATGCGGAGTTCTCGCGTAGCTCGATCGCAAGGCGGCGGGCGGCGGGATATCGTGATATGTGCGCCGCCCTGGCAGCAGAACCATGGGTGCGGCAGCAAAAGCCGGCGCATCTTGGTGCACTCGTGCACCGAGTGGAGCGGCAGAAGGTGATTACGCGGCCCGAGCCAAACTTGCGCACGATGGTAGATAGACCGGTTGCGGCCTAGAATGTGATAGTTTCAGGCGCGAGTTCCAGAGCGCTTTCCTTCAATCCGAACCGAAAGCGCTCTGAACCCGTTCTCACACTCCTCCTCCCGCTCAATCTTCCCCTTATCCAGATCCATCCCCAATCCCGGCGTCGCCGGTGCCCCGATCACCCCGTCCTTCACTGCAACCGGTCCCGCCAGGAACCACTGATTGATCGCGTTCCACTTTACCAGAAACTCCTGATACGGGGTGAGCATCGGTGACTGCGTTAGTGAGAAATGGATCCCCACCGGCGACGAATGCCCGTGCGGGATCACGATCAAATCGTGCGCGCTTGCATATGCCGCGATCTTCAGCGTCTCCGACAATCCGCCAGCCCAGTAAATATCCGGCTGCAGGATATCCAGCGCCTCCGCATCAATGAACCGCTTGAACCCCCAGCGCGTATATTCATGCTCCGCGCCCGCAAGCGGAATGGTCGTGGCCTGCTTCACCCGCACATAGGAATCGATCCGGTCCGGCATCACCACTTCTTCCAGCCACCGCGGGCGAAACTCCTCGATCCGCTCCGCGAGCGCAATCGCATACCCCGGGTCGAACGACTGCCAGCAATCCAGCATAATGTCGTAATCATCTCCCAGAGTCTCCCGTAGCGTCCGCACCAGGGCCACGTTCAACTGCAGCCCGTCGGGACCGCTCATCGGCCCATGCCGGAAGAACCATTTCTGCGCCTTATACCCCCGCTCCTTGTACTCTTGCGCGCGCGCCCGCACGCGCCCCATATCCTGCACCGCAAATCCCAGCATTGAGGCATAAGCCGGCACCGCATCCCGTGTGGGCCCCCCGAGCAGCCGATACACCGGCTGCGCCAGCCAGCGCCCCTTCAAGTCCCATAGCGCGCAATCCACCGCGCTGATCGCCAGCATCGCGTCGCCCTGCCGTCCGTGTACCATGATCCGGTGCATCTGGTCCCACAGCTTCTCGTGCGCGAGTGGATCCTGCCCGATGATAATCGGCCGCAGTCGCCTGGTTACGTACAGCGCGACCATTTCCGGCACAGGCCCCGCAATCCCCACCGGGCCCTGATCCGTCTCAATCCGCACAAAATACTGCTCTAGCTTGAAGCCACCCGCCGTCTGCACCCCGCCCTCAAAATCATCCCGCATTCGGTACTCGGGATACACATCAATCGGCCGCACCAACCGCTCTTCCCAAAACGACCCCTCTGTCGGCATCGTTCCGTTCACCTTCAGAACCCGCACACCGCTAATTTTCATCTTTCCCCCATGGCCCTCTGTGTGAACTCCGGGGCTGTCCCGTTTAAATCTGCACCTCCATCCCGGCCCCGGCCCTCGCCGCAGCCTGCGCTGCGATCCTCACCCCCGCATTCACCGCCCCATACCCGCGATATCCGTGCCTCTCCACCACTTCGAAGAAAAACCGGTCCGCAAAACTCACCGTGTAGGCATGACGAAAATCCCCGCCTTCGTCCCGATCAAATAGCAAATCCAGATCCCGCAAAGCCGCCACTTCCTCCACACTCAATCCCCACCTCGCCGCAACGTCATCATAATAGTTCTCGGGCACCGACAGCATCCGGCCACCGGCCGCCCGCATTCGTCCCACAAACGCGGCAATATCGTCCGTTGCAAACGCAATATGCTGTACCCCCGCGCCCGCCGCCTCCGACACAAAGCGTCCGGTCGCCGTCTCTCTGCTCTCCGATATGTTCAATGGTAGCCTTATCGTTCCATCGACGCTGCTCACTGCCCTGCTGCGGATCAAACCGTACGGATCAGGCAGCTCCCACAGCTCTTCCGGCTTCAGCCCAAAAACCGACCGATAGAACAGAATGAAACTATCCATCCGACCCACAGGTAACGACTGTGCGACATGATCAATCCGCGCTAGCCCCCCGCCACCCGCCTCCCCGACCAGCTCGAAATCCGCGCTCCAGATCAAGCCGTCCTCTACGAGGTAAATCAGTGTCCCATCTGGTGCCCGCACCGCCGGAATCCGCCGCTCGCCTGGCCCGATCCGCTCCTGCCACTCCGGACACAGCAAGGCCCGCGCCCGAGCCAGCGCCTGCCCCGCATCCGCTACCCGCAACGCGAACGCGCACACACTCGGTCCATGCAAATGAAAGTATTCGGACGCCGCGCTATCCTGCTCTGAATTCAGCACCAGGCTAACACTACCGCACCGGTACAGCCGCACATCCTTCGACCGGTAAATCCCCGCCAGCCAAAACCCCAGCACCTCAAGAAACCGCGCCAGCTCCGCCCCGCTCGCCGCATCCACGGCAAACTCCACAAACTCGAAGCCCTCCAGCCGGGCCGCCGACGGTAACGTCGCCGCACCCGCCTCCGCTTCCACATACAGCAGCGACCGCAGCCCGTCCCGGGCCGTCAATCGAGCAGGAGCCGCCCGAAAGTCGTCATTGAAAACTTCCAAACTCAGCGGCCCCTGATAACCCGCCGCCTCCACCGCCCGGACGAAACCCGCCACATCCAATCCGCCCTGCCCGGGGAAATTCCGAAAGTGCCTGCTCCACGACAGCGCGTCCAAACTCAGTTTTGGAGCATCCGCAACCTGCACCAGAAATATCTTCTCCCCCGGCACCTCCCTTACACCGGCAACATCATCCCCCAGTGCGAGCGTGTGGAAACTATCCAAAACGAGCCCCAGCGCGTTATGCCCAGCCGCTTGCACAATCCGCCACGCATGGCCCCATCTCGAGACATGCCGTCCCCACGCCAGCGCCTCATACCCCACGCGCAACCCGCGCCGCGCCGCTCGTTCAGCCATTTCCGCCAGATCAGCCGCCGCCCGCGCATCGTCATCGACTGCCGCCAGTTGCACGTTACTGCAGACCAGCACCAGATCCGTCCCCAACGCCTGCGCTACGTCGAACTTCCGCTCCGCCCGGTCCAGATTGCGCGATCGAGCAGGCTCCGGCATCGCCTCAAAGTCCCGGAAGGGCTGGAAACAGTAAATCGCCAGCCCCAGCCCATCCGCGATCCGCCGCACATCCTGGGGCGAGCCGTCGTACGTCAGCAGATCGTTCTCAAATATCTCCACCCCATCGAAACCGATCGCCGCAGCCGTATCCAGCTTCTCGGGCAACGTGCCGCTCAACGAAACCGTAGCAATCGACTTCAACATCCCACCTCCTTATCACCTCTCCCACTTTGTGCGAGAGGTCGGCGCGCGTCAGCCCGCCGGGTGAGGGTATCCTTCCGGTACATCTCCAACAGCACCTCATCCAGCCGCCGGCCAGGCCGATACGCGCCTATACCGCCTGCTTCCATCATTGCCTCCGGATGCTGCCGCGGACACTCCCGCATCGGCTCCAGTACCGTCTTCACCGGAAGCAGCGCCGTCCATGCCGGTACTGCGTAGTCTTCCTCCTCGTCATGCACGTCCAGGTCCCGGATCTTCCCCGACGCCTGCTCTATCTCCATACCCAAAAGCGTTGTCGCCTTGATCTCCTGCTCCGTTGGCTGCCTCAGCACCTTCGACCGGCCCGGGAAAAACCGGTCAATGAACGCGTCCATCGCCCGCAGCTTCTCTTCTCGCCCCTCAATCTTATGCGCCCGACCGAACGCCATCACCGAGCGGTAATTGATCGAGTGATTGAACCCGCACCGCGCCAGCACGATCGCGTCCATGTGCGTCACCGTAAGGCACACCGGGATCCCCTCCGCCTCAGCCCGCAACATCCGGCTGGCCGAGGACCCGTGCCAGTACAAATGATCCCCTTCCCGCCAGAACGCCGTCGGGGTGCAATACGGGTGCCCCTCGATCACGTACGCGATATGACAGATCATCGCCGAATCCAGGATGTCGTAAATCGATTCCCGGTCGTGCCGCCCGCGCTCGTGCTTGCGCCGCAGCCGATTGCGGTTCGTGACAGGAAAACTCTCGCTGTTTGGCAAGCTCTCGTCGTTCATGGAAGCTCCTTGATCCGTCCGGTTTACGGACCAGCTACCGCCAGCGCAACGCTTGCCCGTGCGCGGTTCCAGGGGCTGAAAACCGCCGTTAGGGTAAGCCAACCGTAACCGGCGTGCTGCACCAACTCTGCATGAAGCTCCTCCTACCTCGCATGCGCGACCAACGCAGCGTCGCTGTCTGGGACCTCCCCACCCGGGTCTTCAAATGGTCCCTCGTGGTCTGCGTGATCACCGCATTCCTCTTGAGCTCACAGCATCCCCGCGGCCTTCTCTTCCTCATCCACGTCTCCTGCGGCTACGCCGTCACACTCCTGCTGCTGTTCCGTTTCACCTGGGGCGTGATCGGCAGCGAATATGCGCGCTTCCGCTCCTTCGTCCGCGGCTGGCCTTCGGTGCGTGCCCATCTGCAAGGGCTGCTCCGCCTCAATCCGCCACGAACGGCCGGGCATAACCCCTTGGGTGGCTGGATGATCATGCTCATGCTGATCACCCTGTGCGCGCTCGTCTTCACCGGGCTGCTCGCTGAGGGCAAAACCGGCGGCGCCGGCGCCCTAAGTACCCTCCTCTCACCCGCCCAGGCAAAGCTCGTCGGCCATCTCCACGCCTGGCTCGGGTTCGCCATCATCTGGCTTGCCGCAGTTCACGTCGCCGGGGTGGTGACTGAAAGCCTGCTGCATCGCGAAAACCTCATCCTAGCTATGATCACCGGCCGGAAACCCGCCACCAATCTCACCATCACTGATGAGCGTCAGGTCTCGACTTGGAGAGCCGTCCCGATCGCGTTGGTCCTCGCCATACTCGGTGCTTGGCTGGCTTGGCGAACGCACCTCCCCCCACCCTAGACTAGGCTCGCTTCACGAAATGCCAGGGCGCCGCGTGAGGGCACTGCAAATTCCGTTCCTCATGCGGTTCTATCGTGCAAAGCGAATGCACATACCACCAGCCCCGCACTCGACTCTCAGTCCCTGTGTTCGCCGGGAAGATCGTCAACCGCCCCCATGAACCCTGCGGGCCCTCCATGCTCTCCCCGTTCAATTCGGTCAGCCTCACGCTCCAGGTTGTCGGCCACCGACCAAATCACCTGCTGCACATCTGTGTCTGTTATCGCCTGGGCGTGTCTTCGGTAGCGCTCCGCCCGGGCGCGCATCTCTTTTGGATCCCTCATGGGCCGTCTCGCCTCGCTGCAACGGAGGCAGCGGAGCGCCGGTTCCGCTCATCTACGTAACATCAGCCACCGGAACACGCGTCGCGAGCGCTGCCCACCGCATCAACCCTGGCCAGGTCCTCCCAATCCCGAATCCAATCTCCCGCAGCACCGGGCAGATCAGGCTCTGGTGCAGGCCCCACGCCAGTCGTACCGGCCGGGCCACACTGCCTCTTACGGCGCGCTGAAACGCCGCTGCATCCTCACCGGCGAGGTAAGCCCGCGCCGCGGCAACGCCCGTCGCCACCGCGATCGCAACCCCCACCCCCGCAACCGAGGGCATGACCGCGGCCTGGTCCCCGAGCCGAAACAGTCCGCCCTGGGCCGCGGCGGCGACGTACCCGGTACGGCATTCCCGCAACTGCCAGCGGCCGGGCGTTCAGCCACGCCGCACCGTGCAGCCGACGACCCAAATGCGGGGTACTGCTAACAACTCCTGCCAGGCCCCCGCCCGCCAAACGCCCATCCGATAGGAGCGCACACAATACCGCAACGCCATCCTCCACCATCTGCAGCCCGGCATATCCACCCTGAACCAGTACGATCTCCACAGCCTCGCCCAGCTCCGCTCGCGCCCGATCCCCCAACCGCACATAGCCCTTCAACCCCACTGTCCGCCTGCTCCTGGGCCGCGCCACCCCCCGCAGATCATGCTTCCCGGTGGCCAGAAACACTGCCTCAGTCGTCTGTGAGCCACCAGACGTCGCCGCCCGAAAACCACTCCCTGCCGGCACCACACTTCGGACCGTCACGCCCCGGCGCACCTCTGCTCCGTAAGCCACGGCCCGCGCCAGCAGCGCCTCATCCAGCGCCCGCCGCGATAGTCCGACTGCGGGAAACGGCAGCCGCGTTGCCGCAATCCGCTCGCCCAGCACGATCCGCACCTCCCGGATCGCAGCCGCCCCCAACGTATCAGGATGCACCCCGAGCGACGCCAGCGCCGCTACCGCCCCGCTCGTCAAAAAATCCCCGCAGACCTTGTCATGCGGCCCGGCGCTCCGCTCCACCACAACTGCCGCCGCACCTGCTTGCGCCAGCCGGATCGCCGCTGAAGCGCCCGCCGGCCCCCCGCCAATTATCAGCGGCTCCCACACCACCGAGCCACACAGATCCGGAACGGTACGTGCCAGGTCGCCCTCGCCCGGTCATCCGGCACCCCGGCTGCTTGGAGCGCCTCCCGCAATTCCGCCACTGTGAACCCCCGCGCTATCGAGACCTGCCCGTCCATCCGCACCAACCGGTGCCAGGACATGACACGTGCCAGAAGCGGAAAGCCGTAATACGCGAACCAGTGCCGGTGCAGATCGGAAATGAACCACCCGCGCACCGCGTGGCGGTCCTGCCACTGCATAAACTGGATCAGCTCCTCGTCAGTCAGGTGATGCGCGAACTGCGAGCTGACGATGAAATCCCACCGCACCTCATTGGGCAGTCTGAACACATCAGCTTCGCAGTACGTGATCGGCATCCCTGCCAATGTCGCCTCGCGTGCCGCCCGGATACTCCACGGATGCCGGTCCACTCCCTCCAGCCTGTCCGCTCGGCCATGCGCCTGCCGAGCAATCAGCCGCAATAGATCCCCCTGCCCGCACCCGACATCGCACAGGCTGAACCCCTGAAGCCCCCGCGTCTCCTCCTTGAGCCACGCCAGCACCGGCCGATGGGTCATCGTGACGACGTTCACCTTCGCGAGGTCCGTCAGACACCGCGCGTAGTCCTCATACCCGGTACAGTCGGTCTCCATCAGTTCCGCCTGTTGGCTGCGCACACGCAACCCGCCACTTTGGGCTTGACCCGAAGAATTAGCCGGCCGTCCTCGGACGGACGGCCGGGCGGCCACTCTTTCGTCAGGCATGGCAGAACCCGAAGGTCTCCACGGTGAGCCCCGGCCCGAACGCCATCGCCAACCCGCGCGCCCCTCGCGCGGGCTCCCGCAGAAGCCGCTGCAACACGAACATCAGCGTCGCGGATGACATATTGCCGAAATCCCGCAACACTGCGCGCGAGTGCCGCAGGGCCTCCGGTGGCAGCTCCAGCCCTTGCTGGACAGCATCCAGAACCGACCGCCCGCCCGCATGTATCGCCCAGCGGGTCACTCCCTCAATTCCCAGGAACACCGAGCCCCCGCCCCGCAGAAAGCGCCTGATATGCCCCGGCACCTGCCCGGACAGCTCCATTTCAAAGCCCGTGTCTCGGATATGCCAGGTGATCAGGTCCTCCGTCTCTGGAATCACCGTCGCCCGGAACGCACCCAGTGCAACCCCCTCCTGCTCCGACGATACCAGCGCCGCCGAGGCGCCATCCGCAAACAACAGGAAGCTCATTAGCTTCGGTATCGCGAGTTGTTCCTGCAAATGCAGACTGCACAGCTCGACGTTCACCACCAGCACCAGGGCATGCGGCTCCGAGCGCACGATATGTCGCGCCAGCTTCAGCGCGTTAACCGCCGCGAAGCACCCCATAAATCCCACGATTGTCCGCTCCACCGTCTCCGGAAGTCCGGCATCCCGCATGATCTGGAAATCCAGCCCAGGCGCCGAGAACCCCGTGCAGCTCGCGACAATTAGATGCGTGACCCTCTCCCGATCCCGCCCCAGATCGACCGCCGCGACCGCCTCCCGCGCCAGTTCCCGTGCTGCCTGTTCATACAATTGCATGCGCGCGCCGGTGGAAGGAAATGCCTCCCTCCGATAAAACCCCGTGCTGTCGTAAACCCCCAGCTCCGGCTCCTTATGCGCCGCAAGTACCGAGTAGCGGTGCGTGATATCCATCTGCGCCACCATTCGCTCAAAAACCGATCGTTCCCGTTCGCTCTGAAATAAGCCCCGGCAAAACGCGATGCTGGCCGCATGCACCTCGCATGGAGGAACGGCCGTGCCGATCCGGTTCAGCCACACCTCCGCCACCCATCACCCCCTAGGGCAACACTTTCCCGGGATTCATGATCCCGCGCGGATCGATTGCCGATTTAATCCGCCGCATCAGATCCAGCTCGGCTCCGCCGCGCCATTCCTCCATCATGTACGGCTTAAGCTGCCCAACTCCATGCTCGGCCGAAAAACTCCCGTCGAACCGACGCACGACCTCGTTCACCGCATCCATGATCACGCGATCTTGTGCCAGGAACCACGCCGCGTCGCTGCCCTCGGGCTGCTCCAGATTGAAATGAATATTTCCATCCCCGATGTGGCCGAACGGCACTGTCCGTATGCCCGGCATCAGCCGTTCGCACGCTTCAGTTGCCGCCCGTATGAACGCTGGCACCTTCGAAACGGGCACTGACACATCGTTCTTCACCGACGCCCCTTCCAGCTTTTGGGCCCCCGAATGCTCTTCCCGGAGGCGCCAGATCGCAGCCCGTTGCGCTTCGCTCTCGGCGATCGCTGCATCCGCGATCTCCTCCGCCTCCAGCGCGGCCTCCAGCACCTGTTCCAGTACCGATCGCATCGCGCCCCCGACCCGAGGCGACGCCAGCTCCACTACGACATACCCCGGCGCTGCCTGCGCCAGCGGCAGAACAGCACCGGGGATATGCCGCAGGACGAACTCCATTCCCGCCCCCGACATGTACTCGAATGCCTGCACCGCCCCGGGATCATGGCCCTGGAACCGGGTAAACAGCGACAGTGCATCCTCCGGCCCCGCTACCGCGCACAAGGCCACCGCAGTATCCCGCGGTGCGGGCACTAGCTTCAACACCGCCGCCGTGATGATCCCCAGCGTTCCCTCCGACCCCAGGAACAACTGCCGCAGACAATACCCCGTGTTGTCCTTTCTCAGCCGCCGCAGACCGTTCCACACCTGTCCATCCGGCAACACGACCTCCAGCCCCAGCACCAGATCTCGGGCATTGCCGTAGCGCAGCGTGTTGTTCCCGCCTGCGTTGGTCGCTAGCACTCCACCTATTTGGGCCGAGCCCTCCGAGGATATCGACAACGGCAGCAAACAACCCACCTCGGCCGTAGCCAGTTGCGCGGCTTTGAGTGTGGCCCCCGCCTCGACCGTCAGCGTCATATCGACCGGATCAATCTCTCGCACGCGATTCAGCCGCGATAGGCTCAGCACGATCTCCGTTCCGCTCTCATCCGGGGTCGCCCCGCCAACCATCGAGGTGTTCCCGCCCTGCGGCACGATGGGAACCCGCGCACGCGCGCACAGACGCACCACCTTCGCCACTTCCCGCACGTTTGCCGGCCGCACTACGGCCGCCGCACGCCCGCGATACAGGCGCCGCCAATCCTCGACATACGCGTCGGTGTCGGCGCCGGTCAGCACTCCCGGCGTCCCCACCGCCGCCTTAATGGCCGCGATCACGTCGTGCATCGCCGTTCGGCTCCCTGCCCATTATCCTATAAAATCCCTTTACGGCTGCCGGTCTCAAATCTGCGGCGCTCTGCCGTGAAATACCGCCGACGCGACCACCACGGCGAAAGGAACCGCTGCCCCGTAGCACGTTCAACATAGCCGGGGCTCGACCTGGCCCTCTTCGCATCCAAGGCGGAGCGCCGCTGTTCCGCCGCGTTCGTGGACTTGCCCCCCATCCCGCTCGGCCCTAACACGAGCCCATGCTCCCCTTGTCCGTTCCCGTCCTGAATGCACGTTTCGTCCTGCTGGCCGGATTCCTTGCTTCCGCTTGCTTCGTCCATTTCCGCGGACGGGTCCGTCATTCCTTCACCCGCCAGCTAACCGATCATTCGACATTCCTCGCGCCATACAACGCATTGGTCTACCTGTTCTCCCGCGTTCCCCCCCGGCCATTTCTCAATCCCGATGACTTCCCAGAGCTCGGGCCACTGATCACCAACTGGCAGGTGATCCGCAAGGAAGGTCTCGGCCTCTTGAATGAAGGCATGGTACGTGCCGCAACCGGATACAACGACCTGGGATTCAACTCCTTTTTCCGTACAGGCTGGAAGCGGTTTTACCTGAAGTGGTACGACCAACCACTGCCCTCCGCCGAACAGCTTTGCCCCGAGACCGTGGCGCTGCTTCAGCAAGTGCCGTTAATCCATGGCGCTATGTTCGCCATGCTGCCGCCCGGTGCCCGCTTAGTACGTCATCGCGATCCGTTCGCCGGTAGCCTGCGCTTTCACCTGGGTCTGCGCACACCAAACAGCGACGGCTGCTTCATTGAGGTCGATGGAGTCCGGCACAGCTTCCATGATGGTAAGCCGCTTTTGTTCGACGAAACCTATATCCACTATGCCGAAAATACGACCGACATTGATCGCTTGATCCTGTTCTGCGATGTGGAGCGTCCCTTGCGCGGGCGCATCCCTACCGCAGTCAACCGTTTCGTCATCCGCCATCTGGTCAAGGCGACCGCGACCGAGAATCTGCCCGGCGAGAAAGTCGGCATACTCAACCGCGCCTTCAACGGAATCTACCAATTACGTCTGCTCGGAAAGCGGTTGAAGAAGTGGAACCGCAAAGTTTACTATGGTGCAAAGTACACAGTCGTGGCCGGGGTGGTTGCAGCTCTTCTATTCGGATAACGTCTGACCGAAGCGGCGCTGCCTACCCGATAATGAGCGCAACCCCGGTTAGGGCAAACGCCGCAATGAGAAACCGTAGTCCGACGAATAGCGGACTAGTCCAGAATTCCCGCCGCGCTCGTGCCCGCATCCCGTGGACCCGACAACCGCAGGTATGCGTACCAGGTCGATCTTCTTGCATTAGCGCCTCCGTTCTCCGGCAGCGCCCTTCCCGGATTAGCGGGTAGGAGAAGGCCGCCTGCCTGGCAAAAACAGGCAACCGCGTAAGCAAAATGCCGATCCTCCGCGCTGAAACAGTTCCGAGCATCGCCCCGCTTGAGAACCCAGCCCTCCTGCGTTATGCGCTGAGACTGGAAGGCGACACCCGCTCCACCCCGCAAACGGCTGCCGGCGAAACAAGAACATACTGCAAAGGTCACCTTGCCCAGCACACCGCTCCTGCTCTCGCAAGCCTTCAACGGCCTGGCTCTCGGGACCCTCCTGGCCCTCGTCAGTAGCGGCCTCACCATCATTCTCGGCACCCTTGGCGTCCTCAACTTCGCCCATGGCGCCCTCTTCATGCTCGGCGCCTACGCCATTTTCGTGATCGCCGGCCACACTGGCTCCTTCATCGTGGGCCTGATCGGCGGCGCCATCTTCATGCTCATCGTCGGGGTCGCCCTCGAGCGCGGCCTGATCCGCTGGTTCTACTATCGCCCGCCCGAGGATCAGATCCTCGTCACCTTCGGCGCAGGCATCATTCTCATCGAAATCGTCCGCTACATCTTCGGCGGCGACAGCCAACACTTGGACACCCCCGCCTGGGGGTTCGGAGCCACCCAGCTCGGGTTCCTGATCTATCCAACTTACCGCTTGGAGCTGATCGGCATCATCGCCGTGATGCTCTTCGCCCTTTACCTCGTGCTCTACCGAACCTCGATCGGCCTTGTCGTCCGAGCCGGCATCGAGGACGCCCGCATGGTCGGCATCCTCGGCATCAACGTCCGACGCGCCTTCCTCCTCGTTTTCGCCATCGGCGTCGTCGCCGCCGGCCTCGCTGGCATGTTCTACGCCCCCATCGTATCCGTCACCCCCGACATGGGCGCCGAGTTCCTGGTCGAATCCTTCGTCGTGATCGTCATCGGCGGGCTCGGCTCCTACCCCGGCGCCGTGGTCGGGGGCATCATCGCCGGCGAAATCATCAGCCTTACCAGCGCCTTCAACTCCGCCTATTCCCAGGTCATGCTCTACGCCGTCATGGCCCTGCTCCTCGTCATCCGTCCGCAAGGCCTGTTCGGCTCCGAGGGCCGCGTATGACCCGCATACACCGGGTGGCGAAGAATCTCCCCCTCCCCTTGCGGGAGAGGGCCGGGGGCAGGGGTCAAAGTCCCCGTGGCGGAGCCAACGCTCGATGAAGCGCTACTGGCCCGAACTCGCCCTCGCCGCCGCCCTCGCCGCCGCGCCCTTCGTCCTCCCACACCTCGGCGCCTCCCAGGACCTCATGCAGCGCATCATGGTCTGGGGCATCATCGGCCTCGGCTTCGACCTCCTGTTCGGCGCCACCGGCCTCCTCTCCTTCGGCCAAGCCGCCTTCTTCGGCAGCGGAGGCTTCGTCACCGCCTATCTCCTGGTCAATCACCTCACCACCAGCGTCTGGCCTGCCCTTGCCATCGGCACCGTCATCGCCGGCCTGTTCGGCCTCGTAGTCGGCTGGCTCGCCGTCCGCCGCATCGGCATCTACTTCGCGATGATCACCCTGGCCTTCGGTCAGATGGCCTACTTCCTTGAAAACTCCCCCCTCTCCGCCTATACCGGAGGCGAAAACGGCCTCCCCGGCGTCCCCGTCCCCACCATTGGCCCGTTCCGCTTCCCGCCAGGCCTACCAATGTATGGCCTCCTCGCCTTCATCTTCTTTCTCGGCTTCATCCTCGCCCGCCGCATCCTCCATTCCCCCTTCGGCACCGTCCTCCGCGGCATCAAGGACAACACCGCCCGCGCCGCCCTCGTCGGCCACTCCGTCCCCGCCTATAAACTCGCCGTCTTTGTCATTGCCGCCCTTTACGCCGGCCTCGCCGGAGGCCTCCTCGGCATCTTTCAAAGCTATATGCCCCCAGACGCCTTCGACCTCGACACCTCCGGCCAACTTGTCGTCCAAACCGTTATCGGCGGCGTGGGAACCCTCGTCGGCCCCACAGTCGGCGCCACCGTCTGGCTCTGGCTGCAAGACAACCTTCAGGCAATCCCCCACATCGGCGCCCTCTGGAAGCTCATCCTTGGCCTGATCTTCGTCGCCCTGGTCATCTTCCTCCGTCGCGGCATCGCCGGCGAAATCCGATATCTCTTTACCCACCGTCGCATCCTCGCCGCCGAGGCCGGCGTTCCCGAAGAGGGCGCCGCCGCCGAAATCCCCACCCGCGTCCTCGAACTCCCCATGGTCGCGCCGCTTCTCGTTGGCCGTGCTGACGCCCCAGCCCTCCAGGCCATCAACCTCAGTAAGCACTACGGCGGCCTCCGTGCGGTCGATGGTATCTCCTTCGAGCTCCGCACAGGCGCCATCCAGGCCGTTATCGGCCCAAATGGCGCCGGCAAGTCCACCATGTTCAAAATGCTCAAGGACGAGATCCACCCAACCCATGGCGATGTCCTCCTCTTCGGACGCCGCATCACCGGTCTCGGTCCCACTCGCACCGCACAACTCGGCATCGGTAAGAGCAATCAGCTAAATCAGCTCTTCCTCGACCTCACCGTGCGCGAGAACCTCCGCATTGCCGCCCTCGCCCGCAGACGCGGCACCTTTAAAACCGACATCCTCCGCGCCGCCAACTCCATCCCCGAAGTCGAGCACCAGGTAAACGCTGTCATGGAAACCGTCGGGCTCAGCCACCGCGCCCACGTTCCCGTTACCATCCTTCCCTACGGAGAAAAGCGCCGGCTCGAAATCGGTATCGCCCTTGCCACCGGCCCCAACGTCCTGCTCCTCGACGAACCTCTCGCCGGCATGAGTCCCGCCGAGCGTATCGCTACCCGCGCCCTCATCCGCGAAATCGCCCGCGGCACCAACGGCCAGTCCCGCTCGCTGCTCATCGTCGAACACGACATGGACGCCATCTTCGAACTCGCCGAGCGCATCACAGTCCTCTACGAAGGCCGCCTTCTCGCCGACGACACCCCCGACGAAATCAGCCGCAACCAGGCAGTCCAGGACGCCTATCTTGGCGGCATGCACGAATATGAACCCGCCTAAGGTTCACCTCTCCCGCTTGCGGGAGAGGTCGGCGCGAAGCGCCGGGTGAGGGCCGCCCGATGTCCTTCCTCTCCATTGAAAACATCAACACCTACTACGGCGACAGCCACATCCTCTTCGACGTCTCCCTCGACGTCGCCCGCAACGAGGTCGTGGCGCTGCTCGGCCGCAATGGCGCCGGCAAAACCACTACGCTCCGTACCATCATGGGCGTCCTCGCCCCCCGTAGCGGCCAGATCCGCCTCGATGGCAAGCCCATCACCGGTCTTCCCTCTTACGAAATCGCTAACCGGGGCGTACAACTCGTCCCCGAGGAACGCGCCATCTTCGGACAGCTCACCGTCGAGGAGAACCTTAGGCTCGCTGCCCTCTCCGCCCTGACCCCCTGGCCGCTTGAGCGCATCTATGACTTCTTCCCCCGGCTTAGGGCACGCCGTCGCTCCGGTGGCCGTCAACTCTCCGGCGGAGAGCAGCAGATGCTCGCTATTGCCCGCGCCCTCATCCGTGATGCCCAGGTAATTTTACTCGACGAACCTTTCGAGGGCCTCGCCCCGCTCATCGTCCGCGACCTTGTCGCGGTCAGCCGTGAACTCGCTTCCCAAGGCCGCACCATTCTGATTGTGGAGCAGAACGTCGTCGCCGCCTTGAGCTTCGCCCACCGTGTCTACGTGCTCAACAACGGACACATTGTCTGGACCGGCACCCCAGATACCCTGCGCGCTGATACGGAACTCATGAAGGCCCATCTCGGAGTTTGAAATAACAGGACGCGCGCCTTGACACGCTGCACCACAGCAGAACGGATCAGGTCTCATGCTGGAACCGCACGTCCCCACTCGCCCCCGCATCATCATCGTCGGCGCCGGCTTCGGTGGCCTTACCACCGCCCGCTCGCTTGCCCGTGCCGATGCCCACGTCCTCGTTATCGACCGCACCAACCACCACGTCTTCCAGCCACTGCTCTATCAGACCGCTACTGCCGCACTCGCCGCAACGGACATTGCCAGTCCGATCCGCGCCATTCTCCGGCGCCAACGCAATACGACCGTGCTGATGGGCGAAGTGAGCGGTATCGATGCTACCCGCCGCATCGTCACCGTCCAACCAGTGGGCGAATTCCCTTACGACTATCTCGTCCTCGCGATCGGTGCCGCCTACAGTTGGTTCGGCCATCCGGAGTGGGCCGCGCACGCCACCACCCTGAAAACACTCGAAGACGCGCAAAATCTTCGCCGCCGCCTCCTCACTGCATTCGAGTGGGCCGAAAGCCACACCGACCCCGAGGTTGTCCAACGCCTTCTGACATTCGTCATCGTCGGTGGAGGTCCCACTGGCGTCGAACTTGCCGGCTCTATTGCCGAGCTCGCCCGTTCCACCCTAGCCGCCGACTTCCGCCGCATCCGCCCAGGCGAGGCCCGTATCATCCTCTGCGAAGCCAGCCATCGGCTGCTCGCCGAGTTTCCCCCAGGTCTCTCAAGCTACGCCGTGGCAGCCCTTGGCTCCCTCGGGGTCGACGTTCGCCTCAATGCCAAGGTTGAGCACATCGACGTATCCGGCGTTATCGCCTCTGGTCAGCACATCGACTGCGCCAACATCTTCTGGTGCGCAGGCACCGAAGCCCATCCCGCCGCCGCCTGGCTCAATGCCGAGGCCGCCCACAACGGCGCCGTGAAAGTTCTTCCCGACTTCTCTATCCCCGGCCACCCGGAAATCTTCGCTCTGGGCGATGTCTCTAATTACATCCACAACAGCTCGCAACCCCTCCCTGGGCTCGCTGTCGTCGCCGTCCAACAGGGCAAATACGTCGGCGGGCTTCTCGCCAGCCGGGTCGCTGGCCGCGCCTCACCCCGTCCCTTCCACTATAAGAATCGAGGCACGCTTGCGGTGATCGGCCGCTCCCGCGCCATCGCCGACCTCGGCAGAATCCAACTGACCGGCTATCCTGCCTGGCTGTTCTGGTGTCTGGTACACTTGTTTCTTCTGACGGGATTCCGCAACCGGGTCCTCGTCTACATCAACTGGTCCTATGCCTGGTTCACTTACGGGCGTGGCGCACGCCTGATTACCGGCGTCCTTCCATGCGATGAAATCGACCCGGCGAACACCGGCCAGGTCACCGCCTCTACAGACCTCCCAGATATTGCGCCAAAACTGTGATCTCCTGCGCCGAATAGGTCTTCAATAATGCGGCCATCCACGGATTATTCCCGCGCGTGCCGTCATGAAAAGCCAACATTGTTGCGCGCAGGTACTCCACGCTCTGATCCGCCAGCCGCGGATTGGTGCTATCCCCTAAAAACCCCTCTAGATGACACTGGGTGCATTGGCCGGAAGAAATGTCGGCCGCCGCACGGCTCGCGTCTGCGGTGCCCGCGCGAGGCTGACCCAGATCCGGCCACGGTTTCTTTTCGAAATACTCACCTAGCGCAAGCATGTCCTCTCGCGTAAGCGCATTCGCGATTGGTCCCATAATCGCACTTTTCCGCGCCCCCGTTTTGAAGTCCCGCAGCTCCAGAAAAATATACCCCGCGTGCTGACCCCAGATCACCGGATACTCCTTGCTCGCCGGAACGCCGTTGCTCCCATGGCAGCCGGCGCATTGCGCCGCCTTCTGGGTGATTACATCAGATGAAGCGGGCTGCGCTACCGCGGCCACGGCACCACACAATGCACCACCCAGCAAAATAAAAATCAGCCGCATGACACCATAACACAAAAAAAGCGGCGAGCCTTATAAACCCGCCGCCAAAACCACCCTTGACCGCGCTACTGCAGCGTAAACGCAATCACCGCATTCCCGCGCTTATAGTCCACTTGCGTATTTCCCCCAGCCGCAACCACAATATACTGCTTGCCATCCACCGTATAGGACGACGGCGGCGCATTCACGCCCGCGCCCGCCTGGAAGCGCCACAGTTCTGCCCCAGTCGCGGCATCATACGCCTTGAAGAACCCGTTGCCCTCGCCGGTAAACACGAGGCCACCAGCAGTCGCCAGGATTCCGCCGATCATCGGCTGCTCCGTCCTCACCTGCCATACAATCCTTCCCGTGTTGTAATCCACCGCGGTGACATTCCCCCACTGCTCAGCGCCGGGAATAACCTTGAACGCGCCGCCTAACCACAGCTTGCCCTCAGGATACGGCGCCGGAGTCAGCGTGTACGTCATCGGCTGGTGCAGGTTGATCGCATATGTCACACCAAGCAGCGGATTTACCGCCATCGGCGACCATTCCACCCCGCCATTCGCGCCCGGCAACATCACCGTGCCGTTCGCCGTCGGCAGCGCCCACATGTTCTTCTGCGGCACCATGGGTTCCGAGAAGCGGATCAAACTGCAATCATCCGCCTTGTTCACATATACACGCCCGGTTTTGCCGGCCTGAAGCACCCCATCCACCACGTTCCCTGACTGATCCCGCACCTGCACCAGGATCGGTGGACTCACCGCATCCAGATCCCACACATCATGCGGAATATATTGGTAATGGCACAGGTACTTCCCCGTGTCCAGGTTAACCGAAACCAGCGAGTCCGTATAAAGATTATCCCCCGGCCGCACGTCTCCTTCCAGATCGGGTGAGGGATTGCCTACTGCAAAGAAAATCCTCCGATGCGCCAGATCCACCGCCGGATTTTGCCACACGCCACCTCCGAGCCTCTTGTACGGATCGCCCGTCTTGGCCAGCACCTCCTTCTCAGCCGCAATATTCCGATGAAGATCCCGCCCCGTCGCATCCGTGGTGCGCCACTCGCCCACCGAGTTCTCTGGGATCGTATCGAAGTTCCATAGAAGCTTGCCCGTCTCCGCATCATACGCTCGGACAAACCCGCGGATCCCGTACTCGCCGCCATTGGTGCCGATCAGAATCTTCCCATCGACTGCCGTAGGCGCCATCGTCTCGCTGTACCCCAGCGTCGGATCGGCAATCTGCGTCTCCCCCAGAACCTGGCCGGTTTTCGCGTTCAGCGCCACCAGCTTCGAATTGAGCGTCGCGAGATACACCTTGTCCCCGTATACCGCCACGCCGCGGTTATTGGGCCCGCAGCAATACACCGTCAGCGGACCCAGTTTCTGTTGATACTCCCACAACTGCTCCCCGGTACGCGCATCGATCGCAAACACATGGTCGAACGATGTGGTGACATACATGATCCCGTTCACCACAATCGGCGATGTCTCCATCGACTCCTTCACGTCAGTCTGAAAAATCCACGCCGGTCGGAGATGTGATACGTTGCTGACGTCGATCTGCCGGTTCGGGTAGAACCGCGTCTGCGCATAATTCCCGTTCGTCATCAGGAAGTTGTTGCCGTCCGTCTCAGCCCGGGTCAGCAGGTCCTGGGTGACCACCGAAAGATCACCGTACCGGGGCGGCGCCACCTCGGACTTCTGGGACCATCCCCTCGTGGCTGTAGCCGTGCCCACCGCCCCGATCGCACCCAGCACCAGGGCGGCCCTTGTGATCCTGCGCATGTTTCCTCCCCCATTTATCGTTGCCGGCTCGAATAGCCCGAGTGGCAGAATGTCCTACTCTGTCAGTTTGCGTTGTGTAAAGAACCGGCCCGGGAATACCCCGACACCCTTGCCCCTCCGGGCTACCGGGCCAAAATGACCCCCATCGAACCCCATCGAGGACCCCCATGATCGACCCACGCGTGCGACTTTCCCGCCTCGACGAGGAAGACCCGGACGAGCCGGAAGTCCCCGAACCCCCCGGCCCCGAGCCCAAGGAGCCGGACGACAACAAAAGCCTTTCCTCTCCCATTAATGAGCTGGAACAGCGTCTGTTCCGCCAGCGCAAGGTCCTTATCTTCGGCGCCATCAACGACAAAGTGGCACGCGACGTCACCGGGCGCCTGCTCGCCCTCTCCGGAGCTTCGACCGAGCCCATCGACGTTTATATCAACTCCCCCGGCGGGCACGTCGAAAGCGGCGACACCATCCACGACATGATCCGGTTCGTGGACAGCGTCTCCCCCGTCCGCGTCATCGGCACCGGCTGGGTCGCCAGCGCTGGAGCGCTGATCTTCCTCGCCGGCGCCCGGGACAGCCGTTTATGCCTTCCCAACACCCGATTCCTGCTGCACCAGCCGATGGGTGGCGTGCGCGGTCCTGCGACCGA
Organism: uncultured Pseudomonadota bacterium; assembly: GCA_963834715.1. Classification (GTDB taxonomy): domain Bacteria; phylum Pseudomonadota; class Alphaproteobacteria; order Acetobacterales; family Acetobacteraceae; genus CAVSUZ01. Next base: position 125,680 of record CAWIDE010000019.1, on the reverse strand, counting down.
CATCGACATCGAGGCCCGTGAGATCCTGAAAATGCGCGAGCGCATCAATCAGATCATCGCCCGCGAAACCGGCCAGCCTATGGAGCGGGTCGAACGCGATACTGACCGCAACTATTGGATGAGCGCCGAGGAGGCCATCGCCTATGGCATCGTTAGCCGCATTATCCGCGGCGCCGACGAGTTGCGATAAAGCAGGAGCCCCGCCACAACCGTCGTGGCCGGCCGCTGAGCCGGGCCATCTTCGGAAGTTCGGCGGAACACCATCCACCGTCACAATTCATCGCGCGTGCGCCGCTACAATCAGCACCGCCCAACCCACCAGCACCACCCCAAGCGGCCGGCTGAGCCTCAACCCCCACGGCACATTCTTCTCAATCGCCATAACAGCGCCAAGCACCAGCATCCACCCGACATTGCCAGTGCCAACTAAAAACATCAGCAACATGATGGCCCAGCAACAGCCGACGCAGTACACCCCATGATGCACACCAAGTCGGAACGCGCTGACTCGCGGTGAAAGCCCGCGCCAGTGCCGAACGATGAAGCTCACAGGCGTCCGGCATGCATCCAGGCAGTGATATTTCAGGCGGCTGAACTGAAATAATCCGGCCGTCGCGAGAACCGCCGCCCCAACCATCCAGGCATTGGAAATGAACCAGCCTGACCGATGGGCCGCAGCATGAAGCCCGAAATCGACCGCATGTGCCCCGACGCCGAAACCAAACCAAACCGCGAAGTATCCCGCCACCAGCAATATGACGAGGATGACTCTATCTTCCCGCTCGCCAGTTACCAGAACAAAGCGTTGCAATACTGGAAACGCTGTTGGCAGCATCATTGCGGCTATCATTAGCACCCATCCGCCGGCATACAGCCCCAAGGGCAGCGCCAGATTCCCTCCCGGAACCGCGTGGCAGACGGTCCCCGCAAGTCCGATCTGGGTCCAGCCTCCATGGTCGAGATAGCGGCCGTATGGACTCTGTTCCCAAAGCAGCAGCGCAGCCCACGCCACGGCAATCAGACCACTCATGATCGGCAGCAGCCAGTTCCGCCTGCTTGCAACCAGAGTGACCACTGCCGCGGGTTGCGTCAGCCTTCGATCACGAACGTGCTTTGCAAGGCGTTATGCCCGGTCAATTCGAGGTCATGGCCAAGCGCCGCTTGCTTCGACGTGTAACGCGTCGCCTTGCCGACAAACACAGGCGCGCCTGGGACAGTCGAAAAGATCGTGTTCGTGAGCGTTGTCGTCGAGCCGTCCGGTCCCTTGTACGGCTCCAGGTCTGCACGGCTCACGTCGCCAATGGTAAGCGTGCCCCGTCCTTCATTCACATCGAACCTGATCGGGGTGCGTTCGACAGATACGACCTCGCCCACCAGTTTCGCGAAATCGGCCAACGGCCCCCCGAGCTTGCCGGTATAGACGTTGAGCAGGGCCTCCTGTTGTGCATCCGTTGCGCCGGTATCCAAATACACGGCTGCCCGTATATTGCCATCCAGGATATTCCCCGGGATATGCGAAACGAGCGCAAAGGTCCGTCCTGTCACGTCCACATCGCCGACCCTGCCCTTATCAAAGTGATAAGCAAGAACAGAATCGCACGTGCCGTTGTCCGGATCCTCGCCTACCCAGCACGGACACAGTACGCGGCAGTCACATACCTCTAGTAACCGTCCTTCCAGATGATAAGACATGCCGGTTTCCTTCCTTGTCAGCAACGGTTCGGTTTATTCGTTCTGCTCTTCCAGGCTATGCCGTCCATGTGCCTAAAGTCAAAATACCGGGCCGTAACCAGCCGGTAAGCCGTATGCAACCTACATCAGCAATGTGTCAGAAACCGCCCAGAACAGCTCCGCCGTCTCGCCGGCCGCATAGATACGCGATCCGGCCCGGTGCTGCTCTTTCGCGGTAATCGCCGTGCCCTCCGGCGTGCGCAGCACATAGCGAACTACGTCCCCCGCAAAGGCGACCTCTTGCACAACCGCGGTGACCCGGTTCACCGCCTCCCCTCTCGCCGGCGAAGAGTTCGACGCAGATCTTCTCGGGCCGCACCATCAAGCTGGTTCCTCCCGGACCACCGACACCCCGTAACACCGCCTCCCCCAGTCGCAGCGTCGCCATCCCGTCAGCACACGCCAGCGGTCCATTGAGGAAGTTGCTTTCGCCCACAAACGAAGCCACGAACCGATTTGCCGGGCGATCATACACATCCGCCGGCGTCCCCAGTTGCGTCACCTTACCCTGGTTCATCACCGCAATCCGATCCGACATGATCAGCGCCTCATGCTGATCATGCGTCACATAGACAAAGGTGATTCCTGCAGCCGATCGTGCAGCCGCTTGATCTCATACTGCATATCCTCGCGCAGTTTCTTATCCAACGCCGATAGCGGTTCATCCATCAGCAGCACCCGCGGCTGAAAGATCACCGCGCGCGCAATCGCCACGCGCTGCTGTTGCCCACCGGAAAGCTGACGCGGATACCGGTTTTCCAATCCAGCCATCTGCACCAATTCCAGCGCCTCACCTACCAGCGACCGTATCTCCCCCCGGTCCACGCGACGCTGCCGCAGCGCGAAACCGATGTTCTCCCCAGCCGTCATGTGCGGAAATAGCGCATAATTCTGAAATACCACGCCGATATTCCGCCGGAACGGCGGTATCCGCGATATCGGATGGCCATCGATAAAGATTTCACCCGCATCCGGCACCTCGAACCCCGCCAGCAGCATCAGGCATGTCGTCTTGCCCGACCCGCTCGGACCAAGAAAAGTGATAAACTCGCCTCGCTCGATAGAAAGCGTCACGTCGGCGACCGCCTCCACATCGCCGAAGCGCTTCCGCACCTGCTCAAACAGGATTGCAGCCCCGGTCCTGGCCGAAACCTCCGTCCTCAGTGGATCTCCGGCGCCAACGTCCATGGCACGATACTACGAAAGCAAACCCATCCGCGGAAGAACCCTTTACACCCGAGACAACATCCTGCCATCCTTTTCCTCCTCAAGCGAACAGGGGCAGGGACTTGCCAGGCGAAACGGCCCTGGTTGCGGCAACCGAATACCGCCCCGCATGGCGGCCCGTCTGGCGCGTCCCGCACTTCGCACTGGTCGCCCCATTGCTCCTCTACCTGCTTGCGCTCTATGCCATTCCCGTCGCCGGCATGATGCTGCGCAGCATCGCCGATCCGCACTGGACCACCGCGAACTTCGTCCAAATCGCAACCGATCCGGTATTTGCCCTCGTCCTCTGGATCACCATCCGCATCAGCCTCATCGTAACCATCGCCACCCTGCTCCTCGGCTATCCGGTGGCCTACCTGCTGGCGCACCTTCCGCCGGCCCGCGCCAACCTCCTTCTGATCCTCGTCCTCGTGCCCTTCTGGAGCAGTATCCTCGTCCGAAGCTATGCCTGGATGGTGCTTCTCGGGCGCGACGGAATCATCAACCAGCTACTACTTTCGCTCGGCCTCATCAGCACACCGCTGCGGCTGCTCTACACCACGTTCGCCGTTTACATCGCGATGATCCACGTGCTGCTGCCCTTCATGATTTTGCCGCTCTATGCGTCATTGCGCGCGATCGACGCAAACCTCCTGCGCGCCGCCGCGAGCCTCGGCGCCCGGCCCGCCGCTGCATTCCGCCAGATCATCCTGCCCCTCAGCCTGCCAGGGATTTCCGCCGGCTGCCTGCTCGTTTTCATCCTTGCATTAGGCTTCTACATCACCCCCGCTCTGGTCGGCGGACCTCGTGACCTGACAATGGCCGTGCTGATCCAGCAGCAGATCGATCAGCTCAACTGGCCCTTGGGATCAGCCCTGGCCGTCGTACTGCTCGCGGCGGCGCTCGGAACGTTCGCAATTTTCACCCGCATACTACAGGTCGAGCAGACCTTCGGACGAGCCCGGGCATGACCAGAACCTACCAACACACCGTCGGATGGCCGATGCTCGCGCTCGCCACTCTGGTACTGCTCTACCTGATTTTTCCGATCCTCGTCATCATCCCGGTATCGTTCTCGGCGGCACGATACCTCACCTTCCCTCCACCTGGCTTTTCGCTGCGGTGGTACGCAAATTTTTTCGGTCGGTCAGATTGGCGCAGCGCCGCCTGGCTCAGCGTCTGGGTCGCCTGCAGCGTCACCGTCCTTGCCTGCGTGCTGGGCACGCCCGCCGCCTTCGGCCTCGTTCGTGGGCGCTTCCCAGGCAAACGCCTGATCAATGGCTTTATCCTGTCTCCAATCATCGTACCGGGCATTATCGTTGCAGTTGGAGTCTATTTCATTTACGCCCGCGTCGGCCTGATCGGCAGCCCGTACGCCCTGGTTATGGCCCATACCTGCCTCGCCGCTCCCTTCGTCGTCATCAACGTATCTGCCGCGCTTTACGGCTTTGACGACCGCCTGGAACACGCAGCCGCAAGCCTGGGAGCCACACCTTGGGCAGCCTTCTGGCAGGTAACATTCCCACTGATTCGGCCCGGAATTCTCGCCGGCGCCATTTTCGCCTTGATCACCTCGTTCGACGAATTGCTGGTCGCCCTCTTCGTCTCGGGCAGCTCAGCCGTCACTCTGCCGCGACTGATGTGGGAGGAGTTGCACCAGGACATTGACCCGACAATCGCAGCGGTTTCAACCCTGCTAATTGTCCTCACAACACTTCTCCTCATCTCGGTAGAGCTTCTCCGCCGCCGCGGCGAACGCTTGCGCTTAGCTTGATAATACCTCCACGCGAAGCATACCCGATTCAGCACACAAAGGGCGGCGTTCATTTGCGTTCATCGGCGTCGATAAACCTTCCAAACCATCCAACCATGCAATTCTTGCCAAACCATTGAACCCGGCCTACACTGCTCAATAAATTCCCAAACACAGGGGGGCACGATGGAACGCTACGAAAAACTCTCCAACCTCATTAACCACCTGGCCACGCAACCACCACACATCGCCGACTTCACCCGCCGCCAACTCATCACCAACGCGGCACGCCTCGGACTCACCACTGCCGCTATGGCAGCGCTCACTCGCGGCCTCGCGTTCAATCGCTCCTTTGCCGCCCAAGAACCAGCGCTCCCCGAAATCACCAACGTCCCCGACCGTCTGAAAGGCAGTGGCGAAGTACGCGTTTGTTCCTGGGGCGGCGCGTTGCAGGAAGCCCAGCGCAAAGCCTATTTCCAACCGTTCGAGCAGCTCTGCGGCATCCGCGTCATCGAATCCTCAGGCCCCGACGTCGTGAAGATCAAAGCGATGGTCGATACCAGCAACATCGAATACGACATTGGCGAGTTCGATCGCGCCGACGTAATCAACCTGCAGAAGAAGGGAAACTATTGGGAGCCGATCGACTATAGCCTGGTCGACATCACGAACATCAGCCAGGCCTTCCGCTACAAATACGCACTGGATATGCTCCCTTACGCAGAAATCATGGCGTTCCGCACAGACGTTTTCAACAGCGCCAAACCCAATGGTTGGGCCGACATGTGGAACCTCAAGAAATTCCCCGGTCCGCGCTCCCTCACCGGTGGCACCGGCGGCCTGCTGCCTGAGCTCGAATTCGCGGAAATGGCCGCCGGCACCCCAATGAACAAGATTTACCCCATCAACATCAACGCCGCCTACGCAAGCCTCTCGGATATCAAGCCGTCAGTCGTGAAGTGGTGGACCGCCGGCGCCATGCCCGCCCAGATGCTGGCCGACAAGGAAGTCGTGCTCGCCACCGCCTGGAACGGCCGCATCGACGCCATTCAACGCAGTGGATCACCCGTCGAAATCGCCTGGCAGCAAGGCGCCTTGAAGAACGACGCCTGGGCCGTCCCGAAGGGCGCCAAGAATGCCACAAATGCCATGAAATTCATCGCCTTCATCACCCTCCCCGTAACCCAGGCGCGCCTCTCCATGCTGATCCCCTATGGCTTCGTGAACAGCGCCGCGGCCGAATATCTTTCGCCGGAGCGTCTGAAAGTACTCCCAACCGCTCCCGTCATCCGCAATCAGCTCTTCATCTTCAACTCTCAATGGTGGGCCGACAACCGCGATGCCGTCGCCCGCAAATGGTCGAGCTGGATCCTGAGCTAACAACTTTTCCACCCGGAGAAGATCGGTGCCAGCACCCGTCGAACTGACCGAACACAAATGCTTTGCCCTCAACTGGATCGAAACCAATCGCCCGCGCTTCTCCGAATGGAACCTGCAAATCTGGAACGTCGCCGAACCCGCATGGCGCGAATATCGCTCCGCCCGTCTCTACTGCGACCTGCTTCGCAAAGAGGGCTTCGACGTCGAAGAAGCCTCTGGCGGCATGCCCACCGCGTTCGCCGCGCACTGGGGCAGTGGCGGACCAATCGTCGGCAGCTACGCGGAGTACGACGCCGTCCCTGGCAACTCCCAGGCTCTGGTGCCGCATCAATCCCCGCGGCCCGGCCTGCATCCCTGGGCCGCAGGCCACACCGACCCCCACTCGTCACTTGGCACCACGGCTCTGGTAGGCATCCTGGCGGCCAAAGCCACTTTGCAGCACTTCGGCCTGCCCGGAACGCTCCGATTCTTCGGCGAGCCCGCCGAGAAAATGTGCGGCTCCAAGCCCGTGCACGCCACCAAAGGCTATTACGATGGCGCCGATGCTTACATCGTCTACCACCCGCAACGGGTCAACACCGTCTGCCATGAAACCCACTGCGGCTCCTACTGGAGTGTGGTCTTTACTTTCGAAACCTTGAACCCGGAGACCTGGATCGACAGCACTCTGATCCCCTCCCGCGGCGCACATGCGAATGCCCGCTGCCCCGGTGCAATCGACGCTCTGTGCCTGATGTACACCATGACCAAATACGCCAAGGAAGCGATGTTCCCACACACCGGTACCTGGACCTTGAACGAATTCATTCTCGCCGCAGGCGATGCCACCTCCGACAATCTCCCGCCGCGATTCGCCCAGATCCAGTACTCCTGGCGTTCTCCAACCCTCATCATCCAGAGCAGAATTTTCGACGTCCTCGCCAACAACGCCCGAAATGCCGCAGCAACCACCGGCTGCCGGGCCTCAGTTCGGTGGATTACCAAGACCCGCGTCGGCCTGCCCAATCTCACCATGACCGACCTCTGTTATGCCGACATGAAACTTGCCGGACCGCCTGCGTTCCCCGATGAGGCCCGCCGCTTCGCGCGCGAAGTCCAGACCAATCTCGGTCTGGTCCCGATGGACAACCCCTTTACCGACGATAACGAGCGTCTGACCGAGCCCGCCGATTACGAACGCAATCTCCGTCAAGGGCTCCCGGCCTGGCAGCTCAACTTCACGTCCGACGACTATGTCGAATATACGTGGCACGCACCCACGGCCCGCGTCTTCACAATGCGCCCCACCCTGCGTTCGCCGCGGCCGGGCTACGAGTATCCTGCCTGGGCGGTTAATGTCATGGGGGGCTTGCCTGCGGCAATTGACCCCGGCCTCTTCCTCGGCGCCAAAACCATCGCCTTAAGTCTACTCGATCTGCTGAGCCGCCCGGATCTGCTCGCCGCCGCCAAAGCCGAATTCACCGAGCGAACCGGCGGTGGTATCGGCGGTACCAAATGGACCGCGCCGCTTTTGCCACGCGATTTCGCTCCACCTGTGGACCTTCGCTGGCCGGAGTACATCCGCACAGAGCGTGGCGAGGAGTGGTGGCTGCCCACCCCCGCCTCAGGTTCTGGCGCAGGCGAGCCGCTGTAGATCACGACACACCCGCCCTCGCACGGTATTATGCCCTCCCTTCCTCCGTGCTACCTAGCCCTAAACGGAAAAGCGGAGGAAACCATGTGTCGGATCTTCGTCAACCAGGACCCGAAATCCTACGCCTTTAAGGCACGCTCGGTCCGGCTCGCCGGATACTCCACCAGCATCCGGCTGGAGCGCCAGTTCTGGGACATTCTGGCCGAGATCGCCGCCCGGCAGGGTATGACCCTGCCGCGTCTGCTTTCCCAACTTTATAGCGAAGCGCTCGAAATCCACGGCGAGGTCCGCAACTTCGCCTCGCTCCTGCGGAACGCCTGCGTCATCTACCTCAAACAGGGGCATCAGGCTCCTTTCGCGATTGCGGCAGAGGCCGGCACCAAGCGTCGGATCACGGCCGTGCGGCTTCCTTAGCGAACTCGTATCCCCCGAGCTGTAGTAGGCAGCTACCACCACCGCGACCGCTCGACAGGCTACCATCCGTCACACACTGCAGAGTGGACCGGCCCTCATGACGAAGCCAATCCACACCATGGTTCGGGTCCTCGACCTCGAGCAGTCGATCGCCTTCTACGCTGAAGCATTCGGTTTCCGCCCCGTTGATCGTTACGACTTCCCCAATTTCACCCTCGTCTATCTTCGCACGCCGGAGAGCGAATCTGAACTGGAGTTCACCCTCAACAAAGGCCGAACCCAGTCCTACAGCCATGGCGAGGCCTATGGCCACCTCGCGGTCTCCGTCGATGACCTCGCCGCGACCCACGCGCGCCTCGTCTCTCTTGGCCTCCATCCGGCCCCGATCAAGGAGCTCCAACACGACGGCAAGCTCCTGGCGCGCTTTTTCTTTATCGAGGACCCAGACGGCTATAAGATCGAAGTGCTACGGCGACAAGGCCGCTATCTGTAACCACGCACCCAGAACCAAAAACACAGGAGCGAGGAAATGACCGAAAACCATCCTTCGGCGCCAGTTCGTGCAGTCAAGCGGGATCATGGCAGTGGGCATTGCCGCCACTTCCTCCGCGACAGCGCTCGCCGCCGCACCCGGCCCTGCCCCGGCAGTCCCGACAACAACGCTCGACGCACATGAGTCCGAGACCCTCCTGGCAATGAGCCGCCGGATTTTCCCACACCCTGCACTCGGGGACATGTACTACGCCGTGGTGGTGACCGATCTCGACCACAAGGCGACCGCGGATCCCGCGACCGCGACACAACTTAGACAGGGCGTAGTCAGCCTCGACAAGTCCATGGGAATCCCCTGGATCGAGCTCTCGCCCGGCAACCAGCTTGCCGTACTCACAGCAATCGAGACCACCCCGTTCTTCCAGACCGTACGCAGCACCGCACTCGTCTCACTCTACAACAATCCGCTCGTTTGGAGATTTTTCGGCTACGAAGGCGCGTCCTACCCCTACGGCGGCTATATCCAGCGCGGCTTCAACGACATCGCCTGGCTGCCGCACCCGCCCGAATCCGCAAGCCCCGCAGCCGGCTAACAACGAAAGGGAGGGACAAATGGCCAACTACGACCTCAACGATGATTCAGTCGTCGTCATCATCGGATCGGGCGCTGGCGGCGGAACGCTCGCCAACGAGCTCTGCCAGAAGGGTATCAAGGTGGTGCTGCTAGAAGCCGGACCCCGCCATACCATCAATGATTTCGTCAACAATGAATGGGCAGCGTTCCAGATGCTCTCCTGGCTCGACAAGCGCACCGCCTCAGGAACCTGGCGCATAGCGACGGATTTTCCCAAGCTGCCGGCCTGGATCTGCAAAACCGTGGGCGGCACCACCGTCCACTGGGCCGGCGCCAGCCTCCGCTTTCAGGAGCATGAGTTCCGCACCCGCTCCACCTACGGCCCACTCGAGGGCGGCAGCCTGCTCGACTGGCCGATCACGCTCGCGGACCTCGAGCCCTACTACGCCAAGGCCGAGGACAAAATGGGCGTCACACGCACCAACAACATCCCCGGCCTGCCGGGCAACAACAACTTCACCGTCATGTATTGGGGTGCCACACGCGCCGGCTATACCGGCGTTAGCACCGGCCGCATGGCAATCAACAGCCGCCCGCGCGCGAACCGCAGCAGTTGCTGGCAAATGGGCTTCTGCTTCCAGGGCTGCAAATCCGGCGCCAAATGGTCCACCCTCTACACCGAAATCCCAGCCGCCGAAGCCACCGGCCGCCTCGATCTCAGACCCCAGTCGATGGTGCTGCAGATCCAACACGACGCATCCGGCAAGATAAACGGCGTGCTCTACGCCGATGCCTCTGGCGCCCAGCACGTGCAAAAGGCCCGCGCCGTCTGCGTCGCCGGCAACTCCATCGAAACGCCACGCCTGCTGCTCAACTCCCATTCTTCCAAGTATCCGGACGGTCTCGCCAACTCCTCCGGTGAGGTCGGAAGAAACTATATGCGCCATATGACCGGCTCGGTCTTCGCAATCTTCAACGAGCCCGTGCACATGTATCGCGGCACCACTATGGCCGGCATTGTCATGGATGAATCGCGCAACGATCCGAAACGAGGTTTCGTCGGCGGCTACCACATGGAGACAATCTCGCTTGGCATTCCCTTCCTCGCCGCCTTCCTCATCCCGGGCGCCTGGGGCCGGGACTACACTCGCCTGCTCGAGGGCTATTCGAACATGGCCGGTATGTGGCTGATCGGCGAGGACATGCCGCGCCCAACCAACCGCATCACGCCCCATCCCACCGAGAAGGATCAGTTCGGCCTCCCGATTCCGGACGTGCATTACGACGATCATGCGAACGACATCGCCATGCGCAACAACGCCTACAAGCAGGGCGATGCGGTCTATCAGGCCGTCGAGGCGGTCCGCACAATCGAGGTGCCGCCCTATCCCTCAACCCACAATCTCGGCACCTGCCGCATGAGCGCCAATCCACGTGACGGCGTTTGTAACAAATTCGGCCAGACCCACGACATCGCCAATCTCTTCATCTCCGATGGCAGCCAATTCACCACCGGGGGCGCTGAAAATCCAACTTTGACGATCGTAACCTTGGCCATCCGCCAGGCCGACTATATCGCCGACCAGATGTCGAAAAACCAGATCTAACTCATCCTCCTCGCCGCCCCGTGCTCGGGGCGGTGCGGCCTTATCTGGCTCAAATCTTTGCAACGGGCACGCTCTCTGATACCGTCCCTCATATCAACAATACGAAAAAGCCGGGGATCCCATGCTTCGTCTCGTAGCCATAACCGTCTTGGGCAGCGCGGTCGCCGCCTTTCCGGCGCTGGCACAACAGCCCAAAGCGCCAACCCCTGCCCAGGCCGCTCAGCAGCAGCGCATGACGACCTGCAACGCCGACGCCTCCCAACGCAACTTCAAGGGCACGGCGCGGCAGACCTTCATGCGCGCCTGTCTCTCTGGAAAGATGAACCAGACCACATTGATGAAGGTCTGCAACGCCCAGGCCAGTCAGGACAAGCTGAGCAGCGCTGCTCGCAAAACCTACGTCAGTTCCTGCCTCAGTAAGTCGGGCTGACCGTTATCATACCACGCCGGAGGCTGTTCCGCGCGGCGCTGGCACTCGCCCTGTGTGCGGCATTCCTCCGCGCCTCGCAGGAGCGCCTCGCTGCGGTGCGCGCGCGATTATAAGCGTCTGCCGCCGCCTCACGCGCCCCCCAACCGCGGTCGCCCGATCAATACGCAGGAGGAGACAAAATGGTTCGACACATCGAACAACACCAATGGGCTGTGATCGTATCGGGTCCTCTGTCTGACTTTGGCCGGCTGCTCGGGAACGCCGCAGAACGTCATACTCGATACACCTTCGGGGCCAGTCGCCCTGAACGCCCCACCCCCGCCGTCGGGTGGTTTAGCTGCACCACCGCCTAACCTGATGCCCGCCCAACCGCCTGTTGCTGCCGGGCCGATCAACCTCAATGGGACCTACTCCGGATCGATGAATGTGCTTGTGACAAACGGCAACCAATGCCAGAGCAGCACCCCAGTCCACGACTTCACCGTCGCAGACAACCGGGTCCGCTTCGGCGGATTTCGTGGAACTATTCAGCCCAACGGCGGCTTGCAGATGACCTACGGCGGCATCTGGACCATCGGTCAGTTCAACGGACCATCGTTCCATAGCCAGGTAAATTTCCCTGGACGCTTCGATAGTCCCGGGTGCACTTATCTGATGGATTTGCAACGAACTGGCTGACAGGCCTCCTGGAACTCAGCGGCAACCGGTCATGCAGGCAGAGGCATGGACGTCCGGTCGCGGATCCTCCCAGACAAAACCATTGAGATTGGGCATCTTCACCTTAGGCAGCGTTGCGGCGTCCATCACGGCGTTGCCCGTGATGACGCCGTTCTGATTCAGCAAATAAGCGACCAGCGCATACACCTCGTTGTTGCTCAGCGATTCGGAGCTCGTGAAAGGCATCGCGCGCCGGATGTAGTCGAAAATGGTGGTAGCGTACGGCCAATAACTACCCACCGTCTTCACCGGGTGTGCCGTGCCCAGCGTGCCGGCCCCGCCGACAAGGCGTGGCGCCAGACCGCCCTGGCCACGATCCCCATGGCAGGAAGCGCAGGTGCTTGCATAAATCTTCGCCCCCTGTGCCGCGGTGCCGCTGCCGGGTGGAAGACTCCTGCCGTCCGATTCCACATCGATGTTCCAGGCTGCAATGTCCGCGCCCGTCGCCGCGCGGCCGAGGCCGAACTCGACCCTCGGAACCGCGGGCGGAGGCGGGGCAACGCTCTCGGGCGAAGCGGCGAAAGCAGTAGCGCTAAGGAACATAAGCCCGGCTGCCAGCGCTGCACAACGCCCTGGATCAGACATTGCTCACCTCCCCGCTCGAGGCGACGCTCCACGGCTGGATCGCGTTGTTGTGGTAAAACGAGTCCACACCTCGTACGGCAACGAGTTCCTTGAGCGTCGGCTGGACATATCCGGTCTCATCGATCGCCCGACTTTGCAACACGGCCCGGCCGCCGTCCCACCGCCACGGCAGGCGAAAACGCGTCAGGCAGCGCGAGAGAACGGGCGGTTGCAACGTCGCCGTCTGCCAGGTCTCCCCACCATCGACCGATACGTCCACCTGCGTGATGCGTCCGCGACCCGACCACGCAAGGCCAGTTATCTCGTAAAATCCGAGCGACCCCAGGCGCTGCCCTCCCGAAGGCCGCGTGATGACCGACTTCGCCTCCATGACAAACGTAAAACCGCGCGCCTCTCCGTTCGGCATCAGATCGGTGTAGTACGCCGTCTCCTCCTTCGTCATCGCCGGCTCGGTCATCAGCTTCAGCCGCCGCAGCCACTTGATATTCATATTCCCCTCGAACCCGGGCAGTACCAACCGCAGCGGAAACCCCTGCTCCGGGCGCAGAGCTTCGCCATTCTGCGCGTAAGCCAGCATCGCCCCGATGCGAAGCGCGTCCGCGAGCGGCACCGAGCGATCCATGGCCGCCGCGTCCGCACCTTCCGCAAGGATCCATCTCGCTTCCGAGCGCACCCCAGCCTCGCCAAGAAGGGTTTCGAGCAGCACACCCGTCCACTCGCAGCAGCTCAGCAGTCCGTGCGAAAATTGCACCGTCTTCGCCGCCGGTTTGGCCCAATCTTGAAACGTATTGCCGGAGCACTCGAGAAAATACTGCGCAGACACCGCAGGAAAACGCGCCAGATCGTCCATAGTGAAAACCATCGGACGATCCACCAAACCATGCACCAAAAGCCGGTGCCGGTCAGGATCGATGTCGGGCGTCCCGGCATGGTCGCGAACGAAGAACAGCCCGTTCGGCGTAATCGTGCCGTGCAGGTCCTGTAGCGGCGTCCACGCGGAACCGGCTTGCGGAATCGCAAGCGAAACACTGCGGCGGACGACCGAGCTTTCGAACGGCGATGGCAGGCCGTACGGCTGTGCAAGCACAGAAGCGCCCGGCTCCTTCATCCAGGGCGGCGTCGTGAGCGTAGCGCCCAGCGCTCGCGAGGTACCCGCCGCAATCGCACCACTCGCGGCAACGCCGCCGGCAAGAAGACGACGACGCCCAAGCTCCCCCTCATTTCGTTTCATGACGCTCCTCCCATCTACGAATTCAGGCGTCCCGCAACTCCCGTCATGGCCTGTAACCTGGCTGCCCAATCTTTGCACGAACTGCCACGCGCGCACCACGTTCTCCTTAGCGCAACCAACACGTTGACCCGTACCAGCGGTCGGTATCCACTCGCGCACAATGCGATCGAACAGGAGGAGACGATGGCCCAGAACCGGCTCAAGTATTTCGGATGGGGTCGCGAAGGCGAAGGAATGACGCCGGAGGAGGAAGCGTTCGCGCTTCGGAATTACTGCAATCTCTTCAACGTGAGTGACTTCGGATCGGTCCCGGTCCCACCCCTCGAATCCATAAAGCTACGCCCCCCGCGCGTGTCCCCACCCCCAGCACTTGCCCCAATTTGCTCGGCGGACCGTTATGACCGCGCGGCACACGCCTTCGGTAAATCCTATCAGGACACAGTCCTCGGCATGGTGAACGACTACACAAGTGCGCCCGATATCGTCGCGTATCCGCGCAATGAGCAGGAGATTATTGGTATCCTGGACTGGACCACAAAGACCCGAACCCTCCTGCTCCCCTTTGGCGGCGGCAGCTCGGTTGTCGGCGGCGTCACCGTGGACAAGGCGCGCAAGATGCCGCTCGTGGCACTCGATTTGCGGGCGATGGATCAGGTGCTGGAAGTTGATCGCGTATCCCGGGCCGCTCGTGTTCAGTGCGGCGCCTTCGGTCCTGCCCTGGAAGAGCAACTCAAGCCCCATAATCTGACGCTGCGCCATTTTCCGCAAAGCTACGAATATTCCACCGTTGGTGGCTGGATCGCTACCCGCTCTGGCGGGCATTTCGCCAGTCTCTACACCCACATAGATGATTTCGTAGAAAACCTCCGCATCGTCACTCCCGCCGGCGCGCTGGAAACACGCCGCCTGCCAGGCTCCGGCGCCGGACCGAGCCCTGACCGCCTGTTCATCGGCTCCGAGGGCATCCTCGGCGTGATCACCGAAGCCTGGATGCGCCTCCAGGATCGTCCCCGTTTCCGCGCCGGCGCGTCCATGCTGTTCAAGGATTTCTACACCGCCGCCCGTGCCGTTCGCGCCATCAGCCAGGCCGGGCTCTATCCGTCCAATTGCCGAATTCTGGATCCGAACGAAGCCCGCAACACTGGCGCCGGTGATGGCCGTTCCGCGATCATGGTCCTGGCGTTCGAATCAGCCGACCATCATCCCGACACCTGGATGCATCGCGCGCTGGAATGTTGCAAGGACCATGGCGGGGCACCGGAACGCACAGACCCGACAGGGGGTGCCGCTGCTCGTTGGCGCACCGCGTTCATCCGCATGCCCTACGCGCGAGAGCGTATGGTACCACGTGCTATTATCACTGACACGTTCGAAACCGCCGTCATCTGGAGTCAGTTCGAAAATCTCCATACGGCAGTCGTGCAGGCGACCGAACGAGCAATCCGCGAAACCACCGACAAGCCCGGCCAGGTGACGTGCCGTTTTACCCATATCTATCCCGATGGACCTGCCCCATATTTCACCTTCCATGCCCTCGGCCGTCACGGACCCCTGCTTGCGCAATGGCAAGCTATCAAAAAAGCAGCGAGCGATGCGCTCATCGAGGCTGGTGGAACCATCACGCATCACCACGCCGTCGGCCGCGAACACAGGCCCTGGTATGACCGCCAACGGCCAGCGCTATTCGCCGACACCCTGCGCGCCGCTAAGCAAACACTCGATCCGGCCGGAATAATGAATCCTGGCGTACTCATCGACGCCGCCCCGTCCTAAGCCTCTCCCGCACTGCGGGAGAGGCCTGCCGCCGACTTCGATCCGGGGTTTGCGCGCGACAGCGCGCCGCGCGAGGGACCGCAATGCAACTCGACAAACTGCAATAGCTCGTCGTCCCCAGGCGGCTTGTCCAACACCTTTTGCACCCCCAGTTCAGCCGCCCTCGTGATGATAGCGGGCGATGGCGAACCGGTAATCAGCAGTACAGGAACTCCAGCCCGCTCGCCACGAAGGTGCGCGGCGAGCTCAAGGCCGGTCATCTGCGGCATATGATTGTCCAGGATCAGGCAACATGGTCTGAACGCCTGGTTGCGAAGAAACTCCACCGCCGAGGCATAGGTAACCACGCGGTGTCCTTCCACTTCCAGTAAGAACCGCAGCGACTCAAGGACGGCTGGATCGTCATCGATAACCGCAACGGTGCTACCGCGGTCCTCGCACATGTATCCCCACATCCCATGCATACGAACGGTGCCGGACCTCTAACGAGCCCTTTATGGGCTGGGTTTCTCGGCCCTTCATTGACCCAGATCATGTCCAGCCCGCGGCACTGTGAAACGGAACACTGTCCCGCCACCCGGTACCTCCTCCGCCCGAATTTGCCCGCCATGCGCTTCCACAATGGTCCGGCAGACCGACAACCCTACCCCCATGCCGGCCAGCTTGGTCGTGACGAACGGCTGGAACAGCCGCTCCCGGACAGTTTCCGGCAAGCCCGGACCGGTATCACTGACGCTGATCTCCACCATGTCCCCTAGGCAGGCCGTGGTAACAGAAAGCTCGCGCCAGACCGATCCTGCCATGGCTTCCGCCGCATTCCGCATCAGATTTAGCAGTACCTGTTGAATTTGAACTCGATCGATGACCGCCTCCGTGGCATCATCCGCGATCCGGATGTCCAGTCTCAACCCTTGGCCGATGCCCACGAGAGCAAGCGCGCTCGCCTCCTCAATCACTTTCGGCAAGCTCTCTACCCGCTGCTCTGTTGTGTCCCTTCTTACCAAAGCACGCAGGCGCTGTATAATTTGCCGCGCGCGCTCCGCCTGCTCGGCGATCCGCGCCATTGCCTGTTCGGCGGCAACCTGCTTGCCTGCAGCAAGCAGCCGCCGCACCCCGCTGAGGTAATTGGAAATTGCGGTGAGCGGCTGATTCACTTCATGAGCCAGCGCGGAAGCCATCAGGCCTAGCTCGCTCAGACGCGACAGGTGTACAAGCGCGGACTGCAATTCGTTCAGCCGGCGCTCGCGTTCCCGGCGTTGGGTCAGGTCCCGCACGAAGCCGGTAAAAAGGCGTATCTCATGCAGCCTCACTTCCCCAACCGCAAGTTCCATGGGAAATGCACTGCCATTTTTGCGCTGCCCGACAACGATCCTGCCGATGCCGATGATGCGCCGCTCGGCAGTTGCAAGATAGCGATCGATGTAACTGTCGTGCTCCTCCCGGTAAGGGGACGGCATTAGCATATTGACGTTGCGCCCTATCACCTCGTCCGGGCTGAACCCAAACAGCCGCTCCGCTGCAACGCTAAACGACTGAACGATTCCCCGCTCATCGATCACCACAAGGGCATCCGGCACAGTATCGAGTATCGACTGCAGTAACGCTTCCCGCCGTTGCAGCTCCTGTTCGGCACGCTGCAACTGGCTCAGGTCGCGGGCAATCTTAGAAACACCCACAATCCTGCCGTCTGCCCCGCGAATGGGGGAAATAGTGAGCGAGACGGGAATTATCTTGCCATCCTTGCAACGCCGCTCTGTTTCGAACTGAACAAGCTTCTCCCCGCGACGAACGCGCTCAAGGATCGCTGCCTCTTCATCAAGCCGTTCGGGTGGAATGATACACGTAACCGGCCGACCGATGATTTCGGCTGCCTTGAATCCGAACATCCCCTCGGCCGCCCGGTTCCACGAAATGATGATACCGTTTAGATCCTTACCCACGATCGCATCATCGGTCGAACTCGACAATCGCCGTTAGCCATGCGTGTGCCTCGTCTTCCTTCTGGGAAAACGGCGGCTCGACCTGCCTCAAGGACCACCCTCGGTTGTATCACATCTCCGTCTCAACTTTGCGGCCCTCTGTGCCTGCCCCCGGACCCGATCCGGATTCGGTTTAAAGATAGTCGCATCCAAACACGGGACCAACAATAAGCCCCGCCTCAGCGCGCCCGCCGTCACTTGGACTGAGCCGCTATCATCACGCGCACCAGGTCAGGCAGGCTGCCCGCGTGAAGCTTTTCAAACACGCGCCCTCGGTGTACCTCGATCGTTCGCGGGCTGGCACCCAGCTTATTGGCGATCGCCTTTGTCGGCAGCCCCGTCACCAGCAAATCGAACACCTCGCGTTTGCGCGGCGTAAGGGAGCCGAGCAGCCCCCTCGCCGCCGCCGCTTCTGCCTCGACCTCCTGGCGGCGCTTGCTCTCTTCCAGCGCTCGGCGCACGGCGCCAAGAAGCGCCTCGTCTTCAAATGGCTTTTCCAGAAAATCCACGGCGCCCGCCTTCATCGCGGCCACAGCCACGGGTACATCCCCCTGCCCCGTCATAACGATAACCGGCAGCCGGATGTCATGCTCGTTCAGGCGCCGCTGCAATTCCAGCCCATCGATCCCTGGCATCCGGACATCCGTCAACACGCATCCCCGAAGTTGCGGCGCCACCGCCAGAAAGGCGCCAGCGCTGTC
Organism: uncultured Pseudomonadota bacterium; assembly: GCA_963834715.1. Taxonomy (GTDB): domain Bacteria; phylum Pseudomonadota; class Alphaproteobacteria; order Acetobacterales; family Acetobacteraceae; genus CAVSUZ01. The sequence continues at coordinate 107,474 of CAWIDE010000019.1, read as the reverse complement.
ATGTGCCCGCACAGTGAAGTTCGATGCTTCCAGCAACACACGTAGCGAATCGCGGATGGCAGGGTCGTCATCCACGATATGGACCGTCTCTGTCGCGGCAGGCATGCGTAGATCCGTCCCCGAAATACACCGAACTTGGCGCGAGCGTCCACCGTGTACCACTCGCCATGGAGTGTCCCGCCGCACCGAGCATTGATCCACGTCCGGGGAAAATGACCCTGCCGCAGCCGTTGCACACGTCCCGCGCGCGTCTATCCTCTACACCCACACCATGACGAGATACCCCAATGCAACAGCCCGAGACCTTCACCTTCGCCGATGACGGGGCAATCCCCAATTCGTCGAAGCCGCTGCTGGTGTACCGTAACGCTGTCCCAACAGATCCCAATGCTATCGAGGACCTGTTCGCCCGCAACAACTGGCCGCCGGCGTGGCGCAACGGCGTTCACCCGTTCCATCACTTCCACAGCACCGCCCACGAGGCGCTTGGCGTCGCTCGCGGCCATGCGCGCGTGCTGTTCGGCGGCCCGAACGGGAACATCCTGGAGCTGAACGCCAGGGACGTCGCTATCCTCCCCGCGGGAACCGGCCACTGCAACCAGGGTGCCTCCTCCGACCTGCTTATCATCGGCGCCTACCCCGCCGGAACCGCGGCTCACCTCGACACGAGGCGCGGCCGGCACGAGGAACATGACGAAGTGGTCCGCAACATCGCTGCCGTCGCAACACCGGATGCCGATCCCGTCACCGGCCCGGAAGGCCCCTTGCCCCGCCTGTGGGCTAACGAGCGGCAGCGCGTCGGGTGAAGGTTGCATGCCCCCACCAGACCCCATCCCCTACTCCGACGCCAAGCTCCGCCGCATCCTCTCTACCGTCCGCACCATCGCCCTCGTCGGCGCCAGCGCGAACTGGAACCGCCCCAGCTACTTCGTCATGCGTTACCTGCAGGGGAAAGGCTACCGCATCATCCCCGTAAACCCCGGCCTGGCAAGCCAGGAACTCCTCGGCGAACGCGTCTATGCCAGCCTCCGCGACGTCCCCGAGCGAATTGACATGGTGGAAATCTTCCGCTCCTCGGAACAAGTGCCGCCGATTGTGGAGGACGCGATTGCCATCGGCGCCCCCGTTGTCTGGATGCAACTCGGCATCCGCAACGACGAAGCCGCTCGCCGCGCCGAGGCAGCCGGCCTGGAAGTGGTGATGAACCGCTGCCCAAAGATCGAATACGGCCGTCTCGGTGGCGAGCTTTCCTGGAGCGGCGTCAACTCCGGTATTATCCGCAACCGCCCCCCGGAGGCGCCCACGGAGCGCCCGACAAAGCCCCACGAACTGCCTTCTCAGAACGTCACCTATGGGTTCGAAACCAAAGCCGTCCACGCCGGCGCCGCTCCCGACCCGACCACCGGAGCCCGCACCACCCCCATCTTCCAGACCGCAGCCTACGTGTTTAACGATGTTGATCACGCAGCTTCTCTATTCAACCTGCACAACTTCGGTTACATCTACGCCCGGCTGAACAACCCCACAGTCGCAGTGCTGGAGGAGCGAGTTGCCGCCCTCGAGGGCGGCCGCGCTGCCGTCGCGGCCGCCTCCGGCCATGCCGCTCAGTTCCTGGTCTTCGCCACCATGATGGAACAAGGTGACGAGTTCATCGCTTCAAAAAACCTCTATGGTGGATCCCTCACCCAGTTCGGCCTGTCTTTCAAAAAACTCGGCTGGACCTGCCACTTCGTCGATCCGCACGACCCCGACAACTTCCGCCGCGCGCTGACCCCACGCTGCAAGGCCATCTTCATCGAGAGCCTGGCCAACCCCGGCGGCATCATCGTCGACATAGAAGCAGTCGCACGCGTCGCCCATGACGCCGGCATTCCCCTGATCGTCGATAACACGCTTGCCACGCCTTATCTTTGCCGCCCTATCGAATGGGGCGCCGACCTTGTTGCGCATTCAACCACCAAGTTCCTCGATGGACACGGCAACTCGCTGGGCGGCATCGTCGTGGAATCCGGTAAGTTCGACTGGTCCCAGGGCGGCCGCTTTCCCGCGCTTACCGAACCGGAACCCGCCTATCACGGCCTCCGTTTTTACGAGAATTTTGGCGACTTCGCCTTCACCACCAAGGCGCGCGCTGTCGCCCTGCGCGATTATGGCCCGACGCTCGCGCCGATGAACGCTTTCCTCACCATCACCGGCATCGAGACTCTGCACGTCCGCATGGACCGCCACTGCGCTAACGCCCTGACAGTCGCTCGCCATCTGGAGGAGCACCCGATGGTAAGCTGGGTTTCCTATGCCGGGATCGAGTCCAGTCCCTACTATAATCTCGCTCGTAAGTACCTCCCGCGCGGCGCCGGTGCCGTGTTTACCTTCGGCATTCGCGGCGGCTACGAAGCAGGCAAACGCCTGGTTGAAAGCGTGCGCTTGTTCTCTCACCTGGCGAACATCGGGGACACGCGCAGCCTGATCCTGCATCCCGCTTCCACGACGCATCGCCAGCTCACTGACGAGCAGCGCAGGGCCGCCGGCGCCGGCGATGACGTCATCCGTCTTTCAATCGGGCTCGAAACCGCCGAAGATCTTATCGCGGACCTCGACCAAGCGATCGAGCAGGCTACGTCAGCGATGTAAGGAGAGCCACGCTCCATTTCGTTGCCAGGGACAGCCGCTTTCGCTCGCGAAAGCGGCTGGACGAAGCAATCTCGTTCACGAGGCGCCCGGTGGTCACGCTCCGTCCCCAGCCGAGCCCTAGCCTATGGCCCTGCCACCCGTGAGTGAGCTCAAGGCTCCTCTCCATAGGCAATCTATTGATGCCCGGCGATAAATGAGCACGCGACAGTGACGGGCGTCACAGCACGCACCCTCGCCGCTGCGGCAAAATCAGCCGCGTGGACCGCATATAGGAGGGCTCTCCCATGATCGAGGTCATACTGCTTACCGGGCTTACGCTGTTTCTAGCATGCGGAGTTTCCGAGCTCATCGGTAGCGTCGGCGCGGTATCGTCGCACAAGGCGCATCGAGCTCTACCCACGATAATGCAAAGCGGAACCTTCTATTAGAAATATCGAACGGCTGCGGCAACCGCAACGAGCATGCAACCGCTATCGGCCCCCCGGCCCTCTGTCCCGACTTTGCGGCCCTCTGAGTTGGCCTTAAAAGCAAGCCCCAACTGCAGCCCCCAACCGGAGGAAGCCGAAGCCCATGCCCGCCCGCGTCAACCGCGCCATCGAACTCCTGCAGCAAGGCATCGCCGTCTATTACATGGGCCACCACACCGGCCACGAGCTCACCTATGAAGCCGGCAAGCGCGACGCCCAAACCTGGGCCGACTATATCAACATCGGAATGGAGCATGGCGCCTTCGACCTGACCGGGCTCGAAAACTACATGCGAGGCCTGGTGGACGGCGGACCCACACGCTCCGGCCATCGCACCCCCGCCGTCATCGTCGAGCTCCCGGTCAACGGCCTCGACGAAGCCATGGTCCGCAACAACGCCTGGCAGATGCGCCAGATCCTCGGCCGAGGCGTTCACGGCCTCTTGCTCTGTCAGGCCGAAACCGTCGGCGCCGTGCGCACCTTCATCGAAGCCTCCCGCTACCCGCACCACCTGCAATGCGTAGATCCGGAACTGAAATCCCCACTCGAGCGCCTCAACGGCGCCGCCCGCGGCACGCCCGGGACCTCCAGCGGCGGCCCGCTCCTCAACATCGGCATGCGCGGCCGCGGCTCCGAACTCTCCGCCGCCCCCATCTGGGGGCGCTCCCAGGACGAATACATGGAAAAGGCCGACCCCTGGCCGCTCAACCCGAACGGCGAGCTCATGCTCGGCCTCAAACTCGAGAGCCCCGAGGGCATCGCCAACGCTGCCGAACTCCTCGCCGTCCCCGGGATCGCCTTCGCCGAAATGGGGCCTGGGGACCTCAGCCTATCGCTCGGCTCCGTCAAACTTCTCCGCGATCCCTACCCGCCCGAAATGCAGTCCGCTCGCGACAAGGTCTTCAATGCCTGCAAGCGCAACGGCATCGCTTTCCTTGAAGGCTGCAATCGCGACAACATCACCGCACGCCTCGATGAGGGCGTCCGTATCATCGGCGGCCATGACGAGGAACTCGCTCGGATCGGCCGCACCCATCAGAAACGCACGATGCCGGCCTGATCACAAGTTTTCGCCTGCTTTCCGTCGGGGCCCGGCCAACGAATTGCAACAGCGCACGAGCCGATAAGCCGATGCGCTGTTGCTATTCTCTCGAACGCCGATCCCCGGTCGCCATTTATGGCAGCGACGCCGACGCGTCCGTGTGCGAAGCGGCAGAGGCATTGAATATCGCACTCGCCGCCAGCGCTTGGCTTGTTGCCTGGCCAAGGGCAACGACAGGCGTAACCGTGCGGACGTTAGTCAAGGCCGTCACCATGGTGTCTGCCGTGACATCGCCGATTGCCTGCGCTGTGGCATCGGCAGTGGCCGCCGCGCCCGCCGTAACCGCATCCAACTGCCGATCAGACAGTTGGAGCGGCTGCCCCGCAAACGCGATGCTGCTGGCAACCAACAGCGCCCCACCCGCGAGCAGAGAGCAAAACTTATTCATTGCTGGAGTCCTTTACCTGAGGTTGACGTCGAGCAAAGCTCAGTATGCGGTGCGCAGCGGCGACTAAGGGATCGAACCCGTAGTCGTCGACGACGATGCCCGCGATGTCGATTTGTACGCCGTTACGGTAATCTCGCCGATTGTCGCCGTTGCATACGGGGCCACCTGCGCCAGTGACGTGGTCGCCGTCAGGACGAACTGGCCCGGGCCAACTGTGCCCGTCGCATTGGCGACTGAGCTAGCTGAGAAACCAGCCGTGACCCGGTCCATCTGCTGATTGGTCAGTGGCTGAGCCGCCATCGCAACACCGGCGGCAAATGGCAGCACCGCAAAGCCCGTGAGTAACCTTTTCATTCGATCCTCCTCTTACACGCAGCGCGCGGAGATCGTCTCCGTGCCTCTTTAGTAGCTTGCGCGATCTCTCGCGGAAGCTACAAACCGACCCGTGCGCCATAGACAAACATCACCCCTCGGTGACCATCACGTCGCCGGCGCCGTGCGTTCTGAATGCTGACCGTTGTCGTTATGATCTGGTTATCTATGGCGGCAGCACGCTGGCTAATTGCCAATGCACTTGGATGGCCCACCCAACACCAGCCCCAAGTATGCTCGTATGGGCATTTCTCTCCCTCCACCCGTTTTTTGTCCAACAATTAGATAATGATCACTTCCGGCCCGCGGACAAGCATTTTGAAGAGGTAAACCCACGGACATAGCCGCGATATATTTGCGTCCGTCGCATTGTATGGCTGCGCCTCTGTTTAGCCACCTTCCTGCCAACAAAAGACTACTGCTTTAGTGTATTTGCTATTCAGTAACAAAGCGCGAGGCGCACCATCCCTACCACCAAAACCATATCTAAACTCACTTGAACGTTACATGACTTTGACCCCGAATTTCGAACACGACAGAGTCAGCAGCGGGAGGCGACCGACCACATGACTGCCGCGAAGCCCCGGAGCCGGGTATGGCCGCGGGCGGTCATTACGACCCTCTTCACGCTCTGCGGCTGTGCGGCACCCGCAGCAAATGACTCCAGCCCGGTGACCTCTCTGCTAGAGATGCGCCACCACGATGTGGTGATCCAGAAATGGGACCTGAGCTGCGGGGCCGCAGCCCTCGACACCCTACTCAAATACGAATGGGGCGATCCGGTAAGCGAGCGTGAAATCGCCCTCGGTCTCATGAAACGTAAGGAATATATCGAGCATCCGGAGCTCGTAAAGGTCCGGGAAGGCTTTTCACTGCTCGATCTTAAGCGCTACGTGGAGCGCCATGGATTTAAGGGTATCGGACTCGGGGAGTTAGACCTTAATGACCTGAGCAGATACGCCCCCATTATGGTACCGGTGGACGCCCTCGGGTACAATCACTTTGTGGTCTTCCGCGGAATATATGACAACCGTGTGGTACTGGCCGATCCTGCCTGGGGAAACCGTACCATGACCATAGCGCAATTCCAACGCATATGGCTGGACTTCGGCAACGCGATGGGTCACGTCGGGTTCGTGGTTGAGAGTGCGGACGGACACCGGCCGGTGAGCAGACTTGCCCCAACACCGTTGGACATCGTGACAATGGACTGATATTCCAGCCCGTTATTCAAATAGCTGCCGTGCGATGAGCGCCACCTGAGTACGGTTGGCGACCCGAAGTTTCCTCATAATACTCCGGATATGTACCTTCACCGTGCCCTCCTGCATTCCCAGCGCGGTGGCAATGACCTTGTTCGGGGCTCCATCTCGTAAGAATTTCACAACCGCCATTTCCCGCTCCGTTAACCCATGCATTCCACGGTGCCTGTGCACCGCCCTGCGCGCTTCACCAAGGAGGTGGATCGGAATACATGACCCCCTGCGTGAACCAGCCTGACCGCGGCAAACACGACAGCCGGTTCAGCCGATGGGGGTAGATACCCGCGCACCCCCAGATCAAGCAACTCGTCAAGTTCTTCAGGCGCATCGCGATCCGAAAGCACGATCACTGGCACGGTCGGCAACCATCTCTTGAGCCACTTGAGTGCATTGTGCGTCCATTCTCCCCCGGCGCCCCCAAGGGATGGATTGAGCAGAATTAATCCAGGCTTAAGCCCGGGCCGGCCCGTACCGCTCATTAATTCGTCACAGGAGGATACGGCAATCACGTTGAAGTCAGAGAGCGTCCGTCCGAGCATTTCTCCGAGCGATTGCCGGGTGAGCGGCCGGGGATCGACAATTACCAGTAGACTTGAAGCGACAGCCGGCGCAACCGGTCTCGCCTCCGGTCCCGCCGGCACCCTCTCGCGTGGTCGCTTTGTTGTCCTCCGTTTCATCGTGAGGAAACCCCCCACGTAGCATAGCACTACTCAGCATCGGAATTGACAATGCAAATTAGACGTACTCCCATAAAAGTAGATTCCGTCGAATATTGTGATATCGGTACTGGACCGCATCCGTGCCAATCGCGTGGCAGTGCGTCACGTTCCGCAAACGTCGGCTCGCTCTCTCGGCCGGCTTACCGCCGCCGGAGGCCAACACCGCAGCAGACGATCACCGCACTCCCGGAAGTATCGGGTATTACGACCGGGTTCTCCGGCTTGTCGGCAAGGAATTCACCAACAGCCCGTGGAACACCCGGCCAACGCCCGCTGGCAAAATCATGCACGACAATCAGTCCCTTCCGCGACATACGCGGATAGAAGAATTCCACCCCCGCTTTCACCGGCTCATACAGATCACAATCAATATGGACAAACGCAAAGCGCTCATCAGCCGGAATCACACACGCCGAATCCGGAAAGCTCCCGATAACAAAATGTACACGCTCAGACCGCCCCACAAAATCGCGGACACCCTCGACAGAGACATCCGCAAAATGCCGCGATGATCCACTGGCCGGATCAAACTCCGAACGCTCCGCGGGTAAGCCTTCGAAGGTATCCAGCAGGTACAACTCTCGGTCCGGCGCGAGACTGCGAATCACCTTCGCCGAATTGCCTCGCCACACGCCAAGCTCGGCGAAAGCGCCGGGGATACCCGCCGCCTCCAAAGCTCTGATGTTAATGGCCAGAAATGCCAGTCGTACCAAATCGAGGTCATTGCCTTTTGGCTCGCCCGCGATCCACTCCCGCCGAAGCGCCAGGAAGTTTGCTCTCTGTTGCTCCACCGCCAGAGGCACCTGCTGCAGAAGAAGCTTGCCCCCGCTATTGATGGACCGCGTCGTCAATCCCAGCATCGAGCGTTCCAGCGATCTCCACCACGTCATACCCCCGCAGCCCCGGACGTCAGCTCAAATCACACCATTCACTCGCAACCGCTCGACGTCACCACCCGAATACCCGAGCTCACCCAGAATAGTCTCGGTATGTTCCCCCAGGGCCGGAACCGCATCCATCCGCGGCTCGAACGCATCGGACCCGGCCGGCGGCAGCAATGCCGGAAGCGCCCCGGCCGACGACCCGACCATCCGCCACCGACCCCGCGCCGCTAATTGAGGATGCGACCACACCTCGTGCATTTCATTCACCCGCGCATTGGCAATCCCGGCCCGATCCAACCGGGCCATAACCTCAGCCGCACTCAACGCGGCGAACGCCTTAATAATGCAGGTGGTCAGCGCTTCCCGATTCTCCACCCGCCGGACATTCGAAGCAAACCGCGGATCCGATGCCACCTCCGGGTGCTCCAGCACAGCCTCGCAAAACACCTTCCACTCGCGCTCGTTCTGCAGCCCCAGCATCACCGTCTTGCCATCACCGGCCGGAAATGGACCGTATGGGAAAATCGTGGCATGCGCCGCCCCCTCGCGCGGCGGGGGCGATTGTCCCTCAAACGTATAATACAGCGGAAAACTCATCCATTCCCCAAGCGCCTCCAGCATCGAAACCTCTACCCGGCCGCCGCGGCCCGTCCTCTCCCGCGCCAGCAACGCTGTCAAAACGCCGCTGTAAGCATACATGCCCGCTGCAATATCAGCGATCGATATACCCGCCTTACTCGGCTGCTCGGGCGTACCTGTCACGGACAGAAAGCCAACCTCGCTCTGAATCAGCAGATCATAAGCCTTCCGATCCCGATATGGACCATCCCCGCCATATCCCGAAATATCGCAAACAATCAACCGCGCATTCCCTGGCCGCAGTGCGTCTTCCGATAACCCGAGCCGCGCCGCTGCGCCAGGCGCCAGATTCTGTACCAGGACATCGGCTTTCCCTAGCAATCGCGCCAGAATCTCCCCCGCCTCAGGCCGCTTCAGATCCAGCGTCAGGCTCTCCTTCGACCGGTTACACCACACAAAATGCGAGGCCATCCCCCGCACCCGATCATCATAAGCACGCGCGAAATCCCCAACCCCGGGGCGCTCGATCTTGATCACCCGCGCGCCCAGATCCGCAAGCTGCCTTGTCGCGAACGGGGCCGCAATCGCATGCTCCAGCGTCACCACGGTGATTCCGTCGAGCGGCCTCATCTGCCGAACTCCGCGTCCGCCTCCATCGCAAGGAAGCCCTCCGCGTCCTGCGCCCAAACCTTCGCCGCGTTGCTATCACCCTCCGGCACCCCACACACAGCGAAACGCGCGGTATCAAACAGCGGTCGCACGGCACGAAAAGCAAACCGCGTCAACCCTGCCTCCACGTTCCGCCTCAGTAGATCCACCAGCAGCGTCGCGATCAGCGGTCCATGCACGATCAGCCCAGGGTATCCCTCCACCTTCGTCACAAACGGATGGTCGTAGTGGATACGGTGCCCATTGAACGTCAGCGCGGAATAGCGAAACAGCAGCACAGCATCGGGCTCGATGTCCCTCCGCCAAACCGCCCCATCCGGCGCGCGGCGAGGCGCTGCAGCCGCCTCATTCGGACCCGCCGCCTCCCGATACACAATGTCCTGCTCCTCCACCAATGCAAGCCCGCTCTCACCCGCAATCTCGTGCCGCACGAGCACAAACACCAACGGCCCCGTGCGCCCCTGCTTATGGGTCACGTCAGCAACAATCGAGGTCCGCCGGACCGCCTCACCTACACGCAGCGGCTGATGAAACACGAACCGACCCCCAGCCCACATTCGCCGCGGCAGCGGCACTGGCGGCAGAAAGCCCCCACGCTTCGCATGCCCATCCGGCCCCAGCTCCGATTCTCGGTGCAGCGGCAAGAAATATAGCCAATGCCATAGCGGTGGCAGCGCATCACCCGGACGCGGGGTCGGGTCATCGCGGTCCAGCGTCGCCGACAACGCCTTCACAGGCACGGTAGTAACGGTATCGTCCGTAACCTCACTCCGCCCGATCCAACTCCGCAGACGATCGATGTCGAACGCCGGCATCACACCTCCTCCTGCGCCAGAACACGATCGACCATCTCCCCCGACAGCCCGCAGTAGTTCGCCGGATCCAGCAACGCGGCAAGTTGCGACCGATCTTTATGCGCGCTGATCTCCTGGTTGGCAGCGAGCAGATCGAGGAACGTGCCCTTCCCGGCAACCACCTCACGGCAGATGTCATAAACCAGATCATGTGCGCGCTGCCGGCCAAGCACCGGACCAAGGCCCATCATCACCGCCTCCGACACCACCAGCCCCTTCGTCAGATCCAGATTGGCCCGCATCCGCGCCGGATCGACCTGCAAGCCGCCCACCACGAACCGTGTCTGCGCCAAAGCGCCGGCTGACAGGCAGAAAATCTCTGGAATCGCGATCCACTCGATCTCCCACGGCCCCGTCGAACGCTCATGATCCTCCACCATTGCATCCAGAAGCGCCGCCACGTGCTGGCGCACCATTGCCACGCACGCATGGACATATACCGACGAAATCGGATTGCGCTTCTGCGGCATCGTGCTGCTGCTACCCCGGCCTTGCGCGAACGGCTCGTAAACCTCCTCCACCTCCGTCTGCATCATCAGCTTCACATCCAAACTCACCTTCCCCAGCGTTCCGCCCACCAGCCCCAGGAAGCACCCGACCTCCGCTATCCGGTCGCGCATCGTGTGCCAGGCGATCTCCGGCTGCCCGAGCCCCAACTCGTCCATCAACGCGGCCTGCACCTTCAGCCCATCCTTGCCCAATGACGCGAGCGTGCCCGTCGCACCACCGAACTCCCCTACTAGCACCCGCGGACGCAATTCAGCCAGCCGTTGCAAATGCCTCTGAAACCCCGCCAGCCAGACGGCACATTTGTAACCAAACGTAATCGGCGTGGCCTGCTGCAGGTTGCTGCGCCCCGCCATCGGCGTGTCCCGATACCTCGCCGCAAGCTCCGCCAGCGAACCCGCAATTCCGCGCAGATCCTGCTCCACCAACGCTAACGCATGGCGGATCTGCAGGACGGTCGCCGTGTCGGTAATATCCTGCGTCGTGGCTCCCCAGTGGCACCACTCCCCCAGCCCAGCCCGGCACAGCCCCACAAGCTGCTGCACCACCGGCAGCACCGGATAACCGATGCTCTCGGTCCGTTTCTTGAGCAGCGCCATATCAATTTGCGCCGCGTTGCAATGCCGGCAGATTTCCTCAGCCGCTTCCGCAGGAATAATCCGCAGCCGCCCCTGCACCCGCGCCAATGCCGCTTCAATATCCAAATAGTACTGCACCCTGCTCTCATCGGAAAATATCCGCCGCATCGCCTCCGTGCTGAAAATATCGCGGAACACCTCGGAATCAATAACACTTGCCCCCATCGCTATCACTCCTCGAGAACCTCAAGCGGCCTGCCGGTTGTCGCCGGCCCAAAACCACCCACAACAACGGCAACCAGCAGCCAACATCCCGCGATATAGATAAACACCGGCAGGTAACCTGTGGCCGCGAAGATCGTGCTGACAATGAATGGGCCAACCACATTCGCCAGCCGTCCCACCCCATAACTCAACCCCATCCCGGACGACCGAGCGGCAGTCGGAAACAGCTCCGGCGTGTAGGTATACAGCCCCACCGCCATCGCCTGAATTGACATCACCACCAGTGCTCCGCACACGACGATGAACACCGGTTGCGCCGACAAACCATAACCCAGACCGAGAATCGCGATCAGCACCGCATCCACCGTAATAAACCACTTGCGCTCGAACCGCTCTACCAAGTCCGACGCAATCAACGCCCCAATCGGATTGCAGATCGCAATAAAGCTGGTAAAAGTCAGCGACTGAACAACCGAAAACCCATGCTGGACTAGCAGCGTGGGAACCCATGCAACAAATCCGTAAAACCCCAGCGTCTGAAAAATCCACGCCAGAAGCAGCATAATCGTCCGCGCGCGATGGCGTGGCTCGAACAGCAGCCGGAACGCGTCCCCGCTATGCGGCGGCTCAGGTGGCACGGGCACCACGGGCGCGAGCGGCCCCAATCTGCTCGCCTCCGCCTCCAGTTCGTCAACAACCGCTTGCGCCCGCACGTTCTCGTTGCGCGAAACGTACCACCGCGGGCTCTCCTTCATGCGCGCCGCCATGAGCAGTGCAAGAATCCCGAGCCCGCCCCAGATAAATACCAGTCGCCAGCCCCAAACCGCGAGCGGCACCGTGAAACGCGCAACCCAGGCCGTAGCCGGAATGCCGATCAGCCCGATGGTGACGATCCGCCCCATGTATTTGCCGCGCACGCGCGCAGGAAAGAACTCGCTGACATAGGTATTGGCGATCACCGTCATGGCCGAAAGCCCGACCCCGGTCAGGAGCCGGAACGCCGCCAGCGACAGCACATCCCACGACAATGCATTCAATAGGGAGAACACCGCGTAAACAATCACCGCCGCAACGAAACCCCGCTTGCGCCCGATCGCATCCGCCACCCGGCCGCCGATGGTCGCCCCCACGAACATCCCCCCGAAACTCGCCGATGTGATCAAAGCGACCGAACTGACCGGAATGCCCCAGGCCTTCATCACCCCGGGCGCCGCAAAGGAAAACGTGTTCAGGTCCGCCAGCTCGAAGAAATACGCAAACGCCAGAGCGAAAATCGCCCATCGGTGCGCCGGCGTTATCGGCAACCGATCCATCCGCCCGCTCAGGTTCGACAGTATCCCGCTATCTGCCGTGATTTCCATCTTGCACGCCCCCCTGTGAGCCACCGGACCGTGCGCCGGTTTGTTGCTTTCGGCAAGTTCCAGCCGGAAGCTTGCCCACCACAATGCGAGGCCACACCCCACGATGGAAAGTGCAAAGATATCAATTATCCTTGCGTTTCACACAAGAATCGCGCAAGAGGAGCAACCACGCGGGCGACGGTCGCTACGCTTACGCTAGCCGACGCGGCTTAGCGCGTGATCGTCGGAGGCGGAAGCGCCGGAGACGTGAATCACGCGCTCAGACCAAGCCTTACTAGAGTAAGATCGGATCAACCTGATCCGATCTTGCTCTAGTCAGTCCACGTGCAGCATGGCCTCTTCAGCGACGCCCTGCCACTTCACTATTTCCTCGCTGACCAGAGTGCGCAAAGCTTCGGGCGTGCCGGTATGCACTTCCGCGCCATGTTCCTCGATGCGCCTGGCGGTTTGCGGGTCGGCCAGAAGGTCGTTCAACGCCTGGTTCAGTGCCTGCACCAGCGGTCCCGCTGTGCCGACTGGTGCGAACAGTGCGTACCACTGTGTCAGGTCAACGCCGTCGATGCCGCATTCGGCCACAGTTGGCACGTCGGGCAGGCTGGGTAAGCGACGTAGCCCCGCTACCGCGAGCGCCCGCAGACGGCCTGCCCGCAGGTGCGGCCAGGCGGTGAACAGGCTCGGGAACATGAACTGGGTTTGTCCAACGATGGTGTCCTCGATCGCCGGCGCCGCCCCGAGATATGGTACGCCGAACATCGACGTGCCGGTGGCGCGCATGAACAGTTCGGCAGCGAACTGCGGCGCCGTGCCGGTACCGGCGGATGCGTAGCGGTAGCGACCAGGTTGCGCGCGCAACTGCCGCACCAGATCGGCCACGTCGCTGACCGGCACATTAACGTTGGCAACGAGCAGAGTGGCCGAGGTCGCGACTAAGCCTATTGGCGCGAAGTCGAGCACCGGGTCGTAGTGCAATCTCTGCCGCGCCGGATTTATCGCGTGCGTCCCGATATAGCCCAGCATGAGCGTGCTGCCGTCCGGCGCCGCGTGCGCCACGTATTCGCTGGCGACCGAGCCGTTGGCGCCGGGCCGGTTGTCAACAATCACCGGCTGGCCCAACCGCGGCGCGAGCCCGGCCGCGATCACGCGCGCCATAGCGTCGTTGCCGCCGCCAGCCGTCGTCGGCACAATGATTGTCATGGGTTTCAATGGCGCGTCCCGTGCCACGCTCTGCTGTGTACTGGCGGAGAACACATAGGCCGGCAGATGCAACTCGCCCTGCATGATCTTGCGCGCCGTGCGCACCAGGGCCGCGCGGTCTATCCGTGCGTCCTTGTCCTGCCCCCGCACCTCGACATCCACCTCGATGCTGCCTTGCGGATGCAGCACGGCGATCCGGCATCTGCCGGTGATCGGCTGCGGACGGCTTGCCACGGTACCCGGCAGGGCAAAAGCTGTCGCCACACCGATCGCTCCGGTTACTGCATGTGAAGCATGGCAGCGGCGCGGCGTGAAATAGCGCGAAGTCAGGCTGCTGTCGCCGTCGCCCGCGCTCACCAGCACCGGCTTGGGGATCACGCTCTGGCTGACGTCGCCAAGGCCCATCATGCGCCAGCTTCCAGCCGCAGGGACTCCAGCCGCTCGAGCAGCAAGGCTTTAGCATCGAGTTCCACGGGCGTTTCGCTGCCCGCGACGCCAAGGTCGCGGGCGCGCACGATCATCAGCGGCATCGCGGCGTCAATGCACGTCACTTCGACGCCACCGATGCGATCGATGCGCCGGCCGGTCGGGAACAGCGATCCTGTCACAGCGCCCCAGGCATCGAGGAAGTTCAAGCGGATGGGCGCTGCACTCCCGGCTACTCCGTCGATCCGCGTGTCGCCGTCGTAGGTCACCTGCCCACCCGGCGTCTGCACCGTAACGTCGATGCGTGAACGTGTGTTGACGTTGAACACGCGCACGGTGGTCTCGCCGTCGTTTGCGGGGACCAGGCCTTGCTCGATCGCGAACGGCGCGACGCCTGACAGCATGTTGCCGCAGTTCGGGCGGGTGTCCACCGAACGCTGCCCGACGCCGACCTGCGCGAACAGGTAGTCGACATCGCACCCCGGCTCGTTCGACCGCGATACGATCGCGACCTTGCTGGTCAGCGTGCTGCCGCCACCGACGCCGTCGAGTTGCAGCAGGTCCGAGGCGCCGATCGCGCCGATAAGGGCTTCGTTGCGCTGCACCTCGTCTTGCGGCAGCCACTCGCGCAGTAAGAATGGCCCCCGCGACGTGCCAGCGCGCATCAGGACACAAGGGATGGACCGATTGAAACCTACCACGGCGATCACCTTTCCGGAGGTTGTGGATTGTCTGGTTTCGATCGAATTGGATCAGCTGCCCACCGGCGCCAGGTTCGCGCGGTCGCGCCGATGCAAAGGTTATTTGAGCATGCCCGGAAGCAGGCGATCAATCGTGCATCCAGCAATAACCCGTCATCGCCGGCCTTGAGCCGGCCATTTACGCACCGCCGGGGCACATGCTGATGCCACGGCCGTTTTCAGTCGCTACACAATAGCTCCGGAAACCTTACGCGCCACCTCGGCCCGCCCGCGCCGCCTCCGATCGCGCCAGACGCTCGGCCAGCAGATCGAGTAGAGCCTGCGCAGCCGGCGCCGGCGCAACGCCCCGGCGCAGAATAAGCCCCGTTACCCGCTCGATCAGCGGGTCCACCAGCCCTCGGGCAACCAGCACAGGGTGTGCACCCCGTGGCAACGCCAATCGCGGCACCACAGCAATACCCAGACCAGCCTCCACCAACCCGAGGCAGCTCGAAAGGTGCTCGGTCTCATATCGCCATGCCGGCCGGATATTGCGTGGAAGCAGTGCGCGATCCAGGATCAGTCGGTTGCCGGACCGGCGAGACACGCCGACCAGCCGCTCTCCTTCCAGTTCGCGCCAGCGCACCGCGTCACGCCGCGCCGCCAGCCTGTGGTCACGCCGGCAGGCCAGAACAAAAGGATCTTGCCGCAACGGTCGGAATTCAGTCTCAGGATGCGCGACACCCTCCATCCCGATACCAAACTCCGCCGCCCCGCTCCCGACGGCACTGGCCACGTCGTCACCGGAAAGGTCCATGATGCGAACCCGTACCTCCGGAAGGCGGCGAGCAAAGGCCGCAAGCGTAGCGGGCAGAAAATAATATGCCGTGGTCGGGATGCAGGCGACAGTCACCAGCCCGCGGCGGCGCGCCGCCGTTTCCCGGATCCCGAGCAAGCTTTCTTCCAGTTCGTCCAAGAGCCGCCGGGCGCGCGGCAGGAACTCCCGTCCAGTCTGGGTCAACGCCACACGGCGTGTGCTCCGTTCCAGAAGATGGATGCCCAGCTCATCCTCGAGCCCCGTCAAACGCCGCGAGATTGCTGGCAACGAAAGATTTAGCATCTCGGCGGCCGGGGTCAGCCCGCCAGCTTCGGCAACTGTTACAAAAGTCCGGAGCTGATCGAGGTCGATCGCCACCCCTGAGGCCACTTTCTTGTGCGACACGAAACTATGCGCCGCACCTTTGCACAGGATCAACCCGGGTCGAGGCCGCCGGTTTCACCATTGTCCCGGTCGTGTCCCGCATCGCCGGTAACGATCAGCCCTTCATCGGTATTCTACATGACAAATATGTTAAATGCGCGCTCATCTGACACCATCGACATCTACAACGCCGGAGGGTCAATTCCGGCATAGCCCCCAAGTACTCGAACTCTAAGCTCGGTAACTCCGTCGTGCTCGACCAAACGCCAGAGATTTAGGCCAGGCCCGCCATCAGTACCCTGCTCGGCGGAATTGGGTTCCTCGATCTCGAAGGCAGTACCGCGGCTGTGCGCTTCCGAGAGATAACCCCAAAAATCTTTGAAGCCCTCTGTCGGATACCGCTACCCGCCGTAAATCATTGTCCCGGTATACGGTTCTACGCAAGCCAGCCGGTTATCCACCGCCTTAACGCCAGGAATATTTTCGGCCAGCACCCGTACGGCCTCCCGTTCGCGCATGTCGAACACACAGCCATCCAGCACCACGTGCCCATTCTCGCAGGCAACACTCACAGCCCGAGTGTGGGCCCAGGGCTGCTTGCCCAACTCCTCGCGGATCCGGTGTACAATGGTCGCATCGTCCGCCGTGAGCGCAACTGGAGCCAACGCGTCACCCAGAGCGCGGACCAGATCGGAACGGCTGATTATCCCAGCCAACTTGCCGTCACGTAGCACCGGCAGCCGCTTGATATGGTTCTGCTCCATCAGCTGCACGACCTCGCTCAGCGGCGTGTCGACCCCCACGCTCACCACTTCAGGCGTCATCAGGTCCGCAACCCGCCGCGTGTTTGCCTGCACATACCGCTCCGCCCGGGCCCCGGTGCTAAAGAAGTTCGCAAGCCACCCACCCTTCGCCTCGGTCCCGGTCTCGACACGCCGCAGTAAATCGCCCTCCGTCAGAATGCCGACCAGCCGGCCCGCCTCATCCACCACCGGCAACCCGCTGAACTGCTTGTCCAACATTAGCCGCACGGCCGGCCCGAGGGTCGCATCCTGCCGGACCGCGACGACCTCGCGTGACATGACTTCGCCGGTCAACACGGAAACACCTCCTCGTTACCCCCTAGCGATAAAATAATAGCACGGGAACCCCCGCGTTGATCTAGATCAACTCCCGCTGGTTCCTCTGCGGCCCCCGAATTTGACTTCCGCCCACATCCGATTGGCCGAAAAATAGCTCCGGTCGTTACGAGAAAATGCTGTGGAACAAGGCGAGCGCAGTCGTAGCGGTCGGATGCGTGAGATCGACGCCTTTCACCTGGTCCGATATGTATCCTGGTCCGGTTGTAGTCCCCGAGGGGCCGAGAAGACCCGGCAGAAAGTCCTGCAGGCTCATCAGCGTGTTGCTCGGGGAAGACGGATTGGCAAGCATGCCATCGGTGTTGCCGGCGCTATCGAGATAAAAGCCGACAAGCTGGCCAAGATCGTTGATCCCGTTTACGGTTGTCATCCCGGCTGAATTGGGATCAACGATTGTTGTATACGTCTGTGCCTTCGTGTCATAGACGAACCCGTCCGTATGGCCTGCCGAATTGACGTAGGACCCGACGACCTGATTAAAATTATTGAGACCTAGTGCCATAACATCGGTCGCGCCCGCCGGCCCTGTCAAAACCGTAACATGGCCGCTCCTGTCCTCAACGAACCCGTCCGTGGCGCCACTGCTCGTGAAAAACCCAGAGATCTGGCCTCTGTCATTAATATCAGTCGCGGTGACAGAAGTCGCGTTCGGGACGTTTACCGGGGTGAAGTTGCCGTTGGCGTAGTTGTAGATGAATCCGTGTGCATTTCCATTGGCGTCATTATAAAACCCGGCAACTCGCCCAAAATCATTCACGCCCAGAAACTGCTCGGTTGTCGGTGTCGCGCCGCCGAGCGGCGGTGCATTCGGATCAAGCGCCGTGGTGAAACTGTTGTTCCTATCGACAAACCCCAGATTATCGCCAACACCATCGACCCAGAAGCCGACGGTAAGATTGAAATTGTTGATCCCAGTCACCTGCGTCTGTGCCGAGGTCGGGAAATTTTCATTGGTGTAGTTAGCCTGTCCGTAAGGGGGCGAAAGCGTGTAGCCCTTATTTGGATGACCTGCCGCCCCGCTACCAAAATAGCCGGCGATGATGCCGCGGTCGTTAATCGCCAATAGCTGGTTGAACGTGGGGTCATTAGCGTTATTAAGCGTTTGAAAACTATACGACATTTTGTCCTTCCCATTTATTGTGTGTCGCGCAAGTTTTTGCCGCGCGCGCTCCAGAAAGGAGAAACACGCAACCGGACACTAAGCCCGGAGCCGCTTCGGCAATTCTCACAATTACGCGATCATGAAAAATCGAGAGCCGATCCCGAAACGGCTCCAAAGCTTGGATTTGGTTCAGCACCCTAGCGCCGGAAACGACATCTCATTTCAGACTCCGCGGATGTTTTTGATAGAATCATCTCAGCTCTGGCGAAGAGCTATTCGCACCGATTAACTGCCGCGGCAGACAACAACTCAAGCATGTGCCGCGACGGCGGCAGCGTTGCCCATCTCTGCCATCCTCCGTCCGAGGTTCGTCTCCATGCGGCACAACTCGCAGTTTCGTACAAATCTCCGCCACCCGAAACCCCACTTTTTGTACAAACCCCACCTGTGGATAACCCAGGTTCTGTACATCTTCCGCACTGCACAAAACCGGGTTTTGTACGTTTGTTGCACCGCACTAACCCCCGTTTCGTACAAACCCCTTGACCCGCCATCCGCGCCATCCCATCCCCATTCCCACCAGACGGCCGGACGGCCGCTGCTCGTCCCCAGCGAGCAGAGGAAAGTCCGGGCTCCACGGGAACACGGTGCCGGCTAACGGCCGGCCGGGGCAACTCGAGGGAAAGTGCCACAGAAAACAAACCGCCCGCGCCCAACCAAGCCGCGGGTAAGGGTGAAACGGCGCGGTAAGAGCGCACCGCGCCTGCGGTAACGCAGGCGGCACGGTAAACCCCACCGGGAGCAAGACCGAATAGGGAGAGCAGGCCGCTAAGGCCACGGGCGTTCCCGCCCTGCTCTCCGGGTTGGTCGCGCGAGGCGCGCCGTAAGGCGCGTCCCAGAGGAATGGTCGTCCCGCGCCCTCAGGACGCGGACAGAACCCGGCTTACAGGCCGTCTGGCCCCTTCCTCCTGCTCTGTTTCTAGAACAAATCGTGTCCGGAGTCAATCGTTCTTGACCCGGTTACGCTCGCCTCGCGTAAACCCGCCATCTCAAAATTCCAAAGAAAACCGCGCGACTCGCTGCAATTCCCTTTGACGCCCATGAATGCCCATGTTATCCCATGTCATCCCAAACCGAACACGAGGTCCTTCAACCTCCGTGAGCTGATCCGAAAGGCACGCCGGGCGGATGACCCAATTCCTGGGCACCCACCAGAACAGGCTCGATGCCAAAGGCCGCGTATCCATACCGGCCGCCTTTCGCGCCGCCCTCCGCGCCAACGGCGAGACGAACGGCAACGGCAACTGTAACGGCAACGGCACAACCCAGCTCGTGCTCCGCCCCTCCCACAAGCATCCCTGTATCGAAGCCTGGCCCACCGCCGAGTTTCAGGCCCTCGCCGCCCCGCTCGATCGCCTCGACCTGTTCAGCGAAGAACATGACGATCTCGCCTCCGCACTGTATGCTGATGCATACCCGGTCGAATCTGACAAGGAAGGCCGGATCGTCGTGCCGGATGCGCTGATCGCCCATGCCGGACTTGGCGAGGCAGTGGTGTTCATGGGCTTAGGCCGCATCTTCCAGATCTGGGAACCCGACGCAGCCGCCCGGCGCCGCGCCGAGGCCCGCGAGCGCGCCCGCGCCCGCAGCCTCACCCTCCCCGGAATCGCCGCGGGATGACCCACGCGCCCGTCATGCTCCGGGAAATGCTGACCGCCCTCGCTCCTCGCGACGACGGCATTTATCTTGACGGCACATTCGGCGGCGGCGGCTACGCCCAGGCGATCCTGAATGCTGCCGCCTGCACCCTCTGGGCCATCGACCGTGATCCCGAAGCCATCGCCCGGGGCGCCGAGCTCGCCGCCCGTTACCCCGGGCGTTTGCATCTGATCCAAGGCAATTTCGGCGACATGCTCGCCCTCTTGGGGGCCCACGGCGTCACCAGCCTCAACGGCATTGTTCTCGACCTCGGCGTCTCCTCCTTCCAGCTCGATGCTCCCGGACGCGGCTTCTCATTCCGATACGACGGGCCGCTCGATATGCGCATGGACCCCCGCCAGGGTCCTACGGCCGCGGACCTAGTAAACACCTTACGCGAACCAGAACTCGCCGATCTGCTCTTCCACCTTGGCGACGAACGCGCGGCCCGCCGCATCGCCCGCGCAATCATCGCCGCCCGCGCCCATGGTCCGATCACCACCACCGCTCAGCTCGCCACGATCATCCGTCGCGTCCTCCCACCCGACCGCTCCGGCATCGACCCCGCAACCCGCAGTTTCCAGGCTCTCCGCATCCGTGTGAACGACGAGCTCGGCGAAATCGCCCGCGCCCTCGATCAGGCCGCTCGTCTGCTGGCCTCCAACGGCCGGCTGCTGGTGGTGTCGTTCCACTCCCTCGAAGATCGTTTGGTAAAGCAATTCATGCGGCAGGCCGCCGGGCGCATTCCCGTCCCCTCCCGCCACGATCTGCGCGGCCTCGCCATTGCCGCCGAAGCTCCCGCATTCCGCCTGATCACCCCCCGCACCTTCCGCCCCAGCCCGGCCGAGACCGCCGCCAATCCCCGCGCCCGCAGCGCCCGCCTGCGCGCCCTCGAACGCCTCCCGGAAACCGCCCGATGATCCGCCCCATCACCTGTGTCGGTTTCCTGCTTGCCTGCGGATCGGGCCTTTATCTCTATCAGGCCAAGCACCGGGTGAACGTGATCGACCAGCAGATCCAGAAGGTCGTCCACGAAACCGAGGCCACCCGCGAGCAGATCCGCCTTCTCCACGCCGAATGGACGCTGTTGAATCAGCCGGACCGCCTCCAGAAACTCGCCTCGCTCTTCCTCAGCCTCCAGCCTACCGCGCCCGCCCAGTTCACCTCTATGAAGGAGCTGGACAGCCGTCTGCCGCCGATCACGCCCGATACGCCAGCCGCTCCGCCGGTCCCCGACACCACAACCCAGTCGGTCCCGGTCGCCGCCGCCAACCAGCCCGCGGTGCCATTGGCGCCAGCCCCCGCATCGCCGGTCAAACACGAGCTCGCCACCGCCAAGCCACCTGAGCCGCCCAAACCTAAACCGGCCGATCACCCGCGCCTTGTCGCGGAAACAAAACCCTCGCGTCCCGTCGTGCTGGCCGCCACCCCGCCGCACGCCGCCCCGAGCCGCCGCCATTCCACGTCCGGCAGTTCCGCGGGAGAGGTTGCTACGCGAACCGTGGCGAGCGAGGGCGCGCACCGCATCTACTGGCAGCGGCCGTATCCGGCGCCAGCCTACTCGCCCGCCCCTGCCGCCGGCTCGATGCTCGGCATGGCTCGCCAGCCCGCCGTCCCGCCTCCGGCCCCCATTCCGGTTGCTGCCCGAGGCGACCGGTGAGCCGCAACGCGCCCCCGCCAACTCCCCCCGCTCGCGGCAACCGGCATCGCCCGGCCCGCCGCTTTGGCGCCGCACCCGCCGATGCCGTCCCCCGGATAGAGAACGTGCGCGTCACCGCCCCCGACCTCGACCGCCGCGCCGCCATGGAGGTCAAGCGCTCCCGCCTCGTTATCACCGCAGCCGGCTTTCTCGCCTTGTTCCTTGCTGTCGTGCTCAAGCTGGCCGATGCGACAGTGATCGACCCCCTCAAGCCTCGCAAGCCGGAACATCCGATCGCCACTCTGGTGACAGATCCCCAGAAGATAATGGACGCGGACAACCTCGCTCGACGGGCCATGGTCACCGACCGCAACGGCCAGATCCTCGCCGTCTCGCTCCCTACGGCCGAACTGTTCGCCGATCCCCGCCAGGTCGTTGATCCCGCCTCGGTAGCCGCCCGAATCAAGCAGATCGTCCCGGACCTCGACGTGCCCGCCGTCGTCCGCCGTCTCAGCGAACAAAGCAAGGAATTCGTCTTCCTCGCGCGCCGCATCACGCCGCAGCAGGAAATCGAGATCAACAACCTCGGCATCCCCGGAATCGACTTCGCGCCGACCGAGGAACGTCACTACCCCATGGGCCGTGTCGCGGCGCAGGTCCTCGGCGGCGTCGATATCGATGAACACGGCATCGCCGGGGTCGAGAAATGGTTCGACAAGCGACTGATGAGCGACCCCGATCCGCTCCGCCTCTCGCTCGACGTCCGCGTCCAGGCCGTTGTCCGCGACGCCCTGGAAGCCGCTGTCGAGGAATTCAAAGCCGAGGGCGGCTGCGCCGTCATGATGGACGCTAACACCGGAGAGGTGTTGGCCATGGTCAGCCTACCGGACTACGACACCAACGATTTCGGCGAAGCCCCCGCCGATGCCCGCTTTAACCGCGCTGTCAGCGGCGCCTATGAGCCGGGCAGCACGTTCAAGCTCCAGACCGCCGCCATGGCGCTAGACGATGGTGTGATCCACCTCTGGGACCAGTTCGACACCATCCACCCCATTTATATCGCCCACCACACTATCACGGACTTCGAAAAGGCCCACCACAACTACGAAGTCCCGGAAATCGTCGCCTACTCTTCGAACCTCGGCGCTTCGCATATTGCTGTCCTGGTCGGCGCCGAACGGCAGCGGGCTTGGCTGAGAAAGCTCCATTTCTTTGTCCGCTCTCCAATCCAGCTCCCCGAATCAGCCTCTCCGATCGTACAGCCTGCTAAGGTTTGGCAGCTTGCGACCATCATGACCGTCTCCTTCGGCAACGGCATTGCCGTAACGCCGATGCAACTCATGGCCGGCACAGACGCCATCGTCGATGGCGGCTTCTATCGGCCGCCAACCTTCCTTGCGCTGCCCGCCGGCGTGCAGGTTCTGGGCGAACGCGTCATGCAGCCAGAGACCTCCGAAACCATGCGCAAGCTGATGCGCCTGGTAGTAACCGCGGGTACCGGCGAGTTCGCCCAGGTGCCCGGCTACCTGGTCGGCGCGAAAACTGGCACCTCCCAGAAGGTCGGCAACCACGGATACAAGCTCCACTCCAACCTCAGCTCAATGATAGCAGCCTTCCCGATTAACTCGCCACGCTACCTGGTTTACGCGATGGTGGACGCTCCGCACGCCGATGCCTCCACCCACGGGTTCACCACCGGGGGCTGGATCGCAGGCCCG
The DNA here is from genome assembly GCA_963834715.1 of uncultured Pseudomonadota bacterium. Classification (GTDB taxonomy): domain Bacteria; phylum Pseudomonadota; class Alphaproteobacteria; order Acetobacterales; family Acetobacteraceae; genus CAVSUZ01. The sequence goes on along the minus strand of CAWIDE010000019.1, from coordinate 84,079 downwards.
GTGGTCCGAACCATCATCTCACGCGTCGCACCCATGCTCGGCCTGCTCCCCGCCTCACCCGAGGAGCTTGCGGCTGAGCAAGCCCAGGTTGCCATCCCACTGAGGCCGGAGCGTCCGTCCAGTGTCCCCGTTGCAGCCGCCAAATCTCCTCCTCCCCTCGCGGGAGGGGGCCGGGGGGAGGGGTCGAACCCGAAGGCTGCCGCCGCCACACGTAAGGAACCCGTTCCTGCGGTCGTCCATACCACCGACCACCCACCCGCTCCGGTCGTCAAGGCCGCCGCAGTCGGGGCACCTCTCTTTGCAGGCCGCTGAGATGATGCGCCACTTCCCCGAAATCGCGGCAACCCCCGCCTGGCGAGCCATTGCCGGCCTGGAGATCAGCGGTATCACCGCCGATAGCCGGCGCGTCTCCAAGGGCGTGCTGTTCGCCGCCCTTCCCGGAAGTCGCGCGGACGGCCGCGTCTTCATAGCCGATGCCGTGGCTCGGGGCGCTGCCGCCGTCCTGGCCCCGTCCGGCACCTCTTGGCCCCCTGGTGTGCCGCCGCGCCCGCTCATCGAAGACCCCGAACCCCGCCGCCGCCTCGCCCAGCTCGCTGCCCTGCTTGCCGGCGCCCAGCCCGCCACCGTGGTCGCAGTCACTGGCACTAACGGTAAAACCAGCACCGTCGAATTCCTGCGCCAACTGTGGACCGCCGCAGGACGCAAAGCCGCTAGCCTGGGAACGCTCGGCGTAAATGCGCCCGGCTTCGATGCCGGTCCTGGCCTCACCACGCCCGATCCGGTGGACCTCGCACAAACCCTCGCTCGCCTGGCCCGCGCCGGCGTTCAGCACGCCGCCATGGAGGCCTCCTCCCACGGCCTCGATCAGTTCCGCCTTGATGGGGTACGCCTCGCCGCCGCCGCCTTCACCAACCTGACCCGCGACCACCTGGACTATCACCGCAGCGTGGCAGCCTATCGCGCCGCCAAGCTGCGCCTGTTCAGCGAACTGCTGCCCCCAGGCGCGCCTGCAACCGCCAGTGCCGATATGGACCCCGAAACACTCGCCGCCCTGCGCGAGATCGCCACTACGCGCCGCCTGAACCTCCGCACGGTGGGCACCGCTGGCGAATGCCTCAAGCTGCTCGGTGCTACACCTCGCCCGGATGGCCAGGATATCGAGGTCGTCACCGCCAGCAGCCGCCGCACCATCCCTCTTGCGCTTCCTGGACGCTTCCAGGCCGACAATGCCCTGATGGCTGCCGCCCTCGCTCAATCCCTCGGCGACCGCGCCGCCCTCGATCACCTCCCCATCCTGTCTGGCGTGCGCGGCCGCCTGGAGCTCGCGGCGCGCCTGCCCAACGGCGCCGCCGCCTACGTCGATTACGCCCACACGCCAGACGCGCTCGAGCGACTGCTCGCCGCTCTCAGCCCCCACACCACCGGCCGGCTCATCGTGGTCTTCGGCGCCGGCGGCGACCGCGACAAAGGCAAGCGCCCGCTGATGGGCGACGCCGCCGCGCGCCTCGCCGACGTCGCCATCGTCACCGACGACAATCCGCGCTCCGAGGACCCCGCCGCCATCCGCGCCGCCATCCGTGCCGCCTGCCCTGGTGGGATCGAAATCGGCGACCGCGCCAAGGCCATTGAGGCCGGCCTCGACATGCTGCGCCCCGGCGACGTGCTGGCCGTCGCCGGAAAGGGCCATGAGCAAGGTCAAATCATCGGCAAACAGGTCATCCCGTTCGATGACGCGACCGTCATCCGCCGCCTGACAGGTGCATCGTGACTGCCCTTTGGACCGCGGACGACCTAATCGAGGCCACGGGTGGCCGCATGGACGCGCCCACGGCGGCCTCGGGCGTTTCCATCGACACCCGCACCCTGCACCCCGGCGACCTGTTCATCGCCCTCACCGGGGAGCATGGCGATGGTCATCGTTATGTGCCCGATGCCTTCGCTCGCGGTGCGACCGCCGCAATGGTCCACGCCGAAGCCTCCGGCGGCCCTCTCCTTTGCGTGGACGACACGCTTGCTGGTCTCACCCGCCTCGGCGCTTACGCCCGCCGGCGCTTCTCCGGCGAACTCATCGCCGTCACCGGCAGCGTCGGCAAGACCACCACGAAGGAGATGCTGCGCCGGATCCTCGCCACTCGAGGCACCACCCACGCCGCCGTTGCCTCCTACAACAATCACTGGGGCGTGCCGCTGACCCTGGCCCGTACCCCGCCTGACGCTGGCTTCTGCATCGCAGAAATCGGCATGAACCACCCCGGCGAGATCGAGCCTCTCGCCCGGCTGGCCGAACCCCACGTCGCCATCATCACCGCCGTCGAAAAGGCCCACATCGGCCACCTTGGCAGCATCGAGGCAATTGCTGATGAGAAGGCGTCTATCCTGCGTGGCGTGCAAGCCAACGGCCTCGCCCTGCTGCCTGCCGATACGCCTCTCCTGTCGCGCCTTACCGCCGCTGCGGGTCAGGCCAGCGTTGTAACATTCGGCGCCAGCGCTACCGCCGACGCCCGTCTACTCTCGGTGGCTACGAATGCCGGGGGTACCTTCGCCCTTCTCCTGATCTCCGGCGACACCATCCGGCTCCAGATGCCCGCCCCCGCTCGCCACATGGCCTTGAATGCCCTGGCCGCGATCACCGCCGCTGCCGCCCTCGGCGTTCCGCTCCAGGATGCCGCCGCCGCCCTGGCCGACTTCACGCCCATGCCCGGCCGTGGCGCCCGCCGCACCATCCCCGTACCCGGTGGCGAGGCCACCCTGCTCGACGAAAGCTACAACGGCAACGGCGCTTCCATGCGTGCCGCCCTCTCCGTCCTTCGTCTGCTTCCCGCCAAACGCCGCATCGCCGTGCTCGGCGATATGCTGGAGCTTGGTCCTGACGGCCCGGCCGAGCATGCCGCTCTGGTCCCTGCCGTCACCACCTCGGCGGACCTGCTGTTCTGCTGCGGGCCGCTAATGCGCCACCTGTTCGACGCTGTCCCCAGTCGTCTGCGCGGCGCCCACGTCGCCGATGCCGCCGCGCTCGCCGAAATCCTCCCCGCCGAGATCCGCGCGGGCGACGCAATCCTGGTCAAGGGCAGTCTGGGCAGCCGCATGAAGCAGGTTGTCACCGCACTCGACCGTCTCGCGGAGACTGCCTGATGCTCTACTCCCTGTCAAAACCATTCGCCGCCGAATACACCATCGCGAACCTGCTGCATTACATTACGGTCCGCTCCGGCGCCGCCTGCGTAACCGCGCTGTTCGCGAGTTTCATCATCGGCCCTGCGTTAATCCGCTGGCTCCGCCTGAAGCAGAAGCAGGGGCAGCCGATCCGCACCGACGGACCCGCCCGCCACATCGTCGATAAAGCCGGCACCCCTACCATGGGCGGCTTGCTGATCCTCCTCACTGCCCTCGGCTCTACCCTGCTTTGGGTCGATCTCCAGAACCGCTACATCTGGGCGGTCCTGGAAGTCACCCTCGGGTACGGCCTGCTCGGTTTCGCCGACGACTACCTCAAACTGGTCCGCCGCAACCACAAAGGCCTGTCCGGCAAAGGCAAGCTGATCGGCCAGGCCATGATCGGCCTCGCCGCCGCTATCTGGATCATGCACACCACCGACGGAAATCTCGGCGACAGGCTTGCGCTCCCGCTCTTCAAGGACGCGCTGATCCCGCTCGGCTGGGGCTTTCCGGTCTTCGGCATGCTGGTCATGCTGGGCAGCTCCAACGCGGTTAACCTGACCGACGGCCTGGACGGCCTGGCCATCGGCCCGACTATCATCGCAGCCTGTGTCTTCGCGCTCATCTCCTACCTCGTCGGCAACCGTATCTTTGCCGACTACCTCCAGCTCCACCCCGTCCCAGGCGCCGGCGAACTGGCCGTCTTCTGTTCCGCCCTGATCGGCGCAGGTCTGGGCTTCCTCTGGTTCAACGCGCCGCCCGCCGCCGTCTTCATGGGCGACACCGGCAGCCTCGCTCTGGGCGGCGCGCTCGGTGCCACCGCAGTCGCAACCAAGCATGAAATTGTTCTGATGATCGTCGGCGGCCTGTTCGTCCTCGAAACGGTCTCCGTAATAATCCAGGTCTTTTGGTACAAGCGCACCGGCACCCGTGTGTTCCTGATGGCGCCGCTTCACCACCACTTTGAAAAGAAGGGCTGGGCCGAGCCGACCATCGTCATCCGGTTTTGGATTATCTCCATGATCCTTGCCCTCGTCGGTCTGGCCACACTGAAGATCCGATGAGCGCCTTTCCGAACGACCTTTTCTCCGGCGCGCGCTTCGCAGTCCTCGGCCTGGGCCACAACGGCTGGGCCGCCGCCCAGGCCCTGGCAGCCATGGGCGCCGAGGTTGTCGCCTGGGATGACGCCCAAGCCGCCCGCCACGAGCACGCTCCTTCGGCGCGCATCACCATCGCCGACCTGCAAACCGCGCCATTCGCCTTCGACGCGCTGGTTCTCTCCCCCGGCATCCCGCACAATTTGCCGAAGCCGCACCCTGTCGCGGCCCGCGCCCGCGCCGCCGGCGTGCCCATCCTCTCTGACGCCGAGCTGCTCTTCCAGGCCGTCCGCCGCGCCGGCTCCAAGGCTCGCTTCCTTGGCATCACTGGCACCAACGGCAAGTCCACCACGACCGCCCTGACGGCCCATGTCCTCAAAACTCACCTCAAAGCTGAGGGCTCGCAACATCCCCCTCGCCCCCGCGTCGGGGGAGAAGGAGGGGTGAGGGGGGACGCTTCGGCGCTGATTGCCGCTGGTGCCAACCTCGGCCCCGCCGCCCTCGCTCTGCCGCTACTCCCGGATGACGGGCTCTACGTCCTCGAAATGTCGTCCTACATGTTGGAACGACTCGTCACGCTTCGTTTCGATGCAGCGGCGATGCTCAACCTCACGCCGGACCACCTCGACCGCCATGGCGACATGGTGGGGTATGCCGCCGCCAAGCGCGCCATCTTCGACCGCCAAACTCAAGACGACCTCGCCGTTATAGGCATCGACGACGAACCATCGCGCGAGATGGCGGCCTGGCTCCGCACCCGCCCCGCCCGTGTGGTCACAATCTCTGGCAGGGACTCGCTGCACCTGACAGCCAACGCGCCCGCGCTGCCCGGCACGCACAACGCGCAGAACGCCGCCGCCGCCGCTACCCTGGCCGCATTTTTCGGCGTCCCCGACCCTACGATTGCCCGCGGCATCGAAACCTTCCCCGGCCTGCCGCACCGCCAACAGCGCGTTGCCACCATCGACGGCATTACCTTCATTAACGACAGCAAGGCAACCAACGCGGATGCCGCTGCCCGCGCCCTCGGCTGCTACGGCCGTCTGATCTGGATTGCCGGCGGCATCGCCAAGGCAGGCGGCATTGTTCCGCTCGCCCCCTACTTCCCCCGCATCGCCCACTCTTTCGTGATAGGCCGCGACGCCCCGGCCCTCGCCGCGACACTCCGCGAGGCCGACGTCCCACATACCATGACCGGCACCCTCGAAGCCGCCGTCCCGGCTGCCTTCGCCGCGGCCCGCTCTACCTCCGCCCCCGTTGTCCTTCTCTCTCCCGCCTGCGCCAGCTTCGACCAGTTCTCCGGGTTCGACGCCCGCGGCGACCGCTTCGCCGCCCTGGTCCGCACTCTTACCGAGGAGCATGCGGCCAAATCTCCCCCTCCCCTTGCGGGAGGGGGCCGGGGGGAGGGGTCGAACCCGAAGGCTGCCGCAGTGACACCGGAGCAAGCCGCCTGATGGCCCTCTCTCGCGCCGACAACTCCGTGCTAGGCCGCTGGTGGTGGTCGGTCGACCGACTGACGCTCAGCGCAGTCAGCCTGCTGATCGGCTTTGGCTACATCATGGTGCTGGCCTCCAGCCCGTCCGTGGCTGAGCGCATTGGCGATGCCCGCGACGCCCTGATCGTCAAACAGGTCGTCTTCCTCGGCCTGGCCAGCGCCATCGTCACCGCCGTCTCCCTGCTCTCTCCGCGCGACATCAAGCGCCTGGCCATCATGGGCTGCATCATCGCCCTGATGCTCACTGCGGCTACCCTGGTCGTCGGTGTGGAGATCAAAGGCGCCCGCCGCTGGATCGCGCTGACCGGCTTCGCCCTCCAGCCTTCGGAGTTCCTCAAGCCCTGCTTTACCGTCCTCGCCGCCTGGTTGATCGCCGAGGGCCGCCGCCTTCGCCTGCCAGGCACCCTTGCCGCCGGCGCCATCTACGGAATGATCGTCCTGCTGCTGAAAGCCCAGCCGGACATCGGCATGACCGCCGTGATCACCGCGGTCTTCTTCGCCCAGCTCTTTGTCGATGGTCTGAACCTGTTCCTGGTCGCTATCGGCATCGCCGCGGTCTGCGCGGGCGCCGTCGGCGCTTACCTTTTCTTCCCCCACGTCCAGGTGCGCGTCCACGAGTTCCTGCACCCCGTCGGGTCCAACACCTATCAGGTCACCACGGCCCTCCAGGCCTTCGGCAACGGGGGCCTGTTCGGCCGCGGTCCCGGTGAGGGCAGCGTCAAGGACATCCTGCCCGACGCGCACGCCGACTTCGTCTTCGCCGTCGCCGGCGAGGAGTTCGGCATGATCCTCTGCCTGATCATCATCGGCCTGTTTGCCTTCCTCGTTCTCCGTGGTCTGCTCCGTCTGCTCAAAGAGCAGGACCTGTTCAACCTGCTGGCATGCACAGGGTTGCTGGTGGGGTTCGGACTACAGGCCTTCGTCAACATGGCCTCCTCGCTCGAACTGATCCCGACCAAGGGCATGACCCTCCCCTTCGTCTCCTATGGTGGCTCCTCGGTTCTCGCAGTCGCGCTCGGTATGGGCATGTTGCTCGCCCTGACCCGCCGCCGCCATCATGGAGACCCGCTATGATGCTGGCGGGAGCACAATTTACCTCTCCCGCCGTGCGGGAGAGATCGGCGCGCACCAGCGCGCCGGGTGAGCGGCCTATCATCATCGCCGCCGGCGGAACGGGCGGGCACTTCTTCCCCGCCGAAGCCCTTGCCACCGAGCTCGCGTCACGCGGTCGCCGGATCGCCCTGATGACCGACGCTCGCTCCGGCGCCATCCACAGTGAAATCTTCGCCTCCTGTGAAACCTTCGTCCTACGCGGCGCTGGAATCGCCGGCCGCGGCCCCACCCGCGCTGCAACCGCGGCGCTCGCTCTGGGCGCCGGCACGTTCCAGGCTGCTACGGTCCTCTCCCGCCTCCGCCCAGCCGTCCTGGTCGCCTTCGGCGGCTACCCCTCGGTCGCCCCGGTTCTCGGAGCCCGCCTGCTCCGCCGCCGCCCCCGCATCGTCCTGCACGAGCAAAACGCTGTCCTCGGCCGCGCCAATCGGTTTCTTACCCGCTACGCATCTCTGCTCGCCCTCAGCTTCCCCGAAACCGCCCGCGTCCCGCCCGGCGTCGCCACCGACTTCACCGGCAACCCCGTTCGCCCGGCTATCGCGGGGCTGGCTACCACTCCCTACGCGCCCCCAACCAGCCCAATCCGCCTCGCCGTCCTGGGCGGTTCGCTTGGCGCCCGCGTCTTCAGCGACATCGTCCCCCCTGCCATCACCGCCTTGCCCGAACCATTCCGCGTCGGCCTGCACCTCACGCAACAGTGCCGCGCCGAGGATATAAGCCGCGTCCGCCAGACCTATGCCCAAGCCGGCGTCACGGCCGACCTCTCCCCATTCTTCCCCGATATCGCCGACCGCCTCGCCTCAGCCCACCTGGTCATCGCCCGCGCCGGTGCTTCCACCGTCACGGAGCTAGCTGTCGCCGCCCGCCCATCCATCCTTGTTCCGCTCCCCGGAGCCATCGACGACCACCAGACAGCCAATGCCCGCGCACTGATCACCGCCGGCGCTGCCCGCATGATCCCCCAGCCCGAGTTCAGCATCCCGGCGCTTATCGCCGCACTCGTCGATCTGCTCTCCAACCCGGCTCAGCTTGCCGCCGCTTCCGAGGCGGCCCGCGCCATTGCCCGGCCGGAAGCCGCCGTCCGTCTCGCGGACCTCGTCGAATCCCTCATTCCCCAGGAGGTCCGCCCATGAGGGCGCTGCCCCTCTCAATCGGCACCATCCATTTTGTCGGCATCGGCGGCATCGGCATGTCCGGAATCGCCGAGGTCCTGCACAACCTAGGCTACACCGTCCAGGGCAGCGACCTGAACGATTCCGCCAACGTCCGCCGCCTGCGCGAGTCCGGCATCCCCGTCGCCGTCGGCCATGACGCCGCCAATCTGGGCAATTCCCAGGTCGTCGTCGTTTCCTCCGCAGTAAGGCGCGACAACCCGGAGGTCGTCTCCGCCCGCGCCCGCTTCATCCCCGTCGTCCGCCGCGCGGAAATGCTGGCCGAGCTGATGCGTCTCAAATGGTCCGTCGCCGTCGGAGGCACCCACGGCAAGACCACCACCACCAGCCTGGTCGCCGCTGTGCTCGAAGCGGCTCATCTCGACCCCACCGTCATCAACGGCGGCATCGTCAACGCCTATGGCACCAACACCCGCCTCGGCGCCGGCGACTGGATGGTAGTGGAGGCCGACGAAAGCGACGGCTCCTTCCTTCGCCTCCCCGCCGTCATTGCCGTGGTGACCAACATGGACCCCGAGCACCTGGACCATTGGGGCACACCGGAAGCCATGGTCGCTGCCTACGACCAGTTCGTCGCCAACATTCCCTTCTACGGCTTCGCCGTGCTCTGCATCGACCATCCGGCGGTACAGCAGATGATCCCCCGCCTCTCTGACCGGCGCATCATCACCTACGGCTTCTCCCCGCAGGCCGATGTCCGCGCCGACCGCGTCGTAGCTGACCGTCTAGGCGCCACCTTCGAGGTCACCGTCACCGACCGCCTGCGCAACCGCTCCCGCAAGATGGGCCCGTTCCGGCTCCCCATGCTGGGCCACCATAACGTTCAGAACGCGCTCGCCGCGGTTGCCGTCGGCGTCGAGATGATGATCGACGACGACACCCTGCGCAGCGCCTTCGCCGCGTTCCGCGGCGTGAAACGCCGCTTCACCAAAACCGGGGAGACAGGCGGCATCACCGTCATCGACGACTACGGTCACCACCCGGTGGAGATCGCCGCGGTCGTGAAAGCCGCCCGCCAAGCGGGCGCGCGCGACGTCATCGCCGTCGTCCAACCGCACCGCTACACACGGCTCCATACCCTGTTCAACGAGTTCTGCGCCTGTATGAACGACGCGGGCACGGTGATCGTCGCCGACGTCTACCCTGCCGGCGAGCCCCCGATCCCCGGCGTCACCCGCGACGCGCTGGTGGACGGCCTCCGCGCCCGCGGCCACCGGAGCGTCGTCCCACTCCCCGGCCCGGAACACCTGGCTGAAATGGTCGCCGCCATCGCCAAACCCGGTGACTTCGTGGTCTGCCTCGGCGCAGGCAACATCACCCAATGGGCCGCCGCCCTGCCCGGCGAACTCACCGCCCTCCACGCCGCCCGCCGCGGAGGCAACGCGGCATGAACGCATTGCCACACCCTCGTCATTGCGAGAAGCGCAGCGCCGAAGCAATCCAGGCCAACCGCTCCGAACCAACCCACGGGCGCACCCAACACGCCGTCCCCCTCGCCCCCACCTCTTGGTTCCGCGTCGGCGGCCCGGCTGAGACCCTCATCCGGCCCGCGACCGCAGACGGCCTCGCCGCCTTCCTCCGCTCGCTTCCCCCCGAAACCCCGCTCCACGTCCTCGGTGCCTGCTCCAACCTGATCATCCGCGGCGGCGGGCTGCCCGGCATCACCATCCGCCTCGGCCGGGGCTTTACCACCATCACCTCCGAACCCGACGGCATCGTCGCGGGCGCCGCCGCGCTCGACATGACGGTCTCAGAGCATGCCGCCGCCGCCGGCCTCACCGGCCTTGAGTTCCTCTCCGGCATTCCCGGAACCATCGGCGGGGCGGTCGTTATGAACGCTGGAGCCTATGGCAGCGAGATGGCTTCCTGCCTCGATTGGGCCGAGGTCATCACCCGCTCCGGCGAACTCATCCGCCTGACCGCAGCCGACCTCGCCTTTGCCTACCGCCACGCCAGGCTGCCCGAAGGCGCCGTCGTCATCTGCGCCCGACTGCGTGCCACCCCGGGCGCACCCGCCGCGATTGCCGCTCGTATGGCCGAGATCCGCACGGCCCGCGAAACCACCCAGCCCATCCGCGCCCGTACCGGAGGCTCTACCTTCCGCAATCCGCCGGACATGAAAGCCTGGGAGTTGATCGACGCCGCCGGTTGCCGCGGCCTAACCCGCGGCGGCGCCCAGGTGTCGGAAAAGCATTGCAACTTCCTGATCAACACGGGCAACGCCACCGCCGCCGACCTGGAAGAACTCGGCGAGGAAGTCCGCCGCCGCGTCCTCGCCGCCACTGGCGTTTCGTTGGAATGGGAAATCCACCGCATCGGAACGAAGGCATGACCCGGCCGTCCGCCTCCTCCCACCTCTCCCTCTGGGAGAGGTCGGCGCGCGAAGCGCGCCGGGTGAGGGTCGCGGTCCTCTACGGCGGCATTTCCGCCGAGCGCGACGTCAGTCTCTCGACCGGCACGAAGGTCATCGCCGCCCTGCGCGAGGCCGGTTTCTGCGTCACCCCAATCGAAGTCACCGAAGACCTCGGAGCCGTCATCGCCGCCCTCACCCCCCGGCCCGACGCCGTTTTCAACGCGCTCCACGGCCGATTCGGCGAGGACGGAGCAATCCAGGGCGTGCTCGACTGGCTCGGCATTCCCTACACCCACTCCGGCGTGCGCGCCTCCTCGCTCGCCATGGACAAAGTCTCCGCCAAGGCAATCTTCGCCGCCGCCGGATTGCCCGTCCCCCGGGGCCGAACCGTCGATGCCGATGAGCTCGCCGCCCTGGACCCCCTGCCTCTGCCCTACGTCATCAAGCCGGTAAACGAAGGCTCCTCCGTCGGCGTCGAAATCATCCGGAACGGCGACAACCGCCGCGCCGAAATTGCTCGCACCTGGCGCTTCGGTAAGACCGCCCTCGCGGAGGAGTACATTCCCGGCCGGGAACTGACCGTCGGCGTCATGGGCGACCGCCCCCTCGCAGTCACCGAGATCATCGCCGACGCCGGTACCTTCTACGACTACGACTCGAAATACGCCGATGGCGGCTCCCGCCACATCATTCCCGCCCGGATTCACCCCGAAACCTACGATCAGGCCCTCGACATCGCGCTGGCCGCCCACCAGGCGCTCGGCTGCAGCGGCGCCACTCGGGTTGATCTTCGCTACGACGATACCGAAGGCGAACCAGGTCGCCTCGTCCTCCTGGAGATCAACACCCAACCCGGCCTCACCCCCACCTCCCTGCTCCCAGAGCAGGCGGCTCATTTCGGGATGAGCTTTGCAGAGCTGTGCACCTGGATGATCGAGAACGCCACATGCCGCGCATAGCCCGCACCCCTCGCAACTCGGTCAACGACCGCCCGGCGCGCATCAAGCTCTTCCTACGCCGACAGAAATCCCTGCTCCGGCCCGGCGCCTGGATGCTGGCCGCATGTCTGGCCCTCGCGCTGGGCCTCGCCGCGGTTCACTCCGCCGAGCCCGGAGGCGCCGTGGCACGGGCGAAGGAGCAAGCCCTAGCCATGCTCGGCCTCACCCGGCTGCGCGTCATCGATATCCGCATCGAAGGCCGCGCCAACACGCCCGAGCCGCTGCTGCGCGCCAGCTTGGGAGTTCGCGTCGGCGATCCGATCCTGAGCTTTTCTATCTCGCAGGCCGAACACCGGATCGAATCCCTCTCCTGGGTGCAGAGCGCCACGATCGAACGGCGCCTCCCGGACACCATCGTGGTGCGCCTGCAGGAGCGCCGACCGTTCGCCATCTGGCAGGATAACGGCAAGTTCGTGCTGATCGACCGCAACGGCCAAATGGTGACGAACGAGAACGTCGCCGATTTTCGTTATCTTCCCCTGGTCGTCGGCCCAGGGGCACCTGAGGGCGCCGCCACCCTGATCGACGCCCTGAACGATCATCCGCGCGTCAAAGCCCATGTAGTGGCCGCGGTCCGCGTCGGCGAGCGGCGCTGGAACCTGCAGATGAAGACCGGTGAGAGTGTCCTGCTGCCCGAAGGCCACGAAGCCGCTGCGCTCGACCGGCTGGCTCAGCTCGAAGACACCCACAAGCTGCTCGAAAGGCCCTTGCAGCGAATCGATCTACGTCTGCCCAATATGTTGGTGCTGCACCCCGCTCCGACCGCAGCATCTGGTTCTGACAAGAATCAGCCGGCCCCCCGGAAGCAGACCTGAGGAACGCCGATGAACGATATGTCCCGCCGCGTTCTGCCGCCGCAGGCCCTCGACCCCGAGGAGCCTGAGCGGCCACGCGGAGGCCGCAGCGGCCCTTTCGGTGTGCTTGATATCGGCAGCACCAAGATTGTTTGCCTGATCGGCCGGACTGAGAGCGACGGCCGGTTGAGGGTGCTCGGCTTCGGCTGGCACAAGGGTAAGGGCGTCCGCGGCGGCGGTATCGTCGATCTCGAGGAAGCCGAACGTGCCATCCGGGCCGCCGTTGGCCAAGCCGAGGACATGGCCGACACCACGCTGCGCTCGGTGACCGTGAATCTCACATGCGGTCAGCCTGAAAGTCGCCTATTCAACTGTACAATGGCCGATCGGCGCCGGACGAGCGGTTGAAGAAGCCGACGTCCGCCGGGTCATCACTGAGGGCCGAGTCCGCGCTGAGATTAATGGCCGCGAGATCATTCACACCCTGCCGCTCAGCTTCAGCACCGATGAGACGGACCGGGTCGCCGATCCGCGCGGCCTCTATTGCACCACCCTCACCGCCCGGCTGCACATCGTCGACGCTGCAGTAAGCGCCCTGCGTTCTCTCGGCGCGTGCATCGCACGGTGCGATCTCGACATCGCCGAACTCGTCTCCGCGCCGATGGCCGCCGGGCTCGCCGCTCTTGTGGAGGACGAGCGCGAACTCGGAGCCACGATCATCGACATGGGAGGCGGCACCACAGGCATGGCCGTCTTTGCGGAGGGTCAGCTCCTGCACACCGCGCAACTTCCCGTCGGCGGCATCCACGTCACCAACGATCTCGCTCGCCTGCTCTCAACCCCGGTGGCCCACGCCGAGCGACTCAAGGCGCTTTACGGCAACGTGCAGTCGTCACCGGACGATGAAAGAGAAATGCTGCCGGTACCACTGGTCGGCGAAGAAGAACACCAGATCGCCAAAGTCCCGCGTAGCATGCTGGTAAGTATAATTCGTCCTCGCATTGAGGAGACCTTCGAAATGGTGAAAGATAGACTTGAAAGTTCCGGCCTGGCGCGCGCCGCCGGGAACCGCGTGGTGCTGACCGGCGGGGCCTGCCAGCTCGCGGGTGTTCGCGAACTGGCGGCACGTATTCTTAATCGCCAGGTGCGGCTTGGCAGACCCGCGGCATTGCGTGGCTTGCCGGACTCCGCCTCCGGCCCAGCCTTTGCCACAGCGACAGGCCTGCTCGCCTGGGCGGCAGGCGAAGGGCGCAACATGCACGACATCGAGCTGGGACCGGAACGTCCGACTGGATTGTTTCGCCGCTTGGTCAACTTCCTCAAAGACCGGGTTTAACTTCAATCGCTCAAGAAACGACTTGCCCGAATTGAACGGCATGAGGGAAAACTCGCCATGACCCTGAACCTCACCATCCCCCAGCAGATCCACTCCGACTTCAGCCCCCGGATCACCGTGATCGGCGTTGGCGGCGGCGGCACCAACGCCGTGGACAACATGATCGCGGCCAACCTTCAGGGCGTCGAGTTCGTTGTCGCCAACACCGACGCCCAGCAGCTCATGCACAGCCGCGCTGACCGGCGCATCCAGCTCGGCCCCCATATCACGCAGGGCCTCGGGGCCGGAGCTAAGCCTGAAATCGGCCGCGCTGCCGCCGAGGAAGCTTCTGACGAACTATACCGCCACCTCGACGGCTGCCACATGGTGTTCATCACCGCCGGCATGGGTGGCGGCACGGGCACCGGCGCCGCTCCCGTCATCGCCCGAATGGCTCGCGAGCGGAATATCCTCACCGTCGGCGTTGTCACCAAGCCCTTCGCGTTTGAGGGCATCCGTCGTGCCCAGGCAGCCGACCGCGGCATCGAAGAGTTGCAGCAATACGTCGATACGCTGATCGTCATCCCGAACCAGAACCTGTTCAGGATGGCCAACGACCGCACGACCTGGCGCGAAGCCTTCAAGATGGCCGACCAAGTCCTTTACATGGGCGTTCGCGGTGTGACCGACCTCATGATGGCGCCCGGCCTCGTGAACCTCGATTTCGCCGATATCCGCACGGTTATGGCGGCCATGGGCAAAGCCATGATGGGCACCGGCGAGGCCGAGGGCGAGAACCGCGCCATCCGCGCCGCCGAGGCCGCGATCAACAACCCGTTGCTGGAAGACACCTCCATGTCCGGCGCACGCGGCCTCCTGATTAACATCACCGGCGGCGACGACATGACGCTCTTCGAGGTCGATCAGGCCGCCAATCGCATCCGTGAGGAAGTAGACGAGGAAGCGGACATCATCTTCGGTTCGGCCATCGATGAGAGCCTTGCGGGGCGCATCCGCGTCTCCGTAGTTGCAACCGGCATCGACACGGTGCCGGCGGCCCGTGCGGAACAGCAGCGGCCGCACCTGGTGGCCGTGGGCGGCGGCGCCGCGGTTGCCGCGAATCCCATTCCCATGCCGGCGGGCGCGGGGATGAGCCATGCGGGTCTCGCCAGCCCTGTTTCCGTCGCGGTCTCAGCAGCCCCGACAACTCATCCGTTCATGCTCCGTCCGTCCGCGCCCCACGCCGCGCCTGCACCTGTCGCCACGGAGCCGTTGATGGAATCCTTGGGGGCAGAGCCGATGCAGCTTCGTCCCGTTGTGGCGCCTCACCCAGCCTCTGGAACGCCCGCGAAACCGCGATCCGGGTTGTTCGCGGACCCTCCAGCGACCGAGGAACAGCCGGCACCGGCGCTGCAGGGGGCTGACGCCGCTCGCCCAAGCCTGTTCGGCACTGTGACCGGTGTGTTCCGGCGACGTTCCTCCGGGCCCGTAGCAGCCGAAGCCCAAACCGCCCGCGTCGAACCGGTCGTCTCAGCCGAGCAACGGCCCGAACCGGCTCCACGGCCGACGGTGCGTCCAGTTGCTGGAGACGAGATGGGAATTGAGATTCCCACCTTCCTGCGGCGGCAGTCTTCGTAACGGACTGTCGCTGACAAAATAGTGTAAAAACAGGTAGTTGTGCGGTAACATTCAGAAATAAAGATTGACTTGCGAAACCCCCGGGCGACCCGTAGCTAGGGATCGCCCGTTCATTTTTGGGCACGGGCAAAAACTGGCCGGAGACGTCGCCTTTATGGACGGGGTGGCTTTGGGCATGAGGCCGCAGATGGAGCTAGCCCTTCAGCAGACGCTGAAGGCGCCGATTTCTTGTGTGGGTATCGGAGTTCACAGCGGTCAGCGCGTCCACCTCACGCTCCGGCCCGCCGGAGCCGACCATGGTATCGTTTTTCGTCGCACGGACCTCGGGGCTGATATCCGCGCCCGTTTCGATCACGTCCGCGAATTGCGCTTGGCGACCGCACTGATGCACCCGGACCATCCCGAGGTACGGGTCGGCACCATCGAGCATCTGATGGCCGCCCTGGGTGCCCTCGGTGTGGACAACGCCCTGATCGAACTGGATGGCCCTGAAGTGCCGATCCTGGATGGGTCCGCCTCGCCCTTCGTGTTTCTGATCGATTGCGCGGGCGTGATCGCGCTGGACGCTCCACGCGTCGAGATCGAAATCCTCCGCCCGATCCGTGTCACCGAAGGCGACGCTGCGATCGAGCTCCATCCTGTTCCGGGTTTCGTTTCAGCGCTGCAAATGTGCCTCTCCATCGACTTTGCAGCTCCCGCTATTGGCCAGCAGACTGTCTCCTTCTGTCTGACCCCGGAAAGTTTCCGCCGCGAGTTGTGCCAGGCACGCACCTTCGCCCTGGCCGAAGAGGTTGAGGCCATCCGCGCCGCAGGCCTGGGTCGCGGCGGCAGCCTGGAGAACGCCGTGGTGGTCGATGGCGATCAGGTGCTGAACCCCGGCGGACTCCGGACGGCCGACGAGTTCGCCCGGCACAAGCTGCTGGACGCCGTCGGCGATTTGGCGTTGGCCGGCGCCCTGATCCGCGGCCGTTTCATCGCGCACCGCTCGGGCCATGCCTTGAACAACCGGCTGCTCAGAGCCTTGTTCGCTGACCGAACCGTCTGGCGCTACGTGTCCGAGCCCTTCTCCTCCGCAGCCGCCGCCTGAAGCGTATCCGCGCCGACCAGCTCCTTGTCACTCGTGGCCTGGCTGAAAGCCGCACGCGCGCTCAGGCCCTTATTCTTGCGGGGCAAGTCCTGAGCGGAACGCGCAGGATCGTTAAACCGGGCGATCTTCTACCCGAGGACGTCCCACTAGAAATTCGCGAGCAGGACCACCCCTGGGTCTCGAGGGGCGGCCTGAAGCTCGACCATGCCCTGAAAGTATTCGGATTATCCCCGGCCGGACGCGTTTGCCTGGACACCGGCGCCTCCACCGGTGGGTTCACCGATGTACTGCTGGCCCACGGCGCGGCCCGCGTCTATGCGGTCGATGTTGGCCACGGCCAGCTCGCCTGGAAGCTGCGCAACGACCCTCGCGTGGTCTGTACGGGAAAAAACCAACGCCCGCCATCTGACCCCCGCCGACATCCCCGAATCCATTACGGCCCTGGTCTGCGACGCCAGCTTCATCGGCCTCAGGACCATCCTTCCCGCCCCGCTCGCTCTCTGTGCCCCAGGGGCTTGGGCAATCGCTCTGATCAAACCTCAGTTCGAGGCGGGGCCAGAGCATGTCGGCCGCAACGGCGTCGTCCGCGATCCCACGGTTCATACGAACGTGTGCGATACGATCACGGCCTGGTGGGAATCGCTACCGGGCTGGCGCGTCCTCGGTATCGCGCCGAGCCCCATCACTGGCCCGCAGGGCAACCGGGAATTCCTGATCGCGGCTGCAAAGGCTGATAATGTCTCCCGCTGAGATGGAGATCGCTCTGAGCGATCTCCGCCAGCAGAGACCAAACCCGAGCAGGTTCCATGGGGACGTCGGGGTCATTCAGCAGGCGATCGAGTTCGTCAAGCTTGCTGGCGTACTCGGTCTCCGTCATAAACTCTCCTCCCTGTATGGCACCAGAAAATAGGAAGAAGGCTTAAACCTTGGCAGCCGAATGGCACTTTCGTGAATGCCATGAGGCGTTAATTCACAAATAGATGCCGCGCTCAATAATCTCCAAGGTGTACTCCCGATAGGTGATCCCCAGCTCCTCGGCGCGCGCAAGCCGCCGCAGCGCTATCTCTCGCGGCGGCGTCTTCCACGCCCGCTTATGCGCCCGGCGCCAGCACCATCCGCGCCAGGAAAGCGCCGCGAGATCCTCATCCGGCTCGAGCGGCGGCCCGCCGTTGTGCCCTATGCCTGGAGTTAAGCCGCCTTGGCGACCGCCCGCTTCGCCATCACCCCGATCAGGTGTGCTCGGTATTCGGCGCTCGCGTGAATATCGCTGTTCAGCCCATCCGGCGGTGTCTTGATAGCGGCGATCGCGTCCGGCGAGAAATTCGCCGTCAGCGCCTTTTCCATCTGGGTATGCCGGAACACGCCGTTCTGCCCGGCGCCGGTGATCGCCAGCCGCACCTCCGAGGGGAACTTCGCCACGAACACCCCCACAATCGCGTACCGCGACGCCGGATTGCGGAATTTCTCGTACGCCGACTTCTCCGGCACCGGGAACGTAATCGACGTAATTATCTCCCCCTGCTCCAGCGCAGTGGTAAACATGCCCTGGAAGAAGTCGTCCGCCTTGATCTCGCGTTTGTTGGTCTTGATCGCGGCAC
The DNA here is from genome assembly GCA_963834715.1 of uncultured Pseudomonadota bacterium. Taxonomy (GTDB): domain Bacteria; phylum Pseudomonadota; class Alphaproteobacteria; order Acetobacterales; family Acetobacteraceae; genus CAVSUZ01. The sequence continues at coordinate 66,266 of CAWIDE010000019.1, read as the reverse complement.
CAAGAGCCAGAGCCGCCGCGGGATAGCATGCTGCCGGATCATTGTTGGCCAGACTGCCGCCAATCGTCCCCCGATGGCGAACGGCTTCGTCGCCAATCCACGAGGCCAGGTCCGACAACCCACGAATTTTAGCCCGCACCTCAGACGATTCGGACACGTCCGCATGACGTGTCATCGCGCCGATCGTCACGCCGTTCGGACCGACTGAAGTCCCGGTCAACCCTGTCTTGGCCAGGTCCACCACCACCGTCGGCTTCGCCAAGCGCTGCTTCAGCACCGGAATGAACGTCATCCCGCCCGCCAGCGCCTTCGCCTCCGGATCACTGGCCAGTAACTTCGCGGCCTCATCCACACTGCCTGGCCGCTGATAAGCGAATTCGTACATAATCTGCCCCTTCCCTTAGTCCGCTGCCGTCCGCGGCCGTCCGGCCTGGATGATTGACCAGAGTTTCTGCGCCGTCGCCGGCATATCGATGTGCCGCACGCCGTAATCGCGCAGAGCATCAACCACGGCGTTAATCACCGCCGGAGGGCTTCCGATCGCCCCCACTTCGCCACAACCTTTCACGCCCAACGGGTTATGCGTACACAACGTGGTCGACGTCCCCACGCTGATACTGGGCACGTTATCAGCCCGCGGCATCGTGTAATCCATGAATGATCCGCTCAGGAGCTGCCCCGTCTCGTCATACGTCGCGTTCTCATACAGCGCCTGCCCGATCCCCTGAGCCACACCGCCCTGGACCTGCCCCTCCACGATCATCGGGTTGATCACCCTTCCCACGTCATCCACTGCGACGAAGTTCACCACTTCGGGCACCCCCGTCTCCATGTCGATGTCAACCTCGGTGATGTGGCAGCCCGCCGGGAAGGTGAAGTTCTTCGGGTCGTAGTACGCGGTCTCCTCCAACCCGGGCTCCAGTTCCTCGATCGGATAATTGTGCGGCACATAAGCCGCCAGCGAGATTTCCGTCAGTGACTTCGCCCGGTCGGTCCCCGCCACCGAAAACTTACCCTCTTTGAACTCGATATCCTCGACCGAGGCCTCCAGCAGATGCGCCGCGATCCTCTTCCCTTTGGCGACAATCTTGTCCATCGCCTTCACCATGGCACTGCCGCCCACCGCCAGGCTGCGGCTGCCATAGGTGCCCATCCCGAACGGGATCTTCGCCGTATCCCCGTGCACGACTTCGATCTGATCCAGTGGAATCCCGAGCTGCTCGTGCACCAACTGGGCGAACGTGGTCTCGTGCCCCTGACCATGGCTGTGCGTCCCGGTATAGACCGTCACGCTGCCAGTTGGATGCACGCGGACATTGGCGCACTCATACAAACCGGCACGCGCGCCTAACTGACCCACCACCGCCGAGGGCGCGATCCCGCACGCCTCGATGTAAGTCGAAACCCCGATACCGCGTAGCTTTCCGCGCCGTGCCGCCTCCTGCCGCCGACTCTCGAAGCCCGCATAGTCCGCCGCCTTCAGCGCCGCAGCCAGGCTCGCCTGGTAGTTGCCGCTGTCGTATTGCAGCCCGACCGGCGTCTGATACGGAAATGCGTCAGGCGAGATGAAGTTCCGCCGCCGCAGCTCGATCCGGTCAATCCCGGTGTCCCGAGCGCACACATCCACCAGCCGCTCCAGCAGGAAAGTCGCCTCTGGCCGGCCCGCCCCGCGATACGCATCCACCGGCACCGTATTGGTGAATAGAGCCTTAACCTCGCAATAGATCGCCGGGGTTTTGTAAACCCCTGCCAGCAGCGTCGCGTACAGATACGTCGGGATGCTCGTCGAAAACGTGGACAGATATGCCCCCATGTTCGATAGCGTGGTGACCCGCAGCCCCAGAAAATGCCCGTCGGCGTCCAGGGCCATTTCCGCCGTGGTCACATGATCCCGCCCATGGGCATCCGACACGAAGCTTTCGTTCCGCTCCGCGGTCCACTTCACCGGCCGGCGCACCTTCCCGGCCGCCCAGGTAACAATCGCCTCCTCGGCGTAGTGATAAATCTTCGAGCCAAAGCCGCCGCCCACATCCGGCGCCACGACCCGCAGCCTGTTTTCCGGGATATGCAGCACAAACGCGCCCATCAGCAGACGGATCACGTGCGGATTCTGGCTGGTCGTATAAAGAGTATAATCCCCGCTGGTCGGATCGAACTCGCCCACCGCGGCCCGAGGTTCCATCGCGTTCGGCACCAGCCGGTTGTTCACCAGCTCCAGCTTCACCGTCTTTGCCGCCCCGGCGAATGCCTTATCAACGGCCTCCTTGTCGCCGATGTGCCAGTCGTAGCACACGTTTCCCGGCACATCGTCGTGCACCAGCGGCGCCCCCGATTTCAGTGCGTCCGCCGTCGTCGCTACTGCCGCCAGATCCTCGAGCTCGATCTCTAGGCTCTCCGCCGCATCCTTTGCAGCTTGCCGGTCCTCGGCGATGACCACCGCAATCGGGTCGCCGACATGTCGTACCTTCCCTACTGCCAGCACCGGATGCGCGGGTTCCTTCATCGGTGACCCGTCCTTGTTATGGATCAACCAGCCGCAAGGGAGCCCCCCGATATTCTCCGCCACCATGTCCGCCCCGGTGAACACCGCGACCACGCCGGGTGCCGCCTTCGCTGCATCCACTCCGATCCGCACGATCTTCGCATGCGGCCGGTCGGACCGCACGATGAACGCATAGAGCTGCCCGGGACGATTGATGTCATCCGTGTAGTTCCCGCGCCCGCTCAGGAACCGCAGGTCCTCCCGGCGGCGGACCGAGGCTCCAATCCCCTCGAACGGCATTTCCTTGAACCCTCCCTGTTGGCCGCTATTCCGCGGCAGCCGGCATTGCCTGCTTGCCGTGCATGATCGGCCATGCCGCGGCGATCGCCTTCACAATGTTATGGTAGCCCGTGCAGCGGCATAGGTTGCCTTCCAGCCCCTCACGGATTTGCTTCTCACTCAGCCCCTCTGGATGGCTCTGCACCAGATCGACCGCCATCATGACCATCCCCGGCGTGCAGAACCCGCACTGCAGCGCATGATGCTCCCGGAACATCTCCTGCATCGGGTGCAACGTACCATCCGGCTTAGCCAGCCCCTCAATCGTCAGTACCTCAGCACCTTCCGCCTGCACGGCCAGCATAGTGCAGGACTTGATCGCCTCGCCGTTCACATGCACCACGCAGGCGCCGCACTGGCTTGTATCGCACCCCACATGTGTCCCGGTGAGCTGCAGCTTTTCCCGCAGCAGCTCCACCAGCAGGGTGCGGTTCTCAACCTCGACCGAATGTTGCTTTCCGTTCACCTTCAGGCTGACCTGAGGCATCGTGTCCCCCTCTTTCCCGACCTGTTTGACCGGGCCAATGGTCCGGCCGCGCCTATCTCGCGGACAATGATCGTCCGGCGGCCCGGTGGTCAAGGACCCGCCCGTCGCGCCCGAAGCCAGAACCGCGGCGGGTGGTCGGGCTGCGTTGTCACGATGGCCACGGGCAGCACAACTTCACCCGGATCCATCGTGATCTCAAAATTCTGGATCAGCGCGGCTAGCATGAGCGTCGCCTCACCCACCGCGAACTGCGCACCCACGCAAACACGTGGCCCCGCACCAAACGGCAGGTAAGCAAACCGCGGCGGCTGAGGTGCCTCCGGCATGAATTGCGACGGATCGAAGACCGCCGAATCACGCCATAGCTGGCGGTGCCGGTGCAGAACCCACGGCGCGATCAAAATCAACGTGCCCGGCGCGATATCGATGCTGCCGGCGCGGTCCGCCCCAATCGCCGCCCGCGCAATGGCAAATGCCGGAGGATACAGCCGCAACGCCTCGCTGATCACCGCGCGGGTCCGCACGAGCTTCGGCAGCGCCGATGCTGCCCTGTCCGGCGACAAATCCACCCCACTGACCTCCGCCGCCACCATCTCCTGCTCCGCAGCGGCGCGACTCAGCAATGTCAATGCCCAGAACAATGTCTCCGCAGGCGTGGCATGACCGGCCAGCATCAGTGTGGCGACCTGGTCCCGTAATTGCTCACGGAAGAACCCCCGACCGGTCTCCGGGTCTCGCGCCTCCAGCAACAAGTCGAACAGATCGCGCGCCTCGCCTTCTGTCGGTGCAGCCAGCCGAGCTTCCATGATCCGCTCCATGTACCGCATCCAGCGCACCCTGAATCGCCAGCGGACCAAATCCCGCGGCGTCGGCACCGAGGGTGGCAGGAGCAGGTCCAACAATGTTGGGTGGGAGCAGCGTAGTCCGAACTCCTGAACCAGCGCCCGGAGCCCAGGTCCAAATTCCCGCATCTCGAGGGAAAACATAGACCGTCCAGCGACCTCCAGCGCCGCGACCTGCATCGCCGCCAGCAGGTCACAATCCCGGCCGGCCTGCAGGCGCAGAAACGCCACCGTCTCTTGCGCCACCGCCGCCACATGCGACATCAGCAGCGGCAGCACGCGCGGAGCCAGCGCCGGTGCAACTGTGCGCCGCTGGAGGCGCCAATCCTCCCCCTGCGCAAGCAGCAATCCGTTGCCCGTGATCGGCCGCAAAATGCGAACCGACGCCGGAGACCGGCGGTAATTCTCATAATTCTCCACCAGCACGCGATGAATCGCGTCCGGCTGGTTCAGCAGAACGCTCCGCCGCCCCAGTATCGACCGCTCCACCACCTTCCTGCTCGTACGCCGCCTCCGGCCAGATCCCCAGCGCATTGGTCCGCATCGCCCGCAAAAATACTGGGAGCGATAACGGGCGGACCGGCACTGGCGGCACCGGCGGGGCATACGGGACCGCACCGGACATCGGGCGGAGGCTAGCGCCGGGTCCGCGGCCGGTATAGTCCCAGTGAAGGGAAACAGGAGGGACACGGCAACATGAGCCTGAAAGGCGTAGCCTATATCGCCGGGGCGTTCGAGCATCCCACCCGCAAGGCACCCGATAAATCCGTTGCACTCCTCCACGCCGAATGCGCTCTCGGCGCCCTGAAAGATGCCGGCCTGAGCAAACAGGACGTGGACGGATACTTCTGCGCCGGCGACGCGCCGGGGATGGGCCCGCTCTCAATGGTCGATTACATGAACCTCCGCGTCCGCCACGTCGATGCGACTGACATCGGCGGTTCATCCTACCTCATGCTGGTGGCCCATGCCGCCGAGGCAATAGCCGCGGGTCGCTGCAACGTCGCCCTTATCACCCTGGCCGGACGCCCCCGCAGCGAGGGACAGGCCACGGGCACCGCGCCCCGCGCCGGCAACCCCGCCCAACCCGATATGCAGTGGGAGTATCCCTACGCCCCAACCGTCGCCAACATGTACGCGCTCTGCGCCCAGCGGCACATGTACCAATACGGCACAAACAGCGAGCAACTCGCCTGGATCAAGGTCGCCGCATCCCATCATGCGCAGTACAACGAACGCGCCATGCTGCGCGACGTCGTCACCGTACAGGACGTGCTGAATTCGCCCATCATTGCCAGCCCGCTGCATCGTCTCGATTGCTGTGTCATCAGTGATGGCGGTGGCGCCCTTGTCGTAGTCAAGCCAGAGATCGCAAAATCCCTGAACCGCCCCCGAGCAAGGGTTATCGGGATGGGCGAAGCGCCCAAAGGCCAGTTCGGCGGCGACGTCGATCTGACCTTTTCCGGTGCGCGCTGGTCAGGACCCGCGGCATTCGAAATGGCCGGCGTGAAGCCTGCTGATATAAAATACGCCTCGATCTATGACAGCTTCACTATCACGGTCCTTATGCAGATCGAGGATCTCGGCTTTTGCGAAAAGGGCCAGGGCGGAAAGTTCGTCGCCGATGGCAACCTGATCTCCGGTCAGGGCAAGTTGCCGTTTAATACCGATGGCGGCGGACTATGCAACAACCACCCGGCAAATCGCGGTGGTATCACCAAAGTGATCGAGGCAGTGCGTCAGCTTCGGGGCGAGGCGCATTCCAGGGTCCAGGTGAAAAATTGCAATCTCGCCCTGGCACACGGGACTGGCGGCTCGCTCGGAACCCGGCACGGCTCCGCCACACTGATCATGGAAAGGGAGTAGCGCCGATGGCTTACCTGCAACGAAAGGTCGGGTTCCTCGGCACCGCCGAAACCAATCCGGAAACCAAGCCTTTCTTCGAGGCCGCCGTGGAAGGCAAATTTCTTATCCCGCATTGTGGCGCCTGCGGCAGATCGCATTGGTACCCGCGCGGCATCTGCCCGCACTGCTTCAGCCAGGACCTATCCTGGAAGCAAGCGTCTGGGAACGGCAGGATCTATTCATTCAGCGTGATGAAGCGAGCCGAGGTGCCCTACTGTATTGCTTATGTCACGCTGGACGAAGGTCCCGCCATGATGAGCAACATCGTCGATTGTGATCTAGATGTTCTAAAGATTGGCCAGCCTGTTCGGGTGAAATTCGTCCCCACCGAAGGCGGCCCGCCGATGCCCATGTTCACACCGACCTGACCGTACCAACCTAAGTAATTACGCCTTCCGCGACGGGCGCGCTTCCCACCGCACAAGCTCCACCGGTGGGATCAACCAGAGGCACACGGAGGGTGAGCGTCCGGTCCTTGCGCGCGTAAGCAAGCAAGTGTTCCGTGAGCGCGATCACCGCGGGTCGCGCTGCCGGATCCTCCACGCATGTTGACACGATAGGTGCTCTCCCCCGCGGGCGCAGATTGGCTTTATGGCAAACTATAGCGTAAAATGTGCGATAGTTCCGTGACAAACTGCCATGTTCGCGAAAGAGTGATCGGCTGTTCTCGCGCAACGGCTGTCTCTGGCATGGTAGCCGGTCCAGAGCGGATGCGCCCGTGTAGGTTGTTTCACGGTCATCAACAACACTCGCTGATAGCAATATCGCAGAACGACACGCACCCGTTGTAATTCTATGTCTCGCACCTAATCGCGATCCAGGCGAGCCCGTCACTCCGCCCTCTGACCGCACCCGCCACGGTCAGAGCAGCGGACCAATCATGCACCAACAGGAGATGGAAACAGGCCATGAGAGCCAATCAAAGAAGTTGCGATTTGCTGAAAATTGTTATCACATCTGCAACTATGTAAGCATTGTCCAGATCACAGCCTCCGAGTTGCCATTTATCTGTGCCGTCACTTAACGCTGGTCATACCCGACTCCCGAACGAGCTTCTCTCCCCAGAGTTGGTCCAAGACCGCTTTTTTGTTTTTGAGAGGACGGCAGGTGCCCCCAGTCTCTGGACGGCTCGACCGGTCTGGATTATCGCCTCCGTTGTGATGCCGGTGGGGGGATACCGACAGTGACGTCTGGGCCCAAACTAATGGATGCCGTGGCGAGGCGAGCCATATTGAGCCGAGCCAAGATATTCCAAGGATTGTCAGTAGCCGACCTGGATGCCGTGGCAGCCCAGGTCGTCGTGCGACGGTTTGGCCGAGGCGAGGCTATTTTGCATCGCGGCGACCAAAGCCCGGGCATGTTCATCATTGCTTCGGGAAAAGTCCGGATCAGCCTCGTCTCCGAGGACGGGAAGGAGGTGACGCTAGGCATCCTTGGCGAGGGCGAGGTGATGGGCGAGATGTCGCTGTTCGACGGCGGAGAGCGCAGCGCGGATGCCACTGCACAAGAAGACTGCGTCATGCTGGCTATCGAACGGTCGCAATTTCATCGGCTCCTCCGGCTCAACAGCGATCTTTGCCTGCATCTTCTGGCAATGCTCAGCAACCGCCTACGGCGCGCAAATGCTGCCCTCGAGGATCTGGCTCTGCACGATCTTCCCGGCCGGCTGGGCCGTCTGCTGCTGCGCCTCGCAGAGGATTACGGTGTCAAGGAAGCCAAGGGTATCCGCCTCGAACTCAAGCTGTCGCAGAAGGACCTAAGTACACTTGTTGGAGGCTCGCGGGAGAAAGTGAATAAACAACTTCGCCGTTGGGAAGAGGACGGCGTCCTTGCGAAAGATGGCAGCCGAATGCTGATTTTGCAGCCCAACGCTTTGGCACCGCCCGACTGCGCGCCATACCGCTCGACGGGGTGATCAGGCGATCTCGAAAACGGCCTCGGTGGCGTCCGAATCCACCGGCCGCCCAGGCGTGGCGATCCAGCTATTCCATCCGAGCCGAGGCTGCGCAACTTCGCTCAGCGTCAACGGAAATGCCGCGTCCCGCGCCAGGTACCTGGATTAATTGCGAATGCGACTTCCAACCCAAGAAAAGCCTGCACAATCGAGATTAGGCGCGTGTGCGCGATCCGACCGGGTAAGAGAGCATCGAATCCAGCGCGATCTAAAGGCCCAATGCGTATCACGATGCTGGCCTGAGCGTCCCAGGCCCGTACACCGATCACGGCGTCAATGCCCAGACGGTTCAGCCCCTGCGAGGCGGGGTTGATGGCAAGAGTGGTGCGCTGATCGACTGGGAGGGAGAGCCAGCTCCCGGCGAATTGCAGCACCTCGACCCGGCATCCGAACCAATCCGAAACCAGGGCAGTCAGGCGTTCAGCCGAGCGGGGTCGCATGGCAAACAACCCAGAATAATGGAGCAGAGGCTCCGGGCCGGACGGCAGCCGTTCGACCACGCCTGGCAAACCATGGCCGCCGAGTGCGAGCAGCGTGCCAGCGATCGGCTCAAGGGCAGGCGGGGTGCTCAGCGCGGCCCTCGCCGTTGATCCAGCCAGACGGTATTTGATACCGGCGCGGGCGAAATAGCCAATCATCCGCTGTGATAACATGTCGATAAAATCGTGCAGGCCGGCGGCACCTTGGCGAAGGGAGGCGGCGGCCAGCTCGCCGTAAAGCCGCGGGAGAGCGCCACCCGCGCCGATAAGGCTGATTAGCGAGACAGTCACACGCGGCTTGCGGCCGTCGTCCGGCTTCGTAACCGCACTGATCTCGGCCGTGGGAAAATTGAGATTAGGCTTGCTGCGGAACCGCGCGGCCTCAGTCGGATCCGCAGTACGCCGGGACAGCATCAGCAACTGAATAGCCGCATCGAAACGAAAGCGCTGCGGTTCCCGCGCGAGTCCGGCCAGAACTGATAGTGGGCGCCTCACAGCAGCACCCGCGCGCCAGCTCGGGCCGGCCAGGCAGCTATGCGATCCGGGTGGCCGCGCAGAACGGCCGAGCAGCGCACGAATGAATTAACCGTGGCATGCAGGGCCAGAAAGCGATCGAGCACAGCAGCCAAAAGAAAAAGCCCGCTGCCTTTCCAGGGGCGGGCGTCAAACTCCAGCGTTACGTCCAGGCCGCGGCAGAAAGCGCCAGCCCGAGACCGCGGCACCCGCGACACGCCCGGTCGCGCTGAGACGGCCAACAGCCCGTCGATCGCTGCACGGGTTTCCGCGGTATCGCGCCGATCGTAGAGCCGCAATACCTCTTTCAGCACTGTCGCCCCGTCTGCGCCACCAACCACGGACAAGTGGCTGAGCGACAGATGCGAGACCAGTCGCCAAAAGCCGGCTTCCCGGCTTTGCGGCCGCAAGGTCGGGGTGGGAGCGGTGAGGCAGATAACGCTGCTGATGAGGGCATTGCCCTCCACAAACTGGAGCACGGGGTGATCACCGCCGAATGGCAGCAAGGCCGGCAAATCGCGGTTAAAGCACAGCGCATCAACTGAGAGCACGCCGTAAGCCGGCAGCTCGGGATCAAGGTTCGGATCGAAGGTGGCGAGGAAAGTCTCGGTCCCGCCGACCGAGGATGGTCGCCGCGTCGTGTGATACGACCCGCCCGGATCATCCATCGTGCAGTCGCCTAGCCGCGCGAGGCGATAGAACGGTCGCCAGGGCCGCACTGTGCCATCCGGCCGGGTCTCCTGCACATGCTCGACCTGCCAGACCTCCATGGCTGCCGGGCGCCGCACGTCTGGAACCACGCGGTACTCGGTATCGGTGTGCGCAAGCGGCACTGGCTCGCAGTGCTGGGGAAACAGGTTGACCAGCGGCACGCAGCCGAGGGCAAGACTGTCTCTGTTGATCGCCCGCTCCAGGTCTGGCTCTGCACGATCCAGCCAGACGAAAATATCCATTCGCTCGCCGGATGCCAGCAACGTTTTGCGCTCAATGCCGGTGAAATCGACGAACATGAACTTCTCCTGGAAGGAGAAATATTCGGTCAACAACCGGAAACCGGAAAAGCTGCGTGCTGGCCACGGCAAGATTGCCTCTTCCAGTGCGTACCCGACCGGTGCAATGGCGCTGCCTGACAGAATTGCCGGTTTCGGGTCCGCAGATCCGTCGGCATAGGCGACCGAGAGCGCATGAGCTGATAGCAATTCCAGTAGTGGCACGGAGACGTCGGTTGATGCCCGCAGGAAAACCCGCAGCCGATCCAACCCCAACGCGGTAAATGTTGTGGGACCGGTGCAGCGCAGCCCGATGCGCAACTGCGCCCGTTGCGCGCGCATTTGGGGGCGCCGCGAGTGGAAGCCCTGAGAGGCGCACGCTTTCGATCTCGATTGGCCATAATGTCTGCGACCAGGCGGTGCGGAACCGGCACGTCTCGCCCCGGACCGGCTCAGTGTCCAGTGCAATGCCGGCTGGTAAGTGGAGTCCGACGTCGAGGTCCGGGTGAGCACGAAACTGGGCGATGGCACAGGACGGCACCGGCGCGAGGTAATGCGGGTACAGCACACCGAGTAGCGCGTCTGTCAGTTCCGGAAACTCGTCGTCGAGCCGCGTCTCCCGGATGCGGAATTCGCGCTTGGTTGCGGCGCGCATGACCAAAGCTTCACGCAGGCCCTTCACCAGCGCTCGGAATGCCGCGCCAAGTGCCTCCATGGCATGCTCGGGATTTTCCGGACGCGCATCCGGCAACCCGGCACCGCGCAGGAAGGCTGACATCAGGTCCATTTCCGGCCGCGCCGGCGGATGATCCAGAACTGGCGGCGGAGCGGCGGCCCTCGGTGCCGAGACCTTCGAACCATCGAGGTCCCAATCCTCGCCGAGCAAAACCACCGGACGCGGCGGACGGAAGGCATCCTCGACACCAGCGCTGTGGTCAGACTGAACCGGGCCCGTGAACAGATCTTCAGGGGGGTCGAGCCCGCGCAGCGCGGATGCAAACACATCGGGCGACACGATTTGAGAAGTAGCCTGTACCGGTCGCGCTGGTTCGGCAATGCGTATCTCGATTTCATAATCGCCCATCAGCAGATGGTCGCCGTCACGGAGGTCGCGAGCCCGCCCGGCACCGATCGGCTCCGGATCACGGTTGAGGTACGTGCCATTCGCACTGTGATCCACCAGCTCCCACGTCGCGCCGCGCAGCGTGATGGCACAATGCCGTTTTGATAGAAACCGGTCGGGATCAGGCAACGCCCAGCCATTGTCCTGCGCCCGGCCGATCGTGAATGTCCCATCCTTAAGAGTTCGCGCCGGTGGGCTTTCACCATGCGGACACCGCACAATTGTCAGGGTCAGCGTCATCGGTTCATCCAATCAATACCATAGGGCAGCCGACAACGATTTCGCCGCCATGTTCGGTGACGTCGCCCATACGCGCCGCCGGCAGGTCTGCTATAAAAACCGTGAATGATCCCAGCGCGATCATGTCAGGCGGACCGATGCAGGTGACTTGATCCGTCGCCCGAGCCGCCGGCACTTTGCCGACCAGCACTGTGATCTGGCCGGAAACTATCGGCCCGCCGACATGAGGCACGGGACCGTCACACATCTCGCACGTGTGCATGTCGGTTATACGCGCTGCTGGCTGACCCATCAGTTGCACTCCGGTTCCAGATACCCCGATCCACCTAGTGCGATATCCCGCGCGCTGCCGAGAAAACGGCTGAGACGCTCCTGTTGCCGGTCCGCGCCCGGCCGGACCGAGGCGAGAATAATCGAGCCCGCAACGGCTGTGCCCGTCAGATGCGGAGCAGGCGGCACCTTGGGTTGGTCGGGTGGGGACATCGAGTCGCCGCTCCAGAACGCCGCCACCGCTGCCCAGGCTTCCGCGGTGGTAAAGCCGGCCACCTGTGCCTGCTCCATGGCTTGGCGCCGTGTCGTATCGGCAGGCTTGCGCACCCAGGCTTCGGCGAGCGCACATGCTTCTCGGTCCGCCTCCGGAAGACCAGCCGGCGCGGTGACTGCTGCGCAGCGAACCGCCCACCAGACTGCCTCGCGCGCCGGCAGTGCGTAGGCACAGAGCCGGGCCGCTTGAAGCAGGCAGTCCTGTTGCGCCAAGCACTCTACCGCTTGCGAAACCTGTTCGTAGGACGCAACTCGCGCGGCGATCTCGGGCGGCAACTCGAGACGAGGCAACAGTTGTGACAAGTCCGCGCTATCGAGCTTATTGCGGCGTGTTTGGTTCATGGCCCACTCAGTTCAGCATGATAACGCCGCCCGCGGCTTTCAGCGCGGCATCGGCATTGAGTTGCACGAGAGCAGCCTTCAGGCTGGACAGTATCTGGCCTTCGATCTGCACCTTCAGGCCCTTTATGCTCACGCCTGATTGGTCGAGCGTGATGCTCGACTGACCGACTTTTAGCGTCAGCGACTTCATCGCCTCGATGTTGACCGCACCAAGCGCCGTCTTGATCGACATGTCACCTTGCTGCACCGTCAGCGTGTCGTTGCCCTGCTTGATAGTCACGCTGCGGTTGTTGTCGATCGTGTGTTTCGCGTCATGCTCCACTTCTACATTCAGGTCGCGCTGTGCATGCAGCAAAACCTGTTCCACCCCCTTCTTGTCATCGAATGACAACTCCGAGCAGTCGTCCGTGCCGCCGTTGGGGGTAGAACGTGTACGCAGGCCACTGCGGGTCTTCTGATCCGGTAGCGGCCAAGGCGGAAGCTGATCGCCGTTATGCAACTGCCCGACGACGACCGGACGTTCCGGATCGCCGTCCATGAAGGCGACAGCAACCTCGGTGCCCACGCGCGGGATGAACGACCAGCCGCCGTTGCCGCCCGCCCAGGCCTGCATCACCCGAACCCAGATCGCGCCTCCAGAGGTCGCATCCTTGCGCCGGTCCCAGCGAAAACGGACCTTCACGCGGCCTAGCTTGTCAGTATGGATCTCTTGTCCATCCGGCCCGATGACCACCGCCGAATAGATGCCCTCGATGCGAGGGCGGGGTACCGTCTGTTCGGGCCGCCACGGCATTGTGGCGGGAAAGGCGGTGAATTTGTTCGAGTAGCTGGGCGGCTCCGCCGTATTGCTCCAGGTATTGTCGCTCGCGGTATGAGAAACGCGCGCCAACAGGTACTCTTTTGGATCAGCGCCTCGCCGACCGACCACCTTGATGCGCCCGCCAACCACGAAAGCCGGGTCGAACCCTGCTCCGTGCGACAGGAATGCCGATACCTCTGCCGCCTCCATCCTAAGACGAGTTACCTTGTTGATGGCGTCGCTGCTCAGCGCCCGTGCCGGCCAGTGAAACGGGTCGCGCATTGCCGCGCCGCTCGCGGCTAGTGTCGTGGAGGTCTCCCCTTGCGGCTCCGAGCTTGGCTTTTCGGGATCGAAATCGGTCATCATGACCTTCCCGTGCGTCACCACCTCGGCGGGATGCCATGAGGCCAGTGTAAAGACCTCATCGCCAGGCCGCGGCTCAAACGGGCCACCAGGGATCTTGACGAATGATCCGGTTGAATCCGACACAACCAGCGTGTGACCGGATTCGTCGTGCAGAAACCAATAGAACCATCCGTCTTCTTGCATCAACCGTGAGACGAACGCCAGATCGGTCTCGTTGTATTGCACGGTGAATGGACGCACAGGCGATGCACCGACGCGGAAACTGACCTTCAAACCATGCTCAGAGAAAACGGTCTGCAGAATGTCCTTCGTGGACTTGTTCTCGAAGATGCGGCAGTCCTGAGTTTGCGAGAGGAACCAGAGCGCGGGCACGATCTCGGCGCGGTAGCTGAACATGCCGCGCTCCACTGCACCTGTGGCAGCGAAGCGGCGTACCAGCCCGTGCACCTGACGCGAAGCATCGGGTTTTGAGCGCAGCGTCACACAGACCGGCTGATGCAGAAGATCGCTCGGATCTATCGACTCCCGCGTCGATACCATGTCCACAATGCAGAGAAATGGCTCGCTCAGCGCCTCCTCCAGTTCAAGCGCGGTCGGCACCAGGACGTTCGCGCCAAGCGGGCTCGTCATCGAGATCAGGGGGTGATCACGCAAGAATGTGGGCGCCGTCATACGTCTGATCCGTCCCGGGTAACCGTCCCCGCACCTTTACAGGCAGTCGGCCCACTAAAAAGCGACCGAGGTCACAGGCCGCGCAAATCAGCGCGGCAGCTTCGGCTCCACTTCGGTCCGCAGCCGACGCCGCAGCGTCGAAAGTTCGTCCGGCTTGCTGACGTGAGAGCAGAGGCTGTCAATGAACTCCACACCCGATGTCGCCCGCGCGGCGGCGTCGCGCACCAACATCCGCGCTATCGGGCCGACAAAATGCGCAAGCACAGTTTGCGCCGCGCTCGTCGCCTCGGGTGGCACAGACGCCAATCCCTGCGATCCGCCGACCGGAGTTGCCGCAGTCTGTGTTAGTCGCTTCGTCCCGGCAAACGTAGGCTCCACCCGGGCACCACCAACCCCGCGCAGGAAGGCGCTGCGGTCGGTCGCGCTGCGAAGACAGTTGGCAAGGGTCACATAAAGCTGATCCGGATCAGCGGCGGTGCTGGCAGCCCGAGCCACAGTCACGCGTGCAATCGGCCCGAGATACCGTGCCAATTGACGCTCCAGCCGCTGTAGCAAAGCGGGGTCCCATCGCCGCTGCACCGTTTGGCCGGCACCTGGCGCGGTGGCCGACACCGCAGCCGTAGACCGGGGTGCTATCGCCTCCTGCAACGCCGTCAGGAACTCTTGAACCGACTGAAACCGGCGCGCGGACACTTTGGCGAGCGCCCGGCGCAGCACCGGAACAAGGCGGGCGCCCCCTGCGGCCTCGATCGGGCCCATGTCCGCCGGTGAGGGACCAGACACGAGGGCCAATGTGTCCACCACCGTCCGCCCGGCGAATGGCGGTCGGCCGGCAAAAGTTTCATAAAGAATCGCACCAACCGCGAACAGATCAGCGCGGTTGTCCACTAAATCCCCCGTCACCTGCTCAGGCGCCATATAGCCCGGCGTGCCCAGCATGGAACCGGCCTCAGTGAGCGAAATTCCATTCAGCCGGGCAATGCCGAAATCGGCGATCTTTGCCTGGCCGGACGGCGTGACGATGATGTTCGCCGGCTTGATGTCACGATGCGTAATCCCCTTCCCGTGCGCGTAGCCCAGACCGCCGAGGACCTGCAACAGGATCGCCACGATCTCCACTGGCCGCCGCGTCGGCCCCTTAAGCATCCGCTCGAGACTGCTGCCCTCGACCATCTCCATAACAATCGCGGGATTCCAGGCATCGACGAAGTCATAGACCGCAACGATAGCCGGGTGGGCGCAGCGCGCCGCCGCTTGCACTTCCAATCGAAAGCGGTCGATGAACTCAGCACGGGTTTCGGCGTCCAGTGCCTCGGTGCGCACGACCTTAATCGCCACCATCCGGTCGATCACCGGGTCGTGTGCCTTGTAAACGGTGCCCATCGCGCCCGCGCCCAGGATGCCCGCGGGGCGGTAGCGTCCGATCGCGGTCGGAAGCGCGGAGTCTCTCATCGCTCTAGCATGCGCATAGCGGAGTCGCGGCTACGGCGCATTCGATTAAAAGCAACCGATAGGACCGCGATTTCATCGCTGCCCTTCCGCTCATACTCCTCAATATCCAGGTCACCAAGGCTCACCGCATTCGCGATCCGCGTCACCTTCGTCACCGGCTTGATAACAACGTAATGGAGCAGGACGTTCAGGATGATCATGATCAGTACAAATATGGCAAGCAAAATCGCCATGCACGCGATCAGGGTCTGCCGGGCGTACTGCAGTGGCAGCGACATCGGGACTGAGACGACCTGCGCACCGACGATATCGTGCAGCTTCCATCCGAAACCGTTGGTGCTGCCATAGGTGGCAACCATGGAAGCCGGGGCTTTCGTCGCGCTGCTGTGACACATAAGGCAGTCGGGGCTATCGACCGCGATGGGTCGCGCCAGGTTGAGCACCGGCCCAGTCGGGGTCAGGCGCTCGCCACTGAGTTCCTTCGTTTCCTGGTTATTCCGGAATGCGTTAATGTAGTCCGCTTCCCAGTCCGTGGGGCGATCGGCCAGATTGGTGGGGTTCAGCGCTGGTGTCCGGTAAGAGAAATCTGGAAACCTCTTCTGCACGTCCCTGAACGTGGTTTCCTCCGCAAAGAACGGCACCGCTGCGGCGATGAACTTCCCGCCGGTATTGTTCTGAGGAGCTGCCAGCGGCACGACTTGATGATCGGTATACATACCTATCGCGTCCGCGGCGCGCATCATGATTTGCGCGTCCTCCAGCACCTGCTGACGGGCGTTCTGTATGAACAGGCGCTGTAGCAACAGAGTCGCGCCGACGAAGCCTATGGTAAAGGCGATGATGACCGTCAGATTGAACTTTGCGCGCAGTCCCATCAGAATGGATGTTCCTTTTCAAGCCCACTCAGGCGCCGCTAAAATGGTTGCCGGACGCCATGTAGAGGCGATTGCGTCAGCAGGTCGGCTTGGCTCGCAGCGTCGCCCTCCTCGGCCGCCGTTTGGTGCAACGGGACGATATCAACATTCCGCCGAGCATGGCGGCGGATCCTGACATCCACTCCGGGATTCCCGCGGCCGCAGGCTGCGATGCGCTCACAACTACGGGGGCGGCATAAACCGGTTGACTCGGCACACCCATGAATACTGGAGAGATCGCGACTACGGATAGTCCGACCCGGCAAACAGACCATAATCTCGGGACCATGGCTCGGCTCCTTGAAGCGGTTGGTTCCGCTACCTGATCCGTCCCTTCCGTTCTGTGACGAGGGTCACGAATCCGTTTGCGCGCCGATCACGTGCCTGAGATTGAGCGCTCAGGTCTCGCTGCCCACGCTCGCCGCATATCGCGGATCAACCTTCCGAAAGCCCAATAATACGTCCCGACATACGCCCCCTGAAACGCCGCCGCGATGAAGAACGGCAGCCCGAGAGCGCCCGCCCCGAACAGGGCCCCGGTCAGCACCGGTGCGACCGCGCGCGGCGCCTGCATCGACACGTTCGCCATACTGGCGGCTAACCCACGCCGCTGCGGCCGGACGATGCTCACGTTCAACGCACTGCGTGCTCCCGTGGTGCCGCGATTGAGCATACCCCGAAGGACATACAGCGCCCCCGCGAGGCCAAAGCTGGGAGCGAACGGCAACGCGACCAGCATCGCCAGCCCCGCTAGTCGCATGGCCACCACGGCGGGCACGATCCCGATCTGGCGCGAAAGCCACCCGGTCGCGAACGACGTCAACCCTGCCATGACGAACCCACCCGCCAACAGCGGACCGATCTCCCCCGGTCCCTGGCCGAACCGCAGCGCGAACCAATAGGCGATCAGGGGCCCCGTCGCGCCGATCCCGACACCATTCAGCAGGTTCGCGATCATCAGCCGGCGAACCAGGGTATTCTCATGCTTCTGAATCTGGAGCGTCGCCGGCGTCTCTTCCGCCGGCACCCGGGACCTCGGCCCAGCCTCGATATCTGACGCCAGTCAAAGCAGGCCGAAACATGTTACCGAGGCCAAGGCAATGATCAGAAACAGCGGGCGGCAAGCCAGCGCGCCTGGTAGCATCGCCTGCAGCCGTGATGGTAATGCCGCGATCCCCGCGCCCAGCGCCATCCCGAAAAAACCGAGCGCCGCGTATACGCTGTACACTGGCCCTCACCTGGCCGCCGAAACCGACTGCGCCAGCCACGCCTGCTCTACCGGGGCGAACGGGCCCGCTGCTCCGTTACCACCACGCCCGAACCCGCCGATCACCGCCGCTGTCGCCAGAACCGCAGGCCGGGCAGTCAGAAACGCGATTACGCCTGCGCGGCCTCGTATCCCAGCAGAAATACCCGGCGACCATGGCGGTCACTTAACGGGCCAGCGAACAGCGTCAGCCCCACCCCCACGGCCAAAGCCAGGCTCAGGATGAGGCTGATTTCCGCCGACCAGCCGAGCGCCTTCAAATATAGGGAAAAATCGACAACCATAGCCCCCTGACCGATGCTGCGGATAAACCGCGTAGCGATCAGAAGACGTGTTGTTCGCATCCCCCTGACATGCGACATGCGCGCCGGGCCGGCAACACCGGCCCGGCGATATCGTGATCAGTTGGCGCGGTGTCGGTGGTTCGAATCAGCCCTTTGCACCAGCTAACGCTTTGACATAGAAAAGTTAATTTGTAAATGCCTCCGTTGATCGAGACAGTGGAGCATCGTCAAACAGGACATTGACAGGACTCCCGGGCGCGCCTGATACTAACCGCCCCAGGCGTTGCGTCCACCTCCGAAACATGTCAGAGAGCGCGGCCATGCTCTCCGCCTCCGAGCTTCCCGCCGACGCCTTCTCGGCCGCCAGTGCCTGGCAGGCCGAACACGAGCCCGAGGAAGCGCCGAAGCTGCCCGACGGGCTGATGCGCAACTACTGCACACCGTTGACTGCAACGATGTTGAACTTCGCGTATTTCTTGCCGATCTCATGTGCTGATACATATTCCGGCGATTCCCGCCAGCCCTTTAGCTGCTCCAGACTTTCCCATCGTAGGATCACAAAGCGCGTTCCGGGCGGTGATCCCTCAAGCACTGTGCCCTGCCCTGCTGCCACGTACACTCCACCATGTGCTTTGATCGTCGCCTGGGAGCGTGGCAGATACTCTTTGGCATAAGCATCGGGGTTAGTAACGTCAATCATTGCGATATCGTAGACGGGCGGTTTGGGCTGAGCCCTAAGACCATACATGCCCACTGCCCCAATTCCGAAGCCTGCAAGCGTTGCCAGTGCGACGGCGCTGCTTGTCCTCATGGGCACCCCTCCCAATGGTCGAAAAGCTTGCTTGAGGGCGCCTTGGTTACCACGACGCCGCCCTACAGCAAATTTTCGCACAGATGCCGCCGCCGGGCCAATCCACACAAATAACGTAGATCCCGCCAGCGACATGCTGACCTTGCCCTACCACCACCCAACCCGGCCACGGCCGGCGCGCACTGTATCTACAGGCGGAATCCGGAAGGTCAGCGCCGTCTTGCCAGCCACTCGCCACGCAACCGCTTGGCCTCATCGAAATCGCCGTTGAGGAGGTGGACCACCGCTAAGGCGAGGTCATAGTCGGCTGGGTAGAATACCGCCAGATCCGAGACGCCGATCTTTCCTTCCTCGACCAAGACCGCGCCGTTCGGCCGGCGCTCCATTGATTACCACTTGCGCCCGTTCGTCATCGATCAGCTCCGCTATGGCATCTTCTTGCCGTACGGACCACTACAGGTCCCCCGCTCCACAGTTGAGTGAGACATCCTTGCAGCGGCAGCCATGCGGAAATGCGGAATTTGAGTTCGTCGGGGGCCCCGTAGTTTTGGAGTGCCAGCGACTTTAGGGAACCCGGGGCGGTTCTGGAGGGTGATACCGCCCGCGTGCTCGCCGCGATGATAGAGGGAAACCCTCCTCGCATTGTTCACTCAGGTGCTTGTCGTGGGCGCCGGCTGGCCTGCGTGCGGGTTGGCAGTTTTGTCAGCGAACCGCAGGTGCAGTTCCCTGACAATGGCAGCCATGGCACAGACATCCTGGGCTGGAAGCCGCCATCACAGCGGCGATGCAACCTGTGTCCGCCCGGCGTCCGGGATTGCCGGCGATTGCCGGGTAAGACGTCGGGGCAAATTTGCCCCGATGTTTACGTCACTGACGGAGCGCGTTAGCGGTTGAGGTGGCCAAATTGGCCACCCCAAATCGGTCAAACGCCATACAACAAAGGCCGCCCGTAGTGGGCGGCCAAGGATGGTATCAAGGAGATTTCCATGCTGTGCCTAGCCGTTGCCCCGCTGGCGCGGCCGCTCGCCGACGGGCGAGCCCGGAGACGATGCAACCGCGTTTACGAAACCTCAAGCAGAATGTTTTGGGTCCCGGGCGGAGCTGACCAGAAACCCTGAGGCACCATTTCCTACGGAACACCGGTCGGTCGGGACGACCGGTGATCCGCGCGGGGCCGACGCATCCCAGCTCACCCTCTAGGCGTTCTTTACCCAGTCGCGCGCCGGGTCCTGGCGCCGGGCGAGGCCCCGCCCGCTTTGGACGCGTCCCCGCATGATGGCCCGGATGGGCCAGGCGATCTCTGAGGTCGCCAGGGAGGCGGTGGCGACCTGATACAGCAACGGCCGGAAGATGTGGTGATTGCGCTGATCAACGACGGTGATGTCGACAGGCACCCCTGCCAGTCCTTTGGCCCGCCTCAAGGCCGCCGAAGCCGCCGCCTACGATCACGACATGAGGGCGGCCTGGCTGAACGTCGGTTGTAATTGTCATGTTGCCGGCTCTCCGGGCGCAATTCCCTATTGAGGGACACCGAGCACAACGACCCCCTCCCAGAGTGGTTTCAGCCTCAGCGTGTTAAGCCCGCCAGCTGGCCCCCGGTGGCCAGCGAAGGGGCCGACGCCCGGACGCTCGCGCGCGAGCTGCGCGAAGTCATCGCCGTTCCTCACTGAGCCGCGAAGCGGATCGATAGGGGGGCCACGGAACGGTCAGTTATTCGGCAGCTCAGTATAAGTTGCAATGGGAGTTGTCGGTCCTCTGTTCCGGCTACACCGCCGGCAGGACGTAACTAACCCCGGCGCAGGTTGCCTCGGCAGCCTGGACCATTCCAGTCACCCTTAGCCACCGTGGCCGATCGTACCGCCGCGTGTCGTAGCTGCGATAGGTCGTCGCGTTGATGCGGAACTCGGCCCATCGGGTAGAATCGTGAAGATCCGGGTCGGGCACGTCTGTCAACGCTTCCAGCTTCGGATGCCTACGCAGCGACATCTGACCGATCAGGTCGGCGAGTTCGTCTAGACGACGCAGCCCGTCCGGAATCGAGTCCACCGGTTGATAGCTGGCGGTGAAGGGACTCCACACCTCGAAGATGAAGCTGTTTGTGTGCGTCTGATCTTCGCGCCGCGTGATTTTCTTAGCGACGGGCGGGCAAGGCTTTGCATCAGTCCGCCACTTTATCAATGTCGGCGTCGACGTTGATCTCTTCCTCGATTTCGTCTTCGGAGTCAGTGTCGTCCACCTCGTCTTCGTCTTCTCCAGGTGTCGTTTCGACTGCTACTTCGTCCTCGGCGATCATTGGAGCAGGTTGCCGCTGCAAGCGCCTGATCTCGATCGGACGCGGCAACGCCAACGCACGGGTGTTCGCCGGCGGCTGTTGAATGCCACATTTCGGGCATATGGCGGGCGACCTGTTCAGATCGTAAAAACGTTCGTGGCACCCTGCGCAGGTGCACTTTCTGCCGAGTTCCGGCCTTCCCATGACAAATTAAAATCGCGCTGTCGCAGAGCAATCACAAGACGTAGCGGAAAATAAACCCCTGACTTGCATTGGCCGGACATCTCTCCGATATGACATATGCCTTCCGTGAACGCGTGATTGGCCGCCGTCTGATGTTGGACGAGGCCCTCCCGGAAATCATAGTCGTAGTGCGTTCGCCCCATTGTCGCGCGGGCAAGCGAGCGCTGGAGCCGCAACTTTCGTGCCATCAATCTCTTTTGCTTCGCTCGGCGTTGCCGAGCCCTTGTTGCGCGCCCTCGCGAGAGAGCGCTTTTCTCGAACCAACGCCGATCCAGGCCGGCGCCATCCCTCCCCTGCTCGCCGGTCGCGATCTGCTTGGCATCGCACAGACCGGCACCGGCAAGACGGCCGCGTTCGCGCTACCCATGTTGCAGCATCTGACTAGCAAACCGGCGCCGACGCACCGTTTCGCCACGCGTGCCCTGATCCTTGCGCCGACACGCGAGCTCGCCTTGCAAATCGAAGCTAACCTGCATCGGCTCGGCGGCCAGACGAAACTGCATGTCGTTGCGATCCTCGGCGGCGTCAGCCGCTCGAGGCAGGTGCAGCGGATGCGCTCGGGCGCCGATATCGCGGTCGGCACGCTGGGCCGTCTCTGCGATCTGCTGTCTTCAGCCGAGCTGAAACTGAACGAGGTGAGCCGGTTCGTCCTCGATGAGGCGGACCGCATGCTCGATCTCGGCTTCATTCGCGATATTCGCCGCATCGTCGCGGTCCTGCCCAACGAGCGACAGTCGGCGCTGTTTTAGCGGCGCTGCGCGTCAAACCTCGCGCGCTTCCACGGTCGGCATCGCGATGTGGAGGAAGCGGAGCTTGCTGCTGCCATCGCGGCGGTTCATGCGGAATTACCGACGCTGCCACCGGTTACAGCGCACCCGCCAACCAGACACACGCGGCACGGCGCATGGTCAGCCGAGACAGCGCGAGCGTGGCGCGAGCGGTGGGCCGGGTCGGTTGCACTGATCGTATCCGTAGACATCCGTGCGCGGCCCGTCGCACACGGTGAAGGTCGGCAAGACGCCCTCTGCGTTCCTGCGACAGGCCGCTTAGCGTGCAGTTTTGAACAAATCGTCCGATGACCCCGAGTTGAGAAACTTCTCAAACTCGTCGAGTTCACTCCGCAGTTCGGCAACATTCAGTGTGATCGGCTCAAACTCCCTCACGGCCTGAACTCCGAGGTAGAGCGTAAGCGTTCGATTTGACTGTGCCGCACGATATCCACAACGGCGACGAACACGACGGCCGCGGAAGACTCCCTAAAAGTCGGAGCATACCTATCCGGGTCCGGAAGTTTTCTGAGTTTCGCGTCGTTTAAAATGAAGGACTCTGCAAGTTGGGAGTGGACTAATAAATCTTCGACAGGGACTTCTTCAGGAACGTCCCAAATGGCTCAGTTGACCATCGGCGGACCGGGTACACCCGCCCATCCATGATGCAAGCCTACTACGATACCATATACCGCACGTTTGCGTTCGCTCTCACTCCAGCAGATCCGTCAAACGCAGCCGTAATAGGGACGCTGTTGTCGGCCAGCGGACAGCCGCAAGCACACGCTGCCGTGCGTATCATCGATCGCACTGGCGCAAGATATACCACCTACACGGATCGTAGAGGCATCTTCGGATTTTACGGCGATATTCGGGGTCCGGCGAGGGTGCTGGGTCGTGGAGTCGAACAGACGGTTCCGCAGCTCTCGACAGGGAAAACGATAACTCTACGTCAGCCTTAGCCAACTTAGGCCGCTTGCACGAAGCGAATCCTCCACCCAAGGTCACCCGTTGAGAGAAATTGCACTGTAGAGCGTTTGCCCTGAATGCCAGCCCGATGAAATGCACAAGGGCGCGTTGTGTCGGTTGCTGCTGCGGATTTCTTGCAGATCGTGTGAAAACGCGGAAGCGCGCGGCCGGCGCGCAACATAGATCCGCCGGCGATGCTTCGCGGCAGGTTTATGTCTCGGCTAAATGCCAGCGGATTCGAAAGATGCTCATTGTCGTTACGGCATGGAGTTTTCACACGGTCTGCAAGAGTTTACAATGTTGATCTTGAGCAATCTTTGTGCAATTGTTCCGTCGCGCGGTGCATCAGCGCCGTGGTATTTCACATGCTCGATGAATGCGCGCAGTTTGGGCAAGACTTGGTGCCTTCCTGGATAATACAGAAAGACCCCTGGCGTGGTGACGGCGAAGGGTGCCAGGAACGCGTGCAATCGGCCTTCAGCAATTGGGGCTTTCGCGAGCGGGCCGGGCACCTGTGCAAGTCCCAGACCCTGGATTGCCGCTCCGAGAAGTGTGGGGTAGTCGTTCGCGATCAGCGGTCCCGACACGATTGCCTCGACAGCCTTGTTGCCGTCGATAAAGGGCCAGGGGGCAATCGACCCGTTCGAGCGGCGCATGCGCAGGCAGGCGTGATCACGCAGATCGTCGATGCGCTCCGGCCGCTTTCGCCCGCGTAGATAATCAGGGCTGCCAACCACCACGAATGAGAACGGCGGCGTTAGCCGCACGGCCACCATATCGGGCGCGATGAACTGGCCAAGACGAATACCGGCGTCGAAGCCTTCGGCCGCGAGGTCTACCAGCTCCGCGCTCGCGGCGATCTCCACCTCGATCTCGGGATAGGCCTGGTAGAAAGAGGCGATCACTGGCTCGAGGATTAGCGGGACAACCGGTCGGGGAACGGAGAGGCGCAAGAGCCCAGTGGGACGCTGCCCCAGGTCACGCGCGACCTCGCTGGCGGCGACGAGCTCCTCGAAAGCGGGCTTTGCGCGCAAAAAGAAGCGCTCGCCGGCTTCGGTCAAGCCGACGCTGCGCGTTGTGCGGATGAAAAGCGCTGCGCCGATGCGCGCCTCAAGTGCGCGTACCGCTTGGCTGACCGCCGACGGGGTCACCCCGAGCTCCGCGGCCGCTCTTCGAAAACTGCGGTGTTGGGCAACGCTGAGGAACGCCTCCACGCCGTCGAGAGCGCCCTGCCTGACTGTGAAGTTCTGCTTCATACCCTGTCGATATTATCCCGGATAGTCGCTCGCGGGAAGCCGTCGTATCTCTGCGACAAGGACCCGAAGCCTTAGAGGAACGCTGTGACCGATGTCCTTGATGGTGTGCGCGACCACTATCGCGCGACCGGCCTGACCGAGCGGCTGAAGACGGCGCTCATTGCCCTCGGGCCGGAGGATCAGCGGCTCACGCCCCAGCAACTTGGTGCTCTCGACCAGTTTCACACTCGCGGGTTTGCTGCGACCGCCGAGCTTGCCGAGTTGGCTGGGGTCACCGCCGACATGTCGGTTCTGGATGTCGGGTCTGGCGTCGGCGGGCCGGCGCGATTTCTGGCTGCGACCTATGGCTGCCGGGTTACGGGCGTCGACCTCAGCGAGCCATTCGTGGATGCCGCGCGCTATCTGACCGAGCGCACGGGACAGGGCGGACAGGTGTCGTTCCAAATCGCCAACGCGCTGGAGCTTCCATTTGACGAGGGCTGCTTCGACGTCGTGTTGCTGCAGCATGTGGCGATGAACATCTCCGACCGAGCGCGGCTCTACCGCGAGATCCGGCGCGTGCTGAGATCAGGTGGCAGGTTTGCGACCTTCGATGTCGTGTTGAACAGCGGCAAGCCGCACTATCCCCTCTCTTGGGCACGAACGCCGGCAACGAGCTTCCTCTTAACGGCTGCCGCGACGCGCGAGACGATCGAATCGGCCGTTTTCCGCACGCTGGCATGGCAGGACGGCACCGAGGCCGCCAAGGTCTGGGTTCGCGCAGATGCGCGAGTCCGGGCCGCCGCCTTCGCCAAATCTCGGCGTGGTTATGGGTCCGGACTTCGCGCAGCTTGCCGCCACCCTGGGACGAAATCTCATGGAAGGCCGGCTCGGCATCCTGACCGCAGTGTTTGAAGCCGCGTCAATCAACACCTGATCTAAGGACTCACATGGAGGAGCCCAATGACCGCCGCCGCTGTTCCCACTGGCCTTGTCCCGCCGCGCCCCGCTGGCGCAGCCTGCTTTGGATCGTCCCGCTCACGGGGGTGTGGACACTGTTGATCTGAAACCGCGCTGATAGGAATCCAAATGTCGCCGGCAACCATCTTCCGGATACATCTCGTATTGGGATACGTCCCGTGGCTGCTCTGCTTCGGCGCATATCTTTGGCCGAGGCTCAAGGCAATGGACCTGGTCGAAGCGCAACGCGCCATCGCTACGCTGCACAGCTTCCGCTTCTTCGGGCTCGTCTTCATCATTCCGGGTGTCGTCGGCCCCAATCTCTCCGCCGGCTTCGCGACCTTCGCCGCCTACGGCGACTTTGCAACCGGGGTGCTCGCCATGCTGGCGCTTCTCACGGTGAGGATACGTTCGCTCTTTTGGCTGTTCGTCGTCACCTTCAATCTCGTGGGAGCGGTCGACATCATTGTCGATTATTTTCACGGCACCCAAGTCGGCCTTGCGGCGCTAGCGGGGGAGCTGGGCGCCACCTACGCGATCCCGATCATCTACGTGCCCGTGCTGATGATCACGCACGTCGTCGCATTCTATCTGCTGGCGCGTCATCAGACCCAGGCGGCTCACACTCTCCCCGGCGGTGCGGCTGCTGTCGACGGTATTTCAGGCAGCTGAGCAAAGGCTGTCGGCGGGCGGATGGGGGGCTGGTCCAATGCGCGTTAACGACCGCAACCGCGCTTGGATCGTGGTGGCGCTGCTCTTCATGTTCGTGGTGATCAATTTCGCCGACAAGGCGGTGGTCGGGATCGCCGCTGTCCCAATTATGCAGGAGCTGAAACTCGGACCGCGCCAGTTCGGGTTGGTCGGGTCCAGTTTCTTCTTGCTGTTCGCGGTCTCGTCGGTCGCGACCGGCTTTCTTGTCAACCGGCTGCAGACGCGCTGGGTGCTGCTGGCGATGGGCTTCATCTGGGCGCTGACCCAGTTTCCGGTGATCGGCTCGGTCGGGTTCGAGACCCTAGTGGGCTGTCGTATCGCGCTCGGGGCCGGCGAAGGTCCCACAACACCGGTGGCGCTGCATTCCGCCTACAAATGGTTCCCCAACGAACTGCGTACCCTTCCGACCGCCGTCATTGTGGAAGGCGGGGCAATCGGTGTCATGGTGGCACTGCCGCTGCTCAACTGGGTCATTGTGCGTTGGACTTGGCATTGGGCCTTCGGCTCACTCGGCCTAGTCGGTCTCGTTTGGTGCGCATTGTGGCTCGTCTTCGGCCGCGAAGGGTGGTTGGACAACGGGAGCGTAACGGCAAAGGATGCGGCGCAATCATCCCTGCGGATCGGCTACGCTCAATTGCTGCTGAGTCCCACGATCTTGGCGTGCTGGGCGGCGGCGTTCGGGGCCAACTGGGCACTGTCGCTGGCGCTCTCGTGGCAAGGCGCTTACCTGATCAAGGGTCTTGGCCTTGCGCAAAGCTCGATCGGGTTCCTGGGCGCACTGTCCGCCGGCGGCAGCGCGGTCGCGATGCTTGCAACCGGCTGGTATTCGCAACGCCTGCTGTCGCGCGGAGTATCGAGCAGACTGGCGCGCGGCATCCCCGGCGGGTTGAGCGTCGCCCTTGGCGGCGCTGCGCTGGCGATGCTGCCGTACGTTCCGGGCACCCCCGTCAAGATTGCCCTGACAACGCTCGGGGTGGCGCTGCCTTCGGTGATCTACGTCATCAGCAATGCCGTCGTCGGTGAAATCACCCCGGCGGCGCAACGCGGCGCTCTGCTCGCGATCGGCACCGCAGTCGCGAGCTCAGCCGGCCTGCTCGCACCCTATATCATGGGCAGTGTTATTGAGAGCGCCGCGACACCGCTCGACGGGTTCAACACCGGCTTCTTCATGTGCGGGGTCATTATGCTGGTGGGCGGCACCATCGCCATGGCGCTCGTAAATCCCGAGCGCGAGGCAAAACGGCGGTCGAGGCGGCTGCAGCCGCTCACCGCGTCTACTTGAGAGGGCCCATCCAACTCAGCCGAACACGATTCGCGCCGCGAATGACGGTTTCGGGGCAGGAGGCGCTGTTCGGTCACCAGACTCGAACAGCGGCTTTGGTCGGAAGCGGACGACTTGGGTGGTGCGTTTTTCCGGACTTATGCACATGCGGAGCCAAAGCGAGCGCGGCGAGCCAGCAGCAGTTCAGGGCCTATGAGCGGTCGTGGCGCGACCTGATTGACTTGATCGGGTGCCTGTCGCGCCCCATTCCACATTCGCTTAACGGTGACTCAGGCTGCGGCAGCAGTCGGCAGGCTGTTGATTTTGCGCTGCACCAAGCCGCGCAGGATGAGGAATGCCTGTTCCTGCGCGTGTCGGTTCGAAATTACGCGATAGACGCCGGGCTTGTCGGTAGCGGCGACGATACCCCGTGCGCGCCAGAGTGGGTTCTCACGGCTCATCAGGTCGCCCGTATAAATCGTCCTCGTGTTGCCAGCGTCTGAGTCAGTCACCTCGTGGCGATAGGTTTCGCCGAGCGCGGCGAGACCTGCCCGCCAGTTAGTGGGCGCGTGCTCGCGCAGCCATGCAGCTAGGCGAAGATAGCTAATCCAGAAAATCCCCTGATCGGCTACACTGCGCATGCGCACCTCCTGGCGCCGCTGCACGCTAAGAAGTGCAATCTCATTGGGTCTGACGTTCCCCAACTCGGCCACGAAGTCGATCAAGTAGCGCCGCAACTCGGACCACTGCTCGCTGTCGGCGGCGCAACGGCGAGACCTCTGCTGGACCACGGCCAGCAGGTCCGCGCGCTGGTCCGCGACCGAGCTAAGGCCGCAAGCTGGGCGAACCACGGTGTCGAACTGGTCGATGGCGACTGGAACGATGCGGCCGCCATCGAGCGGGCGCTCGACGGCGTCGACGGCGCATTCGTCATGCTGCCGGCCGTCTGGGCCCCCTCGCCGGATTTCAAGGCCAAGGGCGTCATCGCGAACTATGTCGAGGCACTGACCAAGGCCGCGCCGCCGCGCGTGATCGCGCTCTCGTCGATGGGGGCGAACCGGACCAGCGGGCTGGGAATGATCACCGCCCTGTCGCTGCTGGAGCAAGGCTTTCGCGACTTGGCTTCGCCGGTCGCCTTCGTGCGCGCCGGCGGGTTCTTCGAGAACTTCCTTTACGGCCTGCACGTCGCCCAGGGCGGGCACGCTCCCAGTTTACTACAATCCGACCAGCCGGAAATCGACGATGGTCGCGACGAACGACATCGGTGCCGAGGTGGCGGCGCTGCTGACCGGGCCGGCGTGGTCGGGGCATCGCGTCATCGAACTTGGTTCGATGGTCAGCGCGGATGAAATCGCGGTGCAACTGGGCGATGTCATGCAGCGCGACGTCAAGGCCTTCACTGTCCCGCGGGCCGAGTGGCCGGCAGCGTTCGAACAGTTCGGCATCCCCAAAGGCCAAACCGGACCGGCTGAAGCGATGTTCGAGGCCGTCAACTCGGGCTCGATGGACCTCGGGGTCGAGAGTACGGAGCACGTCGCGGGCACGACGTCCCCCCGCGATGTCTTCGCGGCGGCCCAGAAGGCCGCCACGGCGTAGGTCCGCTGATCAGCGATGGGATGCGACTTTCGGGACCCCTCCGGAAATTCGCATCTCCTTCGGAATGAATGCGTCGCGGCCGGCCGTCCCGAATGGCCCGACCACCACTCGATGTGCATCGCGATCCTGGCAGAGAGGCTGAACAGCCCGTTTCCTTGTGAACTGCGGCGCTAACACTAAGAAAGATCGAGGTTAAAACATGAAGGTTCTTGTTTCCGGAGCAATGGGCGGAACCGGACGGCTGATCGTCCGCGACGCCGCGGCGAGCGGTCACTCCGTAGTGGCGCTGGTTCGCTCGACGGCGCGCGCCGATCTGCCGGGAGTAGACATGATCGAGGGCGATGCTCGCGACACCGGTTTTCATGTGGTGAAGGATGGTCCCGTAGATCACCTTTTCGAGCCGCAGCAGCGGAGATCGGCCGGCTGGTCGATCAGGTGGCCACACTGGTCCTCGCCGGCGCCCTCATCAGACAAGGTTGGACAAATGTCTAAGATTTCCTGGCGCCAGGTCTCGGCCTTGGCACTTGCCGCTTTCTTCGTCGTGGGATCGCTCAGCAACATCTTCGCCCCGCCATCGATCTACGAGGAATATCTGCGGTGGGGATACCCGCGCTGGTTCCATTTCGTGACCGGATCGCTGGAGCTCACGACCGCCGTTTTGCTCGCGCGGGCACAGACGCGGCTGTGGGGCTCGGCGCTCGGCTGCACCGTGATGTTGGCGGCGCTCGCGACCGTGACACTCCACGGCGAATACGGGCACGGGGTGGCGCCGCTTGTCGTGGCGACACTATCGATACTCGTCGGCTGGATCGCCTGGCGGAAGCGGCTTTGCAACGCTTCTTCCAGGTGACACCGCCCACGGTTCACCAGATGCTGCTTACCCTCGAACAAGCCGGTCTAATCGCCCGAAAGCCAAACCTCGCACGCAGCCTCGCCGT
The DNA here is from genome assembly GCA_963834715.1 of uncultured Pseudomonadota bacterium. GTDB lineage: Bacteria > Pseudomonadota > Alphaproteobacteria > Acetobacterales > Acetobacteraceae > CAVSUZ01. Next base: position 36,511 of record CAWIDE010000019.1, on the reverse strand, counting down.
CCTGCTCGATCCAGACAAACTACCCAGTTTAACCCCAGGCTATGGGCAAACAGTCAATCCACTGTGCAGAGGTAACTGGTAACTGAACCCGTGGCGGACGATCGCTCAAACCTGCCGTGGCTCCTTCGGCGGCGGTTCAGGTTCGGAGAAACCCACGCGCTGCTCGTAATGGAAGAGAGCGACGGGGGGTTTGGCGGACGATTCAAGTCAATCGCTGTAGCGTCTGGAAAAGCGGGGGTCTGCTTCGTCGCGGCATGTCTGAACGTCGCTCGCGCGGATCGGTGGCGCTGTTGGATGTTGCGCGAGACATTGCATCTTGGGGTGGTTTGTCGGCTGCTTCGGCCTAAGCAACGTCTTGTGTCTGTGGTAGCTCCGGGCGAGCAACCGAAAGCCGCATAAGCCCCACTACGTCAAATACTCATGCTGCGTTTCGCAATGGAGGAATGCGGTTACATTAACTACAATGCTGCGTTGGTGAAAGGGCGCGCGTTCCGGTGTTAGCGCTCGGGCGAGGGTCGGTTCAAGCCCCGAACACGGCGACATGAACCCAAGCAAAGCGCTACCGCTTGCGGGCACGCCCAGGGCCAAGACAATCATAATTCTTCGCCATAGGTTTCCTCCTTGTATTGAATGAACCGTGAGCAAATGACAGAAAACGGCAGACGGCAGCGATCTTTTTTAAGAGCAGGTCATAACCGCCACCCTGGTCGCATTTCCGTTCGAACGGTCTCAATCATGGTTGTTGTCTATTCGCTCCGATACGTTCCCCTTTGCCTACGATCCGAATTGGGAGGATATCGTCATGTTGACACGGCGCGGTTTTGCCGGATTTGCGTCCTGTGCAATCTGCGCAGCAACGGGGCTGGTTGCGACGGATGTATCGGCGCAGAATACTCCGCCAGGAACGACCCGCGGAGTTACAAGAAAAATCCTGTCCCAGATGGACGGTCCGATGCCGGGCTATGCGACAGTGATTGCGGAGTTGACCATCGAGCCGGGGGCGGTCGTTGCCCGGCACACGCATCCGGGGATCGAGTCCGGCTATGTCCTGGAGGGCAATCTGGAGTTGCTGATCCAAGGGCAGCCGACGCGTGAGCTGAAGGTAGGCGACGCCTTCCAGGTGCCGCCGGAAACCCCGCATGCCGGGGGAAAGGCCAGTGACACGAAGACCAGGATCGTGATCACTCTCGTGATCGAGAAGGGCAAACCGCTGGCGTCCCCAGCGTGATTGAGGGGAAGGATAAGGGCTGCCCCCGCAGTGGTAGTGAGGATTCATCAGACTTTCAAAGATCTTAAGGGCGACTTAAGCGACGTGGGGCAGGCGTTTGAGGGAAGAAGGTCGGACAGGACTCGGGCGGGGGTGTGGGAAGTTGCTTAAGCCGAGCGTCTCAGGCTAATCGCCCATTGCATAATTGTTGGAGTTTCGCGACGTGGCCCGGGCTCTCTGTCGCAGGGCCAAAGCACAGGCAAATTTGGTTTGGGTCCGTGCCCAGCCTCCGAGCCCACGACTGATGGTGCCAAGCGAGGCATATTCCACCGTAATGAATACCTCGCCGGTGCGTTTGCCGCTCTGATCGCGGCCGGCTTGCTCGTGGTGGTAGGCATGGCCACGACGCGCTCGAAGTCGGGGGCGTAAAGTGCGCCCTGACTGAAGCGCGCCACGCCGCGTTTACGAACCGCCCCATCCGAGATGCGCGGTTACGCGTTTACGAACTTCGGTCACCCTTAGCGTCCGCGCAATGCTGTGGTGTTGCTGAATGACGGTCTCAGGAGTCTCGACCGCAAGGGCGGCTGCAGACGCTGAGTAACCGCAAGCAGCGGATGGCTGCTCCTGGCGCTGGCTCCTACGTGTGCTACAGCGGAGGATGTGAGGTCTGAAGTGCTTCAGTCGAAAAAGGCGCTCGCAAGACCATCTGCTGTCCCAACAAAGAGGAGGTCTATCATGCGCTACTTTATCGCTGTACTCGGTGTGGCTTTTGCTCTGGCGTCCGGTTCGGCCGCGTTTGCTGCTGACGGCTGGGGCACCCAAAACAACGGATACGGCCAGTATCACGTGAGCAACGGCTAAGAGCTCAGCTGCACCGTAGCAGGGAAAAGGGGGCGGTTTCGCCCCCTTTCGCTTGCGCCCAACTCTTCGCCGCAGCTTCGAGCACGACGCCATTCGGGCGGGTGGGTACAATTACGCATAGACCCCAGGGCAAGTCACCGTGAATGTTTATAGGCCAGCCGTGGCAGATCCATGGCGGTCACTCCCCAACTGCGCGATCCCGGCCTGGGAGCAGGCAGACCAGGCCGGGGTTTTGTGCCGTGCTTGCGCCCGCATCTGGGAGACTTGCGGAAGGCGCTTGAGCGACGTCGCAAGCGGCAAGTCCGCTTCCGGGTAGCGCCGAAAGGGTGATTGCGACGCAATTCACCGTCGAATTTTCACTTGCTTACACTGCCTCAATTCGGTTCATTTCTGCCGCAGAGTAATCGCCGACTTAGACGTGACGGTAGCGGAACGAATGGCCCGGGTAAATGGGGGCGCCCCCGGAGCGGCTCGCGCGCCGGATTGGGCCACCGGCAGCATCCGTGCTGAAAATTACGGTAGCGATGTCGGTCGTTCTACAACGGCCTGAAACGGCGGGTTTTAGCGCAACGGCCGTTCCGATTAGCGAATTTCCCGTCCAGAAATTGCGTCCACAATTGAGTATGCGTCCATTAATCGGCAGAACCCATTTCCGGACGACGCAAAAAGGCAACCCTGCCCGTTACCGTAAAATTACGCACGGATGCTGCCGCTCGGCCAGTAGGGTCCTGCCGGCGGCTGGACCAGATTACACCGGTCGCTTAGGCGTTGCCCTTTGCGGAGGCTCCGGAAGTGCCGTTTTGCGCACCTCCACTGGGTTCTCGCCGTACGATCTGGACCTGCCCCGCTTTCGTGGACGGGTGGGAATTTGGCTTCAAGCGATCTGATGTGACGCCATGTTGTTCTCCTGCATCAAGTCATTCTTCAGTTCGGCCCCCGGCGGAGCCATTCTTCCGTCCCGGCCCGCAAGCGATTGCGGCTGTCGCGCGCAGCGGCGGTCAAGGACGGCCCCTCTTCGGGGCCGCCCGCAGGGCTTGTCCTTGACGGCCGCGAGCACGACGGCAGGCTGGCGTGGGTCGGGATCGCCGGTCGTTCCTGACACCGGTGCTCGTAGTCGATCGGTGAAAGATACCCAATCGACGAATGACGGCGGCGCGGATTGTAGAAGCCTTCGATGAATGCGAAGACCGCGCTTCGTGCCTCGGCCTGTGTCTGCAACCGACGGCGTGCGAGAAGCTCGCACTCGAGCGTGGCGAAGAAGCTCTCGCACATGGCGTTGTCGTACGCATCTCCGACCGAGCCCATCGAGGGGCGCACGCCGGCTTCACGGCAGCGGCGGCCGAATTCGATCGAGGTGTATTACCTGGACTTAAATGGTCGTCGCAACACCTTTAAAGAGGAGTTGCGATGACGAGGCGCAGGCGGCGTTCGGATCGGTCTGGTCGGGCGCCATTGTTCTCACCAGGTCGTCCGACGGTGGCAGGACGCGAAGTGCAGCGACAGTTCTGGGCGGCGGTCGCGACAGGCATGGCGAGTGAAGACGCTGCAGTACAAGGTGGTATGTCGCAGGCTGTAGGAACAAGATTGTTCCGAGAGGCAGGCGGCATGCCACCAGCGATGTTTCGGCCATCGGCGAAGTCGCCGTCCGGCCGGTATCTCTCATTTGCGGAGCGGGAGGAGATTGCACTTCTTCGAGTGCAAGGCTGCTCCATGCGGGAGATTGCACGCCGGCTCGGACGAGCAGCTTCAACGATCTCCCGGGAGTTGCGGCGCAATGCTGCCACCCGGAGCGGCGGACTGGAGTATCGCGCGATGACGGCGCAATGGCATGCCGAGCGATCTGCTCGCCGCCCAAAGCAGGCGAAGCTTGCGCTCAACGCGGCATTGCGAACCTATGTGCAGGAACGATTGGCAGGCGTCGTCGTCGCTCCGAGTGGGGCTCCTGTTCCCGGCCCGGCTGTGCGCTGGAAAGGCCGCCGGTATGGACCGCGGAAGCATCGGCGGTGGGCAAACGCCTGGAGTCCGGAGCAGATTGCTCGCCGCCTACCGGTCGACTTTCCGGACGATGAAAGCATGCGCATCAGCCACGAAGCCATCTATCAAGCGCTGTTCATTCAAGGTCGCGGTGCGTTGCGCCGCGAGCTGACGGCCTGTTTGCGCACCGGGCGGGCGTTGCGGATGCCGCGGGCGCGCACGCGCGAGCGAGGCAAGGGCTTCATCTCTCCCGAAATCATGATCAGCCAGCGTTTGGCGGAAGCCGCTGATCGCGCCGTGCCGGGCCACTGGGAAGGAGACCTCATCCTGGGCCTTGGCAGTTCCGCAATTGGCACCTTGGTGGAGCGTATGACGCGCTTCACCCTGCTGCTCCACCTGCCGCGCATGACGGGCCATGGGTACGGGGCTCGGGTAAAGAATGGCCCCGCACTTGCCGGACATGGTGCGGAGGCGGTGCGCGATGCTATTACTCGAACGATCATCAGTTTGCCTGAGCAACTGCGTCGGTCGCTGGCTTGGGATCAAGGAGCTGAGATGGCTCAGCACGCACGCCTGAAAATCGACGCTGGTATCCAGGTTTATTTCTGCGATCCTCATAGCCCATGGCAGCGCGGCAGCAACGAGAACACCAACGGACTGCTGCGCCAGTATTTTCCAAAAGGCACCGATCTCAGCATGCATAGCGCCGACGAGATTGCGGCCGTGGCGGCTGCCCTCAACACAAGGCCCCGAAAGACGCTGGCTTGGAAAACGCCGGCAGAGGCGTTTGACCAATTGCTCATATCGGCCGTGTCAAGCGAAGTCCGGAACTGATCCCCCGTGTTGCCTCAGGACGGGAAGTTACCGTGGCTTCGGATGTCGCTGTCCGGATCTAAGATTCAAATTGCATTCCTTGGTGAGATCAAGAGGACCATTCCTTGGAGCCGACCTGCCTTCGGCAGAGCGCCGGGCGCAGGTCTTGTCCAGGATGCCGCTTGCGGCACCGGCGCGCAGCGCCGGCTTGTCCTGGACGAGACCGAGCACGGCGCTATGCTTCTCCAGGTTGGGCCACCAGCACCGTCGAAACCTGCGACGCCTAATCGCACAGTTCCGGTGATACCGGGGATCGAAATGAAATAGTCGAGGATCCGCTGTTTATCCGAACGCGCCGCACCTCGATATCTTTCCTTGATTTGCCTCCAAGAGCTCGGCCCGCACTCGACCGTAGCTGGTATCTGTCACAGTGAGGCAACGCGCAGTCGGTTTCCGATGTCGCTGAGAGACCAATAAAGATCTGTTGCGACGATCAGTTGAATCCACCTTGGGAGCCCTGATCCAAGTGATGGATCACGTCCTTCGGCCGTCGCGTCACCAGCGCCATGTTCAACGCATCAAGCACCAGTTGCTGGGCGAGTGTCATGGCCATCGACCAGCCGACGATGCGACGGCTGAAGGCATCGAGCACGACGGCGAGATAGAGAAAGCCCGCCCAGGTCGGGATGTAAGTTATATCCGCCACCCACAGCCGGTCCGGCGCTTCCGCCGTGAAGTTGCGCTCGACCAGATCGGGCGCCTGACGGCCATCACCCTTGAGCGTGGTGGTCACGAACTTGCGTCGGCTCACACCGGCAAGACCAGCCTGCGACATCAGCCGTGCAACGCGCTTGCGACCAACGCGGACACTTTTGCCTGCCAGCTCGGCATGGATGCGCGGCGCCCCGTAGGTGCCGCGCGACGCCGCATGTGCGGCACGGATCTGCGTGATCAGCGCCACATCGGTCTGTGTCCGCCGCGACGGCTGCCGCTCCGCCATGCGTAGCAGCCGCTGGAGGAGACACCCAGTAGCCGGCACATGGTGGCGATCGGATAGTCCGCCTGGTGATCGCTCACGAACCGGAACCCTTTGGCGGGATCGCGTTCGTCTCCCGAGCGAACCAGGCTGTTGCCTTTGAGAGAATCTCCCGCTCAAGCTTGAGCTGGCGGTTCTCCCGCCGCAGCCGGCCGAGTTCCTCCCGCTCCGCCGCGGTCAGGCCACCATCGCCACGGCTCGCGTCACGCGCCGACTGCGCAACCCAGTTGCGGATCGACTGCGCCGTTGGTTGAAACTCGCGTGCCAGCTCCGCCGGCGTACGACCGGCACGCACCAGCTCAACCATTTGCCGACGGAACTCAGGCGCATAGGCCGTTCTCGTTCTGGCCATCTTGGACACCTCCAACGCAAATACTCGGGTGTCCACCAAACCGGGGCAACTTCAATCTGGCCTTGGGGGCTGAGGACAAGGCCGCCAAAAAGTCGCCCAAGAGCTTTAACAGAAAAGCAGAAGAATGAATTCGAAGCCCCAGCAGCGCCGGCGTATCGCGCTCTATGATCGATAAGCAACTGCGTGAGAGTCCTGAGGTTGAATGCCGCCGGTTCCCACTTTCCATCACCCTTAGACTAAAGAAGTACCGATCCGATTAAACTAGGACTCCCAATAGGATATAAAAGGGTCGAAAAGGTAGAGGCAAGGAAGAATTGGGTTTCGGAGTCTCCCGAGTATGATTTGAGTCGATCGAGGCCGGGATCAAGCATAACGAGCGCGGCCCTCGGAAGGCAGTCCGCACGACATCGCGAGACGACTACGAGTTATAGCCAGAGCGCTTCGCCCGCAACCCTGGCCTCGGAGGCCGGTTTTGCGCGGCCAGGGAGACGGAAACCCATTTTCGTTTCTGGCGTGGGGCAACTCGAATACGAACCCACAATGGAAGTACGGCAGTCCGGTCATAAGGTGATTGAAAAATGACTGAAGTAAAACAGGCTCCCGGAAGTTTTCGTCAGTACTTTGCCGGGAGCACCGGTTTTCGGCTCTCCCCTTCCCCAACCCACCTGGAAGACCTGCAATCACCCTGCAGCGGTCTCCTCGGCGGTCTTTCGTCTGTGAAACGACGGATGGGGAAACTCTTAAACCACTCTTGTGTGGCGGCGCGCCGAGCGGCAGTGAGCGGGCGCTGGCTGCCCGGCCGGTTGAAACCACCTAGGCCAGGAGCCCCTTCGGCCGCCGCTGTGTGCGGATCGCGCAGCCATCCTTGCCGTGGTCCCGATGGGCGTGGATGAGGGACGAGTTTGGTGGGGAGCGGTAAGCTCATGCACAGGAACACGGTCCTTTCTGCAGCCATGGCTCTCGCCTCCATGGGCGCGTCAGTGGCCTGGGCCAGCCCCACCCGCGCCGTATCCACTTCCGTGACGCCGGCCATGCTTCCCCCGATCGCCACCATCGACGAGCGCTTTCAGTCGTACAACGTCGAGATGGCCGAAGTGATTGGCGGCAATTTCTGGAAGCCGTACGACACGCTGGGCAAGGCGGGGCAAGATGCCCAATCGGCTGCCGCGGCACCCATGGCGGGCGGTGCAGGCTCGCAGGCCGGCCGGAACGCGGCGATGTTCCAGGCTCGGCCGCCAATCGACCTGACCAATGCGCGTTTGCGCCGGCTGACGGCGGCGCTGGGGCCGGCCTACATGCGCGTGAGCGGCACCTGGGCCAATTCCGTCTACTTCCAGGACTCCGACGCGGCCGCCCCGGCAGCCGCACCCCAGGGGTTCCAGGGCGTGCTAACCCGCGCGCAATGGCGGGGCGTGATCGATTTCGCAAGGGCGGTGGATGCGCGGCTGGTGACCTCCTTCGCCATCAGTGCGGGCGTGCGCCATGCTGCCGGCGTGTGGACGCCGGATCAGGCGCGAAAACTCTTCGCCTATACGAAATCCATCGGTGGCGACATCGCCGCGGTGGAGTTCTTTAACGAGCCGAGCATGCCGGAATATGGAGGCGCCCCCGCTGGCTATGACGCAGCAGCCTATGCGCGGGACTTCGCCGTCTTCCGACCCTTCATCGAGACAGCCGTCCCCGGCCTGCCGATCGTCGGCCCCGCCGCGGTCGGCGAGGCTGTGTTGCTGCCGGCAATGCGGGCTGGCGCGGTCTCGGTACTCAGGACACTGGATCTTCTCTCAGCCGGGCCCCGGCCCGTGTTCGACATCTTCTCGTATCATTTCTATGGCGCGGCCTCCATCCGCTGCGCGTCAATGGGCGTCGGGGCGCAGACAACGGCGGAAGCGGCCCTGTCAGAGGATTGGCTCGCTCGCGCGGATCGGAGCTATGCCTTCTACGGTGGTCTCCGTGACCGCTTCCAACCGGGCAAATCGGTGTGGATTACCGAGATCGCCGATGCGGCGTGTGGCGGCAATCCTTGGGCGGCCACATTCCTGGACAGCTTCCGCTTTCTCGATCAGCACGGCCGCCTAGCTAAGCATGGCGTCACTGCGATCTTCCATAACACGCTTGCGGCGAGCGAATACGGTCTGCTCGACCAAGATACCTTCATGCCGCGGCCCAACTACTGGGCGGCCGCGCTGTGGCACAGGCTTATGGGTTCGACAGTCCTCGACGCCGGCCCATCCCAACCGGGACTGCATCTCTATGCCCACTGCCTGCACGGCCAGCCCGGGGGCGTGGCGCTCCTGGCGATCAATACGAGCCGAACCCAGACGGAGTCCATCGAGCTTTCGACCCCGGCGGATCGCTACACACTAGCGGCGCGAAAGCTCGAGGACGCCCATGTTCAACTAAACGGGCGTGACCTCGTGCTGGGCGCTAATGATGAGCTTCCCAGCCTGCAAGGCAACCGCATCCCGGCAGGCGCCGTGAACCTTGCGCCGGCGACCATCACCTTCCTGGCTGTTACCGCCGCCGGCAATCGCAGTTGCCGGTGACGTATGAGGAGATGTGACGCCGCTTCCGGCACTGAACCGGCGAAAGCCTGTGATCATGCGCCGACCTGGCCAGAAGACCGAAACCGGCATCGTCGTCCACGCGCCGGACCGGATGTAGGGCTTTGGGCAGCGGTAAGCGGCACGCGGATCGGTGCAATGCGGTTCCGTGGGACACAACAGCCTTTCCATCAAATCTCCCGGGGGACAACGGAGAGGACCCGGCCGATGAAGGTGTGGAACTCGGCCATGTAGCTGCGCAGGAATTCCCTCACCGAGTCCACGGTCACCTCGCCCTCATCCGTGATGAGGCCAGGGGTGAAATGGATATAAGCTTCCGGCGCATTCATCTGGGGAGAGTTGCAGTAGCTGAGCACGCTGCGCAGGCTCTGCTGCGCGACGGCGGTGCCGATGGAACCCGGGGACGCACCGATCACGGCCGACGGCTTGCGTGTGAAGGCGTTGGTGCCATAGGGCCGGCTTGCCCAGTCGATCGCATTCTTTAGCCCGCCCGGAATGGAGCGGTTGTATTCCGGCGTGACGAACAGCACCGCATCGGATGCGGCGATGGCTTCCTTGAAAGCCCGAGCAGCCGGCGGATAGTTGGCGTCATAGTCGTAGCTGTAGAGCGGCAGGTCCTTGAACGATATCTCGCTGAATTCCAGACCTTCCGGAGCAAGCCTAATCAATGCCCCGGCGAGCATGCGGTTGATGGAGGCGGTAGCGAGGCTACCAACGAAATAACCGACCTTGTAGTGGGCCATGGCACGTCCTTTCTGCTGAGCCTCCGCCTAATCCGAGGATTGCAGCCACAGAGGCATGGCCCGAGCAACCCTCGAAGCTCAATTCAGCGATTATGGGGGACCTCGTCGAATAATGCCGCCTTAACCCTAACCGCTGGATCAAGCCAGCACCATACTACCGTTAGCTGGTAGGGAACGACTGATTGCGTCGCAGGGGATATCGGCCCGGTTCTGGCCGAGAAGTTTCGGCGGCCGCGGCCGCCGCAATTTCCTCTTTCCTGAGCGGTCCTGTTTGCTGCCGCTCTTGTCTGCGGTGATGTGTCGGAGTTAGCGTCGTAATCAGGCTGGCATGGCGGGCAACGGGGCAGATCGTGAGCGCAACCGGAATGGTATTGAACGCAGCGGCCGCTCCCGTACAGTTAGCGGGATCCATTTAAGGGTGAATCCAACCAGAAGGGTGCGACGATGTGCTTGCTGTGCGCTAATGGCATCGATCCACGTGACGATGCGGCGCGCCGACTGTATGTCCTGGAGCTGCTGGCTTTAGTCGAGCACCCCGATGCCCTGCCACATAGCACGCGGCACTCCGCCTCAGTCGCGAGATCATGGCCATCATTGATCTGCGCGCCGACCGGCTCCGATGCGATCCCGTAACACCCGATCACGCGACAGGAGAAGACCCATGACGGAGCGTACCGATGCTGGTGATGCACTGCCCCGCCCCTCCGGCGATCTGCTGGCCAAGCTGGAAGAGGTCTACAAGGATATCCACGCCCATCCTGAATTATCGATGCAGGAGCACCGGACCGCAGGCATTGCTTCGGCTTGGCTACGGGAAGAGGGGTACGAGGTAACCGAGGGGGTCGGTGGCACTGGCGTAGTTGGGTTGCTGCGCAACGGCGACGGCGCCACTGTACTGCTGCGTGCTGACATGGACGCGCTGCCGATCCAGGAGAGCACGGGCCTGCCTTATGCCAGCCGGGAAAGCGGTACCGACCGCTTCGGCCAGGCCACTTCGATCGCGCATTCCTGCGGGCACGACATACACGTGGCCTGGCTGATGGGCGCGACCCGGGTTCTGGCCGAGAATCGGAACAACTGGACCGGCACGGTAATCGCTGTGTTCCAGCCCGGAGAGGAGACCGGCCAGGGCGCGCGCGCCATGATCGCGAACGGGATGGTCAAGCGCTTTCCAAAACCGGATGTGACGCTCGGCCAGCATGTGATGCCGCTCAGTGCCGGGCAGATTGGCTGGCGTACGGGCACCATGCTCTCGGCCGGGGATAGCTGGGAGGTGACGCTGTTCGGCCGCGGGGCACATGGGTCGATGCCGCAAAGAAGTATCGACCCCGTGGTGATGGCGGCTTCCGCTGTGGTGCGCATACAAACGGTCGTGTCGCGCGAGGTCGCAATGACTGACAGTGCTGTGGTGACAGTCGGCACTCTCCGGGCGGGAATGAACGAAAACGTCATTCCGGACCGCGCTCTGCTCCGGCTGAACGTTCGTACCTTCAAGGATCAGGTGCGGACGCGCGTGCTGGCCGCAGTCAAGCGTATTCTCGAGGCGGAGGCGGCCGCCTCGGGCGCGCAGAAGCCACCAGAGTACTCGGTGCTGAGCGAATATCCTCTCACCCGCAATGACGAAGCCGCGACACGGAAAGTGGTAGCCGCGCTGGAGCGGCATTTTGGTGCGGACAGAGTGCATGAGATCGAGCCTGCAACCGCCAGCGAAGATTTTGGCCTGTTCGGTGCTGCCTGGAATGTGCCCGCGGTGTTTTGGGTGGTCGGCGGCATCGACCCGAAGAGATACCATGCGGCCGAGCAGGCTGGAAAACTCGACGAGATTCCCGCCAACCATGCACCTGACTTTGCCCCGGTAATCAATCCCACCCTGAGCACCGGGATTGAGGCGATGCTCGCTGCCGCGAGTGCATGGCTGATCAATGGGAGCGGAACCGCCTGACGTAAACCTAGCGCATGCACCCTGCTCTCCCGCAGGTTTTGATGGCCTGCCTCGATGGAGCAGGTACGTTTGTGTTTGCGCTCAGCGGTGCGGTGCTCGGAGTCCAAAAGCGGTTCGATATATTCGGGGTCTTGTTCCTGTCATGGGTTGTCGGAGTGGTGGGAGGAATAACGCGTGACGTCCTGATCGGCGCAGTGCCCCCAGCAACCATCGCCAACTGGCACGACTTCGCTATCGCAATCGGCGGCGGCTTGCTGATTTTCTTCGCGTATCCGGCAGAGCGATTGCTGAGCCGTCCAGTGCTGGTGCTGGACGCCCTCGGACTTAGCCTGTTCGCCATCACCGGCTCGGAGAAGGCGATCAGCTACGGGATAAATCCGGTGATGGCGTCGGTGCTTGGCATGATCTCCGGAATTGGCGGAGGGATGACACGAGATGTCCTTGCCAGAGAGGTCCCGCTCGTGCTGCGCGAGGATCTTTACGCCATAGCGGCACTGGCTGCTGGAGCGATTGTTTCGATCGGGAACGTGCTGGGACTGGCGCCGCTCGGGCCGATGCTGCTTGGTGCCGCGGTGTGCATCTTTCTGCGCATGATGGCGATTTTCTTCGGCTGGCGGGCGCCGATTGCCCGCTGGGGAAGCCCGGACGGGGGGACTGATCGATGACCAAGATCGTGCTGATCTGCGGCAAGCTGTTGGACGGCGTCGCCGACGCGCTGCGCGGGTACAGCGAAATCCGCGTCGAGGACGGTATCATCACCGAAGTGTCCACCTCGGTGGGCCGGCCGGATGGCGCGGCGGTAATCGATCTCAGTGATCGCACGGTCTCGCCGGGATTCATCGACGCCCATGTCCATCTCTGTGTCGATGGCCTCAATCTGCGGCAGCAGACACTGCAATGCGCGCCGGCCAAAGCGCTGACCGGGCTGCATCTGGCGCAGCAATACATGCATGGGCCGCGTCTGATCGTCGCGCCGCACATGATCAGCGCAACCGGGGGGCATGGCGATATGCAGGGGATGTTTCCATGCCGCTGCCACCTGGGGCTGTCAAAGGTTGCCAACTCACCAGCGAAGATCCGGGAGTTGGTGCGTATGGAACACGCATTCGGCGGAAATTGGATTAAGACCATGAACACCGGCGGCTATATGAGTTTCGGTGACGATCCGGCACGGGTGACGTGGTTCGATGAGGAGATGCAATGCCTTGCCGAAACCGCGCACCAACTCGGTATGCCGTTAGCGGTGCACACGGGCGCTGCAGAGGGTTGCAAGCAGGCCCTACGGGCCGGCGCGCGCAGTATCGAGCATTGTTATCTGATCGATGACGAAGGCATCGCCATGGCCGAACAAGCTGGTGCATTCCTAGTGCCGACGATGCAGATGACCCGAGAGGACAAGGCGTTGATGAAGGCCGGCAAGCTACCGCAACGGACGGGTTGGAAATTCCGTCGGGATGTGGACGCCATCGAGGCGGCACAAAAGCGGATGACGCAAAGCACCGCCAAGATTGCCTATGGCACCGATTGCGGGATGTTCCCTTTCAGCCACGGCGTTCTGGAATTCCAGGCTATGGTGATAGCAGGGCTGGCGCCGGTACGGGCACTCAAGGCAGGAACAAGCGTGGCAGCGGAACTCCTGCAACGCCATGACCTGGGCGTCCTCGCTGCCGGAAAGGCGGCGGATGTCGTCGCCATGACGGGCGATCCGATTACCGACATCGCCGCCACGGCGACGGTTGATTTTGTAATGAAAGGCGGCCGGACCTATCGGCACGGCGCATTCGACATCCTGCAATGAGACCAGCTTCGACGGCCTACTCCCTACTGAGAATTCGGTTCTTTTCGTTGGCCGAAGTCAAAGGAGCGATCCGCGAACTGATCGAGCATCGGCCCGCCATTTGATCCAGCCCTCTGCCTCTGTGGCATCGGATCACTGATGGTAGCAGCGAACCTGACGCGGGTGAGCATTTCCAAATGCGGTCAAAACTGGCTGCCAAAAAGCCTGTGTTGCTCAACCACTTAGCGGGTCACAGTAAGCCGGCCGCTGGCTCCGTCCTCGGGCCCCACGTAAGCGGCCGGCCTCGGTGTCCGGAAAATGTCCGCCGCTGAGGGCAAGCAAACCAATGTATTTCAACTGCATAGCAGGACCTCTCGCCCGTCCAGCAAGGTAAGCCTTTGCCGGACGGAAACTGCGACGTGAGGGGATGCGGCTTGTGACCAAATTCTACACGTATCCTGAACTCGACTTTCCGCATTTTTCCGCTAGTCGGGAGGGTCAGCAAAGCGTCCAGAAGATATCCTCCTGGGCGATGAACTGGAGGGCATCGTCGATGGGCAGGACAGTGCGTCCGAATGGACCGGTAGCAGCCCATCGTTCTCTCCACGCTGACCAGTAGAGAACCTCGAAACTATCGTTGCGTCCGACTGCTCGGAGGCGTGCGACCGGTGCACCGGAGCGGGCGTGATAGAGCCTGTACCCACGGTTGCGACGCCCGGCGACGACGGTACCTTTCGGGAATTGAAAGTGCTCGATGCGCCGGACGATATCATCGGTCATAGCGCCGATCATAAACATCTCCCCGGTCGCATGTCGCCGTCGGAGCCCGGAGTTGTGGCGTCGCCAGTCGTGGCGATGCGCCAGGGACTCTTGCGGCTCGGACGTGACTCGATTCTACGGATGTGATGACGACACATCGTATCCATCCCGGTGCGGCCGCAATCGATCCAAGCCCTGCGCCAGGCGTTCTCTCGATCTGGTTGTCCGACTTCCGCGACTGCTTCACCGCGCCGGTTTGGAGCCACGTCCTGGTACTCGTGGCTGGAGCCGTTCTGGCGCCAGGCAAGCGCACAGTGAGCCAAGCCCTGCGGGTTATGGGGTTGGCCGCAGAACCGGGCTTCGCACGTTATCATGAAGTGCCGAACCGGGCGCGCTGGAATGGACGCAGCGTGGCACGCCGACTTCTTGCGCAAGTGCTCGGCACCTTCCTGTCGGCAGGTGAGGTGGTGATCGGCATCGACGACACGATCGAACGACGCTGGGGGTCCAAGATCAAAGCACGCGGCATCTACCGCGATCCGGTGCGGTCTTCGCACGGCCATTTCGTCAAAGCGAGCGGACTGCGCTGGCTGTCGCTCATGGTCATGGTGCCAATTCCTTGGGCAGGAAGGCGCTGGGCATTGCCATTCCTGACAATCCTCGCACCGTCCGAGCGTTGGAGCAGCGAGCAGGGTCGACGGCACAAGAAGCTGACTGACTGGGCGCGTCAGGCGATCCGACAGGCCAAGCGTTGGCTGCCTGATCGCCACCTGTGATCATCGTCGCCGATGCCAGTTTCGCTGCCCTCGATCTGATCGCTGCCCTTCGCCATCGGGTCTGTCTGGTAACCAGGCTGCGGATCGACGCCAGTCTGTTCGCACCCGCTCCACCGCGTCAGCCGAGGCAAATGGGCCGCCCACGCTTGAAAGGTCGACGCCTGCCAAAGTTCGCGGCAGTGCTGGCCAACCCCAAGACCGTCTGGTCGCCGATCACCGTGACGGAATGGTATGGCGGGTCGACAGCGCAAGCTGGAGATCGTCTCAGACACAGGGACCTGGTATCATTCCGGACTGCCGCCAGCACTCATCCGCTGGGTACTGGTGCGGGACCCTTCTGGCGAACGCGAGCCGCAAGCCTTCCTCTGCACCGATCTCACGGCAACTCCGCAGCAAATTCTCGGTTGGTTCGTTTCACGCTGGCGCATGGAGACCACGTTTCAGGAAGCGCGCATCCATCTCGGCGTCGAGACGCAGCGGCAGTGGTCCTATTTGGCGATCTTACGCACCACGCCAGCGCTGCTCGGCTTGTTCTCACTGATAACCATCTGGGCGTTCGAGATCGATCCGGGCAAGCTTGCCGATGAAGCCGAATGTCGAAATCGGGAGTTCACTGTTCAAGTCGGGCCATGGACTGGCGACCACAGCCACCGCCACTGCTGCGGCATGTGCTCATCCGACTGCTTGGTACCACAAGCGCGAGCCGACGTTCAGCGACGCAATCGCCGCCGTCCGCCGCGTGCTCTGGTCGCCGCCGGATTTATCCATGTCCCGGCAAAGCGACAACCATGTCAAAATCCCAACCGGCTTGGTAAAGCGATTCGTGGAGACTCTCTGCCTCGCCGCCTGAAATGCGGAAAGTCGAGCTGAGGAGTTGATTCAAAATTGCTTTAACTCGGCAGATTGATTGCGACTAGGATCGCATCGCCAGGATCTTGCCCACGCTGATATGCGGTAATGGCATCTTAACGAGAGCGGGTTACGGGGTTGGTGGATGTCCATCCCAGTGATGGTGTAAGGGGTCCGAATGGGTCGGCTCCAAGCATCGAGGTGGAGGGTGGAAAATGTGGGACGCGAGCTGCCGATAATTGCGACCTCGGCCACGGATATTTGCAGTTCAATTGCGGAAAGGCCTGTCAGCCCAGCATGTAGCCAATATCGGAGGCGGCGGTCGGATAGGCGAAGATGCTATCCCTCAGAGCGGCCACACTGATATTTTGCCGCAGCACCAAAGCGAAGATGTTGATGATCTCTTCGGCATGCGGGCCGACCAGATGGGCGCCCAGAATGGCGTCCGTGTCTCTGTCGATCAGAACCTTGTAACCATAGACTGACTCCGCGGCCTGTCGCGCCGTGTACCAATCGGATGCGCGCTCGTACTGGACGGCCAGATTGGTTGTTCGCTCCCGAGCAGCCTTCTCACTGAGGCCGACAGCGGCGATGGGTGGCACAGTGAAGGCGACACTTGGCACAGCACGGTAATCCGGTGTGCGGTGATTACCCGACAGCAAGTTGGCTGCAACCACATGGCCGTCACGCCCCGCAATCGGCGTCAACGGTGGGCCGGACTGCGCAGAATCGCCTGCGGCATAGACTGCCGGATTCGACACGCTCTGCAGATACTCATTCAGCACCAGCCGCCCGTTGCTCGCGTCCACGCCGCCTGCCGCCAGGTTAAGTGCAGTCAGCGCCGGAACACGGCCCGCTGCATGGATGACCATATCAGTTTCGATCGCCACGGGCCCGGAGCTCGTTGCAGCACGCACGACATAGCCCCTGTCCACCCGCTCGATCGCCGTCACGGTGGCGCCAGTCCGCACATCGATGCCGAGCTCACCGAATCGGTCCATCAGTATTGTGGTCAGCTCGGGATCGAACGCTTCCAGCATTCGTGGGCCCCGCTGCAGTATCGTGACCTGCGCACCAGCCCGCGCCGCGAGGTGTGAGAACTCAGCGGCGATGTAGCCGCCGCCCACGAAGACAATGCGTTGCGGAAGCGCTTCCAGCTCGAGAAACCCGTCGCTAGTGACAAGGTCATCTTCGCCTGGGATGCCAAGCTTCGCGGGCTCGGCGCCTGCGGCAATCACAACCTGGGTGAAACGCAGCGTGATCGCACCAACTCTCAGGGTGTCTCGGGTTTCGAAAGCTGCTTCTCCGGCGAAAGTCGGGATCCCCGCCGACGCATAACCCCGCGCCTGGCTTTCAGGCACGGGATCGGTGAAGCTCCGCTTGCGCTGCATCAGGGCCGCCCAGTCTATCCTGATCTCGCCGGAGAGCCCGTGTCCCAATAAGCGGCGAGCATGGTCCAATGCAGCGGACGCCCCGACGAGCACCTTCTTAGGATCGCATCCTCGCAACGCGCAGGTACCGCCAAGCGGGCGTTGGTCGATCACCGCCACGCTGCGGCCTGCCTCGCGACATTCAAATGCTACGGGTACTCGCCGCGACGCCGCTCCCGACGACGACCAAATCGAACGACTCCGACATTATGCTCCTCCCGATGGGTTCGGTGCGAATTTGCACCACCGTTTGGTCGTTCGGGGACAGGGTTGTCGGCCCCAGGACCATTTCCCAGGCGCGAGCCGATAAAGCGCTTCGCGACGTCGCGCATGATCGCAGTAATACCGACCATGCAACCAGCCTCGTGGTGGAACGGCGGTATTGCGAACTCGACCGAGATGCGCGAGCCATTCTTGCGTACGCCGGCACTGCCAGAACACCTCCAGCGGTGGGCCGCACTGAGCGGAATCGCTTGCGTTCTCGACCGAATTAACTCCCGACCGAACTCGCTTAATCAACTCATAGCCGCCTTGACGCGCTCGGGCCGGAACGGCGTCTGCCGCAAACGCACGCCGAGCGCGTCGAAGACGGCGTTGCTGATAACGGCAGCGGTCGGATTCGTTGGAAGGCTCGCCGGCACCGTAAGATGGATACTCGGGTCGGTTGTTCACCAGCACGATATCGATGCTGTCGGGGATTCCATCGAATCGCAGTACGCCTGACCGGCTCATTGTCGCGGTTGCCTGCAATCGTAGCCGGATTTGAGAAACATAGCATCGACCATCGATCGCCGACAGAGCCATCGAGACCATAAGACCCGCGGGACGGATACCCGGCCAGCGTCGTTGGAGTCCCAAATCAGATTCAGCCGTCAGGTTTTCCACTAAGTCTGCCTCGAGCTTCCGCTAAAAACCGAGACGATTTAAGTGATTAATCCTGGCGCGACGACGTTCGATTCTGGCCGGGTGGAGATCGCTGACTTTGCCCTGGACTCGCTCGACTTCCACTGCGATCGGATCACTAGCCGGAAAAGTCTCATCCAGGGCCTCGTCGAGCAGGTCATTGATATGCTTAACATCGGAAGGCGGTGCTGCTGACTCGCGTGATTTCCTCCTGGCTCCCATCACCTGTTCTCCTCGTCGCTCGCTGTGAAAGTCATGCCAAACGTCAGACATCTCTGGGCAGGCTTACGAGGCGGGGCACGTCCCATCTTATCGCACGCCACGAGGCTTCCAGCCGTGCCCGTGGTTATGATTGCTTCCTACTGCATACACTCAGTCGCCTGGAAGAAATTTTTTGTCCAGGCAGTTTTGCACATCGCGTAGTAGATGCTCTAGAAGACGCCTGCCCATCAGAACCGAGACCTGCTCGTGAGCTGTGGACTCGAATCGAATGGTCGCCGCACCGTGTTCATCAATCAGGACATCGCCTATATATTCGACTGTGTAGCTCTTCACCTTAGTCGGATCGGCCATAATTGACTCCCAGCTTTTTTCGGCGCGGAGCGACCCGCGCTCGCGAGCGCAACGACGCGCACCACAGTTGTGGGAACCGGTGATGGAGGCTCGCGGAAGGGCGGGCGCTGCTGGCCATTGCCGGGTCGTCATCCCTGGGGCCATCACGGACTCCCGAGTAGGCGGGCGAAGATAGCCCATCGTTGAACTGTTCGATACAGAGCCATGCATGCGGAGTCCGGATGATACGCTGCCGTATTCTATGTTGCCCTAGCACCGCTATGCCAAAGATCACAGTTGGAACCTACTCTATGCAGGGGACTGCGCTCAAGGACGCTATCGGATCAATTTGTCAGGAACGCCCGGATCTGCTGGTGGTTCAGGAGGCGACACGAGGGGCCTAAGCCATCGGGGAGGTTGGAAGCCACTATCGGCGGAGCCCATAGCCGGACTGCGTCGATAGTCCTCGGGCCTGGAGCCCAACACCGCCCAACAGCCGCATTCCTTCCGGAATTATCGTGCTCACGCCGGCGAG
Organism: uncultured Pseudomonadota bacterium; assembly: GCA_963834715.1. Lineage (GTDB taxonomy): Bacteria > Pseudomonadota > Alphaproteobacteria > Acetobacterales > Acetobacteraceae > CAVSUZ01. Next base: position 17,441 of record CAWIDE010000019.1, on the reverse strand, counting down.
CGTCACCTTCTCGGCTATCACCGTGCCCGACAAACGGGAGCTGTCGGACACGAATTATGCCGGCTGACCGCCTAGGTTTTCCGAGCTTCGGGATCAGCGGGACCGCAGTTCCAGCAGGCCATCAGGGCCTTATAGGCGTCTTATCGGCCCCACGTTTCTGGACTCATCGATCCAGAGGGGTTGCAGAGTCAGACCGAATCGCGTCAGCCGGTGTAACCTTCCACAGTTTTCTCGTGACGAGGGCGCGCTTGATTGGGGTTGAATCCGAACTCGCGTCTCGTGCCCGGCGCTGGCGAAGCAGATCCCAGCACTGGTCCAGCATGACCTGAATGCGGTGGAGCCGCTCGCGGTCGGCATCAGTCGCAGCGCCCCGCGACTCCCGCTCAAACAGTTCGTGCTCCTCCTGCGCCAACTTATCGATCTGGCTCATGACGTTCTCATCTCCCATGGGGTGGTCTCCTTTCCGTGTTTTTCAGTCAGGCAGCTTGTGCGGACTCCGGTGAAGTTAGCCGCCTCCTCCAATTGAACCTAGCCACCGATTCCGATTGAAGCCGCCCCGGGACTTCCCCTGCATGTGCGCCGATGCGGGCCTGTGGCGTGTACACTGGCGTTACAATTCACTTGAAAGCCACCGCTCGAGTCAGCGGCTTGCGGCGATCGTGGCGGCATAGTTGAAGAGGTCGGAGGTGACTACCTGCTCAGCCCCTTGCCGGGCCGGGTCCAGGGCCTTGCGGTATGGAGCCCGGCGCCGCTGCCCAGCCCCCTGGTCATCCTATCGCTGTCGTCCGGGGCGATGTTCGACCCCATCTGTCAGATATTAAACCTCCAAGAGTTTGCGGTCGCAAACGTCCACCTCCACACGGCCAGGATCTGAATCGCCGAACAGCTCCGGCCTATTGCCGAAGCACGCCCATTCCGTGCTGCGTGCTGGGCGATTACAACCTCATCGGTCCGGCCATGCTGCCCGGCTTCCGCGACGTCGGCCTGCGCGAGTCCACGCACGTCGCCGGGGATATGGTGCCATGCATATCGCCGCTCCCCTCGCTTTTGAGGCATCGTCTGCTACGGATTTGGCGATGGAAACAAAAGAATAGAAACGCCATATAGCGCATTCGGGTTGCACGACGCGACATGAGCGACGGGAATAAGGACCAAAAAAGGAACCAAGGTTCATAGAATCCGCTTCTCATCATCTGCAGGGCATCATCCAGCTTCGGTGCCCCGTGGCACGCGTGGTGCGGTGTTCGCTCGCCTGTCCTATCGACCCAAGACTTTGGATTCCTAGGAGTGGCTGACCAGCAGTTAGTCCGTGATCTCCCCCATTCTCAGGCCACGTCCGCCGCGGCGAAGACGCGCTCGGGTAGGTTCCTGCGGGTACACTTTGTCCCGCTGCGAAAGCATGCTGTTCTCTGGTTCCAAACGCCGGAGACCCAGCAATCACAGGCCGGAGGCGTTTCGGAAGGCCCCATTTCAGTCAGCCTTAACCTGCTTTAGAGGATGGACATGCCAGCCGGCAAGGCGAAAGGAATGGGTGAACAAGGGGTTCGGAAGCTGGTACCCCCGTCGTGGGGCCCTTTCCGGCATCGCGCCTTTGCGGTGATCTGGACCGCCACTGTCGTCGCAAATATTGGCGGCTGGATGTACAACGCGGCTTCCGGTTGGCTGATGACAAGTCTTAACCCCGATCCACTAGCCCGACTTCCTTCTTTCGGAGAGTGTGAAGTGGCAGGAACAGTAGGGACAGAAGCACGAGACTGGTCCCAAACGTAGCCATGTAATCCGGAAATTTGGACTTGTACTCGCGGCGGTGTTGTGCCAATGCGTTGCCATGTATATCGAAGCTGTTCCGAATCGGAACTCGCCTCCCGCCATTCTGCTGCGCGAGAGTTACCGCCAGGATGGCAAGGTCCGTAAGCGCACGATCTGCAACCTCTCCGATTGGCCCGCCGAGCACGTTGAAGGCCTGCGCGGTGTTCTCAAAGGCGGCGTTGTCATTCCGGCCGAGCGGGATGCGTTCACCATCACCCGCAGTCTGCCGCACGGGCACGTTGCAGCAGCGCTCGGGACTGCCCGCAAGATAGGGCTTGATCGGATGCTCGGCGATCGCGAGCGATACCGTGATCTTGCCCTCGCGCTGATGATCGGGCGCATTATCGAGCCGGCATCCAAGCTCGCCACCGCTCGTGCACTTTCCTCCGCCACGGCTGCATCGAGCCTTGGCGAAATGCTTGGCCTCGGTGAGGTCGACGAGGACGAACTCTATGCCGCACTGGACTGGCTGCTGGAACGCCAGCCTGCCATCGAGACAGCCTTAGCCAAGCGCCATCTCAGCGATGGCACACTGGTGTTATATGATGTCTCGTCAAGCTACATGGAAGGCCGCTGCTGCCCGCTCGCCCAGCGTGGCTACAGCCGCGACGGCAAGAAGGGCACGCTGCAAATCATATACGGCCTACTCTGCGCTCCCGATGGCTGTCCGATCGCCATCGAGGTGTTTGAGGGCGATACCGCCGATCCGATTACGCTTGCCAATCAGATCGAAAAGCTGAAGCGGCGGTTCCATCTCGACCACGTGGTCATGGTCGGTGACCGTGGCATGATCACCCAAGCACGCATCACCAATGACGTTAAATCGGCAGGCTTCGACTGGATCACGGCACTGCGCGCGCCGGCGATCAAGGCGTTGATGGAAACCGGCGCTTTGCAACTCTCGCTGTTCGATCAGCGCGACTTGGCCAGTATCACGGCGCCCGAATTTCCGGGTGAGCGCCTGATCGTTTGCCGTAATCCCGATCTCGCCGTCGAGCGCGCCCGCAAGCGGGAGGATCTGCTGGCCGCCACCGAACGTGACCTCTCCCGTATCCAGATCGCGGTCGCTCGCAAGCGCAATCCCCTCCGGGGCGCTGCGCGGATCGCACTCGCGGTTGGCGCGGTGATCAACAAGCACAAGGTAGGCAAGCATTTTGTCATCGAGATCACCGATACCGTCTTCAGCTTCGCCCGCAAGACCGCCGAGATCGTCGCTGAAGCAGCAACCGATGGCGTCTATGTCGTGCGCACCAGCCTGCCGGAAAGCGCGCTCGATGACACCACGACCGTGCGAAGCTACAAGTCGCTTGCGCTTGTGGAGCGGGCCTTTCGCTGCATCAAAACCGTCGATCTGCAGATCAGGCCTGTCCATCATTGGCTGGCAGACCGCGTGCGGGCCCACGTCTTCCTGTGCATGTTAGCCTACTACCTCGAATGGCATATGCGGACCTGCCTGGCGCCAATGCTGTTCGATGACGCCGATAGGGAAGCGGCCGAAGCCTTGCGAGACAGCGTAGTGTCGGAAGCGCAACGTTCCCCGGCTGCCATCGCCAAGCAGACCACAGGGCTCACCACGGACGGCCTGCCGGTGCATAGCTTCCGTTCATTGCTCGGCGATCTGGCAACCGTAGTGCGCAACACCATCACCACCGCGATCACACCGGACTATCGCCTTACCGTCGTCACAAGGCCAACACCGCTGCAGCAGAAGGCATTCAATCTCCTCGGCGTCAACTGTAGCCAGTAATCCACAGGTCGCGAGACAGAATGTATAGATGCTTCAGTAACTTGCGTGTCTCGAGGCTAGGAAGTTCGGACTAGCGTATCCTTGGTCCAGGTCGCAAGCAACCTGCCGCTGTTTCTGTTCGCGGTGCCAGCTGGCGCCTTTGCCGATATCACAGACAGGCGGTGGTTCTTGGTTGTCGTCGAAAGCGCCACAACCATCGTATCAGCGGTATTTGCGGCGTTGGTCTGGTTCAGTTTGGTCAAGCCAGCAACGTTACTGCTATTCATGTTCCTGATTGGCATAGGGGATGCGCTGACGTCCCCCGCGTGGCAATCTGTCGTGCCGCAACTCGTTCCGAGGGAGGATCTGGGTCCTGCGGTGGCGGCCAATAGCGTTGGAATGAACCTCAGCCGTGCGGTCAGCCCAGCGCTAGGAGGAGTTTTGATCACCGGACTGGGAATCGCGGCGCCGTTCTGGATAAACGCCGTCAGCAATGTTGGGAGCATATGGGCCTTGCTGTGGTGGCGCCCGCCCAAACGGGCGGCGAGCCGCCTCCCTGCCGAACGGTTCACCAGCGCTATCCGCACCGGCTTTCGCCATGCGCGAAACAACCCACCTCTGGATGCCACATTGATGCGAGCTGTGGCTTTCTTACTGTTCGCCAGTGCCTATTGGGCACTCCTTCCACTAGTGGCACGCAAAAACTCTATGGGGTCCTGCTCGGTGCGATTGGCACCGGCGCCGCCGGTGGGGCATTTGTGCTGCCCACGCTAAAGGCGAAGATCGGAGCAGACCGAACTGCAGAAGTGGGGACTGCAGGCACTGCGGTCGCGCTGTTGCTATTCGCACTTGCACACGAGCCTATCATGGCCCTGATGGCCAGCGTCATTGCAGGAATTTCGTGGATCGCGGTTGTGGCGGCTCTCAACGTCTCGGCTCAGGTCGCGCTACCGGATTGGGTGCGCGGACGCGGGCTCGCAATGTACCTCAGTGTGTTTTTCGGTGCCATGACTCTCGGCAGCGCCATTTGGGGGAAGGTTGCCGCGGCTACCGGGCTACCCATGGCGCATTTCATCGCGGCGGCCGGCGCCCTTCTTGCGATTCCCTTAACGCGACGCTGGAAGCTACAAGCCGCTGTTGGGATCGACCTTACGCCTTCCGTACGTTGGCCAACGCCGGTCATTACCCGGGCCATCGAGGACCATCGGGGACCAGTCCTGGTGACCATGGAATATCGGATCATCCCTACGGAGCGCGACGCGTTTCTCGCCGCAATCGATCGGTTGGAACGTGCACGTCGTCGCGATGGCGCATATGCATGGGGTGTGTTCGAAGACACGGCCGAACAGGGACGGTTCTTGGAGACGTTTCTCATTGAATTGTGGCTGGAGCATTTGCGTCAGCATGAACGGGTAACAAACGCTGATCGTGTGCTGGAGCAACATGTTCGCCGGTTGGTACGGGATCTCCCGAAAGTTACGCACCTGATCGCGGCAGAGCCGAGGCGCGACACCTCGAAGCAGGCGACTGAATAAATCCTTGTGGAATATGGTAGGTACAAGCGCCACTATGGAACATCCGCATATGGCGTCTGCTGCTCGCCCTTGGAACGGAAATCGTCACGTCTCGGGGACGTAACGCCTCGACAGAGGTCGCGCCCGGTTCGCCAATGTGGTGCTTTTGCATGCTGGCATCAGGGCCGCCCGACGGCGTAGAGTGATATGCTTCCCTTGAGCCACAACAGGAGGCAGATCTCGAAAGCAGGAGGGCGCCATGACCGACCTCGTCATCATCGCCTACGAGAGCGAAGAAAAGGCCGAAAACGCGCGAACAAAGCTGTTGGAGCTCCGGAAGGAGTACCTGATCGAGCTTGGTGACGCTGTGGTGGCGGTACGCCGGCCCGACGGCAGCGTGAAGCTGAACCAACTGATCAACATGACCGCCGCCGGCGCTGCTTCCGGAGGAATGTGGGGCGCCCTGATCGGACTCCTGTTCCTCAATCCCTTGATCGGAGGAGCGATCGGCGCTGGCGCCGGCGCCGTAAGCGGGTACTTCACTGATATTGGCATTGATGACAAATTCATGAGGGATGCCGCCGCAGCGTTGACACCTGGCCAGGCGGCCCTCTGCGTGCTCGTGCGCAGGGTTACCGCCGATAAGGTGCTGCCCGCTATGGCCGCCTTCGGCGGCACTGTTCTCCGCACTAACCTCTCCGCCGAGCAGGAGAGCGGGCTGCGGGAGGCCCTGAAAAAAGTCGAATGATCCCCGCCGCGCGCATCCCAAGGCTGCGCTGGGGCATCGGCATCCTTCTAGGCGCGGGAGTGCTGATCAACTATTTCGACCGGGTCAACCTCTCCGTGGCAGCGCCACAGCTGCAGCACGAATTCGGTCTGAGCGACGATGCGCTCGGCTGGCTCTTTAGTGGGCTCTTCTGGTCGTATGGACTGCTGCAGATACCGGTCGGCATGATCCTGGACCGGTTCGGGGTCAAACTGGTCAATCGGATAAGCTCGTTTCTCTGGTCCATGGCGTCCGCCACAACGGCCCTAGCCAGTGGCTTCCTCGGAATCCTAGCTGTGCGCATTTTGCTGGGCATCGCGGAAGCGCCAAGCTTCCCTGCAAACTCGAAGGCTACCGGTTATTGGTTCCCCCGCGGTGAACGGGCACTTGCAACAGCGATCTTCGATGCCGCAGCAAAGTTCTCTAATGTAATCGGCGTGCCGCTCATCGCGGTGGCAGTGGTGAATTTCGGCTGGCGCTGGGGCTTTGGCATCACCGGTCTACTGAGCTTCCTCTATTTCGTCGCCTTCACGATCGTTTACCGAGACCCGAGCCAACACCCCTGGCTAAGCGCGGAGGAACTCGAATACATCCGCGCGGGCGGGGCTACACCCGAAGGCCCTGCGCCGAGCGGCGAGGTTGCCATGCTCGGCCACCTCCTGCTCAATCGAAAGGTGTGGGGGCTGACCATCGGCTTCGCGGCCTATGGTTACTCCTTCTATCTGTTTCTGACATGGCTGCCGAACTATCTCGTGCAGACGATGCACATGAGCATCCTGAAGTCTGCTGGGCTGGCTACAATACCTTGGATTTGTGCCACAATCGCGGACCTCGTCGTAGGTGGTTGGCTGATCGACCATCTGGTCACCCGAGGCTATGACGAAACGCCGGTGCGCACGACCGTGCTGGTGACAGGCATGCTGCTCGGCCTTGCCGTGTTCGGCGCCACATTCACCACCAAGCCCGGCTGGGCAATTCTCTGGATCTCGATCGCACTGTGCGGACTTTCTGCGGCAGCGCCCGTCGGCTGGTCAATTCCATCCTTAATAGCCCCACGCGGTGGCACCGCCACAATCGGCGGAATCATGAATTTCTTCAACAACCTCATGGGTGTGATCGCACCGTTAGCGACGGGGTACATCGTCGGCGCCACACATTCCTTCACCGGCGCATTCCTGATCGCGGGTATCGTGTTGGTCGTTGGCATCGTCGGTTACGTCTTTGTCTTGGGCCGACTAGAGCCGATTGCGGATCCGCCGACCAAAGCGGGGCTGATCCCCCGTTCGCTGCGTCGCCAATAAACGCGGCGTCCGCCGCCTCTGCGTCGTCATCTCTCAGGCTGGGCCGCCTCATGGACCCCAAGACCCGGCGCAAGACCGATCGTTAGTGGCATTTGGTCTGAACTGACCTAGCCCACCTGCTTCCAACCCTCAGGAGTCTTGCACCAGTTCACGTTGTATGTCCGGGTATAGCCCGCGGGAGGCGCGAATTGTAGCGCAGCGCGTGACAAATCGTATCGCCACTATGATAGATGCGCGTGACCCTAATGGTGCCGTGCGCCTTGGTAGTCGGATTGGTCCAGCTCATCGACTGACCGGGCTTTAGCTGAGGCCTTTCGTTCAGCTCGTTCGAGGCATTCAGCAGGTATCGTACGTCCTCGCTGGTGAGAGCCGGGCCGAAGCGGTTCTCCAAGAACTGCGCCATCGCACCAGGGCCGAGGCCGACCGCGACGGCGGTCAACAGAATGATGCGGAATGCCGTAGCAGGTTTCATTCTTGTCCCCTCCAGGATCGGATGTGCCTATGCGCCTCAACCCGGCCGGGGATGGGTCTAAGCCAATGTCCTCGACTTCGGACTGCCCCCAAGCCGCAGTCAATCTCCCCGCCTTGGCGCCAGGCGGAAGCTCAACCGCGTCGAGAAAGACCTCGCGCGTCGGCGCCTGCTGCACATCCTGCGGCCAGTTTTCCATCGCCTGGCAACCGCCTGATTTTCGGTCGGCGGTTCCAGCCGGAATAGAGCGCTGGACCAAGTGCGTGGTGCATTTTTCGTTGAACCCGCATGCGATGCCACTGACAGCCGTCCGCAGCACCTGGCACAACTGCAGCGGCAGATGGGCTGGCACAATTCGCCTCGGCCTAAATCTTGTGACCTGCAGGTAGAGCGAGCTGACTTCCTGATAGGCGTTGCGGTCCCATTGTCCGCTCGGCTTGCCTCCGGCCAGCGCAATGACCGGGCGCGAGCTAAGGCCGTACTCGAGTGCGTGAGCTGGAACACCGGGAGGCAGCGACTGAGGCGATGAGCCCACGGAACGGTTAGCATCGTGACATCCACTGCTCAAGCTAGATATCAGGGGCAGCCCCTAATGAACAGCAACGTCATATGACCCCGCCGCGCGCGTCCCGGAGATTGCGCTGGGGCTTCGGCATCACTGGTCTGGAAGGTGTGGGGGCCTACTATTGGTGTCGCGGCCTACGGCTACTCGTTCTACCTGTTCCTGACCTGCCTGCCGAACTATCTCCTGCAGACGATGCACATGAGCATCCCGAAGTCTGCTGGGATGGCTACAATACCTGGGACCTTTGCTACGATAGCGGACCTCGCTGTGGGCGGGTGGCTAATCGAGCACCTGGTCACCCGAGGCTATGACCAAACGCCCGTGCGCAAGACCGTGCTCGCGATAGGTATGCTGCTCGGCCTTGCCGTGTTCGGCGCCACATTCGCCACCAACCCCGGCCGGGCAATTCTCTGGGTCTCGATCGCAACTGTGTGGACTTGCTGCCGCAGCGCCCGTCGGCTGGTCGATTGGATCCTTACAGTAAGGTGATAGGAGGCTGCAGTCAGATTGCCTGCAGCCATGTCGCCGGCGTCGCCCCCGCCATCAACGTCGCCAATGCTCAAGCGGCCTAGCAAGGGCTCGCCTCTGTCAATCCGACCTTCACTTGGATGCGCCTTGCCCAACGCATTCCGGTGCGTGTCCACAGCGATCATGTGTCGGATGGCGTGCGCCTGGTGGCCGGCACGACACCGTCACCGTGCAGATTGATCCCCCACCCACGCCTTCCCTCGCTGCCGCGTTTCTGTAATCATGCCTTGCTGCGCCGGTTCAACTCCGGTGTACGGTCGGGAATCGACGCATGATTGGAAATCATGAACAATCCCCGCGCGTTTGGTTCGCAGCCCTCGCGCACACCATCGCCAGGCCGGTGATTGTCGTCGTTATGGGCGTCTCCGGATCAGGCAAGAGTACAGGTCGCAGTCTTGCTCGCGGCGGCACTGGGCTGCCAATTTCAAGAAGGCGACGACCTGCACCCGCGCGAGAATGTGGAGAAGATGCACGGCGGCATGCCGCTGACGGATGCGGACCGGATGCCCTGGCTGCACAAGATCGCCGAGGAAATCGACCGCTGGCGCGCGCGCGGCGAATGCGGCGTGCTAACTTGCTCCGCGCTGAAGCGATCCTACCGCGACATCATCATCGGCAATCGCCCCAACGTCACGCTGGTCTACCTCAAAGGATCACACGAGCTCATCGGCCGCCGCATGGCCACGCGGCACGAGCACTTCATGCCGGTCGCCCTGCTCGACAGTCAGTTCGCGACACTGGAGGAACCGACGCCGGACGAGCATCCGATCACTGTCGGTGTCGGTGGCCGGCCGGCCGAAATAGCGGCCGAAATCGTGCATCGCCTGGAGGAGCGCTATGGCGGCAGCCACGGTGATGAATCCGCGCCCAGGTTAGCGCCGTGACTGTCGCCCCGGCCGAATCCGCCAGCGGATCAGCCACCAGAGCCGCGCGGATGGGAATTCTGGGTCGGCCGTCTGCGCGACGAATTGGCCGCGCGGTGATCGCAAGCCTCTGAGGTCGCCGAGGAGAGCCTGCGCGCCTGGCCCGGCCGATCCGAAAATCCTGATACTTGCGGCACTGACCGCTCTGGCCGGAAACCAGCGGAGTGCGCGCGGGCTCTGTTGAAGCGCCACGACAAGCGCCACGTGCCGGGTAAGGCAGTCACACTTCTGACGGCACTGGCCCTCGGCCAACAAGGGCATTTCGCCAGGCCGGAACAATGCTGCGGGGCGCGCAAACTCGACATTGACCGCGCGGCGTTCGTCGGTGACACCGCCATGACGGATTGGTGGTTCGCCCGGCTGCGCGAAATATGGGTCGAGAATCTGCGCCGAGGCGGCGGTCCTTCGGATGGCTCACCGGGCCGACCCGCCCTATCCCCGTTTGCCTGCGCCTGGTCCTGCTCATGCAAGCGGGGAGAGGCGAAACGTCGCTCCGGCTGCCCCACCCAGCCGGCGGTAGCGGATCTGCCGCGGCTGGAGGCACGGTTCGAGATGGCGTTCCAGCTTGCGGATCCCGATCCGATCCAAATCGCCGGCGCCGATGCAAGCCCCAACCTGGTCCCGTTCCACCTGCGTGGCGAACTTGTCAGGCTCAGTTTGTTCGTTTGTTCCGGGATTCGACGAGCTTCTCTGCCTGGCAGCACTGCAGGGTGCGGAAGCGCATTGGCACTAGGTCGAGACCGTCCGGAAAAGGCTCAGGCAGTACCGCGGCCGGGTGTTGCTGGCCGACGAGGTCGGGCCCGGCAAGTCCATCGAGGCGGGGATGTTGCTGAAGGAATGCCGGTTCGTCGTGGTGGGCGTTGACGCCAAGCAGATCCAGGTCTCGCTGCTGTAACTGATTGGCGCGAGCCGCGGCGTCGTGGGTCACGCCTCCGGCGCGTCGATCAACTCGCAGGATCTGCTCGGGAACGCCGCCAAACGCCGCGAAAGCAGCGGCCTGACAGCGCAGCAAGGTCTGCAAATCCTGGCGCTGGACGAAACATCCCCACAGCATGCGGCTGTGGCCGAGGACAATTGAAAAACAACCAGACGGTTCGCTCGATCCCGGGTTGATCGGTGAAGACGGTGCGAAAATGCGCGAAGTCGACCTGGGCCTGACGGCCGGCGGGCGTTTCGAAGCGGACTTCGAAAGTGGCTGTCTCCGGCGGCCTAACGCCGCGCAGGAAGTCCTTGACCGCCGTGTAACCACCATCATAGCCAAGCTCGCGGATGTCACGAAGCAGACGACTCGCTGTCAGCTCGGGAAAGTTCGCCACGCGATCGCTCAGGTACCGCGCGAATGGCGCGACCTTGCTCGGCCGCGGCACGCGACGGGGAGCGTAGGCGGGCGGCTCGATGCCGCGCTGGAGATATTTGCGGACGGTCTCGCGGTCGAGCCCGGTGCGGCGCGCGATAGCAGTGACGCTCATGCCTTGCTGGTGCAGGTCCAGGATCATCACCAACTCCCCAGGTCTGACCACGCGTCCGCTCCCCTCGAGGCAAGGGACACCACCAGGCGGCTGCATCACGATCTCCACCACTCAGACCGACGTCACGCCGCCGACTGGGGAATTTTCAGCCGCCCATTTTGGGGATTTTGCGCCGCCACTCACAGCAGGGCCACGCGCCCTTCCGGATGCTGCTGACCGCGGCGCCTCCCAACCAGCCGGACATGGCTGCGCGCGGATTCACGCAGCCATTAACGACAGTTCAGCTGAGAATGACGTGCCGCCAGCGAATCGCGCTCTCCGCGGCAGGAAGCCCAAAACTTAGCCCTACCCGGCTTCTGCCCAATTACTCGTCCTCGCCAGCGGATAACTCCGGGATAGAGTTAGACGATCGCACTCGGCGGCTCACGTCCGGCGAACTGCGCCTCCAGGTTCTGCAACACCAACTCGCCCATGGCGCGCCGCGTCTCCACAGTGGCACTCGCCTGATGCGGCTCCAGCACAACGTGCTCCATTTCCCAAAGCGCCGGCGGCACGTCGGGCTCGTGCGCGAACACGTCCAGACCAGCGCCGCCCAGCCGTCCAGCGGAAAGCGCCGCGACCAGCGCCGGCTCATTGACCACACTGCCGCGCGCCACATTCACCAGCACGCCCTCCGGCCCGAGTGCGTCAATCACCGCGGCATCGACGATCCCGCGTAAGTCCGGCCCGCCGGAGGCAGCGACCACCAGGAAATCGGACTCCCCGGCCATGTCCACCAGCCGCGGGTAGTGGCGGTATCTTACGCCTTCCACTGGCCGCAGATCGGTGTAGGCGATCGCCATTCCGAACCCCTCGGCGCGACGCGCGATCGTCCGACCAACCCGGCCGAGCCCGATTATGCCGAGTCGCTTGCCGCTGGCCTTCCGTCCTAGCGGCACGCTCCCCACCGGCCAGCGCCCCTGGCGCACGAAATTGTTGCCCGGGCAGATGCGGCGCGCCACCGCAAGCATCAGGGCGATCGCCATGTCGGCCACGTCATCAGTTAGAACGTCCGGGGTGGTGGTGACGCGCACGCCGCGCGTCCGTGCCCGTTCCAGATCGACCGCATCGGTGCCAACTCCGTTGATCGCGATGATCTCCAGTGCTGGCAGCGCATCGACCAACTCATTGCTCGCGCCCGAGCCACCCCCCGTGACTATGGCCCGGATGCGCGGACCGACCCGCGCCACCAGCGCGGCCGGATCGGCCGACTGAAACAGCCGATGCACCTGATAGGCCGCGTCCAATCGCGCCTCTACTTCGGGCATCATCGGCTCGATCAGCAGGATCTCTGGCTTCATGCGCGTGCTCCTTGGCGCAGAGTTGTGTTTCGGTGCCATCACGGACCGCCAACTCCAGGCGGACAGCACGGGGGTGTCCCGATGCCTAGCGAGCGGATGGGCGGCGCCCAATGGGCGCGTTGGTGCCGGTGGCGTTCGTCACGTTCAGCTTGGCCAATATCGATCGGGCCCAACCACAGCATCGGCTCGGCGGCCGGGCTGGGCAAGGATCTCGGCCCTGCCGGGCGCGCTGTTTTTCCACTGCTATGTCCTGTTCCAGATACCCTGCGCCGGGTACGCGGAATCCCGCAGCGCCAGGCGGCTGATCTTCTGGACCGTGCTGCTCTGGGGCCGTGACCGTCCCGGTGATCAGGAGTTCTGGATGCCGCAGCGCGCCCGAGGGCTGGTCGGGCTGATCCCGCGTCAAGCCGTGGGGCCTGATAGCGTAACTAGCCGCCCAGAGAACTGTTCAACGCAGAAGCCAGGCATGCGGGCCAATTGTGCGCTGCCGCATTCGCGGCTTCCTATATAGCTGCTGCCATGACTAAAATTATAAGTTGGAATCTGCTCTGTAGCAGGGGGCCTCGCTCGCGGACGTCATCGGACTGATTCGTCGGGAACGTCCGGATCTCCTGCTGATGCAGGAGGCGACCCACACCATGGATGACCTCATTGAGGAAGTTGGGGGGCACTATGTGCGCAGCCCTTTGCCGAGCTGCGGCCATGGCCTCGCGGCGTGGAGCCCGGGGCCGCTACCCACCTCCCCGGTGGTGCTGCCTCTGCCGTCCGGGACGAGGTTCGACCGCGTCTGCCAGATACTGGACCTCGGGCAGTTTGCAGTCGCGAACGTCCATCTCTCGCATGGCCAGTTCCTCAATCGCCGCCAGCTCCGCCGCATCGCGGAGGTTCTCCCGTTTCGCGCTGCTGTGCTGGGCGATTACAATCTCGTTGGCCCGGCGTTGTTACCCGGCTTTCGCGACGTTGGCCCACGCGAGCCCACGCACATCGCCGGGGACCTGGTGCCGTTGCGGATCGATCGGTGCTTGGTGCGTGGCTTGGCCTGCGTAGGTGCGCGGGCACTCACGCGGGAGGCCTCCGACCATCGGCCGATCGCGGTTCAACTCGACGTGGCAGATGCGCATCGCGGTCAGCGGTTGCCGACGCGGCTACGTGGCGAAAGCTGGTCGGCTGGGCTCCACCGAGCGGCATCCCGAGGCCGCACCACGGTTAGCGACCTAAAGCTGGGGTTCGATCGGCAACCATCCAAGTACCCGCGCCAGGATACGGCGTCTCAGGGCGGTGGCCGGCTCGCGATACTGAACCCGCACCTGGCCATCGACGCGATCGGTCCAGGCCAGTCGTCGACGCCTCAGGCTCACCGCCCAGCTTCGGACCGGGTCGATGAGGCGCTTCCCCCGCTCCACAGTTGAGTGAGGAGATCCACCAACGGATTATCCAAATCGCTCACGCCAAAGATGTTGTGCAAGGGCGAAGAATGCGTTTCGATACGACGGTGGTCGAAAACAATATCCACTACCCCACCGACAGCAGCCTGCTGGGTGACGGGGTCCGCGTGCTGACCCGCACCATGAAGAAGATCAGTCGGCTGACGGACGCGGTCAGCGCCAAGCTGCGCGACCAGAGCCGGAGCGCGAAGTTGCGGATGCTGGAGGATTGCTCGGGCTGCACGCGGCAAAGTACCACCAAGTCGCGACAAGCTGAAGCAGGCCTATGGCAAATTGCTGGATGTGGCCGGTCGGGTGGTGGGACAGGCGAAGCGCTTCTCCGGGGAACTCGGCGAGGGTGTAAAGCGGTGCAAAGGGATGATTCAGCAAGCCGCGCTGGAAGGTCAGCGCCAGGCGCTGGACGCGATGGTGCCGCGGCTGCAGCAGGTCATGCGCCAGACCAAGGCGCGTATCTTCCTGGGCGACACCCGGAGCGAAAACAAAATCGTCAGCTTGTTCGAGCCTTCGACCGAAGTGATCCGCAAAGGCAAGGCCAGCAAACCTACCGAGTTTGGCAAGCTGGTGAAACGTAAGCGGAGTTCAGTGGCCCTGAATGTTCGGCCTTGACGTCAGGCGGTTTTGGCGTTGGCCCAACACCAGGGCATGAGCTCGTCGATGCGGGCCTGGCGCCAGCCGTCAACCAGGCGGGTCAGCAGGTCGGTGAAGTAGCGCTGCGGATCGACCCTGTTCAGCTTACAGGTTTCGATCAGCGAGGCTATGGAGGCCCAGTTTTCCGCCCCCTCGTTGCTGCCCGCGAACAGTGCGTTCTTTCTGCTGAGGGCAACCGGCCGCATGCTCCGTTCCACACAATTCGAATCGATCTCGATGCGTCCGTCATCGAGGAACTGCACGAGCCCATCCCAGTGATTCAGCGCGTAGCCAATTGCCTCAGCGGTCGGAGCGCGGCCGGGCAGCTTCGCCATTTGCATCTCGAACCAGGTACGGAGCTCCTCAAGCAGCGGACGGCTACGGTCCTGACGTGCAACGCGGCGTTCGGACCCACTCAGGCCGCGGATCTCGGCCTCGATCCTATACAGTGCGGCGATGCGCGTCAGCGCCTCGGTGGCGCCACCGCGCTCCGCTTACGGTGAAACTACAGGAAGCGGAGAATCAGATCGTCATCGACTATGAGGTCTATGCTCAGCGACCCAATGATGCAGATCTGCTCATCCCTGCTATTGCCGCCCACCAAGCGAAGTTGGGACGCACGCCGAGGTTGGTCGCCGCCGATGCCGCCTTTTACTCTACCGAGAACGAGATCGCAGCGCACGCCAGCGGCGTCAAACGGGTCTGTATTCCCAATCGCTCCAGCAAGAGCGCGGCCCGCAAGCTTGAGCAGAAAAAGCGCTGGTTCCGCAACGGGCAGCGATGGCGCACCGGGTGCGAGGGGCGCATTAGCGTGAGCAAGCGACGGCACGGCCTGAACCGTTGTCGCTATCACGGTGATGACGGGATGAAGCGCTGGGTCGGCCTCGGGGTATTGCCGACAATTTGATCAATATCGGCCACGCGATCGGCAGACAGCAGGTCTGATCGTCCCCTGACGCCATAAGACTGCAGCACGTTGCGGTGGCCTGTCGAATCGTTCCCGGCAGACCCCAACGTTCTCGCTCAAACCGCCCCGCCCGCCCCCCGGGACACCGAATTTTGCGCCGGAAAGTAGCTAAGGTTATGCCCGAGCTTTCGGGCGTGCACGCGTAGTCAGGATGCGTGCCTTCTCACCCACGTGGCATAGCGTTCCATCCAGCCCTGCAGGAAAGCCTTTGGTCTCCTGGTTGCCGATATCGCGCGCCTCACTGAAAAATCCCTCTCGTACATGGATGAAGGCCTCGGGCTGGCCCAGCGTAGGAACATCCAGATATGCGAGAACGTTGCGAAGGTGCTGCTGAGCAACGGCTGTTCCGCTGGCACCAATGGAAGCCCCCAAAAGGCCCAGCAGGTTTCCCCACCCAAGCATTTTGACCGTAGGGGCGGGAGGCATGATCAATCGCGTTCTTGAGCACGCCGGGGATTGAGCGGCTTGGTTCGCGTCATCGTCCTGATTATAGAGCGGCAGATCGCCGATTTGCAGCTGCTTGAACGAAAAATCGGGCGGTGCGAGCTTTATGAGTAACCGTTGCGAGTGGCCCACCGAGATTAGGGTTGCGTATTGGCCTCGCGCACACGCTGAGGCATCCAGAATTCTCGGATGGCGGGGACGACGACCGGGATGTCATGGTAGGCGGTCCGTAGGAATTCCTCTCCGGCCGGTCCTGGTCGGCTCGGGCCCAGCATCGGCCAGCCGGCGCTGTCGGTGCAGTGGAGCAGGATGGGCAGCAGCAGCCCATGCTCGATGCGGCTGAGATCGCGCAGTGGCCGCCAGGCTTTGGGGCGGAGCGTCATCGCCGCCATGAACCCCATGCACCAGGGGCTAGCGTCCACAATGCCGTCGTCGGTACGCTCAAAGATCGGCGCGTATTGACTTGGCGCGGTCGCCAGGCCCTCACCGATCGCGTTGAACCGCGCGGCGATCGCCTGCATCGCGGCGAACTGCTCGGAGCCGCCCGCACCGATCGCGCTATGCGGGCCCAGCATGTGGCGCATCCACTCATACGGATCGATGGAGCATGGCCCGACAATGATCGCGGTCAGATAGCCGTCGAGCATGGAGACACTATCGATCAATGGCGGGGGCTCCAGCCGCTCGATCCAGTGCTCCAGCTGTTCAAGGCTCATCGCCTGCGCGGCATCGCGGCACCGCCTGCGGGCAGGCCGGCTCACGCGGCGGTCAGCTGGGCTGCCTGGGCTTGCTTCCAGTTCCACGGCAGCAGTTCGGGCAAAGCGTTCACCTTCGTCTGGCCTGACACGATCTTCTCCAGCACGTCGGTGAGATAGGTCTGCGGGTCGAGGTCGTGGAGCTTGCAGGTGTTGATGAGCGACGCAAGGATCGCCCACGCCTCCGCTCCTCGAGCGGAACCCGAGAACAGCGCGTTGCGGCGGCCCAACACAATGGGACGGATTTCGCGTTCGACCACATTGGTGTCCGCCTCCACCCGGCCGTCGGCGAGGAATACCGTCAAGCCCTCCCAATGATTGAGGGTGTATCGAATCGCTTCGGCGAGCTTTGACTTCGCTGAATTCCTCCTCCAGCCGTTGCAGCAGCCAGGTCTTGAATGCTTCTAGAATCGGCTTGGTCTGGGTCTGCCGAACGGAGACGCGCTCCGCGGCGGTCAGCCCCCGGATGCGCGCCTCAATCTCATAAATCGTCCTGAACCGTCGCAGGGCTTCTTCCGCCACCGTGGAGCCGTTCGCCTTGAACACCTCGAAGAACTTCCGCCGTGCATGAGCGAGCCAAAACGCCAGGGTGATCGCGCCCCCCGGCCGGTTGGGCCGGGTCAGCTCGTGGTAGCCGGCATAGCCATCCACCTGCAGCACACCGCTGAAGCCCGCCAGATGCTCCTGCACATGCTGCCCCTTTCGGTCTTCGTGTCGTCACAGAACACTTTGGCCGAGGCCAGCACGGTCTTGACCATGAGCGCATGCAACGGCTTCAGCCACCAGGCCGCCC
>CAWIDE010000018.1:0-158799 GCA_963834715.1 uncultured Pseudomonadota bacterium | reverse complement strand
CGAGATCAGCAGCCAGGTCGCCGCCCGGCGCTCATGCCGTCGTCTTGTGCGACGGCGCCGGCTGGCATCAGCCAGGCGAGCGCCTGCCAATTCCTGCCAATATTTCTCTGCTTCCCCTCCCAAGCTATGCCCCAGAACTCAATCCAGTCGAAAACATCTGGGAATATCTCCGCGCCAATCATCTCAGCATGCGGGTCTTCGGCAGCTACAAGGTCATCGTGGACGCCTGTGCCAAGGCATGGAACGCCCTGGTCAATGAGCCGGGGCGGCTCAAGTCAATCGCGCAACGGGATTGGGCAACGGTCGGAATTTAGAGCGGTTGGTATTAGGAGTGGGTTCCTGAAGCAAGTGACAGAGGTCGATGAAGTGCTCCTGGCAGGCGGCCCGTTCGGTGCGGGTATTGGCCGACCATTTTGCGATGAACTCGCCGGGGGTCATGGGGTGGGGGTAGCGGAGGTGCGCGATTCAGGGGAAGGGGCGGGTTTGAGGGACGGTCATCCAGCCGGTGTGGGGGCGCTACGGGGTAGCGTTGCAGGCCGATGTGATCAGCGTCCGAGCGAACGACCCCCGGCGGGGCATCCGGCTCTGACGCGTACGACCGGAAGGCCAGAACAAGATAGGCTGCATTCGACGCGGGGTACTCGCCGCGTGGATGCTTGCGGGTGCTATGCTCTGCGACCAGGTCGAGCGCTCGACCGTTGGGCAGACGACACGCTTTGCGCGTTGTTGCCGATGTCCCAGAATGGGTCTGGCTGAGATCCGGCACCTACGCGGCCGAGACACAGGACGGAAAGCATATGCTAGCCAAAGATGCTTCGCGGGTCGGCCCGAGATATCCCCAGGTCGTCGTGCTCGTCGGCGCCACCGGCGATCTCTCGCGACGAAAACTGCTGCCTGGCCTGTTCCACCTCGCGAGAGCTGGGTTCATCCCGGGCTGCCGGATCATCGGCGTCTCGCTGGACGAGATCGGTCTCGACGGCTTCCGCACGATCGCTCGGGGGGCGCTCGATCAATTCTCCACCCGCAAGGTGAGCGAGGCCGACTGGGCCGCCTTCGCGCAGACCATCGACTACGTTCCACTGGCGGCTGGCGCCGACGTGCTCAGACGTGCGGTGGAGGAGGCGGAGCGGTCGCTGGAGGGCGAGAGTTCGTCGGGTGCACTATCTGAGCGTGCCTCCTGCTGCAGCTCTGTCGGCGGTGCGGTTGCTCGCGGAGGCCGACCTCGTCGGCCGGTGCCGAGTGATCATGGAGAAGCCTTTCGGTACGGATCTCGCGAGCGCCATGTCACTGAACGCCCGGCTGCACCAGGTCTTTTCCGAGGATCAGATCTTCCGCATCGACCACTTCCTGGGCAAGGAGGCGGCGCAGAACATCCTGGCCTTCCGCTTCGCCAACGGCCTGTTCGAGCCGATCTGGAATCGGAACTTCATCGATCACGTGCAGATCGACGTGCCGGAGACGCTGGGGCTTGGCGGGCGTGCCGCGTTCTACGAGGTGACCGGGGCGTTCCGCGACATGGTGGTGACTCACCTGTTCCAGATCCTCGCCTTCATGGCGATGGAGCCGCCGACCGCCCTGGAGCCGGCGCCGATCAGCGAGGAGAAGAATAAGGTCTTCCGCAGCATGCTGCCGCTCCACCCGAAGGACGTCGTCCGCGGACAGTATGCGGGCTACCGGTCGGAGGAGGGGGTCGACCCGGCGTCGGATACCGAGACCTTCGTCGCTCTGAAGTGCGCGATCGACAATTGGCGTTGGGCCGGCGTGCCGTTCTTCCTGCGCACGGGCAAGCGGCTGGCGGAGGGGCAGAGGATCATCTCGATCGCGTTCCGGGAGCCGCCCAAGAGCATGTTCCCGGCGGGGTCGGGGGTGGGCGCGCAAGGCCCGGATCACCTGACCTTCGACCTGGCGGACGCCTCGAAGATGTCGCTGTCCTTCTATGGCAAGCGCCCCGGCCCAGGCATGCGGCTCGACAAGTTGAGCCTGCAGTTCGCCATGGGCGAGACCGGCTGGATCGGCGAGGTGCTTGAGGCCTATGAGCGCCTGATCCTCGACGCCATGCGCGGCGACCGGACCCTATTCACGACCGCCGAGGGGATTGAGCGACTCTGGGAGTTGTCGACGCCTCTGCTCGAGGGCTCGCCGCCGGTCCACCTGTACCAGCCGGGCTCGTGGGGGCCGAACTCGATCCACCAACTAGTCGCCCCGCACGCCTGGCGGCTGCCCTTCGAGAGGGTCTGGCGCGACCCCAACAACTTCGGCAGCTAATTAGCCTCTCCGCCCCCAGAAATGGTCGTCGGCACCAAAGCGAACTCCGCCACTGAGGAGGTCGTGTTACACTCTTCCGCGTTTGGATAACCGGAATCGTTTGGAAGTAGGAGTGCTCGGCTACGATCGGGACTGAGCGCTGGTAGGGGCGGAGCCGGCAAGATTCCATTCCCGCTGCGAATAGAATGCCGGCGGAGGGACTGTCGGAACTGAGGCTCATACCGGCCAACCGGGAGGATCGGTCTTCCCCTGATACCGCTCCTCAGCCTATGCTCGTTTGATTTCCCTCAAACGGGCTCGGTGGATGGCGGACAGCGAGGACGCGAAGGCGCCGAAAGCACTGGCCGGACCCGAGGCGGTCCTTGTCAAAACGCGCTCTCTGCCTGGTCCCTTTGCGTCGAGCCGCTTGATCCGCCTGCAATCCGTCAGAGTCCCTATCGTCAACACAGGCACCACGAGCCTATCGCTAACCGGCATCAGTGTCGATCCGCTCCATGTGACGGAACGCGGTGTCGGGGCGGGCGGATCCTTTCAGGTGCAGCCAACAAAGGATGCGCCGGTGCTGGCTCCAGGGACAGGAACAAAGGTCGTGCTGGCCGGACGTGTTCCTGCTCGGCCCGGATCTTACGCGTCCACTCTGCGGCTCAGGACCGACACTGGGGAGAGGCTGAACATCCCGGTCAGCATTGCGGTCGGGGCGAGCCCGCTCTGGGGCATAGCCTGCATGTTGCTGGGACTTTCGCTTCTTGGCGTGATGAACGTGCTGAGCGGTGAGAGCGAGGTACAGTCCGCGCTGCGAGATGCGATTTGCTTTCGCCAGCAGGCGCATGAGTGGATAGAGCTGACGCCGCCACCCGAGAGTCGCGCTGCCGATGTGCTGGCGATGGATCGTGAAGTAGCCGCGGCGATTGGCGCGCTGAACCGCCCGCGCGGCTGGTCTTTCGTCGATTATCGCGTTGCGGATGCAAACGAGCGCCTGGAGGCGGCGCGGGCGATCGAGGCGGACTTGCATAAGTCGGTCGCGGGCCAGCCGACGGGAGCAGGCGAGTTGCGAGATCTTGAAGATAACTGGACCGCTTTACAGGCGCACATGGCGGACATTCGCAGCCGCCTGGCCGCCGCGCCTAGCGGCACGACCTCGCAAGGATTCGTAGGCGCGGTCAGCAACTTTCTATCTGGTTTCGCGCAAGCCTTTTTAGCGGTGCCGCTGAAGGTTTTTGAGGACCAAATTGCGCCGGAGCTGGCGCGCGTGCGACTAACCGCCGATGCGGGGCGCAGCGCCGAGGCCGCGGAGTCCGCCATTATCGTACGTCGCTGGCTGCAGCGTATTGCCGTGACGCTCGATCAGCGTCTTACCCTGGTGCTGGGCATTGATGCAGATGGCCTCGACATGATTGCCGACGACGCGCGCATCCGGCATCGCGTCGACGCGGATGGGGTTACCGGGGCAGATCGCCATACCGTGCTCGATCTGCTCGATCAGGCCGCGGCAGCTCTGCGAGATAATCCATCGCTCGACGGGTTTGCGGCCGCACACCGCCTGGTGCTGGATGCTGGCACCGCGCTGCTGCGAGCGGAGCGGACGCTCATGATCGATCGCGTCAACCGGGCGCTTGCAGCCGCCAATGCCGAGACCGGCCTGGACGACATCACACAGGCCGGCGGGGAAATGCCGGCCAAGCCGGACGAAGCCATGCGGCGCGCCTATTTGCTGCGAATTGTTTCCGGATGGCGTGCGCATCTTCAGCTTGTACCGGACCCGAAGGAGCGCCAAGCCCTGGGTGCCCGGGTCGATGCGTTAGAAAAGGCGCTGCACGGGTCTGATCTAAAGTCGGCCGCGGCGCCGATGAAAGCGCTGGAGACGGCCTGGTCGGATTACGTGCCCCGTCGCCTCGCACAGGTTTCGAGTGTTGCGGCAGCACCGATTTGCGAGGCGTGGCGGGCCGATCTGCGACGCCGTCTCGACGACATCGAGCAAGGCATGCGGCTTGTGGGAACGTCCGCACTGCCGGCGTGGGACTCGCAACTCGGTCAGCTTCGGCTGGCGCAGATCGGAATCAGGCAGGGTGATTGCAATGCGGTCATCGCGTTGGGTCGCCAGGCGCTCGCGCTCGATAATGACGTCTTCGCAGCGTCGCTTGCGGATGCACCCATCCCGCCAGACGCAAAGCTCGGTGCCGCCGAAACTTCCTCGGTCGCCGCGGCAATCACCCTTGCCCGCAAGCTGCTGATCGAGCCAAGACCGTTGACCATCACGGTCGTCACGCCCGAGGAGGAGCGTTACGCTGGACGTCAGATCGTGTTCCGAATAGGCAACCTCGATCCCGTGTGGCAAGCGGGCGTCAGCGTGGGCATCAATTTTGCGGACGGCTCGCCGCCACTGGTTCTGGATACCGAAGCACTGCGTCGGCAGGGCGAAATCACGCATGTGTTCCCCGCGAAACTGACCGGCACGATGAAGGTCGCGGTCGCAACCGGATTCCGTCCGGTACCCTAATGCCTGTGGATACCGCCCTCGGCGCCGGGACAGCCCCGTTATTTGTGCTCCCCTCCCCCGTCTCGGCTGCACGCCAGTTGGCGGATTTTTTCTTCAACAGCCGCTTCATTCTCGCGCTTGCGATCGCCGGAATCGTCTATTACTGGCGGTTCGAATCGCGCGATCGCGTTTTCGGCGCGCGCGGCTTTGATTATGTGGAGGCGTTTGCACTCGGGTTTACGGTTGATGCGGCGGTGTCGAAGCTACCGGCCGAGATCGCCAAGCTGGCGGGCTGAAGCTTGGAATTCGCCTGCAGCTACGCGACCATTTTGGGTGCCTGTAAGGTCACCGAAGGCAGCCCGGTATGACCGAGGCCGCACATCACCGGGTCGCAACAATCTGCCGCACCAGCGGACTTATCGCAACGGCCCTTGCCTGCACGTTATCCTATACTGCGACCGCCATAGAGCGCGCCACCAGCGTAGACCGCGCATTTCTCGCCTGGGACATCCAGATCGAGATCCAACAGCAGGACATGGGACACCTCGCCGAAAAGCGCGCGCGCACACAGCCGGTTCGCGATCTTGGTCGCTACTTGGTCGAGCGCCACCAGCAAATGCAACAGCGGCTGCAACAAGTGGCGGATCAGCTCGATGTAATTCTTTCCCACAAATTGTCGGAGGTCCATCTGCGCATCCAAAGACACTACGCCGCTATCTCCAGCGCCAGCTTCGACACAGCATTCGTTCGCCATGAAATCGGCGATTACCGCTACTTTCTCACTCACTTCCAGGCCGCCGCAGCATCGGGCACAGGGCTTGTGAAAACCTACGCCTCCAGCGAAATTCCACAGCTCAAAGAAGATCAGTCCAAGATCATCGCGCTGCCGCACTGAAGGAGGCATCCGGCCCCCATGCCCGATCAGAAAGTCGCCGTCCTCACCGGTCCCACCTCCGGCATCGGCCGCTGGATTGCCCTCGGCCTCGCCCGCGCTGGCATGCGAGTCGTCCTCATCGCACGTAACCCCGCGCGGCTCGAAGAAACCCGCCAGTGGATCAGCACCCAGTTCCCCGGTGCTGTAACCGAGCCTGTAATCACCGATCTCTCCCAACTCACCCAGGTCAGAACCGCCGCGCAAACCATCGCCGCGGCCCATCCAATCATCGCCCTCCTGGTCAACAACGCCGGCGTGTTCTCTCCGCGGCGCACCGTCACCGCCGAGGGCCACGAGCTCACCGTTGCGGTCAATCACCTTGCCCCGTTTGTCCTCACCCGTGGCCTGGAGCCGCGCCTCAGGGCGGGGTTTCCATCTCGCATCGTGAACATCGGCTCTGCCGCCTCGGATAAGGTCCGGCTCGATCTCGACGATCTCCAGGCCGAGCGCGATTTTTCGCTGCGCTACACTTATGGCCGCACCAAGCTCGCGCTGATGATGGCTACCTTCGAATGGGCCAACCGGCTTGAAAGCGCGGCGGTGACCGCCAACGTCGTCCATCCCGGTACGGTCGCCACCGATATCGTCCCGCGCTTCAGCCTTCCCGGCCTGTTCTGGAATGTGGGAAAGCTGTTCATGCTCCGGCCGGAGCAAGGCGCCGACACGCCGCTTCACGTTGCGCTTGCCCCGGAGGTCGCCACCACAACCGGCAAGTACTTCAAGCCTGGCGCGCCCAACCCGCGCACGCGCTCGCCCAACCCACAGGCCGAGGACACCGCTGCCCGAGCCCGCCTATGGGCGGAGACTGAGAAGTTAGTTGGTCCGGATTAGAGCAGGTTGAGGCTGGTTGGAACCGCGGCCACCCTCACCCGGCGCGCTGCGCGCGCCGACCTCTCCCAAAGGGAGAGGTGAATATTGACGCGCCGATTCCAGTCAGCGTGAGAATGCACTAGAACCCGACCCGGTCCCCACCTTTCAACTTCAGCATCGCCCGAGCCTCCTGCGGTGTCGCGATCTCCAGGCTCAACTCCTCCAGAATCCGCCTGACCTTCGCCACCTGCTCTGCATTCGATTTCGCCAACTGTCCGCGGCCGATATACAAACTGTCTTCAAGCCCGACGCGCACATTCCCGCCCATGATGCCGGCCATGGTGGTGAAATTCATCTGGTGCCGTCCAGCCGCCAGCACGGACCACACATAAGCGTCGCCAAACAGCCGATCGGCGGTTTCCTTCATAAACAACAGATTGCGCGGCTCCGGCCCGATCCCGCCAAGGATCCCGAAGATCGTCTGCACGAATAATGGCGGCTCAAATACTTTGCGGTCCAGGCAGTAAGCCAGGTTATATAAGTGCCCCACGTCGTAGCATTCAAATTCGAAGCGCGTTCCATGGGCCTTCCCCAGCCGCTCCGCGATGCCTTCGATATCCCGAAACGTGTTGCGGAAAATGTGGTCGTCGGTCCGGTCGAGATACGGTTTTTCCCAATCGTACTTCCACGTTTTCACTCGGTCTCCAGCCCGGGAAATATTGAAATTCATGCTGCCCATATTCAGGCTGCACATCTCCGGCTTGGCCTGCAGCGGCGCCGCCAGCCGGTCGTCCAGCGTCATCGTCAGCCCACCCCCGGTAGTGATGTTTATGACCGCATCCGTGTTTTGCTTAATGACCGGCAGAAACCGCATGAACACCGCGGGATCAGGAGTTGGGGCCCCGGTCTGCGGATCGCGCGCGTGCAAATGGATGATGGCGGCACCCGCCTTGGCCGCCTCGATCGATGCCCGCGCGATCTCCTCCGGCGTGACCGGCAGATAGGGAGACATGCTGGGCGTGTGAATCGCCCCGGTTACGGCACAACAGATGATCACCTTGTTCGGCATGGGCGGCGCTCCTTCCGTCAGCCCGCCAGCATGGCAACCCGTGGCCGCAACCTCAATCCCGCCCCTGCCCTCCGGTCAGCACCGCCGCCAGAACCAGAGCACCGGCTGCTACCGCCGAGGGTACGCCGAAACTTCCGAGGCGGTCGTACAGCGCACCGGCAAAACTCGGTCCCACGATCTGCCCCACGCCGAACGCACTTGTCATGACCGCTAGCACCCGGGTCGCATCGCGTGCGCCGAATAACCTGCCGCGCATCAGCCCCAGCGCCGTCAGCCCCATGAACGTCCCGCCCATCAGCACGGAGGCCAGGAAAACCCCCGCCATGCTGCGCCACGACACGCTTATCGCCACGCCGACCGCTTCCACCAGGCAGGCCAGGGCATAACCGCGCGATAATCCCACCGCCTGCGACACCCGCACCCACACGGCCACTGACGGCACGGCAGCCAGCCCGAACACGATCCACACCACTGGCTCGAGTGGCCGCAAGGCCGCCGAGCCTCTGACGATGGCTACCAGGAAAGTCGCGGTAATCACGTACCCAAAGCCGAAGAGCCCGTACGCGACGACCAGCGGGAAGAGCCCCCTTGCCTCGCCCGCCCGCCGGCCCGACCTAACCTCCACGCCTTGAGGCCCATCCCCTGGCAGCAGCATCGCCACTGCGATGGCTCCCAGCAGCGATAATCCCCCACTGGCCCACCACAGCGCCGCCCAGCCCGTGCCTGCCAACCGCAATCCAGATACGAGGGAAGCCGAGACCGCGATGCCGCACCCGACACCGGCAAATAACACCGAGGAAAGCTCCGCCCGGCCTGCCTGGGCGAGCCGCTCCATCACCACCGCTGAGGCCACAATCAGCGCAATCGCGCTCGCTGCGCCGCCGGCGAACCGCAGCGCCAGGAATGCCGGCACCGCATGAACCGAGCCCATTGCTGCTGTCGTAGCTGCGCTAACAACCAGCGCACCGAGCAGCCAGCCCCGGCGCGAGCCCGGCAGCTTGCCCGCGGCGAACAGCGCGCCGGCCAGATATCCGGCAAAATTCGCCGACGCCACCAGGCCGGCCGTAAACCTGCTCCAGCGCAGCACCTCCACCATCAGCGGCAGGATGGGCGTATAGACGAACCGCCCGATCCCGAGTGCGACGCCCAAGGTCACTAGTCCGGCTATAGCCACGTTCCGCGCAGCCGCCGGGTTCTCGATCGCCATACACTGATTCATCGCAGCCCCTGAGGTGGGTCGCTCGGCATACCTGAGAAGCGGTTTCTCGACCCGCTGTACGGCGGCCTCCTTGCCTGCGAGGAAACGCTTCATACCCCGTTCAGGTGATCACGCCCGCATTATCATGCGCCCGAAAGGAGAGCAGCATGGTATCCGACTCACCAAATCGAATTATGGCTCGGCAGTTGACCCTTGTGCCGACAAATCTTGAAGGCGTGCATGGTATTGCGCCTCCGCCTGAAAGCTTTGATCCACTCAAAGCCGATACTGCCACCCTGATCCGCTATGGCTTCCCGCCGCGGCCCGACCCGGCCACCGCACGTAAGGCGGCGGACATCTGGCAACGCACGCTGGCACGCAAGCTACGGTTCGTGCAGCCCACTCTTCGCCCGAGACCGGAAAAGAAAGACGGACCCCGCCCTGGCCCACGTCCGCTTGCAGGTGCCGATCTCAGCAGCGGAAATTGGAGCGGCGGCGTATTGTTCGATGGGGCCCCATTTGATGGCATCATCGGCTCGTGGACCGTCCCCTCGGTAGCCCCTCCGGCGGCTGGTGATGGCGATTGGTGGTCGGTCGCCTGGGTCGGCATCGACGGCTGGAACTCCGGTGACGTTCTGCAGGCGGGCACCGGTCAACACGTAAACCGCACCAACGGCCGGATCACAACCGAATATTTCGCTTGGTATGAATGGTTCCCTTACGATTGGACCGAGATCACGAGCCTCGCCATCCATCCTGGTGATACCGTATCAGTTTTCGTCCGGTATCTGGGAATAAACAACGGTGTCGGACAGGGTATGGCTACGCTGACAAACTTAAGCACCGCGGTTTCGAGCACCGTCCAACTTACGGCCCCCCCCGGCACCACGCTACAGGGCAACTGCGCCGAGTGGATAATGGAGCGGCCAGGCATCAACGGGCAGCTCGCTAATCTACCCGAATACGGGCATGTCGCCTTCTCAGATTGCGTCGCTTGCTCCGGCAACAAAAGTTACGATGGAAACCTGGCGCAGGTGGCGAACATGACTGAAGCGGGGGCTACTGTCTCGGTTGCACGGCTCGAGTTTGACTGGGGCTGCACCTTCCAGGGGGCCGCGGTGGTCTGAAGGAGTCTGCTGAGGCGCAACCGTTGGGTTGCGCCTTCCGCCCCTGCCCTACCCTGCAGTCAGGGGTTCCGATCTGAACCGCACCCCCGGACGGGCCAGCCCACCGCTGATAGCAATCGGCGTTCCATCCGCCCGCCAGCAGGCAGCACCTGTCATGGACCCGCCGTTTTCGAAACCGATCGCGCACGTGCCCCCGGCCACCGCTCCGACCATAGCCACGTCATGTCCAAGCTGCCGCAATGCGTACATGGCTTCCGCCCCAAATCCGGCCTCGAGTTCCACTGCATAGCCCTGGGTCCATAACCGCGGCGCCTCCACTGCCTCCTGCAAACTCATCCCATGATCGATCAGGTTGATTACCGCCTGCATTGCCGAGGCAAAGATGCGAATCCCGCCCGGCAGGCCCAGTGCCCACATCACGCGGCCATCGCGCACGACTATGATCGGCGACATCGAGGACGTGACCCGCTTTCCCGGTTGCACGGAATTCGCAAACCCCGGCTTAGGCGTGAACAAATACATGTAGTTGTTGGGGATCATGCCCGTGCCCGGGACCATGAACCGGGCCCCGAACAGGCTGTTAATGGTCTGCGTGCTGGCAACCACGTTACCGGACCCATCCGCTACCGTCACGTGCGTCGTATGCGGCAACTCCTCCGGCGCAACGCCTGCCGTAAGTTGCCGCGCCTGCGCCGCATCAATCTCTCGCCGCCGCGCCGCGGCATATTCCTTTGAAACCAATCGCGCGACCGGCACCGCCACGTAATCCGGGTCTGCCGTTGCCGCCGCGCGATCTGCAAACGCGATCTTCAGAACCTCTGCTAGTAGATGAAGCGTCGGCGGCGTCCCAGAATCCCATTGAGCGGAGATCAAAGCCCTCCAGGATGTTCAGCATCTGGATGATATGCAGAGGTCCCGATGTTGGCGGCGGAGGTCCGACAATTTCGTATCCCCTGTAAGTACCTCGCAACGCCGTCCGCTCTACGGTCCGGTACTCCGCCAGGTCCGGCGGCCGCAGATAGCCTCCTGCCCGCGCCATGAAATCCGTATAAGTCCGTCCCAAGGCTCCTCCATACAGCGCCCCGTCGCCCTCGCGCGAGATCAGCCGCAGCGTTTTGGTATAATCCTCCATCGTCAGCTGAGTGCCCGGTTCGACCGGCTGTCCATCCGGCAGGAACACCCGCGCGATTTCCGGATCGCGGGCCAGATCTGCAGCACAGTCTGATACGCACTCCGTGAGGTACGGCGTGACGCGAAACCCCCGCGACGCGTGCCGGATCGCCGGCTCCATCACATCCGCGAGCGACAGCGTTCCGAAGCGCTCAAGCACCTCGCACCAGCCTTTCAGGTTTCCCGGTGCTGCCACAGCGGTCGGTCCCAAGGCGTTTGCGCGGCCGACCGCATCCATCGTGCCCGGCGCCGCATCCGGATCGGCCTGATACGTCTCCGGCCCGGTCGCGAACGGCGCCCTGCTCTGGTTATCGATGACCACATGCAGCCCGTTCGCCAGCCGGATATGCGCGATGCCCCCGCCCAGCGGCCCCACCATCATCGGCTCCACCACGGTAAGCGTGAACAGCGCCGCGATTGCCGCATCGATCGCGTTGCCACCAGCGGCCAGCATCTCCGCGCCTGCCGCGGAGGCCAGCGGGTGGTTCGTTACCACCATCCCGCGCGATCCCCGCGCCGGCTGCTTTTCCGTCATTACCCCCTCCTTGCCGCTCGCCCGCGATAGTCCGATAGCCAAGCAGGCAACGAAAGAGGGACACGCTCGATGGAACTCCGCGGACAGGCAGCAATCGTCACGGGCGGCGGCTCGGGGCTTGGTGCCGCGACTGCCGAGGCACTCGCGGCCGCGGGCGCCCGCGTCGCGGTGCTGGACGTGAACCGCGATGCCGCTGAGCATGTCGCGCGTCAGGTGCGCGGTCTCGCCGCCACCTGCGACGTCGCCGATGGCGTGGCTGCTTCTGCCGCTTTCGCCCTAGCCGCCCGAGGCCATGGTCCTGCCCGGCTGCTGGTCAACTGCGCCGGCATCGGACCCGCCGCCCGCATCGTCGGTCGCGACGGCGCCATGCCTCTCGATGCTTTCGAGCAGGTGATAAGGGTGAATTTAGTGGGGACGTTCAATATGCTGCGGTTGGCTGCGGCCGGCATGGCCACGCTGGATTCGCTCGAGGACGGCGAACGCGGTGTGATCGTGAATACCGCCTCCATCGCCGCTTACGAGGGCCAGATCGGCCAGGCTGCCTATGCTGCGTCCAAGGCCGGCGTCATTGGACTGACGCTTCCCGCTGCTCGCGAACTTGCCCGCTCCGGGATTCGCGTTGTTACCATTGCCCCCGGGTTGATCGAAACACCGATGTTCAACGGTTTGCCCGAGGACGTTCGTGCCAGCCTGGCCGCAACCGTCCCCTACCCCTCTCGCCTCGGCCGGCCGAAGGAATTTGCCGCTCTGGTGCTCCATATCGCCGCCAACCGCTTTCTCAACGGCGCGACCATTCGTCTCGATGGTGCGTTGCGAATGGGTTCCCGGTAACATTGCAAATATCAATTGAAGAAAGCTTGACGCAGCAGTAATAAAAGAGGATCAACATGACGAGATCGTGAAACCCGCCCAGCTATGCCTCTGATCCGACAAGCCGTTTTGGGGTGTGCCGTGATCCTGGCTCCGGCGATGGCGCACGCCACGATCACCCCCCCGCCAGGGCTTACCGGGGTGCTTACTGCTCCTCCCGTTTACCAGGAACCCTATCTACCTGGCGGCGGCGGCACTTTCATTTCGGATTCTCCCACTCTCGGCCGCACCCCGCTCGCCGCTTGGGTTGGATCGGTCTTCGGGGGTGCGATCAAACCGTCGGATCTGCCTGCGCCGGATACCACCTACACGCTGCGCGCACCCAACAGCGCCAGTTTCCACACCCGGTTGGCCCGAATACCTGCGCCCGGCTCTCTAACCGTCATCGTTGCCGGCGCGATCGGCCTGATGGTTGTGCGCAAACGTCGTCGCGGCAAGTGGCTGGCGCGGCGCTCTACTGTGCCAGAGGAGTAGGAGCAGGTCTCAGTTCTGGACTGGTCGGCTTCGCGCTCTATTATGAGATGTCCAGCTATTATTGAGTGCGCCTGCTCATGCCTCCGGCTCTCCGGGGGTTGCGGCGCCTCGATCTTCACGCGTCTTGTGCCTGTGGATATCTTTGCCGCAGCCCTCCCCGGAATCGACGGGACTTGACATCATGCAGATCATTCCAAGCGGTCAGATCCTCGGCGCCAACATCGAAGGCACCGATCTGGCGGAGCCGCTTTCGGACGCTGAGTTTCGCACCCTCCTGCGCGCCCTCGGGCAGCACGGTGTCCTCTGCTTTCCGGCCCAGCGTCTCAGCGTAGCCGAGTTCGCCGGGTTCGGCCGCCGCTTCGGTGAGCTAGAGGTCAATGTGGCCAATATCTTCCATGAGCCCGGTTTCGCCGAGGTCATGATCCTGTCGAACATGACTGATGAAACCGGCGAACCGATTGGGCTGAGCGATGCCGGCCAAGGCTGGCACACGGACATGTCTTATGCGCGGCAGATCGCACTCGCCAACGTTCTGCACTGCCAGCGCGTGCCCAGCCGCTGCGGCAAGCCGCTCGGCGAAACGCAGTTTCGCAATATGCACGCCGCCTATGACGATCTGCCCGGGTCCATCAAGCACCAGCTCGAGGGACGCACCGCGACCCACGACTTCGCCAAATTCTGGGACATGATGCGTGCTCGTCCGGGTTCGCAACGCAAGCCGCTGACCGAGGAACAGCGCTGGCGTCGTCCGCCCGTCTCCCAGCCGCTGGTGCGCGTACATCCGCTCACCGGGCGCAAGGTGCTCTATGCCAATCCGGGGTACACGGTGCGGATCGACGGTATGGAAGAACGCGAAGGCGGACAGCTCCTCGATTTCCTGTTCCGTCATCAGGAACGTGCGGAGTATTTCTACGCGCACCACTGGACCGAAGGCGATGTATTGATGTGGGATAACATTGGTACAGTGCACAACGCGGTCGCCGATTACCTCCCCAGCGAGCACCGTTACATGCGGCGCGTGCAGGTCATGGCGACGCTGGACTACCCCGCGCTGCTAAACGCGGGACCCTCACCCGCCGCGCTGACGCGCGGCGACCTCTCCCAAAGGGAGAGGTGAACATGGCGCACCGTTTCCAGCGATCGTGAACACGCTCACCGGCCGCGCTGGAATTCATCGAAGGCGCCAAGCGCCTTGCCGCCGTACACAGTGGCCGGCCCTCCGCCCATCTCGATCGCCACCGATATTGTCTCGACCAACTCTTCACGGGAGGCTCCATGACGGATCGCGTTCTGGACGTGGAAAATGATGCAGCCCTCGCAGCGCGCTGCGATGGATATGGCCACTGCCATGAGCTCTTTTACCTTTGACGACAAGGCGCCGTCCTTTGAGGCGGCCTTCATCAGGCCCTGAAAGGCCGTCATCGTGTCCGGCGCGGCCTTGTGAAGGGCCATGGCTTCCGAACGCACTTCCTGGGCAGTGGTGTTGTAATTCATTTAAGGATCCTCCTTTGTAGGTTATCGGCCCGTTGCATTCGTGCCTGACGCAATCTCGAAAAGTCCACCTCGGCATGATACGAGCCGTGCATTGGTGGACCGGCCATGGCGGCAGGGGTTCCGGTCCCGGACCTGTCGGGCGACGCCGCCAGGTCGGAACCCCCGACACAAGCGACGCGCCCGCCAATTCCCTTAGCTTCGGACCAAGGCGACGATCTGAGCCAAAACCACCGACCGAGGCAACGCCCCTCCTTGACAGCGGTTGTGCCTGGCCCCAATAGTTCACCGCATGGCAAAGTGTTGCGACGGGAGCGAACAATGACCACGCATCAGGTTCTCGCGCGAGAACAGTGGATGACGGCGAGGCGCGCGTTGCTTGTCGAGGAGAAGGCCTGGACGCGCGAACGCGACCGGCTGGCGGCGAGACTTCGTGCGCTGCCCTGGGTGAGAGTGGACAAGCAGTACAGTTTCAATTCGACCGCGGGGCGAGTAACGCTGGCGGAGCTATTTGATGGGCGAAGTCAGCTCATCGTCTATCACTTCATGTTCGGTCCCGACTGGGAGCAGGGGTGCGTCGGCTGCTCACTACTGTGCGATCACGTCGACGGCCCCCGGCAGCATTTCGAGCACCACGATGTGAGCTTCGTCGCGGTCTCGCGCGCGCCGATCGAAAAGCTGGACGCGTACCGCCGCCGGATGGGCTGGACGTTCCGGTGGGTCTCGTCCGCCAACAATGATTTCAACTTCGACTATAACGTCTCTTTCCCCGAGGGCGCGCGGGCGGATGGGGTATTCTACAACTTCGAACAGCGGCCTGACCCCGAAATCGACGAGCTGCCGGGCCGCAGCGTGTTCTTGAGGGACGACGACGGGACCGTTTATCATACCTATTCAAGCTATGGCCGCGGCGGCGAGCCATTCCTCGGCGTCTATGCCTTTCTTGACATCGTCCCGAAGGGACGCAACGAGACGATAAACGGCAATCTCGGCGATTGGGCCTGCCGACATGACGAATATCCAACTTCGGCGAGGGCAGCATGCTGCTGCGGGCAGCCATGACGGCGCCGGTGATCTATGCGCATCCGTTCTCGTCCTACAGCCAGAAGGTATTCATGGCCTTCTACGAGAAGGGTGCGCCTTTCGAGTTGCGCGTGCTATCGCCTGACAATCCGGAAGCGGTCAAGGAACACCAGGCGCTGTGGCCGATAGGCCGGTTCCCGGTGCTGCACACCGGGGAAAGGACTATTGTCGAATCTACTATCATAATCGAATGGCTCGACCGGCAGAATCCCGCCGATCCCCGGCTGATCCCCGAGCAGCCTGACGCAGCGCTTGAGGTGCGAACGCTGGATCGCATCTTCGACAACTATGTGATGACGCCGATGGCGACCATCGTCTTCGACCGCCTCCGCCCGGATGATGCGCCCGACCCCTATGGCGTCGCCCGTGCCCGGGAGATGCTGGACAAAGCGTATGGCTGGCTCGATGCGCGCATGGCTGGGCGCACATGGGCCGCCGGGGAGACATTCAGCCTGGCCGACTGCGCGGCCGCTCCGGCGCTGTTTTATGCCGACTGGGTTCACCCGTTCAATGAACGCACGGATCTCATGGCTTATTTCCGCCGATTGCTGGCGCGGCCGTCCTTCGCGCGCTGCGTCGATGATGCCCGCCCGGCGCGTCACCTGTTTCCGGGCGGCGCCCCCGTCCGCGACTGGTAGCTAACAATCTTACACTCTGGGGGAGAGAGCCTATGCCCTGTCAATCAGTTTGTGTGTACGAACTGGTCATCAGCGACATGGATGCCGCTCTTGATTTTACGGCGCGATCCTCGACTTTTGGGTCGGCTGCCGATGCACGGCCGGTGAACTGTCTAGGGTGAACCTACCCCTCTGCCCGCTCTATAGGTAACCCGACAAGAGGAGGACGACATGCCGAACATCAACCCGTTCTTATGGTTCGATACGCAGGCACAAGAGGCGGCCAACTTTTACGTTGCGATCTTCCCCAATTCGAAGGTCACCCAGATCGTTCATCGCATGGAAGCCGCACCAGACAGTACCTCGGATGTGCTAACAGTTGCCTTCGAACTCGATGGCCAGAAGTATATAGCGCTCAATGGGGGGCCGCAGTACAAATTCACGGAGGCGGTTTCCTTGTTCGTGAGTTGCAAGACACAGGAAGAAATAGACCACTATTGGTCCGCGCTGACAGCCGATGGTGGCCAAGAAGTGGCATGCGGTTGGCTGAAAGACAAATACGGCCTGTTCTGGCAGATCGCGCCCGAAGGGGTACTCGATCTACTCGCGAGCAGTGACCGCGCGAAGGCGAACCGTGTCATGGCGGCAGTCATGAACATGACGAAGCTCGACGTTGCACAGCTTGAGCGTGCATCAGCTCAGGGCTGAGGCGACGTGATGGGAGGCGTAATAACATGGAACCGGCGTCGTTCATTCTGATTCCTGGTGCCGGCGGAATGGCGTGGTACTGGCATCGAGTTGTCGGACTGCTTGAGCGTGCTCACCGAGAGGCGATCGCGGTCGAGCTACCCGGCGACGACAACACGGCAGGTCTCGGTGACCATGCCGAAATAGTCGTCCGAGCGATCGGGCAAAGAACGAACGTGATCCTCGTGGCTCAATCACTTGGTGGCTTTACCGCTCCTCTCGTTTGCGAGCGGATAGCCGTCCGCATGCTCGTTTTCGTCAATGCTATGATCCCCTTGCCCGGCGAGACCGCAGGCGCTTGGTGGAAGAACACGGGGGCAGTGGAAGCACGAACAGCAGCAGCCGCGAAGGCTGACTATGGTACCGAGTTCGACCTGCAGACCTATTTTTTACATGATGTGCCAGAGGAGGTCTTGCAGACAGGCCCCGCACACCAGCGCGAGCAAGCGGAATCTATCTTCAAGGAACCGTGTACGTTTCGTCAATGGCCTGAAATACCAATACGTGTGATCGCTTCAGAGGACGATCGCTTCTTCCCGCTTGAGTTTCAAAAACGCGTTGCCCTTGCCCGCCTCAGGACTGATGTGGAAGTACTTCGTGGAGGACATTTGGTCGCGCTCTCGAACCCGGACGGGCTTGTGGACCGGCTTCTTCGCTTCGCGCGCGAAGCTCGGATTTGACAGTTCGCGCGCGTCTGGAGAGAGATTGTCGCCCGCTCCTATCGAGGACGCGCGCTAAGCTTGATCGGGAAACCGTGGGGGGTCAAAGCAGACCTCAAGTGGTCTGCTATTCACTCAAAACTCAAAGGGAAATCGGTCGAGTTCCTCAATGCGGCCTATATGGTTCGCTTGTATTGTTCCTGAGTGCTCGCAGAAGAACGTCGGTCCGCTCATAACATACTGAACACCCCAGTGATTAACGTAACTACGGAGACGACATATAGCCTGCGGTTGGTCTCCTCGGCCAATCGGGTCGTTAACTCATCTTGAAGCGCGCGAGCCTGGTCGTAGATCGCTGCAATGTCGTCAAGCACGCCGTGCAATATGCGATGACCGCTCCCTTCCGCGATGATTTCGGCCCAATTTGGCAATTCGTCGGCATCGAGGCGGAGGGTTCGGCCGAGAGGCGTAACGGCATGTTTCAGATCAGCAGTCTCCCGTCGGGCCACGCCCAGGCGACCGCCAAGAGCAGGCAATCTCGCGGCTTCGCGAGCCTCCATCAGCCGATCCTCGACCTCATCAAGCGCGCGGTCGAGCACGGCAAGGCGCCCACGCGCTTCGCGGGCGAATTCGCCGATGCAGAGATCGATCAAAGCGGCTGGGTCAGCGGGACTGAGTCCATTCTGCACCAATTCCCGTAGGCGAACCAGCGTTCGGGTTGGGTGCTGGCGCCCGGTTACCAGCCACTTCGTCGTCATGGCAAAGCGCCAGTGGGCAACTAACTCATCGGGGTTATCAGTGCGAGCAAAGGCCGGTAACACTCCAGCGACAACATCGCCCTCCGCCTCGATGCGCGGGGTCTCATCCATTCCAGTCAAGATTTGGCGCGCGAACTCGGGAATTTCTAAGTCCGCTTCGACCTGCTGCATGGCCTTGGCATTCATCAGATCGAAGTGCGACCATTCCCATTCCGGGCCTGTATCTTTTGCCGCAAATCGCCAACTCCAGGGGAGCGGTTCATTCAAGGCGCTATCCATAACGGCCTGATCCTGCCAACAGCCAGTCAGCCTAGATCAGCCGCAATGGGCGTGTCAACCTCAGATCGTTCTGGCAGATACGAAGTTGGGATGGGGAAAACCAGCCCGCTGCGCTTGTGGGAGTGAAGCGATAGCTTTGCGATCCCCTTACCCCTCTTGATATGAAGAGGGAGCAACCGCTTGTGCGAGCGAAAGTTGTTGAAGGCGAAAGTAATCGCGCGCTTCCGCCATCGCCAGCCACGAAAGCCGCAAAACGTTCGATTTTAGTTACGATCTTCCCTATCACCTGGATCTGAAGACGTCAGCAATCGCACGCAATGTGCGGCACGCCTGGATCGCCACGCCGCCGCTTCGCGTCGGCTCGCGATGACGATGATGTTGGCCCGCCCATTCCGGCATCCTGAAAACGCTCTAATCCCCAGCGAAAGTACCCATCGGTGCATGCACCCGATCCCCCAGCATCGCCGCCAGCGTCGGTTCCATCGCTGCCGCCAGCAGCGCCGCGCCCTCGGGATCCGGGTGCAGCGGCGCCTCTGGCGGCTTCATCTGCAGATCCAGGAACAGCCCTGTATCCAACCGGCCGTCCCGCATAAATATCTTCGTGACATCCAGATACGTTACACTTGCAACCTGATGCGAGCCATACCGTGCCGCGAGCATCCTGTTGATCTCCGCCGTCGTCCGCGTAACCCATGCCGAGCGCTCGCTCGGCAGCACGCTCAATAACAGCACCTTCGTGTGCGGCAGGCGTTTCTGTAGCTGGGCCAGAATCGCCTCGATCCCCTCCACCGTGTCAACGGCGCCCCAATGTGGCCGGCCCATGTTGTTTGCCCCGATCAGCAGCACGACGACTTTCGGATCGATCCCTGAAACTTCGCCATGCCCCATCCGCCACAGCACGCTCGCGGTCGTGTCCCCCTTGAACCCCAGATTGATCGCATCCCGGTCCGCATAATAGTGCTCCCAGAGCGGGCGAAACGCTGGCAGCTCCCAATCCTCAGTTATCGAATCCCCAAGAAACACCAGTTCCACTTTCCGCCGGTGCAATTCGGCCAGCTTCTTCTCGTGCCGTTGGCGCCACCACGGGAGATCCGTGCGCCCGATCGGCACCGCGGACAGCACGGGGTGGGCCAAAGCCCCGATCGGCACGGCACAAACAGCGCTCAGCAAAACCACAGCCCAGCAAAGAAAACGCATGCAAACTTCCATCGATTCGGTTATATTGTTCCCAGGGCGACTTAATACGAACGATACTCCTTTCGGCAGAGCGCTTGCCACTTCCTTTCCCGCTCATCCGGCGCCAAATTCCGTCTATGTCGGGGATTGCAGCCGAAGTGCACGCAAGCTGCGTTGCCAGGGACAGCGCCGCCGTCCTCCTGCTCGGCCCCTCCGGCAGCGGCAAGTCCGATCTTGCACTGCGTCTGCTCGGCCGCGGCTTCGCCCTGGTCGCCGACGACCGCGCCGTTGTCCAGAATGGCATTGTCCGTCCCGCCCCGCTGCTTGCCGGACTGCTTGAAGTCCGCGGCCTCGGCATTTTGCGTCTTCCCCACTTGCCTGAGGCGCGACTCTCCCTCGTCGCCCACCTCGCCACCCCCGAACGTCTCCCCGCCCCGTCCCGTCATCCGGAATTCGACGTCCCCGAACTCCGCGTTGCGCCCTTCGCCGCCTCCGCTCCCGACTTTCTCGTCTTCGCGCTTGATTGCGCCCTTGGTCGCATCGGCCAGATCGCCGGTGCGTTCGCGCCATGACCAGCCCGGACCGCCGCGCCGTCGTGCTGGTGACCGGTCTGTCCGGCGCGGGAAAACACTCCGTGCTTCGCGTGCTCGAGGATCTCGGCCACGAAACCGTGGACAACCCGCCCCTTACGATGCTCCCGGAAATGGTCGTCCGTGGCGAAGGGCCGCTCGCGATCGGTGTCGATGCCCGGACCCGCGGCTTCGATGCCGTCACCGTGCTCGATACCATCGCCGCGCTGCGCGCTATGCCCAAGGTGCGCATCGCCCTGGTTTACTGCTGGGCCGACGAAACGGTTCTGATCCGCCGCTACGCCGAAACGCGACGCCGCCATCCCCTCGCGCCGGAAGGACGAGTCATCGATGGCATCCGCGACGAGCAGTTATTGACCGCGTTGCTGCGCGAACACGCCGACCTGCTAATCGACACCTCCAACCTTCCGCTCCACGCTCTGCGCCGCGTGGTCGAGCAGCACTTCGGCGCAGCCGCGGAGGGCACGCTGCCACGCATGGCCCTGACGCTGGTCTCCTTTGCGTACCCTGCAGGGTTGCCGCGCGACGCCGATCTGGTATTCGATGCGCGCTTTTTGCGAAACCCGCACTACGATCCCATCTTGCAGCCGCGTACGGGCCTGGACCCCGAGGTTGGGGCTTATGTTGAAGCCGACCCCGATTTCCAGGCGTTCTTCGAGGTGACCTGCTCTCTACTCGACTTGGTCTTGCCCAGATTTGTGCAGGAGGGCAAAAAATATGTCACAATCGCTATCGGGTGCACGGGCGGGCGGCACCGATCCGTGTATCTGGTGGAGAGGTTGTACCGTTATCTCGCCCGTAGGTTGCATGACGCCGCGGGCAGCGAGTGTTGGTTGATGACCGTTCTGCACCGTGAGCTTACCCACGCCGATCGCGCCCCCGAAGAGGCCGCCCTGCCGACCGTCGCCCCTGGAAATCTATCGCAAGAGTGTTAAATATGGTCCATTACACAACAGGATCATTGCGCCGGAGTGCGTGTACAAAACCATGATAGGAATGGTCCTGGTTACTCATGGACGGCTTGCGGACGAGCTTCGCTCTGCCATGGAACATGTCGTCGGCGCCCAGCGCAACGTCGATACCGTCTGCATCGGGCCCGAGGACGATATGGAAAACCGCCGGGCCGAGATTGAGGCCTGTATCAACCGATGCGACACCGGCGACGGCGTTGTTCTGCTCACGGACATGTTTGGCGGCACACCGTCCAACCTCGCAATTTCCATGATGGAGCGGAAGGGTGTGGAGGTCATCGCCGGCGTCAACCTCCCCATGCTCATCAAGCTCGCCAAGGTGCGGTGCAATCAGCCGCTCGCCGACGCCGTGAACTGCGCCGAAAGTGCGGGGCGCAAATACATCGCGGCCGCCTCCCACGTGCTGCACGGCGCCCCGGAGGACAAGCTGGTCCGCGTCAACGGTCACGGCGCCTGCCGATGAACGCGGGGGATGACCCCGCCGGCACGCCCGTCCTCACTCGCCTCGTCCGCATCACCAACAAACGCGGCCTGCACGCCCGGGCCGCCGCGAAATTCGTGACCCTCGCCGAACGCTTTAGCGCCTCTGTCGATGTCGCGCGCGATGGCCAGGCGGTCTCCGCCCGTTCCATCATGGGGCTCATGATGCTCGGCGCCGGGCCGGGCAGCGAAATTGAATTGCGCGCCGAGGGTTGGGACGCCAAGGAAGCGCTCGACGCGCTCGCTGTCTTGGTAGAGTTCTGGCTTCAGTGAGCAGGATTGAGCCACCTCCGCCTCAGCACAAGCGCCTCTCCGGGCTGTTGCGTTCGAACGCCGGGCGCCCGGAGGTCCGCTTCATGGGCATCCCGGTCTCGGCCGGCGTCGCCATTGGACCGGTCTTTAGCGCCGTCGAGCCGCGGCCCCAGATCACCCGCCACAAGGTCGCCGCCGCCGCCACGGGCGGCGAGAATGCCCGCCTCGATCTCGCCATCGCCCAGTCGCGTAAACAGCTCAACAAGCTGCGCGCCCGCCTCGCCGCATTTCCGGAGGACAGCCGGGAAGAAATCGCGCCCCTGATCGACGCCTATTTGCGGATGCTCGATTCCTCGCGCCTGATTCGCGGTGCCCGCCAGCGCATCGACGAGAGGCTGCTTTCGGCCGAGAGCGCCGTGGCCGAGGAGTCCGAGACGCTCAGCGCCGCGATAATGGCCCAGGCCGAGCCGACCATGCCCGCCGACGACCGTGCCAGCTTGCAACGCCGAGCCGACGAAATCACTGAAATTGCCCGCCGAATTATCCGTAACCTTGTCCAGGCCCCTTTCCGCAGTTTTGCCGCCCTGCCCGAGGGCGCAGTGTTGATCGCGGAGGCCCTCCGGCCGGCCGATGCCGCCCTGCTCGATCCGGCGCGTCTCGCGGGCGTCGCCACCGAAGAAGGCGGCG
The DNA here is from genome assembly GCA_963834715.1 of uncultured Pseudomonadota bacterium. Taxonomy (GTDB): domain Bacteria; phylum Pseudomonadota; class Alphaproteobacteria; order Acetobacterales; family Acetobacteraceae; genus CAVSUZ01. The sequence continues at coordinate 136,081 of CAWIDE010000018.1, read as the reverse complement.
CCGAGGGCCACACCGCCATCATGCTTCGCGCCCTCGGTGTGCCCGCCGTGCTCGGCGCCCCGGGCCTCGCCCACGCTATCCGACCCGGGGACCTCGCCATTGTCGATGGCAGCACGGGCCAGGTCGTGCTTAATCCGACCGAGGATCACCTCGGCGGGGCGCGTCGTGCGGTCGCGGCCTTTGCCCGCGAACGCCAGCGCTTCGCCCGCCTCCGCGCATTACCCGCCGAAACCCTCGATGGCGAGCAGGTGGAGTTGCAGGCCAATCTCGAGCTCCCGGTCGAGTTGCCGCTGATCCAGCGGTCCGGCGCCTACGGCATCGGCCTGTTGCGTACCGAGTACCTGTTCATGAACCGCGAGACGGTCCCCAACGAGGATACCCAGGCGGACGCCTACCGCATGTTCATCGAGGCCATGGCCAGCGCTCCGGTTTCCATCCGCGTGCTCGACTGGGGCGGCGAAAAGCAGATCGAGGCGTTATCGAGCGCCGGCATTGTGCCGGAGATTGCCGATACCAATCCCGCGCTTGGCCTGCGCGGCATTCGGCTGCTGCTGCGCCGCCCGGAACTGCTGGAGGCGCAGTTCGCCGCCATCCTGCGTGCCGCCGTGGCCGGGCCGGTCAATGTCATGCTGCCCATGGTGAGCACGGTTGCTGAGGTGCGTGCCGCCCGCGAGATTTACGACCGGGTCGCCCGCCGCCTACGCCGCCGCGGTGAGCGCATTCCGGACAAGCTGCCCCTGCTCGGCATCATGATCGAGACGCCGGGTGCGGCGCTGTCGGCCGACGCGTTGGCGCTTGAATGCGATTTTTTTGCCATCGGTACCAACGACCTCACCGCCTACACGCTCGCGGTTGATCGGGGGGAAACCGAGCTCGCCGAGCTTTACGATCCGTTGCACCCAGCGGTGCTGCGCCTGGTGCAGTTCTCGACTGAAGCGGCTTTGCGGATGCGCATGCCGGTTTCGGTGTGCGGAGAAATGGCCGCCAATCCTCGTCTGACGCCGTTGCTGCTCGGCCTGGGGTTGCGCAGTTTCAGCATGAACGCCGGCGCGGTGCCGCGGGTGAAGCAGGTGGTGCGCGGGATTCGTATCGACGATTGCGTGCGCCTTGCCCGTCATGTGATGGAGCAGGCGGATTTGGGGAAGATCAAGGAGTTGGTGGAGGAGTTCGCGGGGAAGGGGCACGTGTGAGGGAGCTACATTCGGGTAGCTGGCGTCGTCGGTGCGGTGGGTGGCTCGGTCATTTAACACGGAGTTCACCGAGAATGGGACGGAGGACCACCGAGAGGAATAATTTGCGGTCGGGAGACGTGCGCCGGTTCCATTATTTTCAAATGCCCTCCGTGGCCCTCTGTGTCCTCCGTGTTAAGAAGCGCGACTGCCCGCCCCACCGCGGGCGCGACGAGTTACACTGACCTGATGCCCGCCATCCGCCTCCTGCCCGAGACCATCGTCAACCGCATCGCCGCCGGCGAGGTGATCGAGCGTCCGGCGGCCGCGGTGAAGGAACTGGTTGAAAACGCCCTCGACGCCGGCGCCACCCGCGTCAGCGTGGCGCTCGAAGGCGGCGGCACCGATCGCATCGAGGTCGCCGACGACGGATGCGGCATGACCGCCGAGGAACTGGCCCTGGCCGTGCAGCGCCACGCGACCTCCAAGCTGCCCAATAACGACCTGGTCCGCATCGCCACCCTGGGTTTCCGTGGTGAGGCACTCCCCTCCATCGGAGCCGCCGCTCGCCTCGCCATCATCTCCCGCCCGCACGGCGCCCCCCACGCCCATGCCATCCGGGTCGAAGCGAGCGAGGTGTCCCCGGTCAGCCCGGCCGCCGGCGCTCCCGGCACCCGCGTGGTGGTGCGCGACCTGTTTTTCGCCACCCCGGCCCGGCGCAAGTTCCTGAAGCACCCGCGCACCGAGGCCGAACATGCCGAGGCCGTGCTCCGCCGCCTCGCCCTAGCGGTCCCCAATGTCGCGTTCCGCCTGGAGAGCGACGGCCTGTACGATTTTCGACCTGCCGGTCCAGGACCGTCCTGCCCGCGCCGCCGCGCTGCTTGGCCCCGAGGCCGCCGCGGCGCTGATTCCGTTTGATGAAGTCCGCGCGCCGTTACATCTGGCCGGCTTCGCCGCCTCCCCCGCGGTCACCCGGGCCACCGCCACGCATCAGGCGCTTACGGTGAACGGCCGTCCGGTCATCGACCCTGTGCTGCGCACCGCCATCCGTGTCGCCTACCGCGACGTCATCGCCGCCGGCCGGCATCCCGTGGTTGCCCTGTGGCTCGACCTCCCGCCCGAGGAACTTGACGTCAATGTGCACCCCGCCAAGGCCGAGTTGCGGTTCCGCGATGCCGGCGCGGTGCGGGCACTGGTCATCGGTGCCATCGGCCGCGCGCTGTCGGGCAGCCTGGCCTCCGCCGGCCTGGCCCCCCCACCTGTGCCCGCCTTCCGCCCCCCTCTTTCGCTCGCGCCCCCTCGCAGCACGACGGCCCTGCGCACGGTGCCGCTGCCCGGCATGGCTGAGGTCCAGCTTCCGCTCGCCGCCGGCCCCGCCGCCCGCTTGTCGCCGGCGACCGAGCCTGAGCCGGACCATCCGCTCGGCGCTCCACTCGGCCAGGTGGCCGATACATACATCGTCGCCGTCGCCGCCGATGGGAGTTCTGATCCTGGTCGATCAGCATGCCGCGCACGAGCGCCTGACGCATGAAACCATCCGCGCGCAGATGCTGGATGGCGGCGTCCGCTCCCAGCCCCTGCTGGTGCCTGCGGTGGTCGATCTGCCGGAACCCGATGCCGCCCGGCTGCTCGCGCACGCTTCGGACCTTACCCGTCTTGGCCTGGAGCTCGAGGCCTTCGGTCCCGGCGCCGTCCTGGTCCGCGCCCTGCCCGCCGCGCTTGGCGCCCCGGATCCCGGCCCGCTGGTTCGGGACCTCGCCGACGAACTCGCCGAACAGGATGAAGCGACGGCGCTGGCGGCACGGCTGGATGCGGTGATCGCGCGTCTCGCCTGCCACGGCTCGATCCGCGCCGGCCGGCGGCTCAATGCGGCCGAGATGGACGCCCTGCTGCGGCAGATGGAGGCGACGCCGCGGGCTGCGACGTGCAGTCATGGCCGGCCCACTGTGCTGCGGTTCACTCGGGAGGAACTCGCGGGCCTGTTTCGCCGGGGGTAGGCCCGACGTCCCTATCTCCGCATCCGCCCGATCGTCTCCACCAACTCCTCGACCTTCTGCCGCTGGCCCATGGTATCGCCCGAAACGAACGCCGCGGCGACGCAATGCGAAACGTGATCCCGCAGGATCTCCTCCTCTACCTTCTGTAGGGCCGCACGCACTGCACTGACCTGTGTCAGCACATCGACGCAATACCGGTCCTCCTCCACCATGCGCTGCAAACCGCCGATCTGCCCCTCGATGCGCTTCAATCGCGCCGTGACGGATTTTTTCGTGACCTCATGCACCTTGCTACCATACCCCCCAACGGTATATTAAGCGTAGCGGACCCAACGGGCAAGGCCCAACGCACAAATGAGCGAGACGCACACCCATTCCTGCTCTCACCATCACCACCATGCCCCTGCCGCGGCCGGTGCCCTGGTAACCGATCCGGTTTGCGGCATGAAGGTGGACCCGGCCACCGCCCAACACCGCTTGGACTACGCCAGGGAAGCCTTTTACTTCTGCTGCGCCGGCTGTCAGGCCAAATTCGCCGCCCACCCGCAGCACTACCTCACGCCGCGCTTCCGTGCGCCCGCGCCCGCCCTAAAAGGGGCCATCTACACATGCCCGATGCACCCGGAGGTCAAGCAGCAAGCCCCCGGAACCTGCCCCATTTGCGGCATGGCGCTCGAACCACTCACCGCCGCCGCCGAGACCGAACCCAATCCCGAGCTCACGGATATGAAGCGGCGGTTCTGGATCGGCCTCGCTCTCACGGTCCCGCTCGTCGTCATCGAAATGGCCGGACATCTGCCCTTGTTCGGCCGGCTGCATGTTATGCCGCAGAGTGTCTCCAACTGGGTCCAGTTCGCCCTCGCAACCCCCATCGTGCTCTGGGCCGGTTGGCCGTTCTTCGTCCGCGGCTGGGCGTCGCTTCTCAGCCGCCACCTCAACATGTTCACCCTGATCATGCTCGGCACCGGCGCTGCTTACCTCTTCAGCGTGGTCGCAACGCTCGCCCCGGACGCCTTCCCGGCCGGGTTCCGTGGCGCGGGCGGCGCCGTCCCGGTCTATTTCGAGTCCGCCGCCGTCATTACCGTCCTCGTGCTCTTCGGCCAGGTGCTCGAGCTCCGTGCCCGCGAGCAGACCGGTGGTGCCATCCGCGCGCTACTCGACCTAGCACCCAAGACTGCGCGCCGTCTCACGCCCGCCGGCGACGATGAGGAAATCCCCCTCGCCGAGGTCCAGGTCGGCGATCTTCTCCGCATCCGCCCGGGAGACGGCGTCCCGGTTGACGGCACCGTCACCGAGGGCCACAGCGCGGTCAACGAATTGATGGTTACCGGTGAATCCATGCCTGCGGAAAAGAACCCGGGCGACAGACTTATCGGCGGCACCGTCAACACCACCGGCGCCCTGGTCATGCGAGCGGACAAAGTCGGGGCCGACACCGTCCTCGCCCGCATCGTCGCCATGGTTGCCGAAGCCCAGCGCAGCCGCGCCCCCATCCAGCGCCTCGCAGACAGCGTCGCTGGATGGTTCGTCCCCGCCGTCATCGGCATCGCCATTCTCGCCTTTATCGGCTGGGCGCTGTGGGGACCGAGCCCCGCGCTCGCTTACGCCCTCATCGCCGCCGTCTCGGTCCTGATCATCGCCTGTCCGTGCGCGCTCGGTCTTGCCACCCCGATGAGCATCATGGTGGGCGTCGGCAAGGGCGCCACCGCAGGCGTGCTCATCAAGTCCGCGGACGCCCTCGAACGCATGGAAAAAATCGACACGCTCGTGGTCGATAAGACGGGTACCCTCACCGAAGGTAAGCCGAAAGTCGTTGCTCTCGATCCAGCGCCTGGATTCTCAGCAATCGATCTTCTTTCGCTCGCAGTTACCCTGGAACGCTCGAGCGAACACCCGTTGGCCGCCGCCATCGTCACCGCCGCGCGCGAACGTGGAACATCGCCGCAACCGGCGGCTGGGTTCCAATCCCTCACCGGCAAGGGCGTTACTTGTGTGGCCGCCGGACACCAGCTCGCTATCGGCAACGCCCGCCTGATGCAGGATTTCGGCATCGATCTCGGCAACCTCAGCGAAATCGCCGATGCGCACCGGAAAGAAGGGGCGACGGCGCTCTTTCTGGCGATTGACGGCAAACCAGCCGGTGTCATCGCCGTAGCGGATCCGGTCAAGCCGACCACCCCGGCGGCGCTGACGGCCCTTGAGCAGGACGGTGTCCGTATTGTCATGCTGACCGGTGACAACCGCACAACCGCCGAGGCCGTGGCAAGTCGCCTCAAGATCGGCGAGGTGCACGCCGACGTGCTGCCGGAACGCAAACTGGACATCGTCCGGCAACTACGGGCCGCTGGTCGCATCGTCGCCATGGCAGGCGACGGCATTAATGATGCCCCTGCTCTTGCCGAAGCCGATGTTGGCATCGCCATGGGCACTGGCACTGACGTTGCGATCCAAACCGCCGAGGTTACGCTGGTAAAAGGCGATCTCGCCGGCATCGCCCGCGCCCGGGCGCTGAGCCGCGCAACCATGCGCAACATCCGGCAAAACCTGTTCTTCGCGTTCATCTACAACGCCATCGGCGTGCCCGTAGCCGCAGGGATCCTCTATCCCGTATTCGGTATTCTGCTCAGCCCGGTCATTGCCGCCCTGGCGATGTCATTCAGTTCGGTTTCGGTTGTTACCAACGCCCTGCGGCTTTGTACAGTGTCATTGCCAGGAACGCCCGCGTAAGCAGGCGGAAGAGGCTGGGCGGCCGGTCAGGATCAGGTCCCATTCAACCGGACAGGAATTCGCGGATCGCCGCGGCGATCTCTTCCGCGTGCGTTTCAAGCGCGAAGTGGCCAGTATCAAGGAAGCGGACTGTCGCGCTCGGATTGTCGCGCTTGAAAGCCTCGGCGCCCGGCGGCAGGAAGAACGGATCGTTCTTACCCCAGATCGCGAGGAGCGGCGGCTTGTGTGCCCGGAAGTAATTCTGGAAGGCCGGGTACAGCGCGACATTGCTTTTGTAATCACCGAACAGATCCAGTTGCACCTCGTCGGCGCCTGGTCGCATCAGGTAGAAATTGTCGAGGGACTGGCCGTCCGGCGAGACGGATGTCGGGTCGGGAACGCCGTGCGTGTATTGCCAACGCGTCGTCTCGGGCGACAGGAAAGCACGCAAGGCTTCGCGATTGGCCGCCGACGGCTCCTGCCAATAGGCCCGGATGGGTGTCCAGCCGTCGCTCAGCCCCTCCTCGTAGGCATTGCCGTTTTGCGAGATAATCGCCGTGATGCGGTCCGGGTGCTTCAAGGCAATGCGGAAACCCGTCGGGGCGCCGTAGTCGAAAACGTAGATCGCGAATTGGCTGAGGCCAACGATTTCAGTGAACCGGTCGATCACATCCGCGATGTGGTCGAATGAGTAGGTGAATTTCGTACGCGGCGGCATGTCGGACTGGCCAAAGCCGGGCAGGTCGGGCGCAATCACGCGGTAACGATCAGATAAAAGGGGCATCAGATCGCGGAACATATGTCCTGCACTCGGAAAACCATGCAGCAACAGAAGCGCAGGCGCGTCGCGTGCCCCCGCTTCGCGATAGAACACCCGGAATCCATCGACATCGGCGGTGAGATATTTAATGCGGCTCATGATGTCCTCCTCCTCCGGCCGTCAGCGACCCCTCGGAACGGCGCGCGTCGTCTCGAGAATTATGTCCACCACCACGTGAGGGGCGGTGACGGACGGCGTATGATCCACCGCCCGCGAACGGATCTCGGCCTTCATCCGCTCGGCCATGAATTGCTGTGTCTCGGGGACGATCATGTGGTCATCCTCGGCCAACAGGAACCAGCTCGGCCGGTCTTTCCAAAGCAGCCGTCGGATCCGTGTGCTGATGCAGGGAACCGCAATCGGCCGCTGAACGGCGAAAAGCACCGCCTGCTCTTCGGCGGAAGCGTGCCGTGCGAAAGCGGCGGGAAACGCTTCTTCCGGCAGCCAGATAAGCCCATGTGCATCCGGGGCCAGCTTCGGCGCCTTCGGATGCGGCTCCGTGCGATAGAAGACGTCGGCGATGGTCTCGCCTTCATCCGGAGCGAGCGCGGCGACATAGACCAGCGCCTTGACCTTCTCTGAGCATGTCCCCGCGATCACCCCGCCGGCATAGGCATGTCCGACAAGGACAACAGGCCCGGCAATCCGCTCAACTGTGCGCTCGAGCGCGGTCACATCATCCGTCAACGACGTGAGGGGCAGCGGTGCGGCGACCGACTTCAGGCCCGCGGCCCGTAACCCGCGGATGACTCTTTCCCAGCTTGAACCGTCAGCCCAAGCCCCGTGCGCCAGCACGACGGTGAGATCATCTCTGATGGACATCGTCCGCTCCTTGTCGCACGTCAGTTCCGCGATGGCTGGTGTTTTGCGTTGTGCCTGGCGATGAGTTGATCGGCGACGTCGTCAAGATCGTCGCCGACGATTTGCGGCTGGGGCCCGACCCCCAGCACATCGTTTCCGGCGCGCCGAATGAGAGCGGCTTCCCACCCGGCCGCGACAGCGCCGAGAGTGTCCCAGGTATGGCAAGCGATAAGGCAAAGCTGCGACGGCTGCACGCCTAGCTCTTTCTCCACATAACGATAGGCTTCGGGCGCAGGCTTGTGGCGTTTCACACGATCCGCGCTGAAGCGGCGCTCGAACAGGTCGACGATGCCGCCATGCTCAAGTTGGCGGGTCTGGATCTCGAGCAGATTGTCGGTGAGAGTGAAAAGACGGAAGCCGGCGCCCCGAAGCTTCCGCAGGGCAGCGGGTACGTCCGGATGCGGCGGCATCGTCGAGAACTTTTCGGTAAGCTCCTTCTTGTCGGCGTCCCCGATTTTGATGCCGCGCGTATCCGCCAGCATCTTCATCACGGCTGCGCCGATATCGGTGAACGGCACATACTGTCCGGCCACGATGAGGGCTGCGGAATACAGGATGAAGTTTGCGAACCATAGCCGCATGGCCGACTTGTCGTTGAAGATTCGCTCGAATGTCGGCGCCATGGTCTCAAGATCGAGCAGCGTCTCGTTGACGTCGAAAACAATCAGAGGCAGGGTAGCCATCGAGGATCTCCGAGGTTATTGCCTTCGCTTTCTGCAGCCCGCGAGCTACTGGAGAGCGTGCTGCGAGAAAAAGTTGCGGATGTAGGCGGCGATGTCGTCCGCCTCCTCGTCGAGCGCGAAGTGACCGGCGTCGATCACATGCACTTCGGCATTCGGCAGTTCACGTTTGTAGGCCCGCGCTTCCGCCGTCTCGAAAGAAGGGTCATAGCGCCCCCAGACCACCAGCGTCGGCGGTTGCGCCTGCCTCATCCACGCCTGCCAGGCGGGGAAGCTCGGCTGATTGGTACGATAGTCGTATAAAAGGTCGGTCTGGATCTCGGTCTCGCCGGGCCGGCTGAGGAAGGCGAACTCGTCTGTCCAAAGATCGGGATTGTAATTGACAGCGTTCGGGCTCGAGCCGATGTGCCGCTTTCGCGTGGTCGCAAAAGAGAGAAACGCTTTCTGAAAGGCGGCCTTATGCGCCGCACGGTCACGCCAGAATTGGTGGCGCGCCTCCCAGGAAGCTCCCAATCCGTCTTCATGCGCGACAGCGTTCTGGGTGATCAGTCCCTCGACGCGTTCCGGATGCGCGAGCACTAGGCAAAAGCCAACAGGGCCGCCGTCATCCTCGAGATAGAGGGTATAGCATGTTGCACCGATACTCTCGGTGAAATGCCCGACAACTTTCGCGATATGGTCGAATGTATAGGCAAAGGTCTCGGGGTCCGGCGCATCGCTATGGCCGAAACCTGGATAGTCCGGGGCGATCAGGCCGATCATGCTTCTTTCCCCGTTCTGCTCTGCTTGCCCATTGCAATGGGAGCGGCATCAAGTTCGAGAACCAGAGGCGCGTCGCGCCCGCAGGTCGGCGCCATTGTCTCGAGGTCGAGGAGCGTCTCGTTGACGTCGAAGGCGATGAGCGGGAGGTCGGACATGAGGCACACCTCCGGTTGGTTACGCTTGCTTCTGTCCATAGGACAACAAGTTGTCCGGTTGCAAGTGCCGAAATGGCATAATCTGCTTGACTAATGGGTTCTCTCGTGCTCGTGAAGTCCCAACGGGCAACAACAGCCCAAGAACGTTGCGCGGCTGTATTACGCGCGGTTCTCTGCGTACGAGGAGTAAGAGGTTGCCGTTGTCTGAGAAGATCAGTCCGACGATTGGACCGCGCTTGCGGCATATCCGTTTGGAAAAAGGCTTTACTGTTGAGACGCTTGCCGCTGCCGCGGGTCTGGATAAGGGTTTCCTGTCCCGCCTGGAGCGAGGCACGAAACGGCCTTCCATCGAGACAGTCCTGCGGTTGTCAGCGGCACTGGAGGTCCCAGTTGGCCGGTTATTCGGCGAGCAGACAACGGAAGATACCGTGCGGATCAGCCGCGCCGCCGGCCGCAGCCGATCGTTGGAGGACGGAGATACCTATAGCTTTGAGCTGCTCACTCCGAAGGGCAGCGTTATGGAAGCATTCTTGTTCCATGTGGGCGCCGAACCAACAGGCAAAGGGCAGCAGCATGACGGCGAGGAGATGTTCCTTGTTCTCTCCGGTACGGTGGAGATGCGGACACCGGATCGAAGCTACGTGCTGGAAACAGGCGATTGTGCCTATTTTCCGGGGCATGTTGTCCATCAAATGCGCAAACTCGGACCCGAACCGGCAACCGCTGTAATCGCCGTTGCGCGCGAAAGATCATCGGCGAAAAGGAATCAAGCGACCGGGGATGTGCCCGGCGGGGATGCCTTGTGAGCTAACCGAGAGCCGGTCCTATGGCTTCGCCACCACTTATCCCGTCAGCTGATGGCTCTACCAGCGTCAAGGGCCGATGTAGGACCCTGACCCAGCACGCCCTCACTCGCCGCGCTCCGCGCAGCGAACCCGGATCGGGGTCCGGGGCAGGCCTCTCCGCAAGCGGGAGAGGTGAACGGAATGCTACATACCCAGCGCCCGCCGGTACACATCCAAGAGCGTCTCCTGCTCTTCCACCTCCGCCGGTTCCGACTTCCGAATCCGGATGAGCTGCCGCAGCACCTTCACATCGAACCCTGCCGACTTCGCCTCGGCGAAAATGTCCTTGATATCCCCCGCCAGCGCGGCCCGCTCCTCCTCGAGACGCTCGATCCGCTCAACAATGCTCCGCAGCCGGTCCGCCGCAATCCCACCCGTGTCCGGCTTCTCCACCTTGTCCACAACAACCAGCGCCACGGGCCGCCCTCCACCTTTCGCAAGGGCGGCGCTGATAGCCGCGAGCGCGAGTCCCGGTCAATGACCTTTATTCGCAGTGGCAAATGCCGCCTTTTGCTCCGGCGTCGTCTCTTTCTGGTACTTCGCCTGCCATTCCTTATACGGCATGCCGTAGATAATCTCCCGCGCCTCCGGGTCGGAAAGCCCGATCCCTTTCGCCTCCGCCGCTTCCCGATACCAGCGACTCAGACAATTCCGGCAGAACCCCGCCAGGTTCATCAGATCGATGTTCTGCACATCGGTCCGCTCCCTCAGATGCTGCACCAGACGCCGGAATGCGGCAGCTTCCACCTCCGTGCGCGTTGCCAAATCTACTTCCGCCATCACAACCAACTCCTTCTCGCTTGCCAAAACATGGCGGGCCTCCACCTCCCGCGCCACCCCAAATTCATGCCTCCCGCCCTGCGACAGATCGGTGCCCGAGGGCCCGCCCTTTAGCAACCCTCCATTCCACGGCATGTTTCCTCGAACGAACCCGGGGAACCCAGAACATGAAGGTCGGCTTTATCGGTGTAGGCAATATGGGCAGACGGATTTGCCGCATCAGCGGCCGACACTGCCTACCTGCGGTCGAAATATCGGCTTGACGACCTGGCCTATTACGAGGCAAAGCCCGGATGCAGTGGTCGATCGCGCGCGGCGCGATCTCGCGTCGCGGTCCGAGCTCTCAACTGGTTGGAAGCTAAGCCTGATCATTAGTTGCCATGAGCTGAGCCGCCGAACAACGGAGTGGTTATCCGGGACGGCTCACATGGACATCATCAAACGAGGAGTATGAATGCGAAGCCACAGACATAGCGCTGGTCGGTTGCATCCAGGCGATGTGGTTGAGGTGCGGCCAGCGGCCGAGATTCTGGCCACTCTTGACGGAGCGGGAAGGCTGGAAGCGTTGCCGTTCATGCCTGAAATGCTGCCGTTAATGGGCAAACGCTTTACAGTGTCAAGGCGAGTGGAGAGCATATGCGACACCGTGGGTGACGGCGGAACACGGCGCATGCGTGACACTGTGCTGCTGGACGACTTACGCTGTAATGGGTCCGCTCACGGCGGCTGCCAGGCGGAATGCCGTCTATATTGGAAGGAGGCGTGGCTGGTCAGGGTCGACGCGCCGCGGGCGCCGGATCATGCTTCCAGACAGGAAGCATCCGAGGCGCTCGAACGCCTTGCACTCTCAAATACGCTGCGGCATGATTCACATGCTGCGGACGGTGAAGTGTTCAAGTGTCAGGCAACCGAAGCACACCGGGCGACTGAAGCGATCTCGCCATCCCAAAAGCACTTGAGATATCTACGGGAACTCTCCGGCAGAAACGTCAGTGTGCAATCGTTTTTGAGGGTGCTGGGCCGAGCCGTTGTCTGGAAGATTGGCGCGGAGCTCGGGCTGAATGTTGGCTCGCGGCAACGGGTATCCTCCACGAAGCCCGGTGCCGGTGGCAGCAGGACCGCACCGCTTGGGCTGCAGCCCGGAGAGTGGGTCGAGGTCCAATCGGCTGAAGAAATCGGCCGCACGCTGAATTCACAGGACCGCCATCGCGGGCTTGCATTCTCGCCCAATGAAATGCTTCCCGCCTGCGGAAAGACGTTTCGCGTGAGGCGGCGCATCGAGAGGATCATCGACGAAAAGACCGGCCGGATGCTGAAGATGAAGAATGACTGCATCACCCTGGAAGGCCTTCAACGGAGAGCGTTCGCCTGGGCGCTGGTTTTGTCCACGTGGGCTATATCCCTACTGGCGCGAGGCATGGCTGAAGCGGGTCGAGCGTTAGGGTTTCCCAAATTATGGGTCCTGCCGACCCCGCATCCGCTAACAATTCCGTAGCCCCCTGCCTCACCCTTGGTCCCACGGCCGGCCAAGGCGTTGCAGAACTTAGCGCCCGCAGCGACGTCATCTTCACATCCCTGCCGGTGCCGAGACATGTCGAGGAAGTCGCCCTCGGCCCCGATCACTCCCCAGGTCATGAACCTGATGTGCCTCGCGCGCGCCAACGGCTGGGGTGCGGACGACTCCAGCTCCGTCCTGCGGGTTTACGAAGCAGCCCTGAGCAAGGAAGTAAGCTGAAACCCTATCCGCCATTCGAAACCCGCATACGCACCAATCTGACAATTCATTTCCCTCCTTCATTCCCAGCCCATATTGCATCAACAAGAGCCACCTAGTCCGACGCCGGTTTGTCGGCACGCGGAGCATGAGCATCCCTACCAGCAGCAGCACCATACTCGCCAACCGTATCGCCCCAGCCGCTCGTGTGTCAGAGCCTGAAGGCCTTACCCCCGCTCTGACGGCATTGTTCGCGGTCGCTTGCGGCATTGCCGTCGCGAACCTCTATTATGCCCAGACGCTGGTTGGCTTGATTGCGCACGACCTGCATCTTTCCATCGGCGCCGCCGGATTCGTCGTCACTCTTACTCAGCTCGGTTACGGAGCAGGCCTGTTCTTCATCGTCGGTCTCGGCGACCTGATCGAAAACCGGCGTCTTTTCCTGCTCACCTGCATCGGGGTCATTTTAAGCTTGATCGGAGTGATTAGCAGCGACAGCCCGGCAGTCTTTCTCCTCTTCTCCTTTACGCTTGGGATGTGCTCCGTCGGAGCGCAAATTCTTATCCCGCTTTCAGTCCATCTCGCCCCCGAGCGGAAACGAGGCAGAGTTATAGGCAACATCATGGGCGGACTCCTCGCCGGCATCATGCTCGCCCGCCCGGTCGCGAGTTTTCTCGCCGCCCATTTCGGATGGCGCGCTGCGTTCGAGCTCTCCGCAGTCATCATGCTGCTGATACTGGTGCTCCTGTGGCGCTACTTGCCGCGCCGCCAGCCCACACCGGGCCTCGGTTATCGCACCATGCTTATATCAACCCTGCGCCTGCTGGCCAGGTCACGCCCATTGCAGCGCCGAGCTGCCTACCAGGCGACTCTGTTCACAATCTTCAATATGTTCTGGACCGGCGTGCCTCTTCTGCTGCACGAGCGCTTCGGGCTGGGCCAGCAGGGCATCGCGCTCTTCGCGCTGGCCGGAGCAGGGGGAGCGTTGGCAGCGCCGGTTGCGGGTCGCCTCGCGGATCACGGCTACACACGATCTGGTACTGCGGTGGCCATACTCTGTGTCCTCGCCGCTATCCTGCTCACGGGCCGGGCGGCCGCGGCCGGCTCGTTGCTTATCCTCGTGGCAGCGGCGATTGCGCTCGACGCGTCGGTGCAGGCCAACCAGATCTTCAGCCAACGCATTGTCTTCAGCCTTAATGCCCGGGCGCGCGCACGAATCAATGCGGCCTACATGACCACGATGTTCCTGTGCGGTGCGTTCGGCTCGGTCCTGGGTTCGCTCACTTATTCGCTCGGCGGCTGGTGGCTGACCTCCGCCGTCGCGGCGGTCCTCGCGGTGCTCATTCTGCTCGTCTTTGCCACGGAATACCTTCAGGTTCCGTGGCCTAGCGTCAAGGGAGCGTGATAGACGGCCAGCTTGCGGTAAGGCAGACCGGCACGATGTGGTTGCGCGACGCGAGACGGAGCTTGTGATGCCCCCAACGGATAACGAATCGGTAATCAAAAGTTCTGATCTGCTGGTCGCCGCGCTCGAGAACGAGGGGGTGGACCGCATCTTCGGGGTACCCGGCGAGGAGAACCTCGATGTCATCGAGAGCCTCCGCTGCTCTTCGATCGAGCTCGTCGTGACCCGGCACGAGCAGGCGGCGGCGTTTATGGCAGCTACACATGGGCGGCTGACGGGAAGGCCCGGCGTGTGCCTGACGACACTCGGTCCTGGCGCGCTCAACCTCACCACCGCCGCGGCTCATGCGCTTCTGGGCGCGATGCCGATGCTCATGATCACCGGCCAGAAGGGGATCCTATCCAGCCGCCAGGCGCGGTTCCAGATCGTGGACGTGGTCTCCACCATGCGGCCGCTGACCAAGATGGCCCGGCAGATTGCATCACCCGCAACCATCCCCACCCTGGTTCGTGACGCCTTTCGCGTCGCCATGGAGGAACGCCCTGGCCCCGTGCATCTGGAACTGCCGGAAGACATCGCCGCGGAGGTAATCACCGACGCGCCACCGCTCGTACCTCCGCACCCCATTGACTTGCCGATTGCCCCCCGAGCCGCCCTCGACCGCGCCGCGGAGATGATCGTCCGCGCCGAGCGCCCGCTCATCATGCTGGGCGCCGCGGCGTCGCGTCCGCGCTCCGCCGCAGGTCTGGGCGGCTTCGTCCGCCGCACCGGCATTCCGTTCTTCAGCACCCAGATGGGCAAGGGCAGCGTCGCGAGCGGCACAAACCTCTACATGGGCACCGCCGCCCTTTCCGAGCGGGATTACGCGCACGAGGCGATCGAGCGCGCCGACCTGATCATCGCCATCGGCCATGACACAGTGGAAAAGCCCCCCTTCATCATGGGCCCCGGCGGGCCGCAGGTGATCCACATCAGCTACACGCCCGCCACCGCCGAACAGGTATATTTCCCTCACGCCGAGGTGATCGGCGATCTCGGCCCTAGTCTGGAACTGCTTGCCGACCGCCTCGAAGGCAAGCTGCAACACGCCGACGCGCTGCTCTATTTGCGCGAGGGCATCCTGAGGCGCATCGCCGATCGCGCTACCGAGGATCGTTGGCCGCCGACCCCGCAACGCATCGTGCACGACGTGCGCGAGGTCATGCCGCCGGACGGCATTGTCGCTCTCGACAACGGCATGTACAAAATCTGGTTCGCTCGCAACTACCGCACCCGTGTGGCGAACACGCTGCTGCTGGATAATGCGCTGGCTACAATGGGCGCAGGTCTCCCCTCGGCGATGATGGCAAGCCTGCTTTACCCGGAACGGCGAGTGCTTGCCGTCTGCGGTGACGGCGGCTTCATGATGAACTCCCAGGAGCTGGAGACTGCGGTACGGCTGAAACTAAATCTGGTGGTGCTGATCCTGGAAGACGGCGCCTACGGCATGATCCGCTGGAAACAGGCTGTGGATCATTTCCCGGACTGGGGCCTGACCTTCGGCAACCCGGACTTTGTCAAATACGCCGAAAGCTACGGCGCGACAGGCCATCGGGTGCGGGCCACAGGCGACCTGGCTCCGACCTTGGAGGCCGCCTTCGACGCAGGCGGCGTGCATCTCGTTATCGTGCCGATTGACTACAGCGAAAACATTCGTGTGCTTGTGGACGAGCTAAGTGCCCGCCTGCCGGTCGCGCCAACGTAAGTTCATTACGACGGCCCCGGGAATGTCTGTCCGCACCTGGGGCGGAGAGGAACCGTCCTCTCCGGCGCCAGTCCATCATGCATGACGAAGGATCGGGTCAAGGTGGACTTCTTCCCCACCGCGAGCTCGTCGATACAAGTGAGGCCCGATAAAACCGCCCGTGAGTCCCAGCCCAAAGGAGAAGACGATGGGGAACCACGTTGGCACCTGACCCCTGGTTGCGGGCGGGAGATCGAGTAGATGGATGCAGATGAAGATCGCAATCACCATCGCCGCGCCGCAAAGCATTCCCTCGGAGACGCGGCGTAGCCAGCCCTGACCGAGCCCAAAATCGATGTCGCACAGAACTGAGACCGACAGACTGATCGCGAAGGCCATCGGGCCCATTGGCGACATTGGAAAGTGCGCAAAATCTAATCCTGCACCGAAAGCATGAGCACTAATGGCCATTGCAGTGCGATCAAGGACCAATGCAATCAAGCCTGCAAGAATAGCCGTCTCGAGCCATCCAAGATATGGGTAATTTCCGCGACTATCGGATCTGAATCCATCGCAACGCAGTTTGGGCAGGATGGCAGTCAAGAGGCCGATTGTCTGAGTCGTTCCGATGAGCATTGCGATCATTGCCATCGGCAACCGCGATGAGCCGGAAGGAACAACGGCAACGACCAGCAGGATTCCGATGACCATCATGACGCCCAGGAACGCTAATGCGCCAATTGGGAGCGGCGGACAAGTTGGCTCCGAGATCGAAAACCCAACATTCTCCAGCCTGCTCTTGATCCGAGCGTCCGATGCCTCGACCATAAGGAGCAGTTGCGCCAGGAACTCAGCCATCTTTTCATGCAGTTCGCCACAGATCTCGCTATAGCAATCTCGTGAATTTTTCAGCGCATCCTGCCCCGCCGGCCCCTCCATGGCTGCCAATTGATCGAACAGGACGAAGAAGGCGTGTGATTGCGCGGCAAATACCCGGAAGTCCCCAACAATCCTCTCCCATGCATCCCGCTGGCGCCGAAAAGCATGTGCGTAGTGCCCTGAGTCGCTCATATTGCCGGGTATAACCGCTTCAGTTTGATGCGGGCATCGACAGTGGTGAAGTGCCAGTCTGCCTTCGTGTGGTTCTTGTTTCGATCTTTCTGCCACGCGGCGACTTCCTCGATCAGGGTCTGCCTGTCCGGGATTCGCCGATCGAGGCACTGCACCGACAGGACGCTGAGTTCTGATTCGGCCATATCCAGCCAACTGCCATGCTTGGGCGTGTAATGCCACTCGAACCGCTCGACGAGGCGGCGCGCCTCGGCGGGCGGAAAGGCTTCGTAGAGCGAGGCCGGCTTGTGGGTGTTGAGATTGTCCTGCACCAGGACGATCTTGCTCGCGGCGCGAAAGTGCGTGTCGGACAAAGCCTTGAGCAGTTGGGCATAGTCCAGCGCGGCGTGGCGGTCGGTTATCTCGACATGGCGCCAGCCTTCCAGCGGCGCGAATAGCATGAACAGATTGACGGTGCCGTTGCGCTCATACTCGCAGTCGTACCGTGCTGGCTGTCCAGGCTTTGCCGGAACTGGCACGCGGGTTTCCTTGACGAGCTGTTTCGTTGTCTCGTCCAGGCAGACGACGGGTCGGTCTGGATCATGCGGCCGCTGGTAGACCTCCAGCACATCCTCCATGCCGGCTACGAAGGCAGCGCTGGCTTCTGGCGGGATGACCCATTGCTTCTGGAGATGAGGTTTGAGCGAATTTTTTTGAGCGTCCGTCCGATGGTGTTATCGCTGGCGCGATCGACGATGTTCAGCTCCACCACGGCGGTTTCCAACAGCATCAGCGTCCACCGCTTCCGTCCTTTGGGTGGCGGAGAACAAGCGAGCGCGATCAGCTTGGCCTCGGCGGCGCCGTCGAAGATGGGCTTTCGAGCTGAGTTGGGCGAGTGTTTGCGGGTCAAGGCGGCATCAACTCCGCCCTCCACCAATTGCTGACGTGTGCGGGCGACGGTGTCGACGCTGGTATCCAACGCCTCGGCAATTTCGCCGTCACTCCACGCATCGCCGGCCTCGGAGGCGTCGGCCTTCAGCAGGATGCGTGCCTTCAGTAGCTGGCGGGCCGGGGCTTTGCCCTTTTGGATCAGCACATTGAGCCGTTCACGCTCATCGCTACTGAGCTTTACGATGTACTTCTTCACGACAGGTTGTTTCGCGGTCACGACACATCTCCGGGTTACCGGAGATATCGACTCAGAAATCACCCGCAAAATCAACGACGTGGGGTACTAGTCTGGTGTTACTTTCAATTGATTCAACTGATAGAAGAACCGCAATGCTCGTGTGAGCTTACCCCGGGAAGTATCGGCCACATCGGTACCTTACTCGTGAAGCGAGCTCACTTGGAACATCGGCCTCCGCGTTGATCCATGCACGGAGGGAAACAAGGTCTGATTCGGTAAGTGGCATCGCCTTCGGCGTCAAATCATCGGCGAGATTCCGAACGCCATGTGGGATCCGTCCCCAATCCTGGAAGCTCTTCAAGAGCCAGTGGTCCGCCTCGCTGATCAGAGCCGTATTCGGAAGCAAGGTAGTGAGGAGAAGAGCGGCAAGGACGGGCGGCGCCGAATATTTTGCGACGGCCTCCTGTGCATGATCGACGCCAAGGAACGTTAAGATGCCAGGCTTGAGGATTATTTCGGACAGTAGAGCGAAGAGGCAGACCGAAGCTACAATGTATCCAGCTCCGGTAACCAGAAAGAGGGACCGCGTGGTCGAGAGACGGTTCGTCTCTGGCGTATTGTATCGCTTCGCCGCGTAAAATGCAACGACCAGCCCACAGGCCAGGGCCACGAGGATATCGGCCGAGGTTGGGGTTGCAGAGTTCTGCATATCAGCCTCCGCTTGCTGGGAGGACCGGTACGATAAGACAGGCTGGTGCGGTTGTCTGTGAACTGCTTCACACGTCTTCAGATACCGCTATTCCACCCAGTCAAACGACCGCTGTACTGCCTTTTTCCATGACCGGTGGTACTTCTCCCTCACCTCGGCCGGCAACCCTGGCGTCCACACACTCCCCGCCGCCCAGTTCCCCCGCAGCTCCTCCGTCCCCGCCCAGTAGCCCACCGCCAAACCCGCCGCATAGGCCGCGCCGAGCGCCGTTGTCTCCGTTACCACCGGTCGCACCACGGGCACTCCCAGCATATCTGCCTGAAATTGCATCAGCAAGTCATTCACAACCATTCCGCCGTCACATTTCAAGCTAGTCAGCTTGATCCCACTATCCGCTTCCATGGCCGCCGCCACATCGCAGGTTTGATACGCCGTTGCCTCCAGTGCCGCCCGCGCCAGATGTGCGCGCGTGGCAAACCGCGTCAGCCCGGCGATGACTCCGCGCGCGTCCTCCTTCCAGTAGGGCGCGTACAGCCCTGAAAACGCCGGTACGAAATAAACATCGCCATTATCCGGCACGCTCGCCGCCAGAGGCTCGATCTGTGCTGCTATGTCGAACAGCTTCAGATTATCGCGCAGCCATTGTACCAGCGCCCCGGTAATAGCAATCGCACCCTCCAGCGCATAATACGGTCGGTCCGCACCGAATTTATACGCCACCGTGGTCAGCAGCCCGGCCTTCGACTGCACCGGCGCGGTCCCGGTGTTCATCAGCAGAAAGCATCCCGTGCCATACGTGTTCTTTGCCTCACCTGGCCCGAAGCACGCCTGCCCCACCAACGCTGCCTGCTGATCCCCCAGGATCCCTGCGACCCGCACTCCCCGCAGCACCCCGCTCTGAACCTTCCCATACACCGCCGACGAAGCCACGATCCGCGGCAGACAGGCGCGCGGAATACCGAACGACGCCAGTAGCGCGTCGTCCCATTCGCAACTTGCCAGGTTCATCAACTGCGTTCGGCTGGCATTCGTCACATCGGTCACATGCGCCCCGCCGTGCGGCCCACCCGTCAGATTCCACACCAGCCAGCTATCGACCGTCCCGAACAGCGCCTCGCCTGCCTCCGCCTTGGCCCGCGCCCCCGGCACATGCTCCAGTAACCAATGCAACTTCAGGCCCGAGAAGTACGTCGCCAGCGGCAATCCCGTCAGCGCCCGGAACCGGTCCTGCCCACCCTCGCGCGCTAACGCCGCCACAAGCTGATCGACGCGCGTGTCCTGCCAAACTAACGCGTTGTGCAATGGCCGCCCGGTCGCTCGGTCCCACAGCAGCGTCGTCTCCCGCTGGTTGGTAATCCCTACTGCCGCCAGATCCTCCGCGCTCAGATTCGCACGACCCAGCGCCGCACCGATCACCTCGTGCGTAGTCTCCATGATCTCGGCCGGATCATGCTCCACCCAGCCGGGCCTCGGATAAATCTGCCGGTGCTCCTTCTGCGCAACAGAAACAATCGCCCCGCGCCGGTCGAATACGATAAACCGCGAGCTCGTCGTGCCCTGATCAATCGCCCCGACGTACTCGCCCGCCATGTTCGCCCCTCCACGCCCGTGCCAATATGACCTTATCTCCACGGCCGGAGCAGAGGATATTCCCTTTAGCGGCCGTGCAGGCCACCACTCTCCGGGGCGGGGCTCTGCATTACCGCGTCATCACGCGCAGTGCGGGCTGCGGGACCCCACACCCTGGAGCAGATCGCGCTTCTGGAAACGCAGCGCGTTTCCAGAAGCCCGCGAATCTGCTCGCATAACAAAGGGCTGGTCTGGATCGGATTTTTGACAGAAGGCGCCTTCCGTAAAGGCGATGGCCATTCTGCGCAGCTTCGTGGCCGCTGGGCCAGGGAAGAGGTTCCTTAAGCTGGCTTATTCGTCGTAATGTTCCAGCCGGAAGATGTTACAGGACCCGTCGTACCGTCCGCCTTGGTGGGCTGGTAGTCGAGCTGCCATTTGCTGAAAGCTAGACTGACATTCTGGGTCAACTGATTGTCACCCTTCGATCCCCCTTCCTGAACCGAGTTCACGACTACATCGGCCATGTTGAAAACCAGGAAGTCCTCGCCGTGTCCACCTGCTTTGACTATCGCGAGTGAGCCATCGCTGATGTGCTTGCCGGTGGCACAGTAGGTAACCAGGAGCGGGGAGGCCAGATCGACCGCTTTCGTGATCGAGAGGTCCTGGATGTTTGCATGACCGGCTCCGGCACCACTGCCGGCGGTACCGACGGTAACAGGGTTCGAAAGTCCCCAGCTCCAGGCTAGCACGTCAATCTCGCCCTTGTGTTTCGCATCGGTCGATTCCCCCTCAATGCCCGCCAGCTTGAGAAACATTCCGAACGCCATGTGCCACCTCTCGTCGAGAAAACTAGCGCAGATCCGCGAAATGCTAGCATGATACGACACCGCTTGGGGGTTGTCACGCTCGCCCTCCGCGCGGCCTCGTTCAGTGGATAACGGAATTCTTGTGTCCCACTCAGCAGACGATCGCAGCAGTCACCCGACGAGGAGCTCGCAGCTCGACGAGCGAGCAAACGGTTCACGAGATACGACACCGCACGGAACTACGCCGACACAAATACGCGCTTTTCTGGCGAGAGCGATGGCGAAGCACAGAGAAGGGCTATTGCTGGAGGCAGATCAGATGTATCGCCAGGTGCTCCAGTGGCAACCGGATCAGCCGGACGCGCATCACCTTTTCGGGTTACTCGCCGCCCAGCTCAACCGGCCGGACGATGCACTGCCGCTGTTCGAGCGGGCGATTTCGAATTCGGCCTGATGTGCCAGAGTACTACGCGAACTACGGCAATACCCTGATAATCAAGGGCCGGCTGGAAGACGCGGAAATTGCCTTTGGCAAGGCCATTTTGCTGCGTCCCGATTTCCCAGAAGCACTCATGAACCTCGCCACCTTGCGGCGCCGCCACGGGGACATCGACGAGGCGGAGCGGCTGTTGCGCCGTTCGCTCGCGCTGCGCCCCAATTGGCCGGAGGCACAGCTCAACCTTGCGAACGTGGCCTTCGCGCGCCGACATTTCGAGGAAGCGACCGCGTTATTTGCGCTCGCGCTGAGAGCCAGACCTCAATATGTGCAGGCCTACGAGGGCTTCGCGCGCGCGGCTGCACGGGCTGGCAGGCTCGATGAGGCGGCGGTGGTGTTTCGGCGCCTTCTACATTTCGATCCCGACAACGCCGTCATCCAACATCTGCTGGCCGCGTGCACCTCCGATCCGCATCAAACGAAGGCACCGGAAGCTTACATTCGCCGCCTATTCAACCACTACGCGCCGCATTTCGACAAATCCCTCGCGCAGCTCCAATATCGGGCGCCCGGCATTATCGCCGAGAAGCTAGCAGCAATGGTGAGGGCCGATGGCAACCTCGCCATCCTGGATATCGGCTGCGGCACAGGATTGTGTGGGCCGATCCTGAAGCCGTTCGCCGCTCATCTCGTGGGCGTCGATCTCTCCGAAAGCATGCTGAAGGAAGCGGCGAAACGCGAGGTTTACGACGAATTGGTCGAAGCGGAACTCACCGACTACATGGTTAAGCATCCGTTGGCCTTCGACGTCATAGTCGCCTCCGACACCTTGGTCTACCACGGTTCGCTCGATTACGTGGTTGCGTCGGCCGCTGCGTCACTCAAAGCCGGAGGGCACCTCTTATTCACCTTGGAGCACCTGTTCGAGGATGATGGTGATGATCCATATCGGCTGGCGCCGACTGGACGATTCTGCCACCGCGCCGCTTATGTTAGGGCCGCACTGGCCAAGGCCGGTCTGACACATGCGACGACGGATCCAATCATCCCACGATTGGAATGCGGAGAGCCTGTCAACGGGCTGCTGGTGACGGCTCACACGCTTGGCGGAGCAGATGAGATTGGATGAGCGATCGATGCGGCACTTGTGGTCAAGGCCGGATGATCGTCCCCGCCCCAGCCTCGGTAAACAGCTCCAGCAAGCACGCGTGCGGCACCCGCCCGTCCAGGATCACCGCGCCCTTCGCGCCCGACTGCACCGCGGCCACACAGGTCTGCACTTTCGGGATCATACCACCCGTAATCACCCCGCGCTCGATCCCGCGCGTCACTTCCGCAACCGTCAGCTCCGGGATCAGCCGCTTCTGCTCATCCAGCACTCCCGGCACGTCGGTCAGCAGCAAGAGCCTCCGAGCGCCCAACGCTCCCGCCACCGCGCCCGCCACCGTGTCAGCGTTGATGTTGTACGTTTGCCCATGCTCATCCGCCCCGACCGGCGCGATCACCGGGATCAGCCCAGCCCCGGTCAGAGCATGAATCACCCGCACATCCACATGCTCCGGCTCGCCCACGAACCCCAGATCCAGCACCTTCTCGATCTGGCTGCCGGGATCGCGCGAGGTCCGCGCTAGCTTCCGAGCCCGGATCAGCCCACCATCCTTACCGCAGATCCCCACCGCCAGCGCCCCGGCCCGGTTGATCAACCCCGCGACGTACTTATTGACCGTGCCCGCCAGCACCATCTCCACCACTTCCACCATGGCGCCGTCAGTCACCCGCAGCCCGTCGACGAAAGTGGATTTGATCGCCAGCCGCTGCAGCATCGCATTGATCTGCGGCCCGCCGCCATGCACCACAACCGGGTTGATCCCGACCTGCTTCAGGATCGCGATATCAGCGCCAAACTGCAGAGCAAGCTCTTCCTCGCCCATCGCGTGGCCACCGTATTTCACCACCACGGTCGCCCCGGCGTAGCGGCGCAGAAACGGCAATGCCAGCGCCAGCGTCCGCGCCTGCCGCGCCGCCGCCTCGTAATCGATCGGCGATGCACTCATCTGCTCTGCCCCCAGAATCGGCCGGCGCGCGGTAGCGCGCCGGGTGCAGGTTGGTCAAGCAGCCCGCCCGACAGGCCCCGCGGTCGCCACTCGCTCCCGTGCCGGCCGCAAAACGAACACCGCGCACGCCACCACCACAAGGTTCGCCACCGCCGAGACGACAAACACTGTGTGCCAGCTTCCAGTGGCTGCTTTCAGCACGTTTGCGAGCGGCACCAGCCAGGCGGCCATCCCCTTCGCCGTGTAGAGCAGAGAGGCGTTCGTGGTGGCGAATTTGGGGCCAAACAGGTCGGTGCAGGTCGCCGGGAACAGGCTGAAGATCTCGCCCCAGGTGAAAAGCACCAACCCGGCGCAGATCACGAACGCCCACGGGCGCGACCCGATCGTTGCCAGCAAGGCATAACTCAGCGCCCCGAGGGTGAACGCCAGGCCCATCGTGTTCTCTCGCCCGATCCGGTCCGAAACCGCGCCGAAGAACGGCCGGGCCAGACCGTTCATAACGTTGTCGATCACCAGCGCGACCGTCAGGGCGCCCGCGCCGAACAGCAGCGGATGCGTGGCCACGCCAAAGTCGTGAGCAATCGGCGCGATTTGCGCAGTTGCCATCAAACCGCTTGCCGCTACCAGCACAAACATCACGTACAGCAGCCAGAACAGTGGGCTGCGTAAAACTTCCCCGGGCGCGGTGCTATGCGCAGCCTGCGGCACCGCCGGCGCAGGCCGATGCACTATCACGCGCTCCCCCGGCACCGGCCCGTGCATCAGCGGTGCCAGCAGCAGCAACAACACCCCTTGCCCGAGGCCAAACCAGAAGAACGCGGCCTGATACCCCGCGCCCGCAATCAGCAACCGGATCGGCACGACGGTCAGCGCGGCGCCCGCCCCGAAGCCCGCCGCGGTCAGCCCTACCGCCAGTCCGCGTTTGTCCGGGAACCATTTCACCGCGTTGCCGACGCACGTGGCGTAGACGGCGCCGGCTCCGATCCCCGACAGCGCCGCCCCAGCGTACAGGGCGCCCAGCGACTGCGCTTGCGCATCCACGATCCAAGCCACCCCCACGAGCACGCTACCGATGCCGATCATCAGCGGCGGGCCACGACGCGGTCCGAGGCTATCCACAATCCAGCCTGCCACCGGCGTTAGCCAGGTCTCCGTTGCTACAAAAATCGCAAATGCCACCTGGATTCCGGCGATCGACCATCCGTGGGCTGCATGCATCGGCCGGACGAATAGCGTCCAGCCTTATTGCAGGTTGGCGATCAGCACCATGCACACCATGCCCAGCCAGAGCTGGGCCCAGCGGTTCGCCCGCGCGGCTTGCATTCCCTGGACCATATTTCGCTCCCAGTCTCGTTCTCGATGTGCCGGTTTTCGGACCGGCTCGGTTTGCCTTACCTCCAGTATCCGTGCGAGGTACTGGACTGGCAATGAGCACCACGATCTGGATCGCCTTCGTCTTAGCCTACTCCCTCATGGCCCTCGCACCCGGGCCAACGATCCTGCTCGTTGTCTCCTACGCCATCGCTTATGGCCGCCGCACGGCGCTTGCGGTCGTGGCCGGCACGAGTGTCGGTGATGCCACTTGCCTCACCGCCGCCCTGTTCGGCGTAGGGGCTATCCTGAAAGCGTCGGCAACCGCCTTCGCCTTACTCAAGCTCGCTGGCGCCGCTTACCTGATCTTCCTCGGCCTCCGCCTGTGGCACGCCCGGCCCGTTCTGCCCGGTCAGGTTCCTCCCGCGCCGCGATCGCTAAGCCGCGTGTTCCTGCACGCCTGGCTCACCACTGTCTTCAACCCCAAGTCGATCCTGTTCTTCATGGTGTTTGTCCCGCAGTTCATCGATGCCCGCGCACCACTCCCGCCGCAGTTCGCGACGATGCTGGCGACGGTGCTGATCTGCGGCGCCGTTATCGATGGCACCTACTCGACCTTTGCCGTGAATGTTCGTCGCCTTGTTCGAACTCCGCGCCTCCAGCGCGCGGTGAATCGTACCAGCGGCGGACTGTTGGTGGGAGAAGGTATCATCGCCGCCTTCTGGCGCAGCTTAGCCGTCTGACGAGACCACGGCCCACGCCGGGCGCCGCTTCTGCCGGAATGCCGCCGTCCCCTCGCGCCCCTCCTCTGACCCTCGCTGCGTGGCACCCTCGAACGCCAGCATTGCCATCGCGCGCTCATCGAGCACTAGCCCGTTTGCCCCAAGGAACGACCTCTTGGTGGCAACGACCGCGCTCGGCGCTCCGAGCAGGATGGCATCCAGAATTTCCCCGATCCGCGCTTGGATGCGCTCCGGCGGCACGATCTCATGCACCAGCCCGGTCCGCACCGCCTCCTCCGCCCCAAATCGCTCGCCCGTCAGCGCGTAGCGCCGTGTCTGGCGCAGCCCCATCGCATGCACCATATGCGTGGAAATCGGTGTCGGCGCGACGCCCACCCGGACCTCCGTCAGCCCGAACACCGCGTCAGGCGTCGCCAGAGCTACATCGGCGCAGCACACCATTCCGCAGCCGCCGCCAAAACAGCCGCCATGCACCACCGCGATCACCGGCCGCGGAAACTCATTCAGCAGCTTCATCGCTCGCACCGAGGCCATCGCGGCCGCATAGTTCCGCTCCGGCGGATATGTCGCCGCCTGCGCCAGCCAATCGATGTCCGCGCCGGCCTGAAAGTGCTTGCCGGCCCCGCGCAGCACCACCGCGCGCAACGCGTCATCGGCCGCAAGCGTTCGCAATCCGGCAATCAGTTCGCCCAGCAGCTCCTCATTATACGCATTTCCCCGCTCCGGCCGGTTCAGCGTGACCGTTGCGACATCCCGCCCATCTTTCTCCAGCAATACCAATGGCATCTATACCCTCCACCAAACCCGTCCTGCCATCTCAACCAACTCCATCCAATCTATCTTTGTCGCGTACTGCGCACCGGACAAATCTCGCATGCAGCGCTGGAGAGCTTGAGCGGCTCTTGCTGTCCATTTCGATACTTGCCACGATCAACAACCACATCGAATGGTAACCGCCGTGGGTTCAGAGAAAGATGATGTCTCGCCCACTCAACTCCTTGCGAACTATATCGCCTCGGCAACGCCCGATGACCTGCCCGCTGCAGTGCACCGGGAGGCTGAGCGTACCCTATTCAACTGGGTCGGCTGCGCGGTTGGCGGATCGCTGGAACGTTGAACAGCTCAGCGACGTAGGTGAGATCGCCCGCACGGCCAGCCTCTCGGACAAAAGTCAATGAGTAGTGTCACCAAAGTCACCTTCGCACCCCACGCGATCCTTGCGCGCATCGAACGCCTGCCTCCATCGCGCGCACTCCTCAGGCTCATCGGTACTGATCGCGGTCGGCGGCTGGTTCGAGTTCTACGAGCTCTTCATGCCAGGGGCGATCTCGCTTGGCCTCGTCCATGACCGGATCTTTACCGTTAAGGCCACTAGCCTTCTCGACTTCCACAGCTTCCCCAGCTTTCTCGCATCCTTCTTTGCCGGGATGTTCGTGAGCACGATCCTGTTCAGCCGGCTATCAGACCTCTTCGGCCGCCGTATGATCTTCATCTGGTCGATGGTCGTGTACTCGATTTTCAATCTCCTGATCGCGTTCTCCAGTTCTCCCGGCTGGATGGATCTGTTCCGGTTCTTCGCCGGCCTCGGCGTCGGCGTGCAGTTGATCAACAACGACAGCTTCATGGCAGAAATCACCCCGCGCTATCTGCGCGGCCGCTACATGGCCCTGGCGTTGGCGATGATTCTTACCGCCGTTCCTGTCTGTGCTTTTCTCGGCGCACTGCTTGTGCCCTATGCGCCACTTGGAGTTGCCGGCTGGCGTTGGGTCGTGCTTGTCGGAGCGCTCGGTGGACTGCTCGTCTGGCTCGTGCAGCAACGCCTTCCGGAGTCACCGCGCTGGCTCGAGGCCCATGGTCGAAGGGCCGAAGCAGATCACGCGTTGCGCAAGATCGAGGCGGACATCGAGGCTGAGGTCGGCTCGCTGCCTCCGCCCTCGTCCGAAATCACCGAGGCGCCAGTCGCGCGCGGCGCCTGGTCCGAGATGTTCCGCGGCCGCTATATTATTCGCACGGTGGCGCTGTCCATCTTCCAGTTTTGCCAGACGATTGCCGTGTTCGGCTTCACCTCCTGGGTGCCGATCATCCTCGTACAACGCGGCTACACCATCGTGCATTCGCTGCGATACACCTTTCTCATCGTGCTGCTGACACCGATCGGCGGACTGCTCGGTGGCTATTTCGCTGAGCGCTTCGAGCGCAAATGGCAGCTTGTACTAACCGCGATCGGCATCGCTGTATTCGGTTTTTCCTTTGCGCTCTCTCGAAGCATCGGTCTGATCGTAGCGAGCGGTGTGCTGGTCACGCTGTGCAATAACTGGCTGATCAGCGTCTTCCATCCTTATGCGGCCGAGCTGTTCCCGACACGGATCCGCGCGCTCGCAGTCGGCTTTTCGTTTTCCTGGAGTAGGGTCAGCGCGATTTTTGTTGGCTACTGGGTAGCTGCGATCCTGGCGAGTGTGGGACAGTTCGGGGTGTTCGTGATGATCGGCGCCGCCATGCTCCTAATCGTGTTTTCAATCGGCATTTTCGGCCCGCGCACCAACGGCAGGCGCCTCGAGGAAGTCTCCCCCTGATCGGATACTTCTCCGCGCCTCCCCGTCTCCGTGGTGACCTTCTCTGCAGCCTCTCGATCACAAAAACCCGATCGTCCGCCGCCGCCACGCCACCCGGCACACCTCGCTCACCACCGCGTCAACATCTTCCTCCACCGTGCGGTGATTAACGATCGCGGCGCGCAGCACCCGCCGCCCCCCGATCGTTGTCGTCGATAACACCACACTCCCCGCCTCCTGCAGGTCCGCAGCGATTTCGTCCTGCTCCTGATCTCCAAGTCCCCGCACCCGAAAGCACACAATGTTCAGCGCCACCGGTGCCATCAACTCTAGCTCCGAGCTGTCGCCAATCGCCGCTGCCAGCCGCTGCGCCAGATCGCAACAATGCTCAACCACCGCGCCCAGCCGGTCAGCCTCATACGTCTTCAGCGTCATCCAGACCTTCAGCGCGCGAAACCCACGCGACAGCTCCGGCCCCAGATCCACCGGCCACGGATCCCCCGCCGACAAACCCTGCTCCGCCGCCTGCAGATACGATGCGGCCCGCGCAAACGCCGCCCGATGCGCTGCCGCATCCCGCACCACGATGCATCCCGCGTCGTACTGCACCTGCGCCAACTTATGAAAATCGAACCCCACCGAGTCCGCCAGCTCAATCCCCGCCATCAACGGACGCAGCCGGGCAGACAGCATGGCAGGCGCGCCGATCGCCGCATCTACATGAAACCATGCACCCGCCGCCCGGCTGCGTGCGGCAATCGCCGCCAGATCATCCACCGCGCCGGTATCCACGCTGCCCGCGGTGCCGACCACAATGAACGGAACCGCCCCCACCGCCCGGTCTGCCTCCAGCCGGTCGCGCAGCTCCGCCACGTCCATCCGCCCCGCCTCGTCGCAATGCATCCGGCGGAGCGCATCCGAACCCAACCCCGCCATATCGAGTGCGCGGGCGACGCACATGTGAACGCCGTCCGACGCATACGCCGCCAGCCTTGCCGCTCCGACGCCGTGCGTGCGCACGGCGCTGCCCAGCGCCGCCGCCCGGGCCACCAGCACCGCGATCAGATTGGCCGCCGAAGTCCCGCTCACCACCAGCCCGCTCGAATCAGCCGGCAGCCCCAGCATCTCCGCCGCCCACTGCACGACCTGACGCTCCACCGCGATCGGGGCGTGATCCCGCCCGCCGCAATTCGCGTTCAACCCCGCGGCCAGCAGCTCGGCCAGCATACCCTCTGGCGTCCCGCCACCGTGCACCCACCCGAAAAACCGCGGATGCCGGTTGGCCCACGCCATGCGGTGCGATCAGCCGCCTATACTCCGCATAGACCGCCTCTGGATCAGCCCCCGCCCGCGGTAGGGCTTCGTTCCACGCGCTTCTGACCGCCTTCGGCATCGGCCGCCAAACTGGTCCCTCCCGTACACCGGCCCAGTCATCGAACAGATCGTCCAGCATGCGGTGACCCAGCGCCCGCAGCGCCGTCCAGTCAGAAGGGTCAAGCGATGTGTTCCCGCCCACTCGCGCCTCGTCTTCCATTCTCCCCGCCCCGATACGCTGCTCCGCAGCAAGGCGCAAACGGCCGGTCCGTACCCCGCTGGACGGACCGCACAGTCGTGGCTATTAGGCAACCAGTTTCAAATTCAGGGAGGAACCCCGGATGGCAGCGGATCGCGACCCTCAACCAGTCAACCGTGCCGCAGTGGCGCGACGTGCCATGCTCCAGGGCGCCGGCCTAGCTGGCGTTGCCGGTGCCATGGCGCTACTCGGCAGCAACCCCGCGCGAGCCGCCGGGCTGCCATCGCACCCAAAGTGGCGCTTCGTTTTTGTCAATCACGTGACCACCAATCCATTCTTCGTCCCCACGCAGTACGGCATCCAGGACGCCTGCGCTCTGCTCAACTGCACGTATCAATGGACCGGGTCGGAGACCTCCGACATCGCCCAAATGGTCAATGCGATGAATGCTGCCGTGGCGAGCCACGCCGACGGCATTGCCGTCTCGATCGTCGATCCGCGTGCCTTCAATGAGCCCTTGGAAAAGGCACTGGCGGCGGGGATTCCCGTTGTCTCCTACAATGCCGATGCGCCTGCCGGCAGTGGCAACAAGCGCCTAGCCTATATCGGGCAGGATCTATACCTGTCGGGCTATCACATGGGCGAGCGAATCGCCTCCATGGTCGATTCCGGGCTGGTGGCCATCTTTATCGCCACCCCTGGCCAGTTGAACATTCAGCCGCGCATGGATGGCGCCATCGCCGCAATCAAGAAGTCCGGCAAGAACATCCAGGTGGACTCGATTGCCAGCGGACCAACAGTGAATGAGGAACTGTCTCGCATACGCTCCTACTACCTCGGCCATCAGGACCTGAAGGGCATGTTCGCGGTCGATGCGGGCAGCACGCAGGGGGTCGGCGAAGTAATGCAGCAATTCAATTTGCCGAAGAAAGGTGTACATGCCGGCGGGTATGATCTGCTTCCGAAAACCCTGGAACTGATCAATGCAGGGTTCCTTGATTTCACCATCGATCAGCAAGCTTATCTGCAAGGCTTCTACCCGATCATGGAACTGTTCATGTTCAAGATGTCCGGCGGCCTCACTGGCCCATCGGACATCAACACGGGCCTGAAATTCGTCACCAAATCGAGTGTGGAGCCGTACCTGACGAACAAGGACCGTTATGAAGGCTCGGCCGCCACCGAGGCGATCGTGAAGCACACCGGGCCTATTTCGACCTGATGCCGCGCTTCGCTCGCCGCTTTTCCGAGCTGTTTCTGCACTGGCCGGAAGCCAGTATCTTTGTCGTGGCTCTGATCCTCATCGCCTATTTCGAGGCATCGAACCCCGACTTTCTGTTGACTTCCGCCAGCGTGCAGAACCTCACGCAGTATATCGCGCCGGTGGCGATCATCGCCTGCGGCGAGGTAATGCTGATGATCATGGGAGAGATCGATCTCTCTGCCGGCATGGTCTATGCGATGTCGCCCTTCATCGTGCACTTCGCGGTGGAGGCCGGCATCCCGGCCCCACTGGCGGTCATTCTGGGTATCGCAGCCGGCGGAGTGGTCGGATTCATCAACGGCTTTGTCACCGTCTATCTGTCAATCCCGTCCTTTGTCACCACGCTTGGCACATTGTTTCTTATCAATGGTTTCACCCTGTCCATTTCCTCTGGCACCCCGGTTACCCCGCCACCTAATCCGATTCTCTCGCAAGTCCTGGGCGGTTGGGGATACAGCGAGTTCTGCTGGGCCGTAGTGATCGCCGCCGTCATGCATGTGGTGCTGCGCGATACCCGCTGGGGGTTGCACACCACAGCCGCCGGCGCCAACCCAACCGGTGCCAGCGAAGCCGGAATCCATGTCGAGCGGCTCAAAATGGGCAACTTCATCCTCACCGGCTGCCTCTCGGGTTTCGTAGGCATCCTGGAAGGCTTCCGCATCTCATCGTTCGATCCACTCGCCGGCGGCAATCAGATTATGTTCCTGGCCGTCGCCGCAGGCGTGATCGGCGGCACCTCGCTCGCAGGTGGGTTCGGAACCATCCTCGGCGCCCTGATCGGCGCCGCGGTGCTGGGGATCCTCAGCGATGGGTTCACTCTGATCGGCGTGAATGCCTATACATTCAACATCATTCTGGGCTGCGCTATCCTGCTTTCGATGTTGTTCAACATCCACATGACACGGCTCGCGCGCACCGGGGGCTCGCGATGACTACGCCGGCTGTCCGCGCCGAAAACATTATCAAGCGGTTTGGCGCCGTCACTGCGCTCGATGGCGTCACTGTGGAACTAAACCGCGGCGAAATCCTCGGCATCCTCGGCGACAACGGCGCCGGTAAATCCACGCTGGTCAAGATACTTACCGGATATCAGCCGCCCACCTCTGGCCGCCTTCTGTTCGACGGCAAGGAAACCGTCCTGCACTCGGTGGACCACGCCCGGTCACTCGGGGTCGAGTGCGTGTATCAGGACCTCGCGCTGGCAAACTCGCTCAGCATCTACCATAACCTGTTTCTTAACCGCGAAATCCTCTATCGCGGCCCGATCAGGTTGGTAAACCACAATGCGATGCGCAAACGCGCCCGCGAGCTGCTGGACGAAGTGGGCGTGCACATCCCCTCCGTGGACCTGCCGGTGGAGCGCCTCTCCGGCGGACAACGCCAAGCCATCGCCGTTGCCCGAGCCATCAACTCCAACGCCCACATCCTGCTGCTTGACGAACCGCTGGCCGCGATGGGGGCACGAGAGTCGAGCCTGATCATCGACCTGATCATGCAACTCAAGGCAAAAGGCGATCTCTCCATCGCCATGATTATGCACAACTATGCGCAGACGCTCGAAATCGCCGACCGTATCATCCTGATGCAACGCGGGCGCATCACCTACGCTTCCCCTGCCCGCGAGACCTCCGTCCCTGAGCTGATGGAAATCGTCCGCCGCGAATACCGCGCCGCCCGTACCGGAGCATAGGCCCTGGCGTGCAACCGGCCGCCTGCTCGATCGTTTGAGGGGCAGGAGAAAAGGAGGTTGCGAATGGCCGATCTGAGCGGAATGAAGGTCGCAGTACTCGCCACCGATGGCGTGGAGCAGGTGGAACTGACCGAACCGGTGAAGGTTCTCAAAAAGTCGAAGGCGGATGTGAAGGTGATCGCGCCGAAGTCCGGCGAAATCCAGGGAATGAACCACCACGAGAAAGGCGATAAGCTGAAGGTTGATGCGGACCTGGGATCCGTGAAGCCGGAACAGTTCGACGCGGTGGTGTTGCCGGGCGGGGTGGCCAATCCCGATCAATTACGGACGATTCCTGAAGCTGTGGCCTTTGTCCGGCACTTCGTGCAGTCCAACAAGCCAATTGCCGCGATCTGCCACGGTCCGTGGACCTTGCTGGAAGCAGGGGGCGCGAAGGGCAAGACGGTGACCTCGTGGCCGTCCCTGCAAACGGACCTGCGGAATGCCGGGGCCAACTGGGTTGACCGCGACGTGGTCGTTGACGGACGGTTGGTGACATCCCGCAAGCCCGACGACATCCCGGCGTTCAACCGGGAGATGCTGCAGATGTTTGAACGTGCGGAGCATCGGCAGGCGGCGTGACACCCTCCCCCGGCGCTTCGCGCCGACCTCTCCCGCGAGCGGGAGAGGTTAAGGGTTGATTGCCCGGAAGCAGGTGACGACATGGTCATCGACCATGCCGGTCGCCTGCATGAATGCGTAACAGATTGTCGATCCGACGAAGGCAAAACCATCTTTCTTCAGCCGTTTGCTCATGGCGTCGGACGCCTCGGTGCGCGCCGGGACCTGTTCCACGCGCCGCCAGCGGTTGATGATGGGGACTTCCGGTACCAGGCCCCACAAGTATGCATCCAGGCTGCCGCGCTGCTCGATCATCCGCAGTGCGGCCTGCGCGTTCGCGCGTGCGGACACCACCTTCTGGCGATTGCGGATGATCCCGGTATTCTGCAGCAGCTTTTCCAAAGCGGCGTCGGTCATGGCCGCGACCCGGGGGATATCGAAACCGTAGAAAGCTTGCCGGTAAGCGGCGCGGCGTTGCAGGATAGTCGCCCAGGAGAGGCCGGCTTGCGCCCCTTCGAGCGTCAGTAGCTCGAACAGCGCCCGGTCATCGTGCTGCGGCACGCCCCATTCGGTATCGTGGTAGGCGATCATCGCATCGCTTCCTCTTGCCCAGGGGCAGCGCGGCGGGACAGCAGGATCGGACATGTTCGCAGAAATACAACGAATGGACGAGCAGATACAGCAGTTGCGGCGGATGCTAGAGCAAGCGACCCGGGCCGTGGTGTTCACCGGGGCGGGGATCAGCACCGAATCCGGCATTCCGGATTACCGCAGTCCGGGGGGCATTTGGATGAGCCAGAACCCGATTTATTTCCGGGACTTCATGGCTTCTGAGGAGGCACGAATCGAGAGTTGGCGCCGCAGGGGTGCGAGCGACCCGGTTTTGCGCGCAGCCCGCCCAAATCGCGGGCACGTAGCGGTGGCGCAGCTTGTTGCCGAGGGTAAGGCAACGGCCGTGATCACGCAGAACATCGACGGCCTGCACCAGATGTCCGGTGTCCCGGACGACAAGGTGATCGAGCTTCATGGCAACACAACGTACGCGGCCTGCCTGGACTGTAACATGCGTTACGAGATTGCCGATGTGCTGGCGGTATTCGAGCGAGATCCGCGTGCGCCACAGTGCGAAGGTTGTGGTGGTTTTGTAAAGACCGCGACGATTTCCTTCGGGCAGTCCATGCCCGCCGAGGCGATGCGGCGCGCAGAGCAGGAGACGCTGGCCGCTGATTTGTTTCTGGCAATAGGATCGTCGCTGGTGGTCTATCCGGCGGCAGGATTCCCGGAACTTGCTCGCCGGAATGGGGCGCGGCTGGTGATTATCAATCGGGAATCGACCCCGTTGGATGATGTGGCGGACCTGGTGTTGCGGGGTGGTATCGGGGAAGCACTGGGGACGGCTGTGGGGGTGCAGTAGGGCTGCCGCGCAACGATACGCGGGCAGCGCTTGACAAGAGCGAGCCTAGGGATACGACCCGCCCGGAACGGCGTTTTATCGGCAGGAGAATGGCGATGTACCGCGACGTGCAATTGTTTATTGATGGTGAGTGGACGAAGGCTCGTGGCGGCGGGACCATTCCGGTGGTCAACCCCGCAACCGGAGAGACCATCGGAACCGTTGCGCATGCCGAGCGTGCCGACCTGGACCGAGCCCTGCAGGCGGCGGAGAAGGGTTTCCACACCTGGCGCAAGGTGTCCGCGTATGACCGCTCGAAGTTGATGCGCAAGGCGGCCAACATCCTGCGCGAACGGGCCGACGAGATCGCGCGGATCATGACCCTGGAACAGGGTAAGCCGCTCGCGGAGTCCAAGCTGGAGACGCTGGCAGGCGCGGATGTGATCGACTGGTTCGCTGAGGAAGCGCGCCGCACCTACGGCCGCGTCGTGCCGGCGCGGGCTGAGGGCGTTTATCAACTAGTGCTGAAGGAGCCGGTTGGGCCGGTGGCCGCGTTCACGCCGTGGAACTTCCCGATCAACCAGGTGGTACGGAAACTCTCGGGGGCCGTTGCTGCCGGCTGCTCGATTATTGTCAAGCCGCCGGAGGAGACTCCTGGCTCGCCCGCCGAACTAATCCGGGCGTTTGCTGACGCCGGCATTCCGCCCGGGGTGGTGAATGCGGTTTATGGCGTGCCCGCAGAGATTTCAGAGTATCTGATTCCGCATCCGGTGATCAGGAAGATCTCGTTCACCGGATCAACGGTAGTGGGCAAGCATCTCGCCGCGCTGGCTGGCGAGCACATGAAGCGCGCGACGATGGAGCTCGGCGGCCATGCGCCAGTGATCGTGTTTGATGACGCGGATATGGACGCCACCACGAGGATTTTGTCGACAAGCAAGATCCGCAACGCCGGGCAGGTCTGCATCTCGCCCACGCGGTTCCTGGTGCAAGAGCCGGTGTACGGCCAGTTCGTTGATAAGTTCGTGACTGCCGTCAAGGCTGTAAAGGTTGGCGACGGGCTGGAGGCCGGCACGCAGATGGGGCCGCTTGCCAACACACGCCGGGTCTCGGCTGTGGAGGCGTTGGTCGCCGATGCGGTGAAGCATGGGGCGAAAGTGCGGACCGGCGGCAACCGCATCGGTAACAAGGGCAACTTCTTCGAACCGACAGTCCTGACCGATGTGCCGACCGAGGCGCGGATCATGAACGAGGAGCCGTTCGGGCCTGTTGCGGTAGTTGCTCCGTTTCGTTCATTCGACGACGCGGTGGCGGAAGCGAATCGGCTGCCGTTTGGTCTTGCCTCATACGCTTATACACGCTCGGCCAGGACCGCGAACGCGATCGCGGCAGCGGTGGAGGCGGGAATGATGTCGATCAACCATCACGGACTGGCATTGCCCGAGGTTCCGTTCGGTGGCGTGAAGGACTCCGGTTACGGTTCGGAAGGCGGGCTCGAGGCCATCGAGGCATATCTGAACACGAAGTTCGTCTCCCAGGCGGGGCTGTAGGAGTTCTTGTTTCGCGCGGGCCCCCTCCGCCAACCCCGCGCGGCACCTGTCGCGGAGCGATGCCGTTCCGCAACAGGTGCCGATTATCATCAAAAATCCTCTGCGAAAACAATAGTAGGACTTGGCAAGGTTTCGGCATCGTGCCAAAGTCCTTGCAGCGACGCGGCGAATCTGAAGGGTCGTCGTGACCAGGCCTTGTCCCAACGGCGCGCATGGTCCGTCTGTCGGTGCGCCGTGAAAGTTATTCGCAAGAGGAGAGACCATGTCAAAAGCCTTTCTCGCACAGGCGATCCAGGAATCCGCCGAACTGACCGGTGCGGCGGCGAATCGGGCCGCGGGCCATCTGATGGATGCTATAGTCAAAGAGCTGAAGCGGTCGGGGAAATTCACGCTTCCGAGCTTCGGCACGTTCGTTGTGCGCAAAACTAAGGCACGCAGGGGTATGAACCCGAAGACTGGCGAGTCCATTAAGGTCAGGGCGGGCAAGACGGTGCGGTTCAAGGCGTCGCCGACGTTGAAGAAGGCGGTGTAGGCACCACCAGGTGGCGCCTGGAGGATTCTCGGAAGGCGCCATACCGGCCACCCTTCGGCCGACCGCTGTTGAGTGGCCTTTGACTATGCCGGATGACCGGGAATTGGCTATTGTGCGCTGACGGTCGCGGAGCGGGTGAATATGTCTCGGCGCGTGAAAGCTGCTTAGCTTGCAACCGATACTATGCCCAGTAGCAATAAATGCGGACCGAGACGACTGATGCGCTGCTGAAGCTCCGCATCGCGCGCGTGCTGTTTCGTTGCGCACTGGTCACACACACATTGCGTTTGACCATTGGTTCGTAAGTGGTCATAATCTCCGGACAATGATCCATAGAGCTGGTCTAAAGCGCATGTAGCTCTTCGGAAAACAAGGTGGGGCATACTTCGGGGGAACGCTGACATGTCCACAACAATAGGGCTGTCGCCGCAACAGATTACAGGAGCGCTTGACCGCTCCGCTTTCACGCCGCGACATTCGATCATGTACGCATCGGTCATTCTGGGCCACCTGTTTGATGGATTTGACATCAACATGATGGGAACGGTGCTGCCTGGAATTTCCAGGGAATTCCACCTCACGCCAGCCTCGGCCGGGTATCTCGCATCGAGCGTGTTCATCGGGATGCTGGTCGGATCGGCTGTCGTGGGCACGCTTGCCGATCGTATCGGACGCAAACGCGCGCTACTGTTCGCGGTTCTGTTTTATGGTACCCTTAGCCTGATCGCTGCTACTGCCTGGAGCTATCGCTCGCTGGTGGCAATGCGGATGATCGAAGGTTTCGGGTTGGGGGCGGAGGTTCCGCTGGTTTTCACCTATCTGTCAGAATTCATTCCGATCAGGCAGCGAGGCTTTTTACTGGCCTCCAGTGTATTCTTTTGGCAGCTGGCAAGCTTTCTCGCGGCGCTCGCAGCCACCTATGTCATCCCGGCATATGGCTGGCGCGGCATGTTCGTGGTCGGTGGCCTTCCATCGTTCATCGTGGCGTTTTTAATTGCGCGCCTTCCAGAGTTGGCGCGGTTTATGATGGCGAGCGGACGTGTTGCCGAGGCGGAGCGCGTAGTCCGATGGTTGAGCACAGTTCCGCCTGATCAGGTGCCTGCGGCGTCCGTGCCGCAATCGGACCGCGAGGGCCGGCTACGCGATCTTCTCCGTCCCGGTTACCTCCGAGCGACGTTAAGCGTGTGGATTATGCATTTCTGCGGTGGCACGGTGTTCTTCGGTTTGGGAGTATGGCTTCCTACGGTGTTTGTCCACATGGGCTTTCCGCTGGTGCGCAGCTTCTACTTTACAGCAGCAATCACTGGAGCCGGGGCGCTCGGCAATCTCGCAGGCGGGCTGCTGCTCGATCGCCTCGGCCGGCGCCCGACGCTGACGGCCTTCTTTTTGCTCGGAGCAGTGTTCATGCTGGCCTGGAGCCAGGCAGAAGGAGCGGTAACGATCGTAACGCTCGGGGCCGCGACCGCCTTCTTCGGTGCAGGCGGCGCAGGGGGACTGCTGTTTACCTACACCAGTGAGATTTTTCCGACGCGCTTTCGCGGCGCCGAGGTCGGCTGTGCGGCAGGCTGGCAGCGCATTGGCGGAATCATTGCTCCCTCAGTCCTTGGTCTGCTGCTCGCATCGCACCCCAACAGTGTGGTTTTTTTCGAGACACTCGCAGGGGTGCTGTTGGTTGGTGCCATTGCGATGTTCACGCTGGGGTTTGAAACACGCGGGAAGTCCCTTGAGCAAATCAGTGCGTCACTGAGCGGCGCCATGGGGTGAGGACACCGCAGGGAAGATACACCACGGAGCGCGGAGAGCGCTAGGGTTCTGGTAAGGAAGCGGATGCGAGTTCTTTCGCGGCGCGTGCAGGTTCCACGCGGAAGCACGCCGCCGAGCGATCGGGTTCAATCGGCAGCAGCGGCGGAGCGGATTGAGTGCAGCGGGAGATCGCAATGGGGCAGCGGTCCACGAACTTGCACCCGCCGTTGACGTGCGCATTACGGATCGCCGGGGGTTGTTCCGCGGCCCAGTCGCGGCTGGTGCTAACGCGGGGGATCGAGCTGATCAGCAGTTGCGTGTAGGGGTGGCGGGGATTTTTGACCACGCGCTCGACACTGCCGGCCTCAACGACCGCGGCACGGTACATCACGAGGACGGTATCTGCGACCTGATAAGCCGTGGCGAGGTCGTGGGTGATGTAGAGGATGGAGATACCGAATTCATCGTGCAGCTTGCGCAGGCTGCCGAGGATGGTGGCACGGAGCGAGGCATCCACCATAGAGACGGGTTCGTCGGCGATGATCAGTTTCGGACGCAACAGGAGCGCGCGGGCCACCATGATGCGCTGACGTTGGCCGCCGGAGAGCTGGTGGGGGAACCGGCCGAGGATTTCCTCCGGGCGGAGGCCGGTCAGGCGGAGGGCTTCCTCGATCAGGTGGCGGGCCTCGGCGCGGGATGGCGCCAAACGAAACTTTCGCACCGGCGTTGTGAGCACGTGGTCCACGCGGTAGAAGGGATTGTACACCTCGTAAGGATCCTGGAAAATCGCCTGGACATCATGGCGGAAATCCCGCCGGTCTGACGCGGTCAGGGTCCGAAAGTCCTTGCCCTTGTAAAGAACCAAGCCCTCGGTCGGTTCAATCAGCCCCAGAAGCAGGCGCGCGAGTGTGGTCTTCCCGCTGCCGGATTCCCCAACGACCGCGATAATTGAGGGCCGCGACGGGTTGATCGTGAAGGAGAACGGTTCGAGCGCAACCTTGTGCTCGCGGCCGAGCATGCCGGCGGGGAAGGCTTTCGAGGCGTTGTGGAGCTCGAGGAGGGGGCCCTCACCCGCCGCGCTGCGCGCTGCGACCTCTCCCGCATCGCGGGAAAGGTAATTGGCGTCCGGTGCGAGTTGGTTAGGCATAGTGGCAGGCGGCCATTGCATCGGGGCCGAGCTCGCGGACTGCCGGCTTTTCAGTGCGGCAGCGGTCGGTGGCGTTTGGACACCGTGGGTGGAAGGCACAGCCGGGGGGCAGCTCGCGCAGGATGGGGGCGAGGCCGGGGATGCCGCGCATGACGCCGCGTTGTTCCAGCGAAGGAAGGCTATCGATCAACATGCGGGTGTAGGGGTGGCGTGGGGCGGCGATGATGTCGGCAATGGGGGCGACCTCGACCAGGCGGCCAGCATACATGATGCCGAGGCGATCGACGAACTGAGCCATCAGGCCCATGTCGTGGCCGATAAGGATGACGGCGGCGCCGAGATCGCGCTGCACGCGGCCGAGGGTTTCCATGATCTGGCGCTGGACAACGACGTCCAGCGCGCTGGTCGGCTCGTCGGCGATGATGACCTTGGGGCGCAGCGAGATGGCGATGGCGATGCAGGCGCGCTGCTTCATGCCACCGGAAAGCTCGTGCGGGTAGCGGCCGGCGGTCTCTGGGGAAAGACCGACCTCGCTTAGCAGGGAGGCGATGCGGGTGCGGAACTCGTAGCGGGAGAGGTGGACGCCATGGTCTGCGAGGGCGTCGGCGATCTGCTCGCGGATGCGGATGACCGGGTTGAGGGAGTTCATGGAGCCCTGCGGCACCATGGCGATGCCGGCGAGGCGAAGGCGGCGCTGTTCGTCCTGCGGCAGATCGGAAATCGCACGGCCGTCGAGCCGGACTTCGCCGGCTTCTATCCGGCCGGGAGGCTTGATCATACGCAGGATGGCCAGGGCCATGGTGGATTTGCCGGAACCGGACTCGCCGGCGAGGCCGAAGCGTTCGCCAGGGCGGAGCACGAAAGAGACGTTATCCACGGCCTGGACTGGGCCGAGTGGGTGGTCGTACACCACCCGAAGGCCGGACACGTGCAGAAGCGCGCCCTCACCCACCGCGCTCCACGCGGCCAGCTCTCCCGGGGGGCGGGAGAAGTTCATACCGCGCGCCTCAGCCGGGGGTTGGCAATTTCGTCCAGGCCTACCGTAAGGAAAAAGAGTCCTAGAAACACGATCAGAATAGTGACGAGGGGGGTGGTCCACCACCACCACCAGCCATTAATGACGGCGGCATTGAAGAACACCCAGTAGAGCGTCATGCCGATGGTGGGGGCGTCGATGGGGCCGAGGCCGAGGACCTCGAGGCCGACCGACGCGAGGATGGCAGCGGAGATGCTGCTGACAAGCGTGGCAGCAAGATATGGCAGCAGATTAGGGATCAGTTCGCGAAATATGATCTCGGGGCCGGACATGCCGTTCAGACGGGCGACCTCCACGTAAGCCCGGCGGCGCAGTGAGAGGACCTGCGAGCGGATCTGCCTGGTGGGCCACGGCCAGGACAGGGCGGCAATGATGACCGCCATCTCGTTGACCGACATGGTTTTGCGGATCGAGACGGCAACGATGATGAGAACGAGGAGCGCCGGGACCGTCAGGCCGATGTCGGCGATGCCGCGTATAAGGGTATCGGCGATGCCGCCGTAATACGCAGCGGTGAAGGCGAGGATGGTGCCGAGGACGATCCCGAACAGGCCGGCGACAAAGCCGATATAGAGAGTAAGCGGCGTGCCTGCGACCATGACGGCGAGCAGATCGCGCCCCTGGCGGTCGGTGCCGAACGGGTACTCCCATGAGGGCGCTTGAAGAGGGGTGACCGAAAGCGCTTGAGCGTTGGACGTATCGACGGTCAGGTTGCCGATGATGAGGAAGAGAGCGAGCACGCCGAGGAGGGTGGCGCCGAGGACGAGGAAGGGATTGCGGCGGAGGTAGGCCCTCACCCGGCTCGCTGCGCTCGCCGACCTCTCCCGCGGTGCGCGAGAGGTGATAGGGGTGGAGATCGTGGGCATGCTCATGTGCGGTGGTAGGAGATGCGGGGATCGAGCAGAGGATAGAAGATGTCGAGCAGGAAGGTGGCGAAGCCAAGGGCCACGATGACCGTGAAAACGATGCCCTGGATCAGGAAAAAGTCGTTCTCCTCGATGGCCTGGAACAGCAGAGCGCCGATGCCCGGATAGCCGAAAATCGCCTCCACCAGCACGGCGCCTGAGAGAATCCCTCCGAGAGCCAGAGCAAGGCCCGTGGCCTGCGGCAGGATGGCATTGCGGACGCAGTAGCGGGTGAAAATAGTGCGAGGGCGCAGGCCCTTGGCCTCGGCAAAGGTGACGTAGTCCTCACCCATGGTGGTCACCATCATGCCGCGCATGGGAAGTGCCCAGCCGCCGATGCTGACGAGGACGATGGAAAGCGCCGGAAGAACGGCATGGCGCAGGACGTCGAGCAAGAAGTGCAGGTTCCAGGCAGGAGTCGCACCGGCGGAGTAGCCGCCGAAAATCGGCAGCAACTGCAACTTGAAGGCAAAGAACCACATCAGCACCAGGCCGAGCAGAAAGAAGGGGATCGCATGAAGCGCCCATAAGGGGGGCATGACCCATTGCAGCCATCGTGGTGCTCCGGGCCAGGCGAGGATCGCCCCAAGCAGTGTTCCGAGGGCGAAGGAGAAGATCGTCGTGAGGCCGAGAAGGCAGATGGTCCAGGGGGCGGCCTCGGCAATCAGGCCGGCGACCGTACGCGGGTAGTTGGCGATGGAATAATTGAAGTTGCCATGCGAGGTCTGGGCGAGATAGGTAAGGTACTGACGCCAGAGCGGCTTATCGAGGCCGAACTTGGCGTCGTACCTGCTTCACCATGTCCTCGATCCCACCCTGCACATACCCGCCGATGGCGGCCTGTTCCAGGAGCTTGGTGCGGACCGGATCCTGGCCGGAAAGTTTCGGAAGGAAGAAGTTCAGCGTGGCGGCGAGCCAGACGATAATAAGGAAGACGATGAAACGTTTGATAAGGTAGAGCGCTTGCATGGGTTTCTAATGTTTCCTCACCACGAAGGCGCGGGAGCGCAGGTGCGCCCCCGCCCCTCGCAACGACGGGGGTCAGGATTGCTGGACATTCCACAGCACCAGCGGGAAGGTAAGGTGCCAGGAAGCGCCATTGATGTAGGCGTTGGTTTCAGTCGGGTAGTTCTTCCACCGAGTTTCGTTGAACGGCAGTCGGTGGTAGTTCTGGACCAGTTGGACATCGGGTAGATTGGGCAGCCAGATTTCCATGGCAGCACGGAAGAGTTCCTGGAGTCTCTTCACGTTGTCGGGGTCAGTGATGTAAACCTCGTCCACGATTTTATCATAATCGGCGTTTTTCCAGCGGGCGAAGTTGACCAGATGGGCGCCGGGGACAGCGATGCTCTTCCCTTGGTAGAGCCGAAGCGTGTCGTAAGGCTCCCGGATGGAGCCACCGTGGCCATAAATGGCCCCGACATAGTCGCCCTTTTGGAAGCGATTATCGAAGTCGGGCGGCATGGCGATTGAGGTATCGATGCCCTGACGCTTGAGCTCAGTGGAGAGGACCGGCCCTATGGACGCAAGGGCTCCCCCGAAGCCGATAACCGCCAGAGTGAATGGCTTGCCGTCCGGCATCTCCCACTTGCCGCCTTTCTTCTTGAAACCTTTGGCTTCGAGCAGGGCATTGCCTTTCTTCGGGTTGAACTCGATCGTGTTATATTTTTTCAGTAGATCCTTGACCGCGTCGAAGTAAGGCAACAGCGGCTTATAGGGCGGCATCGGCAGGGTAGAGATGGT
This sequence comes from uncultured Pseudomonadota bacterium, assembly GCA_963834715.1. Lineage (GTDB taxonomy): Bacteria > Pseudomonadota > Alphaproteobacteria > Acetobacterales > Acetobacteraceae > CAVSUZ01. The sequence continues at coordinate 92,989 of CAWIDE010000018.1, read as the reverse complement.
CTCGGCGCCCAGATAGCCGACGTTAATGATCTGCTGCCGGTTAGTGTAGTAACTCAGCGCCCAGCGCACGTCCTTGTCGTTGAAGGGCGGAACATCGTTGTTGACGTAGAGCGAGATCGGCCACCAATCGACGTAGCCGTAAGGGGGCTTGCGCCCGGTGTAGGTGGTAACCTTCGGGTTCTGGCGGAGCACAGTGGGGAAAGTTGCGGGCTCCAACGGTCCGCCGAAATCCACAGCGTTAGTAATCTGCGCCTGGGCGGTTTCCTGCTCTCCCACCTGGGGCAGCCAGATGTTGCGCAACACCTGCGGCATGGGGGCGAGCTTCTGCTCGGCAGCCCACCAGGAATCGCGGCGATCAAAGATTTTCTGCTGCAGCGAGGAGGCGGTGACTTTCCAAGGGCCGGTCGTAACGGGCCAGCCTTTGGCGGGGTCGAATGCCTTGAAGCTGGTCCAGTCCTGCCCTTCGAAGATGTGCTTGGGGACGATGTAAACCCCGATGTCGTATTTGTAGGTGACAAAGAAGAAGAACCGCGGCGACGGGATTTTGAAGTCGAGGACGACGGTGTTGGGATCTGTCACCGTCGCCTTGTCGAGCGCCTGGTTGACATCGACGCCCCATTTTGCCTTCGGGCCAAGATCACGCAGCGTGTTGAAGGTGTAGGCGACATCCTCGGCGCTGAAAGGTGTTCCGTCGCTCCACTTGATGCCCTGGCGTGTCTTGATGGTAAGCTGTTTGAAATCGGGAGTGAATTTATAGCTCTCGGCGAGCCACATATACCATTTGTCGGCAAAGGCGCTGTAATAAGCCAGCGGCTCGTAGATCAGGTTGGGGCCGTTCTGGTGGTTGGCGCCGATGGCGTACGGGTTCCACAGCTCGTGATCCACCCAGCGGCCATCGCGGCTGTTGATGCCAATCAGAATTAGGGTCTTCTCACGGGGAATCGCGGCCTCGGTCTGTGCGTCGGCGAGGCCCGCCGGGAGCATCGCGGCGGTCGCAACTGCAAGGCCGCCCTTGATAAGGTCGCGGCGGCTGGCGCTGAAGTGCGTGGGGTCATCGTGCATTTCGCTGGACATTTCCGTTTCGCTCCCGTGGGCTGGCGGCCATTGTTTGCCTATGGCGCGCAGCATCGTCGTGGCGCTGGTGCTGTCAAGGTGGGGGTAGCCCACCCCCACCCGCGGCCGTCCTTGCCCTTCCCCAGTCCCTGCGGATACACACCGGCGTGAACGGACCGATCCCACTCACGTCTGGCGCACTGCAGCCGCACCCGGGGCCATCACCACTCTTCCCTCAGCTTGCGCCACCGGCCTGCCATGCAACCAACTGGCAAGAATTGAGCCGACGATCATATTGAGGACCGAGTTCATCAGCGCCGGCAGGGCTGCGAATGGACCAAAATTGATGCTCGCGAGAACCGCACCGAGCCCCGAGTTGTAGACGCCGACATCAAACATGATCGCGCGCGCCGTCGCTTCCTCGAATCGAATTGCCTTCGCCAGCACATAAGCAACCGCCAGATTGATGATGCACAACACGGTGGTGGTCACGCCGATCACCGGCACCCAATCGAGATTCTTCGCGATAGCAGGAGCTGCCGCGGCAACCAGGCCCAGAGGAACGATATACAGCAGCACGGCAGAGGCCATCGGCAGGGCAGGCCGTATCGCATGAATGCGAGCAGCTCCAAGGGCGTACCGGATCGCAATCCCCAGCACCAACGGCAGCAGCACCATCACCAACATCTGGTGAAACAGCGCGAGGAAGCTGACGTGGACGTATTTGTGGGCAAAGGCGGTCGTGAAGGCAGGGGTCAACACCGGCGACAGCAGGGTATGAATAAAGGTCAGACTGACCGCTAGCGCTACCGCGCCATGGCTGAGGAAGGTGAACAGGTTGGATGACACGCCCGCGGGAACGGAGCCGTCGAGGATCGTGCCCGCAGCAAGCTGCGGCTGATGGGCGTAAACGATGTGCGCCGCCAGCACCGCCGCAAGCGGGACTGTTATCCATTTGATTACGAAGCCGGCTATCAATGCCTTGGGCCGGATGAAGACCTGAGTAACCGAACTCACGTTGAGCGTCAGGCTCATAATCAGAATAACGCCGCCCAGGCAGTAGATCGCGAACGGCGCCAGGTGCCTGAAGACACTTGGTGCCGTATAAGCGAGCAGTGACAGGACGATTAGCCAGAACGGCATCATCTTGTTCAGAACGAAATGTGCTGCTTTTATGGATTACTCGTCCCTTCCTGCCGCCTGCGGGCGGCAGCCAATTAACTCATCAATTTCTATGTGGATCAGCCTTGAAGCGCCGGCTGTGTCATCTCCCGGACCAGTTCGGCTGTCGCTTGCTTAGGAACGCGTCCATGCCTTCACGGAAGTCGGCGCTGAGGTAACACCTGAGAATGAGGTCCTCCGCCTCGATCCGCCACAGCCGTGCAAGCCGGGAAAGTGCCTCCTTCGTCACGCGAAGCGTCAACGGCGCATGGCCCGCCACTGTAGCTGCAAGTTGTACCGCGCGAGCAACGAGAGCGTCCCGATCCGGCAGGACCTCCGTACAAAGCCCAACGCGCAGCATCTCCTCGGCGCTCATCAGCCCGGCCGTGAAAATCAGCTCCTTCACGCGCGCAGGGCCGATCAAGGCTGTCAGCCGCGCGTAGTTTTCCGGCGACAGACAGTTGCCAAGGGTGCGGGCAATCGGAAACCCGAACCGCGCATCCGCGGTAGCGATCCGAAGATCGCAGACAGCTGCAATGGCCGCCCCGCCGCCAGTGCAGGCACCGCAGATCGCAGCAATCGTCGGCACTGGGCAGTCCTCGATCGCCGTGAGCACCTTGTCGATCCGCCGCTCATAGGCAATGGCGTCTTCGGCGGAACTGAAGGCACGGAACTGGTTTATATCCGTCCCGGCAGCGAACGCCTTATCCCCCGCGCCACACAACACCAGCGCGCGCAGGGTATCCGTGGCGCCAGCAGACGCACAGATCTCGGCCAGGCGCTCATACATCGCAAACGTCAGCGCGTTCCGCGCCGCCGGTCTGTTGAAGGTAATGTAGCCGATCTCCCCACGAACTTCGTACAGCAGATCATCAGTACCTCATTCCGCCGCCACCCGCTGCGCTCTTTCAACACCCCGCGCCGCTCCCGAAGCGAGCATTCGCCCGATCTCACCCTGCGAAAACCCGGCTTCCCGCAGCACTTCCTCCGTGTGTTCCCCATACAGCGGAGCGGCGCGACGCACCGCCCCGGGTGTTACCGAAAACTTCACCGGCAGTCCGAGCGCCTTTGTCGCGCCCGCAATCGGGTGTTCGGTCTCCACAACCATCTGCCGTGCCCGTACCTGCTCATGCTCCGTCACCTGCTGCACCGTGAGCACCGGTCCCGCAGGCACCCCCGCTTCCTCCAGCGCAGCCAACCACTCCGCGGCAGAACGACGCGTAAAGATCGTTTCAAGCTCGCGGCCCAGTTCAGGTAAATGCGCCATCCGGCCGGCATTGGTCGCATACCACGGATCGCCGGCGAGATGCGGCGCATCCAAAACTCCGAGCAGACGCTGCCAGTTATTCTCGTTCGCTGCGCCAACCGTGATCGGCGCATCGGCGGTCCGGAACGCCTGATACGGCGCCATCAACGGATGACCGGACCCAAGCGGCCCGGGCGACTGTCCGGTGGCGAAATAGATCGCCGCATGCCAGTAGAGGTGCGTGATCCCAGCTTCCAGCAGCGACGTATCAACCATCTGGCCCTGACCGGTTGCCTGCCGATAATAGAGCGCGCCAAGGATACCCATCGCGGCCAGAATACCGGCGCTGATGTCGGTGACCGGCGGGCCCACCTTTACCGGCGGACGATCCGGCCCCTCGCCGGTGACGCTCACCACCCCGCTCATCCCTTGGGCGATCAGATCGAAACCGCCGCGGTCAACGGTACGGGCCCGTCCGGCCGAAGCCCGAGATGCTGCAATAGATCAGCCGTGGATTGCGCGCATGCAGCGCTTCGAACCCAAGACCCATCCGATCGAGCGCGCCGTTGCGATAGTTCTCGATCAGCACATCCGCGCCATCGAGCAGACGCAGCAGCGCCTCGCGACCGGTTTTCGTTTTCAGATCGAGAGCGATCCCCCGTTTGTTCCGGTTCATCATCAGGAACGCCGCGGATTCGCCGGCGATCTCCGGAGGCACCGAGCGCCTCGTATCGTCGCCGCCAGGGACTTTCTCGACTTTAATTACGTCAGCGCCCATATCGGCCAGCATCATGCCGCACAGCGGGCCGGCCATGACGTGCGACAGGTCGATGACCTTCAGCCCGACAAGAGGGCCGTCGGCGTTGGCGTTTGGTACGTTCATGGCGTCTCCCCTGAGATTGCATGCAATACATGGGAGTTTGTCGCGTGAGTCAACCCATGCCTCTGCCCCATTAGCAATTTTGCATGCAATCTGGCAGACTGCCGATATGCTCTATGACGAAACGGTTGTGCGCCTGCGTGAATTGCTGATCGAAGGACGGATCGTCCCTGGCGAGCGCATCCCGGAGCACGCAGTCTGCGCCATGCTTGGTATCTCACGGACGCCGTTGCGCGAAGCCTTGAAAGTCCTGGCCGCCGAAGGCCATGTCGTCCTACTCCCCAACCGGGGAGCACGCGCCGCAAAGCTGACAAGCAAGGACACGCGGGATCTGTTCGAGGCGGCCGCCGCGCTCGAAGCAGCCGCCGGAGAACTTGCCTGCCTGCACATCACTGAAGAGCAGGTGAGAAGGATCGCCGAACAACATGGCACGATGGTGGCCTTCTTCGAGCGCGGCGACCTCGAAAGCTATTACACATGCAACAGACTGATCCACCAAGCGATCGTGCGCGCATCGGACAACCCGGTGCTGATTAGTCTCTATGAAGGGATCGATACCCGCATCCGACGGGCCCGCTATGTCGCCCCCATGACGGACGACCATTGGCGCACCGCCATGCTCGAGCATGAAGCGATGTTAAATGCACTCCGCCGTCGCGATGGGCCGATGCTTGCAATGATCCTGAAGACCCATCTGCGTTACAAGGCGGCAGACGTCGAAACTGCCGGCTTCGCTGAACCCGCATAGCGCGCCCGCCCACCCTCCGTCATACTCCCCTCATGCCCTGGACCGATCCGCAAGCCCGCCAGTTCCTCCGCTCCCTGTTCGACGCCGCGATCGAGGCCGCGAATCCCAGGGCCGTCCTCGCCCCACACCTGCCACCCAAGCCGGCCGGCCGCTGCATTGTCGTCGGTACCGGCAAGTCCGCCGCCGTCATGGCCGCGGCGCTGGAGGACGCCTGGCCCGACGTCCCCCTCTCCGGCACCGTCGTCACCCGCTACGGTCACGCCGTCCCTACAAACCGCATCGAGGTCATCGAAGCCTCCCACCCCGTCCCCGACGCCAACAGCGAACAAGGTGCCCGCCGCCTGCTCGATCGGGTCCAAAACCTCAGCCCCACGGACCTCGTCATCGCCCTGATCTCCGGCGGCGGCTCCGCGCTCTGCGCCCTTCCCGCTCCTGGCCTCACCCTCGCGGACAAACAGGAAATCAACCGCGCCCTGCTCCACTCCGGTGCCACCATCACGGAGATGAACTGCGTCCGTAAGCACCTCTCCGCCTTTAAGGGTGGTCGCCTCGCGGCCGCAGCCGCGCCTGCCCGGGTTGTCACGCTCGCAATCAGCGATGTCCCCGGCGACGACCCCGCCGTCATCGCTTCCGGCCCCACCGTCCCAGATCCCACGACCTTTGCTGACGCACGCGAAATCCTCGCCCGCTACGGCATCGAACCACCTCCCTACGTTACCGCCCACTTGCAACGGGCCGAGGACGAAACCCCCAAACCAGGCAGCCTCCCCAACACCGAGTTCCGGCTTATCGCCACCCCCATGATGGCCCTCTTCCGTGCCGCCCAGGCCGCCCGCGCCCAGGGCGTCGCGCCGCTGATCCTCGGCGACGCCCTGGAAGGCGAGGCCCGCGAGACCGGCACCCTTATGGCCGGTATCGCGCGCTGCGTGCAGACGCACGGCCACCCGGCCCCAGTCCCAGCGCTGCTCCTTTCCGGCGGAGAAACCACTGTCAGCATCGGCCGCGGCCCAGCCGGACGCGGCGGCCGCAACACCGAGTTCCTGCTCGCGCTCGCCGTCGCCCTCGCCGAAGCTCCGGGCATCTACGCCGTCGCCGGCGACACCGACGGCATCGACGGCACCGAGGATGCCGCCGGCGCCATCATCACCCCTGACACGCTCACCCGTGCCCGCGCCGCCGGCCTCAACCCCCGCGCCGTCCTCTCCGCCCACGATAGTTACACGCTGTTCGCCGGCCTCGGTGACCTGATCCGAACCGGCCCGACGCTGACCAACGTCAACGATGTGCGGGCAATTCTGGTTACGTGAGAGACATCAGGTTGACGGGTTCCGCGTCGGCCTGCGGATGAACGTTATGGAGGGCTTGCCTAATCCCGCCACTGTCCAACCCAGCCCTTATGGGCGCAGATGGCGCCTGATCTGCTCGGCAATCTCAGCGATCCCGGCCGGATCGCCCTCGGCCGTACGGGACCAGTTGAGCAGCAGGCCATCATCGCTCCGGCGCGGCAGCACATGGATATGCAGGTGCGGCACAGTCTGATTCGCCGCCGGGCCATTGGCCTGGACCAGGCTCAGGCCGGGTGGCTGCAGCGCATGCTGAACGGCGCGTGCTACCCGCGCCACCAGCGACGATATCGAGGTGAGAGTATAGAGTATGAGGAGGGATGTCGAAAATCGTCGGATAGTGGGATTTGGGAATGACGAGGCTCGGGTCCCGGCTTCGTCGCGCTCCGGCAGCCGGTAGGAATAGGATGGCGGGCCCGGCATAAATAGCCGATCTAGCCAGGATCCGTCCCGCGGGTTTGGCTTACGCAAAACATAGTTGATCCCCTTGTTGCCCTCACCGAGTTCTGCGCTGATCAGCACGCCATGCTGGAACCGGAGCTGCTTGAGGTGATACTGGATGGTTGCGAAATATTCGTCGTCCTGCACCACGGCCTCGTGCTGCGGCGGCGGCGCTTGTCGCGGATTAAAATCCCAGTCGCGGTACATCAAATGAGCCTTCATTGTTGGCGGCCCTTTCTTGCTCCGCCGCGGATGCGGGCTTTCAGCCGGTCGTGCGTCAATCCATATTCATATTTCTCGGCAACCGACACGGCGTAGGCTCGTCCGTCAGCCGGCCGGCGGATCACCTTGTAGGTTCGTTCCGCGGGATTCTCGGGAACGATAGTGCTCACCATGCTGACGGTTTTCTCGTTGAGCCGCGAAAGTTCCTGAAGGAACGTCACGCATACGCACAGGCAATCCTGCGCCACGATGCGATCCAGCATCCTGCGAGACAGGAAGCTCGCATCCTTAAGCGTGGTCGAGGTGAATATCTCATTCATGATGATAATGCTGCGCGACGTTGCCTTCTGCAGAATCCTGCGGATTCGGAGCAGATCGTCCTGCAGCTTGCCGTGCATGTCCTTGAGGTTCTCGGGCCGTTCGAAATGCACATAGATCGAGTCGCACAGGAAAAGCTTTGCCCTACTGCCTGGAACGGGAAACCCAAATCGGGCGAGATGGTGCAATTGGCCAAACGTGCGGGCGAAGGTTGTTTTGCCGCCCTGGTTTGGGCCGGACACGATGAAAATGCGTTCGGGCCTGTTCAGATGAAACTCATTGCACACCACACGCCTCTTTTCGGCAACCAGCTTCGCTGCCAGCGCAAGATCAAAGCCGTCCTCCTCAAGGACCTCCTTCTCTGAGACCGAAAACTCCGGATAGCAGAACCGCAGCCCCGCGCTTCGCAGAGGAGCGACATAGTCAAGATAGGAAATATAAAACTGTATCTCGCGGTCGAATCTGCCGATGATGCTGTCGACATACTCCGCATGCCGCCCGCAGAAATCGTCCAGGTCCTGAAAGATCTCGGGACAGAGCACAGAGACGAATTCCAGTATCTTGGCTTCGACGTGGTTCGTGTCCTTGGTCTCGATGAAGCTTACGCTGTAATCTTTTACAACTCCCTGCTGGAATTTCCGGAACGTCGCCGCCACCTCCGCGCTGTAGTCGCTTTCCGCTTCGCACTTCCGTACCCTGAAACCATTCTCCTTGATCAACACGCAATATTGCACAGCTCTGAGCTGCCTAGTCAGCTCTCGGGTCCGGCGCCAAAGCTCGGCGAAAGCCGCAGAACGAAGATAGCCTCTCAGATACTCCCGAAACTCGCGCAGACCATCGGATGCCAGCGGCAGCTCGGAAAATTCCGCGTCGAGCTGCTGGACCGCGCCGCAGTAGGTCTCGACCGCATGCAGCAACCAGCGTTGTTTTTGCAGCCTGTAGTACAGTTTCGCTGATTGGTGCATTTTCTCTCGGCAGTGTCGCATCTCGCCGGCGAAAATCTTAAGGCACTGGACGACCCTGCTGCCCTCCAGGTCGCGCATAACATCCTGACGGTAAGCAATCGCCTCAATCGTGGGCAGGGGACTGTAGAAGAAGCCGGCTAGTCATACTCCTGAATGCCGGCGGTTGCGGACGTGACGATCTGATCGAGATTGAGATCATGAAAATACTCGGGGACCTCCCCGCGTATTCCGGCCAGCTCGGCTTCGCCCGGCCGGTATAGCACGCTCTGAAAGCCCCGCGGCTCAGGCCGCACAGGCGCGGCTTCGGCGGGGAACGAAGGCCGATCGATTGTGGTTCTAGAGGACTCCTTCCCTGTGCCGAGCAGATTGAGCGGCACCTGGCCACAGTCAATAGCCCGGGCCGGCACCGCTGGCTAAGGCGGCTGTCCCTCTGCCGCCCCCCAGGCCGTTCGCCTCTGCTCTGGACCGCTTGCTGTGGTGCAAAAAGCGCCCGGCCCAACCTGCTCGCAATATAGTGTTCGGTCAGGCGGTCGGTCTCGCAGGTGCGAGCCAGGCGCGACATCGCGCCGTTGACCCTTCCAGGTTGTGGCAGGTACAATCCGGGCTTGGGGATGAGGTCCCCCGCGACCAGCTACAGGCACCGCCAAGTTCAGGCCCTGACGGGGATGGGGCTCCCCCAAACTGCCCGCGAGGGCTGATGGCTCCTACCGCGCGAGATGGCGGTAGGAATGCGTCCTGCCTGCCTCACGCGCACCCACGTGTGCGACGGAGGTGAGCGAATGCCCTTAGCAAACATAAAGCTGCTGCCAGCGGAGGCTGGCCGGTGAGCGCCATAACCTATCTCTGGATCGCCCTGGGCGGCGCCATCGGCTCCGTCGCCCGGGCGTGGCTAACCCTGGCTGTGGCTCGCCTCACGGGCCCGCAATTCCCCTGGGGCACCATCCTGATCAACGTGCTCGGCTCGTTCATCATCGGCTTTTTCGGCAAGCTCACCTCGAGCCCTAATGGCTGGTTCGTCCCGGCAGAAGCTCGTGCGTTCGTCATGGTCGGCCTCTGCGGCGGCTTCACAACCTTCTCCTCTTTCAGTTTGCAGACACTGGAACTGTTCCAGGACGGGCAGACCGGACAAGCGCTGGGCAATGCGGCCCTGTCGTTTAGTCTTTGCCTAGCCTCGGTTGCTGCCGGTTACTATTGCGCAGCCCTTCTAAGACCCGGCACTGGCATCGGGTGACAAGCAAGGCCTATGCTCAGCATGAACACGACCTTCAGGGCCGGAACAGAATAAGTGGCCATGCCGGGTGTGATCCTAGTTGTGGTCGAGTCTCCCGGGGCGGCGATGCCCGTTTTGGCGGGGGCGCAGCAGTTGGCGGAGCTCGCCGGAGCGAACCGCGTCAATGTCCTCACAACCCGCGTCCCGCCTATCGCCACCATCATGCCGACCGAGGAGGTTCTGACGCCCGAGCGGGAGAATCGCGTGCGCGCTGCCGAAAACGCCCGAACGGCTGTGCTGCGGCAGGCATATGACGCCTGGGCCCCAGCCGCCCGGCACGTTGGCCTGGGACCCGAATGGTTCGATATGGAGGCCCCAGCCGACGAAGCAGTGGAGGAATGGGGCCGGCGCGCCGATTTCATCGTGCTCAAACGGCCCTGGCACCGCGACCCCGAGCCCGACAGGCAAGCGATCCACGCGGCGCTGTTCGACACCGATCGTCCGGTCCTCGTTATCCCTCCTGAGGTCTCGCCTCGAATGTTCGGGCGCTCGGTAGCCATCGCCTGGCGGGATGACAGCCGCACAATCCGGTCCGTTCTGGCCGCGCTGCGCTGGCTCGGGCGCGCCGAGCGCATCCACGTCCTTGCAGGCGCGCGGGAGGGAGCGTCGCCTCCGCGCGTCCCTGATATGCTCGCCGAGCATGGGGTCGAGGCGGGTTTGCACGTGCTTCCCATCACTGGGCAGCGGGCGTTCGGCGAGGTCCTGCTGGCCAAGGCGCATGAGCTCGGCGCCGACATGTTGGTAGTGGGCGCCTTTGTGCATAGCCCCGCTCGACGGCTGCTGCTGGGCGGCGTGACACGGTATATGCTGACGCACGCCGACCTGCCGGTATTCATGCGCCACTAGCCTGAGGGGGGCCCATGTCGGAAGTGATCCTGGTTCTCTTGCGCCACCCGGAATTCGCGCCTGACCTCCTGCGTGCGGCCGGGCGTCTTGCGGAGATGATGGGGCACGCGCGCGTCCACGCCCTGGCAGTCCGTGAGGCGATCGAGATGCGCCCGGTAGTGGACGGAGCACTGATAGACACGCCAGGCGCCCTCATGAAAGCGGAGGCGCAGGAACGGCGACGGGTTGAGACGCTCAGGGCCATCTTCGAGGACTGGGCCGGGAATGCCCGCGAGTCCGCGACCGGAGCCAACTGGTTCGAAGCGGACGGAGGCTCCGCGACCATCGTTGCAGAGCGAGGCTCCCGGGCCAACGTCATCGTAGAAGCACAGCCGGCCGAGGACGACACGGTAGCGCGTCAGGCGTTCCGCGCCGCCTTGTTCGGCACGGCTCGCCCCGTTCTGATGATTCCGCCCAATGCACGCACCGGCTTCGGGGCTCGTGTCGCAATCGCCTGGCGCGACGAAAAGCGGACCGTCAGAGCAGTCATCCCGGTTCTGCGCTGGTTGGCGAGCGCGGAGCAGGTGCATGTGCTGGTAGGGGTGCGAGAGGCGACGGCACAGCCCCATATGCCTGCGATCCTGCAGGAGCATGGTATCGCCGCGCGCCTGCATGTCCTTCCGATCGGTCCCGCTCCCTTTGGCCACACCCTGCTGCAGAAGAGCCGCGAACTCGGGGCCGACCTGCTGGTCATGGGGGCTTACATCCACAGCCCTCTACGCGGCCTGATCCTGGGTGGCGTCACGCAATACATGCTCAACTATGCCGATCTTCCGGTGCTGATGCGACACTAGGGCCTCCCCGCCCCCGGAAAACCTCTCCCGCAATGCGGGAGAGGTCGGCACCCAGTGGGCGCCGGGTGAGGGTCAGCCCACCACCGGCATCGCATCCACGAACCCGGTGACCGACTGCATCCGCCCATCCGGAGCCAGCGTCGCGAAGTCAGTTCCCCCGAAGAACAGCGGAGCCTGCTCCGTCCCGCCCGCGATCCAACTGAACCGCACACGCCCGTGATGCGCCTCGATCCCGCTAGAAAGCCGGAAGCGATACCCCGGAAACACCGACTGCACCGTCGCGATCATCTCGTCGATAGCTGCATGGCCGCTGCTATCCCGGTGCGCGTCCAGGTAGCTGCCGTCTTCCGTCCAGGTCCGCGCGATCACCTCCCGTCGCTGCCTCCGATCGGTCTCGTTCCATGCCGCAATGTATCCGGCCACAACTTCATTGATGCTCGTCATGATAGGTTCTCTCCTCTCTCGCGGGCCAGCCCGCGGCTGGTCTCACGCCGCGACCCAATCATCCCCGCCGCACCCCGTCGATTACCTCGGAGGTAATGGAGAAGCCCTCCGTCCCACGTTACCCTCCGTCCAATGTCCGCCGCCGCTGCTAGTTTCGGCCCGTTACTCCGTGAATGGCGCCAGCGCCGCCGCGTCAGCCAGCTCGACCTCGCGTTGGACGGCAACATCCCCGCCCGTCACCTCAGCTTCCTTGAAACCGGGCGCGCTAAACCGAGCCGAGAGATGGTCCTCCATCTCGCCGAACACCTTGCCGTCCCGCTCCGGGATCGCAACGTCCTGCTAACCGCTGCCGGTTTCGCCCCGGCCTTCGCCGAACGTCCCTTGGATGACCCCTCCCTTTCGGCGGCTCGTCAGGCTGTCGATCTCGTGCTCAACGGCCACGGCCCCCTATCCCGCAATTGCCGTGGACCGACACTGGACCCTGATCTCCGCCAACAGCGCCGTTCCTGTCCTGCTCTCCGACGTCGATCCCGCCCTGCTCCGCCCGCCCGTCAACGTCATGCGGCTCGCGCTCCACCCCGCAGGCCTCACTCCACGCATCCGCAATCTCGCCGAATGGCGTGCCCACCTGCTCGACCGCCTGCGTCAGCAGATCGAGGTGAGCGGCGATCCGGTCCTTGCCTCCTTGCTGGAGGAACTGAAAGCCTACCCCGCTCCACGCACTCCGCCGCGGCTGCGCCGCACCAACCCAATGGTCGTCCCACTCGAGCTGACCTCCGAGTCCGGCACCCTCTCACTGTTCAGCACCGTCACCGTGTTCGGCACGCCGCTCGACGTAACCCTCTCCGAGCTGGCGCTGGAGTGTTTCTACCCGGCGGATGCCGCGACGGCTAACATTCTGCAGCGGCAACCGGCCAGCTAAAGTAGCTTGGCCCCGCCTGTCGCGCCTTACGCAGGCAGGTTCACCTCCAGCCGTTCGCCGCACGGCTTTCCCCCTAACGCTGCCTCCACGCATAACTTCACCACCGCATTGGGACCGCTATCGGTGAAGTCGGGGTAGAAGCTGTCGGGCAAGTCCGGGAACACAGTTTCACCCACCTTGACCGTCTCAGTCGTAACGAAAGGAAACGGCAGCGGAATGCCTTTGCGCGGGCGCTGTCCCGAGAGAATCTGCCGTGCCAGCTCCAGTGCAACAACCGAGAGATAGGGCGGATGACCGATTGAGATGCCGTCCACCTTCTGATCCATGTATCCGACCATAAACTTGCGGAAGCCGTTCTCGGCCTCGCCGGCTGTTGGCGGCAGCGGTATCCGCCCGGCCGCAACGAACGCCTTCAGCACTCCGTCTGTGCCGCCGTTGCACCAGATCCCATCTATCTTCGGCAGGCTGGGGAGCACGGCGGCTGTATTGCGCTGGGCGGTCGAAGAGTCCCACATGCCGCTATAGCGATTTACAATTTTGATCTCTCGATGCTGGCTGAAGATCTCATTCGCACCGCGTACATTGTCGTTATCCACGGGTGCTCCCGGTACCCCGGTGACCATCACAACATTGCCTCGTCCACCAAGTTTTTCTGTCAGCCACGTTGCACCCTGCCGGCCGAATGCAAGGTCGTTGGTTTCGATATTCACCGCCGCGGTCGAGGTCACGATGTTATCGAACGAAATCACAAGGATTCCTCGCCGGGTCGCCTGAGCGATGATGCCGTTGAGCCCGGTCGGCGAGGCGGCATCAGTGATAATCGCGTCCGTCCGGCGCGAGATGAGGTCCGTAAAATGCTGCGTTTGTGCACTCACGTCATTGCCGGAGTTGAACCAGCTACCCTCAACTTGGGATCTATACGGCTCCATCTGCAAGGCGGCCCGGAAGACGTTCTCCATCTCGATACGCCACTTGTTGCCGATATACGAATTGGAGAGAGCGATCCGGAACTTCCGTGCCGGCGCGGCACGCAGGATCGCAGGCGCAGCAATCAGCCCGCTTGCGCTCCCCGCTGTAAGTACGGCCCGCCGGCGGCTGATCTTTCTGGTCATTTCCGTTTCCCTCCCGTTTGGCCGAGACTGAGGCCCCGGCATCATCTCGTCAATTAAGCCTGGAAAAGTCGGCTGGAGCCGCCGCAGATCATCCGCTTAGAATTCGGTTCTGGCGCGACCTCTGGTAGGCTCGCCAGCGAGCTGAACACAGCTTGACCAGGCGCGGAAGCACAGCTTCACGCGCCGATCCTAGACCGGCCCTGAAAACCTATAAATCTGCTGCAGCGGCACGGCGAACCCAATGCTCTTGGCTCGGATCTCGTCTTCCGCGCCGATAATCTCCGGCTGTTCGGGCCACGTTCCGTCAGCTTGGCGCCGCAGCACCTCAGCCTGGATCGCACCGTGGGCGTCAGAAGCCTGGGCCATCATCCCCGGCTCGCCATCCCGGAGTTGCCATATTGCACCCGAGGTGTCACCGGAATCCCATTCCAGGAACTCCGATACCGTCATACGGTGGGGTGGCAGCTTAAGGGCCCAACTCATGGGGCCGAATCTGCCCTCTCCGCGCATAGCATTCAAGCTACGGAAGGAACTCTGATCCCGCCAAAGAGGCGCCTGACGATTAAGCCGACAGCGCCTCGACTGCTGACACAACGCTGTCAGGAGGGAAGGGTTATCTGTCCTTTGACGGGTGAACCACCCGCCCAGCAAGGAGATTGCCGAATGGTGTCTTTTCGCCAGCCCACCACCGATCGCCCGCTGCTCGAGGCCGCCGAGCGTGTTCATCACGCTTGGAATGCAGCGTTAGAGGCGCGCGATACCGATGCCGCAGTGGCCCTTTATGCAGAAGACGCGACGCTTGAGAGTCCGCTCATCCGCTACTTGCTGCGCATCGATCGTGGCGTGCTGCACGGACGCGAGGAAATTCGCCGCTTCCTCCCGCGTGTGTGGGCAAATCAGCCCGCCGAGCGGCGGACTTTCCGTCACGATGTATTCACCGACGGGCGCACGATGATGTGGGAATACCCGCGGCAAACGCCGGATGGCGATCAAATGGACTTTGCCGAGGTAATGGAGCTCAGCAGCGGGCTCATCCGCTATCATCGAGTTTATTGGGGATGGTACGGAGTGCGCACCCTCACGAGCGAGAGTCATCGGCGATAGCCAGCGGCCCCGACAGCTGGACGCGAAACCGATACGCGCTCAGCGGCGCGGCGGGCATCGCCCTCCACCGGCCCGATCTCGCTCCGCGAGCGCTAAGCGCCGCGATCCTAAGCTGGGTCATGCATATGATGCTGAACATGCCGGTCGGAAAACCAGCGCCTCGACCCCGCGCAAAACAGAGTTGTGCTGGACTGACCGATGCACGCCGGCCGCCCCCCTGACGACACTCCCCACCGCTGCTAACCTCAGGGCCAAGCCAAAGCCAACGGAGGAACAGAATGCGCGCCTGGGCCGTCGTCGAAAACGGGCAACCCCTGAAGGAAATCGAACTCCCCACCCCCGAGGCCAAGGGCACGGAAGTCCTCGTCCAGGTCACCCACTGCGGCGTCTGCCACTCCGACCTGCACATCTGGGAGGGCTATTACGACCTCGGCGGCGGCAAAAGGATGTCTCTGAAAGACCGCGGCGTCGTTCTCCCGCTGGCCATGGGCCATGAGATCGTCGGCCGGGTGGCGAAGCTCGGTCCCGAGGCCACCGGCGTCAAACCGGGCGATCTCCGTATCGTATATCCCTGGGTCGGCTGCGGTGACTGCACCGCCTGCAACTCGGAGCAGGACAATATGTGCCTGACGCCGAGGAGCCTGGGGGTTTACCAGAACGGCGGCTATGGCACGCACGTCGTGGTCCCCCACCCCCGGCACCTGGTCGATCCGGGCACCCTCGATCCCGCTATCGCCGCCACCTACGCCTGTTCCGGCGTGACCGTCTATTCCGCCATCCGCAAGGTTATGCCCCTTCCCCCCGACGAGCCGGTCGTCGTGGTCGGAGCCGGCGGCCTCGGCCTGAACGCGGTTGCCGTCCTCAGGGCCCTTAAGCACCGCAACATCATCGTCGTTGATATCAGCGAGGAGAAGCGTCAGGCCGCCCTGAAGGAGGGCGCCTCCCAGGCCGTGGACGGCAGCGGCGATGGCGTCACCCAGCGCGTCATCGCCGCGGCTGGAGGGCCGGTCCTCGCGGTTATCGATCTCGTCAACGGCACCCAGACTGCCCGCTTTGCCTTCGACGCGCTCCGCAAGGGCGGCAAGTTGGTCCAGGTCGGACTGTTCGGCGGGGAACTCACGGTCCCTCTACCGCTAATGGCCATTCGCGCCATGACGGTGCAGGGCAGCTACGTCGGTACCCCGCAGGATCTTCGAGACCTCGTCCGCCTCGCCGAGGAAGGCAGTCTGCCTGCCATCCCCGTCGCGACCGTCCCGCAGTCCCAGGCCAATGACGCACTGATGCGCCTACGGGACGGCAAGGTGACCGGTCGGATCGTCCTCCGCGCCGAGGCCGCCTGACATGGCCACGTTCCGCCAGTCTGTCATCCTGCGCCGCCGGCCGAGCGGCGTCCCCCGCCGCGCGGACTTCGAATTCCGGGAGGAGCCAATTCCCGAACCCGGCCCCGGCGAAGTCCTCACCCGCACGATCTGGCTCTCGATCGATCCCTACATGCGCGGACGCCTCTGGGACCGGCCCTCCTACGCGCCGCCCGTGCAGCTCGGCGACGTCATGACCGGTGAGACCGCCGGCGAGGTTGTCGCCTCCAACCACCCAGGCTTCTCGCTCGGCGATCTCGTCGTTGGCTCCCGCGGGTGGCAGACGTACGCCATCACGCCCGGAGAACGCCTCACCCAGGTGGATCGCCACGGCCCGCGACTCTCGACTTATCTCGGGGTGCTCGGGATGCCGGGCACCACCGCGTATTCCGGTATGACCGACATCGGCCACGCGAAAGCCGGGGAGACGGTCGTCGTCTCTGCCGCCTCCGGCGCCGTCGGCTCCGTTGCCGGCCAGCTCGCCAAACGCGCGGGCGCTCGCGTCGTTGGCGTCGCAGGGAACGCCGAGAAGTGCCTGTTTGTGCAGGAAGTACTCGGTTTCGACGCGTGCGTGGATCACCGCGCCGTTGACCTCCAGGCCGAGCTGGCCGCCTGCTGCCCCAACGGCATCGACGTCTATTTCGAAAACGTCGGCGGCCGCGTGCAGCACGCCGCCTTCGCGCTGCTCAACCCGTTCGCCCGCGTGGTCATGTGCGGCATGATCTCCCAGTACAACGACGCGGAGCCGCCACCCGGGCCCAATCTCGGCTTCGTCGTCGGCAAGCGGGTGCTCGTCCAGGGCATGATCGTATCCGACAAACCGGAGCGCTTCGCTGAATGGCGCGCTCTGGCCACACCCTGGGTGAAGAACGGCAGCCTGCGCTATCGCGAGGACGTCGTGGATGGTCTCCAAAATGCGCCGGATGCGCTTTCTGGCGTGCTTAGCGGGCGAAATTTCGGTAAATTGCTCGTCCGGATCGGCCCCGACCCTGCCTGATCAAGAAGGCCAGCAATGGACCCGAAACTACACCAAACTCTTACGGCGTGGCGCCGTCATCTCCATGCCCATCCCGAGCTTACGCTACACGAAGTCAATACCGCCGCCTTCGTCTGCGAGAAGCTTAAGGACCTCGGCATACCCTTCACATCCAACGTCGGCGACCACGGAGTAGTGGCAACACTCTCCCGTGGCCAATCCAACCGCAGTATCGGGCTGCGCGCGGACATGGACGCCCTGCCGATCACTGAGACCACCAACCTGCCCTACGCATCGAAAAACCCCGGGGTCATGCACGCCTGCGGCCATGACGGCCACACCACCTCCCTCCTCGGCGCCGCCGCCCTGCTCAGGGACGATCCTTCCTGGACCGGCACCATCCATTTCGTTTTCCAGCCTGCCGAAGAGGGTGGCGGCGGCGCCCGCAACATGATGGCCGACGGCCTGTTCACCCGTTTCCCGATGGAGCGCATCTTCGGCTACCACAACTGGCCTGGCCTGGAAGCCGGCACCGTCGCCGTCCACGAAGGCCCGGTCATGGCCGCGGGCGGCCGGCTGGAGTTCCGGATTCACGGCCGTTCCGGACATGCGGCCCTGCCCCATCTGTCGCGCGATCCCATGATCGCCGCCGCCCACCTGCTGCTTGCCCTGCAATCCATTGTCTCGCGCGAGACCAGCCCGCTGGATGCCGCCGTTATTTCCGTCTGCACCGTCGAGGCGGGGACCGCCGCAAACCAGATCCCCGACGAAGCCGTTATGCGCGGCACCATGCGCAGCCTCCGGCCCGAGGTCCGCGACGCCACGGATGCCGCCATGCGCCGGGTCGCGGCCGGTGTCTCTCAGACCTTCGGCGTCGAGATCGACGTTGGGATCCGCCATTCCATGGGCGTCACTTTGAACCGCAAGGAGGACGCCGAGCTTTCCGCTCAGGCCGCTACCACGGCCGGCCTCACGGTTCGCCGGGATGTCCCGCCCGCCATGACCGGCGAGGATTTCTCCTGGTATCTTGCCGAAAAACCCGGCGCCTTTGTCTGGATCGGCAACGGCGACAGCGCCGGCCTGCACAACGCGGGCTACGATTACAACGATGCAATCCTGCCGGCCGCCGCGGGCTATCTGGCCAGCGTGGCGAAGCGCGCTTTGGCGGCCTGATGGCTGTGCGCATGGCCGAAAGCGAGACGACGAGATGGCGACATTTGTCGTGAAGGCGGCACCGCGGCCGGAGGGCGCCGACCGGCTCGAGTTCGACGAAAAGACCATGTGGCGCGGCAAGCACATCTGCCCTGGCGATGAGGTCTTCATTTTCGCCGCCGAGCATAACGGCGGACGCGGTCTCTACGCGCGCGGCGTGGTTACTGACGCCATTCGGCGCGTGGGCAGTCGCGTCAGTCTGACGGTGAGGCGTACGGGGACCGCCACCCGGCCCCTCGGCCGTGCCGAACTGCGACCGTTCCGCGATCTTCCGGACGCCAGCCCGGAGACAGAGATCGACCACAAGCTCTACCGTCAGGCGACCAACAAGATTGCCGGCATCTCCGAGGCGGCCGCGGCGTTCCTGCGCGGCTTCTTTTGAACCCGGTCAACCAAGAGCCTCGCGCCTGACACCAACGTGAACTGAACCCCATAGCCTCCCGGACCTTATGACCCGCATGAAGACGCGACACTATGCCGCCATTGTCCTCGTTTGCCTGGCCCTTGGCGCGTGCAGCAACACCATGGCCGGTGCCGGCCAAGACCTCCAGAACGCGGGAGCCAACCTGCAGTCCAAGGCCACGGGCGCGCCTCCGCCCCCAGCGCCGCAAAACAACTACGGCACTTCTTCGGCGCTCCCTCCTTTGTCGCAGTGATCCTTCAGCAGGCGATCACATTCACCGCTAACCCGCCTTTCCGACGTCTCCTTGTATTTCGAGTGCCGATCCCGCGAGGCACCCGCCACGAACCGGTCGTAATAGTGCAGCACGGCCGGGATGATGCCCGCCGCTCCGGTTGTCGGAGCCGTCACCACGCGTCCGCCCCCCGCATTCTCTTCGTTCACCGCCAGGGCCTAGAGATTCACCTAGTCCACGCCCTGCAGCACGTCCAGCTCGTTCGCGCCGTGCCGCTCCAGGAGCCGCGCACAAAGCCCGGGAGCGCGCCGCCTTCCGCAGCCCGCCCGGCAATTCGCGCGTCGCGTGCCCCTTGCCCGTCAGTGCCAGCGAGCCGAACAACTCGACCCGCAGCCGTTTCGCCGGGAACCCGGCCGGTATCTCCCGCACAAACCGCGCCGCCGCCAGCATCGGACCGACCGTATGCGAGCTGGACGGTCCTATGCCGATCCGGAACAGATCGAACAATCCGATCCAGCCAAACTCAGGCGCAGTCATGCTAACAAAGCCCGCCCATGGCGGTCCCAGGAAGGAAGACCGTGAACTTCACTGCGCATCGAATTGCGTGCTGACGCCACTCACATTGCTGGCGAGCCTGTTCATGCCTGCCTGCGGCGCTACGGGCGCGCGTGGGGTTCCCGCCGTCCCCATAGATTTCAACCATCTCGCCCACCCCTCGAAGCCGAACACGACGCTGGCTGCGCCAGCCGGCTACTTGCCACAACCCGAAATTGTGACCCCGCTTTATCCTGTATCGTCCGCGGAATTGTTCGTAATCGTTCAGCGCGTGGCTGCGGCGCAACCTGCTACGTTCAAGCTGGGCGAAGATCAGTCCGCGCTGGAGCAGGGCTGGGTAGCGCGCGGTCTGATATTCAACTTCCCGGACGTCATCTGGGCCCAGGTTCGGCCGGCAGAAACCGGCAACAGTGAGCTTCTGCTGTATTCCCGCAGCATGTATGGCCGCAGTGATTTCGGAGTGAACAGACATCGAATGGAAACCTGGCTCGCCGCGGTGGCCACGGCGGTAAGTGCTGCTGCCAGGAAATGAGCATTGGCGTTCATTCAATCAACGGGCCGTCAGCTCCGCTGTACCAACTCGGCACCGTTGCGCGCCCGAGACGCCGGCTACCCACGCGGTAATACCAGCCGTAACCTGGGCGGCCGTCTCGTCGGGCAAATCTGCAAAGCCGATCCGCAAGACAAACCGATCATCATCTGCAGCCGGATACCCGTCCACCACGACAAAATCGAAGCCGAAACTTCCAGCATGGCGTACCGGTAGGCCCGAGCGGCGCAGGGCATCCGCCAGGTCCTTCGCGCTTCCGCGCGCCATCACCTCATTCCAGGCAGCACCAAGATCCAAAGTAAGAAACAGTCCGTGCTGATAACAGCGCACCTCAACCCGTTCCTGCAACGACGTTGCCAAAGCCCTTACCGCCCAGCAATTGTTGCGCACAATACGCGCCACACGGTCGCGGTATAGCGCCCGCCACTGCGGTCCGGCCGCAAACGGCGGGAGATGCTCCGGCATCGCCGCTGCGCCGAACAGCCGTATTGCCGTCTGCATCGCCTCCGACAGCCGTTCCGCCAGGCGGCGCCGCTCCGCTGACGCCCCCGGCGGCACGATAACAACCACCGATCCTAACCGGCCGTATTCGATTCCCAGCGAGTCCAGCTTGGTGTGGCTCCGCAGCAGGATAATCGGCACATTGGCCATCCGCGACCTTGAAACCACGGCCCGAATCCGCCCCGAACTCGTGGCAAAGCACGTGGTATCAAATACCACGAGATCGCAACCATTCAGGTCCGGCGCTCGGAAATGCACGGGAACGCCACTGTCCAGAAACACCATCCTGCCCCCGCCCGGCTCCGCC
The DNA here is from genome assembly GCA_963834715.1 of uncultured Pseudomonadota bacterium. Taxonomy (GTDB): domain Bacteria; phylum Pseudomonadota; class Alphaproteobacteria; order Acetobacterales; family Acetobacteraceae; genus CAVSUZ01. The sequence continues at coordinate 71,987 of CAWIDE010000018.1, read as the reverse complement.
TCGAACACCGGCACCAAACCGAATCGCCGGCCACAAAGGGTCATGAGCTCTCGGGTTTCCGGGTAGCAATCGGGACGCAAGGACATTGCAGCGCCCGGGTAAATCTGCCCCAAACCGGCCGCCAGAACCGTTACTGCCGCCATGCCGCACGACGTGTAATCGGACCAGATAATCTCTTTCCATGGGCCCTCATACACCCGGGGACCACGGATAGAGAGATCGGCTCGTTGATAATGAAATTCGAGCTCAAAGGGACCGATCCGAAATTCGGGCCAATCTGCCCATTTCGTCTCCGTCAATTGCCAGTCGCCCCGGGCCTGCTCTCCCCGTAAAGCCGCGCCGGCCTGGAACTTCCGTGTGACCACCTCTGCCACGCTCTTCGGTTCAGGGCCACTAGCGCCAAATGCAATCAACGCGATTTCACGACGTTTCCGTCGCAGATACATCTGCATGTTTTCCATGTCATGACACCCTGCTCCGGGTATCCATAACGTTCCGCGTCATTTCCGGTTTGCCGGCCACTCACGCTTGTCCATAACCTCCACCCCCCGGCGTCTCGATCACGAACGCATCGCCCGAACGCAGTTCTGCGCTGTCCGTTCCGCCAAGGATCTCGACGTGGCCCTCCACGCGCTCCACCCGTTGCTGCCCGGACGCACCATCTTCTCCCCCCGCAAGCCCGAACGGAGCCACGTTCCGCCGCGACCCGACAATCACCGCCGTCATCGACTCAAGGAACCTGATCCGCCGCACCGCACCATCTCCGCCACGCCAACGCCCCGCCCCACCGGAGCCGCGCCGGATCGCGAACTGCTCCAGCCGCACCGGATAGCGCAGCTCCAAAACTTCCGGATCAGTCATCCGTGTGTTCGTCATGTGCGAATGCACCGCCGATGTTCCATTGAACCCCGGCCCGGCACCCGTGCCGCCGCAGATCGTCTCGTAGTACTGCCGCGTCGCATCCCCGAAAATAAAGTTATTCATCGTCGCCTGAGAGCATGCCATCGCCCCTAGTGCCCCGAACAGCGCATTGCACGCCGCCTGCGAGACCTCAGTATTTCCCGCAACCACCGCCGCACCCGGATACGGCGACAGAAACGTCCCCGGAGGAATGATAATCTCGATCGGCTTCAAACAACCTTCATTAAGCGGAATATCATCTCCCACCAGACACCGGAACACATACAACACCACCGCCCGCGTGACTGCCGGCGGAGCGTTGAAGTTGTTGTCGCTCCGCTGCGGCGCCGTCCCGGTGAAATCGACCACCGCCTTCCGCGCCGCCTTATCGACCCGCACCGCCACGCGCAGCGGTGCTCCATCGTCCATCCTGTAGTCGAACGAGCCGTCGCCAATGCGGTCGATGACTCGCCGCACGCTTTCCTCCGCATTATCCATCACGTGGCGCATATACGCAGCCACCGTATCCCATCCGAATTGCGCCACCACGCGCCGGAGCTCCTGCACTCCCTTCTCATTGGCCGCCACCTGCGCCTTCATGTCCGCCACATTCACGTCCGGACTGCGCGCCGGATACCGCGCCCCCACCAGGACCGCCCGCAATTCCTGCTCTCGGAAATGTCCGCTATCCACAAGCAAGAAGTCGTCCAGGATCACGCCCTCTTCTTCAAGGGTGCGCGACACGGGCGGAGTTGATCCTGGCATGATCCCCCCGATATCGGCGTGATGCCCGCGCGATCCGACGAAAAACAGAATCTTCGAACCCGCCCCATCAAAAACCGGCGTAATCACCGTGACATCCGGCAGATGCGTCCCACCGTTGTACGGATTGTTCAGCACAACCACATCGCCGGGCTTCAGCGTGCCCCGGCGTCGCCGCAGTACCGTTCGCACGCTCTCTCCCATCGCCCCCAGATGCACCGGGATATGCGGAGCATTCGCAACCAGATAGCCCTCCGAATCGAAAATCGCGCAGGAATAGTCCAACCGTTCCTTGATGTTCACGCTCATCGACGTGTTCTGCAGCACCGCCCCGGTCTGCTCGGCAACGTTCATGAAGAGGTTGTTGAACAGCTCCAGCAGCACCGGTTCAGGCCGCTCGCTTCCCGCCGGAACCCGAGACGGCAACGCCATCCCCCTTCGCATCAGTAGATGGTCCAGCTCGCTGACCTCCGCGGCCCAGCCCGGCTCAACTACAGTTGTCGCGTTCGCCTCGCGGATAAGGGCCGGCCCTTGTATCAAATCCCTTGCCCGCAGGTCGGAGCGCTCGAATACGGGAGCATCGTGCCACGCACCTTCGGTAAACACCCGAACCTGATCGACCGCCGCCAGCGCCTCGCCGTGCCGGCCGGGAATCCGCGCCTCCGCCACGCTCTCGCCGGGCGAAATGGCTTCCACCGCGACCGCCTCCACAACCAGCGCACGATCCGGCGTGACGAACCCAAACCGCGCCCTATGTGCCTCAGCAAAGCTCGCGGCCATATCCGCTACCGTGCCAAACGGAACTATCAGCGCTGCCTCGGTCCCGGCATATCGCATGTGTACCGTCCGTCGCACCGCAATCCGCTCCGGCGCCGCACCTTGTGCTACCAGCTCCGAGACCGCCTGCCGCGCCAGCTCCCCCAGCGCCTGCTCCAGCCCGGCAACCGCTTGCTCATCCAGCGTTACCTCCAGCGCTCGCTGCCTGAGCACCGCCTGGTCCGCCAACCCCATTCCATATGCCGACAACACACCGGCGAACGGGTGGATAAACACCGTTTCCATCCCCAGCGCGTCCGCCACCATGCAGGCATGCTGTCCCCCCGCGCCCCCGAAGCACTGCAGAGCGAATTTCGTCGCATCATGCCCCTTCTGCACCGAGACCTGCTTGATCGCATTCGCCATATTGGCAACCGCGATCCTTAGGAATCCCTCCGCCACCTGCTCCGGGCTCCGCCGCTGTCCGGTTGCCTTCGCAATCTCCTCGGCGAAATCGGCAAACTTCGCCTGCACCGTGGCGACATCCAGCGGCTGATCTCCCCCCCGTCCAAAAATCGCAGGGAAGTGCCGCGCCTGAATCTTACCCACACAAACGTTTGCATCGGTAACCGTCAGCGGACCACCGCGCCGGTAGCAGACCGGCCCGGGATCAGCCCCCGCGCTATCCGGTCCCACCCGCATCCGCGCACCATCGAAATGCAAAATCGAGCCACCCCCCGCTGCAACCGTGTTGATCGCCATGATCGGCGCGCGCATCCGCACGCCCGCGATATCCGTCTCGAACGCCCGCTCGAAGTCCCCGGCATACAGCGCCACATCGGTTGACGTTCCGCCCATATCGAAACTGATGATACGATCCAGTCCAGCCATCACCGCGGTGCGGGCAGCACCCACAATCCCACCGGCCGGCCCGGACAAGATCGCATCCTTTCCCTGGAACGAATGCGCCTCCGCCAGCCCGCCATTCGACTGCATGAAGAACAGCCGCACTCCCTTAAGTTCGGCCGCTACCTGATCCACATAGCGGCGCAAAATCGGCGAGAGGTACGCATCCACTACCGTCGTATCGCCCCGCGGCACCATCCGCAGCAGGGGGCTTACCGCATGGCTCGCCGACACCTGAGTAAACCCAGCCTCCCGCGCCAGTTCCGCCACTCGCTCCTCATGGGCGGCATACTTCCACGCGTGCATCAGCACGATGGCGCAGGTAGAAATTCCCCCCGCCCTAGCCGCTGCCAATCCCGCTCGTGCTCCCGCCTCGTCCAACGCCTTAATCTCGTCCCCATCCACACCGACGCGCCCGCCGACTTCCACGACTTCTTCATACAGCATCGTTGGCAACGTGATCGCGAGATCGAACAGGTGCGGACGTGCCTGATTCCCGATCCGCAACGCATCCGAGAACCCGCGATTAACAACCAGCAGCGTGCGCTCGCCCTTGCGTTCCAGTAACGCATTCGTCGCGACCGTCGTACCCATTTTCACGCTGTCAATCAGCGAGCCCGGGATCGGCGCACCTGCCGCCACCCCCAGCACCGCGCGAATCCCCGCCAGCGCCGCGTCCCGATATCGCCCCGGATTCTCCGACAGCAGCTTATGCGTGGAAAGCTGCCCGTCCGGCGCCCGCGCGACGATATCCGTGAACGTGCCTCCCCGGTCGATCCAGAACTGCCATTTCCCTTGCGTCATTCCCGCCCTCCGCGCATGCTCGCCGTTATGCCTGATAGCCACGAGTTGTTCGAGATCATCCGCTCCACCCGGACCATGCGGAGGCTCAAGCCCGACCCGGTGCCCGACGAGCTGATCCGCAAGATCCTCGAAGCGGGGCTATGCGCCGCCAACGGCGGCAATCGCCAGAACTGGCGCTTCCTCGTTATCAAGGACACGGCAATCAAAAAAGCCGTCCAGGCATGGTATCAACGCGCATTCGACGAAGTCGTCGGTCCTCGCTACCTCAAAGCCGAGCCGCCCCCCGGCGTCACAAAGGAACGCTACCTGCGCCAGCACGCCGCGACGAAGTATCTGACCGAGCACTTCCACGAAGCTCCGGTCTGGATCGTCGCCTGCATGGAGGAGAGCGGAACTCCCAACCGCTGGTCCGGTGCCTCGATCTATCCGGCGGTGCAAAATATGCTGCTCGCCTGCCGCGCCTTCGGCCTCGGGTCCACACTCACCACCCGCCACCTGCTCTACGAGAAGGAAACCGAAGCCGCACTCGGGCTTCCGCCCGGTGTCCACTCCTACGCGATCCTCCCGATCGGCTATCCGATGGGAAACTTCGGCCCGGTCCGCCGCGGTCCGCCAGAGCAGTTCGTCTTCCTCGACCACTGGGGCAGCCCGTACCCTGCCGCCGCGGCATAACTCCAAAAGGCGTCCTGAGATCCAGGACGCCTTTTACCACCTCATACTTTCTTCGTCTCGTTATACCGGATAAAATCCGACTGCGGACCCAACCTGAATCCACTCACCCCTTTCCGCGCCACCGCGACAGCGTTCTGCTGCAGCATGAACACAATTGGTGATACTTCCCACGCCTGCTGCTGCATCTTGTGATACAATTCAATCCGCTTCTCGGTATCCAGCTCGGCAGCCGCCTCCTCAACCTCTTTCGTCAATTCCGGATTGAAGAAGTGATTTCTCCAGGCAATGATCTTGAGCTTGCTGTTATCGGAATCATCCGGATCGGAGTTGAACGCCTGCGCGTTGGAATTCGGATCGAAGTAGTCTGGGAACCATTCGTTCATAATCAACTGGTGCTGGCGCGCTCGCATCTTGGTTACGATCTGCTTGCGTGTCCCAGGCACCAGCGAAACCTTGATCCCGACCGCCCCCAGATCGGCCTGCAGCGCAGCGGCGATATCCGAATACGGATGCTCGGAAAAATGATCGAGCCTCGCCGCAAATCCCTGAGCATAACCCGCCTTCGCCAACAGTTGCTTTGCCTTCTCAGGATCCTTCTTGAAAGGATTGGTAAACACCGCACCCATTATCATGCTCGGCTCAAACGCCTGATTTACGATGTAGGTTTCCGGTATTATGTTCTTCTGAATCCCTTCGTAATCGATCGCATACTTTATCGCCTGCAGAACCTCAAGCCTCTTAAACGGTGTATAGCCCTGGTTTGCGGCAACATACAACTGGTTGGTGGTCGGCGACGTTATCTTGTAAAGTTTCGCATCCTGCGCCACAGTCTTGAGCAGATCGCTGCTCAGGTTCCGCGCCAGATCCACATCACCCCGCCGTAACGCAAGCAACTGCTCCGTTGGTTCCTTGATCTGCCGGATGAACACCCGCTTGGTCGCAGGCGGATTCCCGGCATGCGGATTGGCGTCCAGGATAATATGGTCATCAGCCTGCCATGTCGTAAGCTGGTAAGGACCATTCCCGGCGGAATGGCTCGTCAGCCATTTATTGCCGAAATCCCCTTTCTCCTGATGAGCAAGCGCGGTGTCCTTGTCCACAACGCTACCTATGTTCGCCCCCAGACAGTTCAGAAACAGGCTTGTAGCCGCCACCTTTGGCAGCTCAATAACCAGCGTATGCGGGTCCGTAGCGCGAATCGCGTTCGCCACATTGTCCTTCGTGAAGCCGAACTGCGTCAGAATAAACCCCGGCGTCAGATTAAGAATGATCGCTCGATGCAGTGAAAACTCGGCATCCGCTGCAGTCGCTGGCTTACCGGACGGAAACATCGCATTCTTTGTCAGGTGAAAAGTAAAGGTCTTACCGTCCGAGGAAACCTCCCACGCCTCGGCCAGATCAGGACCGATCTTGCTCAAGTCATTCAACTCGGGAGCAACCAGTTTACGATATATGTTAGCATCGACCTCTATGTCTGTGAACTCGTAACCCTGCGCCGGATCGAACGAGATGACATCGTCGATCAACATCGCCATCACGATCATCCCCGGCGGGGTCGCAGCGCTCGCGTGCTTCCCCACAACCGGAACGGTAGCCGCCGCTACTCCCCCAGCCATTACCGCACGACGTGTTAGCATTTCAGCCCCCTTTTTTATGCCACCCAACCCTAACTCTTGTTTCGGCCAGGAAAAAGCCCAGCACACTTCCGCTGCGGATGGCCGCCCGCTTCCACGCTTGCGACTCAAGTTCAGGGATGGCATTTCCGACATGGGAACTGACCACGTGCCCGGGCCAGAACCGGTGCACCCCCCCTAAGCTCCGCCTCCACCAATCCCCATGCAGCACTTCCTCACCCTCATCGCTCCTCCCGGCGAACTCGACCCCACCCTCGTCGCCCGCGTCCGCGACGCCTTCTCCGGCACCTCGATCACCACCCTCGCCGATCGCGAAGCCGCCGACATCAGCCTCCCCGCCCCGCCGGACATAGACATCGTCCGCGACATCCTCACCGGCGCCCCGATTGACGCCGTCACCACCCAAAGCGCCAACCGCCGCAAGCGTCTGCTGATCGCCGACATGGACAGCACCATCGTCACCGGCGAAACCCTGGACGAACTTGCCGATTTCGCCGGCCTCAAGGACCGGATCGCCGCCATTACCCGCCGCGCCATGAATGGAGAGATCGACTTCCCCAACGCTCTGCGCCAGCGCGTCGCCATGCTGAAGGGCCTCCCGCTCAGCGCTCTCCAAGCCACCTGGGAGCGTGTCCGCCTCACCGAGGGCGCCCGGGAACTGGTCGCCACCATGCGCGCGCACGGCGCCATGACCGCCCTCGTCTCCGGCGGCTTCACGTTCTTCACCAGCCGCGTGGCCGAACTCGCCGGCTTCGATCTCCACCACGCAAACGTTCTGCTGGACGATGGCAGCCACCTGATCGGCCGGGTCGCCGAGCCGGTTCTCGACCGCAACGCCAAGCTGCACACGCTACAGGAGCTCGCCGCCGCCCATCGCATCCCCATGGACCAGACCATGGCCGTCGGCGATGGCGCCAACGATCTTCCCATGCTGCAGGCGGCAGGACTGGGCGTCGCCTTCCGCGCCAAGCCAATCGTCGCGGCGGACGCGCGCGCGCGCGTCGATCACACCAACCTGCGGGCCCTGCTCTTTATCCAGGGCTATAGTGCGGGAGAGATCGCCTCCGTCTGATCGCCCGCTCGCCGCGACTGCGCGGCACCGACCTCGCGATCGATCACCTCGATCAGCTCGGCAATCGAAAACGGCTTGAGTAGGTAAGGTCGCGGCCCACCCGACACGTCCGCTACTTTCGAAGGGTTCCCGGTCATGAGCACGACCGGCACGGAAAGCCGATCCGCCTCCAGCACCACCTGCCACATCGTCCCGCCCGGCAGTACGTAGTCCAGTAACACCAGGACAATGTCACCCGCCATCAGCATTTCCAGCGCGTCGGCTACCGAAGCCGCGCGTGATACTTCGTAGGCGTCGCTCAGTGCGTCAGTAATGACGCCCGCAATCAGGTCCTCATCTTCCACCACCAGAATGCGTGGCCCTTGCTTCATGTGCGAACAACCTCCAGCCATCCGCGTGCGCGGCCGACGTTTACGACCCCTATTACATTAACCCAAGTTGTCGCTCTGCTGATTTGCCGTTTCCGTGATGCACGCACCTGTGCTTGGAAAGTGCACCCTCCCATGGATCCGAACACTTTTCGGTCAGGCCGGGCCGATTAGATCCGCCCCGCGCACCAAACCACCCGCCCGATCACCACCACCTCGCCAGCCCGCTCCGGCGGAATCCGCTCAGGCTCGTAAATCGCGTTGTCGCTGATCAGCAGCAATGACCCGTCCAGCTTGCGCTGCACCCGCTTCACCAAGCGCTCGCCGGCATATTCCAGAATATAAACGCCGAATTCCCGCAGCTTGCGGTCGCTGCTATCGACCAGCAGCAAATCCTGGTCTGACAGTGTCGGGTGCATCGATTCCCCCACTGCCGTCTCCAGCATTATTTCGTCAGGCTCCAAATGGAACGTCTCGCGGATCCATCCGTGCGAGAACGCGATGAATTCGCTGCGCGTAACAGGCGGCGGCGTCCCGGAGCCCGCCGCAGCCGACTCTGCCTGTTTCGGCAGAAGCACGAAGCGCTCCGGATCCAGCACCCCAAAGCCGCCCTTCTTCGCCGCCCTGCCATCCCCACGAGTATCCTGAATAGTCGGCTGTGGCCCCTCCCCCCGGGCCAGCCACGCAACCCCAACGCCGGCCGCATCCGCCAGCGCGACCAGCCGCTCCCGGCTCGGCTCAGCTTCCCCCTTCAGCCACTTCCTAAATGCAGACGGCGATACGCCAACTGCCCGCGCCAGCCGGTCGGCACTGGGCCAGTGGCGCAAGATAACTTGTAGCCGGCCAGCAAAGTCCGCACGGTCAGCCAGCCGTTCGCCGGACTGAGGTTGCGGCTCTTCGTCCTTGCGGCGCGCCATCTTCCCCCTCCAGCCTCACAACAGATACGAAACCCGTCGCGCTACCGACACTTTGCGGACGGGCTCCCGTTCGTCCTACACTCTTTCATCGCACTTTTCGTTGCTTGTCTGCAAACAGAATTTTCCACCCGCAATGAATGAGGTGCAATCCCCTTCGCCATCCACATCCGATTGGCATCCCGCCGATGTGCTGGCCGCCCTGAAAAAGCGCGGCCTTACCTTGGCTGGGCTTTCCGTCGCTAATGGCTACCATCCCACCGCTGCCGGCAAGGCATTGAAGCGATCCTGGCCGACCATGGAAGCCATCATCGCCAAGGAACTCGAGCTCCCACCCCAAGCGATCTGGCCGAGTTGTTACGATCCGCACGGGCTCCCACGCGCCCGCACGCGAAAGTGATGGAATCGCAAAATGTGTCCCCAATCGACGCCTCCACCAGCACCATAGCGCGGGACTAACGCCGCACCGCACACGTCAACGACGATCCGGCGCGGAAAAATCCTGAAACAGCACTCAACATTTGCGCCGTCGCTCATCATCGTCGCCAGTCCACGCCACATTCCGCGCCGCTGCTCACGCCAACTGTGACCAGACTGTGACCGCATACATCGCTAAGTCCTTATTAAGAATTCTCCTGCATTCTGGGGCCTCCTTAATGACGGAACCGTGTTCGCACATGACAGAAACCACCAAGGCCGCTTCGGGTTGCGACCTGCCTGCCGTTCTGTTGGTGGACGACGACCCGCTGGTGCGCGAAAGCCTGGCCGATCTGTTGCGCGAACTACCGCTCTTCGTGCTGGAGGCTGAAAGCGGGGAGCAGGCCGTGGCCGTGCTGGATTGCCGGCCGGACATACGGCTCCTCGTCACCGACATGATGATGCCGGGTATGGACGGGCGCCGGCTCGCGGCAACCGCCCGTCGCATGCGGCCGGATCTGCCGGTGCTCTTCCTCAGCGGCCTCGATCGCCCGAACGATGGGGAGGCCTTCCTCGCCAAGCCTGTCGCCGCCGGCACCCTTCTCTCAATCGTGGATCGGATGATCAGCCAGGTGGAACCAGCTCGGCGATCGTACCGCGCAGCACAGACAGCGTAAACGGTTTTAAAACGAACTTGCGGCCGCTGCCGATACGGTCCGCCATCTCCGGGTCGCCGGACATCAGAACAATCGGGACGCGCGCCTGGTCCGCCTCCCGGATCAGGGCGTCGGCAGACCCTCCCGCCAACGAGCAGTCGAGCAGCATCAGGTCGATCCCACCCTTACCCAACCGTTCAAGTGCTATCTCGACGTCGCTGACGTGACTGGCCGCATACGTCTCCTCCAGCGCCTCGAGGATCACGTCCGCGACCAGGATCTCGTCCTCAACCACCAGAATGTGCCTTCGCCCTGCCATACCTCACAATTAGCGGCGCAGCCTTCGCTCACAACCGCGTGCTTGCTGTCAATTGTGTAACAGTCCGATCCTGTTGCTGAACCTCAACACGCTTGGTCCTTCCCCCGCATCGGCGGCGTTCGCCCACCCAAGGCCACGACATAACTATCATGAAACAATTCCGCTGCTCCCCAATAAGTTGCATCACGCAAAGTTGCAGCCATAGCCCCCCTGATCAGATTTCTGCCGCATTCCATCCTAGTTCTTGCCAGCATTGAGCATGAGATTCCCTCGTGTTCGCTGGCTTCCTCCCCCAGCAGCAGCGCGCCGCCAGCGCTGTCGTCCTGGCGCGCTGCCACCTTGGAGACCCCGCGCGTTTTCCCGCGCGGGGTTTTCTTTCGCACCACGCTTTACGTCCCCCGCTCAGGGGGGTCACCCGTGCTTAAGGGTATAACCCCTTGCTCAAGAGCAAAATCAGGCATAATACACCATCGAACTAAAAGCAGCTTTGGGGTGAAAGTCCAATGTCAGGCAGCACACGCGCCGCGGCGTGGGAAGCCCATACCATCTCCGAAGATGAGCACCGCAAGCAACTCTACCGGGCGGTAATCGCCAGCACGATCGGCACCACGATCGAGTGGTATGATTTCTTTCTGTATAGCACCGTCACGGGGCTGGTATTCGCGAGGCTGTATTTCCCGAAATCCGATCCGCTGGTCGGCACTTTGAACGCGTTCGCGATTTACGCGGTGGGTTTTGCCGCGCGGCCGATCGGGGCCGCGATCTTCGGGCATTGGGGGGATCGCATTGGCCGCAAATCGGCCCTGATCGCCACCCTGATGCTGATGGGGTTGTCCACCTTCCTGGTCGGCTTCGTGCCCACTTATGCCAGCATCGGCATCTGGGGCGCCATCATCCTTACCCTCCTGCGGCTTGTGCAGGGCATCGGGGTCGGCGGCGAGTGGGGCGGGTCGGTGCTTATGTCGATGGAGTGGGCGCGCGGGAACCATAATCGCGGCCTGATCGCGTCCTGGCCGCAATTCGGCGTGCCCTCCGGTCTCTTCCTTGCTAATCTAGTGGTGCTCGCGTTCAGTGCGGTTTCCGGCAACCAGTTCCTGGTCTGGGGCTGGCGGATACCGTTCTGGATCAGCATCGTGCTGGTGGCGGTTGGGCTGTGGATCCGACTCGGCATTCTGGAAACCCCGGCGTTCCGTCGGCTGGTGGAGGAAGACCTGATCGAAAAGGCCCCGGCCGCTGAAGTTTTCCGCAGACAGCCGAAGGAGATTTTCCTAAGCGCGTTCGCGCGAATGGCCGAACAGGCGCCGTTTTATATTTTTACTGCCTTCATCTTCTCGTACGGCGTCGGCCAACTGAAGGTGACCCGCGATCTGCTGCTGATCTCCGTGCTGTGCGCCTCTGTGGTTTCATTCTTCAGCATCCCGATTGCCGGGCATCTTTCAGACAAATACGGCCGCCGGAGGGTATATCTGATCGGTGCGCTGGTGACCGGCATCTGGGCGTGGATCTATTTCGGTCTGCTGAGCACCACGGTGCCGTTCCTGATCTTTATCGCTATCGTGCTGTCGCTGATCCCGCACGACGCGATGTACGGTCCGCAGGCCGCGTTGATCGCCGAAAGCTTCACGCCCCGCTTGCGCTACTCGGGCGCGTCGATCGGCTATCAGCTTGCCTCGCTTATTGCCGGCGGGCCGGCGCCCTTGATCGCAACGGCCCTGTTCGCGGTGTATCATTCCTGGGTGCCGATCGCGATTTACATCAGCGCTTGCGCGATCATCACCATTATCGCGGTAGCACTGATGCCGGACTATACAAACCGCGATATTTCGGCGGAGTACGCGCATACGACATGATACCGCAGAGCATGCCCGGTCTGCATCCGTAATCGCGAGCATGGACTGCGTTGTAACCGGCCGGGCGAAGGCGCTTGGCAATTACGTGCCGCTTGAGTTTGCCGAACCGGAGGAGCGCCCTGGGCGTGAGCCGGTGGAGAAACGGGGCACGGCCAAGCGGGACCCCGGGCGCATTGAGGATAACGAATCATCCGGGAATGCCAGGCTCGGCTCGAACAATACCCCGTACCAGGAATGCGCGGATCGGGCAGCCGAGACGTCCAGCCTCCCGTACACATACCTGCCGCGTCAGAGGGGCAGTGGGTAAAGGAAGCATCCTGCGATCGATGGTGACATCGGCCGCTTGATTGTGAACGCGCCCAAACGAGCCACGAATGTCTTGACGCGACTCCGAAGCCTTTTGCCTACCATGGCAACCAATCCGATCGAGTCAAGAGATTCGGTCGCGTTGGGGGTGGGGATGTTCCGCTATACGCTGCCAGCGACCGTGATCCTTGCCGGGCTTGTGCTAATCATGGCGGGGATCCTTGAGGCGCCGTTTGGAGTTATACCGCGATCGGAACATCGAGTCGTGGCGCCCGCGGGGCAAACTGGCCCGAACGCGGGTTCGGTGATTTCGGTGACGAGTGAGCAAACCCGGTTGCAATCAGAAATGGACGTCCGAGCGGGTGCGCTGCGTACCGCCGCGGCTCACCAGCTCGAGGAGCTTGAGGCGGTGCTTACAGGACCGAAGGCGCGGCAGACGGCCGCTGCGCCTGCAGCGGTCCCTTCGGCGCCGCGGACGACCCTCCCCCGCGCTGCCGCACGTCATCGTAACGAACGGCACCGTTCTTCCTCCTCAATCACCCGGCATGACTAAATTCGGTCCATCATGCCCCTGACCGCATCCTGGGGACCTGGATCAACGCCTCGCCTAGGTACGGCCGTTTCAGTCGTCTGAACGCGCGACGCGCACATCCAAGGCTCGAGGTGGACACGCCGGCCATTCCCCTATTTCAACAGGCTCCGGGAATCCTGGAACGCGCCATAATGATTGACGATGCGCCGTCCCCCAGCCGGCATCACTGCACACGCCACCGCTAAGTTTCGCAATCAGGCTTTCCAGCAACCGCCGTCAGACTGTTTCCTCGCAGTTGGTTCGCCTCGGTCAGCTATCGAGGACGAACGTCACCTCCATCGTGATGCGATACTCGGAAATCTTCCCATTGCTGACGCTAGCCTTGTGCTCAACCACATGCAGGCCAGTGATGCCGCGCAGCGTTTTGTTCGCGCGCGCCAGCCCTTCCCGCACGGCGTGATCAAAGCTCTCCGCGGATGCCGCTGTGATTTTCGAAACGCTTGCAACAGCCATTTTAACCTCCCCTGTCATTGACAACCCAAGGGTCGGCCCCCGAATGCGAGCCGCAACAGCATAGCTCCACCGACAGTTTTTGGACAAGTAGGTTGAATTGAATCCTGCGACCTTGCCCCGTCTCAGTTGAACGAGAGGATGGTCTGGTTGCTCATGGCACCGCAACCGGAATGACTTGCGCTGGGGGCGCTTGTAACCCCTTCAAAGTCCTTGCGATCGCCTGCAACAGCTACGACACAAAAAGGCGCTTGTTACTTAAAATGACTTCGGGAAGTATTTGGTTCTTCCAGGCTTTCTAGTGGTAGCGGCGGGCGGATTTGAACCACCGACCAAGGGATTATGATTCCCCTGCTCTACCGCTGAGCTACGCCGCCATCCAACCCGAGAGAGCCGGCAGATAGGCGCCCAACCCCCGCGCCGTCAACCTCCGCCCGGCAGATGAACCCACCCCCAAGCACCCGCTCTCCATCATACATCACACACGCCTGTCCCGGCGCCGGCAACGCCGGCTGATCGAGCTCGACCGCAGCCGCGTCCTTCCTGCACGCCTCAACCCACGCCGCCTGCGGCGTCTCCCGCGCCCGCAGCTTCACCATACACCTCCGCCCGGCCTGCACTGCCGGCGCCAGCCAGTTCACCTCCCGCAACCGCACCCGCCGCACGCCTCCATCTCGTGGTCCCACCACAACCCGCGACCGGTGAACGTCAATCTGGTGCACCACCAGTCCCGCCGCCGATGCCGCACCCAGCCGCTTGGCCTGCCCCACCGTATACCGCGCCACCCCCTCATGCCGCCCCAACACCCGCCCGAACCGGTCCACGATCTCCCCCGGAGCCAGTGCGTCCGGCCGCAACCGGCCGACCACATCGGCATACTGCCCGGACGGAACGAAGCAGATGTCCTGGCTGTCCGGTTTCGCCGCCACGGGCAAACCGAGCCGCGCCGCCTCCGCCCGCACCGCCACCTTGTCCGGCACTTCCCCGAGTGGAAACAGCGCGAATCGCAGTTGCTCCTGCGTCGTCGCGAACAGAAACCAGCTTTGATCCCGGCCCAAATCCCGCGCCCTGTGCAGCTCCGGCCCGTCCGGTCCATCGACCCGTCGCACATAATGTCCGGTGGCCAGCCGCTCCGCCCCCAGCCCGCGAGCCAATGCTGTCAGGTCGGCAAACTTCACCGTCTGATTGCACCGCACGCAGGGCACCGGCGTCTCGCCCGCCGCGTAACTGTCCGCGAAACCGGCAATCACCGCCCGCGCAAACCGCTCCTCGGCATCGACCACGTAATGCGCAATACCCAGATGATCCGCCACCCGCCGGGCATCATGAATATCCTGTCCCGCGCAGCACGCCCCCTTCCGTCCGCTCGACGCGCCATGATCGTAAAGCTGCAACGTCACCCCGATGACCTCATGCCCGGCCTCGTGCAGCAGCCCGGCCACCACCGAGCTGTCCACGCCACCAGACATTGCCGCCACCACACGCATTGCGTTACTCGTTCAGCAAATTCCGGCTTCCCGCAGGAAGCTTCACGACCAGCCCATCCAGTTCCTCGGTCATCACGATCTGGCAACCCAGCCGCGAGCTCTCCGTCAGCCCGAATGCCAGATCCAGCATGTCCTCCTCGTCCTCGGTCGGCGCCTCTAACCGCCCGAACCACGCCTTATCCACGATCACATGGCAGGTCGAACACGCCAGCGACCCCTCGCACGCCCCTTCGATATCCACCCCATGCTTGTGGGCGATCTCCAGCACTGACAAGCCGAGCGGCGCATCTACTTCGCGACGCGCTCCATCGCGCTCGATGAATGTCATTTTCGGCATAGGCATTCCGTTCAGGCTGGCACCATCGCGCCTGCGTGCGCCGCGGCTAAAGCGCCGGCGGCATACTCAATGTCCGCAACCGAGGTAAAGCGCCCCAGCCCGATCCGCAAGCTTCGCGCAGCCTCCTCATCGCTCAACCCCATGGCCCGCAACACATAGGAAGGCTCTACCGAGGCCGAAGTGCAGGCCGACCCGGTCGAGACGCACAAGCCGGGGGTGCGCTCCATCAGCTCCAGGGCCGTGGCACGCGGAAACCGGACATTCAGGTTGCCCGGGATACGAGCCCCCAGGGTTCCGTTCACCTCGATCCCCGGCAGATCCGCGCGCAACACCCCCAACAGCCGCTCTTGCAATCCGGTAAGCCGTTCCGCCTCCTCCGCCATCTCCGCCGCGCTGATCCGGCATGCCTCGCCGAATCCCACGATCAAGGGCGCGGGTAACGTCCCCGACCGCACGCCCCGCTCCTGCCCGCCGCCGGAAAACAGCGGTTCCAGCCGCACCCTCGGGCGCCGGCGAATATAAAGCGCGCCCACACCCTTCGGCCCATACAGCTTGTGCGCGCTGACCGAGGCCAAACTCACGCTCCAATCTGTGACATCCACCGGGATTTTTCCCGCCGCCTGCGCCAGATCGGTGTGCACCAGCGCTCCGGCCTCGCGCGCCATCGCCGCGATACGCGCGATGTCCTGCACCACACCGGTTTCGTTGTTCACCGCCATCACGCTCACCAGCAACGTCGGCGTCCGCAGCGCTTCCGCAAGCAGGTCGAGATCAGCCAGCCCGTTCGGCTGCACCGGCAAGAACACCGGCTCGAATCCTTCCGCCGCGAGGTCGCGCACCAACTCCAGAACGCACTTATGCTCCGTTGCCAGTGTCACGATTCGCCGCCGCCGCTCGCCCTGCTGCAGCGCAAACCGCGCCGCCCCCTTGATCGCGATGTTGTTGCTCTCCGTCGCCCCCGACGTAAAAACCACCTCCCGCGCCTCGGCGTCGATCAGCCCCGCCACCTGCTCGCGCGCCTGCTCCACTGCCGCGTCGGCGTCGCGCCCCATCGCATGTTCGCTGCTATGCGGGTTTCCGAACCGTTCGGTAAAAAAAGGCAGCATCGCTGCCATGACGCGCGGATCGCATGGCGTGGTCGCCTGATAATCCATATAAACTGGGCGGTTCGGACTTGGCGGAACTTCCGTCATCCCATCGATTTATGATCAGGCCGCGGGCTGAACCAGAGCCGTCCGCAAGCGGTCCGCTATGCGGCCGTAAGCCGCGGCGAACGCCTCCGCCACCACCGGATCAGCATTCCATGGCAAAGAAACGCGAATTGCCTGCCCGGCCAACTCGCCCAGCCCCATAGCCGCCAGCACATGGCTCGCCATCACCTTCCCCGAGCTGCATGCCGCTCCTGCGCTCACCGCAAACCCTTCCAGATCCAACGCCATCACTTGCGCATCGGCTCGTACACCTCGCAAAGCGAGACAACTTGTATTCTCCAACCGGTCCGCGCCCCCGCCGCACACCACGGCCCCTTCTCGCAGCACCGCCGCCTCGATCGCATCGCGGATCGGACCGAGCCGCGCCTCCCCGTTCGCGTCCCGCAGCGCTGCGGTAAACCCCGCGATCGCCGGCAACGCAGGAGTGCCGGCG
Source organism: uncultured Pseudomonadota bacterium (assembly GCA_963834715.1). GTDB lineage: Bacteria > Pseudomonadota > Alphaproteobacteria > Acetobacterales > Acetobacteraceae > CAVSUZ01. The sequence continues at coordinate 55,141 of CAWIDE010000018.1, read as the reverse complement.
CGCCATCCTCGCTCCTGACCGCCACCCGCAATCAGCGGCCGCACGGTACCCGCATAGGTCAGCAACAACGCTCCCGCCCCCATCGGCCCGCCCAGCTTGTGCGAGGAAATCGCCACACTGTCCGCACCCAAAGAGCTTATATCGACAGGCATCCGGCCCACCCCCTGCACCGCGTCGACGTGCAGCAAGGCGCCATATCGCCCGCACAGCGCCGCCGCCTCGGCGACGGGCTGGATCACACCGGTTTCGTTGTTCGCCAGCATCAGACAGACCAGCGCCGGTCCGTCCACCAGCAGGCCAGCGAGCGCTTGCAGATCGGCCACACCCTCCCGGTCCACCGGCAACATCATCGCACCCGGCGCGTGGGCCCGCACCGAATCATGCTCGGTCGCACCTACGATAACACGCCGCCCCACCCCCAATGCGTGGACCGCCAACGCATTGGCTTCGCTCGCTCCCGACGTGAACACTACGTTTTCCAGCCGAGCGCCAAACCGGCCGGCGATCGCCTCACGCGCGTCCTCGAGAATCCGCCGAGCCGCCCTCCCCTCACCATGAACCGAAGCCGGATTACCCGTTACCTCGCACGCCGCGACCATCGCCGCCCGCGCTGACGGGCGCAGCGGCTCCGAGGCATTCGCATCCAGGTAGTACCGCCTCATTTCGCCTCGGCCGGCCTCGTCTCCTCCTGCGCCTTCGACAACCGCCCCACTCGAACCTCCAGCTCGGCGAGCTCGGCCCGCAACCCCTCCAGGTCCCTGAGCAGCGGATCCAGGCTGTCATCGCACGGCATCCCGTAAGGATCGAACTCAGGCTGCCGACGCAGCCGACGATCGACCGGCCTGGCCGGAATCCCGACCACCGTCGTATCGGGCGGAACCGGATCCACCACCACGGCATTCGACCCGATCCGCGCATTGTCGCCGACCGTAATCGGACCCAGCACCTTGGCCCCTGCCCCAATGATCACGTTATTTCCGACCGTCGGATGGCGCTTGCCGCTCATCGTGCGTGCCACCCCCAGCGTGACCTGATGATAGAAGTAGCAGTCGTCCCCTACCTCAGCCGTTTCTCCGATCACCACCCCCATGCCGTGATCAATGACCAACCGGCGCCCCAGTTTCGCCGCAGGGTGGATCTCGATTCCAGTAAACCATCGCGCCAGATGCGACGAGAAGCGAGCAATAAACCGCAACCTTCGCAGCCACAACGCATGTGACAGCCGATGCCACAGTACCGCATGCAACCCTGGATAGCAAAACAGCACCTCCACAGATGAACGCGCTGCAGGATCACGCTCACGATAAGTTCGAACCAATTCACGCAGGAACATGAAAGCCATGCGACAATTCCATTGTGCAACGGCGGCCAAGCATGATTTATAGTGCCTCCAGGTTAGGTGGTGGCAATGGATCGTTTCAGCCGCCCGCTTAACAGCTGTCGTGAACCGGTATGGGTCAGCAAGCCAAACCAGGGCGGGTTGGAACTACCCACGGCTCGGCCGAGTTATGGATGGGTTGAGGTACAGTCAAGATTCCGCAGGCGATGACCTGACAAAACCAGCGGACTGACACTACCTACAGAAAACCGCCGTCTCGGGTTGCCTGCCAGTTCGCGGGAGCACAAAAACCTCGGGGCGACAACCCCGAAAACATGTGTAACGAAGATAACAAACGGTCGGAAAGAAAGTCGGGACAACAGAATGCCTGAGGTTATGTTCGCTGGGCCAGATGGTCGGCTGGAGGGACGTTACCACCACTCAAAGCAAAGGGGCGCACCCGTAGCTCTGCTGCTGCATCCGCATCCGTTGCATGGCGGAACGATGAACAACCGTGTCATCTTCACGATGTATCAGGCCTTCCAGCGCCTCGGCTTTTCCGTCATGCGCTTTAACTTTCGCGGCGTTGGCCGCAGCCAGGGCCGGTACGATGGCGGAATAGGAGAGATCTCCGATGCCGCCGCGGCGCTCGACTGGATGCAGGCTGTTAATCCTGGCCACGGCGGCCTTTGGATTGCTGGCTACTCTTTTGGCGCCTTCATCGGCATGCAGCTCCTCATGCGCCGCCCCGAGATTTCCGGTTGGGTCAGCGTCGCGCCGCCGGCCAGCCATTACGATTTTGGCTTCCTCGCCCCGTGCCCCTGCGGCGGCCTGATGATCCATGGCGATGCCGACGAGCTCGTTCCCGAGTGCTCTGTCCGCAAGCTGATCGAAAAGCTCAATACCCAAAAGGGTGTCCAGATCGATTACCGCGTCTTCGCCGGCGCCGACCACGTTTTCGCCCAGCACGCCGATCAGGTCGGCGAAGCGGTCGAGGATTACGTCGGAACCGCCATCCGCCGCCGCCACATGGAACTCGCCGCCGACTAGCTAGCGTCGCGTCACGGGTCGGTTTCCGCGCCCGGCCCCGGGCGCGGCGTTTTGATCGCGCTTAACCCGTCTCCAGCACCCGCTCCAGGCGCACCCGTCGCCACCCCAGCACGCGCCAGGCCAGTCGGGTCGTCAGATCAGATAACCGCCCCCGTGGCTTCAGCCCAACCGCCTTGAAGATCATTCCCATTCCGCGCTCGACGTGTCGCGGGCGGTAGTACCGTGCTGCGGTACTCAGATACGCAGCGCTGCACCGCTTGTGGTCGTACGCAGCCTCAGGCGCCTGATTGGCGCAGTAATAGGCATACGCCAGTTCGTCATCCTCACTCTCCGTAATCCGGCCCGCGGCAATCATCAGCCGCCGCAACACCCCGATCCGCTCGCGCCGCAGATACCTGCGCATATGGTCGTAAAACAGCTTGAAATGCCGGAACTCGTCCGCCGCAATGTGTCGGCAGATCTGCTGCAGCACCGGTTCGGCGGTCGCATCCGCCAGCGCCGTGTAATAGCTGGAGGTCCCGGTCTCCACGATACAGCGTGCTATCAGCTCCCCAGTCCGGGATCCTCGAACCGAAGCCGTCGCCTCCAGCGGAAGCCGAAAACCTTCCTTGTAGCGTGCGAAGGCGGCTTGATAGTCCCAACTGGGATCGACCAGCATCGCCCATTTCCCAAGCGCCTCCCCATGTTGGACTTCCTCTTCTGCCCAGTAATCCGCCGCCTGTTGAAAATCCGGATCGTCACGAAATACCCGGTTTAGATACGCTGCGTAGTCCGTGCCGTTCCGCTCCACCATCGCGGCGGCTTTCACCAACGGAATGATGCTTGAATCCACCTTCGCTGCATCGAACCGTTCCCATCCGACATCGTCGATCCGCCAGTGCTTCATGTCAGCGAAGTTAAGCCGAGTGTCTGATTTTGGGGAGCCCGCCACCCCAACGCGATCATCCGATCACCAACGACTGAGAAATTGATCGTAGCAACCCATTAACTCTTTCCAGCTAATCAGCCGCAATGTTCCGAGCCTGCCCATGGCTGGTCGCCCTCGCTACCCTCGCACTTGCCGCCCTGCTGCTCGGACTAAATGCCTACCTCCTCCTCCTTACCCTGTCCGTCGTAGCCGCCGCCCTGCTCGCCTTCAGTTATAACGAAGCCGCTTGCGTCATTTGGCTCATCGTCACCGGCTGCACCTTGGAAATGTGGCTTGGTGATCTGCTCGGGCCAGACGCCTACCAGCCTATCATCGCCGTCGTCAAAACCGCGGGCCTCCTGCTCGCTCTGCTGGCCGGGCTGCGCTTCGGGTCACGCCTGGACCCCTTCAACCCGGTCTTCGCGTACGCCTTCATGTTCGCCAGCGGGCTCGTTCACGGCCTGCACCCCGGCCTCACCGTGGCCGACAGCATCCGGTCCGTTGCTGGTTCTGCCGCCCCGTTTGCCTTCAGCTTCAGCCGTCTCTCGCGCCGCTGGACCGACCAAATCATCCGCATCACCGCCTGGACTCCATTGATCGACGTCGCGCTCGGCGCCGTCTTCGGCGCGCTCGGCATCCGCCCCCTATTCATCGATTCCGGCGGCGCACGCCTCGCCGCCCTGAGTCACCCGGCCTTCCTCGCTGGCTTCGCCCTGGCCGGTGTGTATGCCTCATTGATCGAGCTGTTCCGCACTGGGGCCAATCGCTGGCTCGTGCTGCTCCTCGCTAATCTCGCGGTCCTGCTCCTCACTGGCGCACGTGCGCCGGCGACGTACGGGCTCGCCGTTCTCGCGCTCACCCTCGCCTTCGCCCCCTCCTCCGACTTTCCCCGCTCCCGCCGCCTCGGGCTCGTGCTTGGCCTCGCCGCCTGCCTGCCGGCCATCCTGCTTTTCGCCGGCGACCTTACGGGGCTCCGTCTGTTCAACGCCGTATCCAATTATAATTCCCCGGCGATCTCAGCGGACGCGATGAGCTCTGGCCCGCGTTCGAAAAGGCCGCTGCCGCGTCACCCTGGTTCGGGTGGGGACTCGGCGCTGGAAACACGATCATTCCCCCCACCAGTCAGGTCGCGGAGACGTTGCACACCTGGGCCGCACATAACGAATACCTGCGCATGGAAGTCGAAGGCGGCCAGATCGGCCGCGCCATTCTCATCCTCCTCTTCGCTCTGTGGTGCTGGCGCAACAACGCTTCCCTCCACTCCAGCGATCGCGTCATCATTCGGCTGGTGTTCATCGCGTTCGCGTGTCATGCCGTTACGGACAACGTGCTGATTTCGACCTCGGCATCGGTCCTGTTCACCTTCATCTCCGCGGTCTTCGCCCGCGGCAGGCTCGAAATCGAGTTCGCTCTTGGCGCCCGAACCCAACCGGACATTCGCATGACCCTCCTCCGGCTGCTCCCCATCGTCCTCGCGCTCTTGCCCCTCCCTGCCCTGGCCTCCGGACTCGCCGTTGTTATGAACTCGGGCGGCGCCTCGCTCAGCCTCATTGACATGAGCACGCAGCACGAGCTGCGCCGCGAACCCGTTCTGCGGGAGCCGCATCACTGGGCACTCACTCCCGACGGACACGCCCTGGTCGTCGGCGACTCCGCCGGCAACGAGCTCCTGCTGCTGAACCCCGACACCGGCGCCCTGGAACGCCGTCTCACCGTTGCCGACCCCTATCAACTCGGTTTCAGTCCGGACGGTCGCTTCCTCGTCGTCAACGGTCTCGCTCGCAACCAGATCGATGTATACGCCCTGCCGGACTACCATCTGGTCAAGCGTTTTCCTATCCGCTCCATGCCGAGCCACCTAGCGTTCTCCCCCAACTCGGCACACGTTTTCGTGACATTGCAGGGCAGCAATCGAGTGGTTGGGCTCGATCTCCGATCCATGGCAACCCTCTGGGATAAACCCGTCGGAAACACTCCCGCCGGTATCTTGTGGAACCATGACCATCTGCTGGTGGCTGACATGGGAACCGAATATCTCGCGGAACTCGACCCTGCGGACGGCCACACGCTCCGCCATATCGGTACCGGGCGCGGTGCCCATAACCTCTTCCACTCGCCGGACGGGCAGCAGATCTGGGTCAATAATCGCGTCGCCGGCACCATCACCGTGCTGGACAGCACCACCCTGAAAGCCCTCCGCACTTACCGCCTTCCGGGCGGCCCGGACGATCTCGCTTTCGCCCCTGACGGCAAGGTCTGGATCACGCGACGCTTCGCTGAAAGCATCGCCATCCTTGATCCCGCCACCGGCGACTTTCAGCTCGTTGCTACCGGACGCTCCCCTCACGGCATCTTCCTTAACCCGAGCGCCCCCACCCCTGATAAAGTCGCCTCGAACTAAAGCAGCGTCGGTATGGTTGACCCGTTCTACCTTCTCGCCGGCTGGCTCCAGGAACATGCCGTCCTGCCCGCCCTGTATCAGCTCGGCTGGATGCGCTGGGAGGAAATCTCTTTTGGATGGACGATGTTCGCCGTCTACGGCGCCCTCCAGGTCGCCGCCTCCTTCGCCGTCTGCGTCCCGCTGGAACGCTGGCGACCGGTCGAGCGCTGGCCAGACCACAAGGCCGTGAGTATCGATATCCTCTACACGCTGATATCGCGCGTCGGGATCCTGCCGCTTTTTACATTCGTACTTTTCTACCAAGCTCAGGTTTTTCTGAACGGCTGGCTGGCTGACCACGGCTGGGTCCCGCCTATACTGGAGCTCTGGATCCCCGCGCTACAGGGTCACCGGGTCACCACCTTCCTCTGCTACGCCATTGTCCTCGACTTCGCCGACTACTGGCGGCATCGACTATCACACCGGTTCCACTGGTGGTGGACCTTGCACTCCCTGCATCACGCCCAGCGGCAAATGACTTTCTGGTCTGACGACCGCAACCATATCCTCGATGACATCATCGGCGCCATCTGGTTCGCCGCCGTCGCCCTCTTCATCGGCGTCCCGCCGCTGCAATTCCCCCTCCTGGTGCTCGTCCTGCGGTTTATCGAGAGCCTTTCCCACGCCAACGTCCGTCTCTCTTTCGGCTGGCTGGGTGAGCGACTGCTGATCTCCCCCGGCTTCCACCGCGCCCATCACGCCGTGCTGGCTGCAGGCCAACGGAGCTGCAACTATGGCGCGGTCCTGCCCTGGTGGGACATAATCTTCGGCACCGCCGATTTCTCCCGCGGCTACGCCCCAACCGGCGATCCCGGGGCCGACGAAGCGCTCGCGACCGGCAACTACCCCGCCCAGCAATGGGCTGGCTTCAAACGCTTCCTCGGCGCGCTCAAGCAGCCCGTGCACCTCTCCCGCAATGTAGAAGAGGTCGGCGCGCCAGCGCGTCGGATGAGGGCTAGGCCATCCACCCCGGAATCGGCAGGCTCTTCGACCTTAGGAACTCCACGTTGAAGAGCTTGGACTGGTACCGCGATCCACCATCGGCCAGCGCCGTAACCACCACATGGCCGGGGCCCAGATCCTTCGCTACCCGGATCGCCGCCGCGATGTTGATCCCGGATGACGTGCCCACGGACAATCCCTCGTGGATCAGCACGTCATAGATCTGTTCCAGCGCTTCCGGATCGGGGATCTTCAGGGCATCATCGATCGACGCCCCCTCCAGATTGCCAGGTACACGTGACTGCCCGATCCCCTCGGTGATCGAGCTCCCCTTCACAGTCAGGTCCAGTCCCTTGACCCACTCATACAGGTTGCTGCCCTCGGGATCGGCTAGCACAATCCGCACCTTCGGGTTCTTCTCCTTCAGATATAAGCCTACTCCAGCCAGCGTACCCCCTGTTCCGCAAGCGCAGGTGAACGCATCCACCTTACCCGCCGTCTGATCCCATACTTCCGGCCCCGTGCTGATCCGGTGTCCCTCCCGGTTCGCCAGGTTGTCCCACTGATTGGCCAGGATCACGTTACCCTGCTCCTGCGCCATCTCCTCCGCCAACCGCCGGGCCCTGTGCACGTAATTCTCCGGATCTCGAAACGGCTTCGCCGGCACCAGCCGCAGATCCGCGCCGATCATGCGCAGAAAATCGATCTTCTCCTTGCTCTGCGTTTCCGGCATCACGATGACACTTTTATAGCCACGCGCATTTCCCACCAGCGTCAGCCCGATGCCCGTATTGCCGGCTGTCCCCTCCACGATCGTCCCGCCTGGCCGCAGCGTCCCCCGTTTCTCGGCATCCAGGATGATGTACAGCCCTGCTCGGTCCTTTACAGAACCGCCTGGATTCATGAACTCCGCCTTGCCCAGAATCGTGCATCCCGTCGCTTCCGACGCACGCCGCAGCTTGATCAGCGGGGTCCGACCGATCGCCTCGCCCAGGCCTGCCTGCCAGCTCGCGGCGTGGTATGGATGGGTCATCGTCGCTCCCTTCTCAAACCGGAGGTCACAGGATGGTCGAAAACGTCACCCCCGCCCAGGCCTGGTCAGCCCTCAAGTCCGACCCGAAAGCCCAGCTCGTGGATGTCCGCACCGACGCGGAGTGGAATTTGGTAGGCGTGCCCGACCTGATCGAGGCCGGTAAGCAAGCCGTCCTCCTGCAGTGGCAAACCTATCCCACCATGCAGCCCAACCCGCAATTCATTGACCAGTTGAAGCAGGTCGGTTTCACGCCTGACCATCATCTGTATTTCCTCTGCCGAACCGGCGGGCGCAGCCTCGCGGCAGCGCGCGCCGCCGAGGCCGTCGGCTATCCCCACACCTACAACATTGTCGATGGCTTTGAGGGCAACCCTGACACCAAGGGTCATCGCGGCACCCAGGCCGGCTGGAAGGCCGCAGACCTTCCCTGGCGGCAGAAATAGCCATGTCCGAAACCACCCCGCGCCCGGACGTAAGCACGTTGTCCTTCGAGGAAGCCCTCGCTGAACTTGAACAGATCGTCCGCGCGCTGGAAAGCGGCCAACAGAAGCTGGAAGACGCTATCACCGCCTATGAACGCGGCGCAGCGCTGCGCAGGCATTGCGAATCCAAGCTTGCCGAGGCCGAAGCCCGCGTCGCCGCTATCGTGGAGCGCGCCGATGGAAGCCTGACCACCCGCACGCTGGAATAGCCATGGACGAACCCCAACCATCCCCGGCCGAGCCGCACGCGGCTCCCAGCCCCGGCCAGGCTCTCACAATTCCTCCGCGCGCCGCAGTCGCCGCGCGTTCTGTCGGTGCCTTGGCCCTCGGTGCCACCGCCGTCGGCGCGCTTGCGGTTGGCGCCCTGGCCATCGGAGCTATGGCCATCGGTCGCCTCTCGTTGGGCGAGCTCGCCATCGGCCGCACCCGCGCCAAGTCCACCGCCCTCCACTCGCTGATCGTGGAGGAACTCACCGTCATCCGCCTGCGCATCGGACGCATCGAACGGCTGCGCTGACGCTTGACTTACTAACACACAGGCGCCCGGTCCCCTCCGTCATCGCCCGGGCTTGACCCGCCATTTGCGCACAGACGCAGAACGGCCACGCTTTGTCGCAAGTCGAATACCGGCTCAAAAACAGCGCGAAAATTCAGTCACAAGGCTATGGACCCCGCCTGGCACTAACCTCGATTTCAATCTTCATCCGAGAATCCGCCAGGCCCGCCTGGATCATCGTCGCGGCAGGACGGCTGTTGCCGAAACAGCGCCGCAGTACCGGCCAGCAAGCTGGAAAATCCCTGGCGTCCGGCAAAATGTAGCGCACCCGCACCACGTCCGCGAACGAGCATTCCGCCTGAGCCAACGCCTCTCCAATATTCCGGAGCGCCTGCTCGGCCTGAGCGGTAACATCATCGGAAATGGTCATCGTCTTGTAATCGAAGCCTGTCGTGCCGGAAACGAACACCCACTCGCCATCCACCACCGCGCGGGAGTAACCAACTTCGGCTTCGAAAGCCGACCCGGACGAGATATGCCAGCGTGTCATCCCGCGACCGCCCGGAGGCGCGACAGAGTTTCGTCGCGCCCTAGCGCATTAACGACGGCATCGATACCGGGGCTGATCGTGCTACCGGTCAATGCGGCACGCAATGGCTGAGCGACCTGGCCAAGTTTGCGGCCATGCTGCTCGGCAAACCCACGCAGCGCGGCGTTCACCGCAGAGACAGAGAAATCTGTGCGGCCCAGTGTTTCCGCCAGCCGGCCCAGCATGGCGCGTACATCGGGCGTCAATAGCGCCCGCGCCTTTGCATCCATCGGCAGCGGCGGACTATAGGCAAGAAAAGCTGACGATTCAGCCAGTTCTACCAAAGTCTTCGCTCGCTCCTTGAGCCCCGGCATCAACGCTCGGATGCGCGTCGCTGCGGCCGCATCCACCTGGAGGCCCGGGATGGTCTTCAACCGCTCGATGACCTCGCGAGTCAGGCGAACGTCATCAGTCTGGCGGATGTAGATGCCGTTGAGGTGCGTGAGCTTCGCATAGTCCATGCGCGCGGCGGCACGTCCGACACCATCGATATCGAACAGGCGGATGGCCTCGTCCCGATCTAGGACCTCTACGTCGCCATGTCCCCACCCCAGCCGCAGCAGATAGTTGCAAAGCGCCTCGGGCAGGTACCCCTGCTCACGGAATTCAAGCACCGAGACCGCGCCATGCCGTTTGGACAGCTTCGTACCGTCGGCCCCATGAATGAGCGGCACATGACCAAAGCGCGGCAAGTCCCAGCCCATCGCCCGATATATCTGCACCTGCCGGAACGTGTTGGTCAGGTGGTCATCGCCACGAATGACATGCGTGATCCCCATGTCATGGTCGTCCACCACCACCGCGTGCTGGTAAGTAGGCGTACCGTCGCTGCGCAGGATGATCATGTCGTCCAACTCTGCGTTGGCCACGCGGACAATCCCCTGGACCAGGTCCTCCACAACGGTTTCGCCTTCGCGTGGGGCCTTGATGCGGATGGCAGGGGCGACGCCGGCCGGCGCTTCGGAAGGATCGCGATTACGCCAACGCCCGTCATAGCGCGGCGGCCGCCCCTCGGCGATCGCCTGTTCGCGCATGTGCCGTAGTTCCTCGGGGGTACAGTAGCAGCGATAAGCTTGGCCCTCGGCAAGCATCGCATGCGCGACCTCGACGTGGCGGGCTACCCGGCTCGATTGGAAGACCGGAGGCTCGTCAGGGTTCAACCCGAGCCAGTCGAGGCTTTCCAGGATGACGCGAGTGTTTTCGGGCGTGCTGCGCTCGCGGTCGGTATCCTCGATGCGCAGGAGGAAGGTGCCCTTGTGGTGCCGGGTGAAGAGATAGTTGAACAGCGCGGTTCGGGCCCCGCCTATATGGAGCATCCCGGTCGGGCTGGGGGCGAAACGAGTTCCGGACAGTCATGCGACGTACCATACTCACCTCTGCTGCCCCGCGGGAGAGGTGGCCGCCACGCGCGCCGGATGAGGGCACCTACCAGCCCGCGGCAGCGGCTTCGTCTGACTCCCGCGCCTCCACCCAGGTGATCCTCCCGTTTGCAAACTCCTCGCGTTTCCAGAACGGCGCTTTTGTCTTAAGCCAGTCGATCAGAAAGGCGGTCGCTTCCAGCGCCGCTTGCCGGTGCGCCGAAGCGGCTAATACCAGCACGATATTCGCGCCCGGCGGCAGTCGGCCGACCCGATGGATGACCGTACAGCCCTGGAGCTCCCAGCGGCGCTCCGCCTCGGCCACGATCCGGGAGATTGCTCGCTCCGTCATGCCCGGATAGTGCTCCAGGAGCAGGGCCGCCAGGCGGCTGCCCTCGTCCTGCCGCACCGTGCCGATAAACGCGCCGATCCCGCCGATGTCTGTCCGTCCACCGGTCAAGGCTGCGTATTCCGCACCCAGATCGAAATCCGCCTCCTGCACCAGCACGCGCGCCAATTCAGCCCCCAGTCACCGGCGGAAAGAACGCCACCTCGTCGCCGGGCCGCACCGGCGCCGAGGCGTCCGCGAAATCCTGGTTGACTGCGCAGCGCACCACGGCGCGGTTCTCAAACGCCGCGCGATGCCGCGGCGAGCGCGCCGCGATCCACTCCAACAAGGCTCCGACGGTCTCTACCGAGGCCGGCAACTCCATCTGTTCTTGCGCCACACCCACGCGTTCACGAAGCCAGGCGAAATACAGAACCGTCACACGCTGCGTATCGTCCTTCATGCTCCTTATTTAGGCGTTGGAATCGTCTGTACCGTACCGTTCGAATAAATCACCGTGCTCGTGCCATTGCCGTTGGGCACAACAATCCCGGTCTGCCCGTTGGGCAAGGTGATGGTCTGGTATCCTCCGCCACCGCCGCTGAGTACGCCCGGACCCGACGGCGTTTGCGCCACTGGCGGAGGCGGTCCCTTGGGCTGCCCGGGGGTTGCGGGCTGCGGGACCGGCGGGATTGTGGCCGGCGGTGGTGGTGGTGGCGGTGGCGCGGTCGAGCTGCCCTGCGGCGGCGGTACCGGTGGCGGTCTCGCCTCGTTTGGCAGTTGTCCTCCCTGCTGCTCCAGCGACTGCAGTGTCGGTTCCGTGGTCGGCGGCGGCGGCCATACTTGGCCAGGCTCGGGGGTCATCGTCTGAACTTGCACGGGGAGTCCCTCAGCGCGGCGCATGTTCTCGCTATCTCCCTGCGGCAGATAAGGGTCTTGCCCTGCAACGAAGGGGACCTGGTGCCAGGCAGAGAAGCCGCAGCCGGAAAGGGTCACGCAGAAGCCAAGCAGGGCGAGGCGCCGCATGGGGCGGAATCTCCGAACGGGGTCGATGCAGTTAGCCGAGAATTTAGAGGCTCCTCAAGCAGTTGGGAGCTTAGGCAGGATGCCGGCGATCCAATCCGCTACCGCGTCTGGGCAGTCAAGCGGCAGCACCCGCCGGCCGCAGCCCGGAAGGGAAACATCCGACGCGACGGCCGCTACGTCTGGCATTGTCGGCCAAAGCGGCTCCTTCCCAAATGCAGGACGGTATACCTCCAGCTTCGTTCCAGGATCCGCCTTAAAGCCCTCCACCAGCACAAGATCGACGGGCTGCATGACGCGAACCAGCTCGGCTGGAACGGCCTCGTGACCGTCATTCTCATGCAGCAGCACCCAGCGTTCCGAAGAGCAGACCAGCACCTCCTTTGCGCCAGCCTGTCGGTGGCGGTAGCTGTCCTTGTCCGGCTGATCGATGTCGAAGCCGTGATGAACGTGCTTAATCGTGGAAACAGAAAGACCGCGTCCGCGCAGCAGCGGCAGCACCGCAACGATCAGCGTGGTCTTGCCGCTGCCGGACCACCCAATGATCCCGAGAGAACGGATGATCAAGGCGGAGGCATGGCCCTGGAAGCGGGAGGACGGTCCATCGTCGCATGCCGCAGGCCCGCCGTAAGATAGTCCCACCCCGTAATCAGCGTCAGGATCGCAGCCACCCATAGCATGGCCGAGCCGATCACAGTCACCGGCAACCAGGGCATATGCAGCAGGCTCGCCGAGGGATCGCCGGCCAGCAGGGTGCCCAGCGCTCCCATTTGAAACCCGGTCTTCCATTTGGCCAGCTTTGTCACCGGCAGTCCGATGCGAATACCGGCCAGGAACTCGCGCAGTCCGCTAACCAGGATTTCACGTAGCAGAATGACCACCCCGGCATATAGCGTCCACCCGCGCAGAGCACCTTCGCCGGCCAGCATGAACAAGGCCGCGCCGACAAGAAGCTTGTCGGCTATAGGATCGAGCATGCGCCCAAAGTCCGATTGCTGCCGCCAGGACCGGGCGAGATGGCCGTCGAAATAGTCGGTCACGGCAGCCGCACTGAAAACGACGCAGGCCGCCAGGTCAGCCGCCGGCACCTGCAGTGCGACCAGCGCGATCAGCAACGGGATGGCGACGACCCGCGAGAGGGTCAGCATGTTGGGAAGGTCGGTCAGCATGCAGTCCCAATTTTAGGCGCCGAACCGGGCCAGGTCCACCAACGGGATGATCATGTTCTCGGTATGCTCAACCAGCGGCTAAGCCCCTCCGAGCCCGGAATCGCCAGGGTCGCCTCAATCGGTGTTACTGAAGCTGCAGATAGCGGAAACTGGCATCCGGCAATCGGGTAGCGCCGTAGCGTCCGCCCAAGATGCTGAGTTGCGCGTCGAGCCACTTTGGTACGAGGGTAAGAACGCATTTTATGCCACCCCCGCCGGCAATCGCATTTCTGTTTGTGCCGAAGTAGCCGATAGCGGTTTCAAAATAGTTGTTATGCGAACTAATATTACTACATGAGAGCCGCCTGGTCCATCAGGGAGTGCCCTCTACCCGCACACCTGGGTGGAAAAACGCATACACGCGCCGCGCAGTCTCCCGGCTAATTCCCGGCGCAGCCTCCAGGTCTCCGAGCCCAGCCATTTTGACACCCCGCGCCGAGCCAAAGTGGTTGAGCAGCGCACGTTTCCGCGCCGCGCCGATACCCGGAATCTCATCCAACTCGCTCCGGGTCAGCCCCTTCGAACGGCCGGTGCGATGACTGGTAATGGCGAAACGGTGCGCCTCGTCGCGAAGACGTTGCAGAAAATACAGCACCGGATCGCGCGGCGGAAGCTGGAATGGCTCGCGCCCTTCTGTATGAAACCATTCTCGCCCCGCGTCGCGATCCGGCCCCTTGGCGATGGCAACCAGCGGCACATCCCCCACACCAAGATCCTGCAAAGTGGCGCGCGCTGCGGAGAGCTGCCCTGCCCCGCCATCGATCAACACCAGATCAGGCCACGCCGGCCGTTCCCCCTCCGCCTGCTCTCGCAAAGCGCGCCCGAAACGTCGCTGCATCACCTCCCGCATCATACCGAAGTCGTCGCCTGGAGTAATTGGCCCGCGGATGCCGAACTTGCGGTAGGCGGACTTCACAAACCCCTCCGGTCCGCCAACGATCATCACCCCGTAGGGGTTCGCGCCCATGATATGGCTGTTGTCGTAAACCTCGATGCGTTCGGGGGATCCAGGCAGACCGAACACCTGCGCCACGGCTTCCAGCAGCTTCGCCTGTCCTGCACTTTCTGCGAGCTTTCTCTCCAACGCTTCGCGCGAATTCATAACCGCGTGCTGCACAACGGCGTGCTTTTCACCCCGCTTAGGGACGGAAATCTCCACCTTGCACCCAGCCTTCAACGAAAGTGCCTCCGCAACCAGCTCATGCTCGGGCAGGTCATGGCTGGTCAGAATGCAAGGCGGTGGCAGCTTGTCATCGTAGAACTGAGCGACGAACGCGGCGAGGACCTCGCTGGCTTCCTCATGCCGGGCGTGAGTGGGGAAGAACGCACGATTGCCGTTGTTCCGGCCACCACGCACGAAGAACACCTGCACGCAGGTTTGGCCACCATCCTGCCAGGCCGCGATCACATCCGCGTCCCTGAGGCTGGCGGGGTTGATCACATCGTTGCTTTGGACGTGAGTCAGCCCGCGTATACGGTCCCGCACCGCCGCCGCGCGTTCGAACTCGAGATGCTCAGCCGCCTGTTCCATTTCGGCTGCCAGCTCGCGTTGCACATCCGCGGATTTGCCTTCCAGGAAGGCCTTCGCCTGTGCGACTAGCCGGGCATAGTCCTCCTGGCTGATCCGCCCGACGCAGGGTGCGGAGCAGCGGCGGATCTGATACAGGAGACATGGACGACTTCGGTTGGCAAACACCGTATCCGCGCAGGAGCGGAGCAGGAACACGCGCTGCATGGCGGTGACCGTCTGGTTGACCGCCCAGGCAGAGGCGAACGGGCCCCAATACGTTCCTTTGCGGACCTGAGCCCCCCGATGCTTGACGATCTGCGGAAATGGATGGTCCTCGGTCAGCATTAGCCAGGGGTAGGACTTGTCGTCCCGCAGGACGATGTTGAACCGCGGCTTCAGGCGCTTGATGAGGTTGGCCTCCAGTAACAGCGCCTCGGCCTCCGTATGGGTGGTCATAATCTCGACGGAGGACGTTTCCGACACCATGCGGCGCAGCCTCTCCGGAAGCCGGCCGATCTGAGTGTAAGATGTGACGCGCTTTTTAAGACTGCGCGCTTTCCCGACGTATAGCGCGTCCCCTTTTGCATCCAGCATCCGGTAGACGCCGGGACCGAGCGGCATTGTGCCGAGTGCTTCCTCGATCGCAGGCGCGCCGGTTAAGGTTTTATGATCACTCATCAAGCACCACCCCGCCCTTTTCCGAAACGGGTTTTCCACTGATTCTGTGGATAACTCTGTGGGCGCGCACTGTCACAAACCTGTTAAGTTGGCCTTACAGCTTGCATTGCACAACATTGCCCAAAAAACAGGCATTGGACTAACCCATTGTTTTCCTTGACGGAGCATGCCCGAGTCGCAGGCTGTCTCCTGCTCGTCCAATCAACCTTCGCCTGTGACACATGTGTTATGATCACGCTTCGCGCGAACGTGGATAAATCCACTGCTCGTTGTCCCACATTTGGCGCGACAGGCCTCGTTGCCGGCGGAGCCGTAAGGTTTTCGACACACAAACCGGCTTCTCCCCTATTCCTCCTCCCTCGGCGGCAACCTGCCGGATTTCCACTGCAGATGCTGGGCGCCATCCAGCGCGATCATCTGGCCGGTCATTGCAGGCAGCCTCAGGATTGCCAGCACGGCCTCGGCGATCTCCTGCGGGGACGTACCGCGTCGAAGTGGGGTCGACGCATATTGCGCTTCGAACTGTGCGATGCTCTGTTGCGCGTTGGGCAGAGCGGGGCCAGGGCCAATGCCATTCACACGGATACGGGGCGCAAGCGCCAGCGCCAACGACTGAGTGAGACCCCACAGCGCGTACTTCGACACACTGTAGGAAATGTAGTGGGGCGTCAGTGACCAGAACTCGCTGGTCCAGCATATTGATTACGAGGCCTTCCGCCTCCGCAGGCAACGACCTGGCGAAATGCTGGGTTAGCACGAACGGGGCGCGTAGGTTTGACTCCAGGTGGGCGTCCCAGGATCGTCGCGTGGCAGTGTCCCACTCATCGCGCTGGAACAAGCTGGCATTGTTGATCAAAAGGCCGACTGGCCCGAGGACGGCCTGCACCCCCTCGATCAGCGTTTCGATTTGGCTTTCCAGTGCGAGATCCCTCTGGAAAAGTTCCGCACGCCGGCCCAGGCGGCGAATGCTCGGGGCGAGGCTCTCTGCCTCATTACGGCTTGTCCGGAAATGCACCGCAATGTCGAATCCCGCCCCGGCCAGCGCGAGCGCGATCGCCGCCCCGATGCGCCGGGCGGCACCGGTCACCAGAGCGACACGCGGAATCCGAGGAGAGATATTCATCTGGCCAGATCCGCAGATGTAGCCAAGATCATGCCTCCAGCCTACCCTTGTCTCCATGCATATCGTGCGCATCGGGTCAGGCGCGGGCTATTCGGGCGATCGAATAGAGCCGGCGGTGGAACTCGCCGAGCATGGGGACATTCAGTACCTTGGGTTCGAGTGCCTTGCCGAACGCACTATCGCGCTCGCTCAGCAGGAGCGGCTCAGTAACCCCGACGCCGGTTATGACAAGCTGCTGGAGGAGCGGATGCGCGCAGTGCTGCCGCCTGCGTGCAACGCGGTATCCGGATCATCACCAATATGGGCGCCGCCAATCCAGAGGGAGCCGCCGCCCGGACCGCCCACATCGCGCGCATACTTGGACTGCGCGGCCTCAGGATTGCCGCCGTTACCGGCGATGATGTACTGCCGATCGTGCGAAGCCGCGACGACCCACTGATGGAGCGCACTGGCGAAACGGTGTCCTCGCTCGGCGGTCGCGTGGTTTCCGCCAACGCCTATCTGGGTGTTGCCCCGATTGTGACCGCGCTTGCAGAAGCGGCCGACGTCGTTATCACCGGCCGGGTTGCCGATCCCGCCATATTCGCCGCCCCCCTGGTGCACGAATTCGGCTGGGCGGAGGACGATTGGCCTTCGCTTGGTCGTGGGATCGCCGTCGGTCATTTGCTGGAGTGCGCCGGCCAGATTACGGGCGGCTATTTCGCCGATCCCGGCTACAAGGATGTCGCCAATCTCGCCCGCCTAGGCTTTCCGCTGGCCGAGGTAGAGCCCGATGGCACTGCGGTGGTTACCAAGGTGGCCGGCTCGGGTGGTATGGTGAGCGTGAAAACCTGCAAGGAGCAGTTGCTATACGAACTGCACGACCCGGCCCGGTACTATCAGCCGGACGTGGTTGCCGATTTCTCGGGGGTGCGCCTGGAGCAGGAGGGGCCGGATCGGGTCCGTGTTTCCGGTGCAAGCGGCGGCCCGCGGACTGGGTTGTTGAAGGTCTCACTCGGATACCGTGATTCGTTTATCGGCGAGGGCCAGATGTCCTACGGTGGCGCCGGCTGCCTCGCCCGCGCGCGTCTGGCGCTGGAGATCGTTCGCGAACGCTTGGCATTGATTGGGGTGCGCACCACCGAATTGCGCTGCGACATCATCGGTTGGAACGCGCTGCGTCGCGGTACCGAACCCCAGCGACCCGAGCCGCCCGAAGTCCGTATCCGCGTTATCGGGCGCACTGACAGCATGGCGGAGGCCGTGCGGATCGGGAACGAAGTAGAAACGCTTTACACGAACGGTCCCGCCGGTGGTGGCGGGGCTTGGAAATCCGCCCGCGAGGTCGTCGGCGTGGTCTCCACGCTGATTCCCGAGAGCCTTGTGCAGCCCTGCATCACAAGACTGGTAAGCTGATGAAGCTACGTGAACTTGCGCACGTGCGCACCGGGGACAAAGGCGACACCTCGTCGGTCTCGGTGATCGCGCACGAGCCGGGAGACTTCGCGTTCCTGCGCGAACATGTCACTGCAGCGCGGGTAAAGGCGCATTTCGGTGAGTTGGTGCTTGGCGAGGTCGAGCCCTACGAGCTGCCCGGGCTCGGCGCATTGAACTTCGTGCTGTATGGCGCCCTGGGGGGTGGTGTGACGCGCTCGCTGGCGCTTGATGCTCATGGCAAGAGCCTGAGCTCCTGCCTGCTGGAGATGGATGTGCCAGACCCGCAGAAACGTGAGCGATGAGTCCGCCCCACTCGCCGCGGGTCTCCTCTATTTCCACTGCCTCTCTATCCCCGGGCCGCCCGGCCCGCCTTGACGCCCTCCCTCGAGCCAGCCGAACCTACCTTCATGCAGCTCGGCGCCCTCATTCCCCTCACTGATATCGGTCCTGGTCCATCCGTCGTGCGCGACTACGCGCAAACCATGGAAAGCCTCGGCTACGACTTCATCGAAGCGCCCGACCACGTCCTCGGCGTCAACACAGCCAGCCGCCCGGATTGGGAACCTGGCCGCAACACCTCTTCCGATCTCTTCCACGACCCGTTCGTGCTGTTCGGCTTCCTCTCCGCCTGCACTACGAGGCTCGGTTTCGCCACTGGCGTGCTCATTCTCCCGCAGCGCCAGACCGCGCTCGTCGCCAAGCAGGCCGCATGCCTGGACGTGCTCTGCGGTGGCCGCTTTCGTCTTGGCGTTGGTGTCGGATGGAACGAAGCCGAATTTACGGCGCTGAACGAAGACTTCCACAACCGTGGCCGCCGCTCCGAGGAACAGGTAGAGGTCATACGCCGCGTCTGGGCCGAGCCGCACGTCACCTTCGAGGGCCGCTACCACAGGATCGAGGACGCCGGCATCAACCCCCGCCCCGCCTCCGGCCACATCCCCGTTTGGTTCGGCGGCCATCACGAACGCACCCTGCCCCGCATCGCCAAGCTCGGCGACGGCTGGATGCCCAACGCCTACCCGCCCGACCGCGCCGCGCTTGAGATCTTCGATCAGCTCCGCAGGCTGATCCATCAGGCCGGCCGCGACCCCGCTGCCGTCGGCATCGAAGTCTGGACCTCCTGTGGCGCCGGAACGCCTGCCGACTGGCGCAAGGAAGTGGCTTTCTGGAAGCAGGCCGGCGCATCGCACATCTGCCTCACCACGACTTTCGGCCGCCGCCACCACACGCGTATTAAAGGCCGCGGCGCCGTCGACCATTTGGACGCGCTCAAGCGTTACCGCGACGCCGTCGCCGACGCCCTCTGATTTACACGGAAGCACCTATGCCAGACGCCAATACTCCGCTCGCTGCCGGTCAGGCAGCCGCGCACGAAACCGGCCTTGCCGACTACCGCCCGCCAGCTTTCCTGGTCGACACCGTCGACCTCGCTTTCGATCTCTCGCCCACCGACACCATCGTCCGCTCCACCCTCCGCCTTCGCCGCAACCCCCACCAGGACGCACCGCGCGGCCCGCTACACCTGGATGGCGCCGGCCAGCCTATGGAGCGCCTTTCCATCGACGGTTCCGCCGCCGGGTCCAACCGCTACCAGCTCACAGAGCACTCCCTGACCATCTCCGATCTTCCCGACACCTGCACGCTGGAAATCGAAACCCGCATCGCACCCCAGGACAACACCGAGCTCTCCGGCCTTTACGTTTCCAACGGCTCCTTCTTCACGCAGTGCGAGGCCGAGGGCTTCCGCCGCATCACATACTTCCCCGACCGGCCGGACGTGATGGCGCGCTTCACCACCACCATCACCGCGGACCAATCCACCTGCCCGGTCATGCTCTCGAACGGCAACCCGGGCGAGATTCAGGACGTCGGCAACAACCGCCACCGCATCACCTGGACCGACCCCCACCCCAAGCCGTGCTACCTCTTCGCTCTCGTCGCCGGCGATCTGGTCGCTGTCCGGGACACTTTCATCACCCGTTCCGGCCGCAAGGTCGCGCTGGCCATCTACGTCCGCCGCGGCGACGAAGACCGCTGCGATCATGCTATGCGCTCACTCATCAAGGCCATGCGCTGGGACGAGGAGCGCTTCGACCTGGAATACGACCTCGAGGTGTTCAACATCGCCGCGGTCTCTGACTTCAACATGGGCGCGATGGAGAACAAGGGGTTGAACATCTTCAATACCCGCTACGTCCTCGCCAAGCCAGAAACCGCCACCGACTCCGACTACCAGGGCATCGAGACAGTCATCGCCCACGAATACTTCCACAACTGGACCGGCAACCGCATCACCTGCCGCGATTGGTTTCAATTGTCCTTGAAAGAAGGCCTTACGGTTTATCGCGACCAGGAGTTCACCATGGACCAGGGCTCGCGTGCGGTGAAGCGCATCTCGGACGTGCGCGCCCTGAGATCGATGCAGTTCCGCGAGGATGCCGGCCCCCTCGCCCACCCAGTGCAACCCCAAACCTACCAGGCGATCGACAACTTCTACACCGCCACCGTCTATAACAAGGGCGCTGAGGTCATCCGCATGATGGCCTCCATCATCGGTCGCGAGGCGTTCCGCCGCGGCATGGATCTCTATTTCCAACGCCACGACAATCAGGCCGTCACCATCGATGATTTCGTCGCCGCTATGGCCGACGCATCCGGCACCAACCTCAGCGATTTTAAACGCTGGTATCACCAGGCTGGCACGCCTGAAATCACGGTCTCTGATGCCTATGATCCGGCGACACGCCGCTACAGTCTGACCCTGTCGCAGCGAATCCCACGGACACCCGGGCAACCCGACAAGCAGCCGCTGGTAATCCCCGTCGCAGCCGGCCTCGTCACAGATAGCGATGACGGCCTGGCCACCCACATGCTGATGCTGAACGAACCCGAGCAAACCTTCACCCTCGACCATCTCCCCTCGCGGCCCATCCCATCCCTGCTCCGCGAGTTTTCCGCACCTGTGAAACTCAAAGGTCTCCCGGAAGAGCACCTGCGCATTCTCGCCGCCCGCGACAGCGATCCCTTTGTCCGCTGGGACTCCGCGCAACAATACGCGACGCAACGTCTGCTCGACATGGTCGCTGCCTTAGCCCGTGGCGAAAACACCCCAACCGACACGGGACTGATCGACGCCGCTCGCACCACGCTTGCCCGCGCCGACGAGGATCACGCCTTCGCGGCAGAGGCTCTGATTCTGCCTGCGGAATCTACCCTTGCGGACCACATGGAAATCGCCGACGTGGACAACATCCACACCGCACGCGATGCTGCGCGTGCCGCGATTGCCGATGCCCTGCGCCCTGAGCTCCGCGACACTTATCAACGCCTGACCGACACCGGCCCCTACACCATCGACGGCCCGGCTATTGGAGGCCGCGCGCTGCGCAATGCCTGCCTTCACTACCTGGCATCAAACAGCAACCCCGAAGGCATCCAACTAGCCAAAGCCCAGTTCGACGCCAGTCAGAATATGACCGATGTGCTCATCGCCCTGGCCGTACTCTCTGCAGTGGACTGCCGCGAACGTACTCAGGCACTCAACGCCTTCTATGCCAAATGGCGCAGCGACCCACTTGTCCTCGATAAGTGGTTCTCCATCCAGGCTACATCACCACTACCCGACACAATAGAGAATGTGCAGAACCTGGCACGCCACCCAGACTTTCAGCCGCGCAACCCCAACCGGGTCCGCGCCCTGGTAGGTAGCTTCAGCAGCAACCAGGTGCGGTTTCACGATATCTCAGGTGCAGGATATCGTTTCCTTTCAGAGGCCATCATCCAAATTGACTCGAGCAATCCGCAGGTGGCCGCCCGACTTGTCGCGCCGCTCGGGCAATGGCGCCGCTACGACACCTCCCGCCAGGTTCTTATGCAGGCCGAACTCCGGCGAATTCTAGCGCGAGGGGATCTCAGCCGGAATACGCACGAAATGGTGAGCAAGAGTTTGCGATAGAATTTGATTCTACCCGTAATCGCTGGAGGAGATAGAGAACGCCCGCCGCTCGTTCCAGAGTTAGCCCGCAGCACCTCCTCCAGCCGCCCGATCCTCAACCAATGCCATCACATGCTCCAACCGATCGGCTTCCGCAGCCGGTTTATCCCTGCGGATCCGCGCAATCCGAGGGAACCGCATTGCCACCCCGGACTTGTGCCGCGTGGACAGTTGCGCGGCATCGAAAGCCACCTCCAGCACCAGCGACTTCTCAACCTCCCGCACCGGACCGAACCGGGCCACGGTATGATTCCGGATCCAACGATCAAGCCACGCGAGTTCCTCATCGGTGAAGCCGAAATAAGCCTTGCCCACTGGGACCAGCTCGTCACCCTTCCAAACCCCAAATGTGTAATCCGAATAGTAGCTGCTGCGCTTGCCATGCCCACGCTGGGCGTACATCAGAACAGCATCCAAAGTGTGCGGATCGCGCTTCCACTTCCACCACAACCCCTTTACACGACCTGGCATATAGGGACTATCCGCCCGCTTCAGCATAATGCCTTCCATCGATGCCGCTCGCGCCCCCAACCGCAGCGTCGAGAGCTCCTCAAGAGATCCAAACTGTATCAATGGTGACAAATCCATGCGCGCAGGCCGCACCCGGGCGTGCCATGCCTCCAGCCGTGCGCGCCGCGCATCGAACCCCAACGGCCGAACATCCTCCAGGCCATCAAACAATATGTCATAGAGCCGCACCCCTGCCGGAGAATCCGCTATCATCTTCGGCGTGACCCCCTTCCGATTCAGGCGCTGTTGCAAATCCGCGAACGGCGCGACCACGCCATCCCGTATCACCAGCAGTTCGCCATCCAGTACGGCATGGAAATTCATCGCTTCGAGAATGTCAGGAAACGCGCCGGAGATATCATCCGCCCCACGCGAATAAACTCTTCGCCCGCCTTTGGTGGAGACCAACTGCACGCGGATCCCGTCCCATTTCCACTCCGCCCGGAACTGGCTGGCATCAAGACCCGCGAGGTCCGCGTCTTCTAACGGATGCGCCAGCATAAGGGGCCGGAACACAGGCGCTTCCGCGGGGTCCGGCCGTGGCGCCCTCCCTTCCAGCCAAGCGAATAGCGGCAGATAGGGCGGCGCCAGCCCGTGCCAGACCTCCTCCACCTCATCAGGATTCACTCGTCCAACCTCGGCGAGCGCTACCTTCGCCAGCCGGCCAGAAACGCCGACGCGCAATGCCCCGGTTATCAGCTTCAACAGCGCGAAACGCACCGAGGGATCGGAAGCATCCAGCCACCCCGCGACAATTCCTGGCAGCGCTGTTTTCGGCGCGTTCTCCAGCGCATCCACCACTTCGCACAATCGAGGCGGCGGAGCGTCTGTGGGCTGGGCGGGCCACATCAGCGCGACCGTCTCCGCCAGATCGCCCACATAATCATACGACCATCCGAACAATACCGGGTCGGTGCGGCTGGCCGCGAGGTCCCGGATCAGGCTAGGTTTGGCAGCGGTGAAGCTCAGCTCACCGGCAATGGCGGCGAGGCCGATCCCCCTGTCGGGGTCCGGTTCGGTTTGAAAGTACCGCCGCAGCAATACGATCTTGCCGTTGCGCGATGGGGTGAAGACCAGCCGGTCGAGCAGCTCCGCGAACGCCCGCATGGGCCGGAAGCTGGCGTGGATTGCGCCTTGAAGCTAGGGCTGGCAATCCACTTGCCCCGGCCGCGGAACACCCCAGTATGTCTCTATGCTCCCGACTCGGCCGCCATGCTCCACCTGACCAAACTCGCCGTGGGCATCCACGATCTGCAGCATCTCCGCACCGTGCAGGCCGAGCGTCTCAAGCGAGAGAAGCGCCTGCGCCACAGAACCCGCAATTTTCCGCGCCGCTCTGACGAGATCCTTTCCGGCGGGTCGATGTTCTGGGTCATCGCGGGCTTCACGCTGGCCCGCCAGCCAATTCTGGACTTCATCGAGGACCGGTGGCCCGACGGCAGCCTATGCACCGGCCTCATCCTCGGCCCCAATCTCATCCCGGTGCTGGCGCGCCCAACGAAGCCTTTTCAGGGTTGGCGATACCTCAACCCGGCCGATGCGCCACCAGATCGGAATGCTGCACCCCCGTTGCGCGGGGTGGAGATGTTACCCCCGACGCTTTGCCGAGAGCTTCGCGAACTCTGTCTTATATAGGGGAGCCGCAACGGATGCTGCTTGCGCGACTCTGACGGGAAACGCAATACACCGCCCGGGAATGGTCCGGCATGGGCCGGGGAACCATCGCCCGCCCTTAACCCTTCCTGTCCTGGAGTTCCGCCGTGACCTATCTCCGCCACCTTGTGCTTGCCGCCGCGCTGGTCGCCTTACCGCTCACTGTAAACGCAGCATCCACCAGCACGACGCATCATCATGCGAAGAAGCCAGTGCATCACATCTCACACAAGCCCAGCCATAAGAAGCACCCCGTCACAAATACCCAGAGCTGATCCCGCGCGCCGGGCGGTTCCGGGCCGGCCGCCTGCCCGAAACCGCCCTCGTCACGTGCTGATATGCCCTTGCGATCGGCGGGATGTCCGGGCGATGATTGCTCGATGCGCACAATGGCAAGTTGCCCCGCACCCTTGGATGCGGCGGAGCGACGCCAAGCTCCGGCCATTCTGGTGTACCAACTCGATCGCCTCCCGCCCTTCGACGCCGGACTCTATGATGGGGCACGCGCCGAACTGACGAAAGTCTCTGAACTGGTGGTCCCTCCCCGGGATGGCCGGACATTCACCGTGCCCGCCGGCCACTTCTTCCGCATCGTCAGCATCGACGGCCCACAGGTCGGCGATCTCAATCTGTGGAATGCGCGGGACCTCACGGAACAGTTTTACAGTGGCAAGACCCGGGCGCTGCACGCAACCCACCTTTCCACCGGCGACAGGCTGTGGAGCACGCTCCCGTGCCTCCGCCCCATGGCGACCATCACCCACGATACGCTGAACTGGTACGGCGGGGATGGGGATGGAGCCGGTGTGCACGACGTCATTGGCACGCGTTGCGACCCCTACACCAATCTCCTGCTCCGGGGGACCGAATACCACCACTGCTGCCACTCCAACCTGACGCGCGCGCTTGCGGCGGAGCGTAAACTTCCGCTTCACGAAGCAGAGATGCACGTCCACGACGTGCTGAACGTCTTCATGTGCACCGGCTTTACCCGTGACACGCACAGATATTTCATGAAAGCGAGCCCGGTTCGTCCGGGCGACTTCCTCGAGTTCTTTGCCGAGATCGATCTACTCTGCGCGCTGTCCGCCTGCCCTGGCGGCGATTGCGGATCCAGCCATTCCAATGATGCCGCCAAATGCTATCCCCTCAAAGTGGAGATCTACCGGGCGACTGCCGGCGCTCTGGCGAACTGGCGGCCGCCGACCTCGAGCCAATATTCGCGCACCCACGGAGCTGATTTATCCGCCCAGGCTGCTCAATGAGTTGCCCGGATAGGGCGAAGCGTTTCGTTCACCGGCCGCAGTAGGGGCGTGAGCCGCGAGTAAGAGCGAGTGAAAATCTCCTCATAGGCCCCCACCCAGTTTGGCCGGGGCTCGATGTTGAATTCCTCCCGCCTGACCTCCGTGAGTGCGGTGCGCAGATCCGGCCAAAGGCGCGCAGCAGTTCCCGCGAGCAGAGCAGCCCCGAGAGCCGTCGCCTCGGCCTCTGCAATTACGCGCAGCTCCTGGCGATAGACACTGGCCTTAATTTCTAGAAGCAAACGATTCCGCACGTGGCCACCGATTATCAGAACACTTCGCGGCACCGCGACGCCCGGCAGGACCATCATGGCATCCCGTACGCTTCGCGCCTCCAGGGCCAGACCTTCCAGCACGGCACGGAACGCATCGCCGCGCCCCGTCGATGCCGTCAGCCCCAGTAATGCGCCGCGCGCCGGCACATGAGCGAACGGCGGGCCGGCCCCGACAAGATGCGGCACAAAGCACAGACCGTTACTGCCAGCCGGACTGGCACTCGCCTCTTCTATCAACCGCTGATGCGCTACATCGGCCGCAAATGATCTCCGGAACCACTCCACCGCGCCACCCGAACTATTGATGGTGCCGCCTAAGTAAAACCGCGATTCGTCGCGTTCGATTGCGCCCTGCGCGTAACCCTGACGAACAATATCGTGGACTGTGACCGGCCGGCCCACGGCCGTCAGGATGGCTTCGGCCGTTCCCATGCTGTCCAGCAGAACCGCTTCATCCATCGCGCCTGCAGCAAACCAGCCGCAGACATGATCATGCGCGCCGACACCAACTACCGGTCGGCCCGGCAAGCCTGTAGCTTTCAACACATCGGATCGGACCTGCCCCAGCGCGCTGCCGCTAGGACGGATTGCCGGCAGCAGACCGATGTCGATATCTACTTCCCGGAGAAGCTCCACCGACCAGCAACGCTGGCCCAGGTCAAGGCAGGCGGTGCGCGATGCCAGGCTGAAATCCGTCGCCGCCTCGCCGGACAGGCGGAAAGCGATCCAGTCGGCGACGTTCAGCACCCGGTGGGCGCGGGCAAACAGCGCCGGCATGGTCCGCCGGGTCCATAGCAGCTTGCAGAGCGTGTAGGTGGGATCAGGCGCGAGGCCCGTTATGCTGAACAGCCGCTCAGCCGAAATCCTATGAGCATCCTCCTCGGACCGGCGATCAAACCAGGCGATGATGTTGCCCAGGGATTGATCCGCCGCGTCCATGAGCACGCAGGCCTCGCCTAGGCTGGCAACCGCAATCCCCGCGACGGTTTCGCCTGCCGGCACCTGGGCAGCGACTTCGCCCAATACCGCTACTACTGCTTGCCATAAAGCTTCAGGATCATGCTCGGCCCAGCCGGGCCTGGGCCGCAGAGTTGGCGTCGGGCGGCTGGCGCAAACCCGCAGCTGGCCGCTCCGGTCGATCAGCAGAGCGCGCACGCTTTGCGTCCCGACGTCGATGCCGATCAGGCAATCTGCCGCCACGAGCTAACCTTTGACAGCGCCAAATGACAAACCGCGGGCGAGGAACCGCTGGACGAAGAACGACAGGATGACCGGCGGCGTGATGGCCAGCAGGGTGTTGACCGCGGCGGTGTTGAAATCGACCCCCCTGGTCGAGCGGGAGGCAAGAATGAAGGCCGGCATGGTCATCGCGTGCTGGGACGTGAGCGCGGAGGCGAAGAGCGCCTCGTTCCAGGTAAAGGCGAACACGATCACCGCGGAGACGATCAACCCATCGACGGCAAGCGGCAGGGCAATCAGCCAGAAGATTTGCCAGGGCGTCGCCCCCTCCACCTTGGCCGCCTCCTCAATCTCGATGCTGACGTCGCGAAACACGTCACGCATGATCACTACCCCGAACGCCAGGTTGAAGGTGGAATAGCAGAAGATCAGCCCGATCCAGGTATCGATCAGGTGCAGCGCCACCATCATCACATAGAAGGGGATCAGCACGACGGCCGGCGGCATCACGCGCTGGGACAGGAACCAAAGGGTGACATCGCGGGAGCGTCGCGGAAAGAACCGTGCCAGGGCATACGCGGCGGGCGTGCCAAGAACGAGGACGAAAGCGGTTGTGCCAAGGCTGACAATTGCGCTGCTCAACAATGCCTGACGCGCTTCGGGATCGCCAAGCACTTCGCGCCAGGAACCGAGCGTCGGTTGGAAACTGAGGAATGGGATCAGCGCGCCGGCACGGAACGTGTCAGCGTTTGTTTTTACCGAATTCACCACCGCCCAGACCGCCGGAAAAATCACCCAGCATGCGGTCAACAACAAAAGCACATAGGCCAGCAAGCGAGCCGGGCGGCTCAGTCCACTCCACAAGATGCCGGTCATGCCACGCCTACTCGATATTCCGGCGCATCTGCCGGAAGAAGAATGTAATAAAAGCTGATACAAGGATCAGGAAGATAATGCCCATAGCCGAGCCCTTCCCGAAATCGAAAAACTGGATCGTGGTGAGATAGTCGGCGATGCTGAATACCTGCGTGCTGCTGCCAGGGCCGCCGCTGGTCAACGCGAACACGAGGCCGAAGACTTTCAGCGCCTCGATAATGCGCAGCAGGATCGCGACCGTCATGACAGGCCAGCACAGCGGTAAGGCGAGCCACCACATAATCTGCCAATGGTTGCGCGTATCCAGAAGCGCCGCCTCGTAGATCGTCTCCGGGATCGAGCCCATGGCAGCCAGTGCGATCAGGAACACGAACGGCGTCCAGCGCCAAATATCCAGGATGATCGCGCCGAGCATGCCGCCCCAACCCGTCGAGAACCACGGGATATGAATGCCGAGATAGCCGAGCGCGAGCGTGAAGGGTCCACCCTGGTCGGTATAAAGGGTAACGCCAAGATAACCGATCGCGACCCCCATGGTGAACAGCGGTGCAGCGAGGATCGCGCGAAAAACGCGGCTTCCGGATGCACCCAGACTGACCAGCCAAGCGAGCACAAATCCAAGTACGACCTCGACCGGGACCGCTACCGCGACGTACATCGCAGTGATCCCGATGCTGTGCCAGAAGTCGCCGGACTGCAGGACATTTAGATAGTTCTGGAGCCCGACATAGCCGGTGATCCCCTGCCCCAGAACGTAGTTAGCGAAGCTGAAATGCAGGACCGAGAGCAGAGGAAAGAAAGTGAATGCGACGACCCAGAAGATGGCGGGCAGCAGCATGGCGTACTTAAACCAGCCGACGTCATCGCGCCGGCGGCGCGCGACAGCCCTACCAGCCGGCAGTCTTCCCGGCCGGGCCAATCCACTGGCGATCGGAATCCGCATCGCTTCTTAGAGCAGGTTGAGGCCACCCCCACCCGGCGCGCTTCGCGCGCCGACCCCGGATCGCGGTCCGGGGCAGGCCTCTCCCGCAGAGCGGGAGAGGTGAGTGTGGGCGCCAGTTCCAATCATCATGGACTCGCTCTAGGTGAACGATGCCTTGTAGAGCGCTTTCTGCCGGTCCCGGCCATAGCGCTCGGTAACGCTCTCCCATGACGTCGCAGTGCGGTCCAGCGCGTCCTTGGGCTTCATCTGCCCGGCCAGCACGGCCGAGACATTCACATCGAGCTCATGCCAGTATTCGGCCGCGCCCGGGATGCGGAGGTAATTCTCCTGCAGCGGAAGGGTCAGGTTCGCGTAATAGGCGTGGAGGTATTCCGCAGTGTCGGCGGCATTCCAACCCTGCTGTTGCCACTCGGCGATGGTGCTGGTGCCCGCGGGCGGCAGGTATTCGAATTTCATGCCCGGTTGCACGCCGGTCCAGCCATGGGTGCAGTTAAAGAAAGCGTTCTTATTGTTGGCCATGAAGGCCATGAAGTCGTACGTGGCCTCCTTGTGCTTTGAGAGCCGGGAAAGGACCGGATGCCAAGTGCCGCCGTTGACGTTGCCGACCTGATTGAGTTGGTACTTCTTCCAACTCCCGGATATCGGATTGAAAGCTTCCATGGTTCCGGGAATCGGTCCTGCTCCGACCTTGCCCTGCACCTTTGATGTCTTCGGGTCCTGCGCCAGCGTGGGCAGGTCGCCCCAGGTCGGTTCCATCGCGCAATGCCCTTCAAGGAACAGGTTCCAGCCCTGGCCAAGCGTCCAGGCGATCTCCTCCCGCGGGCCGTTGTTGAGGAATTTCACATAATCCTCGAGGGCGCGCACATGCCCTTCGGAGTTGATCAGCGGCTTCATGGTATCGGGATTGAAATAAAAGTACTTGTTCTCAGGCGAAACCACGTATGGGGCGGCCAGCGTCAGAAAATGGAAAAATCCCTGTTCATTCACCTTGGCATGAAGCGCCATGCCCCAATCCTTGCTGCCATCACCGTTCCAATCCCAGCCGGTGAAGAAATCGGCGAGGTCGTGCATGTGCTGCGTTGTCGTTGGGGGCGCCGGCAGGTCATAGCCATACTTCTGTTTGAACTTTTGTTGGTTGGCCGGGTTAGTGAAAGCGTCCTTGCGGTAATACAGACACTGCGCATCGCCGTCGAAGAGCGAGCCATATACCTTGCCCTCCCAACTGTAGAGCCGACGCATCGGCGTCAGCCAATCGTCCGGGTTCCAGTAGGAATAGCGGGAGTTGGCGAGATACGGGGCAAGCTCCTCGATATAGGGCTGCTTGGGCACGAAATAGTCGCCATAGAACCAGCAGGCTGTCTGATAGCAATCGTAGCGGCCAAGGCCGCTGGCGAGATCGGCAAAGATCTGCGTGTGCAGGGTTTCGATAGGGATTTCGGCGACGTTAACCCGAGCGCCAGTTATTTCTTCCCAATGCGGGGCGTGGTACTTGACGCAGTCGCCCACGGTGGCCTTCACCGCCATGACATTGAGGGTGATGCCCTTGTACGGTTTGGTCTTGAGCCAAGCGACCCGCTCCTTGGTGATCGGCAATTCGTAGGGTGATATCGGGTCGGATGTGAGCAGGTCGGGATTGGCGGCATAGGCGGGCCGCACCAGCTTGCCGAGCATAGCGGTGGAGAAGCCAAGCCCGCCAGCCAGGGTCAGAAATCGCCTGCGGTCGATCTTCCCGCGAAAGTACGATTCAGCAATTTCCTTGAACTGATCCGTCATGTCGATATCAGGCATTCCGTTCGTCTCCTCTCCGCGTTTTCTTGCCGCAAAGCTTTCCTCGCTTGCCGGGCGGCGTCAATACGCACGAGGGTGAGGCCGGATGAACACTATTGGGTCGATCTCCCCACCTCCGGCGTAAAGGGGGTGCTGGTCCAGGGCGTCGGCTTGGCCGGGCAGATGCACGGCGTGGTTGTTCGACGCGGCAGATCGGGTGCTGCGGCCGGGCGCGGCCTTACCATCGCCAAAGACCATTCCGGCGGCTTTACCGGGACCTCCGCGAAGCGTTCACCGTGGCGGCTCAGCCGGTCTTCAGGACCGCCTCGGTAATCTGTAAGTCGTCCTCGAGCCGGCGCAGCGGTTTCAGGCCCTCGTGGTCGAGCTGGGCGTGATAAGCGCGGACCGCTTCCTCGGGTGCCACATTGCCGCTGGCCACCTCACGCATCAAGGCGACGATGGCGAGCGGTGACTCGGCGAGATTGATCTTGCGGCCGAACAGGGCGACGCGGGCGCCATAGCACTGCGCCTGGGTCAGCAGTTCGAAGGTGTCGCGCGTCGTGCCGGCGCTGCCGCCGAGGATCCCCACGACCAGGGACGGATCCCAGGATGCCAGCTCCTCCAGTGCCTTGGGGCCGTTGTAGACTATTTTGAGAAAGTGCGGCCGGTCCGCAGCGGTCACCCCGGCTAGCGCCCGAACGATGCAATCGTTGATGTAATGGCCCAGCGCATTGGCCGCGATCCCGGTCTCCACGTTCGGGTTGAAGACTTCCAGGAAGTAGCGGAAGCCGTGAGCGGCCGCTTCCTCACGGAATCGGGCGAACGCTTCGAGCGAGATCACGTCGGCTTCGGGATCGTTGTTGAAGGTGATGGAGTAGAGGCCGAGATCGATCCCGGCGGCTCGCGCCCGGGCCAGGCTGGCGGTGTGAAACGGGCGGGAGGGGTGGGCCGTGTAGCGCCCTCCGCGGACCATCCAGATGTCGGTGGCATCGTTGGCGCGGATCGCCGGTTGGACGGCGCTGTCGGTGAACAGGCTCTCGGCCAGGAGGAGCTCCAGATTGCTCAGCGAAACGAGCATCACATCGACGACGTCCTGGCGGACGATGGCGCGGACCTGGTCCAGGAACTCGGCTCGGGTGCGGTAGCGTGTCCAGCTTCCATCCGCTGCCCGGTGCGGACCGGAGGACCAGAGTCCAGGGCCCATATCGGGGTCCTTGGCATCCGCGATGATGAAGTCGCTGGGCCGGTATTCGCCAGCGCGGATGTGGGCGAGTTTGGTGGCGAGACGCGTCATGGGGCTGGGATCCTTCCCTCAAAATGCCTTCGGTAGGCCAGCTCGGGTTATGCCAAATCTGGTGATCGCCTTTTCCTTGACGGACGAAGCTGCACCTATTCTTCTTCTTCCGAAGGAGCTGTTCACCCGTGGGGTGTAATTATCCGCCATTCAGGCTGCGAAGCGGGTATGTTCGGTTCGCTCGGCACAAAGCGCGAATGGCACGTCCTGATCGGTTGACTCGAGCAGGTCTCCGCACCGGTCGCCAAGCCGGGCACGTCATCGCTTGGTGCAACCCATGTGCCAGGTTCCGGATCCCATTCGGCAGTCACGTGATAAGCCACAACGTGCCTCGGCATCCCAGAGTCTACCTCTAACCGGTTGAACCACTGGTGAGCCCGGTGGGACTCGAACCCACGACCCCAAGATTAAAAGTCCCGCAAAAACCTAGGTATTCCGCGAGAAAACGCGCGTCTTGTCGCAACCTTGTCGCAAGTCAGCAATCTATTGATCTGAACTGGAAAGGAAAGGCCGCACTCAAGCAGGTGCCCAACAACCGGCCAGTGCCGGGTTCAGTTGCGATGCCGGCTCACTGCACTCCCGTGGTCAGGGCGACCTCACCCGCCGCAAACTTGGCATGATCGTCTTCGAGGGAGGGGAACAGGTGACCATACACGTCGTACACCATCGCGATCGAGGAGTGCCCGAGGAGGGCCTGTAGCTTTTTGGGCCCGAACCCCTGTTCGATAGCCCAACTGGCGAAGAAATGCCGGAACGCGTGTAAGCCGTATGGTTTGGCGATCCCCGCCTTTCGCTGAATTGGGGCCACCACCCGTTGCAGCAGGTTGGCGTGTGAGTGCGGACGTCCGGTGCTGGTAGGGAACACGAGCTCTCCGGAACCACTTGCCAGTTTCCACTCACGCAGGGTGTTTTGACCATGAGCGGTGTCATCGGGATCACACGGTCGCCTGCGGCCGATTTTGGGCGTCCTATCGTGTTCCAGGCGTCGGCACGCTGGCGGACATGAATGGTCTTTCGGGTGAAATCGACATCGCTCCAGCGGAGACCGCGCAACTCGCTGGCCCGGAGTCCAGTGAGGGTCGCTGTAACCAGCAACGGGCGCCCGATCCCTCCTGTCTCGTCCGCAGCGGCAAATATGGCGTTGATCTCCTGCTTGGTGGGGATACCGGACCCGACCGCCAGCCGGCGCCGCTCGCGCTTGTGGCCATCGACCTTGACGGTGGCGGCCGCATTCGTCCCCACCAGGCCGCGGCGCTGGGCGTCGGCCAGAAGGCTCTTCAAGCTGGTGAGAACCTTCCTGGCCATTACCCACGAGCATTGCTTGAGCAGGTCATCCCGAAACCGCTCGACCATCGGCGCCGATAGCTGACTGAGCCTCACCTTGGCTCCGAGCAACGGCAGGATGTGGAGGCGTACATGCCGCTCATACTGTTCAAGTGTCCCTCGCTCCCGTCCGTTCGCCCGCGCACGCTCGATCCATAGCTCCGCCGCTTCAGCCAGCGTGATGTTACCCGTCGTGTGGGTACCTTGGCTGACCTGATGCCGGGTTTGGACGAGCCATGCATCGGCATCCTTCTTCTTGTCGAACGTCTTCAGGTGTCGCTTGCCGGCCTGATCGAAGTAGTCGGCAACCCAGGCCGTCTTCTTTTCTCCACCGGACTGCCACGCCCGCTTACGCACCGACGCCACAACACGTTCTCACAATCCAACTGCAACGTCATATGTTGCAGTGAATTCTTGTCGTCAACACTCTTTCGCACTGGCTTGCAGTATGCTCGCGGACGCCGAGTCGCGAGGCCGTCGATGACATACAGGGACATCCCTGACGAGCACCTGGGGGACGCGATCGCCGCTGCCGAACGGGAAGCGGAACAGGAGGCGCGGGACTGGTGGCAGCTTCCCGGATGGGAGAAGCGCTGGGGGCCGGGCTGTGGCGGCCCCCGGCCGGCTTTGGCGCGGGCGCATGTGTTGCGGGCGGAGGCTTTCCGCCGGCAACAGGCGAGGGAACAGCAGCTCGAGGATGAGCTGGCAGCCGCCAACCCAGTGCCAGATCGGAGCTCGGGCGAGCTGGTCACAGTTATTTCGGACGCCTTGGCGCCGCTCGGTTCGCAGGACACAGCTACCTCGGAGGTATCAGCACCGCTCTTGGTTAAGGAGAGCAGTCACGAGATCGCCGAGTCAGTACCCTGGAATGCCGCCACCCGGGAACTGGTTGAGGCCTATTTCGAAGGGGTCGACGAGCCTACCGAAAGAGGTCTTGAGCAGTTCCGCAAGGACAAAGGCTCCCCTTGCACCCGGAAGAAGGCTTTCGCGTGCTTCGACCATCTGCGGGAACTAAGGGGCATCCCTAAGCGCGAACGCGGCAAGAGATTGCCGACAAAATATCGCTCTAAAGAAGAATAGATCGCCAGCGATCTGTAAGCGTTGCGGCGAGACCCTGCCCGATTTTCCTTGACGGCAGCCGTGCGGCGTATCAGAGGCCGGCCCATCCTCTGTGCTGGGGTGGATTACGCCGGCTGCCGCTGGATGCGTTTGACGCGGTGCTTCTGGTAGGCGATAATCTCACGGGCGAGAGGCAGACGAGCATCGAAACGCAGGTGCGTGATGGAGACAAACGCGGCGTTCTTGGCCTCGTCTCCAAAATCGAGGCGGCACACAATGCCTCCCTCGTCACCGGCGTAGCTGATCCAGGTGATTGAGCAGGCGGCGGAGGTTTGGCTCGCAGCGTTCTTCGCGACGAGAGCGGCGAGCAGCTCGGGTGTGGGGCGCGCGGGCAGTGGCAGAGCCTGTTGCAGCTTCCCCATCAGGCGGTCAACCTGGGTTGGATTATCGATCATGCAGCTGCCGCCAATTCCGTGAGTTCAGTCGGATGCCAATTCCACGGCAGCAGCGCCTCCAGTGCGTTCGCCTTAGTCTTGCCTGAGACGATGCGCTCGAGCACATCAGTAAGCCAAGCCATCGGCTCGACACTATTCAGCTTGGCGGTCTCGATCAGCGTCATCGCGATGGCCCAATGCCGGGCTCCGCCGTCCGATCCGGCGAACAAGGCGTTCTTGCGTGTGAGGGTCACCGGTCTGATCGAGCGCTCGACCACGTTCGTGTCCATCTCGATCCTCCCGTCATCGAGGAATGCCACCAACCCCGGCCAGTGCCGGATCGCATAGCGCATCGCTTTCGCCAGCTCGGAGACGGCGGATATACGAGGCAGCTGCTCCTGCAACCAAGCATGCAACGCCTCCACGATCGGCCGACTTCGCGCCTGGCGCATGCGCTCCCGATGATCGGCAGAATGCCCGCGAATCTCGGCCTCGATCGTATAGAGTTCGCGAATGCGCGCCAGCACATGCCCGGCCAGCGGCGACTTCGTCGCCTGATAGAAATCGAAGAACGGCCGCCGCATATGCGCCCAGCAGAACGCCAGCTTGACCGAATCGTCGCTGCGGTCCCCGGCCAGTCGCTTGAACCCGGCGTAGCCGTCCACCTGCAGCACACCGCGAAACGCTGCCAGGTGCGCTGACGGATGCGCGCCCTTACGATCCTCGGAATATACATACGCCGCCGCCGGGTGCGTCGGACCGGACCACGGTCGGTCATCCACCGCATAGCACCACAATCGCCCGGTTTTGGTTCGGCCGCGGCCCGGATCCAGCACCGGCAATGTCGTGTCATCCGCAAAGACCTTCTCAGACGACAGCACCGTGCTGACCACCAGGTCATAAAGCGGCTTCAGCCACCAGCAGGCTCGGCCAACCCAGTTGCTCAGCGTCGAGCGATCCAGATCGATGCCCTGCCGCGCCAGCATCTTGGACTGTCGATGCAGCGGCAGCGAGTTCGCAATACTTGCTGACCAGCACATGCACCACCATGGCCTCGGTCGCCAGGCCGCCATCGATCGGGCGCTCCAGCGCTGGCGCCTGCACCACGGTTCCCTCGCACGCCCGGCAGGCGTAACGCGGCCGGCGCGTGACCCGCACCCGAAGCTGCGCGGGCACGATATCGAGCTGTTGGCTGCGCGTTTCGCCGATCACATGCAGCGCGCCACCACAGCAGGGGCACTCGCGGTGCTCGATGTCCACCACCACCTCGTAGCGCGGCAAGTGTGCCGGCAGATCGCCGAGATTGCGCTGCGCCGGTGCCGCTCGGCGCTTCTGCTCCTTCGGCTCTGGTGCAATAGTGTCCTGTGCCGCCTGGTTCGCGGCGACCGTTTGCTCCAGATCCTCGAGCCCCAATTGCAACTGGTCATCGGTGAGTTGCTCGGAGCGGCGGCCGAACCGATGGCGCACCAGCCGATGAATGAGCAGGCGCAGCTTGTCATTCTCGGTATCGAGCTCTCGCACGACGTCGCGCAGCATTTGCTGCAGCGTCGCGGGATCGTCAGGCAGGTTGTCCAGATCGATTCGCACGCTGCGATTCTGAACGACGCCGCCGAATCGGTGCCAGCCGATTTTTATCGGCGACGCGGGTTTTTATCCCGCCAGTTCCGGTGCTCGTCGCGGCTGCGCTGCGCGCCATTCACAGCCATCCAGCAGCGCCGCCAATTGCGCGCTCGAGAGCATGATCCGGCCAGTCGTCTCGGATGACGGCCAAACAAACTGCCCATGCTCCAGCCGCTTGGTCAGCATGCACAGGCCGGCGCCATCATGCCATATCAGCTTGATCAGTCCTGCGCGACGCCCGCGGAAGGCATACACAGCGCCATCGAACGGGTTGTCGCGCAGCGACTGCTGCACCAGCATTGCCAGCCCCACCATACCCTTGCGCATATCGGTCACGCCGCAGGCGAGATACACGCGCAGGCCGGGTGCGAGTGTGATCATCGGCCTTGCAGCATGCCCAGGACTCGCCGCAATGCCCGATCATCTACCTGCCCATCAACGCGCACCAATATGCCGCCCGGCAGCACGATCTCGATTATTCCCAGCGGCCGGGGCGATTGCGGGATCGTTACTGGCGGGGCGGGCGGCTCAGCCGGTAGCTGGCCGGCCAGCCGCGTCGGCGCCAGCTCCACTTGCGCAAACCGTGTCGGCCGCCTCATCCGCTCCGTCGGAGCCGGCAACAGTTCTCGACGCCAGGTATAAAGCTGCCCCGTACCGATCGCGTATTTGCGCGCCACCTCGCTCGGGGTCAGTTCGGGCCCGAGGCTCTCAGCCACAATCTCGCGCTTTTGCTCCAGCGTCCAACTCCGCCGGCGCTCGCCCCGCGTGATAACCTCCACTCGGACGTTGTGTGCGCTCTTACGATCTGTCGTATGAGCGCTCTCATCAGGGCCGGATCCGTTTAGCGTCTCATCCATGCGGCCCTTCGATCACACGAATGCCGCGCGCCGCCCATGTGGTGCCGCCGAATCGCTTACAGCGATCTGGCGATTTTTGACGGCGATCTTTTGGATCCTAGCTGTGAGCTTCGAATGATCCGCCGGAGCACCCAGCGATGCCCAACAAGGAGCTTGCGACAGCTTCCATTCCTGCCGCCCCGCAGCAGCCCGGGGAGAGCGACGCCGACGATGAGTTGAGGGGTATAAGCGAGATCGCTCGGTTCCGCAGAGAGCCGGAGCGCCGAACGCATTACCTGTGCGAACACGGAATGTTGCCCGCCTATCAGATCGGGCGCCGCTGGCACATGCGGAAATCCACTTATCGAGCTTTTGTGGCGAAGCTGGAGGCGGCGGCTATCGCGCGGGCCACGGAGCCGGCCTGAGCCATGATCGATCTGACTGACCCCCTCCCAACGAAGGCACGCGCTGACGCTTATGCACTGATGACGCCGGCCCTGAAAAAGCTATTGGCGCCGACAGTCATCGAAGAGCCCAGCGCGCAATTCTGGGTCAGCGCCTGTAAGTGGCGGGCGGGCGAGGAGCAGATCCTCAGGCATCATGGGTTCGCCGATCGCACGGCAGCGGAAGCCTACAAGCAGCAGATGCAGGCAGAGTCTGACCTCGTTGTCTGCTTGACGGATAAACGTCCGCCGGGTGTACGGGTGCAGGCGCGGAAATCCAAGCCGAAGCGGGCGCGCAAATGAGCTTCCCCTCGCCGCGCATGCAGATCGGCCACCAGACCCTCATTACCGGCGGCTGCCTTACCGGAACTCGAGGCCCTGCCAACCGCGGCCGTCGATGTCGTGGTAACCTCGCCTCCATACAACATCGGCGTCGGCTATAGCTCTTACAATGATCGCAAGCCGCGCGCCGATTACCTACGCTGGCTGACCGACATCGGCGCGGAACTGCGGCGCGTGCTTCGACCGCAGGGCTCATTCTTTCTCAACATCGGCGGCACGAATGCGGATCCGTGGATCCCGATAGAGGTCGCTGGGGCCTTCCGCGGTGCTTTCGTGTTGCAAAACCACCTAATTTGGATCAAGAGCATCAGTATCGGCGATGACAGCTTCGGCCACTTCAAGCCGATCACCAGCAACCGATACGTCAACCACGTTCACGAAGCAATCTTTCATTTCACCCCGAGTGGTTCGACGCCACTCGATCGCCTGGGTGTTGGCGTGCCCTTCAAGGACAAGAGTAACATCGCGCGTTGGGGTCACGCCCGTGATCGCCGCTGCCGCGGTAATGCATGGTTCATTCCATACGAAATCGTAAAGTCGAAGGCGCAGAAGTTTGACCATCCGGCCGGATTTCCAGTCAAAGTGCCGCTGTATTGCCTGAAGCTGCACGGCGGGGCCGACCTGGAGGTTCTCGACCCTTTCGCCGGTACCGGCACGACCCTCGTGGCCGCCCAGCGTCTGGGGCACCGCGGCATCGGCATTGAAATTGACCCCGCTTATGCCGCAACCGCTGCCGACCGGCTGCGTGCCGAACTGGATGGGGCGCCCCCTGCACCACACGAAACGGAGACTTCCAAAGGGAAGAGCACTCCGCAGTTCGTCGGTGACATGCGACTTAGTTTGTTCGGCAACTGATTCATGAAACCGGAACTCAGACCCTACCAGTCCGAGATGATCGCCCGTCTGAATGCCGCTATTGCGGCGGGCCGGCGCCGGATCCTGCTGGTGGCGCAGACGGGCAGCGGTAAGACGGTGATCGCGGCTGCGAAGATCACCGCTGCGCTGGTCGAGCAGGGGAAGTCTGATTCCCCGGATGAAGGAGATGCGCCGCGATGAGTCCGCGCATCCTGTTCCTCTGTCATCGTCGCGAGCTGATTCGGCAGACCTCTCAGAAGCTGTATGACTTCGGCGTCGACCACGGCATTCTGTTGCCCGGCTATCCTGTCCGTCTGCATGAACCGGTGCAGGTGGCGAGCGTCGCGGCTGTGCACGCCCGCGCCATCCGCAGCAAGGTGATCGAGCCTCCGCCGGCCGACATCGTGATCGTCGATGAAGCGCACCACGCATGCGCCCGCACCTACCAGAAGATCCTGGAAATGTATCCCGACGCCATTGTGATCGGTCTGACCGCCACGCCGGTCAGAGGCGACGGCCGGGGCCTGGGCAATGTCTTCGAAGTACTGATCGAGGGACCGACGGTCGCCGAACTGATCGACCTCAAATTCTTAGTGCCAACCAAAGTTTACGCGCCGTCACGGCCCGACCTGAAAGGCGTTCGTGTCGAGCGCGGCGATTACGTCGAAAGCCAGCTCGCCGAGCGGATGGACACGCGACGCCTAGTCGGCGATGTGGTGGAGCACTGGCTGCGCCTCGCCGAACGGCGCCGCACCGTCGTCTTCGCCATCGGCGTCAAGCATTCCCTACACATCCGCGATGAGTTCCGCCGCGCCGGCGTGCTGGCGGAGCACATCGACGGCACCACCGCGACCGAAGAGCGGGACGCGATCCTCGCACGTCTCGCGGCTGGCCAGATCGATTTGGTTACCAATGCGATGGTATTGACCGAGGGCTGGGATCAGCCATGCGTGTCCTGCCTCGTGCTGGCCCGGCCGACCAAGAGCCTGGGGCTGTACCGCCAGATGGTCGGCCGTGTGCTGCGGCCGGCCGAGGGCAAGACAGACGCGCTGATTCTCGATCATGCGGGCGCGACGTTCGAGCATGGATTCGCCGAAGACCCGATCGAATGGACACTAAGCGAGGACAAGCGGGCGATTAACAAGGCGCACGCTGCGCGCGGCGGCGGATCATCGCCATCGGCGTTGACGACCTGCCCCGAATGCAGCGCCGTCCGGTTCGCTGGCATACCCTGCCCCGCCTGCGGTTGGCAACCGCATCGTAAACCGCAGGCAGTCGAAGTGGCCGACGGCGACCTCGCCCGCCTCGAATGTGACCGCAGCATGCGGCCGAGTGGACCAACACCGGCAGAGAAGGATCGTTTCCACCGACAACTGCTATGGATAGCGAAAGAGCGCAATTACAAGCCAGGCTGGGTCGCGCAGAAGTACAGGGAAAAGTTTGGCCACTGGCCAGAACCGCCGCCCTGGGCGCTGCCCGAACCTGAACCACCCGATCCAGCCGGTCGTGGGTCCGTTCGCGCGCGATCGCCTACGCCAAGGCGATGCAGACGCAACGCGGATGACTGGCAGCACCATCGAGCGCGCGTCTGGGAGGTGGCAGGAGATCCTGCTGCGGCTCGGCATCGAGCCCCGGTACCTCATAATCAATAAACACGGTCCTTGCCCGATCTGTGGGGGCAAGGACCGCTACCGATTCGATGATAAGGATGGAACCGGCTCCTACTACTGCAATCAATGCGGCGCAGGCACCGGCATCATCCTGCTGCGAAAGCTCTATGCATGGGACCACGCCACAGCCTGCCGGAAGGTCGATGAGATCATCGGCACCGGTTGGAACCCAGCCCCACGGCCATTTTTGGCGGAGACCAGCGCCAGGAAACCGCCGCCTCCAGACAAGAAACTGGTCAGAATTGAGCAGGTGCTGCGCGATGCCGACTCTCCCAGAACCGTAGATCGTTACCTGCGACGCCGCGGGCTCCGCGTCTCCTCGTGCGTGCTGCGCGGCCACGCGGCATGTCCCTATTTCGACGAGAACCGCAATTACGTCGGCCGATATCCGGCGGTCATCTCGCCGATCATCGGTCCAGATGGGAGTTTGCAAAGTGCGCTTCGCATCTATGATGCCGACATCGAGCCACGGAAGAAGGCGCTGCCGCCGGTCAAGACGCTAAATGGTGCCGCAGTCCGCCTGCATGATGCGACCGACGAGCTGGGCATAGCGGAAGGCGTCGAGACCGCACTCGCGGCTCATCAGCTCTACAAATTGCCTGTATGGGCCGCGCTGTCTGCGAACGGCATCAAGACGTTCGAGCCGCCGCCCGGCATCCGCACGCTGCACGTGTTCGCCGATCACGATACCAACTTCGCCGGACAACTCGCCGCCTATTCGTTGGCCGAGCGCCTTGCCGCCAGCCTCGTAGTCCACGTCCATGTGCCACTGGGACCCGATACGGACTGGCTGGACGTCCTGAAAACGGAATGCGCACTCTGACCAGAAACAAAAAGAACGGCCCGGGGTTCGTCAAGCTGCCGAACCCGATAGTTGATAGGCAAATCGCCACACTGTCCAGCCACGCTACGAAATTACTCGTATTGCTAGCCGCTCCTATTCACCAAGCGCTGTGAAAAATGGCTGAGTTGCACCGCCGCGAATTCGGGCAGCCTCGGCCGTTGCGCCTGTTTCATCGCGATCGGACCGGATTGTTGGTTGGGGTTGATGGGAAACGGGTTCGACGGGGCGCCTGCCCCGCGGTCTATGGAGCGGCCGGCACCAAGCTGTGGGCGAGGTCGCGGAACAATGCTGCCTCAGGGCAGGAGGCAGCGAAAGCGACGCGCACACGGGAAGCGGTCTCGATTACCCGTGCAGCGACCTTCATCAGCCGCAGCCGAATGGTGGTGAACTCGGCGGTGGTCAGCGCGTGTGCCTTGGGGATGCCGTCGCGCACGTTGAGTAACAGCCAATAAGCTGCGGTGTGAAGGATGAGCCGCATCTGATTGGCAAGCGGTGCCCGACATGAGGTGCGGTCGGAGGCAAGTTGGCTCTTGTGAAGTTTGATCAGGTTTTCCGCCTGGCCGCGCTCACAATAAAGCGTATCATACAGCCACTCAGCGCTGCCCGTGGTGATGTTGCTGACCACGAAGCGGATGTCGAGGCCGAGAGTGGACGCCTCGATGCGGGCCGCGATACGACGCGAACGCGACCAGGATTTGGCCCGATACTGTGTTTCGGTGTAGCGCCGCAGCAGCGGGGAATTGGCTTCGGCGCGACGGACACGAACGTCGTCAGCTGCCGGCTCGACCAGGCGGTGCAGCACGTCGTTGCCGGACAGGCCGAAGACGTAGCGAATACCCTCCGCTTCGCACCAGTCCATCACCTCTGGTCGGCCGTAATGGCTGTCACCGCGGATGGTGATGCGCGTGTTCGGCCAATGCCGTCTGATCTCGCGCAGCAGGCGCCGCAGGTGACGGCGGACTTCCTTCCCCGATGGGGTTTTGCCGGGCCGCAGCAGCACCGCCACCGGCCGCGCCGTGGCAGTGTCATAGATATGGATCGGTAGAAAGCAGCGCTCGTTGTAATGGGCATTGAACAACGACAGCTGCTGATATCCATGCACCACGTCCACGGTGTCGTCGATATCAAGCGTGACCGCCTCTGGCGGCACTGCATAGCTGGCGCAGTAGAGGCCAATCATCGCCCGCATCATTCGGATGATCTCGCGCAGGCTGGGGGCGTTCTCCCACCGCGACATGGTCGGCTGCGAGCACAAATCGCGGCCGCTGGCGGGCAGCTTGCCGCAAGCCAGTTTGAAGGCCGGGTCGCGGCGCAGGTGATCGAGGTCGTCGGCGTCCTCGTAGCCGCAGGCGATCGCCAGAATGCGCGCACGCAGGATGTCACTCAGCTCGATGCACGATCCGGCCTGGATCGCGATGATCGGCAATCTCCGCCGCCAGTCGATTACAGATGCCCAGACGTCGTTCCGCCCGCGCCAGCAAGATGACGCCGCCATCTGACGTGATCCGTCCGCCATCGAATGCCGCGGTGACTTTCTTGCCTGCAACGGCTGGCAATGCGAACGGCTCGGTCGTATCCTCGTGCATGGCGGGTGTGGCACCGGTGAGATTGCGATTTGGATGGCGTCAGGCACCCAATTCGTAAGTCACAATCACCACCTTACGCGACACCCGCCGACGAATCCCTGCTATGCGATGAATAAGACAGGCTAGTGCGAAAACATAACGGTCATAATAACGGCAGCATCGACTGCAGCATCCGTCAGGCAGCCACATGGCTCCGGTGCGGCAAAGATACCGCTCATAGGGCCCTTAGAGAACTGCAGGCGGCCGACCTCATAGCTCCCGTGCGCATAGGCCATTTCACCGTCAAGGCCGGGGAGCAGAGAAACTTCCCTACAACCTGGCGTCTACTCTTCGTAACCGAGAACCACCAGGACCGCCGCCCATGAGCAAGCCCGATCCCGTCGCCGAGCTCGTCGAGCAATTCGCCTTGCACTGGCTCGAGAACACTGATCTCGGACGGGAGATATGCGCCAATATGACCCTCGATGAGGCGCTCGATGCCGTCTTCGAACTGCTCAATGCCGGCATTCTCAAGCTCGCCAAAGACGAGGACAGCGGTCAATTGGGCTTTACCCTTCGTCTCATCCCCGACCCACCAACCCGAACCACCTTCCGTTCCGGCAAATACCCTCATTAATTACCGCCGCGGTAACCCGGCGGCTAACAATTACGCGAACTGATATTTTTTCTGGTTCGGCTACAGGGACCAGATGGTTCGGCTACAGGGACACTATGGTTCGGTTACAGGGACAGGCGTCCCTGACAACGAACCATGCAATGTGAAAAACCCAACAAAACCTGGTTCGGCTACAGGGACATTTCTATAGCTGTTATCTTACCAGCGAAGCATATGCCCCACGCGCGTTCTTACTGCCGTCCAGTCGCTGGGCGAGGCGGGTGGTTCCGCCGGCCAGCGGCACGACGACGGGATAAGCCATCCTCGTGTCGGCTCTATAAACTGCCGGATTGCTAACATTTTTGAGGCTTGTTGCAGGCTTGTCGCAGCCACCCCACATGGGCAGAACATGCTCGAAGTCACGACACCATCGCCACGCCGTACCCGCGCCATCGATCCGCAGGTGAGGCCACTTCGCTGGTCTGGTAAGGCCCATTCCCGCGAAGGGCGCCTATTCCGCGCATTGCGGGCAGAGCTGGTGCAGCACGTAGGCGGCAAGCCGAATGCGGTGCAGCGCGCGCTTATCGACCGGATTGCGATGCTCCAAACCCATCTCGCCCGGATGGATGAGCGGATGTTCCGCGAGGGCAAGCTCTCCGATCACGCCTCGCGGCAGTATCTCGCATGGGCAAATAGCGCCTCGCGTATGCTCCAGACGCTCGGATTGCAGCCGCCGGCGGAGCGGGAGCCGACAGTGGCCGAGCAGCTAGCGGCCGAACGTGCCGCGCGCGAGGCCACGGGCGAGGTCACACGCCGGTCAGGGCTCGCCTGGGATGTTCCACCCCCCGGGCCGGTGCAGGCCGCTGTCGCCAAGGAATAGGGCAATGGAGGAGTGTCTGGCATGATCGCTGCCCCGCATCCGTTGGATTGGTTCGCGGCGCTGAAATGGCTGGACGGCCGGAACCTGCTGGACACCATCGAGCCGTATCGGCGGGCGATTTTCGAGCAGACGCTTTACGCATTCGGCGCGGATGGCTTTCCGCTTTACAATCGGGTGCTGAGTGGCCGGGCGAAGAAGAACTTCAAGACGGCCGATCTGACGCTGGCGGCGTTGTATCGGTTCCTGGCTTGGCCGAGCCCGGCGGGCAACGACGCCTTCATCATTGCGAACGACGAGGAGCAGGCGGGCGATGACCTGAGCCTGGCGAAGAAGCTGATTGCGGCCAATCC
The DNA here is from genome assembly GCA_963834715.1 of uncultured Pseudomonadota bacterium. Lineage (GTDB taxonomy): Bacteria > Pseudomonadota > Alphaproteobacteria > Acetobacterales > Acetobacteraceae > CAVSUZ01. The sequence continues at coordinate 10,611 of CAWIDE010000018.1, read as the reverse complement.
GATGCTGGCCCGGGAGCTAAAGGTGTTGGAGAAGCAGATCGTCCGGAAGGACGGCCTCGGCAAGCTGCAGATTTTGCCGGCGCAGGATGTGGCTGGATTGCATGGCAAAACTTACCTGTTCCTGGGCTTCGATGAAATCCACGGCTATCGGAATTACGATCTGTTTGAGGCACTCAGTCCTGATCCGACGCGGCTCGATACGCTGGTATGGATCACGAGTTATGCGGGGGTGCGGCACGCGCCGGGTATACCGCTATTTGACATGATGCAGATCGGCAAGGCGGGCGAGGACCCGCGACTGTTTTTCACTTGGTATGGCGGGGATTTCACGACTGATCCGGCGCTGATGGGCGAGGAGGTGACGCCGGAGCAGCGAGCTAATCCGTCTATGGCGAGTTGGGGCAATCCTGGTTACCTGGAGGACCAGAGGCGGCGGTTGCCGCCGCACAAGTTCCGGCGGTTGCATTTGAACTTGCCGGGTTCGCCGGACGGGGCGGCGTTCAATGCGGAGAGCGTGCTGGGGTGTGTCGTGCGGGGGCGGAAGAGCAACTGGCCGCGGCGGGAAATCAGCTATCTGGCATTTGTCGATATGTCCGGCGGGAGTGCTGCGGATGCGGTGCTCGCCATTGGGCATGTGGAAGATGGCAGGGTGGTCGTTGATCTGTTGATATCGCAGACTGGAGCGGCGCCGTTCAATCCGCACCATGCGGTAGAGAAGTTTGTCGAGGCGATGCGTGAGTATCGGGTATATCGGGTATTTGGTGACAAGTTTGCTGGGGAGACGTTCCGGGCGGATTTTGAGGAGGTCGGTGCTCGTTACGTGGTATGCGATCAGCCGGCGCACAAGTTGTATGAGGTATTGGAGCCAAAAGTGAATGCGGGGCTGCTGGAATTGCCTGACGTATCGAAGCTGCAGGAGCAGTTACTAAGTTTGGTGGTGAAAGGTGGGGGGAAGATCGGGCCATTGCCGGGTGATCATGATGACTGGTCGAATGCGGTTGCCGGGTTGGTTCATATTGCGGCGGTGGAGGAAGGGGCGCCGGCGCTGATCCGGCCGGAAGCAGCGCTAGTGGATGACCGGCCGGTTAAGATGCCGCGGTGGACGCAGGCGATTGTGTCGGTAGTAGCGGTTGGCAGGGACGGTATGGCAGCGATCGGCTACTTTGCCAAGCATATGGTTTACACGATGCAGGAGCCGGCGCCGTTGACGTTGGTTGACGGGTCATACGAAGCGCTGACGGGCGCGACGATGGCGGAGATGTTTGATCGGTTGGAGGATCTGCACCGGGAGATTGCGGGTGCGCGGATGCACATGGCGTGGGTTCCGGAGAAATATTTGCAGCATGCGCATTTGGAAGGCCTGGCGGCAGAGGCGTGGCCGAAGGAGCTTCTGCAGGATTTGCCTGGGCTGGCGTTGAACGCGGCGGGGCATGTGCATCGTGGGTGGTTTAAGATCGCGGAGCGTGCGGAGGCGCGAGGCATACCGTGGCGTGGGGCGCTAACGTATCGGGCGAACGAGCGGCTGGATGATAATCCGTTGAAGCTGATGCTGCTGATCGCGATCGCGCTGGGGCTGACGGTGGAGAGTTCGCGGCATACGCCCGTGTTGCCGAGTGCCCAGCTTCTAATGCACGGGCATGGCTAGACTTGAGGAGGCGCTGGCGGCGCTGGAGCTGGAGGAAAAGGTGCGGGCGGAGCGGCGCGCGCGGCGGCCGAGCCAATTCGATAAGAAAGCGTTTTATGCTTCGCGTGCATGGCACGCGCTGAGATACCGGGTGATCAAGGAGAACGCGAGGCGGCATGGTGGTGTGCCGACGTGTGAGGTTTGCGGGGCCAAGCGTGGGCCCGGGGTTACGATGCACTGCGATCATGTCGTACCGCTAAGTGTGGACTGGTCGCGACGGCTGGATCCGGCGAACTGTCAGGTCATGTGCGCTAGCTGCAACCTGGGAAAATCGAACTGCGATGACGTGGACTGGCGCCCTCCCGGGGGGGCGGCGCAGGAGCATCAGCGCAGTGACGGGTGAGCCCATCATGCCAGCGACCCAGGTGGAACAGAGACAGAACCAATACATCGTCAGGCTCATAACCGAAGGTCCCAGGTTCAAATCCTGGCCCCGCAACCAATCCCCAGCTCCGGGGGACGGTCGTGTCGCGGAGTTGGTAGAAATTGGCGGAGCGCGGTCTCCGGTCAGCTCAGGTTAGCGCGTCATGCGGCGAGATCAATGCGTTGAGGAGCAGGCGCTTCGGCGAGCGTCTGCCAGCCGTCGACCTTCCGCATGGTGATTTGGCCGGACGCTAATAGCGCCCAGAACAGCATCGCTGCGGTCTCCGCCGACGGCAGCACGGTCTGGGTCTTGATACGGCGCTTGAACTCCTCGTGCAGCCGCTCAACGGCATTGGTCGTGCGTGCCGATCGCCATTGGCTGTCGGGCAACCGGGTGAAGGTGAACAGCTTCTCTCCGGCTTCCTCCAGGCTGTCGGCCACGCCGCGGCACTTCAATCGCCACTTGCGGATGAACGGCGTGTCTCCACTTCCTTTGCCGTCTTGGCGTAAATCATCTCGTTGTAGTCGTTCGAGATCTCTTCGTGCAGCCGTTCAGGCGCGTGCGCCAGAAGGTTACGATGCTTGTGCACCGCGCAGCGCTGCACCAACGCGTCCGGCCACACCAGCTCGAGCGCCTTCTCCAAACCCGGCGCGCCATCGATGGTGACGAAACCCGGCGCTTTCAGCCCGCGCGAGGTGAGATCGTCGAGCAGACCGCGCCAGGCGGCCTCGCTCTCACCACCCATGTTGCGTACCGCGAGCAGCACTTTCTGACCATCACGCCGGATCCCCAGCACCACTAATAACGAGATCGACGTCGCCCGCCGATCCAGCCGCACTTTCACCACCGTGCCATCGAGAATGAGCCGGACAACATCCTCGTCGGCGAGCGAACGGCGGCACCAGGTCTCCCAGTCCACCTGTATTTTCCGCCAGACCCGGCTCACAGTATCCTTCGAGACCGACCCCTTGAACAGCGCTGCCAACGCCCGCCGCACGCGACGCGTGTTGGTGCCCGACAGATAGGCGCCGGCAATCAGCGCCTCCACCTGCTTCGTCATGCGCGCATAGCGTGGAAGAACGTCGCTGCGCCATTCCTGGCTCGTTCCATCGCCGTTGTTCAGTCGGGCGCGTGGCACACTGATCGTCACCGGCCCAAATGAGCCGAGCAGCTGGCGTTGCCGTCGACCATGACGATACCCGACCCTCGGTGCCGGTTCGCTGCTGTGTACTTGCCTCGGCCGCTGGTAGCGTGGTCGCCCCAGCGCCTGATCCAACTCTTCGTCGATCAGCGCTTCGATGAAGCCGCGAATCTGATCCCGGATGCCTCTCTCAATGGGGTCGAACCACGTCTCGCCGAGCAAGGCTGGCGACGTCGCCGTGGGGTTTCTGCTTTGCTTCTCCATGGTGTGGTCTCCTTCGGCGTCTCACCGCCGAATTGGCTGGGTTGCATCAGCCGGAGACTACACCGCCGTGAATTTCCACCACTCTCGCGACGCCACCTAAGAAGCCGGGAGCAGGCCAGTGTGGGTTCGCCCGCGTGAGCACAGAGTTGTTGGTGATTGTCTGACTGACGCGCGCAAACTTGCGAGCATCACGTAGCAGGCGCTCGCAGGCCTATTTGGCCCAAATTCAGCGGATCGCGCCGAGCCGCCCCTTCAGCGAGCGAGACCAAGCGCCCCATGCCAGTGTCGATTGCGGCGGCGGCGAAGCGCAGAGTCTCCGTAGCTCGCCCCTCGCGCGCGCGTAGCAACGACAGTGCAGGCTAACGCTACGATCGCGAGGGCGTGACGGATTTGGCGATCGTGTTGTCGATGACCCAATAGCGCAGCCTTACGCCGCAGGTGAGACGTGGAGTTTCACCGCCATTTTTACTAAGCCGGCGAGCGAGCCCGCTTTCATTTTTCGCATCACCTGACCGCGGTGCGCCTTCACTGTGATTTCACTGATGCCAAGCTCGAAGCCGACTTGTTTATTCAACAGGCCGGAAACGACGAGCGCCATCACCTCCCGCTCGCGGCGGCTGAGGGAGGTGTAACAGTCTCGCAACCCGCGTATTTTTGCCTCATGATCAAGCCTAGTCCTACTACGCTCGATCGCCTGCCGGACGGCGCTCAGCAGCGCGTCGTCGCAAAATGGCTTGGCAAGGAAGTCGAAGGCTCCCGCCTTCATGGCCTGAACCGTTATCGCAACGTCACTATGATCCGTAACGAAGATGATCGGCATGTCCTCCCGATCGGCTGCGAGGCGCTTCTGCAAATCAAGGCCATTGAGACCCGGAAGCGCAATGTCGAGAACGAGACAACTCGGCACAAGAACTTGTTCACGACATAGGAATTCTTGCGCGGAGTTCGAAGGTCTCTGGTTGCCACCCGGCGTTGCAGATCAGCAATTTGAGCGATTCGCGCACGGAGAAGTCGTCGTCAACAACGAACACGATTGGTGTGCCTTGCGACACAGCTGATGACCTGACGCCATCGTTAACCGCAACTCCGGCGTACATCTTCGTCATGATCCGCGGCATACCACAATTGGGCACGACCGGATGGATCGTTGGCAGTTCCATGCCCTGAGATTGATCAGTGACAGACTCCCGATACGGCCATCGTGTCATCGCGACCTCCCTGCAAGAAATGCGGAGCTTCGGTGTTACGCTCCGATCTCAAATGGATAGGGCCGCGCGTCGCTAGCGTCGTCTCACTGAACGCCGGACGATGTCTCACTCAGTGCCGATTCGACCTTAATGTGCTGGAGCCGCTCTCGACGCAGAGATTGCGGCGGCCAGCTCAACCGCGCAGCCGGCATACGGAGAGGCCGGAGGGGCTAAGAGGCGCCGGACGACTGCCTTCAAAACCGCCTCTTGATCGCCAGGGCGAAGAACTGCCGATCCAGACTTTGCTGCATCCCCAGCGCGCGCAACAGCTTCACGCTGACCAGCAGACAGTGCTGCAAACAGTGCAGCGCCTTATTCAGGACCGTCGTAGCACCGGCGCGGTGGGCACCATAAACGATCTGCTTGACCGGATGCTAACGGGCATCGATCGTCAGTCCGGCGAGAAGCTCAACGACACCAACATCATGGCACAATGCATCACCTTCCTGGTCGCCGGCCACGAGACGACCAGCGGCCTGCTGTCGTTCGCGCTCTATGAGCTGATCAAGCACCCCGAGGTGCTGGCACGTGCCTACGACGAAGTGGACCGCGTGCTGGGAACCGACTTGAGTGTTCTCCCAACGTACGCCCAGACACATCAGGTGCCTTATATCGCGCAGATTCTCGACGAGACGCTGAGGATTTGGCCCACCGCGCCGGCTTTCACGCGCCACCCGTACGAGAACACCGTAATCGGAGGAAAGTACCAGCTGCGAAAGGACGATATCGCACTGATCCCTGTCCCAATGCTGCACCGAGACAAGCATATTTGGGGCGAGAACCCCGAGCAGTTCGACCCGGACCACTTCAGCCCGGAAAACCGGAGCAAGATCCCGCCAAACGCGTACAAGCCCTTTGGCACTGGTCAGCGCCTGCATTGGCCGGCAGTTCGCGTTGCAGGAAGCCACGCTCGTGCTGTCCATGATCCTGCAGCGATTTAAGCTAATTGACTTCGCCAACTACCAACTCGAGACCAAACAGACGCTTACCGTCAAGCCTAACAACTTTCGTATTAAGGTCAGGTTGCGTGCTGGCCGGACGGCAACGGCACCGCTAACAGCACCACGCCCAACCAGCGCACCCCAGCCGGCTCCGGCGCCCGCCCCCAGCTCAGACGGCCACCAGACGCCCTTGCTCGTGCTGTTTGGCTCCAATCTGGGTACAGCCGAAGGCTTGGCCCATCGCATTGCCAATGATGCGAGGGATCGCGGGTTCATAGCGACGATCGGATCCCTTGACGAGCACGCCGGCGCGCTGCCCAAGGATGGCGGGTTGGTCGTCGTCACGGCGTCCTACAACGGCCAACCGCCAGATAACGCCGCCAAATTCTGCCACTGGCTCCAGGATCCTGCATTACCCGCCGATGCATTTGCCGGGTTGGAATATAGCGTGTTTGGCTGCGGCAACCGGGACTGGGCAGCAACCTATCAGGCCATCCCGACGCTGATCGAAGCTCAGCTTGAGAAGCATGGTGCGAAGCCGATGTACAGGCGCGGCGAGGGCGATGCGCGGGGCGACTTCGATGGCGATTACCGTGCCTGGTACGCCGGGCTGTGGCAGTCTGTGACTGCGGCGCTTTGCCTGCCCGCTAGCGCTACCGAGACACAGCCCACGGGCCCGCGCTTCTCCGTCACCCTGGTCAACAGGCAGGCCACCAACCCGATCATTCGCTCATACAGTGCGGCAGCCATGACGGTTCGGGCCAACCAAGAGTTGCAGCATCGGGATTGTGCGCGACCATCCATGCGTTCGACCCGCCACCTGGAGGTCACTCTTCCATCGGGGGTTACCTACTGCGCCGGCGACCACCTGGGCGTCGTCCCGCGTAACGGTCTCGAGCAGATCCGCCGGGTCCTGCTGCGGTTCGAGCTGGACCCGAGCCTATACATAACTATCACTCCGCGCGCCAACGCCAGCACCCATCTGCCGGTCAATGAGCCAGTGCCGCTGCTGGGGATTCTGGCTACGCGGGTCGAGCTACAGGACATAGCCACGCGCGCGCAGCTCGCAACGCTTGCTGAGCACACGCAGGATCCTGCTCAGCGTCGTACCCTTGCGGCGTTCGGTGGCGACTCTTGCTCATCGAACCAGTTGGTACCCCGAATACCGGGGACGTGGCGACCGCTGCCGCAAAGAAAACCATCTGACCTCGCGGCGAGCCGACGTGATCGCCACCTTATAGCCGCCCAATCGGATGACCGGTCTCGACCCAACTCGGCCATAGCCCGGCCCATCAGGCGATCCCGGAAGCGGACGCTCAGCGCCGCCCAAGCTCGGCAGCTTCGCGCCCACCGTTGCCGCTCAGTACACCAGCGCTACTCCTCCACAGCGGACATTCCATCCATCGACCGCTGGGGATGCAGTGGGTGGACTTCGGACCTTCGCCTTGGTCAGAGATCAGGCCCCGCCATGTTGACCGTTTGAACAGGCGTTTACGTCACAGGGTGACCGTGACCGGCGTGGGGTGTTCTTCGCACCGGCCGGGCAACCGGCGTCTCCCGCAACCAAAGCACCAACACGATACATGCGATCGATATCAGGCCGAGCATCCCGAACGTATCCGCGCACGCCATCACGTAGGCCTGCACGCTTGCCCTGACCGAGACCGATCCCAACGCCGAGTTCGGGATATCACCCGGTTGGACATGCAACAGGATCATCGCCGAATGCACACGCTCGCGCACTGTCAGCACGGCCCCCGCCACCGCCGTGCCCAAAGTGCCGGCAAGCGAGCGGACGATGTTGAACAGCGCACTGCCCGACGCGGCGTTCGCCGGCGTGATCAAGGACGTGGCGATCAATACCAGCGGCGGCATGATGAAGGGGAATGCGCAAGCCTGCACGAGCTGGCTCGGCAGAAAGTCGGCGATGTACCAATCGCTCGTGATGTACGTAGCCATGTACGCTCCGACCGAGAATGTGAACAGTCCGCCGGCGAGCAGCAGGCGAGCATCGACGTAGCGCAGCAGCAGCGCGGATAAGGGCGTGAGCACGACCTGCGGCAGCGCTAGCCAGATCAGGATCTCGCCGATCTGCAATTCGCGCCAGCCTTTCACCACCGCGGCGAATTGGGGGAGTATGTAGTACGCGCCGAGCAAGGCGAAGTTGAAGGTCAGCAAGACTATCAGGCCAAGCGTGAAGTTAACCTGCTGGAACAGCCGCACGTCGATCAGCGGGCGGTCGCAGGTCAGCTCGTTGATGACGAACGCCGCGAGGCTGACCCCGGCGATCACGAACAGGCCGTTGATGACGCCGGAATCGAACCAATTCAGCGTCTGTCCCTCGCCCAGCGCCGCCGTCAGTGCCGCGACGCCGAGGATACAGAAGATCATCGCCGGATAATCGGTGTCGCGGAACACCTCGAGCCGCAATGGCTCGACCGGCAGCCCGATCATAATCGGCACGATCGCGATCGGCGCGACCACGATGTTCTGCCAGAAAATCACTTTCCAGGACAGATACTCGGTGAACCAGCCGGCGATTGACTCCGCGACCGACGGCGAGAGCGTTGTGATGCCGGCATAAATCGCGATGCCCCACACGCGCTGCTGCAGCGGCGTAAAGCGTAACACCACCCCCAATAGCAGCGGCAGCAGCGCACCCGCGCCCAGACCTTGCAAGAAGCGCAACAGGACGATGAACGGATACGTCGGAACTGTGCCCAGGGCGACCGCGCTCACGGTCGTCAGCAGGATGCTGGCTACGAACATGCGGCGCGGCGAGAAGATGTCCGTCAGCCAAGGCGTCGCCGGTACGATGGCGATGCTACCGACCGCGAATGCGGTTGTCACCCAGCTGCCCAGATCGACATCGAGGCCAACGCCGCCACGCAGATCGGCGACGCCGAAGGTGGTCAGGCGCGTGTTCAGGAGCGACATCACGCCGGCGATCAGGGCGCCGAACAGGCCGAACATCAGCCGGCCCGTCAGCAGCGGCGCGCCGGGCAGAGGTAACGATCGACCGTCCGGACCGCGGAATACGAGCAGGGGCGGCCCAAGTGCGGCGAGCACCCGCTTCACGGCGGCGATGCCGGTGCGGATTGGGCCGCGGGCGCAGTCGGCGGCGTCGCCGGCTCCGCCGAGGTATCCACGGCGGCTTCAACCGACAGGCCAGGAAGCAGGCGACCGATCAGCTCGTTCTGGCGCGCCTGGCCGGCGTCGATGCGGATCTTGACCGGCACCCGCTGGGCAATCTTGGTGAAGTTGCCGACGGCGCGATCGGGTGGCAGCAGCGACCCCAGCGCCTCGCTGCCTGGCTCGATGCTGTCGATGTGGCCGACCAGCGTGATCCCCGGATAGGCGTCGAACGTCAGCCGCGCGAGCTGACCAACACGCATGTTCCGCACCTGCGTTTCGCGAAAATTCGCGACCACCCAAACGTCGTTGCGCGGCACCAGCTGGATCAGCGGTGCGCCAGCAGCGACATACTGGCCGACGCGCGCGATGCGGAAACCGAGCCGCCCGTCGCGCGGCGCCAGCACCCGCGTGTAGCGGAGATTGATCTGCGCGGTCTCCAGCGCGGCCTGTTTTGCCCGTAGATCCGCGTCCGTCTGTTGGAACGTCGCGTGCAAGACCTTGAGCTGAGCCGTCTGCGACGCGATGGAGGCGCGGTTGCCGGCCACCGTGGCCTGCAGTGCGAGGGCGCTCTGGGTCGCCTGCTCCCAGGTGCGCAGCAGAAAAGCGGGCGTGCCGCGCAGGCCGTTCTGCCGGCTCTGCTCCTGTTCGGCCTGGATCAGATCCGATTGCGCGAGGTCGGCGTTGCTCTGCGTGACGTCGATCCGGCGCTCCTGAAGGCCGATCTGGGCCGCCGCAATGGCGACCTGTGCGCCGGCCTCGGCAACCTGGGCGCGTGCGAGGTCGACCTGCGCGCGATATTCGGCATCGTCGATCTCGTAGAGGACCTGGCCTTCCTTCACGGTTTCCATGTCGGCGACGGCGACCCGGTGCACGTAACCGGGCACGCGCGCGCTCAGCGTCGTCGGGTCACCCTGGAGATACGCGTCATCGGCGCGCTGGATGGGGCTGAGCAGCAGCAAATCGTCCCAGTCCACCATGAACAGGCCGCCGGCGAGCACGGCGAGCCCGACGATCAGCGCGCGAACGATGACGCGCCGCAGCCTGTTCGGCGGCGGCGCTGCAGGCGGCGGCGGTGCCGATACCTGCGGCGATGCTGGTGGCGGCGCCGCTGACGGCGGCTGGACGACCGGCGTCGATCCCGGGACCGGCAATAAAGCGACCGTGGTGGCGGGGGAGCTGTCGTTCACGGCGTCTCCTCCCGTGCCGCTGCGTCGGTGATCACCTCGACCCGCGCGGACATGCCTGGCAGGACCTGCCCGATCAGGTGCGTTTCGGCGAGGTCGAGCGCGATCTTGACCGGGATGCGCTGGACGATCTTCGTGAAATTTCCGGTGGAGTTGTCGGCCGGCACGAGGCTGACCTGCGAGCCGGTAGCAGGCTGGATGCCGGCGACCTCGCCCCGGATAGGCACGTTGCGGAACGCATCGACGCGAACGATCGCGCGCTGCCCGCGATGGATGTTGGTGATCTGGCGCTCGGTGAAGTTGGCGGTGACGAAAACCGCGTCGAGCGGTGTTATGGTGTCGACCTCGGTGCCGGGCGACAGCAGTGCGCCTTCATGCACCTCGCGGACACCGAGCGTGCCGTCGATCGGCGCGACGATGCGGGTATAGCCGAGCGCGATCTTGGCGAGCGTGCTTTGCGCGTCGGCCTCGCTCGTTCGCGCCTTCGCTTGCAGGATTTGCGCGTCCAGCAGATCGAGCTGACGTTGGTTCACCAATACCTGCGCCGCCGCCTGCGCCCGTGTCGCTTCCGCCCGCCGTAGGTCGGCCTGCGCCGCCTGCAGGCTCTGTAACAGCCCGGACGCGGTGGGCAGAAGCTCTTCCTGGCGATGC
>CAWIDE010000017.1:0-92996 GCA_963834715.1 uncultured Pseudomonadota bacterium | reverse complement strand
GCTATTACGATGAGTACACGGTCTTAGCGGGCGGCACGCTGAGGGTAGATGGCGCTATGAAGGGCGGCGATTTTTTTCGGCACAGGGCGGGATGGTGGCCTACAATGGGGGTGCAAACGCTGGATCTCTCTCAGGCTACGTGGATGTGGGTTCCGATCAGGCCAGCACCATGCAGGTAACGACCTGGAGCACCGCGGCCCTGAAAGAACCAGTTACCAATCACGTAACGCTTGATAGCGGCAACTACATAATCAGTGTTGTAGGCGATACAGTGCTTGATGCTGGGTTGGATGCTGGCCAGATCCACGTAACCGCCTACGAATCTCCCAAGCTGACGTTCATCGGTGGTTCAGGCTCTGAATATGTGAATACCGGCTCCGGTATTGCAGATGTAACATTAGGAAGCGGAACGCTTGTGGTAGATGGTACGAAGGCAGGGATCTCTAGGACTTATGAAATCAACTCCGGCAGTACCGGGGTCATGACAATCAAAGATTTCCAATCCGGTATTGATCATCTCGCGCTGGGCCGAGGGGTCACCATAGCGAGCGAGATTGTTGGCAAAGCTTCGCTTCAAATTACGACGAGCAATCACGCGCAGCTCGTACTACCTTACGTGAGCCATCTTTGAGTTGCACCGGCCCTTCCGTGCGCGGCAGCGGAAGCGCCGGACACCTTTCCGGGTCAGTCTCCCACCGCGCGCAGCAATGGCCGGCTCGCGGCACAGAGCTCTTCGTAAACAGTCAGATAGTCCTCCGCCATGCGGCGGGCGGTAAAGCGCCGGTCGAATTGGGCGCGCACTGCCTTGCGGTCCAGCTTGTCCAGGTTGCCGATAGCGGCGACCGCTGCCGCTTCGTCGGGAACGATAAATCCAGTCAGGCCGTGATCGATAACCTCCGGGACCGAACCGCGATTGAAGGCGATAATCGGTGCGCCGCAGGCCATGGCTTCGATCATGACCAGTCCGAACGGCTCCGGCCAATCAACGGGGAACAGCAGGGCGTGTGCCCCGGACAGGAATGCAGGTTTTTGCGCATCATTGATTTCGCCGATGAACTCGACATGCGGGCTGCGCGCCACCAGAGGGCCGATCTCGTTGTCCCAGTAGGCCTGATCGGCAGCGTCGATCTTTGCCGCGATCTTCAGCGGCACGCCGGCCTCGGCGGTGATGCGAATGGCTTTATCGGCGCCCTTCTCCGGGGAGATCCGGCCAAGAAACGCGAAATAGCGCTGCGGCACCGGTTGCGGGGTGAGGAGACGGGCGGGAATGCCGTGGTGGACCGTGCGGACCCAGTTCAAACTGGGGATAGGGCGCCGCTGGTGGTCCGAAATGGAAACGAACGGCGCCTCGAGGAAGGTTTCGTAAATCAGTTTGAACTCGGACAGATCGAGGCGTCCGTGCAGCGTGGTGACGAACGGCGTTGTTTGGCGGCTGAACAGCGAGAGCGGGAAGTAGTCCGTATGGAAATGCAGCACGTCGAACTCGTCCGCTCGCTGGCACACAAGCTCCATCATCCGAATATAATAAGCGATCCAGTCTCTGACGCTTGGATCCAGGCGCAACGCCTGCTCGCGCATGGCGGCGAGTGTGGCGGAGGTCACAGAGTCTCCGCTGGCGAACAGAGTAACGTCATGACCGAGAGCGACGAGTTCCTCAGTGAGGGAATAGACCACGCGCTCGGTACCGCCGTACAGCTTGGGCGGCGCCGCCTCGAATAGAGGCGCGATCTGAGCAATACGCATAATAATGAACCCCTGTTTTCTTTCGACAGGGCTGCAAGATTAGCCAACGATTGTCGCTTGACTTTGACTCCCGCCAGCCCTTATCAGTTGTGCGATATAGAAATCGAATGTGGCGAGATTCCGGCGCCTTTCGGCCCGGAAATGAGCAGGAAAGGAAGTAGGTTGGCCGTTGTGATGGAAAGCATGCAGCGCGTGCCACGGCCATGCGTGGGTCCTTTCGCCTTCCTGTTCGGGTATGTCCGGCGGCACAAGTTGGGCCATGCCGTCATCTTCGCATCGGTTTTGGCCGCGGTGGTATGTAGTGTTTCAACCCAGTACGGCCTCAAGCACCTGATTGACGTTGTGGCGGCAGGTCCGCACGCGCATCGAGGAGTGTGGTCCGCCTTCCTCCTGCTTTGTGCGTGCATCGCTGCGGATAACCTGATGTGGAGGGTTGGGGGCTGGACTGCCGCCCGGACCTTTGTGGCAGTCACGGGCGATATCAGACGTGACCTGTTTGCATACCTCACCGGGCATTCACAAAGCTGGTTTGCTGAGCGGTTACCCGGGGCGCTGGCCGGCCGCATTTCCGCAACCGCCGAGGCCGCGTTCATGGTTTCAACTGTCGGTGCGTGGAACGTGCTTCCGCCGTGCATCGCGGTGGTCTGCTCAATTGTGTTTATCGGTTCGGTCGATCCACCCCTGGCCGCCGGTCTGGTCGTCATCGCCGGGTCCCTGGGTGGGCTGATTTACTGGCTGGCTCGCCAGGGTGCGGGGCTGCATCGGAGCTATGCGGAATGTGCGGCCGGACTGGATGGTGAGCTGGTCGATGTGGTGGCGAACATGAGTGTGGTTCGCGCCTTTGGGGCTACATTCCGTGAGCAGCACCGGATCGGCGGACGGGTGGCGAGCGAGATGGCGGCCCGCAGCCGCAGTCTGCGGTATCTCGAGAAGCTGCGGTTGGTTCACGCGTCGTTGACCGCGCTGCTCACGGCGGGCGTTGTCGCCGTTGGCATACTGCTGTGGCAGGCGGGGCGCGCCACGGTTGGAGACATCGCGCTTTTCACAGCCCTCGCGATGACCATTCTCAATAGTACTCGCGATCTCGCGGTTGCGCTGGTCAACCTGACACAGCAGGTCGCAAGGCTCAGCGAGGCGATTGCCGCCCTCCTGGTTCCGCACGAACTGCCCGACAGCGCTGGGGCCCGCCAACTGTTGCAAGGGGCGGGCCGGGTTTCATTTGAGTCGGTATCGTTCGCCTATCCTGCACGACCCGCAGTGCTCCGCGATTTCAGTCTGGATATCGCGCCTGGCGAACGTGTGGGTCTGGTCGGTTATTCCGGCGCGGGCAAATCGACCCTGCTTGCCCTCCTTCAGCGATTTTATGACGTGTCGGCGGGCCGGATCTGCGTTGATAGTCAGGACATTCGCCGAGTCACGCAAGATAGCTTACGCACCATGCTTGCGGTCGTTCCGCAGGACGTGAGCCTGTTCCACCGCTCGGTGCTGGAGAACATTCGCTACGCCCGGCCTTCTGCAATAGCCGAGGAAGTTTTGGCTGCTGCCGAGATGGCGAATTGCCGGGACTTCATCGAGGCCTTGCCGGAAGGCTTCGATACGATCGTCGGGGATCGCGGCGTGAAGTTGTCGGGCGGCCAGCGCCAGCGACTGGCGATCGCGCGAGCCTTGTTGAAAGACGCCCCGATTCTGCTGCTGGATGAAGCGACCAGCTCTCTCGACAGCGAAAGTGAGCGCGCCATCCAGGCGGCACTGGACCGCCTGATGCAGGGCCGGACCGTGATCGCCATTGCGCATCGCCTCTCCACCCTCAGCAACTTCGACCGCATCATCGTCATGGACCGGGGGCGGATCGTGGATGATGGGCCGCCCGGTGCACTGGCACTCCGGCCCGGTCCGTACCGTGAGCTGCTCAGGCATCAGCAGATGGAGCGTCTGCCCGAAGCGGCATGAGCGACCCTCGGGGCACACCGCGCCTTATCGTCGTTTCTAATCGGGTTGCGCCGATAACCGAAGGTGAGCCGGCCGCTGGGGGACTAGCCGTTGGCGTGTTGGACGCGCTGAACGGCGGCATCTGGTTCGGTTGGAGCGGCGACGTGAGCACCGATGCCGAGCCGGCTGTTCATGCCGGCAAGAGCATCGGCGCGATCACAGTGATCACCATGGATCTGTCGCGCCACGACTACGACGAATTCTACCGGGGGTTCGCCAACGGGGCGCTCTGGCCTGTACTGCACTACCAGATAGGGCTGGCGAAATTTAATTGGGCTGATTTCGCTGGTTACCGCCGGGTCAACCAGTCATTCGCGCGGGCGCTCGTTCCGCTGCTGGAAAGCAGCGACGTCATCTGGGCCCACGACTACCACATGCTTTGTCTGGCCGAGGCAATGCGGCAGGCGGGGGTGGTGAACCGCATCGGCCTATTCCTGCACACGCCGTTTCCGGAACCCGGCGTGCTCATGACGCTTCCAGCACACGCTGAGCTTGTGCGGGCCATGATGGAGTTTGACCTGCTCGGCTTCCAGACCCAGGGAGACCGCACCGCTTTCGCAAACTACGCCTGCCGTCATGCTGGGGGACGGCCAAGCACGAATGGTGGGTTGCTGATATCCGGGCGCAAACTTCGGACAGGGGTCTATCCAATTGGCGTGCACATCGATGTGACGCGGGCTGAAGCCGTGCAGTCCGCTCATCGGGGAGCAGCGATTCGCCTTCGAGAAGAGTTGGGGGGCCAGCCGCTGATCATCAGTGTTGACCGGCTGGACTATTCGAAAGGCTTGCGTCAGCGCTTTCTCGCGTTTGAGCACTTTCTAAACAACTATAGTGGGAAGCGGGTGGTATTTCTGCAGATAGCACCGCCTTCGCGCTCTGACGTCGAGACTTATCGCGAAATCCGCCGCGACCTGGAAGCGGAGGCGGGGCGGATCAATGGCCGCTTCGCCGACTTGGACTGGGTGCCGTTGCGCTATCTGAACCGCAGCTTTCTACGAAGTGCTTTGATGCCGCTCTTCGCCCAGGCCCGGATCGGGCTTGTTACCCCGCTACGTGACGGCATGAACCTCGTCGCCAAGGAATTCGTTGCGGCGCAGGATCCGAATGATCCGGGCATCCTGGTTTTGTCGCAATTCGCCGGGGCAGCAGCAGAACTGACCGCGGCGCTAATTGTGAACCCGTACGATGAGGCTGCTGTCGCGGCCGCCCTCGAGCAGGGGCTGGTGATGGGGTTGGACGAACGGCGGGCGCGGCACGCGGCAATGCTTGATGTCATGCGCCGTAACAGCCTCGAGGCCCGGCGCGACCGTTTTCTCTCCGATCTGATGATGGTGTGAAGCATTTCACAGCCAAGGCGTCCGATCCGGGATAAATGCGGAGCCCTTCTTCTGGCGTAAATGACCCCAGCGCCAGAAGGCGGGCCGGGCCGTGCCCCCAGCCACGCCGCCCGGCCCGACATTTCTTTCCCAAAGATCACGCAAGGTTCGTCGCAACCAGGCCGCCCTGCGGAGCGTCCTCCTCACGGAGGCCAACTGACGGAGTGCGCGTATGTACCACCATGTCAAGAAACTCATGTACACGGTAAATGTGGGCGAGCCTGACCCACGCTTCGGCAACATGCTGCTGGAACAGTTCGGCGGCGCAAATGGAGAGTTGGCCGCAGCTATGCAATACACCGTGCAGGGCATCAACACTGACGATCCGGCTTTGAAGGACCTGTTGATGGACATTGGCACCGAGGAACTCAGCCATCTTGAGGTCATCGGCAATTTGGCTCGGATGCATCTGAAGCCGCTGAAGGAAGGAAGGGATCTTCGGGCTGATCCGCTGATGGCCATCGCTGGTGGGGGCGGGGTCAACCTGTACAACTCGCAGGGGAATGCCTGGACAGCCGACTATCTCAAAATCACCGGCCAGCCGGAGGTCGATCTTCGCAACAACATTGCTGCAGAGGCACGGGCAAAGATCGTCTATGAGCGCCTGATTTATGCCTGTGACGATTCCGGCACCAAGGATGCCTTGCAATTCCTGATGACCCGCGAGATTACCCACATGAAGGCGTTCATGCTGGGCCTGGAGAGCCTAGGGAAAGGCGCGCTGGAAATCGGAAAATTGCCGCCGACGCCGGGTTTGGTTGACCAGTTCTTCAATGATTCGACGGGTGAGGGCGAGTTTGGGGCCAAGGATACGCGCGGTCCGTGGAACAATGGTGGCCAGTTCGAGCTCGTCGACAATCCGGCCTTCAACCCGGAACGAATGAAGCTTCAAGGTCAACCACAGGCGGCTCGCAAGTAAGCAGGTCCCTGGCGCGGGTGAACCCGCTGCACGTCGGCGGGTGCTACTCGTATTCCCAGGCGCGCAGCTTCAGGACCGGGGTGCGCGGTTCGGTAAGGCGTTCATGCACCGACATGGCCAGCCATTGCTGGAGCCGCTCGATGACCTTGCGGGTCGGCAACGCGAGGTCCAGTCCCAGCGCTTCGGTTATCGAGTAATAGCGGAGCGCCTCCAGCTCTCCCGAGCCGGCTAGTTCACCGGTCGCGCGGTCGGCATCAACGAGGAGGAATCGGGCGTTGAACCGGATCGGCTCGGTGGGCGGGGTCACCAGGCGGCAGAGATACTCGAGCCCATCCAACGCGGGCGGGATACCGAGGCTTAGTCCGGCTTCTTCCTGCAGCTCACGAGCTGCCGCGATTGCGAGCCCATGTGCGAGCGCGGCGCTGGCAGCCTTCTCCAGGCGTGCTCTGGTATGGCACTGTAGGGGCGTCGAGCAAGATGCGTCCTGGTCGGAGGGATCAACGGCGCCGCCTGGAAACACTAGGCGATGAGGCATGAACCGATGCCGCGGTCCGCGCAAACCCATCACCATCTCGGGACCGTTCGATCTCTGGCGTAGAACCACCAAGCTGGCGGCATGGCGGGCGCAGACTGGAGTGGGCGAAGGGGCGGAGGGACGGCTGTCATCAGGCACGGCCGCGACCCTTGCCGGAAGTATCGCCAGGCGCAAGCCTGAACGAGACCGAGGAGACTGCATGCCCGCACCGTACAAGACCCACCGCGCCCAAATAAAAGCCATCCTGCTCGCTTGGGGGATGCCCGAGGATAGCGCGGAGCAGACTGCGGAGGTGCTTGCCTGGGAACCGAGGCCGTAGCTCTTCAGCACGCTGGCGGCGAAGGTGGCGATCGCGAAGCACGGTGCGACAAAACCAGAATACCGAGCAGAAGGTCGTGGCCCGCCAGTACTTCCGTGAGAACAGCATCCAGAAGGTGCCCTTGCTGGCGTGTATGCAGCAGCGTTTCAGCGGGGCCAGGATGATGCCAACCTGTTCTCAACACCCCCCACGATCCCGGATGTGTCAACAGGCCAGACACTAGCGCATGCATCGACAGCTACCTTGAGCGCACAAACCCGGCTGCGGCCGAGGCTCGGGAACGCACGGAGCGATGCGAGCAGGTAGCGAGGGCGTTGCCATTTTGATTAAAAAAATGGGCAGTCCACCGTGCAAACGCCGATTCGCCGTATCGGGGCCGCTACGGCATGCAGCAACTCCACAGCTTTGCTCAGGCGATGGGGATCGTGGTATCAAGCAAAGTGGGGTGGGTGTGGGGTGGGTGGCCTGGCGCTGTGGTGGCGCTGCGTCCGCAACGGTTGAGATGTTTGACGTGTTTTGCGGCAAGCACACGCCGCACTGATGGTGCGTTTTTGGGAGCAAGAAAATGAGACGGGCCTCGCTCGCGTTTCCCCTCTTGCTGGCTCTTGCCTCTTGCGCCCTCTTCGGGAACGGACGACCGGACTACGCTGTCTTCTTTCAAGAGCGCTCAGCGACGCTCGACCCGGCAGCTCGCGACGTGATTGCTCATGCCGCCCGGCGCGCGCAGGGGAGCCCGACAGCGGCAGTGCAGGTGATCGGATACACCGATAGCGCGGGTAGTCCGCAGGCAGACGTCACCCTGTCGCAGCAACGGGCTCAGGCGGTCGCCGATGCTCTAGTCGCAAATGGGGTGTCCCCGTCGCGTCTGGTGCGCCTTGGTCGAGGACAGACGGGCAGCACTGCCGGAGTGATGAGCCGCCGGGTTGAGATCTTTATCGCTGGGCCTACGGCCTGACCTGCCCACGCGCGTGGCGCGCGTGCGCAAAGGCTTTCCGCGATAGTGCCAGTTCATTGGGGAACGAGTGTAAGCGATTCGGCGGCACCACATGGGCGGCGCGCGGCATTCGTGTGATCGAAGGGCCGCATGGATGAGACGCTAAACGGATCCGGCCCTGATGAGAGCGCTCATACGACAGATCGTAAGAGCGCACACAACGTCCGAGTGGAGGTTATCACGCGGGGCGAGCGCCGGCGGAGTTGGACGCTGGAGCAAAAGCGCGAGATTGTGGCTGAGAGCCTCGGGCCCGAACTGACCCCGAGCGAGGTGGCGCGCAAATACGCGATCGGTACGGGGCAGCTTTATACCTGGCGTCGAGAACTGTTGCCGGCTCCGACGGAGCGGATGAGGCGGCCGACACGGTTTGCGCAAGTGGAGCTGGCGCCGACGCGGCTGGCCGGCCAGCTACCGGCTGAGCCGCCCGCCCCGCCAGTAACGATCCCGCAATCGCCCCGGCCGCTGGGAATAATCGAGATCGTGCTGCCGGGCGGCATATTGGTGCGCGTTGATGGGCAGGTAGATGATCGGGCATTGCGGCGAGTCCTGGGCATGCTGCAAGGCCGATGATCACACTCGCACCCGGCCTGCGCGTGTATCTCGCCTGCGGCGTGACCGATATGCGCAAGGGTATGGTGGGGCTGGCAATGCTGGTGCAGCAGTCGCTGCGCGACAACCCGTTCGATGGCGCTGTGTATGCCTTCCGCGGGCGTCGCGCAGGACTGATCAAGCTGATATGGCATGATGGCGCCGGCCTGTGCATGCTGACCAAGCGGCTGGAGCATGGGCAGTTTGTTTGGCCGTCATCCGAGACGACTGGCCGGATCATGCTCTCGAGCGCGCAATTGGCGGCGCTGCTGGATGGCTGTGAATGGCGCGCAGCGCAGCCGCGACGAGCACCGGAACTGGCGGGATAAAAACCCGCGTCGCCGATAAAAATCGGCTGGCACCGATTCGGCGGCGTCGTTCAGAATCGCAGCGTGCGAATTGATCTGGACAACCTGCCTGACGATCCCGCGACGCTGCAGCAAATGCTGCGCGACGTCGTGCGAGAGCTCGATACCGAGAATGACAAGCTGCGCCTGCTCATTCATCGGCTGGTGCGCCATCGGTTCGGCCGCCGCTCCGAGCAACTCACCGATGACCAGTTGCAATTGGGGCTCGAGGATCTGGAGCAAACGGTCGCCGCGAACCAGGCGGCACAGGACACTATTGCACCAGAGCCGAAGGAGCAGAAGCGCCGAGCGGCACCGGCGCAGCGCAATCTCGGCGATCTGCCGGCACACTTGCCGCGCTACGAGGTGGTGGTGGACATCGAGCACCGCGAGTGCCCCTGCTGTGGTGGCGCGCTGCATGTGATCGGCGAAACGCGCAGCCAACAGCTCGATATCGTGCCCGCGCAGCTTCGGGTGCGGGTCACGCGCCGGCCGCGTTACGCCTGCCGGGCGTGCGAGGGAACCGTGGTGCAGGCGCCAGCGCCGGAGCGCCCGATCGATGGCGGCCTCGCGACCGAGGCCATGGTGGTGCATGTGCTGGTCAGCAAGTATTGCGACTCGCTGCCGCTGCATCGACAGTCCAAGATGCTGGCGCGGCAGGGCATCGATCTGGATCGCTCGACGCTGAGCAACTGGGTTGGCCGAGCCTGCTGGTGGCTGAAGCCGCTTTATGACCTGGTGGTCAGCACGGTGCTGTCGTCTGAGAAGGTCTTTGCGGATGACACGACATTGCCGGTGCTGGATCCGGGCCGCGGCCGAACCAAAACCGGGCGATTGTGGTGCTATGCGGTGGATGACCGACCGTGGTCCGGTCCGACGCACCCGGCGGCGGCGTATGTATATTCCGAGGATCGTAAGGGCGCGCATCCGTCAGCGCACCTGGCAGCGTTTCGCGGTGTGCTGCAGGTGGACGGCTACGCCGGGTTCAAGCGACTGGCCGGGGACCGCAGCGACGATTCGGTCAAGCTGGCGTTCTGCTGGGCGCATATGCGGCGGCCGTTCTTCGATTTCTATCAGGCGACGAAGTCGCCGCTGGCCGGGCATGTGCTGGCGCGCATTCGCGAACTCTATACGATCGAGGCCGAGATTCGCGGGCATTCTGCCGATCATCGGGAGCGCATGCGCCAGGCGCGAAGTCGGCCGATCGTGGAGGCGTTGCATGCTTGGTTGCAGGAGCAGCTGCCTCGTATATCCGCCGTCTCCGAGCTGGCGAAAGCGATGCGCTATGCGATCCGGCACTGGCCGGGGTTGGTGGCATTCCTCGATGACGGGAGGATCGAGATGGACACGAACGTGGTCGAGCGCTCGATCAGACCGGTGACCCTCACACGCAAGAACGCCTTGTTCGCCGGATCGGACGGCGGAGCCCGGCATTGGGCCATCGCGATGACGCTGATCGAGACCGCCAAGCTGAATAGTGTCGAGCCGATGGCTTGGCTTACTGATGTGCTCGAGCGCATCGTCTCAGGCAAGACTAAGGCGAACGCACTGGAGGCGCTGCTGCCGTGGAATTGGCATCCGACTGAACTCACGGAATTGGCGGCAGCTGCATGATCGATAATCCAACCCAGGTTGACCGCCTGATGGGGAAGCTGCAACAGGCTCTGCCACTGCCCGCGCGCCCCACACCCGAGCTGCTCGCCGCTCTCGTCGCGAAGAACGCTGCGAGCCAAACCTCCGCCGCCTGCTCAATCACCTGGATCAGCTACGCCGGTGACGAGGGAGGCATTGTGTGCCGCCTCGATTTTGGAGACGAGGCCAAGAACGCCGCGTTTGTCTCCATCACGCACCTGCGTTTCGATGCTCGTCTGCCTCTCGCCCGTGAGATTATCGCCTACCAGAAGCACCGCGTGAAACGCATCCAGCGGCAGCCGGCGTAATCCACCCCAGCACAGAGGATGGGCCGGCCTCTGATACGCCGCACGGCTGCCGTCAAGGAAAAATCGGGCAGGGTCTCGCCGCAACGCTTACGAACGAGTTCGGCCGCCTGGCCTGAGTAGGGACGTGCGGCGCAGCCAGATTTTTTGTGGGTGGTTGTGTGGACGCCGCGGCACGCGTGCTAACTGCAATCTGACTCATGGCACTGTACGCCGACCCCCCGACACCCCGGAACGGCGGCACATACGAGCCGACGCCCCCCGAGTTTACCGCGCGCGCGGGGGTTGGACGGCGAATATCGCAAAACCGAGGCGGAAGCTCCGAGCAAGAGATGCGGAAACAGTCTTTGTTTGGGTTTGTTATGAGCCCTGGACAGAGCATGGACGTTGTTGTTGCAATGTATGGAAGTTCCGGGGGAGGCTTTTTGCGCACTTGGTCAACGTGATGGTGCACATTGGCCCGACTGTTGTTGGAGCAGTTGCTGCCGCTTACGGATCGCCGGCCGTTGGAACGCTTGTTAAGATGGCTGGGGACCAAACGGTTGCGGGCATTCCGAAGCTTTCCGGAGTGCCGATCCTGGCTGGGGTCCCGAGGTCTTCGATAGAATTGAATCCTGAAAACCGGCCTTTCCGTTTCCGTTCCAAATTTTTCTGACGTCTGAAACCCGCCTCCCGTGTGCAGCGTTTGGCCTTTAATACCCGAACCTAGGAGGCATGGTTATGAGACAATACATCGCACCCTTGGGGATTGCTTTCCTGCTTGGTTCTGCATCCCTGGCCTTTGCTGCACCACAGACGCGAACAGACATGAAGCAATCGCTTGAGCAGCAAGGATACTCTCAGGTGCACAATTTCAAGAACATGGGGGAAGGTATTAGCGTGCAAGCAATGAAGGACGGCCAGAACTGGCATCTTGTCCTCAGCCCTCAAGGCCAGATCGTGGGGCGAGAGGCCGTCAAGGGAGGTGCGAAAGCTGGCACTCCATAAGAGCACAGTCGACTCGCTCCGACCCATCCGCAGTTCAGGTGCCGAACCGTTCGGCACCTGAAAACCCACTTCCCCACTCTTGTCCGAACTTCGGACAAGCCCCTCCGCCTCCCATATCCATCCCACCACCCGCCGTGTGCCCCACGGTCGCGGAGCCACACTGATCCAGAGCCACGGCTGCCTCGCCACGGTATTACCGGGATTCGAAGACTTTCGTTTTCCGGTGATATAAGGGGCTACCTCAGGATGGGGAGGGCGTTGACGTGGGCGGCGGAACCGTTCAGCGTCCCCGCAGGAGTGAACCATGATCAATACGCGTCACCTCGCAACGCTGGTGGCCTTGTCCTGCTATCTTGCTCTCCAGCGACTAACAAACCGGCGCCTCGTCGCACGCTAGCTCCAAATATACCGACTAGTCCGGCATACCCACCGCAGCCACCGGCAAACCCATCCACACCGCACACCTCCACTCTTGACCCAGACTGAAAAAGGGAGACCCCTGTGGGGCGCCAGCGCTGGTTAGGGGCCAGGGTGGTCCGCAGACCGGAGCCCTCGCCAGGGTATCCGCGAGATTTGGAAATTTCCCATTTCCGCGGATAGTTTCCCACCCGCGCCTCCCCGGTTATCCACACCCCACCCAATCCACCGACCCAGCCGAAGCCGGGGCGTCTCGTGCGCTTATCGAGCGCTCCTCTTCCGGAACAAGACAAAATTTTCGGCGGCGCTATCTATGGTGTTTGTTGGGCGGGTGGCGCAGTACTTGGAGATCCACTTCATCACGCCGTCCCAATCAATACCGGCGAGAGGATCGGAGCCCCGGTCATATGTCACGGCCTGTTCGGCTTTCGTAGCAGCCACGCCCGTCAGGAAGCCCACGACCCATTGCTCTTCCTGAACAGCGTTGTACCGACTCTGCAGATCGCTCTGCTTGTGGTCGGTGGTCCAGGTCCCGCAGGAGACCTCTCCTGCCCCGAGTTCAGTGAACGACACTGCGTATGCGCCGCTGCACGATGCGGCCATAAGCCAAGTTGCAGTTGCGGCCATAGCAAAAGCGGGCGTAAGGCTGGACTGGAATGCTTACCCGATCTGATAACCACCCGGTTGCTGCCTGCGAAACGCGGGCCGCCAGCGGCGCACGAGCTTGGAGCGCGGTGGAAGCTGGGCAGAACCCGCCAGCCGCACCATAGTGGCCACCATCGGCCATTCAATGGCATAAAGGCGGATCGGCGAAGGCCTGAGCGAGCAAAAACAGTCCGGCCGCGACGAAAGAGAGGAATGCGGCCAAGCCGGAGATCAGAGCCGCCTGTCTGTTCTTGGCAGCAGAGAAGGCCCAAAACTCCTGTTGTTCGGCGCCGACGCCAACACGCCGTTGATTGACGCGTTCGACTTCGCCAATACCCGGACGCACTGGCATACCGGCCGCCGGCGCCTGCGCGGCGAGCCTGGAGATGATCTTCTGTTCGGCCCTGGCAAGGTGCACGATCTCGATGACGCGCTGCGCCGCTGGCTCGCCCTTCATCCCGATGAGATGGACAGGCTTCGGGCCAGCAAGCCGTCCGGACCCCTTGCCATCACCCACCGGACTGGGCGGCGGAAGAACTCGCCGGGCACGGGACGGCGCTTCGATTCTGTCTGGGTCAGCCGCCATTGGGTCGTGCGGCACATCGAGCACCTCTATGAGGAGGGCATAGCGGCAGGCAGCGACCATGCACCGGTGATGGTGGACCTCGACCTGACAGCTCGACCAGGGTGAAGAACCCGGTGCGGAGGTTGCGCACCCCGTCATCAAGGAAGGCGCCACTGCGGCGTTTTCAGGGCCCAGTCAGCGCTGGCCGCCTTTAACCTCGACCTTCCCCCTCCCGCAGGAGAGGAGAAATCGATTGCGGCGGAAAGGGTCAACCTCCTCGTCATCTCATATTACTGTAGGGTTCCGAACGCCCGTTCGATCCGTGCCGGATGTCAGCCGGACTCAGAATAGCCGATACGGCTGAATCATTCTCTTTAGCGTATCGTTCCTGCGCGGTGCTGTGCTATGCGATGAGCTTCGAAGCAGTGCGAACCGCGGGTTGGTACTCGAATTGTTGCCCCTACAGGACGGATCGAGGCTTGGGCGGAGGCTTGCCCTGTCCTCGACATACATGATCGCCGGCCGGCTCGGTATGCGTGGGATCGGGATCATCAGCACGCTGGTGCTTGTTCGCATCCTGGCGCCCCAGGATTTCGGGATCGTGGCGCTGGCGCAGATGGTGTATCCGATCCTGGACCTGCTTACAGCGACCGGGTTTAATCTCGCTATTATCCGAATGCGCAACCCAGATCCGGCGCACTATGACACAGCCTGGACCCTGGGTGTGATGCGCGGAGCCTTTATCGCGATCTGTCTGGTTGCGACATCGGGTCTGCAGGCTCGGTTTATGCACGAACCTCGTATTGCGCCGGTGATGTGGGTGATTGCGGCAAGCGCTTTCCTTGACTCGCTGCAGAACGTGCGGCTGCTTGATTATCAGCGTACGATGCGGTTCGACCTGCTGACGATCTGGACCCTCTGGGGCAAGCTGCAGGGCTTCATTATCGTAATGCTCCTGGCGATTTTTATTCAGAATTATTGGATTCTCGTGGTCGGGACGTTGATCAGCAAGATGATCACCGTGCCCGGAGGTTACATCATCATGCCGCACCGGCCGCGGTTCTCTCTGGCTGGATGGCGTGACCTGTTCCATTTCTCGAAGTGGCTGTTTCTAGGCAATGTGTGTCTGGTTCTCGATTTGCAGCTCATGAATTTTGTCGTGGGCCGGTATATCGGGATGAAGCAGGTTGGCCTTTTTCAGGTTGGTGGGCAGATCGCGAGCCTGCCGATATCCGAGCTGGCTGCTCCGATTCGTGGTCCGTTTTATTCAGGGCTGTCCCGTGTGGCGGATGACGCGCGAGAGCTTGGCAGAAGATTTCTTGATGGTCTGGCGGCGCAGTGTGCGCTCGTCGTTCCCTTAGGTGCCGGACTTGCGCTGACGGCCCCGGATGTGGTGAAGCTCTTCCTTGGCGCAAAATGGCACGCAGTAACACCGATCCTGGCTGTAATAACCCTCTATCAGTTGTTTGATGCCGTCGGGCATTATGTGCATACGATTATGATGGTAACTAACAAGCAGCGGGCCTATACGCTTACTTATTATGCAAGTATTGCCGTGCGGGTCCCACTGACAGTTTTTAGCGCGATCCATTGGGGGCTGTACGGGGCCTGCTGGGCAATGGCTGCCACGGCGTTGCTGAATGCGGTGATGTGGACGGCGCAGGCAAACCGAATTCTTGGGCTTCTCTGGTGGAAGGAACTGGCAGCCTGCTGGCGCAGCCTGGCCGCTTGTGCCGTTATGTCGGTCTGCGTCATTATTTTTGGCCGATGGATCGACCCGCTGGGTCTGGGCAGCATTGCGCGGCTGTCGCTGAATACTTTGGTAGGGGGTACGGCTTACATAGGCTTTCACTGGCTCCTGTGGGCGGCGGTCGGTCGGCCGGGGCTTTCGCCTGAGGCCTATGCCGTCAGCGTGCTCCAGTCAGTTTTGGCACAAGGGCGCAGCCTGCGGCCGTCGCGCAGTTTCTGATCGCGTAGCGAGATCTGGTCCGGTTCCCCTTCCCGGCGTTATGCGCCACAATGACGCCCCATCCGGGGTGGAGGCCCTGGTATGCAGGGCAATGAACAAATGAAGCACACAATCGCACTCGTCGACGACGACCGTAATATCCTGACCAGTGTGTCGATGACCCTGGAGCAGGAGGGATTCCAGGTCAGAACCTATACTGACGGCGAAAGTGCCTTGCAGGGTCTGACCTCGCGCCCGGTGGACCTGGCCGTGCTCGATATCAAAATGCCACGGATGGACGGTATGGAGCTGCTCCAACGCCTGCGGCAGCGCAGTTCTATGCCCATTATCTTTCTGACCTCCAAGGACGAGGAGGTGGATGAGCTCATGGGCCTCCGTCTTGGTGCGGACGATTACATCACCAAACCGTTCTCCCAGCGGCTCCTAATCGAGCGGATTCGTGCCTTACTGAGGCGTAATGAAGCCTCCCGCGCGGAGGGGTCGGGGGCCGCTCCCAGTGGTGTGCTGGCGCGTGGGGACTTGGTACTGGACGACACAAAGCATCAGTGCACCTGGAAGGCTGAGGATATCCAACTGACTGTTACGGAGTTTCTGCTGGTTAAGGCGCTGGCGGCGCGGCCCGGCATGGTGAAAAGCCGCGATCAACTGATTGACGCTGCTTATGGCGAAAACATCTATGTTGATGACCGGACTATCGACAGCCACGTGAAGCGAATCCGCAAGAAATTCCGGGCCGTGGACGACACGTTCAATCAAATCGAGACGTTGTACGGCATCGGATACCGGTACAAGGAGCACTAGACTTGCTGCAACTGCCGATACGTGCCCGGCAACTGCCGCGAGCCTTCTCGGCAGTGGAGCGTGCTCCGCGGTCACGACCCCGCGTACGTTGGGTCTCGCCGATGCTCCGGCGGATCCTGCTCGTGAATCTTTTGCCTCTCGTGCTCCTCCTGGCAGCGCTACTATATCTTGATCAATATCAAAATGGCTTACTGGAGGCCGAGGTCACCGCCTTACGTGAGCAGGCGCGAATTTTTGCCGGCGCGCTGGGCGAAAGCGCGGTGAATATGACCCGCCCTGCGGATCCGAAACTGGTGCCGGAGATTGCGCGGCCTTTGCTGGATCGGCTGACCGAGCCGACGCCGGACGCAGAGGCGAAGCTGTATGGGCCGGATGGAACACTGATCGCGGACTCGGCGATTCGGAACCACGGCGGCAAAGAGGGAACGCAGTATTTCCCGCCTGCCGTCAGCCACGGCGCGCTGCTGGGTGCGGTGGGCTGGGTTTATGATAAAGCGTTGTCGCTGCTGCCGCGCGAGACCCCGAACCCGGTTGATCTATCGCCGATTGGAGCTGGCCCGGAATGGCAGCCCGACGTCAAGGAACAGGTGCGGCTGTCGAGCCCGGACCAGAGCCGCGAAATGCCGCCGTATATTCGTCGTACCAAGGACAATCGCCTGTTGGTTACGGTGGCTGAGCCGGTAGAGCGTGATCATCACACGATGGGGATTATCCTGCTGACGCGGGAAGCACGCGAGGTGGACGCCAGCCTGTTTGCAGTTCGGATGTCGATCTTGGGGCTGTTCGGTCTGGCGCTGGGGCTGACCGTTCTCCTGTCATTGTATTTGTCTCGGACCATCGCGCGGCCGATCCTGCGACTGGCCGATGCCGCCGCGGATATGCGGGAAGGGCAGGGGCGGACAGGTAGCGTGCCTCGCTCCTTGCTGCGGCGGCGTGACGAGGTTGGGACACTCGCGGTGGCACTGGCGGATTCTGCGGCTGCGCTATGGCAGCGCATGGATGCAATCGAACGCTTCGCGGCCGACGTGGCGCATGAGATCAAGAACCCTCTGTCGTCGATCCGCAGCGCGATCGAAACTTTGCGGCGGATCGAGGACCCGGTCCGGCAGAAACAGTTGCTGGCGATCATTACTGATGACGTGACCCGCCTGGATCGGCTGATCAGCGACGTTTCTGATGCTTCTCGGGTGGACGCGGAACTGTCCCGGCTAATGGCGGAGCGGGTCGATCTCGTGCCGATGCTGCGGACACTCAAGGATCTGCACGATGCCACGCGCGCGGAGCAGGATCCGTGGATCGAAATGATCGCTCCGCAGTCGGGACTGTTCGTGCGGGGGGTGGAGGATCGTCTGGTGCAAGTGTTCCGTAATCTGCTCAGCAATGCGGAGTCCTTCAGCCCGCCGGGCGGACGGATAGGCGTGGAGGCCAAGCAGAGCGGAGCAATCGTCGAAATTGTGGTCGAGGATCAGGGGCCGGGGATTCCGGATGGTAAGCTGGAACAGATTTTCGACCGGTTCTACTCGGAGCGGCCACAGGAGGAGCGGTTTGGAACTCACTCTGGTCTGGGGTTGTCGATTAGCAGGCAGATCGTCGAGG
The DNA here is from genome assembly GCA_963834715.1 of uncultured Pseudomonadota bacterium. Lineage (GTDB taxonomy): Bacteria > Pseudomonadota > Alphaproteobacteria > Acetobacterales > Acetobacteraceae > CAVSUZ01. Next base: position 75,269 of record CAWIDE010000017.1, on the reverse strand, counting down.
CGCTTCGGGGGCGGATTGTTGCGGAGAATTGGCGGGGGCAGGGCGGGCGAGTGCTAGGCGCACGGTTTATCGTGAGATTGCCGGCGACTTGAATGTAGTTGGTGGTTGTGCTACATGTGCGTAGTATCGCAAGAGGATGCAGTCATGATTACGCCCGTGTCCGTTCGGCTGGATGAGGACGTAAAAGACGTTCTCGAGGAGGAGGCACGGCACCATCACATGGGTCTGTCGAGTTATCTGCGACAGATCGCGACCGAAGCGGCGGAACGGGTCCGGCGTGAGCGTATTCACCGCCAGAGCGCGGCGGTTGGGGAGTACGTTCAGCATTCCTTTGAGGCGCGTGGCTTTTATGAGGATTGGGGTGGCCTGCTGACGCCTGACGGCGAATAGCGCGTGCCGCGATTTCGGGCCGGGCAAATCGTCATTGCCGACTGGCGGGACGCTCTGCCCAAGGAACCGAATAAAATGCGTCCGGCCGTGGTGGTCGAGGATCACGAGCTGTTCGCGGATAATTATCCGAATGTCGTCCTGGTACCCCTGGCTGATGATCCGCGTCTGGCCATCCCTGATCTGGCTCTGGCGATAGAGCCGACCGAGCAGAATGGGTGCAGTAAACCTTGCTGGGCATTGTCGCATTGCGTGGTGACGACTTCGGCCCGCCGATTGCGCGCGACGGAATTGAGCATCAGCGAGACGCAGCTTGCGGTCATACGGCGGCAGATTGCGGTGGCGCTCGGCCTGTCCCGTTAACTCCGGTAGCGGCGCGGGATTACCGCGTTCGCGAAGATGGTCGGGTTAGGGGCTGCTCAGGGCAGGCCATGGGTACGGGCGCCGGTTCTATGCATTCACATCGCGTTCTTAACGAAGCGTCCGCGGGCCATGATGGCAGCCAGGTGGCTGCCGTCGTTGCGGAAAACCGAGATGTCGCGGTACGGGTCGCCATCCACGACCAGGAGGTCGGCATGGGCGCCGGGCACGATCTCGCCCAGCTTGCCCTCGGCGCGGATAATCTCGGCGTTCACCAGGGTGGCGGAACGGATGATTTCCTGAGGCTTCATGGCTTCGGCGCGGATGGTGAATTCGTTGCAGTGATCGTTCTGGAGCTGCCCAAGGAGGTCGCTGCCGAAACCGATGCGGACGCCAGCGGACTGGAAGATTTCGAGTGAGTGCAGGCCGGCGGCCAGCACTTTCTCGTTCTTGGTCAGGCTAGCCTCGGACATGCCGAACTCGCGGGCGCGGCGGCGCATGGAATTATAGGTGACGAGGGTGGGGACGGCATAAGCGCTGCGTTCGGCCATCAGCCGGGCGGTCGGCAATTCGATCAGATTGCCATGCTCGATAGTGCGGACGCCACCTTTGACCGCGCGTTCGATGGCCTTGGCACTGTAAGCGTGGGCGCAGACGTAGGAGCCCCAGCGAGTTGCTTCCTCGACGGCGGCCTCGATCTCGTCCATGCGGTACTGCACGCTTTCAAGTGGGTCGTAAGGCGAGGTCACGCCCCCCGAGACCATGATCTTTATGTGGTCGGCACCCTTCCGGAGTTCGTCGCGCACGGCCTTAACGACTTCGGGCACGCCGTCGGCGACGCGGGAGGTGAAGTTCAGGCCGTTGCAGCAGGCGCAGCCCCAGCCGGACTGGGTCCGTCGCCGATGGTCGGCATGGCCGCCGGCCTGGCTGAGTGGCTGGCCGGCCACATAGAGGCGTGGTCCCTCGAACAGGCCTTGTTCGACGGCGGCTTTCATGCCCCAGTCGGCACCGCCGGTGTCCCGCAGCGTGGTGAAGCCGCGCATCAGCATGGCCCGCATGGAGGCCCACCCCTTGGCGGAAAGCAGGGTTAACGGAACATCCTCGAGCAGGCGGATGTTCACCTCGGTGAGCAGGATATGGATGTGGCAGTCGATGAGGCCGGGCATCAGCGTGCGATTGCCGATTGGGACGCGGGTGGCGGAGGAGGCGCTGATGGGGCGGTCGGAGACTTCCTTGATGAGACCGTCCTCGACCAGGACTTCCATCCCGTCGATCAGCTCGTCGCGGCGAGCGTCCAGGAATTTGCCGCCCGTGAACAGGAACAAGGGCATCGGGGTCTCCTATCGCAGCGATTGGTGGGCGGGTTTCGGGCATGCGCCAGATCACGACGAAGCTGATGGTCGCGGCGGCGACGACGTAGGAGAGCAGCAGTAGCGGCTTTCGCCCGATCTGCAGGTTGGCCGGTGCCGATGGCGTTCCGACACCACTCTCCCCCGTTTCTCGACCTTTGGAGAGTTGCACAGGTTTTGCGGAGGTGTCACGACGGCTGGTCCGGCGAGGGCCGCTTCCCCTTGGTGCGTCCTCGCCCTATCGTCGCAGCCAGATACGCCGGCACAAGCGGTTACAAAGAACATGGACGGGAGACGGACCATGCCAGATACCCATCAAGCTCAAGACCAGGTCTTTCGGGTGCGGCCGGAGATCGCGGCTCATGCGCATGTCACGGCGGAGCGCTATCGCGAGATGTACGAGCGGGCAGACCGCGATCCGGACGGGTTTTGGGGGGAGCAGGCGCGGCGCATTACCTGGATGAAGGCGCCGACGAAGATCAAGAATACGAGCTTTGCGGGGAACGTCTCGATCAAGTGGTTCGAGGACGGGGTGCTCAACGCATCGGTTTCCTGCCTCGACCGGCACGCTGCCGCGCACCCGGACCGGGTCGCGATCATCTGGGAGGGTGATGATCCGTCGGTCAGCAAGTCCATCACCTATCGTGAGCTGCACGAGCAGGTCTGCCGGTTCGCCAATGCGTTGCGCGGGCTGGGTGTGAAGAAGGGTGACCGGGTCACGATCTATCTGCCGATGGTGCCCGAGATCGCGGTGGCGATGCTCGCCTGCGCGCGGATCGGGGCGATCCATTCGGTGGTGTTTGGTGGATTTTCTCCGGACAGTCTGGCCAACCGGATTCGGGACTGTGCCTCGGACGTGCTTATCACGGCCGATGAGGGACGGCGGGGCGGACGTAAGGTCGCGCTGAAGGCCAACGCAGACGAAGCGCTGAAATCCTGTCCGAGCGTCCGGTCGGTTGTGGTTGTCCCGGTCACCGGCGCCAACGTGGCGATGCAACCGGGGCGGGATTACCGCTACACGGAGCTCATGGCCCAGGCATCGCCCACCTGCGAGCCGGAGCCGATGAACGCCGAGGATCCGCTGTTCATTCTGTACACTTCGGGCAGCACCGGGAACCCCAAAGGCACGCTGCACACGACAGGCGGTTACATGGTCTGGGCCGCTTTCACGCACGAGCTGGTGTTCGACTACAAGCCAGGCGAGGTCTATTGGTGCACGGCGGATGTCGGCTGGGTCACGGGCCACACGTACATCGTGTATGGGCCGCTTGCGAATGGCGCGACCAGCCTGATGTTCGAGGGTATTCCCAACTACCCTGACAGCAGCCGGTTCTGGCAGGTGGTCGATAAGCACAAAGTTAACATCTTCTACACGGCGCCGACCGCCATCCGTGCTCTGATGCGGGACGGGGAGGCGCCGGTGATGAAGACGTCCCGCAAGTCTCTCCGCATCCTGGGCACGGTGGGCGAGCCGATCAATCCCGAGGCGTGGCTGTGGTATAACCGGGTGGTCGGCGAGCACCGTTGCCCGATTGTCGATACCTGGTGGCAGACGGAGACGGGCGGTATTCTGATCAGCCCGCTGCCGGGGGCAACGGACCTGAAACCGGGCTCGGCCACGCTGCCGTTGCCGGGAGTCAGGCCGATGCTGGTGGATGGCGACGGGCACGAGCTGCACGGTCCCTGCGAGGGCAATCTGTGCATTCAGGACGCCTGGCCAGGGATCATGCGGACCGTGTTCGGGGACCACGAGCGGTTCGTGCAGACCTACTTTTCGACGTTCAAGGGTCTCTATTTCACCGGCGATGGTGCCCGGCGGGATGCGGACGGCTACTACTGGATCACCGGGCGGGTAGATGACGTAATCAACGTCTCCGGCCATCGCATGGGAACAGCGGAGGTCGAGAGCGCACTGGTAGCGCACCCGAAGGTGGCGGAGGCCGCGGTGGTCGGCTTCCCGCACGACCTCAAGGGGCAGGGCATCTATGCCTACGTGACACTGAAGGTCGGCGAGGAGCCGAGCGAACCCTTGCGCAAGGAGCTGGTTACCTGGGTGCGCAAGGAGATCGGGCCGATTGCGGCGCCTGATGCGATCCAGTGGGCACCGGCGCTGCCGAAGACCCGGAGCGGCAAGATCATGCGTCGGATCCTGAGAAAGATAGCGGCCGATGAGACAGACAGCCTGGGCGATGTCTCGACGTTGGCGGATCCCGCAGTCGTGGCGGATCTCGTGGCCAATCGGGTGCGGTAGGGGCGTGTGACCGCGCGCAGATAGCCGGATCGAGGCCCGGTCACCGAGGGAAGGCAACATGCGTCCGCACGCACTGTTGAGCGTTCGCCACCCTGTGTATCGGCAATGGGGTTCTGCACGGAACCCGATGCTGGTGGTCCCGCTGAAGGAACATGAAAGCAGCGCGAATTCACCGCTTCGGCGGCCCTGAGGTTATTGTCTTGGACGAGGTCCCGGTGCCTGAGCCGGGGCCGGGACAAATGCGTATTCGCGTGCAGGCGGCCAGCGTCAACCCAGTGGATTACAAGATCCGTCGGGGCGGCTACCTGCCGGCCGACAAGCTGCCGATAACCCTCGGGCGCGATGTGGCCGGGGTAGTGGAGCGGCTCGGGCCGGGCTTGGACGGTGCTTTCCGGGAAGGCAGTGTGGTGTTCGCCATGCTTGAGCGGGACAACGGCGGGAATGCCGAAGTGACATTGGCTCGGCCGGATATCTGCGCGCCCGTGCCGCGAGGGCTGGATGCTGTGCAGGCGGGGGCCATTCCCCTCGCGGGGCTGACCGCATGGCAGGGGTTGTTCAATCATGGGGGTCTGCAGGAGGGCCAACGCGTGCTGATCCACGGGGGCGCCGGTGGAGTCGGACACCTCGCGGTGCAGTTTGCCAAGGCGCGCGGCGCCCAGGTATTTGCGACGTGCGCGGGCCAGGACGCCGAATTCGTGCACGGGCTCGGGGCCGACGTGGTGATCGATTACAAGGCGGAGCGATTCGAGGACCGAGCCCGGGACCTCGATGTGGTGTTTGATCTGGTTGCCGGTGAGGTGCAGGACCGGTCCTGGGCGGTGCTGCGGCAGGGCGGCATACTGGTTTCGACGCTGGCGGAGCCGGACAAGCAGAAAGCCGCGGCGCGCGGCGCTAGGGGGACGCGTTATATGGCGCAGCCAAACGGGGCCGAGTTGCGGGAGATCGCGGGTCTGGTCGAGGACGGTCGCGTGCGGGCGCATGTGGACCGGACGTTCCCGCTGGCAGCGGTCGCGGAGGCGCACCGCGTGCTGGAGCACGAGCATGTCCGCGGGAAGATTATGCTACAGATCGCCTGATGGAGCGGTTTGCGGGTAAGGTGGTGCTGGTGACCGGAGCGGCCTCCGGCATCGGCGCAGCGACGGCGCGGAGGTTTAGCGAGGAAGGCGCCGCGGTGGCCATGGTGGACCGGGAGGAGGCAAAGCTGCGGGCGACCGCTGCCTCGTTTCCCGCTGAGCGCACCATGACCGTGGCGGCGGATGTAGCGGATTTGATGGCAGTCGAGCGGTTCGTGCAGGAGGCGGTAAACCGCTTCCGCCGGCTGGATGTGCTGGTGAACAATGCTGGGGTGGTGGCGAAGGGGACGGTAACTGAGGCCTCGGTAGAGGACTGGCGCCGCGTGATGGCGGTTGATGTGGATGCGGTGTTTTATTGCACGCGGGCCGCGGTGCCGCACTTGATGGCGTCCAAGGGGTGCATCGTGAATGTGTCGTCGGTCTCGGGGTTGGGCGGCGACTGGGGCATGAGCTTCTACAACGCAGCCAAAGGGGCGGTGACGAATTTCACGCGGGCGCTGGCAATGGACCTGGGGGCGCATGGAGTGCGGGTAAACGCGGTGAACCCGACGCTTACCTGGACCGGCCTGACGGCGGGAATGGACAAGGACGAGGCGCTGATGGCCAAGTTCCGGGAGCGGATTCCGCTGGGCCGGCCGGGCGAGCCGGAGGAGGTGGCAGCAGTCATCGCGTTCCTGGCGAGCGAAGATGCGCGGTTTGTGACCGGGGTGAACTTGCCAGTGGACGGTGGCCTGGGTGCTTCCAACGGGCAGCCGCGTCAGGCGTGAGCGGGCACGCGCTGATCAGGGTCGGCGTTGTCAGCCCAATAGCGAAATGAGCCTCCTGCCGGATTGACCAGGGGAGAAATACCAAGCAACACTGACCTGGGTACTAGCAGATGCACAATGGCGACGCTCAGCACGGTCCGCGCGACGAAGCCAAGCGCGAACTCGAGCTACGGTTGCGGCAACAGGCTGTGCTTGCTGAGCTGGGGCGTCGGGCATTGTCCCACGCACCGTTTGAGCACTTGCTGGAGGAGGGGGCGCGACTGGCGGCAGTGGGCCTTACAGCCACGTATGCCAAAGTGCTTGAATATCTCACCGATCAGAATCGGCTTCTCGTCCGTGCCGGGGTCGGGTGGGAGCCCGGTGTAGTCGGACACGCGACGATCGGTGCCGATCTCGATTCCCCGGCCGGCTACGCCCTACACACCGGTAAGCCAGTAATATCCAACCTGCTGTCGGGCGAGAGCCGCTTCCGTACCCCTCAGTTGCTTGCCGAGCATGGGGTCCGGCGGGCCATCAACGTGATCCTGCTGAGCGAGGGGCGGCCTTACGGGGTGCTGGAGGTGGACAGCGAACAACCCGGCGCGTTCTCTGAAAACGATGTCGATTTCCTGCAAGGGATCGCCAACCTGCTTGGCGTCGCCATTGGGCGGTGGCGCTCGGACGAGGAGCTTCGGCGACTGAACCAGGAGTTGGAGAGCCGGGTCGCTGCGGCGCTGGCGGAGCGTCGGCAAGCCGAAGACGCGCTGCACCAGGCCCAGAAGATGGAGGCCATCGGCCAGCTAACCGGCGGCGTGGCGCACGATTTCAACAACCTGTTGCTCGTGATCAGCGGCAATCTGGAGCTCATCGCACAGCAGGTTGCCAATAACGAGCGACTGTCGCACCTTGTTGCGACTGCACAACAGGGTGTCACGCGTGGCACCCAACTTACTTCTCAGCTCCTGGCCTTCGCGCGGCGGCAGACGTTGCGTGCTGAGACCCGGTCGGTCAACGAACTTATCCGCGAAGTCGACGTGCTGTCGGCGCGCATCCTAAGTGAGGCGGTCGAGATGAACCTGCTGCTCGACCCGGCGGCAGGTTCCTGTTTCGTGGATCCGGCGCAGTTCGCCTCGGCTGTGCTGAACCTGGTACTGAATGCGCGCGATGCGATGCCGAGCGGGGGCCGCCTGACCGTCACCACCTGGCATGTCGTGATTGACCCGGTGGCCGCGGCGGAGCACCCAGAAGCACAGCCCGGAGACTATGTGGTTGTCGAGGTGGCAGACACCGGTTCGGGCATGTCGCCGGCCGTGCTCGAACGCGCTACCGAGCCGTTCTTTACGACCAAGGAACCGGGAAAGGGGACCGGCCTTGGCCTGAGCCAAGTCTATGGTTTTCTGCGGCAATCCAGCGGCTTCCTGGCGATTGAGAGCGCGCCCGAGGCCGGCACGACAGTGCGCATGTATTTCCCGCGGATAGCCGACGCCCCCTTGAAGCCGACCGTCGGTCCGGCGGCGAAGACAGGCGGCGAGGTCGTGCTTGTGGTAGAGGACGATGCCGATGTCCGCGATCTGGTTGTGCTCCAGCTCGAAACGCTTGGTTACAGCACACTTGTCGCGGCGAACGGGCCAGCCGCCCTGGAGCTGTTAGCGGCCGCCAACACTCCCAACGTGGATCTTCTGCTCTCGGACCTTGTCATGCCCGGCGGCATGAGCGGGGCTGAACTAGTGCGGGAGGCGAAGGTGCGGCATCCCGTGCTAAGGGCAGTCCTGAGTTCCGGCTATCTAATGCCCGGCTCAAGTTGCGCCGCGGAGACCGAGCAGCTGATGAACACCGAGGCAAAGCTGCTGCCCAAGCCCTATTCGCAGGGGGAGCTGGGCCGCGTGGTGGCCGAGGCGCTCGCAGCCGACCAAGCGAGTTGAGCGGATGTTCTCATGCCACGTGTTCAGACTGGTTTCATGAGATCGCCTCCCACCGCTCCTTTCGGGGCGACGTAGATCGCAAGCAGCGTCGCCGGCGTGGTGGAGCTCGCATTACGGGACACGCGGTGCAGCGCCCCCGGCGGCTCCCACCACGCTTCTCCGGCCCGGAACACCTGCTCCGGCCCATCGTTCACCTTGGAGGCGACGGCACCGGACACAACGAAGGCCATCACTCCGTTAGGATGAATGTGCGGTGGCGATCCCGTCCCCCGGTGGGTAGGTGACTTCAACCAGAATCATTTCGCGTTGCGGCTCGCCTGGAAGCTCCTGCTTGATGATGACGCGCCGACTTGATCGGCTTTGACCGCCGGCCGACTGGGCGGAGGCCGCTTTGGCGGCCCAGGCCAGGGTGGCCGCCGCGAACGCCGAGGCGAGCGAGGCTCTTCTACTGAAATCTGAGTTGGTCATGAACTCCCCCCGTCGAGACATGGCGAGCATCTGGCGGCATCATGGCCTACGCCATAGAGCCAAAGTTGGTTTAGATGACTGAGCCATATCTGCCCATTGCGGCTTTCGCTCGAAAGGGCAACAATATCCAATAAACAGGGGAGGGATCGTGTCATGAGACGCGCCCTTGGAATTCTCGTCTTTTCGTTTGCGGTTCTGGCCATTGGTCCGCACGCTGACGCGCGCGGTGGCGGCGGGGTTTCGGCGGCGGGTTCAGAGGTCTCGCCGGGCAACCGCCGGCATTTCGTCCCCTCACCGAATTTCACGGGCAATTCGGTGCGCGTCGCACGCTGTTTGCCGCGCGCCGGTTTCATGGCACGCGTTTCGCGGCGCGGCGAGGTTCCGCGCAAGTTCCCGTATCGTCGGGCTGGTGGCCGTGGTGGTCCGGCAACAACGGGCTGGAGACGTATTTACCGGTGCCCGAGCCGCCCCAACCCGAGGTCATCGTCATTCAGACCCCAGGCCAGGGGCCGAGGGTGGCACAACCCGCACCGGACTATTCGTATGCGGGCTGCCATGCGGTCCCGAACGGGTATTACTGTGACGTTCATAAGAGAGCCGGCTGAAAACCGCTTCACCGGTGGGGTGAGGCCCCGGTCCTGTCGGGCATTGGCATGGCTTGCATGTCCATTGATGCGGCTGCAGCCGGAGTTGTGGCCGCGTTGCCGTTAACCATGAAAGTCGGCAGTGCTTGCGGAACAGCTAGCACGAAAGCACCGTAGGCGAGCAAGGCGGTTGCCGATACACCTGCGGTCACCCGCGCCCAGGGCAACGTTTTCTCGGCGAGGATTAAAAAGGTGAGCAGTGCCATGGCGCCAATGTTCATAATCCCGAGTGGAAAGAGGATGACGAACAGCAACCAGCAGCAGCCAAGGCAATAGACGCCGTGGCTAAGCCCCATGCGGAATGCCCCGATTGCGCCATCACGCCATGAGGTCATGATAAAACTGATCGGCGTCCGGCATTTGGCGAGACAACGATCCTTCAGCGGTGTTAGCTGATAGAGCCCCGCCAGAACCACGATCCCAGCGCCGATCCGCGCGGCGGTGGCCGCGGAGACCGCGGCGTGGCGAGCTAGCCACTCGGCGGCCAACGCGCCTGCGTATGCGGCGACACCAGCCAGCACCCAAACCAGCATGTAAGCGGCAACAAATACCCAGGTCGCGACGAAAGCTTCGCCGCGTTCGCGTTTGCCTATCTGAATCTGATGGAAAGTTAGAACCATGGGCGCCGCAGCCGGAAACATCATGGCCACCATCATGACCACCCACATGGTAAGAAACAGCGGGGCACGCATGCCCATAGTTAACGAGCCCATTGCGACGGCCATGTTGCTGGACCCGGTTTGCCGGGCGAGAAGCAGCCACGCGGCAACAGCCAGCCCGAGGAGCAGGCCTAAGATGACGTTGCGCTGAATTACGAGCGGGTCAGGCTGGGCGCGCTCCAAGGCAGCTTCTCCAGGACTCGTCTGATCCGGCGCGGTTCACGCCGGCGGTAGACAGCTGAGTTAATTCGACCAACTGATCGGCGCGTAGTGCCCGTTCTTACCAGAGTTGTCCCAACGCATCCCGTGGTCTGTGAAGGTACTGCCCTCGCCACCCACGGCGAATGCAAGTTTATCGGGTGCGATTGGATGGCCCATAGCGCCCCAGACCTCCCCGCTCGGGTGCATGCTTGGTAGCGGCTCGACTTTCATCTGCATAATCCCTGGGATTTCTGCCGAACGGGCTTTGCCGTTAATGGAATATTTGATGGGTGCTCTCTTTACGCCGAGATGTGTACTGACGAGCGGGGCGAAGGCAGCCATAGGACCGCCTTCCCCGCCACCAAAGATGGCGCCAATCGCCGCAGTCTGTTTGTCATCCGCACGCTCATCGACATACGCGGCAAGGGTCCAATTACCCTCGGCCATAGGTCCGGGCGTGTGCGCGATCACCGCAACGTTGAGGCCATCCAGCGACACGTCCCCGTAGGTGCCCGTATCGATGTGGAAGGCCAGTGCTACGTCACAGACGCCCTGGCTCGGCCGGGCCGTTAAGGGCGCGGCGGCCGATACGAGGCATGGGCACACGACGTCGCAGTTGCAGTTTTCGAAGTAGTCGCCGGACAGGCGCCATTTGGTCTGCGCTGCCATTCTGTCCTCCCGTGATTGGCCCGTAAGCAATTCAGGCTAACTCAATCCTACTCATCTTCCAATTCACGACAGCCCGGTGAGGGCTTGCGGCGTTCTCGCCAACGGCGGACGCGGTCGCGGTTGCCGCACGTCTCCTCGCTGCACCAGAGACGTCGCCCTGCCCTGGATGTGTCGAGGAAGAGCCAACCGCAGTTCGTCCCCGGGCAGACATGAACCCGACTGAGGACGGGCGACACCAGCAGCTCTGTAGCCGCAGAAGCAACGCGATGTGCAACGGCATCCGGATCGCCCGGCTTCCAAGACCATCGGTATCCGTCGGGTGAGGCCGCCAGTATCCGCCAATCCTGGGCCGAGCGAAGGTTCTTCTGAACGAGATCCAGATCGACCGGATCAGGCGAGCCCGCTGAGGAGAAAACCCGATACAGCGCCTCCCGCAGCGCCTTCGCCCGCTCCAGCGCCGCTTCGGCCTGTTCGTGCGGCAGAGCCCGCATGGGGCTCGCCTCCTCGCTTGTAAGGACGCCAACGCGGATGGCCCAATCCAGAAGGTCCGCGTAACTACGGAGCACGTCCGGGCCGTAGCGTGCCCCGCGCGAGTTCACCGTATTCGTGAAATCGAGTGCCGGGTGTCCTCCACGCAATTTCAACGTGTTGACGGTCAGCTCAACTGTTGCGGCACTCTCCATCTGACCTGGATCTCGCCTTGTGTAACGCATATATGGCCACAATCCCATTACACATAAGGAGGGGCACAAGTGCTGGCCCTGTTCGCAGCCATTTGCCTGATCTGGGGTGGAACCTGGCTTGCCGTGAAGGTGGGCATACAGAGCGTTCCGCCGGTTTTCTTTGCCGGAACACGCTTTCTGGCCGCCGGGGCAATCTTGCTGCTGATCTCCTGGCTGCGGAACGAGACCAGACGGCTGGAGCCACGCGAAGTGGCCCGGTTGATGATCATATGCCTGCTGATGGTCGGTACTCACCTATGCGCCGCTGTTCTGGGCGATGCGCTATGTGCCCTCCGGTCTGAGCGCAGGTACTCGGCTCCACCCTGATCCCCCTCAGCCTGCTCGGCTTCGGGCTGATGCTCGGGGAAGAGCGGTGGAGCGCAAGCCGCGCCGCGGCGCTCGGCATTGGCTTCGGCGGTCTCACCGTGCTTTTCGGGCCTGAAATTGCAGCGCCGAAAGACGTGCTTGGCCTGATTGCCGCAGGAGCGATCGTGTTCAGTGCGGTTGTTTACTCCCTGGGTTCGGTGATGGCGCGGCCGTTGGCAACGACTACGAGCGCCACATTCATCTCCGCAATCACCCTGTTGCCTGGGGGCGCGGCGCTCGCATTCGGGGCGCTCGCGTTCGAGCCTGGCGCCGCACAGGCCGCCAGATTTCTCTGGCCCGTGCCGGCCTGGGGCGGGTGGGGGTTCCTGGTGCTGTTCGGGTCTCTTCTCGCGTTTACCGGCTACCTAAAGCTGATCGCTGCCTGGGGACCGGCGGCGGCCGGAAGTTATGCCTACGTCTCGCCCGTGGTTGCCGTCATACTGGGAGTGCTGATGGCCGGAGAGCATGTGGGAGTGCGCGAAGGATGCGGCATGGCTCTCCTTCTTGTCGCTGCGTTCTTTTCGCTGCGGGCGGCGTCGCCCAAACCACGTAAGGCAGCTTTCGAAACTCAATCGGGAGCAGCGGTCGGCTGCTCAACCCCGGGACGCTGACTGAATGGCGCGCCATACGGTTTCCGCCGTGATCGGCATGTCGAGGTGGGTGATGCCGAGTGGGGCGAGGGCCTCGAGAACCGCATTGACGACAGTCTGCGGTGCAGCTATGGCGCCAGCCTGGCCCGAGCCTTTCACGCCGAGCCGGTTAGCTGTGGTGGGTTGGCCGGCAAGGGTAACTTCGAGCATCGGCAGGTCGGCCGCCCGCGGGATAGCGTAATCCATGAAGCTGCCGCTGAGGAGCTGGCCGGACTGGGGGTCGTAGGCCGTGCGCTCCACCAGTGCCTGACCGATACCCTGGGCCACCCCGCCCTGGACCTGGCCCGCGGTCAGCAACGGGTTGATGAGACGGCCGAAATCGTCCACGGCGAAGTACCGCTCCAGCGCGATGGCGCCAGTTTCGGGATCGACCTCCACCTCGGCGACGTGGCTGCCACCGGGGAATGTATGCAGGGCGCAAATGTTCTCGGCGCGGGTATCGAGATTCTCTTCCTTTGCGACCGAAAGCAGGGAGACGGAGCGGCCGTCAGCGGCGGTGAAAGCGCCGGCATTGAAGAAGAGCTGATCCGGTGAGGTCTGGAGCAGGCGGGCGGCGACAGGGCGGGCCTTTTCGAGCACCTCAGTGGCAGCCATCGCCATCGCGGTGCCGCCCAGATGCATAGAGCGTGCGCCGCCGTGGCCGCCGCCCGTGACGATCAGTCCGGTATCGCCCTGGACATAGCGGAAGGTCTCGACGGGGAGGCCCAGGAGGTCAGCAGCGATTTGCGGATATGCGGTTTCGTGGCCGGTGCCGGTGGAATGGGTGCCGACCAGGAGTGAGATCGTGCCATCCTGGCTGAAGCGGATCTCGGCGGCCTCGTTGGGGGCACCGCGGGCGGTTTCCAAATAGCAGGCGACGCCCATGCCGCGGAGCCTTCCTTCCCGCTCGGCCGCTGCGCGGCGTTCGCGGAGGCCGGCGCGGTCGGCGAGCTGCTCCGCGGTATCGAGGTTGGCGACGAAGCGCCCGGTGTCGACTGTCATGCCCAGAGCGGTGCGATGAGGGAAGGTGGCGATCAGGTTGCGGCGGCGGAGTTCGAACGGGTCGATCCGCAGCTTGCGGGCGGCGGCATCGATCAGGCGCTCGGTCAGGTAGTTGGCCTCAGGCTTGCCGGCGCCGCGGTAGGCATCGATGGGGAGGGTGTTAGTTACGACGCCGCGGACGTCCATAAAGATTGCGGGGATAGCGTAGGGGCCGCCCATGGCGGTAGAGGGAGCGGTGGTGGAGGTGCCCGGGCCGAAGCCGCAAACGTAAGCTCCGAGATTGGCGACGTTAGTGACTTCCATGGCCAGGAACCCGCCATCGGCATTCAGGGCAAGACGTCCTTTGGTGTGATTGTCGCGGCCCTGGGCGGCGCTGATGAAGTCCTCGGCGCGATCGGCCACCCATTTCACCGGGCGGCCGAGGCGGCGCGCGGCCCACAGGAGCAGGATGTGCTCGGGATAGACCGTGCTTTTGATGCCGAAGCCGCCGCCCACATCCGGGGCACTGACGCGTATGCGGGACGGGTCGAGACGGAAGATGCCGGCGAAGGCGTCCCGCAGATCGTGCACGCTTGAGCCGCTGAGAATCAGATGTAGGACGCCATCCTCGTTGGTGCCAATCGCGCCGCGGGTTTCGATGGGGGCGACGATCAGGCGGTTGTTGACCAGTTCGGTCTCGATGATGTGCGCCGCCTGGGCAAAGGCGGCCTCGACTGCCTGACGGTCGCCTTTCTGGAACCGATAGGAGACATTGCCGGGCATTTCGGGCCAGAGCTGCGGCGCGCCTTCGGCCAGGGCTGCAACCGGCTCTGTGACAGGTTGCAGGGGCGCGTAGTCCACGAGGACGAGCTCGGCGGCGTCGCGGGCGGCCGACTGCGTTTCAGCCACGACGAACGCGACCGGCTCGCCGATATGGCGGACACGTGTGGCAGCTAGGACGGGCCGGTGGGGCACGATCATCGGCTCGAGGCTGGCGATCTCGTCGGCGCAGGCGATGGAGCCGAGCTGTTCGGGCGCGAGGTCGGCGGCGGTGAAGACGCCGTGCACGCCGGGAGCGGCGAGCCCCGCGGACACGTCGATGCCTGTGATGTCGGCGTGGGCGTGGGGCGAGCGGATGATGGCCGCGTGCAGCAACCCCGGGAGGGTGATGTCATCTAGATAGCAGCCGGCGCCGGTGAGGAAGCGGGCATCCTCCAGGCGGCGGAGGCTTTCGCCGATCATGCCGGCAAGCCGAGTTTCGCCGCGCAGCCAAGTTCCTGGGCGAGCTTGGTGACGGTGTTCCAGGTGGTGTCCTCAATGGGAATGCCGGTTTGGCGGCGTTGCTGTTCAGTTTCCCACTCGATCTCGCCGGGATAGGTACACGCGGTCGAAGCCTTCGGCGGGTGTTGTTTCTTTGAGATAGCGGGCGAACTCGGCGACCTCTCGTTTGAACTCGGCAAGATTGCGGAAGGCACTGACGTTGAAGACCGCAAGGAAGCAGCCGTCGTTGTGCCGGCCGGCAGGGTCGATCCCGAAACCCAGCCCGGTAAGCAGACCGGAGAAGATTTCGACCACGGCAGCGAGGCCGTAGCCCTTGTAACCCTCGGAGCCGCCGAGCGGGAGCAGGGCTCCGCCCTGGCGGAGCTTACGGGGGTCGGTGGTCGGCTGGCCCTCGGAATCAATGATCCAGTGGCCCGGGATCTCCTTTCCGCGCGCGACAAAGAGCAGAACCTTACCGGCGGCGACCGCTGAGGTGGCCATGTCGAGGAAGAGGGGCCCGTCAAAATCGGAGGGGACGGCAAAGCAGATGGGATTAGTGCCAAGCCGGGCCTTGGCCCCACCGAACGGGGCGACCTGTTTCGGGCTGCGGCCGGAATCCGCGGTGATCATCGCGATCATGCCCTCCGCGGCAGCCATCAGCGGATAGCTCGCCAGCCGGCCGATATGGCCCTGCCGGCGGACGGTAGCGGCAGCGACGTTCTGCGTCCGGGCCTTGGCAATAGTGTGCCGCATGGCCTTTTCGGTCACGACGTAGCCGAAGCCCCAATGGCCGTCGATGACCGTTGTGGTCGGGGTTTCTTGCACGATTTCCCACACTGCGCCGGGGATGATGTGGCCAACTTTGATCCGCTCGATATAGCTCGGGATCATGATGATGCCGTGGCTGTCGTGCCCGGCGAGATTGGCGGCGATGGAGAAGCGGGCGACGGTGGCGGCCTCCTCTTCCGGCGCGCCGGCGGCAATCAGGAGGGTGCGGGCGATCTCAGTCAGACGCTCGGCTTGGACGTTGGGCATGGGGATCCCTCCTCTGGCGCGTGCGGGGCGAGTATTTCCAATTCCAGGCGGCGGGCATAGCGTTCCGGATTAAGGAAACCGGGAGTTTGTGCTCATGTCGAAGGGTTACGTGTTGGCTGAGGTGGAGGTGACCGATCCGGCGACCTATGACACGTACCGCGCACAGGTGCCTGCAACGATTGCGGCTTATGGCGGACGATTTCTGGTACGGGGTGGTGAGGCGGTACGGCTGGAGGGCGATCATCCGGCCAAGCGGTTCGTGATCTTGGAGTTCGACAGTCCGGAGCAGGCCAGCGCCTGGTATCATTCGGTGCAGTATGGGCCGGTGAAGGCGTTGCGGCTGAAATCGGCGACCACGCAGGCGTTTTTGCTGACCGGCGTGGAGGGCTGAGGGCGAAGCAGTGCGGACCGGCGCCGCGCTGTTCCTGCTTTCGGTGACGTCCGGCGCGATTGACGCGATCAGTTTCCTGAAGTTCGGCGTATTCACGTCGGCCATGAGCGGCAACACGGTGCTGCTTGGGATCGCGATTGGCCGGGGCGACCTGCGGCTGGGCGAGGCCGCGGCGATCGCATTTGCGGCTTATTTCACTGCGGCGGCAGTATCCCGGCCGCTGTCCGATTTGCAGCCTGGCGCGCCAACGCCGCTGGTAATCTTGCTCTCAATGGAAGTGCTATTGCTCGCAGGGTTTGTGGGGTTCGGTTTGGCCCAGTCGGCTGGGCTCCCTCAAGCGCCGGTCATCGCATTCGCAGCAATGGCAATGGGCGTACAGGCCACCGCGGCGCGGCTGCTGAAGACCGCCGGGGTTAACACCGTGGTGTTTACCAGCACGCTGACCTCGATCGCTGGCGCGGTTTCGGAAGCTGTTGCAAGACACCGGCCGCTCATGTGGGACACGTGGCGCCAGATTGTCTCGTTCGGCTGCTATGGCGGCGGGGCATTGGGGGCAGCGTTTCTGAGCAGGTATGGAATGGGCGTGGCTATACTGCCGCTCGTGGCGACGGCGGGAGCTCTCGTGGCAGAGGCGCGAATCTCCTCGTAGTTGCCGTTGCTGACCCGGTCCAGCGGCGCCGATCCTGGTGACGTTGGAGCTCCGCAGGTCAGCGGAGCGGAGTGGAGGATACTAACCGCTCCTATTCACCAAGCGCTGTGAAAAATGGCTGAGTCGCACCGCCGCGAATTCGGGCAGCCTCGGCCGTTGCGCCTGTTTCATCGCGATCGGACCGGATTGTTGGTTGGGGTTGATGGGAAACGGGTTCGACGGGGCGCCTGCCCCGCGGTCTATGGAGCGGCCGGCACCAAGCTGTGGGCGAGGTCGCGGAACAATGCTGCCTCAGGGCAGGAGGCAGCGAAAGCGACGCGCACACGGGAAGCGGTCTCGATTACCCGTGCAGCGACCTTCATCAGCCGCAGCCGAATGGTGGTGAACTCGGCGGTGGTCAGCGCGTGTGCCTTGGGGATGCCGTCGCGCACGTTGAGTAACAGCCAATAAGCTGCGGTGTGAAGGATGAGCCGCATCTGATTGGCAAGCGGTGCCCGACATGAGGTGCGGTCGGAGGCAAGTTGGCTCTTGTGAAGTTTGATCAGGTTTTCCGCCTGGCCGCGCTCACAATAAAGCGTATCATACAGCCACTCAGCGCTGCCCGTGGTGATGTTGCTGACCACGAAGCGGATGTCGAGGCCGAGAGTGGACGCCTCGATGCGGGCCGCGATACGACGCGAACGCGACCAGGATTTGGCCCGATACTGTGTTTCGGTGTAGCGCCGCAGCAGCGGGGAATTGGCTTCGGCGCGACGGACACGAACGTCGTCAGACTGCCGGCTCGACCAGGCGGTGCAGCACGTCGTTGCCGGACAGGCCGAAGACGTAGCGAATACCCTCCGCTTCGCACCAGTCCATCACCTCTGGTCGGCCGTAATGGCTGTCACCGCGGATGGTGATGCGCGTGTTCGGCCAATGCCGTCTGATCTCGCGCAGCAGGCGCCGCAGGTGACGGCGGACTTCCTTCCCCGATGGGGTTTTGCCGGGCCGCAGCAGCACCGCCACCGGCCGCGCCGTGGCAGTGTCATAGATATGGATCGGTAGAAAGCAGCGCTCGTTGTAATGGGCATTGAACAACGACAGCTGCTGATATCCATGCACCACGTCCACGGTGTCGTCGATATCAAGCGTGACCGCCTCTGGCGGCACTGCATAGCTGGCGCAGTAGAGGCCAATCATCGCCCGCATCATTCGGATGATCTCGCGCAGGCTGGGGGCGTTCTCCCACCGCGACATGGTCGGCTGCGAGCACAAATCGCGGCCGCTGGCGGGCAGCTTGCCGCAAGCCAGTTTGAAGGCCGGGTCGCGGCGCAGGTGATCGAGGTCGTCGGCGTCCTCGTAGCCGCAGGCGATCGCCAGAATGCGCGCACGCAGGATGTCACTCAGCTGATGCACGATCCGGCCTGGATCGCGATGATCGGCAATCTCCGCCGCCAGTCGATTACAGATGCCCAGACGTCGTTCCGCCCGCGCCAGCAAGATGACGCCGCCATCTGACGTGATCCGTCCGCCATCGAATGCCGCGGTGACTTTCTTGCCTGCAACGGCTGGCAATGCGAACGGCTCGGTCGTATCCTCGTGCATGGCGGGTGTGGCACCGGTGAGATTGCGATTCGGATGGCGTCAGGCACCCAATTCGTAAGTCACAATCACCACCTTACGCGACACCCGCCGACGAATCCCTGCTATGCGATGAATAAGACAGGCTAATTGTTGACACTCTGTGACTGCAGTCAGCAATGCCGGCATTTTTGCGTGAGGCAACGTGAAATCAAACGTCGGCAACGATCGATCAACAGCGGCGATCTGTATGTGCTGGGCGTCGATAAGCTGAGTCTTGCTTGGCGGGACGGACTGTAAGGTGAAATTCACCAATGGTATCCCGTTGCTGTCATGGGCAATAACCGCAGAATCCGCGGTATAGGTCTGTGTGCCCAACGAGATTACCGCTGCACCCCTCAGGAATCCCCGCATTTTTTAAACTGGTCCGAAAACGTCCGCGAACAGGGGCTGCTCGTCTAGCATTTGGGAGAAACGCTGCATCAATGGCCCAAGCCAGTTGTCACGCATGGTTGGGATGAGATCGTAGAGCATGCAGCCCTGGCGGAACAACGAGTGGACACGGCGTTTGGCGGTGTTGGTCTTAAGCATCCGATCATAGCCGAGCGCTTCTCCAGCAGCACCGAGCAGCGTCAACAGGACCACGGCAAAGGCATTGATGAGCCACAGCCGATCACGCCGCTCGGGCGATTTGACACGGATCGTTCCCAGACCCATGCCGAAGCGCAGATCTTTGCTGTCGCGCAGACTGCACTCAATTGCCCAGCGGCGACCGTAGTAGCCGGTCAGCTGCTTCGCGCTGGTATCGGCGCTGCTGGCGGCCAGACACCAGGCTTGCTTCATCTCCGGATCCTGAACGCAGACCACGGTTCCCACCCGGTAGCGATCGGCTGTGACCTCGGCACCGCGCAACACTCGTGCCCGTCCGCCAGCTTGGACCCATTCAGCTGCGGTGCGGGTCTCCCCGGCGGTGCTGGTTACGGTGATGTTGCCACGGAAGCGAATGACGTAGTCGAAATACAGTTCTTCGGTTAGCATCCGGTAGAGTTTCTGATCGCCGAAGCCACGGTCGGCGACGATGCACACCTTGATCCCGGCCGGCAGCAACTCGGCAAGCCGTACCAGCACCCGATGTTCGTAGAAGTTGCGGTGATCCTTGAGCGTGCTCTTGTCGACGGTCAGCCACACCAGAGGTGTCGAGCGGCCATGATCGCTGATCAGGGCCAGCATGATGGTGGCCTGGTTGTCGGCATCGAAGTCGGTCCAGTCCATGGCCACCATGATCGAGCTTCGGGCGCCGACGACGAAGGGCACCCAGCGCACCAGAATGTCGTCGACATTTATGGCGGCGTTAGAGAGCAGCCGGTCGACCTGCTTGGTGGCATGCTTAGGCTTCAAGCTGCGCGCCGCGGCGAGGCCCTGACCGATCGCACAGATCGCCAGCGACCCGCTGTGCAACACGCCAAGGGTCGCGTCGCATAGCGAGTTCACGCGCTTTGCATGCAGGTCGTGCTCGAGCAGACAGCCAAGCACGTTGCGAATGCCCTGGTATGAAAAACGCTCCCGGACGACCATAGTGCTTCCCGAATCGACATCGGGAGGCAAACTCGCTGGTCTGTCGGGAGCGCGGAATCTCCCCCGCCACTTCGCAAGCATCTGCCATCCAAGGTGTTCCCACGATTCTTTTCAGAACTGCCCCTTCGGCTGATCGATCCTTTTATGTCGCGTGAGAAATGCGGGGATGCCTCAGGCTGCACCCTGCTTTAAGTGCGACCATATTGAATCGCTCACGAGAACCGACGTAAGGCTATTCTTATCAAAATTGAACACTATCGCTATCCTTGCATCGTACATATAGAGCATGCATCCATGTCTGTCCTGCGGTTCGATAACGGCGGCACCTTGAGTTCGCCACCAAATTGTGCCATTGATGGATTGTTTTACATCCGCCGCGAGAGTGATCGGTAGAGCTGTCAGGATCGGTAACAGCAATCATTTGCTCCCTCTATCCAGGCCACCATCTTAACAAGGTGTGAGCGCCGCCAGTAGTAAACTTGAGCTGACGAGGGGGAGACGGGACGAACGTTCCTCCCTCCTGAACGGGGAATCGTCCAAAAATTGATCGGCCCCTCCGCGGCCACCGGGCGCGGATCTGGCCGATTATGGGCGCGATTTCCTCAACCGCGCCGGCGCTGGCGTCGGCATTGGATTGCCGCAGCTTGGCCGCCGGCAGTGGCGGCCACGCAAAAACTTTCGCTGGTTCGGACCACCGATGCACCTATCCTCCCGACGTGTTCACGATGACTGGAAACGGCGCGCCATATTCACCTCTCCCTTTGGGAGAGGTCGCCGCGCGTCAGCGCGGCGGGTGAGGGTCCCGCGTTTCCATTCAGCCTCAACCTGCTCGTAGCGCGTGATCGTCGGAGACGGAAGCGCCGGAGACGTGAATCACGCGCTCGAACAAAGCCTTCCAGAGCATGATCGGATCAACTTGATCCGATCTGCTCTAGAGCGCGTAGTGCTGCCGAACTCCGAAAAGGATCCGCTATCCCTCGTCCTGCTGATACAGGATCACACATGGCGTGCATGGCGCTATGTGAGTGGCTAGCAACGCTTACGACGTATAAAGTATACATCGATTTCCTCCAAGTCTGGGACAATCAGCATGGAACTAAAATAATAGGTGCATCAGAGAAGATATCTCCAAACTTACCTTTGCTTAAGAGTCGCTCTACAAAACCGTGTGGTGCAAGCAGGAAATTACTTTGGAGTCAAGTACCGCGCCGGCCACAAATTTAATCCTACCACATCCTCCCATCGCCCTGGAGGAGGAAATTTCTGGTTGATAACTAGCGCCTAATATTCAGGCGTCCAATCCGACGACCGGTTGCAACCTTTCTCGGACCTTCGTTGCCGGTGGACAAAATGGCGGGTCTTGGCCGAAAGCGGACCCCCGGAAAAACTGCGCGGATCCTCTCGGCGATATTCATCGGAGGGTATCCGTCGCACGCGGCAAAGCCGGGTTTCGAACCGGCCCGCTCGGGTCCCAATCGACTGCGGGTGAATATACCTTACGGCGCTTGCTCCGAACCATTGTTACCTTCATCCAATCCCGAAAGCAGGACCATGAGGCGTTCGTTGGCGTCTGCCAAAACCATGTAACTTTCCGCCAGCGCTTCGCAACTTCCTCGCAAATGTGGGTCGGCCATTACCTCTGGCCCTTTCCGCATACTCCTGCGCGAGAGCGCGGTAGCGGTCCGCTTCCGCCGCGGGGGCTGGCACCGGTTCCTCCATCTCGGACCGCGAACGCCACGTAGCTATCCCTGGTTTTCCTGGCGTCGGATTTTCATCCGCCGTCCTGCCGGGCACATATCGGCCCCGGTTCCTACTCAGTGGATTGGCCTCTGAACGGCAGTGAAACCAGCGCAAGCTCAAACGATGCCTCAACATCCAACCCAGCAAGTTCCGTCGATTACCGAGCTGATTACTAAAGCGCAGCGGTTTCATGCGTTGGCAGCTAAAATATTCCCATTCGTCCAGCGGGAATCAGCCCTCCTACCGCGTCCCGAACTCAAATTAGATCTTCGAGGTAAGCACCTAACCGCAGGACATGTCGCGAGGGACACCGAAAAGTGACAGTTGAATCACTTTCCACTACCGCCATTATAGCATAATGTCAGAACTTGACATCTTGGCTCGGAGGCAGTGGTGTCGTCCTCTCCCAGCCTGAACGTCTCGCTGACCCCGCAGCTGCAGAGTTTCATCGCTGGCTTGGTGGCGTCCGGCCGCTACCAGACCGCGAGCGAGGCCGTACGGGCGGCCCTCCGGCTGTTGGAAAAGTTTGAAGCTGGCGAGTTGCCGGTATTCCTGGCCGACGGTTCCCTGCCAGGGCGAGACGCCATGACTGGCGCCAAGACTACGGTCGCGCGTGCATCTAATATCACGCGCGGAGCAGAAGGAGCACAATCGAACGACGAGGCCGACCCCAGAGCCCAGAGCGTCGGAGAATAACCACACGATGCCCGATACGCATGACCAACGAAGAACCCGATATCACGACATCGTCGTGATCGGCGCCTCGGCCGGAGGGCTGCAGCCCTTGCAGCGTCTGCTGGCGGACCTCCCCGCCGATCTTCCTGCCGCCGTCTTCATTGTGCTGCATATCGGTGCGACAAGCCACCTGGCGGAAGTTCTGGATCGCATCGCCACAGTGCCAGTCCTGCGTGCAAAAAGCGGGCAACCGATCGAGCCCGGCCGGATCTATGTCGCCATGCCCGGCGTGCATCTGTTGTTGCACGATCAGCACATCCTACTGCGTCGCGGCCCGCGCGAGAACCTGGTGCGACCAGCGATCGATCCGCTGTTCCGCTCCGCCGCCTGTACATTCGGCGGCCGGGTCATAGGGGTCGTCCTGTCGGGTGCGCTGAATGACGGCACCGCCGGCCTGCGCGCGATCAAGCAATGCGGTGGAATGGCAGTCGTGCAGCAGCCTAATGACGCAGCGGTCCCCGACATGCCGCTAAGCGCGCTCGCGTACGCGGAAATCGACCACGTGGCACCGGCCAGCAGGCTGGGAGGATTGCTCGCCCGCCTCGTCCGCCAACCGGCCGGCGAGACCCCCCCTATTCCGCTCGAGATCAGATTGGAAACGGCCATCGCCGCACAGGAGTTGCCGGGCATGGAAACCGACGAAAAACTTGGTACGGCATCCCGTTTCACGTGCCCCGAATGTCATGGCACCCTATGGGAGATCAATGACGGCAACCTGCTCCGCTACCGATGCCATGTCGGCCACGCCTTCACCGCCGATGCCGTCCTGCAAGCGCAATCCGCCCAGGCGGAGGAGATGCTCTGGAGCCTAATGCGCGCGCATCAGGAGCGGGCGGCACTGGCGCGCCGCATGGCCCAGCAGGGGCGGATGCGGAGGCAGGACGCATTGGCGGACCAGCTGCTGCAGCGGGCTCGCGGCTATGACGAGGACGCCGAGGTCGTGCGCCGACTGCTGCGCGATCACGTGGCAGCGGCGGCCGCTCCTGGCGAGGATGAGCAGGAATTGACCTGATGACGGAGGAAGCGGACGACGTAGGACAGGTGGCTGAGCCGACGGAGCCGTTTCCGGCGAGGGCTCGTACGATTTGTCCGATCGTTGGCATAGGTGCATCCGCCGGCGGCGTCACCGCACTGCGGCGTCTGTTCCCAAACGTCGTCCCTGGATGCGCCATGGCCTTCGTCGTCGTGCAACATCTCGACCCTGATCACGGCAGCGCACTGGCCGAGGTTCTGGCGCGCAGCACGTCGCTACCGGTGGCGCAGATCGAGGACGATACGGCAGTCGAGCCCAACCGCATTTATGTGATTCCCCCCAATGCAACGCTGACCATTCGGGATGGACGCTTGTTGCTGGCTCCGCCGGCGACCCCACGCGGGCAGCGTAACCCGATCGACGAGTTCTTCACGTCACTGGCCCGGGACCAAGGGGAAAACGCCGCCTGCGTCATTCTATCGGGCACCGGTAGCGACGGCACACTGGGGCTAAGAGCAATCAAAGAGGGCGGCGGCCTTACCCTGGCGCAATCGGAAGCGGAGTACGACGGCATGATGCGCAGCGCCGTTGCCACGGGGCTGGTCGATTATGTCATGCGCGCGGAAGAGATGTCTGCAAAACTTGCCGATTACTTCACGCACAAGGTAAAATTAGAAAGCCGCAAGGGGGATCAAACCGCCCAACCAGATGCTGCGGACTATCTCGCCCGCATTACCGCGATTCTTCGCGCCCAAACCGGTCACGACTTCAGCCACTACAAGGACCGCACGATCGTACGCCGCGTGCAGAGGCGGATGCATGTCCTGCAAATTGACGACGTATCGACGTTCATCGACCGCCTCCACCGAGACAAACATGAGGTGATGCTGCTGTTCCAGGACTTGTTGATCGGCGTCACTCATTTCTTTCGCGACCCCGATGCATTCGCTGCCCTCGAACGCGAAGTGATCCCGAACTTATTCAAGAACAAGGGACCCGAGGACACGGTTCGCGTCTGGGTACCAGGCTGCGCCACCGGAGAGGAGGCGTACTCGATCGCCATTCTCCTGCGTGAGTGCGCTCCGAGATCCGAGGCGACACCAAAGCTGCAGGTTTTCGCCAGCGATATCGATGAGCATGCACTCGATATCGCACGCATCGGCCGTTATCCCTCGACCATTGCGAAGGACGTGCCTCAGCAACGGCTCGAGCGATACTTCCTGCGCGAGGACGGTACCTATAGGATCGCTAGCGATTTGCGCGAAATTTGCCTGTTCTCGTTGCACAACCTGTTGCGCGACCCGCCATTCTCAAAGGTCGACCTGATCTCATGCCGGAACCTGCTTATCTATCTCAGCACCGAGCTTCAGGACCGGGTGATCCCTCTGTTTCACTACGCACTTGCGCAGAACGGTTATCTGTTCCTCGGCACGTCGGAAAATGTGACCCGGCACTCCCGTCTGTTCCTGACCATTGATAAAACGCACCGCATCTTTCGGCGCCGGGCACATCATGATCGACGGATCCCGGAATTTCCGCTGACTGCACCCGATGCAGCGCGCCGGACAACGCCGCGTGCAGCGAACCGCGCCGCTACCGCCGAGCCAACGTTAAAGGCGACGGCCGAACGCCAGCTTTTGGATCGTTTCGCGCCGGCCTTTGTCGTGATCAACGCCGAGGGCGACCTGCTGCAATCGTCCGGTCGCACCGGTAAGTATCTCGAGCTGCCTCCGGGCGCGCCGGATACGAACATCTTTAGCATGGCGCGCCCAGTGCTCCGCCTGGAGCTTCGGGCAGCGCTTCACCGGGCAACCGGCAGCGGCCAGCCTGCTGTACAATCAAAGGTCAGCGTCGTCGCCAATGGCGGCAGGCAGGAAATAGATCTCTATGTCCAGCCGCTGAACTTCGGGTCCTCCTCCGATCCGCTGTACATGGTTGTGTTTCAGGACCTCGGCGGGATTAAGCCGCCGCTCGATATGGAAACCGCTACACCCGATGATATCGAGGAAACCAACGTGTGGCAGCTCGAGGCGGAGCTGCGTGCCACCAAGGAACGGCTGCAGACCACAACGGAGGAGCTGGAGTTGTCCAACGAGGAACTGAAGTCCAGCAACGAGGAACTGCAGTCGATCAATGAGGAGCTGCAATCTGCCAACGAGGAGCTCGAGACCTCAAAGGAGGAGCTGCAATCGATTAACGAAGAGCTGCAGACGGTCAATTCCGAGCTTAACGCCAGGGTGGAGGAGTTGAGCCGGGCCAACAATGATATGAGTAACTTGCTTGAGAGCACGCAGATCGCCACCGTCTTTCTCGATCGCGCTCTAACCCGAACTTCCTTCTTTCGGAGAGTGTGAAGTGGCAGGAACAGTAGGGACAGAAGCACGAGACTGGTCCCAAACGTAGCCATGTAATCCGGAAATTTGGACTTGTACTCGCGGCGGTGTTGTGCCAATGCGTTGCCATGTATATCGAAGCTGTTCCGAATCGGAACTCGCCTCCCGCCATTCTGCTGCGCGAGAGTTACCGCCAGGATGGCAAGGTCCGTAAGCGCACGATCTGCAACCTCTCCGATTGGCCCGCCGAGCACGTTGAAGGCCTGCGCGGTGTTCTCAAAGGCGGCGTTGTCATTCCGGCCGAGCGGGATGCGTTCACCATCACCCGCAGTCTGCCGCACGGGCACGTTGCAGCAGCGCTCGGGACTGCCCGCAAGATAGGGCTTGATCGGATGCTCGGCGATCGCGAGCGATACCGTGATCTTGCCCTCGCGCTGATGATCGGGCGCATTATCGAGCCGGCATCCAAGCTCGCCACCGCTCGTGCACTTTCCTCCGCCACGGCTGCATCGAGCCTTGGCGAAATGCTTGGCCTCGGTGAGGTCGACGAGGACGAACTCCAAGCCGCACTGGACTGGCTGCTGGAACGCCAGCCTGCCATCGAGACAGCCTTAGCCAAGCGCCATCTCAGCGATGGCACACTGGTGTTATATGATGTCTCGTCAAGCTACATGGAAGGCCGCTGCTGCCCGCTCGCCCAGCGTGGCTACAGCCGCGACGGCAAGAAGGGCACGCTGCAAATCATATACGGCCTACTCTGCGCTCCCGATGGCTGTCCGATCGCCATCGAGGTGTTTGAGGGCGATACCGCCGATCCGATTACGCTTGCCAATCAGATCGAAAAGCTGAAGCGGCGGTTCCATCTCGACCACGTGGTCATGGTCGGTGACCGTGGCATGATCACCCAAGCACGCATCACCAATGACGTTAAATCGGCAGGCTTCGACTGGATCACGGCACTGCGCGCGCCGGCGATCAAGGCGTTGATGGAAACCGGCGCTTTGCAACTCTCGCTGTTCGATCAGCGCGACTTGGCCAGTATCACGGCGCCCGAATTTCCGGGTGAGCGCCTGATCGTTTGCCGTAATCCCGATCTCGCCGTCGAGCGCGCCCGCAAGCGGGAGGATCTGCTGGCCGCCACCGAACGTGACCTCTCCCGTATCCAGATCGCGGTCGCTCGCAAGCGCAATCCCCTCCGGGGCGCTGCGCGGATCGCACTCGCGGTTGGCGCGGTGATCAACAAGCACAAGGTAGGCAAGCATTTTGTCATCGAGATCACCGATACCGTCTTCAGCTTCGCCCGCAAGACCGCCGAGATCGTCGCTGAAGCAGCAACCGATGGCGTCTATGTCGTGCGCACCAGCCTGCCGGAAAGCGCGCTCGATGACACCACGACCGTGCGAAGCTACAAGTCGCTTGCGCTTGTGGAGCGGGCCTTTCGCTGCATCAAAACCGTCGATCTGCAGATCAGGCCTGTCCATCATTGGCTGGCAGACCGCGTGCGGGCCCACGTCTTCCTGTGCATGTTAGCCTACTACCTCGAATGGCATATGCGGACCTGCCTGGCGCCAATGCTGTTCGATGACGCCGATAGGGAAGCGGCCGAAGCCTTGCGAGACAGCGTAGTGTCGGAAGCGCAACGTTCCCCGGCTGCCATCGCCAAGCAGACCACAGGGCTCACCACGGACGGCCTGCCGGTGCATAGCTTCCGTTCATTGCTCGGCGATCTGGCAACCGTAGTGCGCAACACCATCACCACCGCGATCACACCGGACTATCGCCTTACCGTCGTCACAAGGCCAACACCGCTGCAGCAGAAGGCATTCAATCTCCTCGGCGTCAACTGTAGCCAGTAATCCACAGGTCGCGAGACAGAATGTATAGATGCTTCAGTAACTTGCGTGTCTCGAGGCTAGGAAGTTCGGTCTAACGGTAAAAAACTTCACTCCGGCAGCAAAAGACGTGTTCCGATTAGTAGAGAGTGATGTCGGCCGTCCGCTCACGCATGTCCGCTCGCGCTTCGACAGCGAGACGCTGCAAGAGGATGCCGAGCGCGTGCTGCGGACCCTTGCGACAACTGAACGACAGATTAACAGTAACGAGAACAACACGCGCTACATGATGCGCATCCTACCGTACAGAACCGCGGATAATGTCATCAACGGCGTGGTGTTAACCTTCACCGACATCACGCGTATCACAGCAGCGGAGGCGCGGATCGAGGAACTTACACGCGACCTGCGAGCGCGCATCGACGAGCTGGAGGCGATGCTGGACCTCGTCCCTGTCGGCGTAATGATCGTTGCCAGCGATGGCGGCCCGGAAGTCATGATCAACACATACGGCGCTCGTTTGCTCGGCGCCGAAGAGCGTCACCGAGGTCTCAAGCCGGCGGTGATGCCGATCCGGCTGTTCGAAAACGGCGAGGAACTGCCACCGGAACGACAGCCATTGGAGCGGGCCGCGCGCACTGGCGAAACGGTATCGACTTGGCAGGGGCTGCTCAAGAACGAGCAGGGTCACGAGGTGCATGTGATGATCTCGGCCACTCCGCTGTTCGCTGAAGGTGGCGAGGTGCGTGGCGCAGTGGCGGCGATAATCGATATTTCACCCCACAAGCAGGCGGAAGCTCAGCAACGGTTTCTGCTGAACGAGCTGCAGCATCGCGTGAAGAACATCCTGGCGACGATCGGTTCACTCGCCACCCGCATGTCGCGGGGGCAATCCTCGATCACGGATTTCCAGAACGCGTTCCTGGGTCGGCTCACCGCGATGGGCCGCACCCACGACCTGCTGACCGAGGGCACCTGGAGTGGGACGAGCCTGAGATCTCTGCTGGAGACAGCGCTGGAACCACACGCAAGCCCCGAGCGGGACAATGTCGAACTGACCGGTCCTGATGTCAGACTGACTTCGGGCCAAGCGACAACGCTGGGCATGGTGTTTCACGAGCTTGCGACCAATGCGTCGAAATACGGCGCGCTCTCGAACGCCGGCGGGCACGTGGCGATCTCATGGAAGCTTCTTGATTCCGATCCCAGCGGCCACCGATGTCTTGAGCTTAGCTGGATGGAACATCGCGGACCTTTGATCGGTTCGTCCAGGTCATCCGGCTTCGGAACCGGGTTCATCCTGCGCAGCGTCGAGTACGAGCTCACCGGCAAGGCGAGCTTGGATTTTCTCCCCGAAGGTGTCCGCTGCACGATAAAGTTTCCTCTTGCCGACGAGTTTTATCAGGCGTTGCCGGACAGCAAAACATGATCTCCGAAAAGGGCGCAACGGATCTGCAAGGGCTTCGTGTCCTTGTCGTTGAAGACACGCTGCTGATTGCGGAAGTGATCGTCCAGGAACTGCTCGATCACGGATGCAGCGTCGTCGGTCCGGCCGCCCGTCTGGACCGGGGCTTGTCGTTGGCGACGAGATCCCAACTGGATGGCGCGTTACTGGACGTGAACCTCGCCGGAGAACGCTGCTTCCCGATCGCAGACCAACTGGCGAGCCGCGCGATCCCGTATATTTTTCTGACCGGCTATAGCGATTCCGGCATCCCGCCAGCGTATCAGCACGCGCCTCGGCTGGGGAAGCCGTTCGAGCCACGGGTACTGATTGAGCTGGTGGCGCGCAGTTTCCGATGAAACGTCCGCAATTACACAGCGGCACTCGTAAAGTAACGACTTACATGCGCCAGGCCGTCCCCTGGCCCATTTTTCTCTTGCCCAGCTCGGGCCCCCCATGCCCTATAAACACCATACCCAGCCTGAACCTCGCCCCACCTGGAATCTCACCCCGCAACACAAATCCAAATCGCGCAAACTTATCGGTACCGTTGTCAAGCCCCCCAAACCGGCCAACGGTGCCGTTGTCAAGCCCCGGAATCCCCCAACGGTACCGATCGCCCCTACGCTAACCCACTCGGTTGTATCGTCCCCCGACCTATCTCCGTTCGTCACGCAAGGTCAGTCGGTGGCAGCCAAAGCACCTCAGCGATGCGGTCGGCGCCTGAGGCGATCATCGCCAGCCGGTCGAACCCAAGCGCGATCCCGGCACACGACGGCATGCCGAAACCGAGCGCGGCCAGGAAATCCTCGTCCATCGGCCAGTCGGGCCCAGTCAGGGCCTGCCGGCGCGCCCGGTCGGCCAGGAACCGGGCGCGCTGCTCGGCGGGGTCCCTCAGTTCGGCAAAGGCGTTCGCGAGTTCGATGCCGCAGACGAACAGCTCGAACCGCTCAGCCACCCGGCAATCAACCGGATCACGCCGAGCGAGCGCCGCCTGCTCCGCCGGCCAGTGAGCGAGAAAAGTGGGATGATCGCGGCCAATGTTCGGCTCGACCCGCTCCAGGAGCAGACGGAAAAACAGGTCTTCCCAGGTTTCATTCTGGCGCAGGCGGGCCCCAGCCGACCGCGCCAGGGCTGACGCGTCTCCGGCAGTTCCAAGAACGTCAGCGCCCGCGTAGCGGGCGAAGGCATCGGCGACCGTCAACCGTTCGAACCGCGAGAGGTCGGAGCGCACACCCCGGCAGCCAACGACAGGCGGAAGGACGGCGCGCAAGTAAGCCTCGGTTTCGTCCATCAGGCCGGCGAGATCTGCGCCCGGGCGATACCACTCGAGCATGGTGAACTCCGGGGCGTGCAGGTCGCTCGCTTCACCGTTTCGCCACACGCGGGCGAGCTGAAAAATCGGGCCGGCGCCACCGACCAGGAGTTTCTTCATGGCGAATTCCGGGCTGGTGTGCAGCCAGAGCCGTTCGGTCGATCCGTCCGGGTATTCGCGGGTTGTGCCGAAGGCGCGGAGGTGGACCTCCTCGCCCGGGGTGGGAACAGCGTAGGGGGTTTCGACCTCGGTGTAGCCGCGGGCAGTGAAGAAGGTGCGGGTATCCGCCATCAGAATGGCGCGCCGGCGAAGGAACGGCCGTCGGGCGGCGAGGCTTTCGGGGTGCCAGGAGGGATGTGATGCCATCGTGGTGCGTCTTGAGGGGGGCGGAGGACCGGCGCAAGCTGCAGGAATCAGACGGGTAGAGCGGATGGAAACGATCCTGGTGGAGCAGCGGGAAGCCTGGCGCAAGGTGACCCTCAACCGGCCGGACAAACTGAACGCGCTGAACACTGCGGTTTTGCAGGAGGTCAGCTCGGTTCTGGACGAGGCGGAGGCCGATCCGGCGTGTCGGGCCATGTTGCTGACCGGCGCGGGCCGCGCCTTCTGCTCCGGCCAGGAACTGGGGCCGGCGATCATGCCGGGGCCATCGGGGCCGCCAGAGCTGGGGCCGGTTGCGGATGGCTATCACCGGGGGCTGATCCGGCGGATCCGGGGCTTGGCGCTGCCGGTTGTCTGCGCGGTGAATGGCACGGCGGCCGGAGCGGGAATGAGCCTGGCGCTAGCATGCGACATGGTCTTAGCGGCCCGGTCCGCGAGCTTCATGCAGGCGTTCGTGCGTGTCGGGCTGGTGCCGGATACCGGCAGCACTTTCTTTTTGCCGCGGCTGGTGGGAGATGCCCGAGCGCGGGCGCTTGCGATGCTGGGGGAGGCGCTCCCGGCGGCGCAGGCCGAGGCATGGGGGATGATCTGGCGCATCGTGGACGATGACGCGCTGGCCTCCGAGGCCGAGGCGCTAACGGAACGCCTTGCCGCGGGGCCAACGCAGGCACTGGGAATGATAAAGCGCGCGTTCTCGGCCTCGGTGGAGAACACCCTGGACGCGCAACTCGATCTGGAACGGGACCTGCAGGATGCGGCCGGGCGGACAGCGGACTACGCCGAGGGCATTCGCGCTTTCCTGGAAAAACGGAAGCCGGTGTTCACGGGACAGGCCGGGTGATGGATGCGGAAGCTCTGGCCCGCGCCTGCGCGGAGGCGATGTGGCTGGAGGACCGCGCTAGCCAGGGACTTGGGATGCGGCTTGAGAGCGTCGGGCCCGGACGTGCCGTGCTGAGCATGACAGTGACCCAGACGATGGTGAACGGGCACGGCATCTGCCACGGGGGGTTCATTTTCGCGCTGGCGGACTCGGCCTTTGCGTTTGCGTGCAATTCGCACGGGGATCGGGCCCTCGCGCAGCACTGCGCGATTACCTTCCTGCGGCCCGGGCGGTCGGGTGAGACGTTGCGGGCCGAGGCGGTGGAGCGAGTCCAACAGGGCCGGTCAGGCATTACGGACGTGCGGGTGATCGGGGGGAGCGGGGAGGTGGTGGCGGAGCTGCGGGGTCATTCGCGGACCACGGGCGACCGGTTCTTTGAGGCGGAGGGATAGATGCGGGCCGGGCTCGATGCGATCGAGACTGCCTCGCGCGATGAGATCACGGCTCTGCAGATCGAGCGGCTGCGGTGGACGTTACGGCATGCTTACGAGAATGTACCGCATAACCGGCACGCGTTCGACGCGGCCGGGGCACATCCGGAGGATTGCCGAGAGCTTAGCGATCTGGCGCGGTTTCCGTTCACTACGAAGGACGATTTGCGGGACAACTACCCGTTCGGGATGTTTGCGGTGCCGCGGGAGAAGATTGCGCGGATCCATGCCTCCTCCGGGACAACAGGAAAGCCGACAGTGGTGGGCTATACGGCGCGGGACCTGGAGACCTGGGCCGGAGTGGTGGCGCGGTCGATTTTTGCCTCCGGCGGGCGGCCGGGCATGCTGCTGCACAACGCGTATGGATACGGGCTGTTTACGGGCGGGCTGGGACTGCACGCGGGAGCGGAGCGGCTGGGCCTAACGGTGGTGCCGGTCTCAGGCGGAATGACCGAGCGGCAGGTGCATCTCATTGCGGATTTCCGCCCGGATATCATCACAGTGACGCCGAGCTACGGCTTGGTGATCATGGATGAGCTGCGGCGGTTGGGGCTGAGGCACGCGCTGAAGATCGGGATTTTCGGGGCCGAGCCCTGGACCAACGCGATGCGCCGCGAACTGGAGGAAGGGCTTGGAATTCGACGCGGTGGACATCTACGGGCTGTCGGAGGTGATCGGGCCCGGCGTTGCGAACGAGTGTGTCGAAAGCAAGGACGGGCCGACCGTCTGGGAGGATCATTTTTATCCAGAGGTAATAGACCCGAAGACAGGCGCAATTTTGCCGGAAGGCGAGCTGGGAGAGCTGGTGTTCACCACGCTGACGAAGGAGGCGACGCCGGTGATCCGCTACCGGACGCGGGATCTGACGAGACTCCTGCCGGGAACGGCGCGGTCGATGCGGCGGATGGAGAAGGTCACAGGGCGGTCGGATGACATGATCGTGGTCCGAGGGGTGAACCTGTTCCCGACGCAGATCGAGGAGCATCTGCTGCGAAGCCCCGTTCTGACCGGGCATTACGTGATCGAGCTGACGCGGCAGGGGCGGCGCGACGACGTGACCATCCGAGTGGAGCCGCGGCCGGAGGTAGGGGACGCGGAGGTGCTGAGAGCGGAAGCCGAGGCATTGGTGGGGCGGATCAAAGGCACGATCGGGCTGGTTACGCGGGTGGTTGTCCAGGCGTCCGGGACGATCGAGCGATCCGTGGGCAAGGCGACGCGGGTGGTGGACCGGCGTGGCGTTCAGTGACGGGTCTGATGGTTCGTAGCCTCTGATAGGCGTTTGCTCAGGAAAGCGGTGACCGCGGCTTCCTCGGCGCTAAGGCCGATATCCGGCTCGGCCAACGCCTGGTCCGCCCGGCGGCGGAGCGTATCCAGCAGGGTTCCGTCGAGGTAGCCGTCAAAAATCGCAGGATGGATGTAGCACTTCCGGCAAATCGTGGGGGTGTTGCCGAGCATCTGTGACACGGCCTCGACTGCCTGGACCACGTTCTTCTTGGCTTTCGTCGCGGAATTGTAGCTTTCCAGCTCTCTCAGGGCGACTGCAGCCAGGTTGGTCGCCGCCCAGGTGCGGAAGTCCTTCGCGGTGATGTCCTCGCCGGTGATCTCGCGCAGGTAATCGTTCACCTCATCCGAGGTAACGGCGCGGATGCCGCCATCCTCGTCCACGTATTCGAACAGGTCCTGGCCCGGCAGGTCCTGCAGGCGCTTGACGATGCGCGCGAGGCGTCGGTCGTCCAGTTCGATGTGGTGCTCGAGCCCGCTCTTTCCGCGGAAGTCGAAGTGGACCTTGCCGCCCTGCACTTTGACGTGCCGGTTCCGGAGCGTGGTCAGCCCATAGCTCTTGTTCGCCTTGGCGTATTCCTCGTTGCCGACGCGTGCCAGGGTGGTTTCGAGCAGGCGGACGATAGCGGCCAGGACGCGCTCGCGAGGAAGTCCGCGGAGGGCCAGGTCCTGCTCTACGCGCTCTCTGATCTGCGGCAATACGCGGCCGAAAATCAGCATTTTCGCGTATTTCGATTCGTCGCGGACTTCGCGCCAGCGCTTGTGGTAGCGATACTGCTTGCGGCCCCGGGCATCGCGGCCGACGGCCTGGAGATGGCCGTCCGGGTGGGGGCAGATCCAGACATCTTCGTAGGCAGGCGGGATCGCCAGTTTCTGAATGCGGCTGATCGTCTCCTCGTCGGTGATCCTGGCTCCATCAGGAGCGAGGTAGCGGAAACCTTTGGGGGTGCGGATGCGGCGGATTCCGGGTTTCTTATCGCTGACGTAGCGAAGATGGGCCGCACGGGCGGCGGCCTTCATCTCTGCGATAGTGTGGTTCGTCTCGATTTGTGTTGCCGACATGTTGCCGTGTGAACGCGACGGAGCGGAAAAC
Source organism: uncultured Pseudomonadota bacterium (assembly GCA_963834715.1). GTDB lineage: Bacteria > Pseudomonadota > Alphaproteobacteria > Acetobacterales > Acetobacteraceae > CAVSUZ01. The sequence continues at coordinate 40,934 of CAWIDE010000017.1, read as the reverse complement.
GCCGCCTTCACATTTGCGATTTGGCCAGCGAGCCGATTATTGTGGCGGCAGCCGGCAAATCGGCACTTTCGAGCGCGGTGAGCACGGCGTCTTTCAAATGGGGACAGCGGCGGGCGACGCGGCCGAGGAGAACCAGCGCGTCCTCGTCGGCTATTGGGCCGAGCGCTTCAATAACTTCTGGCGTTGGGAATTGTGCGAGGAGGCGCTTCAGCATGGGGCGGGCTTCGGGACGACCGAGGCGCCCAAGGGCGCAGGCGGCTGCGGAGGTGACCTGGGGGTGCAGATCGGCGAGTAGCTCAATCAGGAGCGGGGCAGATCGGGAACTGGCGCAGGCGGAAGCAGCAGCGCGGACCTCCGGGAGGTCGTGGCGGAGAAGTGGGTCGAGGGCGTCGGGCGGGAGGCGGGCTTTGAGTTTCGCGGCGGCGGAGACGGCCGCGGGCAGGCCGGGTCCTTCAATGGCTGACTGAGTAATGAGCTGGGTCACGGCCTGGGCCGGTTCGCGGCCGCCGAATGCGACGAGGGCGTCGAGGGCGATCGCTTGCTCCGGGATGATGCGGTTTCTGCTGAACCCCATGAAGCGGCGAGCGAGGGCCTCAAGAACGGGGACAGTGCCGGGCAGCCGCCGGGCGAGGGCTTCAGCGATGATGGCGCGGCAGTTCGAAAGGCGCGCGCGGGGGAGGTCGGCGAGGAGGGCTTTGTCGGCCAGGGTGGAGGGGTCGATCGGCGCAGCGGGCGGCGCTAACGGCTCAGTCTCGTGCTGGTCGGGGCGTTGTTCGAACAGGTCGAGCTGGGAGGTCATGCGAATCGCACGGCTGACTGAATGCCAGCGATTTCTATCAATAGTTTTCGGAGGAGCGCTTCGGCGAACCGAACACGGTTTCGCGCAACGAGCAGGAAGGCATTGGGGCCACCGATGACCTGCGAGCGATAGTAGCTGTCGAGGTGGGGATCGATCTCGAGAATTGGCAGGCCGTTGATGGTGATGCCCGCCGCGATGGCGGCATCGCGGGGGAGTGCTGGGGGAGGGCCGTCGTTGTTGGGGCCATCGCCGGAGATATCGATGACGCGGCGATCGGCCTGGACGGGCAGGGCTCCGAGGAGGTGGGCGGAAAAGCCGATCGCACCGCTGATTGAGGTCCAACCCGGGGTTGGCGGGATGGCGTGGGCAATGGCATCGGAGAAGGCAACGGCAGAGATCTGGTCGGAGAGGACAGTCCAGGGGACCTCCTGGAACTGGCGCTGGTAGTCGGACCAACTGACGAATGTGACGGCAATTTGCCCGCAGTTACCGGCCTGGATCGCGCGAACCAGGCCGGGTTGGCGGAAGGCCTGAACGTAGCCGCCGATCTGCATAGCCAGGCGTTCGTTGCTGATGCTGCCCGAGGTGTCGATGGCGAGGACGAGCGCCAGATCGACGAGCCGCATAAGGGGCTATGCGAGAGCGCGGCCGGTCAGGCGTTCCAATACGCGGAGCGGAGCCTTGGCGGGATCGGCCATGGCATCAACCGGCAGGTGGAAGGTCTGTTCGAGGGCGCAGTGGCCGGAAAGGGCGGCGTGCAACACCTGATCGGTGTAGCAGATCCAGGTTGATCCGGCCGGGAACGAGATGGGGACCCTACGCGGACCGGATTGATAGGTGCCGTCCTGTTTTCCGAGGTCATGCAGGCGAAGCATCATGTGGTCGTACGGGCTGCGGCGCCCCTTGGTGATGCCGAGGCGTTCCAGCAGCCAGGGGCTGCCGGGAATGGGGCGGCCGGTACGGGGAAGATAGACGCGGGCGAAGGCCTCGAAGGGTTCGCCCACGTTCCATTCGCGCGCGACGCCGTCCGGGGCGATGTTGGTGAACAGGCGAAGGATGCGGCGGCCGCGGAGCGGCCGGCTGGGGAAGGCATCGACGTGAAGCAGCCGGTCGTCGTGGCGGACGGAGTATGTCCGGCCGGCGATCTCCACGGGGCGGAAGCTGGTGCGGGCGCGTTCCAGGTGATTGGTATAGACGGGGATCAGGCTAGTCATCAGCGCGGTCGCGGCGCGGCCGAAGCGCTCAATCATGGCCGCGAGGAGGGTGGCTTCGCTGGCCGGCAAGGTGGTGTTGGACAGTTTGCCGGTGGCGGGGTCGAGGCTGATGTTCTTTCGCTCCTGGCCAGCGGAGTCAGGTACCAGGAAGCGGCGTTCGGCCGGCTGGATTTCGAACGGGAGGCGGGGGAGGAAGAGGACACGGCCAGACTCGAGAGCGGAGGCGGCACGTTCCTGTACGTTCTGCGGGAAGGGACCATCCCAAGAGGTGAGCGGCAGTTCCTCGATAACGTCGGTCAGATTCATGGGCTACTCGTGGTGCAGCACACGTTCGTCGATGAAGCTGGCCAAGCCGTTGGCATGAAAGTCCCGGCGCAGGGCTTGCTCATTGTAGTCCTGGATTACCCAATCGAGGAAGGATTTGCGGCCCTCACCTTGACGGGCATAGGTCAGGAAGAAGGCATCGAGAACCCCGGTGCGCGAAGCGCGGATGTGGCCGAACCGCAGGGAGAGCTGGCGCAGTGCCTCTCGGGCCGTGCCGCCTTCGAACAGGACGAACAGGCCGGCGGCGAGGCCGGCGCGGTCGGCGCCAGACTTGCAATGGATCAGGCCGGGCTCTTTCATAGCGTGGTAGATTTCGTGGAGGCGCAGGATGCGGTCGCGCTGGGGCGCGCCGCGGCTTTCCACGGCCATGTCGATGAAATCGAGACCTAGGCGTGTGGCAGCCTCCCGAGAGAGGGCGTCGGATCCGTTGTTGGTTTGGCCGCGCAGGTTGATCAGCGTTCTAATGCCCCAGCGGCGGGCAAGCATAGCGAGGCGCCTCGGGGTCGGGTGGTTGGTGCGATAAAGGCGACCGGGTGCGACCTCGGCGAAGTTGGCGAAGCCGAGGCGGAAAATGGCGTGGTCCACGAGCAAGGCGTCGATCCAGGCGATCAGGCGCCCGCGAGGGGTGTCCAGATCGCCGCGGAAGATGGTGTCCATGCGCTGACCCGGCGCGCTAGCGCTCGCTGGCCTCTCCCGCAGAGCAGGAGAGGCTAACGTATTCGGCGAGGTCGGGGCGGCCGTCTTGTTCCAGCCCGGCGATCACCCCGGGGATGTCGGCGATGGGACGGTTCTGGCTCATTTTCCATTTGCCCTCGATGCGGGTGAGCGCGATCGAGAACCCGATGATCCCCTTGAGCATGCCGGCAATGAAGTCCTCGGGCGCGTCGGAAACCGCCCAGGGAGCGGGGCGGGTGGCTTCATGCCGGCTGGTCAGGCGGGTGACAATGTCGCGCAGGCGGTCGGGTTCGCTGAAGAAAGTGATCCGGCCGTAGGCGTGGATGGCCACATAGTTCCAGGTGGGGACGACCTTACCGGTCTGGCGCTTGGTTTCGTAGTAGGAGGGGGTGATATAGCCCTCGACGGGCTGGAAGATGGCGAGGACGTCGATGCCGGGGACCAGATCACGTGCCTGCGGATTGGGGCGGGCAAGATGGCCGAGTAGGGTGCCATATCGGCCGGGGTGAGGGTCCAAAAGCAGGGGGACGTGGCTGGCGACCAGGCCCTCGGGGTGGAGCGTAACCAGTGTTGCGAGACCGGCGGCAGCGATGGCCTGATGCAGCGTCTCGATATGGTCCTCGCGGAACGCTTCAGGGCAGTACATGCGACCCTATTACTTCCCGGTGTCAGTCAGGCCAAGTGCGGCATAGGCTCGCGTGCTGGGCGGCCAGATGCGCATAATATCGGTGCGCCAGTTGAAGGCGCTCCAGAGAACCAGGACAACCAGGGCCAGGCTAAGGGCCCACGCGATGCGGGCCCACACAGAGGGTTTGGGCGGCTCGGCGGCGCGGGCGAGCCGTTGCATGGCAGTGAATTCGTGGGCGGAGGGGCGGAACTGAGGGATGGGCGGTTGCGGATTGGCTGGTTCGGGTTCGCTGAGAGGGGACGGCTCGGTCTGATCAGCGTGGGAGACGTCTGGCAGATCGGGTTCGGGACTAGTCTCGGGCGGGCTGATTTCGGGCGTCCAGTCTTTGCCGCAGCGTGAGCAGCGCACCGCCCGGCGGCCCATGAGCTTGATCTCAGGGACGTTGTAAACTGCCTGGCAGTTCGGGCAGGTAATCCGCATTGGCTCAATGGTGCGTGAGCGGTGGGATGGTTGCAATGGCGCTGGAGCTGAGGCGCGGCATAGTGGCATGAGGTCGCCCGGACAAGACGGGCGCATGATTCGATTCGACAATGTAGGGTTGAGTTACGGCGGTTCCGAGGTGCTGCGGGAGCTGAATTTCGCAGTGCCGGAGGGGGCGTTCCGTTGGCTTGTGGGACCATCGGGGGCGGGCAAGACGAGCCTGCTGAGGTTGATGTACCTGGCAGTGCGGCCAACCCGGGGGCGGGTGATGCTCCTGGGGACGGACGTGGCGAAGCAGAAGCGTCGTGCGCTGCCCAAGCTCCGCCGGCGGATTGGCGTCGTGCTCCAGGAATTCCGCTTGCTGGGGCATCTGAGCGCGTACGACAACGTGGCTCTGCCATTGCGGCTGGCGGGGCGGCCTGAGGGACAGATTTCCGCCGATGTGAGCGAGATGCTAGGGTGGGTAGGGTTGGCGAAACGGGCGGATGCGCGGCCGCCCCAGCTCTCGGGTGGGGAACAGCAGCGGGTGGCGATTGCCCGTGCTGTGGTGATCAGGCCAAACCTGCTGATCGCGGATGAGCCGACGGGAAACCTGGATGACGTGCAAGCGGAGCGGCTGATGCAGTTGTTCCGGGAGATGAACCGGCTGGGCACGACGGTGGTGGTGGCGACGCATAATCATGGTCTTGTTTCGCAGCTCAACGCGCCGCTGCTCCGGCTGCAGCACGGACGGCTATTGCAGGACGAATAGGTGGCACGGCGACGTTCTTTACGGCCGGCGGGGTTCGATGACCTGGGGCTGCGACATGCTCTCCCGGATCGGATGCTGCCCGGGCTGGTGGCGGCGATGGCGTTTCTGGCCGCACTGGCGATCGGGGCTTGGACCGGCGCGGCATCGCTGGCACGGGGCTGGCACGAGGGGGCGGCGGCATCGCTGACAATCCAGGTGCCGCAGCCGGACGAGCAGGCTGGTAGCGGAAGCCGGGCGGATGGGGTGTTGGCCGTATTACAGGCGACGCCGGGGGTGGACGCGGCGCACCGGCTAACGGGTAAGGAGCTGGCGCGGCTGTTGCGCCCGTGGTTGGGGACGGAGGCGGCGCAGCTCGATTTGCCGCTACCGGGGGTGATTGCCGTGCGGCTGGGGTCGCCGCCGCCGGATTTGGAGAGCCTGAGCCATCGGATCGATGCGGTCGCGCCGGGCACTATTCTGGAGCAGGAGGAGGTGTGGGCGCAGAGGCTGGAGCGGCTGGTGGGGAGTCTGCAGCTTTGCTCAGGGCTGGCGCTGGTGGTCGTGGCGGGGGTTGCGGCCGCCGTGGTCGCTGTGGCAACGCGGGGGGGATTGGCAGCACGGCGGGATGCGATCGAGATCGTGCACGGGTTGGGAGCGACGGATTTGTATATCGCGGGACGGTTTGCGGGTCGGGCATCGATGCTGGCCGCGATCGGCGGGGCGGCCGGGGGTGCTTTGGCGCTGCCGATGCTGCTGGGGCTCGCCTGTCTGGCGGCGCCGTTGACGAATATGCCGCAGGATGCGGGACCGCTTGAGCTGCTGCCACCTGGGCTATGGATGGTGCTGGGCGGGCTACCCCTGCTGGCGGGCGGGATTGGATGGCTGACGGCGCAGGTGACGGTGCGGGCCTGGGTGCGACGGTTGCCATGAGAGTGCCGGGGCTACGGCCAGGCCGGCGATGGCGGAGCGGTCCGGGAATCGCGGCGCTTGGTCTGGTGCTGGCGTGGGTGGGCGGGTTCGCATGGTTCCTGGTGAGCATCGAGCGGCCGCCATCTCTCCCTGCTCGTGCCGATGGCGTCGTTGCGCTGACGGGTGGAGCGGACCGCGTGCCGGATGCTTTGCGGCTGCTGGCGGCGGGGCGGGCGGAGCGGATGCTGGTAACAGGGATCGGCGGCGGGGCGATGCTACGAGAACTGGCGAGACATGCCGATGTGGATACTCGGATGCTGGCCCCGCGGGTGACGTTGGGGCGCGGAGCGACCTCGACGCATGGAAACGCGGAGGAGGCGGCGGAGTGGGTGCGGGATAATCATGTGCGATCGTTGATTATTGTTACATCGTCGTATCACATGGCGCGGGCAATGGTTGAGATGTCCCGCGCACTGCCGGGGGTAAGGTTGTATGCTGCCCCGGTTTTTCCGTCGGATTTTCGGCTGTTATCCTGGCTAGGGGTTCGGCTGGTCGGGCAGGAGTACGTGAAGCTGGTGGCGGCGTGGTTGGGGCTGACGTCGTGGCAGGTCTCTCCCGGGCCGGTGCTTTCGGTTGCCAGGCCGGGTTCCAGCGGCACATGATCCTGGTCCGGTCGCTGGCTTTTAACCTGTATTTTTGGGTGCTGACGGCGGTGCTGTGCATTCCCGGCACGATCGTGCGGTTCGTGGCACCGAAACGGATAATGGCGGTGCCGGGGTTGTGGGCGCGGCTGATTCTGGGCGGGCTTCGGGTGATTTGCGGCATACGGCTCAAGGTCTTGGGGGAGCCGCATCTGCCGGTTTCGGGACCGGCGATCATCGCTTCGCAGCATCAGTCGGCGTTCGACACTATGGTATGGCTGCTGCTGTTGCCGCGATGCTGTTACGTGATCAAGAAGGAGTTGACCGATATCCCGCTGTTCGGGGGGATGATCCGGTCGGCGGGCATGATCGTGGTGGACAGGCAGGCGGGGCCAGCAGCGATGCGGCACCTAATGCGGGAAGCGGAGCGGGCGAAGCGGGAAGGGCGGCAGGTCGTGATTTTTCCGGAGGGCACGCGGGCAGGGCTAGGAGAACCGCTGCCGTTGCGGCCGGGTGTGGCCGCGATGGCAGCACGGACTATGCTGCCGGTGATCCCGGTGCTGACCGATTTGGGGCAGTGCTGGGGACGGCGGGCGTTCTTGAAGCGGCCAGGGGTGATTTATGTGGCGGTGCTGCCTGCGATTCCGGCGGGGGCAAGCAGGGAAGAGGTTATGTCTGGGCTAGAGACGGCGTTTCGGCGGAGCGTTTCGCAAGTTATCCCCGCAGGGGTTGTGGATAACTCTGTGAGTCTGACGTCTGTGGGATTATCAGGCGAATCGAACCAAGCTCGATAAGTCATTGAAGTGTCCACTGACTTTCCCGTGAGCTGGCTGTGGACCGGGCATCGACAGGACTGGGGACAGTGAGGCGAGGGCGGATGGGCCGGCGGCTACTCTGGGCTGTGTTGTTGGTAGCGGCGCTGATCGCCGGCGGTCTTACAGTGTATCAGCACGTCGCGGCGGCGAGGTTGAGGACGGGTTTCGCGGATTGGGAGAGTGCAGCGCACGCAGCTGGCTGGCAAGTGTCTTCCGGGGCGGTATCGGTTTCCGGGTGGCCTCGGTCTGCGGTGCTGGAGGTTCCGAATTTCCGGATTTCCGGGACTTCGGGGGGACCGCTGTGGGAAACCCAGCGGCTTCGGTTGGTGCTGGATCTGTTCCGGCCGGACTATGTGACGGTGCTGGCGGAGGGGCGACAGCGCGCCGGGGTTTCAGGCGAGCCTGAGCAGACGTTCACGGGGCGGTTGCTGCGGGTCGTGGTGCCGCTTCGGCCTGCGGCGGGGGAGCCGGCAGCGATCCTGACGGCGCGCGGAGTGGCGATGCCCGGGGACGGCGTGGCGATCGGCTCGCTGACCGGGGAGCTGCTCGCAATGCAGCCGGACGTGCGGTTCCGTGTGGCGGCCCAGGTGCTTCAGTTGCCCGGCGATGAGCCCTGGCCACTGGGGCGGGAGGTCGCTGAGGTGGCGGCTGACGGGATGGTCGCGGGCAAGGTGCCGGGACCGGGGCCTGTGGAAGCGGCGGTGCGCGCATGGCGGGCGGCAGGCGGCCGGCTAGAAGTACAGGATGGTGCGATACGGTGGGGCCAGTTGAATGCCCGGTTTCGGGGGACGGCTGGGCTGGATGGGGATTTGCAACCGGTTGCTTCGGGCACTGCGTGGCTCAGCGGGTATGCTCAGGCGCTGGATGCGATGGCGGTGCGGCATGTGATGAGCAACGATGGGGCACTGGCTGCGAAGGCGGTGCTGTCGCTGCTGGCGCGGGTGCCGGCTGGGGGTGGGCCTGCTCAGGTGGAGGTACCGTTCGGATTGAAGGACGAGGTGCTGTCGGTGGGCCCGGTTCCGCTGGTGCGGGTGCGGCGGGTGGTGTGGGGGTAGGGGTTGTACAAACCGGGATTATTGCGGTGCAGCGATTGTACAAATCGGGTGTTTGTGCATTGCGGAAAACGTACAAACCGGCAGATTGTGCAGTGCGGAAAAGGTACAAACTGAGGGGTTGGCGGGGGTGGAGTTTGTACGTTTTAGGTCTTGTTGCAATGTGAGAACGATATCCAGGTCCATAGCTGCGAGTGATCGGCCTCGTTGTGCTCCCGACTAGTTAATAGAAGCTTAATGTCGGAGGTGAGGCCCACTCCGCAGTTCGCGGGGGAGAAGCGTCGGGTGTTTGAAGAGCGTGCTGGAGAGAAAAGGTGGCTGGAGACCTGGCCGTTGCTGCGGGTTGCAGGATTGTGCGACTGCGGGCATCAGAAGGGCGTTCCGGCCGTTGGTGCGTAGATCGCCGGCTCAAAGGCGGGCCATGACGGGAAGGGCCGCAAATGAGACGAGCCGTTAGCCGAAGGCGCCGATTTCATGTGATACGGCTGTGGCGATTTCGCGGATGATGGCGAAGAGATCGCCGATGGGGGTGAAGATTTCCGCGTGTTCCCTGGCGTAAGAGCTGACGGTGCGCGGGGCGGGCGGCTCGCCGTAGTCGTGGTCGGCTGAGGTGTCCTGGGTATCGGGGAAAATTTCGGACAGAAGTTTCAGGGCGGTTGGGATGTCGAGGCGAAGGATGGTGGCTTCGAGGTCTTGGCGGGTGATGCCGTGGCGGGGAGAAAAGTCGGGGATTTCGGTTGCAAGTATCCAGATGCGGTGGATGAGGGCGAGGCGGAGGGCGTGGAGGAGGATCTCGCGGTCACTCATGCGGGGGTGATCCGGCCAGACGGTTTGCAGGGCAAGGTGGTCGGTCTGGATGCGGCGGAACATGGCCTGGACGCGGGCGGCGAGGTTGAGACGCTCGAGGCCGCGGGCGACGGCGATGAGGGCTTCGCGGCGGCCGGGGCGAGTTGTGTGGGCGGCGCGATCGAGCCAGGTGCCCGGGTTGAGGGTGCCGATAATGGCGCGGAGCACGTCGAGATCGGAGTGGGCGAGGGCGTGCTGGGCGAGTTCCAGAGCGCGGTGGAAGCGGCGGCTTTTCTGCCACATGTCGCCGAAGGTTTCCGGCCGGCGAGCGGCGGCGGCGCCGATGCCGTGCAGGGTATTGGCGCACCATCCGAGCTGCTGGAGGATGGCGTTGTTGGGAATAGCACGAAGCTCGCGCGGGTGGCGGATGGTGGTGGCGAGGCCCATTCCCTCACTCTGGCGGGCAGGGGGGCGGGAGCCGGTACGGTCGATGAGGGCGGGGCCGAAAGCGCCGAGCAAAGCAGCGTAGCCGGGATCGTCCACCAGCGACTGCATGCCGGTGCGGACGGCGGCGAAGAAGTCGGCGACGAAATCGGGGTCGGCGTAGATCGGATCCTGGATGGGGCCCGCGGCCGGGTGGAACGCGTGTTCGGCGATTTCGAGCGATGGTTGCGAGTGCAAGTTGTGGAGTGGCGAACAGCAGGTAGGCGTCGCCGCCCTGGAAGGCGCTCTCCTCTCGGACAAGGAGGTTCGCCCGGCTGAGGGCCTGGCGGCTGGCGGTGGGTGAGAGGTATTTCAGGCGTTCGGTGAAGGAGGTGGCGTAGGCACCGCGGCCGATGCTTTCGCCGTGGGTATCGAACAGGATGACCTCGACGTTCGTGACTTTGAAATGTGCGAGCGTGTCTGCGATCTTGAAGCGCAAGCGCTCGATCAGATGGCTGGCGGCGGTCTGGCCGATGAAGCGCCCGGAGTTGGAGTAGCCGAACTGTAATGCGAGGCGGCCGGTTTCGGCGAGATACTTGCGGTAATGCGGGCTGCGGAGAGCTTCTTCGAGGACGCGGGCGCCGTGTTCCAAAGCCTCCGGCGTTTCGAACAGGGGGCTAATTTCTATGTTTTGTTCAATACCAAAGAGGCGTGCGAGATAAAGGGCTGAAAGCAAGGTATAACCGGATTCGGTTTCGGCGATAAGGAAACGAATTGGGGCGCTGCTGTCGATATGCTTGATGATCTGAGCGAGCAGCATCATGAGCCGGGTGGCGGAGGCTTGTTCATGGATCAGGCCGCCGAAATCGACGGGGACGGGTGTGACGGCGTCGAGGGCGGTGTTGATGGCGGAGAGCAGGGCGCGGCGCTGAGCGGGGTTTTCGGGCGAATTGGTGATGCCAAGACGCTGGCGCATGGCGTTGTGGAGCTGGGCGGCGTTGAGGCGGACATGGGTGTGGGCAAGGGCAAGGCCGTGTGAGGCGAGGCCGGCGCGGGCGGTGCAGAGGGCGAGCTGGTCGCCGGGGCTTTCCGCGCGGCTGATAGAAGCGGGAAAGAGCTCGATGAGATGTTGGGGGGTGTTGAGGGCGGCCTCGCGGTGGTGAAGCAGGGTGCGGGCGAAGGCCGCGACCCCTTTCCCTGACTCCTCGGTGGCGGGGTTGGCCTCGAGCTGGGCGGTGACGGCAGCGATAGCGGCCTGGGTGCGGGTGAGAATGGGTTCGGCCGCGGGAATCAGGATGAGCTGGCCGGCGAGGCGTTCGAGCTGCAGGCGCTTCATCTGGAGGCGGATGCGGAGCGTATCGGCCCAGGAGATGTCGGTGCGGCCGTCGGTGTCGTAACCGACCCAGCTTGCGAGGATAACGGGGCGGGGTTGCAGGGTGGTCCAGCGGTCGGGCCAGGTAACGCGGGCCCGAGTTCAGGAGCGCGGCGTTGAGCTGATCGAGGGCGTCTCGGCCATGGGCGATGGCCTGGATGGCGCGGTGGAACTCCTGATCGAGGGTGATGGGGTCGGGGCGGTGACTGGCCAGGCTCGGCGGGGTGGTGGCGGCGTTCGAGGCGAGGGCGGCAAGGGCCTGGTAGGCGGGTTCAGAGAGGGCGAAGGTCGGGTGCGCGGTGAAGACCGCGGCATAGCGGGGGCGCTCTGTATGGGCGCGGGACTGGGCCCAGGGGATGGGACTATCGAGGGGATCCGGGCGGAGGATTTTCTGGGCAGTGGCCTCGAGAGTTTGCTGGTTGGCGGTAGCGTCGGTGGTCGTGAGGTAGGTGGAAAGGCGGCGGGCTCGGTCGATGAAGGCCTGGTCGCGAAGGGTGCGGACGAGGGTGGTGATGGCGGTGGTGTCGAGCTCGTGTTCGTCGATGAGGCGGGTGATGGCGAGGGCGACCGAGAGGATGGGGTTCCCGAAAGGTTCATCGCGGGCCTGTGCGAGGCGAGAGGCGACGAGGGTGAGGAGGCTTTCGCGGGCGGGGGAGCAGGTATCCATAGGGCGCATATGATGCATCGCAGCAAGGCATAGCGGTAGTGGGTACTGGGCGAACCTAAAGTAGGCTTTACGGGTAGGATGGCGGGCTTTACATCGGGCCGGCGTTGGGGCGTCGCCAAGTGGTAAGGCAACGGATTTTGGTTCCGTCATTCGGAGGTTCGAATCCTCCCGCCCCAGCCAGCGTTTCCAAGGACTTGGTATGGTGTCTCCGACTTGGCTTAGGGTCCGTGTAAGCACCATGTCAGCACCAGGCGCCATTTCGACCCCTTCCAGGAACTGGCTGCGGTCATCTGGCCGCCCTATCCTGGACGAAGGACGAGGTACTGCCGAAGGCGCCCGCATCAAGCCGAAGGTGCTTTTCGACCCAGCCGGCCTGCTGGCCGCGGCCTTGGGCAGAATGCTCATGCCATAGCGGGCGCTGCTGAAAAACCCATGGGAGCGCATCGAAAACCTGATCGGTGCCCGCCTGCGACGCGGCCCGACGCCCGCTGTATCGGCGAGGTCGTCGCTGCACCTGCATCAGTTTCGTAGCTATTAACCTAAATCCGGCAGTTGGTTTATCGGCCGCCGCAGTCAGCAGCCGGGAAGACAACCCTTGGTAGGCGATCAGGCCGGGTTTAGCCGAGGTGGCGGGTCCAGTTGTCGACCCTTGAGGAAGTACTGCAGCGCCTCACTGAGGATTCGATACCACCGTTGCAGCCGATCCAACTGCTCCGCACTGTTTCGCTTTATCGCGCGACGGCAATCCGCTGATCACGGCGAAACTCAAACCGAGCAACCGTGCCTCGGTCGCCACTCGCGCCTTGAACTCCTCCACCTCCTCGCCGGGTTCGAGCACGAACACGTTGCCGCCGAGCTTGGCCTCGGGGCGGCCGCTGGTGGTCGGTATCCCACCATGAATGCAGATAAGCTGTAGGGCGCCTCTGCTACACCGCGCGGACCTCTCGATGTATTGCTCAGCTCTCGCCAGTCTCCGCGCGATCTCGTTCAATATGCATCTCCACTCGCTTTAGCCGTTCATCGATCTCCACCAACTCCACGCTGCGGCGCCAGCCGTCCAATGCTCTCGACAGTGCTTAGAAAAGGCATTGCGCATCCGTCGCCTGGGTGACGCAGGGCGCGCAAGTTCTGGGCGGCTGCTGCGGTCTCGGTGTGGAGCTTGTGCGTGCCGCGACCAGCGCCGCTGGTTCAAAGTTTCCAGACCGAGACGTGCTCTCACGCTCCCTCGGCTGCGAGATGACCATCGTCGAAACTCGAGCCCGCTTTCGGCAGGCGTCGGCAAATCGTTGAGTGGCCGACAGGGGCGCAGAGCGGACTTTTGTGTGGCCGGTTCTGGAGTCCGTTCACCGGATATGTAACCGCTGGGACCGAACGGGTTGCGGTTGCGGCTGGCGAAGGTGTCAGCGTGCTTCCGTCCAGCTTTCAGAGAACGCCAGGGCGCAGGTGCTGAACGGCCTGCCCTCGCGCTGGGTCGGAAACGGGCGGCCCTTCGCCTGAGCCCCGTTGACCGTCAGGCGTGCGCCGAGAGCCGGGATCAGCACCGTGCAGACACCGTATTTCCGTGCCGGGGGAGGGCCCGGCTGGGTGTGGATCAGCAGCGGCTCGCCGATGTTATACCAGGTCAGGGCGACCTCCTCATCGTGTGACACCGCTCGCTCGGTCCAGAAATCGCGCGCATCGCCGGCCTTTTCGAACGCCGCGTCGGTCACCGGCATCGAGGCGTCCGAGAGTTCGCTGTTGAGCATTCCCTGCACCGTCTTCTGCAGCCAGCGCGCCATGGCGATATTGTCGGAGTAGATCTTCCACTGGTCCTGGGTCAGCTCGCTCTTCAGATACAGCACGTGGCCGGCGCCAGCGGGCGAAATCAGGATACGCCAGAAACTGGCGTTGGTGGCGATAGCGCCGCCGTCGGTTTCGCTCAGGCGGATGAAAGGGTTTTCACCGGTCAGGATCAGCCGGTTCGGATCGAGGGACATCGGGTTTCCTAAAGTGATGGCGTCAAGAGAGCCTACCGGCTCACCCGCGACACAGGCAATTGGGGTGACCGGCAGTCCGCGGGCTGCTGGTGCGGCTCCTGGCGGCTTGGGAGGCGAGTAGCGTGAGACCCGGGCCGCAGTTGGTCGGGTGCCAACAGCAGCGCGCCGATGCGAGGCCGCGTGCCTTCCGGGTCGGTCCAGCCCACGACAATGAATTCCTCGCGGTTCAGGCACTTGGTCTTGAGCCACAGCCCGCGATCATTTGGGGCGTATGGTGCGTCGAGACGTTTGGAGACGACGCCCTCCAGGCCCAGCTTGCAGGCCCCGGCGTGGAACTCTGGTCCGCGGCCTACCTGATGATCGCAATAACGGATCGGGCCAGCCTGATCGCGTAGCACGGTTTCGAGCTGTTGCTTGCGCTCAACCAGAGCCGCTTGCATGAGGTTTTCGCCATCCACATACAGCAGGTCGAACGCGAAGTAGATCAGGGAAGCGGTGCGCCGACTGTCTGTGGCGGCTTGCATCAGGCTGAATGAGGTTATGCCGCTTTCGGCCACGGCGCACAGTTCACCGTCGATATAGGCTCGCTCAATCGGCAGGGCCGTGAACGCCTGGACAGTGGCCGGATACTTATCGGTCCAGTCGAGACCGGTACGCGTCAGCAGCTGCACGTGGCCACGATCGAGGCGCGTATGCATGCGATAGCCGTCGAGCCTGATCTCGTGTGCCCACTGATCTCCTTCCGGCACGGTCTCGACCAGCTTCGTGAGCTGATGAGCATGGGCATAGCCCAACAGGTCATCGAGGCGATCGGAGCACCTCTCAAATTTCTCTCGCCCGGGGTCGATGTTTTCCATTGGGACAGCCTTAATGGGTCCGGCCGCGGCCGGTCTTGGGCATTATCACGTTGGCCGCAAACGGGCGTCATTGCCGTCGAAGTGACCGTACGCAAGGGTGATTTGAACCGTTGCATCTGCCGCTCGCGTCGCCGGGTCGGCCGGTGCGAATTTTCAGCCCGGTTGTTTAGATAGCGGCTGGTCCGATGCCGGACCTCCGGCAGGACCGCGCGTTTCGCCGCTCCGTAACTCCGCAGGCCATCGGTGATCAGGCGCCGCGGTTTGTACTGCAGCCCGCGGAGTAGGCGCTTGAAGAAGCGTTTGGCGGCAGCGGCGTTTCTACGATTCTGCACCAGAATATCGAGCACGACGCCGTGCTGGTCGACCGCACGCCAGAGATAGTGCTGCTCGCCGTTGATCCGGAGAAACACCTCGTCGAGGTGCCAGGTATCGCCTGGTCGCGGCCGCCGCCGGCGCAGCTTATCGGCGAAGCTCCGGCCGAATTTCAGGCACCAGCGCCGGACGCTCTCGTAGGAGACGATCACGCCCCGTTCGGCCAGCAGCAGCTCAACATCCCGCAAACTCAGGCTGAACACATAGTAGAGCCACACAGCGTGGGCGATGATCTCGGCGGGGAAGCGGTGCCCGCGGTGCGGGTCGGGTGACTGGCTCATCTCGCCAGCCTGGCTCAGCCAGGTCGTTCCGGCCAGTGCCATCAAGGTGACAATGCCGCAACGGCTGGCAATGCGAACGGCTCGGTCGTATCCTCGTGCATGGCGGGTGTGGCACCGGTGAGATTGCGATTCGGATGGCGTCAGGCACCCAATTCGTAAGTCACAATCACCACCTTACGCGACACCCGCCGACGAATCCCTGCTATGCGATGAATAAGACAGGCTAGAAAGGCAGTCACTACATGGGATGTAACGTCGCCATTTGGATGTCTAATGCGAAACTCTGGCCCGCCGAAATGCCTAGTAGGTCGGTCAGTTGAACAAGCAGACCTGTTTCTTCGCGGCATCCCCGCACAGCTGCATCCGCAGGTTTTCGTCCGGCTCTATTGCACCGCCGACAGTCATCCAGAATCCGGTGTCGGTATCCTTCGCAAGCAGGAGTCGTCCCTCAGCGTCAAAGAGCATAATCGCCACCTTATGGAAGAATAAGGAGGTCATTGCCGATCTTGCTCCTGATACCCGCGATGTAAGGTGAGATGGGCACTTGATGATGGCTCCCTGCTTTCGGGGTACCACAACCGTCACAGATTGCAGTATATCAAGTAGGATTCTGCCTGTGGCGCCGCGTCATCAGATGGACCAGGTGCACGCGCGATTCGAAGGCACCCATCATGCGTGTCGCCGCCTCATGGAACATGTTGTTGGCCACATGATCGAGGAGGTGGCTCTTGAATTGGAAGTCGACAACGAGGTCCACATGAGTCCCGTCGCCTGTTGGCGTGAAGGTCCACGTGTTTGTTAGGTGTTCCAGCGGCCCTCCTTCAATAGCGCGCACAAGCACTTGCCGCGGTCGATCCAGCGTGACCTGGCTCGTAAGCTTTCTTGGAATGGGCCGAACCCGATCTCGAGGTCAGCAATGATTTGCCGCGGATCCTCGCGGTGGATACGCGCGCCGCTGCACCAGGGCACGAATGAGGGATAGTCCTTCACGTCCGCCACGACCGAGAAAAGCTCGGCGGCCGTGTAGGTAAGCGTCTTTTGCTCCTCGTGACGTGGCATGTCTCCTCCTCCTTTTCAGGTGTTCAGCATGCAGCGCTCCAGCTACATGGCAGGTGACCAGTAGCATTGCCTGCTGAATCCAGGCCGGTAGTCCAGGCTGCCTTCCGATTGGGTATGAAACCGAAGCTGGTGGTAGAATCCCATGCCGCAGTTCGCACAGCTGAACCTGAACTCATCTATGGTCCCCGCGCAACGCTCAGGGCTGAAACTTGGCGGTTTGCAAAATTTGTGGGCGCCGGGGGCCCCCCATGCCCTTCCGTTTTCGCTGCACTGAGTGCCCCCTTCGCTTCGGGCGGGACCATCGCTGCCGCTGCGCTTCTGGGCCATTGGCGTCGCTTACAGCACAAGGCGGTCCGCCATAATCCGGCCCCACGGCCGGCGACCGTGCATCGGGGCGACTTGCGGTCACAGGAAGTTTCACCGTGATGCCCTCTATCTCGCGTGGCGGCTGCTGACGCCACGAATCTCGACAATTTCCGGGCTGGACTTCACGAGTCTCTCCGCTTCACGCAGCACGCGCTCCCTCACAGCTTCGTTGGCGATCGCCACGACGCCGTGGTCGGGGGCGTTCCAGTCGGGAAACCAGTCAGGCGACGGCAGCACTCGCGCTAAGCACCGCAGGTCGATATGGAATGGCCGCTGGTTCAGCTTGCCCGCCTCAGTCGCGGTGAACTCAACGATACCAACCGGTCTGCGTGGTGATACGCCGCGCCACGGCCCCGAACTGGTGTAGGCGAGCATGATCTCAGTGACGCGGCCACCTTCTAATCGGCTGCCGAGGCAGTAGCCGATATGCGCGTACGGACCGGGCCTCGATCGTGCTTCAAATGGGTGGCCGAAGGGGAAGTTGGCGCGAATGAAAGCGCCTTCGGAGATCACACCCCGCCGATTAACGAGTGCCGAACAGCGTGTTCAGCACGGCGGCTCGGCGGGCATGGCGCTCGTTCGTTTCCCCGGTCTCGCGGGTGACCTCTCCCACTGGGACATCCGGCAGGTCCGCAGCAATATGAACGCGCACGACCCTCTCAGCTTCATCCCGCTCGCGCAGATCACGCTCCACGAGGTGTTCGATATAGGCGGCCGCCGAGCGGTGCTCGGATCGCGCAAGCTTGAGCACGCGCTCCCGGATGGGGGGTGGAAGGCGTACGGTGATGCCGGGAGTTGGGGACTTTTTCTGGGTCTTCATACTGGCAATCTGCATCATAATGATGCAGATTTCAAGCCCGTCCCTCTGCCCTGTTCCTGTCGGCCGCCACGGATCTGGACGGGTATGTTGCTGTCGCGTTTCGTCAGTCGGCCCAAATGGTGGCAGCCCTATCGTCATTCGAAGATCTCTCTTTGATAGACATGAAAAAGTCACCTGATCGAGTCTCGCGCCGTCCTCGCGGCCTTCGATGCGGAGCGCGGTGAACAGGACGGCTGCGCCCGATATGCTCCTGTGTGGACCCTTGTGTGCAGGTCTTCGAGCCGATGATCGAGGTCCTGTTCGTAGATCTCCCATGGGCATGCCAGAGCCACAGCCAGTTCCCGTAGTGGCCCAAGCGGCCATCGTCAGAGAGGCGCGCGGAGGAAGAAGAAAAGCCACGGTGTTAATTGTGGCGGAGCCAGATCCGGCCAAGGAAGGGAAATCTTGAGAGGCAGGCTCCCCGGATTCCATGTTGACGAGCTTTATCCCCTTCCATCTGGCTGCCTCGAAGCCTTCGGGCTCAAGGCGGGAGAATACACACGCTGGCTGGGGACAGATACAAGGCGGCCGAGCAGGCTGGAAAACTTAACGAGCGAACCATGCTCCTGACTTTGCTCCGGTAATCACTCCCACCCTGAGCACCGGCGTCGAGGCGATGCTCGCCGCCGCGGGTGCATGGCTGATTGATGGGGTGCAGTGCAGCCGCTTCATCTTAGGCTCATGCACGCTAAGTCCCCACCGGTCTTGATGTCCTGCCTAGATGGAGCAGGTACTTTTGTTTTTGCGCTCAGCGGTGCAGTGCTCGCAGTGCAAAAGCGGTTCGATATATTCGGCGTCCTGTTTCTGTCCTGGGTCGTGGGAGTGATAGGGGGAATAACCCGCGACGTGCTGATCGGCGCGGTGCCGGCAGCGACATCGCCAACTGGCACGACTTCGCTATCGCAATAGGCGGCGGCTTACTGATTTTCTTCGCGTATCCGGCAGAACAGTTGCTCAGTCGCCCCCTGCTGGACGCGCTTGGACTTGGCCTGTTCGCCGTCACCGGTGCGCAGAAGGCGATCAGCTACGGGATAAATCCGGTAATGGCGGCGCTGCTTGGCATGATTTCCCGGAATTGGCGGAGGGATGACACGATCGGGTAGAGTAGTTCATGCCCAGCCTCACGCGCGCTTTTGCCATGGCCGCAACCGCAACCTGCCTTATGGCTGGGTCATGCAACGGCGCATACGCAGCGTCGTTCACGGAAATGGGGGCAGGAGAGGTCTCCTGCGGGACCTGGACCACCGACCACGAGCAGAGCCATCAGCAGAGTCGGTACAACGCTGTTCAGGAAGAGCAATGGGTCGTGGGCTTCCTAACCGGCGTGGCTGCTACAAAAGCCGAAGAGGCCGTGACATATGACCGAGGCTCTGATCCTCTCGCCGGCATTGATTGGGATGGCGTGATGAAGTGGATCTCCAACTACTGCGCCACCCGCCCAACAAACAGCATAGATACCGCCGCAGAAAATTTTGTCTTGTTCCGGAAGAGGAGCGCTCGATGAGCGCCGCCTGTCGACTTTTTTAGTCTATCAAAAGGGCAAAGCTCATGTAGGGTGCTATATATTCCTACCATGCAACGAGAAGAGGCGGGTGATGGCGGCATCGTTCTGGCGCCACCCGCAGCCGTCTCCGCGTTCGCGGCCCTTGGTGACATGGTGCGCCCAAGCGGCCCATCCCAGCTTCCATGAGTGTATTCGGCTCGAACCAATGCGGGACGCCTATGCAATCGTCTCGCCATTCGCTCGTCACCGATCGTTCATCATCGCAGCGGTTCTTCATCCACGGCCACGGGCCAAAAGGAAGCGATGGTTGTCTAGTGTTGGCAAATGAACATCGCCGAAAGATCTTGAATAAATCTGTGTCTGAGTTCAATGGTACGGTTATACTCAATGTAACGCACACTTCTTATATGCTTCCTGCTGAGCTTGAACCGGGTAGAGCTCGCGTTACGTGATCAGAAGAACCACGAATATTACGCACTATCTGCGGCCGCCGGGCTTTTATTTGGGTTCCTTGTGTCCGTCCGGGAACAAACTAAGTCTTTAGAATCAGTTAGCGGATCGCCCTTGAGCCATTGAACCGTCTGCGATTCTCTGCCCCCCGAGCACCGATTTGGGGGATTGGATGTGGACCAAAGAGAACCGCGCGCGGTACGACCGCAGCCGACTGCGCTATGAGAGCGATCTGACCGATGCCGAATGGGCCGAGGTGGAAAGGGCTTTGTTGTACTGCCAAAGCGATGGGTCGTGGAGCACACACTGGCGTGGCTCAACCGATGTCGTCGATTGGGTAAGGACTGGGAAATCTCGACGTGAAGGCGCGTGCCTTTCTGTTCCTCGCTTCCACCCGTTTCATGGTCAGACGGCTTTGCAGGAGCGATCAAACAGCAGGTATTGAAGTGGACCCCGAATTTGGGACCACCCGCTAAGCTATAAACCGAACCGGTTCCGTCCATGCTACACGGAGCGGAACATGAGCAGAACCCGACGCAGGATCGATGCCGCGCTGAAGGCGAAGATCGCCCTGGAAGCGCTGAGGGAAGACGCGACAGTGGCCGAGCTGGCGGTGCGTTACCAGGTGCATCCGACACAGATCTACGCCTGGAAGAAGCAGCTGCTAGAACATGCCGAACGGGTTTTCCGGACCGGGACAGACGACGGGCAGTCGGCCAAGGAAATCGCCCACCTGCACGCCAAGATCGGCGAGCTGGTAGTGGAGCGGGATTTTTTAGCGCGGAGGTCCGGCAGATGAGCGCGGCGGGCCGGAGAGCGATGCTCGATCGCGGCCACGGACAGCTCTCAGTACGGCGACAATGCGCGTTGCTTGGGCTGGCGCGCTCGGGTGTTTATCGGGCGAAGCCGGAGCATGACGCGGATGAGCTGTTACTGATGCGACGGATTGACCCGGTGTTCGTCGCGTGGCCGTTCTATGGCTCGCGGCGGATCGCGGCGACGCTGAGCACGGGCGGGGAGAAGGTAAACCGCAAGCGGGTGCAGCGGCTGATGCGGGTGATGGGGATCGCGGCGCTGGGGCCGAAGCCGCGCACCAGCAAGCCAGGGCCTGGACACAAAATCTACCCGTATCTGCTCCGGGACGTGCGGATCGAGCGAGTGAACCAGGTATGGTGCGCGGACATCACCTACATTCCGATGCGGCGTGGGTTCCTGTATCTGGTGACAGTGATGGATTGGTGGAGCCGCGCGGCGCTGTCGTGGCGGCTGTCGAACACGATGGACGCGGGGTTTTGCGTGGACGCACTAGAGGACGCCCTGCGACGACACGGCCGGCCGGAGGTGTTCAACACGGACCAGGGCAGCCAATTCACCGGTGACGCATTTGTCGGCACGCTGCTTGGGGCCGGGATTGCAGTGTCGATGGATGGCCGAGGTCGGTGGATGGACAACGTGTTCATCGAGCGGCTGTGGCGCTCGCTCAAGCATGAGGAGGTTTACTTGAAGGACTATGCGGACGCGCGCGAAGCGCGGCTGGGGATCGGCGCGTGGATGGAGTTCTACAACGAGCTGCGCCCGCATCAGGCGCTGAGACATCACATGCCGATGGCGGTGTGGCGGGCCGGCCTGGCGGGCACGGCTGTGGATATGCCGCCTCGCTTGGACAACGCTGGCGCGTTGCCCACATATCCACAGCCGCCACAACAGCAGGAAGAGGTTTATGGTTAGCTTGAAAGAAGGGAGAACGAGAGCCGGACGGGGGCTGTAGCTAAGCAGCGGGCCAAATTGGTCCCATAGGTGGGGTCCACCTCAGCCCGCTTCCCACCCAAGTGGCCATCGGACTGGCGCGCTGGGTACGATATGAGACTAAGACTGATGGGGAACAGGACGGCTATTCAGCGAGTTTGGCTGCCGGCCAGGCCTTCTCTGCGCCCGACCCAGGCGCACACTTTCTTTTCGGCCGGTGAGGCAAACCCGGCAATCCCGAGGTGCCGATAGAATGTCGCGAGACGCATGGCCTCCTGCGCAAACCACTCCGACAGCCAGCGCTGGTACACGTTCGCCGCGGTCTCAGCGGCAATGCGGCCGTCCAGGACGTTCGCAATCAGATGGCCCGCACCAATGCCACTCATCATCGCTCGGAGCACGCCCTTCGACGACAGCGGGTCGAGCAGGCAAGCCGCATCCCCGACGATGAACCAGGCCGGATGCGCGGAGTGAGTCGCCATGCGCCAGGTGACATCAGCACCCTTCGATGGTCCAACGGGCGTCAGCCCGCGCAAATCGACCGGCACCCAACTCGGGTGAGGCCGAGATCCGTCCGCCGCGACATATGTCCAGTGGTACAGTCCCGGCTGCACCATGGCGGTCCAGAGCCAGCCTTTGGAATCCCCTGCCAGCTCCGGCGCTTCGTAACGTCCGGAACAAGACCCTGCGGCATAGCCGTATCATGCGATCAGCCGCGGCGACCGCGCGCTCTTGGCAATGCCGAGCCGGCGCGAAAGCCAGCTTGCCCGCCCTGTCGCGTCAACGATGATCCGTGCGGAGAACGGACCGGCGCCGGTCAGCACGCGAACCTCGTTCTCCTGACCCAGTTGCACGCGATCGATCGCGCAGGGCTGGTGCACCTCGACGCCCTGCTCATGCGCGTAATCCAGCAGGAGCTGATCGAAGGCGGTCCGTGAGACCTGGAACCCGTGCCATGCGCCCTCCTGGTCGGTGCGGTAGGGCTGGAACTGCTTCCGGCCGCCCCAGCTCACCCAAATGCCGGAATGGCGCGCACCGACCGTGGTCTGAAACCGCTCAGCCAGGCCGAACTGGCGCAGCAGAGGCTCGATGCCCGGATGCAATGTCTCGCCCGGACGGTGCCCGGAGAAGACAGCACGCTCGAACAGGCGTACGCGCAAACCGCGCTGGACGCAGGCGATCGCCGTCGCGGCGCCCGCCGGGCCGCCGCCCGCGACGATTACGTCGGTATCGAGTTGTCCAGATGCCACGTGCCGCGGCGATTCAGAATGACGACCCGGCCGTCGGTAAACGCATGTGCCTCCTCGAGCACGTCCACAAGGATGATCTTGAAGTCGGCGGGGTCAGGAGCCTGTTCGCCCCAGCGATAGATATCCACAGCGTAGCGGCGGAAACCCTTCAGGCTTGCCTGGGAGGCTGCGGCGGCCGCCTGGAACGCAGCATCCTCCAGCGTTACAGGGCGAAACGACAGGACGGCCCAGGCAGATTTCTCACGCAACAGATCGTTCACCGTCTTCCCCGGAGAAGGGCGGATCCCCAGGCTCCAATACACTGCGGCCATTGCGAGAATGCGGGCTTTGTACTCGGCGGCATCGATGCGCGCGGTCAGCGCCGCGGTCATCGTCCCGGGCATGTCGATATAATCGACGTAGAGGACGTTGCGGTAAGCAACCACGATGCGATCGCCGATCTTCCGGCGCTGCGGACCGGGCACGCCATCCCAGGACATGAACGTGCCATTTGCGGTGGCAACCATGCCTATCTCGGTATCGGTCAGCGGGACGATACTTGGCCAGGGATACAGGACTCCACTCAGGGGCTTGTTCGGCTCGTATTCCCGCGTTGCATCCGGGGCGGCCGCCGGCCAGTAGCTACCCAATGCCGCGCACAGCTTGGCATCCTCGATGAACGGCGAGCCGAGTCCATGGCTTGCAAGGTAGCGTTTCAGCGTGTGCGTCGGGCCATCGTATTGTGTCCCGAGGCTGGTGTCCCATCCCGGGTCGAAAATCCCGGTCGAGCCGTCGGGCAGCCCCACCTTCTGCAACTGGTACGATCCGTTGACGCTCTGAACCGGCGCTCCTGGGGCTTCGGGCTGTGAGACGATGGCGGTGACAGTGTCGTCTTCGATGCTGAACCCAACCGGCAGCTCGACGTCGGCGGCGATGCGGGTTTGAGATAGTGCAAAGGGCGGAATCGCCCACAAGGCAGCACGAAGCCGCTCCGGCACGTCGCGCCGCCACCACAGCATCAGGTCGCGTTGAGTCACGTTTGGCAGGAAGTCCGGCAAGCCGACCATGCACAAGGCGGCGATGCTAGTCAGCCCCGTCTGCCGCAACTGGGGACATTCGGCAATCACCCAGCCATCGCCGCTGGTATCTACATAATGCAGCGCATCGAAGTCGCCGCGCGCAAGGATCTTCATCAGATCCGGGCTGTCGTTCAGGTTGATCACGCGGCCATTTTCTACTGCGTGACGCGCGTTGATGTATTGCGGTGCCGGGCGCCGCGTCTCCTGCGCGGCATCGTCTAAGTAATTCGGCTCGTTGATGGTAGCAGTCACGTCCGGCAACACCATGGGCGATGACATCTGGATATTGACGGGCTCCCCGGTAAAGGCGGGATCAACCGGAAACGTCAGAGGCCTTCCGCGAAAGGTCGCCGGCAGGATAAAGGGCTCCGGATGAGGAACGAGCACCCCGGGGCCGTAGTCGCCGCGGGAGGATAGTTCCGCGATGCGCGAATTCTCGATCGTGAACGGATAATCCTTCAGTACGTCGCCGTAGTAGTTGTTCCGGAAGCCCTGAAACTCCAGAAAGCGGTGAAACGAAGCGAGCAGGTCGTTCCGCAATCCGCTGCTGAGCGCAACCTGGAGGTCGAAGCCGGCGATGCATTCGCGACCGCTGAAGAGCTTGTGCAGCGGAACCCAGAACTCCCGGCCTGCATCGCCAGCGAGCGCATCCTGCGGTCCGAATCCCCCGGCCTGACCCGGCATACGCACCGCGAGAAACGGAGCGAAGCGGGTTGGAACAACGCGAAAGCTGTATGGGCGGGCGGGATCGAGGCCGGCAAAGGAGCGCCGGGGACCGTCGTGGAACGGCTCGAGATCTCCGAGCCTCGCTATTCCGGTACGGGAGAAGCAAAGTTGCGCATGCTTGCCGCTCACCGAATCAGGCACGTTGCGGTAATGCAGCGCGAACGTCGCAATTGCCGCCGGCAGGCCATTCGTCGCCGCACGGAGTGCGTCCAGCGTGGCAGCGCGCGTGGCGTAAATGTAGTTCTCGACAGTGTTGATCTCTTCGATGGTCGGAAAGCCGCCCAGCTTGCGCCCGGCGGGGTCCGACACAACCGTTGGCGCAGCAAGCGCGTGATAGAGCAGGCTTTCGTCAGGCCGGCCTGGCTCGATCCCCCGGTTTCCGGCAAGAGCGAAATCGCCGAAGCCCGGATAAGTGCGATGGATCGCGACCGGCTTGGCCAGCTCGCGGGCGAGATCGGACGCAGTGATGTCCAGCGCCCCACCTGTCACGGCAAGCATCATCTTTTGCCATCCGAGCGGCGCCAACCGCCGGCAAATCGCCTCCACCTGAACAATCAGCGATGGCTCGGGCTGAGCCCTGGCCCGGCGGGCGCCCCCTATCAACAAGGCACTAAGGCTTGCAGACGTCAGCCGAATGAAATTTCGCCGGGTTTCCATTGATAGACCCTCGTCGGTGGACATTTCATCGCGCCGAGTAGCGTTGCGTAGTCAGACGGCGGACGCAACTGCCTATGCGACACCGCTCTGTCGGGGTCGAGCAACCCCGAACGTGCTTCCCGCAAGCCGGAGAGGCTAACCGGGGACAACGCTTACGAGCCCGCGACCAGTTCTTGCGAAGCGATCAGTTCTAGCCTATGCTTCCCCTCCGGGAGGACTCTCGATGACTGCGATGTCTGGGCCGATCCCCGAGCGTTTAGTCAAGTACGGCATCCGCACTTATCGCGTCGCAGTTGGAGCATTATTGGCTCTCTCGGTGGTCGTTACGCCCTGTCTGCAAGGGGGCAACAGTGCCATGGCCGCCGGTCTCGACTTCCAAATCTGTCAGGGACAGTTCGCGTTGTGCGCGGCCTCGACCTGCAAGGCGACTCGGCGGTTTATCACGGTCAATGTTATAGGCGGCGGGAAGGCGAGGTTTCCAGAATATGACTGCACCTGCCCGATTCTCCCTGGACCGTCCATCGCCGATCTGAACGGTGGCAACATGCATGGGTCCTGCACGCCACAGCAGGGGCAAGTCTGGTCGCTCTATGCACCTCGGTTGCAGATCCCTCAGGCGATCACTGGCTGGGTGCAGAAACCGCCAGAAAACTTGGCGCCGCCTCAGATCTGCAGAGCAGACCTCAACCTTGGCGACAAGCTCGTTAACTGCTTTAGCTTCGCCTGTGATCCCGCCGGAGCGATCAACGGCGTTCCAGTCGCGACCTGTCACTGCCCTCTGGGGGAATCGCTCGAGGGCAAAGGGGTTCCACCGCATACTGCCTTTGCGACTCAGGCCGGTCAGGGCAAAACCAAGATCTGCTATGACAATCCCGTCGCGGGACCTTTGCCCTCGGTCGGCGAGGGCTCGCGTTAACCCGAACTTCCTTCTTTGAGGGAGCGGTAAGTGACGGAAAAGGTAGGGAGAGCGATCTGAGACTGGTCCAAAACGTAGCCATGTAATCCAGTTATTGACACTTGTACTCGCGACGGCGTTGTGCCAATGCTCAGCCATGTATATCGAAGCTGTTCCGAATCGGAACTCGCCGCCTGCTATCCTGCTCCGCGAGAGTTACCGCCAGGATGGCAAGGTCCGTAAGCGCACGATCTGCAACCTCTCCGACTGGCCTGCCGCGCACATTGAGGGTCTGCGCGGTGTCCTCAAGGGCGGCGTTGTCATTCCGGCCGAGCGGGAGGCGTTCACCGTCACCCGCAGTCTGCCGCACGGGCATGTTGCCGCTGCTCTCGGAACTGCCGGCAAAATCGGCCTTGATGGGGTTCTCGGTCCAGATCGGGATCGGTGCCGAGATCTCGCCCTCGCTCTCGTCATCGGCCGCATCCTCGAGCCTGCATCCAAGCTCGCCACCGCCCGCGCACTTTCGTCCACCACGGCTGCATCGAGCCTCGGAGAAATGCTCGGCCTCGGCGAGGTCGACGAGGACGAACTCTACGACGCACTGGACTGGCTGCTGGAACGCCAGCCCGCCATCGAGACGGCCTTGGCCAAGCGTCATCTCACCAATGGCACACTGGTGCTGTTTGATGTGTCGTCGAGCTACATGGAAGGACGCTGCTGCCCGCTGGCCCAGCGTGGCTACAGCCGCGATGGCAAAAAGGGCACGCTGCCAATCATCTACGGCCTACTCTGCGCTCCCGACGGCTGTCCGATCGCCATCGAGGTGTTCGACGGCGATACCGCCGATCCGATGACGCTGGCCAGTCAAATCGGAAAGCTCAAGCAGCGCTTCCATCTCGACCACGTGGTCATGGTCGGCGACCGTGGCATGATTACCCAGGCGCGTATCACCAATGACATTAAATCGGCAGGCCTCGACTGGATCACTGCGTTGCGTGCGCCAGCGATCAAGGCGCTGCTGGAAACCGGCGCCTTGCAACTTTCGTTGTTCGATCAGCGCGATTTGGCCAGTATCACGGCGCCCGAATTCCCCGGCGAGCGCCTGATAGTTTGTCGTAATCCCGATCTCGCGGTCGAGCGCGGCCGCCAGCGCGAGGAACTGCTCGCTGCCACCGAGCGTGACCTCACCCGTATCCAGGTTGCGGTCGCTCGCAAGCGCCAGCCGCTCCGTGGCGCCACGCGGATCGCGCTCGCCGTGGGTTCGGTGATCAACAAGCACAAGATGGGCAAGCATTTTACTGTCGCGATCACCGACACGACCTTCAGCTTCGCCCGCAAGGCCGCCGAAATCGCCACTGAAGCAGCAACCGACGGCGTCTATGTCGTGCGCACCAGCCTGCCGGAAGGCACGCTCGATGACACGGCGACCGTGCGAAGCTACAAATCGCTCGCCCTCGTAGAGCGGGCCTTTCGCTGCATCAAAACCGTCGATCTGCAGATCAGGCCAGTCCATCACTGGCTGGCGGATCGGGTGAGGGCGCACGTCTTCCTTTGCATGCTGGCCTATTATCTCGAATGGCATATGCGGAAGTGTCTGGCGCCAATGCTGTTCGACGATGCCGATACAGATGCTGCCGAAGCCTTGCGAGAAAGCGTGGTGGCGCGAGCACAGCGTTCCCCAGCCGCCATCGCCAAGCAGACGACAGGACTGACCGAAGATGGCCTGCCAGTGCATGGCTTCCGTTCATTGCTCGCCGATCTAGCAACCGTGGTGCGCAACACCATCACCACCGCGATCACACCGGACCATCACCTTACCGTCGTGACCAGGCCAACACCGCTCCAGCAGAAGGCATTCCACCTTCTTGGCGTAACTTGTAGCCAGTAAACCACAGATCACAAGACAGAATATGTAGATGCATCAGCAACTTGCGTGGTTCGGAGCGAGGAAGTTCGGGTTAACCGGCGAAGCCGGTGTCAGCACGACGGCACCCCACAAATTACCGTCAGAAACCGCTAACTAGGCAGATGCAGCCAAGCGGAAACCCCGCCGAGCACGATCTTAACGGCCACCGCGGCTACAACCATGCCCATGATCCGCTTCAACACGTTGGCGCCGTGTCGGCCGATTATGCGGGCGATCGGATCCGCGGCCAGCAGCATGGCGAGGGCAATGACGAGGACGACGGCGAGCGTCGCAGTCGTCAACAGTTGGTCCAAAATTGAAAAGCGCGAGTTGTCGGTCAGCAACATGACTGTGAGCATCGCGCCCGGTCCGGCTAAGGTCGGAACCGCAAGAGGATAAATAGCGATCTCCGACATCCTTGTAGGGTTGGATGATGCTTCCGGACTTTCCTGCCGCTCACCAATCACCATCTGCGCCGCAAACAGGAAGAGAATGAGGCCGCCGGCAATTTGAAAATCGCGCAATGACACTCCTATGGCCTCGATGATGATCTGGCCCAGAGCGATAAAGAAACCAAGGACGAGAAAGGACGTGACTATTGCGGCAACTGCGACCTTGCGCCGGACGTGAACATCATAACCCCCAGTGAGGCCAATGAACATCGGCACCGCGGCGAAGGGATCTATGATCACCCAAAGCGTGATAAAATTGTTGAGCTGTTCGAGCATCGGTTGTATCCAAGCTTCGGGTGGTCCGTGGATGTTAGCTTTAGTCGCAGCGCGCCAGGACTACTCATCTCTAACCCAAACAGCGAATTTCGCGCCTGGAGGTGCTTGATACGCGCCAGCTATGTTCGGTCCGTCACTCTCGCAGCCAAGCCTGGAAGAGCGCTTCTTTGCAGGGGTCGGAGAGCTCCCGGATGTGTGCCTTCATGCAGGCTTTGATACGGCCTTGTCCCGGTGCAACGTTACCACAGAGCCGCGCAATATCGGGTCTGCAAGCTCTGGCGGCCTCCATGGCGCTGGGCGACATCTGTGCCATCGCCCCGGAAATCGAGAGCAACAAAATGGCTTCGATGGTCAGAACGTGCTTTAACATGGCATACTCCTCCCTAACACTCGACGTGTCACCGGTGCGCAGCGAAGAACCTCAGGCCGCGGTTCGGGCGCTGATATCAACATCACTCGCGCTTCTGTCGGCGACTATCGGGGCAGACCCCCAGATATCCTCGAGATAGCGATCGCTTGCCACCAGCCCCGCTAGCCAGGCCTGCCCGTCCTCTGCAGCAGCGGTGTGCTCCCGGAACACCCCAACAAATGCCTGCCGCACATCTGGAGCCATCCGCGCGGCCTCCCCGCAGACGAACACAATTGCGTCCTGCTGCAGCAATCGCCACACGTCATCGCTGTTCGCCTGGATCGCTTGCTGGACATAGGTCTTGGGTTTGTCGGGTTCGCGCGAGAACACAGGGAAGAGACGCGTGACTCCTGCAGCCTCGAATCCCCGCAACTCGTCTTCGTAGAGAAAATCCTGCACCGGATCGCGACAGCCAAAGAAGAGCATGGACTCGCCCACTGGCACACCCTTCTGCCTCAGCGCCGCTCGCTCCTGAAGGAAGCCGCGGAATGGCGCGACCCCGGTGCCGGGTCCAACCATGATCATCGGCACGTGCGGGTTGTCGGGCGGGCGAAATGAAATGGTAGGCTTGCGGATGAAACCATACACCGTGGCACCCACCGGCTGCGCAGCCAGGTAGTTCGAGCAGACACCCCGGAACATGCCGTGTCCGCTGGTGGCCAGGTCCTCTACGACCCCCACAGTAAGGCTGCACGTATCCGCGGTCGCCAGCGGCGAGGACGAGATCGAATAGTAGCGTGGCCGCAACGGCGGCAACAGATCGAGGAAGACGTCGAATGGGAGTACACAGGAGGGGAACTCGTCGAGCAGATCCAAAACCGACTTACGAGCGGCGAATACCTGCTCTCGATACGAAGCCTGACTCGAATCATCGTCGCCACTGAGCGACGCGAGGGTACGGCGCTGCGCGGGATCCTGCATGTGCTTAGCAAGCGTTGCGAGCTGCGCGCGCGTGGCTATGTCCTGCAGCTCGACCCGCGTAGCCAGAATCCCCAGCAGCGGCACTGGCTCATTGACCGGCAGATGGGTGCTGGCGTTGGCGCGCGGAGTGATAGTTATGTATAGGCTCGGGTCCAGCTCGAACCGCAGCAGGACCCGGCGGATCTGCTCGAGACCGTTACGGGGGACGACGCCCAGGTGGTCGCCGGCGCAGTAGGTAACCACCGATGGAAGAGCGACCTCCAGGTGGCGGGTCGAACGCCCGGATGGTCGCGCACAATCCCGATGCTGCAACTCTTGGTTGGCGCGAACCGTCATGGCTGTCGCACTGTATGATCGAACAATCAGGTTGGTGGCCTGCCTGTTGACGAGGGTTACGGAGAAGCGCGGGCCAGTGACCTGTGTCTGGGTGGCGGTAGCGGGCAGGCACAGCGCCGCAGTCACAGACGGCCACAGCCCGGCGTACCAGGCACGGTAATCGCCATCGAAGTCGCCCCGCGCATCGCCCTCGCCTCGCCTGTACATCGGCTTCGCGCCATGCTTCTCAAGCTGAGCTTCGATGAGCACCGGAATAGCCTGATAAGTTGCCGACCAGTCCCGGTTGCCGCAACCAAACACACTGTATTCCAACCCGGCAAATGCATCGGCGGATAATGCAGGATCCTGGAGCCAGTGGCAGAATTTGGTGGCGTTATCTGGTGGTTGGCCGTTGTAGGACGCAGTGACGACGACCAGGCCGCCATCCTTGGGCAGCGAGCCGGCGTGCTCGTCAAGTGATCCGATCGTCGCTATGAACCCACGATCCCTCGCATCATTGGCAATGCGATGGGCCAGACCTTCGGCTGTACCCAGATTGGAGCCAAACAGCACGAGCAAGGGCGTCTGGTGGCCGTCTGAGCTGGGAGCGGGCGCCGGAGCCGGCTGGGGTGCGCTGGTTGGGCGTGGTGCTGTCAACGGTGCCGTTGCCGTCCGGCCAGCACGCAACCTGACCTTGATACGAAAGTTGTTAGGCTTGACGGTAAGCGTCTGTTTGGTCTCGAGTTGGTAGTTGGCGAAGTCAATTAGCTCAAATCGCTGCAGGATCATCGACAGCACGAGCGTGGCTTCCTGCAACGCGAACTGCCGGCCAATGCAGGCGCGCTGACCAGTGCCAAAGGGCTTGTACGCGTTTGGCGGGATCCTGCTCCGGTTTTCCGGGCTGAAGTGGTCCGGGTCGAACTGCTCGGGGTTCTCGCCCCAAATATGCTTGTCTCGGTGCAGCATTGGAACAGGAATCAGTGCGATATCGTCCTTTCGCAGCTGGTACTTTGCTCCGATTACGGTGTCCTCGTAGGGGTGGCGCGTGAAAGCCGGCGCGGTAGGCCAAATCCTCAGCGTCTCGTCGAGGATCTGCGCGACGTAAGGCACCTGATGGGTCTGGGCGTACGTTGGCAGAACACTCAAGTCGGTTCCCAGCACGCGGTCCACTTCGTCGTAGGCACGTGCCAGCACCTCGGGGTGCTTGATCAGCTCATAGAGCGCGAACGACAGCAGACCGCTGGTCGTCTCATGGCCGGCGACCAGGAAGGTGATGCATTGTGCCATGATGTTGGTGTCGTCGAGCTTCTCGCCGGATTGACGATCGATGCCCGTTAGCATCCGGTCAAGCAGATCGTTTATGGTGCCCACCGCGCCGGTGCTACGCCGGTCCTGAATAAGGCGCTGCACTGTTTGCAGCACTATCTGCTGGTCAACGTGAAGCTGTTGTGTGCGCCGGGGATGCAGCATAGGCTGGAGCGGCAGCTCTCTCGTTTTCGCTTGGGCCGCTTCGAGGCTGCCCACCATGGCCACGACGAACGGATGGGGTGTGTCCCGATAGAAGGAATTGAAGCGGTAGTTGAAGCCGCACAGGGCAATCGTGTCCAATGTCAGCCGCGTCGTGTCGGCCGTCACATCCACGGTATCCTCGGGGTTCAGCCGCTCCCATTTTTGCATGAGCTGCATGGCAATATCGAGCATTCGGGGCAAATAGCCGCGCATCGCATCCAGACTGAACGCAGGCAGCAGGATGTTGTGAGCCTTGTGCCAGTTTGGGTCCGCGGTTTCAGAGGTAAAGAGTCCCGCACCGGCTGGACCCTCGGCCAACGCCTTCAAGCCTGGTCCCACCAATTTATCGAAGCGCGATTCGTCACACAGCTCGTTGACCAGCTCGTAACCCGACACGATGATCCGAGAGCCGCGACCTGGGATCGCGAGCTCGTAGATAGGTCCGTAGTGACGCGCCAGGTCCATCAGACTTTCCATGGGGTGGCCGGCGTCAAGATCGAGCAGATTGCCTATCAGGAGATGGCCCGGCGGCCGTGGGATCGGCTCCAACGTAGGAACGGGGTCCATGTGTCGTCTCCTCCCTTTTGCTTTTTACGGCCGTTGCAGTGCCATCAGTCTCGACAGGTACAACAAGGTACTATGTGGACAGCTTAATACTGACGCCGGTGGGCCGCAGAAAGCAAGCTCGTCAGCCCGTCGCTTGCTCACGACTCTGATTCATGGTGACGAAAGCTCCCGTTGGCCGGCCGGGGCGGTGCGAAGCAGCGAGGCAGTACCGGTGCTGTTCGATAAGATCAGACTATGAAATCATCTCGCTTCAGTTATCAAGTCAAAATTCCTTGACAACGTCTCTTTATGCGACGAGAGTCCAAAAAATTCTGTTTACCAAACCGAAGGGTCGCCCTACCGCCTGCCGCTATCGCCCTGCGAGTGGCCCAGATCCGGTCCGAATCCAGCTTGCTGCCGCTCTCATCGAGCAGACTGGCCGGATCAGCTTCCAACACCCGCGGCGCAAACCGCTCCCGCACCAATCCACCCTGTCCATATCGGCCATTGGAGTTGAAGCCGTAACCGACAACCCGGCGGCCGTCCCTGATTGCGTCAGTAACGACAGCCACCAGGGAAGATGTCATCTTGGAAAAATCGATGTAGGCGTTGGCGATCGCGGAGGAGATCGGATGCGTCGCCTCGCGGATTTCAAGAACTCGAACGGACATCAGCAACTCCTTCTACAAAACCCCCGCGGGCCTCTCGTCCCATCCGACCGTCCTACGCACGTCGGAAAAACAGGGGTGTGAACCAAAGGAAGGCGAAGAGGAACTCAGGAATCCCCGCATTTTTTAAACTGGTCCGAAAACGTCCGCGAACAGGGGCTGCTCGTCTAGCATTTGGGAGAAACGCTGCATCAATGGCCCAAGCCAGTCGTCACGCATTGTTGGGATGAGATCGTAGAGCATGCAGCCCTGGCGGAACAACGAGTGGACACGGCGTTTGGCGGTGTTGGTCTTGAGCATCCGATCATAGCCGAGCGCTTCTCCAGCAGCACCGAGCAGCGTCAACAGGACCACGGCAAAGGCATTGATGAGCCACAGCCGATCACGCCGCTCGGGCGATTTGACACGGATCGTTCCCAGACCCATGCCGAAGCGCAGATCTTTGCTGTCGCGCAGACTGCACTCAATTGCCCAGCGGCGACCGTAGTAGCCGGTCAGCTGCTTCGCGTTGGTATCGGCGCTGCTGGCGGCCAGACACCAGGCTTGCTTCATCTCCGGATCCTGAACGCAGACCACGGTTCCCACCCGGTAGCGATCGGCTGTGACCTCGGCACCGCGCAACACTCGTGCCCGTCCGCCAGCTTGGACCCATTCAGCTGCGGTGCGGGTCTCCCCGGCGGTGCTGGTTACGGTGATGTTGCCACGGAAGCGAATGATGTAGTCGAAATACAGTTCTTCGGTTAGCATCCGGTAGAGTTTCTGATCGCCGAAGGCA
This sequence comes from uncultured Pseudomonadota bacterium, assembly GCA_963834715.1. Lineage (GTDB taxonomy): Bacteria > Pseudomonadota > Alphaproteobacteria > Acetobacterales > Acetobacteraceae > CAVSUZ01. The sequence continues at coordinate 7,586 of CAWIDE010000017.1, read as the reverse complement.
CGGTCGGCGACGATGCACACCTTGATCCCAGCAGGCAGCAACTCGGCAAGCCGTACCAGCACCCGATGTTCGTAGAAGTTGCGGTGATCCTTGAGCGTGCTCTTGTCGACGGTCAGCCACACCAGAGGTGTCGAGCGGCCATGATCGCTGATCAGGGCCAGCATGATGGTGGCCTGGTTGTCGGCATCGAAGTCGGTCCAGTCCATGGCCACCATGATCGAGCTTCGGGCGCCGACGACGAAGGGCACCCAGCGCACCAGAATGTCGTCGACATTTATGGCGGCGTTAGAGAGCAGCCGGTCGACCTGCTTGGTGGCATGCTTAGGCTTCAAGCTGCGCGCCGCGGCGAGGCCCTGACCGATCGCACAGATCGCCAGCGACCCGCTGTGCAACACGCCAAGAGTCGCGTCGCATAGCGAGTTCACGCGCTTTGCATGCAGGTCGTGCTCGAGCAGACAGCCAAGCACGTTGCGAATGCCCTGGTATGAAAAACGCTCCCGGACGACCATAGTGCTTCCCGAATCGACATCGGGAGGCAGACTCGCTGGTCTGTCCGGAGCGCGGAATCTCCCCGCCACTTCGCAAGCATCTGCCATCCAAGGTGTTCCCACGATTCTTTTCAGAACTGCCCCTTCGGTTGATCGATTCTTTTATGTCGCGTGAGAAATGCGGGGATGCCTGAGGCATCGACGAGCTCATGCCCTGGTATTGGGCCGACGCCAAAACCGCCTGACGTCAAGGCCGAACATTCAGGGCCACTGAACTCCGCTTACAGTTGAGCGAGTGGCTCGGGCGATTTGCGAGACTTCTAATGCGGAAGCGTGGCGCGAGCTGGGATGGACTGAGGCGGGAATAGAGCGCCTTCTCGATGAGAGTTGGCAGGAGTATGTGCCGGAGGCTGAGGCGGCCATTGCAGTGGTCGAACAAGCGATGCGCGAGCGAACGGCACAGCCTGCATAAAATTGCAGTTGGTACGGGGATCATCCTGGTTGCCCACCACCGGGGTGCTTTGCCTGTGATAGGTGCCGATCTCGCCGGCTCAGGGGATGGGGTTCATTTTCCAGCATCTCATTGTCACTACGAACCATCGGCATCACCTGCTCCACGCGACGCGGCGATCCCTGGCAAAGCTGTGCCTTGGCAACAGATTGTGAGATAGAATTAGATGGCATCTGCAATGGTTGCGTGTGAGTATTGCAGCAAGCCCGTCAACAAGATGATATGCGGTGGAAAGGGAGGAGCCTATGGCTGTTGCCGCAAAGAAAACGATTGGCGCCCGGGCCTCGGGTAAAACCACCAGCGCTGCCACCGTAACGCTGAAGCAGATCGCGGCCCAGCTTGCTGAACGGCAGGAACTGTCGAAGAAGCAAACCGAGGCAATCCTCGCCGACCTGGTAGCCCTCACCGCCCGTCACCTGAAGAAAGGCGCCCGGCTGCGCCTGACCGGTTTCGGCATCCTGCAAGTTCGTCACCGCGCAGCGCGCATGGGGCGCAATCCAGCCACCGGCGAGGCCATCCGGATCAAGGCCAGCAAGAAGATCGCCTTTCGCCCCGCCAAGGAGCTGAAGGACTCTATCTGAGTGACGGTGCTGACGAGGCGACCGGCGACTCGACCGGTAAGCACGCCAGCCGGAGATTGACCCCGTTCCCGCGCCTGAGCTTGGCTTAGTGACTACGGCTGTGCCGATCGTTACGGCCGGGCGAGCAGAATGAGTTGGCGGCCCGGAACGACAATAACGCAGTCTCATTGCCTTGCGGGGTCATGTTTGCGCCGGGAACGCACCGGTTCTCTTTTGGCGAAGCTGGACGGCCTCTCCCGCGTGCATCCCGAATGCGCCGCAATTCGCCGGAATGGCGGCGCCTCAGTTGCAGGACCGCGACGACATCGCATGTGTCAGGTTGACTTCGCCGACCTTGGCCTTGGTCCGGATCAGTCACGCTTGCGGGCTGATGTTCGGCGGGTCCACTTGTTCGCAAGGCGGCGCACGGCCTCAGCGAGAGCTTCGATCTCGGTGGCGGTCGGATCGAAGTGGCCGCCAATCCATTGCAGCCACTCGGCGTGTTCCTCATGGCGTGGATCGGAAATTGCGTCGAGGAATTCGCCGTATCCCCAGGGGCCACCGACATCCTCTGGCGGGCAGCGTCCGACTGCTTCGATTAGGCGCGGGTAGGCGATCCCGGGCATAGCATCAGCAATGCGTTCGATGCGGACGGAGTGCTCCCAGCGGTCGCCGAAGTCGTAGAGGTATTTGAACGATCTGGCGCCGACATCCTCCAGCACGTCCATGAGCCGGGCCTTGCTGGCGTCGAGCGGTCCGTCGCTGAAGTCTGGATACGGCCTGCCCCAGCCGACGTCGCGCGCACGGATTTCGTAGAGGTGGCTGTTGGTCCAGCCCATGGCGGCTTGCAGCACGAGGTGCAGGCGATCCAGGCGGATCGTCAGCGGCACCTCAACGAGGCGCACGACAGCAGGTTCGACATCGTCGAGCTTGATGCGGAGGCGGGCAATGCTAGCGGTGGTCACGCCGCAAGGCTACGTGCCTCATGGCTGGCCGACCAGTGACACGGTAACAACCGTTTTTGGGGTACGGCAGTCATAAGCGTTCTATTCGGCGGCTTTGGTTTCCGTCGGCGGATCGATCCCAAGTTCCACCCGGATGTGGGCGAACTTCGCGGGATCGACGAGCCGGCCGTCGCGCATCATCGCCCGCAGCGCGGTCAAGCCAGCCGCAGTGAAGAACAAGCGCGGCGACCTGCTCTGCGGATCAAGCGACACGAACCGCGGTCGAGCAGGCTCTGAGCGGCAGGCCCCAGTTTTGGCTGGCCGGCGCGTGGTCCGGTTCTCCAGGCCCTCAGCATCAGCCTTTCGGCGACGGTCGGAAGCGTCGTGAAGTAGCGGTCTAGTTCGCTACGGATATAGGCGCGCTCCGCAGGGGTGACGGTCTTGGCATGGGGCTCTGTCGTCGCCATGCGTACGTAATAGCACGCCGTCCTTCCGGCATGGCCCACAAGCGCCTGCACCGGCCTGCCGTGGCTTCCTGGCATGCAATCGCGACGCAGGAGCCTTTCCATAGGCGAGATGAAGGCCGATATCATTGAAGCGACGAGGATGCGGATCCTGGTGGACCGGGCTCCTTCGTTGGAGCGTGACGGTCTGAGAAAGCGCCCAGGGACAGTGTTGGTATTGGATGGAGCCGTGATGCTTACGCCGGCGTTTGCTAAACTGAAGTTCACGATGTGAGTGCTGTCATGACCCGGTTGTTGATGATTGAGATCCCTGTTGAGGAAGCGACTGCGGCCGCCCTATCGGACGAACGGCGCCGAGAAGCCGTCGGCCGCCTTATCGACCGGCTGGTCCGCCCGGGGGCCGACGATCCGGTGATCGCGCTCCTTGAGCGAACAGCCGCGGAGGCACGGGAGGCTGGTCTGACGGCGGACCAGATCGAAGCCGAACTGGCAACCTACAATACGGAACGCCGCAGCTGACCGTCTATGTGTTCGACGCGAGCGCCGTTGTTTCAGCCGCTCTGAACCCGAGCGGTGTACCCCGCCGCGCTCTCGCGGTGGCGCGGACTACGGGTGCGATAGCTTTGTCGAAACCAGTGTACGGGGAGATCGTGCAGGTCCTGGCCAGGCCAAAGTTCGCGCGCGTGCTGACTGATGACCGGCGCCGGGAGATCCTTGAGTTGCTGAGTGCCGCCGCTGTTTGGGTTGAACCTGCGGACGAGGTGCGGGACTGCCGGGACAAGAAGGACAATCGCTATCTCGAGCTGGCCCTGGCCGCCGGCGCGGCGGCGATAATCTCGGGCGACGAGGACCTGCTAGTACCTGAATCCCTGGCGCGGAATCCCGGTGCTTTGCCCAGGCGATTTTCTCGCAGCAGGGCAACGTACTGGTCAATCGTCGGACGCGCCTTGATCTTCGTGATATTAGCCGATGCGGACCGAGCCGTTTTGAAGCAACCGGTCCATTCGACGGTCTCAAGCGAGCAGGCTCTGCGCCGGCCTCTTCAAGCCTGCCGCGATTCCGCCACACGGCCGGATGTACCCGCAGCTCGGTTCTCGGAGGGGAATTGTCGGGAGAGAATGTAAAAGTCGTTATATTACATATGGGAGCTTGCCGTGCGCTGAGTGGATCGCGGTCGGCCTGACGGTCTCCTCTGGTTCCCGATCCATGCACCGGAGCAGCGGCTCTTTTCTGTGCGGGATCGGGTATCCGTGCCCCAAGCGGGGTTGTTGTCATGATCCTGAATTGATTAGATAAGGGGCAGGAATCAAGCAGGCCAAGAACGTGCAGCCACCGATTTGGTATGTCGGGCGAACAAATCCGCTACGACATGCAAATAAGCTCTGGACAAAACTCCTGATCGCGCGCGCCCCACAATTTGGGAGCTGGCGGCGTTCTGGATCCGGGTGGTGGGGGGTTCCGTCTCAGTTTCGGGCGATTGGTGAAAAGCAGTCGGCGTTGTTGCTACCTGGTGAGAGGCGAAACGCGCCGAACATGACCCGCACTACCCCACCTTGCAACGCCGCGACCGGTTATTATTCCGCCGCGCGGCACACCAATGTCATCGCTCAACGGTTGCACTCTCTCGTTCACTGGGACTCATGACGCATACCTCCAAGCCGTAAGCGGCGACCAGACCGGACACCCGCTTGTTGATATCGTGCGACGCCATCTGCCATATGGGGCGACGATCTTCGACGTAGGCGCTCATATTGGGCTGACGGCTCTGGTTATGGCTATGACCTCGGCCAGACTGCCAGGTCGTCGCATTCGAGCCGCTACCGGCCTCCGCTGCCTTGTCGAGGCGGCTGTTGGCGAGCAGGATGGTGAGATCGGCATGGCCGACAATGGGCCGTGGTCTGCGGTTGGCGGCCCGGTGCGGGTGCGAGTGCTGCGGCTGAATGATATTGCCGCTGGACCGCCGGATCTGCTCAAAATCGACGTAGATGGCTTCGAGCCGAACGTGCTGGCTGGCGCCTCTCGCCTACTGGAGGGGCGACCCCTTGTATTCCTGGAGTTTAGCGTCTGGACACTACTGGTGCAGCACTACGATCCGTTGGTGTTTGCAGAAGCGCTCTATCGCCACTGTGACATGCTGATGGCCTATGCGCATGACAAGCAGATTGAAATGCCGCGCGATGCGCGGTGTCTCGTTCATGCCAACATGATGGAGCATGGGTGCGTGACGGATCTGCTGTTGCGCCCGCGCACGCTGCTGCCGGATTTGGGGGCCATGACGCGGGTGGCGTGATTACCCAGTCGACCCCGAGGCAATACGTATCCATCTTGTTTGTCGCTGTGCAGCCGCGCGCTAGGAATGCAGCGAGCGCACGACTTAGTGCAACGGCTCCGCGACCGCGTGCTCGACCACACGGCTCGGCAGATTGCAGTTGCGTATTCCGGCTACGGCAAGGCAGCTATTTCGCGCCATTCCTTAAGCCGCGCAGTCGTCTGCTTTTCTACTAGCCGCTAGACGCCCAGGGTGAGCCAAACGATCCGCGTCTACCGTGACTTGCTAAGCGAGCGACCCAGCCATTTCCATCGTCAGTGAACAGCAGTCGATGGTGAGCCGTCGCAAGCCCGCATAACCGTACCTATGCTTGCACTCTATCGCCATACCTGCTAGCCGCGCCCGGTATTCAAAAGGTCAGGAAAAGTTGGGAGTTGGCGTTTGCTCTCCTACCGAGTCAGACGGGCAATCACGGCCACAAAGCTTGGTCGTAGTCGCAGAGAATTCGCCGTCGTGAGCTGGGCTTGTGACGACAGCATGGGCGAAACCAGACGTGTACGGCGCGTCCTGAATCTGGTTTTGCCTTTTGCTTTCTATTTTGTTCTATCAATGGCCTTTTTCGATCACACACGGGACTGGGTACGGAACTACCGCGGCGAACCAGGGGATCCTATAGCATTCATCTGGTTTCTGTATTGGTGGCCATTTGCAATCAGTCATCATTTGAGCCCATTTGTTTCTTATTACGTCTGGCACCCACGGGGATTTAATCTCACGTGGGCTACGTCGGTGCCATCAGCAGCGCTGATCGGCTGGCCGCTCACGCTGCTGGCTGGCCCCGTATTCACTTTCAATTTTTGGTCGATGATAGCCCCGGCGCTTTCGGCGTGGGCTGCTTTCCTCCTGGCATGGTACGTCACATATGACTGGCTTGCCGCTCTGGTCGGTGGTTACCTGTTTGGATTCTCCTCGTACGAGCTCGGACAATTGCTCGGACACCTCCCAATAGATTTGTCATGCCTGGTGCCGTTCGCAGCCCTGCTCTGCGTCAGACGCGTCCGAGGAGAAATCAGCGCAAGAACGTTTGTTGCTGCTTTGACCGCCGTCCTGTTTATTGAGCTCGGACTATCCACCGAGATTGTAGCAACACTTTGTGTGCTGGGTGCTATCATCTGGTTTATTTTCCTTGTGTGCGCTCCGCCGATTGACCGCCCGGCTTTATGGCAACTATCAATCGACATCTTAGTTGCGGCGGCCATAACAATCGTGTTGGCCGCGCCATTCTTCGTCTATGTAATCAAGGGGCTGCCCGATGTTCCACCGGAGATAAACTCACCACAGGTGTTTTCTGCCGATCTGCTGAATTATATAGTGCCGACTGCCGTTGCCCGCCTTGGTCGGTCAGTGTTTGCCTCCGTTTCTAGCCAATTCACCGGCAATGCCTCGGAACAAGGAGCATATCTGGGTCTGCCCCTAATTCTGTTGCTGGCGTTCCACTTCCGGGACCGCTTTGCCGATCGGGCATTGTCACGTTGGCCGCAAACGGGCGTCATTGCCATCGAAGTGACCGTACGCAAAGCGTCATTCCCCGATTTGGATACACGTCTCCTGTTGCCAAATCCGAAAGGCGCTCGCGCGGGAGCGCCGGTAACCGGATGCTGCCATCAGGTGACGCCGTGGGCGGAAATGACCATAGATGATTCCGTGCGCCGATAGGAACCGCTGTGCCTGGAACGGTGATTTGAACCGTTGCATCTGTCGCTCGCGTCGCCGGGTCGGCCGGTGCGAATTTTCAGCCCGGTTGTTTAGATACCGGCTGGTCCGATGCCGGACCTCCGGCAGGACCGCGCGTTTCGCCACTCCGTAACTCCGCAGGCCATCGGTGATCAGGCGCCGTGGTTTGTACTGCAGCCCGCGGAGTAGGCGCTTGAAGAAGCGTTTGGCGGCAGCGGCGTTTCTACGATTCTGCACCAGAATGTCGAGCACGACGCCGTGCTGGTCGACCGCACGCCAGAGATAGTGCTGCTCTCCGTTGATCCGGAGGAACACCTCGTCGAGGTGCCAGGTATCGCCCGGTCGCGGCCGCCGCCGGCGCAGCTTATCGGCGAAGCTCCGGCCGAATTTCAGGCACCAGCGCCGGACGCTCTCGTAGGAGACGATCTCGCCCCGTTCGGCCAGCAGCAGCTCAACATCCCGCAAACTCAGGCTGAACACATAGTAGAGCCACACAGCGTGGGCGATGATCTCGGCGGGGAAGCGGTGCCCGCGGTGCGGGTCGGGTGACTGGCTCATCTCGCCAGCCTGGCTCAGCCAGGTCGTTCCGGCCAGTGCCCGTCAAGGTGACAATGCC
>CAWIDE010000016.1:0-56511 GCA_963834715.1 uncultured Pseudomonadota bacterium | reverse complement strand
GTACTGCCCGCGGTCGCTGAGACATCTGGCTGAAGCCTATGCGGCGAGAGCCACGGGTTCAAGTTGCTGCCGACGAAAGGCGGCTGGCGGGATGAACCCGTGTCGCTCGATGAGCCAGATGGTGTTGTAGGTGTCGCGGAATTCGAGCAGCGCCTGGCGCAATTGCTCGATGGTTTCGAAAGTACGCACCCATAAGAGGTTTTCCTTCAAGGTGCGGATGAAACGTTCGGCGCAGCCATTGCCTTCCGGGGCACGCACGAAGGCGGGTGAGCTTTCGATGCCGAGAAAGGCGAGCTCGTTCTGGAAGGCGTCGGACAGATATTGCGATCCGTGATCATGCCGCACGGCAAGGCCGCGAGCGAGGCCTTTGCCGAAGCCGCCGAAATGCTCACGAACGCCCTGGCGGATCGGTTCGAGCGCCTCGAAGCGGGTGGCACGAGCGGCGGCATGGATCCCGACGCACTCGGCCGAGCAGTGATCGACGGCGACGAACACCGCGGCCTGCCCCTCGCTGGTGATCGTGGTCGTGAGATCAGTGCCCCACATAGTATCGAGGGCTTCCGGGATGATGGTTCCGTCGTGGTTACGCGGCCCGCGTGGTGCGCCGACACGGGCTGGGGCGAGGAGGTTATATTCACGCATCAGACGCAGCACGCGCCGCCGCGAAGTCCGGATCCCGGCGGTCCGCAGCCGCGCCCAGACCTTGCGATGCCCCTCGCCATGGAACGGGCTGGCGGCGAGGACGGCGCGGATGTGCTCCAGCAGCGCCGCATCGGCCATCGGCCCGACCGGCCCCGAACGCTGCGGCGCGGAGGCCTGTTGCGGGACCCGGTGGCGATAAACGGTGGCACGCGGCACCCGCCAAGTCCGACACACCAAGGCGAGGCCGTACGGCTTGCCGCTCAGCGGGGAGATGGTGCGGCTCATGGCCTCGGCCTCCGCCGGACCAAAGGGCGATTAGCCTCCAACGCGGCGATCTTCTCGTGCAGCAGCTCGCGTTCGATCATGACTTCGCCGAGTTTGGCCTTGAGGCGCTGGCTCTCCAGCTCCTCGCCATCGCCGGGCCGGCTCGCCAACACGGCTTCTCCCGCCGCCAGAAAGGCATCACGCCAGCTCGTCAGGGTGGCGGCGGTCACGCCGAGCGAGCGGGATACCGTCTCGAGATCCTCACCGCGCAGCAGCCGCAGCACCGCCGCGGTCTTGCGTTGCCGCGACATCCGCCCGCCCCGGCCGGGCCCGGCAACGTCGCTCTCTTGCACTCGCCCGCCAACGTCCGGCCGCTCTGTCCTGACTTGCTTCACCGATCATCCCTCCTGCGGATGCCGTCCGCTTACAGGATGTCTCACTCAACTGTGGAGCGGGGGAGTCTCGACAAGCTCATTCTCTTACTTATGGAGGACAAGCGCGCCAATCCCAGCAACTACTCGCTCGCTGTACTCAGCGAAGGGGCTGCGTGGGAGGGCTACACGCTGCATGAGTACGGGGAGCCAGACGCCTACGGCCATCGCAAGAAGGCGAGCGTTGCCGATGTGTGGATTTGCGGACGCCAACGCTTGGCACGCTCAGGCAAACGGCCAGACCGCTGATTTTCCCTTACCCTATCAAACATGTTTTCAGGATACATCATTACGATGACCGGACGGCCAGGGGGCGCGCGATCGGGGCGATCTCGGCAGCGGCGTAGCCAACCCAGAACGCCAGCGTCGAGCGGTCGATCGCGACCCCCTGGCGCGCCATCATCTGCGCCTGGCGATAGAGCGGGACCTAATCCAGTTGGACGATATCAGCTTCGGCGTGTTGGGGTTGGTGAAGTCGCTGGCGGGGGGCCGCAAGCCCTCCGCAGAGGCCGCGAGGCGAAACCACTGCGAGCCACTTAAATAACGGCTTTGCAGGTTCGTAAGCGTGCGGCGCGGATGGGCCGGAACCCAGCGACGTGAAAGGCAATTCAAATCAAGGCGAGCAAGAAGGTAGCTTTCCGGTCCTCCAAAGAATTGAAAGAGACTTTAACGCCTCCCGCACGATTGCGTTAACCTCCCGCACAGTTGCGTTAAGTGGCGGACGGTCCCATGTTTGGTTCATTGCCGTTTGTCGGGAGAGCTAAATTGGCTAAGAAAGTTCCCTTTCATCGTTACCTGCGTGAGGCGCGGCTGGCGCGCGGCATGTCGGTATCCGAGGTTGCCGAGCGCGTCGGCGTCAGCTCTCCGTGCGTTTACTTTTGGGAGATGGGCCGCACGCGACCGCGGGACGCGAACCTTGTTGCGTTGTGCAAAACCTTAAAGCTGCCGATCCGCGCGACGCAGGACCTGGCGGAGGCGTGATCCGCGGGTCGGTTGCGGTTAGCTAATCCTGGTTGTGCCGGAGTGCCTGTGCGTCAGCCGGGCACTTCGTTCACATGGGGTGCCGCGGGTGCAATTAGGCATGGATCCGGAGTTGGGGTATTCCATGCCAGATGTTATCGTGATTGGGGGCGGTGTCATCGGGGCATCCGCGTTACCTGAGGCTTGCTGAGTTGGGTGCGCTCTTAAAGCAGGATGATGGAGGGAGGAGCTGGAGGATTTACACGGATAGCGGTCACGCTCATTAAGCTTTCTAAATCCTCGCTTTATTACAATCCGTATGCAAAATTGATAATAAAATTACGCATATTCATCCTTCACTAAATTTGTTAGGCCAACCCGTTGGTGGTTTTCTGTGCAATCACCGAACGTAATTTTCAACTCACAACGGCATCCCCCAGAGACAACCGATGACGATCAGCAGGGCCGCGAACGTACCGTAGCCCATGCCAATGCCCAGCCAATTCGGCATGAGCCACACTCCTTTAGTGCCGGCAACAGATATGGGATGGGCGAACGATGATTACAATTGCTACTAGGCGGCTAGGCTCGCCCTACATGGCCTCCAGCTATGCGTTCGATGCATAATAGTCAGCATACGCATGCTCTGGTCGGACCGCGTCCGCTCGGCGGATCCCGCGAACTTCAGTATGGTTGTCGAAGCCGGCTGCGTGCTTGAGACCGTCCAACAAGCCGCCGAGCAGCACGACCTCATCTTTCCCCTCTCGCTGGGTGCGCAGGGCAGCTGCCAGATCGGCGGCAACGTGGCAACGAATGCCGGGGGCGTGAACGTGCTGCGCTACGGGATGGCCCGCGACCTGGTGCTGGGAAGTGGTCCTGCTCGATGGCCGGGTCTGGGACGGGCTGAAGGGGCTGCGCAAGAATAATACATTGGACTAAACCGCTTCGCGGTAATTTAGAGGCGTGACCTACTGAGTCCAAGTTCGTTGAATTTCTAACATCCGATCTGGCCAACGTTCGTAACCATCTCTTCCTGATCTGACAACGCGGCTGTGTGACGATGCAGCGGCGCCATGTGGCGCCGGCCATCTCGCACAGGAGCCGCCGATGAGTCCGCTGCGTCGTCGCATGATCGAGGACATGCAAATCCGCAACCTGACCCCGAACACGCAACGCGTGTACCGCGAGCAGGTCGGACGGTTTGCTCGTCACTTCCACAAGTCACCCGAGCGTCTCGGACCAGCCGAGATCCGGACCTACTTGCTGCACCTTGCCAATGAGCGGCGCCTCGCCGCCAGTTCCATCATCGTCACGGTTTCTGCCCTGCGGTTCCTCTACACCATCACGCTCAAGCGCCCCTGGGTGATCGAGGACGACATTCCCGCCGGCAAGCAAGGCAAGAGGCTGCCTATCGTGATGAGCCAGGACGAGGTGGCGCGCTTACTGGCCACCGTCAACAATCTGAAGCATCGCGTGATCCTGACCGTCTGTTATGCGACCGGCCTGCGCATCTCGGAGGCCGTCCGGCTCACCCCGGATGCAATCGACAGCAAGCGCATGGTGATCCGGGTGGCGCAGGGCAAGGGTCGCAAGGACCGCTACGTCATGCTGCCGCCGAGGTTGCTCGAACTGCTGCGGGACTATTGGAAGCATACTCGTCCCGGCGTCTGGCTGTTTCCCGGCGACCGGCCGGACCGACCAATTTCTCCGCTCACCATCAACCACACGTGCCGGGAAGTGCGCGCACAGTGCGGCATCAACAAGCCAATCGCGCCGCATGCCCTGCGCCACGCCTTCGCCGTTCACCTGCTGGAGGCAGGCACCGATCTGCGTACCATCCAGTTGCTGCTCGGGCATCGCAACCTGAGCACCACGGCTCGCTATCTGATGATCGCGACCAGCAGGGTGTGCGCCACTACCAGTCCGTTCGAGTCCCTGCATACCGTCCCGCCAACCGCCCCGGACCTCGTACCTGCCTGAAGCACCGCTGCCGTGGCCGGCAACGGGCTGGAAGTGGCGGACGTGTTCCGCCGCTTCGGCCAACCTTTCCGTGACCAGCACAACGCGTCGCTCTCCTCTGCACGGCGGCGCGCCATGCTGGCGATCGAACGCTGTCGCACCGCCGCCCTCGGCGGTCATGTCGAGCGCTGCGGCGACTGTGGCCACCGGCGCATCGCCTACAACTCCTGCCGCAACCGGAACTGCCCGAAGTGCCAGGGCCTGGCCCGCGCCCAGTGGCTGGCGGACCGGCAGGCGGAATTGCTCGATGTGCCGTACTTCCACGTGGTGTTCACGGTGCCGGAGCCGATCGCCACCATCGCGTTCCAGAACCAGACCGCGGTCTACGACATTCTGTTTCGGGCCGCCTCGGAGACGCTGCGCACCGTCGCCGCTGACCCCAAGTTTTTGGGAGCCGAGATCGGCTTCCTGGCCGTGCTGCACACCTGGGGACAGAACCTGCTGCACCACCCGCATCTGCATTGCCTGGTGCCGGGCGGCGGCATCGCACCGGACGGTCAGAGCTGGATCGCCTGCCGCTCCGGGTTCTTCCTGCCGGTCAGGGTGCTGTCACGGATGTTCCGCGGCCTGTTTCTGCATCATCTGGAAAAGGCTTTCGCAATGGGCGAGCTGAAGTTCTTCGCCGAACACCGCCCTCTGCACGAGCCCGCGGCGTTCCGCCGCTACCTGCGGCCAGTCCGCGATGCCGAGTGGGTGGTCTATGCCAAGCGGCCGTTCGCAGGGCCAGCTCAGGTCCTCGATTATGTCGGGCGGTACACCCATCGCGTCGCCATCTCCAACAACCGCCTGATCTCCATCGACGGGGAGCAGGTCCGCTTCCGCTGGAAGGATTATCGGGATGGCAACTGGCAGAAGACCATGAGCCTGCAAGGCGGGGAGTTCATCCGCCGCTTCCTGATCCATGTGCTGCCGGTCGGGTTCCATCGTATCCGCTACTTCGGTTTCCTCAGCAACTGCCACCGGACGCAAAAGCTGGCGCTGTGCCGGGAACTGCTCCACATGACGCCGGCCGCCCCGGCTGAATTGCCAGCCGACTACCGCAACCGATACGAGATGCTGACGGGGACGTCGCTGCGCCAATGCCCGCACTGCCTCACCGGTACCATGGTGGTGATCGGTTGCATCGAACGACCCAGGGTCTGCCAGCCGGCTCCGGACACCTGACGATGGGCAGCGGCGTCCCAGACCCGCGACGCCGAGAACACTCGCCAAGACGGCGGCGGGACCCTGCGGCCATGAGCCTCGCTACAGCGACGTTGGCGGCGCCCGGGCAACCGTCAGCACTCCGACACCCATCGAAATCCGCACTGCCAATCCACGACAGCTTACCCGCCCGGGCGGTTCAGCGGCCCAAACGTCCCGGTCCCGGCGCCGTCAGGGCTGCTGCTGGCATTCAACCCCCATAGCCCGTCGGGGGAGCGGTTTAGTCCAACACGTTTTTCGCTCACCGGTGCGGCTTCCAGCTCCGGCGGACACGCGCCAACGTTCGTGCGCCGCGCCGCCAAGCGAAAAACGCTCTTCATTATCACTGCCGCGGAGCTGAAGCTGTTCCCCCGGTCCAACCAGATACAGACGGCGGTGCTGGGTCTGGCCTCGGTCGAGGCGGCGATGTCGTTGTATGCCGCCAGCCGGCGTGATCTCTCCGATCTGCTCTCCGCCTTTGAGCTGCTCCCCCGGCGCTGTATCGAGCTCACATTGCATGAAATGCCGGGGCTGCGCGATCCGCTCGCCACGCCTTGCCCGGTCGCCGTGCTGATGGAGGCCTCGGCCAGCGGCCTTGTCGACCTAGCGGCGCTCGTGGAGCGGTTCCTGACTGCCCGGATGGAGAGCGGAGAGGTACTGGACGGCACAGTGGCGATGAGCCGCGCCCAGGCCGGCGAGTTCTGGGCCCTCCGCGAGGGGCTGGTCGAAGCGCAGCACAAGCGCGGCCGGCACCTGCGCACCGACGTCTCGGTGCCGATCTCGGCTCTCGCGGCGTTCATGGCCGAGGCGGACCGCGCGATGACCGAGCACCTGGCGGGGGCGATACCGGTCGTCTATGGCCATGTCGGCGAGGCAACCTGCATTATAACGTGCTACCGCCGCCCGGCTTAGCGGGGACAGAGCTCACGGCAGCGCTGCACCAGGCAGAGGAGGCGTTCATCCAGAGCAGATCAGGCGCTTTCGCCGGCGCGTGGCGATCGAAACCGCCTGGGAGCTGCGCCGGCACCCAGATCGGATTCGCCTGCCGTTGCTCGCCTTCTGGTGTGGCCCGCGCCAGGCGGAAGTGATCGACGGACTGGTCGAGCTGCAGATCCAGGTCACGCACCGGATCACGGTGAAGGCCGAGCGGCGGGTGTTAGAAGAGCTGGTCGAGGAAGCGGTCGAGGTGCGCGGCAAGGCAGGCATCCTGTTCCGCGTCGCCGAGGCCGCGGTCGGCAGCCCAGAGGGCGTGGTAGCGCGAGGTAATTTTTCCGGCCGCCGGCCAAAGTACGCTGGAGGCGCTCGTGCGAGGCCCGCGCGCTCGGCACTCCTCAGAGCCGGCGCGTGCACACCGCGGTGCGCGCCTCTTACGGCTCCTACTATCGCCGCACTATGCCCAAGCTGCTGGCCGCGCTGGGGTTTCGATCCAACAACGGCACGCCGAGGGCGAGGGACGGCAGTATTTCCGGGCCGACGAGGTCGCGATCGAAAGCGTCATACGCCCCAAGTGGCGGGACATCGTGCTCGAGGCCGCGCCTGGCGGCGGACAGCGGATCAACCGCATCAACTACGAGATTTGCGTGCTGCAGACCTTGCGCGAGCGGCTGCGCTGCAAGGAGATCTGGGTGGCGGGCGCCGACGCTTCCGCAATCCCGATGAAGACTTGCCGGCCGACTTCGCTGAACGCCGGGCGGTCTGTTATGAGCGCCTAAACCTGCCCACCCAGGCGCGCGACTTCGTGGACGGCGTGCGCTCGGAATTGGCCACGGCGCTGCGCGAGTTGGACCATGGCCTGACACGCAATTCGGGCGTTCGCCTCGACCCGCGCCGGCGTCATCCTATCATCGTCAGCCCGCTCGATCCGCAGCCCGAACCGCCTGGCCTGGCCGCGATTAAGACTGAGCTTGGCCGACGATGGCCAATGATCGGACTGCTAGATGTGCTCAAGGAGGCCGACCTGCGCATCGGGTTCACCGAGGCGTTCGTGACAGCGGGGGCGCGCGAGGCGACGAGCCGTGATGAGGTTCGGCGCCGCCTGCTGCTCTGCCTCTACGGCCTGGGTACCGATGCCGGACTCAAGCGCCTCGCGGTCGGCGAGCATGGTTTCAGCTACAAAGAATTGTTGCATACGCGGCGGCACTATGTCGATGCCGACTCACTGCGCGACGCGACCAGGCGGGTGGTCAACGCGACGCTCGCCGCGCGTAATCCCCGCATCTGGGGGGAGGGCACGACGGCGTGTGCGTCGGACAGCAAGCATTTTGGTGCCTTCGACCAAAACCTGATAACCGAATGGCACGCGCGCTATGGCGGCCGCGGCGTAATGATCTATTGGCATGTCGAGCGCGGCTCGGTGTGCATCCATTCGCGCCTGCGGGGCCCCCGACGCGCCCAAATTCTCGCACTACCGGCAAAAGGTAAGCTCCTGCCCGGTCCCGTCGCAGCTGTTGAGTTCAGCCGCTACCGCGCCTGTAGCAGTGGAGCGAAGGACAGCGCGCGTCTCGGCTCACTCTTTCAGTGATAATTGCCAAGATCACGCATCGGCAGCGACGCCGCGCTATGCTGGGTGTTGGCGCCCTGCCCGACTTCCGGATGCAGCCGTTGCATATTGGCGAGCACCTTTTCGTGGCGTCCGTGCCCACACTTAGCGTGCCGCGGAACGGGTAATCAAGCTGCGCGATCAGCGCGACTACTAGCACCAGGGCCAGCGCCAGGCCGCTGGTGGCGATCAGGTGTGCCCACAGGCTCTCGACAGAGAGCAGGAACGTGAACCCGACCGTGATCGCACCGACCAACAGGATCAGCTGCCAGACCACGGCAGGAATATGCTCCAGCGCCGCATCCACCCGGCTGCGGCGAGCGGCGTAGAGCTGGTTGAGGGTGTGCAGCATCTCCTGTGTAGCCACAGTCTGCCTCGGATCCTGGGGCTCGATGCTGATCAGCGTTCGCTGGAACGATTCCAGAAACGGCCAGCCCTGGTCCGGCTCCCGACCGTGCTGCTGCTCGGGCCATTCTTTGTCCATCACGATTTTGACATAACTCCGCAACGAACTCCGCAGTGCAGCGGCTGCCGGGTCGGCGCCCAAGCCGTCCGTGTCACGGTACAAATTGCCGGTCAGGTTCGCCTCCGCCTCGACCAGTTCGGTGGCGTGGGAAAAGTTCTCCCACGTGGCGACGGCGATGAACGCCAGCAGCACGGCGTAGAGAACGGCGATGTTGGTGACGGTGAAGGTGAACAGATCGTGGTGCCGACGCCGATACTCGTGACGCACCATCAGCCGAAACGGGATCAGCGTCATCACGATTAGGGCGAACGCAACCGCCATAAAAACGAGGGTGCTGGCCCATGGCGGGGTGTTGTAGATCCAGCCGACAAGGGCGTTGCCGATCTGCTTCATAATCTTTGCAGGCTCTGTGCTTGACCTTCGTGCCGACCGCGAGCGGAAGCACGGCAGCGCGACTTCCGCGAGAGTGCGGGACGCTATTGCGACGCAGGCTTCTGCTGTGCCGGCCCGGCCTCGGCGCCAGGCTTTGCCGGCGTGCCAGGAGCCCCAACCCCGGTAGCGGCGGCGGACCCGGATTGCTTTGGGACGGCGGTATTAGGTGCGGTGGACATACCGGCAGCCGGACCAGAGGTTACGCCGGTCGTGGATGCGTTGCCCTGCTTGGCGGATGTCAGCGGCGGATTGGCGGAATTCCCCTGATTTTGCCTGTTCTGCTGCGTCATTTGCGCGAATGCAGGCAAAGTTGCGAACATTACGGAGATAGGGAGAATGGCAAGGGCTCGCTGACGCATGGCGCTCCTCCTCGGGTGCCGCCGACACAATGCGCACGCGAAGGTCGCTGTTCCATAACTCTTCGGAGAGGCCGGCGCAGGGGGTGCGAGGATGGCCGGTTTTTCAGGAGGGGGCAGAAGAAGGCGGCGGTCGGGTCGCGCGAGCGAGACACCGTCTCGAGGTCCTCGCCCCGCAGCAGCCGCACGACCGCCGCAGTGTTACGTTGCCGCGACATCCGCCCACCCCGGCCGACTTCGACAGCATCAGTCTCTTGCGCTCGTCCGGCAACGTCCAGCTGCTGCGTTCTGCCTTGCTTCATCGATCATCCCTCCTGCGGATGCCGTCCGCTTACGGGATGTCTCACTCAACTGTGGAGCGGGGGAAGGACCGCTTGGTAAAGGAGCTGCGGCTTGCCAACATCGCAAGCATTAATGCTGCAAACGCGTGGCTACCCACGTTCATGACCGAGTACAATCGACGCTTTGGCCGAACACCGGCGAACCCCAAGGACCTGCACCGCCCATTATTGGCAGAGGAGAATCTGGATGAGATCCTGGCCTGGCGGGAGCAGCGCACCGTCACGCGAAATCTCACATTGCACTATGACCGCATGATGCTGATTCTGGACCCGACGCCGCTGACCCGTGCCCTCGCCCGGCAGGTCGTTGAGGTTGTGAACTACCCAGACGGCCGGTTCGCGGTCCAGCACAACGGTGTTGCGTTGCCGTTTACGATGTTCGACAAGATCCGCACGGTCGAACCCGGCACGATTGTCGACAACAAGCGACTGACCGAGGTCCTGGCCTATGTGCAGGCGCAGCAGGCGATCTACCCGGCGCGGCGGCGTCGCTACGATCCGGCACGGCAGCGGCCACCGAACAATCTCGAGGCGCCCGGGCAACCCTCAAAGGGACGTCCGTCACACAAGACCACAGACGCGCTGGCAGGCTGATTGCCGCCCCCCTCAGGCGCAGAGCTGCGGCTTCCGCCGACAGATTGGGTTTTCAAAGGCATTGGGAAATCTACCGCGATGGAAACTGATTTGCCGGAGTTGGTTCGACAGCAGTGCGGCCGGCGTGCGCTTCCGGTTGCGCACTGAGTGACATTTCTATCCGGGAGAAATTGTGACTCCTCTAACGGGCGCCCACAGCGCCCAGCGGCTCCCCGTTGCGAAGCGCCGGCGCGCAATTTTGGCTCGCTTCCCGGCGGACCGAACTTCGTCGAACTCGAAATTCGTGGTCCATCCGTCCGAAATGGCCCTCAGGTTTTGCCCCCGTCAAAATCAGGCGCAATCGCCATAGTCGAGTCACGTGCAATGGCAGTACGCCATGTCCTAAGCAGACCATAGATGATGGCTATAAGAGCCGGACCGATGAACAGCCCGAGGAAACCGAACGCGATGAGGCCGCCGAAGACCCCCAGGATTATCAACGAAAGAGGCAGGCGGATGCCCAGGGCGATGAGCCACGGTTTCAGAAAGTTATCAACAGTGCTGACGAGGATGCCCCATGCGATCATGAAGATACCCCACCCATCCAGGCCTTGTCGGAAAAGCCACCAGGCGGCGCCGCCCCATATGATGACCAACAGAGGACCCCCGACCTGGCTGATGGCGAGCAAAAGACCCAGAAACCCGAGCATGCCAGCACCCGGAACTCCAGCAAGCGATAAGCCGGTAGCCAGAAGCAAGGCTTGAATAAAAGCAGTGCCTATAACGCCATAAACGACGCCCCGAATCGCCCCCGCCGTGACTTCGAGAGCGTGGTCGGCGACAGAGCCCCCTACTCGTCGAAGTACATCGTGCAGGGCGGCCATCAGTTCATCACCGTTGACCCAGAAGACAGTCGCAGCCACGAGCGACAAAAGTACCTGTACAATGTTACCGGCAATTGCTCCGGCAGCACGGATGATCCACTGCTCGAGGTCACCAGTGTAAAACTGCAAGAATGTCCGAAGGTTGCCCTGGGCCTTCACAAGGAGGTTCCAGGCCGCATCCAGGCGCCGACCGACAAGGGGCGCCGCCTTGATCCAGCTTGGCTGTTCAGGCACCTTGGCAAAATAAGATTCAACACGCACGATAGTGCCATTGAGCTGATCGGCGAGATGGGGAGCGATAATCAGAGTGGGAATCGCAATGAGCGCTACCGCCACCGAGAACAACAGCATGGCGGCAAGCCCGCGGCTCATTCCGCGTCGGACGAGAAACTTCCGGATCGGCCACGCCGAAGTTGCAATTACGATCCCGAATAAGATAGCGGTCGCGAAGGGCTTTAGTATTGCGAGAACCCCGATCAGCAGGCCGCCTATTAGCAGGAGGAGAATGCTGCGCTCTATCAACACTCCTCTGGCGGGAACATCACTATTTGGTTCGGGTTCATGCTGAGCTAAGTCACCCTGCATAGTCACGAGATTCCACCGCCAAGCTCTGTTAAAGTATACGCAATCACCAGCTCAGTTCCGGCACATGTTTGAACGGATAATCCGACTCTTTGTATCCGTGCGGTCCCTTGCGCTTCGGAAGCTTCACCTTTTCTCTTGGCACTTCTTCGTAAGGAATTCTGCTCAATAAATGGCTGATAATATTGAGGCGAGCGCGTCTCTTGTTATCCGAGCGAACCACATACCAAGGACCCCACGAGGTGTCAGTCGCAGCGAACATCTCGTCGCGGGCAAGAGAATAGTCGTACCAGCGGCTATACGACTCCAGATCCATCGGGGACAGCTTCCAAATCTTCCGGCCGTCATCAATTCGGGCCTCAAGCCGGCGCGTCTGCTCGTCTTGGCTGACCTCAAGCCAGTATTTGATGAGAATGATACCAGATTCTATTATGGCCTTTTCAATCGCGGGCGCCATATTCAAGAAGCGCTTTGTCTGCTCTTGGGTGCAAAACCCCATTATGCGCTCAACGCCGGCGCGATTGTACCAACTACGATCGAAGATCACGACCTCGCCAGCAGCAGGAAGGTGGGGAACGTAGCGCTGAATATACAGTTGGGACTTTTCCCGCTCGGTCGGAGCAGGAAGTGCGACTACTCGAAATACGCGGGGACTGACACGCTCAGTAATCGCCTTGATGGTGCCGCCTTTCCCGGCGCCATCGCGGCCCTCGAACACGATGCAAACCTTCTGTCCAGCATGCTTTACCCATTCCTGAAGTTTAACCAACTCGACATGCAGCTTCGCGAGTTCGCGGTCATAGTCTTTTCGTTTCAGCTTCGCCTCTTGACCCGCTTCGGTGCCGCTGTGGTTTTCTTTGTCCTTGTTCACGGCCGGCTCCCTCAGGGCGTTGGGGCGCTCTTTGGCCATGTCAGGAACAGACCTACGTCTCCTGGCTTTCCGCCCGGGTAGTTAATAATTCGAGCCGAGAACCCGAAACCACCTGGTTGCAGATGCTGCTTCCAGTACTCGTATACCAGGGCAGCCCCCCGTGGCATTGTCCGCACCCATTCGGGAAGCGCGTGCTCCGCCCCTTCGTCCTGCTCCGGCTTGTTGGTGGGCGGAGATGCCGGGTTGGCGATTGCGCGGCCATCATCAGAGCAGAAGCTGGATGGAAAAGAGGTCAGCATCAGCTCGCGCTCACCACGTTCAAAGGCCCGTTTGACCCGGTTAAGCGCTGCTTCCACGCGCTCATTCGTCAGCTCAAAATCGTCAAGACGCTTTTTGAAAGCGGCGAGTTCTTCTTGCCGCCGCCGCTGGAGCTGTTCTGCGTCCTCCCGGTCCTTCTGCCGCAAGGCTTCTCGCTCCACAAACATTGCGGAAAGGGACAGAGCTGGATTTGTAGCCGACATGGCGCTTCTCCCAGATCAAGGCGTCCGGTGGTGGACGCAGGCGGTGCTGTTGTTGGAATGCTCACTGAGGTAGACTTGCTTCGCTGGCGCGAAGGATATACCGAGAAGCAGGCCCGCTGGCTCGACATATTGGCGGAAGGGCAGGAGCTGGCCCCAGCCTTCCTCGAGGCCGTTCTCGATCAGCACAACAGGGTGGAGAACGTTATGGCGGCGGGCGCTGTCACCATTACAGAGGACGTCTCCGCCCGCGAGATTGCCAGGCTGATGTACAAACGAAACATCAAACGCGTTCCCGTTATGCGGAACGGAAGGCTCGTAGGCATCGTCGCGCGCTCCGACCTCATTCGCGCATTCGCACAGTCCCTGGACACGAAGCAGCCGACCGTGGAGCGCACCACGGTTGACGAGGCCCTCCGCCGCGCGCGGGAGAAACCTACCGCTCATTGATCCGCAACCACGACTCGCGTCCAACTGAGATCGGGATCGAAGCTCTTTGTGGTTGCTGAGATGCGAGCAGTATCGGGCCCCAGGTCCTTCTGGAACACAACCCCGTCCTGATCGACCAGGAAGGTCATGATCCCGGAAACTTCATAAGTCGCCGGCCATGCGATCATCGCAAACCCGTTGCTCAGGTGAGCACCGGAGACATCTTCGGCGAAATAGCTCTTCGATCCCCCTGGCGCATGGTCACCCTGCGCGTGGAGGATACGGAAATAGTATCCCTGATAAGGGTAAGGGCGACCGTTGATAAGCTCACCGGGATAGCCTTCTCCCAGCGCGGCCTCGATCAGCGGCTCGAGCGGACTGTCAGCCTGGCCCGAGGTCGTCGGCCAGTACAAACCGTCGTGCTTGCCGGGCGAACTCATGATCCGATTCGCATAGTAGCCGGTGCCGGTCTGCTCCTTTACACGGGCGAAGAATTCGTGCTGGGCGTCAACGCAGGCCAGCAGCGTGCGGATCGCTGCGAACTCGTTCCGACCAATGCGGCGATCGATGATCTCCTCATCTCCAGCCTGAGTATCGAAGTGCCAGCGACCATTGGTTTCAACGATGGGGATGGGCAGGGGCCAGTCATTGGCACCCACCTGAAGCATAAAATGGTCCTGACTCTGCTGCATTAAAGCATGTTTCTCGTGATAGGCATCAGCGAACCGGCGCTCCTGGGCGGCATCAGCGTACTTATCGCCAGATGATAACAGGCGGTCACTTTCAGGACCGAAAATCGCTCGCAGGGCTTCACGGTCGTGCTTTTGGGTCGCCGCGAATAACGCATTCGCCGCGTCCTCTGGGGAGGCGAATGTTTCCTGCGATACTGGTGCTGCAGCAGCCGGTTGCGGGAGATAAAGCAGTAGAAGCACAACCAGTGCTTTCGCACTTACCATCCTCATCCACGCCTCCTACCGCCGCCACCGCGAGCGGCACTTGCACGGGCGCCACCGCCTTGCCGCGGCATCTGACCCATTGAGCGGCTCTGAGCTCCTCGCTGCGCGAATTGGCTGGCCTGACGTCCGTCGCTCATGCCGGAGAAGGCGCCCGGTGATCTTTGCGCGGCCGCCCTGTTAGTTGCGTTCGGTTGGGTTGACCGGTTTGCGGCCACCGACTTGCCCGAACGGTTCCCCGCGATCGGCTGACTGGGCCGGTTCCCGAGATTACCTGCGTTGCCACCTTGAGCCCGATTTGGTCGATTTGTTGCAGTTCCTTGCCCGAGGCCGGCCCGGCTGGCGGCCCCGCCGCCCTGACCGATTGTCCCCGCTCTTGCTGTGCGAGTGCCTGCGCCACCGCCGCCCTGGCGAGCAGGCAAGTTAACTGCGCTCCTCGGAACGGAAACCTGGTTCCTTCCGATCGCTCCCGCGGGCAAGCCATTCAGGCGGGCGGGCGAGCCTACGGGCCCTCTCGGGGGCCGCGCCAATCCAGCCGGCCTGCCGCCTGGACGATTAGGCTGCCACACATTCGAGCTTGTCCTGTTGCGGTTGACGTTGATATTGTTGTATCGATTTACGTTGATATCGGCATAACCGCCGCCCCACGCAGGCCTCGCCCAACCCGATAATCCGCCGACAATCGCCGCTCCCGCTGCGAAGGCCATTCCTGTGGCAAGCGCAGTTCCGAAATAGTAACCCGGAGGCGGTGGAAGGTTGACCGGCGGGTAGGAAGGATACGGCCAGGTGCCATAAACTGTGGTCGGATTGTAATTGGGGACATAGACCACATCGGGCTTCGCCGGCTGTATGATGATGGTGTCTCCCTCCTCGTGAACGACTTGCTGCGGCGAAGATTGCAGGCTCCCGGCCCCCTTGGCCTGGCGACGTAGCCGCTGGATCGAATCAAAGACCGCCGCCTGCTGCTCCGCAAACGCGTAACCCAGTTGCTGTGTCCAATCGAGGTTGCTGTTCATCAACGCCAGGACTTCCGGGAACGGCACAAGAGACTTCACGCTCGGATCCCAAGGTTGAGGCTCCAGCGCTTTCTGTAGAGCATCGCCTTTAAGACCTTTGTTGCCCGGTTGTTCCAGCCAACGCGCCGCCTGAACCACCTCTAACGGGAACGTCGAAGCCATGAGTATCTGCGTGAGAAGCTCGTCGGGATACAGCGCAATCGGTGCCAGCAACGCGTCCAGTTGCTCCGTGTTGAAGGCTTGTGTCTGCTCGGCTTGGGGGGCGGTGGGGGCTTGACTTGTTTGCGCGTGCGGGACACTCGGCCAAGAGAGGTGTAGCATCAGGCAACTCGCA
Source organism: uncultured Pseudomonadota bacterium (assembly GCA_963834715.1). Lineage (GTDB taxonomy): Bacteria > Pseudomonadota > Alphaproteobacteria > Acetobacterales > Acetobacteraceae > CAVSUZ01. Next base: position 40,719 of record CAWIDE010000016.1, on the reverse strand, counting down.
ACCAACCGTGCGATCTGCCGCTTCATTATTACCTCCTATCCTCCATCGCGGAACTCCTTACTCGGCCAAATGGTCAACAGGGATTCTAGTATCAGCACGCACGGACCCCGGTCGGGCCGAAGGTTTCAGCCGCTCCCGAATGCCTTGGAAGATCACGTAAAGCGCCGGGATAGCGAAGATGCCAATGATGGACGCGGAAAGCATGCCGCCAAACACCGGGGTGCCCACGTCGCGGCGAGCTAAACGCGAGGGGCCCACAGCGACTACAAGCGGTAGCAATCCCAGGATGAATGCGAAGGAGGTCATCATCACAGGCCGGAACCGCAGACGCGCACCTTCCGTAGCCGCTTCCAGCAGCGGCACGCCGTGCGTACGGCGCTCCTTCGCAAATTCCACGATCAGGATGCCGTTCTTTGCCGCCAGTCCAATCAGCACGACCATGCCGATCTGTGCGTAAAGGTCGAGAGTGAGACCGGCCACCACGATCGCGAAATACGACCCTACGACGCCAACGGTGACAGAGAGCAGGACGGGGACCGGGATGGTCCAGCTTTCATAGAGAGCGACGAGAAACAGGTATGCGAACAGTAGGGCAAACGCCAGGATAATACCGGTCTTTCCTTCAGCCCGCTTCTCCTGGAACGAGACGTCCGTCCATAATCCACGATATCCGCGCGGAAGGGTTTCCTTGGCAACCTAATTCATCGCCGCCAGGGCTTGACCCGAGGACACTCCTGGCGCGGGACTGCCTTGCACCGTAACGGCGAGGCGGTTGTTGTAGCGAATAAGCGCCTGTGGTCCGATGACTGGCTTCACCTCGACGAGGCTTCGCAACGGGATCATCTGACCATCAGCGCTGCGGACGTGGATGCGGTAGATATCGTCGACGGAGGAGCGATCTTCCGCTTCAGCCTGCACCTGGACCTGCCAGGTACGGCCGAACAGATTCATGTCGTTCACATAGTAGCCGCCCAGGGAGGCCTGCAGCGCCTGGAATATCGCAGATGGATCGACCTTCAGAATCTGCGCCTTGTCTCGATCGATATCGAGGTAGATCGACGGGGTACTGGCCGAGAACGTACTGAAGACACGGCTGAGTTTCAGGTTCTGATTTGCCGCTACCAGGAGACCTCGCAGCACCTGCGAAAGTGCCTGAGGACTGTTGCCGCCCGTATCCTGCAGCACGAAGCTGAAACCGCCGCCGGTGCCGAGGCCGATAATCGGCGGTGGCATAATTGGCACCACACGTCCCCCGCGCAATGCACGGAATTTCGTGCTTAACCGGGCAATCATTGCCTGGGCCGATTCACCGGGCGCCATCCGATCGTCGAACGGCTTTAGCGATACGATCAGAAAGGCAGCATTCGCTTGCGAGTAGTTGTCGATGAAATTCAATCCAATCGTGGCCGAGTAGTCAGCAATAGCATGTTCTTGCTTCAGAATATCCTCGATCTGCCGAACCACGCCGGTCGTTCGGCCGACGGATGCCCCATCGGGGAGTGAGACGATTACGAAGAATGCGCCTTGATCATCCTCCGGCAAAAAACCTGTCGGTGTGATCTTCCCAAGACCCCAGATCCCCGCCATCGACGCTGCTACCATAACCAGACCGATGATGGAGATTCGCACCAATCGCGCGACGATGGCGCCATACCCATCCCTGACCCAGTCAATAGCGCGCATCAGCATCCCGATCGGTCCGCGGCGAGGCCCATGGTGTGGACGCAACAACAGGGCACAGAGCGCCGGTGACAGTGTCAGCGCATTGATCGCCGACAAGAACATCGAAACAGCGACGGTAACAGCGAACTGGCGGAACAACTCGCCGGAAATTCCGGGGATAAATGCCACCGGGACAAACACTGACAGCAATACCAGGGTGATTGCGATGATGGGTGCAAAGATTTGCCCCATCGCAACCTTCGTGGCTTCCGTCGGCGACAGCTCTGGATGGTGCTCCATCACCTGCTCTACCGCCTCAACCACCACGATCGCGTCGTCAACGACAATGCCGATCGCCAACACGATGGCCAGAAGCGACACGGTATTGGCCGAGTAGCCTATGGCGTTCAGTACGATGAAGGTCCCGATCAGGCTAACCGGAACGGCAATTGTGGGAATAAGTGTCGCGCGCAGGTTGCCAAGAAACAGAAAAACGACCAGCACCACCAGCACGAAGGCTTCGATCAGGGTCTTCTGAACCTCGTGGATCGTTGCGGTCACGAATGTGGTCGGATCGTACGTCACCTTCCATGCCAGGTCCTCCGGGAAGCTCTTCGCTGCGTCCGCCATCATGCGCTTGACGCCACCCAAAGCCGCTAACGCATTCGCACCAGGAGCTTGATAGACCGCAATCAAGGCAGCCGGAGCGCTGTTCAGGCGGGTGGACCGATCGAGGTTTGCTGCGCCCAATTCCAGCCGCGCGACGTCGCCCAGCCGCAGAACCGATCCATCAGGATTGGTCCGGATGACGATCTGCTCAAATTCCTTGACCGAAGACAGCCGTCCCTTGGTCTGAACGTTGAGCTGGAGCTGCTGGTCATTGGATATCGGGCGCGCGCCGATCCGCCCGACCGCAGCCTGCACGTTTTGTGACTGGATCGCTCGGATGATATCGGCAGTGGTCAGGCCGAGCCCGGTCAACCGGTCCGTTCGCACCCAGGCTCGCATCGAGTAGTCTTGCGGCCCGAATAGAGTGGCGTCCCCGACACCGGGGGAGCTTCGAATTTCATCCAACAGATTGATGGTCGCGTAATTCGAAATAAACAGTTCGTCGTGGGTCTGTTTGGGCGAGTAGAGTGCGATCACCCCCAGCAGCGCCGACGACTGCTTCTTGACTGTGACCCCCTGTTTGCGCACATCCTCCGGCAGCTTCGAAAGTGCGACCTGAACCCGGTTGTTAACGTTGACTGTATTGATATCGGGGTTGGTGCCTAGCTCGAATGATACTTTCAGCGAATAACTGCCGTCATTCCCACTGACACTCTTCATATAAATCATCTTATCAACCCCGACGATCTGGCTTTCGATCGGCTGGGCGACTGTCGACTTAACCACGGCCGCCGAGGCGCCCGGATATGTGGTAGTCACCGACACTTGCGGCGGCACGATATCAGGGTATTGCGCGATTGGAATCACAAGCAGAGACAACAGACCCGCAATGGTCGTCAGGATGGCAATGACGGTTGCGAGCCGCGGGCGATCGATAAAGATTTTAGAAAACATGCCTAGGTTCCGCTGAGCGGAGGCGGCGGTGCAGGGCTGGCTATGACTTCCGATCCGGGCCGCAAGGTCTCCATTCCCTGGACAACCACCTGTTCGCCCCCCTTGAGCCCCTGGTTTACCACCGCATAAGGCCCCTGCTCACCACCGAGCTTCATCCGCTTGACGACAGCCTTTCCGTCCTCAACGACAAACACGTAAGTGCCTTGCTGGTCCACAAGCAAAGCGCTCTGAGGAACTAAAACTTTTTCCTCTGGTTTGGCGGCTGAGACCGAAACACGCACTAGCTCGCCATCTATCAATTGCCCGCTCGGGTTGGGTATAGTGGCGCGAACAAGAACGGTATCAGTTGCCCGGTCCACGGTCACATCGACAAAGTCGATGGTCCCAGTCTGATCGTAGAGAGACCCATCGGAAAAGCGAATTTTGACCGCAAGTCCCCGCTGTTGGCTGCGCTGCCCTCCCTCTTGCTGAATTTTCAGGAATTCGCGCAGGCTGACCGGAAACGTAACATACATCGGATCGCGGCTCACGATCACGGTCAGTGGGCCGCTGTCGGGTCCAAGTAGGTTTCCCTTGGTGAATTTCGAACGGCCAATCTCGCCGCTGATAGGCGCAACAATCTGGGTGTAGCCGAGGTTGATTTGCGCGGCCTTGAGGTTCGCATCTGCTGAGACAATATCTCCTTGAGCGCTTTTCTCCTCTGCCACGCGCCGGTCGAGTTCTGATTGCGAGGCTGTTCTAGATTTAACCAACTCCTCCGACCGAACCCGCTGTGCTGTGGCGTTCGCGTATCTCGCTTGAGCCTGCAGCAAAGCACCGCGGGCATGCATCTCGGCCGCCTTGAAACTATCAGACTCTATTTCATAGAGGTACTTGGCCTTCTTTGACGTAGTCGCCCTCATTGAACAAGACCGCCTGCAGGAATCCAGTCACCCGTGCACGGATGTCTACCCGCTCCTTTGCCTCCACACGCCCGACGAAATCAGTAGACTGTGTGATCGGGCGCAATGCGGCAGCAACCGTCCCAACAGGCACCGCGCCAGATTGTTGGCCCCAGCTGGTCCCGTGGGTGGAGAGGAGTGCTAACAGCACCAGAACCGCTAGTCGCAAGCGCATCTGCCAGCCTCGTGTCCCCAGTGCTCGCCTTAGGCCATTGAGAAATCGATAGGCCAGGTGTCTTCGACCGGGATATCCAAATCCGGCAACCCGGGACTATAGCAGAATTCAGCTAAATATCGAGATTACTGCCCAATTTTGTGGTCGGCAGGCACGAATCCCCATCGAATTAGGAATGAGGTTTGCCGAAATAGGCTAGGCAGTTCGCGTCACTGCCCCCCAAGTGATGCTACGCTCGGCCCGCGGCGGTAAACCTGATGCGAAGCAGTGCGATCTCGGTATTTGGCGATGTCGGCGATTTCGAAGCTGCCCTCAGTATCGACGGGCGGGTGACAATAGTCCTTACTCAGGGCGGGCAATTTTATGCAAGGCTCGCGCAGGTGGGACTGCCCCAGATGGTCATCTGGCAGGTCGAGGAAAGTCTCCCACACATCGCGTTCATCGAATGTCCCGACGATAAGGTCCTCTTTTCCTTTCCCGCCTCCGGCAGCGAAACCATGATCTGGGCGGGCATTGAAATAGGGGCCGATCATATAGTCACGGTGGGACCGCGCCAACGCTTACACGTTCGAACTCAGGGACCATGTCGTTGGAACGCTGTCTGGTTTTCGGCTGCCACACTGGCGCGATACCGGCCCTGGCTACTTGGAGCGGAACCAGCGATACCGGATGAAGTATGCCGGTGGAAGGTCTCGCCAATTGCACGGCGAGAACTGGTACACCTGACATCGGTCGCGACGCGCGCGATCGCTCACAATCCCCAGCCGCTCACTGGCAATCACACAGCACACGGGCTGGAGCAGCAGTTCATTCACGCGTTGATTGAGTGTATTGCGTCCGGCACACCAGATACTGGTTCGGATGTCCGGCGCCGATCACAGTGCCTAGCCGTGAAGCTGGAGCAGTCGCTCGAGGACAGTGGTCAGGACCTGAAGGCCAGGAACATCTGTTTAGCAATAGGAGCTTCCGAACGGTTCCTTAAATACAGTTGTTCGACACAGTTAGGAGTGGGCTTTAATTCCTACCGTCGGCTACGACAACTCCGCGCTGTTAGACGAGCCTTGTCTGAAGAACCCGCAGCTAGCGTGAATATCGCGGAAGTTGCCCGTCGGTTTGGCTTCTCCCACTTGGGAAGGTTCGCATCAGCTTACCGCCGATTTTTTGGAGAATCGCCTCCGACTACAGTGCTACGCGGCCACGGCCAGACAATGCCGGACCTCACCCTGCGGAGCCGTGTGGCACGCGCAAGTCGAATGAGGTGATTGACCTTAATCAATACCCTTGGTACAGTCTCCTGCGAATAGGTGGACGTGTGGAGATCCATCATGCCGCACAGTTCAGTTGCTACCGATTCGGACCCCGAGGAGATGGAAGCCGCGCACAGCGGTCGAAATCACCCCCATCGGCCATGACTTTCTCAGGGCGCGTTCCACGAGAGTGGAGCTAGAGCACCTCTGGGTGACGAGGACGGATGAGCAGGGATCTCGCATCAAGCACATAGTGTTAGATCCCAAACGGTCTTTCATTACCTTCGAGACCGGGCCCGGGCCGTCCCGCATCGTCGAAGGGGTCGAAATGCCAGCCAACGCGTTGATGCGTCACAGGAATGGCGAAGCTTTTTACGAACGCAGTCGTGGCGAGGCGCATTGGGGGACAGTGTCGGTGCCAGTCGATAAATTGCCCCTGCTTGGGAGCCAGATAGCAGGGTGCTGCCTGGCACCTCCGCGCGATGCGGTGATCTCGATTCCGGGTCCAGGGAGTTTTGCCCGTTTCCAGCGCCTTCACACAGCAGCAGCCGCTTTGGCCGAAACCGCCCCTGAGGTCCTAGCCAACCCGCAGGCAGCGCACGGCTTGGAGCAAGCATTTATCGAGGCGATCGTCGCCTGTCTGGATGCAGACGAACCCAGGGGGCCAACGTGGGCCCAGCAATGCCACTCGACCGCCATGCGCCGGTTCAGGAGAGTGTTGGAGGTCCTGATCGCGCTCTGTATCTGCCGGAAATATGTGCTGCCATTAGCGTTCCCGAGCGCACCTTCCGACTGTGCTGCCAGGGGCATCTGGGAATGAGCCCCCAACAGTACCTCACCGTGCGAAGGATGAATTTGGCACGACGTGCGCTCCGTGGCCCCGTTCCGGGGAACAGGAGTGTGACCGACATCGCTACCAGCTACGGGTTCTGGCATTTTGGACGATTCTCGGCAGCCTACCGGTCGTTGTTTAACGAATTGCCGTCAGAGACCCTGCGTAAGACTACCCAGTAGTGGGGCTCGCAAAACATGGCAACGGTGGCATTTGCCGGAAGTGGATAGTCCACCACCGCCGAACTCTATATAGTTATAGAGTACAGACGGGCCTCTGTCGGTGCCAGAACAACCTAAGCGATGCCGGAGCAAGGGGCGGACAGCGTGCACACCATCTCCGTCGAAGAAGCGGTCGCCAACATAACCTCCGGGGCCACCCTGCTCATTGGCGGCTTTATAGGCGTCGGCACGCCAGAGCGGCTGATCGACGAGCTCGTGCGTCAGGTACACGCGCGATCTGACTGTCATTGCAAATGACACTGCAATCCCGGGCCGCGGTATTGGCAAACTGATCACAGCGAGGCTGGTTCGTAAGCTCATCGCCAGTCATATTGGGCTAAATCCCGAAACCCAGCAGCAAATGAATGCGGGCGATCTGGAGGTCGATCTCGTCCCGCAAGGGACCCTGATCGAGCGGATCAGGGCCGGGGGTTACGGATTGGGTGGAGTGCTAACCCCGACCGGACTTGGGACGGTAGTTGAGGAGGGCAAGCAAAAGATCCAGGTCAACGGCCAAGTTTATCTGGTAGAACTTGCAATCCGCGCTGATTTCGCCTTAGTGCAGGCTTTTCTTTCCGACTATGAGGGAAATCTGGCATACGCGCTGACGGCGCGCAATTTCAATCCAGTCGTCGCAATGGCCGGTGACACAGTCATCGCCTGCGCTGAGCACATAGTGCCGGTCGGCGTCATCGCACCGGACCACGTCGTTACGCCCGCCCCGCTGGTCGACTTTCTGGTCGCCAATGAATGAGTGCACCGCCATGAGCCCCCAGGAGATCATAGCTCGCCGCATCGCCCGGGAGTTGAAAGCCGGCATGCTGGTGAACCTTGGTATCGGGATCCCGACCTTAGTCGCAAATTATGTGCCGCCCAATATACGTGTCTACTTCCAATCGGAAAACGGCCTGATCGGTACAGGCGCGATCCCTGCCGAAGGCATGGCGCATCCCATGCTGGCCGACGCCGCAGGCCGCCCCGTAACGGCTCTGCCCGGTGCAAGCACGTTTGACAGTGCGATGTCTTTTGGCCTGATCCGGGGCGGACATGTCGACGTGACAGTCCTGGGCGGTTTGCAGGTCGATCAGGCTGGTCGTCTTGCGAACTGGATGATCCCCGGTCGCATGGTCCCGGGCATGGGCGGTGCTATGGACCTCGTCACGGGTGCCGGGCACGTCATCGTCGCTATGCAGCACAGCGCAAAGGGTAAATCTAAAGTTGTTAGGGAATGCACACTTCCGCTCACCTCAATCCGGCCGGTGCATCTGCTGGTTACTGAACTGGCAGTCATCGGCTTCCCTGGAGGCCGCGCGACCCTGCAGGAGACCGCACCGGGAGTTTCCGCAGAACAGGTGATTGAGGCGACTGAAGCGGAACTGGTGGTTCCCCCGAACGTGCCGGAAATGGCGTTGTAATGGTGTTTCTTGGGAGGTCTGGTCAGAGGATGAATGATTTCGCAAGTGTTCCGGCAAACTTTCCCGGATGGCGCTCGTTGAATGCGGTCGGCGGGTATTGGTTGGATGCGTGGCAACGGTCCATTCTTTTTCTCGACACATTGAGAGAACGCGGCAACATCAACAAGGAGCACAGCGCCCGCGAAGTTCCGCACGTCCTAGAATTTCAATGCGAGCTCATCATTGATGGTCGCAAACTGGATCGGCCCGTTAACTATGGGCTTGTTAGGATAATCCCGCCGGCTGGGACGCGAATTTCTCCCGAGAAGCAGCCCATTATCGTCGTGGACCCCCGTGCCGGTCATGGGCCCGGTATCGGCGGCATGAAGAGCGACAGTGAGATCGGGGTTGCTCTGCAGGGCGGGCACCCGTGTTACTTCGTCGGGTTCACTCCTCAGCCAATTCCAGGACAGACCGTTGAGGACGTCTGCCGTGCAGAAGCGGTGTTCGTCGAGGAAGTGGCAAAGCGCCACCCGGATGCTGAAGGGAAGCCGGTTATTATCGCGAACTGCCAGGCCGGATGGCAGATCATGATGACGGCTGCAATGCAACCCGATCTCCCGGGACCCATCATACTCGCTGGCTCACCTCTGTCCTACTGGGCGGGTGTCCACGGGAAGAATCCGCTACGCTATCTCGGTGGCATGCTGGGCGGCACTTGGCTTACCGCCTTGTCGGGTGACCTCGGGAACGGCATCTTCGATGGCGCTCACCTGGTGGCCAACTTCGAGTCCCTCAATCCGGCAAACACGTTTTGGACAAAACCGTACAACCTCTACTCCAAGGTCGACACCGAGGCGCTGCGGTTTTTGGACTTCGAGACATGGTGGGGCAGCCCCGTCCTAATGAATGCCGAGGAGATGCAGTGGATCACCGATAATCTCTTTGTTGGCAATAAGCTTGCTACGGGACAGATCCGCAGTTCCACCGGTGGTCGGGTTGACCTTCGGAACATCAAGTCTCCAATCGTCGTCTTCTGCTCTTGGGGGGACAATATCACACCGCCCCAACAGGCACTCGGCTGGATTTTAGACCTCTACAACGATGAGCGCGAGATCATTCTGGCCGGCCAGACGATCGTCTACACCGTTCACCAAAGCATCGGTCACTTAGGAATCTTCGTCTCCGGCAAGGTCGCTGTCAAAGAACATAAGGAGTTCGTATCCTGCATCCAACTGATCGACTCTCTCCCACCGGGATTGTACGAGGCTGTGATCACGGAAGTAGATGAGGACACTGAAAACCGGGACCTCTTAAGTGGCAAGTATGTGTTCCGGCTGGAAGCCCGCACGTTGAACGACATTCGAAGCTTGGGCGGGAATGATGCGGCAGACGACACGCGCTTCGCAACTGCGGCACGCGTCTCGGAGATTAATCTTGGCCTTTACAAAAACTTCGTCAGCCCGGCACTCCGATCGGTAGTCAATGAGCCAATGGCGGAAGCCTTGCGGGCCATGCATCCGAACAGACAGCGGTTCAGCATCTTCTCGGATGATAACCCGATGATGCAACCCGTGAAGACACTCGCCGAGACCGTCCGCCAGGAGCGCCGGCCAGTGAGCCCCGACAACCCACTTTTGGCAGCGGAGCAGGCCGCATCCTCCTGGATAACAACGTGCCTGAAGGCCTACGGCGATATCCATGATTTGATGATGGAAGCGATGTTCCTGGCCATGTACGGCTCACCGTTTCTGCAAGCGCTGGTCGGGTTGGGCACTGGCGGTGCGGTCTCCGCTCATCACATAGAACGCGACCTGTTCCGCGAGTCCGCTAATGCCCAGCTCCAAGTGCACCTGGAGCGCAGTTTTGGCGAAGGCGACCTTTTGGATGCCGTCATGCGGTCAATCATTTATGTCCGCTTGCCGGAAGGCGCCGCCGATGAACGGGGCTTTGCCATGCTCAAGCTGATACGGGAATCAAGACCAGCCAGCAAGCGAACGACCCTCGCTCATTTCAAGCAGGTCGTAAGGCAGCAGTACCTCCTGCTTAACCTGGACGCAAACCGCGCCGTCGAGATGCTTCCGAAACTGCTTCCACCCTCGAATGCCGAGCGCCGTGAGGCACTCGACATCATACGTCGCGTGGTGACCGCAGCCGGCCCCTTATATGAGGAGGGAGCCCACAGGCTTGCGACTGTGGAGCGGCTGTTCGGCGTAAAAAGTGAACCTGCCCGTGGGAAGGAGGCTGCGGATGCCTGATACCAACGAGCGCCGGGCGGCAGTGGTGCACGAAAAATACGAACGCCTCGTAAAGGCCGCTCAATCGCATCCTGCGATCAAGGTTGCAATTGCGCATCCCTGTGATGACGTGTCCTTGCAAGGCGCTGTCGAAGCCTTGCGTTTGTGCTTGATTGGCCCGGTCCTGGTCGGTCCGGCTGTCCGCATCCGGAAGGTTGCCGCCGAGCATGGCTTTGACATCAGCGCGATGGAAATTGTTGATGCCGCGCACAGCCATGACTCGGCCGCCAAGGCGGTGGAACTCGTCACCGCCGGCCGCGTCGAAGCCCTGATGAAAGGAAGCCTGCACACTGACGAGTTGATGGGCGCGGTTGTGTCGCGCCTGGCCGGCATCCGCACCGCCCGGCGGATCAGCCACTGTTTCATCATGGATGTGCCACATCATCCCGAGCCGCTGATCATTACCGATGCGGCGGTGAATATCGCACCGACACTCGAGGAAAAGGTGGATATTGTTCAGAACGCGATCGATCTGGCGCACGCGTTGGGGCTCCAGGACGTTCGCGTGGCGATCCTCAGCGCGCTGGAGACGGTGACCGCGAAAGTGCCATCCACTGTCGAGGCAGCCACGCTCTGCAAGATGGCGGACCGGGGCCAGATTACCGGAGCAGTTCTCGACGGCCCACTTGCACTGGATAACGCAATCAGTCCGGAAGCAGCGGCCATCAAACAAATAAACTCGCCGGTTGCCGGGCGCGCAAATGTCCTCGTCGTGCCGGATCTGGAAGCCGGGAACATGCTTGCGAAAAGTCTTTCGTTTCTGGCGAGCGCGGACGCCGCTGGAATCGTCCTCGGCGCCCGCGTACCCATAATCCTCACCAGCCGCGCAAACTCCCTGCTCACGCGACTAGCGTCGTGTGCAGTTGCGGTAATGATCGTAGCGGATCGCAAGAGATCCATATCCGCCGCCATACGTTAAAAGGAACTTCCCATGACTCAGCAAACTATCAGGCCCGTCCTGTTGGGGCAGAAGGCTTTGGTGATCGGCATCGCCAACGAGTATTCTATCGCCTACGGCTGCGCTAAGGCATTCAGGACCGTAGGGGCAGATCTTGCAATCACCTGGTTGAATGAGAAAGCCCGCCCGCATGTTGAGCCGTTAGCGCAGGAACTGGAAGCCCAGATAACAGGGACGCTCGATGTGTCGGTCCCTGGACAGCTTGAGGAAATATTCGACCACATTCGTTCCGAGTGGGGCGAGCTGGATATACTCGTGCACTCGATTGCTTTTGCCCCGAAAGAGGACCTGCAAGGTGGGCTCTTGGACTGTTCGGCCGAAGGGTTCGCCAAGGCAATGGACGTTTCCTGCCACTCCTTTGTGCGGATGGCGAGGCTCGCAGCCCCGCTGATGCGCGATGGGGGCTCCATGTTTGCGATGAGCTATTACGGAGCCGATAGGGTCGTCCCGAGCTACAACGTCATGGGGCCAGTGAAGGCGGCGCTCGAAGCTTGCTGCCGGTATCTGGCTTACGAACTCGGGTCGAAGGGCATCAGAGTGCACGCGATATCGCCCGGTCCCCTCAAGACCCGCGCTGCGTCTGGCCTCAAGGACTTCCAACTGCTATTGAACGAGGCCGCGCAGAAGGCACCTCTCGGCGAGCTGGTGGATATCATGGATGTGGGGTTCGCCTGCGCTTATCTCGCAACATCGCTGGCTAAACGCATCACGGGGGGCACCGTCTATATCGACGGTGGCGCAAACATCGTTGCGTGATCGGAGATTTCATGCCCACGTGTATAGGCACAATCAATGCCGGATCCTCCAGCATAAAGTTCGCATTATACGACCCGAGTTCCCGACCCCGAGCTGCTGTTCAGCGGCCAGGTAGAAGGGATCGGAGTTTCTCCGCGATTGCGGGTTAAGAATGCCCAGGGAGAGGTAATCGAGAACCGCGAATTGGGGCGCCTCGACCTGAAGCACGAGGAGGCAACGCGCGAGATACTTCACGTCGCCAAGAAGCTCATGACCGGCACGCCTCCCCTCGCCGTTGGCCACCGCGTTGTTCACGGCGGCCCGAACTATGACTCACCGGTTCGTGCGAACGGGGAGTTGCTCACAGCTTTAGAGGAACTTGTTCCACTCGCGCCGCTTCACCAGCCGCATAACCTCGCCCCGATCCGGACAATCCTCGAAGCTGCGCCAAACATACCACAGGTCGCCTGTTTCGATACCGCTTTCCACCGCAGGCAGCCGCACGCGGCGCAGTCCTTCGCGATCCCTCGCGAGCTTACCGCTTCAGGAATCCAGCGGTATGGTTTCCATGGCATTTCCTACGAGTTTCTCACCCGAAAGTTGCGGGAGTTAGCTCCCGACCTGTCTGCCTCCTGCATTGTAATGGCTCATCTTGGCAATGGCGCCAGTCTCTGCGCCGTAAAGGACGGACGGAGCGTGGCAAGCACAATGGGCTTCACCGCTGTTGACGGGTTGATGATGGGCACGCGATGCGGCTCCCTCGATCCAGGCGTCGTCCTTTACCTCATGCGCCACGAACACATGAACGAGGCGACGATCGAAGATCTGATCTATCGCAAGTCCGGCCTGCTGGGCGTTTCCGGCATTTCATCGGACATGCGGGGCCTTCGTGCCTCTTCAGATCAAGCCGCCCGGGAAGCGATCGAGCTTTTCGTCTACCGCGTGGTCCGGGAGATCGGCTCGATGGCCGCCGCTGCGGGCGGCATCGACGCGCTCGTGTTTGCGGGCGGCATAGGCGAGAACGATGCCGCCACCCGGGCGGAAGTTGTCGAGGGATGTGCCTGGCTCGGGGCAGAACTGGACCCGGAGCGCAACGCACGCGGTCCCGGCCGGGTCAGTACCGCTCACTCCCGGATCGCGATTTGGGTCATTCCGACGAACGAGGAGCAGATGATCGCCAGGCACACGATGTCGGTCCTTGCACAAGCTTAGCTGAGCGGGAGGATTCGAATGGCGCAATTTGAGAGCCAGGTGGCCATCATAACCGGCGCTGCCAGCGGGATCGGCAAGCAGATCGCGATCCGCTTTGCCCAGGAAGGCGGCATTCCGGTCATCGCGGACTTGAACCTGGATGCCGCGCGGGCAACGGCCGACGAGCTCATTCATCAAGGCGGACTCGCAATGCCCCTCGCAATGGATGTCTCGGACGAAAGCTCTGTTGAACGAGGAGTAGCTGCTGCGTACGAGAGATTTCAGCGCATCGACGTCCTCGTCAGCAACGCAGGCATTCAGATCGTAAAGCGCATCGAAGAGTTTAGCCTCGCCGAATGGAAGCGGATGCTCTCGATCCACTTGGATGGCGCCTTCCTGACCACGAAGGCCTGCTTGCGCCACATGTATCAGGCCCGGCGGGGCAGCATCATCTACATGGGGTCGGTGCACTCAAAGGAAGCGTCTCTCCTCAAGGCGGCGTATGTGACGGCCAAGCATGGCCTCATCGGTCTTTGCAAAGTCGTTGCAAGGGAAGGAGCGCAATTCAATGTGCGCGCTAATGTTGTCTGCCCCGGGTTTGTCTCAATCGCAAGGCCCTCCGCGAGGCTGGAAATACCCGCCACCTGCCGCGGCAGCCAGGCCAGCTCCCACTGCCACAGTGACCACGCCAGCCACGGGTCGAGCTGCCAGGATGCCGCCCGGGTCAGCAGCGACAGAAACTCCACTTCCCGCGAAAATTGAGAATGCAACTCGATCTGCGACGGTCCGAACACAGGGCTGGAGAAGGGATTGCCCAGCGCGGTTGCCAGTAGCCGCGCCTCTGCGCTGTGAGCCGACATCAGAAAGCCGGCAACCCGGCCCTGCTGGAAAGCAGGTACCCGTCCCGCCCCATCCAGCGGCCCAAGCGTGGTCCTCATGCGACGCTCTTTCGCCGGAGCGCCGCTTTCGATCTCCTGACCGGCACTGCGCGCAGGTGATCGAAATCATCAGGAAACCGTATCATGACCTCGCCGGGCTGCTCGGGCGCCAACCAGACCGTGCCGCCGCCCGTCCAGTTTCCGTCGAGCACATCCTGCGTGAAACGTGTCAGCAGCCACGCGGTAAGCTCTGGCTTCTCCAGGGTGAACGCGTGATAACTGCGTGGCACAATGACCAGTGCACTGTCCTTGATATGCGTGCGCAGCGTCTCATGCAGCAATCGCGGCGTAAGGAAGTCGAATTCGCCGTTGAGGATCATGGTCGGAACCTTGATGGCGTGCAGTCGCGGTGTGAGCGGTTGGAAGTCCAGGAACAACTCCATCAGATCTGCAGCGCATACAAATCACATCAGCCAGCCCGGCCGTTTCACGGCATCCAACTGGTCAAGCCGCCCACCGAGCCATTCGCTCGATACGTTCATCGGCAGCAGCAGGTCCTGCAAATACTCAATCCCACCCAGGATCAAACCGTTCCGCAACGCACTGCCGATCAGGAAAAGCTGTGGCGAAAGCTCGGCGAAGGTGCTCATCAGCACCAGTCCCGCAAGCGTGGAACCGTGTTCGATGGCATATCGCAGCGCGATGATGCCGCCGAAACTGATTCCTGCCAGAAACACCGGCCCGGCGCGCAGCATTTCGATCAGAGCACCAAGGACCTCAACCTGGTGGTCCTGCTCGATGAACAGGCTGGACTTGTCCGACCCGCCCTGATCCAACAAATCGAAGCTGACGACGCGGAACTGATTTTCCGCCAGCGCCGCACGATACGGCCGCCGAATACTGCGTAAGCCCGTTTACCAGCACATAAGTCGGCCCGGAATCCGGTCCGGAAACTTCGTAATGAACGGAGTGGCGTCCGTGCTGCAACGAGGGCATAACGCAAGCTTTGTGTCCGATACCGATAACCTGTCAAGAAGGAAATCAGTTCGAGGGGGATGAAATCATGCGTCGCTTTCTGATCGTTATCAGCCTCGTTGTGGCGGGACTTTCGTCGGCCTGGGCCCAGCCTTTCACCCGACGAAGTTCGCAGCAGCAGTTCGACAATCTAAAGCAGTACTACGAGATCAGCAATTTCCGTATCGGCGGCCGCTACGACCTCAGCAATCCGTCGAAATGGCAGAATGGCGGCGAAGGTGGCGTGACGCTCGAATCGCTCGGCGCCGGCAAGCTGCGAACTGCCTACATTGCCATTGGCACACCCCGCCGCAATGCGGCCGGTGAAATCGTCAACGCGGTGATCGTGAACTCCTACTACTCAGGCGACTCGACCGACATGTATCAGCAATGGGTCGTTGGAACGCCGCTGTCCGGCGGCACGCCGGTCATCGGTCCGGGGCGCGTGATCGATACAAACCGCCACTACGTTGTGCTGGCCGATCCGCTCGGCACCTGGGGCGCCAGCAAGCCCTCCGATGGGCTCGGCCAACGCTTCCCGCAATACAGCTACTTCGACATGGTGCAGGCCAATTATCGCATGCTCCATGATCACCTGAAGATCGCGCATGCCGCACTGATCACGGGCGTGTCGATGGGCGGCACGCAAACCTATGTCTGGGGGGTCATGCATCCGGAGTTCATGGCAGCACTGATGCCAATCGGCGGCACCACGCAATCGGACAAGGGTGATCCGGTCGGCAACTGGACCTTCCAGCTAATGACCGCCGCTATCGAAGTCCGATCCGGTGTGGCGGGCCACCGGTGGCAACTACTACAACCTGCCCAAGGACCAGCACCCGCTGCAGGGCGTGGCGTTCGGCTGGTCCATCCTTTCGCTGACCGGCTTCGATTTCAACTTCCGCACGACGCAGGACTTCAAGGCCGTGCAGCCCGATATCTTCTACTGGACGCCGCCAAACCAGGCCGCCAGCTCCAGCGTTATCGCGCGCGCGAAAATCTTCGACGCAGTCGACCTAGTGTGGCGCAACCGGGCAGGCGAAACGTACAACATCAACAATGATCTCGGGCGGATACAGGCACACACACTGGTTATGCACATCACCAATGACCAGTGGCTGAATATCCAGCTCGCGCAACGTGCCGTGGAGCGTGTTCCCGGCGCCGAGCTGCTCTCCGAATCAAGCCCCGTAGCACACTACGGCGTCTTTTCAATCGTAAACCACGTGGCGCGAAACCCGAAATTCGTCGCCTTTATGCAAGATGTCGATCGGCTCGATGAAGCCAGGTTCGTCGCCGTCAATTACCGCACCCCCGGTGTTGCCACGAACATCGACCCGAAGAAGGAATTCTGGACCAACTACGTCAGTTACCCCTTCGCGGTAAAATACGCTATCGCGAAGGACAATCGCGGGACCGCCTGGAAGATCGGCTACATGGATGAATATAACGGCACCGATCCCCACCGGCGCGTTCTAGTCATTATCCACGGCAAGGGCGCATTCGGCGGTCTTTATGGCAACATCATGAAGATCGCACTTGAGCGTGGGTTGCGTGTCATTGTGCCGGATCTGCCATGCTATGGAATGTCGGCGCCAGGGAACATGGACAAGTGCCCTAACCGCACCATGCAGGACATGCGAGAGGTTGTGCACGACCTGATCGTCAACCAGCTCGGTGTGCAGAAGGCGGCGTATCTCGGCCATTCGCTCGGCGGTCAGCTCGTTCTCGGCTATGACCTGACTTGGCCGGATGCCGTGCAGAGCCTGATCCTGGAGGCGCCCGCAGGCCTCGAGGAATATCCGCGCGATGTCACTGTCGGGCCCGACAAGACCTTGGACCTGTTCGACCCGTCCTTCGCGCGCGATTTCAACAGGTGGAAGACTGTCTGGGACCAGACCGGCATTTTGGATGCCGAAAAGGCCCGGACCGAGCAAGGGGCGCGGGATTTCTTCTACTTCCAGAAGCGTGACCCCATCACCGGCGAGGTAATGCCAAGCAAGAGTGGCTACTTCCTCAACGACAGCCAATAGCCCGGCTTCACACCGAGCAGAGGGTTGGGCTGATCAAAGGGAATCCCGCCGACCTCGAGGAATGGGCGAACGTCTTTATCTTCGACATCTACACGATGGTCTCGGAACTGCGGAAGGACGATCCCAACAGCCTGTATAAGCGGCTGCCGCAGCTCAAGGCCCCGATTTTCCTCGCATTCGGTGCAAAAGAGCCATTCATACCCGGCACGGCCTTCAATGGCCTCAAGAACCTGGGGAACGACATCATCATCCCGTTCATGGTGCGTATGACCAATGCGGGAAACCGGCCGACCTTGAAGATCTACCCCGAGGCCGCACATTTCATCCACACCGATAATCCAGTGTCGTTTCCGGAAGACGTGGTGGATTTCGTGCAGACCGGCAGTGCAGATACGTACTCACCGCTGGCCGTCGATCAAATGATCAATGGCACCGCGATATCAGCTGCCACGGCCGCGCCGACGCCAGCAGCCGCATCGCCGACCGCCGGACTTAACAAGTAGGGGGATAGCCGATGCCTCGGGTCAAAGCCGGCGACGTCCAACTAGGATGGCGGGAGTGGGGTGACGGGCCCACGACCGTGCTTTTCATCCATGGAAATCTCGCCAGCAAGGACTGGATCGAGGCATCGGCGCCGCTGTTTCCGCGTGGCCTTCGCGTCATCGCCATCGACTGGCGTGGCTGCGGCGATAGCGAAAGGCCGGCATCGAGCCGCAATTACACCAATTACTCCATGCAGCAGCACGCCGACGACATGCTGGCTGCACTGGACGCTCTCAACATTCCCTTCTGCCACCTGGCGACACATTCAACCGGCGGGATCATTGCCGCCCGCATGCTTCTCGCTCAGCCACAGCGGTTCGGAAAGGTCCTCGCCCTCGATCCCGTCACGCCGCTCGGCCTCCGGTTTGGCCCGGAGCAAATTGCGTTTTTCCGCGCCATGATGAGCAGCCGCGAGCTCACCTGGGCGGCAATGGCGACGGCCGCCGCATCTTTGTTCCAGCCGGACAGCCTGTTGCCCGGCAGGGTCCCGCACTTTCGTGAAGGCCTCGCCGCGTGTCAGGCGATGTTTGAAAAAATCATCGACCAAACGTGCCGTGTCGCGGAAGGCGTCTGGCTCGGTACGCCATACAACCTCAACCTGGAATACGAGCGGCGGGAACTGGCCCCGCGCATGGGGGACATCACGCATGAGCATCTCGTGCTGTGGGGCGAACAGGACGGCTGGATACCCATCGCCGATCTGCGCGTCATGGCTGCGGCAATGCCGAACTGCCGGCTGGTTTCAGTGCCCGGGATCGGCCACTCCATGAACCTGGAACAGCCGGCCCTGTACGCCGGGTACTTCGGAGGCTTCCTCGGCGGTCTGACACAGTAAAACGGGTGTTGAGGATCGCCGTGTCGTCAGGCATCGGACGGCTACGGGATCGTACCCCCGCTTCAGTTGATATGCCCGGTCGAAGTATCGGTGAGTGTCGGCCCCACTCCCAATTCGCGATAACCCGGCGGAAACTTGGCCCAGGGATAGCCTTTGCGTCCCATCACGTAGCCGACCATAAATAGGGCCTGCATGTAGGCCTGGTCGAATGGATGCTCCAACTCCATAGTGAACGTGTCAGGAATGTATGCCAGGTTGAAATCAATGTCGTCGCGAGAGGCTGCTACATAAATACGGTAGAGATCACCCACGCCCTGCGTCTGGATCAGCGATGAGATAGCGCGCCCGGCAAAGCTCATTGTGCTCCGCTGGATCTCCTCCCATTGCGGATCGAGCCGCGCATTGCGAATAACGTAGAGCCGGCGCACCCGCGCAATCCCTGCCGCCTTGCTTCAACCTGGAGTTGGAGCGACGGCGGATAGACGAAAACCTGGGCGCTTGCGCCGCCATCGACATGCATCTCTTGGTACGTGCGCCCCTCGATTTCGACGTCGATCATTTCGGGTGGAAATGCCCCAGGAATTGCGGCCGAAGCAATCAAAATCTGCTGCACGAGGTGAAGGACGCCGGGCCGGTTGCTCGCCGCGAGTTTGCCAATGTTCGAGATGACTGGGGTTTGTGGTGCCGACCAATAGCAGCCGCCCCCGCCGGTAGGCGCTGCCAATCTCATCGAGCATGGCCGGGGTGATGAAGCGCCCCATAGTCTTTCGAAGCGGCGCGTTGGAACTGAACGCGTCGCCGGTCAGGGCGGCAAGGATATTCCGCCGCACTAGAACTTCCCTAGCGGAAATCTGTGTGTAAATTGCCCGGAGCTGCGGGTCGTAGCGCGGGCCAAGGAAGGCGAACGGCGCCCGTGAGCGCCGGTGCTGATTCCTGTGACCAGCTTGAACTGTGGTCGTGTGCCCGTCTCAGTCCAGCCGACCACTAGTCCGGCTCCGAAAGCGCCATTTTCGCCGCCTCCCGAGATCGCCAAATACGATGCCGGCGGCAGCGGTCCTGTTCCGCCGCCTTGTTGGTAAGCGGCTAGCTCGCGGTCGTAAGCGGCCTTGCCTTCGGCAATCAACTCCGACGAATCAGTGTCGCCCCAATATCGGATGTCGCATCCCCAGGACCGTGACATCCGGCTCATCTCGGGGTGGGACCGCGCGCAGGCGCGGGAGGGTGCCACAGCCCGTTAACGACGCGGCGAGAGCCGCCTGAGTGACTGACCAGGAATGAACGGCGCTCCATGTGGCGGTCCTCCGCTCAGGCGTGGGGAAATCGACGCCGGTCAGTCTGCCACGGGCGTCTCGACGTGTCTCCGCTTCTCACCTCGCCCGCCACGATGGCCGTTGGCAAGTAGTCAGCAAGTCGTGGCCTCTGGTAAGAAGGTGCGAGAGGTCTACTCGGAGCGCCTGCGATGGCCCAAGCCGGAATCGGTCCGCAGGCCCACCTTCATAGGACGGGCCAGGAATACCATGAGAGGTTTCTCGTGATGTTCGGAACTTGTGGGTGCTGTTCGCGGTGTTCTCGCTTCATGAGCACATCATCCGAGGGGCTGAAGTGGACCCCGAATTTGGGACCACCCGCTAAGCTATAAACCGAACCGGTTCCGTCCATGCTACACGGAGCGGAACATGAGCAGAACCCGACGCAGGATCGATGCCGCGCTGAAGGCGAAGATCGCCCTGGAAGCGCTGAGGGAAGACGCGACAGTGGCCGAGCTGGCGGTGCGTTACCAGGTGCATCCGACACAGATCTACGCCTGGAAGAAGCAGCTGCTAGAACATGCCGAACGGGTTTTCCGGACCGGGACAGACGACGGGCAGTCGGCCAAGGAAATCGCCCACCTGCACGCCAAGATCGGCGAGCTGGTAGTGGAGCGGGATTTTTTAGCGCGGAGGTCCGGCAGATGAGCGCGGCGGGCCGGAGAGCGATGCTCGATCGCGGCCACGGACAGCTCTCAGTACGGCGACAATGCGCGTTGCTTGGGCTGGCGCGCTCGGGTGTTTATCGGGCGAAGCCGGAGCATGACGCGGATGAGCTGTTACTGATGCGACGGATTGACCCGGTGTTCGTCGCGTGGCCGTTCTATGGCTCGCGGCGGATCGCGGCGACGCTGAGCACGGGCGGGGAGAAGGTAAACCGCAAGCGGGTGCAGCGGCTGATGCGGGTGATGGGGATCGCGGCGCTGGGGCCGAAGCCGCGCACCAGCAAGCCAGGGCCTGGACACAAAATCTACCCGTATCTGCTCCGGGACGTGCGGATCGAGCGAGTGAACCAGGTATGGTGCGCGGACATCACCTACATTCCGATGCGGCGTGGGTTCCTGTATCTGGTGACAGTGATGGATTGGTGGAGCCGCGCGGCGCTGTCGTGGCGGCTGTCGAACACGATGGACGCGGGGTTTTGCGTGGACGCACTAGAGGACGCCCTGCGACGACACGGCCGGCCGGAGGTGTTCAACACGGACCAGGGCAGCCAATTCACCGGTGACGCATTTGTCGGCACGCTGCTTGGGGCCGGGATTGCAGTGTCGATGGATGGCCGAGGTCGGTGGATGGACAACGTGTTCATCGAGCGGCTGTGGCGCTCGCTCAAGCATGAGGAGGTTTACTTGAAGGACTATGCGGACGCGCGCGAAGCGCGGCTGGGGATCGGCGCGTGGATGGAGTTCTACAACGAGCTGCGCCCGCATCAGGCGCTGAGACATCACATGCCGATGGCGGTGTGGCGGGCCGGCCTGGCGGGCACGGCTGTGGATATGCCGCCTCGCTTGGACAACGCTGGCGCGTTGCCCACATATCCACAGCCGCCACAACAGCAGGAAGAGGTTTATGGTTAGCTTGAAAGAAGGGAGAACGAGAGCCGGACGGGGGCTGTAGCTAAGCAGCGGGCCAAATTGGTCCCATAGGTGGGGTCCACCTCAGGCATCGACCTGCCCTCGCAGGGATACGCGGTGTTTAATGCTTGGGGGCTGGCGAAAGTTATGATGGTAGCCGAAGACCTGAAGCTTGGAGAATGGCTGAAGAGCCGGCCACTGATCTACGCCGTTCTGCAAGAATGTCTGTTGTTCGCGATGGTGTTCATCTTGTTCCACATCCTCGAAAAAGTCGTCATCGGGGTCATGATGCGGTAAGGCCGCTGCGGCAAGCGTTCCCTCTGTTGAGGGGGCTGACCGGCCTCGTCTGTGTTAGCGTGATCATTACCGTTGCCTGATCCCTTTCTTCGGCTTCCGGGATGTGAATCGCGTGCCCGGGACCGGACGGCTCAACGCAATCCTGTTCGGTCCACCAAGTCGTCATCACTGCCTATCAGAAGCACCGCTTGAAACGCCTGCAGCGCCGGCGGGCGAGACCGCTAACAATGCGCCGACGCCGGCCGTCAAGGAAGATCGTTCAGGGTCATGCCACAACGCTTACGGAAGATCCCGTATTTGGACACGATAATCAGGTCGATTTCGCAGGCCGAGGGCAAACTCGGGATTTATGAACGCGTACCAGCGTTTGGGAAGCGAGGTGCGAAACGATCAATCCTTGCTGTTCCGCGTACAGCCAGACTTGATCTGGATCAAACGCGAAAATACCCTGGCGCGGCGAGAGTCCTCAAGCGCGTTGATCAAGCCGGCAGGGGTCACCGCGTACTAGCGGGTCGGTATCTGCTCGGGATGCCGATTTTGTGCAACCAAGGAGTCCGTGCGATGATGACGAAAATTTGTCTGGCGGTGGCGGTCATTGTCGTGGCGGCGGGCCTGTCCGGCCAGCCGGCACACGCCCAACAGAGCAGTGGCGTCAAGTCCGGCGTTCTGACCTGCGATGTTGCCAGCGGGTGGGGGTTCGTGTTCGGTTTAACGCGCGATCTCAAATGCGTCTACGCGCCGATCACCGGCCCGGCCGAGCACTACCGGCCACATCGACAAGTTCGGCGCTGACATTGGCTATACGTCGGCCGGCGTTATCGCGTGGGCCGTGTTCGCGCCTTCGACCGATGTGGGAAAAGGTGCGCTTGCGGGCAGATATGGCGGCGTGACCGCCAGCGCGGCAGTGGGCCTCGGCCTGGGCGCCAACGTATTGGTCGGGGGCATGCAGAAGTCGATTGCGCTGCAGCCTGTGAGCGTGCAGGGCATGATGGGGCTTAACGTCGCAGCTGGCCTAGCTACTTTCCGGCGCAAAATACCTGGTGATTTTGGGCTAACGGCGCCTCTTTGACGTCCCGCAAGCTGCATCGGCGTGCAGAATCAACGGCGACATGAAAAAATCGAAAAAGCATAAAAAACGCAACTATCGAATCAGTGCTTCTGCTAGGCGCGACGCGGCGACGAGATGCAAACCTCGCAGCTGATCGATGGCGAGTGCATCTCACCGCGGAGGCAAGCGAGGTGATTAAGACCAGGCGCCTGCAGCGCAGCTTCGGCGATGGATTGATTGCCGCAGAGGTCGAGGATCTATATGAAACCTGGATGAAGCACGTCGATGCGGCGCTGGAAGACGAAGCAATCGTCTCGACGGTCTACCACGCCCTGTCACAGCGTCACCCCAATAGTTGCCGGCGTGGCCGCCAGGGTTTTCCAGCCGAGGTAGTCGTCCGGTTGCTGATCCTGAAACACCTGCGCAACTGGAGCTATGAGGAGCTGGAGCGTGAAGTCCGCGCCAATCTGGTGTACCGCGATTTCACGCGCGTCGGTGGCGGCAAGATGCCGGATGCTAAGACGATGGGCCGCTGGGGCGTGGCGCTGGGGCCGGCGGTCGTCGCGCAGATCCACCAACGAATTATCCAAATCGCTCACGCCAAAGATGTTGTGCAGGGGCGAAGAATGCGCGTTGATACCACGGTGGTTGAAAGCAATATCCACTACCCCACCGACAGCAGCCTGTTGGGTGACGGGGTCCGCGTACTGACCCGCACCATGAAGAAGATCAGTCGGCTGACGGGCGCGGTCGGCGCCAAGCTGCGCGACCGGAGCCGGAGCGCAAAGTTGCGGATGCTGGAGATTGCTCGGGCTGCACGCGGCAAAGTGCCACCGAGTCGGGACAACCTGAAGCAGGCCTACGGCAAATTGCTGGATGTGGCCGGTCGGGTGGTGGGACAGGCGAAGCGCTTCTCCACGGAGATCGGCGAGGGCGTAAAGCGGTGCAAAGGGATGGTTCAGCAAGCCATGCTGGAAGGTCAGCGCCAGGCGCTGGACGCGATGGTGCCGCGGCTGCAGCAGGTCATGCGCCAGACCAAGGCGCGTATCCTCCTGGGTGACACCCGGAGCGAAAACAAAATCGTCAGCTTGTTCGAGCCTTCGACCGAGGTGATCCGCAAAGGCAAGGCCAGCAAACCTACCGAGTTTGGCAAGCTGGTGAAACTACAGGAAGCGGAGAATCAGATCGTCATCGACTATGAGGTCTATGCTCAGCGACCCAATGATGCAGATCTGCTAATCCCTGCTATCGCCGCCCACCAGGCGAAGCTGGGACGCATACCGAGGCTAGTCGCCGCCGATGCCGGCTTTTATTCCACCGAGAACGAGATCGCAGCGCACGCCAGAGGTGTCAAACGGGTCTGCATTCCCAATCGCTCCAACAAGAGCCGTAAACGTGAGCAGAAGAAGCGCTGGTTCCGCAACGGGCAGCGATGGCGCACCGGGTGCGAGGGGCGCATCAGCGTGAGCAAGCGACGGCACGGCCTGAACCGTTGTCGATATCGCGGTGATGACGGGATGAAGCGCTGGGTCGGCCTCGGGGTAATTGCCGACAATTTGATCAATATCGGCCACGCGATCGGCAGGCAGCAGGTCTGATCGGCCTCTGACGCCATAAGACTGCAGCACCTTGCGGTGACCTGTCGAGCTGTTCCGGGCAGACCCCAACGTTCTCGTTCAAGCCGCACCGCCCTTCCACCGGGACAGCGAATTTTGCGCCGGAAAGTAGCTAGCAGGGATTGAGCTGAAAGCGGCTGAGTGAGCAGGCCGGCCCGGCCGCCGACCCGCTTCAAGCGGCAGAGCCGACCCGCCGTAGAGTGACGCCGTTTTGCACGGATGGACGCGATTGGTTACGCCGGCGCCGTGCCGGTGCATCTGATCAGCTCGCTCCGCTGATACTGCCCAGCTTGCTGACGGTCTTGATCACAGTCGCCAAGCCAAATTCGCGGGGAGTTTTTTGAGGTGCCGCCAGAGAGGGGCTGGTATAATCAACCGTTCAAAGTCGCGGAGAGAGGACACGCTGATGGCCCGATCCGGTTGCACTGGTTTGCTGCTTGGTATTCTGGCTGCACCGATGGGCATCGGATTGAGTATAGCACCCGTCTGCGCCCAGGGTTATCCACCGCCCGGCTATCATGCGCCGGTCCCTGGCTACCCGCCGCCCTGCACTGCCGTCAGTCCAGGCCGCGGTGCGGTTGGCAGCGCCGCAAGAGGGGCCGCCGCGGGAGCCGCCTTCGGAGCAATTGGCGGCAATGCGGGGCGCGGTGCGGCGGTTGGCGCCACTGTGGGCGGCCTTGCGGGCGCAGTCCGTCGGGGAGCCCAACGTTCAGCAGGGCACTGCTACTGACCGAAAGGCACATGTATGAAGTTGATCCGAACGACAGGATGCGCGATGGCGCTGAGCATCTCCATCAGCGCTGCTCAAACTCCATCCGCCTCGGGAGGCAGCAACACCGCAACAACGCCACCGGCGGCATCGGCCCCTTCAGATCCCATCGCACCCGCAGGCCACTGGAACGTTGCGCAAGCGGGGTGTCGCGCCATCCTAAGCGAGTCGGACGACGACCGGGCGATCATCGGGATGTTCTACTATGGATATCTCGCGGCCAAGTTGAACTTAAGCGTCATCGACACGTCTCGGATCGAGGGCGACCTGCGCCATGTGTTCGAGACGTGTCGGGATCACCCCGATATGACCATCGTGGCAGCATTCAGAACACTCCGGCAGAAGAACCGCTAATCCGGCCATCCTCGGCCAGGCGACGGCTACGTTTGGGACCAGTCTCGTGCTTCTGTCCCTACTGTTCCTGCCACTTCACACTCTCCGAAAGAAGGAAGTTCGGCCGCCTTTCATTACAAAATCAACCGTCGCCGTGGCGGCGATGTCGGCAATCGGATCGCCCGTCATGGCGACGACATCCGCCGCCTTTCCGGCAGCGAGGACGCCCAGGTCATGGCGTTGCAGGAGTTCCGCTGCTACGCTTGTTCCTGCCTTGAGTGCCCGTACCGGCGCCAGCCCTGCTAGTACCATAGCCTGGAATTCCAGAACGCCGTGGCTGAAAGGGAACATCCCGCAATCGGTGCCATAGGCAATCTTGGCGGTGCTTTGCGTCATCCGCTTTTGTGCCGCCTCGATAGCGTCCACATCCCGACGGAATTTCCAACCCGTCTGTTGCGGTAGCTTGCCGGCCTTCATCAACGCCTTGTCCTCTCGGGTCATCTGCATCGTCGGCACTAGGAATGCACCAGCTTGTTCGGCCATGGCGATGCCTTCGTCATCGATCAGATAACAATGCTCTTCCCCGCTCCACAGTTGAGTGAGACATCCTGTAAGCGGACGGCATCCGCAGGAGGGATGATCGGTGAAGCAAGTCAGGACAGAGCGGCCGGACGTTGGCGGGCGAGTGCAAGAGAGCGACGTTGCCGGGCCCGGCCGGGGCGGGCGGATGTCGCGGCAACGCAAGACCGCGGCGGTGCTGCGGCTGCTGCGCGGTGAGGATCTCGAGACGGTATCCCGCTCGCTCGGCGTGACCGCCGCCACCCTGACGAGCTGGCGTGATGCCTTTCTGGCGGCGGGAGAAGCCGTGTTGGCGAGCCGGCCCGGCGATGGCGAGGAGCTGGAGAGCCAGCGCCTCAAGGCCAAACTCGGCGAAGTCATGATCGAACGCGAGCTGCTGCACGAGAAGATCGCCGCGTTGGAGGCTAATCGCCCTTTGGTCCGGCGGAGGCCGAGGCCATGAGCCGCACCATCTCCCCGCTGAGCGGCAAGCCGTACGGCCTCGCCTTGGTGTGTCGGACTTGGCGGGTGCCGCGTGCCACCGTTTATCGCCACCGGGTCCCGCAACAGGCCTCCGCGCCGCAGCGTTCGGGGCCGGTCGGGCCGATGGCCGATGCGGCGCTGCTGGAGCACATCCGCGCCGTCCTCGCCGCCAGCCCGTTCCATGGCGAGGGGCATCGCAAGGTCTGGGCGCGGCTGCGGACCGCCGGGATCCGGACTTCGCGGCGGCGCGTGCTGCGTCTGATGCGTGAATATAACCTCCTCGCCCCAGCCCGTGTCGGCGCACCACGCGGGCCGCGTAACCACGACGGAACCATCATCCCGGAAGCCCTCGATACTATGTGGGGCACTGATCTCACGACCACGATCACCAGCGAGGGGCAGGCCGCGGTGTTCGTCGCCGTCGATCACTGCTCGGCCGAGTGCGTCGGGATCCATGCCGCCGCTCGTGCCACCCGCTTCGAGGCGCTCGAACCGATCCGCCAGGGCGTTCGTGAGCATTTCGGCGGCTTCGGCAAAGGCCTCGCTCGCGGCCTTGCCGTGCGGCATGATCACGGATCGCAATATCTGTCCGACGCCTTCCAGAACGAGCTCGCCTTTCTCGGCATCGAAAGCTCACCCGCCTTCGTGCGTGCCCCGGAAGGCAATGGCTGCGCCGAACGTTTCATCCGCACCTTGAAGGAAAACCTCTTATGGGTGCGTACCTTCGAAACCATCGAGCAATTGCGCCAGGCGCTGCTCGAATTCCGCGACACCTACAACACCATCTGGCTCATCGAGCGACACGGGTTCATCCCGCCAGCCGCCTTTCGTCGGCAGCAACTTGAACCCGTGGCTCTCGCCGCATAGGCTTCAGCCAGATGTCTCAGCGACCGCGGGCAGTACAGCTCGATACTGCGCGCGCCGGCCCGTAGGGCCTGCTTGCAGCCCTCTGCAGCGCCCGTGTGCACCGCTAACGGCATACCGAGTTGGTGCGCGGTTTCGGCAAGGCATTGCATCTCCTCATCGAACCACGTCACCCGTGCCGGATCGTCACCGAAACTCATATAGCCGCCGGTGTTCATGGTCTTGATCCAATTTCCGCCGAATGCGTGTTCCATACGCACCAACTCCCGGATCTTCGCTGGTGAGTTGGCAACCTTTGACAGCCCCAGGTGGCAGCGGCATGGAAACATCCCCTGCATATCGCCATGCCCCCCGGTTGCGCTGATCATGTGCGGCGCGACGATCAGACGCGGCCCATGAACCAGGCCTGCATCGATGGCGTCCCGCAGATTGACCGTCGGCCACTCGGGATCGAGCGTCCCCATGTCACGCAACGTGGTAAATCCATAGCGCATGTATTGCTGCGCCAGATGCAGCCCGGTCAGCGCTTTGGCCGGCGCGCATTGCAGTGTCTGCTGCCGCAGATTGAGGCCATCGACACAGAGATGGACATGGGCGTCGATAAATCCCGGCGAGACCGTGCGATCACTGAGATCGATTACCGCCGCGCCATCCGGCCGGCCCACCGAGGTGGATACTTCGGTGATGATACCGTCCTCGACGCGGATTTCGCTGTACCCGCGCAGCGCGTCGGCGACGCCGTCCAACAGCTTGCCGCAGATCAGCACGATCTTGGTCATCGATCAATCCCCCCGTCCGGGCTTCCCCAGCGGGCAATCGGCGCCCGCCAGCCGAAGAAAATCGCCATCATGCGCAGAAAGATGCACACCGCGGCACCAAGCAGCATCGGCCCGAGCGGCGCCAGTCCCAGCACGTTCCCGATCGAAACAATCGCTCCAGCAGTCAGTGCCGCTATGGCGTAAAGATCTTCGCGCAGCACGAACGGGACCTCTCTGGCAAGGACATCTCGTGTCATCCCTCCGCCAATTCCGGAGATCATGCCAAGCACCGACGCCATCACCGGATTTATCCCGTAGCTGATCGCCTTCTCCGAGCCGGTGATGGCGAACAGGCTAAGTCCGAGGGCGTCCAGCACCAGCACTGGACGGCTCAGCAGTCGCTCTGCCGGATACGCGAAGAAAATCAGCAAGCCGCCGCCGATTGCGATAGCGAAGTCGTGCCAGTTGGCGATGGTTGCTGGGGGCAATGCGATCAGGACGTCACGCGTTATTCTGTACCGCCCGCGGTTGCTGAGACATCGGGCTGAAGCCTATGCGGCGAGAGCTGCAGGTTCAAGTTGTTGCTGACGAAAGATTGTCGGCGGGATGAACCCGTGTCGCTCGATGAGCCAGGTGCTGTTGTAAGTATCGCGGAATTCAAGCAACGCCTGGCGCAGTTGCTCGATGGTATCGAAGGTGCGCACCCACAAGAGGTTCTCCTTCAGGGTGCGGATGAATCGTTCGGCGCAGCCATTGCCTTCCGGGGCGCGGACGAAAGCAGGCGAGCTCTCGATGCCAAGAAAGGCGAGCTCGTTCTGGAACGTGTCGGATAGATATTGCGATCCGTGATCGTGCCGCACGGCGAGGCTGCGGGCGATGCCTTTAGCAAAGCCGCCGAAATGCTGCCGCACGCCTTGGCGGATCGGTTCGAGCGCCTCGAAGCGGGTGGCACGCGCGGCGGCATGAACACCGACGCACTCGGCTGAGCAATGATCGACGGCGACGAATACCGCGGCCTGCCCCTCGCCGGTGATCGTGGTCGTGAGATCAGTGCCCCACATGGTGTCGAGGGCATCCGGGATGATGGTGCCGTCGTGGCTGCGCGGCCCGCGTGGTGCGCCGACGCGGGCAGGCGCGAGAAGGTGATATTCGCGCATCAGACGCATCAGACGCAACACGCGCCGCAGCGAGGTGCGGATCCCGGCGATCCGCAGCCGGGCCCAGACCTTGCGATGGCCTTCCCCATGAAAAGGGCTGGCGGCCAGGACGGCGCGGATCTGCTCGAGCAGCGCCGCATCATCCATGGCCCCGACGGGCCCCGGACGTTGCGGCGCAGGGGCCAGTTGCGGAACCCGGTGGCGGTAGACGGTGGCACGCGGCACCCGCCAGACGCGGCACACCAAGGCGAGGCCGTAAGGCTTGCCGCTCACTGGCGAGAGGGTGCGGCTCATGACCTCTGCCTCCGCCGGCCCAAAGGGCTGCCGGCCTCCAGAAGAGCAATTTTCTCGTGCAACAGGTCGCGCTCGATCATGACTTCGCCAAGCTTTGCCTTGAGGCGCTGGCTCTCCAGTTCCTCACTATCGCCGGGCCGGCTCGCCAGCGCGGCTTCTCCCGCCGCCAGAAAGGCGTCACGCCAGGCTGTCAAGGTGGCGGCGGTCACACCAAGCGAGCGGGACACCGTCTCGAGGTCCTCGCCCCGCAGCAGCCGCAGCACCGCCGCGGTCTTCCGTTGCCGCGACATCCGCCCGCCCCGGCCGAACCCGACAGCGTCAGTCACGTGCATTCGCCCGGCGTCGTCCGGCTGCCGCGTTGTGCTTTGCCTCATCGATCATACTGTGGGGCGGGGGAATTCCTCCCACCACTCCGACAACCCATGACAGGAACAAGACCCCGAATATATCGAACCGCTTTTGGACTCCGAGCACCGCACCGCTGAGCGCAAACACAAACGTACCTGCTCCATCGAGGCAGGCCATCAAAACCTGCGGGAGAGCAGGGTGCATGCGCTAGGTTTGCGTCAGCCGGTTCCGCTCCCGTTGATCAGCCATGCACTCGCGGCAGCGAGCATCGCCTCAATCCCGGTGCTCAGGGTGGGATTAATTACCGGGGCAAAGTCAGGTGCATGGTTGGCGGGAATCTCGTCGAGTTTTCCAGCCTGCTCGGCCGCATGGTATCTCTTCGGGTCGATGCCACCGACCACCCAAAATACCGCGGGTACATTCCAGGCAGCGCCGAACAGGCCAAAGTCTTCGCTGGCGGTTGCAGGCTCGATCTCATGCACTCTGTCCGCGCCAAAATGGCGCTCCAGCGCAGCTACCACTTTCCGGGTCGCGGCCTCATCGTTCCGAGTCAGCGGATATTCGCTCAGCACCGAGTACCTCTGGTGGCTTCGGCGCGCCCGAGGCGGCCGCCTCCGCCTCGAGAATACGCTTTATTGCGGCCAGCACGCGGTTCCGCACCTGATCCTTGAAGGTACGAACGTTCAGCCGGAGCAGAGCGCGGTCCGGAATGACGTTTTCGTTCATTCCCGCCCGGAGGGTGCCGACTGTCACCACAGCACTGTCAGTCATCGCGACCTCGCGGGACACCACCGTTTGCATGCGCACCACAGCGGAAGCCGCCATCACCACGGGGTCGGTCGATGCTTCTTTGCGGCATCGATCCATGTGCCCCGCGGCCGAACAGCGTCACTTCCCAGCTATCCCCGGCCGAGAGCATGGTGCCCGTGCGCCAGCCAATCTGCCCGGCACTGAGCGGCATCACATGCTGGCCGAGCGTCACATCCGGTTTTGGAAACCGCTTGACCATCCCGTCCGCGATCATGGAGCGCGCGCCCTGGCCGGTCTCCTCTCCGGGCTGGAACACGACGATTACCGTGCCAGTCCATTTATTCCGATTCTCGGCCAGAATCCGGGTCGCGCCCATCAGCCAGGCCACGTGTATATCGTGCCCGCAGGAATGCGCGATCGAAGTGGCCTGGCCGAAGCGGTCGGTACCGCTTTCCCGGCTGGCATAAGGCAGGCCCGTGCTCTCCTGGATCGGCAGCGCGTCCATGTCAGCACGCAGCAGCACAGTGGCGCCGTCGCCGTTGCGCAGCAACCCAACTATGCCGGTGCCACCGACCCCCTCGGTTACCTCGTACCCCTGTTCCCGTAGCCAAGCCGAAGCAATTGCTGCGGTCCGGTGCTCCTGCATCGATAATTCAGGATGGGCGTGGATATCCTTGTAGACCTCTTCCAGCTTGGCCAGCAGATCGCCGGAGGGGCGGGGCAGTGCATCACCAGCATCGGTACGCTCCGTCATGGGTCTTCTCCTGTCGCGTGATCGGGTGTTACGGGATCGCATCGGAGGCGGTCGGCGCGCAGATCAATGATGGCCATGATCTCGCGACTGAGGCGGAGTGCTGCGCTATGTGGCAGGGCATCGGGGTGCTCGATTAAAGCCAGCAGCTCCAGGGACATACAGTCGGCGCGCTGCGTCGTCACGTGGATCGATGCCATTGGCGCACAGCAAGCACATCGTCGCACCCCTCTGGTGGGATTCACCCTCAAATGGATCCCACTAACTGTACGGAAGCGGCCGCTGCGTTCAATACCATTCCGGTTGCGGTCACGGTCTGCCCCGTTGCCCGCCATGCCAGCCTGATTACGACGCTAACTCCGACACATCACCGCAGACAAGAGCGGCAGCAAACAGGACCGCTCAGGAAAGAGGAAATTGCGGCGGCCTCGGCGGCCGAAACCTCTCGGCCAGAACCGGGCCGATACCCCCTGCGATGCAGTCAGTCGTTCCCTACCAGCT
Organism: uncultured Pseudomonadota bacterium; assembly: GCA_963834715.1. Lineage (GTDB taxonomy): Bacteria > Pseudomonadota > Alphaproteobacteria > Acetobacterales > Acetobacteraceae > CAVSUZ01. Next base: position 8,792 of record CAWIDE010000016.1, on the reverse strand, counting down.
AACGGTAGTATGGTGCTGGCTTGATCCAGCGGTAGGGTTAAGGCGGCATTGTTCGACGAGGTCCCCCATAATCGCTGACTTGAGCTTCGAGGGTTGCTCGGGCCATGCCTCTGTGGCTGCAATCCCTGGATTAGGCGGAGGCTCAGCAGGAAGGACGTGCCATGGCCCACTACAAGGTCGGTTATTTCGTTGGTAGCCTCGCCACCAGCTCCATCAACCGCAAGCTCGCCCGGTCGGGCCTTCAAGGAGGCCATCGCCGCATCCGATGCGGTGCTGTTCGTCACGCCGGAATACAACCGCTCCATTCCGGGCGGGCTAAAGAATGCGATTGACTGGGCAAGCCGGCCCTATGGCATCAACGCCTTCACACGCAAGCCGTCTGCCGTGATCGGTGCGTCCCCCGGTTCCATCGGCACTGCCGTCGCGCAGCAGAGCCTGCGCAGCGTGCTCAGCTTCTGTAACTCTCCCCAGATGAATGCGCCGGAAGCTTATATCCATTTCACCCCTGGCCTCATCACGGATGAGGGCGAGGTGACCGTGGACTCGGTGAGGGAATTCCTGCGCAGCTACGCTTTGGCAGACGGGCGGTGACGATGCGGGGTCGGTTCACGGTTGATGAGTGCGGCATTGGTTCGCGGGAAGACAGCCCTTGACGTATTCCGTCAAGCATAATACCTTGCGCGTCAAATGGCAATCCAATCGTTCGCCGACTCCGAGACGGAGGAATTGTTCAAATTGGGGAAGAGCGTCCGGTTTGGCAACATCGCCAAGGTGGCATCGCGGAAGCTGGATATGGTGCACGCCGCGAAGGTGTTGCTTGATCTGCAGAAGCCGCCAGGCAACCGCTTGGAGAAAATGGAGGGCAATCGGGCCGGTCAGCACAGTATTCGTATCAACGACCAATGGCGGGTGTGTTTCGAATGGACGCAGGCCGGTCCTGCGAACGTCGAGATTTGCGACCCACACTAGGGAGAAGTGTGAGCCACCACCAAGGAGGGTAAAAAATGGCTCGTATTACCACCCACCCCGGCGAAGTGCTGCGGGAGGAGTTCATGCTGCCGCTCGGCCTCAGCGCGAACGCGCTGTCGCGGGCATTGGACGTGCCGCCAAATCGGATCACCGCTATCATGGCGGAGGAGCGTGCGGTGACGTCCGATACGGCGCTGCGGTTGGCGCGCTACTTCGGCACCACCCCGGAGTTCTGGCTTAATCTGCAGCAGGCGTACGATCTGTCGTCCGCCATTGCCGATCATGGGGCGGAGATCGCTGATCACGTGCGGCCGAGGGAAGCCGCGTAGATCATTTGCTCACCAAGCGGCCCTCGATTGTCGCCGCCAATCCGTCGAAGCGCCCACGGGAAGGCAGATGGCCGAGGATCCGCACCGCCATCGTGAGCAAACAGCCGGAGCTGCTGACCGCGCTGGGACTGGCACAGGCTGCGGAGCGGCTAGCACAAAAATGAGGAGCACCGAATGTCGGACGAGAAGAGATTCGAGCGCGAGGAAATCGACCAGATACAGGAAATCGCGATGGAGGCGCGGGATGCAGTAGTAGAACGCATCATGGAAGCGTTCCCCGAGAAGGCGGCAGAAGCCGTAGGTTTTGCATTGGCGACATTAGCCGCGTCCGGTTTCGTCAATGACACCGAGGCACAACACGACATGGCAATGGCGGTGAACCAAGCTCTATCCAGGTGGAAACACCCAATTCACTGGCGTGTGGCTCCCACCTCATCAGACGGCTGAGCCCGATTACTCACGCCGCCGGGCGAAAATCCGTCGTATCAGTATTGCTCTTGCCCATCTGACACGCCATGCACATCACCTGACAGTTGGTCTTGTCATACCGCAGATCCCAACGCTTGCTCACCGGGATGATATGATCGACAGAAATTACCACCTCCGGCTCGCCAACCCTTGCGCCACAGCACTCGCAGACACGCCCGCGCTCCATCAGCACTTGGTAGCGCAGTCGCCGCCAGGCCCAGCTCGAATAGAAGTTCTTTTTGTCACGAGTTGTCGGCTGGAGTGCGCGCCGCGCCGCGCGCTCCGCTTCGGCAGCCTCGATTGCCGCTACCGCCTCACTGATCGTCGCCATGGCGCGACAAATGCCGCTTTTTCAGATCATCCAACAGTAACTTCACCGCGAGCTCCAGCGCCGGTCGTGGGGCTTCGGGGCGGATACATTTATTATTACGGGAATCGACAGTCCCAAGAGAAAATAACCAGTTAGCGCCTCGTACCCTGCGAAGAAACGCGCAGCATGGGATGCAGGGGGGGCTCTCTGGCCAAGACGGCTTGCAGACTTAAGGCAAGTACCATCGCCATCTCAAGGCAACTAATTACAAGATTATTTCCTATGATGGGTACAAGCTGAGGCATCCCCGCATTTCTCACGCGACATAAAAGAATCGATCAGCCGAAGGGGCAGTTCTGAAAAGAACCGTGGGAACCCCTTGGATGGCAGATGCTTGCGAAGTGGCGGGGGAGATTCCGCGCTCCCGACAGACCAGCGAGTCTGCCTCCCGATGTCGATTCGGGAAGCACTATGGTCGTCCGGGAGCGTTTTTTCATACCAGGGCATTCGCAACGTGCTTGGCTGTCTGCTCGAGCACGACCTGCATGCAAAGCGCGTGAACTCGCTATGCGACGCGACCGTTGGCGTGTTGCACAGCGGGTCGCTGGCGATCTGTGCGATCGGTCAGGGCCTCGCCGCGGCGCGCAGCTTGAAGCCTAAGCATGCCACCAAGCAGGTCGACCGGCTGCTCTCTAACGCCGCCATAAATGTCGACGACATTCTGGTGCGCTGGGTGCCCTTCGTCGTCGGCGCCCGAAGCTCGATCATGGTGGCCATGGACTGGACCGACTTCGATGCCGACAACCAGGCCACCATCATGCTGGCCCTGATCAGCGATCATGGCCGCTCGACACCTCTGGTGTGGCTGACCGTCGACAAGAGCACGCTCAAGCATCACCGCAACTTCTACGAACATCGGGTGCTGGTACGGCTTGCCGAGTTGCTGCCGGCCGGGATCAAGGTGTGCATCGTCGCCGACCGTGGCTTCGGCGATCAGAAACTCTACCGGATGCTAACCGAAGAACTGTATTTCGACTACGTCATTCGCTTCCGTGGCAACATCACCGTAACCAGCACCGCCGGGGAGACCCGCACCGCAGCTGAATGGGTCCAAGCTGGCGGACGGGCACGAGTGTTGCGCGGTGCCGAGGTCACAGCCGATCGCTACCGGGTGGGAACCGTGGTCTGCGTTCAGGATCCGGAGATGAAGCAAGCCTGGTGTCTGGCCGCCAGCAGCGCCGATCCCAGCGCGAAGCAGCTGACCGGCTACTACGGTCGCCGCTGGGCAATTGAGTGCAGTCTGCGCGACAGCAAAGATCTGCGCTTCGGCATGGGTCTGGGAACGATCCGTGTCAAATCGCCCGAGCGGCGTGATCGGCTGTGGCTGATCAATGCCTTTGCCGTGGTCCTGTTGACGCTGCTCGGTGCTGCTGGAGAAGCGCTCGGCTATGATCGGATGCTCAAGACCAACACCGCCAAACGCCGTGTCCACTCGTTGTTCCGCCAGGGCTGCATGCTCTACGATCTCATCCCAACCATGCGTGACAACTGGCTTGGGCCATTGATGCAGCGTTTCTCCCAAATTGCTAGACGAGCAGCCCCTGTTCGCGGACGTTTTTGGACCAGTTTGAAAAATGCGGGGATTCCTGAGAGCCTCGGGGGTTATTCTTCCTATTCCACGGCGGCTCAGGGTGCGGTGGGGTGTAGCTCCGCCGCAGGATGGGACGGCGTTGACGTGGGCGGCGGGCGTTCCCTTCCCCTTCCCGACATAGCACGTCTCGCCACTTCGGGGATCGACTGGAACCACGCGGCGGCGAGGGCCGTACCTGGGGCCCGATGTGGTCTGCGGCTTGTCCGGGCCATCGCCTTTACGACCCGCGAATTCTGGGCCAACCAAACCCGCCTCGCCCTCCGGGATACCTTAGCTCTTGTTGCGGCCGTAAGCTCTGGCCGTTTTCGTGCTCCTGCGGCTATGATCTCCAGGCGGCATCTTCCGGCATCGGCGCGTCGAACGGGTTGCCGCTAGCGAACTGGAGCCGGCCGCGGCATGTTCAACCTGCGCAACGTTGATCTCAACCTGCTGACGGTTTTCGAGGCTATCTACGAACTCGGCAGCGTCACTGCTGCTGCTGATCGGCTAGCGCTTAGCCAGTCGGCTACCAGCCACGCCCTGGCCCGTCTCAGAGACGCGTGCAAAGACGATCTCTTCGTCCGAGCGCCCCAGGGACTATCTCCGACTCCCGTGGCCAAGGCGATCTATCCGGCTATCAAGCAGGCGCTGGACGCGTTGCGCGCGAGTTTAGCGGAGGCAAGCGGTTTTGTTCCCGCTCAGTCGCAACGCCACTTTCGTATCAGTATCCCGCACCCTCTCGGGCCGTTTTATTCGCTTGACCTGAAAGCGGCTGCCGAGGCTGTCGCGCCCAGGACCGTGCTAATCTTCGACACCATCACTCGGCCAGTGGACCTTGAGGACAGTATCCGCGATGGCATCGTGGACATAGCTATCGACTGGCTACCAGTTGAGTTGAATCCCTTTATAAACCAGAAACTTTTTGATGATCGGCTGGTGCTGCTGGCGAGAAACGATCATCCCTCAGTCGGTGCTGGCGTCACAGTCGATGATTTGCGAAAGGAGAAACTCGTAGCTGGACACCGCCGCCGTGATATCGAACACCTGCCGCAGGCCATTAGAGAATTCTATAAGCTAGAGCTGCCAGAAGCGGTGCGCGTAAGTGAGCTACTCGAAATCCCCACTGTCGTGGCGAACACTAAGCTGTTGGGCATGTTCGTGGCAAGCATGGGACCGCTGATGGAGAAGCGATTGGGGCTGCGGGTATTACCTATTCCCGTCGAGCTTCCCGCGGTGCCGATTTACATGATTTGGCACGAGTCACGCCGCAACGATGCCGCGCACCGCTGGCTGCGAGAGCTGGTGTTGACGAAGCTGGGCCGCTAGACTAGTCGGCCCTGAAGAATATGGGGGAGCCTGTGAAATAAGGGATTTGCCTGCCGGAAGCGGTATTGCAAACTGCCGGTAACCCAATTCGGCATGGCAGTTTTCCGGTGATTTGCGATGCGTCCTAAGCGGCCTGAAGGCGACAGTTCCGCCTACCTACCTCCCGGTTGCCGTCCACCCGCATAGACCACATGTTCGCCTGAGACAGGAGGTGACCCGTCTCACAGTATGCAGGTTAAACGAGGGTTGCATCGGGTGGTCCGGTGCGGAGCCTCATGCCTAGGGGAGACGGGCCGTGGAAAAGTCTATCACATTTGTTGGTTTGGATGTGCACAAAGATACCATAGTGGTCGCGCTTGGCGAGGCGGGCGAGCGGAAGGAAGTGCGCGAGTATGGTACGATCGCGAACACAACGGCTGCCCTCCACAAACTGACCTCCACGCTGGCTCGAGGCAAGGCCGAGCTGCGATTTTGCTATGAGGCGGGACCATGTGGCTACGGTATTCAGCGGCAACTGAGCGCGGCAGGACATGAATGCATAGTTGTTGCGCCGTCACTCATCCCCCGCAAACCCGGAGAGCGCATCAAGACGGACCGGCGCGACGCGGCCAAACTCGCTAAATCGCACCGGGCCGGCGACCTGACCCCGGTCTGGGTTCCCGATCCGGCGCACGAAGCCATCCGTGACCTGGTGCGCCTGCGCACAGCCGCCATGCAGTCGCTGCGCCGAGCTCGTCAACAGCTGTCAGGGTTTCTTCTGCGCCACGGCTATCACTATCGCGGCCGATCAACGTGGACGCAAGCTCACCGGCGCTGGTTAGCAGGACTGAAATTCGAACAACCGGTGCACTACATTGTCGTGGAAGACTGCCTCGCCGCTATTGAAGGTGCGACGGCGCGGCTCCACCGTCTGGAACGAGATATCGAGGCGACGCTGCCAACTTGGTCATTGTCGCCACTGGTGGAGGCGCTGCAATCGCTGCGCGGCGTTGGGCTGGTGGCCGCGGCAACACTGGCTGCCGAACTCGGCGACATTACGCGGTTTGACAATCCACGTCAGCTCATGGCGTATCTCGGGCTGACACCATCCGAGAACTCAAGTGGTCGCAGGCGACGCCAGGGTGAGATCACCAAGGCGGGAAACGGCGCCGCGCGACGGACACTGATCGAGGCAGCATGGTCCTATCGGCATCCGGCGCGGGTCAGTCGGACGTTGCTTCTGAGGCAAGAGGGACTGCCCAGAGCAATCCGCGATACCGCATGGAAGGCGCAAGAACGCCTGTGTCGGCGATATCGCAAGCTGCTATGGGCACGTAAGTTACCAACTGTCGCAGCAACAGCGATCGCGCGCGAACTGGCAGGCTTCGTCTGGGCAATCGCCCGAGAAATATAGATAGGGCTTCTGCTTGCACCCTGGCCCCACCAACCCGAAAAGGAGACCCGCAAAGAGCGACACACCCAAAGCTCGGCAAGGCTGGGGGCACGGTCACGGCCAGGAGAACCCTCGTAAGATTCTACAGCCGGACTCCCGATGCTGGTCCATAGACCGAGGCAGCTCCGCGACGAATCAGTGGTCCGGCGGTAACCAACCCGCGCATCAGAGCTTGATCAACCGTCGTTTTGATGATCGTGCCTCCTGCCCTGCCAGCGGCGGCCATGCTGAACGGCCTGAAAAAATCAGGCAAAGAATTTTCTGTGCCTGCAGCTTGACCCGGCGAACATAAGAGAATCTTTTTCCACGCCGAAACACACGGATCCACCCCAGCACACCCGCACACGGGCCCCGAAGCTGAGAACCGGTTTTCACGCAGCGTCGTCGCGGCGCTGCGCGAGGCGCAGGTGCCGCTATGAGCGACACCCCAATCCCGGTGACGTTCTTCACCAGCCATGCGGCGATGAACAAGAACGAAGCCCGCTACACCATGTGCGAACTGGCCCAGCGCATCTTCGTCACCACTGCACAGACGAAGGGCGAGCTGCCGTGGTTAAAACTGGCGCGGTTCGGCAATCACCGCACAGACAAAGGCAGCCTGCGCCATGACCCCAACGTGCTCGCCGTCACCGGCATCGAAGCCGACTGCGACGACGAGCGGGTCACCGTCGATGAGGCGTTGGAGATTCTGACAAAGCAGGGCGTCGCCTCCATTCTGTACACCTCACCGACGCACACAGAAGATGCACACCGCTGGCGCGTGCTCTGTCCGTTATCGGCAGAGGTGAAACCCGACCAGCGCCGGCACTTCCTCGGCCGGCTCAATGGGTTGTTCCGCGGCATCTTCGCCGGTGAGAGCTTTACGCTTCGCAGTCCTATTACTTCGGCTCTGTCCGGAACAATCCGTCGCACCGCGTGGAGCGCATCGACGGTACACCCATCGATCTACACGACGATCTCGACGAGTGCTGGATTGGACCGCCTGGCAGCGCCGCCAACGGCGCCACCACCACGACGGAAGCCGGTAAGGACGCTCGCGAGGCCTGCAAGCTGGTGCGCTTGATTCTCACCGGCGAGCATTTCCACTGCGAACTCCGCGCCCTGGCCGCTCGCATGATTGTGTTTCGGCATGGAAAAAGGACCCCGCAAGGGGTGATCGGCGTCCAAAAGGGACCCCTCTGAAGATGGGGTTCACGATGGCTCCCGGAACAATTCGGGGCCTGGATTGGGATGCTGGTTGTGGAGACGATCGCAAAGATCCGGCGGGCGTATTTCGTGCAGGGCAAGTCGATCAAGGCGATCTGCCGCGAGCTGCGGGTATCGCGCAAAGTGGTGCGAAAAGTGCTGCGCTCGGAGGCGACGGAGTTTCACTACGAACGTGAGGAGCAGCCCTTCCCGCGCATTGGGCCGTGGAAGGAGAGCCTGGATCGGCTGCTGACGGAGAACGCGGCGAAGGCGAGCCGCGAGCGCCTGACGCTGATCCGGCTATTCGAGCAACTCCGGGCGCTCGGTTACGAGGGCGGTTACGATGCCGTACGGCGTTATGCGCGCGGTTAGCAGCGCGACCATGCAGTTGCCGCGAGGGATGCGTTTGTGCCGCTGAGCTTCGCGCCTGGTGAAGCGTATCAGTTCGACTGGAGCCACGAGGTGGTGGTGATTGCCGGCGCGACGGTGACGGTGAAAGTGGCGCAGGTCCGGCTATGCCACAGCCGGATGCTGTTTGTGCGGGCGTATCCGCGCGAGGCACAGGAGATGGTATTCGACGCCCACGACCGGGCATTTGCCTTCTTCAAGGGCGCCTGCACGCGGGGCATCTACGACAATCTATGGACGTCTCCCGCCGCAAGATGATTCTTCTGGTATCGGCGGCGTGGAATGCGCAAATCTATCCGGCCTGTTGCTGGAGCCTTCACGCTCCTGGCCTTGATGGGAGTTCGCTGCCTCTGGCCTCATAACATGATCGGCCACGCGGGCCTTGTCGTAGATCAGGCTTCGAGGCTGCGGTCCTTGCCGACGAGCCATCAGTGATCACCTCGCATTCGATCGCGGCTTCGCGTAGAGCAAAAGGCGCTTCTTCAGCGAGCCGCATACTCCTCGTTCCGGTTAAGCAAAGCCCAGGCGGTCCGCGCCGTTTTGTTCGCGAGAGCGACGACCGTCCGATTAAAGCCGCGTCTGGCGATAAGCGCCTTCAGCCAGGTTGATCGCCGGTCCTGATGCTTAGCCAGTCGAGTGACGACGGCACGAGCGCCGTGGATCATCTGACGCCTGAGGTAATGGTTGGCGCGGCGCCCGATGCCTCCCAGCCGCGGCTTGCCGCCGGTCGTATAT
>CAWIDE010000015.1:0-157590 GCA_963834715.1 uncultured Pseudomonadota bacterium | reverse complement strand
AGGCATTCAAAAGGCGCGGCGCGCGACATCAGCCTGGCGATGAGCGGCTCCGCCCCTGCCCGAGGAACGGTGCTCGCGGGCACCTGTCTAAATTCCGCCTACGTGAACGCGAACCTGACGAGTGAGACCGCGGCGATGAGCCAGACCGCTCCGCCGATGTCGCGGGGACGTCCGGCGATTACTTTGACCGCGACGTAGGTTACGAACCCCAGCCCGATTCCCGTGGCGATAGAGAATGAGAAGACGGTGCCGAGGGAGAGAATGACGGCGGGGACGTATTCGCTGGCGTCGTCCCAGGGGAGGTCGTTCAAGGCGCGGGTCATCAGGCAGGCGACGAATACAAGTGCCGGGGCGGTGGCGAAGCCCGGGATGGCGGTGGCGAGCGGGGCGAAGAACAGCGCCAGGATGAACAGGACCTGCGACGGTGAGGGCAGTGAGGCCGGTGCGGCCGCCGGCCTCGATACCGGCGGCGCTTTCGATGTAACTGGTTGTGGTGCTGGTGCCGAGGATGGCGCCGAGCATTACTCCGCCGCTGTCGGCCATCAGTGCCTCTTTCAGGCGGGGCACGGTGCCGTCCGGGCGCATCAGGCCGGCTCGATGGGTGGTGGCGATCAGGGTGCCGGCATTGTCGAGGACATCCACCAGGAAGAAGGTGAGCACAACCGCCGGGATGCCGAGGTGGACGGCGTCGGCGATATCGAGCTTCAGGAACGTGGCGGCGAGCGAGGGCGGAGCAGCGACCAGGCCGTGGAAAGTGGTGAGGCCGAAGGGGACTCCGAGGGCGGCGGTGATCAGGATGCCGATCAGGATGGCTCCTGGAACGCGCCGTGCCGCGAGGCCGGCAATGAGCAGGAAGCCGATGCAGGCGAGAAGGGGGGTAGTGGTGCGGAGATTGCCGAGGGTGACGAGAGTGGCAGGGTCACCGGTTACGACTCCCATGTCGTGAAGGCCGATCAGGCCTAGGAACAGGCCGATGCCCGCGCCGATGCCGAGCTTGAGGGAAATCGGGATGGCGTTGATGAGCCACTCGCGGATACGGAAGATGCTGATCAGGAAGAAGCCGACGCCGGAGAGGAAAACGGCGCCGAGGGCGGTCTGCCAGGGCACGTGCATGCCCTTGACCACGGTGAATGCGAAGTAGGCATTGAGGCCCATGCCGGGCGCGAGCGCCAGCGGGAGGTTGGCGAGCAGACCCATGGCGGCGGAGCCGATGGCGGCGGCGACGCAGGTGGCGACAAAGGCGGCGCCGTGGTCGATCCCGGCAGCGGCTAGAATGCTGGGGTTGACCACGATGATGTAGGCCATGGTGAGCCAGGTGGTCAGGCCGGCGAGGAGCTCGGTGCGTGGGGTGGTGTTGTGCTGGCGCAGGGCGAACATGGGTCAGGGAGCGGGGGTCAGCAGTGGCAGGTTTTCGGCTTCCGCGGCGCGTGAGAGGCGGGTGTCGAGGGTGGCGAGCGGAAGATTGTTGCGGAGCGCCAGTTCCAGGTAGCTCGCGCCGTACACGGTAAGGCGGTGGCGGCGACTGAGGGACAGAAGTTCCGCATCCTCGGGGGCGCGATCGACAACTATGCGGAGGCGGGAGAGTGTGCGCAAAAAAGCGGCGGTGTCTGGGGCACTGATGCGGTGACGGCGTTCGTTCATGATGAGCGCATTCCGTATCTCGAACCACCAGAGAGTTGGCACGATGGCGTTGTCAGTGCCGATCCGCTGGAACGCTGAAGCTGCGGTTGCGTGAGTTCTCGTCAGGGAAGGCCCAACTGACCGCAACAGACGCGTCCATGACGAAGGGCATTCAATATTTGTGCCCCTCGTGGATGGAGGAGAGGATCTCCTCCACGGTAACGTGGCGGGTGCGCTTGCGGATTTCCTTTATGTTCGCAAGGGCCTGCTCGATTTCGGCCTGGTGGCATTCGGTTTCTGGTACGAGGCGGGCAATGGGGCGGCCGTGGCGGGTGATGACGATGGTTTCCCCACGCTCGACGTCGTCGAGGAGTTGGGGGAGGTGGGTCTTGGCCTCGGAAGCCTGGATTTCACGCATGGGAATCGACCAGTTTTTTCGACCAATCGAGATAAGGCGTGATGAGAAGCAGTCAAGCTGTAGAGGGGGCGCGGAGGGAGGCCCGGCCGGTTGGGAAGGGGTCACTTGGGTGATTTTAGGCGGGCGAAAGGGTCACTTCGCAGGTTTTGAGACGGGTGAAAGGGTCACTTGGGGGCTTTTCGGGGAGGCGAAGGGGTCACCTGGGGGTTTTTGGCGGGGGCGACGGGGTCACTTCGGGCGGAAAAACTTGGCTATAGTCCGCCAGAAGGGTCCATCGTTTCGATCGGTGCCAGCGATCAATCTCATCATTGACGTCTTTCGACCGGTGATTTTACGCTTTTCCCGGGTCGTGCTCGGCGGCCTCTCCGACTGACAGAGACCGTTGGAGGGACCAGAATGAAACGCACCGCGCCGACGATTTACATAGGTTTGGCCGTCGCATCCTGCGCGCCAACTGCCCCGCAGAGTTCTGCTTTCTTCGATAGTTTGGTCGGAAAGAGGTCGTGTCACGGAGTTGGTAGAAATTGGCGGAGCGCGGTCTCCGACCGGCTCAGGTTAGCGCGTCATGCGGCGAGATCAATGCGTTGAGGAGCAGGCGCTTCGGCGAGCGTCTGCCAGCCGTCGACCTTCCGCATGGTGATTTGGCCGGACGCTAATAGCGCCCAGAACAGCATCGCTGCGGTCTCCGCCGACGGCAGCACGGTCTGGGTCTTGATACGGCGCTTGAACTCCTCGTGCAGCCGCTCGACGGCATTGGTCGTGCGGGCCGATCGCCATTGGCTGTCGGGCAACCGGGTGAAGCTGAACAGCTTCTCTCCAGCTTCCTCCAGGCTGTCGGCCACGCCGCGGCACTTCAATCGCCACTTGCGGATGAACGCCTTGCGGCGTGTTTCGACCTCCTTTGCCGTCTTGGCGTAAATCATATCGTTGTAGTCGTTCGAGATCTCTTCGTGCAGCCGTTCAGGCGCGTTCGCCAGGAGGTTACGATGCTTGTGCACCGTGCAGCGCTGCACCAACGCGTCCGGCCACACCAGCTCGAGCGCCTTCTCCAAACCCGGCGCGCCATCGAGGGTGACGAAACCCGGCGCTTTCAGCCCGCGCGAGGTGAGATCGTCGAGCAGACCGCGCCAGGCGGCCTCGCTCTCACCACCCATGTTGCGCACCGCGAGCAGCACTTTCTGACCATCACGCCGGATCCCCAGCACCACCAATAACGAGATCGACGTCGCCCGCCGATCCAGCCGCACTTTCACCACCGTGCCATCGAGAATGAGCCGGACAACATCCTCGTCGGCGAGCGAACGGTGGCACCAGGCCCCCCAGTCCACCTGTATTTTCCGCCAGACTCGGCTCACAGTATCCTTTGAGACCGACCCCTTGAACAGCGCTGCCCACGCCCGCCGCACGCGACGCGTGTTGGTGCCCGACAGATAGGCGCCGGCAATCAGCGCCTCCACCTGCTTCGTCATGCGCGCATAGCGTGGAAGAACTTCGCTGCGCCATTCCTGGCTCGTTCCATCACCGTTGTTCAGTCGCGCGCGTGGCACACTGATCGTCACCGGCCCAAATGAGCCGAGCAGCTGGCGTTGCCGTCGACCATGACGATACCCGACCCTCGGTGCCGGTTCGCTGCTGTGTACTTGCCTCGGCCGCTGGTAGCGTGGTCGCCCCAGCGCCTGATCCAACTCTTCGTCGATCAGCGCTTCGATGAAGCCGCGAATCTGATCCCGGATGCCTCTCTCAATGGGGTCGAACCACGTCTCGCCGAGCAAGGCTGGCGACGTCGCCGTGGGGTTTCTGCTATGCTTCTCCATGGTGTGGTCTCCTTCGGCGTCTCACCGCCGAATTGGCTGGGTTGCATCAGCCGGAGACTACACCGCCGTGAATTTCCACCACTCTCGCGAGTACGTCATGAAAGCTAATGATTGCCTGTGGGTGAAAGTCTCATCCGGCCAAAGTCGTAGCGGGCAGGTCGGGACCGAGTTTTGCGGGCGCCGCGGTAACGCGGGGTTCGAAGTGTAGACAGGGGCCATGCGGGGTGCGGGGTTGAGCCACGAAAGGTGAAGATCGCGGAGGCCGAGTGTGTTCGCGTACACGAAGGCAGCACGTGCGTCATCGCTAGGCGAGATGACGTCGCTCCGCCGGGGTCGAAGGCCGCATCACGTATGGAAAGCAAGCATTGGAACATGAGAGGCCCGACCGGGTCCGCCGGATTGGTCTCCGGCGGGGGATGGAGGCAAGGGACAACCGGAGCCGACATCCGAGCTGAGGTCGGGAGTCGGACTGGCGCATAGTACCGATGACGCCGTCGAAGGAAACGAAGCGCGCCGCGGGAAGGAGCCAGCCCGGGAGGAGCCCTGGCGAGAGGGGCGAGGTCCGGACACAGAGCCGGGTCACCTGGCCATCCATCCTCGCACGGGTGAACGCAGCGGCTCGCAAGGCCGCCCAGACCCGGTTCACCGCCCTGCTGCATCACGTCGACGTCGCTGCGCTCGAACGAGCGTTTCGACGTCAGAAGCAGCGGGCGAGCGCGGGAGTCGATGGGGTCACGGTGGCGGACTACGAGCAGAACCTGGAAGCCAACCTCCAGGACCTCTGCACGCGCGTCCACACCGGGCGCTACCGGCCACAGCCGGTCAGGCGTGTCTACATCCCGAAAGCAGATGGCGGGCAGCGCCCGCTCGGTATTCCAACCCTGGAGGATAAGATCGTCCAGGGTGCGGTTGAGGTGGACCCCACCTATGGGACCAATTTGGCCCGCTGCTTAGCTACAGCCCCCGTCCGGCTCTCGTTCTCCCTTCTTTCAAGCTAACCATAAACCTCTTCCTGCTGTTGTGGCGGCTGTGGATATGTGGGCAACGCGCCAGCGTTGTCCAAGCGAGGCGGCATATCCACAGCCGTGCCCGCCAGGCCGGCCCGCCACACCGCCATCGGCATGTGATGTCTCAGCGCCTGATGCGGGCGCAGCTCGTTGTAGAACTCCATCCACGCGCCGATCCCCAGCCGCGCTTCGCGCGCGTCCGCATAGTCCTTCAAGTAAACCTCCTCATGCTTGAGCGAGCGCCACAGCCGCTCGATGAACACGTTGTCCATCCACCGACCTCGGCCATCCATCGACACTGCAATCCCGGCCCCAAGCAGCGTGCCGACAAATGCGTCACCGGTGAATTGGCTGCCCTGGTCCGTGTTGAACACCTCCGGCCGGCCGTGTCGTCGCAGGGCGTCCTCTAGTGCGTCCACGCAAAACCCCGCGTCCATCGTGTTCGACAGCCGCCACGACAGCGCCGCGCGGCTCCACCAATCCATCACTGTCACCAGATACAGGAACCCACGCCGCATCGGAATGTAGGTGATGTCCGCGCACCATACCTGGTTCACTCGCTCGATCCGCACGTCCCGGAGCAGATACGGGTAGATTTTGTGTCCAGGCCCTGGCTTGCTGGTGCGCGGCTTCGGCCCCAGCGCCGCGATCCCCATCACCCGCATCAGCCGCTGCACCCGCTTGCGGTTTACCTTCTCCCCGCCCGTGCTCAGCGTCGCCGCGATCCGCCGCGAGCCATAGAACGGCCACGCGACGAACACCGGGTCAATCCGTCGCATCAGTAACAGCTCATCCGCGTCATGCTCCGGCTTCGCCCGATAAACACCCGAGCGCGCCAGCCCAAGCAACGCGCATTGTCGCCGTACTGAGAGCTGTCCGTGGCCGCGATCGAGCATCGCTCTCCGGCCCGCCGCGCTCATCTGCCGGACCTCCGCGCTAAAAAATCCCGCTCCACTACCAGCTCGCCGATCTTGGCGTGCAGGTGGGCGATTTCCTTGGCCGACTGCCCGTCGTCTGTCCCGGTCCGGAAAACCCGTTCGGCATGTTCTAGCAGCTGCTTCTTCCAGGCGTAGATCTGTGTCGGATGCACCTGGTAACGCACCGCCAGCTCGGCCACTGTCGCGTCTTCCCTCAGCGCTTCCAGGGCGATCTTCGCCTTCAGCGCGGCATCGATCCTGCGTCGGGTTCTGCTCATGTTCCGCTCCGTGTAGCATGGACGGAACCGGTTCGGTTTATAGCTTAGCGGGTGGTCCCAAATTCGGGGTCCACTTCATGGTCGCCGAGGTGCTGAGCGCCATCTACGAAGTCGACTTCCTTGGTTTCTCCTATGGCTTTCGGCCGGGGCGGAATTCACACCACGCTCTGTCGGCGTTTCACACGGCGATCATGAGCCAGCACGTGAATTGGGTGCTCGATGCCGACATCCGTAACTTCTTTGGCTCGGTCGACCACGAGTGGTTGTTGCGGATGGTAGCGCACAGGATCGCCGATCCACGAATTATCCGACTGATCCGGATGTGGCTTGAGGCGGGCGTCCTGGAGGGCGATGAGTGGCACCAGACGGACGAGGGAACGCCGCAAGGCGCGGGCATCACGCCCTGAACGCAAAAGGTAATTTCCGGTTTGAGCGTGAGATTGGACAATGGCGGGGTGGATTGGTGGTTGACTTGCGTCGTAAACGGTAATACGTATATGTCACATGGCGCGATCGACCGATGCCCAGAAGGCCGAGCGGCTGAATGCGGCGCACAGCTTGCTGGCGCGTGGGACCGGCATGGCGGAAGCGGCTGTGTCGCTGTCTCGGCGGTTTGGCCTGTCGCGGCGCCAGGCGTATCGCTACCTTCAGGAAGCGCAGGCGACTGGCCATGCGGTGCCGGTAGTCGCCCCCTCGGTGCCGATCACCCTGAAGATGCCAGCGGATGTGGTGCGCGATGTGCGGGCCTATTCGGTGACCAGCGGCTTGACGATCAGCGAGATCGTGACGCGGGCGATCACGGCCTTTCTCGCCGCCCTGCGCGGGCATGGCTGAGCGACGGCCGCGTCGGGATCGCTACCAAGTCCAGCTTGATTACGCGTTCGACCGCCTGCTCGGGAGCAAACTTCAGCAAGTCTACGAACTGCTGGTTCCCGGTCAGGTCCGAATTGTCGGCGAGCGTTCCAGGGTGACGGAGGGCAGCAATGTCGGTCGCGGCGATCTACGCACGGGTGTCCTCGGACAAGCAGCGGGAGGAGAGCACGATTGCCAGCCAGACGGCGGCCCTGATCGAGTTCGCGCGGAGCCGAGGCTATCAAGTCCCGACAGAATGGGTCTTCGAAGACGAGGGTTATAGTGGTGCCTCCCTGGTACGCCCCGGGCTCGAGCGGGTACGCGATCTCGCGGCGGAAGGTCAGATCGAGGCGGTGTTGGTGTATGCGCCCGACCGGCTGAGCCGCAAATACGCTTATCAGATTCTTCTGATCGAAGAACTGGCGCGCCATGGTGTCGACACCGTCTTCCTGAAGGCGCCCCAGGCCGCGACAGCAGAGGACCAGCTGCTTGTACAATTCCAGGGCATGATCGCGGAATACGAGCGGGCACAAATCCTGGAACGATCCCGCCGCGGCAAGCGCCATCGCGCGCGCCAAGGGCAAGTCAATGTGCTCAGCGGGGCCCCGTATGGCTATCGTTATGTTTGCAAGGGCGATGACGCGGCAGCCCGGTATGAAATCATCACCGCCGAAGCCGACATCGTCCGTGCCGTCTACGACCACTACGTTGTCGCAGGTATGAGCATCGGCGCTATCACGCGCCTGCTGAACGAACGAGGTGTGCCAACCCGCAAGCAGATCTCGCGCTGGGAGCGCTCCACAGTATGGGCGATGTTGCGCAATCCGGCCTATAAGGGGACCGCATGCTTCGGGAAGACCGAGACTGCGCCACGTCAGCGCATCACCCGCCCGCTACGCCTGCGCGGCGGCATCGGCACGCGCGACAGTGCTCACCAGGAGCGGCCTCGTTCCGAGTGGATCGAGATCGCAGTCCCCGCAATCGTTGATGAAGATGCCTTCGCGCGAGCCCAGGAGCTGCTGGCGCAAAACAAGAAACTTGCGCCGCGCCGGACAATCGCACCCAGTATCGTGCAGGGCTTGGTGTCGTGCAGCAAATGCGGTTACGCGCTGTCGCGCACATCGACCCGCTCGAGCGCACGCAACATCCACTACTACCGATGCCTCGGTTCTGATGCGTGGCGTCACCTCGGCGGCCCGGTGTGCGATAATCGTAAGCGATTCGGCGGCACCACATGGGCGGCGCGCGGCATTCGTGTGATCGAAGGGCCGCATGGATGAGACGCTAAACGGATCCGGCCCTGATGAGAGCGCTCATACGACAGATCGTAAGAGCGCACACAACGTCCGAGTGGAGGTTATCACGCGGGGCGAGCGCCGGCGGAGTTGGACGCTGGAGCAAAAGCGCGAGATTGTGGCTGAGAGCCTCGGGCCCGAACTGACCCCGAGCGAGGTGGCGCGCAAATACGCGATCGGTACGGGGCAGCTTTATACCTGGCGTCGAGAACTGTTGCCGGCTCCGACGGAGCGGATGAGGCGGCCGACACGGTTTGCGCAAGTGGAGCTGGCGCCGACGCGGCTGGCCGGCCAGCTACCGGCTGAGCCGCCCGCCCCGCCAGTAACGATCCCGCAATCGCCCCGGCCGCTGGGAATAATCGAGATCGTGCTGCCGGGCGGCATATTGGTGCGCGTTGATGGGCAGGTAGATGATCGGGCATTGCGGCGAGTCCTGGGCATGCTGCAAGGCCGATGATCACACTCGCACCCGGCCTGCGCGTGTATCTCGCCTGCGGCGTGACCGATATGCGCAAGGGTATGGTGGGGCTGGCAATGCTGGTGCAGCAGTCGCTGCGCGACAACCCGTTCGATGGCGCTGTGTATGCCTTCCGCGGGCGTCGCGCAGGACTGATCAAGCTGATATGGCATGATGGCGCCGGCCTGTGCATGCTGACCAAGCGGCTGGAGCATGGGCAGTTTGTTTGGCCGTCATCCGAGACGACTGGCCGGATCATGCTCTCGAGCGCGCAATTGGCGGCGCTGCTGGATGGCTGTGAATGGCGCGCAGCGCAGCCGCGACGAGCACCGGAACTGGCGGGATAAAAACCCGCGTCGCCGATAAAAATCGGCTGGCACCGATTCGGCGGCGTCGTTCAGAATCGCAGCGTGCGAATTGATCTGGACAACCTGCCTGACGATCCTGCGACGCTGCAGCAAATGCTGCGCGACGTCGTGCGAGAGCTCAATACCGAGAATGACAAGCTGCGCCTGCTCATTCATCGGCTGGTGCGCCATCGGTTCGGCCGCCGCTCCGAGCAACTCACCGATGACCAGTTGCAATTGGGGCTCGAGGATCTGGAGCAAACGGTCGCCGCGAACCAGGCGGCACAGGACACTATTGCACCAGAGCCGAAGGAGCAGAAGCGCCGAGCGGCACCGGCGCAGCGCAATCTCGGCGATCTGCCGGCACACTTGCTGCGCTACGAGGTGGTGGTGGACATCGAGCACCGCGAGTGCCCCTGCTGTGGTGGCGCGCTGCATGTGATCGGCGAAACGCGCAGCCAACAGCTCGATATCGTGCCCGCGCAGCTTCGGGTGCGGGTCACGCGCCGGCCGCGTTACGCCTGCCGGGCGTGCGAGGGAACCGTGGTGCAGGCGCCAGCGCCGGAGCGCCCGATCGATGGCGGCCTGGCGACCGAGGCCATGGTGGTGCATGTGCTGGTCAGCAAGTATTGCGACTCGCTGCCGCTGCATCGACAGTCCAAGATGCTGGCGCGGCAGGGCATCGATCTGGATCGCTCGACGCTGAGCAACTGGGTTGGCCGAGCCTGCTGGTGGCTGAAGCCGCTTTATGACCTGGTGGTCAGCACGGTGCTGTCGTCTGAGAAGGTCTTTGCGGATGACACGACATTGCCGGTGCTGGATCCGGGCCGCGGCCGAACCAAAACCGGGCGATTGTGGTGCTATGCGGTGGATGACCGACCGTGGTCCGGTCCGACGCACCCGGCGGCGGCGTATGTATATTCCGAGGATCGTAAGGGCGCGCATCCGTCAGCGCACCTGGCAGCGTTTCGCGGTGTGCTGCAGGTGGACGGCTACGCCGGGTTCAAGCGACTGGCCGGGGACCGCAGCGACGATTTGGTCAAGCTGGCGTTCTGCTGGGCGCATATGCGGCGGCCGTTCTTCGATTTCTATCAGGCGACGAAGTCGCCGCTGGCCGGGCATGTGCTGGCGCGCATTCGCGAACTCTATACGATCGAGGCCGAGATTCGCGGGCATTCTGCCGATCATCGGGAGCGCATGCGCCAGGCGCGAAGTCGGCCGATCGTGGAGGCGTTGCATGCTTGGTTGCAGGAGCAGCTGCCTCGTATATCCGCCGTCTCCGAGCTGGCGAAAGCGATGCGCTATGCGATCCGGCACTGGCCGGGGTTGGTGGCATTCCTCGATGACGGGAGGATCGAGATGGACACGAACGTGGTCGAGCGCTCGATCAGACCGGTGACCCTCACACGCAAGAACGCCTTGTTCGCCGGATCGGACGGCGGAGCCCGGCATTGGGCCATCGCGATGACGCTGATCGAGACCGCCAAGCTGAATAGTGTCGCGCCGATGGCTTGGCTTACTGATGTGCTCGAGCGCATCGTCTCAGGCAAGACTAAGGCGAACGCACTGGAGGCGCTGCTGCCGTGGAATTGGCATCCGACTGAACTCACGGAATTGGCGGCAGCTGCATGATCGATAATCCAACTCAGGTTGACCGCCTGATGGGGAAGCTGCAACAGGCTCTGCCACTGCCCGCGCGCCCCACACCCGAGCTGCTCGCCGCTCTCGTCGCGAAGAACGCTGCGAGCCAAACCTCCGCCGCCTGCTCAATCACCTGGATCAGCTACGCCGGTGACGAGGGAGGCATTGTGTGCCGCCTCGATTTTGGAGACGAGGCCAAGAACGCCGCGTTTGTCTCCATCACGCACCTGCGTTTCGATGCTCGTCTGCCTCTCGCCCGTGAGATTATCGCCTACCAGAAGCACCGCGTGAAACGCATCCAGCGGCAGCCGGCGTAATCCACCCCAGCACAGAGGATGGGCCGGCCTCTGATACGCCGCACGGCTGCCGTCAAGGAAAATCGGGCAGGGTCTCGCCGCAACGCTTACCGATAATCGTCCAGTCCGTCAGGATCTCCTCGATCACGTTGTCTGGATCGAGGTTGTCCGCTTGCTGGAAGATCCCAGCCTGATCCAAAGCGAACTCGATCGGCGCTTGACGGCAGCGCGCGCGGCCGATCCGGCAAAGCAGCGGGAGGCGGTGCTCCAGCGAGAGGTGACGCGAACCCGCAAGAGTATGGATCGGTTGCTGACCGCCTATCAGGAAGCGCTTCTCTCGCTCGATGAGCTACGGCGACGGATGCCAGAGCTACGACAGCGCGAACGCGCCTTGCAGACCGAGCTGCAGTCGATCCTTGATCAGATATGCGACCGCGCTGTGTATCTGCGCCTCGCAGAGACCCTGTCAGCCTTCTTGGTCAGGCTGCGCAGCTCGGCTGATACCCTCGATATCGAGGAACGCCAGCGGATCGTCCGCCTCGTGGTCAAGGAGGTCCTGGTCGGTGACGAGACGATCGTCATCCGGCACTCCATCCCCCTCTCCTCCACGCCGCCGAACGGCAATAGCACCCAGTCCACCCCCTCGAAGCCGACAGCTCCTGGGGATCGAAGTTACCTTTTGCGTTCAGGGCGTGATCAGCCCGCTGCTCGCCAACATCTTTCTGCACTATGTGCTCGATCTCTGGGTCCACCAATGGCGCCGTCGCCATGCACACGGTCGCGTGTCGATCGTGCGTTATGCCGACGATTTCGTGATGGGCTTCGAGAAATCGGCCGATGCGCAGCAGATGCTGGCGAACCTCAAGGAGCGACTGGCGAAGTTTGGCCTGTCGTTGCACGAGGACAAGACGCGCCTGATCGAGTTTGGCCGATTGCCGGCCTTGACTCGGCAGCAACGCCACGAGCGGCGCCCAGAAACCTTCGCCTTTCTTGGCTTCACCCACTACTGCGGGTGGACCCGGGATGGCAGGTTCATCGTGAAGCAGAAGACTCAGGGCAAGCGCCTGACGCGTAAGTTGAAGGCGCTGCGCCAGAACGCGTGGCGGCACATGCACGCGCCAGTGGCCGATCAGCATTGCTGGCTATCCAGCGTGCTACGAGGTCACTACGGCTACTACGGGGTGCCGCACAACTGGCGCGCTATGAGCGGGTTCCATCAGGAAGTCCGACGAATCTGGATCACCTGCCTCCGGCGGCGAAGCCAGAAGGGCCGGCGTATGACCTGGGACCAGTTCCAAGCCCTGACCGAGCGCTTTCCCTTGCCGCAACCTCGTATCACTCATCCTTGGGTGGCAGGCACGGCGCGATGTGGGTAACTCCTGGGAAGAGCCGGGTGCGGGAAAGCCGCATGCCCGGATCTGTGAGGGCGAAGCCGAATGGCCTAGCTACTTTCCGGCGCAAAATACCTGGTGATTTTGGGCTAACGGCGCCTCTTTGACGTCCCGCAAGCTGCATGGGCGTACAGAATCAACGGCGACATGAAAGAATCGAAAAAGCATAAAAAACGCAACTATCGAATCAGTGCTTCTGCTAGGCGCGACGCGGCGACGAGATGCAAACCTCGCAGCTGATCGATGGCGAGTGCATCTCACCGCGGAGGCAAGCGAGGTGATTAAGACCAGGCGCCTGCAGCGCAGCTTCGGCGATGGATTGATTGCCGCAGAGGTCGAGGATCTATATGAAACCTGGATGAAGCACGTCGATGCGGCGCTGGAAGACGAAGCAATCGTCTCGACGGTCTACCACGCCCTGTCACAGCGTCACCCCAATAGTTGCCGGCGTGGCCGCCAGGGTTTTCCAGCCGAGGTAGTCGTCCGGTTGCTGATCCTGAAACACCTGCGCAACTGGAGCTATGAGGAGCTGGAGCGTGAAGTCCGCGCCAATCTGGTGTACCGCGATTTCACGCGCGTCGGTGGCGGCAAGATGCCGGATGCTAAGACGATGGGCCGCTGGGGCGTGGCGCTGGGGCCGGCGGTCGTCGCGCAGATCCACCAACGAATTATCCAAATCGCTCACGCCAAAGATGTTGTGCAGGGGCGAAGAATGCGCGTTGATACCACGGTGGTTGAAAGCAATATCCACTACCCCACCGACAGCAGCCTGTTGGGTGACGGGGTCCGCGTACTGACCCGCACCATGAAGAAGATCAGTCGGCTGACGGGCGCGGTCGGCGCCAAGCTGCGCGACCGGAGCCGGAGCGCAAAGTTGCGGATGCTGGAGATTGCTCGGGCTGCACGCGGCAAAGTGCCACCGAGTCGGGACAACCTGAAGCAGGCCTACGGCAAATTGCTGGATGTGGCCGGTCGGGTGGTGGGACAGGCGAAGCGCTTCTCCACGGAGATCGGCGAGGGCGTAAAGCGGTGCAAAGGGATGGTTCAGCAAGCCATGCTGGAAGGTCAGCGCCAGGCGCTGGACGCGATGGTGCCGCGGCTGCAGCAGGTCATGCGCCAGACCAAGGCGCGTATCCTCCTGGGTGACACCCGGAGCGAAAACAAAATCGTCAGCTTGTTCGAGCCTTCGACCGAGGTGATCCGCAAAGGCAAGGCCAGCAAACCTACCGAGTTTGGCAAGCTGGTGAAACTACAGGAAGCGGAGAATCAGATCGTCATCGACTATGAGGTCTATGCTCAGCGACCCAATGATGCAGATCTGCTAATCCCTGCTATCGCCGCCCACCAGGCGAAGCTGGGACGCATACCGAGGCTAGTCGCCGCCGATGCCGGCTTTTATTCCACCGAGAACGAGATCGCAGCGCACGCCAGAGGTGTCAAACGGGTCTGCATTCCCAATCGCTCCAACAAGAGCCGTAAACGTGAGCAGAAGAAGCGCTGGTTCCGCAACGGGCAGCGATGGCGCACCGGGTGCGAGGGGCGCATCAGCGTGAGCAAGCGACGGCACGGCCTGAACCGTTGTCGATATCGCGGTGATGACGGGATGAAGCGCTGGGTCGGCCTCGGGGTAATTGCCGACAATTTGATCAATATCGGCCACGCGATCGGCAGGCAGCAGGTCTGATCGGCCTCTGACGCCATAAGACTGCAGCACCTTGCGGTGACCTGTCGAGCTGTTCCGGGCAGACCCCAACGTTCTCGTTCAAGCCGCACCGCCCTTCCACCGGGACAGCGAATTTTGCGCCGGAAAGTAGCTACTCGACCGGCACCCGGAAAGACGTGCCAAGGAACTGCAAATATGCTAGGCGGCGAATTACGTGGTGGTTCAGTTTACGTAAAGACAGCGTGGGTGCGCGACCCAAGTGGAAACCCGTCTGTCGAGTTTTGGTTTTCGGGACGCGTGCCGGTCAATCTTCCCGTGACATTGCATCCAAATGCAGTCGTTTGGCAAGGCACACATGGCACTATTTGGACCGTGTCTGCTGATGGCGCAAACCGTCTAATCGGAACTCATACGCTCCCTGGAGGAACGATCGAACTGACGTGTCAATAAAGGCCCGACACCTCCGGCCCGATACGGCCGCTCTCTGGAGCGGACTTTCTCGCTGGCTAATCGTCCTCGGGCTCATAGCCTCGATCGCACCCGCTATCGCGGAAGAGGGGCAATCGGTCCTAATTCCCCACGCTCGTCAGTATGATTTTGTATCGAAAATCAACGGTCAGAGATATCGACTTTTCATCAGAGTACCGACCGAGGCAGCGCCAGATCATGGCTATCCGGTGTTCTATGTGCTGGATGCCAACTACTATTTCGGAACGGTATCTGACGAGGCTCAACGTTTAATTCACCAAAAGCTCGTCGTCCCATTCATCGTGGTCGGAATTGGGTATCCAACGGACGACATGGATGAGGTCGGGACGCGCCGGGACTTTGACCTCTCTCTCCCGCTGCGGGGAAAGAAGACCGCACGGTACGGGGGTGCGGAGGCATTTTCGCGCGTTCTGAATGAAGAGATCAAGCCATTCGTGGCGACCCACTTCAATGTAGCAGCCGCTGACCAAACTCTGTTCGGTCATTCGTTCGGCGGCCTTTTTGTGTTGCACGAGCTGTTCCTGCACCCTGACGCATTGTCCGCTTACGCGGCTTCGAGCCCTTCTATCTTCTGGTCCGATAAAGCGGTGCTGCAATACGAGGGACCGTTTGCCGAGAGAGTGAAGCAGGGCGCCGTCCGCGCGAAGGTCCTGATAATGTCCGGGGGCAAGGAACAAGACACCAAAACGGCCCCACAGACATTGATGATCGACAACGCATCTCATCTCGCCGATCGGCTTGCATCGCTCAACCCTCAGCAGATGCCAGTTTCCCGTGTAATCTTCCCTGGCGAGATCCACGCCACAGTGCCTCAACCGGCAACGAGCCGTGCCATCATTTTTGCTATACCATCAGCCAGAGGGCCGGCTCAAGGCCGGCCATGACGGGTTCTTGTGGGACGCGGGTTTCCGATCACCATGAACTCGCTCCTAAAGATTTGTCGGTCGGCACAGGTAGACTTATGAGACCTGTGCTTCATCGCATCGACACCGCTCGCTGCGGCCGTCGAGCATCTCGGCGCCGAGAGTGCCGATAGTTGAGGGTCCGGCGCCGCGCACGGGGCGACTGACGCCATCGTCTCGATCTATGTTCGTGACCCGGAGGGAAATCTCACTGAGATCTCGAACTACCAGCCTTAACGGCTGCCACCGGTTCGGATCACAAAGGGATCCTGCACTTCCTCGCTCAACTCGCACCATACGCTTTTGGTCTGAGTATATTGCAGGATCGCCTCGATGCCGTTCTGCCGCCCGACGCCACTATCCTTGTAGCCGCCAAAGGGCGAGTTGAAGGCCAGTGCGCGATAGGTGTTAAGCCAGACGGTCCCTGCCTGCAGCCGCCGCGCCATGAGGTGCGCGCGACGCAGATTGTTCGTCCACACACCGGCAGCGAGGCCGTAATCGGTGGTATTGGCAAGTTCCACTACCTCGTCCTCGCTGTCGAAGGGCACCACGGCCAGCACCGGGCCGAAGACTTCCTCACGCAGCAGACTGTTTCCAGCGTTCAGACGGTGCAGAATCGTGGGCGAGTAAAAGTAGCCATTCGGAAATTCCGGGAGCGACAGGCGTTCACCACCGTAGAGGATCTCGGCGCCCTCCGAGACGGCGCGTTGCACCATGCTCTCATCCTTGCGCAACTGCGCTGCAGTAGCGACGGGGCCCATCTGCGTCTCAGCCAGCATCGGATCGCCAATGCGGATGTCGCGCGCGCGATTGACGAGTCTCTCTACCATTTCGTCGTAAACCGGCCGCTGGATATACGCACGGGATCCGGCGACACAAGTCTGGCCGGCAGCGGCGAAGATGCCCGCGAGCACGTCGGCCTCGGCGCGGTTCAGGTCGGCATCAGCGAACACAATGTTCGGGCTTTTGCCGCCCAGCTCTAGCACGCAGCTTACAAGCCGCTTGCCCGCCGCCGCTGCGATGGCGCGACCAGCGGCATCGCTGCCGGTAAAGTTTATCTTGCGGACCTTGGGATGAGCGACCAGTGCCTCTCCCGCCTCGCGCAGCCCCGTCACCACATTCACGGTGCCGGGCGGCAGCCCCGCCTCCACCGCCAGCCGCGCGAGTTCGATGGCAGAGGCCGAGGTCACTTCCGACGGCTTAATCACCACGGTATTGCCCGCGGCCAGCGCCGGCGCGATGCCCATCATTGTCAGGAAGGTCGGCGAGTTCCACGGCACGATGATAGCGACCACCCCCAACGGCTCGCGCAGTGTGTAGTTGAAGACGCTGGTGCGATCGAGGGGAATGACGCTGCCCTCAATCTTGTCGGCCATTCCGCCGAAATAGACGAGCCAATCCTCCGCGACGCGAAGTTGTGCTCGCATTTCCGCGAAGAGTTTGCCGTTCTGTCCGGTCTCCAGCGCCGCGATACGATCAGCTTCGGGAACGATCCTGGCGCCCCAGGCCATGAGCAGGCGCCCGCGCCGGGTTGGCGAGAGCGCCCCCCAGGGTCCTCTGAACGCGCGATCCGCCGCTTCAACTGCCGCAGCGACATCCGCCGCGGATGAATCAATGAAGCGGCCCCATTCTTCGCCCGTGGTCGGGTTATGCGACAAGAACGTCTTGGCGCCCGTCCCCTTGATCTCCTCGCCAGCGACGAAATTGCCGTATTCCCGGGTTGCTCCGGCGCTTGTCTGTGCTTGGGTACTCATCCTAGTCTCCCTCAACCGTTTTCCTGCTTGATTGTGTCGGATTGATTTCTGCGAGCAGGGGCCCCCCATGATCCGGAGGGCTTTGAGAACCTGCGCCACGGTCCCGACGACTGTTACGACTGATAGCCCGAGGGTAACGTGCGAAACTAGCCCCCCGCAACGCCCTGGGTGTTGACGTAGAGTGCATAGAGGCCGTGGCTCGCGGCCATGAAGAGGCGGTTGCGCCAACGGCCGCCGAAGCAGACGTTTGCGCAGCGTTCGGGGAGTTCGATGTGGCCGATCGGCTCGCCCGCGGGATTGAAGACACGAACGCCGTCCAACTCAGCGGTTCCCATACCCCAGCCGCACCAGAGGTTGCCGTCGATGTCGATGCGGAAACCGTCCGGGGTGCCACCGGGGCCGGCATCGAGAAAGCTGCGACCGTTGGCGAGCTGGCGGCCATCGTCCACGACATCGAAAACGCGCAAGCGGCGGTTCGGCTCGGCGCGGGATTCGACGATGTAGAGTTTTGATTCGTCGGGGGAGAAGGCGAGTCCGTTGGGGCCGGGGATGTCGTCCGCGACGACGCTGAAGGCGCCGGTTTGGGGATCCAGGCGATAGACGGCGGCGGGCAGCTCCTGCTCTTGCTTTTCGCCTTCGTAGTAGCCGAGAAGGCCGAATACCGGATCGGTGAACCAAATGGAGTCGTCGCATTTTACGACCACGTCGTTGGGCGAGTTGAGACGCTTGCCGTTGTAACGATCGGCGAGGATGGTGATGGTACCATCATACTCGGTGCGGGTGACGCGGCGGCCGCGATGTTCGCAGGTGATGAGCCGGCCGTGCCGGTCGCGGGTGCTGCCGTTGGCGTTGAACGAGGTTTTGCGGAAGATGGAGACGGCGCCGGTTTCTTCTTCCCACTTCAGGATGCGATCGTTGGGAAGGTCACTCCAGAGCAGGAACCGACCATCACCGAAATAGACGGGGCCTTCGGACCAGCGGCAGCCGGTGTAGAGGTGTTCGACGGAGGCGAGGGGAAGGCGATATTTGTTGAAGTCGGGGTGCAGTACGCGAATCGCAGGGTCTGGGTAGCGCCGGTTGGGTTCCCACATCGTTCTCTCCGTTACTGCTGGCTGCGTGCCTGGTTGAGGTGCGGTTGGAGGCGTCCGGTGATAGCGAGGGCAAACATGCGAAAATCGGACAGCAGTGACCAGAGTGGATGGCCGAAGGTCGCCGGTTGGTTGCCTTCGAGCAGCGCATGGCCCGCCCAGGCGCAGCCGTAGCCAGCGACCGGGGCGGCAATCGCGAGGCGCCAGTCGTGGCGTAGCGCGGCCGCGAGGAGCAGGCCGAGGGCGAGCGAGGTGCCGGTGTAATGCATGGCGCGGGTGTCGGCGCGGTTGTGCGCCTGAAGGTAGAGTGGCCAAAAGGACGTGTAGTCGTTGGGCATGGGCGAATTGTATTGGTTCGGCGTGCCAGATCCGATACGGCCGGAGAGGCTAAATGAATCTGTCCTCACAATAAATTGTGATGCAGGCTATGCCTTCTAATCCGAGTGTGCATCAAGATCCAATTCATAATTAACCGGGAGACGTTGTGCGTATTCTATCTGCATCGATGTTTGTCGTTGCGGCACTGGCACCGGCTACAGCCCTTTCGCAAGTGCCGCCGGCAGTCTGGAGTGGATTCTCAATCGGCGGCGCGGGCGGGATCGCTTTCGGCAATGCGCATAGCGACGTATCCGGACGGATCGCCACGTTCAGCGGATTCGGCTCGATCTATGCTGGGTATGATGTTCAACTAGCGAACAAATTGGTGCTGGGTTTGGTAGGCGGAATCAGCCCTGCTCCGGGTCTTTTTGGAAATGCGTCTCGGCCGTGTCCGGCGGTATTGTGCCAAGGTCTGCCAGGAGAAACCGATTTCCATACCCAGGTGAACTGGTTTGCGGACATCCGGCTTCGCGTGGGTTATGCGATAGGCCCGTTTCTGCCCTACATGACGGGAGGGTTCGGTTTTGGCGAAGGCAAGGCCAGCGCCACGACATCAGGGTTCGGCATCCCTGTTTCGGAGCAGGTGGTTAACAGCAATCTGCGGGGCGGTGTGTTCGGGGGAGGGCTGCAGTACGCGTTGACCGATCATTTGTCGGTCGATGCGCTATATCTGCGCGTTCAGGCAAGCGCCAATCGTGTTCCGAACGCGGGTATCGGCGCGAATGCGTTGCGTGTCGGCCTGGACTACCGGTTCTGAGGTGGTGAACGCGAGCGTGAAGGGCTTGCACACAGTGTCGTGATATGCTGTTTCGAGTTCTACTGTTTCGACACACGAGTGCAAGCGATCGGAGTTTTAGTTTCGTTTCCTCCACTGACTGATGGCGCTTTAAGACCGCTGCGGAAAGCCCAGATAGCGACGCGAACCTAAAGCGGCGCGGGTCCCATTTCGAGCGCTACGTATCAGTTCCGTACATTGGGTACTAAACCGACGGAGGAGTCGGCGTTTATGCTTTGTTAGCGCTTGTGTGACATAAGAGTGCTGCGGGCCGGATCGTGTTGGGCAAAGCGCCAGAAACAACTATCGCTAATACAAGAACGATGTCAATGGGCTCGCGATTGTTCTGGAGCTCTTCATGCTTTACCAGCTGCGCAAGAAGATAAACACGTGGCAGTTCAATTGGCAGATTGGTGGGATTGTTACTACTTTCCCGCTGCGGAGCATGCCCGCCGGCTGGACGATTGTCAGTATGGTTGCACCGTGCGATACATTGATGTATTTTGCTGACGTTGAAGCGACTTTATCCAATGCTGGGGGGCGGGCATGTGGTGGCGATCATCCATCGCGATATGCCGGAAGATGGCCAGGATCTACTGCGTGAGCATATACCGTTCATTGAAATTGTCATTCGAGAGGACATCGACACGGGCGTTTGCCAGTGGGGCGGCACCTGGGAAAGGTTGGTATATTTGTTGGATCGATCGGTCAGGGAGTACGTGATTCAGCTGGACTGCGATACTCTCGCGGTTGGTCCTGACGTTAATGAGGTTGTGGCATGCGTGCATAGCAATCTGTCATTTACCATGGCCGATGGCGCGGCAATCCAACCGATGCCTGAAGCGGCGGCCAATGCGCGGACAGCAGAGAATAATCACATTGTGATTGCGACGGAACGAGCTTTCGACCGCTATCCCGGTCGCGAGCGGCTCAAGTATGTGCGCGGCTCTTCCGGGTTTGCCGGTTTTGCCAAAGGTGGTTTCAGCCGGGCACGTATCGAGGAGTTTCATGCGAACATGACCGAGTTGATGGGCGAGCGCTGGCGCGAATGGGGCAGCGAGCAGTGTGGATCGAACTTCGCGGTGGCCAATTCCCCCGGCGCGGTGGTGTTGCCGTATCCGCAGTATACGAGTTTTTATCCGGGCGTGGACGTCCTGAAAGGGAAGTTTTTTCATTTCATCGGCACGTATAGGTTCAAGCAAGGATTTTTTGCCGCGCGGGCGCGGGAAGTTATCCGCGCCATGGAGGGCCGCGAGTGAAGCTTGTCCGCTGATAGTTTCCTCCACCGGCTGATGACGATTTGAGTTGTTGCGGAAGGGCCGGGACGGCATACTGCTTGCAAAAGGGGAGGGGTCGGATGGCGAAGCTGGGGCGGCGTGGGGTGTTGCTCGGGGCGGCGGGCGCGGCGGGCGTATCTTCGGGGATCGCACGGGCGGCCGAGAAGGTGCTTGTGATCGGCATGAGCGTGCCGCTGACCGGGGCCTTGGCGCGGCAGGCGAAAATAGCCAGCACGGCGGCGCAGTTTGCGGTGGACCAGGCAAACGCGCGGGGCGGGGTTGGCGGTTACCGGTTCAAGCTGATGGTGCTGGATGACGGATCTTCGAACACGGGCCAGTACGATCCGGCGTTGTCGGCAACGAACGCGCGGCGAATGGTGACGGATCCTTCGGTGATGGCCGCGGTGGGGCCGATGAACAGCGGCTCGGCCAAGGCAGTTGCACCGATTTTCAGCCAGGCGGATATGGCGTTCATCAGCGGCAGCGCGACCAATCCTGATCTGAATGATCCCAAGTTCTGGGGTCTATATCATCCAGGAGGGAAGCCGAATTTCTTTCGGACGGTGACCACGGACGCGTATCAAGGGCCGGGGATGGCGAACTACTTCGCCGAGGTGCTGAGGGTGAAGAAGGTCACGGTGCTGGATGATACGGGCGCCTACGGTGTGGGAATGGCGAACGCATTTGCGGGGCAGGCGGCGAAGAAGGGCATGGAGGTGGTGGTCCGGGATCGAGTGGATCCGCTGCAGGCGGATTATTCGCCGGTGCTGACTCTGGGCGAAGAGTTTAGGGAGCGCGGCGTTGTATTTCGGGGGTGACCCCCTGGCAGGGATCAAGATGGCGAAGCAGTCATACGAGATTTTGCCGAGCGCGGTGAAGGGCGGGGGTGATGGCATGCACACGCCGGACATGCTGACGGGCAGTGGGTCTTCGGCGGTCAATGGGTGGTATGCGAGCTCGGCGGCCTCGCACGTGCTGGATGAGCCGAGGGTGCAGAAGTGGGTCAAGGCGTTCAACGCGGCCACGCAGACGCAACCGGCGGACTACTCGGTGACGTATTATGATGCGGTGGAGGTTATTCTGGGTGCTGTGCGGCGCGTGGCGGCGGCGCGGAAGCCGGTGACGCGGGACGCGGTGCGGGCGGCGATGCTGACGACGAAGTTGGGGTTGGTCCAAGGGGAGGTGTCTTTTAATCGTTATGGCGATCTGGCGTCCACGGCGGTGTCTATTTTTCAAGTAAGGTACGATCCGAAGTATCCGATTTCGGACGTGACGCATCAGTTCCGGTATGTCGGCGCGGCGCCGACAGCGTAGGTTTTAGTTTATTCTTGCCTGTCTCGTATGCTGGCCACTACAGGGTGGCCCACTATGAGAGATGATAGTGTGAGTGGAATGGGAATTGGGGCGCGGCGCGTATTGCGCGCGGCATGTGCGGCGTCGCTGATGTGGATTGCCGGTGGCGTAGCGGGGCTCCACGCGGGGGTACCTGACGTGCCGGAGGCGCGCCGGGCCGGCGAAATCGTCGGGGTGAATATTCAGAATGTGGGGCCCAGCCGGTTGCGCGGTCGCTACATCACATTTGGCCAGGTGTTTGCTGAGGGGGCGGTGCGGGCGTCGGACGGGTTGGTGGGGCTGACCGGCGGTCGCACCGTGGCAATGCAGGCGAGTCCGCTGGCGCTGTGGCCGGACGGGTCGGTCAAGCTGGCGGCGATGACGATGCAGGCTGATGTGCCGAGTGGCTCGATCGAACAGGTGATGATGGCGAAGGGAGCGGCGGCGGGTGATGAGGGAGCCGTCGATGTTGTGGCGGCTCATCCGGCGCTGTCGGTAACGCTGGACTTCAGTAGCGGGGCGTATGCCGGACGCAGGGTGGTCGATCTCGGCGCGGCGCTGGAACATCATGCCGACTACTGGTTCCGCGGTCCATTGGTGTCGCAAGCGCGGGTGGATGTGCCGGTTCCCGGTGGGCCATTGCATATCACCGCGGATCTGACTGTATATCGGGATGGTGCCGTTAGTGCGGACGTGCAGTTCAATAATGACCTGACATCGATTGTGCAGAAGGTGGCGCCGGCCCTGCGAGCACTGGTTTATAGTGCAACTATAACGCTGAGTGGGCGCAGCGTGTCCGGGCGGGTGGTGCAGTGGCAGTATCAGGACTGGCACTACATTATCGCGTCCAACGGCCGGGCGGTGGTAAATGTGCAGCATGATCCGGCATATCTCGAGCATGCGCACGCCATACTGCCGTATGATCTGACGACCGGGGTGAGTGAAGAGACGTTGAACAACGCGGCAAAGATCGCGAATCAGCCGGGGTTCGGGATGCCGCTTTCGGGTAACGGGGTGGAGCATGGAATGCCGAACACCGGCGGACGGCCCGATATCGGCTACACGACGCTGTGGAATACGGCGTGGCTGATGACCGGAGACTGGCGTGCGGCAGCGGTGGCTCTGGCGCAAGGCGATGCGGGGGGTGCGGTGCCGTGGAACATCAAGCTTTCAGATGGTCACTGGCTTACTCCCGCGGCTTCGTTGGAGGTGTGGACGGATGCGCGCGGGAACCCGACTTTTGCCAATGATTATCCGCGAACGACGCTGACGAATACGAAATCGGACATCTGGGACTTGAGTAGCGCACACGAGCCGGATCTTGCTTACGTGCCCTACATCATGACTGCGGAGCGGTGGTATCTGGACCGGGTGAATGCGCAGGCGGCCTGGAGCCTCAGCAGTGTATGGCCTTCGTGGCGCTGTGCGCGGCCGGCTCGCCGGACGTGCGATATCGTGCTGAACGGGCGGGGGCAGGTGCGTGCTCAGGCCTGGGAGCTGCGGGAGGTGCAGGAGGCGGCGTTCGTGGGTTATCCGGGAACGTTCGAGGAGGGGTATTTTCAGCGGGCGGTTGCGGACAACTATCGGTTCTTTCGGACATACATTGAGCCTGCGATGATTAATGCCGGTAGCACTGTCGGGTGGGTGCCGGACGAGCACTGGCGGCTGGACCCGTCGTTTGCGGAGGCGCTGGCAGGGTATGACTGGGGTTTCGGGACCGACAATACGAAATATGAGTTGAAACCGTGGATGAATGATTTTCTTACGGGGGTGGTAGGGCTAGGTGCGTTGATGGGGTTTGATGGAGCGAAGCAGGTTATTGACTGGGAGCGGAACTGGCTGGCGGGACGGTTTCTAGTGGGACCAGGTAATAATCCGCGGGACGGGGCGGATTATGATCTGATTGTTGCGGCTCCGGGGGCGGTGACATGGGGGACTTTGAGGTCGTGTTGCACGAATGGCGCTTCCGGGTGGGTGCCGATGAACCGGGGCTATTATCCGCCGCTGGCGCGGGCTTCCCTGAATGTGGCGATCACGCTGTTTCCGGAGGATGCGCGGCTGAGGGCGGCGCTGACGGTGCTGGAGGCGGCGGGGGCGACGAACCTTGGTGTAGCCGATTTTCGGCGTGATCCGACGTATAATGTGGGGCGGTTGCGGTAGCACGCTCACTCGGCATTGTGGGCCGCTTGGGGTTGGGTTTTAAGGCCGACGCAGAGGACCGCAAAGTTGAGACTGACTGTCGCAGAGCCCCGTTCTGAATCCATACAATGATACGATTAAGAAAAAACTGGACAAAAATGAACGTCTAGTTAATAAGCGGAGCCGCGGGGCACTCGGGCCGTGCCCAACAAAACGCTGGGTCCATGTTCATCCGCATCGAAAGGCGGTCGAGCGAGGATACCAATGAGGCTTAGTCGTTATGTGAAGCAGGGCATGCTCGCGGGGTTGGCCGCGGGAGGGCTCGCGTTAGCAACTGCGCCGGCGCAGGCCGTGCCGGTTACCTCAGCAGGGACCCTGAAGTTGGGCTCGCTGACGTTCAGTAACTTTAGCTGCAACAAGACAGGCAGCGGTTTACCTCAAAATTGTGGCGATATCGACGTAGAAACCGATGCAAACTTACCTGGTCTCACCTTCAACAGCTATTTCGCAGATGGGAGTGAGTGGGCTGCGGGCGAGGACTTTGTAATTTCCTATGCTGTGACCGATACCGGCGCTCCAATCACCGGCCTCGACCTGGAGTTCAACGGCACTGCGAATTCTTGGGCAGGCTTCGCGATCTCTTCGGTCACTGAAACGGCCTATACGGATCCTTCGGAGAAACACCAGGTTGGGCAGCTTACCGTGGATTGTTTTGACGGTCAGTGCACCGACGGGTCGGTTATTTCGACCGGGAGCTACACCACGTTGTATGTCAAAAAAGATATCCTGCTTGGCAATTTGGGCCCCGGATATGAAACCATCAGCTATATCGACCAGTCTTTCCATGTTCCGGAACCGATGACGCTCGCGCTGTTCGGAACCGGACTGCTCGGGCTGGGTCTTGTCCAGCGCCGCCGACACGTCGCGTAACCTTGCTTGGAAGCGGGCACGGTGCCGGAGAGCACCGTGCTTGTTTGCTGCTGTTGCCAGACTGACTCAGGCGTCCAGGCAGTATCGCGGGCGGCGCCATAGTGGGTGAATGCCGGCGTTGAAGGCCGCTCTAGATTGCCGCTTGGCTGGCGCTGCGTCTTGATTGCGAAGATGGCCGGCTCAAGGCCGGCCATGACGGGGAGGGGGCGGGCGCCTGTTTCATCTATCTCGGGGGCGGTTGCGGCCCGTTACGGTGTGGAGACCGTGGCGGGCCGCTACGCTCAGTACATATGCTGGCCGCCGTTGATCGACAGCGTGCTGCCGGTGATGAAGTCGGCGTTGTCGGCGGTGAGGAAGGCGACGCCGCGAGCGATATCCTCGGCACGGCCGAGGCGGCCCATCGGGATGCGGGCGATGATTTTCGGCAGCACGTCGGCCGGGACGGCGCGGACCATGTCGGTATCAACGTAACCGGGTGCGATGGCGTTGACCGTGATCCCGAAGCGCGCACCCTCCTGCGCGAGGGCCTTGGTAAACCCGTGAATACCGGATTTAGCGGCGGCATAGTTGACCTGGCCGTACTGGCCGGCCTGACCATTGACGCTGCCGACGTTGACGATGCGGCCGAATTTACGCTCGCGCATGCCGTCGAAGGTGAGTTTGCACATGTTGTAGCAGGAGCCGAGATTGGTATCGATCACCGCGTCCCACATCTCGCGGGTCATTTTCGCGAGCGTGCCATCGCGGGTAATCCCGGCATTGTTGACCAGGATTTCGATGGGGCCGATCTCATTGGCAATATGGCCAACGGCTTCCTGGCAGGCGGCGAAGTCGCTGACGTCGAAGCGAAAGGCGCGGATGTCGGTCTCCTTGGTGAAGGCCTGAGCGGCCGCGTCGTTTCCAGCGTAGCTAGCGACAACCGTGCGTCCCTGCGCTTTCAGCCCCCGGCTGATCTCCGCCCCTATTCCGCGCGTGCCGCCGGTGACGAGTGCTACTCGTGCCATCTTGTCGTCCTCCGTCTGCTTATGGGCGAGCGAGCGTAGCATGGTCCAGGGCGGATGCCAGCACTGGTTGGGGCACGCCGGTCAGCCGGCGGCCGGTTTGCGCATCAAACACGTGGAGGTGTTCGGAGTGGGGGCGGACGCAGAGGTGATCCTGATTGGGGGCGCGGCCGGTGATGCGTATGGTGATGGGCTCGCCGGCTTCGAGGCGGCCGTGGATGACGGTCTCGGAGCCGAGGGGTTCGATAAGGTCTATCGTGATGCTGAAACCGTCGGCGTCGGGCTCCAGGTGTTCGGGGCGGATCCCGAGAATGATGGGCTGGCCGTCAGTGGCGTGGCGGGTGGGAAGCGGGATGACGGGGCCGGCGTCGAGGTGGGCAGCGGTGCCATCGCGGGTGAGCGTGCCGGGAAGGAAGTTCATGGCGGGCGAACCGATGAAGCCGGCGACGAAGGTATCGGCGGGGCGTTCGAAGACCTCCATGGGGGTGGCGAGCTGGGCGGCGTGGCCCTGGTTGAGAACGAGCAGTCGGTCGCCGAGGGTCATGGCCTCTACCTGGTCGTGGGTGACGTAGAGGCTGGTGACACCGAGGCGGCGCTGCAGGCGGCGGATCTCGCCGCGCATCTGGACGCGAAGCTTGGCATCGAGGTTGGAGAGGGGTTCGTCGAACAGGAAGAGCCTGGGCTCGCGGACGATGGCGCGGCCCATGGCGACGCGCTGGCGCTGGCCGCCGGAGAGCTGGCGGGGCTTGCGGGAGAGGAGCGCGCCGATTTCGAGCTGGTCGGCCGCCTGTTCGACGCGGCGGCGGATTTCCGCGCGGGGAAGGCCGCGAATACGCAGGCCGTAGGCCATGTTGTCGAACACGGTCATGTGCGGATAGAGCGCATAGTTCTGGAACACCATGGCGATGTCGCGAGCGGCGGGGTCGGTGGCGGTGATGTCGCGGCCATCAAGGATGACCCGGCCGGTGGAGGGTTGTTCGAGGCCGGCGACGATCCGGAGCAGGGTGGATTTGCCGCTGCCGGAGGCGCCGACGATGACGAGCATCTCGCCGTCGTCGAGGCGCAGGTCGAGTGTTTCAAGGACCGAGGTCTGGCCAAAGCGCTTGTTGATGCCGGCGAGTTGGAGGGTGGCCATTATTTCTCGGCTTCGGTGAGTCCGGCGACGAACCATCGTTGCATGGCAACGACGACGATCACCGGTGGGATGAGGGCGAGGACGGCAGTGGCCATGACTCCGGCCCAGTCGGTGTCACCCTCGGTGCTGACCATGCGGGTGATGCCAATGGCGATGGTGTCGAGGTGGGGGGTGGTGGCGACGAGCAGCGGCCAGAGATACTGGTTCCAGCCGTAAACAAACAGGATGACGAAGAGGGCGGCGATATTGGCGGCGGAAACCGGGATGAGGATGTCGCGAAGGAAGCGGAGGGGGCCGGCGCCATCCATGCGGGCGGCTTCCACGAGCTCGTCGGGGATGGCGGTGAAGATCTGGCGAAAAAGCAGGGTGGCGGTGGCGGAGGCGATGAGGGGGATGGTGAGGCCGGTGAAGGTGTTGATGAGGTGGAGGTTCGCCATAACGGCGTAGGTGGGGATGATGCGGACCTCTACCGGAAGCATGAGGGTGATGAAGATGATCCAGAACGCGGTGCGGCGGAGGGGAAAGCGAAAAAAGACCACGGCGAAGGCCGAAAAGATGGAGATGGCGATTTTGCCGAGGGCAATGACGAGGGCCATGCCAGAGGAGATCAGCAGCATGTGCCAGACGGGGATGGTGCCGTTGCCTCCGGCGGAAAGGACGCGGGCGTAGGCGGAGAGGCCGTGGGAGCCGGGGAGGAGGGACAGGGAGCCGCGGAGGATCGCGCCGGAGTCCTGGGTAGAGCCGGCGATGGCGAGCCAGACCGGGAGGGCGAAGAGGATGACGCCGAGGCAGAGGATGGCGTGGGCGAGGTAGTCTGCCCCCACCCGGCGCGCGCTGCGCGCCGACCTCTCCCAGAGGGAGAGGTGCATCGGGGGGCGTCGTATCATGCGGCGGTCTTTCGGCCGAGGAAGCGGAACTGGATGGCAGTGAGGGCGATGACGCCGGCCATGAGGATGACGGACTGGGCGGAGGAGCCGCCAAGGTCGAGGTTTACGACGCCGTCGCGATAGACTTTCACAACGAGGGTGTTGGTTGCGGCGGCGGGGCCACCCTGGGTGAGAGCCCAGATGGTGCCGAAGGTGTCGAAGGCGGCGTAGGTGAGATTGACGACGATCAGGAAGAAGGTTGTGGGTGCGAGCAGGGGGAAGGTGATGGTTCGGAAGCGGTGCCAGCCTTTGGCTCCATCCATGCGGGCGGCTTCGATGACCGAGCGCGGGATGGATTGCAGGCCGGCGAGAAAGAAGATGAAGTTGTAACTGACCTGCTTCCAGGCGCTGGCGAGGATCACCATCAGCAGAGCCTGGCCGCCGTTGACCAGGTAGTTCCAAGAGATACCGTGGTGATTGAGAAAGCGGCCGAGAAGTCCGACCTGCGGGTGCAGGAGAAACAGCCATAGTACGGCGGAGATGACCGGGGCGACGGCGTACGGCCATATCAGCAGCGTGCGGTAAATCGCGCGGCCGCGGATGTCGCGGTCGGCGAAGACCGCGAGAGCAAGGGCGACGGCCATGGAGAGCGCAGTCACGCAGGCGCAGAAGATCAGAGTGCGGATGATCGCATCGAGGTACTGGGCGTTGCGGAAGAGGTCGGCGAAATTGGCAAGGCCGACGAAAACCGAGCCCTCACCGAACGGGTCCTGGGTGGTGAGGCTGTAGTACATGGCCTCTCCGGCGGGCCAGTAGAAGAAGACCAAAGAGATGAGAAGCTGAGGGAGGACGAGGGCAACGGGGAGAAGCCGACCGTTGAAGAGGGTGCGGCGGTCCATCGTTAGGGAACGAGCCGGTTGTAGAGGTCGGGGTCGGTTGCGCCCTCGCTGCCGACGAGGAGGATGTTGGAGGTGGGTGTGAGTTCGAGCTGGGTGCGGAGGATAGGATCGGCGGCGACAGCGGTGAGGGCAGCAAGGCCGGCGGTGGCGGATTCACCGGCGGTGATGGCGTAGTCGCGCGCCAGGGTGCGCATCGCCTCGATCGCGAGGTCGTCCGGGATGGTCATGAAGAAGCGCGCACCGCCACTGAGGATGCGCCAGGCTTCGGTGGAAACTTCTCCGCAGGACAGCCCCGCCATGATGGTGGAGAGGTCCCCGGAAGCGGGGGTGGGTCTTCCGGCAAGGGCGGACTGATACAGGCAGTCGGCGCGCTCGGGTTCCACGATGCTTGTGATGGGGGCATGGGGGCCGAGGACTTCCCAGAGATGCGCGCAGACGGCGGCGGCCAGGCCGCCGACACCGCCCTGGACGAAGACGTGGGTTGGGCGTTGACCATTCAATTGCTGAAGGACCTCGATCAGCATGACGGTGTAGCCTTGCATGATGTCACGGGGGATCATTTCGTAGCCGGGCCAGGAGGTATCGGAGACAAGATACCAGTCATTTTGTTCGGCAGCGCGGCGGGCCTCGCGCACGGCATCATCGTAGTTGCCGGACAGGCGAATAATGACGGCTCCGTGGTTGCGGATGACCTGTTCGCGATGTGCGCTCACGTGTTCGGGGAGGAAGATGACGCAGCTACAGCCGAAGGCTTGCGCTCCGGCGGCCACAGCGCGCCCGTGGTTGCCATCGGTGGCACAGGTGACGGTGATATAGCGGGCGTGATCGCGGAGGGCGGGAAGATCGCGCCAGGAGACGGGGCGGTTGAGGCGAAGCGAGAGGTGCCGCTGGAGGAGCAGGGCGACGGCGTAGGCTCCGCCCAGGGCTTTGAAGCTGCCCAGATTGAAACGGGTGCCTTCGTCTTTGTACCAGAGGGCGCCGAGGTTAAGCGCGTTGGCAGTTTTATCGAGCGGGCGGAGGGGTGTGGGCGCATAAAACGGGCAGGTGGTGATGGCGGTGAGCGCGTTTTGGGCGGCCGCGAGGGAGAGGATTTCGTGGAGAGCGTATGGCGGAAGCGTGCGCGCCGCGGCATTTTCGGTAATGTCCATGCGGGGAAAGTGCCTCAGGCGTGCGGGACAGGAAAGCAGTGCGCCCTGGTTGCGAAGATAGCCGGGTCAAGCCAGGTCACGCTTGGCGATGACGGAAGATTCGGGGCGCCTGTTTCATCCATTGCGGGCTGTGAGTGCGGAAGAGTTTGCGGCGCGGATGGCGAGGCTGGGCCCGTTCGAGCCGGGCCTTCGGGTGGCGATCGCAGTTTCGGGCGGGGCGGACAGCATGGCGCTGGCGCTTCTGGGATCGGCCTGGGTACGGAGGCAGGGCGGGACGGCGGTAGGGTTTATCGTCGATCATGGGATCAGACCGGAGTTGGCGCGGGAGGCTGCGTGTGTTTCCAGATGGCTAGCGCAGCTAGGGTTGCCAGCGCGGATTCTGCGGCTGAGCGGGCTGGCTAAAGGGCCGGGGCTGGCGGAGCGGGCACGGGAGGCGCGCTATGCAGCGCTGGTGGCAGCCTGCCGAGAGGCTGGGATGCTGCACCTGCTGCTCGGGCATCATGCGGGGGATCAGGCCGAAACCGTGATGATGCGGGCCCTGTCTGGCAGCGGGGCGGCGGGGCTGGCGGGAATGGCGGCACTTGTGGAACTCACGTCGGTGCGGTTGCTGCGGCCGCTGCTGGACATTTCGCCGGGGCGATTGCGGGCGATGCTGCGGCAGGTCGGTATGGCGTGGGTGGAGGATCCGTCGAATCAGGACCGGACTGTTTTGCGGACACGGTTGCGGGCTGGGTTGGGGGATCCGGATGGGAGCGGGCAGGGTGTAGTGGAGCTGGCGCAGGCGGCGCGGAGTGCTGGCGCAATGAGGGCGGAGGAGGAGCGCCGGATCGCAGAGGAGTTGGCAGAGAAGGCGGAGTTTTATGCAGAGGGATTCGCGCTCTTGCGTGCGGCGCGGATGAGCCTGGGGGCGCTGAGTGCGGTGCTTCGGATGGTGAGTGGTGGCGGGCTACCACCTGCGCCTGGGGTGGTCGCCGCGCTCGCCGGGGAGCTGCGATCGGCGACGCTTGCCGGGGCGCGGGTGATACCGGCTGGAGCTCTGGGACGGGGATGGTTGGTGGTACGGGAGGCGCGACCGATGGGGCCAGCCGTGCTGGCCATGCCAGGGGCGGTGTGGGATGGGCGGTTCCAGTTGGGGGGCGAGGGGGAGGCGCGCGGGCTCCTTGGTGCGGTTGGGAATGATTCGCGGCGGTTGCGGCATCTGTCGGCCTTACCCGCTGCGGTACTGCACACGCTGCCCGCGATCCGGGTGGGCGGCGAACTGAGAGCAGTGCCGCATGTGGGATACCCGGATGCGGCAGAATGTGCTCGTTTTCGGGTGGTGTTCTGCCCATCTATTCCCGCTGCTGGGGCACAATTCAAATCGTTGTAGAATTTGGTTGCATTAGCACCCGAAACGATGCGGCGGATGATCCGGGACCGGGCGTTGGCGCTCGGGTTCGATGCCGTGGGGTTCGGCCGCGCGGAGCTGGGGCTTGAGGTGCGTGCCCGGTTGGCTGAGTTTGTTGCCGCCGGGAAGCATGGGGACATGGGGTGGCTTGCACACCGGGCGCCGGAACGCAGTCATCCCCAGGCGTTGTGGCCGGAGGCGCAGACGGTGATCGCGCTTGGGTTGTCTTATGCGCCGGAGGGCGATCCGTTGGCGACGGTGCGGCGCCCGGAGCGGGGCAACATCTCGGTTTATGCCCGCAATCGCGACTACCACGACGTCATGAAAGGCATGCTGAAGACGCTGGCCCAGTTCATTGTCGCACGGGTTGGCGGGCCTCAGGTGAAGGTGTTCGTCGACACGGCCCCCGTAATGGAGAAGCCGCTGGCGCAGGCGGCGGGGATAGGGTGGCAGGGGAAGCACACGAACCTTGTTTCGCGACGATTTGGATCGTGGCTGTTTCTGGGGGAAATTTACACGACGTTGGAACTGCCGCCCGATGCGCCGCATGCGGATCGGTGCGGGAGTTGCACGCGGTGCCTGAGGGCGTGTCCGACAAATGCGCTCCCGGAGCCGTATCGCTTGGACGCGCCACGATGCATTTCGTATCTTACGATTGAGCACCGCGGTCCGATACCGCTGGATCTGCGACCGCTGATCGGGAACCGGATTTACGGTTGCGATGACTGCCTGGCGGTGTGCCCATGGAATTGGTTTGCGCGGACGGCCGGACATGTGAAACTAAGGGCGCGGGAGGATATGGACGCTCCTGAGCTCCAGGAGTTGGCGCTGTTGGACGATGCCGGTTTTCGAGCACGGTTTGCCGGGTCGCCTATCAAACGGATCGGACGCGCGCGCTTCGTGCGGAACGTACTGATAGCGATCGGCAACTCCGGGAGGCCAGAGTTACGGCGGGTAGCGGGACGGCTCAGGGATGATCCTGATCCGGTGGTGGCGGAGGCGGCGTCGTGGGCGTGGGACCGGTTAGGCAGCCGCGACTGGTGAAGCGGAGCTTTACGCTGGCAGGGCATCGGACGAGCGTGGCGCTGGAGCCGGAATTCTGGGCGGAACTGGCGGAGATTGCGGCGCGGCGGAGCCAAAGTCTCGCGGCACTGGTGAATGAGGCGGATACGGCGCGGGAGTTGGGCGAACCTTTGGCTTCAGCGCTACGGGTGCTGGCGTTACGCGCGGCCCTGGAGCGCGTTCAGCGTTGAATGTTGTGCAGCGCTGGTTTGGAGGCCGGGCGTTAACCTGTTGATAAGAACACTTGGGCATTCTGGCGGCCAGAATAAAATAAGGAGTGTACCATGGCCGAACCGGGTACGCCTGATCTCAGGGCAGGTGTGATCTCCGTCACGCCGCTGGTGCTGTCCGACCGGCTGATTTCACTGGCGGAGCAGGCTGACAGGGCGGGGATGAGACGGGTGGCTGAACGGATTTTGTCGCTGGCGTGCTGCATTCTGGATGAGGAGCCGTTGGGCTGCTGCGGCCCGATCTGATCAGCGCCTGAACCGGGCGCTTTGTCTCGGTCTTGGCGGGGCCAAGATGGCCTGCTCAATCCTCGGCTCAGGCCGGAGGACACGGGCTGGCTATGACGGGTGTGGGCCGTCTCGATCAAGGTCGGGGCACAAATTGCTCTGTCCTCAACCTTCGTCGGGTAGCCACGTTGAGAAACACCGCATAGAATACCTTGCGCTGCTCTGGCGCGGACTCTAACGTCCTGCTTAGCGTTGGGGGGGAGATGATCGCACGCCTAGCATGTGCAGTGCTGGGTGCCTGGGTCTTGCTATGTGCGCACGGAGCCTTGGCACAACAGCAAAGCACAGGCGCTCCGGATACGGTGCAGGAGCGCATGCAGGCCTGCGCGCCGTGTCATGGCAAGGATGGTGCGGGGACCGGCAGCGACTACTTCCCGCGCATTGCCGGGCAGCCTGCAGACTACCTTTATGAGCAGTTGGTTGGCTTCCACAACGACCAGCGGCACTATGCTCCGATGAATTATCTTCTGGAGTTTCTACCGGACTCGTATCTGCGGCAGATCGCCGATTACTTCGCTTCGCTGCACCCGCCGGCGCCGGAACCGTTGCCACCCACAACCAGCTTGCAGGTGCTCGCGCGGGGTAAGGCGATCGTAGAGAATGGCGACCCCGCGCACGATATTCCGGCCTGCACGAGCTGCCACGGCCACGGCCTTACCGGTATGGAACCGGATATGCCTGGCCTGCTCGGGCTACGGGCTAACTACATCAGTGCGCAGTTGACCGCGGTCCGCTATCGCGCCCGGAATCCGACAACGTCCATCTGCATGCAGAAGATCCTGATGCGGATGACGAGTCAGGATATTACGGCAGTAGCGGCGTGGCTTGGCTCGCAGCGATTGCCCGCTGATGCCAGGCCGCTGCCGGCAGGTGCGCTAAAGCTTCCCATGCGTTGCGAGAGCGCGGGCCAATGACCAGCATCAGATTCGCCGCGTCTGTCCTCTGCCTGCTGGTGGCCGTGGGGTCGTTTGCGCGCGCGCAGCAGCAGTCAGCGTCGCCAATGCAGGAGCTGATTGCAAAAGGCGAGTACCTCGCCCGTGTCGGCGACTGCGTTGCCTGCCACACGCAGCCGGGCGGAAAGCTGTTTGCCGGCGGGCGGCCGCTCGTAACGCCGTTCGGCACGCTTTACTCCACCAATATCACGCCCGATCCGAAAGATGGTATCGGCAACTGGACGGCGGCCCAGTTTTACCGGGTCATGCACGATGGCGTCATGCCGACTGGCAATCTGCTGTATCCGGCGATGCCGTTTCAATACTATACCAAAGTTAGGCGCGATGATTCGGACGCGATCTTCGCCTACCTGATGTCGGTGCCGGCACTCGCTTTGCCCGACAGACCGGACGAACTCAGGTTTCCTTACAGCATTCGCGCGCTGGTCATCGGCTGGCGTACTTTGTACTTCACTCCTGGCGCTTACAAACGGGACCCCACGCAATCTGAGCAATGGAACCGCGGTGCGTATCTGGTGGAGGGTCTCGGGCATTGCGGCATGTGCCATACGCCCATCAACGCGCTTGGTGGCAGCTCGCAGGCAGAGGCATTTCAGGGCGGACTGATTCCGGAGCAGGGGTGGTACGCGCCTTCGCTAACGTCGAACAGGGAAGGCGGGCTTGGGGACTGGAGCATTAAGGACATCAGCGACCTGCTGCGTACGGGTACTTCCATGCGCGGCGCGGTTTACGGGCCGATGGCCGAGGTTGTGTATGATAGCCTGCAGTATCTGTCGGAACCGGACATCGAGGCGATGGCGGTGTATCTAAAGAGTCTACCGAGTCACGCTGGGGCGGCGCAAACAGCTCCACCCGTACCCGCGGCGGAGAGCAGTCTGCTGACCAGTCTCGGCAAAGAGGTGTATGAGGCTCATTGTGCCGCCTGCCACGGGAGCGACGGTAAAGGCATGCCGCCTGCTTATCCTCCGCTTGCCAACAATCAGTCGATCGAGATGACGTCCTCGGTTAACCCGATACGCATGGTGCTGAACGGCGGGTTCCCGCCCGGCACGGCGCAAAACCCGAGGCCGTACGGTATGCCGCCGTTCGCACAAATCTTATCGGATGATCAGGTGGCGGCGGTCGTGACGTACATCCGCACTGCCTGGGGGAACCATGGCAAGCCGGTGACAGCGCAGGATGCCAACGCGTTGCGCGCTGCGCCCCTGAATTGAGGCCGAGATGGTAAATTCCGAGCACAATCCTGTTCCATCGCCCGGTCATCCAGTTACTGAGGTCGATCCGCGTGCGCCTGGCGCCGCGGTGGTGGCTGTTGTAGCGGCACTCGTGGTCTGCGGGATCTGGTTTGCCTTCTACATGCTGGTCTTCCTGCCTCGCGCTGTGCCGTAAGGAGCGGCGATGTCGGCGACGTCTGATCACGATGGCGAACAAGCCGCACTGCGGGCGGAACGGCGATGGGCTGCGCTGTCGATTTTCATTATCTGCCTGTTGATTCTGATGGCAGGCTTTGCCGGCATCCATGTGCTGATCATGCCGCAGCCGCGGGTGGAAACTGTCGATGTGCGGACGGTGCCGCTGAAAGGCGAGTTCATCGAAAGTAACTTGGGCACACAGGTCGAGCAGGACGGTAGTGTTGTGATGGTACGAATGGTGGCGCAGCAATATTCGTTTACGCCGCCGTGCCTGCTGGTTCCAGTCAATACGCCGGCGACAATCCGCGCCACCAGCCTCGACGTGATCCACGGACTGATTATCGACGGGACCAACGTCAACACCATGCTGGTTCCGGGATTTATTTCCGTCGCCAAAACGCAGTTTCGCGAAATGGGGGATCATCGCATGCCCTGCCATGAATATTGCGGCGTCGGCCACGAGGGGATGTGGGCCGACGTGCGGGTTGTTCCCCGCGACCAGTTCCAGAAGATGGCCGCCGATAAGCCGAGGTTGAGCTGTGCTGGTTAGCCGCCGCCTGATCCTGGCGCATTTCTGGCTGGCATTCGCCGCCTTCATTGTCGCGCTGTTCCTGGGCGCGTGGCAGATGTTCATCCGCAGCCCGATACATGGCTGGATCCTCAGGCATC
The DNA here is from genome assembly GCA_963834715.1 of uncultured Pseudomonadota bacterium. Classification (GTDB taxonomy): domain Bacteria; phylum Pseudomonadota; class Alphaproteobacteria; order Acetobacterales; family Acetobacteraceae; genus CAVSUZ01. The sequence continues at coordinate 121,483 of CAWIDE010000015.1, read as the reverse complement.
CCCGCATTTCTCACGCGACATAAAAGAATCGATCAACCGAAGGGGCAGTTCTGAAAAGAATCGTGGGAACACCTTGGATGGCAGATGCTTGCGAAGTGGCGGGGAGATTCCGCGCTCCGGACAGACCAGCGAGTCTGCCTCCCGATGTCGATTCGGGAAGCACTATGGTCGTCCGGGAGCGTTTTTCATACCAGGGCATTCGCAACGTGCTTGGCTGTCTGCTCGAGCACGACCTGCATGCAAAGCGCGTGAACTCGCTATGCGACGCGACCCTTGGCGTGTTGCACAGCGGGTCGCTGGCGATCTGTGCGATCGGTCAGGGCCTCGCCGCGGCGCGCAGCTTGAAGCCTAAGCATGCCACCAAGCAGGTCGACCGGCTGCTCTCTAACGCCGCCATAAATGTCGACGACATTCTGGTGCGCTGGGTGCCCTTCGTCGTCGGCGCCCGAAGCTCGATCATGGTGGCCATGGACTGGACCGACTTCGATGCCGACAACCAGGCCACCATCATGCTGGCCCTGATCAGCGATTATGGCCGCTCGACACCTCTGGTGTGGCTGACCGTCGACAAGAGCACGCTCAAGGATCACCGCAACTTCTACGAACATCGGGTGCTGGTACGGCTTGCCGAGTTGCTGCCTGCTGGGATCAAGGTGTGCATCGTCGCCGACCGTGCCTTCGGCGATCAGAAACTCTACCGGATGCTAACCGAAGAACTGTATTTCGACTACATCATTCGCTTCCGTGGCAACATCACCGTAACCAGCACCGCCGGGGAGACCCGCACCGCAGCTGAATGGGTCCAAGCTGGCGGACGGGCACGAGTGTTGCGCGGTGCCGAGGTCACAGCCGATCGCTACCGGGTGGGAACCGTGGTCTGCGTTCAGGATCCGGAGATGAAGCAAGCCTGGTGTCTGGCCGCCAGCAGCGCCGATACCAACGCGAAGCAGCTGACCGGCTACTACGGTCGCCGCTGGGCAATTGAGTGCAGTCTGCGCGACAGCAAAGATCTGCGCTTCGGCATGGGTCTGGGAACGATCCGTGTCAAATCGCCCGAGCGGCGTGATCGGCTGTGGCTCATCAATGCCTTTGCCGTGGTCCTGTTGACGCTGCTCGGTGCTGCTGGAGAAGCGCTCGGCTATGATCGGATGCTCAAGACCAACACCGCCAAACGCCGTGTCCACTCGTTGTTCCGCCAGGGCTGCATGCTCTACGATCTCATCCCAACCATGCGTGACGACTGGCTTGGGCCATTGATGCAGCGTTTCTCCCAAATGCTAGACGAGCAGCCCCTGTTCGCGGACGTTTTCGGACCAGTTTAAAAAATGCGGGGATTCCTGAGGGCTGGATCGGCAATCCGGAGCTCTATTACCGGTCGGTCACCGCGCACGGCACGACGCTGGCCTATGTCTTTCCGACGCTGGTCGCGATGGGGTTTGGATACGCCATCACCGAGACGTCGCTCGGACGTCCGCTGGCGGGACGCGGCTGGGCCTGGCTGGGCTTTTGCCTGGTGGCGGTCGGAGCCGTGGTTGCAATCATCCCCATCGCGCTGGGCCGCGCCTCGATCCTTTACACCTTCTATCCGCCGATGATCGCCAACGCAGCGTATTATTTCGGCGTTGTGTTCGTGGTGGTCGGGTCCTGGATATGGGTGGCGCTGACTTCGGTGAACCTCCAGCTCTGGCGGCGTGACAATGCGGGCAAGCCGATCCCGTTCCCGATGTTTGCCAACACTGTCGGCGCTTATCTTTGGGCATGGACTGCGGTGGGCGCGGCGGTCGAGGTGCTGGCGCTGCTCCTGCCGGCTTCCCTCGGACTTACCACAACCGTCAATGTTGGCCTGGCGCGCGTGCTGTTCTCCTGGACGCTGCACGCCATCGTTTATTTCTGGCTGATTCCGTCCTATATCGCCTATTACACCATCGTGCCGCGTGCCATCGGCGGGCGCATTTACAGCGAGCCGATGGCCCGGCTTTCTTTCATTCTGTTTCTTGTTGTCGCCATGCCGATCGGCATCCATCATCTGTTTATGGACCCGGAGGTCGGACAGGGATTTAAGTTCCTGCATTCGGTGTTCACGGCTTTCGTGGCGTTACCGACACTGCTGACCGTGTTCACGATCACTGCATCGGTGGAGATTGCGGGCCGGCTGCGTGGTGGCAAGGGCGTGTTCGGCTGGTTGACTGCGCTGCCGTGGCGCAATCCGATGATGCTGGCGCTGGCGTTTTCGTTCATTATGCTGGGGCTCGGCGGGGCGGGTGGGCTTATTAACATGAGTACCAGCTTGACGCCACGATCCACAACACGCAGTGGGTGACGGGGCATTTCCACCTGATCTTCGCCGGCGCGATCGTGATCATGTATTTCGCGATCGCCTACGATGTCTGGCCGCACCTGACCGGACGGCCGCTCAATTCGCTCGGGTTAATGCGGGCGCAGCTCTGGACCTGGTTCGTCGGCATGCTGGTACTGACGATCCCCTGGCACTGGGTTGGCATTCTGGGGATGCCGCGGCGGATGGCGTTCTACGACTACGACACACCCGCCACGGCAGCCTGGGTGAGTTCGGTTAATACCTCGGTCGCCGGAGGATTGATCGTGCTGATCTCCGGGTTCCTGTTCATCGTCGTGTTGATCCGTGGCCACCTTGCGCCACGGTCCGAGCCTGGAGAATATCGCTTCAGCCTTGCCATGCATGCGCCGAGGGCGCTGCCGATCGCGCTCAACAGCTTTGCGTTGTGGGTCAGCCTTATGATTGCGCTGACCCTGACGAACTATGGCTACCCCATCGTGCATCTGATCGGCGTCTCTGATGCGTCGGTGCCGGCGGTGTATGTCGGAGGAGGCGGTTGATGCGGGAACAGCCGCTCTTTTCGTTCCAGAACCGTTGGTTCACCGCCAGCGTGATTATCACTGCTGCGATCGCCGTGGTTGCTGGCGGGTTTGGGTTCATCTGGTTTCCCGAGATGGAGCGCAACACCAGTTTCGCCAGCGTTTGGACCGCGATTTGCAGCGCGGCCGGGGCAACGCAGAGTGCTCCCGCACCCGGCACCATCGTGCAGCCCTCGGCTAAGCTGTCTCAGGTGGTTCTGACGGCGAACGAGGTCGCTCCAGGCAGCGCCGAGGCAATCGGGCATGGGGGCACGCTCGCTCGCACGCGCTGCTCGATGTGCCACGCCATCGGCGGACCACCGACGCAGGCAACCATCCCCGGTCTGGCCGGGCAATACGCCGGCACGATCTATAAGCAACTGCTGGACTTCAAGAGCGGTGCCAGGTGGAGTGCGATCATGAGCGCAATGATCGGCGGCCTGACGGCGCAGGATATGCGGGACATTGCCGAGTACTATGCTTCCCTGCCGCGACTGACGCGGAAGCCGCCTGGGCCGGCTCCGACGATCGTGGAAAGCGGCGCTCCGATGCGCGGCATCGCGCCATGTGGTGCGTGCCACGGCGAGGAGGGACATAAGATTGGTGCACCCTGGCTGGAGGGACAGCCGGTCGCGTACCTTCACGCCCAGTTGCTGGCGTTCAAGAACGGCGGGCGTGACAACGACATCGACCAGGGAATGCGGAACGTGGCGCAGCGGATGACGCCGGAGGAAATCGACGCCTCGGCACGGTTTTACGGGGTCAATCCGTAAACGGTCCCTCACCCGGCGCGCAGAGCGCGCCGACCCTCCGGCTCGTATAGCCCGAGGGCGTGCCCCTTCAATGAGCGGAAGAGTTAAGCGAGTAGCGGCTGCCCCCCTTCAGGACGATCAGAAGGCAGAAATTCTGTTGCAATAGGGAGTCGCTCACGGCAAAGTGAGGTACAGGCTATTGCATGTAACGTTTCTCTGGAGATAAGAATCTGCAGCGCATCGATATCAACCCGCAAGCAGATTACGCACATCAAAGGGGAACCGGCGAGCTGTGGTGGTGCGAGGAGGCACCATGATCATTCGGGGCAGTTTCGAGCCGGTTCTGGTCGTGATCTCGGTCCTTGTCGCGATCGCGTCCTCCTACACCGCCCTTGACCTTGCCGGTCGTATCCGGGCGTCTGGCGGCCGGGTGCGGCAGCTTTGGCTGGCGGCTGCTGCTGTCGCCATGGGTGGCGGCATCTGGTCGATGCATTTCGTCGCTATGCTGGCCTTCGTCTTGCCGGTGCCGGTCACGTACGGAGTAGAGCTTACCGCGTTGTCGCTGCTTGTGGCGGTGATTGTTACGGGGGCGGCGTTCGCACTCGTCTCGACGCAGGTCCCTACCCGCTCCAGGATCGGAGCCGCAGGCCTGCTTATGGGGGCGGGCATATGCTTAATGCATTACATCGGGATGGCTGCCATGCACGTGGTGGCGCGCGTTACCTATGATCCCGCGACGGTTGCGTTGTCTTTCGTGATCGCGACGGGAGCCTCGATTGTAGGATTGTGGCTGGCATTCAAGGTGGAGCGCGTCGTGGAGCGGGTTGGTGCCGCGACGGTCATGGGGGCGGCGGTCGCTGGGATGCATTACACTGGCATGGCCGCCATGACGTGCAGCACCGAGGATGTAAGCGGTGGCTTAGCCCGTGTGTCTGATCTCCCCCAGGTTTATGTAGCGATTGGCATCGCAGCTCTGACTCTCATTATGCTGGTTCTGGCGGTGGCGAGTTCGGTGCTCGATCGGCGGATCGCCACGATTGTCGCCGCGGAAGCCGAGAGGTTGCGCGATAGCGAGGAACGTCACCGGCGCCTCTATGCAGCACTGCGACGCGAGACGGCGGAGCGCGAACATGCAGACCGCTTCCGGTTGATTGTGGAAGCGGCCCCTAATGCGATGCTTATTATCGATGCAGGTGGGATCGTTACTCTGGTGAATGCCCAGGCCGAACGCCTGTTTGGCTATACACGCGAGGAACTGTTAGGCCAGTTTATCGAGATACTCGTCCCTGCTCGGTTTCGCTCGCAACATCCTGGTATGCGACGGGGGTTTTTCACCAGTCCCAGTGTCCGCCCGATGGGGGGCAGGACGGGACTTGTATGGGCTTCGGAAGGATGGCAGCGAAGTGCCGATAGAGATCGGCCTTAATCCGATCGAGGCCGCGGGAGCGACATTCGTTCTGGCCTCAATTATCGACATTACCGAGCGTAAGCGCGCCGAAGTAGCACTTCGAGACTTGACTGATGAACTGGAGCACCGCGTCAGAGAAGAGGTCACTGCGCGTGAGGCAACTCAAGCGCAGCTCGCCCAAGCGCAGAAGGTCCAGGCGCTTGGCCAAGTCGCGGGCGGCATTGCGCATGATTTCAATAACATCCTGCAGGCCGTGACTGGGGCGATGTCGCTGATAGAGCAGCGCGCGGGAGATACAGAAGCGACGAGGCGGCTGGCATTAATGGCGTTCGATGCGGCCAATCGAGGTGCGTCCATAACAAGACGCCTTCTATCGTTTGCCCGCCGCAGTGAGCTTCGGGCGGAACCGATCAATACGATGGACCAGCATGGGCGAGATCCTGACCCATACGTTGGGAAGCATCGTTACCGTCCGAACCCTGGCGGGGCGGGACTTGCCGTGGCTTCTGGCCGATCGGGGGCAGCTTGAAACGGCTTTGGTGAACCTGGCGGCGAATGCCCGCGATGCAATGCCGAACGGTGGAACACTGACGATCGCGGCGACGCCGGACTCCATCCGAGCTGATGGGGTTAATCCGGCCAGTCTCGGTCCCGGGCAGTATGTTCGGATCACGATTGCGGACACCGGTCTGGGAATGGATGCGGCGACTCTGGCGCGCGTGACTGAGCCATTCTTTACGACCAAGCCTCCGGGTAAGGGCACGGGTCTTGGTCTCGCGATGGTTCGGGGTTTTGCAGAACAATCTGGCGGGGGACTCTCTATTGAGAGCGAGCTTGCGAAAGGAACAACCATCACGTTGTGGCTACGCACGGCCGACACGCAAGTGATTCAAGGAGAGCGTAAGAGCGCAGTCGTGCCAAGTGGTGCCAACGAGCCTGCGGGTGTATTTCGGATACTGTTGGTGGACGATGATGACCTGGTTCGGGAAACACTCGCGGCAGAGCTCGAAGCGCTTGGGTGCGCTACTCTGGTAGCGTGCAATGGGACCGAAGCCCTTGCCCTGTTGAAATCAGGCGAGACCCTTGACGCGCTGGTGACTGATTTGCTGATGCCGGGGATGAACGGTATCGAGACGATTTAGAAAGCCCGGCATATCCATCCTGGACTGCAATGTTTTCTGTTAACCGGCTATGCCGGCGACGCCAGGACATCGGTCACGAGCAGTAGTGAATTTACACTGGTGCTAAAGCCGATTGCAGCACGCGAGCTGTTGGCGCGCATCCTGGGATGTGGGGAGCTGATTGGCGAGGGCGAGCGGTCCTTGTAATTGGGTTGTCGGCGCCGATGGCGAATTAGGGAGAGAGTGGCCACTCTATCGCTCCGGTCGCATCTGTAACTTTCTGTTTTCGTACGCAAGGATGCCAATCTATCGCGGTCGCCGCCAGTCAGAGCGCGAGGAGGACCGATGGATATGAATTAACGTCCGAGCGCCTGGACGATTTCCTCGGTCATTTTCTTCGCGTCGCCGAATAGCATCATGGTGTTGGGGCGGAAGAACAGTTCGTTTTCCACGCCGGCGTAGCCGGAGGCCATGGAGCGTTTGACGAACAGGACAGTTCCGCCCTTTTCCACCTCCAGGATCGGCATGCCGTAGATCGCGCTGGAGCGGTCGGTCTTGGCGGCGGGGTTGGTGACGTCGTTGGCGCCGATGACATAGGCGACGTCAGCGGTGACGAACTCGTTGTTGATCTGCTCGAGCTCGAAGACCTCGTCGTACGGCACGTTGGCTTCGGCGAGCAGGACGTTCATGTGGCCCGGCATGCGGCCAGCGACGGGATGGATGGCGTATTTCACCTCCACGCCTTCTTTTTTCAGGGTGTCGGCCATTTCGCGCAGGGCATGTTGAGCCTGGGCGACGGCCATACCGTAGCCGGGAACGACAATGACCTTGCTGGCGTTCTTCAGGATGAAGGCGGCGTCGTCGGCGTTGCCGGTCTTTACCGTGCGATCAGCGGCGCCGGCGGCAGCGGCGACTGCGCCCTCGGCGCCGAAGCCGCCGAGCAGCACGTTGATAATGCTGCGGTTCATCCCCTTGCACATGATGTAGGACAGGATGGCGCCGGAGGAGCCGACGAGGGCGCCGGTGATGATCAGACCGACGTTCTGGATGGTGAAGCCGATGCCACAGGCGGCCCAGCCGGAGTAGCTGTTGAGCATCGAGATCACGACCGGCATGTCCGCGCCGCCGATCGGGATGATGATGAGGAAGCCGAGGGCGAAGGAGAGAAAGGCGAGCAGCCAGAACAGCGCCTGGCTTTGGGTGCTGACGAAGGCGATGATCAGGATGATTTCGATGACGCCCAGGAGCAGGTTGAGCGGGTGCTGGTATTTGAACACGATCGGGGCGCCGCTCATGATGCCCTGGAGCTTGCTGAAGGCGATGACCGAGCCGGAGAAGGTGATGGCGCCGATGGCGAGGCCGAGCGACATCTCGATCAGGCTTTCGGTGTGGAGGTGGCCGGGCGTGCCGATCCCGAAGGCCTCGGGGGCGTTGAGTGCGGCGGCGGCGACAAAGACGGCAGCCATACCGACCAGGGAGTGGAAGGCGGCGACAAGCTGGGGCAGGGCGGTCATGCGGATGCGCATGGCGATGATGATGCCGATAGTGCCGCCGATGGCGACGCCGGCGACAATCAGGGCGTAGCTGCCGCCCCACATGCGGTTGCCGATCAGGGTATTGAGGATCGCGATCAGCATGCCGAGCATGCCGAGCTGGTTGCCTCGGCGGGAGGTAACCGGGCTGGAGAGGCCGCGCAGGGCGAGGATAAACAGGACCGCGGCGACCAGGTAGAAGAAGACGACCCAGGCTGACATCGGGGCGGCTCCTTCCCTACTGTTGCTTACGTTTGAACATCGACAGCATCCGGTGTGTCACCAGGAAGCCGCCGAAGATGTTGACCGAGGCGAGGGTGACGGCGGCGGTGCCGAAGCCGATGGACCAGGCGGAGAGGCCGAGGCCGGTGGCCAATATGGCTCCGACGACAATGACCGAGCTGATGGCGTTGGTGACCGCCAGCAGCGGTGAATGCAGCGCCGGGGTGACGTTCCAGACCACGTAGTAGCCAACGAAAACGGCCAACACGAAGATGGCGAAGAGGAAGATGAAGGGGATGCCGGTGACCTGAGCGAGGTGGGCAGGGGTTACGGTGAGCGCGCCGGAGGCGAGCGTGGCCGCATGCTCCGCGAGGCTGTGCGCCTGGTTGGCGAGGCGGGCGGCTTCATCCGCCACCTGGTTGGGGTTCATCGGCGTCTCCGGTAGTCGGGCGGTGGGAGGCGGCGGAGGTCAGGAGGGTTCACACGGAGGGCACTGAGATCTTCACGGAGGGCACAGAGCACCCTCACCCGGCACCCTGCAGGTGCCAACCTCTCCCGCAGAGCGGGAGAGGTAAACGTGGGGCGGCGTTTTCCGATCAGCATGGACTCGGTTTTCAGGCAGCCTGTTTGGGGGCGAAGTCGGGGTGCACCACGGCACCGCCGCGGGTGAGCGTGACGCCGCGGACGATCTCGTCGTCGGGCGGCAAGTGGGGGGCTTTGGCGTCCTTGTCCCAGAAGGTGGAGAGAAAGGTGAGCAGGTTGCGGGCGTAGAGCGAGCTGGCGGCCACGGGGATGCGGGCGGGCCAATTGCGGTAGCCGAGGATGGTGACGCCGTTTTGGGTGGTGATGCGCTCGTCGGGGATGGTGACTTCGCAGTTGCCGCCGGCCTCGGCGGCGAGATCCACGACGATGCTGCCGGCGCGCATGGACTCGACCATAGGGCGAGTAACGATGATCGGTGCCTTGCGGCCCATGACGAGGGCAGTGCAGATGACGATGTCGTTTTTGGCGACGGTGGTGGCCATCAGCTCGGCCTGCTTGCGGCGGAAGTCCTCGGACATTTCGCGGGCGTAGGCGCCGGTCTGCCGGGCGGTTTCCTCGTCCTCGACGCCGACGAAGGTGGCGCCGAGGGAGCGAATTTCCTCCTTGGCGGCGGGGCGGACGTCGGTGGCGGAGACGATGGCGCCGAGGCGGCGGGCGGTGGCGATGGCCTGCAGGCCGGCGACGCCGGCACCGATGATGAAAACGCGGGCGGGCGGGACGGTGCCGGCAGCGGTCATCATCATGGGGAAGCCGCGGTCGAAAGTGGCGGCGGCCTCGATGACGGCGCGGTAGCCGGCGAGGTTGGCCTGCGACGAGAGCACGTCCATGGACTGGGCGCGGGTGATGCGGGGGAGCAGCTCCATGGCGGCGGTGTCGATGCCGGCCTGGGCGAGGACGGGGACGGCGTCGGGGTTGGCGAAGGTGTTGGCGGTGCAGACGAACAGGGCGCCGCGGGGGATCTGCGCAATGATTTCGGGCTCGGGGAGTTGAACGGCAAACACGATGCCAGCGCCGCTCAGGGCGGTTGGGGCGTCCGGGGCGATTTCGGCACCGGCGGCGGCGAAATCCGCGTCGCTGAAGCTGGAGGCGGCGCCGGCGCCGGTTTCGGCCGTGACCGTAAGGCCAAGGGCGGTCAGGCGCTTGACCGTCTCCGGGACGGCGGCGACGCGGGTTTCAGAGGCGCGACGTTCCTTCAGCACCGCAAGGCGCATACCAGGGTTTTCTCCTGATGTTCTGGGCGACGGTTTTGTGCCTTGCGGCACCTATGCGCGAAGGTTCACGCGGGCGCAAGGTGGGCGGGAAGCTGACGGAGCACGTCGCGAAGTTGGGCGAGTTCTGCGTCATTGGGAAGCTGAGGGCGGTCGCGGTCGCGGTTGACCATGCAGAGGAAGCCCATCGGCTCTCCGGCGTCGGCGCGGAACTGATGCCATGTCCAGGACGGGATGGTGATGAGGTCGAACGGGGCCACGGGGCGGATCTCATCGCCGAGAAGAACGTTCCCGTGGCCGCGTAAGATCATCACGGCGTGGACGTGCTGATGGCGTTCGAGGGTGGAATGGCCGCCGGGACCCATTTCGAAGTAGCGGAGTTCGCAGCCCAGGGCGGGATCGCTGAACAGGACCTGGCGGCTAATGGATTTGAACGGGGCGGCGGAGTCTTCCTTGTAGGGGAGACGGGGGACATCGTCCCATTCGAAGTTGTGGAAAGCTCGATGGAAGGGGGTGTCGGTCATCCTGCTGTGCTCTTTCCGAGTGCGGCTTCAAGTTGGGTACGGGACCGCCCATATAGGAACGGTGATGAGCCGCTGGCGGGCTCGCCTATTGGGGCAGTTGGCCGTTGCGTTAATCCTGGCACCGTTCAGCGGTGCCCAGGCGGGCGGGGCGGCTGTTATTTTTGTGCCGTTTCCCCCGTTCTTCAATGCTGCGCCGCCGCCGCCTCGGACTGCTCCCCCACCGGCTGAGCAGCTTGAGCGGCTTGGGTACCCGCCGCAGGCGGCAGAGCTGATGCCGCAAAGACCGCCGCCGGCTGGGCAGTGCTACACTCCGACAGCGATCTGCTCGCTGTCGGACCGAGCGTTGGTGGGACATCCATGTAGCTGCGATACCAAGACCGGCCGGGTCGCAGGTCGCGGGCTGATTCCGCCCAGCGTTTCGCTTACCGCGGAACGCGGCGGGCATCCGGCGTCCGGGGGGTAAGGGGATCGATCTCTTCAGCGGCAGCCCCTGCCTTGCGGCGACCGCCCTCGAGCATGACCTTTACCTTGCCACCTGGAATACGCGACGTACGGCCTAGTGGTGCGGCGGTATTCAACCCGTGAGGAGACGACCCAGCCGATGCGCCGCTGCAATCCAGGCCAGGTCGTCGTGGGCGTTCGTTGTGACTCGCACAGTGGTGAGGATCATGTAGCTGCCTGAACGGCTTCCTCAAGCTCCTGGAATGTCGGCATCAGGTGGGTGGGCACCATTTTGCGCCCTGATTCGACGCTGACTTGCGGCGCATTGCCGTGTAGGTGGGTGACCAGTACGGCGCGGATGACTTCGTAGAATTTGGCGTCCTCCTCAACCACCGTGCGGATACGGCAGGCGACAGGGCCCACGAGGCCATAGGCGAGCAGGACTCCGAGGAAGGTTCCGCAGAGGGCGGCGCCGATCATACCGCCGAGAACTGCGGGTGGCTGGTCGATATGTGACATGGTCTTGATCACGCCAAGCACGGCGGCAACGATGCCAAGGGCGGGCAGGCCGTCAGACATGTTCTGCAAGGCGTGCGCGGGGTGGAGATCCTCGGCGAGGCGCTTCTTGAGCTCGCGGGCCATAATGTCTTCAATCTGGTGCGGGTCGTCGGCGTTCATGCCGACGATTTGCAGGTAGTCGCAGATCATGTCGCGGGCTTGGGCTTTGACGAGGATGCGCGGGACGCGCTGAAAGATCGTGCTATCTTCCGGTTTCTCGATGTGCGGCTCGAGTGCCATGGCGCCCTTGGTCGCGGCGAGGCGGATGAGGGCATAAAGCAGGGTAAGGAGCTCAATGTAGTCGGTCTTGCGGTAGGTGCTGCCGCGGATGGCATGCATCGCGCCGCCCATGGTGTTGCGAACTTCGTGCATGCCGTTGGCCATGACGAAGCTGCCGATGGCAGCGCCGCCGATGGTGACCATTTCAAACGGGAGGGCTTCGGCGAGCACGCCGAGGCTGCCGCCCTCGATGATGTACGTGCCGAATACGCAGGCGAGCACGAAGCCGAATCCGCCGAGGGTCAGCATGCAACTCGGCTCATTTAGATTGGTACGTGCGCAGAACTGTGATGGCGATCCGGCGGTTGGCAGCGGCGAGCGGATCGGCGGGCAGCAGCAGATCCTGGTCGGCGTGGCCCGTGACTTCCTTAAGCCGCTGGTCGCTCAGTCCGCCCTCGACCAGCATGCGCCGAGCGGCGTTGGCTCGTTCGGCTGAGAGTTCCCAGTTGGTCATTGCCGGGCCAGGATAAGGCGCGGCATCGGTGTAGCCGTCGATGGCGACCGGCTCGGATAGTTTCATTAGTACCGGCGTAATCTTATTGAGCAGCGCGTGGGCGAGCTTGTTAGGCTGAGCGGAACCGAGGGCAAACATTGGCTCCGATTGGGTATCGAGGAGCTGGATACGAAGGCCACGTGGAGTGAGGTCGATCGCGAGGTGCTTGGCAAATTCGCCGAGGGATTTGTCCTGGGCGAGAGCCTGCCTGATGGCCTCGGCGGCGTTCTGAAAGTTTTTTTGTTCCTGATGCTGCTGTCCCTGCTGCGCGTTTGCGGGCTGGTTCGGCGAGGGGCGTTCGGGTTTTGGGGCGGGGGAGGGGGAGTGGCGCTCGATCTGGGCCGCTGGTGGCGGTTGGGCTTTAGCACGGCCGGTCGTGTTCTCCTCGGGGTTGTGGGGGTCCCGCGGGTGGACGGGCGTGTCGGTCTCATTCAGGTCGGCGTTGGTGAGGATGGGGTGGAAACCGGGGGTGACCTGAACGGCGCCGCGATCCGATACCAAAGCACCTTTGTCGAAAGCCGTGTGACCCCCGAAGGGTTGGCCGGTGCCGGATGAGTTGTGGCTGAGCAGATTAGTGGGGCTGAAATAGTCGGCGAGGCCCTTTCGTTAGAACTCATGCGCAACCATGCATGATGGTGGCATGACGGCGCGCGATGACGCAGGAAATTGCTGAACGATATCAGCTACTTGCATTGACTTATCCACCGCTGCTAAGCCTCCGAAGCGTATGGTTGCACCCGCGCAAGAGTGCGCGGATTGCTAACCTAATGCTAACGGAGAGTTCTATGCCGAAGGGTAATCACCGAGTCCTTACTGACCGTATAGTCGGGGCGCTAAAACCGCGCCGCGACAAATACCTAGTCTTACTGTGTCATAAAAATCCCCTTGTACGATTTGATTCTCGGTGTGTACGGATGGAGATTCTCACTCGCGGAGGCGGAGTGTGGGTCTCGAATCCGACAGACAAGGCGGCGAATCACGATTCGCGGCCTATGTTGAGGCACTGACAGCGACGCTTGGACACGCCGACCGAGCGGCACCGTTCCATTCCTACTGTTACTGGTTTGGTGTTGCCCGGCCCGCGGAAGAGCATCGAACCGATGGCCGCCCGTGTAGCACCCGCACGGGTGCAGGCGACGCACCAATCGCTGCATCATCTTGTCGCCAAAGCCGACTGGTCGGACGAGCCGGTGCTCAACGTCGTGCGTCAGCAAGTGTTGCCCTCCATCGAACAGCACGGCGCGATCCGTGCATGGATTATCGACGATACCGCATTTCCCAAGAAGGGGACGCATTCGGTTGGCGTCGCGAGGCAGTATTGTGGTCAGCTCGGCAAACAGGAAAACTGCCAGGTCGCGGTGAGTTTGTCAGTCGCCAACGGCCACGCCAGCCTGCCGATCGCGTACCGGCTGTATCTGCCGGAGGTGTGGGCCAATGACGCGGCCCGACGCGCCAAGGCAGGCATTCCCGATGACATTGCGTTCCAGACCAAACCACAAATCGCCCTGGGGCAGATCCAATCGGCGCTGCTGGCTGGCGTGCCACCGGCGACTGTGCTGATGGATGCAGGCTATGGCGTCGATACCGAGTTCCGCGATGGCATCACCGAACTTGGCTTGCGCTATGTCGCTGGTATCCCATCTTCGACCAGCCTCTGGGCTCCGGGCACGGCGCCGAAGCGACCGAAACGCTGGAGCGGAAATGGGCGCCCGCCGAAGCTGGTGCGACGCGATGCGAAGCATAAGCCGGTGTCTGTCAAGGAATTGGCACGGAGGTTGCCGAAACAGCAGTGGCACAGCGTCACTTGGCGCGAAGGCAGCAACGCCAAGCTGACGTCTCGTTTTGCTGCGGTACGGGTGCGGCCCGCGCACCGTGACTATTATCGCACCAGCCCGAGACCGGAAGAATGGTGCTTGATCGAATGGCCGAAGGCAGAAACAGAGCCAACTAAATATTGGTTGTCGACGCTCTCGGCCGATATGCCGCTGCGGAATCTGGTCAATCTGGCCAAACTGCGCTGGCGGATTGAGCGCGACTATCAGGAATTGAAGCAGGAACTTGGGCTCGGCCACTATGAAGGGCGCGGCTGGCGTGGCTTTCATCATCACGCCACGCTGGCGATCGCGGCTTACGGATTCCTGATCTCCGAACGGAGTGCGATTCCCCCCTCAGCAGAACCTCGAGCCCCAACCTTCAAAACGCCTCGCCTACCCCGCAGTTACCGACCCCGCGGATCCCCCAATCAGACCTGAGCGCCATGTCTCCAACTCCATCGCTACGGTCCGGATCGCGATCGCTCATGCATTGGTGCAAACTCTTCCGCGCTGCCCTTGCTGCCAGCGCGTCACGTCGCGCAGGAACTTATGACACAGTAAGACTAGTATTCGATGCCTACCCACCCGGCTTCGGGGTCATAACCTATCCAACCGGGCGCAAGGCACTCTTCTATGGTGCGAGATTCCGGGGCTCGGATAACTGGCGCCCGTGGATACTCGGCGAATGGCGCCCGGAGGATGGCGAGCGGCGGTTGGGACTCACTCTTAAAGAGGGGCGTAGGAGGGCCGAGGATGCCATTGAGATGCTGGCACGGGGTATCGACCCCCGCCAGCAGAAGCGGGCTGAGGAGCAGGCTACAAGGCAGCAAAATGCCAAGCGCGAGAGCGAAACATTCGGGTACTTGTGGGAGCTATTCCTACGGGAGAGCAAGGGGAGCGTCAGCCACCTCGGTGAACGGACAACCGCGGGACAGGGTTTCCTGGCGCGCTGGAGCCGCCGCCTGGTATCGGACATTGAAGCGAGTGAAGTTCGCCAACACTTGATCAGCGTCCGCGATAGCAGTGGCAAATCCGCCGCCGACCACCACAAATCCCACTTATCCGCGTTCTTCTCTTGGTGTATCGGCAACGGACTCACCAAGCGCAACCCGGTAAAGGATCTGTCCAGCAAGGCGATGGGACTCGGTTCCACGCGGGGGGCGCGGGTACTCGACGATGCCGAGCTCAAAGCGGTTTGGGCTGCCGCTGGTGAGCTGGGAGCATCTACCAGCGGTTCTGGACTGTTTGGTGTCGTGACGCGGCTGTGGCTGTTGACGGCAAAACGGCATCGGGAGCTTACCGACGCCGAGTGGGTGGAGATTGATTGGGAGCGCCGCATTTGGCACATTCCAGGATGTCGCATGAAAGGCGGAAAGGCTTTCGACCAACCGTTGACAGACGAGATGATTAAGCTCCTAAACACGGTGCCGCGCGTTGGCGATTGCAGGTTCATTTTCAGTCTCAATGGCAAGGCACCGATTGGCGGGACCGGGAAGTGGCTGGTTAGACTGCGGGCGCGCAGCGGGGTGCAGAACTGGTGCCCGCATGACCTGCGCCGAACTGCCAGGACCTATTGGTCCGGCGTCCCCAACATCACTGATACCGTCAAGGAACTCGGCTTGGCACACAGCCATAAAGACGTGGTTCGTGCCACTTATGATTTGCACACCTATGCGGGGGAATTGCGGTCCTTGTTCTTGGCATGGGAACGGCGGCTATTGTCAATCGTGGAACCACCAGAGGATGGCAACGTGGTGCCGTTCGCCCCCGTCAAACCCGCTGCGTAAGGTGTGACTGTAATTTAATTTGAAGCAGGAAACCAGCCACCGCGCTGGCTTCTTGCGTTTCTGCAATTTAGCAACTTTCACAACTTTACAACTTTCCGCACTAGACACAAGGAGTCCGCTGCCCATACCTCGACCGCACGCGGTGATGCACCCTTGTGCGCGGTGTGTGGCAGTTGGAGACGGTATAATAATAGCATGTCAGACGATCTCGATCTATGGATGACGCTCAGCGATATTAATCGGGAATTTCCGAACACCCCGAAAAATCGAAACACTGCAAGAAGTTGGTGGCAAACGGGGCGCATGCCGAAACCCGAGGGGGCAATCGGTTCGTTCAACGCGTGGAGACGAAGCACGATTGTGGCTTGGTATGCGCGCGGATTGCCGCAACGCACGCGGCGGAGTGGAAGCCGGGTTAGCAAGCCTGCGGGATAAAGATGCCGCGCCCGATCCTAGCTCCGTATTTCCCACCGAACCTGGTCGAGGTCTCCGCGGCCGGAGACGATGAAATCGGTGAACTTCGCTTCACGCTAGAGGAAGCCGCCTATGAACACGGCCTGCCGCTCAAAGATCTTACCGTATTAACCAACACCACCGATCCATTCCGCCTGGACACTCCAGCAAATCGGAGTCTTAGCAAGTGGTTCGCCGATAACATGCAGAAGTTGCTGCCCGGCAGAAAGATCCATCCGCGTGGTGCCCACTATTCGCTGTTCGGTATACCCAAGCCAAACGGGGAAGATTACAGCGGCTCTGATGCCGATTACCAATGGCTCAGTAAGGTTGTCAAAACCGCTCGATGGCTCGCTTATATACCGTTCAAGCAAATCCTCGATGAACGGAGTGAGGAAGCCATTATCCGCGATGCACCTTGGTCGCATAAGCCGGATTACAAGGAACTTTCTGTCCACGGCGGAATAGAGAGGCCATATATTCCGAGCTGTGAATTGGAAGTGCCGAGAATAGAACTGTCGGCGCCACGTGTAACGCTAGCCTCCACCTCCGCCGGGACGCCGAGGCTCATCTTGCCGACCCAGGCACTCATCCCCCCGCAGGCCCATCGCGTTGCCCTCATGGGCGAGAAGTCCAGCCTGCACATGGTGCTGGACGATGTAGCGGAGGAATTCGGCACCGATCTGCTGCTGTGCACCGGCGAGGCATCCGAGACTAGGGTGTATGAGCTGGCGTACGCCGCCAGTGCCGACGGGCGGATGGTCATCGTGCTCTGGTTTGGCGACCACGACCCGCGGGGATGGAACATGCCGATATCGGTGGCGCGCAAGCTCCAGGCGCACCGGGTGCATTGGATGCCGCGGCTGCGATTCAAGGTGTTTCGCGCGGCGCTGCTGCCCGAGCATGTCAAGGCATTTGGACTGAACGAATTCGCCACCCAGATGAAATCGGAGGAGACACTAGCCAAGGCGTGGCTGCGCCGGCTGCAGGCATGGGGCTATGACGCCAAGGCGTTGGCGGAAGGCAAGGGACAGATCGAGATCGATGCCATGGTCGGGCGGTTCCCAGATCAATTGACACAAATCGCCAAGAATGCCATCGCGCCGTTCTACGACCCTACGTTAGATCGGCGCGCCCGCAGCGTGCATCTACAATGGCAGGCCGAAATGCGAACTTGGTTTGAGAAGCTGCCGGAATACTCCGACGCGTGCGAGTTTCTCAGGCAGGCACATGCGGCCTTGGAACCCAAGTTGGAGGAAGCGTGCAAGGCTATCGAGGATTCCTATGACAGCATCCAGCAAGAGCTTGAGCAAGTGCACGACCGGATCGAGGAGTTGTATGGTCCGATAGCCGGGGAAGTGGAAGATCAGGTCGATGTTATGAAGGATGCGGTAAATGAGTTTGAAAAAGCCCAGGAAACATCACTAGAGGAGCTAAAACTAGTGATAGAGACCGACTCCGGGAAACCAGAACCGCCGGAGGAAGTGAAACCGGCGCTGGATGATCCGGAACATGAGCCGATCTGCACCATGGACAGCGATGCGGATTTTGTCTCCGCGACTCAGGATATGATAGCGGATAAGATCCGCGCTATGCCGGGCGATAATCCGAAGCGCCGTCGCGGTGGGGAGGAAGAAGAATAGTAACCACAACCACACTCAAATTGCGGGTCACGCTGTGTGTTTCGTCAGTTGAATCAAGGAAGATATCATCACCCGTACCGCTTCCAAACAGAGTAAATTCAAATGACAAGCCTGATTTTAAGACGGGCTGCGCGTCTTGGCCAGCCAATCGAAGCTATCAGGGCACGGCAGGCGCAAGCCGACGCTTTGATTCGCTACGCCGTTAAGCTGCGGGATTGGCCGCTACTGGAACAGGCAGTACATACCAAAATCGAGGATCAGCAGAACTTCATCGAATGGTGGGATGGCAACATCCGAGGGAAAGGCGGCGGTTATCACGACGGTAATGTCGCAGAACGCGGACATTACTATTCTGTTAAACAGGCCGAGACTATCACCGGGGTTACGAAGCAGCAGGTATCTCGCTGGCGGCAGGCGATTTTCGTCAACGGCAACCCCGATAAGGAGGCTAAGCAGAGATACCATAACAAATTGGTGTTGGCTACGTACCGCAAGGCCAACCTGGAGCCGGCTGAGAACTATCGGGCCGACTACTGCACCGGCAACGACGAGCGGTTCACACCTCCGGAATATATCCGAGCCGCACGCGAGGTCATGGGGAATATCCACCTCGACCCTGCTAGTCATCGTCTGGCTCAGAAGGTCGTGCAGGCTGACACCTACTACACCCAGCAGGACGATGGTCTAACAAAAGATTGGCACGGATCTGTGTGGCTTAATCCGCCGTTCTCGCAACCGCAGATCAGTCAATTTGTGGATAAGCTGGTGACCGAGTTTCTTGGTGGTACCGTTCAGCAGGCAATCCTGCTCACAAACAATTCGAGCGATACGACTTGGTTCCACAAAGCTGCAACGCATGCTGCCATGCTCTGTTTTACGCGAGGCAGGATTCGCTGCGTAGGTCCGGACGGGGGTGGAACCCCAATGCAAGGACACGTATTGTTTTACTTTGGCCGAGAACAGCAGAGGTTTTATCAGATCTTCACCCAGTTCGGAACTTTGCTGGTGCTGGCTCACCCAGCGTGTGGATGCTCAACAACGGCAGCGGTGGTCGCCGATATTGAAGCCGACCAGGAATTGGCGGGGTCCGACCGGGAGGATTTGCTAGGGCATGCCTCCCAAAATTCGCAAACGCAATGACTAGGGAGTAACACCATGACCGCCCGCGCCGAGCTGATAGAGCCAACAATGTATGCGCTGTGGCTGTTATCAGCACACGATCACGGCATCGGACCTTGCGAGCCACGCAATGTCTACGCCATCGTCGCCGCCGAACCTTTGGTCAGCGATGAAGACCTGACACTAAGGGACGGGCGCACTGTTATCGCCAAGCATGTTCAATGGATAATTCACGAATTGGTAAATCAGGGTTTGATTCAATACATGTCTGGCGGCTGGCTCGCTACCTGGGAGCTGATCGAGGAACTTATGCGGCGAGGGCGGATCACGCCCGAGCAGGTCAGGCATCGCATCGCGCAATGCGTAGCGCGGCGCGAGGCACACCTAGCGCTGCGCGGGGGATTCTTCCCGGTGCCCGAACTGGTGCGCCAAGGCTGTGCGCTGGCGGATCAGAGCGCGCACGAGCGTGACCATCTTTCACAGGAGAACTAGCATGAGCGACGAAATCATCCACCTACAGCTTTCGCAGGAGACCATGAAATGGATCTGGTGGGGAGTGGAATATGCCAAGAACGATCTTGCCGAGAAAATACAAAACTTTGACACCCCAGACGACCCGCACGTCGAGATTGAGAAGAAAATGTATGCCGGGCTAAAAAAGGTGCAGAAGATTCTTCAAACGCATGTTGGCCTAGCGAGGTTAGAACAACTAATAACCGACTAAACCAGGGAGTGCCACCATGACCGCCCGCGCCACCGAGAAAACCGCCGCTAATATTAACGTCGGGGGTTGCTTCGCCAGCGCCGCATAGTTTAGGATAGAAAAACCCGGACGGATGGCGCCGCCCGGGGGACACACGAAGGATCAGTGGTTAAAGGCTTGGTAGCAACACCTTCCCTATACCAACCCCCAGCGTCCCCCGTCAAGCGCCCCGTCCATGACAATTTGAGCAGAGGACGACCGCGCCATGACATTTGTAGACTCCGCAGAGAAACCGGACAGCGCTAACAGGACCGAAGCCATCCGCTGGGCACTGGAACAGCGCGGTTTGTCGGACAGACTAGTCCGCACTTTAACCTATTATGCCAGTTGGTTTCCCCAGATGCGCATGCCGATGGAGTGGGTGGCCGCCGGCACTGGCAAAATCAATGAACGCAGCGCCCGCCGTGATTCGGAGGAGCTGGTAAAACTCGGTTATCTGGAGCGCAAAAAGCAGGGGCACGGATATGTTTACACGTTGCTGTTCCAGCCCGAGGCGATCAAGTGGCAACGAGCGTTCTACAAAATGAAGACATGGAAGGCCGGGGAATATCACAACCTCCAGGGCTACCCGACGATGGGGAAGCGCCGGCGGGCTGACAGCCACAAACCGGACTCTATAGAGTCCGCTTCCGACCCCTGCAAACCGGACAAAATAGCGGCCCACAAACCGGACTCTATAGAGTCCGCTTCGGGGCGGCACAAACCGGACAACATAGAGTCCGGTTTAAACCGAACTCATTAAATAGTCATGTCATTGATAACATTGAGGAATCCGGAGCATACTTAAGACCTACCTTAGACTCTAAGAAGAAGACTATAAGAGATGATACCGGACATTCGTCCGGTCATCATTCCCCGCTCCGCTCTCCCTCCTCCGGACCGCTGTTGCATCCTAGGGAGGACCCCCCGACTCCTGGAGAGGAGACCTCCCCGACAGGAAA
The DNA here is from genome assembly GCA_963834715.1 of uncultured Pseudomonadota bacterium. Classification (GTDB taxonomy): domain Bacteria; phylum Pseudomonadota; class Alphaproteobacteria; order Acetobacterales; family Acetobacteraceae; genus CAVSUZ01. The sequence continues at coordinate 101,008 of CAWIDE010000015.1, read as the reverse complement.
AGCTGTTCCTCCGGTTTCTAGGAATGAGGCTACAGAGGGGACCCCCCCGAATCGCGCAGCGTACAGCTCGCCCGAAGCTACGGGGGATGGGGCTCGCGAGCCTTCCGCTATCGAAACTGATGAACAGATTGCGAGGCGGATGATTGAAGTAATCTCTGGCGGGCACTGCCCGGCGGAAGGTTTTATCTGTCGGCTAACCTACACTCCCCGGGTCCGCCACCCGAGCCCAGAGCAGAAGATGCAGAAGCAGCGCTACCGCGATATATTGCAATTCCTGTTAGCCGAGCGCATAATCACCGCGGTGGACCGGGAGGAGATCGATGACTTTGGCTGCCCCTACGCCGTCAAGTACTACGTCGTGGCTCCGGGGTATGATAATACTAGCAGTAGCGAACAGGGGAACTATGTCACAAACACCACGAGCGGATGATGAAATAATGGGGCGCGTGCGATCTCTTATTGCCTGTCGCAACGCGCAGCGCCAAGCCGTAGCGCATATTCCCGAAGCCGAGCGTGCCAATCCTCGGATACTGTTGGCGCGCGACAGGCTTTATAAGTGGATGGCTGACGGGGAGCGGGAATCCGAACTACGTGAGTATGCGATGGGATTGCTGGCGGGACAGATGGAGTAATGAACAGCTTACGAGACCGTCTGCGTGACTACATCTTGGAGAACGATAGCGTCACGTTCGCTGAACTAGCGAATCGCTTCGGTGATGAAGTTCACGATAAGAATGAGATTGCTTTAGCTATATGCAAGAGGGATAATATCATATTGTGGCAGGGTCTGACGCAAGAGGCATTCGACGCGATTGTGGAACTGGAGCGTGATAAGATTATCGAAATGCGCCCCTCTACATTTCTTGCATATTTAATGGATGGGCAAGTCCTTAAGATGCCGTTGGTGAAGCAAAATCGGGACTATAAAACGCCGCATTGGCTTCCAACGGTGCTTGGGCGCCCCCTGGTCGCCATAGAGTGCGAGAGGACACGAACTTGAAAAATCTGCCGAGGTTTTCCCGCCCCATAGTTCCTTGGATACGGCGTCGCTGTATCGTCACGCCGCCAGGACTAACACGCCAAACCCGCAGATTACCGTGGGTTTTCTAACACGCAGGAGCGTAACGATATGACTGGAATTAACCCGCTTGCTGCCCAGAACTGGCTAACAAGCTGGTGTTAGAGCGTAACCAAGGCGATACGATTTCGACACGAACATGCATACCGACTCTGTTGGCAAGGTAGTTGCCAGTCGTTATAACCCGCGCCGCGGTAATAGAAGTGCAGTCGGTGTTGACGCGCTCAATCAGAAGGTCGCAGGGAACAAGCTAATCCTTGAGATGCACAATGAGCTGGTTCAAGAATGCGGTGGTAATCCCACCGCTAAGCAGCGCATGTTGATTGAACGTGTCTGCATGACGACGATTAGAGCGATGCGCCTGGACGCTGATATGTTGGCTAAGGGTGAGGAGAACGAACGAGCCATTGATTGCGCATTGCGCTCGAATGGCAATATCACAAGGCTGTTGGAAGAACTAAGAGCGTCGGTTATTTATCAGCGTTCCATTGGCTCGCCTAATGGTTCTGGGGTCAGTAATTACCTGGAGCAAAGTATCGGCTTTGAAATGCCCAATGGCACCGTGCACAACCCCGGTGCTGGGACGATTTTCGAGGTCGTCCCGATCATCTCGCCCAATGCCGAAGTGCCCTGGACCCCACGCCCGCGCAGGCGCCCATTAGAGCCTGATAGCGCGCCGCTGACGCCCCTATCAGTGGTCATGGTAGCGGCCCCTCCCCCACAAGCCGTTGTAGCGGCTCCCCAGGCGCCGATTGTTGTGCCTGCTCCGACAGCGACAGAGGCGACCCCTCCGATGGATTCACGGTCGGCGTTGCAGCGTCTCCGTGCATGCTTGGAGCGGGGGAAGTAATCGGTCCCCGAAGCCTTCGCTAGTCAGTAGCTTCCTGCCATTCTTCAAAGCCCTCAGGAACGTCACCGTATTCACTTACCCCGGTGACGATGGTGTCAAGTTTCCAGCCGGTGAGTGCAACCATCATGTCATTAAGCAATTCCCGGTGTTCCGGGTGCTCGCGATATCGATAAAGCCAGTATTTGATGTCGCGCCCCTCATCGTGATGCTGGACTGCGCGTTCGAAGCGCTTCCACACTTCGAATAACTCATCATCGCTGAACGGTCGAAGGTAGAGTCCATCATGGTCCGGATCGGGACCTCCGGGCCGATCTAACCAGTCAGCAAGTCTGTGAGTGGTCATTTGCAGTACCCCTGTTTTGCGAACACCAACATATAGCCGATCCCGCATTACCAGGATATTGCCGATGGCCGGATTGTAATCCGGCCATTCTGGGGCTGTAATACTTGCATGCCATAGAGTGCCGTCCATGCTTGGAGCGAGGAAGTAAGGGGGGGCTTATTGGTCCTAATTGGCACGATTGGGGCGGTTGATACTGGTAGCTAATAGGCGGACCGTTACGCTTACTGCAAGACTATGACCTTGCCTAATAGGCGGCTTCCGCTTATATTGGGCCCCATGAGCAACGGCCCCGTTGTCAAAGCGCTTGCCGCCGGTCGGACTATCGAAGACGGTATCACCGCCGGGTTTGCTTGGGTGGCTGACGAACCAGTTAGCCTGACAGGCTACCGTCCCGAGGTTATCGAACTCGCTGAGTGGATAGCTTTTTGCTGCGCGCCGGGCGCTGGAGCGGAAGATTATTTTGAGAAAGACATCCTTCCCCTTCTTGCTTTTTTCACAGATGATGAACTTAAGCTCCTTGCTGGCTGGTTATTCTGTGACCATGCAGATGCTGCGGCTGGGAAAATTCGCGGAATGTTGATCGACCGTTGTTGCGAACCGAGAAGGGGCTAGTGCCCTGAGTCGCTCATATTGCCGGGTATAACCGCTTCAGTTTGATGCGGGCATCGACAGTGGTGAAGTGCCAGTCTGCCTTCGTGTGGTTCTTGTTTCGATCTTTCTGCCACGCGGCGACTTCCTCGATCAGGGTCTGCCTGTCCGGGATTCGCCGATCGAGGCACTGCACCGACAGGACGCTGAGTTCTGATTCGGCCATATCCAGCCAACTGCCATGCTTGGGCGTGTAATGCCACTCGAACCGCTCGACGAGGCGGCGCGCCTCGGCGGGCGGAAAGGCTTCGTAGAGCGAGGCCGGCTTGTGGGTGTTGAGATTGTCCTGCACCAGGACGATCTTGCTCGCGGCGCGAAAGTGCGTGTCGGACAAAGCCTTGAGCAGTTGGGCATAGTCCAGCGCGGCGTGGCGGTCGGTTATCTCGACATGGCGCCAGCCTTCCAGCGACGCGAATAGCATGAACAGATTGACGGTGCCGTTGCGCTCATACTCGCAGTCGTACCGTGCTGGCTGTCCAGGCTTTGCCGGAACTGGCACGCGGGTTTCCTTGACGAGCTGTTTCGTTGTCTCGTCCAGGCAGACGACGGGTCGGTCTGGATCATGCGGCCGCTGGTAGACCTCCAGCACATCCTCCATGCCGGCTACGAAGGCAGCGCTGGCTTCTGGCGGGATGACCCATTGCTTCTGGAGATGAGGTTTGAGCGAATTTTTTTGAGCGTCCGTCCGATGGTGTTATCGCTGGCGCGATCGACGATGTTCAGCTCCACCACGGCGGTTTCCAACAGCATCAGCGTCCACCGCTTCCGTCCTTTGGGTGGCGGAGAACAAGCGAGCGCGATCAGCTTGGCCTCGGCGGCGCCGTCGAAGATGGGCTTTCGAGCTGAGTTGGGCGAGTGTTTGCGGGTCAAGGCGGCATCAACTCCGCCCTCCACCAATTGCTGACGTGTGCGGGCGACGGTGTCGACGCTGGTATCCAACGCCTCGGCAATTTCGCCGTCACTCCACGCATCGCCGGCCTCGGAGGCGTCGGCCTTCAGCAGGATGCGTGCCTTCAGTAGCTGGCGGGCCGGGGCTTTGCCCTTTTGGATCAGCACATTGAGCCGTTCACGCTCATCGCTACTGAGCTTTACGATGTACTTCTTCACGACAGGTTGTTTCGCGGTCACGACACATCTCCGGGTTACCGGAGATATCAACTCAGAAATCACCCGCAAAATCAACGACGTGGGGTACTAGTATTTACCAACACCATGCCAAAGCAGCACATCGTTTCATTTTATTGTCGCGACGAAGACCTGCTAGCCCACCTAATAGGCGCGGCTAATCGTTTCGGCGTCTATCGCTCCGAATTAATCGTTGCGCTATTGGTTGACGGCTTGGATCGTATCCAACAGGAACTATTAAATGACCAAGCAACCTCGCAAGCGCAAATCCAAAGCTGACGAGCGTGCGGACATAATCGTCTCGGCGCATTTTAATATGTGCGCCGGCTATCATTTCCACACCTGGCTGTATCTCGAGGACAGGAACGGAGCTATTGAGCAAATCTTTTTGCTGAACTATGCACCGGGGACGTTTGAGATGGCCAGTGCCATTCCGATCATATTCCAAAATGACCCGATTGTGTGGCTGACTGCCTGACCTTGAAATATTATTGCGTCCGACTACATTGCGCGGCATTATGCTGTGGTTTGATTACAGATCAGGCATTGCTTGCCAGTTTCCGCGAAGCGGGCATTGCCGCGTCCCCCTGTTGGTATTCCAGCGAAGACGAAGACGTTGCCGCGTTCCTGGTCGAGCCCAGTCACGAAAACTTAGTTAAATTCGAACGTTGGTTTCAGGGCCGACCGCGGGTTGCTCTGAGCGCGTAGTATATAAGGAATAGCCGAGGCGACGCGCTTCGGCATGGCAAGGCGCGGCACGGCTAGGCACGGCAGGGTGTGGCAAGGCAAGGCGGGCAGGGGCTTGCCATAGGACGACCCGGTTACTAGGTCTGCGAATTGCGGGCGTCTTTTATCCGCGCTCGTAGGTTTTCCGAAGAGGTAGGGCAGTTTCGGCGGGATCTCGCGGGGCTGCCCCACCTTCGTTTTGGCGGGTATGGCAAGGTTTCCTCTTGTCCTACACGCCTCGCCTGCCCATATTTCCACACGCAATCAGAATGCTCTCAAAGAGAACGGTGCGTTATGTCCGATAATGCTATTATATGTGATGATTTGCCCACATGGCGAGTTTCCTGGGTTCTAGGAATCCGCGAAGACGGCCAAAAGCGGCCAGTTCCCAAATTCAAAGATTTCCCCGACCGCCAGGATGCGGAACGCCTGAAGTGCGATCTGTTGCGGCGCTATCGTTCGCGCGTGACTTGCGTCGTGGCGCTGGCACCGAATGCTGCTGATTCATGAAAGAACACCAGTGACCAATCAATCAAAATACGGCCGCTATAGTCGTCGCATGAACAAGTACCCTTATACCATCCCGAACGTGCGCACCTATGATACGCCAATGCCAATGGATGTCGGCGATCCTAGGAACTTTAATCACGAAGATAAGCCAGTGCAGAATATGTTGCCGGCAGCAGCAACTCCGCCTTATGGCAACGCCAGTTCGTATGAATACGAGGCCGATCTGCGGCATCCTGAGCGCAGCGAAAGATATACCCCAGGCAAGGGCAATGGCGGCGGTGGTGAATTCGCAGCAGGCAATTATCTTGACCGGCCACCCACCGGGGTTGGCAATGCGCGGCGGCAGGGTGAAGTAGAAAAGAACCCCGAAGTCAACGGCTTGGTGTTCTCCGAGATGACGCCGCTGGCTAAATCGAATTACGATTCCTATATGCAAAGTCTACACAGTTCGGACAAGCGCAAGCAAGCCTGGGATAATTATCTGCGAGATAAGGGTATAGACGACCCGCTCGACATTCATAAGGAGCCCGGTGGTAAATCCCCTGGGATCGGATTGCACGCACAACCCAATGGCCATGTTCCACAAGCCGCTGGGCAAGGCGAGCGCGAAGAGGATCTCGCTGGCAGCGACCTCTCCTCATATCCCTCTGCCGGGACCGGGCATAACACCTCCGGGCAGCAACAGCGCCGCTGGGACTCAACGACTAGTTCAGGAGATCCTAATGAAGTACCTCCCGGTGCTACTGGTCTTGGCGGTGGATCTGGCGGCGGCGGCAATCATTTGCATGTGCATCTGAACCTCGCCAAACCGCAAAAGCCGCAACCGCCTGAGGTGCAGCAGCATGATACCCAGCGACACTATAATCATGATGCCAGTTATCAATGTATCCAAGGTGGGCGCCTGGTGCGCCGACCGCGCCATGTATTGACCACTGATGCGGAACGCAACTATGTCTCCGATGCCAATCGCAGTTTGAATACGATGAACAGGGTGTTCTGGCGCACCGCAGAAATCTTGAAAGACAAAGATTGGGATAAGAAATAATGTCTGACCTGTTGTTCAAAGAAACCGGGTTTGTCGCCACCAAGCCGTGCTTTACTCCCGAACAGCATGCGGCGTGGAATGATCCAGAGAAAAAGCGTGCCTATCTGGAGCAATTAAACCGCGTTGCTGTTACACCGCCCACCAATCAGTTCGTCGGCTCCCGGCCCATCGGGGAAATGCCGGTCGCCGATACTGTAGCGGTGGTTAAAGCCAACTATGTGCCGCAGCAGAAGAACTGGACCGAAAACCCCAACCTCGCCAATTCCAAGTTTTGGCCTGATAATACTATTGTTACCACTGTCGCAGCTCAGGCATCCCCGCATTTCTCACGCGACATAAAAGAATCGATCAACCGAAGGGGCAGTTCTGAAAAAATCGTGGGAACACCTTGGATGGCAGATGCTTGCGAAGTGGCGGGGAGATTCCGCGCTCCGGACAGACCAGCGAGTCTGCCTCCCGATGTCAATTCGGGAAGCACTATGGTGGTCCGGGAGCGTTTTTCATACCAGGGCATTCGCAACGTGCTTGGCTGTCTGCTCGAGCACGACCTGCATGCAAAGCGCGTGAACTCGCTATGCGACGCGACCCTTGGCGTGTTGCACAGCGGGTCGCTGGCGATCTGTGCGATCGGTCAGGGCCTCGCCGCGGCGCGCAGCTTGAAGCCTAAGCATGCCACCAAGCAGGTCGACCGGCTGCTCTCTAACGCCGCCATAAATGTCGACGACATTCTGGTGCGCTGGGTGCCCTTCGTCGTCGGCGCCCGAAGCTCGATCATGGTGGCCATGGACTGGACCGACTTCGATGCCGACAACCAGGCCACCATCATGCTGGCCCTGATCAGCGATCATGGCCGCTCGACACCTCTGGTGTGGCTGACCGTCGACAAGAGCACGCTCAAGGATCACCGCAACTTCTACGAACATCGGGTGCTGGTACGGCTTGCCGAGTTGCTGCCTGCTGGGATCAAGGTGTGCATCGTCGCCGACCGTGCCTTCGGCGATCAGAAACTCTACCGGATGCTAACCGAAGAACTGTATTTCGACTACATCATTCGCTTCCGTGGCAACATCACCGTAACCAGCACCGCCGGGGAGACCCGCACCGCAGCTGAATGGGTCCAAGCTGGCGGACGGGCACGAGTGTTGCGCGGTGCCGAGGTCACAGCCGATCGCTACCGGGTGGGAACCGTGGTCTGCGTTCAGGATCCGGAGATGAAGCAAGCCTGGTGTCTGGCCGCCAGCAGCGCCGATACCAACGCGAAGCAGCTGACCGGCTACTACGGTCGCCGCTGGGCAATTGAGTGCAGTCTGCGCGACAGCAAAGATCTGCGCTTCGGCATGGGTCTGGGAACGATCCGTGTCAAATCGCCCGAGCGGCGTGATCGGCTGTGGCTCATCAATGCCTTTGCCGTGGTCCTGTTGACGCTGCTCGGTGCTGCTGGAGAAGCGCTCGGCTATGATCGGATGCTCAAGACCAACACCGCCAAACGCCGTGTCCACTCGTTGTTCCGCCAGGGCTGCATGCTCTACGATCTCATCCCAACAATGCGTGACGACTGGCTTGGGCCATTGATGCAGCGTTTCTCCCAAATGCTAGACGAGCAGCCCCTGTTCGCGGACGTTTTCGGACCAGTTTAAAAAATGCGGGGATTCCTGAGCTGTCGCAGAGGAACAAGCCTTCCACGCTGAGCGGATTCAACGGGACCGCGCGGCCCGGGGTGATAACATTGTGGTGCTATCCGCTGGGCAGACCGCCGAGAATCAGTCCTTTATTCGGCAGCGCACCCATGAAGTGCGCCTCGACGTCCTGGCCGAGCGGGCTAGGAAACGCGCTGAAGCCCAGGCCGCTGCCGAGGCGCAAGAGGGCGAGGTGCGTCTGCAATTGGCCACCACGGAGCCACCGCAGAGGCCAGCGTTGGCTAGACGTATTGTGGCTATTCATACGGAATTGCTGGCGATTGCGATTGAGCACCATCGCGATGAAGCCGAGCGGCTGCAGGTGGAACTGCAGTCTACTGTTATTCGCGGATTACCTGCGCATGATGATATGGTCGGTAAACAAAAGCTGGGCATTAGAACCATGGCGTTAATGCGGACCAACGGAACTATTGATAAAGTGGTCAGCGAGCAGGTGCTAGATTGGTTCACTAGATTACTGGAAGATGCCGGGAGCCAGTTGTAATGCCATTATATCACCCCGCAGTTCTTAGTCCGCGCGAACGTGCGCGAATTGAAGAAATTAAGAAGCGCATGCAGTATGCCGACCATACCATGACCGAGGACCAAAAGATTTGTAAGCAATGGCACGAACGGAACACAGATCGGCAGTTGGCAAATATTGATCTGGCGCATCAGCAAATGGCTTACGAGCGGGAAATCGAGGCGGTCAAACAGGTGTTGGTGCAGCGTGGGATAGATCCCGAACCTGAGCCACCTAAGCCTGAGCCTGTCCCTGAACCACCGAAGAAGACGGGTGGGAAGCCACGTTTTCGCTATGAGGAATAATCCTAATGGATTATAACTACGGCAGAACTCTAATCGCAAACTTAGGGACAGTAACGCAAATTGCCACGGCTACCACGGTAACGCCGAGTGACCCGACCGTTCTGCGCTCCCTGGATATCGTGAATAATGCCAGTTCCTCCGCCTTTGTACAGGTATTCGATGCCTTGGTGGCGAACGTGACGTTGGGTGTCACAGCTCCTAAGTTGTCTTATCAGGTTAATGCTAACTCAGGACGCAGCATCGTTGAAATCAATGCTGCGTTCGATATCGGTATCGTACTGGCGGCAACCACGTCGGTTAATGGCGGCAGCGTTGTGGCAACCGGTCCGATTGTAAATTGTATTTATGATGTTTAGTTCCCGCGCATGTTTGTCTCCGTCGCATGCGCGGAGTTGCGGGGGCGGTCTTCGCCGATACGCTCGCTGCAGCAGCCAAGCGGCGGGGCTGGGCTTTCCTCCCCGATGGCCCCCCCGCCGCCGCTGGCTTTACAGGTATTCCGGGGGGGTGCCAGTTCCTTCCCAGCGGATCTTGGTGGTGCGCGCCGCTGATGATGACTATCCTCTCGTGCTGTCCCATTCCCCGGTGGTAAGCATGGTGGGGCGGAACACGGGCAAGGCTTTGGTGCCTTAAATATGTAACAGCCAAAGGATAGTAAGCGCCCACCACTTTCCTTTAAAAGCCGGGGAACGTAATGGCGGAAAAATATGAGTTTTTGCAAATCTGCCGGATGCAAAGTAAAGAACATCAGCATGTTGAACTCGGCGATATGCCGATAACGCGCCTACCCGCTGGCAAAGCCAAAGGTAGCCGCGATCCGCGCCGAACTGGCAATCAAGGCGGTTGGCACGCAAGAAAGCCTAAGCATAAAGCCGATGCCACTGGCAACTGATCTTTGGGATAGAGTGCACGAAGCGGATTTGACATTCAGTAATGCTATTCTGCGTGTCCAGGGTATTTTCGAGCACCTCGCCAAGACCCGGAAACCCGCTAATTATGTCCACTTCAGTTCCGCTTGGAACGTCTGGACTAAGCATGGTGGTGTTTACGGGTCCCTCGGCCTGGTAGAAGAGGAAATTGAACTGGATCGGCACCACGTGACCTATGCCGAGCTACGCTGTTCCTGTATCACGCCAGATATTAATTGTTGGGATCAGCTAGATCCAGACCGTAAAGGGCTTGGCATTGTTAAGATTATGTTCGCAGCCCGACCCACGGGATACGTGCTTGGCACCCAACCGCTAACATTGGTGACTATGGCTTATGTTGTTGCTTGGCTGAGTGAGAACCTAGGGGCCACTGACGAAATGTGGTTCCAGCATATGCTGACATTGCCTAAAGGCGACGCCACGGGGGCAATGGTGATCGAGGTGGAGCCCGTAGTATAAGGAGAAGTGCGCCCCCGCTTGGGCGCAGATTGGCAAGGCGTGGCAAGGTATGGCTCGGCAAGGCGCGGCGAGGCTTGGCAAGGCTGGCACATGGGGAGGGCGGGGTCTAACCCGCATTTCTCACCGGCCGGATGCCCGAGAGATTACCTCGGCTACTGAAACGAACTTTTGCGATCGCGACCTGCGATTGCGAATTTGCACCTCGTTTCCGGCGTACGGGATCGCCGCCGGTTCTGACGGGAGTATGGGTGGCACTGAATGTCGGCTTGCGGTGTCTGGTTCGTGGGATCTCAGGCGGCCGCCGCTGGCGGCAAGCCGGCGTCTCGGAGCTTCTCGTAAGCCTGGGCGAATTCCTGCTGCGCCGGACAGCCTGAGGCCATGGCAACCGCGACCCGGCGAACGCTGACCCGCACCAGGGCGCCGATCTTGAGCAGCCTGAGCCGGATCGACCCGCAGGTCGCATGAGCGAATTTGGCGTGCGCCAGGCCGACGCGACGCAGCGCACACAGCAACACATAGGCGGCGGAGGCGAACCACAGCCGCAGTTGGTTGGCTCGCATGGTCGCCGCCGAGGTGCGGTCGGCAAACAGATCGAGCTGACACTCCTTGATGCGGTTCTCCATCTCGCCACGCGCGCAGTAAATCCGTTCGTAGAGATGCCGCGCCTCGGCTTCGGCCGCGCTGAGTGACGTCACGACAAAGCGTGGATTGGCCTCCCCGCCGGTCCATTCGGCTTTGCCGATCACACGCCGCGTGCGGTTCCAGCTCTCCAGCGTGCTCCAGGTGAAATCGCGAAACCGACGAGCCGGGTTGCCGGTTTTCTCCGCTTCGGCGCGAGCCTCGGCCATGTCAGCTTCGATCTCGGCGGTCAGGCGAGCATTGCGGGCCAACCCAAACAGGTAATCGACCCGGTTGTCCTCGCACCACGCCATCAGGGCTTCACGGGCGAAGCCGCTGTCCGCTCGGAGCAGAATGCGCACGCCCGGCCAGCGAGCGCGGATCTGGCTGACGATGCGGGCGACTTCTTCAACGGCGCCGGCACTGGCATCGGCGTTGGACTGCCGCAGCTTGGCGGCCAGCAGATGACGGCCGCAGAACACATAGAGCGGCAGATAGCAATAGCAGTCATAATAGCCATGAAAGAACCTGCCTTCCTGATGGCCGTGCAGTGGATCATCCGTGGCATCCAGATCGAGCGTGATCTGCTCAGGGGCAGATTTGTGTGCATCAAGAAAGAGATCGACGAACAGCTTCTCGATGGCGGCCGTATCAGCCGCCAGCCGGGCATAGCGGGTGGGTTCGGCGCGGCTGAGTTCCAGCCGGTTCAGCGTGCTTTTGCCTGCCAACGGCGCGCAATCACGGCGGCGGGCGGTAAGCTTCCCAGCCAGCGTCGCCAGCACCGGGTCATGACGCAGCTCGTCATGATCCACCAGGTCCTCGTAGCCGAGCGCTATGCCCACCACTCGCTGCATCACCAGCGTTTCAACCTCATGTTCGATGAACGCCGGATTGCGCATGTCGGTGAAGCAGGCCGCCAGCTTACCGGTCAGTCCGATCAGCCGGTCGGCGGCGCCGAGCAGCAGCGCCCCAGCATCGGAGGTGATCCGCCCACCGTCAAACGATGCCACCACGGCACGGCCTTCCACACGTGCAAATTCGAACAGGCTTGGGCTACACTCTGTCGGCATCGGCGGGCTCCTCCGGTCGGCGCAAAAGGCTTTGTGGCAGAAGAACTTTCGCTGATCCGGACCGCCGATGCACCTATCCTCTGTGAGAAATGCGGGCTAACTCCCGCCCTCTTTCTTTGACCCCTCCGCGTTAACCAACCCCGCAACCTCCAGGCCCGTGCGAATGAGCCTTTGTAGTGCTTGTTGCGCGGACGGGACTGGACGTTGCCGGGCGCGGAACTCCTCCACGGCGACAACAAGCTCGTGCGGCAGCCGCAGTTCGTAGCGTTTCAAGGTCTCAGCCATGCTGCGCTTGATATGGAAACCCCGCAGTTCTGGGAAGCCCAGTAGCGCACCTGTGATGGAGTTCTGTCAACACTGGACTTGACAGAACTAGGTAGTTTCCACGAATGCTAGATAACCGGCACGCTGCGGAGCGGTGACCCAAGAAGTCGAACGTCGCAGCCAAGCTTAATCCCAAAAACTCGCCGCCCCTGGCCCGGGCGGCTTCTCCACTCACGGAGAAGGGAAATGTTTCGAGAACTTACACCCGCCGAAATGCAGAACGTGGCGGGCGGGGCAGGCGGTTCGCAAGCAATCTGCGCGTCCGCCGCAACGTTAGCCGGAGGGGCGACCACGGTGGCGACGGACAATCCGGCGGCGGGCGCTGCGGTTGGAGTCGCAACGCTCCAAGCATGCAACGGTTTGACCTCTGGCGGCGGTTCCAGCGGCACCGCCTCGGATGATAGCGGCACCGGTTGCGATTCTGGGGCCTGCGGGCCGTAGTATTTAAGGAGGGGGGAGGGGGTTGCCCCACCTCCCTCAATGCGGGGAAGCCAAATCATGAGAACCACGACAGCCGTCATTGCCTTGTTGGCGCTAGCCGACGCGCTAACCGCAGCAGGATTGGCGTCTGGCGCGCAACCCGAATTGCAAACTCCGCAGCAGATGAACGACTTCTTGCAACAATGCGAATGGGATCTGATGCACAACACGCACGGCATCTATTTTCCGCAGGGGAAGGCTGAGCGGGTGTGCGTATGCGGCGTCAATAAGATTGCGAAATGGGTCTGGCTTTATGGCGCCACGACAATCCCTCCCGAAGTGGAAAGGGGAGCCGGTGCTAGTTGCATGCGGGAGGTAGGAAACGATGGCGGACATGGCGGTGCTTGAGAAGTTCAAACCAGCCTTCACGTCGGACATGTTGGCGTTTTACGCCGTCATGCTGATTTCGCCGCTGCTCGGCTGGCTATTCGGAAGTGCATTGGCAGGGGTCATCGGCGGCGCCGTCGTGGTTGTTCTCGCGCTCGTATTCCGTTGGTTGGGACGGGGAAATGTGTAGTGATAATGACTGGCCGCAGCCAGACGATTGGATCGAAATCTGTTTCGGTCATCCCGCGCCCGCCCCCGAACAAGCCAAGCCGCCCGCTCAGTGCCAAGAAAAGACGGGAATTGCAGGCCGCGGCGAGGCGGATCATGAGCGCTCCGCCCAAAGCGGTAGAGCCGCGCCCGCTGGCGGACATCCCGCGCCAAGCCAAATCAGCCCCGGATGCCATGATAACAATGCTAAGCGTGGCTATCGTCGGCATTAGCATAACGGCTGCTGCTGTGCTTGGCGTGCTCTGGCTTATCGCCGGGCAGTAACAGGACTATCCGCCCATCAGCAGACCGAGGATTAATCCGGCTGCAATCACGGCGATAGCAGTTCCATACCATAACAGATTACATTGCATGATTTAAAACGCCCTCGTCAATTCCGCCAGCGCGACCGTGCACTGACGGCTTTTGTAGCCCAGGCGACGGCATTGGTGCAGAAATTCCGTGCTCTCCGGACCACAATCCCAGGGATTGAGCATTTGGCAATCGTAAAGTTTAAGAGCTGAACCTTCGGCATACAGCTCGCGCAAAATCATACCGGGCTTGACCCGGCCATCTTCGCAACAAAGGTGGAGCACCAGCCGCGGGGCGAACCGAACGCCAGAATTTTCTCCTCACCGTGGTGCCCGCGGGCGGGCTATGGGACTGCTAGAACTCGAAGTCAGTGAACAGGCGCTCCCGCACGGCGCGGGCGGCGGGAGATAGGCTCATGTTGTCCTGCTGTTCGTTATATTGTCTCGCCCGATGACGGGTTTTGTGGGAGCGATCATCCAGACGAAGCCGGAAAACGTGATTTGAGGCCGGATTCTCACCCTGATATTAAGGCGTCTGCGGTTCGACGGCCGCTACCGCCATGCGGGCCGCAAGCTTGGAGATATGCGTAGTGTTAGGCAGACATTCGGCACCTGCTGGACATGGCTCTATGCAGAAGGAGTGTATCCCAGGCGGGGTAACAGCGAGTTTCCCGGAAGCTAACTGCACCTGCCCAATCCTTCACGGCCCGGCCATTGCCGACCTCGCCGGAGGCAACATGCAGGGATCGTGCGCACCGCCGGAGGGTCAAGTCTGGTCACTCTATCAACCTCGGTTGCATATTCCGCAAGCGATCACAAACTGGTCGCGTGAGCCGAAGGATAGCTTTGCGCCGCCCCAGATCTGCCCGGCAGACCTCAATCAGGGCGATCAGCAGGTTAACTGCTTTAGCTTCGCCTGCGATCCCAGTGGCGAAATCAACGGCGTGCCGGTTGCGACTTGTCACTGTGCGCGCGGTGAATCGCCGGAGGGCAAGGAGGTGGATCCGCATACCGCCTTCGTGACCCAGGCGGGTCAGAGAAATACCCAGATCTGTTTCGCTCACCCGGTTGCCGGCGCCCTGCCTTCAATCCCTCAATGAGCCGGCGCCTAACACTTCCTGTTTGGCCCCACTAGAGGCCGAGGATCAGTGAAACCAGCGCACCCCCAAAGGCGCGCACGAGCAGGTTGAACACAAAAGCCATTTCGACTACTCCTTGTTGGCAAGCTCCTCGTTCTTCGCGGCGGGCTTAGCCTTGGTGAACTCAAGCACCAGCTTCGCGGGTCTCACGGCGTAAAGCCCCAACGCGCCCTGGTCGTGGCGCACGACGCGCCCGCTTCGGCGACGATCTTCAGGATGACCAAGCGCTTCCACGATAAGTGCCCGGATATCTTGAAACCCAGCACGCGCTACAGCTCGCGCAAGGAATTTGGCATTCGATGTGCTGGACAGTAGCTACATGGTCGCTACTGCCGGCGGCGAAGGGATCGTTCGCGGGGAGACGATTACCGCTGCTCATCTATCTGAAGCCGCGTGGTGGCCTTCTCACAGCGCTGAGCCTCGCCGCCCTGCCCACCCCCCACACCGGTTCAGGCGGCTTTCTTTTGTGCGCTGCGGGATGGCTAAAATACCAACCCTGTTGCTACCCTAAACCCGCCGCAACCCGCAGATACGCAACAACAGTCACGGAAATCTGCCAGTTCTTCGGCAATTTTCCGCTTGAAGTCACGAGGCCCTTACGCTGATCCTCAGTGGTCGCGTTTATGAGCCAGAGGACGAGGAAGAAGGCCATAAGAGCGGTGATGAAATCGGCATAAGCGACCTTCCACGCTCCGCCGTGGCTGGCAAAAGCGACCTGATCCTCGCGCTTGATGATGGTGACGGACGCCGCATCCTGGCGCCGCTTGGATTTGGCCGGCATGGGTTGGCTTACACCCCCTCTGGCGCTGCAGAATGGCGGCATCTGATTAACGGCAGGCTAAAAGCGGTCACAGTCGGTGATGCCGGCCTCCTAATGCGGCTGCGCTTGCAAGTAAGCGCGTGACAAGGCTGCCGTTGCGTTGATGGCTGGGTCGATCCTTGGATCACGCCCGAGGATAGAGGTGATAGTAGCTGGTTTGATTCAGGCTTGCGGAGACAGGAGATGTGTAACAATATTGCGCGTTTGCATGTATACACAATCGGATGAGAGCTTTTGCCGATGCTGAAATCCCGGTTCTTGACGCCATAGATCGCCGAATTCTGGCGGAGCTGCAGGCGAATGGCCGGGTCACCAACGTGGAATTGGCGCGGCGGGCGGGGATCTCGGCGCCGCCTTGTCTGCGGCGCGTGCGCCGGCTGGAAGAGGCGGGGGTGATCCGCGGCTATCACGGAGATACGGATCCGCAGAAGCTGGGCTGGCCGATCACCTTTTTTGCCGTGGTGGGTTTGGAGAGTCAGAAGGAGAGCGTGCTGGCGGAGTTCGAGGGGTTGGTAGGGACGTGGCCTGAGGTGCGTGAGTGCCACATGATTCGGGGGGGCGGCGATTTTCTGCTGAAACTGGTGGCACGGGATACCGCGCACGAGAACCAGTTGACGCAGCGGCTCACGGGCTTGGCGGCAGTGAGCCGGGTGCAGACGCTGCAGACGATTCGGACAAGCAGGACGCTGGCCGGGGTGCCGATTTAGGGACCCGGGCATCGGCCTCGTGAGGTCGCGCAGCGGGGCCGGGTCGCCAGTCCGGCGTTCGGCGCGCGGCGCTGGGCCGCTACGACGCGTGGGTTGACGAGCACAGACGTCCGGGCCACGGGTTGCGAATGTCTGTCGCGGTACAAGGAGAGGCGCTGGCCGTTCAACTCGCGCCGACGGAACTGACCGTCGTAGTGCCGTGTTACAACGAGGCGGCGAATGTTGCGTCGCTGGTGGCTAAACTGGACGCGGCGCTCAAGGGGATTGCGTGGGAAGCGATCTTCGTTGATGACGACAGTCCGGACGGGACCGCGGCGGAGGTGCGGCGGATTGCAGCGTATGATCCACGGGTGCGGTGCATCCGGCGGATCGGGCGGCGTGGGTTGGCGAGCGCGGTGATCGAGGGGGGGCTGGCGTCCTCGGCTACGTTTCTTGCGGTCATGGATGGCGACCTACAGCACGATGAGACGCGGCTGCCGGCGATGATGGATCTGCTGCGCGGCGGCGGGTGTGACCTGGTAGTCGCCAGCCGGCACCTGGAGGGGGGCGACGCAAGCGGGCTTGCGTCATCGTGGCGGCATGCTCTGTCGGATCGGGGAATCCGCTTGGCACAGCGGGTCTTGTCCCTGCGGGTGAGCGACCCGCTGAGCGGGTTTTTCATGCTGCCCCAGCCGTTTTTCGAGCGGCTGGTTCCGTCCCTAACCGGGCAGGGATTCAAGATCCTGCTGGACATCCTGCTGTCGGCACCATTGGGGCTGCGGGTTAAGGAGGTGCCGGCGCAGTTCCGTGAGCGCCAAGCGGGGAAGAGCAAGCTGGACGTGCTGGTGCTGGCGCAGTTTGCCGGGTTGCTGCTGGACAAGCTGTGTCGTGGACTGGTGCCGCTGCGGTTCATCTCGTTCGCGCTGGTGGGGGCGGTGGGCCTGGCGGTGCATCTGACGGTGCTGACGCTGGCGCTGAAAGCGGCGCGGGTTTCGTTTGGGGAAGCGCAGGTGGCCGCAACGTTGGTGGCGATGGCGTTTAATTTCGAGCTGAACAATTTGATCACGTATCGGGACCAGCGGCTGCGCGGTGCGGCTTTCTGGCGGGGCTTGTTTCTTTTCATGGCGGTGTGTGGCCTAGGCGCGGCGGCCAATGTCGGTATCGCGCGAGCGCTGTACAGCGATCATACGGGGTGGACGCTGGCTGGGGCGACCGGGGCGGTCGTAGGTCTGGTGTGGAATTACGCGGTCTCGGCGACGCTGGTTTGGCGCGCTCGCTGAAGCTGGCGATTGGCGCGCTTGGTGCGCTGACGGCCGTGCGTCTTGTGGTGGCGGCCATGGTGCCTTTATCGCCCGACGAATGCTACTACTGGCTCTGGTCGCGGGACTTGCAGGCGGGATACCTAGACGGGCCGCCGATGGTGGCATGGTGGATCCGGGCGGGTACGCTGATTGCGGGGCAGGGTGGGCTAGGCGTGCGGTTGCTGGGGCCGCTCTCTGCCGCGGTTGGTTCGGTGTTGTTGTATCAGACGGGTGAGGCGCTGCTGCCGGGGCGAAATGCCGGCCTCTGGGCGGCTGCGCTGCTGAATGCGACCCTGCTGTTCGGGGCAGGCACGGTGATAATGACGCCGGACACGCCGCTGCTGTTCTTCTGGGTGTGCGCGTTGTGGGCGGTGGCGATGTTCGCTCGGGACAGGCGGGCATTATGGCTGTTTCTGGTACCGATTTTCGCGGGACTGGCGATCCTCAGCAAATACACGGCAGCGTTCCTGGTGCTTGGGGTCTGCCTGTGGCTGGTGGTGGTGCCGGAGATGCGATCATGGTTGCTGCGGCCACCGGTGTGGTGGGGCACGTTGTTCGGCGCCCAGGCGATCGCGCCGATGGTGGAGTGGAACCGCGCGCATGGTTGGGTGAGTTTCGCGAAGCAGGGCGGGCGGGTTGGGGATTTCGCCTGGGGCCGGGCGGGGCGATTCCTGGGCGAGCTCGTGGTGGGGCAGATCGGCCTGGCGACGCCGCTGGTGTTTGCGTTGTGCGTGGCGGGCGTGGGTCTGGCGGTGCGACTGGCATGGCGGCGGCCCGATCCGGTGTGGACGCTGCTTGCGCTACTGACGGTGCCGCCGATCCTGCTGTTCGCGGAGCATGCGATGGGTGATCGGGTGCAGGCGAACTGGCCGGCAATTGTTTACCCGGCGGCGGTGGTCGCGGCGTGCGGCCTGGAGGGTCGGGGATGGCTGCGATTGCGGGCTCCGGCGGTGGCGCTGGGACTGGTAATGACCGGGGTGGTATATTT
The DNA here is from genome assembly GCA_963834715.1 of uncultured Pseudomonadota bacterium. Lineage (GTDB taxonomy): Bacteria > Pseudomonadota > Alphaproteobacteria > Acetobacterales > Acetobacteraceae > CAVSUZ01. Next base: position 82,523 of record CAWIDE010000015.1, on the reverse strand, counting down.
GCAGGCGGCGGCCGCGCCGATCCCTCTGCCGCCGCGGATCGATCCGACAGCGTTGCAACTCGCGGGTTGGGAGGGGATGGCGGAGCAGGTCGAGGCGCTAGTGCGGCAGACGGGTGCGGGGTTCGTGGCGGGGGATCAGTATGGCGAGGCGGCGGAACTAGCGCGGGCGCTGCTGGGTTCGGTGCCGGTGATCGCGAGAGGGAAGCGCTGGCGGTACTTCAGTTTGCCGCAGCCGGTGGTGGAAGGGCGGACCGGGCTGCTGGTGCGGAGCGAGCGGCGAAAGTCGCCGGTAGATCAGGTGCTGTGGGCGTCGGTGCAGGTGGTGGGAGAGGTGGTGCGGGCACGCGGATCCGAGATTGTGGAGCGGTTCCGGGTTTATGAGGTCACGGCGCGGCCGAGCGGGGTGCCGATGGCGCAGCTTCCCCGTCCGTAGCCCTGACCATCCACGTTCGATCCGAGGAACCGCCAAGGCTGAAAGGCCAAGCGCGTCAGGTACATCGTGCCAGCGATGAAGCAGTAGATTTCTATGTCAACGATCTTATGGCCAATCCAGCTTGGGGCGTACCAAACCTTCGCCATGGCGCGATGTGCGCGATTTGGCTCAGCCCCGCAGCGGCGAAAGTCATTGATGATGGTCTGGGCGGGGACATCGAACCACTTTGCGCCCACCCGTACTTGATAGCCGCGCTCCCCGTCCGACTTTTCGCTGGCCCGCCATTCATCGTCGCGGAGAGTGTGCCCGTCAGAAGCCCGGCAACATCCAACCTTCGTCACCGGTTGAATGTGGCATTCCCACCAGAGATGCTCGGCATCATCCGGATAGATGCCGGGTGGTGGCAAGGCGAACACCGGCGTGGCCAGCAGAGCAAGGGCGATGGTGGAGAATCTCACGACCGGTCCGCATGTGCCCATAGCCATCGCGGATGCGCAAAGTGTGACGCGCGCAACGGAATGTAGCATTCGTAACATGGTTGTTCACTCCGGACGGCACCTGAACCAGGGGTACTCGGCGAGGTTTCCAGGTGCCGGTAAACGCGTGATGTCATCGCTTGTAATAAGGTTGTAAAAAGTCGTTCCATCCGGGCGCGTTTCGGGCTTAGGCTGCCACTGCCGTTTGGGAGAGTAGGGATGGCGGCGCCGTACACGCCCACGCCCGAAGCTTTCGAGTGCGTGGGTTTTGCGGATTTCGTCGTCGATGTCGCGGGGCATAGAGTGACCGGCCCGGTGGCCGGGACGTCCCGTTGCGCCGGGCGGAATTTGCCCTACTGCTGGCCTTCCTCCACGCTCCGGGGCGGGTGCTGAGCCGGGATCATCTGCTGGACGCAGTGGCCGGCCGCGAGTCCGGCGTCTTCGACCGCCGTATCGACGTTTTGGTGAGCCGGCTGCGGCGCAAGATCGAACCGGAGCCCCGCTCGCCGCGCCTGATCGTGACTGTTCCGGGTGTGGGCTACAAATTTGCGGAGCAGCCCTTTGTCGTCCCGGCACGTCCGGAGACGGTGATCGGGGCAGCGGAGCTTCGGCCACGCTCCACCGAGCGCCGGCAGCTCACGGTCATGCTCTGCAGCGTTGGCGGTGCGGGCGGGGTGCCGACAGCGCTCGACCCCGAGGACTTGGCACCGCTGCTGCCAAGCTACCAGGAGCTTTGCGAGCAGGTGATTCGGCAACTCGGGGGCATGGTTGCGAGGTCGGTGAACGATGGCGTCCTGGGCTATTTCGGTTATCCGGAAGCGGCCGAGGACGATGCGGAACAGGCAGTCCGCGCCGGCCTCGCGGTGCTTCGAGAGGTGCCGTCGCTCGACGATAGGCTGCGCGCTCGGGTCGGGATCGCGACCGGACTCGCTATTGTTGGTGGGCCCGGCCTACTGGGCGAGCCTATGGAGGTGGCGACCCGTCTGCTCGCCCTCGCCGCACCGGACACGCTGGTAATCTCGGGAAGCTGCCAGCGGCTAACCGGAGGTTTGTTTGAATATGAACCGCTGCCGGCCGGTGGTTTCACCTGCTCTGAGCATGGATTTCGGGTGATTGGTGAAGCACCGGTCGAGAGCCGGTTTGAGGCGTTGCGCCAATGCGGCCTGACGCCGCTGTTTGGGCGCGCGGAGGAGCTGACGCTGTTAATGCGCCGATGGGACCAGGCGGGAATGGGTGCCGGCAAGGTGATCCTGATCTCGGGCGAGGCGGGCATCGGCAAGTCGCGGATGGTACGCGAGTTCAGGGCCCGAGTAAGCGAGGACGAGTGTTTCCCGCTGGTTTTTTCCTGTGCGCCGCACCGCGAACACAGTGCGTATTACCCGTTCGCGGAGTACCTCGAACGCGCGGCAGGGTTCGGGCACGCCGACAGTGACGCGAGCCGCCGGGAGAAGCTGCGGACGCTGCTGCAGCAGTCCGACACGGCGCCGGATGATGTCGCGCTGCTTGCCGATCTGTTGTCCTTGAAAACCATGGCGTCGGTTCCCGATCTGACGCCACGCCGTCGCCGCGAGCTGACGATGGAGGCGCTGGTAGGATACTTGGTTGCAGCAACCAAGCATCGCGCGGCCCTGATGGTCTTTGAGGATGCGCACTGGATCGATCCCACATCGCACAGGTGCTCGATCAGCTGATTGACCGCATCGCCAACCTCCCGATACTGCTGATCGTCACGTATCGTCCCGAGTTCATAGCGCCCTGGAGCACTCGGGCATACGCGACGACCATCATGTTGAACGCGCTCGATCGCGCCGCGGCAGCGGAGATGGTCGAGCAGATTGCCGGCCGTGTCATGCCGGAAGCTGTTTGTAGTCAAATCATCGACCGGGCCGATGGTGTGCCGCTGTTTATCGAGGAGGTGACCAGAGCCGCGGTTGAGGTCGGTGGAGATGCCGTTTCGAGATCGGCGTTCCTGCCTTCGGCGTCCGTGCCCGCCACATTGTACGCCTCCCTGACCGCGCGCCTCGACCGGCTCGGCGCAACCGCCCGCCAGGTGGCACAAGCCGGCGCGGCGATCGGGCGCGAGTTCGAACATGGCTTGCTCGCAGCCATTGCCGGCCTACCTGACGATGCCCTCGGATGCGCGCTACGGTGGCTTGAAGACGCTCCGCTGATTCACCGTCGCGGTGCCCCGCCGGAGGCGACGTACAGCTTCCGGCATGTGCTCCTGCGGGATGCTGCGTACAGCATTTTGCTACGAGAGCCCCGCCGCGCGCTGCACACGCGCATCGCCGAGGCGATAATGCGACTGCGCCCGGAGGCGGCGGAGCGCGAACCGCAGTTGCTGGCTTTGCATTACACAATGGCAGGCTTGGCCGAGCCAGCGATCGGGTACTGGCAGCGCGCAGGCGAGCAGAGCGTTGTAAGCTTCGCCAATCGCGAGGCCGTTGGTTACTTCGAGCGAGCGCTCGAGCTGGTTAAGGCCCTGCCCTCGGGCGCGCAGCGGGATCGATTTGAGGCCGATCTGCGTCTCGCACATATCGTACCGCTGATGGCCGTTCACGGGCACGGATCGCATGCTGTCGCGTCCTGTGCGGCGCGCGCCAAGACGCTCGGGGAGGAACTTCCCGACTGGCCTGGGCTTTTCGCAGCCCACCGCGTGCTGTGGACCTCGTGCCTGACGCGCCAACCGGTGCCGACGGCGGTAGCATCGGCCCGCGAGCTATTGGCCCTTGCCGAGCAAAGCAGCGATGCAGCGCGCATTGCGGTCGCATGCCGCGCCCTCGGGTATTCCCTCTACGTTGCGGGCAAGCAGGCTGACGCCGACTCGGTCCTCGCGCGCGGCATAGCTTTCGCCGACAGCTCAGGAGACACTGAATTCGCAGTTTACGGGGAGGACCCGCGTATAATCGGCAGGCTCTACCGGGCCCAGGCCCGCTGCCTTCTGGTTATCCGGAGGCGGGGTTGCGTTTCGCCGAGGAAGGACTCGCGAGGGCGCGTGCCCACAATGATCCGCATGCGATTGCCTGGTCGCTGCAGGTCCTCGCCACTGCCCACACTTTCCGGCGCGAAGCGGCCGGGGCCGAACAGGCCGGGGCGGAAACCATCCTTATCGCCCAGCAACACCAACTCCCCCATTGGCTGGCCTTTGGGCAGCGGAGGCGCGGCTGGGCGCTCTGTCAGCTCGGCGATGTGGAGCAGGGTCTGGCAATGCTGGAGGAGAGCCTGAGCCGCCTATACGAAACCGGGCGGATGCTTAATACGACGCAAGCGTACTGCGATGTCGCGGAGGGCTGTTTGCTCGCCGGCAGGCCCGAAGCGGCCCTCGTTCATCTGGAGGCCGCGAATAACCACGCCGAGACGTACGGCGAGCACTACATGACCGCCGAGCTCCATCGGCTTCATGCCGAGGTGCTCCAGATCCGAGGGGCTCCGGCACTGGAGATCGAAGGTCATTTGCATGCAGCTCTGGACATTGCCCGCCGTCAGGGGGCGAAATGGTTCGAACTGCGCGCCGCCCGCAGCCTGGCGCGGCTTTGGCGCGATTTCGGGCGACGCGATGAAGCGCATGACCTCCTTGCGCCTGTCTACGGCTGGTTCACCGAAGGATGCCATACGCCCGATCTGCTGGATGCCCGAGCTTTGTTGGACGAACTTGCGGTTCGGCGGTACTGCGAGGAACGGGCTCGCCTCAGTCCAGGAACGCCGGAGCACGGGCTTTGATGGTGCGACGGCTTCCGCGACGGTAGCGGATACTGCAAGCTGCCGGCGGGGAGGTAGCCGATGGAATTCGGCATTTTTCACGAATGGCCTCGCAGTCCGGGCCAGTCGGAAGCGGCGGCGTTTGCCGAGGGGATGGCGCAAGTAGAAGCGGCCGAGCGCTGGGGGCTGGACGCACTCTGGCTGGCGGAGTTGCACGTGGCGCCCGAAAGATCGGTGCTAGCCGCGCCGATGACGATGGCGGCGGCCATCGCGGCGATGACTCAGCGGATGAAGATCGGGATCGCGGTGCAGGTGCTGCCGTTGTGTCACCCGCTGCGGATCGCGGAGGAGGCGGCGACGGTGGACCATTTGAGCAAGGGGCGGTTGATCTTCGGAGTCGGGAGGAGCGGGTTTCCGCGGACGTATGAGGCGTATGGGATTCCATACGCGGAGAGCAGGGAACGATTTGCGGAGGTGCTTGAGGCGGTGAGGCGGGCATGGACGGAAGAGCGGTTCTCGTTCGAGGGGAGATTTTACCAGTTCAGCGATGTGTGCGTGGTGCCCAAGCCACTGCAGAAGCCATTTCCGGAGATACGAATTGCCGCGACCAGTCCCGATACGTATGCCACGATCGGGGCGATGGGATATCCGATCTTCTGCGCAGTGCGGCTGGGGACCCTATCCGAGCTCGTTCCTAGCATCAGGAGTTACCGTGAGGCGTATCGCGCGGCGGGGCATCCGGGCGAGGGGCAGGTGTTCCTACGGGTGCCGGTCTATGTGGCGGAGGATGCGCGGCGGGCTCGGGAAGAGCCGGAACAGAGCATCATGTATTTTTATCGGATGTTGGGGGCGCAACTTGCGGATTCGGCGACGCGGGAGGGGGCGCGGGCGGTCGAGCAACGGGCGGAACGGGGCCAGCGGCTGCAGATGATAGATTACGAGGAGGTGTTGAGGGAGAAGATCATCGTGGGGACGCCGGATGCGGTGGTCAGGCGGTTGCGGGAGATACGAGAGGAACTGGGGTTGGATGGAATCCTGGCGGAGCTGAACTGCGGTAGCCGGATCCCGCTGACGAAGGTGCTGCGGTCCCTGGAGTTGCTCTGCCGGGAGGTGATTGGGGCGTTCAGGCCGGCGGCTGTCTGAGCGCGCCAGGGCGTCAATGGGCGGTTGTCCCAGTCTGGTCGTACTTTGCAAGCAGGATACGGCCGAGGGCAACGGCTTCTTCTGGCGTGAGCCACGACCACTCAGCGCCACGGGCACGGATAGCGACCCAGCGAGTGTCGCCGGGAAGGACCCGTTCCTCGATGGAATAGGGGGCGACGTAGGACATTCTTTTACCTCCACATTCACCCTCGTCGAGCGAGAGGGAGCACACGCCAATCTCTAGTGGCACTGCCGGGCACATAGGAGGAAATGTTTCAGCGGCACCCATGGCGGGTGGCATAAGAGTGATAAGCTTTTCGCATAAGTCGTCGGAGGCGCGGCTCCTGGAGCAGACAGGGAGTCTCCCAACGGTCTCGCGCTATTTGCGCGGTAGGCGGCTAGCCCGGGCGGCGAAGGCTAGTGATTGCGATCGGGGCGCTGCGATAGGCGGCAAGGCCCCGGCCGGTGCCCGGCTGGCCCACGGGCGCGGAGGCGAAGATGCGGACCGGAACCGCCATGCCGAGCCCGGATGTTCCGAAGGGGCGCCTGAGTGTGGCGGCCCAGGCGCGGGCGAGGGGGAACTTGCGGGTTGATGGTCCCACACCGCCAGGACCTTCTGGCGGTAGTCGGCGGCGAGCGCCGGGGTGGCGGAGTGGTAGAGGGCGGCGGCCTGGTCCAGTCGTTGGTCTGCTGATATAGCTGGCGCAGGTAGGTCGCGGCGTATTGGGCGTTTGTAGTTGGATCGAAGGCCTGATCGAGGTTTTGGAATGCCTGCGGGTGGTGGAGCAGACTGATCTGCATGCAGCCGACATCGCTATCGTACGCGGAGGAGGTTCGGACGAACTGAATGGCCTGGGCCTTGGTGGCGAAGAATTGACCCTGCCCGTCCGCATTGACCGTCCAAGGCCATGGAATGATGGACCCGGTGTCAGGGTCGCGACGGCCGCTTTCGACATGAGCGATGGCGGAGAGCAAACCCGCGGGAATGGCGTTGGCCTGCTCCGCGGCGGCGACGGCTTGGGTGCAGGAGGGGGCGAGCGGCGGGAGCGAGAAGGCGGCGCGCGCGGTCAGGGGCAGTACAAGGGTGAGCAGGAGCGCAAGGGGGAGTGAAAGCCGCATTGGGGGCATTGTCGGGCGAGTTGGTTAAAAACCAGTGAGTTCCCGCGCTCGCGGCTGTGGTGCATTGCGAAATTCTTCTTGCATCCAGGGCCGGCTGGACCTAGATTGTGCGTCGCAGCAATGCGGCTGTTTGCCGCGCTGTCTGCTTTCTTGGACGTTTCCTCCCTAAACTTGGCGGGGCCAAAAGCCCCGCCATTCTTTCGTCGGGCGTAGGCTTCTCGACTCCGGCGCCAATTGTGCAGCGTCGCAGCATGAATGTAATGCTGCGACCCGATGTCGGGGTGGAGGGTTCCCGTGAGACGGCATGGGTCCGGGAGATCGAGCGCAAAGTCGGGAACCGCGCGTTTCAGGCCGGATTGCGGTATTCGCGACAGGGACGCGTCAGCAACATCGTGTATGACCCGAATGGTGGATCAGTTACGGCGCGCACGCGGGGTTCGATTTCGCAGCCCTATGGCCAACGGGTCACACTCACCCGCCGCGGGGATGGTGGGATGGATTTTACCGGGCAATGTTCCTGTCCGGTGCGCCACAACTGCAAGCATGTGGCGGCAGTCCTCATCGCGGCCGATCCGGCGCAACTCGGTCAGGCAGATCCGGATGCCGCCCGGCGATTGCCGGAGCATTACGCCGGGTGGCTCAGGGAGTTGGAGCGGGCAGCGGAGCCGGAAAGCGAGGAGTATCCTGCGACTGTTTCGGACCGGCTGTTCTACGTGGTGCGCGAAGAGGCGGGCCAGCCGGGGGTATTGCGGATCGAGCCGCGAAGCGCGCGGCTGAATAAGGACGGTAGCCAAGGGCCAGAGCGAATTTTCGACGCCGATCGCATCCTGCAACCCAACTTACCGAAATTCCTGCGTCCATCCGATCATTGGGTACTTCGTCGGCTGTCCCCGAAGGGTCAGCGCAACTGGCCGGCAGACCAGGACGAGGTGCTGAGCCGAATCTTGGCGACTGGACGGGCTCGTTGGCGGGAGATTGGAGGCATCACGCTGCGCGAGGGACCAATTCGGCCCGGGCGGCTCGCCTGGCAGATGCAAGGGGACGCTACGCAACGCCCGGTGGTCGAAGTCGATGCGGGACTGACCGTGCTGCGCGGGCCGGCGCCGTGGTACGTGGATGTGGGAACGGGCGAAATGGGCTCGCTCGACTGCGGCGTGCCCGGGCGGCTGCTGGTTCATCTGCTTGAGGCGCCGGCGGTGCGCGCCGACGAGGCGGTGCTGGTATCGGCCGAGTTGCAGCGCCGTATGCCGGCGATGGAGCTGCCCTTGCCGGCCAAGCCGCCTGACCCGGAGCTGCTGACCGGGCCGGTAGTCCCCGTCCTCCGGCTGTTTGCCACGGCGGCGGAGCGGAACTTCTGGTCCGCCAACGGGGACGATCCCAAGATTGCCGCAGCCCGGCTGGCCTTCCGGTACGGTCCCCTGGAGTTCACGGACACCAAGTACAGCATAATGAATTGGCTGAACGGGCGCTTGTACCGGCTGCAGCGGGACGAGGCGGGAGAACGACGGGCCATTGCGACGCTGGAGGAAGTGGGGCTGATGCGCCTCGCCCGATTTGCGCCATGGCGGACCCGGGATCGGGACGCTTTCGGCTACCCGGACGTGGGAGCGGGGTCGGAGGCGGCGTGGTTCGGGTTTCTGGTCGCCGCGGTTCCAGAGCTGCGCGCGAATGGCTGGGTGACCGAGACTGCGGCGGACTTTCCGATCCGACTGGTTGCCGCTGAGGGCGATCTCAAGGCTGAGCTGATCGAAGGCACAGGGATTGACTGGTTCGAGCTGTCGCTCGGGGTGATGGTCGAGGGCGAGCGGATCGATCTGGCTCCGATTCTGGCGGCGCTCATCGCCTCTTCGGCAATCGGATCGCTGATGGAACATGCCGAGACGGCTTCCGATGATCTGCCGCTGCCGCTGCCATTGCCGGACGGGCGGATCCTGACCGCACCGGCGGGCCGCATCCGGCCGATTCTAACCGCTTTAATAGAACTGCATGCGGGTGGGCTGACGGATGAACTCGGGGCGGGTGGGGTTCAGCCGGCTGGACGCGGCGAGCTTCGCCGAACTGGAAGCAGCCATCCCGGAGGTTGGCTGGCAGGGTGGCGAAGCCTTGCGGGCGCTCGGGCCGAAGCTGCGTGAAGCGGGCGGGGCGTTGCCGGAAGCGGAACTGCCGGCGGCGTTCGCGGGCGCATTGCGGCCATATCAGCGGCAGGGCGTGAACTGGCTGCAGTTCCTGCGTGAGGTGGGACTCGGCGGTGTGCTGGCGGACGATATGGGGCTAGGTAAGACGGTGCAGACGCTCGCGCATATCGCGATTGAAAAGGCGGCCGGGCGGCTGGACCACCCGGTGCTCATCGTATGCCCGACAAGCCTAGTGCCGAACTGGCTGTCTGAAGCGGCAAGGTTCACGCCTGAGCTGAAGGTGCTGGCTCTCCACGGCGCCGGCCGGCAGAAGCTGTTCGATTCGCTGGGCGCGCATGACCTGGTCCTTAGCACGTACCCGCTGCTTACGCGGGACGCGCCGGTGCTGACGGGGCAGGAATGGCACCTGGTGGTGCTGGATGAGGCGCAGACGATCAAGAACCCTGAGGCGATTACGACGAAGCTTGCGGCGGGCCTGAAGGCCCGGCAACGCCTGTGTCTCTCGGGGACACCGTTGCAGAATCATCTGGGCGAACTGTGGTCGCTGTTTGATTTCCTGGCACGGGGATTTCTCGGGTCTCGGAAGGCGTTTCGGGCGCGGTACCAGAGCCCGATTGAGAAGCATGGCGATGAGGCGCGGCGCGTCATGCTGGCGCGGCGTGTGCGGCCATTTCTGCTGCGGCGGACTAAGGAGGAGGTCGCCGCGGACCTGCCGCCGAAGACCGAGATCGTCGAGCAGGTGGAGATGGAGGCGGAGCAGCGGGCGATTTATGACGGCGTGCGGATGGCCATGCATAAGAAGGTGCGGGAAGCCATCTCCGCGCGCGGGCTCGCGCGATCCGGGATCGTGGTGCTGGACGCGCTGCTTAAGATGCGGCAGGCGTGCTGCGATCCCCGGCTGTTAAAACTGTCCGCGGCTAAGGCGAAGGCGGGATCGGCGAAGCTGGAGCGGTTGATGGAGATGCTGCCGATGCTGCGAGAGGATGGGCGGCGGATCCTGCTGTTTTCGCAGTTCACGTCGATGCTGGATTTGATCAAGCCGCGGCTGGAGGCGGCCCGGATACCGTATGTGGAACTTCGGGGGGAGACGGTGGACCGGGCGACGCCGGTGGAGCGGTTCCAGAAGGGTGGGGTCGATCTGTTTCTGATCAGCCTGAAGGCAGGCGGGACGGGGCTGAACCTGACCGCCGCGGATACGGTGATTCACTACGATCCGTGGTGGAATCCGGCGGTGGAGGACCAGGCGACAGACCGCGCACACCGGATTGGGCAGGAGCGTCCAGTGTTCGTACATCGGCTGGTTACGGTGGGGACCATCGAGGAGAAGATGGACGAGCTGAAGCGGCGGAAGCGGGCCTTGGTTGATGGGATTCTGAACGCCGAGCGGGGAGGCGTGCTAGGGTTGACGGAGCCAGATATCGACGCGCTGTTTTTGTAACGGTTTTTTGCTTGCCAGAGTGATGGTCTCGTGACACTTGGCTGAATATCCCCTTGCCGGGGATGAGGGGGAGCTGCGCGGTGAACATTCTCGCCCCGCCGAGAGCGCGATTGTCGATCGAGGTGGTGGTGGATCTCGTTTGCCCATGGTGCTTCCTGGGCGTACGGCGCTTGCGACGGACGTTGCGGCGCCGACCGGATCTTTCGGCCGAGGTGATCTGGCGGCACTTTCTGCTGAATCCGGACATGCCTCGGGCGGGGATGGCGCGGCCGGATTACGTGATTTGGAAGTTTGGGGGCGAGGAGAGGGCGCGGCGGCTGGACTCCTCGATTTCGGAGGTCGGCCGGTCTGAAGGGGTACCGTTCCGGTTCGAGCGAATCCGGCGGACTCCATCGAGCGTGGACTCGCACCGGCTGGTGCGGTTTGCGGGCCGGTTTGGCCGCTCGGACGACGTGGTGGACGCGCTGTTTTCCGCGCATTTCACTGATGGCCGGGACATCGGGGATCTGGCGGTGCTGGTGGCGATCGGGGCGGCATGCGGGCTGCCGGCGACAGCGGTCCGACGATTCCTGACGACGGATGAGGATGTCGATGCGGTGCATGACGACAATCTACGGGCGCATTGGCTGGGGATTAACGGGGTTCCGTGCTTCGTCGTGTCGGGGCGGCATGCGATTGCCGGGGCGCAGGAGCCCGAGGTGATCGAACGGCTGCTGGATGTGGCGGCAGTGGAGGCAACGGAGTTTTAGAGGCGAGGCCGGTCGGGGAGGGAGCGGAGCCCAGGAGTGGTTCACACGGAGAAAGCGGAGGGCACGCAGAGGGTCGCGGAGCCCCGCGGACAGTGTCGCAGCCAGCGCGGGGGGTAACGCTTGCCATCGACGCGGCTTGCGGAGGCTCTGGCTTGGTCACGTCGCACCTCACGCGAGACCATCGATGCTCTGCTAATCGGTTGCGAGCTGGACGGCGGGCGACGCGCCGCAGACTGTCACCGTCGCCGGATTGGAATGGGTGTCCGGCTCAGGCCTGTCGCGGCTAGGGCTGGCTGACGAGCGGCGGGTTCCGGTTCAACCCACGGCCTGACCAGCCGCTGGTCCGGGCCGTGTGGGCCTTGCGAACTCCGGTTGAGCGTACCGCGAGCGAGCAGCGACGCCAACTATTGCGTTTCGGAGTGGACCCGGACAAGCTCCCGACAGAGACTGCTCGAAGGGATGTACTGGCTTTCACCATCGCCATCGAGCGGGTCGGCTGCCTGGCCCGAACGTACGCCATGCCGCCTACCTCGCTCTGGTGGGCCACAACGACCCCGGGCTGACACGGTCAGGGGCGCGCCTGTTCAAGCAGGTGTTCGAGATCTGTCATTGCACAAGCCAACCGGTACCGGAGGACTGCCACGGGCGTCTCGCGGTGCTGCTGCGCTGGGCGGGCGAATTAATAGGGCAGTGCAGGTTTCGGACGGCCTGCCAGCCGAGTCCGACGCAGGACGAGGCGCGGGCCCGCATCGTCACCGGCCACGCCTCTGCAATGAGAGCCATGCCGATCCCGAACTCGCCGCCCAGACCGAGGCCCGCGATAGCGCGAAAGCGAGCAGGTCCCAGTAGCTGGCGGTGACGGCGCAGAGTCCGGTGGCGACGGCGAAGAGGACGATAGTCCAGGTAAGGACGCGGACGGGTCCGAACCGGTCGGAGAGCGTGCCAAATGAAGGCCGCCGAGGAGGGTGGCGGTGGCGAGGCTGGCGGCTTGTGGGGGAGTGAGATGCGGGGTGGCGACGATCGGGCGGAGCAGGAAGCCGAGGATCAGCAGATCGAATCCATCCATAGCGTAGCCGAGGGCGGAGCCCCAGAGTGCCTTCTAGGCTGGGGAAATCGTATCTGCGGCGTGGTTGGCGGGTTTTTCGAGATCAGAGACCTTGGGCATTATCGGGCCGGTAACGCGCGATGATCATGCTGGTCCAGGCGATGGCCGACCAAAGCCCCATTTGGCGGAATGTGAGGTTATCGCTGGAGCGTCCGCGGGCGATCATTTCCTGAGCCAAAACGCCGAACTCGATCTCGGCGGATTCGGTTACGTGAAATCCGGCGCGCGTGAGTGTTGCGTGAATGTCGGTGCGCGCAAGGGCTTTCTGATGGGTGTGATCATCGAAAAAGTTCAGCGTCTGGATTCTGTAGTCCAACTCCTTGGCGACCTGAGATGCGGAGGGTAACGCTGCCGTTTCGAGCGCCGGCCATTCGAGGTAGAGGTGCGCGCCGGGCGCGGCAATCGATGCCAAGCGGTGGAGCAGGGTTTCGGGGTGGTCGAGGTGCTCGATTACGTGGGAGGCGACGAAGGCATCGAAGTTCGGCACCCTGAAAACCGGGAGGTCGTTGTTAAGATCCGCGATCTGCCATTCTTCGTATAGCGCCGCATGATGGCCTCGCTCGCGGTCAATGGCGAACATGCGGATATCGGTGCGCAGTGGCGGTTGCCACTCACGCCAGACGGCGAGTCCGCCACTTCCCGCGCCGATGTCGAGCAGGCGAGCCTGCCAGGGGAGGCATTTGAGGAAGCGGAAGCGCGGATAGGCGGACCAGAAGGCCGCCTCGATTTCCGCATCCGTGCCAGGGAGCCGGGATGGGGAGTGGATGAGGTCGATGATGGGGGCAGGGATGGCGGGCATTTTGCGTCCGGCTATGTGGGATGCGCCGGACGCTGTCATGCCGAAGTTAAAATCAGGTTTTCGGCAGCTTGGCCCCGATGACCCGCACGAGATCGCCGACGGATTGCAGGCTGTCGAGCTCGCGGGTGGTGAAGCGGATGGCGAATTTTTCCTCGGTCGCCATGATGATCTCGATTTGCTTGAAGGAATCCCAGCCCTGCACGTCGCGGGCGGTAAGACCCGGGTTGAGCGCGACCGGACGCTGGAAGACGTCAGCGAAAATGTCGGTGAGGGCACCGTAGATATGGGGTTCGGTGGACATGGCTCAGCCCTGGGTGACGTGGATGAAAGTTGTGGTTGGCATGAAACTATTCAGGTCAAGCATGGAGCGGCTACCTCCGTTATCGGTGGTTTGCATGAGAGTGAAACCAAGCTTTTGGTAGTGGTCCTTGACCATGCCGTTCTTCTTGGTGGGTATATATTCGCCCACGAGGCGACGGGCGCCGAGGCTTTTGGCCTGGTCGGCTATGAGATTGAGAGTCGTGGGCTCAACCTGACGGCCGAGGACGCGACAGCTCATGAGCCACGTGTCAATTTCGAGATCATGCGAATCGCACAGGCGGCCGATGATAATCGCGATAATTCCGTTGTCCCCAAAACGATCTAGCAAGCGGAGCTGAAGGCCAACGGCGGTAGGGTCGTCCATGACGGCAAGAACGTCTTCTTCCGTATAGCGGCGGGTGGTTAGGTTGAACTGGTTGGACTTGTTAATAAGCTGGGCAATGCGGGGCAGGCCGATGTGGTCGAAATCTCTTCCAGACGAGCTGCATTTCGAGCCCGCGCAGATATGATCCGAGATCCGTGGCGGAGGCCTTTAGGCCGAACTTCCTAGCCTCGAGACACGCAAGTTACTGAAGCATCTATACATTCTGTCTCGCGACCTGTGGATTACTGGCTACAGTTGACGCCGAGGAGATTGAATGCCTTCTGCTGCAGCGGTGTTGGCCTTGTGACGACGGTAAGGCGATAGTCCGGTGTGATCGCGGTGGTGATGGTGTTGCGCACTACGGTTGCCAGATCGCCGAGCAATGAACGGAAGCTATGCACCGGCAGGCCGTCCGTGGTGAGCCCTGTGGTCTGCTTGGCGATGGCAGCCGGGGAACGTTGCGCTTCCGACACTACGCTGTCTCGCAAGGCTTCGGCCGCTTCCCTATCGGCGTCATCGAACAGCATTGGCGCCAGGCAGGTCCGCATATGCCATTCGAGGTAGTAGGCTAACATGCACAGGAAGACGTGGGCCCGCACGCGGTCTGCCAGCCAATGATGGACAGGCCTGATCTGCAGATCGACGGTTTTGATGCAGCGAAAGGCCCGCTCCACAAGCGCAAGCGACTTGTAGCTTCGCACGGTCGTGGTGTCATCGAGCGCGCTTTCCGGCAGGCTGGTGCGCACGACATAGACGCCATCGGTTGCTGCTTCAGCGACGATCTCGGCGGTCTTGCGGGCGAAGCTGAAGACGGTATCGGTGATCTCGATGACAAAATGCTTGCCTACCTTGTGCTTGTTGATCACCGCGCCAACCGCGAGTGCGATCCGCGCAGCGCCCCGGAGGGGATTGCGCTTGCGAGCGACCGCGATCTGGATACGGGAGAGGTCACGTTCGGTGGCGGCCAGCAGATCCTCCCGCTTGCGGGCGCGCTCGACGGCGAGATCGGGATTACGGCAAACGATCAGGCGCTCACCCGGAAATTCGGGCGCCGTGATACTGGCCAAGTCGCGCTGATCGAACAGCGAGAGTTGCAAAGCGCCGGTTTCCATCAACGCCTTGATCGCCGGCGCGCGCAGTGCCGTGATCCAGTCGAAGCCTGCCGATTTAACGTCATTGGTGATGCGTGCTTGGGTGATCATGCCACGGTCACCGACCATGACCACGTGGTCGAGATGGAACCGCCGCTTCAGCTTTTCGATCTGATTGGCAAGCGTAATCGGATCGGCGGTATCGCCCTCAAACACCTCGATGGCGATCGGACAGCCATCGGGAGCGCAGAGTAGGCCGTATATGATTTGCAGCGTGCCCTTCTTGCCGTCGCGGCTGTAGCCACGCTGGGCGAGCGGGCAGCAGCGGCCTTCCATGTAGCTTGACGAGACATCATATAACACCAGTGTGCCATCGCTGAGATGGCGCTTGGCTAAGGCTGTCTCGATGGCAGGCTGGCGTTCCAGCAGCCAGTCCAGTGCGGCATAGAGTTCGTCCTCGTCGACCTCACCGAGGCCAAGCATTTCGCCAAGGCTCGATGCAGCCGTGGCGGAGGAAAGTGCACGAGCGGTGGCGAGCTTGGATGCCGGCTCGATAATGCGCCCGATCATCAGCGCGAGGGCAAGATCACGGTATCGCTCGCGATCGCCGAGCATCCGATCAAGCCCTATCTTGCGGGCAGTCCCGAGCGCTGCTGCAACGTGCCCGTGCGGCAGACTGCGGGTGATGGTGAACGCATCCCGCTCGGCCGGAATGACAACGCCGCCTTTGAGAACACCGCGCAGGCCTTCAACGTGCTCGGCGGGCCAATCGGAGAGGTTGCAGATCGTGCGCTTACGGACCTTGCCATCCTGGCGGTAACTCTCGCGCAGCAGAATGGCGGGAGGCGAGTTCCGATTCGGAACAGCTTCGATATACATGGCAACGCATTGGCACAACACCGCCGCGATGTACAAGTCCAAATTTCCGGATTACATGGCTACGTTTGGGACCAGTCTCGTGCTTCTGTCCCTACTGTTCCTGCCACTTCACACTCTCCGAAAGAAGGAAGTTCGGTTTAGGGCTTCGCGGGCTTTGTTGCCTTGATATTGGGTGGTGCGTTCGCGGTCTTCCTCGGTGACGGCTAGGCCCTCGAAATAGCCCGCGTCTGCGATGGCGGCGATGAAGCCGGTGGGGTCTTCGCCGACCTCCGGGACCGCGACCATCGGAAGTTCCTGACGGACCAGGTTGCGCTCGAACGGGTTGTCATCGACGAAAACGAGCGAGTCGATGCCGATGTTCAGCTCCTGCGCGATCTGACGGATGTTGCTGGCCTTGTCGGACCAGTTGGCGACGAAGCAGGAGAAGTCGGTGCGTTTCAGCACCATTTCCGGATGTTTCTCGAAAGGTTCGAGGGCGTTGGCTTCATCGTTCTTGGAGCAGACGGCGAGGATGACGCCACGGCGAGAGAGTTCACGGGCGAATTCCTGGAAGGCCACGAAAGCCTCCCCGCCTGCGGAGCCCTGACCGATGACGATGCCTTCGACTCCGTCATCGCCGACGACCCCGCCCCAGACGGTATTATCGAGGTCGAGAACGAGGCACTTGGCGGAGCGACCCTGCTTGGCGCCAATCAGGCGACCGACGAGGTCGCCGTACAGGGGAGCGACGGCGGGGGTAATTTCCTGCTTGGCGTGGTGCCAGAGAGTGGGGTTGTGCCAGGCAAAGATGCCGTCGCGGGCCGTGCGGTCGTCGAGCGCGAGAATCTCAATGCCGGCCTGATCCGCCAGTGGGCGGAGACGGCGGTTCAGCGCGGCGATGAACGCCGCCTTGGAGCCCGGGAGGCGGTGTTCGTTGCTGCCGAGCAGGGGCGGGTGAACTGGCAGCGCGGTCTGATGGATCACGGGGCAGCGGAAGGCGTCGCGGGCGAGGCGCCACACTTCCTGGATATGGGCGATGGTTTCGGTTAGCGCAGCTTCGGCGCCGGCGTCATCGAGCGCGGCGGTAGCGGGCGCGGCGAGGTGGTGGGCATCGAGTGCGAGGAGAATACAGGTCGGGCGGAACTCGTACAGACCGGAGGCCGGGTCCGATAGATCCTGAAGGTATTGGCCGAAATCCGGCTCGTAGATGTCGATCCAGAGGCCGCGGCGAAGACCGGCGACTCGGATGGCGGGGAGAAGATGGGTATTGGTGGAGGAGCCGAGAATGGCGAGGCGGACAGGTTTTGTGGCGAGCGAGGACGCCGGCTGAGTCAGGATCCGCCGCAGGGCCTGATCGAGGGCGTTGGTAAGCAGGAAAGGCAGATTGAAATTGGCCAGCGCGACCGCCTGCGCAAAGGCGTTTTCCGGATCACTGGGGAGGGCACGGGCACGGTCACGCCAGTCGGACGGCGGGGCGGGTAGCCAGTGCAAGTCGGTCATGGGCAGTGGATATCCTGGATTGTGGGGGCGCATCACTGCCACGGGTAGTAGGGGAGTGGAAGCAGGAAATTGCAGGTTGCGGCCGAAGCGGCGGTGGAGGGCTGCCGGTTGCTACAAGCGTCTTGGCGTGGTCGGCTAAGCCTAGACCTCGTGGCGCGCGACTTGGGTGGACCCCCTCCGGAAAGAAGCCAGCCTCGTATGCGTGTGGGGCACAAGACGTTCGTCTTTGAGGCGGAACTACTTGAGAAAGTTAAGCGCAGAAGGACACTGAAAGCGCGGATATAGACTTCAAAGTTAATCCTCTCGTGCACCTTCAGCACGGGCTATGCATGCCCGAGCCTGCAAACGGCATTCCTGGCTCGGAACTCATGGGTCGTTTAAGCTCGGGCGAGGCGGCCTGCTATGGCCTGTTTCCTAATGACATCGCAAGACATAGGATAGGCGCGCCGTTCGCCGGTAAGCTCGATCTAACCACTAACCGTGCCGAGCATGGAACATATCGGATCCCGCCGACTAACAGTAGTGCTCATCGCCGATATCGCCGGCTATACGCGATTGATGCATGCGGACGAGAGGGGGACGCATGCGCGCGTACGGGAGATCATGCGGGAAGTGATTGTCCCGGTGGTTGCTGAACACCGCGGGCAAGTCATCAAGACGAGCGGAGACGGATTCCTGGCGACCTTCGAATCGCCGGTGGAGGCGGTTCGATCTGCAATTGTGATTCAGCAATCGATGGTCGGCCGCAACCTTGAGCTGCCTCGGCCGCAATGGATTCAACACCGCATCGGCATCAACCTTGGCGACGTCATTATCGAAGACGGTGACATTTACGGCGAAGGCGTCAACATCGCGGCGCGACTAGAACGATTGGCCGAGCCGGGCAGCATTTACATCTCGGGCGCGGTCTATGAGCACGTCAAGAACAAGCTGGTCTGTTCTTATAAGAGTCTTGGGGACCGGAAGGTTAAGAACATCACCGACCCGGTCGCGATTTACCACGTACTGCCGGATCGGGCCGCGCTCGAACGTGCGACGCGGTGGCACAGAGTTATGTTGGCACTGACTGCGCTGATTATCGTCGGCGGTAGCGGTGCAGTATGGTATTTCTGGCAGCTTTCCAAGCACAGG
Source organism: uncultured Pseudomonadota bacterium (assembly GCA_963834715.1). Classification (GTDB taxonomy): domain Bacteria; phylum Pseudomonadota; class Alphaproteobacteria; order Acetobacterales; family Acetobacteraceae; genus CAVSUZ01. Next base: position 64,162 of record CAWIDE010000015.1, on the reverse strand, counting down.
ATTTCCGCCAGCACGCCCCCCCCGGCTACATACGCCGAGACCCATTCGACGCAGGCAACAACCGTGTCTCCGGCCGCCAGCCCTCCTGCCACAACCGCCTCTCCCCAGCCTGCTCCCGCACAGACGCCCTCCAGCACTGCGCAGGTCGTGCCGCAGGGGGGCTCGTCCAAGGAAGGGGGAAAGGTCGCGATGACCGTGGTGCCGTTAGCGCCACCCTCGGCGAAACCGGCCGCACCACCGGCACCCTCGCCCCCTGTTATCCACCAACCCGAGATGGTCTTTCTTCCGGGTGGGCAGTTTCGAATGGGAAGCCGCGAAGACCCGTCCGAGGAACCTGAGCATTTGGTTCACATTCGTCCGTTCTTGATTAGCAAGTATCCCATCACGGTTGGGGAATGGAACGCCTGCGTCGCCGCAAGCGGGTGTCAGGCTATTCCTGACAGTACGCATGAATCCGATCAGCCGATCACAAATGTGAGCTGGCTCGACGCAATGGCGTATGTCAGATGGCTAGCGCGCGCGACCGGGCTGCCCTACCGGTTACCGAGCGAATCTGAGTGGGAATACGCTGCCCGCGCCGGTAGCACGACCCGATACTGGTGGGGCAATGAGGTCGGGGTGGGTCATGCCGATTGCCATGGCTGCGGCTCTTTCCATGAGAGTGCGGGGCCGCTCAAGGTCGGCATCCTTGCGCCGAACCGGTTCGGCTTGTTCGATATGGGCGGCGATGTTGCGGAATGGGTGGCGGATTGTTGGCACGATAATTATCAGGGCGCACCCACGAATGGTGCTGCCTGGGAGTGCCAGAGCGGCGGCGATCATGTGCTGCGTGGCGGGTCATGGTTGAGCGAACCGAGTATCGTGCGTGTCTCGGATCGCGAACACTACGAGACCGATGTTCGGTATCCGGGCAACGGGTTCCGTGTGGCACGACCACAATAATAGGGGGGAAGAATTATGTGGACCAGGCGCATGTTGGCCAGCAGCTTGGCAACGCTGGTCGCGACGGCGGCGAAGGCGCAGCAAACTCAGCGAGGGCAGGCGGAACCGCCGATGCAGATGCAGATCACGCCAGGGGCACCGAAGAAGCGCACGCCAGCGCCGCGGGACGCTTATCTTTACATTATCTGGCCGGGGCAGGGTACTCGCGTGCGCGGCGCATTCTGGTGCCGATTCGGGTTGAGGAATATGGGGGTGACGCACGCGGGCGATCACTACCCGAACAGCGGACATCACCATCTGTTAGTCGATGTTACCGAGCCGCTTGATCCGAACGAACCGATTCCGACAGACAAAACTCATCTGCATTTTGGCCGCGGTCAGACCGAAGCGCGGATAGACTTGCGGCCGGGAAGGCACACTCTGCAGCTTGTTCTGGGGGATGCTGACCACCGTCTTTTTGATCCGATAGTGATATCGCAGAAGATCACCATCACCGTCGTTTAATCAGGTTCCTGGAATTTACGCCAAACATATGGGAGGGGCGGTTTCAGTTGTCGGATGCGTTGACGACCATTCCTGCGCGGCTTGGCAGAGCGGCGATTATGATGAAGGGTGAGACCGTTAAGGTGGTCAATACCCATGGCGAGCAGGTAGTTGATACCTGGGCGTTCAATCGCGCCGATCTGCATGAGTACATGTCAATGGAGCATACGCGGGCCGGGATTTGCCGATTGGTGCCTCGACCGGGTGATGCGATGCTGACGAACCATCGGCGGCCGATTCTGACCATGCTGGAGGATACGTCGGGCGGCGTGCACGATATGCTGATGGCCGCATGCGACCGGTATCGGTATGAGCAACTTGGGTGCAAGGAATATCATAACAACTGCACCGACAATCTGACGGATGCTGTAAGGGCGCTTGGGCTTGCGGTGCCGCAGACTCCGAGTCCGCTCAATCTGTTCATGAACATTCCGTGGAGCAGCGAGGGAACGCTGTCGTTCGAGTCACCTGTTTCCACGCCGCGAAGCTACGTGGTGCTGCGGGCGGACATGGATCTGGTGATCGCGTTTTCGGCGTGTCCACAGGATATGCTGCCGATCAACGGGGTGGCATGCAAACCGACGGAGGCACATTTCCTGATCATGTAGGCTTGGTTAGCGCCAGCGTGGTCCAGGGGGGCTGGGTGATCTGAAACGCGAGACGCAGGCCGTGGCGGCGGTGAGCGATCAGGACGGAGTGCGACTGGCTGAAGAGCAGGCCGGACAGCACTACGGCCCCACCGGGCGCGAGACGGCGGGCGGTGGTTTTGGCCATCAGGGCGAGTGGCCGGGCGAGAATGTTGGCGAGGATCAGATCGTAAGGGGCGTAACGCGTGAGCAGCGGGTTTTGCCAGCCATCGGCTCGGTGAGGAAGGATGAGCGGGCCGATCTGATTGCGGCGGGCGTTGGTGCGGGCGAGGCGGACGGACCAAGGATCGATGTCGGTCGCTAGGATGCGTCGATGAAGGAGGCTGGCGACGGCGATCGCAAGGATGCCTGAGCCGGTACCGAGATCGAGGATGCGGTGCGGTTTGCGCCGGGCAATGCGTTCGAGGGCGATAAGGCAGCCGCGGGTTGAGCTATGTTCGCCGGAGCCGAAAGCCATGCCGGCATCGAGCAGCAGCGTGATCCGGCCCGGGATTGGCGGCACGACAATGTGGCTGCCGCGGATGGCGAAGCGGCGGCCGACGAGTTGCTCGCGGAAGGCGGCGTAATTGCATTCGAGCCAGCCTTCGGGGTTGAGGCGCTCGCGGTGGAGCTCGGCGGCGAAGCCGGCAAGCGCTTCCGCGAGCGCGAGGGCGGCCATGAGCGGTGCGTTGTCCGCGTCCGCTGAGCGAACGCCTTCTATCTGCCAGTTGCCGGAGGATTGGTCGTGGAAGAAGCCGACCGTTTCGCACACGCTCCGTAGGGCGGCTTCATAGGGCTCCAGGGCGTGCTCCGGGACGTCCAGCCATATGCGTTCAAGAAGTGCCGGGGTGGCGCGCATGAGGGGTCAGGCTTCTGTCTCGACGGACCAGGTGGCGGACCGGATAAAGGGCGAACGCTCCAGTTCGGTCACCACCTGGTCGAGCTCTGAATGCTCGGCCCGGGTTGGAACGAGATGGGCCGCGAGCTCGATCTGGTCCTGGTCTTCGGAGAGGACATCGATGTCGTGAACCGGATAGTCGGCCCGGGGGAGCGTTTCCTCGAGCAAATCGCGAATCTCGGCGACGTGTTCGCGGTCTCCCACGGCGAGGACGTGGTATTGCGCTTCGGTGGTTTGTGCGCTCATCGGGTGACGGTTCACCCAGTCCACCAGCGGACGTAGGAGCGTGTTGCCACTCAGGACGAAAGCAGCCAAAACCACAGAATTCGGCGAGCAGACCGGCGCCGACGAATGCGCCAACAGCGGCGGAGCACCACAGGGTAGCGGCGGTATTCAGGCCGCGGATGCCGGCGCCACCTTTCACGATAACGCCGGCACCGAGAAAACCGATACCGGACACGACATGGGCGATGATGCGCACGGCTCCTTCGTGGCCGGCGAGGGCGCAGGCCCATATCGGCGAATGCCGCGGCACCGACTGCTCCCAATACATTGGTCCGGAGCCCGGCGGTGCGTTGGCACCACTGGCGCTCAAACCCTATTGCCGTGCCGAGCGCGAACGCGACGAACAGCGACAAGAAGGTGTTGAGCGTCATCATGCCGGATTGACGGCATAATAGTATATTTATTGGCCTGCCGCTAACTGGACGACCTTCACCACGACCAGGATCACGGCGGCGAACAGATAAGCCCGCAGCACACCCATCCAGATCCGTTTGCTCAGGCTCAGGTTGGGCGGCAGCAGGGTTTCAAGCGCAGGCATGCGCCAGCGGGAGCGGAGGGCCCGAAGTTCGACCCGCAGCACCGGTCCTTCAGCGGGGCGAGCCTGCAACGCGGCCGGGCGAAGCACCAGGAAGGCGGCAAAGCCGGCGACGCCGAGCAGCGTTCCACCGCCCAGGATCATGACGATCATCCGGCCGGACATGTCCGGGAAAATCGTCGCGGCGGTGAGTACGACCGAGAGCATGACCAGCACCCAGATGACCGTTCCGGTGAACAGGTTCAGCCAGCGGCCATTCACCCAAGGCCCGAGCACGGCCTTGTCGTTGCACAGCAGCAGCAGGAACACCGTGGCAGAAGGCAGCAGAACGCCGGCTAGCGTTTGCACCGCGTTGGTGAGCATGCCAAGCAGAGCGTCGCTGCCGAACAGGACCAGAGCTGCAGCCAGCGCGATCAACCCGGCGTAGACCGCGTAGAATCCGCGTGCGTCGGTGGCCTTGCGGTGCAGCGAATGACGCAGCGCCAACACATCGCCGATGGCATAGGCGGTTGCGAGTGAAACCGCGGACGCCCCGATGATGCTAGCATCAAGCAGTGCCAGCGCGAACATCACCCCCGCGCTGCGGCCTGCATAAGCTTCGAGCCTGCGAGCGACGGCACCGGCATCGGTAAAATGGCCGAAACCGGAGGTGCCGGCGAAAGCCGCTGCGGCGAAAGCCATTATCGCGACTGCGCCGATCAGCACTATGACGATACCGATCCAGAGGTCGGCTTTTTCATATGCCATGAAACGCGGGGTGATACGCTTGTCGATGACGTAGCTCTGCTGGAAGAACAATTGCCAGGGCGCGATCGTGGTGCCGACAATGGCGATGACCAGCAGCATCACATCCGACAGGTTCGCACCGGTCGGAAAGGCAGGCACAACCAAGCCGTGGCCGATCTCCTTGAGGGGCGGGTGCGCCAGCAGGAATACCGGGACGAGGAGCAGGCTGAAAAAGCAGAGCGCCAGAGAGAAGCGTTCGAAGCGGCGGAAGCTGCCGGTGCTTGCGGCCGCGATGATGATGCCGGCGGCAACAATGATACCGGCCACGCGCGGCACACCCAGGTAGCCAAGCGCGAGATTGATGCCGATGAACTCGGTCACGATGGTGAGCGCGTTCAGCATGAACAGATCGATCACGCTGAATGCGCCCCAGAACCTGCCGAAGCGTTCCAGGATAAGGCGTGCATGCCCGACGCCGGTTACGGCGCCGAGCCGGAGTACCATCTCCTGATTGACGTACAGCACGGGAACCAGCAGGAGCAACGTCCACAGCAGTGCGGTCCCGTAATTCTGGCCTGCCTGGCTGTAGGTACTAAAGGCGCCGGCGTCGTTGTCGCCGACCATGACGATCAGGCCGGGGCCGACGATTGCGGCGAGGGTACACAGGTGGTCCCACCAGCCGCGGCGCCGGCGGAGATCGCCGTGGTAGATCGTGCCGAGGGCGCCCTCGATATCGCCGATATGCGCCCGGTCGAGGACAGCGGGGCCAGCGTTCAGAACAATGTCGGACATTGGCGTAATCCGTAGAACGTGAACGAAGGATCGAGGGGCCTGCCCGGGGGGCGGGCAGGGTTGCGGTTAATCAGGCCGACCTAAGCCGGGCGCTCTGACTCGACACCTTCGTCCACGCGCCACTGGCATCCCAAGCGTCCGCGGCCGTCACGGTACCACTGCGCCACGATGCGGGGGCGATCCGCACCGTGGCGACGCGTGTTCCGCGATGAAAAGTCCTTGAAGCTGTAGAGGATGGCCACTGGCTCTCTCCTGGTAGCTTAAGCGTTGCTCAAGCCCGGGAGAGCGTGGCCACTAGAGCGGGAAGATCAGTCCCGCAGGGCTAGTGGACCCATGATCGACCCGGGCGATGATCCAGCCGCGAGAGGAAACGACAGACGGCTCGGGCCGACTGTGGCTCTCCGTTGGCTGGCTGCTAGATCGCGGTTTCATGAGATCCCTTCATGAGTGAACACGGATCCGGCTCAGCCGGACCAGCGCGCAGGCTTGCGACGGCTCACCTTCGCGTCGGGGCCGGATATACTGCCGTGGTGGTCGGGTTCAAGGGGCAAGGTGCGGGCTGGATTTATTTTAAGATCGAGACAGAGCGCCACGAAGGGTTTCAATGAGCAGGGAGGGGAGGAACATTCAATGACGAGCCAGTTCGGCGGATTGACGCCGCTGTTCGCACCTAGTTCGGTCGCGGTGGTGGGGGCATCGAGCGATGTTGCGCGGATTGGTGGTCGGCCGATCGCGTATATGAAGGCCGCGGGGTTCGCTGGTGCGATCTATCCGGTTAATCCGAACCGGGCGGACGTTCAGGGGCTGAAGGCGTACGCCTCGGTAGTGGAGCTGCCGGAAGCGCCGGATGTGGCGATCGTTGCGGTTCCGGCCGCGGTTGCGCTGGAAGCGATCGAGGAATTGGGGAAGCGCGGAACCAGGGCGGCGCTGGTGTTTACTGCGGGGTTCGCCGAGGTGGGCGAAGCGGGCGAGGCCGCGCAGGCCGAGATGGTTACAATTGCACGCAAGTACGGGATGCGGATTCTGGGGCCGAATTGCCTGGGGACGTTCGACGGGCGGCGGAGTTATTACGCGACATTCTCGGCATCGTTTGACAGCGGATGGCCGATTCCGGGCCGGATCGGGATTGCGTCGCAGTCGGGTGCATATGGAACGCATCTTTATACGCTCGCGCGCAACAGAGGGATCGGTGCGTCGCTATGCATCACTACTGGCAACGAGGCTGATGTGACGGTTGGCGAATGCATCGGTTGGCTGGCGGAGAACCCCGAGGTGGACGTGATCGCGGTGTATGCCGAGGGGATTCGCGAGGCGGGCACATTGATCGCTGCGTTCGAGGTCGCGCGGGAGCGACACAAGCCGATCGTGATGATGAAGGTCGGGCGTAGCGCATTGGGGACTAAGGCCGCCAAGTCGCACACTGCGTCGATTGCCGGGAATGATGCCGTAACCGAAGCTGTGATGGCGGAATTCGGGGTGGTGCGAGCGCGCACGTCCGAGCAGATGCTGGATATTGCGCAGACGGCGACGCGGCGGATTTATCCGGTGCGAAACACGTTGGGGATGATCACACTTTCCGGCGGGGCGGGTGTGCTCGTGAGCGATGCGGCTGAAGAGGCGGGCGTAGCCATGCCGGAGATGCCGGTCGAGGCGCAGAACCGGTTGAAGGAGTTGGTTTCGTTTTGCGCTCCGCAAAATCCGGTCGATGCGACAGCGCAGGTCAGCAATCAGCCGGAGCTATTGGAGCCGTTTTTCGAGTTCGATGGTACGGGAGGGCGATTATTCGTCGGTCCTGGGTTTTTTCACGATGGTCGCGTCGTCGCACCGGTGGCCGGTGATGCTGGAGAAGCTGAATGAGGTGCGGGATCGCTATCCGGATCGCTTGTATGTATTATCGGTTATTGCACCGCCGGAGCATGTGCGGGAGCTGGAGGGGCAGGGCTGGATTTGCCATGAAGATCCATCGCGTGCGGTTTATGCGATCGCGGCTATGGGAAGGTTTGGAGCGGCGTTCGCGGCCGGGCCGCGGCTGGCTCTGCCGGTGGTTCCGGATGTAACTCTTCCGGCGGTTATGCCGTTGGAGGTGGAGGCGAAACGGTTGCTGGCGGCGGCGGGGATTGCGTCGGTGCCGGAGCAGGGGTGCGGGTCGGCTGAAGAGGCGGTGGCCGCGGCGGAGCGGCTGGGGTTTCCGGTGGTGATGAAGATCCTGTCGCCGGACGTCTTGCATAAGTCGGAGATCGGGGGGGTGTTGCTGGATGTGCGAGATGCGGCGTCAGTGCGGAATGGGTATGAGATGCTGATGGCGCGCGCCCAAGAGAACGCTCCAAAAGCTCGGTTACAGGGTGTGCTGGTAGCCAGGCAAATGACCGGAGGCGTGGAGTGTATTCTTGGGGTGCATCGCGATCCGGTATTCGGCCCTGTCGCTATGTTCGGCCTCGGCGGGGTGTTTGTGGAGGTGCTGAAGGATGTGGTGTTCCGCCGCTGTCCATTCGGGGTGGACGTGGCTGAGGAGTTGATCGGTTCGATCCGTGGGGCGCCGTTGCTCTTGGGGGTGCGGGGGCGGTCGAGGGCGGATGTGGGGGCGCTCGCGGGGATGTTGGCGCGGCTGTCGGTGTTTGCGGCGCAGGCGGGGGAGCGATTGCGGTCGGTTGATCTGAACCCGGTGTTTGCAATGCCCGAGGGGCAAGGGGCGTTCGCGGCGGATGCGGTGGTAGAGGTGGGGTGATCAAGTTGGCAGCGGAGAGAGATGCTTCACCTCAAACGAGTGTTCCGATCCGCGCCCGTTTCGGGTATGCGGTGCGCCGGGAATGCGGGTTCTGTTTATCACGTCAAACCGCGTCGGTGACGCGGTGCTCTCGACCGGGCTGCTCGATTACTTGATCGGGCGGTATCCGACGGCGCGGGTCTCGGTTGCGTGCGGTCCGTACGCCGTCGATGTGTTTGCGCGGATGCCAAAGCGGGAACGAACACTGGTCCTGGAGAAGCAGGCCTGGAACCTGCATTGGGTGCCGCTTTGGGCTCGGGCGGCGACCCGGCGATGGGACCTAGTAGTGGATATACGCGGCTCGGCGCTGGCATACATGGTGCGGGCGAAACAACGGGCGGTGATGCGGCCGCGGCCGGGAGATGAGCGACGGCCGAAGGTGGAGCAGCTCGCCCGGATACTGGATCTTGATCCGGCGCCGCTCCCGGTGGCCTGGGTTTCCACAGAGGATGAAAGGCTCGCGGCGCGATTTATCCCCGCGAAACGCTGTGTGGTGGGGCTTGGGCCTACGGCGAACTGGGGGCCGAAAGTGTGGCCGCCGAGCCGGTTTGTGGCGCTATTCCAGGCGGTTCAGGAAGGCCTTCTAGCGGACGCGGTCCCCGCGGTGTTCGGGGGTCGGAGTGAGTGGGAGAGAGAGCTGGCAGCTCCGGTGTTGGCTGCGTTGCCGGGCGCAATCGATCTGGCAGGCCGGTTAAGTTTGCCCGAGGTGGCGGCATGCCTTCGCCGCTGTTCGTTGTTCGTAGGCAATGATTCGGGACTGATGCACCTGGCTGCGGCGGCAGGCGTACCGACGATTGGACTTTTCGGTCCGACGTCTATCGAGCAGTACGCGCCGGCGGGCCTGCGAGCCGCGGCGGTGCGAGGTGGGCTGGCAATGGACGACCTCTCGGTTGAGGCGGTGTTCGCAGCTGTGGCGCGGCTACTAGCCGCGGCGGGGCTCGGAATCGTGGAGCTGACAGGGTGAAACGCTTGGGGGCGGCACCTGACGAAGCTAGCTTGCATGAGGCGGCGCTCGCGCATCTAGGCCGTTATGCCACGACGCAGGCGGGGCTTCGCCGGGTTCTGCAACGACGGATTGACCGGTGGGTGCGAAATCAACCCGCGGGGGGTGACGCGGACCAGGTGAAGGCGGCGCGAGAGGCTGCTCTGCGAGTGGTGTCTCGGCTGGCGGCGGCCGGGGCAGTCGATGACGCGGTATTTGCGGCGAGCCGGGCAGCACGGCTCGCTCGGAGCGGGCACTCGCGGTGCGCGATAGTGGCGCACCTGGCGGCGCGTGGGGTCGATCGAGAGACGATTGACAAAATTGCGGCGGATGATCCGGAGATGGAGTTTGTGGCCGCGTTGAAGTTGGCGTTTCGGCGGCGGATCGGGCCGTTTCGCGCGAGGCCGGTCCGTGAGGATGCGGACCATCGTGAGCTCGCGGTGATGGCGCGTGCCGGTTTTGCGCGAGATACAGTAGAGCGGGTGTTGTCCATGGACGGTGGGGCTGCGGAGGCGGTTCTGTTGCGCTTGAAACAGGGGGGGCGGGATGGCTGCCTATGACAGCTGCGCCGACACCTTGGCGCATGTCCATGCGGTTCGCGACAACATAGGCACGTTCATTGGCGAGATGCTGCGCCGTGCCCGGGTGCATGATACGAGTAAGCTGAGCGCCGAGGTGAAGCCGGTTTTTGACGACGTCTTTCCGATGGTCGAAGGGGTTTCCTACGGGTCACCAGAGTGGCAGGCGGCAGCAGAACGGGCGGCTCCCGCGCTGGAGCACTACTATCACTGCAACTCCCATCATCCGGAGTACGATGGTGAGCAGGGTGTAACGGGTATGGACTTGTTTGATGTGATGGAGATGCTGTGCGACTGGATGGCGGCGGCGAAGCGGAATCCGGCGGATGGGGTAAAACTCGATCACAATGCTCGGCTATTTGGCATTTCACCGCAGCTTGCGTCCATTCTGGCGAACACGCTCGAACGTTGGCCGGCGGCGTGATCGGCCGTAACTTGCTCCGACCTAGGGCCTGTGCGTTATAGCCGGGTTGGCGTGCCGAGGGCGATCATGTCTGCTTTGGCTGAACTTCCTGTCCAGAACGCGATTCTTGCGCGGCAAGCGGAGATTCTGTCGCGACCTGTTACGCCGCAACGACGAATGGCGGACGCGATCCGGGCACTTGCGATTGACGCGGTGGAAGCGGCCAACTCGGGACATCCCGGGATGCCGATGGGCATGGCGGATGTCGCCACTGTACTCTGGACGCGGTTCCTGAAGTACGATGCGGCCGATCCGCATTGGCCGGACCGCGACCGGTTCGTGCTCTCGGCCGGACACGGGTCCATGCTGCTGTATGCGCTTTTGTATCTGACCGGGTTCGAGGGCATCACCCTAGAGGATATTAAGCGGTTTCGTCAGCTTCATTCGCCGTGCGCGGGGCACCCGGAGTTCGGCGAGGCGCCTGGGATCGAGACGACCACGGGCCCCCTGGGCCAGGGGATTGCGACGTCGGTGGGGATGGCGCTGGCCGAGCGGATGATGGCCGCGCGGTTCGGGAAATCGCTGGTCGATCATCGGACCTGGGTTATCTGCTCGGATGGGGATCTGATGGAGGGGGTCAGCCACGAGGCGATTGCGCTCGCCGGGCATCTGCGGCTGGAGAAGCTGACGTTTCTTTATGATGATAACCACGTTTCGATTGACGGCGATACCGGGCTTGCGCGGTCTGAGGACACCATAAGGCGTTTTGCGGCCATGGGCTGGGCGACCAAGGCGATTGATGGCCACGACCCGGCACAAATCGTCGCGGCGTTATCGTTCGCGGTACGGTCGAAGAAGCCAACGTTGGTAGCGTGTCGCACCATCATTGGCCTGGGCGCGCCAACCAAGGCGGGCACGGCGGTGGTGCATGGGGCGGCGCTCGGGTCCAAGGAGGCTGCGGGGGCGAAACAGTTGCTGGGATGGCACGAGCCCCCATTCAGCGTGCCGGATGAACTGATGCAGCGGTGGCGTACGGCGGGCACTCGGGGGCAGGCGGCGCGGCGGTCGTGGCTGAAGCGGTTGGCGAGGCATGGGCTGCGGCCGGAATTCGAACGGGTGATCAGCGGGAAGCTACCCGAAAGCTGGCACGAAAGCATGACCGCGCTGAAGCAGGGGATTGCGGACGAGAAGCCGAAGCTGGCGACTCGTGCGGCCAGCCAACGGGCGCTCGAGGTGCTGGTGCCAGCGACACCGGAGTTGGTGGGCGGTTCGGCGGACCTGACAGGGTCGAACCTGACGTTTGTAAAGTCCATGGGGACGATCGGCCCCGGCAGCTACGGCGGCCGGTATGTTCATTACGGTGTCCGGGAGCATGGGATGTGCGCCGCGGCCAACGGGATGGCGCTGCATGGCGGGATTATTCCGTATACCGGGACATTCTTTGTATTTACGGACTACATGCGGCCGGCGATCCGAATCGGTGCAATCATGCGCCAGCGGGTCATCCATGTCCTGACGCATGACTCGATTGGTTTGGGGGAGGACGGGCCGACTCATCAGCCGGTCGAGCATCTGGCCAGCCTGCGGGCGATGCCAAATGTACATGTGTATCGGCCATGCGATACGATGGAGACGGCGGAGTGCTGGGAGCTGGCGATCAAGCGAATGGACGGGCCGTCGCTTTTGGTGCTGAGCCGTCAGGCGGTGCCGGGTCTGCGGGTCGACGTGGGGGAGAACCGGTGCGCACGCGGGGGGTATGTGCTGGCGGAGGCGGACGGGCCTCGCCGGGCGACGTTGATTGCGACGGGCACGGAAGTGTCGACCGCGATGGAGGCGCGCGAGTTGCTCAACCGAGAGGGGGTCGCGGTAGCGGTGGTGTCGCTGCCGTGCCAGGAGTTGTTCGAGATGCAAGATGCGGCCTATCGGGCGGAGGTGCTGGGTGGGGTGCCGCGGATCGGGATCGAAGCGGCAGCGCCGCTCGGCTGGGAGCGGTGGCTCGGACCTGATGGGGTTTTTATCGGCATGACAACGTTTGGCGCATCCGGCCCCTGGCAGGAGGTGTATAAGAATTTTGGTATCACGTCGGATGCGGTTGTGGCGGCCGTGAAGAAGCGGCTCGGATGAAAGGTTGAGAGGGAGAAGACGATGTCCGTGAAGGTTGCGATCAACGGGTTCGGCCGGATTGGCCGGCTGGTGCTACGGGCAATTATCGAGAGCGGGCGGGATGATTTGGTCGCGGTGGCGATCAATGACCTCGGGAGCCCGGAGGCGAATGCACATCTATTTAAGTACGATAGTGTGCACGGGCGGTTCCCGGGCGATGTGGAGGTGTCGGGTGACCGGTTGACCGTCCGGTATGGCGGACGGGTATGGGGGCCGATCAAGGTCGCGGCGGAAAAGGATCCGACCAAGGTGCCGTACCAGGGCGTAGACGTCGCGATGGAATGCACCGGGCATTTCACCAGTAAGGAAAAGGCGACAGCGCTGCTGCAGGCGGGAGCGCGAAAAGTGCTGATCTCGGCACCGGCGGATGGGGTCGATGCGACGATCGTGTACGGGGTGAACCAGAAGACGATCACGCGGGACATGACGGTCATTTCTAATGCATCATGCACCACCAATTGCCTGGCACCGATGGCGAAGGTGCTGCACGAGAACTTCGGGATCCTACGAGGCTATATGGTGACGATTCACGCCTATACCGGCGATCAGCGGACGATCGACACGCTGCACAAGGACCCGCATCGGGCCCGGGCGGCGGCGGTATCCTCTATCCCGACCAGCACGGGTGCTGCGCGGGCGGTTGGCTTGGTGCTGCCGGAGCTGAAGGGTAAGCTGGACGGAACGGCGATTCGGGTTCCGACGCCGAATGTTTCCTTGGTGTCGCTGGATGTGAACCTGAAGGCCGCGGCATCTAAAGAGGAGGTGAATGCCGCGATGAAGCGCGCCTCGGAAGGTGAGCTGCGGGGTATCCTGGACTACAATACGGAGCCTCTGGTGAGTGTGGATTTCAATCACTGCGCGGCGTCGTGCACTTTCGATGCGAGTCAGACGGCAGTGGTGGACCGCGAGCTGGTGCGGATAATGGGGTGGTACGACAATGAATGGGGTTTTTCCAACCGGATGGCGGATACGGCGGCTCTGTTTGGGTCGGTGTAGGGCCGTTGTTTTTTTAGGACCGACTCCGGATCGGAGTCCGCGGCAGGCACAGAGAGCCGCAAAGGTGAGACAGAGGGCCGCTGAAAGATTTTTATATGGATAAGGGTAGCGGCGGAGTGCGCACGCTCGATGGGCTGGAGGTGAAGGGGAGGCGCGTGCTGGTGCGCGCCGACCTGAACGTGCCGATGCATGACGGGCGAATCACTGATATGAGCCGGATCGAGGGGGTTTGTCCGACGATTCGGGAGCTGTCGGAGAAGAGCGCGAGGGTCATTGTATGTAGCCATTTCGGGCGGCCGGAAGGCAAGCGGGTATCGGAGATGTCGCTGGCTCTGGTTGCCACGGCTCTGGGTGAGGTGCTCGGGCGCCGGGTTCGGTTTGCCGAGGACTGCATCGGCGTGCCGGCCCAGCAGGGAGTGGATCTGCTGCAGGACGGCGACGTGCTGGTGCTGGAAAATACGCGTTTTCATCCGGGCGAGGAGGCGAACGATCCGGCTTTTGCGGCCGCGCTGGCCAAGCTTGCGGAAGTTTATGTGAACGATGCGTTCTCTGCTGCGCACCGGGCGCACGCGAGCACCGAGGGGGTGGCGCATCTGTTGCCGGCCTATGCCGGCCGGCTGATGCAGGCAGAGCTGGAGGCTTTGGAGTCGGCGCTGGGCAATCCTGTGCGGCCGGTCATCGCGGTCGTGGGCGGGGTGAAGGTTTCCACCAAGATCGATCTGCTAGGTAACCTGGTCTCGCGGGTGAACATGCTGGTGATCGGAGGGGCGATGGCGAATACGTTCCTGGCGGCTCAGGGCGTGGCGGTCGGGAAGTCACTGCAGGAAGCCGGGATGCATGAGGTGGCGCGGGACATTCTGGCGCGGGCGGAGGCAGCGGGTTGCCGGGTGATCCTGCCAGTGGACGCGATGGTGGCGGATAAGCTGGCGGAAGGTGTGGCGAGCCAGACGGTCGCGATCGAGCACGTGCCGGCGGGTGCGATGGTGCTGGATGCGGGGCCGCACACGGTTGAGGCAATTGAGCAGGCGATTCAAGACTCTGCGGACTTTGGTTTGGAATGGACCGCTAGGGGCGTTCGAGACGCCGCCGTTCGACCGAGCGACGGTTGCGGTCGCCAAGGCGGTGGCTGAGGTAACTCGGGCGGGACAGCTGCGGAGCATTGCGGGCGGCGGGGATACGGTTTCGGCCCTGCGTCATGCGGGGGTTGCGGATGCATTGACGTATGTCTCGATGGCCGGGGGTGCATTCTTGGAGTGGCTAGAGGGAAAGAAACTACCTGGGGTCGCGGCATTGGAGGCGGCGGGGCGTCGTTAACGGAATGGTAGAGGGAGTTGTGTCTGATCTCAGTATGAGTGCAATCCGCCCCACCCTCATCGATGCGGTCATGCCGGCCATCGGGCAGGTGTGGCCTTCTGCTGCTGCCCGCAGCTCAAGCGGGGCGGAGCAGATGCCGGCGCCGTCGCCTTTACGCGTGGTGCCGAACGGGGTGGGGCCGGTGCCACCGTCGAACCTGCCGCGGGGATCGCTGCTGGACCTGACGGTGTAATGGGACCTGGGCTGTAGAAGAGGGGGAGCTATGTGTGGCGCCCCGATTACAGACGGGCGGCAACGGGGAGCTCTTCAAGTTTTGTTACTAATGCGGGGTTGATCAGGGGGCACATACCGAGCAGGCTGCCAACATGCCTGCATTTGTGCGCCGCGTACCTGAGGGCGACAACCGCGACAGGCTGGTTTGTCCCGAGTGCGGGTTCGTTGCGTACGAGAATCCTAAAATCGTAGTTGGGTCGGTGGTGGCGGAGGACAGCGCGGTGCTGATGTGCCGTCGTGCCATCGAGCCCCGGCGTGGGTTTTGGACATTGCCCGCAGGATTTATGGAGTTGGGAGAGACCATTGAGGAGGGGGCAATCCGGGAGGTTTGGGAAGAGGCGCGAGCTCGGATCGTGCTCGAGGGCATCTTAGGTGTGTTTTCAGTAAGTCGGATCGGCCAGGTGCAGATCATTTTTCGGGCGGGATTCGTAGATGGCCCGGTGTTTTCAGCTGGGCTGGAGACTCTGGAAGTGGGGCTGTTTGGGTGGGAGGAGATTCCGTGGGGCTCGATTGCTTTCCCCAGTGTGAGATGGTCGTTAAACGCGTGGCGCGCCAGCGGAGCCGGACCGTTGGGGCGGCCTTGGGGGAATCCGGTAGATGATCCGCGTGGGATGCGGCGCTTGAACGGGCTGGCCTGACGATGTCGGGCTGATTGCCGGATCGCGACGCGGGTTGGCGCGCGGGTTACTGAGGCGGGTTGATCGCGGTTTTGTGATTTGGCGGCGGAGGTTGTGGGCGGGCTGGCCCAGGTCGGCTGGCCTGTATTTGCCGTTTTACAGAATACAAATAGTTGTTGAGGTGTGCTATAGTTCGTGCAAGCTTGGAGAAGACTGTCTAATAAGATGATATCTGTACATAAGAGTGAGTAAAATCGGGGGATTGTTTCACTAAATATTCAGTTCTTAAAAAACAGACTGGCGGTTTTAAGGAATTTTCTGAGGCCACTATTGTCCCTCTTTACAGTTCGATTGCTTCTTTACTATGTTGGCCCTCGGCAATCCCGCCAAGGAGGATGAGGGGCATGACACAGTCGAACGAAACCGCGACCGTCACGAAGTCGGCTTCGGTGGAGGCGAAGAAGGCTGCTGCGGCGACGAAGGACACCGGGCGGGTGAAGGTCGGCGGTGGCTACCTTCGCTTCACGAAGGATACGGGTCGGGTTAAGCTGGGCGGTGGCTACCTGCGCTTTTGATGATCGTCGCAGGCGGGGGGCATCCTTGCGTAGCGCAGGATGCCGGCTCGTCTACTTATCATACTTAGAAAATGACTGATCGCATCCTCGAATTTTATCGCCTTATTCCCGACGCGCAATTTCCGAAGAGGGCGGAACGTTCTGCTGCAGGTTACCTGCCGAGCCGTGGGATGCGGTACTGCGATGCGCTAACGACTGCGACCGGTTTTGGCTACTGGATATTTCCGCCCATGGACTTCCGCCTAATGTGGGACGGAGAGCAGATCTTTTGGTCTTTTGGCGAAGATGAGAGCTGGATGCCACTATCGGGGACTGACAGTGGCGCTGTTCAATATCCGGGATTTGCAGAAATCTTCGATCGGCTGGTGCCGGAAGAGCTTCGTGGCTACTCGCCCCCATTCCTCACCGCGCTTCCCGAGCAGGGTGGTGTGCAGATGTGGACGGGTCTTCTGGCGCGAACCCGTACTGGGTGGAGCCTAGCTAACCGTGCACCCGTAAACTTGCCTGGCCCTCCTGGAGTGGCCGTCTGGGAGGGAATTGTTGAGACCGATCTCTGGTTCGGACCATTATTCACCAATTTCCGATTGACAAAAACTGATACTACCGTGCATGTCAGAAGTAGTTGGCCGTTTCTTCAGGTACAGCCAATCCCCCAAATAGCATACAGGGAGGAGTACCTCGCTGCCTTTTTATGTCATGAGGCAACTGATCTTTCCCTTTCTGCGTGGGATGATTTGGGCAAAATACTGCTCCCACATATAAGCGAGAGCGACCGGCAAGGGGAGTACGCGGTATCAGTCCGCAAGCGCCGTCTCTGCCCAGTTGATTATGAGGTGCTGCGTTGTCCCAAGGAGTAGCTTCCTCCTGATCGCTAATCCGCTGCTCTTTCGGGTAGGCCGGCGCGGCGCAATCCTTCTAGGTAAAATGCCTTGTCGTCGGGACGCAGCGGAACGCGAGACGCCAATCTATCGACAGAGGCCCTTGGATCTATATCCTGCAAGAGCTTGAGCCAGTAACGAGACTCTTCTCGTCGGCCCAGGTGGCCCAGTATTGCCAAGTGCACATAGCGGGCGGAGGCGTGTCGGGGATCGCGTTCTAGAATGTTTTCTGACAAGGCCTCCGCATCTTCAAGCTGCCGACGAAATAGGAGAGCTGCTGCAAGTAGATGTTCGGTGAACGGTAAAAACGGATCATCTGGTGACAATTGCTTTGCTGTCGTAGCGTGCCGGATAGCGGCTTCGTGCTCGCCATTGTAGTGTTTTGACCAGCCGCTGAGCGTCCAAACGATTGGCAGATTGGAGTTTAGCCTTATTGCCTGTTCATGCATGGCGAGGGCGTTTTTCACCTCGTGGAAGAGGTACGCCTTGACGTGCCCCGCGATGGCAAGTGCACGTGCGTCGAGGGGATCAAGAGAAACGGCAGTTTGAGCTGCAGTTCCGGCCAGTTCCGTAATCCCTCGTGGGTCATCCGCCCAGTTGTGGCCTACCGCCATGATGCACCAGTACGCCAGCCAAGCATGGGCTGCCGCATAATCAGGGTCTAGCTCGATCGCATATTCAAGCAACGCCCGAGCCCGCATAAATTCTGTCCTATCGGATTGACATGTGGCTGCGATGGCTTTCAGAACGGCATGATGCGCAGCAGCAATTTCAGTAGGGACCTCAGTTGCCGTTTCTGGCTCAAACATTTGAGCATCAAGCTGTGCGACAGTTTCCGACACGATGCGGTTCTCTAATAAAAACAACTTGTCCAAGTATCCGTCGAAGGACCTGCTCCAAATCGGTTCGAAATCAAGTACAACATCAAGCAGATCGACGGTTACCCGCACGTCATTGCCCACTATCTCCATAATGCCGTTAACGACGTAGTCGAGCGCGTAGGTGCGGCATCGCCGACGCGCGTCAGTCGCCGGTTTGCCACCATCCCAGAAAGTCGCGGTGGAGATCAGGCGCGGGCCACGAAAGCGGGACAGGGCTCCGGAAATCTCTTCCGCCATGCCTAACCCGAGTGCGTGCCCGGTAGTATCGCCCATACAGTGGAACGGCAGTACGGCCATTCGCCAACCGAGCTGATGCAGGGCAATATCGGACAGGTTTAACGCATCGTTCACGGACGGAATCAACCAGCGTGAGGAGTGATCGAAAGAATTATTTTGCGAGGTCAGGGTGGGCTGCAAGTCCCCTCTAGTTGTTACCGACCGCCATCTGAAGTGGGCGCCCCCAAAGCTTACGGGTCTCAGTAGGTCTGGGCAAGCACGAATAGGCGGCAAGTCCTCGGATATCCCCTCGTGGTATGGAACTGAAGGAAAGCGGCTTGGATGGTCGGGGCTGGATGGGGGCAGTCCCTTTGGGGTTTCAGCCCGAGGAGATGGGGCCTGCGGGGACGGGACGAGCGAGCGGGTGCCCGCTTCATTACCCTTGCGGTGGTCGGAGGCCGGCGGCACCCGCCGGTCAACAGAGGTTCTACCGGCCGGCCGTGCTAGAAACCCCTGCGGCGTCTGTGAGACCCTTCGCAAGCAGCAACCTCCGTGCCTGCTCATCCGGCATCGGACGACCGGACAGATAGCCCTGCACCAGTGGGCAGCCGAGCCGGCGTAGTGCGTCCAACTGACCCTGGGTTTCCACCCCCTCGGCCACCACGGTCAGGTGAAGCCGGCGTCCGAGCGCCAGGATCGCCTCCACGATGGCCAGCGCGCTATCGTCCTGGTCGATGCTCTGAATGAACGACCGGTCGATCTTGATGCGATCAAAGCGGAAGCGGCGCAGATAGCTCAGACTGGCATAGGCGGTGCCGAAGTCGTCTAGAGTGATCCCGATGCCCTCTCTCTGCAGTAGCTCGGTCGTGTGCAGAACATGATCGGAGTCGTCCAGAAGCAGGCCCTCGGTGATCTCGAGGTCCAGCCGATCGGGAGCGAGGCCGCTGCGCTCAAGCGCAGTCATAATTTGCATCGGCAAGTCCGGCTGGCGGAACTGCAGCGGTGAGAGGTTGACGGAGAGGCAAACCGGCGATTCCCAGCTCGCGGCCTGGGCGCAGGCTGTCTCCAGCACCCAGCGACCGAGTTCGACAATCGAGCCACTGGCCTCAGCTACGGGTATGAAAACATCAGGGCTGATCGCGCCGCGCAGGGGATGGCTCCAACGCAGCAGGGCCTCGAAGCCCTCTATTCGCAGCGACGAAATGTTACATACCGGCTGATAGTGCAAGGCGAACTGGTCACCGCCGATGGCGCTGCGCAGGTCCTCCTCAAACCCGATGGTATTGTTGTGTCCGACTGCCATATCCGGGGCAAACATGCGATATGCATTACGACCCGCCGCTTTGGCGCGATAAAGCGCAATATCGGCGTTGCGCAGCAGTGTCTCAACGTTCTCGCCGTCATGCGGGTAGAAGGCGATGCCGATGGAGGCGCCGATCAAGGCGGTGCGTCCGTTCAATGCGAATGGCTGGCTCATTGTTTGTAACAGACGCTGCGCCAGAGCCTTCGCTGCCAATGGCTGCCCACCAGAGGTTTGGATAATTGCAAATTCATCACCGCCCATGCGTGCGATCACGTCACTCTCTCGTACATTGTCTCGCAGGCGATCGGCAACGCGCATCAGAAGCTGGTCACCTGTGTCGTGTCCCAGAAGATCGTTGACTAACTTGAAGCGATCAAGATCGAGAAAGAGCAGGGCAAATCTCTGACCTTCACAGCGGCCGAGGGAAAGAGTGTTCTCGAGGCGTTGATGAAACATGAGGCGATTGGCGAGTTGCGTAAGGTTATCGTGATGCGCGACGAAATGGATACGCTCTTCCGTAATCTTGCGCAGCAGACCGGGACGTATGGCTTCCATGAGGGCGACCATATCGGCCATCGTTAGTTCGATGTTCCGACCTGCTGTCTCGTAGCCAAAAAGCAGGGCGAAACGGCGCTGATGAATGCTAACGGGGATGCAGATCTGTGCGGCAAGGCCAGGGACTATGGGGTGGTCTGCGGCAAAATCGTCGCGCAGAACGAGGTGCGGTTCATTGCGGCGAATGGCCATTGCGAGTTGTGGGTTGGCCGGAAGCGTGTCCGCAACTGGACGATATTCCTGCTCGGTACTTGCGGTTGGGGTATATCTGGCGATGATCCGCAGATCCTGATCCGGTTGCAGCAGTTGCGCGACAACGCCTGTGGTGCCACCGTGGAAACGGCATACTTCCCGCAGCAGATTAGCGAGTGCGTCGATGCATGTCGGTGACTCTGAGACGAGCCGTAACATCTGGTCCGTGCGCAGTGCACGGTCGGCGACATGCATCAGGTGCCGGTGGCGCTGCATTTTCTTACGATCGGCGATAATGGCGCTGGCCAAATCGTCGAGGGAAGTGGCCTCGGTTTCCGCCAGACCGTCGCGTCGTGCCTGATCGAGGACGCAGATGAAACCGATATGTTTGCCACCGGCCGAAATCAATTTGCGGTAGCAGAGGAAATGCAAGTCCGGATGTGCAGCGGCGAGGCCGGTATGGGCGACCCGGTGTTCAGTGGCGAGGTCCGGAATTATCGACATCATTGGTCCGGCAGCCAAGGCCGCATCAATCTCCAGGCTTGGCCTTGGGTCCTCCGCCAGCAAGCCATGGCCGAAGAGATCGAGAGTTGCCTCGGTGCCATGGGACAGCAGCCCGATCGCGGCCGTGGAGGTATTGGCTACCGTAGCTGCCAGACGGGCAAGGTATTCAAGCATAAGCGGGCTCTGGCACCGATCTCGTGAGAGGCATGGCCGGGCGGTGGGTGCAATCGATAGTCGATGTTTACGCGGAAGCCGGGCACTATGGGTAGTGTGGAAGCGGGCGAACAGACCATCGCCGTGCCGGACGGAGCAGGAGGGGCGGCATGATCCCTCCCATCGTTCGGCTGGGCGCGAGGAACGGGCGCAGGTTGCGGGCAGGCGCGCCGTGGGCTTTCAGCAATGAGATCGCGATGACGCCGGAGACTCGAAGACTGGAGCCGGGTAGCCTAGTTCGGCTGGAGGGCGATGACGGGGTCCAGTTCGGGCTGGCGATGTTCAACCCGCACAGTCTGATCGCCGCCCGGGTGCTGGATCGCGACCCGCAGGCGGAGATCGGCGAGGTGTGGATGCGGACCCGGTTGCGGCAGGCATTGAAGCTGCGCGAGCGGTTATTTGCACAGCCGTTTTACCGTCTGGTGCATGCGGAGGCGGATCGTTTGCCCGGCTTGGTGATTGATCGCTACGGCGATGTACTGGTCGTGCAGGCGAATACGGCTGGCATGGAGCGGCTGATACCGGTGGTGCTGGCGGGGCTGATAGCGGAGTTTGCGCCGAAGGCCGTAGTGGCCCGGAACGAGTCCTGGGCGAGACGGCTGGAGGGGCTGGAGGAGAACGTAAAGAAGCTGCATGGGCATGTGGCCGAGCTAGAGCTGGAGGAAGGGGGTGTGCGGTTCCCAGTCGATCCGATGTCGGGCCAAAAGACCGGATGGTTCTTTGACCAGCGGTTCAATCGGGACCTGGTGGCGAGGCTCGCCGCGAAGGGTCGGGTACTAGATGTGTTCTGTCACAGCGGGGGGTTCGGAGTGCGGTGCGCGACGGCCGGTGCTGAGCGGGTGGTGCTGGTCGACTCGAGCGCGGCGGCTTTGGCGCAGGCGACGCAGGCGGCGGCGCTGAACGGGGTCGTGGAGACGGTGGAGGCACGCCATGCTGATGCGTTCGAGGCCATGGGAGCGCTCCTGGGTAGCCGTGAGCAGTTCGATATTGTGATCTGCGATCCCCCGGCTTTCGCGCGGTCTCGCAAAGGCGCAGAGGCGGGGCTGCGGGCATATGCCCGGATGGCGCGGCTCGCGGCATCGCTGGTGACGCCAGGCGGATTCCTGCTTGTGGCTTCGTGCAGCTATCACGCGCCAGTGGAGGCGTGGTCGGTGCGGATTGCCGAGGGGGTGCAACGGGCGCACCGCGAGGGACGGATCGTGGCCACTACCGGAGCTGGGCCAGATCATCCGGTGCATCCGCAGCTTCCGGAGACTGCGTATCTAAAGGCGCAGTTGATCCAACTTCTGTGATCGGGTTGGCGACGGGCGCTCAAGGGGGCACGATTGGGCGGACAGAGGAGCGATACTCGATGGCCCGTCGCGGTATGACATTCGGCATTTTTCTAGCACCGTTTCATCGGCTCGGGGAGAACCCCACGCTGGCCATCAACCGCGATCTTGAGCTGCTGGGTTGGCTGGATTGGCTGGGCTACGATGAAGCGTGGATCGGTGAGCACCACTCGGCCGGGTGGGAGCTGATTGCCTCGCCTGAGCTCATCATTGCCGCGGCGGCGGAGCGGACAAGGCAAATCCGGCTCGGCTCAGGAGTGACGTCGCTGCCGTATCACCATCCGTTCCTGGTGGCGCAGCGGTTCGTGCAACTCGATCACATGACGCGCGGGCGGTCGATGCTGGGCTGCGGGCCGGGCGCGCTGACATCAGACGCTTATATGATGGGGATCGATGCGGTCACGCTGCGGCCTCGGATGATCGAGGCCCTGGAGGCGATCACGCGGCTGCTGCGCTGCGACGAGCCGGTCACGATGAAGACCGACTGGTTCGAGATGAAAGAAGCGCGATTGCATCTGGCGCCATATACCGAGCCGCGGTTCGAAATTGCGGTAGCGAGCACGATCACTCCGTTCGGGATGGTCGCGGCGGGGCAATTTGGGTTGGGGGTTCTGTCGATTGGGGCCGGACTGCCGGGCGGCCCGGAGGCGATGGCGAAGCAATGGCAGATCGCAGAGGAAACCGCGGCAAAGCACGGCCAGGCGATGGACCGGCGGAAGTGGCGGATCGTGGTCAACGCGCATTTGGCCGAGGCTGACGAGCAGGCGCTGCGCGAGGTGCAGGCGGGCGAGCGGGTCGAGACGGTGACGTATTTCGAGGACACGCTGGGGCGGCCCCCGGGGCGCATGGACAATCCGCTGCGCGAGGGCGTGAAGATGGGCACGACGCTGGTTGGTTCGCCGGACACCGTGACGAAAGGCATTCACCGGCTGCTGGAGTACAGCCAGGGCGGGTTCGGCGGCATTCTGTTCCGCGCGCATGAGTGGGCAAACCGGGAGCAGACGATGCGCAGCTACGAACTCTTTGCCCGGTATGTGATGCCGCGGTTCCAGGGGTCGCTGGAGACGATCCGGGGTTCAAACGAATTTGTGCGATCCAACCGAGCGCAGGTCGTTGGGGGCACAGTGGAGGCGGTGCGCCGGGCGTTCACGGATCAGGGGCGCGAGATGCCGGAGGGCTTTCGGGATCGGACCATCGGCGCGCGCGACGTCGCGGATTAGGCTATGGCAGAGAACCAGCTTCCAAGGGCATGGCCCTTCGAGGAGGCGGCGAAGGTTGCCGCACGGGTGCGGGTATCCGGCAAGGAGGCTGCGCTGTTCGAGACGGGGTATGGTCCGTCGGGGCTGCCGCACATCGGCACGTTCGGAGAGGTGGCGCGCACAAATTGGGTGCGGCTGGCGTTTTCGGAAATTACCGGACGGCCGTCGCGTTTGATCGCCTTCAGCGACGATATGGATGGCTTGCGCAAGGTACCGGACAACGTGCCGAATCAGGACATGCTTGCGCAGCACCTGGGCAAGCCGCTGACGCGGATCCCCGATCCGTTCGGGACGCACGAGAGTTTTGGGGCGCACAACAATGCGCGGTTAAGGGAGTTCCTGGATTCGTTTGGGTTCGAGTACCAGTTTGCATCCTCGACAGAATACTACAGCTTCGGGCGGTTCGATGCGGCGCTAGTGCGGGTGCTGGAGACGTATGATGAGGTGATTGCCGTCATTCTGCCGACGCTGGGGCCGGAGCGGCGTGCGACCTACTCGCCGATTTTGCCGATCCACCCACGGAATGGCCGGGTCATGCAGGTGCCGATGGAGGGGCGCGATCCAGTCGCCGGTACGGTGGAGTGGCGGGACCCGGATACGGGGGAGCGGTTTAAGACCTCAGTAAAGGGCGGGGCGGCGAAGCTACAGTGGAAGGCCGACTGGGCGATGCGGTGGTACGCGCTGGGCGTCGATTATGAGATGTCGGGCAAGGACCTGATCGAACTCGGTGCGATTGTCGGGGCGGATTTGCCGGATGCTCGGTGCGAAGCCGCCGGAGGGGTTCACGTACGAGCTGTTCCTGGACGAGCATGGACAGAAGATCAGCAAGTCCAAGGGGAACGGGCTGTCGGTGGAGGAGTGGTTGCGCTATGCGCCGCCGGAGGCGCTGGGGCAGTTCATGTACGGGCAGCCGCAGCGGGCGAAACGGCTGTACTTTGACGTGATTCCGCGCGCGACCGATGAGTATCTGGCGAATTTTGAGAAGTTGGGGAGTCAGAGCGGAGCGGAGCAACGGACCAATGCGGCATGGTATATTCATGGTGGCCGGATGTGTGGCCGGATGTCGAACCGCGGCAGCCCGGTTTCGTTTGCAATGTTACTGAACTTGGTCAGCGTCGTAAACGCCGAGACGCCGGAGATCCTGTGGGGGTTTATTCGGCGATATGCGCCGGAGGCGACTCCGGAGTTCTCGGCCTTTCCTGGACCGGCTGGTTGAACATGCGATCGCTTACTACCGGGATTTTGTGCGGCCGGCGAAGCAATACCGGCATCCGACGGAGATTGAGCGGGAGGCGCTGGCGGATCTGGCGGAGACGCTCCGCGGGATGGACGACGGGGCAGATGCCGAGACGATCCAGAATGCGGTTTATGAAGTAGGGAAGCGGCATGCGTTCCTTGAACTGCGGGCGTGGTTCGGGTGCCTCTATCAGGTGCTGCTGGGACAGCAGGAGGGGCCGCGATTTGGGGGATTCGTTGCGCTGTATGGAAGGCGCGAAACGATTGCGTTGATCGAGGCAGCATTGGCACGCCCGGCGGACGCTGCGTAATCTTATCGTGCTGTCTCGCGATCAATCTCTGCCCGCACGGCGGCCTGCGAATGGGCGCGAAAGGACTCGCCCTGGGCGGTCGCTGCGTCGTAGCTCGCGGTGCGCAGCGTGCGGCTGCCCTGGAAATGCGGGTGGAGGTAGCGTGCCATGAGTTCGTAATGGCGCTTGGTGGCATGCCAGTCGGCCCAGTTGTGTGCAAGCTCGGTGATGACGCCGAAACCGCCGGTGCCTTCCAGTAGGGTTTCGATGTAGGCGATGGCATCATCAGGCGTGCCGATGCAGGCCGCCTTGTTTTCGAGGAGCCATTCGTAGCATCACCGATGCCCGGTGGCACGATGGGGAAGGTGGCGACATCGCGGAAATACTGGGCGAAGGCCTCTAACCCGAAGCGCACATTCTCTCTGGCTTGCTCGCGAGTTTCGGCGACATGGATCATGGTAACGAGGCGCCAGTTGTGCCGGTCGGCGACTTTGTTGTTCAGCCGTGCCTGCGCTTCATAGGTGCGCCAGTTGTTAGCGTGGTGGGCGAGGGCTTCGGGCGAGCGGGAAGCCGCGACGGCAAGCTCGATAGTAGGCTGGGTGAAGCAAGGGAGCTGGAGGCGGGCCTCAAGCAGATTGTACCAGTCGGTTTTTTCGATAACCGTCTCACTGTAGAGAAGGCGGACGATCACATCCAGGCTTTCGTTCATCCTGCGACGCTGGTCGGATGCGTTGATGCCGATCTTCACCGCGTCGTGCACCAGCGCGCCGGGGCCGACCCCGAACATGGCCCGACCGCGGGTGATGTGATCGGGCAGAACCATGCGGTCGGCCCGAATGAACGGGTTGTGGTAAGGCAGGGAGGCGACGCCGGTGCCGAGGCGGATGTGGCGTGTGCTCGGCGGCGACGCCGATGAACACTTCAGGCGAGGCAATTATTTCGAAGCCGCCGGAGTGGTGCTCGCCGACCCATGCCTCGTTGTAGCCGAGGCGGTCGAGGTGTTGCAGCAGCTCAAGATCCCGTTCAAGGGCAAGGGTGGGGTTCTCGTTAAGGGTGTGGAACGGGGCGAGGAAGATACCGCTGCGCAGGTAGCGATCGGGCATTGCTGTCACCATTGGATCGAATTGGAGGCACGATATAAGGGCTCGCGGTGCGGTCAATGTCACACGGTTGCGACTTGTGCTTGTGGTTGGAGGGTTTCTGATAGTCGGCAATGAACGTTCAAGAAGCGCCCCGGCTTGTATTTTGCATGTGCCTGCTAGCTGCGATGGCGGAGCTGTGCGGCTGCACATCTTTCTTGACGGCGAGCACCGCCGACGTGGCAGGCATTGCCAGTGCGGGGATAACGAGCGGGGTCACTAAGAACGCTGCCGTGGGCACGGGGATCGGGCTTGGCGTGGCGGCGGGGGCGAGCGCCGGGCTGCATTATGTAGAACGGCGGGTGCACCGCACGGAGCAGCAAGCGATTGCGGACGCGGCGGGTCCGCTGGCTATCGGGCAGGTGGCGTCGTGGCAGGTCGTGCACACGATTCCGATCGAGGCAAACCGGCATGGTCATGTCACAGTTTTTCGTGTTGCGAGTGCGCCGGGGTTTACCTGTAAGCAGATCGTATTCTCTATAGAGAATGAGAAGAACCAGCCGGAGCAATTTTTTACAACCAGTATCTGCTTTAATGGCCAGCGCTGGGATTGGGCGCTTGCGGAGCCCTCGACTGCGCGGTGGGACGGACTGCAGTGAGGGCGCGAGTTGGAGCGGCGGTCGGCGCGGCTCTGTTGCTGGCGGGGTGCAGGGATATTGGGACGGTTGCAGGCATTGCGAGCGGTTCGGCGACCGGAGCGGCCACGGGTAATCCAGGGCTGGGTCTTGCTGTTGGTGTTGCGGTCGGCACAGCGACCGATTTTGTTTCCAGGTACTACAGTCGGGTTCAGGCCGGATCAGAGCAGGATGTGATTGCGGAAACGGCGGGGCTGTTGCCGGTGGGCGGAGAGGCGCCATGGCGGATCCGACATTTTATTCCGTTTGGCAACGAGCAGGGGACGTTGCGGGTTGTAAATGAGATGAATACGGCGATTGCGGAGTGTAAGGAGGTGGTTTTTTCGGTAACCGATGGGAAGGCGCCGCCTGCCTGGTACTCCGTTGATGTCTGCCGAGATCCGAAGGGCTGGAAATGGGCGACGGCGGAGCCGGCGGTTTCACGGTGGACGGTGATCAACCAGTAATGCTGGGCTAATTCAGGAACATTTTGCCCGGGTTAAGAATGCCGCGCGGATCGAGCGTCTGCTTGATGGAGCGCATCACCGCGATCGTGTCCTCCCCGTGTTCCTGCAGGATGAACTCGCGTTTGCCGAGACCGACACCATGTTCGCCGCTGCACGAGCCACCGAGCGCAAGGGCCCTGGCGACAATTTTCTTATCCAGTTCCCAGGCGCGTTGCAGGCCGTCGGGTTCAGGTGGGACGAGAATGACGGTATGGAAGTTGCCGTCGCCGACGTGGCCGACGATGGGTGCAGACAGGCCGGAGCCAGTGATATCCTCTTTGGCACCCAGAATGGCTTCGTCGAGGCGCGAAATCGGAACGATGGCGTCGGTCGTCAGCCCTTTGTAACCAGGCTTGCTGGCGAGCGCGGCCCAGTACGCATCGTGGCGGGCCTGCCATAGCCGGTTGCGTGCCTCGGTGTCGGTGGCCCAACGGAAGCCGCTGGCGCCATAGCTCAGCGCTATTTCCTCGGCCTGCTGCGCCTGCTCGGCGACGGAGGCGTGAGTGCCGTGAAACTCGAAGAAGATGCTGGGGAGCGGTTCCAAGCCTTCGAGACGAGAGTAGGCGATGCAGGCAGCCATCTGGACCTCGTCCAGCAGTTCCATCCGGGCGACGGGAATGCCGGTCTGCAGGATGGCGATGATGGTATCGACGGCGGCTCGGAGGGTAGGGAACTGGCAGGTGGCGGCTGACATCGCCTCCGGTATGCCGTGAAGCCGGAGCTGGATTTCGGTAATGACCCCGAGCGTGCCCTCGGAGCCGATGAAGAGGTGGGTGAGGTCATAGCCGGTTGCGGATTTGCGGACGCGGCCGCCGGTGCGGATGACGCGGCCATCGGCGAGGACGACGGTGAGTCCGGTGACGTTCTCGCGAGTGGTGCCGTAGCGGACCGCGTTGGTGCCCGAGGCGCGGGTGGCGCACATTCCGCCGAGGGTGCAGTCGGCGGTGCCGGGATCGACGGGGAAGAACAGGCCCTGGTCACGCAGGTGCCCATTGAGCTGCGTGCGGGTTACGCCGGCTTCTATGCGGCAGTCCATGTCGGCCTGGTTGACCTCAAGGATGCGGGTCATGCGGGAGAGGTCCAGGGTGATGCCGCCGCGGACTGGGGTGACATGGCCCTCGAGCGAGGTGCCGGCGCCCCAGGGGACGACAGCAATGTGCGCCGCATAGCAGAGGGCGAGCAGGCGGGCGGCTTCGTCGGTAGTCTCGATGAAGGCGACGGCATCGGGGAGGTGTGGCGGGTGGGTGTCTTGGCCGTGGGAGTGATGCTCGCGAAGAGCAGCGTTGGTGGTGATGCGGTCGCCGAGGAAGTCCTGTGCCGAGTTTATTATGGTCGCAACCGTGGCGGTCATTATTCACCTCTGTTGGGAGCGTCGAGCCTCCTATTGTAGAGGGATTGACAGCCCGCCCAAGAGGGCGGGTGAGTCCATCTGACTCGCAGCAAGCTTCAGGCCGATCCGTCTCGGTGGTCTATCCCAATCCATGTTCCGGAAGTGATGACAGGGATTTACGGGGCAATCTCTGAGTGCCGAAGCTCCCGCACTTGGTGGGTTACCGCGTCGCGAGACCGCCTCTCGTTAGAGATCCTCAAAGCCTAGTTAATGGACAATCGCGCTCCTCGTGTCCGTTGGCCAGCGAAGTGAGATGATAGGGTAAATATTCCCTCGCATCGGATAGGTATCACGCATCGATGTTCTCAATGAAGTCGAAGGCGCTAAACCTGATCTCTCCATGATGTCGTGTTATCTACCACCTCGCCGATTTGGGGTTTTCGAGACGATCGGTTTCAAGACGTAGGTCATGCTTGGCGCGGTTTATAGTATCCTTTGCTGGGTCGAACTCGATTTTCACAGCGTGATGCGGCTTAGCCCCATGGTGTCCAAGCGGTGTGTGCTGTAGACCGTTACAGCTGGAATATGGCCGGGTTGATGGGCACGTTCGGCTCTAGGGTTAGCAGTGTGAGCTCGGTGACGTGGCCTTCGGCATCAACGACGCGAATTGAGCGGAGTGTGAGCGGGGCGCGGGACAAGAACAGCGTGAGCGAGCCTTCGCGGGGGGCGTTGGTCCGAACCAGAGTTATAGTGAGGCCTCCGGGGGTGTTTTGGATATTCGTGACGGTGACGGACCCGGACAAGCTGATGGAGGGCGCCAGGAGGATGGAAAGTGGGGTACGAGCCAGGGGCATGGTGATCGTGCCCTGGTTAGAAGCGTTGTGAATCAGTAAGGTACCCTCAGCGGCGATGAGCGTGAGCGGGGTGGGTGGTGCGTATTGCAGGCGGAGACGACCGGGGCGGTCCATCCAGAGTGTGCCCTCGGAAGTCGTCCCATTAGGCAAAACCTGGACGAAGTGCGCCTGTAGCGTTCTGATTCCGTTAAGATAGGCTTCGACGCGATTGATCTTAGCGTCGTTGGCTGGGCGATCGGCAGGCCACCAGCGGCATGATGGCACCGAGGAACGGGCGTCGGTGCATGTGACCTCCGCTAGTGGTCGGCTGCAGAAACGGTAGCGGTAGGCATATCTCCCGGATCCGGGCGTGAGAACCGTCGGGTGATCCTTGGGTCAAAGCCTGAGGACGTTGCTGGCCGTGACGGGTGGGTGGGCTACACGTATTCAGTTCGGCGGCATAGCCCAGCGCGCGACTTCGTAGCCGGGGGCGTAGTGCGTGTTGGTTATCGTGGGGTCGCGATTGACCAGCGGGCGGGCATAGAGCGGGTGGCGCATGCTGCGCACTTCATGCTCGATCTGGAACAGCACCTTGCCGCTGTCGAGGTCAATGATGTCAGTGAAGCGGTACTGGTGCTGGTCGCTTTCCTCGGTGATCAGGCCGCGGTCCACGAGCTTGCGGTGCGGGCCGGAGAAGTTCGCGAGCGTGATCTGGATGTGGTGGCCGTCGTAGGGCGGCGGTTCGGTTTTGGTCGGGCGGTAGATTGCCTTGTTGCCGTCGCCGAGGACGGCCCACGCGTAGGCGCCTCGGGTATCGTCGGAAACGGCGGCGAGGCCGCCGAGAATTTCGCGATAGAAGCGGGCAATTCCGTCGAGTGAGGTGCCTTCGGGGATGTCGAATTCGACGTAGGGCATGCCGAGGCGGATCGGGCCGAAGCGGACGGGGTCAGGGGCGTGGCAGCGAATGCGGTTCCCCCAGGGACAGGTGGTTTCGATGCCGTCATTGGTCTCGTGGAAGGCGAATTTGGTGCCTTCGAGGTCCTTCCGGACGTTGTGGAGACGGCGGAGGAGGCGTTCGAGATCGGGGAGAACGAGGCCGGTGGTGCCTCGGAGGACCTGGGGGGCGCGGGCGGGCAGATGAAACTGCTGGCGGCCGACATTGACCCACATGTTGGAGAGGCCGGTCATGATATAGGGGTCGCGGGTAAGGCCGAGGCTGGTGATGTAGAAGATGGTGGCCAGCTTCTGGTCGGGGACGGTGGTGTTGACGTGCCCGAGTTCGACGATGTTGCCGAAGTCCTCGGTGGTCCGGTCGTAGGCGATGGGAGAATCGCTCATGTTTTTGACTTCCCCTTCGAGGCGATCTTGGGAGATCAGTTTAGGCCGAGTGTAGTCATGTGGTCCATGCGCGGGCGGGGAGGGATACGAAAGCCCGATTTGGGCGCGGCGGGAAATGTACGAACGGGGTTGGTGCGGTGCGGAAAAGGTACGAAGCTGGCGGGTGGCGGTGGATCGGACAGGCCTCGTCGACATGGCGGAGTGGCCGCGGTAGGTGCGCAGTGGGCTAGGCGACCCGTCCGAACAGTCCGCCGAGGCGGGCGAGCTCTGCTAGATGGTGGTTAGCATCGCCAAACATCTGATCGATCAGGATCATGCGTTTGAAGTAGTGCCCGACCTTGTATTCCATTGTCATGCCGATCCCGCCGTGAAGCTGGATCGCCTCGTGACCGACATG
Source organism: uncultured Pseudomonadota bacterium (assembly GCA_963834715.1). Classification (GTDB taxonomy): domain Bacteria; phylum Pseudomonadota; class Alphaproteobacteria; order Acetobacterales; family Acetobacteraceae; genus CAVSUZ01. The sequence continues at coordinate 33,135 of CAWIDE010000015.1, read as the reverse complement.
CCTGCCGGATCGGCCGATCTGTGCTTTTGCCGCACAGATAGCCCGGCGGCGCTCGGTGGCATCGGTTTCGCGCGCCATCATGGTGGCAAGCATAGCCATACTGCGCGCCTGTTCGAGGGCGGTAAGCATGTCCACCGCGCGGTGTTGTAGCGTCTGAAACTGACCGATGGGACGGCCGAATTGCTGGCGCGTTTTAAGGTAATCCAGGGTGATCTCATTCATGCATGTCATTACCCCCACTGCTTCCGCGCACAGTGCCGCGATCGCTTCATCCGCCGCTCGTTCGATTGCGGGGAGGGCTTCTCCTGATTCGCCGAGAACGGTTTCAGTGCGGACGTTGTCGAGGGTGATTTCCGTGGCGCGCAGGCCATCCTGCGTGGGATAGGGGCGGCGATTCAAGCCGGGTCCGTTTGCATCGATCAGGAACAGGCTGATGCCGTTGCGGTCGGTTTGTCTGCCGGCGACGCGTGCGGTGACAAGGACCGCGTCGGCGACGTCGCCATGCAGGACGACGCTTTTTGCACCGTTCAGCAGCCAGGACGATCCGTCGCGGCGTGCGGCTGTTATGACATCGGCGAGGTTCCAGCGCGACCGGCGCTCGATGTGAGCGAAGGCGAGTTTGCGGTTTCCCTGTGCGATCTGGGGGATCAGCTCGGATTGCTGAGCTTCGGAGCCCAGATGCCGGATCAGGCCACCGCCGAGGATCACGGTGGCGAAGAACGGCTCTAGGATCAGGCCGCGGCCGAAGGCCTCCATGACAATCATGATCTCGACAGGGCCGCCGCCGAAGCCGCCGAGGGATTCGGGGAAGGGCAGACCGAGAAGGCCGAGTTCGGCGTAGTGGGACCACAGCTCGCGGCTCCAGCCGTCGGGTTCGGTGAGGTATTTCTTGCGGTTTTCGAAGGCGTACCGGTCGGCTATCAGCCGGTCTACGCTTTCCTTGAGTAGGCGTTGTTCCTCTGTCAGGTCAAAGTCCATTAATGCTTCCTTTCCCCCCGGACGGTAGTTATCGCGCGCCTCTAGCACGATGGTTAGGTGGCGACGAGGCCAGTGACACGGTCGGTCGCCTACAAGCCACGATCGGTGGGCCAGGTGGCGCGGTGCAAGGGGGCCGATTGCCGGGCAGGGCGGGTTTTTGTAGGGTCCGGGGCTTTTCAGCAAAGGTCCATCAATGTCTGTGACAGCGGAACGCCTCGACCGGATCAGTCCGAGCCTGACCATCGCGATTTCGACCAAAGCGCGTCAGTTGCGGGCGGCGGGGCGTGATGTGATCAGCCTGTCGGCAGGCGAGCCGGATTTTGATACGCCTCGCAACGTGAAGGATGCGGCGATCCGGGCGATTGAGGCCGGGGAGACGAAATATACGGACGTGGCAGGAACGCCGGCGCTGCGGAAGGCCGTTGCGTATAAGTTCAAGCGCGACCAGGGAATTCGATTACAGGCCAGAGGAGATCATTATCTCGACTGGCGGGAAGCAGGTGATTTTCAACGCTATGCTGGCCACGCTGAATGCCGGGGACGAGGTGATCATACCGAGCCCTTGCTGGGTCAGCTATCCCGATATCGTATCGCTAGCCGACGGCAGGCCCGTGCTGGTGCCGTGTGGTCAGAATCATAGGTTTAAGCTGCGCGCAGAGGATCTGGAGGCGGCGATTACGCCGGCAACCAAGTGGTTCATGCTGAACAATCCATGCAATCCGACGGGGGCAGCCTATAACGCGGAGGGGTTGCGGCCGATCTGCGATGTGCTGATGCGGCACCCGAATGTGTGGGTTTTCACGGATGATATTTACGAGAAGCTGGCGTATGACGGATTCCGGCCGGCGACCGTACTGGAGGTTGAACCGCGGCTGCGCGAACGGACTGTGACGATGAACGGTTGCTCGAAGGCGTATGCAATGACGGGATGGCGGATCGGTTTCGCAGGTGCTCCCTTGGCGCTGATCAAGGCCATGGACAAGCTGCAGAGCCAATCAACTTCCAACCCATCATCGATCAGCCAGGCTGCCGCGGTGGAGGCGCTGACCGGCCAGCAGGAGTTGGTTCAGGAGATGCGCCAAGTTTATCAGCAGCGGCGCGATCTTGTCGTGGAGATGCTGAACGCGGCGCCAGGGATCATGTGTCATAAGCCGGAAGGAGCGTTCTACATGTTTCCGGCGGTGCATGGATGCATTGGGAAGACCTCGCGGGGTGGTGTGAGGATCAAGGATGACGAGGCATTCGTGACCGCGCTGCTGGAGGAGGAGAATGTCGCAGCGGTACATGGTGCGGCGTTCTGCTATCCAGGGCATTTCCGGCTCAGTTATGCCACGGATACGGAAAGCCTCATCGAGGCGTGTCGGCGGATCCAGCGCTTCTGCAAGGGGCTGAAGTAATGGCGGCTCTGTCGTCCCGGCTAGAGCGCGTCCGGGTTGCGGCTAGTGTCGCGATGACGGTACGTGCGCGGGAGCTACGGGCCCAGGGTGCGGACGTCATCGCGTTGACCATTGGGGAGCCGGACTTCGCCTCGCCCCGGCACGCGATCGAAGCAGGGTATCAGGCGGCATTGCGGGGCGAGACGAAGTATCCTCCGCAGGATGGGACACAGGCGCTGAAGGAGGCAATCCAGCGGAAATTTCAGCGGGATTCCGGGCTGGCTTTTGCATACGATGAGATCGCCGTTTCGAATGGTGGCAAGCAGTGCATTTTCAATGCGCTGGCGGCGACGGTGGATCCCGGCGAGGAGGTCGTGGTGCCGGTGCCGTCGTGGAATGCGTATCCCTTGATGACGCGGTTCCTAGGGGGCGAGCCGGTGTTTGTGGCCTGCCCGCAGAACAATGGGTTCAAGCCTCGGCCGGAGGACATCGCAGCGGCAATTACACCCAAGGCCAAGATGGTGGTGCTGAACAATCCGAATAATCCGACGGGTGCATGCTGCACCGCCGAGGAGTTGACGGAGCTGGCGGCGGTGCTGCGCCGGCATCCGTATGTTTGGATCATGTCGGACGATATGTATGAGCACTTGATCTATGATGGGCGGCGGCACGCGACAATCGCAGCGGTGGCGCCCGATCTGCGCGAGCGGATTGTCACGATCAGCGGCGTTTCCAAGACCTACGCGATGACGGGATGGCGGATCGGGTTTGCGGCCGGACCGAAGGCGATGATCCGAGCTATGGTGAATATGCAGGGTCAGATAACGGCGGGTGTTTCAACAATCGGGCAGGCGGCGGCGGCGGCTGCTTTGGACGGACCGCAGGAGAGCGTGGCGGAAATGACGGCGGCATATCAGCGGCGGCGCGACATGGCGGTCGAGATGATTAACGCAGCGCCGGGGCTGAGCTGCCATAAGCCGGAGGGGGCCTTCTATCTTTTTGTGAATGTGGCTGGTTGCTTGGCGCGGACCACCAACGGCGGGCGGCGCTTGGAGTTGGATGAGGACTTTGCACTGGCGCTTTTGGAAGAAGCGTATGTGGGGGTGGTGCAGGGTGGGTCGTACGGTATGAGCCCGTATGTGCGCATCAGCACGGCGACAGATGACGCGAGCCTAGTGGAAGGGTGCCAGAGGATTATCGCGTTTTGTCGGGGGCTGAGCTGACGACCGGCGCTGTGTCACTCGGCACCTCAGGCCCAGTGCCCTGGTAGCCATTGCCAGTTGCCGTCGGGGGACTGCTGCCACTGGCCAGGAATCCATGTTGTCTCCCCAGGCGGCGGGGTGACGTAGCGCCCGGGAATCCAGGTCCAGGGATTGCCGAGGGTATTTCCCGTGTACGTCCAATGTCCCGGCTGCCAAACCACCATAGCGGCACCCGCTGGAGGTGACGGCACCATTTCAGATTCTGGAGGAGGCGGCGCGGTCGGCGCTACCGAACCGGGCGGGGCGGTTGCGGGTGGTGGGGGGACAACCGTTGTCACGGGTGGTTGGGCTGGCTGGCTGATGACAACTGTAGACGCCTGAGGTGGAGGGGATTGGCCTCCACAACCAGCCAACGCGATTGGAGCGGTGAATGGGATTAGTCGGATCCAGCGCATATCGCTTTGCTCCAGGGCTTTATTAGCCGGCCCAATGACCAGCGACCCAAACCCATTGCGAGTCCCGCTGCTCCCAGTGCCCGGGAACCCAGGTCGCCTGGGGTGCTGGACGCGCGATGTACTGGCCGGGGACCCAACTCCATTCCGTGCCGGTCCAAGCCCAGTGTCCGGGGACCCAGGTGTCCACCGCGGCAGGTGGGGGTGGGATGGTCTCGACCTGCGGGGGAGGTGGGGCTGATGGCGCAATAACTACGGTCTGGGCGCTTGCTGCAGTGGCGGTAAAGCCAATTCCGGCGAGGGCGAGGACCAGATGACGGTACATGCCGCGAGGTTGTGTGTGCATGGAAAACTCCTGCGAACATCACGTCCGTGAGCGCTGCGGAAAGTGTTCCGGCTCTACTGATTGAGAAATAGTACAGCGGTGCGGGTACAGAAGGTTATTGACGCGACAGTGCTGCTGAAAAATTGGTGAGAGGTAGAGTTAACGCCGGTAGGGCGAGGGCAATAGTGCACGGATGGGCAGCTTAAGCAGCTCACCGTTGTGTTTGAGAATAACGAGCGCTTCCGGCCAGTAATCCAAGATCAACTCTCTGCAAGCACCGCATGGCGAAACGACCGCAAGTTCACGATCGGTTTCCTCTGGCTTTGGGTGACGGACGGCGACGATGGTATCCACGGTTCCGTTACCGTCGAGCAGGGCGCGGGCAAGCGCGATGGGCTCGGCACAGATCGACATGCGACCGACGGTGGTACCAAGATGAATGCCGGTCCACATGCAGCCATTCGTGTCACGGACCGCAGCTGCGACGGTATGCCAGAATGGCTTATAATGGTCGGTCAGAACCTGGTGGGCGGCTGCGATAAGCTCGTGATCCTGTGGGGTGAGAGGGAACGGCTCGTTCAGATCATTCAGCCGCTTCGGCTTCCTCTCCCTCGTCCAGGGCGGCGAGCATGGCGTTGGCGACAAGGCCGGCGTGATCGCGGATTTTGCGTTCAATTGCGTCCGCAAGGTCTTTGTGGTCACGGAGGAACTGTTTCGCATTCTCTCGGCCCTGGCCGATCCGCTGGCTGTCGTAGCTGAACCATGCTCCGGATTTTTCGATGACACCAGCCTTTACTCCAAGGTCGATCAGTTCGCCTGCTTTGCTAATGCCCTCACCATACATGATATCGAACTCGACCTGGCGGAATGGCGGGGCAAGCTTGTTCTTAACCACCTTGACGCGGGTCTGATTTCCCACGACCTCATCGCGTTCCTTGATCTGGCCGATGCGGCGGATTTCCATGCGGATCGAGGCGTAGAATTTCAGGGCGTTGCCGCCGGTTGTTGTTTCCGGATTACCGAACATGACACCGATCTTGAGCCGGATCTGGTTGAGGAAGATCAGCATGGTATTGGAGCGGGATACGCTACCGGTGAGCTTGCGGAGCGCCTGGCTCATGAGACGAGCATGGAGGCCGACGTGACTATCACCCATTTCGCCTTCCAGCTCTGCGCGCGGTACGAGGGCAGCGACGGAATCGACCACGAGAACGTCGATGGCACCGGAGCGGACGAGAGTATCGGCGATTTCCAGCGCCTGCTCGCCGGCGTCGGGTTGGCTGATGAGGAGGCTGTCCACATCGACGCCAAGCTTGCGGGCATAGACTGGGTCGAGGGCATGCTCGGCGTCGATGAAGGCACAGGTGCCGCCGCGCCTTTGAGCTTCGGCGATGGCATGGAGAGCGAGCGTGGTTTTGCCGGAGCTTTCCGGCCCGTAGATTTCAACGATGCGTCCACGGGGCAGGCCACCGATGCCAACGGCGAGATCGAGGCCAAGGGAGCCTGAGGGGATGACCTCGATCTGATCGTCGCCTGAACGAGCGCCCATGCGCATGATTGAACCTTTGCCAAAGGCTCGCTCGATCTGGGCGAGGGCGGCGTCGAGGGCCTTATTCTTCTCCATAGTGGAACCTCGTATATGGTGGAGCGCAGCTACAACTTTCTAGGGTAAAAGGCGAGAGATATTCGCCCAAGGGTTGCAGAATCGGCATTCGGTCTTTAAGCGAACATATATGGAACGCTTCATTGAAGCAAGGTTAACCATTTGTTTTCTCAATGTTCGACGCCGGGAGATTATGTTGCTGTCCGCGAGTTGGCCAGGGGGGAACTGTCAGGGAAGCTGGCGTGGGCGCGACTTGGGCACGCAAGCGCCAGATATAGGCGATGATTTCGGCGACGGCCTTGTAGTGTTCAGGCGGTATCTCGGCATCGATTTCCAGGAGATACAGGGCACGTGCCAGGGGCGGGTTGGCAACGAGCGGGATACCGTGATCGCGCGCCAACTCGCGGATGGTTTTGGCGATCAAATTGGCCCCCTTTGCAACGACCCGGGGAGCCCCGCCACGGGCACGATCGTAGGCCAACGCGACGGCATATTCGGTCGGATTGGTGACGACCACGGTGGCTCGTGGTACGGCCGTACGGATCCGCTGGCGAGCGCGTTGGAACCGAAGTTTGCGAAGGCGCGATTTGATATGCGGATCGCCCTCGGTGTCCTTCGTCTCTTCCTTTAGCTCGCTACGTGTCATCCGCATGCTGCGGATGAAGTTAAAGCGGGTCCACACGAGATCGCCGAGGGCAATGACTGCCTGGAGGGCGAGAGCGAGAAGGCAAAGTTGGAAAATTGCTCGAAGCATAGCAGAGAGGAGGTGCTGTGGCTGGTCGAAGGCCGAGATGGCGAGAGTTGGGATTGCGGGTGCGACGACCAGCGTCAGGATGGTGCCGAGGGCAAACAGCTTGAGGACGGCCTTTGCGGTTTCGAGTAAGTTCTGTTGTGAGAAGAGGCGTGCGAACCCGGCAGCAGGATTGATGCGATCGAGATGGGGCCAAAGCTGGCTGGTGTTTATCGCGAAACCTGTCTGCAAGCTGATTGCGAGGGCTGAGGCGGCAACGGGGAGTGCGACAAACGGCAGCACGTCGAGGGCGCTGCCGAGTAGGATGCGGCGAAGTGCCGTCACGGGATTGACCGATGGCTGCTGCAGAAGGACGGTGGCCTGCGCGAGAAATCTGTGTGCCACTGTGGGCGCGAGAAGTTTCAGGCCGAGCAGCGAGGCGGCCAGAGACATACAGACCGAGAGTTCGCGTGAGATCGGGCGCTGTCCGGCCTCGGCTGCTCGCTGCAAGCGCCGGGGCGTTGGAGCTTCGGTGCGGTTTTCTGTGGGATGGTCGGACACCGGCGATCAGCGAAGCCCAGGCAGCATTGCGAATTCGTTGCTTATGTTGTTCTGCCAGAGTGTTATGAGGCTGGTGGCCATGACAGCGAATAAAACGATGCCGCCCAAGATCTGAGCAGGCGCGGCCAGGAAGTAGATCTGGATACGTGGGACCAGGCGAGCCGTGAGCGCAACTGAGCTCGACTTTGGCCGTTTATGCTGCGTAGCAGGCCACGTTTATCAAGCTGTTGAAGGTCGTCGGAGAGAATTTATCAACATCTTGTATTTGACTCGACTTTTGTAAATTACCTCCCGTCCACAGCTCGCGACGGATCAGTGCCAGTGCGTCGCTGAAGGTCGGCAGGGGTTTGCGGTACCAGCTTGCGCATCGTGGCGTTGGTGGCTGCGTGCCATAGAGTTCGTAGACCCAGAGCGTGATCAGTGAGAACAGCCCGAGGAGCGCCGGAGTGGTTCGTGCGATAGCTGGGTCGGACCATTGGCGCTGGGTCTCCACACCGAGGTGCCGGCGGACCTCAGCGAAAGTGACCTCGATTGACCACCGCCGGACGAACCAGCGCAGGATGTCCAGTGGGTCGGCATCGAGATCCGTGCACAGGAAGGCCTGTGGCTTGAGTTCATCGGCGACGTCGCGAACCAGCACATAGCGAATGGGAACGAGGCGGCCGGGATGATACCAGACCGCCGTACCGGACACGATCTCGACGAGGCGTTCACCGCGACCATACCAGCCGGTGACCCGGTAGCGCCGCCAGCGGGTCTTGCGACTGTCGAGACGTTGGGCAAGGGTTGGCTGCCGCTTGCCGACTACGCGTGGCCGTCCCATGGTGCCGCGCCGGCGGTGCGGTGGCGGGTCGAACAGTCGGGCGTCGAGGCGCAGGCGGGTGATCATGCAGACCCAGCGGCGCACACCGTTAAGCAGTTCGATGGCAGCAAAGCTGCTGTCGGTGACCGCGATGATGCGCCGCTCCGGCAACCAGCGCGCTGCCTGCAGCAGCATCTGTCGACCCCAATCGGTCAGCTTCTTGTGTCGCCGCCGCTGCTCGCGTGCGTAGCGCTCAGATGGGGCCAGCACGGTCAGGAACGGCAGGGCCCAGACACGCCCAGCCCAGCGGATCTGCGGCAGCAGCATGAGCGACAGCCATCGTAGACCGCTGGCTTTGACGAAGTGGCTCTCGGATGAGCGTACCGGATCGCGATAGATGCCGCGGGCTTTTATTTTAGCGCCCCAGCGCCGTTCGAGTGTGTCGTCGAGACCGATGACGACCGGGCCGGTTGGCACAAAGGCGTCGACCAACAGCCGCAGCAGACAACGCGCGATCCAACGGCTTGACCACTGGTTACGGTTCAGCACCCGGTGGTAGTTGGTGAAGTGTGGGTCTTGGTCGAGCCCGACGACCCGCAGAGCGGCGGCGACGGTGCGCCGTCCTGGCGTGAGGATAGCGCCGACGATCAGCACCAGAACGTGCTGCCAGGTCGGCGTGGTAAACGCCGCCTCGAACGGCTGCATCCAGGCGGCCAGTCTTGTTGGCACCAGCCGGCACGAAGCTGTACCCGTCATCCATTCCCCGAATCGACATCCGGGGAGAGACTCGCCGGCGCCGAGTCGGCGGCGAATCCACCGGTCGATCACATTCGATTCAACGCCGCTGAAGCCGCGATGACGAACTCGACACCACAGCTGCATGGTGTTGCGGCCGATGAAGGACGAGACCAGCGAAGGGAGCGAGCTATATGAAGCGAGAGGACGTGCTGCGCCGCTATCGCCACCTACGCGCGATCGGGATGCACCATCACAGTGCTGCCCTGAAGTGTCTTGCTCGGCCGGCCATTGTGGAACACGCGAGACGTCTGGGATTGATGGCTGGTCAAACGCTGATCGCCAACAGTGAGGAAGAGCTGATACTGGTGTTCGACCTGGCAATCTACACCGCACGGGAAGGTCGGAGCCGCCCTATCGATCGCTATGCCAAAGCCGCACAACTGTCGCCTGATTCGGATGAGATCGTCATGCTTGAGGCGATGTGCCGTGCACGGTTCTCGATCTGGCGGATCGACCGCCGACATGACGCGTGTGGCCTGGTGGTCAGCGACCTGCTCCGCCAAGCGGAGGCATGGCTGATCGATGAGGGTCTGGAGGTGAGTGGCACAGCCGGTATGTGCTTTGCCAGTCGCCTGTGTGACGTGGATCAATTCGCCATCACCAGCGGGGTCATCGTGCCCGTCGATCGCTCGATGCTTGAGGATGTTTTGACTGATGTCCTCGCTTGCCGGCACGCCGATCCGAAACGCGTTGGCGATGACCCGCAATTCGCATCCGCCATCTATCGCGCCGCGCTCGACGGCGGGATCATGGAGGATGTCGTATTCACCTGACCGCCGCTCCCTCTAAGCAAAAATGGCCAAAGTCGAGCTGAGTGTACCATATGATACTGGCGATGATGAAGGGAGAGGATAGCTTGAGCGCGAGCGCAAACCCTGTAGCGACGGTGAGCACTGCCTGTTCGGCACTGAGTTGTGCCGGGATGAGCTGTCCAGGGGGAAGAATGCGATAACTTCCGACTAATGCTTCCAGTGGCAGTGCGTAGAGGCCGGTACCCAGAAGGATTACGGGAATGGTCACTGAAAACAAGCTGCCCACGGCTGTTGCGCCCGTGCCGATGGTGATGTCGTTCTGGAGGACACTGGAGACACCGATCATATAAGAGATCATCTGTCCGGCCATTGGCAAGGCGAGAGCCAGGACGCGAGCTAGCCAGCCCAAGAAGAGTCCATCCAAGGTTTCGGCCAGGAGGGCCTTCGCGAACAGCGCCAAGGACGTGGGCTGAGGCGGGAGTAGCGGCGCCAAGATGGGGAGCAGGACAAGGGTCAGGGCGAGGGCGATGCCGGCTCGGACGATAGAGGGTGCTGCGGCCTCGGCGATACCCGGGAGCAGCATTACTGCGGCGGCTACCCGCGCGAGAATAAGAGTAAATGCCCAGGTCCAGAATGGAATCTGGCCGATTACAAGCGCCGTCTCAGAGCTCACGAGCTACCGACAGAAATCATGTGGTCGAAGAGTTGTTGGGCGTAGGCGACGAGGGTTCCCATCATGAAAGGGCCGAGTAGGGCCAGAGTTATTCCTATCGCAATGGCCTTGGGAATGAATGCGAGAGTTGTTTCGTGGATCTGCGTGATGGCTTGAAGCATAGAGACCAAGATCCCGATGACAAGTCCGACAAGCAGCATGGGGCCGACGAGAGTTCCGATTACCAGGAACATGTCCCGCATAACGCTTCCGAGCTCGGCCGCGGTCATGAAATTATCCGATCAAATAGGCAACTTTATGATATCTTGATAGGCTTGAATGACGCGGTCCCGAATGACGGTTGCTGTCTGGAGTGTGAGCTGTGCGTGCGTCAGGGCGGTGACAACTTCATTGACATCCCCGTGGCCTGTAATTGCCCGGATAGCCTGCTGGTCGGCTTCGTTACCAACGTTGATTGCATCGTGAAGGGTATTTTGAAGTACATCGCCAAAATCCGTCCGCGAATCAGCAGGCGTTTGCTGTGAGCGGGCGTATGCGTTTGCCGCGGTAAGTGGGCTGACTACGGCGGCAGCGGTCATTTGAGGAGATCTATTGTGCGATCCAGCATGTTTCGCGTCGTTTGCATGACCGAGAGGTTGGCAGCATAGGTGCGGTCAGCGTCCCTCATATCCATCATCTCGGTAAGGGCGTTGACGTTGGGCACTTTGACGTAACCGCTGGCATCCGCTGCGGGATTAGATGGGTCGTAGCGGGTGGGAAAATCGCTCATATCTTCGCCAATATGCTGTACCTGGACGAGATCTGCGGCAACTTTTTGATCGAGCTGATCGGAAAAGGAGATGGTTTTGCGACGGTACGGGTCTCCTCCTGGCGCGGAGCTTGTGCTATCCTGGTTGGCGAGGTTCTCTGCCACCACCCGGAGGCGGGTGGATTGCGCTGCCAATCCGCTGGCAGAGATAGCGAGGGCTTTGTCGAGATCCATGGCTAGACAATTATCCGCCACTACGGCCTAAGGCAATGTTAAACATTGTAATATACTCCTTGTAGATGGTGGTTGTGAGGCGCTGATCTGTATCCGTTTCAGCGAGCTTTGTAAGTTGATCTTCTAATGTGACGGCATTGCCGTCGAGTGAATGGAACGGCGAGGTGGCCGAGGCGCTGGTAAGAAGGTTGTGGCCAGTCAAGTGGCGAGGATCGGTACGGGTGAGAGTGGTTGCGGTTTGCGAGAGGGTCGTTGAAAAGTCGGGCTGGTTCTGGGCTACGTACCCAGGCGTATCGAGGTTGGCCATGTTACGGGCCAACATGATCTGGCGATTGTTCAGCCAGCGTAGCCGTTGCTCTGCCAGGTTGAATATCGCGTTTTGCGCAAGATCCATGACGGGAGGTATGTCGGGAACGAATGAAAACCTGGTTAATGGGCGTTGCCGGCGCTGCAAATGAATTGGTAACCGATTCGATCCAATATCGAGGTATGCAGAGCAGGTATTTGGCGCCGTTCCGGCTTCCGGTCGAGGATTGCTCGGAGCTAGTGACCTACGAATCTCCTCTGGAGGAGACGCGATCCCTGGCTAAGGCGCTGTACGCCACGATCGGCGTCGCCTGTGCGCTTGCACGTATGGCGCGGAGTTTGGACTTGACGGGTCTGGACACTCAGGTGGGATTTCTATGTGCGAAGGCCCTTGATCTGAATCCAGAGGACGGGCGGGAACTGCATCAGGAGCTGATTGCTATGCGCCTTGGGTTGGCATCCTTGGCGGAGCTGATGCGGCTAATACCACCTGCTTAACGACAGCACGTATTTTATTCCGCCCGGCAAGAGGTCGCGCGTGTCGGTTTATCTCTCGACAGGACTATCTGCGGCTGGCGCCTTGGCAGGGGTGCTTGGCCTGATCTGGCTGTTCGGGCGTGGTGCGCGGCTGGCCGGGCTGGGGTTGCGGCCGGTGCGAACTGGGCGGACTCTTTCGATAATGGAGGTGGTCCCGCTGGATGCGCGTCGGCGGCTATATTTGATAGGCTGCCGTAATCGTCAGCTTCTACTGTTGACCGGCCCCGAAGGAGACAATGCGCTGGGCTGGTTGCCGGAGGGTGCGGACGCGCGGCGGGAAAGCGGGCAGTGATCAAGAGATTGCTGCTAGCAGTTGGCCTGGTGATGCTCAGCGCTCCTGCTGTTGCACAGTCGGTGAGCATTGACTTGGGGAGCGCTGGGGAGCCAGGTGCGACGGGGCGCCTCGTTCAGATCACAGCGCTGGTGACGGCACTATCGCTTGCCCCAAGCCTGCTGGTCATGGTGACCGCATTTACCCGGATCATTATTGTTCTGTCGTTGCTGAGGAGTGCGCTGAGTACGCAGGGCACTCCGCCGAACATTGTGCTGATAGGGCTCGCGCTGTTCCTGACGTTTTTCGTGATGCAACCGGTATTGCAGGCGTCATGGAGCGGAGGATTGCTGCCAATGAGCGAGGGCCACATTGATAGTCTGGAAGGCCTGAGGCTGGCAGCCGAGCCATTCCGGCATTTCATGGTAGATAATCTGCGCGAATCGGATTTGAAGTTATTCTTGGACATGGGCAATCTTCCAACGCCGCGTGCGCCTGATCAGACCCCGTGGCGTGCGTTAATCCCGGCGTTCATCATCGGCGAGCTGCGGAGGGCGTTCGAGATCGGGTTTCTGCTGTTCCTCCCTTTTCTGATCGTCGATATGGTGGTCGCGAGTGTGCTGATGAGCTTGGGGATGATGATGCTCCCACCGAATGTGGTATCGCTACCGTTCAAGCTGATATTTTTTGTGCTGATCGACGGATGGCGGCTATTGGCGGGAAGCTTGGTGCAGGGATTTCACTGATATCAGTCAGGTTCGAGAAGGTGGGAAATATAGGGGGGCAGGTTGAAGGCGGAGACGTGGATCTCGGGGGTCCAATAGCTAGTTTGGCCGAGGATCCCCGAGCGTTCGGCGCGACGGCGGACTTCCTCAACGGGCCGACAGGATAGGGCAGGGTCCTTGGCCGCCCAGCCGAGGGTCATGAACCCACCCACATAGGTCGGAACGGCAGCAACGTAGGCAGACACATGCGGGAAGTTGCGTGCCCTTCGCCGACTCGTCTGCTGCAGTTCGTCCGCCTGCATGAATGGGACGCCGCACTGGTTCACGATGACGCCGCGACCGGTGAGGATGCGCGCGGCATTGGCGTAGAATTCATCGGTGAACAGGACTTCGCCGGCGCCGATGGGGTCAGTGGAGTCAACGATGATGATATCGAAAGAGTTATTGGGCGACTGTTTGACGTATTCGATCCCATCGCCGACTATGATCGTGGTGCGAGGATCGGCCCAGGCGTTGCCGGCGATATCCGGTAGAAACTCCTTGGCCACACGTATCACCTCTCCATCGATCTCGACCATCACGGCGTGATGCACGTTCGGATGGGCCAGGACACGGCGCAAGACGCCCCCATCACCGGCGCCGATGATGAGAACGTCCGTGGCGGCGTCATGGGCGAGGAGCGGCACGTGGGTGATCATTTCCTGGTACACGAATTCATCGCGTTCAGTGATCTGGACCACGCCGTCGAGCATCATGACGCGGCCGTGCGACGTGCTCTCGAAAAGGACGATCTCCTGGAAGGTGCTTTGGACGCGAACGAGTTCGCGCTTCACGAGGAAACGCTGGCCCCAGTCGGGGTACAGTGTTTCATTGATCCAGCTATCGACTGCCACGATGCCAGAGACCGTCTAGGAGACCAAACCGCGGCGTTCCTCGTTGAGGCGCATCTCCGTCGCTTCGAACGCGGCTTTCAGGATAGGAAGTGAGCGATATGGGTCACATGAGCCGCACATGAAGATATCGATCGCGGCAAAGTTCCGCTCTGGCCATGTATGGATGGACATGTGGCTTTCAGCCAGGACGATGACGCCGGACACGCCGCCGTTAGGCGAAAAATGATGGAAATGACTGTGCAATATCGTAGCGCCAGCGGCTTCCGAGGCTTCGCGCAGAGCGGATTCTATGAAGGCCGGATCCTGTAAATGGTGAGCACCCCACAGGTCCACCAAGAGGTGCATGCCGGCGAATTTCTGTCCGCCCTTTTCGACGAAATAATCCTTCGGCGTTTCGCCGCCTTGGAAAGTCTGGTTGCTGCTCGGAAGGTCCGAGACCATCCCCAGAGGAGTGAGTGCGTCCATCGCTACCCTATCCTGCCAGTAGATAGCCCGTGGGCGCGTCGCCCGTGGCCAAGGCCGCGAAACATGGTCAAGGGTATTCTGCAATGCAAGAGGTTCTTGTTTGGGTGGTCAAAAAACTCGCCGGTGATTTCTGGCCCGTATGGTGCCGGCCTTTAATGGACGGAGTTCAAGTCGCCTGGCAGAGCGCCTGCCCTTCTGAGGTCCTTCTCTGCATTGGGGAGATCGGCTACGTGATGTATCGGCGCTTCGGTCAGGATGCGAAATAGGTTCGCCACTGGCCCGTCACCCATCCGTTCCATTTCGCGTGACCGGAGGTCGGCCAGCCCAGCGTCATCGCCGGCGTAAGTCATGGCGGTGGCGAGGTGGAGCAGGGTGTTCCGCTGAGCATCCGTGAGCGGGCCGGATGTGGGCACAACGTGCCCAGCGAGATCCTTTAGCGCCTGTTCGGCCCCCGCCCAATCACGTTTCCGCTCCAGGATCTCGGCCCGTAGCCGGTCCGCGGCGGGCACATTCAAACCTGCCAGAAGGGTGACCGCCTGTTCAACATTGCCCTGGAGCGCCAGGGCCTTGGCCTGCATCAGACTGCGCTGCTCGGTCAGTGGGGGTGGGAGGTCAGGGAAGTTCGACTTATAAAGCGCCTCGAGCGCGCCGGGAGCATTACCTTCACGGATCAGGAGACGGGCGAGACGCGCCCCGATTTCTGCGCGGGCGCTGGGGGAGGGCGATGAATCCAAGAGTTTCTGCAGGACAGAGGCAGCCTGCCCGGTGAAGTCGAGGGCAATCAACTTGTCTGCGAGCGCCATCTGAAGGGCAATGCCGGCATCGCCCTCGGGCGCTACATCTGCGTTTGCGCGCGCGAAGGTGAGGAAATCGACGGGTGAGAGGGTCCCGGCCACAGGGGAGCTGAGGAAGGCGACGAAGGCGGCTCTCCTACGGCTGCGGATCGCCTCTGCCTGGTCGGGAAAGTCGTTTTCGAGCATGCGGAGTTCGGCGAGTGATTGCTGCCATTTACCGGATTCCGCGAGCAGCGCGGCGAATCGTTCCCGGACGGCGCGTTCGATGTGCCCGCCGTGCCAGGCGGCAACGAGTTTGCCGTAGGCGTCCGCTGCCTGAGCCGGCGTTAACTGGTGGGTGGCCAGTCGCAACTCTATTGCCCGCCGGGCAGCGCGGACCCGGAGGAGCGGATCCCGCCCGTGACCCAAAGCATCGTAACCAGCGAGGGCGGCGGCTGTATTACCTTCGGCCTCGGCCAGCATGGCACGCGCCACCGCCAAGGCGGGCGGGTCTGGTTCGGCCTGCAGGAGAGATTGAGCCGCGGGTAAGTTGTTAGATTTAATCAAGGTCTCGGCGGCGACGGGGAGCAGCCGCTGTTTCAATGCGGGTCCGTAGGAGAGGATCAGCGGCCATGTCGAGGCAAGTTGTGGCCCCACTGTCGCCAAGTTTTCTCGCAACGCGGCACCGCGGAGGGCTCGCCACAGAGTCACCTCGTCGGTTCCCGACAGGTCTGGGTCATTGATCGGCGCCGATTTAGGCAACCTGTTTGCCAGCAGGGCGGCGAGGGCGAGGAGCCCGCGGTAGTCCGCAAGCCGCGTCTTTCTGGGGTCCCGGAGGGCAGCAAGATGGAGCATCGCCTGCGCCTCTGCGCCCATTCCAAGCGCGATCATTTTTCGCGCTAACTCGCGCTCCGCCGAGGCTCGCTGCGCAGGTGGTGGTGAGGCCGTCGTCGTGATCAGGGCACGGGCGGCTTGGAATAACGCATCCTGCGGTTCGGGGGAGAGGCCGAACTGGGTGGTGAGACCGATCGCGTTAGCGCGCGCGAAGAGCTCCGGTGAGGATGGGACCAAGTCGAGCCGGGCGCCCGGGTTGCTGAGAGCAAAGCCATGCGGACGCACGTCCAGCGTGAGCCGATCGCTGAGTGGCTCCACCACAATACCCAGGATGGTGGGGCGCAGCACGAATTGCGGAGTAGTTTGGGCGAGCAGAACGGCTGCAGCCGTGGTCCTGACGGTACCGATCAACAACACAGAACCAGTGAGGTCATCGGGGATTCGGACCGCCTGACCCGGCTGCTGGATGGCCCAAGATAGCTGATCGCGGGACGACGTTGGGGTGGCAGGCGGTAGCACCGGGCGTTGTGTTTGCAAAACAATGCGCCACCCATCTGGTTCCCGTTCCAGCGAGGCCCAGATGCCGTCTGGCAGAGGAAGGCGCATGACGGAGGCGCCCGGGAGCAGGTATATGGTTGCCCTGCCATAGACCGGATCGGCTTGCAGCGCTGAGAGATCGATGGGCCGTTCGGCATCGAAGACTACAACGAGTTGATCCCGTTGGTTGAACGCAGCCGCACCGACCGAAGAGTCAAATGGAATAAGGATGCTGGAGCTGTCGGTGCGTCCTGATCTTTCCGGGGTGGGTTGAATTGACAAGTTGGGCGGCGGCGGAGTTGGGGCGGGTGCGGACGGACCGGTTTGCGGGTGAGCAGGAGTTGCCGACGCGACGGCGCTGGTAGCCGAATAGATGAGAACCACGATTAGAGCTGACCGCCGCATTGTGGGTTTAGTCGAAGCTTGCGAGCAGCCTGTCGATTTCATTCTGCTGCATCACGGACTCGGGGAGCTGGGGACCGTTCAGGAGACCTTCTCCGTGCGGTTTGGTGAGGTTTGTGGGTTACGTGAGCGAGGCCCGAATGTGGCAAGGGTTGTCAGGACTTTTTGCTCGATGGTATTGAGAGCGTTCACGACCTTGCTGATGCGCTGTCGGGTCTTGTCCTGGAAACTGCATACTTTATGGATTCTAAGTGTGACATCCTGCAGTTGAGTTGCTAGGTTGGGAGCGAGTTCCTGAGTTAATAGCGTGGTTTTGTAGTCATCTATGATGAGAGCGTCCATTGAATTGTCAACAGTCATAGAACGCTCCTTGATGTGGTCGTGCCTAGGGCCCGCTGTCACGTACCTCTGCGAGCTTGGCAGTCAGATCTCTTGCACGATCCGGTTGCATTGCCGCCATGATTGCTGCGGCCTTCCGCTCGTTCATTCTGGCCGTCAATTCCACCAGAACCGGCATATCCAGATCATTTAATATGGCGGCTGCATCGCGCGGCTTCATTGCTTCGTAAAGTGTAACAAGGCTGATCCACGCCGCATCCGTGCGCTGTTTTCGCTCTACCAGAGTTGCTTTCAGCTGCTGCTGTAGATGCTGAAGTTCATGGATGCGCTGATTTAGTTTCTCCTCTGCAGCGACAAGAGTGGCTTCGCGTTGTTCCACCGCAGTCTCGCGCTGATCGAGCTGCGTTCTGCGCCGTTGAAGCTCCTGTAGTACTCCCCGTTCGATGTCTGATGCGGGATTAGGCTGAACGTTTTCTGGTGGGATGGTGGTGGCCGGAGATGCGGCAGAGATTGGCTGCGGCGTCCGGACTGGCACAGCCGCCCAAACGAGTTCAATGGATTTGGCCCCAAGTAAAGCTGCAAGAGCCACGATCGTTGCCGGCAGGAGCCGAAATGGCAGCATCTTCATGGGGTTAGCTTCAAGGCCTTTAGAAGATCTTTCTCCGCTTGGCTGCGCAACCGCGTCTGCGGGACGTCCTGCTTCTGAGAGATGATATCTGCTGAGTGCGTTCTGATATGAGCGTCAAAACGGTCGGCAATACGCTCGCCGCGACCGATCAGGAACTCAAGGTCGCGCTGCACTGTCCGTGCGGAATCGATTTGTTGCGCGATCTGTCGACCAGTGCCATCTGCGGCTGCCCGTAGCCGGAGAATGCCAGCCTCCGCTTGCTGAGTACTCGCAGTGAAATCAGCGCTCATGTGCTCTAGCCGGATCTTATCGCGTTTCAGGACACCGATCGCATGTTCCAGACGGATGGTATAAAACAATGTAGCAATCAGCAGAACGATCAGCGATAGCTGGAGAAATACGTCGGCCGATGCTAGGCCAGCGATCGGCGACGGTTTCATCGGTCGGCTCCCGGTATCCGGTTAAGCTGGCTTTCTACCCGGACGGCGATGCGGTTCTTGCGGCGGCCCACCCTTGCCTCGAAGAGTGGCGTACATCCGCATCGCAACAGAACGCTGGTGTTTGGGGTCGTGTTAAGCATGATACGGCTGCCAGGGGCCAGATTCACTACGTCCGACAGCTTCATAACCTGCTGATCGAGCACCACTTCCAGCTCGAGTTCAGTATTCCAGAGTTCTTCCGCCAAGTGCGTTTCCCAGATCGAGTCGCGGCCGAACTTCTCACCCATGAACTGTTGAAGCAACAACTCACGCACAGGCTCGAGGGTGGCATAGGGCAGCAGCAGCTCCATGCGGCCCCCCCGGTCTTCCATATCAATGCGAAGGCGAGCCAGGACGGCGGCGTTAGAGAGCCGGCTGATGGTGGCGAAGCGTGGGTTTACCTCCAGCCGTTCGTAGTGGAAGATAACTGGACAAAGCGGATCGAAGCTGGCGGAGAGGTCGGCGAGGACGACATGGATGAGACGTTCGACTAGCGTACGCTCGATTGTGGTATAGGGGCGACCCTCGATACGCATGGCAGCGGTGCCGCGGCGTCCTCCCAGGAGTACATCTACGATGGAGTAGATCATCGCGCTGTCAACGATCATGAGGCCGTAGTTGTCCCATTCTTCGGCCTTGAAGACGGCAAGCATCGCAGGCAATGGAATGGAATTAAGGTAGTCTCCGAAACGAAGAGATAGAATATTATCAATTCCGACCTCGACATTGTCGCTTGTAAAATTCCTGAGAGAAGTGGACATTATCCTGACGAGCCGGTCGAAGACAATCTCCAGCATGGGAAGGCGCTCATACGAAACGAGCCCTGAGCTGATAATCTTCTGAACGCCACTCCTCGATTCGTTAACGGAACCTGTCGTTTCGAATCCGAGAAGGCTATCTATTTCAGCCTGGTTCAGTACGCGACCAGAGACGGCACCTGTGTTCCCGTCGGAGCCCCAGCTATTACCCAACCCCTCCTTGGACACATCTGCGCCGCTCATTGCACGAGGATCTCTTCGAAAAGAACGTCGGTTATCTTGGCTGGCTGGACCGCGATTGCGGCTCTGGCGATCAGTTCCTCACGTAGGCGATAAGTGCCGAGAGCACCTTGAAGTTCTGCGGGGCGGATTTCGCGCAGGTAAGTCTGAAACAAGTCGATTAACCGCGGCATGGCGCGCCTCACCTGTTCCACATCAGCGGGCAGCGTCTGCACCTCAGCTCTAAGCTTGACGTATTGCGGGCGCTGAGCGTCACTGTTCAGATTCGCGACCATCTCCGGCAACTCTATGGTGACGGGCAGCGGTGGCATGGATGTCTGTTGTCGCTGCAGTCCCAAAAAGTGGGGGACTAACCTGTCTTATTCATCGCATAGCAGGGATTCGTCGGCGGGTGTCGCGTAAGGTGGTGATTGTGACTTACGAATTGGGTGCCTGACGCCATCCGAATCGCAATCTCACCGGTGCCACACCCGCCATGCACGAGGATACGACCGAGCCGTTCGCATTGCCAGCCGTTGCAGGCAAGAAAGTCACCGCGGCATTCGATGGCGGACGGATCACGTCAGATGGCGGCGTCATCTTGCTGGCGCGGGCGGAACGACGTCTGGGCATCTGTAATCGACTGGCGGCGGAGATTGCCGATCATCGCGATCCAGGCCGGATCGTGCATCAGCTGAGTGACATCCTGCGTGCGCGCATTCTGGCGATCGCCTGCGGCTACGAGGACGCCGACGACCTCGATCACCTGCGCCGCGACCCGGCCTTCAAACTGGCTTGCGGCAAGCTGCCCGCCAGCGGCCGCGATTTGTGCTCGCAGCCGACCATGTCGCGGTGGGAGAACGCCCCCAGCCTGCGCGAGATCATCCGAATGATGCGGGCGATGATTGGCCTCTACTGCGCCAGCTATGCAGTGCCGCCAGAGGCGGTCACGCTTGATATCGACGACACCGTGGACGTGGTGCATGGATATCAGCAGCTGTCGTTGTTCAATGCCCATTACAACGAGCGCTGCTTTCTACCGATCCATATCTATGACACTGCCACGGCGCGGCCGGTGGCGGTGCTGCTGCGGCCCGGCAAAACCCCATCGGGGAAGGAAGTCCGCCGTCACCTGCGGCGCCTGCTGCGCGAGATCAGACGGCATTGGCCGAACACGCGCATCACCATCCGCGGTGACAGCCATTACGGCCGACCAGAGGTGATGGACTGGTGCGAAGCGGAGGGTATTCGCTACGTCTTCGGCCTGTCCGGCAACGACGTGCTGCACCGCCTGGTCGAGCCGGCAGCTGACGACGTTCGTGTCCGTCGCGCCGAAACCGATTCCCCGCTGCTGCGGCGCTACACCGAAACACAGTATCGGGCCAAATCCTGGTCGCGTTCGCGTCGTATCGCGGCCCGCATCGAGGCGTCCACTCTCGGCCTCGACATCCGCTTCGTGGTCAGCAACATCACCACGGGCAGCGCTGAGTGGCTGTATGATACGCTTTATTGTGAGCGCGGCCAGGCGGAAAACCTGATCAAACTTCACAAGAGCCAACTTGCCTCCGACCGCACCTCATGTCGGGCACCGCTTGCCAATCAGATGCGGCTCATCCTTCACACCGCAGCTTATTGGCTGTTACTCAACGTGCGCGACGGCATCCCCAAGGCACACGCGCTGACCACCGCCGAGTTCACCACCATTCGGCTGCGGCTGATGAAGGTCGCTGCACGGGTAATCGAGACCGCTTCCCGTGTGCGCGTCGCTTTCGCTGCCTCCTGCCCTGAGGCAGCATTGTTCCGCGACCTCGCCCACAGCTTGGTGCCGGCCGCTCCATAGACCGCGGGGCAGGCGCCCCGTCGAACCCGTTTCCCATCAACCCCAACCAACAATCCGGTCCGATCGCGATGAAACAGGCGCAACGGCCGAGGCTGCCCGAATTCGCGGCGGTGCAACTCAGCCATTTTTCACAGCGCTTGGTGAATAGGAGCGGCTAAGCCTTCAACCCAGAGTGCGATTGCGGCAACCGAACAGAGGAGTATGAGTCCGGCCAAGAACCGGTTCCGAAGAGATTTCCTGCCGGTGATTACACCTGGGACCTGATCAGCTGCTGGCTTGTCGGCTTGGCTCATGCAGGCATAAGGCTCAGACAGTTACCTTGCCGCCCCGCGTGGCAGAGAAACTCGACGACCTGGCCCACGTCCGGCAATGAGGAGCTTTGCATGACTGAGGTGAGATGCCAGACCTCCTCGACCGCGTCGGCTGCACCGGCGAGTTTCGGATCATCATCTGTGAGCACAAGCATGGGTAGCGTGGGGTCGTACGCAGCGACAAGCTTCATCACATGGAAGCCATCCTGTTCGGTCGCGTCCAGTGCGGCGACGACTCCCATAGGATTAAATTCTTGTAGCTTTTGATTGAGGTCGGCGTCGGGCGAGACGTATTCTATGGAGACGTCGAGAAACTGGCAGATTGGCTCGAGCTGCCGTGCCACGACCGGATCGTCGTCGAGCAGTAGAAGGCTCGGAGCCCGCTGAGGTATCACGCTGGCAGAGCTGAGCGAATGCGGAAACAGCGGGGTAATCTGGGTCATGGTCGTCGTCTCCTTTGCCCGGGTCTCATTGAACCGGAGCCGACCATGCCGCAGGCGTCTGTACGGAAATAGATAGCAAGACCGTCAATAAGCGTCAGCTACCGTTAGTTTTGCGTCAAATCTGGTTGCATTCCGGAATGAATTTGAGATGACTGATTTGCCGTGTCCACAAAACGGCGGCATCACGGGTTAGGAATGTTATCCGATTTTGCTTGCCCATGCGCCCCAAGTTGGCGTATGTATTTCGGCATGATGGCGCGATGCGTTCGGAACATCCGGACCACCAGCGTGGTTGAAAGTTACCAAACCAGAAACTGCAAAGCAATCTTCTTTGCAGCCTAGCAACCACGACATGAAAGCTTATTTATACGAGCGCGCAATCGGCCAGCGCAGAGTGTTTCCCTTTCATCAGATTATCTGATCTGACCTCTCTTATTTCACGCCATGGCAAGGTCTCCATTAGACTATCGGGGGCCGCAGCCAAACGCGCGGCCGCAGACAGGATTACTAGATTGGGTAACAGAGGCGCTAGAACCAGTAGGTCTGCGACCAGCCCGGCACCAAAAACTGTTGCTCTCAAAACTGGAATCTCTGAGCAGAGGAGACTTTGATCGGCTGATGGTATTGATGCCGCCGGGTTCGGCGAAATCAACTTATGCCTCGGTACTTTTCCCGGCGTGGTGGTTTCTCATGTATCCTCGCAGCTCTATCATTGCGGCTTCGCATACGGCTGATCTCGCCGTTAACTTTGGACGGCAGGTTCGAAGCCTAGTTGGCGAACACGAAGGGTATCTTGGATACCGCTTAGCGTCCGATAGCCGGGGCGCTGGACGTTGGCGAACCGACCGCGGTGGGGACTATTTCGCTACCGGTGTTCGAGGACCGTTGGTGGGGAGGCGAGCGGATCTGTTACTGATTGACGACCCAATTAAGTCGCACACGGAAGCTGAGAGCAAGTGGCATCGCGACCGTATTTGGGATTGGTATCGAACTGACTTGATTACCCGTCTTAAACCGAATGGTCGGCTTGCGGTGATTATGACGCGGTGGCATGAAGACGACCTGGCAGGACGTCTTTTGTGCAGCCGATCGGATGACTGGCATCTGCTACGCCTACCGGCCATGGCCGAAGAAGGCGATCCCCTCGGGCGTAAAATTGGTGAGGTGCTATGGCCTGAGTGGGAGGATAGCAACGCCCTATCCCGCAAGCGAGCGGCCGTGGGCGAACGTGCCTGGTCAGCGCTGTTTCAGCAGCGACCACGGCCGATGCAGGGAGGCTTATTCAAGGTCGCGAATTTGGCGCTAGTTGATCTGGGTTCCACGGAACTTGTAGGGGAAGCGGTTCGAGCGTGGGACCTCGCTGCAACGGTCTCAGACGGGCACAATAATCCAGATTGGACAGTCGGGTTGAAGCTGGTGGCGCGGACTGATGGCCGGTGGATCATCACTGATGTGGCGCGCCTGCGAGGCACGCCCTTTGAGGTGGAGCAGGCAATGGTCGAGACAGCCGACCGAGACGGCGACTTGGTGCGTATTGGAATTCCGGAAGATCCTGGACAGGCGGGCAAGGTGCAGGCGGCGTATCTGACGCGCCGCCTGGCTGGGCGAATTGTGGTTTCATCTCGGGAGACCGGCTCGAAGCTTACGCGGGGCGGCGGCAGTGTCGTCTCAGATCGAGGCCGGCAACATTCTTATGATCAAGGCGACGTGGAACTCGGATTTTGTGGAGGAGTTGGGATCGTTCCCATACGGCGAAAAGGACGATCAGGTGGACGCACTATGTCGGGCGTTTGGCTCCTGGCAGGGGTGCCTCCGGCCTCTCGGCGCGTACAAGTTCCCCTTATTGGTCGCTAGCTGGCGGTCTATATGTTTGAGACATTAACGAGCCTTATTCCGCGGGATCCAGATCTGCCGGAACGTGCCCGCACGTTGGATATTCTAGGCCGCGTGCTCGAAGGTTCACTGTACGACGTGCTGCCCTACGAGTTTCATATGGAACGAACTGCGGCCGGCGAGTACATTCCGCTACGAAATCGACGGCCAAGTGTGCGGTACGGCTTGTCCCGGATTGTCGTCGAGGACAGCGTTTCGCTGCTGTTCAGTGAAGGCCATTTCCCGGCCATCGATTGTCCCGACCCGCAGACACGCCAGGCTCTTGCCTGTATTGGTAAAGAGTGTCGGCTGAATGCAGTCTTGACCGAGGCGGCCATTCGTGGATCCGTCGGATCATCGGCTATACTGTTCCGGGTGCTAAAGAGCCGGATTTTCCTTGATGTACTGGACACGAAGTATCTTACTCCGACGTGGGACCCACAGGCGCCCGATGAGCTGTTGAGGGTGACGGAAAGCTATAAGGTAGGCGGAGCAGAGCTAGCACGGTTGGGTTACACGGTGGACGACACCGACGCCGTCTATTGGTTCCACCGAGAGTGGGATATGGAGACCGAAGCGTGGTTTCTTCCCACGAAGATCGGGGCCGGTCCTACCGAGCCGCTATTAGACATAACCCGCACGATCAAGCATGGTCTTGGGGTCGTGCCCATCGTGTGGATCCGTAATCTGCCAGGACCTTCCGCCACTGGCGCACGATGTGATGGTGCATGTACGTTCCGAGCTGCCATAGAGACACAGATCGAGATTGACTACCAGCTCAGCCAGGCCGGTAGAGGTTTGAAATACAGCAGCGATCCGACGCTTCTAATCAAAGAGCCATCAATAGCTGGATCTGAGTTTGTTAAGAGCGCCGCCAACGCACTGATCGTCAGCGAAAGAGGAGATGCAAAGCTTCTAGAGATTGGGGGGACCGCAGCGAGTGCTGTCCTGGAGTATGTTCGAGTGTTGAGGGAGTTGGCTCTCGAGAGCATTCATGGCAATCGAGCGAGTGCTGACCGGCTTACAGCGGCGCAATCGGGACGTGCCTTGGAACTTATGAATTAAGGTCTAGTCTGGCTCGCAGACAACCTGCGCGTCAGCTATGGAGAGGGTGCGGTACTGCAGTTGGCACGGATGATTGTGGCGGCCTCAACAAAGTACCCGCTAATCGTGCAGGGTCGCCAGATTACGAAGCTCGATGCATCAGCGCCGTTGTCGCTTAAATGGCCTAATTGGGTCCCCTCAACGGCGGATGATCGGCAGAAGGATGCACAGACCCTGTGCACACTTTCGGGTGCAGGATTGATCAGCCGCGAGACCGCGGTAAAGACACTGGCTTCGGTGTATGACGTCGAAGACGTTAGTGGGGAGATTGCCCAGATACGTGCGGACGGAGTGGCTGAGTGTGAGGACCTTGAATGAGCGAAATGAGCCCTGAATCACCGAGAGAGATCACGGAGGCGCAGCTCGCCGAGTTGCGCCTGCGAGCAGACGGTTTGGAGAAACAACTTTCGGAACTGCAGCGGGAAACCCAGGTGCGCCTGATTATGTCGGAGTTGAAATCCGAAGCGTTGCGTGCGGGCATCATTGATCTCGATGGTTTGCGGCTGGCGGAGACATCGGGAGTGAAGGTCGAGCAGGACGGGGCTGTTTCTGGAGCGGCTACAGCGATTGCCGAGCTCCGTCGCCGTAAGCCTTGGCTATTTGGCGCTGGGTCTTCGTCGAGTGCAGCGGCTGTTCCTGTTGCGCAGCAGCCAACCCAGAAGAGCGCTCTTCAGATGACGGAGCAAGAGTATCGGGCTGCTCGAGCTGCATTGCTCAAGCGGCGTGTGTAAGGATCGTTGTTTCCACTCGTTATATAGGGAACTTGTATAAATGGGCATTCAGAATTTCCCGCTATCACTTCAACCGATAATACAGCAGGGTTATCTAGAGCGAGAGTTTCAGGATGCGCTGACGTCGCGGTTGAAGTATCGCATGTGCGCGGATCGGGAAGAGATCGCGGTGGGCATTGGTGAGACGCTTACGAAGACTCGAGCGGGGCTAAAGCCTAGTGTCACCACCCCACTAGTCCCGGCCACGAACACCAACCTCGATAACGGGCTTACGCCGACTACTTGGGGAGTTGAGCAGTATACGCTGACAATCAATCATTATGCAGCAACAACAGATCTGAACATTGTGACAAGCCGCGTTGGAATTGCAAGTCAGTTTCTACAAAATGCTTATGTCAACGGGGAGCAGGCTGCTAGGAGCCTGGATGAACTTGCGCGGAACGCGCTGTTTGATGCGTATTTCGGTGGCAATACCCGCGTCCGCACGAGCTTGTCCAGCGCGGGCCTCACTGTTGCGGTGGACGATGTGCGGGGCTTTCAGAACTACTTTGTCAATGGCGTGCAGCAACCGGTTAGCTCCACGAACCCGCTCACTGTCACGGTAGGATCTGATGCCTATACGCTGATCGGTGTTGCGGTTGATGCGGCAAACGTTTCCACGGCGCCGAATGGGCTCTCTGGTGTCCTGACGTTTTCGGAAAATGTCTCGAGCTCTGACGGGACGGCGGGAAACAGCGTCACGGCCTCAAGCTCTTCCATCATTATCCGCCCGCTGCAGCGCGGGAACACAGCCGCTTTGATGGCGGGTGATACGTTGTCAATGAGCTGCCTTCTGGATGCCGTCGCCAAGCTCCGCATGAACGCGGTCCCGGAGATTGATGGCGTTTACAATTGCTACCTGGATCCTCAGGAATCCCCGCATTTTTTAAACTGGTCCGAAAACGTCCGCGAACAGGGGCTGCTCGTCTAGCATTTGGGAGAAACGCTGCATCAATGGCCCAAGCCAGTTGTCACGCATGGTTGGGATGAGATCGTAGAGCATGCAGCCCTGGCGGAACAACGAGTGGACACGGCGTTTGGCGGTGTTGGTCTTGAGCATCCGATCATAGCCGAGCGCTTCTCCAGCAGCACCGAGCAGCGTCAACAGGACCACGGCAAAGGCATTGATGAGCCACAGCCGATCACGCCGCTCGGGCGATTTGACACGGATCGTTCCCAGACCCATGCCGAAGCGCAGATCTTTGCTGTCGCGCAGACTGCACTCAATTGCCCAGCGGCGACCGTAGTAGCCGGTCAGCTGCTTCGCGTTGGTATCGGCGCTGCTGGCGGCCAGACACCAGGCTTGCTTCATCTCCGGATCCTGAACGCAGACCACGGTTCCCACCCGGTAGCGATCGGCTGTGACCTCGGCACCGCGCAACACTCGTGCCCGTCCGCCAGCTTGGACCCATTCAGCTGCGGTGCGGGTCTCCCCGGCGGTGCTGGTTACGGTGATGTTGCCACGGAAGCGAATGATGTAGTCGAAATACAGTTCTTCGGTTAGCATCCGGTAGAGTTTCTGATCGCCGAAGGCACGGTCGGCGACGATGCACACCTTGATCCCAGCAGGCAGCAACTCGGCAAGCCGTACCAGCACCCGATGTTCGTAGAAGTTGCGGTGATCCTTGAGCGTGCTCTTGTCGACGGTCAGCCACACCAGAGGTGTCGAGCGGCCATGATCGCTGATCAGGGCCAGCATGATGGTGGCCTGGTTGTCGGCATCGAAGTCGGTCCAGTCCATGGCCACCATGATCGAGCTTCGGGCGCCGACGACGAAGGGCACCCAGCGCACCAGAATGTCGTCGACATTTATGGCGGCGTTAGAGAGCAGCCGGTCGACCTGCTTGGTGGCATGCTTAGGCTTCAAGCTGCGCGCCGCGGCGAGGCCCTGACCGATCGCACAGATCGCCAGCGACCCGCTGTGCAACACGCCAAGGGTCGCGTCGCATAGCGAGTTCACGCGCTTTGCATGCAGGTCGTGCTCGAGCAGACAGCCAAGCACGTTGCGAATGCCCTGGTATGAAAAACGCTCCCGGACGACCATAGTGCTTCCCGAATCGACATCGGGAGGCAAACTCGCTGGTCTGTCCGGAGCGCGGAATCTCCCCGCCACTTCGCAAGCATCTGCCATCCAAGGTGTTCCCACAATTCTTTTCAGAACTGCCCCTTCGGTTGATCGATTCTTTTATGTCGCGTGAGAAATGCGGGGATGCCTGAGACCTGGATCCGGTCTCTGCAAGACAATTGTTTGCCGATCCTGATTTCAAGCAGTTGTTCCAGGGGGCGACCTCGGCCAATCAGGTGTTTCGGCAGGGAATGGTGAACGAGTTTCTCGGTTTGCGTTTCATCCCGACTACTGAGGCGTTCGTGCAGCCGCATCCTACCCTGGCCGGGCTTTTCGTCAGGCGACCGATCATTTGTGGCCAGGGCGCGCTGATCGAGGGTGACTTCGCGGGAATGGCGGATCCCGATGTGGCCCCAAAGGACTCGATTGTGGTGCTGGTTGACGGGGTCGCGATGGTCACGCGCGAGCCCATTGATCGACTGCAGCAGATTATCGCTCAATCCTGGTATTGGATGGGCGGCTTCTGTGCGCCATCGGATACGACCACCAATCCGACCACCATTCCGACCGCGACCAATGCGGCATTTAAGCGCGCGGTCATGATCGAGCACATCGGGTAACGGGAGAGGGGGCCACCTAACCATGTCAACGGGGGCTATTCAACCTTTCCGCGCTGCTGGGACGGTTTCATTGGGGTGTGGGGTGGCCTCGACGAACGTGGCTCTCGCCGGTGGCGGCGAGTTGGTCGTGGTGACAAACATCGCGCCGTCGGTAGCTTACGTTCGGTTCGGAGCGGACGCCACGGTTATGGCTTCCTCAGGTGATATGCCTGTGCTACCGAACAGCCGTGTGGTTCTTGCGGTCAATCCGCTGATCACTTATGCGGCCGGCGTCTTGGCGAGCGGCTCGGGGGCCGTGCTGTTTACCCGTGGCGACGGGTCCTACTTATAATGCTGTTGGACTCGGAAAAGGTGGATATCCGCCGATTTTGCGGATATCCGGCCTATGGTGCCGGTGCGGCCGGTTTTGAGAACTGGCGGTTCTATCAGGTCTATGGGTTGCTCGAATTCAGGATGAACAACCTGAGTTCGGACGAGGAGGGCGTGGTTCGGCTGTACTTGGCACAACTGCGCGGGCTTGAACTTGGGGTCCCCCGTGCAGCAGAGAGCATGGATACGGACCAGGCTGCTATTTGGACCCGCAACCGCTCAGAGGCTCAGGACCGTGTGCGTTTGCTCGAAGACTGGAGCAAGCGCCTGTGTGGATTTTTCGGGGTTCCCCCGGGTCCGGCGCTTGGTAGCGCCTCAGTCGCGTTGGTGGTATAGTTGGAGGTGGCTGAGTGACGCCTCAGCGTAAAATCCAG
The DNA here is from genome assembly GCA_963834715.1 of uncultured Pseudomonadota bacterium. GTDB lineage: Bacteria > Pseudomonadota > Alphaproteobacteria > Acetobacterales > Acetobacteraceae > CAVSUZ01. The sequence goes on along the minus strand of CAWIDE010000015.1, from coordinate 3,967 downwards.
GATCGCTTTCAGTGGGGCCTGAATCGCGCTGCTCAAGTGGCTGGCGAAGCGGCTGACGCGTACCGCCCGCGCGGGCATTGCGCCCCGCTTTCGGCTGAAAACCGGTACATGCGATTGCCTGCCCTGTTTACAGGCATGCGCGGCAAGTTTGAGCGGCCTCTGGAATTTGGGACGGCGTTATGCCATGGCATCTTCGATGCGGCCTATACGCAAGCCGGCGATTACCTCGTTCAGGGGAACGCGATCTGGTTCATTGCTTCCCAGGAGCCGCTACTGCCCGTACTGTGCGTACGCACGAATTGCGTCGTATCATTCCACCGGCCGGAATGCGAAAGTTACGCTGACGCTGATGGTTATGGGGGCATCGTGCCGGACGAGCTGGTTCCGGTAGTGGATGGCTGGCCCGCTAGCGTCCTGGGGACCGGTGAGGGGGGCGGTCCGCAGCGGAACTGCCTCGTGACAAAGGTGTCTCTCAGTGGACAATGATATTGCCCAGGTCAGTGGAGGTTATGCTGCAACCAGCCGATCTAATGCGGGATGACCTTGGTCGCAGTGGGATTGTAAGTTCCGTGGAGAGGTCTGACCTCGGCTGGCGACTTCTGGTGAAGCAAGCGGTTGCGTAAATGGCGGATCTATCGGACGTGGAGGCCGCCCTGGTATCCACAGTTACAGAGGCACTCTATCCAAATGGAAGTGCGTTGCCATCGATTCTTGGTGTGCAATGCCGCATTTACCGAGGGTGGCCTCTAGCGACCGCTTTGACAAATGACCTGAAGAAGGGCACTGTCAACATAACGATATTTCCGGATGCGGAACCCGGGCGGCTGACCACGCGGTATAACGACGGGCTGCGAGGATCAAGCGCTGTGGTGACTTTGACCGCTAGCATCGCAGGCAATGCTGTTAGCTTTGGCGGTCAGGCGAACCCGGGCCAGATAGCCGGGCTGCTCGTCGATGGACAGACCTACGTTTATTGTACTCAATCGGGTGATACACCAGCGACGGTTGCAGCGAACCTCGCAGAGTCTGCGCGGGCGCAACTGATTGTTACGCTCTCTGGCGCGACGCTCACAGTACCGACTGCGGGGAAGCTCTCAGCTCGCGTGGTTGCCAGCGCCAGTTTTCAGCAGGAAGTACGGCGGCAAGAACGTTCATTCCACATAGTATGTTGGTGCCCATCACCGCAGAGCCGCGATCAGACTGCGATAGCTATCGATCAGGCATTCGCCGGAATGACATTTCTCACTTTTACAGATGGTACGTCCGGGCGTATTTTGTATAAGGGGACGACAGTGGTCGACCGTAGTGAGGATGTATTGCTCTACCGCCGCGATTTAATTTTTGACGTGGAATACCCCACAATTGTCGCAAGCATACTCCCGGAAATGCTGTTCGGCGATCTCACGTTGAACTCCGTGCCGCTAGTGGCGTGACCTACAACATCAATAACGTTTGGAGAGTTGATGAGCATCCGTTTGGTAGTGGTGAGGCCGTTTGCCGGTTTTGTGCGAGGGGATATCGTCGCCGATCCGGTACGTATCTCTCAGATTCTCAAGAGTGAGAATGCGCACTGCGTGGTGCGCGTCAGCTCAAATACGCCGGAGAAGTAAGCAATGCCTATTGTCCAGCAGGGGAGCATCAACACGACGGCATTGGTGGTGCCGGATCTGTATGTTCAGATTGTACCGCCACAGAATCTGGTACTGAATGGGGTTCCAACAGATGTAGTTGGCGTTGTCGGAACAGCAACATGGGGGCCAGTCGGTCAGCCGGTTATTGTTGCCACCATGGCTGATTATGCGCAGGCCTTCGGCCCGATTATAGCGCAGAAGTATGATATGGGGACCCAGGTCGCGACGGCCGTTCAGCAGGGTGCGCAGAATTTCCGATGCGTCAGGGTGACGGATGGGACTGATACAGCGGCGACAACGAGCGTAACAGGGACGACGGTTAGCTTCACAGCATTGTACACCGGTTCCCTCGGTAATCAGGTACTAGTATCATTGGACAATGGATCCCGGACCGGTACATGGCGGCTGACCATTTCACTTCCTGGATTGCAGCCGGAGATTTTCGACAACATTGCTGGCACTGGGGCGGCCTTTTGGACCGCGATGGCGACCGCAGTAAATCAGGGACAGAGTACCCAGCGAGGGCCATCTCAGCTCATCACTGCGAATTCTGGTGGGGCGACGGCGGCAGTTTCCGCATTCAGTATAACTCTAGGCTCCGGAGTGCCTGGCACAGATGGGGTGCAGGGTGTCTCGGCGGCACAGTTGGTGGGATCCGATGCGCCGCCACGGCAAGGAATGTACGCGCTGAGAGGCCAGGGTTGCGGTCTTGCACTGCTGGCGGATGCGGATGACGCCACGCAGTGGACGACGCAGGCCGGGTTTGGGTTGGAGGAGGGGATCTATATGATCCTAACCGGGCCGAGTGGCGATAGCATCCAGAACGCGGTTGCTGTAAAGGCGCAGGCGGGACTGGACAGCTATTCAGCCAAGTTGATGTTTAGTGACTGGATCTGGTGGTCCGACCAAGTGAATAACACCCTCAGGCTGGTTTCCCCGCAGGGGTTCGTCGCGGGGCGACTTGCCAATCTGTCACCAGAGCAGTCGAGCTTGAACAAGCCACTGTATGGTGTGATCGGAAGTCAGAAATCGGGTTCGCCTGCGTCGGGTCAGAACACATCATATTCCTCGGCGGATCTAGCCGCGTTGCTAAGTGCGGGGATCGACGTAATTAGCAATCCTCAGCCGGGCGGATCATACTGGGGGGTCAGAGGAGGGCATAACTCTTCCTCCGATGCAGCGACAAATGGCGACAATTACACCCGGTTGACGAACTATATTGCCGCAACCTTATCGGCTGGAATGGGGACTTATGTCGGGCAGGTTATAAATCTCGATCTGTTCCGACGGATACGGGCTACCCTTCTAAGCTTTCTACAGAATATGATGAACCAGAACCTACTTGGAAGCCTGGATGGTAGCCTGCCGTTCAGCGTGATCTGTGATGCGAGCAATAATCCCCTAAGCCGTACCGGCCTTGGATACGTTCAGGCGGATGTACAGGTGCAGTATCAGGGCATAAACGAGAAATTCATTGTCAATCTTGAGGGCGGACAGACCGTGCAGGTGTCGCAACAAACTCTTCCAGGCGGGCAGCCTGCCGCCATAGCCTCTTAGGAGCTGTAGGATGTCGTTCACAAGCTTTTCCATAGGTCGCGACACCCAGTTGGTGGTGATTGGCCCGAATGGTCGCGTTAATCTGACGCATCTCACGGGGTTTGAGGCACGTCAAATTACGCACTCGGTCAGGGTCAACCGTCTCGATGGGACGACGCTTGGTACCGAGCTGCCGAAGGGATGGGAAGGAACGTTCGAGCTGGAGCGTGGCAGTTCGGTGGTAGATGACTTTATCGCTTCCGCAGAGCAGCAGTATTTTAACGGATCTGTATCGACCCCTTCTACCATGTACCAGTACGTGAACGAGACTGATGGTTCTGTTTCCACCTATGAGTATGACACAGTCACTTTTAAGCTTACCAGCGCTGGGCAGTGGAAGGGAGATGGTTCGGTAAAGCAGAGGCTAGAATTCTTTGCGGCGCGCCGGAGGCGCATCTGATGACGGCATCTGCCACGGTCCTTAACGCTGCAGCGGCTTCCGAGACTGTAGTGGATACGGAAGGTCGCCGAATCTCGGTTCGGAAATTGACGGCATTGGATAAGTTGCGGCTCTTCAAGGCAGCCGGTCCAGTGCTTGCGCATAACGAACCTTGGCTGGGCATGGCGATACTAGCTTGCTCGGTTACTGCTATCAATGACATTCCTATGCCCATGCCAGCTAGCGAGCAGCAGATCGAGGGGTTAGTGGCTCGTTTAGGTGATGCAGGACTGGCGGCCATTTCGACGGCGACGTTCTTTGCGGACCCAGACTCATCTGGATTACTGGAGGCGGCGGGAAA
>CAWIDE010000014.1:0-358857 GCA_963834715.1 uncultured Pseudomonadota bacterium | reverse complement strand
CGACTTCTGATGAGCGTGCCTGGCGTCGGCCCGGTGGTTGCGATCACCTACAAGACCGGCGTGGACGATCCGGCAAAATTCCGCAAGTCCAAAGATGTCGGCCCCTATTTTGGTCTGACGCCAACCAAATACCAGTCCGGCGAGGTGGACCGGACGGGCCGCATCAGCAAGGTCGGGGACACGATGGTAAGAACCGCCTTATTCGAGGCGGCCGACGTTATGCTCAGCCGCGTGACACGGTTCTCCGCCTTGAAGGCATGGGCGTTACGGATCGCGAAGCTCCGTGGGTTGCAGCGAGCAAAGGTCGCACTGGCGCGCAAGCTGGCAGTGGTGCTGCATCGCATGTGGGTTGATGGCACCGATTTTCGCTGGAGCAGGATGTCAGCTGAGCTCACCGCCTAAGTAGGCCAGAAAGAAAGGAGGGATAACGGAGGGCAAACGGCTCTTCGATAACGAGGTCCTGTCGCAGGGACGCGGATCGGGTGAAGCCGCAAATGCGGGCGTTGGACGGACAGCAGTTCGGATCACGCGAACCCTAGATCGGCTCACCCGGTTTATCTGATCGCATGAAGTGGCGGCTCCGCGCCGACCACGAACAGAAGCCCGAGCCCTGCGACGTGATGCGTTGACGAGGGACTTGACACCAGCGGCCCCATTACAGAAGCCCGCATTTCTCACAGAGGATAGGTGCATCGGCGGTCCGGATCAGCGAAAGTTCTTCTGCCACAAAGCCTTTTGCGCCGACCGGAGGAGCCCGCCGATGCCGACAGAGTGTAGCCCAAGCCTGTTCGAATTTGCACGTGTGGAAGGCCGTGCCGTGGTGGCATCGTTTGACGGTGGGCGGATCACCTCCGATGCTGGGGCGCTGCTGCTCGGCGCCGCCGACCGGCTGATCGGACTGACCGGTAAGCTGGCGGCCTGCTTCACCGACATGCGCAATCCGGCGTTCATCGAACATGAGGTTGAAACGCTGGTGATGCAGCGAGTGGTGGGCATAGCGCTCGGCTACGAGGACCTGGTGGATCATGACGAGCTGCGTCATGACCCGGTGCTGGCGACGCTGGCTGGGAAGCTTACCGCCCGCCGCCGTGATTGCGCGCCGTTGGCAGGCAAAAGCACGCTGAACCGGCTGGAACTCGGCCGCGCCGAACCCACCCGCTATGCCCGGCTGGCGGCTGATACGGCCGCCATCGAGAAGCTGTTCGTCGATCTCTTTCTTGATGCACACAAATCTGCCCCTGAGCAGATCACGCTCGATCTGGATGCCACGGATGATCCACTGCACGGCCATCAGGAAGGCAGGTTCTTTCATGGCTATTATGACTGCTATTGCTATCTGCCGCTCTATGTGTTCTGCGGCCGTCATCTGCTGGCCGCCAAGCTGCGGCAGTCCAACGCCGATGCCAGTGCCGGCGCCGTTGAAGAAGTCGCCCGCATCGTCAGCCAGATCCGCGCTCGCTGGCCGGGCGTGCGCATTCTGCTCCGAGCGGACAGCGGCTTCGCCCGTGAAGCCCTGATGGCGTGGTGCGAGGACAACCGGGTCGATTACCTGTTTGGGTTGGCCCGCAATGCTCGCCTGACCGCCGAGATCGAAGCTGACATGGCCGAGGCTCGCGCCGAAGCGGAGAAAACCGGCAACCCGGCTCGTCGGTTTCGCGATTTCACCTGGAGCACGCTGGAGAGCTGGAACCGCACGCGGCGTGTGATCGGCAAAGCCGAATGGACCGGCGGGGAGGCCAATCCACGCTTTGTCGTGACGTCACTCAGCGCGGCCGAAGCCGAGGCGCGGCATCTCTACGAACGGATTTACTGCGCGCGTGGCGAGATGGAGAACCGCATCAAGGAGTGTCAGCTCGATCTGTTTGCCGACCGCACCTCGGCGGCGACCATGCGAGCCAACCAACTGCGGCTGTGGTTCGCCTCCGCCGCCTATGTGTTGCTGTGTGCGCTGCGTCGCGTCGGCCTGGCGCACGCCAAATTCGCTCATGCGACCTGCGGGTCGATCCGGCTCAGGCTGCTCAAGATCGGCGCCCTGGTGCGGGTCAGCGTTCGCCGGGTCGCGGTTGCCATGGCCTCAGGCTGTCCGGCGCAGCAGGAATTCGCCCAGGCTTACGAGAAGCTCCGAGACGCCGGCTTGCCGCCAGCGGCGGCCGCCTGAGATCCCACGAACCAGACACCGCAAGCCGACATTCAGTGCCACCCATACTCCCGTCAGAACCGGCGGCGATCCCGTACGCCGGAAACGAGGTGCAAATTCGCAATCGCAGGTCGCGATCGCAAAAGTTCGTTTCAGTAGCCGAGGTAATCTCTCGGGCATCCGGCCGGTGAGAAATGCGGGCTTCTGTAATGGGGCCGCTGGTGTCAAGTCCCTCGTCAACGCATCACGTCGCAGGGCTCGGGCTTCTGTTCGTGGTCGGCGCGGAGCCGCCACTTCATGCGATCAGATAAACCGGGTGAGCCGATCTAGGGTTCGCGTGATCCGAACTGCTGTCCGTCCAACGCCCGCATTTGCGGCTTCACCCGATCCGCGTCCCTGCGACAGGACCTCGTTATCGAAGAGCCGTTTGCCCTCCGTTATCCCTCCTTTCTTTCTGGCCTACTTAGGCGGTGAGCTCAGCTGACATCCTGCTCCAGCGAAAATCGGTGCCATCAACCCACATGCGATGCAGCACCACTGCCAGCTTGCGCGCCAGTGCGACCTTTGCTCGCTGCAACCCACGGAGCTTCGCGATCCGTAACGCCCATGCCTTCAAGGCGGAGAACCGTGTCACGCGGCTGAGCATAACGTTGGCCGCCTCGAATAAGGCGGTTCTTACCATCGTGTCCCCGACCTTGCTGATGCGGCCCGTCCGGTCCACCTCGCCGGACTGGTATTTGGTTGGCGTCAGACCAAAATAGGGGCCGACATCTTTGGACTTGCGGAATCTTGCCGGATCGTCCACGCCGGTCTTGTAGGTGATCGCAACCACCGGGCCGACGCCAGGCACGCTCATCAGAAGTCGGCATACTGCGTCGTGACGTACAATACGTAACAACATGCGATGTAGCTTATTGCACTCATCCCGCAGGCTCGCCCGCGCCTGCAGCATCGCATCGGCAACCGGCTCCAGCATCGGATGTCCTGTGACCAGTACCCGGATGCGAGCCTCATAGCCGCTCTTGCTCACCTTTCCGACCTTCAGACCAAATCCACGCAGCAGACCGCGAATGCCGAGTTCCACCGCACGCAGCTTGCCGAGAAGTAGCTTCCGACCTGTCAGCAGGGCCCGGATCTCCTGCGCCGGTATGGTCTTGACGTGCACCGGCCGGAACCAGCCCAGCCGCATTAGCTGGGCCATGCCGCGGGCGTCGTTGCGATCAGTCTTCACAGTCATCGCCTTCAGTGCTGCCTTGACGTGGCGTGTTTCGATCAGGACCGCCGACAACCCCACCGCCGTCAACCCAGCATGCAGCCACTGAGACAGTGGGCCCGCCTCCAGGCCGATGCGGGTAACCGTGAGGCCCAGGTTGCGAAACCACCCAACAAGCGCCTCGGGTTCGCTGGCGACCTTGGCCTCGCGGACAATCTTGCCAGTCCCATCCACCACGCACACGCTGCTGAGTTCCAGCGACACGTCAACTGCGGCATAGTACTCCACGGCTGTCTCTCCTTCCCGATGCTTGGGACCGACCAGTCTCGGATCCCGTGCCGATCATCACAGAGGGACAGTCACCCCCCGGTAGCCCGTTGCCGTCTGCGGCCCCCCATTACCGCATCTAGTGGTGCTCAGACCTCGAGCCATTCCCTGCGGACGCGGTCGTTATCCCGTAGATCGCCCGGCGTGCCCTCGAAGACGATGCGCCCATGACCCATCACGTAGAGACGACGGGAGATCGCGAGCGCGATCGCCAGCTTTTGCTCCACGAGGAGAATTGCGACCCCACGGCGCGCGATCTCCTCAAGCAGAGCGGCAACCTGTGCCACGAGCAACGGAGCCAGCCCTTCGGTAGGCTCGTCGATCAGGATCAGATTCAGATCCCCCATAAGCGTGCGGCAAATGGCGAGCATCTGCTGTTCGCCGCCCGAGAGCACGCCCGCCGGACTGTTCTGGCGCGCCGCGAGATTGGGGAACAGCCGGAACACGTCGCCGTAGCTCCAGCGCCCGAAATGGTTGGCGCGTCTGAGACCAAGTGCGAGGTTCTGCCGGACGGTGAGCGTCGGAAAGATCTGCCGGTCCTCCGGCACGTAGCCGATGCCGGCGCGCACGATGTGGTTGGTGCGAAGTCCGGCAATCTCCCGGCCGTTGTAACGAATTGTCCCTTCCGGCGGGACGAGCCCCATAATCGCCTTACAAGTGGTGGAGCGGCCCACGCCGTTGCGACCCAGCAGGCTGACGATCTCGCCGTCCCCTACGGTGAGCGTGACGCCACGCAGGATATGGCTCTTGCCGTAGTAGGCGTGCAGGGCCTGCACCTCAAGCGTCATGCCACCAACGCTCCGAGATAGGCTTCCTGTACCGCGCGGTCCGCCCGGATCGTGGCGGGCGGCCCGGATGCAATGACCTGGCCATGGACCAGCACACTGATCGTGTCGGCGAGGTTGAACACCACGTGCATGTCGTGCTCGACCATCAGCAGCGTCTTGCCCTGAGTTACCCGACGGATCAGAGCGACCGCAAAGTCGGTCTCGGTGTTGCTCATCCCCGACGTGGACTTGTCGAGCAGTATGACATTGGCCCCTCCGGCGATCGTCATGCCGATCTCAAGCGCCCGCTGTTCGGCGTAGGACAACAGTCCGGCCGGCAAGCTGCGGCGGGGCGAGAGGTTCAGCTCTTCAAGGAGCCGTCCGGCTTCGTCGTTCAAGCTGCGCTCGCGGCCCAGAGAGTGCCAGAACGAATAGCGGAAGCCGCGATTCCACAGCAGGCTGCAGCGGATGTTTTCGAATACGCTGAGCCGATGGAAGATCGAGGTGATCTGGAAGCTGCGCGACAGCCCGAGCCGGTTGATCCGATGGGGCGGCAAGCCGTCGATGCGCGTCCCGTCCAATAAGATTTCACCGGCAGTGAGCAGCAATCTGCCGCTGATCAGGTCGAAAAGCGTGGTCTTGCCGGCGCCGTTCGGGCCGATCAGGGCGTGGCGCTGGCCGCCGGCAACGTCGAGAGTGACACCGCGGATGATTTCGGTTGCACCGAAATTCTTGCGGACGTCCCGCAGATGGATGGAAGGCACGGTCATCGGTTGCCTGCAGGGACGAGGTCCGCCATCAGCATGTCCCACACGCGGTGGAAAACACGCGCCTCTCGGCGGAGCCATAGCGCGCCGATAGACAGGCACGCTGCGACGAGCAGCCAGGGGGGCGACGCGTGCAGGTCGGGCGAGAGGCCAAGCACGTTGAACTTCTTCCCCTCCGCCGCGCCAATGGTCACGAAGGATAGCATCTCGACCAGGCCGACAAAGCCCAGGACGACCATCAGCCCGGGAGTCGTGAGACGCAGGTACGGCACCAAGAGCCGCCCGAGGCGGCCGGCGCGGGCGAGCGGCGCGTGGGCCTTTACAATCCCCGTGAGCCCGGCGGGCGCAAAGGTCACCATGATGATGAACAGCACGCCGACGTAAATGACCCAGGAATTCGACATCAGGCTGACGCCACTCTGCATCGCGGTGATCAGCACAGCGCCGAGCACCGGCCCGGTGAATGTGCCGACCCCGCCGATATAGGCCATGAGCAGCGCGTTACCGGAGAGCGGCAGATTGACGGCGTCGTATGTAACGATCTCGTAGGTGATCGCGTAGAGCCCGCCCCCGACGCCAGCGAAAAAGCCTGAGAGCGCAAACTGCAGGAACCGCACCATGCGCGGGTTGTAGCCCATGAACTGGGCGCGCTCGTGATTGTCGCGGCAGGCGTTCGCCATCCGGCCGAGCGGCGTGCCGGTGAGATAGTGCATTCCCAGGGCGGCGATGACCGCCCAGGCGACGATCAGGTAGTAAACCGGGAGCCCCTGCGCGTAATTGATTCCGAGCAGGCTGTAGGCGCTCTGCCGGTCGGTTGAAACGCCGCTCTCACCGCCAAAGAAGTGCTGAAACATCAGAGCGGCGGTCGCCATCAACTGGCCGATCCCGAAGGTGATCATGGCGAAGGCGGTGCTGCGCTGTTTCGTCGCCATGGCTCCGAACACGATGGCGAGGGCTAGACCGGACAGTCCCGCGGCCAGGGGCATCAGTTCCAGCGGCACGGGGAAGCGTCGCTCCGCCGCGGTGTTGAGGAAATGGGCGACGCAATACCCGCCGAACCCGAAGAATGCGGCGTGGCCGAACGACATGAGTCCGGCCTCGCCCATCAGCATGTTGAAGGAAAGAGCGAAGATGACCATCATGCCCATCTGGCTCAACATGGAGATCATGAAGCCGTTCTCGCGGCCATGCGCGTAATCGTAAAACAGCCAGGGCAACAAGATGGCGACCCCGAGCGCGGCCAGCCATGGCGAAGCCGCTTGCAGCCCCTGGGGACGCGGGCGGTCAGCGAGGAGCGCGGAATTGCGCGGGCGCGCGGCGTCGCTCATGTGTCGCGGGTTCCCATCAGACCCCGCGGGCGGAAGAACAGGATCAGAATCATCAGGACATAGGGCAGCAGCGGCCCGATCCGGGCGATCGGCACGGTCAGGATCTCGCCCAGCAGCGTGTCGCCGCCCAGGTGGAACCCGATCGGCGCGAACAGGCTGGAGATCGAGCCGGTCGCCATGACCGCAAAGGTCTGGACCATCCCCATCGTGATGGACGCGATGAAGCAGCCAGCGAGCGAGCCCAGGCCTCCGAACACCACCACCACGAACACGATCGGGCCCAAGGCATCCGCCATGCCCGAGTCGGTAGTGAAATAATTGCCGCCGATCACGCCGGCGAGCCCAGCAAGGGCGCAGCCGCCGGCAAAGACGATGGTGAACACCAGCGGCACGTCATGGCCGAGCGCTGCCACCATATTCGGGTGGGTTAGCGCCGCCTGGATGATAAGGCCGATGCGCGTCTTCTTCAGCACCAACCAGGTGGTGAGCAGCATCCCCCCGAGACCAGCAGCATGAAGCCCCGGTACGCCGGGAAGTTCTGGCCGTACAGCGCGAACAACGCGAAGTTGAGGCTGCCAGGAACCTGATAGGCCACCGGCAGCGTGCCCCAAACCATCATCACGAGGCGCTGGATGATGAACACCAGGCCAAACGTGAACAATAGTTCGGCGACGTGGCCGCTGCGGTGACAGCGCCGCAGCCCCCACACCTCGATCGCCGCGCCGATCAGGCCGCAGGCAAGCGGGGCGAGAATGAGCCCGGCCCAGAAGCTCACGTATCGGCTGACATCGTAGGCGAAATAGGCGCCGAGCATGTAGATGCTGGCATGAGCGAAATTGAGCACGCCCATCATGCTGAAGATCAGCGTCAGCCCGCTCGCGAGCATGAACAGCAGCATGCCGTAAACTAGCCCGTTGATCAGCGACTCCAGCAGGATCTGCATGTTGGCACTCCGCCCGTGTGGCGGATCAGGAGGCCGGCCGCTTCATCACGCAGGTGGTCGGCAGCGTCTCGTCGGCCACCGTGGTCTTGAACTCGGTCTTCCAGCCCAGTCCAGTCTTTTCCACGTCGTATTTCACGCTCTTAGTTAGAACCGCCTCGTAGTAAGGCATCAGGAGCTGGTGGTCCTCCTTGCGCATGATGTTGTCGGCACCGAACAGGTCCTTCTGGTGCATGCCCTCAAGCGCTAGCGCCACCTTCACCGGGTCGGTGGAGCCCGCCTGGTTGATAGCGCGCACCATCATCTCGAACTGCACCAGTGTTGGCACGTCAATGAACGCGAAATCATGCGTCGCGCGCCACTTCTTGAAGAACTCTTCGGCTTCCGCATTGTGCTCTTCCATCGGAATGTTCTCGTGGTCCTCCATCACCGATGTAAGCCGCCCATCGCCATAGCTACCGATCGCCGTGACCGCGCCAATCACGTGCCCAAGATAGGTGTCATAGCGAATATTGAGCCCGGCATTGACGCCAGCCTTGATCAGCAGGTTGAGGTCCGGACCATAGTTGCCGGTCAGCAGCGACTGCGCACCAGACGCCTTCATCTTCGTGATATAGGGTGCGAAGTCCTTGATCTGCATCAGCGGGATGAACTGATCTGCGACGATCTTGATGTCGGGCCGGTACTCCGCGAGATACTTCTTGGTATCGTGCTCGATCGACTGACCGAACAGATAATCCTGGTTCATCAGATAAACTGACTTCACCGTCTTCGGCAACGACTTGATCCGCGCCACTGCCCGCATTGCCACGTTGCCGACGAAGCGGAAGTGCCAGAAGCTGCACTGCTCATTGGTCAGCTCGGTAGCAAGTTGCCCGCAATTCAGCAGTAGCACGCGGTTGTTTGGATTGCGCTCGTTGTGCTTGTTCACCGCGTTGATCAGCGCCGCTCCGACGTTTGAGCCGACACAGGACATGACGAAAGGAATGTTCTGGTCAGTGATGCTCTTGAACGCAATCAGCGCCTCGGCCGGCTGCAGCTTGTCGTCGAACGTCACCAGTTCGAACTTCTTACCCAGCGGACCACCCTTGCTGTTAACGTAGTCCAGGATGAACTGGAGCATCTTCAGGCTGGCATCACCCCCCGAGGCGAACGCGCCGGAGAACGGGTCGATGTAGCCGATCTTGATCGTATTACCGGCGGCTCGAGACGGCTGGCCCCAAAATGCAACGCCACAGGCAACAGCCAGAGCCGCGGCCCGGAATGCCCTCTTCAACATAGCCCACTCTCTCCCTTCAACATAGCGCCCTCTCTCCGCTCTGGCGGCGGTCATCTGCATGCTGGCACCCCGCCCGTGTGGCGGATCAGGAGGCCGGCCGCATCATCTTGCAGGTGGTCGGCAGCGTGATGTCCTTGCTCTGGAACGTCGCGACCACCTTCCAACCGAGTCCCGTGTGCTCCGCGTCGTAGGCAACATCCTTCGAAAACACGGCGATGTAATACGGCGCCAGCAACTGGTGATCTTCGGTCCGCATCGTCACCTCGCGCCCGAGCATGTCGGTCTCGCTCATGCCTTCCAGGGCCCGCGCAATTTTGAGCGGATCTGTGGAGCCGGCCTTGTCAATCGCGGCTTGCAGCAGTTCGAGGTCCGTGCGGTATGCACCCCAGGAGAGGTCGAAATCATGGGTCTGTCGGAACCGTTTGACCGAGTCCACCAGCTCGGCGTCGCCCGTCGTAAGCGCGAGGTTCGTGTTGAAGTACTGGACCGTAACCACCTTGCCGTTGCCGCGTGGCCCTATTGCGGTCGGCCCGCCGCCAAACTGGGCGAATAGCGTGTAGTATTTGATATCGAGCCCGCTATCCATGCCCGCCTTGATCAGGAGGGTCATATCCGGCCCCCAGTTCATTGTGATCAGCACCTGGGCGCCCGACGCCTTGATCTTGCTGATGTAGGGAGAGAAGTCCTTGACCTTGCCGAGCGGCACAAGCTCATCGCCGACGATCTGGATATCCGGCCGCTGCTGCGCGAGCAAGCGGCCCACGTCGCGCCGAAACTCCTGGCCTGCTATGTAATCCTGGTTGAGCAAGTACACCTTCTTCGTGTCCTGCGGCAGCGCCTTGACCAGCAGCAGAGCCTCCTGCTCGTTGTTTGCGTTGAACCTGAAATGCCAGAAGCTGCACATCTTGTTGGTGAACGCGGTCGTGGTCGTACAGGGATTCAGAAAAACGATGCGGTTGTCGGGGTTGCGGGCGTTGTGCTTAGCCACCGCGCCGATCAGCGATGCGGTGACGTTTGATCCGCTGCAGTCAAGCAAGACGGGAATATTTCTGTCGGTAATCGACTTGAGTGCGATGAGCTCCTCGGCAGGTTGCCCCTTGCTGTCGAAGTTGAACAGCTCGAACTTCCTGCCGAGCGCGCCGCCCTTGGAATTGATGAAGTCGACGGCCCACTGCATCTGCTGCAGTTGCTGCTCACCCACCTGGGCGAATGGCCCGGAGAGCGGCTCGGTGAACGCGAGCTTGATCGTATCATCGGCCGCGAAGGACGGTTGGCCCCAAAGCGCAACGCCACAGGCAGCGGCCAGAGCCGCGGCCCGGAGCACTGTTCTGCTGTTCCACATGTTCCTTTTCTCCCGTATTGCCGTAGGTTTTCCGAGCGTCCGCCCTTCGGATCGTGTGTTACGGCCTGCCCAGCCGTTTGAGGCCGGACAGGATCAACGCTTACAGGTTGCAAGTCAGATTCGGGGGGCTAGGACGGAGGGCCATAACCCCAACTCTCCATGCGGATCTTCCAGGTGTTTCCATCCCGCATGTAAACGCGTCCATTAAGCCCTTTCGGATACGAAGTCCCTTTCGGCCCAACATATGTTCCGGACCACGTCAGAACGACCCAGATCGCGTCATTGCTTATTGGTTTGACTTCAAGAAGTGTATCCGGGTTGGGCGTATAGGCCTCAGGAATCCCCGCATTTTTTAAACTGGTCCGAAAACGTCCGCGAACAGGGGCTGCTCGTCTAGCATTTGGGAGAAACGCTGCATCAATGGCCCAAGCCAGTTGTCACGCATGGTCGGGATGAGATCGTAGAGCATGCAGCCCTGGCGGAACAACGAGTGGACACGGCGTTTGGCGGTGTTGGTCTTAAGCATCCGATCATAGCCGAGCGCTTCTCCAGCAGCACCGAGCAGCGTCAACAGGACCACGGCAAAGGCATTGATGAGCCACAGCCGATCACGCCGCTCGGGCGATTTGACACGGATCGTTCCCAGACCCATGCCGAAGCGCAGATCTTTGCTGTCGCGCAGACTGCACTCAATTGCCCAGCGGCGACCGTAGTAGCCGGTCAGCTGCTTCGCGCTGGTATCGGCGCTGCTGGCGGCCAGACACCAGGCTTGCTTCATCTCCGGATCCTGAACGCAGACCACGGTTCCCACCCGGTAGCGATCGGCTGTGACCTCGGCACCGCGCAACACTCGTGCCCGTCCGCCAGCTTGGACCCATTCAGCTGCGGTGCGGGTCTCCCCGGCGGTGCTGGTTACGGTGATGTTGCCACGGAAGCGAATGACGTAGTCGAAATACAGTTCTTCGGTTAGCATCCGGTAGAGTTTCTGATCGCCGAAGCCACGGTCGGCGACGATGCACACCTTGATCCCGGCCGGCAGCAACTCGGCAAGCCGTACCAGCACCCGATGTTCGTAGAAGTTGCGGTGATGCTTGAGCGTGCTCTTGTCGACGGTCAGCCACACCAGAGGTGTCGAGCGGCCATGATCGCTGATCAGGGCCAGCATGATGGTGGCCTGGTTGTCGGCATCGAAGTCGGTCCAGTCCATGGCCACCATGATCGAGCTTCGGGCGCCGACGACGAAGGGCACCCAGCGCACCAGAATGTCGTCGACATTTATGGCGGCGTTAGAGAGCAGCCGGTCGACCTGCTTGGTGGCATGCTTAGGCTTCAAGCTGCGCGCCGCGGCGAGGCCCTGACCGATCGCACAGATCGCCAGCGACCCGCTGTGCAACACGCCAAGGGTCGCGTCGCATAGCGAGTTCACGCGCTTTGCATGCAGGTCGTGCTCGAGCAGACAGCCAAGCACGTTGCGAATGCCCTGGTATGAAAAACGCTCCCGGACGACCATAGTGCTTCCCGAATCGACATCGGGAGGCAGACTCGCTGGTCTGTCGGGAGCGCGGAATCTCCCCCGCCACTTCGCAAGCATCTGCCATCCAAGGTGTTCCCACGATTCTTTTCAGAACTGCCCCTTCGGCTGATCGATCCTTTTATGTCGCGTGAGAAATGCGGGGATGCCTCAGGCGTATAGGCCTTAAAATTTCCGGCCCAGTGTTTCGCCATCGTTGCCCGACCCGATATTGAACCTTCCGGCGGAGGCCCAACCATGACATAGTATTCGGTGTATTGAGCAGCTAATCCAGCCGCGTCTTTTGCGGCCAAAGCCTTGTTCCAGGAATCAAGCACGCTCTCGGCGACAGGTCGTGCCTCCTGTGCGGACATGTTCTGCTGCGCGGCGGCGGGCAGCATCAGCGCGACCGCCAGCAAGGTCATCGTGGTCAACCAGCGTAACATCGTCCCCTCCTCTGGCTCTCCGTGCATGGCTTTGGGGGACCGCAAGAACTGGCAGAAGCAGGTAAATGCGGTATGTCGGGGATGTAAACAGGATGTAAAAAGTCCTTCGACGTCAGCGCGGTTTCGCGCTAGGCTGCCTCTGGCCATGGTGGGAGCGGGGGTTGTTGCCCGCGCACCCGAAGGGTGGCGGATGGAGGAAGCTCAGAGACCGATCGCGCGGCACGACGCCATCCTGGCGGCCGGAGCGGAGCTTCTGCGGTTCGAAGGGCTGACGCTCGATCCTTCCGGCAGGACACTCTCAGCCGCCGATGGGCGCGAGATCTTTCTCACGCGCGCGGAGTTCGAGCTCCTCTCGGTGCTGATCCGAAGCCGTGGCCGGGTGCTCTCCCGCGACCAGCTTCTCGACGCGGTCGCCGGTCGTCGCCCGGAGCCCTTCGACCGCAGCGTCGATGTCCTGGTCGGCCGCCTGCGTCGGAAGATTGAGCCGGAGCCGAAAACGCCTTGTCTGGTCCTAACCGTACCAGGCCATGGCTACAAGTTCGCCGCGAAACCGGCGCAGGTCGTGGCGGAGCAGGAAGAATCCCCGACGCCGGCTTCAATAGCAGAAGAGCCATTGACCCCGCTCGCCACCCCGACCGCCGAGCGGCGGCTGTTAACCGTGATGGTGTGCTCTCTTTCCGGTGCAACGGGATGTTTGGCCCGACTGGACCCGGAAGAGCGGCACGGCATCGTCAGAACGTTCCGGACATGCTGCGGCGACATATGCAACCGATTCAGCGGCGTGCTCGGCCCTGTGGTGGGTGATACGGTCCATGTCTATTTCGGCTTTCCGCTGGCCCACGAGCACGACGCGGAGCAGGCGATTCGCGCAGGGCTCGCGGTTGCCGCGGTAGTGCAGCGCCTCGATGTTGGGTTGGCGGTCCGGCTCGACGCGCGTGTAGGCATTGCGACAGGAGATACAGTCGCGAGCGATGGACTAGCGGACGTGTCCGGCGAGGCCCCGGCGCTCGCCCAAAGGTTGGCCGCTCGCGCGGCGAGCGGCACCGTCGTGGTGGGGCCGACAACCCTACGCCTGGCGGGCGGCTTGTTCGAGTATCGCCCCCTGCCCGAAGCGGACGGCATGCCGGCCGAGACGTTCCAGGGTACTCGGCGAAGCAATCGCGGAGACCTGATTCGATGCGCTGCATGCAGGCCGCCTGACGCCGCTGGTCGGCCGCACGGAAGAAGCCGCGCTGCTGCTGCATCGCTGGCATCGGGCGCAAGCAGGCAGCGGCAACGTTGTGCTACTCAGCGGCGAACCCGGTATTGGGAAGTCACGACTGGTTCGCGAACTGCGCACTCGCCTTGCCGGCACGGTACACACGCCGCTGATCTGCTACTGTGCTCCGCATCAGCGGGACAGCCCCTATCATCCTTTTATCCAGCATCTTGACCACGCCGCCGGGTTTACCCGCCCTGATGACGCCGCGACGCGGCTCGCCAAACTCAGGGCGTTGCTGACTAACAACGGCAGCGACCCGGAGACGCTCGCGTTGTTCGCCGACCTGCTCTCCATCCCGACCGACGGGTCCTTCCCCAAATTGAACCTGAGCCCGCAGCAGCGGCGGGACCGAACGGCCGCCGCCCTGATCGCTCAGGCCGTTGCCGCCGCGGCACGCGCGCCGGTGCTACTGGTTGTCGAAGACGCGCAGTGGATGGACCAAACGTCCCTCGAAATAGTGGACGCACTCGTGGATCGGGTCACCGATCTTCCAGGGTTGCTGATCGTGACCTTCCGCCCGGAATTCACTCCTCCTTGGAGCAGTCACCCGCAAGCGGTAGTGCTGGTGCTGAACAGGCTCGACAGCAGCGCGGCCGGGCAAATGATCGATCAGGTAAGCGGCGGGGCGATGCCCGAGAGCCTGAGCCGGCGGATCATCGCTCAGGCCGATGGCGTGCCGCTGTTTCTTGAGGAGTTGACGAAGGCAATGCTGGAGGGCCGCGCGGCCGCAGGTACGTCCCTGCCGGCGACCCTTCATGATTCTTTGATGGAACGACTGGATCGTCTGCCCGCGGCCAAGCGGATAGCGCAGCTTGGTGCAGCAATCGGCCGAAGCTTTTCGCACGATCTGCTAGCAGGCCTCTCTGATATCCCGCAACCGAACTTGTGTGCCTCCCTGGACCAGCTTGTCTCGTCCGGGTTGGTCGCGCGGCGGGGATTGCCGCCCGAAGCGACATATACATTCAAGCACGCGTTGGTGCAGACGGCAGCGTACGAAAGTATGGTGAAAAGTCACCGTGCAGCAATCCATGAACGGATCGTCGACTTGCTCCTGATACAGGAG
This sequence comes from uncultured Pseudomonadota bacterium, assembly GCA_963834715.1. Classification (GTDB taxonomy): domain Bacteria; phylum Pseudomonadota; class Alphaproteobacteria; order Acetobacterales; family Acetobacteraceae; genus CAVSUZ01. The sequence goes on along the minus strand of CAWIDE010000014.1, from coordinate 344,477 downwards.
CCGAATATCGAAAACTCGCAACCGGACCTGCTCGCTTATCACTGCGAGCTGGCCAACCTCATCGACAAGGCGGCGGCCTACTACATTCAGGCTGGTTGGCGATCGAACTATCGTGCGGCCTACCAGGACTCGTGCGAGCAGTTCAGGAATGCCCTGAGGCTCGCCGCTACACTACCTGAGGGCAAGGCACGCGATCTGATCGAACTGCGTGCGCTGAGAGGTTTCGGCCTCACGCTGGGCAACATCGAGGGCTATGCTTCTGCCGGCTTCGGTGCCGCCAACCTGCAAGCGCTTGAATTATGCGAACGGACGGGCCAGCCGGCGGAGTATCTGGGCATCAATTTCGGCGTTGCCACTTTCAATCCTGGCGCAGCGATCTTCCTGGCGGCCTGAACACAGCGGAGCGTCTGCTGAGCTGGGGTCAGTCGCACGGCGATATACGGGCGTGTATTCTGGGTGAGTTGATCGCCGGTAAGGCGAGAGCGGCATGCGGAGAGCTGGCGACCGCGCGCCGGCATCTGCAACGGGCTCTCGATCTCTTCGAGTCGAGCCGCAACGATCCTGCTGCTACCTGGACTTTCAGAGTTTCGGTATCGCGTGCGGTCGCGATGCATCACATACATTCTTTTCTCTCGCGGGTCTTGTGTTGCATGGGTTACCTTGAGCAGGCGCTCACGCAAACTTCAGAAGCAGTAGACCAATGTGAAGAGGAGGTCGTATTCGTAGCGGAGCCGATGCGTTTCTTGCAGCGGCTGTGGATTATGTCGATGCTGGGCGACGCACGTGATCTTGTTGCGCCGGCAGAGACGATGGCGGAACACAGTCGCCATCATAGTCTGCCAATGTTTGCCGCAGTGGCCGCGATCATGCGCGGGTACGGGATCGCCCACAGCGGGCAACCAGAGGCTGGGCAAGCGGCCATCAGCGACGGCCTTGCCGCTTATGCCGCGACCGGTGCGATCCGGGAGTCCTGCTACTACCGCGCCTTGCTGGCCCAGACGCATAGGATGATGGGCGAAACCATACCGGCCCTACGCATCCTAACCGCGGCGCTGGAGGAGACGGCACGTACAGGCGAGAAGTGCTACGATGCCGAACTCCACCGTGGAATCGGCGAAGCACACCGCCGACGCGCCGACTTCCAGGCAGCCGAGCAGTCCTTCCGGCAAGCTCTGGCGGTCGCGCGCGATCAGGGCGCCAGGTTATGGGAACTCAAAGCTGTCACCAGCTATGCACACCTGCTGCGCGACCACGGCGACCGTGACCAAGCACACGCTCTGCTGGCACCCAGCTATGCTTGGTTCACCGAAGGTTTCAACACCGCTCCCCTGCGGCGCGCCAGCACATTGCTCAACGAACTCGAAGCGGCCATCAGCCCCGAGTGTCGTACCACAACACTACTGCGGACGGTTTCGCGCAACCAGCGATGAGCAGGATCGTTGTCCAGCCGACGATGCCAGATCATCGCAAGCGTTATCCTCGGCGAGGCAAACGGTAGATTGCGCACGGCCAGCGCGCCGAGTTGCGCCAGATCGTTCGCTACCCGCCGCGGCAGCACCGCAACCCGATCACCCCCGAGCAGCATCGGCACAATTGCCGGCAGCGGAACACGAGCAACCACTGACCGCTTGAGACCTCGTTCTCGCAGCGCATCATCCACAAAGCTCGTATCGGCGTCCGCCGAACTCACAGCAACATGCGGAAATCGCGCCAATTGCTCGGCGCTGAAATCCACCGGCAGACCGGCCGCATGCCTGCGGTCGAGCATGGCGACAAAATCGTCTTCCATGATCCGCACGCATTTGAACTGCGTTCCGCCATCGACAAGCCCCGTCACCACGACATCGGCACCGCGATCGAGCTGATCCAGCACGTCAGAATTACCGAGCGGGACCACATCCAGTCGGACGCTATAACCTTCCGCGCCCATCCGGCCCGCCACCGAGGGCACGGCCACATGCGCGGCGTAGTTGCTCACCGCCAGAGTGAAAGCCCGGTTGCTCGTAGCCGGATCGAACGCCTGCGCTTCCAACGCCACCCGCAGCACACTTAGCGCGTCGCCGATAAACTCCGCGATCTGCTCCGCGCGCGGGGTGGGCAACATCCCCTTCGAGCTGCGGATGAACAGCTCGTCCCCAAGGATCAACCGCAGACGCGCCAGCGCATGGCTGGTAGCCGGTTGACTGAAACCAAGCCGGCGGCCGGCGCGCGTGAGGCTGCGCTCCTGCATGAGTGCGTCGAATACAAGCAGCAGATTCAGATCGACCGCTCCCCTCCTGGCAGTGAGCCGTGCCGGCGCTCGGTCGCCGGATCGCAAGTCGCCAAGGCGTGGAAAAACGATAGTGTTCCCGCTTAGTTCGGTCTTTGCTGTCAGTGCAATCGACATCGGACTCATCGTTCGCAAGATTTCCTCAGCCGCCCGCGTTGCGGCTATCCCGCTAACAGATACTCCGGGTCGGACGCTTTATTCCGCATGCTCGTGCTGACTGATATGCATCCCTGGCATGGAAGCAGATCGGGCCCGGAGCGTAGCTCAGCGGTGTTCCACCCCCGTGCGCGGCCGAAGCCCCCGCCAGTTATTGATGTCGCCGCAGGTGATCGGGAGGAATAAACCCGCCGGCGGTGCGTAAACGGCCGGAGGCGCGCAGAATGGTCGGACAAGGGATGGGAAACCGGGAATGTCACTGCTCCAAAAACTGGAAGAGACAATCCCGGCGCTGCGCCGCTACGCCTGGGCCATGCTGCGCAACGAGAGTGATGCGGACGACCTGGTGCAGGACTGCCTCCTGCGCGCAATCGATCGGATCGACACATTCCGAACCGATGGCGAACTTCGACCCTGGCTGTTTACCATCATGCACAACCTTTACGTGAGCCGCTGGCGTCGCAACCGACGCCATGCGCAGGTCATGGCCGACGACGCAGAGGCGGATCTCGCCGTATCACCTTCGCAACCCGCCAGCATGGAAGTACGCGACGTGCTCCGCGGTCTTGATACGCTGCCGGACGACCAGCGTCAGGTACTCCTGCTGGCCGCCGTGGAAGGCTTCAACTACGACGAAGTGGCAAGGATGCTCGGCGTCCCGACCGGCACCGTCATGTCACGGCTCAGCCGGGCGAGAGACCGATTGCGCGATTTTATCGAGGGGAGAGAACGACCAGCGCTGCGGAGGGTGAAATGACTAATGGTCGCCCGATCTGCGAGGACGATCTCCACGCATACGTTGACGGCTTCCTGGACCCAGAACGTCAGTTGGCCGTGGAGCGCTACCTTGCCGACCATCCGGATGCCGCTGCGCGGATCGCCGGCTGGCAGGCCGGCAATCAGGCCCTTCGGGAAGCGGTCGCCTGGAAGGCACATGAGCCGGTGCCGATCTCGCTGAATGTCGCCCGCCTCGTCGAGGCACGCCTGTCTCGCCGCTGGTCGGCTTGGAGAACGGCCGCTGCTGCTGTGCTGGCACTCATGATCGGCGCGGGTTCGGGCTGGATTGCGCGTGGACCCGGTGCTCCGACCGGTGTCGCTTCGGTCGGGATGGAAGCTATGGCAGCTTACCATATGTTCGCAGGCGACGACATGCATCCGGTCGAGTTCAGCGCCGATCAGCAGCCCCAACTAGTCAACTGGATCTCGCAGCGGCTCGGCCGGCACGTAGCGCCCCCGGATCTGTCCAAGTCCGGCTACCAGTTCATGGGAGCTCGAATGGTCGCCACCCCGCAGGGGCCGGCCTGCATGTTTCTCTACAACGACGCGAAGCAGAACCGCATCGAGTTGTTCGTACGGCCGATGGAACAACGCGACATGCAGGCACCGATGCGGCCCATGCAGGCACAACACATGACTGGTTATATTTGGGCCAACGATGGCTTGGGGGTCGGGCTTGTAGCCGCTCAGCCTATGCCCGCGTTGCACGAACTGTCCAACCAGGTACGAAGTGAGATGGGGAGTCGGATCTGATTCCGGACAGGACTCGAACCGACCTTTTGCTCTCCTGGAGCGGCGGCAAGGACAGTTGCATGGCCTTGCACGCCCTGCTGCAGCACCCCGCCTACCGCGTCCACGCCCTGCTCACCACGGTTACGGAAGATTTCGATCGCATCAGCATGCATGGCGTCCGGTGCAGTCTGCTGCAACAACAGGCGGCAAGCCTCGGGGTACCTTTGCGCCGAGTGCTAATCCCCCGCAACGCCACAAACAAGGAATATGAAACCAGGATGGCGGCCGCGCTTTAAGAATTGAAAAAGCATAAAAAACGCAACTATCGAATCAGTGCTTCTGCTAGGCGCGACGCGGCGACGAGATGCAAACCTCGCAGCTGATCGATGGCGAGTGCATCTCACCGCGGAGGCAAGCGAGGTGATTAAGACCAGGCGCCTGCAGCGCAGCTTCGGCGATGGATTGATTGCCGCAGAGGTCGAGGATCTATATGAAACCTGGATGAAGCACGTCGATGCGGCGCTGGAAGACGAAGCAATCGTCTCGACGGTCTACCACGCCCTGTCACAGCGTCACCCCAATAGTTGCCGGCGTGGCCGCCAGGGTTTTCCAGCCGAGGTAGTCGTCCGGTTGCTGATCCTGAAACACCTGCGCAACTGGAGCTATGAGGAGCTGGAGCGTGAAGTCCGCGCCAATCTGGTGTACCGCGATTTCACGCGCGTCGGTGGCGGCAAGATGCCGGATGCTAAGACGATGGGCCGCTGGGGCGTGGCGCTGGGGCCGGCGGTCGTCGCGCAGATCCACCAACGAATTATCCAAATCGCTCACGCCAAAGATGTTGTGCAGGGGCGAAGAATGCGCGTTGATACCACGGTGGTTGAAAGCAATATCCACTACCCCACCGACAGCAGCCTGTTGGGTGACGGGGTCCGCGTACTGACCCGCACCATGAAGAAGATCAGTCGGCTGACGGGCGCGGTCGGCGCCAAGCTGCGCGACCGGAGCCGGAGCGCAAAGTTGCGGATGCTGGAGATTGCTCGGGCGGCACGCGGCAAAGTGCCACCGAGTTGGGACAACCTGAAGCAGGCCTACGGCAAATTGCTGGATGTGGCCGGTCGGGTGGTGGGACAGGCGAAGCGCTTCTCCACGGAGATCGGCGAGGGCGTAAAGCGGTGCAAAGGGATGGTTCAGCAAGCCATGCTGGAAGGTCAGCGCCAGGCGCTGGACGCGATGGTGCCGCGGCTGCAGCAGGTCATGCGCCAGACCAAGGCGCGTATCCTCCTGGGTGACACCCGGAGCGAAAACAAAATCGTCAGCTTGTTCGAGCCTTCGACCGAGGTGATCCGCAAAGGCAAGGCCAGCAAACCTACCGAGTTTGGCAAGCTGGTGAAACTACAGGAAGCGGAGAATCAGATCGTCATCGACTATGAGGTCTATGCTCAGCGACCCAATGATGCAGATCTGCTAATCCCTGCTATCGCCGCCCACCAGGCGAAGCTGGGACGCATACCGAGGCTAGTCGCCGCCGATGCCGGCTTTTATTCCACCGAGAACGAGATCGCAGCGCACGCCAGAGGTGTCAAACGGGTCTGCATTCCCAATCGCTCCAACAAGAGCCGTAAACGTGAGCAGAAGAAGCGCTGGTTCCGCAACGGGCAGCGATGGCGCACCGGGTGCGAGGGGCGCATCAGCGTGAGCAAGCGACGGCACGGCCTGAACCGTTGTCGATATCGCGGTGATGACGGGATGAAGCGCTGGGTCGGCCTCGGGGTAATTGCCGACAATTTGATCAATATCGGCCACGCGATCGGCAGGCAGCAGGTCTGATCGGCCTCTGACGCCATAAGACTGCAGCACCTTGCGGTGACCTGTCGAGCTGTTCCGGGCAGACCCCAACGTTCTCGTTCAAGCCGCACCGCCCTTCCACCGGGACAGCGAATTTTGCGCCGGAAAGTAGCTAGTAGGATTTGGAACGGCGCGGCTGCCTGACAATCTGCCACCCGGTATGCCGACCACGGGCTCGCAAGGCGCGCAGAACCGCCGAGCTATGGGGTCTCGCGCAGCGTTCCGACCGAGGCTGCTCCATCCAGCAATCGTTATGCGGGGCAGAGGCCACGGGTGAAGACGTTCAACGGTCAGCCGATGGCTGGAAGTAGCACGACCCCGGGTCCGAACACGGCGACACAGTAGTCCGTCGCGCACTCGCCGCCCGCGTAATCACTTTACCGCACCGCTAACGCTGGAAACTTGCCCAGTCTGGGCAGGTTGCCACCACAAACTTGCCACCTATCGCGCCAGGCCGTACCCGAAACCGAAGCCCTCCGGCGGTGGACGGCTCGCAGCCAGTGGCAGCCCGGTTCACCGACCGCCCTTACCACCACCGACGGTGGCGGGATGGCTAAGGTGAGCACGACCTTTTTCGCGACGCTCGTCCTAAACGCCGGCCCAAGCGCAGGCGAACCCCCAGGGTTGAGCACGGACATCGGTCACCGGCGGACGCTTGCGCGGCGCCACGGCATCGGCGACGCACATCGCCAGCACCAGAGCCAGCCCGCTGACCAGCAATACTTCGACCATTGGATCGCCCCTATGAGCTACAGACCATCAAGTAGGCCGAACGATGCGGGTTAGCAGTGAAGAGCTTCATATCTCGCGCCAGGCTCTCTGGTTCGGGTCGCCCTTCTTGATCTGGACCACCCCATGGCGCCGGAACGTTGGGCAGCTTTCGCAGGCGCCTTGGCTTAGGAAGAGGTAGTCCGCCCCGCTAACGAACGCTGGGTGTAACCGATAAGGCGTAACCTTTACGTAACTACGTTACCACTCCGTCTTGATTTGATCGTTACGCCTGCAACTGTGCCTTTACCTTCCCGCCGCCAGAAGGGAGGGCGGCAAAAATGACGACCACGACACTCGACTTCTCGTCCAACGCAACCGACACCCTTTCCGGAAATTCCTATACCATCAGTGAGGCCAGCGGCTTCAACCAGACCGATGTCTCGCTCGACTTTACCCGCGCCGACATCACCCTTACTGACGATTCTCTCTATGGTGACGTGATAACTGACAAATCTGCTGTCCAAGCCGATACCTTTTAATAACATGACCGTGGACAACCTATATGTCGGCTATGATGCCCAGGCTACTTTCACCGACACGAAGCTAACTAACTTTGGCCAGATCACGGAAACTAACAATGCTCAAATCACCATGGACACCGTCCTGTCTGGAAGCGGCATGTCCTTCCTCGAAAACGGCGGCTTTATGACTCTCGACAAACAGGTCGCCTCCAGTCAGAGTTTCGATCTTGGTGTGGGTTCCTATCTCAGCATTAACGACCCGTCACAGTTCAGCGGGCATGTCGCTGCCGTAGCGTCCGACTTTTCCGTCACGCTGGCGGGTGTAGACGCCACCTCGTACTCCTTCACCGGCTCCGAGCTTACCCTCTACAACGGCAGCAAGGCAGTGGATCAACCTCGCCTTCTCGGACCCTAACGGTGGAGCCTTCGGCGTTTATCAAACCGCATCTGGGGTTGCCGTCGGCAATGATTCGGTGATCGATACCGGGACCGCTATTCCAATACACATAGCATGAACAACAAGGGCGGCTTCGGCCGCCCTCGCCCAGCAACCTGGCGGCCCCTCAGAATTGAGGGGCCGACCACGCGTAGCGAGGTGAGGTGAACGATAAACCGCGCCGTGGGTGGCCATGCTGCCCCCTGCGGTCAGCAGATCCGAAGCGAAGGATTGCGAAGATGCGTAAAACTCCAAGCGAGGTCGAGGACGCTGTCACCGCCATCAGCGAAAAGCTGGACCTGCCGAACGTCAAGCTCACAGACGAATACTCTTACCCGTCGCTGCCTCTATGCGTGGTCGACGCAGTGTTCGCTGCCGCGCTTGGCGAGCCGGAGGTAGCGCCTGATCGTGCGCGCCATGTCATTGAGGGGGCCTGCGAACTGCTTAGGCAAGACTTTCCTCACCTCACCCCTCGGCTGCTCGATAACGCCATCTGGAAATATCAACGCGCGCATCGCACGAAGGCGATGAGACTATCTGCGGCCAGTGCTTGTGGAGCTCCGATCAGATAACTAGCATCGAGGCGATCAACCATGGATTATTACCAGAACGTGGTTGTTGAATACCTCCGTGCTGACCGCGCGGTGTTCGTCAATACGGAGTGCTGCATTCAGCTCGACAAGAACCGCAATGTAGACAAAACGAAGCACTGGTACTGCGATGCCGTTGCGGCGGACTTCCGACAGTAGACGGTGTTCCTCTGCGAAACCTGCTTCGCCACGCCGCCGACCTCGCTCATCAATCGGTTGCGCGAGTGGCACGCGAACTGGTCGGGTGATCGGAGCGTCACCGCCGCGCTCCAGAGGGAGGAGCATAGCATCCCCCGGCGATTGGCAGGTTCGGGTATGGCTCTTCGTGCCAGCGTTCAACGTGCAGATCTGCTCCGGCGCATAGAGCCGGTTGAGGCTCTGCTTCGGCCGAGGATCACGCCGCTGGAACCTGGTGCAACCTTGGCTTTATCGCGGGTGGGATCGCCAGGACGGCGCGGAGGACAAGGAAAAGCTCGCCAAGATCCGGATGGAGATAATCGAGAGTGTACCGGAGGAGATGCGGGTATGACCAATACCAACACGAACACCCCGGAGCTGTCCGCGCTGACTCCCGACGCAGGGTGGCGGCGCCTGGCTGAACAGGCTGCCCAGATCAAGCGACTGCAGGCATCTGCCCAGCGCAAGATTAGGCTCGGGCAGAGGCTGCTGACATTAGCGTTGAAAGAGCCCCTGCACTGGATACCGGCAGCCTGCTCCTCCTCGATCACTGCGGCCGGCGTGGTCCTGACCTAGCTGCTGTGGAACTCAGTCCTCCCGGAGCCGACCCGGATGTGGGGCGTCGGCCTCTAGGCCGGTTTCCTGCTGGTGCTCGAGGTCGTGCGCCGGCGCAAAAACCCCACCTTGGGCTGGCTGGGGAGGGCCCAACCCCATCCCCTCGCAGACGCCCTTGCTTCCTCCCGGGCGCTGCGCGAGGGGGGGGCCGCAGGGAAAGACTCCAGGCTGCGGGCCACTCGCCGCCCTTTCGGGGCGCTCTTCTGTATGAGCCCCGCATCCTTTCGGATCACTAAAGTTTGAAGTCCAACCGTTGCGCACCCGGCATGTATCGGTGCACTGTCTGGTTGTGCGACCAACATCAGCTCAACTAGAAGGCGTTCCGGTTCAGCCCTACGGAGCGCCTTATTTATGTGGACATTGACGTTGTGCAGCAATCTTTGCGGGATCAGGAGGATCATTGCATGGCCGAGCCTGATGCCAGGACAAACGACCTCGACCGGCTAGTGGAGAAACTGGCGAAACTTTGGTTTACGATCAACAACCCGAGGGCTGATCCCGATACACCCTGCGTGAGCCCCGTCGCCGCCGATTTTGTCGGTCCCGCCGGGACCCCTCTGTTCAAGGCGGGCAACATTCGCCCGGCGTGGGAATTCTATCTTACCAAGGCGCGCGGCTTTGCCCAAGGCCTGCAGATCGATCCCGAGATCCGGGCGATCGTGGCAGCAAACGCCTGGACCAAGTCTCCCGAGGGCGCGTGAGCGGAGGACGGGTAGGAGTCAGACCGCCCACAATGCGGCTACGACCGCCGCTCCCTCCTCCACCTCACGACGGCGAGAAGCTCTGGCCAAGCCGGCCTGAGCCTGAACCGGCGGGAGCGGCGAGGCCACCGGTGTCCTGGGCGCCGCGAATTCTGTTGGCGCCGGCAATCGTAGATTAACTACGTTCCGGCGCCCCTTCCCCCACCGCCTCCAGGATCTTCCACGGCAGGATCGGCAGCTCGCGCACACGCACCCCCACCGCGTCATGCACGGCAGCCGCCACCGCGGCATCCACACCGGTTGCCCCCAGTTCGCCGATCCCCTTTGCACCGATCGGGCTCGCATGTTGGTCGTATTCATCGACGAAATGCACCGTGATGTCGGCCGGGATATCGGCGTTCACCGGGATAGCGACGTTCGACAGATTCTTCGCAAGCCAGAGCCCATGCACCGGTTCCTGCACGCTCTCTTCCATTGTCGCCTTGCCCCAGCCCCAGATGATCCCGCCGATCATCTGGCTGCGCGCCGTCTTCGGATTGATAATTCGTCCCGCCGAGTAAGCACCCACGGCACGGCGCAGGCGGATCAGCCCCAACTCCGGATCGACGCCCACTTCCACAAAGATTACGCCGAACGTGCGCATAGCGTACGGCGTGGCCTCGCCGTCCCCATCGAACGGCGCGTCTCCGGGCAGCGACATGTGTCCGTCAGCCGACAGCTCTGCCAACCCTGCCGCGCGCAGGATCGCCTGCGGATCGTTGCCGCTGCCCAGCGCCGACAATTTCTGCTTCAGCTCACGACAGGCGAGCGCGACAGCGCCGCCGGTCCCCATCGTGGCTGACGAGCCATATACCGGCCCCGCCTGCAGCAGGTTAGTGTCGCCCCACACGATGGAAATCTTCTCGAACGGCAGGCCCAGTTCCTCGGCGGCAATCTGCGAGGACACGGTCTGCACGCCGGTGCCAATGTCGTGCGTGTTCGCCTCGATCACTACGCTGCCATCCGGCCGCAGCCGCACCCGCGCACCGCCCGGGAAGCGGAAATTACCCATGGAACAAGTCGCCATGCCATGACCGATCGCCCATGGACCGTCGCGCCGTGGTTGCTGGTGCCGCTCCCGCCAGCCATAGAGCCGCGCGCCCGCCTCATAGGCTTCGCGCAGCTTCTTGGAAGACCACGGCTTGCCGCTGTCCGGCGCCACCTCCGCATAGTTTGCCAGCCGTAGATCGAGCGGGTCCATGCCCAGCTTGTCGGCCAACTCGTTCATTGCGCTTTCCAGAGCCCACAATCCCGGCCCTTCCACCGGGGCACGCATCGGTGTCGGCACATTAACGTTCGCACGTTCGAGCAACTGCCGGGTGCGGATCGCCGGCGACGCGTACAGCCGTTTGCTGCCTTCGCTCGATGGCTCGACATGGGTATCCGCGATCGCGCTGGAATTAACGATCACATGCTCGATCGCGGTCAGCCGCCCGCTCGCATCCGCGCCGAGCCGCACCCGCTGCTCCATCCACGGCTGATAGCCGACGCAGGCGTATTGGTCCTGTCGCCGCAGATGCAGCTTTACAGGCCGGCTGGTGACCCGCGCCGCCGCCGCAGCGAGCACCTGATGCGGCCATACATAACCCTTGCAGCCAAAACCTCCGCCGGTATGCGGCGCAATCACGCGAATCGCCTTGGGATCCAGGCCGAGCGCTGCGGCGATCACCGGCGGCACATTGCCGCTCGCCTGCACCGCGTCCCACAAAGTTAGGGCGCCATTCTCGAATAATGCCACGGTGCTCGAGGTTTCCATCGGATTATGATGCCGCGCGGGCTGGACATAGAGTTGCTCAACACGCGTGTGTGCCGCCCCCAGGCCGGCATCAACATCCCCCAGGTCGAGGTCGTCTCCCAGCATCCGCGGCTCCGGCGGCGGCTCGCGACGGCCGTGGCCGGTGATGACGGGCGTAGCCGGTTCACACCGCACCACAACCGTGGCTCGCCCCGCTTCCGCCGCTTCGATTGACTCGCCCAGCACCATCGCGACCGGCTCGCCCTCATGGCGGATTATGTCGTCCTGCAGCGCCATATGCAGCACGGCCGCCGGTACGCTGATATTGCCGAAGCGCGGCATGTCGCGCGCGGTCAGCACACGGACGACGCCTGGCAGCGCCAGAGCTGCTCCCGTATCAATGGCAACGATCTTGCCGGCGGCAACCGGCGCGCCCACCAGGACAGCGTACAACGTGCCGGGCGGCGTGTTGTCGGCAGCGTATTTCGCCCGGCCCGTTACCTTGGCGGGCGCTTCGACGCGCGAAAATGCCTGGCCGATGCTCATGCCAAACCTCCCGCAGCACAAAGCGCGCGAACCGCCGCATTGCGGGCCATCGCAACCTTGTAGCCGTTGCGTGCCAACGGCCGCGCCTCTGCCATCGCCGCCGCGATGCTCGGGGTGACATGCTCTGGTTTCAGTTGTTTGCCAACCAATGCCGCCTCGGCCGCTGGCAGCCGCCAGGGCCGCTGCGCAACGGAACCCAACGCGATGCGCGCCGCCACGACGCGATCCCCGGACAGCACCACCGAGGCAGCAGCCGACACCAGCGCGTACTCATAGCTCGCACGTTCGCGCACCTTGATATAGGCAGAGCGCTGGCTGTCGCGCAGCGGGATCAGGTAGCCGACGATAAGCTCATCCATCGCCAGCCGCGTCTCCGCTGTTGCGGCATCCATTCCCTCGGCCGCCGCCTCTGCCTGGGTAAAATGAAAGCGCGTCATCGGGATCGTCCGGCTGCCACGCGGCCCCAGCACCTGCACCTCCGCATCCAGACACGCCAACGCGACTGCCGGATCAGACGGCTGCACCGCGACACAGTCATCCGTCCACCCGAAGATCGCATGACGCTCGTTGAGGCCATGCCTCGCTGCACAGCCGGAGCCGGGCGTGCGCTTGTTACAGCCCCAGGGCAGCGGCGCTTCGGCACGGAAATAGGCACAGCGCGTCTTTTGCAGCACGTTGCCGCCGATCGTCGCGCGGCTGCGTACCTGCGCCGAGGCGGCACGCAGGCAAGCCTCCGCCAGCGCCCCAGCATGCCTCCGGACCTGCTCATGCTCCGCCACCGCATTCAGCGTCGCGCGCGCCCCGATGATCAGTCGCTGTCCGTCGCTGGAAATTTGCTCAAGATCATGCAGCCCGCCGATATCGACGAGGCGCTCCGGCGACTCGATTCCCAGCCGCATCCAATTCAGCAATTCCGTCCCGCCAGCGATGATCGCCGTACCAGGATCGGACAAGGCCACGACCACCGAGTTCCGGTCGGACGCCGAAGCATAAGCGAAGTCGAGCATGGCTCAGCTCTTCATCCGTGTCGCCGCTTCGAGCACGGCGGCAGTGATCTGCGGGTAGGCGGCGCAGCGGCACAGATTGCCGCTCATCCACTCCTGCACCGTAGCGACATCGGTCGCATGTCCTTCGGCAATGCAGGCGACCGCCGAGATAATCTGTCCCGGCGTGCAATAGCCGCATTGCATGGCGTCATGCTCGATGAAGGCCTGCTGCACCGGATGCAACGTTCCGTCCGGTGCGGCGATGCCCTCGACCGTCACCACGCGATGGCCCTCACACTGCGCCAATAAGGTCAGGCAGGCGTTCATCCGCTTACCATCGATCAGCACAGTGCAGGTGCCGCAGGCCCCTTCGTTGCAGCCCTTTTTCGTCCCGGTTAGCCCCGCTTGCTCGCGCAGCCAGTCGAGCAGCGTGGTGCGCGCGCCGACAACTGCATTGCAGGGTTTGCCGTTCAGTTCGAATGTGACGGCGACGCGCTGCAACCACTGCAGAGCACGGCCGGCAGGAGCTGTATCCGGTGCGGGCATGAGCTGACTTTCAACAGGAGAGCATCGTTTGCCTACACCGTGGACCCACGCAGGCGTTCAACAACCTGCGACACTAGACGAGAGGGGAGCACTGACCGTGGCCCGCCGTATCGTTTCGTTTCTGCCGTCCGCGACCGAGATGGTCTATGCGCTGGGTCTTGAGGACCAACTCCTCGGCGTCACCCACGAATGCGACTATCCGCCGACCGCGCGCGAAAAGCCCGTGGTCGTGCGCAGCGTGCTCCCCGTCGAACAAATGACCCAGCGGGAGATCGACGCAGCGGTTACGGAACGGCTGCGCAGCGGCCTCAGCCTCTATCAGGTGGACGAAGCGCGGATGCGCGATATCCGCCCTGATCTGATCCTCACCCAGGATCTTTGTCAGGTTTGCGCGCCCTCCGGCAACGAGGTGGCGCAGCTTCTCGGCTCCCTCTCGCCCCAGCCCGAGATCCTCTGGCTGACGCCCCGTTCCATCGCCCAGATCTTCGACAACCTCCGCCAGGTCGGCAACGCAACCGCCACCCTGGCCAGAGCGGAATCCCTCATCGGCTCGGCTCAGGCCCGGCTCGACCGCATCGCTACCCACGCCGCCACCGCCTCAACCCGGCCGCGCGTGTTTTGCATGGAATGGATCGACCCGGTCTATTGCAGCGGCCATTGGGTTCCGGAAATGGTCGCCCTCGCCGGCGGCCAGGATGCCCTGGGCCGCCCCGCGGCCGACTCCGGCCGCATCCCATGGGAGCAAGTTCTCGCCTGGGCACCCGAAACACTCGTGCTTTGCCCCTGCGGCTTCAGTCTCGCCCCCATAATAAAACAGGCTGGCCTTCTGGCCGCCAATCGAGGCTGGGCCGATTTGCCCGCCGCACGCACCGGCCAGATCTACGCCGTTGATGCGAGCGCGTACTTTGCCCGCCCCGGCCCACGGGTCGTGGATGGCACAGAGCTTCTCGCCCATCTCATCCATCCCGAGCTGTTCGCGTGGCACGGACCGCAAAACGCCTTTCAGCAGTTGGCTATCGATGGGATCGCGAGCGCCGTCCCCCGGATCGCAGCGATGAAATGACCGCCCCCCAACAGAAGACCTGCCCGAAGTGCGGACGCCCGTTTAGCTGCTGGGCACAGTCCGACGACGTCCCCTGCTGGTGCGCTTCACTCCCGCCGGTGGTGCCCGCCGCCCACGGAACGGACTGCCGGTGCCCCACCTGCCTGGCCGCCGAGCCCAACTTGCCCTCTCCCCCACCCCGCGCCACCATCCACCCATGACCACCCGCATCGCCGCCGAAGACTACTTGGACGCCCTCGCCGCCCAGGGCATCGACCACCTCTTCGCCAACCCGGGTACCGACTTCGCCCCGATCATCGAGGCCTACGCCCGCGCCGCCCGCTCCAACCGCGCCGTCCCACGCCCCATGGTCGTGCCCCACGAAAACGCCGCCGTCGCCATGGCCCACGGCTACACCGCCGTCACCGGCCGCCCCCAGGCCGTCATGACCCACACCAACGTCGGCACCGCCAACGCCATCAACCCCCTGATCGACGCCGCCCGCGACAACATCCCCCTCCTGCTCACCTCCGGCCGCACTCCCATCACCGAGGCCGGCCCCTCTGGCACCCGCAACGTCCACATCCACTGGGCGCAGGAGATGTTCGACCAGGCCGGCATGCTGCGCGAAATGGTCAAGTGGGACTACGAGCTCCGCCGTCCCGACCAGATCAACGACGTCATCACCCGCGCCCTCGAAATCGCCACCACCTCGCCCGCTGGCCCGGTCTATCTCAGCCTCCCTCGCGAGGTCCTCGGCGAGCCCGCCGCCTCCATCCAGACGCAGCAACACGGAGCGCGCGCCCGCCCCCGCCCGGCAACCCCCGCGCCCTCAGATGTCGAGACTCTCGCCGCCTGGATCGCCGAAGCCCGCAACCCGCTGATCATCACCAATACCCTCGGCCGCGATCCCCGCGAATCCGAAGCCCTGGCAAATCTCGCCGACCGCTTCGCCCTCCCCGTCGTCCCCTTCAACGCCCGCTACGTCGCGCTCTCCTCCGCCCATCCGATGTTCATGGGCTCGCTCCCCGGCCCGCTACTGCAACACGCCGACCTTGTCATCGTCTGGGAAGCCGACGTCCCCTGGTATCCCAGCAATCAATCCCCGCCCCCCAGGGCCCGCATCGTCCACATCGGCGAGGACCCACTCTACACCCGCTACCCGATGCGCAGCTTCCCGAGCGACCTGACCATCCGCTCCGCCGCCCTGCCCCTGCTCCACGCCCTCACCACCGCCCTCACCGACCGCAAGCCGGATACCGCCGCCCGCCACGCCGCCCTATCCCGGCACTCCGCCGACCTCCGCGCCACCTGGCACTCCGAGGCCCAAGGCGCCGGCGCCACCGACACGATCACCCTGCCCTGGCTCAACTTCTGCCTCCGCGACATCATCGACCCCACCACCGCGGTCATCAGCGAGTACCTCGTTCCGCCAGGAATACTGCCCGCTCCCCACCCCCGGCAGCCTCTTCGGCTCTTCCGCCGCCGGAGGCCTCGGTTGGGGCTTCGGCGCCGCACTCGGAGTCAAACTCGCCGCGCCCGACCGCCAGGTGATCGCCGTCCTGGGCGACGGCGCCTACATGTTCGCCAACCCCACCGCCTGCCACTTCATCGCCCAGAACCAGAACCTCCCCGTCCTGGTCGTCATTTACAACAACGCCCTGTACGGCGCCGTCCGCCGCGCCACCCTTGACATGTATCCCGCCGCCACCGCCGCACAATCCGACGCCCGCCTGCTCGCCGAACTCGGCCCCGCCCCCGCTTACGAGCAGATCGTCAAAGCCCACGACGGCCATGGCGAACGTATCGACCAGCCCGCCGAGCTCCCCGCCGCCTTCAAGCGCGCTGCCGCCGCCGTCCGCGACGGCCGCCAGGCCCTGGTGAACGTCATCTGCCAGTAGCCCAACTCCTATCATTGCGAGGACGGATCGGACCATCATTCGCTTGCCAATCCTCCCGCGATGGTAGATTGAAGCGGCGAGCTTTACACGCCTCGCGAATCTACTCCGGAACGCCTTCGCCGATGCCGCGCACTCTCCCGACACAATCTCCCGCAACACCCAAAATTCCCCAGTCTGGTGCTTGAAGTGCGCCTGATCGGCCACGTCGACCGCATCGAGCCAGGCCACCTCGCCGGCTGGGCCGCGGATGCAGACGATCCGGCCCGGATTGTCGAACTCACCATTCTCCTGGATGGCCGTGAACATGCGCACATCCGGGCAGACCAATTCCGCTCCGATCTCCGCGTGCTGAAAACCCGTGCGGAGCGCTCCGGGTGAGGCTGGCGCGGCTCGTGCCACTCATTCTCGGAGTCCTCGCGGTCCCGCATCTTGCCTCAGCGGCAGACAGCTCCACGGCGATCGTCACCCAATCGGGCGCCGTGTGCGATGGCAAAACAGACGACAGCGCCGCGATCAAGCGATTGCTGGACAGCCTTAAGGGAGGCGGCTTGGTCGCCGTGCCGCCGGGGAAAACATGTCTGATCGCCGGGGCAAATCTCGTCGTCCCGTCCCATACACGCATTATCGGCTCGGGTTACCCGTTCCGGGCGCGCGGCAGATTAGTGAACGTAAGCGGATTCCTGCTCGGGCCCGGACGCACCATCCAGATGTCCGGCGGCACCGCACTGGAAAACCTGCTGATCCGCAGAGCCAACCTCAATCCCGACCCAACTCCGCCCGAGGTCATCGCTGCAGTCCGCCGCTGGTGCTCGGAACGCAGCGTAGGAGTCACCATTTCGCGCGACGTGGACGGCGTACGCCTGTCGGATCTGTTCATCGAGGGGTTCAATACCGCCGTGCTGGCCAAGGCCGGCCAGTACACCATTTCGCATGTCGCAGGCGATGACTGCAATGGGATCGATCAGGATGGCGGCGGCGACAACTCTTATGTCGATGACGTCCGCTTCGAGCCTTTCTACGCCCTGCGCACACCGGCTAGCTCCGGTTCCTGGGATCGCCCGGGTATTGCCTTCTATTTCCACGATGGCGGCACCGGTTGGTACTGCACCCGATGCTTCTCATTCATGTGGCAGAACGGCATCGTCATCAGCGATGAGGGTGTGGGAACAGTCGCGGATTCAGGTTTTGAATGGCAGTGGTCGTTTGGGAACGGGGCGTCCGGCACTGTCGGCCTGCGCTGGATTGGCCACAATGCCGCCACCAGTGCTCACAACGTCTATTCCATCGGCTTTGACACTTCGGTTAGCGATGAGGGCATCGGCGAGGTCCTCATGGGCGCCATTTCACCTGTCCCAAACACGCACGAAGGCACAACCGGCTTTTACCTCGGCGGGCGATCCGCAGCCTCGCCTCAGTTAGAGATCGCTGGAAAAGCCGCTCAGGGCGGCGCCATCAGCGTTGTGTTTACCCAGCCTCGTCCCGCAACAGTGACCTACCAGTTCACCCAGGGTGAAACACCCGAGGGCATCGCTGCCGGTCTGAAAAATCTACTCGTTCACGATCAAGCCCTTGTCGCGTCACACATCTCGACGCACTTATCACGCAATACGGTGGCGCTTGAATGGCCTGCCCAAGAGCAGGTCAACTTTCGCACGTCCGCAACGGGGCCGGGCGTCTTGAAGACGACAACAAGCGCTCCGGTGCCCGGATCATACGGGATGATCACCGAAACCGATTCGGCGAACGGCCAACAGCAGGTCCCGATCTTTACCTTTGCCCCGAATACGTCCCGATGGACCATCAACGGCTTGTTCGCCTCCAACGGTTCACTCCCGCGCCACTGGCTCAAGGTGGAGATGCCGAACAACCAACTTACCTTCAGCGCCATCCCATGGTCGCAACTGAACGCCGGCAATGCGTCAGATTGCGGCAACGGACAGCGCGCCGATCGCTACGCCACGGATCATGCTGGCCTGGTGACCGAAGGCGCCGGTGCTGCCGGGTGCGTGATCAGGTTCACGACTCCCTATCCCATCCCCCCGCACTGCGTCGTGTCCAGCCCGACCGGAACGCCGCTGAATTACGCGATCGATGCAGCTGAAATTCGGATCGCCAACGCCAGAGCCCCACATGCGGAGATCAGCTACGTTTGCAGTCTGGAGTTTTGAGGCTTGGGTATCGGGTTGCAGATCGCCACCCCTCGTGCAGCCTGGACTCTCACCCGCCATCGCGAGTGGGTTGATTTTGTCTTCCAACGCGCTCTCAATCGTAAGATAAACCTGCCCAGCAGTTATCTCCGGACCATGCCGCATGCCCGATACCGCTGAAGCCCTGCCCCTCGCTCCATGGCCCTTCCGAGCTGATCCCCCACAGCGATACTGGGCCAACCGCATGCGTTATGCCAAGCTTGGCGGCCTCGTCCACCTGCTCGAAGACGCCTACAAGTTTGTGGCCCCGGAAGACGGGAATCGCGCTGACATGGCCCGCTTCTTTTTCTTCTGCATGGTTCTCGATCAGCTCGCTAAGGAGGAGCTGCCCGGCGATATAGCCGAACTCGGCGTGTACCACGGCGCCACCGCCACCGTCCTCGCGAACATAGCCCGCCGCCTGGGCCGCACCGCCTACCTGCTCGATACCTTCGAAGGCTTCGCCAAAACCGATCTGGTCGCCATCGACAACGATAAACCCAACGCTTTTGCCGATACTTCGCTTGAGCGTGTCCGTGCGGTCGTCGGCGAACAGAATGTGAAATACATCAAGGGCTACTTCCCCGACACTGCCGGCCAGCTCCCTGCCGACGCATCTTACTGTCTCGTGCACATCGACTGCGACCTGTACGCGCCGACCCGCAGTGCACTCGAGTACTCTATCCAAGAATGGTCCCCGGCGGATTCATCATCGTTCATGATTACTCCAGCCTCCACTGGAACGGAGCCGAAGCCGCCGTCGATCAGTTTTTCGCCGGCCGCCCCGAAGCCGTCGTCCCCCTCCCGGATAACGCGGGCAGCGTCGTCATTCGGAAGGCCAGGGACCCAAGCCGCGACAATTGGATCGTGCGCCGCCGGGCCCGTCTCATCACCGAAGAATGGACCTCCGCCGCAGATGGCCACATAGCGGATTTGCTGGAAACAGGTTGGAGCGACCCGGAGGCTTGGGGCGTCTGGGGAATCGGCAAAAGTCACGTCTTGCTGGTTTACCTTCATTCCCCCGATATCGGTGGACTTGAAATTGATGCCGACGTGCATGCCGCACTCATCGGCGCCCGTACCACCCAGCGAATTGATGTTGTGGTCGGTGGCCACCGGGTCGCCCGCTGGACCTTCACGAAGGAGGCCAACCGTAGCCCCCGCACGGTCAGTATTCAACGCTCGGCCTTTGCGAAGGCGATCGAGAACGAGAATGGGCCGTTCATCCGCGTGGAGTTCCGCCCTGCCTCATTTGAACCGCTCAACAAGCTCGATCCATCCCTGACTGAGACGAGAGAGCTGGCAATGGCTCTCCACAGGGTACGCTTACGCGCACTTTCCCCGTCGACACTCACTGGCAAGTGAGCCAAGCAACACACGAAGACGCCGCGCGGCTCCATCGAAAGCCTGCCGGCGCCGGCGCGGCAGTCTAATCCGAACTTCCTAGCCTCGAGACACGCAAGTTACTGAAGCATCTATACATTCTGTCTCGCGACCTGTGGATTACTGGCTACAGTTGACGCCGAGGAGATTGAATGCCTTCTGCTGCAGCGGTGTTGGCCTTGTGACGACGGTAAGGCGATAGTCCGGTGTGATCGCGGTGGTGATGGTGTTGCGCACTACGGTTGCCAGATCGCCGAGCAATGAACGGAAGCTATGCACCGGCAGGCCGTCCGTGGTGAGCCCTGTGGTCTGCTTGGCGATGGCAGCCGGGGAACGTTGCGCTTCCGACACCACGCTGTCTCGCAAGGCTTCGGCCGCTTCCCTATCGGCGTCATCGAACAGCATTGGCGCCAGGCAGGTCCGCATATGCCATTCGAGGTAGTAGGCTAACATGCACAGGAAGACGTGGGCCCGCACGCGGTCTGCCAGCCAATGATGGACAGGCCTGATCTGCAGATCGACGGTTTTGATGCAGCGAAAGGCCCGCTCCACAAGCGCAAGCGACTTGTAGCTTCGCACGGTCGTGGTGTCATCGAGCGCGCTTTCCGGCAGGCTGGTGCGCACGACATAGACGCCATTCCCCCGCTCCACAGTTGAGTGAGACATCCTGTAAGCGGACGGCATCCGCAGGAGGGATGATCGGTGAAGCAAGTCAGGACAGAGCGGCCGGACGTTGGCGGGCGAGTGCAAGAGAGCGACGTTGCCGGGCCCGGCCGGGGCGGGCGGATGTCGCGGCAACGCAAGACCGCGGCGGTGCTGCGGCTGCTGCGCGGTGAGGATCTCGAGACGGTATCCCGCTCGCTCGGCGTGACCGCCGCCACCCTGACGAGCTGGCGTGATGCCTTTCTGGCGGCGGGAGAAGCCGTGTTGGCGAGCCGGCCCGGCGATGGCGAGGAGCTGGAGAGCCAGCGCCTCAAGGTCAAACTCGGCGAAGTCATGATCGAACGCGAGCTGCTGCACGAGAAGATCGCCGCGTTGGAGGCTAATCGCCCTTTGGTCCGGCGGAGGCCGAGGCCATGAGCCGCACCATCTCCCCGCTGAGCGGCAAGCCGTACGGCCTCGCCTTGGTGTGTCGGACTTGGCGGGTGCCGCGTGCCACCGTTTATCGCCACCGGGTCCCGCAACAGGCCTCCGCGCCGCAGCGTTCGGGGCCGGTCGGGCCGATGGCCGATGCGGCGCTGCTGGAGCACATCCGCGCCGTCCTCGCCGCCAGCCCGTTCCATGGCGAGGGGCATCGCAAGGTCTGGGCGCGGCTGCGGACCGCCGGGATCCGGACTTCGCGGCGGCGCGTGCTGCGTCTGATGCGTGAATATAACCTCCTCGCCCCAGCCCGTGTCGGCGCACCACGCGGGCCGCGTAACCACGACGGAACCATCATCCCGGAAGCCCTCGATACTATGTGGGGCACTGATCTCACGACCACGATCACCAGCGAGGGGCAGGCCGCGGTGTTCGTCGCCGTCGATCACTGCTCGGCCGAGTGCGTCGGGATCCATGCCGCCGCTCGTGCCACCCGCTTCGAGGCGCTCGAACCGATCCGCCAGGGCGTTCGTGAGCATTTCGGCGGCTTCGGCAAAGGCCTCGCTCGCGGCCTTGCCGTGCGGCATGATCACGGATCGCAATATCTGTCCGACGCCTTCCAGAACGAGCTCGCCTTTCTCGGCATCGAAAGCTCACCCGCCTTCGTGCGTGCCCCGGAAGGCAATGGCTGCGCTGAACGTTTCATCCGCACCTTGAAGGAAAACCTCTTATGGGTGCGTACTTTCGAAACCATCGAGCAATTGCGCCAGGCGCTGCTCGAATTCCGCGACACCTACAACACCATCTGGCTCATCGAGCGACACGGGTTCATCCCGCCAGCCGCCTTTCGTCGGCAGCAACTTGAACCCGTGGCTCTCGCCGCCGCATAGGCTTCAGCCAGATGTCTCAGCGACCGCGGGCAGTACACCATCGGTTGCTGCTTCAGCGACGATCTCGGCGGTCTTGCGGGCGAAGCTGAAGACGGTATCGGTGATCTCGATGACAAAATGCTTGCCTACCTTGTGCTTGTTGATCACCGCGCCAACCGCGAGTGCGATCCGCGCAGCGCCCCGGAGGGGATTGCGCTTGCGAGCGACCGCGATCTGGATACGGGAGAGGTCACGTTCGGTGGCGGCCAGCAGATCCTCCCGCTTGCGGGCGCGCTCGACGGCGAGATCGGGATTACGGCAAACGATCAGGCGCTCACCCGAAAATTCGGGCGCCGTGATACTGGCCAAGTCGCGCTGATCGAACAGCGAGAGTTGCAAAGCGCCGGTTTCCATCAACGCCTTGATCGCCGGCGCGCGCAGTGCCGTGATCCAGTCGAAGCCTGCCGATTTAACGTCATTGGTGATGCGTGCTTGGGTGATCATGCCACGGTCACCGACCATGACCACGTGGTCGAGATGGAACCGCCGCTTCAGCTTTTCGATCTGATTGGCAAGCGTAATCGGATCGGCGGTATCGCCCTCAAACACCTCGATGGCGATCGGACAGCCATCGGGAGCGCAGAGTAGGCCGTATATGATTTGCAGCGTGCCCTTCTTGCCGTCGCGGCTGTAGCCACGCTGGGCGAGCGGGCAGCAGCGGCCTTCCATGTAGCTTGACGAGACATCATATAACACCAGTGTGCCATCGCTGAGATGGCGCTTGGCTAAGGCTGTCTCGATGGCAGGCTGGCGTTCCAGCAGCCAGTCCAGTGCGGCATAGAGTTCGTCCTCGTCGACCTCACCGAGGCCAAGCATTTCGCCAAGGCTCGATGCAGCCGTGGCGGAGGAAAGTGCACGAGCGGTGGCGAGCTTGGATGCCGGCTCGATAATGCGCCCGATCATCAGCGCGAGGGCAAGATCACGGTATCGCTCGCGATCGCCGAGCATCCGATCAAGCCCTATCTTGCGGGCAGTCCCGAGCGCTGCTGCAACGTGCCCGTGCGGCAGACTGCGGGTGATGGTGAACGCATCCCGCTCGGCCGGAATGACAACGCCGCCTTTGAGAACACCGCGCAGGCCTTCAACGTGCTCGGCGGGCCAATCGGAGAGGTTGCAGATCGTGCGCTTACGGACCTTGCCATCCTGGCGGTAACTCTCGCGCAGCAGAATGGCGGGAGGCGAGTTCCAATTCGGAACAGCTTCGATATACATGGCAACGCATTGGCACAACACCGCCGCGAGTACAAGTCCAAATTTCCGGATTACATGGCTACGTTTGGGACCAGTCTCGTGCTTCTGTCCCTACTGTTCCTGCCACTTCACACTCTCCGAAAGAAGGAAGTTCGGTCTAATAGTAGAGCGAAACCAAAAGAATGCTTCGAGGACACGTCGATCTCGTTACACACCAGCTAATTACGGGATGGGCAGCGGATGACGCGCAGCCTGACTCGCCCGTCGACGTAAGTATCTTCTGCAATGGCAGGAAAATCGCGCAGGTCACCTGCGATGTCCTGCGGTCCGACCTGCAGAACCAAGAGGGTTTCGGCGATGGACGACACGCCTTTTCGTTTAAACCGCCTCCCGAGCTCCCATCTGGTGCCCCCACCCGTATTACCGTTCGCCACACCTCTACTGGCGATATACTCGGTAACGGCGACATCGTGCTGGAGCTTCATGCCGACCCTCCTCCAACCGACCTCGGCGCAAGACCGCCCGAGGTGTTCTTTCGCCTCCCAGCCCCAGAGATGCCCCGGGAGATGTTCAAACTCCTGGCCCTGCATGACCCTGCTGAAGGGCTTTATAATCTGCTGCTGCAAACGGATTGGAGCGGCCTCACGCCCGGGCAGATTGCGTACGCGGTATTTGGCTCCCCCATACCCGATGCTGCGACCCCAATTATAGAGCAAGCCGAAGTCACTGGGCCGTGGACGCCGGTAGCCGCCCGTGACCTGACTAACAACTTACTCCAATCATCCGTCTTCCAGCACGAAATCCTACGTATCTTTCTCCAAGCTTTCCCCGAAAAGCGACGACTGTTATTCGTCCACGTCCCGAAATGCGCTGGTAGCGACCTTTCTACCCACCTCGTGACGCGCTTTCCCTCGCTCCACGAAGCGCTGCGCGCACCGCACTGGTACCCGAACGATAAGTTCTTCACGGGACTTAGCCACTGCGTGCGCCAGTTGCCGTACTCCGATGAAATCTTTATTCGCGGCCATATCGAATTCAGAGAGTACCTCGTGCTCGGCATCGTTCGACCCTACGACCGCATATTTACCATACTGCGGGACCCCATCGAACTCGCGATGTCCCAGATCAACTACATCCTCATGCGCCTCCAAGAGGACGCCCAGCGAGCAACCCTTTTACCAGACACAACAGAGTGGCTCGAACTTTCCGGAATTCGGCTGGAACTTTCTGATCTCACAGATGATGCACTTCGTCAGGTCGGCCGGACCATCCTGCGTGACCGCGCCATCGTTCGCCCCAACACGCTATGCGCTTGGCTGGGTGGCGGCAAGCTCACCGATGTGCTCCAAAGGCTGGCAGACTACAATGTCGAGGTCACGAACACCCAGGCATATTCGCGTTGGCTTCACGAGCGCTGGGGCATCAATGCCGGTACGCGCCGCAACGAGTTCGATCAAATTCTTCACACGCGACACACTGCGCGCCGACGACCTGTCTTACCTGCTATCAATTTTCGAAGAAGATACTAAACTGTACCACACCATTGAGGAGCAGCTTGCAGCATCCGGGAAGTCATCCATTACCTTCGGCTAAGAGGCAGCACGCGCGCAAACCCCAATTCAGCCCTTTAGCGCAACACGCGGTTCAGCCGCGGGCCATTGCCACGACGCGCAAAGCCTTCCCGATATATAGATGCCACTGGCCCTCCGGCAGCTTATCCTCAATACACATCCGCCGCGCCACCTGCTCCAGCTCTGTCGTGCCCTCGTCCTCCGCGACAGTTGCAGTCCTGTCCCGCCGCGGCAGTGGCAGTTCTGCACCTGTGAACTCTGAGAAGGACCGTAGATCAAAATCGTGTGGGAAGCGGATCCAGTCCTCAGTCCGCGGCTCATGTGGCGCGGCAATGTAGCGCTCGGATATCTCCGAGATCACGACATCGGGTTTCTCCGAGCGGAGTAGATCGTAATGCATCGTTGTGCTGGCCACACCGACTACACGCGCGAAGTGATGAAACAAGAACGGCAGCAAGTGGGTCGAATTCGACGTCCGAAATAACACTAGCTTCGGCAGGGCACGATTCTCGGTCTCATAAACGTCCACCTGGCCGGTTTTGAACGTTCGCGTAGTGAAAATCTCCTCCACGTCCACTGGAGGCGGCTCCATGGCAATAGCAGTCTCGCGGTCGCGCCGATCCAGCCAGAGCATCATATCCCCAAGTCGCGCGGTCTCTCGCACGGTGAGCGCCGCCTCCGGGACGATGCGAGACCGGCAAGACGGCAACGTGTCTATCAGCTCACGATACGCCAGATAAGCTCCCCACGTAGTCCAATGCACATCGGTCTTGTAACAGACCTCGCGCAGCCTCCGACCATGTATGATCCTGTCCGCGGGGTAAATGATGGCAGATCTCAGTGAACTGTCCGCAAGCCGCATCATCCGCAACGCCGGACGGTCGTTGTGGATGCGGGCCTGGCTTGGCAGCTTATCCGAATACAACACGTGCCTCTCCGGCACGATCAGGAATTCGATACTCGATTCCTCGCGCTTCGCACCACGCCTGCCGTGCCTCCCACAACGACAACAAGCGCGACTGATTGCGCTCGCTTAGCCCCTTCCCCGCGCAAACTTGCTCGAAAACGCCATCGATTTTATGGAACAACCAGCCATCCTGTCCCTCCGCAACCTGCACCTCCTTGCCTTGGCGGTCCGGCTCCGCCATCACAACTGGAACTGTGCGCAACGCCGTCAGCCGCGCCACATATTGCTCATTGTCTGGCCCCAGCGATACCGCCTGCTCATATGCTCCAATCGCCTCCACTTACCTGTCTTGCAGAGCATATAGCTCCCCCAAGCGGGCAAAGTCCGAACCCCGCCCGGGCTCCAGTCTGATTGCCGTCTCCACTGCGGCGATCGCTTCGTCCGTCTGGCCCAGCTGGCCGAAAGCCTGACTCAGAAAGCGTCGGAACATAGCGTTCTCAGGCGCCAATCGCGTCGCTAACTCGAACTCACCGCGAGCTTCTTGCCTGCGACCGAGCCGCGCGAGCATATGCCCGTGCTGGCTTCGCACGTGCGCGTTATCTGGTGTTAGCGCTACCGCCTCCCGGGTAGCAGCGAGCGCACTCTCTACCTCTCCCAGCTCGGCCAGCACGGTCGCCATATGCAAATGATAATGGACGTCCTTCGGATTCATCTCAATGGCTCGTCGGGACGCCGTTACCGAATCCTGCCATCGCTTCTGTCGTGCCAAAATCCGGCTCAACAGATGATGAAAGCCCGCTTGATTCGGAGCTAGCTCGCACGCTTGCATTGCACGTGCTTCCGCTTCCTTAATGCAGTCAGCATCCATCAGAAGATTCGCGAAGAAGCCTTGGAAGTGTGGATTACTTGGCTGTCCTTCGGCAGCTATTCGCACTTCAACTAAACTCTCTTCTGAGCGCCCCAAACTATGGAGCACAACACTCAACGCATAATGGAATCGAGATTCATCAGGATGCAGCTCGATAGCATGCCGCAGCACACCTCCGCCTCGCTGAACCGCCCCAGACGACGTAATGCCTCGCCCTTCGCGAAATGTCCATCCGGCGAGTCCGGACTACACGCTAAACCGACCCCCAGCTTATCTAATGCGCCCGCCGGGTCCGAGCTCGACAACGCGATCCCCTCCTCCAGATCGGCGTTCCAATCCCCGCGCATGTAACGCATCACCCATTCCCGAAACGTCAGAAACCCATCCGCGCTGTACCTATACAACGTCTCCGCGCCAGCGTAGCTCAACCCGAAATGGCGTGCTACACTTGGATGGATCGGTGCCTCCGTCCACGGCAGATGGGTCTCGCGCGCCAGCCGTCGGAATGTCTCGATCCGCTCAACGGGCAGCCTCAACCGCTCAAACAATTGACCAGCCAGCGCCAGCATGATGCGCGGTCCTGGATGGTGCGACGTGGTAAACACCCGCTCATCGTGGAAAAACGCCTCGATGAGCTCGGTAAGCCGGAACCCGGTCATCTCGTCCCGGCGTCTCTGCCGGTCCATAACCAGTTCGTACAGCCGATCCAGATTACGTACCCCATTAACATCAAGGCGGCAGTATGTCTCCGCGGCTTCCTCAGGAGATACGCCTTTTTCAATGAGGCGATTCAGGTATCCATCTGACATTTCGCCCGGATACGCACCGATTTTGTTGAACCACGTGGGTCTGTTTCCCGGACGTGCCTCGCCAGCAAATGGCCACAGAAATCCGCAGGCCACCAACGGGATCATAATATGCTTGGCATCAGCCCTTATCCCGCGCGCCGCCGCTACCGGAGGAACATCCGTCAATTGCTCGATAATGACATCCGCCTGCTGTATAGCTTCCAAATCTGACGGGCTTAGATCCTCATAAGACTCGATATATTGTATCTCGTCGGCATGGTACCTGCCGGCATATTGCTCGTAAAACCTGCTTACTGCGAGAAGCTGGCAATTGCCGAGAAAGACTATTCTATTTCCCATTGCTGCTCAGCTCCTCACCGATCGGCCCTCCACGCCATCGGTAGGCTCAGCGACCTCCCTGGCTGGGGACTCAGACCGAGGTCTGTTCTCACGAGGCAAGCTCGACAAATCCGGTCGACCACAGTTCGTACGCTCGCTCACACACTGCTAACCATCCAGCCGGGTTGGGGGCAACTCGTACACCATCGGGCGTCACCCGAAACCGGTCAATGTATCCAATCAGAAGTCCCTGCTCGTCCGCGCGCACAACGGTCCCCGGCTTATGCGCGGCATCTGCGAGCCTAACATAAAGCAACGTATTCTCGCCGTAAGCGCGCATCCCGTCCCGAATTCGCTTGAGTTCGCGGCTGGTCAAAACCCGGTCCGGGGTACGGTAGACAAATATCTTCTCGCCCAGCCGTAGATCATCAATTAGCTTCCGCCGCAAATACTGCAGTCGTGAAAAACTCTGCTGAAACATCCGCCCAAACTCGACCTGTTCGGCCGAGGTAAATGTGTGCATCGCCAGTCCAAACCTCCGGTCGCGCAGCATATACTCACGATGAGGCTCTGGCGTAACAACCAACCCAGTGTTCTCGGCCAGTCCCACGCCTTCGACCTCGGTTTCGAGCGCCAGCGCAAGATCGTCCGGCGCGATATTGGACCATCGCAGCAGCCCTAAAGGCTCGGCCCCGAACTCCCGCTGAAAGAGCCCGAACTCGCATCCCATATCATTCCCGGCAAGACTCTCAAAGCACATCAGCAACTCGCGAATCCTGGCTCGGTCGGCACCGGCGGCACGCTCCCCCGCCATGTCATGCGAACCACCACTCGCCACAGGCGCCGCAACCTGCTGCGCGCCAAAAAGGTTTTGGCGGATCTCATCGTCATACGGGTGCCGCCCCGCCGCATACTCCCATCGCGTCAATGCTTCCGTCCAATTACCGTTCCGAGTCGCAATCGCTGCATACCGCATCAGCAAATCACGATCATCCGGTAAGCGTGCCAAAGCACCCGAGACTAACGCCTCCGCCTCATCCGATCGCCCAGTACGCACCAGCACGTCCGCGAGCCCGGTAACACCCGCCACCACCTCTGGGAAACGGTCAATAACCGCGGTAAACCGCCGCTCGGCCTCCGGCCAATCCTGCCGGTCCCGCGCCACATACGCATACTCAACCGCGATGAGCGGGCTCTGGGGTAAGCGCTCCAAAGCACCGTGCGCATAATTCTCTGCCTGGTCCAACTTGCCAAACCTTCGGAACGCACGCACGCACTCCACAAATCCGACATCGAAGGTCGGAAAACGCACGTGCAGATCACTAAACCTCGAAGAAACGGCCTCCCAGTCCTCGGCGGTTAGCACCGTTTTATGCAGCCTAACCCGCGCATACTCCAGCAAGACATGAGGTTCGTGCAAGACAGCTTGGGCAGCCTGCCCATAAAGTTCGTCGGCCCCACTCACATCATGTGCGGCCATACGCACTCGCGCACCGCCCACATACCCTTCCGCCCTTTCAGGAAACCGGTGCCGCAGCTCCGCAAACAATTGCTCCGCTCGCTCAAAGTCACTGCAATCAAGCGCCAACCGCCCCAGCTCCGCCACAATCCCTGGCGCGTTGGGGAACACTCGTCGCCCCTGCTCCATAACGGCGCGTGCATCCGCATGCCTGCGGGTGACTCGGAGAGCCGCACCACCATGGAGATAGCCATCCTCCCGGTCGGGGAACTTCTGACGCAACCTTTCCCAGGCCTCGGCTGCCTCGGTCCATTGGCCTCGCTGTGCCGCCAGATGTCCCAGCTCCGCCATCGGCTCAGGCCGCTCAGGAAAATGCTCCATCAACTCCCGTAAGCTGCTTAAGGCCTCATCAAACCGCCGCAAACCCCTCAGTGCTGCCGCACGGCCAATTTGCGGCTCAATCGCTCCAGGCATCACGCGTCCCGCCGCCTCCCACCGTCGCAATGTCTCACCCCAGTCCCCTTGCAATTGTGCAAGCCGCGCAAGATCCGCCAGCAAATGCTGGTGCGTTGGATGCAACTCTAGGCCGGCCCGCAACAGTTCTTCCGCTGCCTGTAGCTGCCGCAGCTCCCGCAACGCGAAAGAACCCCAGATGTAACTCTCAACATCCTTCGGAAACTGCGCCCGGACCTCCTCCCAAATCTCCGCTGCCCCGGCAAAATCTCGCCGGCGCACCTTCACATGCCCCAAATCCACCAATACCTGCCGATTATCCGGAAACCGTTCTCGCGCGTTCCTTAGCAACCCCTCCGCCTCATCGAATCGCTTGCTCTCCCGCAACGCGAGAGCACCACCCAGATATCCCACCACCTGATCCGGCCGGTTCTCCCGCACGCCTTCCCACCGCTCTATCGCGACCGCCCAATCCTTCCGCTCCGTCGCCACCCACGCCAGATCTACCTCGCAAGCCGGATGCTCGCCCAACTGCTCACGCCCCTCCAGCAGCAGAGCCTCCGCCTCATCAAACCGCTTCAACTGCCGCAGAGTCGCAGCACCTCCCAAAATTCCCAGCCACTCCGTCGGATACGACCTGCTCAATGCCCCCCACGCTTCCAGCGCCTCCGGCCACGCCTTCAAATGATGCAGCGTCCATCCCAAATCGATCATCAACCGCGCGCCTCCGCAAACCGCTTTGCTTGCACAAGAAACGACCCCAACTCCTGAAACGCCGCCACGCTTTCAGGAAATGCCTCGCTCACCTGCCCCCATAGCGCAACTGCACCCGCAACATCGCCCTGCTCCAGCAAGGCTTTGCCTTCCGCGATCCCCGCCTCCACGCTCTCCCACCGCGGAGCGACCTCGGGCTTATCCTCGGAAACTTCAGCGAACGCGGACCGCTCCTCCGGCTTGTCTTCCGATATTACCGCTGACAAATCCTCAGAAACCTTAGCGGAGGAGGAAACTTCAGCCATCACAAAGGCCGTCAACGTGGGCTCTCTCCGAGCCTACTCCCGTCTTTCCTCCGAACCTTTAGCGGAGGACGAGCGCCCCAGGCGAAATCCAATCGCCTTCCCCAATCTTCCCTTTATAGCCAAGCTCGATTCCCCTAACTACCCGACAACGCCTTTCTAAGTCAGCGCTTCCACGAACACGCTTCCATATCCACGCCAACTGCCAAGCCATCCCCATCGGCCGCATCCTGCAAGAGGTGCACCCCGACTGGAACATCACCTGGTTCGAGGCTCATAGCGCGGACATCATCCGGAATTTACAAGAACATAAGCACCGCATCAAAACGGCCGATCTCGTTCTCTGTCAGCCGATCCATGATGGCTACCGCAATCAGCCTGAACTCTCCACCAACTGGGCGCGCCAAAATATCGCGACCCACGCTACATTTTTCATCATTCCGGCATTGCATTTCCTCGGTCACCACCCGGGACTCGATGGCATTCCTCTCCCCAACATGTTCGTCGTCACCAGCCTGCTCGCGGCACATCTCGCCGCCTGCGGCCCCCCTGCACAGCAAGCAACCGAGCTCCTGCTCTCCCCCAACCTTCTCTCAAAAGAGGAGATTGAGGTCGAAATCACTGCATGGATCAACGAACTTCGCCGCCGAGAGGACGCCGACCATATAGATATACAAATGAGCAGCTTTCTCGATCAGAACGCGAGATCGCGTCCCCTCTTCCACATCCAGAATCACCCGTTCCGGGAAACCGTCGCCCACATGATCAACGAAATTCTCGCCCGCATCGGCAGCCCCGCCCGAGCCCCCGTAACAGGAACTGACTATCAGCCGGTTCCCCACTTCCCGCCGCTGCCCTGTATCGCCAACTACCTCCGCGCTAACGGAGGCCGCTTTCCAGACGAACCCGTCCGCATGCCCGGCCAGGAATCAATGACCGAATTCAATTTTTACCACACCATGATCCAAAATCTTCAGAACATCCCATCAGACGAAATCTGGGCCGCCATGTCCCGCTGCACCCCCGCGCTCCCCACCCTGCGCCAACTCGCCGCTACCAACACCACCATCCCCGGCCTGGACCGCTGGAGATCATTCCACTAAGCGCACAAAATCCCGTTCTGTACGTTTCTCCCCGCCCCAAAACCCCGTTTTGTACAGAACCTACTCGCGAGTACCCCGGGTTTTGTACCTTTTCTGCACTGCACAAACCCGGGTTTTGTACCAAACCTACCCCGTGGGTAACCCCGGTTTTGTACAACCCCGAATCGCGCAAGCGCCCTACACCGCCCCCCCATAATACAACATCGAGGTATGTGTCGCCTCAGCAAAGAACAACCACCGCTCCGCATAAATCCCCACCAGGCTACATCCCGCCGCCACCGGAAACGCCCCCCACGCCACCGGCACCCCCGCAATCATCCCCACAACCAGCAGCACCACCGGAATCCCAAACCCCATCCACACCGCGACCCGCCGCAACCGCCCGGAATGCTTCCGCCCGATCTGGAACCCCATCTCCCGCAGCAGGTAATTTTCTTCCGTATGAGGCCACTCGAACGACCTCACCTTCCCCAAGAACCCCAACCCCGTGGCACTCTCGATCGCCACCGCCCCCCGCCCGCTATCGATCATCCGCCAATACGAAAGCTTACCTCCCGCTGCGGTCACCGCCGCCAACGCCCCCAACCCCGCCGCCACCCGAGCACCCGGAACACCCCAGAACACCGCCACCGCCGCGAGGCACGCCCCTCCGCTCGCCAACCCCAGCAGCAGCAAATTCACCGGCACATACCCCGTGTGCCACTGCCTCACCGGCTTCAGCGACGCATAAATCATCGCCTGACAGAACACCGTCAGTAGCCCCAAAACCGCCGCCATCAAGCCCAACACCTCCGTAGCAACGGCCCGAGGCCCCCCGACCCCCCACGCCAACATGAACCCCACCGCCGGCAAATAAGTCAGCAGCGACACCACCCCTTCCCGCGACAACCACGAGCTCCGCCACTGCGAAACCGCCCGCCACGCTCGCTCCGGGTGCCCCAGATGCAGGGTCGAGGCCATCAACCCCACCGTCGCCAACCCTAGAGCCACCACCACCGCCACCACCCCAAACCCCACCTGCCCCGGCATCACCCCCGACGCATTCAACAGCCCCAGCCAGAACAGCATCCCATACCCGGCCCCGGAGGCCGTGGTCAGCATCACCACCGAAAACGCCGGGTTCATCGCCCTAAGCCTCACCTCTCCCGCTTGCGGGAGAGGTCGGCTCGCGCAGCGAGCCGGGTGAGGGCCCACCCAGCACCCGATCCACCCACCGCAGCAGCGCCCCCCCGACGCCGCCTTCGACCGGCTCCTCCTCCACATCCCGCCCCTTCCTGGCCCGAGGCGGCAGATACTTATTCACCGGCCGGTATCCCATCTCCGGCATCAGGTCATACCCGCCCCGCTCCGCCACCAGCCGTGAGACCGCACTCTCCGGATCCCCCAGATCCCCAAAATGCCGGGCATGAGCAGGACAAGTCTGCACACAGGCCGGGATGCGCTCCGCCTCCGGGATGTTCTCATTATAAATCCGGTCGATACACAGGGTGCATTTCTTCATAACCCCCTGATCTTCATCGAATTCCCGAGCCCCATACGGGCACGCCCAGGAACACAGCTTGCACCCGATGCAGATCTCCTCGTTCACCAGAACGATGCCGTCTTCCGCCCGCTTATAGCTCGCCCCAGTCGGGCACACCGTCACACAGGCCGGCTCCTCGCAATGCAGGCACGATTTCGGAAAATGCACCGTCCTGCTGTCCGGCCCCGTGCCCGCCTCGTAGCTGTGCACCCGGTTCAGCCACACCCCCTCGGGATGAGCCTGATACGGCTCGAAGTCCGTCAGCGGCGCCGGATACCCCGAGGTATTCCACTCCTTGCAGTTCACCGCGCAGGCGTGGCAACCCACGCAGGTATCGAGGTCGATCACCAGCCCCAGCTTCTTCGCCCCGGGTCGCGGAACAGTCGTCATACCGCCGCCCCATACCGCAACACCCGGGGCTCAGCCCCCAACCGAGGCGCCCGCAACACCCTCGCCCGAGGCTCCGTCTCCTCCGCCCCCTCCGCCTTCTCCACCCGCACCCGCAGATCGTACCACGCCGCCTGACCCGTCACCGGGTCGGCATTCGCCTCACCCCCCGGCAAAAACGTCGAAATAACGTGGTTCAGCAGAAACCCCTTAACCGCCTCAGGAGCATCCGCCGGCAACCCCCACGCCCCGCCCCGTTTCCCGATCGCATTCCACGTCCAAACCGTGTCCGGGTTCACCCCCTCCATCAGCTTCACCTGGCACTTCACTCGCCCGGCCCGGCTGATCACCCACACCCATTCCTCATCCGCGATCCCCAGCGCCGCCCCGGTCCGCACGTGCATGAATAGCCGATTCCGGCTGTAAATCTGCCGCAGCCACGCATTCTGCGAATGCCACGAGTGATACATGGCCGGCGGCCGCTGCGTGATTGCATGCAGGGGATACGCCGCCCCCTCCTCAGCCCGCTCCTCGAACGGCGGATACCAGATCGGCAGAGGATCAAAAAACCGCCTGATCCGGAACCGAAGCGGCTTCGGAGGCTGCACTTCCCCATGCCCTTCCGCCGCCAGCCGGAACTTCTGCAGCGGCTCGGAATACACCTGCAGCACAATCTGCTCGGTGCTCTCGATCAGCCCCAGCCGCTTCGCGTCCGCCAGATACGCCGCATTCGCAAACTTATAGTACCCGCGCCTCCTCCGGATGATGGTACGACCAGAAACACCCGTTCTCCACGTACCGCTGCAACTGCTCCGGATTCGGCTCCGCCCGCCCGGCCTGGCTACCGTCCGCCCCGCGCCAGCCTGCCAGCGGCCCAATCCCCGGCCGCCGCTGATGGTTCACGATATAATCCGCATAGTCCCGATAGGTCCGGTTTCCATCCGCATCCACAAACTCCGGCAACCGGAGCCGAACCCCCAGCTCGATCAGCACATCCTGAAACGGCCGCACATCCCTATCCGGCACCACCACCGGCTGCCTTATAGCATCCGCCGGCCCCTCCGGGCTGCCAATCGGCCGATCCAGCAGAGAAATACAGTCCCATCGCTCTAAATACGTCGTATCCGGAAATACCAGGTCCGCATACGCGACCATCTCCGAGTAATACGCGTCCGAATAAATAATATGCGGAATCTTATACTCGCCCGTCTCCTTATCCCGCTCCGTCATCATCCGCGATGCATCAACAGGATTCATCGCCGAGTTCCACGCCATATTGGCCATATAGAGGAACAGCGTATCGATTTTATACGGATCGCCCGCATGAGCGTTGGCGATCACCGTGTGCAGCATCCCATGCAGCCCCAGCGGCGCATCCCACGAAAACGCCTTATCGATCCTTATCGGGGAGCCATCCTCCTCCAGCAGCAGATCCTCCGGCCCCCGAGGATTCCCCAACGCGCTCGCCGGCAGAGCCGTCATCGGCTTCGCCCCCTTCCCCACCGGCAGCGGTCCCCCCGGGATCGGCTTGGGATACGGCGACTTGTACCGCCACGAGCCCGGCGTATCGATCGCCCCCAGCAGCATCTGCAGCAGGTGGATCGCCCGGCAGGTGTGAAACCCGTTGGAGTGCGCCGAAATCCCCCGCATCGCGTGCATCGAGACCGGCCGTCCCACCATCCTCTCGTGCCGCCTTCCTCCCACCTCCTCCCACGTCACATCCAGCTCAATGGCCTGATCGAACGCCGCTTCCGCCAGCTCTCGCGCAATTCGCCGAATCGTCCCCGCCGGCACCCCGCACCGTTCCGCCACCGCCTCGGGCGCATACCGCCCGTCCAGGTAACGCTCCGCTAACAGATGAAACACCGGCCGGGCCACCCGCCCGTCCGCCAGCGTCATCTCGCCAACAGCCTTCTCCGCCAGCAGCGGTTTCCCATCCGCATCCCGCGCAAACAGCCCATCATCCGCGCCGCCCGGATTTCGGATCACCAGCCAGCCCGCATTCGTGTACTGCCCGAGAAATTCCAGGTCGACCCGATCCGTCCGCAACAACTCATGTACCAGCGACAGCACGAACAACCCGTCTGTCCCGGGCCTGAGCCCCACCCACTCATCCGCCACGGCGGCGTACCCCGTCTTCACCGGGTTCACCGCGACGTACTTGGCCCCCCGCTCCTTCAGCCGCGCCAACCCGAGCTTGATCGGGTTAGAGTCGTGATCCTCCGCCACCCCGAACATAACGAAGTACCGGGTCCGTTCCCAATCCGGCTCACCGAACTCCCAGAAGCTGCCTCCCACGGAATACAGCCCCGCCGCCGCCATATTCACCGAGCAGAACCCGCCATGCGCCGCGAAATTCGGCGTCCCGAACTGCCTAGCCCACCACCCCGTAAACGACTGGCTCTGATCCCGTCCCGTAAAAAACGCCAGCTTGCGCGGCTCGGTCGCCCGGATGTTCCCCAGCCACTCCGTGGCCAGTCGCAGCGCCTCCTCCCACTCGATCTCCTTGAACGCGCCCTCGCCGCGCTCACCCATCCGCAGCAACGGCTTGGAGAGCCGCGCCGGTGAGTACCTGTTGCATGATCCCGGCCGACCCCTTGGCGCACAGCACCCCCCGGTTCACCGGGTGATCCGGATTACCCTGGATCCAACGGATCCGCCCGTCCTTCAGGTACACCCGGATCCCGCACCGGCACGCGCACATGTAGCAGGTACCTGGTCTTCACCTCGTCGGCCACCCGCGGCGACCGATCGATCTCCTCCACCGGAGTGAAAAATCCTCGCGTCCGCCCCGCAGGCGCAATCAGCATTCTCTCTTCCCCGACCTGCCGGCAAAACATTTGCGCCCGCCCACTATCCTGGGCAAGCCGCCGGGAGTGATCAGTACCATCGGTGTCGGCGATCGCTTCTTGCCGGCCCTCAAAAGCCAGGCGCCATCACCCCGCAGGTTCGGCCGGCTGCCCCTCCGCGGCCGGCACCACCGTCGGAGTCTCAGCAACCTGCCGCAGCGCCTGTCGTACCCGCCGCAAAGCCACGCTCGGAGCACGATGCTCCGGCTCCAGCACGAACAATGCAACCGCCCGCCCTTCCACCCGGTACTCATCCCCCACCTCGAACTCCGGCGCCCCGTCCGTCTGTGGCGAACTGCTGTCGATCAGCCGCCGCCAGGTCCGCCCGCCCGCTACTTCGGGCAGCGTGAAATTCACCACCTCATCGTGCGCGTTCAGCACCAACAACGCCGTCGCATCCAGCGATGGCCGCTTGATCCCCGTCGCCTGCGAACGCCCATCCAGCAGCATCCCCAGGCACCGCGCGTTCGCGTCCCCCCACTGCTCCCCGGCCATATCAGTCCCCGCTGGGGTGAGCCACCGCACATCCGACACGTCCAGATCAGGATTGTACTCGCCGGTCAGGAACCGATTCCGCCGCAGGATCCGCATCGCATTCCGTATACCGATCAACCGGCGCACGAAATCAATCAACGCCCGGCCATACTCGTCGATCTCCCAATCCACCCAGGATATCTCGTTGTCCTGACAATACGCATTGTTGTTGCCTTGCTGCGTGCGCCCAAACTCATCCCCAGCGAGCAACATCGGCGTGCCCTGCGACAGCAGCAGAGTTGCAAGTAGATTCCGCTTTTGCTTATCGCGGAGTTCCAGAATGTCCGGGTCATCGGTCGGCCCCTCTACCCCGCAATTCCAGGAGTAGTTGTTGGAATGGCCGTCCCGATTATCCTCTCCGTTCGCCTCATTATGCTTATCATTGTACGAAACCAGATCCTCCAGCGTGAAACCGTCATGCGCCGTAATGAAATTCACGCTCGCCCATGGCTTGCGCCCGCGGCGGTTGAAGCAGTCGGCTGACGCCGCGAGCCGGGTCGCGAGATCCGGCAGCCTTCCCTCATCGCCGCGCCAATACGCCCGCGCGGTATCACGGAATTTGTCATTCCATTCCGCCCAGCCTGGAGGGAATCCGCCCACCTGATAGCCGCCAGGCCCGATATCCCACGGCTCTGCGATCAGCTTCACAGTGGACAGGATCGGATCCTGCAGGCACGAATCCAGAAACCCCCCGCCCTCATCAAAACCATACCACTCGCGCGCCAGGATGGTCCCAAGATCGAACCGGAACCCATCGACATGCATCTCCGTCACCCAGTACCGCAGCGAGTCCGTCACCATCTGCAAAACGCGCGGATGGGAAAGATTGAGCGTGTTCCCCGTCCCCGTATCGTTGATGTAATACCGCGGCTGATCCGGCAGCAGCCGGTAGTATGATGCGTTATCAATCCCTCGGAACGACAGCGTCGGGCCCCGCTCATTCCCCTCCGCCGTGTGATTATACACTACGTCCAGTATCACCTCGAGCCCGGCATCATGCAGCCGAGCCACCATCTCCTTGAACTCCGCGAAAACGAAGTCCGGCACCGCCCCATACCGCTGGTCCGGCGCAAAAAAGCCAATCGTATTATACCCCCAGTAATTCGCGAGCCCCCGCTCCTCCAGGTGACTGTCCGTCACAAACGCATGGATCGGCAGCAGTTCGACCGAGGTCACACCCAATGACCGGATATAGTCTATAACGTCCTTGTACCCCAGCCCGGCATAAGTCCCGCGCAAATGCTCCGGGACCGCGGGATGCCGCTTGGTAAACCCCTTCACATGCAACTCGTAAACAATGGTCCGCTCCCACGGAATCTCTGGTTGCCGCTCCCGTCCCCAGGTAAACGCCGGGTCGATCACCCGGCACTTCGGCACGAACGGTGCGCTGTCGCGCTCATCGAAGGTCAGATCATCGCCTTCCGCGCCGATCGTGTAGCCAAACAGCGCATAGTCCCAGGTCAGCCGCCCGAGATGCGCCTTCGCATACGGATCTATCACCAACTTGTTTGGATTAAAACGATGTCCCTGCTCTGGCTCATAAGGGCCATGCACGCGATAACCGTAGATCGTCCCCGGACGTGCATCCGGCAGATAGCCATGAAAGATCTCGTTGGTGTATTCCGGCAGGTCAATGCGCTCGAGCTCCGTCTCCCCGCTGCTGTCGAACAGACACAATTCCACCTTCGTCGCGTTCGCTGAGAACAACGAGAAATTCACCCCCAGACCGTCCCAGGACGCCCCACGCGGATTGGGCGAGCCCTCCGTCACTCGTGATTTCAGGATCGCCGGCATGAATAGTCCTTCACCTTCTTGCAACCACCAGCTTGGCCCGTCCACCGCCGTGGGTCCAGACACGACCCGCGGCGCGGCCAGCCTCATCCCGGGCAGTCCCTCTTGTTTCTCTCCGCCCCTGGGGGCGGAGAGGCTAGGTGAGGTGGGGGACCGTCTCGCACTGGCCGCCATTTTTCTTGTCAGCCGTCCATCTGTGTTGCCGACCCGTGGGGCACGAAACTGCCTATCCGTCATGCCGACGAAGGTCGGCATCCACGACTTCGGGCGCCCCAGCCCGATCCGACATTTTCTCTCCAGGGCCGCGACCGAAGTTGTGGCAGGACAAAGCACTCCATCGCCTGGGCTCGATCCGGGCTCGGGTGGTTTGTCGCAAAAATATTGTTTTGGGCGCGGCTCATGCCTGCGAGCCCATCCCGGAATAATTCGCGGTCGGCACTCGCGCCTCCGGTGCCCCAGTCCCATACGAGGGCGCATCTTACGCCGCCGATAAGAGACACCGGCAGATCACACAACTTCTTCGCATCCGCGTGCATCAGCGTGTATCTGCTTAAATCTGCGCAAAAGTTGTTTATTACGCCCCCAAGAGGGCAGCAGATCCCGCAATCCTCGGCCGGCCGCTGAGTCCATGCACATGATGCACGCTGCGAATGGGCGCAAACCTTGTGAAAGCATCTCACGCTACCAACTCACTCCGCCGATCGCGCTAAGGAGAATTCGCTCATGCCCACCACCTCTCTCGACCGGCGCCTGCTCCTGATGGCACCTCTGCTCTCTGCATTCCTGGCTCCGGCCGCAGAGGCCAGCCCAATCAATCCGCGTGAAACTTTCGTTCTGCAGCGCGACCAGATCCGGTTCCAGGATTGGGGCAATCTGCCTCCCCACAGCGGCGAGATGGCGAAGCTCTACGGCGACATTAACAAACCCGGTCCTTACCTCGTGCTAGTGGAACCCGGGCTGGTTCAGCGCGCCTCACGACTACAGAACTGACCGCATCTGTGCAGTGGTGTCAGGAACGTGGTGGGTAGACAGTGGAAGTGACTTTACACCAAACGAGACCGTCCCCGTCCCGGCTGGCGGGTTTGTCCTGCGCCACGCCCGAACCTGGCACTACGACGGCGTGCGTGCGGATGGCAAGGAGCCCGCTGTGATCGCCATATTCGGGATCGGCCCGGTCGATATCCGGCTGGCCGACCCCGGGAAACCGTCCTGGCGGCGCGTTTAATATCAAGCGGCCGCTGTCATCGTGAGCCCTGCGAAGCGGAGCGCGGCGATCCAGCCCGCCATACACTGCTGCCTCGAACCCGCGCGCCACTCCCCGTCATGACCGACCACCCAGCGGAGAGGTGTTCGGATCGTTGCCCGTGGCTGCGCTGTCCTTCACGCTTATGCGCCGCTTCTGGACGACAGTTTCAGCCTTTTGGACTAGCTATGATGACCTCTCGCCACATCCAAGAGTCTCCACGTGCAAGGATCTGAGTTTCCATCTGCGCCGGCTGTTCAACACCCGGCATGTGAAACGGTGCAATTGATTGCAAACAGGATGCTAAGGTGGTAAGCAAGCTGAAATTACTGGTAGCTGCGGCAGCGATGGCCGCCCTCACAGAGCCATGGCCAATGGCCAGACCGAGGGGCAGATCCCAAAGCCGAAACGTGCGGGGCTGCGGTCACTGATCAGGATCAATCGGGCGGCGGTTCAGGACAATCCTCCTACCATCCAGC
Source organism: uncultured Pseudomonadota bacterium (assembly GCA_963834715.1). GTDB lineage: Bacteria > Pseudomonadota > Alphaproteobacteria > Acetobacterales > Acetobacteraceae > CAVSUZ01. The sequence continues at coordinate 304,074 of CAWIDE010000014.1, read as the reverse complement.
GATCCAGGCGGAAGGACTATCACAAAAGGACACGCGAGCAGTGGCAAGCGGTCATCGACGTTGATCTGAGGGGATGCTTCAACACGTGTCGCTGTTCTTCCACATGCTTCGCGTGACGCTGAGCCACAGCACGGGCAAGAAGAGCACCAGCAATGGCACCTGCGGCGCCACCCAGGATGGTAAACCCTATCGCCGCTGCGAGGGCGCCCCCGAGGCCGCCACCGCCGCCGCACCAGCGAGCCCACCAATGAAGAGTGGAAGTCCGAACGCAACCTGACTCTATTCATCTCCGGATGAGAGAAGGCGTTCACGTTGTGGTGCCAGTAGCAGTCCCTGCTGTTCCGGTCGCGAACGACCGGGATCGGTCCAAGCTCCCTACGGACCGCCGAGAAAATCCAAGTACAAAAATTGTATCTTATCCTGCTGGGAGCCCAATGAAATGTTCCACCGGCTCTCCAGAAACTCTAACATCTCCAGGCCACGCTTGAGTATCGCCTGGGGCGTCCAATCTGATGCTTGTGCAACAGCAATCTCGCTATACGATCCGTTGTAGTAGCCCTTGATGCCGTTCGCATCCTGTTTCTTCACGACGAAAGACCGATTTGAAAAGCTTGAATTGCGGCTTTGTGATAGCGCAAGAAGATTGCCGAGCGAGTTTGTTAGCGCAGGGTAATCCTCCTTCTTTAATTCGGCAAAACTGGACCATTCGTCATATTCTGGCGTCTGGGGGAAAATGTGCTCAACAGTAACATGATCACTTTTCGCCGTTGTGAATTCGTTCCAGTCAATCTTGCCCTCCTGTCTCCCTGCCCGCTCTTTGAGGTGTTGTTCGTATTCAAACAGGAAATAGCGCAGCGCGCTCCAGCTATAGAATCCACGGGAATCGCGGAAAAGCTCCCTCATCTCGGTGATCGCTCTATCTTTGGAAAAATGTCGACTTGTCCGATCCTCGATCGCCTGGATCGCCTGTGCTAATGTGTTCTGCCCGCTAAACAGATAATGAAAGGCGATAAAACTCATAGTCCCCCGCGTCCGCCCGAGTCCGGCAGAGCCGATTAACCACGAAAACGAAGCGTTCCGCCGTCGTTAGCAGTCTCTTCAACTCGCCCTCGTCATTGCTTATTTGCAGCGCTGCCATCAAGAGAGGTTCGAACGCTCCTCGACCAAGTCTCTCTAGTCTCTCCAGTTCGCGGCGCAGAATATCACTGAGTAAGATCGCCCGGTGTGGAAAGTGAATTTCGTGCCATTTCCGCACGGAATTCTGCACGCTAGCTATATTCCTGTAGATTACTTGCAGACCTCACCTTTGCCAACTTGTCCTGGTGTAAAGTAATTATTCAGCAAAAATCTTTCGAGGGCATTAGCCTCATCGCGGGTATATGGAAAATACATTGCCCAATGCGCCCAAAGAAACTCATCGTCATCGAGCGCCGCACCCTTCTCCCGACCAAGAAACTCGAATACCGTCTTCCAAGCATCGTTTATGTCTTTGCGCAGTGTCCGACGCTCGGATTCGACCGCGGGGGATGGAAGCATGGTCGAAAGATAGATTAGGCGGTCTGAGGTGGACCCCACCTATGGGACCAATTTGGCCCGCTGCTTAGCTACAGCCCCCGTCCGGCTCTCGTTCTCCCTTCTTTCAAGCTAACCATAAACCTCTTCCTGCTGTTGTGGCGGCTGTGGATATGTGGGCAACGCGCCAGCGTTGTCCAAGCGAGGCGGCATATCCACAGCCGTGCCCGCCAGGCCGGCCCGCCACACCGCCATCGGCATGTGATGTCTCAGCGCCTGTTGCGGGCGCAGCTCGTTGTAGAACTCCATCCACGCGCCGATCCCCAGCCGCGCTTCGCGCGCGTCCGCATAGTCCTTCAAGTAAACCTCCTCATGCTTGAGCGAGCGCCACAGCCGCTCGATGAACACGTTGTCCATCCACCGACCTCGGCCATCCATCGACACTGCAATCCCGGCCCCAAGCAGCGTGCCGACAAATGCGTCACCGGTGAATTGGCTGCCCTGGTCCGTGTTGAACACCTCCGGCCGGCCGTGTCGTCGCAGGGCGTCCTCTAGTGCGTCCACGCAAAACCCCGCGTCCATCGTGTTCGACAGCCGCCACGACAGCGCCGCGCGGCTCCACCAATCCATCACTGTCACCAGATACAGGAACCCACGCCGCATCGGAATGTAGGTGATGTCCGCGCACCATACCTGGTTCACTCGCTCGATCCGCACGTCCCGGAGCAGATACGGGTAGATTTTGTGTCCAGGCCCTGGCTTGCTGGTGCGCGGCTTCGGCCCCAGCGCCGCGATCCCCATCACCCGCATCAGCCGCTGCACCCGCTTGCGGTTTACCTTCTCCCCGCCCGTGCTCAGCGTCGCCGCGATCCGCCGCGAGCCATAGAACGGCCACGCGACGAACACCGGGTCAATCCGTCGCATCAGTAACAGCTCATCCGCGTCATGCTCCGGCTTCGCCCGATAAACACCCGAGCGCGCCAGCCCAAGCAACGCGCATTGTCGCCGTACTGAGAGCTGTCCGTGGCCGCGATCGAGCATCGCTCTCCGGCCCGCCGCGCTCATCTGCCGGACCTCCGCGCTAAAAAATCCCGCTCCACTACCAGCTCGCCGATCTTGGCGTGCAGGTGGGCGATTTCCTTGGCCGACTGCCCGTCGTCTGTCCCGGTCCGGAAAACCCGTTCGGCATGTTCTAGCAGCTGCTTCTTCCAGGCGTAGATCTGTGTCGGATGCACCTGGTAACGCACCGCCAGCTCGGCCACTGTCGCGTCTTCCCTCAGCGCTTCCAGGGCGATCTTCGCCTTCAGCGCGGCATCGATCCTGCGTCGGGTTCTGCTCATGTTCCGCTCCGTGTAGCATGGACGGAACCGGTTCGGTTTATAGCTTAGCGGGTGGTCCCAAATTCGGGGTCCACTTCAGTTCTTCAGCAGCTCTAGTGTCGAAAGCTTCTTGCCGCGGTTGTTCATCGTTTCGAAGACAACGAATACGTCCAGGTCATCGACTAGCTCGTAGACGCTAAATACGAACCTCTGAGTAAGTGACCTAAACAAGCGCTCAAGCTCGCTGTTATCGGTCTTTTTCAGCTTGGCCATGAAGAAATCTCGTGCGTACAAGAGGTTTAAGGTGTACGTGGTTTCTATTCCTTCGTACGAGATTTGGGGTACCGCTAATATCTGATTTTTGAATATTCGTAGCTAGGATTGTCTCGTTGATACCCGAAGATGAACGCTTGAGTAATCCCCGATCTCTGAAACAGGTATTTTTTACGTGATCAGATTTGTCGGAAAACGCTAACTGCACGTCATCGGGTATCCGGTCGAGAATGCATTTGATCAGAATGATGGCGGTAGTCAGCCGCTGTTGGCCGTCGACTACATAAAATGGCCGGTAACCCCTACCGTCGATTAGCCAGGTTTCATCACCCCAAGACTTCCATTCGGAATCTGCCGCCTTCTCCAGCGTGAGCTGTCCGGTGTAATGGTTACGGCTCGTATCAAGCCGGTCCAGATCCTCCCAAAAGTCAATAAGCTGCGGCTCGCCCCACGAATATCCCCGTTGGTAATCTGGAACTCTGCTATTGAAAATTGTGTCCAGGTTTTGCAGTTCACTCGGCATGATGTTCTTTCCTTACCGCGACCGGGCGCGGGAACGATCAACGGACCTGCTGGTTTCGGATTTCCTCACTGTTCCGCAAATGAGCTTTCACTGGCAGCCGGCAGAAGCCCCAATTTTTCTGAACGGTGATCGAGAGAACCCAATAGTTCTGCTCCAGTCGGGGTTCAATACAGAGCGTGGACTCAACCCTTACGAGCACGGAGGACGGTGCTTTCTCGCGCAATCGCAACGACGTCCTGTATCCCGGACAGCCTTACTAAGGCGAAATCAAAACTAGCCGTCCAGTATTCATGATGACGCTCGCAAGAATGGCCGAGGCATGAGTGCCCCGTGCGAGATGGCGCCAAACCCCAGTTCTGATACCAGAATGCCATGCCCCGCGCCGCTCAGAGCGTTCTCAGGCCCCCGTTCTTGAAGCTCTCCGTCTTAGCGCGCCGGCTCCGTCTCAAAAATAATCCCTAAAGCGTCCGCTCCGTCCGCCAAGAGACCCCCTTCCCGCCGCCACCTTCACCCGCGCCTGTCCCCCACTTGTCGACAGGCGCGACCCATCGCAAGAGAACCGTCCCCTTATCATAACGGTACCGATCCACCCCATGACCTGGTCCGTCGTCGCCCACGACCCCGCCATCCACGCTTTCGCCGTCGCGGTCGCCACTAAGGCCTTCGCCGTCGGCGCCTCCTGCCCCTTCGTCCGGACCGGCATCGGAGCCGTCTCCACCCAGTCCTTCACCAACCGCTATCTCGCCCCCGCCACCCTCGACGGCCTGGCCCGAGGCCTCACTCCCGAATGGGCCATTAAATCCGCCCTCACCGGCGACCAAGGAGCCGGCCTCCGCCAGATCCACGCCGTTGATCGCCACGGCCAGACCTATGCGCATACCGGCCAGCACTGCGTCGAGGCCTGCGGCAGCGCCTCCGCTCCCCATGTCAGCATCGCCGGGAATATGCTGGCAAACCAACAGGTTATCTCTGCAACCTTAACCACCTACCTCAACCACCTCACCCTCCCTCTCCCCCAGCGTCTCCTCGCCGCCATGGAAGCCGGGCAGGCCGCCGGAGGCGACCGCCGCGGCCGCCAATCCGCTGCTCTCAAGCTCATCACCACCGAGGACTTCCCCGATCTCGACCTCCGGGTCGATGACCACCCCGATCCCCTTGCCGAGCTCCGCCGCCTGCTCGAAATCTGGCGCTCAGAAGCCGCCTCCCGCCTCGCCACCGCTCCCACCCGCGCCAATCCCTCCGGCCTCACCGACCTCGACGCCATCGAAGCCAACTGGAAAACCCGCGGCCTGGACCTCCGCCTCCGCCGCTAAACCAAAAACCCCTCTCCGTGCCCCTCCGTACCTCCGTGCCTCAGTGGTGAATCTTCTCCTTTTGTCCTCCGCCCTCTCCTCAGTCCTCCCGCTCCCCTACCCGCATTGCCAACCCCGCCACCCCCGCCCTACCCTCGCCCCAACAAACCACCGGAGAAACGCACCCCATGAAAGTCGGCCAGGCGATCGCTGAAATCATGAAACGCGAGGGCATCGAGATCCTCTGCGGCTACCCAGTCAATCACCTCATCGAATTCGCCGCCGCCGCCGACATCCGCCCCGTCATCGTCCGCCAGGAGCGGATCGGCCTCCACATGGCCGACGCCATCTCCCGCGTCACCTCCGGCAGGAAACTCGGCGCATTCTGCATGCAGCATGGCCCCGGCACCGAAAACGCCTATGGCGGCGTCGCCCAGGCCTTCGCCGAGTCCGTCCCCCTCCTGGTCGTCCCCCAGGGCTTCGCCCGCCGCATCGCCTACATCGACCCCAACTACAGCGCCGTCCGCGAAATGCGCGGCGTCGCCAAATCCGCCGAGCCCATCATTGTCCCGGCCGAAACCTCCAACATCCTCCGCCGGGCCTTCACCCGCCTCCGCAACGGCCGCGCCGGTCCCTGCATCGTCGAAGTGCCTAACGACGTCTGGAACGAGGAAATCGGCGACCTCGACTACACCCCCGCTTACAAGGCCCGCTCCGCGCCAGATCCCCAGGACATCCGCAAGGCCGTCCAGGCCATCCTCGCCGCCAAACGCCCGGTCATTTACGCCGGCACCGGCGTCCACTGGGCCGAGGCTTGGCCGCAGCTCAAAACTTTCGCCGAGTTCCTCGGCGCCCCCGTGACCACCAGCTTGGGCGGCAAATCATCCTTCCCCGAAAACCACCCGCTCTCCCTCGGCTCAGGCGGCGCTGCCTACCCTAAGACCGTCAAGCACTTCGTCGACAATGCCGACCTCATCATCGGCATCGGCTGCTCGTTCACCGAAACCAGCTTCGGCATCAAGTTCCCCAAGGGGAAGAAGTTCATCCAATCCACCCTGGACCCCAACCACCTTGCCAAGGACGTCCCGATCGTCGTCGGCCTGATCGGCGACGCCGCCCTGACACTCGAAGCCCTCACCGGGGAGCTCTCTCATGCCATCCGCGGCACCCGCGACTCCTCCGCCGTGGAGCAGGAAATCAGGGAAGTCCGCGAGTCCTTCATGGCCGAGTGGATGCCGCTGCTCACCTCCAACGACACCCCCATCAGCCCCTACCGCGTCATCTGGGAGCTGATGCACACCGTCGATCTGAAGAACACCATTATCACCCACGACGCCGGCAGCCCGAGGGACCAGATCTCCCCCTTCTGGGTCTCGACCGAGCCGCTTTCCTACATCGGCTGGGGCAAGACCACCCAGCTCGGCATGGGCCTCGGCCTCGCCATGGGCGCCAAGCTCGCCAAGCCCGACAAGCTCTGCATCAACTTCTGGGGCGACGCCGCCATCGGGTTCACCGGTATGGACTTCGAAACCGCTGTCCGCGAGCGCATCCCCATCCTTTCCTGCCTCATGAACAACTTTTCCATGGCGATCGAGCTCAAAGTGATGCCGATCTCGACCGAAAAGTATCGTTCTACCGATATTTCCGGCAACTACGCCGATATGGCCAAGGCCTTCGGCGGCTACGGAGAGCGCATCACCGACCCCGCCCAGATCAAGCCCGCCATCCAGCGCGGCATCGAGCAAACCCGCCAAGGCAAGCCCGCCCTGCTCGAATTCATCACCGCCAAGGAAACCCGCGTCTCCCGTTGGGGCTAACATGGCTACCGTCAGCATCCGCAACGTCCGCAAGTCCTTCGGCTCCACCGAGGTCCTCCACGGCGTCAGCATCGAAATCGAGGATGGCGAGTTTGTCATCCTCGTCGGCCCCTCCGGCTGCGGCAAATCCACCCTGCTCCGCATGCTCGCGGGCCTGGAAAACATCACCGCCGGCGAGATCGCCATCGGCCGCCGAGTGGTCAACAATGTCCCGCCAAAACAACGGGACATCGCGATGGTCTTTCAGAACTACGCGCTCTATCCCCACATGACCGTCCGCTCCAACATGGCCTTCTCGTTGGAGCTTGCTAAAGCCCCCAAGAGCCTGATCGATCAGAAGGTTGGCCGAGCCGCCGAGATCCTCGGCTTAACCCAGTTCCTCAACCGCTACCCCCGCCAGCTCTCCGGCGGCCAGCGCCAGCGCGTCGCCATGGGCCGCGCCATCGTCCGCGACCCCCAGGTCTTCCTGTTCGATGAACCGCTGTCAAACCTCGACGCCAAGCTCCGCGTCGCCATGCGCGCCGAGATCAAGGAACTCCATCAACGCCTTCAAACCACAACGGTTTACGTCACCCACGACCAGATCGAGGCCATGACCATGGCCGACAAGATCGTGGTCATGAACAGCGGCAACGTCGAGCAGATCGGCGCGCCCCTCGACCTCTACGACCACCCCACCAACCTCTTCGTTGCCGGCTTCATCGGCTCGCCCGCCATGAACTTCCTTAAAGGCCGCATTGACAGCGGCGCCTTCCACGTGGAAGGCGGCATCCACCTCCCCCTTCCCAACGGCTCAACCCCCTCCGAGAGCAGCCCCGCGATCTACGGCATCCGCCCCGAGCACTTCCAACTCCGCGGCGACGGCCTTCCCGCCAGGGTCCACGTCATCGAACCCACCGGCTCCGAGACCCAGGTGATGGCCGAAATCGCCGGCGCCCCCATCATCTGCGCCTTCCGCGAGCGCCTCTCCGCCCGCCCGGGCGATACCATCCGTGTTGCCGCTGATCCGGGCCTGGTGCATTTATTCGACGCCAACACAGGCCAACGCTTGAACGCCTGAAGACCGTTCCGGGAGGAACACAACCATGGCCACAATTACTCGTCGCGATTCGCTCGCCATTGGCGCAGCGGCCCTGAGTGCCGTCCCGCTGATTGGCGCCCAGGCCCAAACCGTCTCCAACGGCTCCGACGTCCCGACTGACAACAGCGTCAAAGCGCCCGAATGGAAAATCGAGAAGGGCGCGAAACTGAAACTGGTCCGCCCGGCGAAGTTCGTCGATCCCGACCAGACCTACTGGGACGCCAACACCAAGAAGTTCACGGAGCAGACCGGCGTTCCAGGTACAGATCAGCTCTCTGTCCTGGGAGGATCTGGCCCCGCAGACCGCGGTGATCGCCAACACCGGAGGCGGCGCCGACATGGTCATCGGCTTTTCGATCTCCCCGTTCCTGTACACCGAAAAGCTCGTGCCGATGAACGATATCACCGAATACCTCGGCAAGAAGTACGGCGGCTGGTTCGACCTCGCCTTGCTGTACGGCCGCAAATGGCACACCAATGATTGGATCGCCCTGCCAATCGGCGGAGGCACCGGCCCCACCGTCTATCGCCAGTCCTGGGTGAAAGCCGTCGGCTACGACAGCATACCGAACGACCTGGATGGCTTCCTGACGCTTTGCCAGAAACTGAAGCAATCCGGTCACCCCTGCGGTTTCTCGCTTGGGCATGCAGTCGGGGATGCTAATGGCTTCGCAGAATGGGCCCTTTGGAGCCATGGCGCCAGTCTAACGGATGAGAAAGGCAAAGTCTCACTCAACTCCAAGGAAACGCTCGCCGCTCTGAAATACGTCGCTGAACTTTACAAATACATGATCCCCGGCACGATCGCCTGGAACGATTCCGGCAATAACAAAGCCTATATTGCCGGCGACATCAGCCTCACCTTCAACGGGGTATCGATCTACTTCGTACTCAAAAATTCGCCCGACCCCAAGCTGCAGGCGATTGCTGCCGATACCATGCACCAAAAAGTGCCGCAGGGCCTCGCCAAGCGCTCCCCTATGTCGGCCGCCATCATGAACGCCATGCTATTCAAGCATAGCAAGTATCCGCAAGCAGCGAAGGCCTATCTCACCTTCATGATGGAAGCACCGCAATACGCGCCGTGGCTTTCGAGCTGCCTTGGCTACTGGTCCGAGCCGCTAAAATCCTATGCTAAAATGAAGTTCTGGACCGAGGACCCAAAACTCGCGCCCTATGCCGGAGCCATGGACACAATCTACTACGATGGCTATGCGGGCCCGATCACACCCGCGGCCAGCGCCGTTATCGCCAACTACACCGTGGTCGATATGTTCGCTGCCGTCGCCACCGGTAACGCGACCCCACAATCGGCCGCAAAGCAAGCCGCCAGACAGGCCGAGCGATACTACGGCAAGACCTGACGACCTGGCCCGTTGAAAGGAAGCAGGTACTATGGACGCAACCGTTCAGCCGGCTATCACTTTCACGCCGCGCCAGGAAAGCTGGTTTGCCCGCCTGTTCGACTGGAAGCCATTCCTGGTCTTCCTCTGCATGCTGCCCGCTGCCGGCCTTTTGCTTGTGTTCCTGACCTATCCGCTCGGCTTGGGAATTTGGCTCGCGTTTACGGATACAACGATCGGACAACCCGGACACTGGATCGGCCTCGATAATTTCATATCACTGGCAGAAGATCCCATCTTCTGGATGTCGGTTACCAACACCATATTCTATACAGCGACGGCAACGGTTGGGAAATTTGCTCTCGGCCTGTGGCTCGCCTTGCTCCTCAACCACCACCTCCCCTTCAAAGCGTTCATCCGTGCCATCCTGCTCTTGCCATGGATCGTGCCAACCGTCCTCTCCGCCATCGCCTGGTGGTGGATTTACGATCCGCAATTTTCCATCATCTCTTATGTTGTGGTGAACGTTCTGCATCTGCAGAAGCAGTACATCAACTTCCTCGGCACGCCCTGGGCGGCACGCTGGTCATTGGTGGTTGCCAATATCTGGCGCGGCATTCCCTTTGTCGCGATCACACTGCTCGCAGGAACTCCAGACCATCTCCCCGTCATTATACGAAGCCGCCTTGCTCGACGGCGCCTCCGGTTGGCAGCGGTTCCGGCGCATCACGGTGCCGCTGCTTATGCCGATCCTCTCCGTCGTGCTGACGCTCTCGATCCTGTTCACGTTCTCCGACTTCCAGCTCGTCTACGCCATCACCCGCGGCGGCCCGTTCAACACCACGCACCTGATGGCCACACTGGCATTCCAGCGCGCCATCCCCGGCTCCGAACTCGGCGAAGGCGCGGCAATAGCGGTCTCGATGATCCCCTTCCTGGTCGTGGCGACTTTGGTAAGTTTTTTCGGCCTCGGCCGGCGCAAATGGATGCAGGGCGAAGCCAATGAGTGACATCATCGCCGAATTAACCCGTATCCCGGACCGCAAGCGCGACGCACCCGAGCGTCTGTCCTGGGATTCCCGCGCGCGCCGGATGGTTACGATCTATCTGCCGCTCGCCTGCTTCACCATCGTGCTGCTGTTTCCATTCTATTGGATGACGATAACCGCATTTAAGCCAGACTATGAGATGTACGACTATAAAAAATACAACCCGTTCTGGATCCACTCGCCCACACTGGCCAACATCAAAAAACTGCTGTTCGAAACGGCTTATCCCCACTGGCTCATGATAACGATGCTGATCGCCATCGCATCCACTTTCCTGTCGCTGTTCGCCAGCGTACTGGCAGCTTACGCGATCGAACGTCTGCGCTTTAGGGGATCGCGACACGTCGGCCTCGCAATCTACCTGGCCTACCTGGTGCCGCCCACAATTCTGTTCATCCCGCTGGCCACCCTGGTATTCCAGTTCGGCCTGTTTGATAGTCCCGTCGCCTTAATCCTCACCTACCCGACCTTCCTGGTGCCGTTCTGCACATGGCTGCTGATCGGATACTTCAAATCCATCCCCTACGAGCTGGAGGAGTGCGCGCTAATAGACGGCGCCTCGCGTCTGCAGATTCTACGACGCATCACGCTGCCGTTAGCCGTACCGGGGCTGATCTCCGCCGGAATCTTCGCGTTCACGTTGTCATGGAATGAATTCATCTACGCCCTGGCGTTCATCCAATCGACTGATAAAAAAACGGTCCCAGTCGCCATCCTAACCGAACTGGTGACCGGCGACGTGTACCAGTGGGGATCGCTGATGGCGGGGGCCTTGCTCGGCTCGATACCGGTCGCGCTGTTCTACTCGATTTTCGTGGAATACTACGTGTCGAGCCTGACAGGTGCAGTGAAGGAGTAGCACCGCTCGGCCAAACCCTTGCCCTGCCGCGTCCATCATGGTTCTCTCCCGCGCAACCGCAACGGAGGGAACATGAGGATCGAACGGCTGGAGACCCTTCGAGCCGATGCCGGTTGGCGCACCTTCTCCTACCTCAAGGTCACCACGACTGACGGCATCACAGGCTGGTCAGAGTTCAACGAAAGCTTTGGCTCCGCCGGACTCGCCGAGGTAATCCACAAGCTTTCGCCCCTCGTCATCGGCAAGGATCCGCGCCGCTTCGAAGCTATCACATCTCACCTGCATGTCATGACCCGCCAGTCACGCGGCGGCATTAATCAAAAAGCTATCGCCGCTATCGAGAACGCGTTGCTCGATATTGCGGGCAAGGCTTACGGCGTTCCGGTCTGCGCGCTATTTGGCGGTCCAATCCGCGACCGTATCCCGGTCTATTGGTCGCACTTCGGCACATACCGCGTGCGTAGTGCTCAGCTCATGGGCGTGCCTTCGCTCAACAATTACGATGATCTCGCTCGCCATGCAGCCGAGGTCAAATCCCGCGGCTTCCGCGCTCTGAAAACCAACCTGCTCCCCATCCAGGGCGATACGCTGGCCAGCTTCAATCCAGGCTTCGGTCGCACCTCTGGCTGGCCTGAGCTGAACTGGGACAACCGCATCCGCGACACGGCCATGCGGCAACTGACCGCCATCCGCGAAGCCATCGGCTCCGAAATGGGCCTGATGCTCGACATCAACTTCCACTTCAAGACCGAAGGTTTCCGCCGTATCGCCGAAGCGGTCGAACCAGCCCACCTGACGTGGCTTGAGGTCGATACGCATGATGCGCCCTCCCTCGCGCTCATCCGCCGCGATACGCCCTGCCCCATTGCCTCTTGCGAAACGCTGCACGGCCGCCGCGAATTCAAACCGTTCTTCGAAAACTACGCCCAGGACGTCGCAATCATCGACGTGATCTGGAACGGTATGGTCGAATCCCTGAAGATCGCTGCGATGGCCGACGTCTATGAGACGAATGTCGCCCCGCACAACTTCTATGGCCACCTATGCAGCGCTATCAGCGCCCATTTCAGCGCCAGCGTGCCGAACTTCCGCGTCATGGAAATCGATATCGATAGCGCACCCTGGCGTGACGAGTTCTACACCAGTGTTCCACTCATTGAGGACGGAGAATTCGTTCTTCCCTCCGCCCCCGGCTGGGGCATCGAGGTGAATGAGAAGGCCGTGCGGGCACGGCCGCCCAAGTAACACTTGAGGAGAGCAGCACAGTGGCAAAGTACAGGATCGCAACGCCCGCGGGTGCAAGTTTCACCGTCGCCGGCGGCAGCTATGAAGACGAAATGGCCGGGCTCCGCGACATGGGCGTGCATGATGCGGAAATCGTCGAAGGCCCGGCCGACCCGACCGGCTTCATTGAAATCGCCCGCAGCGCCGACGGGGTATACGCCAAGGGAATGAAATTCAGCAAAAACGTGATCGATGGCCTGGAGAAATGCCGGATCATTTCGCTCGGCTCGGTCGGAGTGGATAGCGTCGATATCGCCGCCGCCACCGCGCGGGGCATTCCAGTCACCAACTGTCCCGATACCTTTATCGATGAGGTCGCAGACCACGCGATGGCCCTGCTGCTCGCCGCGCACCGCCGCGTGATAGAGCAGGATCGGATGGTCCGGGAAAGCCGGTGGGGCGAGGGCCGGCCGCAACTGCTGAAGATCCCCCGCCTGATCGGCCAGACCCTCGGCTTCATCGCCTTCGGCCACGTCGCCCGCGCCACTGCGCGCCGCGCCAAGCCGTTCGGTCTGCACCTGATGGCCTATGACCCGTTCATCGAAGAACTGGTGATGCTTGAGCATGGGGTGCAGCCCGCCACGCTCGAGGAAGTGCTCCAGCAGTCGGACTTCGTCTCCATGCACGCCCCCGCGACCCCGGAAGCCGAGGGTATGCTGCGGGAGGAGCACTTCCGCCAGATGAAGAGGACGGCAGTCTTCATCAACACCGGCCGCGGGCCCACGGTTCAGGAGGTCGGCCTGATCAAGGCGTTGGAAGAGGGCTGGATCGCCCACGCCACGCTCGACGTGCTGGAGACCGAGCCGCCAGGCAACAACAATCCGCTCCTGAAAATGAATAACGTCACCCTCTCACCCCACAACGCTTCGGCCTCGGCGCGCTTCGATCCTGCCCGTAAGCGGCACGCCGGCCGGGAACTGGGATTGGCGCTGTCCGGCCGCTGGCCCATGAGCTGCGTCAATCCATCCGTGCTCGTGGGCTCCAGCCTCCGCCGTTGGCAGCCGGTCTCCATGGAACGCGGGCCGAACAGTTAGACCCCAATGCCACGCGTCAGCGGCGTTTTGGAGACGTCGCTCTATGTGGTCGATCTCGACCGCGCGCAGGCCTTCTATGCGCGCGTGTTCGGGTTCGAGACCTTCGTGGACGATGGTCGCATGTGCGCCATGGGTGTCCCCGGCTCTCAAGTGCTGCTGCTGTTCAAGCGCAGTAGCACTGACACCCCTGCGCCCACACCTGGAGGCGTGATCCCCCCGCACTACGGCGAAGGCGCACTGCACGTTTGCTTTGCCATACCTTTCGGCGAATTGGCCGCCTGGGAAAGGCACTTGCGCGCCGAAAATATCGCGATTGAAAGCCGCATAAGCTGGCCGCGAGGGGGTACCAGCCTCTATTTCCGGGACCCAGACGGTCACTCAGTCGAGGTCGCAACCCCAGGTCTATGGCCGAATGCCTGAAGATCGCGCCGCTCACAGCCAATAAGCCGGCCATTCCTCCAAATTTGCCAGGTAAGCCCAGGCTCGCATGAACTGGCTGCGTGCTGTCACGTCGACGATCTCGCGCCGATAGAGCTGCCGTATGGCGCCCGCGATGGCCTCCGGCCTCGCGGCCTCGGTACTGGTCCAAGCGTGTGAAATCCGCCACAGTCAGCCCTGTCAACAGCCGCCCCTCCACCCACGCTCCGACTCTCGTAACAACATAGGGCCACCGGCCGTTACGCCGTTCGTAGCCAGCCAAGCGAGCGGGCGAAGACCCACAGCCCCGACCGAGTACGCTCCGCACCACTCGAGGCTGCATTAATGTGCCATACACAAATAGCTCTCGTGGGCCGCCCGGCCGAGTGCCACGCTTTGCAGCACAATCTGCCCAAAGATTAGGCATCACCGAAACTTGAGGGCATAACTCGAAAATTTATAGCGGCGTGACACTTCCGCCATATCCTCGGCAGTATCCACGTCCCTGAGGACTCGCAAAAAGCCGACTCGCCGCTCCCGGAAGTTGATCAGAGTATCAGCCAGCGCGCTGGCCGTGGACCATCGCACGCGTTCAAACGGCCGGGCAGGCCGTCGAGCCCCCATTGCCACCAGCCAGTAGCCCCCATCCTCGGCAGGCCCGAACATGGCGTCAGCACGCCCCAGGCCGGTGAAGGCGGTCCGTATGTCGGCCGGACCGGCCTCTGGAATATCGCACCCGATCAGCGCGACCTGCCCTCGTGGCCAACGGCGGAACACCCGCGCCATTCGCACGCCCAGATCCCCCTGCCCTTGTGGCACCACGACGCAACCAGCCGGAACCCACACCTTCGCGCGATCCGGGGTAATCGCCAGCACCGTCCGGAACTGCCGGTCCCTCGTCAGGGCCCGCAGCAACCGCCCCAGCAATGCACGGTGAAAGCGCAAGGCAGTGCATTGTCCGATATCCCGCGCCAGCCGCCGCTTCACTACGCCCAGGCGCGGCGCCCGGGCAAATACCACCACGGTGCCCTTCATCAACTAGTAGTACAGTTGAGCCACCTTCGTCTCCGGTACGCCCGCTACCCACAAGCCCAGGCAGAGCAGGTTGCGGAGCGATCGGCGATACCAACCGTATTGCTCCCAGCGAACGGCAGAGCTGGCCGCGGTGGCGTCCAGCAATCTCAGCCGCCGTTTCCCGAGTCGGCCGATCAAGTCCACATCCTCCATCAACACCAACGGGCGGACCCCACCGATCTCGGTCAGCAAGGTCCTGGAAATCAGCAGTCCCTGGTCCCCGTAGGGCACAGCGAATACTCGGCATCGCCATCCTACCAGTCTTTCCAGCCGACGGGCCCGTGAATCCCCGCTTCGTAAGGCGAAGCGAAAATATCCCGCCTCTCCAGGGTTCTCCCTGACATGCTTCCGGGCCGTGAGTTCCCAACCCGAGGAGAGATGCGTGTCGGCGTGCAACAGAAGCAGCCATGGCGCACGCGTCGCCGCAATCCCTGCGCGGAGCTGCGATCCCCGTCCCCGGGGGGCATAAACAACTCGCGCGCCCTGAGCCGCGGCCACACCTACGGTATCATCTGTGCTTCCGCCGTCCGCTATCAGCACGTCTTCGGGGGCGCTGCCAATGGTGCGTAACGTCGCCGACAGCTCTGCCGATGCGTTAAGGGTCGGAATGACAACCGCCAGACGCATCAGCCTCTAGCCGGCCCGGAGTCGCCAGTATTACCGGCTGAACGGGTTCTTCGTGCCGGTCACCCGGCCGAACATCCTGCTCCAGGCCACCGTGCGCAGCAACCGCCGCATCTCATCATCAGGCGGTGTGACCTCCGAGGAACGCCCAGGCCTCCGCTCTTTTGGCGGGTTTGCTTCCGCTTTAGCGGGCTTCGCTTTCTTTGTCGCCATCATTCCCCCCACGGGCTTGATGAGGGCTGATACGATACCACCATTTTAGCCCATGGGAAGTTGCGAACACAGGGCCGTGCCTAGGGCAGTGGCACTTTCCGCCTCCGCAATAGGCGATTGCCATCGAAAACGAAAACGCGACTGCATTAACTGATTCTTAAGCACACGTATGTAGTCTGTTCCCTCCGGAGCGGTTCGATCCTCGTCTCGTTTCCGGGGGAGAGCCTGAGCATGGGAGAGCCAAGGGCGACACCCAATTCCCTCGAAACGAACCCGGTCCCCCGGCGTCCTCGGGCACCCATCCCCGGTCGGTACGGCTCAATCGCGCCAGCCCGTCACGCTTGCGCGCGGTCGGCTATCCCGTGAGTGCCATTGTGTTCTGCCACAATCCCGACACGTCCGATGCCTTGTTCAAGGCAGGCATTACAGACTTTGGCCGCGAGGGAGTCTGGGCATGAGGAGCACTGGCAGCCGAAGGAGAGATTTACGTGCGTTTCGCGCCACGGTGAAAAAAACTTGTCGCGACACCGGACTCTTCGGCTACGTTTGCGCCCATCTTGCATTCGGGCACCCAATGACCCCCACCACTAACGGAGCGACCGATGCTGACGGTCGATGACATTTTTACCACTTACGCCAAGACCTTCGAGGCGACTCGCGAATCGGAGATGTCGTTGCGGGACTATCTTGAAGCCTGCCGCGACGATCCGATGATCTACGCCTCCGCCACCGAGCGGCTGCTCGCTGCCATTGGCGAACCGGAGATGGTGGACACCGCCAAGGACGCGCGGCTTGGCCGGATATTCATGAACCGAACAATCCGGATTTATCCGGCGTTCAGTGAGTTCTATGGTATGGAGGAGACGATCGAACGAATCGTCGGCTTCCTCCGCCATGCCGCCCAGGAACTCGAGGAGCGGAAGCAGATCATGTATCTGCTCGGCCCGGTTGGCGGCGGTAAGTCCTCCCTCGCGGAGCGCATCAAGGCGCTGATGGAGGTCCATGCAATTTATTTCCTCAAGGCCGGCGACCAGATCAGTCCGGTCTTCGAAAGCCCTCTCGGTCTGTTCAATCCCGAACGGATGGGACCCGTCCTGGAAGACCGCTACGGCATCCCCCGCCGGCGGCTTACCGGGCTCATGAGCCCCTGGTGCATCAAGCGGCTCGATGAGTTCGAGGGCGATATTTCTCGCTTCACCGTGAAGCGGCTCATACCTTCCCGCTTGCGTCAGATCGCCATCGCCAAAACCGAGCCGGGCGATGAGAACAACCAGGACATCTCGTCACTCGTGGGCAAGGTCGATATCCGCAAGCTGGAGTTGCACGCCCAGAACGATCCCGACGCCTACAGCTACTCTGGCGGCCTGAACCGCGCGAATCAGGGCATCCTGGAATTCGTCGAAATGTTCAAGGCCCCGATCAAGATGCTGCACCCGTTGCTGACTGCGACCCAGGAAGGCAACTACATCGGCACCGAGAACATCGGCGCTATCCCCTTCGGTGGCATCGTTCTGGCCCACTCGAACGAGGCCGAATGGCAGAGCTTCAAAAACAACCGCAATAACGAAGCTTTCATTGACCGCATCTATGTCATTAAGGTTCCATACTGCCTCCGGGTCACGGAAGAGATTAAAATCTACGAAAAGCTGCTGAAAGGCAGTGAGCTGTCGGAAGCGCCCTGCGCACCCTCGACCCTGGAGATGCTCGCGCGCTTCTCCGTCCTCAGCCGGTTGCGGCGGCACGAGAATTCAACCCTGTTCGCCAAAATGCGCGTGTATGACGGCGAAAGCCTTAAAGAGACCGACCCGCGCGCTCGCAGCTTGCAGGAATACAAGGATGCTGCCGGCGTCGATGAAGGCATGGACGGTGCCTCGACCCGCTTCGCCTTTAAGGTGCTCGCGGCGACCTTCAACCACGACACGACCGAGATCGCCGCGGACCCCGTCCATCTCATGTACGTGCTCGAACAGGCGATCCGGCGCGAGCAATTGCCCGCTGATACCGAAAAGCGTTACCTGGAATTCATTAAGGGTGAGCTGGCACCCCGGTATGCGGAATTCATCGGTAACGAGATCCAAAAGGCTTACCTCGAGTTGTACCACGACTACGGCCAGAACCTGTTCGACCGCTACGTCGCCTACGCCGATGCTTGGATCGAGGATATCGACTACAAGGACCCCGACACTGGCCAGTTGCTGAACCGGGAACTGCTGAACCAGGAGCTGACCAAGATCGAAAAGCCCGCCGGCATCGCCAATCCGAAGGACTTCCGCAACGAGGTGGTGAAATTCAGCCTGCGTGCTCGCGCCAATAACTCTGGCCGTAACCCGTCCTGGACGAGCTACGAGAAGATTCGCGAGGTCATCGAGCGCCGCATGTTCTCGCAGGTTGAGGAATTGCTGCCGGTGATCAGCTTCGGCTCGAAAAAGGACAGCGATACCGAGCGTAAGCACGATGAATTCGTTGCTCGCATGACCGAGCGTCGCTACACTGAACGGCAGGTTCGCCGTTTGGTGGAATGGTACATGCGGGTGAAGCAAGCGGGGTAATGACGCAACAGGGACACTAGGCTCATGCATATCGTCGACCGTCGCCTCAATCCTGGCGGCAAGAGCCTCGCTAACCGGCAGCGGTTCATGCGCCGCGCCAAGTCCCTCATCCGCAAGGCCGTGCACGAAAGCACGGCCAGCCGGAGCATTAAAGACGCGGACGAGGCGGGCGAGGTCTCCCTGCCAGCCCAGGGCGTGCATGAACCCGGCTTCCGCCGCAACAGCTCCGGTGGCATCCGGGATCACCTGTTGCCGGGCAACAAGGAATACGTGGCCGGGGACGTCATCCCTCGTCCGCCCGGCGGCAGCGGCGGATCAGGGAGTGAAGGTTCGCCCGACGGTGAAGGTCAGGATGATTTCCGCTTCGCCCTCTCGCGGGATGAGTTCGTCGACTTGTTCCTGGAAGATCTCGAGCTACCCGATCTCGCCAAGCGCCGCGTCGTCGACACCGAGTTGCTCAGTTGGGAGCGTGCCGGATATTCCGTAACCGGATCGCCGGCCAATCTTGCCCTGATGCGCACCATCCGCAACAGCATGTCGCGACGCATCGCACTCCGCCGCCCCAAGACCGACGAAATCCGGGCCCTCCGGGAGGAGATTAACGCGCTTGCAGAGGACGATCCGCGCCGGGCCGAGCTGCTCGAACTACTCGAGCGTAAGCTGCGCCGAACCGTGCAGATCCCTTACATCGATCCGCTGGACGTTCGTTACAAGCGGTTCGAGGCACACCCCAAGCCAGTTGCCCAGGCCGTCATGTTCTGTCTGATGGACGTGTCCGGTTCCATGACCGAGCATATGAAGGACCTCGCTAAGCGGTTCTACGTCCTCCTCTACATCTTTCTCCGCAGGAAGTACAAACACGTCGAGGTCGTTTTCATTCGCCACACGCATCAGGCTGCCGAAGTGGACGAGGATACTTTTTTCAACTCTCCCGAAACTGGTGGTACCGTCGTCTCCACCGCCCTTGAGGAAATGCGCCGTGTGGTGAGTGAGCGCTACAGCCCGGATTCCTGGAACATCTATGCGGCACAGGCCTCGGATGGCGACAACACAGCGTCCGATAATGAGCGGACAGCAGATCTACTGATCAACGCAATCCTTCCAATATGCCAGTATTATGCTTATCTCGAAGTTGGTCGCGACTCCGAGCACTTCCCGCCCGGGTTTATCCGTCGCGATAGCGATCTTTGGCAGACCTACACCGAAATTTGCCGGACGGGCGCGCCGATGGCCATGCGTAAGGTCAGCCATCGCCGCGATATCTACCCGGTCTTCCGTGAATTGTTTGCCAAGAAGGAAGCCGCCACTGGGACTGCTACGGCATGAACTACATTAACCCTAACATCGCGCGTCCCCTGTTCGAGGGCGCTGACTGGGAATTCTCCACCATCCAGCGCGCCTACGATGCTATCGAGGCCGTTGCGCTCGGTGAGCTAGGTCTCGATTGCTATCCGAACCAGATCGAGGTCATTAGCACGGAGCAGATGCTCGACGCCTATTCTTCGATCGGAATGCCCCTGTTTTACAAGCATTGGTCGTTCGGCAAGCACTTCGCCCGCAACGAAGCCCTGTATCGCGCCGGTATGCAGGGGCTTGCCTATGAAATAGTCATCAATTCCAACCCGTGCATCTCCTACATCATGGAAGAGAACACGGCGACCATGCAGACGCTGGTCATTGCACATGCCGCATTCGGACATAATCACTTCTTCAAGAACAACTACCTATTCAAGCAATGGACCGACGCCAACGGAATCCTGGACTACCTAGAGTTTGCCAAGGGATACATTGCGAGCTGCGAAGAACGTTACGGAGAGGCTGCCATCGAAAGGCTGCTGGATTCCGCGCACGCACTCATGAGCCACGGCGTGCATCGCTATCCCCGTCGCCGTGCAACAGACCTGCGCTCCGAAGAGCGCCGGGAACGCGAACGCCGGCTCTACGAGGAGCAGATGTTCAACGATCTGTGGCGCACCCTGCCCCACAAGGAAGGTACCAAGCCAGACACAAGCGCGGACGAGCGTCGCCGCGCACTGCTTCAGCTTCCCCAAGAGAACATCCTGTATTTCCTGGAGAAGACCGCGCCTCGCCTGCAGCCGTGGCAACGCGAGATTCTCCGCATTGTCCGCCAGATCGCTCAGTACTTCTACCCGCAGTCGCAGACCAAGGTTATGAACGAGGGCTGTGCCACTTACGTGCACTACCGCATCATGAACCGGCTACATGAAAAGGGTCTGCTTAACGATGGCGCAATGGTGGAGTTCCTGAAAAGCCATACCAATGTGGTCCTCCAGCCCAGTTTCGATGATCCGCGATATTCTGGCATGAACCCGTATGCCCTCGGCTTCGCCATGATGCAGGACATCGAGAGCATCTGCACCAAGCCGACTGACGAGGACCGCGACTGGTTCCCGGCGATCGCCGGATCGGGCGACCCAATGGCAGGTCCTCCGCGAGTGTTGGGGGAATTTCCGGGATGAGAGCTTCATCCTGCAATTCCTCAGCCCACGGCTGATTCGCCAGCTCGCGCTGTTCCATGTCTCTGACGACGCGAACGAACCGAACCTGATGGTCGAGGCGATTCACGACGAACGCGGCTACCGTAAGATCCAGCGGGCTCTGGCCCGGCAATATGACATCGCCTGGACACTACCGGATATCCAGGTTGTGGACGTCAATCTTGAGGGGGACCGCCGTCTCATCCTCCATCATCGCGCGCTCAGCCGTGTCCTGCTCGAGGAGAAGGACGCCCGCCTCGTCCTCCAGCACCTTGCCGATCTGTGGGGCTATGACGTGCTCATGCGCGAAGTTGATCCAGCAACCGATGCGGTGTTGAAGGAACACGCTGCCAGTCCGCGCCCCGGCATTCTCGCTCCGATCTGAACAACCGCATCGTCGAAGCCATCGCCGGGCGTCGCCTCTGCCATGCTCGCTCCCGGCGTTTGCCCGCCCGGTCGGGGCATTCTAATCTGTCCCCCAAGGCTGCCTTCAAGCCGGGAGGGGAACGCATGGAATACGTCTGCGATGCACTGGGCAACATGACTTGGTTCCGTATCATCACCGAAGGCGAGGCAGTGGCAGAATCCCAGGAAATGCGCCACGCCGTCGAAAAATACTTTCGCCGCGAACGCGAAAAGGCTGAGGCCAGCTACAAGCCTGCTACGACTGTCTTCATAGAACAGGCGATCGGGTTAGAGGGGCATGTCCGAAAGGCAATGCCCCTGTTCCTTACGCTGCGGGACACGGACGGCAAGGCGCACGTCACCGCGATGTTACCGGCGGGTGGCAAGCCCGACCGCTCGTTCTCGCCCATCATCGTCGGCGCCGGTAACTCCGATCCATACCCGGCCCACGGTAAAGCGATCCAGGTGCTGGCCGAGCATTTCGGGCTGCAGCTCGACCGCATACGCTGTTATCCCTATCGGCGATAACCAGACAGGGAGGATACTGGCATATGGGCTGGACCTTGGACCAATTTGCCGCCGCATGCAGGGACGCACTGCGCAGCGAACCAGGACCCGCGGGACGGCAGAACGTCTGCGCGCTCGTGCAAGAGGTCCTGAAGGATCAAGCCTTTCTTAACCGTCACATCCCACCTAACGGACCGGAACGTAAGGTACTCTACGAAGACTCTGAACTGGGCTTTACCATTCTCGCCCACGCTTATCAGGGTGCTAAAGGCTCACAACCGCATGACCATGGTCCATCCTGGGCTATCTACGGCCAAGCAGCAGGTCAGACCATCATGACGGACTGGGAATGCCTCGCGCGCCCGACAGAGACGACACCCGGCCGCGCTCGCCCTATCCGCGACTATACCCTAACCCAGGGAATGGCGTACCTATATGAACCGGGCGCCCTCCACTCACCGCGCCGTGATGGTGCGACGCGCCTGCTCCGTATTGAGGGCATCAATCTCGACCGTGTCAGGCGCCAGTCCTATCAGGCGGCCTGAGCGGTTGCTGCCTCCGCTCGACTAATCCGAGGCAGTCGGCGCCGGCACAGCGCAAATATAACCCCCGGGTCGATGTGGCGGATGCATGCGAGATTGCGCACGCAGTCGCTGAGCCGGTTCAGATAGCACGGGCTGCACTGCATTGCTCGCCCCACTGCCACTGCCTCCGGCCCAAACGGCGCCCATTCCACAGGATCAACGGTCCCGGAATGGATCCCGATTGTCGGCACCCCGACCAAAGCCGCAATATGCTTCGGGCCGCTATCGTTGCCGACGTACAGCGCGCAACGGGAGATCAGGGCCGGCAGCATCCGTAACGGCACAACCCCCGCCACCGAGCGTACCGCTAACGGATCGGCGGCCGTAGCCGCTATCCGGTCCGCAATCTCCACCTCGTCAGGGCCGCCGATCACCACAACGTTTGTCCCCGCCTCCTGAACCAGAAGATCCTCTAGCGTAACGAACGACTCCTCCGGCCATTGCTTCATCTCGTTGCCAGCACCCGGGTGCATGCACACAACTGGCTTGCGGAAGAAGTTGCGCAGGCTGTCCGGCGGCGGAACTCTGGGCCTGCAATGTCGCAATCGTCTCCTTCGAAAGCCCGGGGCGATCGAGCATGCTCGCGGTCACGGTCGTTTGCACCAGGTTCATCAGATCATCCACAATATGCGATCGCTTCGGGTGCAGCCCACGATCGCCTTCCCACTCCAGCGCGATGTCCAGCCACGGGAACTGCCCGGCGTGATCATAGCCCGCCAGCAGCTTCGCCCCGGTCGCCAGAAGCAATGGACGCGTGTCCGGATGCTTGCGCAGATCGATCGCCAGATCGAACCGGCACGGCTCAAGCCGCGCCCGCAGTGCCGACAGCTCCGCCTCGTCGAGCTCCTTCTGCCCCAGGGCCGATCGAGCATGAAAAAATTCAAACGACAATATTTCGGTGATAGCTGGCTCCAATCCCGCGAACGCCTGCGCGGCAGGAGCCCCAAGCACGAAAATCTGCGCATTGGGGAAACCCGCGTGCAATCGGCGGATTGCTGGCATCGCAGTAACGAAATCGCCGATGTGATCGACCTTCACCACCAGGATCCGCTGGATCTCCTCGGCATCGAATAAAGGATGACCCGCGCATACCATCCGGATCGGCTCCTCATTGACCGCTATGTCGTCATGCTGCGTCGTTAGCTGCGGACTGTGAAACGGATCGCCCTTCGCGAACTGCAGGCGCCATCTCTCTTGAAAATGTCTTGTATCGTACTTGTCAGGCATGGCCGCCCTGCTCGCCTGCTCATGATGGATCAGCGTGGCAAAGGGCGTGCATACCACCTGCAGTCCAGCCTCGATCGTCCGCAAGCAGAAGTCAAGATCGTTGTTGATAATGTCGTGCGTCTCGTCAAACCCCCCTAGCGTCTCGAAATGCGTCCGTCGCATCATCATACACGCTCCGGTCACCGCGCTTACATCGCGCTCCATCAGCGCCAAGCCGAAATAACCGGGATCATCCTCAGCGGCAAATCGAAACGCGTGCCGCCCGACCCCACCCGGCGTCAAAAACATTCCGGCGTGCTGAACGGTCCGGTTAGGATATAGCAGCCGGGCACCGACGACACCGACGGATGATTGGGCCGCAAGCTCCACCATCGCGTCGATCCAACCGGGCTGTTCTGCCTCGACGTCGTCGTTCAGAAACAGCAGGAACTCCCCGCTGGCCCGCGCAACCGCCAGGTTGTTGAAACGTGACCAGTTGAACGCTTCGGTGGTCGAGATCACCACGTCAGCATGCGACGCCAACCACTCCTTCCAGCGCCCACCCTCTGCCGCAATGTTCTCGATGCATATGATCTCGAGGTCATGATCATCTGCTGTCGCCCGCAGCGAATGCACACACTGCTCAATCATGCCACGGGCGCCGCAGGTCGGAATAATGATCGATATCCTGCCTCGCGTCGCCATCGGCCGCCGTACCCGCCAACTTCCGTTGACCAAACCCGGAACAACCTCGCGCATGTAGCCGCGCCTGCCGCCGCCTCGCGCAACGCCGCCAGTTCCACGCTGGGACTGTCCCCGACGTCACCTCGCACACATAGCAGCTTCGCCAGATGCCGAACCGACCGCGACTTCTCCGTGCAGCGCAGCACAGCGTCATATTCCCCACGCGCCGTTAGCGAGGGCGGTGTCATTCCAGCCCGTGCGAGCAGCGCAGTGGAAGCCAGCCATGGCCGGCCAATGTAGTTGCTGCTGAGCAGCAAGTTCGGCGAATAGTCCGGCTTATAAAACGCCTCGGCCGCATCTGTCCCGGGTGGAAGACGCCATTCATCCGCATAAACGAAATCAGCTCCCTCGGAGAGCGCCGCCTCCAGCGCCATTTCCGCCAGCATGTCCGCGCCGAACTGATCCCCCGCTGCTACAGGCCCGATGTAATCAAATCCGTCGGGCCAGGCATCGCCATGCGCAACCAGAACCTTCGACGCAAGCCCCGGCGGCGCATTGCCATTCGCCTCCCAACCAGCAGGGGCAATCAGGTACCAGTCGCAATAGACCTGCCGCGCAAGCAACTCCAGGGTGCGCGACAGCGCGCCTGAATCCTGTTCACCGGATGGCAACCGCAGCGCGAGACCAATTCGATAGTGCCCGCCGTGACGATCCAGGGCCGCCTTGAGGTCGTTCACCTCGGCCCTCGGGACTCGGACCCGGATCGGCGGCCCTCTGCCAGCCTCCTCCGTTTCGCGCACTTCGAATGCGATGCTGCGTGTCAGCACCTCGTCCTCACGCGTGCGAACGCGCAACTCGGCCATGTGCCTGCCAGCTCGCAGCAAGCGCGGCGGGCAATGAAAGGCAAATCCGCAACGCACCGCATCTTCCCGCGACGGGAAAGCGCGCGCCACGTCCTGCCGGACCAAGCCATAGTGTGCCTCTCCAGCGGAAATCTCGTCCATCAAAACGTCGATGCCGGCAACGCCCGAGTCAGATAGTACCCAACCGTCAATCGTCAGCCGGTTACCCACTGGCTCGGCCGCAACCCCATCAACCAATACCGGAGAGTCGATCTCCAATCGTAGCATGCGCCCCGGTCTAGCCTCCATGGGCGCGCTCGCGACGGCCTCGATAGCCCGCGAAAACTCGACGGTATCGCCAACCCCGTTGTGCACCACAATCCGTGCCAAGGCCCCGGGTTCCAGACCCGCGGGTATCGGAAACCGGCCGCGATAGCCGGCATACCGCGCCATGGGAATGGTGGCGAACTCATCCCCCACATCATCACGCTGCAACCCCAGCTCCGCCTGACCCACAAGCTGCTCGCCTACAGCAACATCTACCCGTAGCACGCCGATGGGGCACAGAGCCCATCCCTTAACAGACAGCGCCCCGCCCGTAGTCAGGAATGCCTCATCGCAAAACCCCCGGATTATCCGCCGTGGCTCCCTTGCACCGAACCCCTTTGTGCTTCAGTCAGCTTGCGGCGCTCCGGGCAAAGCCGCACTCGTTGCTCCACGCCAGAGGTCGTTACTGCCGATAGCATCACCGGTCGCTCAGAATCTCTGGCGGGCAACTGCGCAGCCAACTCGAACCCGGCACTGGCTGCCGCTGCATAAAGAGGATAGGCCCTGGCGATGTCCGGACGCGGCAACCCGATTTCGGACCGCACGATCACCCCAGGCAAGCTCAGCCCGGCTAAACCGGCCTCTGCAATAACCCAGCCAAAAACCTCAATCCGTCCATCGGCATCCATCACCATCCGCTCCGGGCAAAGCATCACCGGCGCGCTTCCGTCCATACTCGCCGTTTCACTCACTGGTCCAGCGATCACACTCGCCCCGTCCTGTGCCAAGGCTACTTTGTAGTTGGTCCGCGCTTCCGAACCGTCATCGCAACTGGCTCTTATCTCGAACTCCCACAAAGCGTCATCACGTGGCAACGTACGAAAAATAGCCAAATCAAAGCCGATGCGCTCATTTTTTATTCGGTCAGCCTCAAACAGCAGTTGCCCCGATAGACCGTCCGCATCAAATATCGAGACCTCCTTCAGCGGGCCGGCCCCTACAGACACACCGCGCACCAGGAGCCCCTGCCGCCCCTCTATCAGCGCGACGGTAAGTTTCGGCGACAGCTCTATAGAGCTCTGTCGTGGGCTGGCAGAACTCAGTGCCGCAGGGACATTCGAGACTGCAGTAAAATGCGACGAGTTCCTGGGTTTTCGAGGCATCACCGAATTCTTGCTGACGAAGGGTCGTTCTTCCCTCTTGCCCCAGGATGGGCTTACATCACAAGCGCAAAATCAACCTGCACGCCGGTAAACGATAAATCCGAGAATCGCATCCAGCATCGCTTCCGGCTCGTCAGTTCGAACTGAATGCCCGCTTGCTTCGAATAACCGCAGGTCAGAGCCGCGAATCAGTCGATGGATCTCCTCCGAGTATGCCGGCGGGCATATCCAGTCATGCTCGGCCGCCAGAATCAGCGTCGGTGCGATGATGCGCTCGAGCTCAGGCCGCAGATCGAATTGGCGGAGGAATCCGGACGGCCCGAATGCCACATTAATCGCCTCCGGCGAATAGATTGTCCGTTCCCGCGCTTGACGCGAGGCCATCGGATCATGTCTACGCGAATATAATGGTCCCATTACTTCATAGTACCGCCGCAATTGTTCCGGGCTCTCAAACGCCCCAGCCCAGAGTTTCGCGCACACCGCCTGCTGCTCGGGCGTACCGCGCTGGGCAATGAACCGCTCCGCCTGCTCCACAAACTCGTGGTGCGCAGCCGTAACAATCAAAATCAAATGGCTGACGCTCGCCGGATAGCGTGCCGCGTGCGCCATCGCGAATATCCCACCGTAGGAGGTGCCGATGCTGATCACCTGTCCAAGCCCCAGATATTGCCGCAGCGCCTCCATGTCCTCAGCATTCTCGTCGAGCGTATACCTCGCCGGATCGCCACGATCCGACCGGCCCTGACCGCGATGATCGAAATAAATCACTTGGGCCCGAGGCGTTAGGCGCTCCATCCCGGCTCTCATTCCGGAATGGTCGCTCCCCGGCCCCCCGTGAATGACCATAGCCGGCGGACGGCCACGCATCACCGGGCCATCGGGCACTAAACCGACGCCCTCGACATCGAAAAACAGCCGAGTCCCGCGTATTGGGGCGAACATCCCTACATTTTCAGCGCTGCGGCATAGGCACGCACTGCCGCGGCAAAGCCCACCTCCAACGCGTCCGCAGTAAGCTCATGCCCGATGGAAGCCTCCGCCAGCATCGGAATGCGCTCAATCAGCGGGGGAATGTTCCGCAGGTTCAGGTCGTGCCCGGCATTCACTACCAGATGCCGCGCCTCCGCCTCATTTGCCGTCCGTGCACAAGCGTCCAGCAATTCGCTATGCGAGCCGTTCCGAAATCCCGCCGCATAAGACCCTGTGTAAATCTCGATCCCGTCGGCCCCGGACTCCACCACCCGATCCAGTACCGCCCAGCCGGGATCAATGAACAGAATGACGCGCGCCCCCATTGCCTTGAGAGCAACAATGGCCGGCCTCACCAGCACTGTCTCAGCCGGCCCCAGCTCCCACCCCTTCTCTGAGGTGAAGGCATCCGGCGCGTCCGGCACCAGCGTGCACTGCTCCGGTCGCACCTGGCGCGCAATCTCCAGCAATCGCTCGTCCGGATACCCCTCAATATTCAATTCCATATACGGCCGCTCAGCAGCCATGGCTCCTGCAATCTCCGGCACATCGCTGCGCCGGATGTGCCGCTCATCAGGACGCGGATGCACCGTGATCCCCCGCGCCCCCGAGTCCAGCGCAATGCGCGCAAACCGGAGCAGGTCCGGCACTCCGGTCCGGCGTGAATTCCGCAACAACGCCACCTTATTTAGATTAACGCTAAGCCGTGCCACGCTCTTCAGCCTCCGCCGCCGCAATCGCTGTGTTCAACGCCCGCACACCCGCTGCTGGCCCGTCTGGATAACCCCAAACCGCACCCACGACCGCCAGAAAATCGGCGCCCGCCTGGACCAGCGGCGCACAGTTCTCCGCCGTAATTCCTCCGATGGCGGAACAGGGCAACTCCATCAGTTCCGACCACCAGGTCAGGATATCCGGCGAGGCGGTCTCTGCCACCTCCTTGGTTCCGGATCGAAAAAAAGCACCGAACGCCACATAGTCCGCCCCATCCTCCCCTGCCTGGATCGCCAGGTGGCGGCTGCCATGGCATGAAACGCCCAGCGTCAACTCTGGACCGATCAGCGCCCGTGCCCGCCGTACTGGGGTGTCCTCCTGCCCCACATGCACCCCGTCGCAGCCAAACTCCCGTACCAGATCCGCCCGGTCATTCAGCAGGAATGCCACACCGCGTGACTGCGCGACTGGCCGCACCGTATCGATTGCACGGCGCCAAGTCCCCTCGTCCGCGCCTTTCAGGCGCAACTGCAGCGCCGCCACATCACCGGCATCCAGCGCTGACGCCAGCAGATCGGGAAAACTGCGCAGATCGATCCACGGCGGTGTGATCAGATACAGCCGACAGCGCTTAGCCTTGTCTTCGGAAGCAACCGCCGGCATCCGTTCCTTCAATCCTTGCTCACATAGACCGGTTCGTTTCCTCGTCCGCCTGCTACTCTCGACCACCGCCACGTGTCATCAACCACTTCGCTTGGCAAAGCCCGAACTCGTGACAAACCTGATTCCACGACCGTTTCGTCCACTCACCAGCTCCTACCTACAGCCGACAACTCTGCAGCCATCTCACCAGTCGCTCGCTCACTCCAGAATTCTCTGACCGTCGCCGACGGATCACTGGTAACTGATAAGCAGCCGGTCGCCCCGACAGTACTTCCCCGCCGAGCTCCCGTGCAGCCGCCCGCACAGCCTCCCACGCCGGCGCCGCCCGCTCGAGCACCAGCAATCGCTGCCCCATCCGCAATGCGGCCATCGCCTGGCCCGATCCTTCCGCGCAGTCCAGCACATCCTGCACTGGCGTCCCCGGATACGCTGCACGCGCCGCCGCTACCACGCCGCCCCACCATCCGCACCCTGCATACAGGCCGGCACCCTGCTCCGAAAGCAGCGTGACCGGGACGCCCACCCTCAGGCAAGCTCTTGCCTCCTCCAAACTACGAATGACAACCGCTGGATAACGCAGCATCATGCTTGACGCTCAGCCGTCTGCCGGGCCACTTGCCTCTTCGAGCAGATCGCGCTTGACGGGAAACGCTTGCGTTTCCAAAAACGCGCGAATCTGCTCGCAGACAAAAGCTGAAGCGAGTTCGGCTCTCATTGAGCAGGGAAGCATGTCGAGCGCAAACAACGATGCCGAGGCGGCCGCCGAACGGCTCGAAGCCGCGCTGGAACACATCGCCAAGTTGGCAGTCCGCCCAAATGGTCACGGACTTTCTCCCGAAGCGACTGAACAGCTCGCGCACCGGCTCGAAGCCATGATAGAGCGCCTGCGCGCCGCCCTGAACAGGCCATCCTGACCACACGAGGTATTCCGCTATGGCGCAGGTCACAGTCCGAAATCAACGGCTACTCCTACAGTGTCGGCTGCCAGGACGGCGAGGAGGATCACCTGCTTGCAATGGCTGCCGAGATCGATCTCCGAATCGATAGTATCAAAGCCGCCGCCGGCCAAAGCGGCGAAGCCCGGATGCTGGTCATGGCCGCATTGCTGCTCGCCGACGATCTGTTCGACACTAGGCAAGCCCTCACGGAGGCCCAAAAGCAGGCCGAGGCCGCCGCTAAAGCCGCCAACCAGGCCGCCCAGGCCACCCCCGATCCCCGGCTGGAGAAACGTCTCACACGCCTCGCCAAACGCGCCGAGGAGATTGCGGCCGGTCTCGAGCATCCCTAACTAAGCTCGGCGGGACTGCTGGGTGCGTCAGGCAATTCATCCCCGGGGCCAGTAAGCATTCCTCCGGGAGCTGGCTCTGCCGGGATCCTGGTCTCGGTATTCTGGCGCCCACCTGCAAACGCAGGCTCTGGGAGGATGTCACGCCAACGGCCACGGTGGTTCCGCACAGTCCCGATCTTTCCGAAGCCAAACGCATCGCGCGCACCGCGGCCATGGCCCGCCGCGCGGGATGCGATCCCGCACTCGGTTCCCTTCTCGCTCAGAACGTGCTGCGCGACTGCCCACCGCCCGCTGGTGCCGTCGTCTCTGGCTTCTGGCCAATAGGTCACGAGATAGACATCCGTCCGCTGCTTATTGCGCTCCACAGTCGTGGACACGATATTGCCCTCCCCGTCACGCCCCGCCGCGGCAAACCCCTCACGTTCCGCCTCTGGCGTCCCAGCGACGAGCTGATTCCCGAACGTTTCGGCACTATGCGAGCCACCGGCCCCGAAGCCACCCCCGATTTCCTGCTTGTGCCCTTGCTCGCCTTCGACCCGCGTGGTCATCGCCTTGGCTACGGTGCCGGCTACTACGACCGCACAATCGAAGCGCTGCCCGATGTTTTCACACTCGGCTGTGCCTATGCCATTCAGCAAGTACCGGAAGTCCCCGCTGGCCCGCATGATAAGCCCCTGAGAGCTGTCGCTACGGAGCAGGGCGTCATCTTCATCCATAAGGACAACTGAATGCGGATTTTGTTCGTGGGAGACGTTGTCGGCCGCTCCGGCCGCAAGTCGGTGGCGGATGCGCTGCCAAGCCTCCGTGACCGCCTGCGGCTCGACCTCATTGTGGTCAACGCGGAAAATGCCTCCCACGGGTTCGGCCTGGGACCTGACATGGCCGAGGCACTGTTCGCCGCCGGTGCCGACGTCCTCACCCTCGGCAATCACGCCTGGGACCGTAAGGAGATCATCCCCTACATCTCCGACCATCCCCGGCTGATCCGCCCGCTAAACTTCCCCCCAGGCACGCCCGGTGCCGGCGGTGTGCTTGTCGAACTGATCGACGGCCGCAAGGCGCTGGTGCTGCAAGCCATGGGCCGCCTCTACATGGATGCCCTGGACTGCCCTTTTCGCGGCACAGCGCAGGAACTTTCCCGACATCGCCTCGCCGCCACAGTGCAAGCCATCGTGATCGACATCCATGCAGAAGCCAGCAGCGAGAAGTGCGCTTTTGCCCATTCCTTTGATGGCCAAGCCTCCCTGATCGTCGGGACGCATACGCACGTGCCCACCGCGGATCACCAAATCCTCCCAGGGGGCACCGCGTTCGTGTCCGATGTCGGTATGTCCGGCGATTACGATAGCGTGATTGGAATGCAAAAAGACGTTGCAACCACGCGCTTCTGGAAGAAAATGCCCGTGGACCGCCTCAATCCGGCAGAGGGCGAACCCACCATCTGCGGCATGTTCACGGAAACCGACGACGCCACCGGTCTCGCGCGTCGGATCGAGCCGTTACGTCTCGGCGGGCATCTAACGGAGGTTATGCCGACCTTACTGTGAGCCCGCGAGGCTCTGTGTGGTCTTCACCGCCTGCTGCAGCGCGGGCGTGGGCGTCTCTGCCGCGCCAGCACCCAATTTAACGCCACCGTCCGGCTTAGGTTCAGTAATCGGCTTCACCACCACCTTGGACACGCCCTTGTGGGTCATGTCGAGCTGCTTGGCCACTTTCGGGCTTACGTCGATGATCCGGCCGTCCACGTACGGGCCGCGATCCTGCACGGTCACAATCGCTGACTTGCCAGTCGCCTCGTTCGTTACTTTTGCAGTGGTCCCCAACGGCAGGGTCTTACTGGCAGCAACGTTCGCCGTCGATTCGAACTTGTGGCCGTCCGCCATCTTCCGCCCGTCGAATTTCGGCGCGTAATAGGAGGCCTTACCGACCTGCTTGCGACCAGATAAATCGGTTCCCGCACGAGGGGCCACCGGCGGGAGCGTATCCAACCGAGCCGCCTGCTCCTTTGCTTGAGGGGAGACCGGCCCATGATCGGCCGGCGGCGGATCATCGTGTACGGTCGTCTGTTGCTTCGCCGGCGCGGTTTCAGGGCCGGCCGTCTGCACGCGGTAGGTGCTGCAACCCGCAATACACCCCAAGCAAATAAGCAGCACAACGGATTTCGTTACCATCGCCTCTGTAACTGATCCCGCCGCAATCCAGCAATCACGCAGCAGGATCAAAAAAGGTTGCCAAGGTTCTCGATATTGTCATTCGAGATATCTGGCGAAAAAATCCAACGTGCGCTGTTGCGCCGATTCATACGCCTGCTGGTTATAACTGGCGCGCTCATCGCAACCAAACCCATGACCGGCGCCGAGATAGATATAGGTCTCCGCGTTTGGCTGGGCGGCGCGAATCGCCTCCACATCACTGATCGGAATTGACTGGTCGGTCTCACCAAAATGCATCTGCACCGGGCAGTGCGGTCGCTCGTCCTTTGTACCGGCAATACCGCCGCCATACCAGCAGCAAGCCGCCGCGAACGACTGGCTGCGGGTCGCCCCCCACCAGGCCACGGTACCGCCGAAACAATAACCGACGATCCCAAGCCTTTTGCCCCGCAAATGTTTCGCCGCCGCCTGCACGTCCGCCATCACCTGGGGATCCACCAGCTTCATGCGGTACTCGCGCCCCTTGGCGATGTCGTCCTGGGTGTACCCGAGCTCGATGCCCTTCCTAATCCGGTCGAACAACGCCGGCGCGCAGGCCGCGAAGCCTTGGGCAGCGAAACGATCCGCAACGTTACGGATGTGATGGTTGACCCCAAAGATCTCCTGCACAACCACCAAGCCCTTCGCCGCATTCCCGGGTCCCGCAACGTAGGCCGACAGCGCATGTCCATCCGACGCAGTGAGTTCGATCGTGCTGCCCATCCATCCCTCCATCCAGCAGTGATGCGCAACTGCTAGGATGCCCTCTGTAATGGGGTCGTCAATCCTGGTTGCGTTCGGGGCTGGCGTAGGGGCCAAATTGTGCCACTAAAGTTTCATATACAGGGCGCTTGAAATCAACGGCGAGCTCCGGGAGCTCCTTAAGCGACGCCCAGCGCCAAGCGTCGAACTCGGGGTGTGGGTCAAGATCCAACCGGATGTCCCTGTCCTGACCCAGAAACCGCAAGGCAAACCAGCGCTGCCGCTGCCCCCGGTATCGACGCGCCATGTCGGCCTGCAGGTCCGGTGGAAAATCGGTACTGCAGCCAGTGGGGATATTCGGCCAGGATTTCAACCCGGTCAGTGCCGATCTCCTCCTTCAATTCCCGTATCACTGCCCTTCGGGGATCCTCCCCCGGATCGATCCCGCCCTGCGGCAACTGCCAACCTCCCGGCGCGCCTTCGAATGCACTGGGCACATCCGCACGTCGCGCCACTAGCACGCGACCGTACTTGTTGAAAACCACAGCTCCCACGTTCAGCCGGTAAGGACGGTCGTTCATGGTCCGGGCTGACCCGGTGGTGGAGGTACAGCCAGAGCGCTCACCGACGCCAGCGCCAGCCCTTTTGATGGCAACTGGTTGGCCCAGATGGCAATCCTTTCGATGGTGACCGGCCGCACCGCTCCGGCAAGTCCCAGTGCACGGCCTTTCTCCAGGGCGATCTTATCCAGCGCCGCCAGCTTGGCATCGATCAACTCCGCAGCGGGGTCATCATCAATCACCACATCCACATCCCGCTGCCATACAAATGGAAGCGGCTTTGTCCCCGGACGAGGATCAACATATAACAGCCCACGCTTGGCAAGCTGCTGCAAAATGGGGTCCATCAGCTCAGGAAGCGAGGCGTACCGCTCCCCGCGCATCAACCCAAGTGCGCCAGTCGCCCCGACGTAACCAGTCATCCGAGTCAATGCCCACCTCAAGCGCCGCTCGTTATCTGCCGGCGCTAGTGTGGTCATCAGCGCCCTATCGCCGGGGTCGTTGAGCGGAAAACTCTGAGGCTCCATGGGAATCGAGATCAGGTACTCATGCTCGGCTAAGCGAACCTCGGACAGCAGTTTGTCGGATACCTGCGCATACGGTGAAAACGCCAGCGTCACGCCTCCTGGCAATTCCTTTATCGCGCGCGTCGTCTCGGCCGCATTCAAGCCTGCCCCTGCCAGCAGCAAGCCAACCCGAGGGCGAAGATCGGTCTTATCGAACCCGGCAGCGTACACCTGCATCGGTGCCCGCCCGTCGGTCGCGATCCGGGGCAATGTCTCTCCTTGCGTCACCTCCTCCAGTGCGGGGTCGGGATCAGCAACTGGCCCGGGTGTATCACGTCCCGGGTGCGGTCTCGCCACCTCCGCGGCCTCTCGGGCCTGCTTGATCACCACTGGAGAGGGAATTGGCGCACTTACTGCAGGCGCGAGCCGCGGTGCCGGCGGACTCAGCACCACAGGAGGTCCGAGCACCTGCAGCGTTCCTAACAATCCGCCGGTCAAAGCAAGGGTGGCAACCCAGAACGCTGCCAAACCCCGCCACCCGAACCTGTGATTTACAGACCGCACGCGCGCTGCGCGTCCAGTCCGCTGCCCGGCTATTGCGCCGAAGCCGACTGATGCTGCTCTGCCATGGCGTTCGCCAGCGCCATCGCTTCTTGCAACTGGAAATCGGTGTTCGGCTTGGACGGATCATACGCCGGGAAGCCCGTCGGCGGCTTATCCGGGATCGAAGACGCAATCGGCGGCAGATCAGCTCGCGGCGGGGCAGCATCGGTGCCCCCCGAATTGCTGATCGTGTTGTTCAAATCCCACTCATGCTCCGGTCCAAAATGCGGTTCTGGATCGTGCGAGTCTGCCACTTTCACGTCCGGCGCAATGCCTAGATCCTGAATCGACCGACCCGATGGAGTATAATAGCGCGCGGTCGTGAGCCGCATTGCTCCCCCGCCAGGCAGCGGGATCACTGTCTGCACCGAACCCTTTCCGAACGTACGCTCACCCAGCAGCACAGCGCGATGGTGGTCCTGCAGCGCCCCGGCCACGATTTCGCTGGAAGAAGCTGATCCGTTGTTAGTCAGCACGACCAGCGGCACGCCAGGGATCAGGTCGTCACCCTTGGCGTCCCACCGCTGCGAATCGTCCGGGTGGCGGCCGCGGGTGGAGACGATCTCGCCATGATCGATAAAATCACTGGCAACTGCCACTGCTTGATCCAACAAGCCCCCGGGATTATTGCGCAGATCCAGGATCAGCGCACGCAAATGCCCGCCGCCCTGCTGCCTGAGCTTGGCAACCGCATCGCGAACTGCCTGGTCCGCGTTCTCGGTGAATTGCGTCAGCCGGATATAGCCAATGTCATGCGGTTCCATCTGGTCCTTTACCATCTGAATGTGGATAACCTGACGCTCCAGGCTCACCAGAATGGGCTTGTCCACGTTCTCACGCTTGATGGTCAGCGTGATCTTGGAATTTGGGGGCCCGCGCATCTCATCCACCGCCTTGCTCAGGGGCAAACCCTCGACTGACTTGCCGTCTAGCGCAGTGATGATATCGCCCGGTTTGATACCGGCGCGCGAGGCCGGCGTATCGTCAATCGGGCTGATTACCCGGATCAGGCCCTGATCTTCCGTAACTTCGATGCCTAGGCCGCCGAACTTGCCCTGAGTTTGCACCTGCATGTCGCGGAACTGCGACGCGGTCATGTAAGCAGAATGCGGATCAAGGCCGCTCAGCATACCATTCAAGGCATTCTCGACCAGCGTCTTGTCCGGAACCGGCTGGACGTATTCCGCCCGTACGCGCTCGAATACATCGCCGAATAGCGTCAGCCAGCGATACGTGTCCGCGCGGGAGCTCGCCGTGTCGTCCTGCGCATACGCCGTAGCAATCCCGAAATGCGGAGCAAGAGCATGATAGGCCGGAACGGCACC
Organism: uncultured Pseudomonadota bacterium; assembly: GCA_963834715.1. GTDB lineage: Bacteria > Pseudomonadota > Alphaproteobacteria > Acetobacterales > Acetobacteraceae > CAVSUZ01. The sequence goes on along the minus strand of CAWIDE010000014.1, from coordinate 268,130 downwards.
CGCGCCGGCGGTAAAAACCGCCCCGAGCAGCAGAGCGTTACGGAAACGACGTGAACCAAATTGCATACGATAGGGCCTCTCGCGGTCCGGGTGGGCTGTAACCGTGCTTTTACCGGAGCGCCTGATCAAGTGAACAGCATTTCCATCATCCGGATTCCGCAGCCGCCCGTCCAGCGGCAAATTCTTAAGTGTTGCTCAATCATCCCTTGGCACGCAACTAACTCGTTGATTTCAGCCAGGAAGATGGATCGACCGGTTCGCCCTCACGCCGCAGCTCGAAATACAACACCGGCTTGCCCGGCGGCATCTCGCCGACGACGACGCCTTGCGCCACCGTCGCTCCCGGCTTCACCTCAAAACGACCAAACCCGGCCAACACCAAGGCCGCCCCCCCGCCGCAATCAAGAATCATCAGTTGCCCGTAGCTGCGGAATGGTGCCGCGAATAGCACCCGGCCCCCACAGGGGGCAATGACCCGCGCCCCCGCGTCCGCGCGATAGGAGACACCGGCCGCAGGACCCGCGTCCGTCGGTGTGCCAAAATTGCGGATCACCGCCCCTGATACCGGCGTGAGCAGCCGCGATGGCGCATGTAGCGGCATTGCTAGCGCCACTTTCCGGCGCAGCGCCTGTTTCTGCCGCCGGACCTCCGCGTCTTCCAGCTTCGATAACAGCGCGCGCAAGCCGGCCGCCTCTGACGCCAGCTGAGCAGCGCGCTGGCCCGCTGCTGCAACCCGCGCGTCCGCATCGCGCTGCGCCGCCTCTGCCAGAGCGATCTGGCGCGCAAGGTCCGCCGCCGCTGCGGACTGGGCCCCCTCGGCAGCATTGAGCGCCGGCGCTTCCGCTGCCAGCTCCTCGCTCGTCGCTTTCAACGCCGCCTGCTCCTTGAGCAGGTCCGCCGCACGCGCAGCGATCCCGTCCGCGATGATGTGCAGAATGCTCACCCCCCGGATCGCATCCGGCGGCGGAAGCTCCACTGCCAGCATGGTTTCGGCCGGATATCGTGCGAGCCGTTCCAGAACCGGCAGCAACGGCTCGAGTGCTTTGCTCTGGCGTTCGACTTCCTGGGCCGCCGAACGTCGCGCCTCCTCCAGCAAGCGCATCTTGGCTGTCGCCGCCGCTGTTGCACGCTGTGCCTCCCGCAGCCGTGCTTCGGCCGCCTCGCGCGCGGTGGCGAGCCGCACCGCCTCCGCGGCCGCCGACTTGGCCCTCGCCATTGCCGTCTGCTGTTCGCTCAGGGCTGCCACACGGCCCTGCTCCACCGCGTCCAATCTAGCGCGTGTCTCGTCCAGCGAGTCACGTGGCGATCCAGCCCCCACCAAGAGCACGGCTGCCAGCCCGGCAAAAACCGAACCATCAATCCGGATTGACATCGATTAATGAAACACCCGTCATTTCCGCCGGCTGAGGTAGGCCCATCAGCGCCAGGAGCGTCGGGGCGACATCGGCAAGGCGGCCGTTCCGCAGCCGGCGCGCCCCACTCCCCGACAGCAGGACAGGCACCACGTTGGTGGTGTGAGCCGTATGCGGTCCCCCGGTCTCCGGATCACGCATCATTTCGCAATTGCCATGATCGGCGGTAACCAGCAACGTGCCGCCTTGCGCCGCCACCGCCTCCGCAATGCGGCCAAGCCCGGTATCCACCGTTTCGACCGCCTTGATCGCCGCGGGCAGACTGCCGGTATGCCCGACCATGTCCGGGTTGGCGTAATTCAACACGACCAGATCGTATTTCCGCGAATCGATGGCAGCCACCACTCTATCAGTCAGTTCGGGGGCGGACATCTCCGGCTGAAGGTCGTAGGTCGCGACCTTCGGCGACGGCACCAGGATGCGGTCCTCCCCAGGGAATTGCGTCTCGTGTCCACCGTTTAGAAAATACGTCACGTGGGCGTATTTTTCGGTCTCCGCAGCACGAAGCTGCTCGCGATCAGCATTGGCCGCAACCTCGCCCAGAACATTTCCGAGGTGTTCCGGAGGGAACAGCGTCATTAGCCACTGGTCAAGCTCGGTGCTGTACTGCGTCATCCCGGCAGCAGCGGCGAAGCGAGCCTGCCGGGGCCGGCTAAATCCAGAAAACTCAGGATCCAGCAAGGCACCAAGGATTTCCCGCACGCGGTCGGCACGAAAATTGAAGCAGAGCAGCGCATCGCCATCCCGCATCCCGGCATAGTCGCCAACCACCCCGGGTAATACGAACTCATCGAACTTACCGCCTGCATACGCGGCCTCCATAATCGCCTCGCCCGTCGGGAAGCGTGACCCCTCACCTTGCGCCACTGCGCGATAGGCCTTCTCCACCCGTTCCCAACGCTTGTCCCGGTCCATGGCATAATACCGCCCCGAAACGGTGGCGATCTTGGCCAACGGCGGAAGCTGAACGCCCAGGCGCACCAGGTCTTCACAACCCGATTGCGGCGGGGTATCGCGGCCATCCGTGAACGCATGCACGTGCGTGGCAATGCCCGCGCCATGAAGCACCTGCGACAGGGCCACTGCGTGATCCTGATGTGAGTGAACCCCGCCGGGCGACACCAGTCCAAGCAGATGGCAGGCGCCCCCAGAGGCTTTGGTCGCAGCAATAAGCTTCGCCAGCGCCTCTTTCCGGCCAAGCGACCCGTCCTCGATGGCCCGAGAAATCCGCGGCAAATCCTGCATCACCACCCGCCCGGCTCCGATATTCAGATGACCCACCTCCGAATTGCCCATCTGCCCATCTGGCAACCCGACGTCCCGTCCCGAGGTCCGCAGGAACGCGTGTGGGCACGTCGCCCACAGCCGGTCGAAGTTCGGCTTACGCGCCAAGGCCACGGCGTTATCATCCCGCTCTTCGCGGCAGCCGAAGCCGTCGAGAATCACCAGCATCACGGGCGTAATGCTCTGGCCTGCCATGGTGTGCTCCCTTTTGGCGCCCCGGGCTCCACTATCGGCCCATTGCGGCTATGGCAAGGCATCTTGCTGCCCAGGCGGCCGGGCCGTCTCCTCGGGCTTGACCGCAGGATCGAGTATCACTTTCCAGGGCCGCTGGTATTGCAACCCTGCCGGATTATTCTGCTCCCTCCCCGGGGGAACGGACATGGACGCGCTCGATCAGGTGCTGACGCAGGCGGTGTATAGCGGGCAGGTGCCCGGCCTCGTCGCAATCGCGGTCCACGGCGATCATACCCTCTATAGTACCGCAATCGGCCGGCGGGCGCTTCCAGACGGTCCGCCCATGCGGCCGGATACAGTGTTCCGCATCGCGTCGATGACCAAAGCCATTACCGCCACGGCCGCGATGCAGTTGGTGGAACAGGGCCGACTCTCGCTGGAAGCTCCCGCGGGCAGCTTCGTCGAAGAGCTGCGTGCCCCGATGGTGCTGGAGGGGTTTGATGCGGCCGGCCAGCCGCTCCTACGGCCAGCACGCACGCCCATCACCTTGCGCCATCTGCTCACCCATACCGCCGGTTTCGGCTATGACATCTGGAACCCCGCTATCACCCGCTATGCAGCCATCATGGGACTTCCACCCGTGCGTAGCGGTCTGCTCGCCAGCCTTAAGGCGCCTTTGACCTTTGATCCCGGCGAGCGATGGCAGTACGGGATCAACATCGATTGGGTCGGCCGTATGATCGAGGCCGTCACCGATATGGATCTGGAGAGCTACTTCCGGGCACGCATTTTCGGTCCCTTAGGCATGGAGGATACAGGCTACGAAGCCCGCTCTCACATGTTGCCCCGGCTCGCCACAGTCTATGCGCGCAAGCCCGACAGCCTTCAGCCATTGCTAATGGACCCGAACCCACCGCGCGAGTTCTTCCCGGGCGGCGGTGGTCTCTATTCCACGGCTCCTGACTACGTTCGCTTCCTGCGCATGCTCCTGAATGGCGGCGAACTGGACGGCGCCCGCATCCTCAAATCGGAAACCGTGCAGCTCATGCGGCAGAACCATATCGGCGATCTGCTCGTGGAGCCTATGCGCTCCTGTCAACCGGCCAGCTCTGAACACGTCGAGTTCTTCCCCGGTATGGCCAAAAAATGGGGATTAAGCTTCATGATCAATACCGAACCTGGTCATGCCGGCCGCAACGCCGGCAGCTTGGCCTGGGCTGGTCTCTACAACACGTATTTCTGGCTCGACGCCCAAGCGACTATCGCCGGCGTACTTATGACCCAGATCCTGCCATTCGCCGACCGGACCGTCCTCGCTCTGCTCGACTCGCTCGAGCAACACGCATACGCGATCGCCCCTTCGGCTGAGCACCCCTGACAGAGTAGTCCTCAGCGACCCTCTCTCTCAACTCTGGCTCTCTGTGTCGGCCTTGAGAGTATCCCAATGGCGCGGATCACCGCGCCCCCTCGCGAAACAGAATTACCCGCACCGTCGCCATGAGTATCAGCAGATCCAGCATCGTGCTGCGGTGCTTTACATAGTAGTGATCGTAGCTCAGCTTTTCTCGCGCATCCTCGACCGAAGCACCATACGGGTAGTTTACCTGTGCCCAACCGGTAATTCCCGGCTTCACATAACTGCGCTCGTGGTAAAACGGAATCACTGCCGCAAGCTGCTCGACAAAGTGCGGCCGTTCCGGCCGCGGTCCAATAAGGGTCATCTCTCCCCGAAACACGTTGAGCAATTGCGGCAGTTCGTCGATCCTCGTTTGCCTGATCAAGGCGCCGATACGTGTAATCCGCGGATCACTCTTCGCCGCCCAACGCGGGGTCCCGGCCGCCTCCGCATCCGTACGCATACTGCGGAACTTAAACAGCGTGAACACCTTCCCATGCAACCCCACGCGTGCCTGGCGATAAAATACCGGCCCAGGACTATCCAGCTTGATGAGAATGGCGGTAGTAAACATCAGCGGAAAAGTGAACGCCAACAGCAATCCGCTGGCTACCACATCAATGACGCGCTTTATCAATAACGAGAGCCATCCGCCTCGGAACCCCTCTCCTCGCAGAAACCACGCGCATTCCAACCGCGCAAGATTGACGCGGCCCAGATGCTGCTCCCAGAATGACGCATCATCATACACACGCACACCACGCAAGCGGCAATCGATCAGCCGCTCCTGCTCCCGAGCCGCGAACTCCTCCCTTGCCGTGCCGCCGCCCCCCATTACCACAATGCCCCAGATCCTGTTCTCGCGCAGTTGCTCAGGAGTAAGTCCGGCAATACCAATCGGGCCCGCTTTGATGCCGGCAAACTCGTATAGCCGCCCCCGCCCGGATCGCAGCGCATCCCAGGTGTTAACGTTGGTACCCGACCCCACCAGCAGCACACGGCGCGGAAAAACGACCTGGGACAAGAGCGTGCTGACAAGGGAACGGGCCGCGACTGCGAACGTAATCCAGACGCCCAGCACTTTTACCAGAGCGACTGCATAGGTCTTGGTCAGCCCGTCGCCGAATTCGCCACTCACCAGCAATGCCGCGGGAAAGGCTAGAATTGCCGCCACCGCCGCATTGAGTAGCAGCCGACGTCGGTCAAGGCACACCTCCGGACGATACAGCCCGATAGCAATCGCAGACAGCCTGATGATTCCCGCAAGCAGCGCCGCCCAATTCGCCAGACCCACATCAATTACGTCAACTGCTAGGCGACCGGTACTGCTGGCGATCAGTGTGGCGTACAACGCACCAAAACACAGCAACGACTCAAGTGTCGCAAGGACCGTCATCTCGACCGGTACATATCGGCCGAACAGCCGCGTCATCAAAAGAGCTCCCCTCGGGCGGCTCGGCCCTGCACCCACGCCAAATGCCAACCACCCCAGACGGAACAAAACTGAGCCAGTCGCACATTAACTAGATCGGATAGGCACCTACCCGACAATAACCAAATCGGTCCGTTCGTCAAGCAAATATTTACGGTAAAGTAGCATCACCTCCGTCATCACCCACCCTTATAAAGCAATCTTTCACGTTGAAGCCGTAGTTCGAGAATGTTATCAGCCGGCACTCAGACTGTTCGGACGACCGTTGTTCGCCTTGTTGCACACTCGTCTGCTTCTGATTCAGGCGCGTAGCTCAGTGGCAGAGCGCTGCCAGTACACGGCAGAGGCGGGGGTTCAACTCCTTCCGCGCCTACCAGTAGTTGGATGGGCTCGTCCCCAAAGCAAGGAATAACCCTCTGTGGCCCGGCTTCTCAAAATATGCACCTGCCTGCTTATCCTCGCCAGCTTCACCTCATCCTGTGCGCCATCCGGCGGACCCACGCCAGCCGCCACTACGTCCACCGACACGACTACCTACGTCATAGGAGCAGGCGATACGCTCGGTGTCTTCGTCTATCAATCGCCCCAACTCAGTGAGGATAGCGTCGCCGTGCGCCCTGATGGTAAAATCTCCATCCCTCTGGTCCAGGACATCCAGGCCGCCGGGTTAACCCCTGATCACCTCGCCCAAAATATCACCAAACGTCTCACCGAGTACGTCAAAGACCCGCATGTCACGGTGATCGTCAAAGGTTTTGTTGGTCCGCTCGATAGCCAGATCAAAGTGATCGGAGAGGCAGCCGACCCCCAGGCAATCCCCTATCGTAACGGGATGCGCGTCCTGGATGTCCTCATCGCCACTAAGGGACTAACCAAATATGCCGCCGGCAATCGTGCGCTGATCGTCCGCCATCTGCCGCACGGCAAAACCGAGGACATCCATGTTCATCTCAGTGATCTCATAAATGACGGCGACATGCGCCAAAATGTAAGCATGGAGCCAGGCGATACTCTTATAATACCGCAGTCCTGGTTTTAAGAGATCATACAGATGGATGCCTTCAAGATCCTGCTTCGGCGCTATCTCAAGGCAGCATGGCGCCGCCGCTGGCTCGGCTTGGGGATCGCCTGGATTCTCTGCCTCACCGGTTGGAGTGCCATCACCTTTCTTCCAAACCAATATCGAAGCACCGCGCGCATCTACGTGGACACAGACGCTGTCCTCACGCCTCTCCTCAAGGATATAGCCGTCGAATTCTGAGGGCGAGAACTGGGTCCAAATCCTGCAGCAGACCCTCCTTAGCCGCCCCAATATAGAGACGCTTATCTCAAAAACAGACCTCGACCTCAGCGTCATAAGCCCTGCAGCACGCGAACGACTCGTCGATATCCTTATGAATAGGATCCACGTTTACTCGGGCGATGTACACAGCAGCGTGTTCGCGATCAGCTACACCGATACGAATGCCAAAATGGCGCAGAACGTGGTCCAGACCCTGATCAACATCTTCATCGAGCGCGCTTCTGCGGGCAACCGCGCCTCGATGGAAAACGCGCAGATGTTCCTGCAGCGCCAGATTGCCTCTTACGCTGAGCAATTGCGGGCAGCCGACAAGCGGCGTGCCGCATTCCGTGCGCAGTATCCCGACCTGTTCGGCGCGGGTCTCAAGCCGGAAGACGCAGGCGACCCCCTCGGCGCGGTTCAGGAAAAGATCATCGAGCTGGATTCGGCCTTGCACGACAAGCAATTGATGGCAGCCGCCCTCCAGAAGCAGATTGCCTCTGCCAAGTCCCCGCGGGCGCGCGCGGCGCGCGCCGCCGCCAACCCCGAACTCGCCGCGGCTGAAGCCAGGCTGCGCATCCTCGAAATGCGCTACACTCCCAACTTCCCCGATGTCGTCGCCGCGCGGCAGGAAGTTGATGCCCTGAAGGCAGCGCCCTCATCCGCGGTCGGCGGCGCGCCCGAACTCACTGGAACCACCGATGGTCAGCTCTTGCTAAATCTTGCCCAAACCAACGGTGAGATCGCGGCACTGCAGCGTCAGATCGCCTTCCTCAAAGATCATGAGACAAAACTCATCCAACTGCAGAAGCAACGTCCCGGTCTGGTCGCCGAGTACCAGAATCTCGATCGCGACTACGGCGTCCTCCAGGCCAAGTACCAGGAACTGCTCAACCGCCTCCAGGAAGCCAATATCGGAGCAGCGGCGGATACGCAGGCTGACAAGGTGCAGATCCGCATCATCGATCCACCAGTGCTCCCGATCGTCCCGGTCGCGCCAAACCGTTTTCTACTGATCTCGGCCGTCCTGGCGGTCGGCATCGCCGCCGGGTTCGCCTTGCCAATACTACTCTCGCAGTTGGATAGCTCGTTCTGGGTGGTGGAGGACCTCCGCAGCATTGGATTGCCCGTGGTCGGCGGCATCTCCCTCCTGGCGGCATCCCGCCGCGCACCCTGGCTGCTGATGATAAGCGCGGGCTTCGGGATGGCGGTACTGCTTCTCATAGCAGTGTACGGCGGATTGGCGCTGAATGCCCTGCACCTCGCGTCGGTGGCTTGAAAAATGGCCCTGAATAAGTCGCACCTGATCGAGCGCATTGCAGAGGAGCTGTTACGAGCCGGCGCTGCGCCGCAACTGGCCAGTCAAGTTTTGGAATCAAATGAAACTACCTCTAGCGGGGCTGCACCGACCCCGAATCATCCGGCCCGTCTCGCTGGCCACCCCGCGCTGCCTCTGAGCGTCCTGGTAAAGGCCGGTCTTGTGGAAGCTGGTGCCGGCCGGCAAAAGGCTTCCGAGGAGTTCCGCCTCGTACAAGCCCAGCTGGTACGCGCGGCATTCCCGCCAGAGGGCAGCGATCCCGGTTTCACCAATCTCCTCATGGTCACAAGCGCCAGACCAGGCGAAGGAAAAACATTCACCGCTATGAACCTTGCCTCGGGCTTGGCGCGACAGGGCGACTGGGCCGTGCTGCTGCTCGATGCCGACGGCAAACGCGGATCATTGACCGACATGCTTGGGCTCGCCGAGCGCCCGGGCCTGCTCGACTTCGCCGTCACGCGCTCCGAAGATCCGGCCACCCTGATTCATCCGACCGATCTCGCCAATCTGTCCTTTCTTCCAGTCGGTGGTCAGCCCTCAGAACGCACCGATATCCTTGCAAGCGAGCAAATGGCACGATCCCTGCGCGCCATAGGGCACCGGTTCCCCAACCGCCTGATCGTGATCGACCTCTCGCCTTGCCTCTCTGCCAGCGATCCGGCGGCGCTCGCCCCTTACGTCGGGCAGATCCTGTTCGTCATCGAGGCGGAACGTACCCAACGCGAAGAGGTAGAGGCCTCGCTCGATCTGATCCAGGCCTGCCCGTCGATCACCTTGCTGCTGAATAAGGTCCGTATGTCCACGCCAAGGAGCTTCGCAAACTACGCCTACGCCTACACTTCGTAAAATCGAAGCCGCGGGAAGGAAAGTATGGGCATCGGGGATGTTCCGCGTCCCTTAGAGCTGAAGGTGTCATTGCGAGGCGCGAAGCGATGGATCAATCGCGTCCCCGGAGTCGCACGCCTTTTCCCGCCGAGCGAGAAGTCCACCCCAGTTCGTTGCCGGCATCGTTCCCCAGCGATACCGCTCTCAGCTTTCGCCCTAGCCTGCTCGAGCATCTACGCACTCACCGCTTCCGCCAATGCGCAGGGAACACCCCCGCTTGGCGTGCCGATACCATCACCTCTAACCAACCCGTTTCCCGTCCCCCAGCCACAGGAAGTCACCCCGCCAAACTTCGAATACCAAAGCCAACTCCAACCCACGAGCGGCCTGGTCCCGGAGCCTGGATTCCAGCTCGTCCCCCGCATCAGCCTCGGCGAAGAGTTCAACGATAACATCTACCAGTCCGAATATGACCGGCGCTGGGACCTGATCACACTTATCGCGCCGGGCATCGCCATCAGCAATAACACACCAAAGCTCAGCCTCAGCCTGAACTACAGCCCGACGGTCCAAATCTACAGCCGCACATCGTCACTGGACGCAGTCGAACAGCAGCTCTCGGCCCTCGCGGATGCCACGATCGTGCCGGATGAGTTCTACGTAAACGCCCGTGCCTTTGCTACACAGGTGCCAACCAACGGTGGATTTACTGGCTTCAACTTTGGCGTCCCGACCGTCACCTCGCCAGGATTCGGCACCACCGCTCTCGGTCTGAACAAGAATAATCTTAGTCAGGTCTTCACCGCTTCCGTAACGCCGTACCTGGTCCACCGCTTCGCCGATTTCGGAACCGGCAAAGCCGGCCTGAACCTCACCGAGAGCTACGCAAGCCAGACCACGGGAACGCTTATCGGCTCGCCTCCCGGCCCCGCCGAACACACAACCACCGGCGAGGCCATCGCTCAGTTCATCAGCGGCGACAGTTGGGGACGCGTGGTGGATATCGCCACGCTGGACGCGGCTAGAAGTCTCGGACGCGGCGCATCCGCCAATTCCACTACCGCACTCGCCGACAACCAGATCGGATACGTTCTCCGACCATGGCTATTGCCCTTCGGAGAGTTCGGAGTGGAAAGTATCCACTATACCAATGTCACACCCAATGTCTCAGTCGATGACGGTATCTGGGGTGTCGGCGTCACCCTTCTTCCGAACCAGGACAGCCACATCACACTCGAATACGGCCACCGCGACGGTATAACCTCCTCCAGGCCAACGCCAATTACGCCGTTACCGCGCGAACCGTGCTATCGGCAACCTACACCGCCGGCCTCACCACCGATCTGCAGAATATCGCAGGCCAGTTGGAAATCACCGGGCTCAACCCGCTTGGCAACGCTATTAACGTGAACACCTCGGCCCCGGTCTCTCTCGTTAACTCCCTCTCCGGCATCAACAATACGGTCTATCGGAATCACCAGCTTACCGTAACCGCAACAACCCTGATGGATCGCAATACGATCGCCCTCAGCGTCCAGCACCAGAACGAGCAGCCGATCGCCAGCACCGTGGCACAGCCGCTGGTTAATGATGCCAATACCAGCGGCACTATAACCTGGATCCGGGACATCAACATCCGCACCACCCTTGCCAGCAGTCTGAGCTACGGAGTTCGCAATGTGGAGTGAGGTGGACCCCACCTATGGGACCAATTTGGCCCGCTGCTTAGCTACAGCCCCCGTCCGGCTCTCGTTCTCCCTTCTTTCAAGCTAACCATAAACCTCTTCCTGCTGTTGTGGCGGCTGTGGATATGTGGGCAACGCGCCAGCGTTGTCCAAGCGAGGCGGCATATCCACAGCCGTGCCCGCCAGGCCGGCCCGCCACACCGCCATCGGCATGTGATGTCTCAGCGCCTGATGCGGGCGCAGCTCGTTGTAGAACTCCATCCACGCGCCGATCCCCAGCCGCGCTTCGCGCGCGTCCGCATAGTCCTTCAAGTAAACCTCCTCATGCTTGAGCGAGCGCCACAGCCGCTCGATGAACACGTTGTCCATCCACCGACCTCGGCCATCCATCGACACTGCAATCCCGGCCCCAAGCAGCGTGCCGACAAATGCGTCACCGGTGAATTGGCTGCCCTGGTCCGTGTTGAACACCTCCGGCCGGCCGTGTCGTCGCAGGGCGTCCTCTAGTCTTACTGTGTCATAAAAATCCCCTTGTAACGATTTGATTCTCGGTGTGTACGGATGGAGATTTCTCACTCGCGGAGGCGGAGTGTGGGTCTCGAATCCGACAGACAAGGCGGCGAATCACGATTCGCGGCCTATGTTGAGGCACTGACAGCGACGCTTGGACACGCCGACCGAGCGGCACCGTTCCATTCCTACTGGTACTGGTTTGGTGTTGCCCGGCCCGCGGAAGAGCATCGAACCGATGGCCGCCCGTGTAGCACCCGCACGGGTGCAGGCGACGCACCAATCGCTGCATCATCTTGTCGCCAAAGCCGACTGGTCGGACGAGCCGGTGCTCAACGTCGTGCGTCAGCAAGTGTTGCCCTCCATCGAACAGCACGGCGCGATCCGTGCATGGATTATCGACGATACCGCATTTCCCAAGAAGGGGACGCATTCGGTTGGCGTCGCGAGGCAGTATTGTGGTCAGCTCGGCAAACAGGAAAACTGCCAGGTCGCGGTGAGTTTGTCAGTCGCCAACGGCCACGCCAGCCTGCCGATCGCGTACCGGCTGTATCTGCCGGAGGTGTGGGCCAATGACGCGGCCCGACGCGCCAAGGCAGGCATTCCCGATGACATTGCGTTCCAGACCAAACCACAAATCGCCCTGGGGCAGATCCAATCGGCGCTGCTGGCTGGCGTGCCACCGGCGACTGTGCTGATGGATGCAGGCTATGGCGTCGATACCGAGTTCCGCGATGGCATCACCGAACTTGGCTTGCGCTATGTCGCTGGTATCCCATCTTCGACCAGCCTCTGGGCTCCGGGCACGGCGCCGAAGCGACCGAAACGCTGGAGCGGAAATGGGCGCCCGCCGAAGCTGGTGCGACGCGATGCGAAGCATAAGCCGGTGTCTGTCAAGGAATTGGCACGGAGGTTGCCGAAACAGCAGTGGCACAGCGTCACTTGGCGCGAAGGCAGCAACGCCAAGCTGACGTCTCGTTTTGCTGCGGTACGGGTGCGGCCCGCGCACCGTGACTATTATCGCACCAGCCCGAGACCGGAAGAATGGTGCTTGATCGAATGGCCGAAGGCAGAAACAGAGCCAACTAAATATTGGTTGTCGACGCTCTCGGCCGATATGCCGCTGCGGAATCTGGTCAATCTGGCCAAACTGCGCTGGCGGATTGAGCGCGACTATCAGGAATTGAAGCAGGAACTTGGGCTCGGCCACTATGAAGGGCGCGGCTGGCGTGGCTTTCATCATCACGCCACGCTGGCGATCGCGGCTTACGGATTCCTGATCTCCGAACGGAGTGCGATTCCCCCCTCAGCAGAACCTCGAGCCCCAACCTTCAAAACGCCTCGCCTACCCCGCAGTTACCGACCCCGCGGATCCCCCAATCAGACCTGAGCGCCATGTCTCCAACTCCATCGCTACGGTCCGGATCGCGATCGCTCATGCATTGGTGCAAACTCTTCCGCGCTGCCCTTGCTGCCAGCGCGTCACGTCGCGCAGGAACTTATGACACAGTAAGACTAGTGCGTCCACGCAAAACCCCGCGTCCATCGTGTTCGACAGCCGCCACGACAGCGCCGCGCGGCTCCACCAATCCATCACTGTCACCAGATACAGGAACCCACGCCGCATCGGAATGTAGGTGATGTCCGCGCACCATACCTGGTTCACTCGCTCGATCCGCACGTCCCGGAGCAGATACGGGTAGATTTTGTGTCCAGGCCCTGGCTTGCTGGTGCGCGGCTTCGGCCCCAGCGCCGCGATCCCCATCACCCGCATCAGCCGCTGCACCCGCTTGCGGTTTACCTTCTCCCCGCCCGTGCTCAGCGTCGCCGCGATCCGCCGCGAGCCATAGAACGGCCACGCGACGAACACCGGGTCAATCCGTCGCATCAGTAACAGCTCATCCGCGTCATGCTCCGGCTTCGCCCGATAAACACCCGAGCGGCGCCAGCCCAAGCAACGCGCATTGTCGCCGTACTGAGAGCTGTCCGTGGCCGCGATCGAGCATCGCTCTCCGGCCCGCCGCGCTCATCTGCCGGACCTCCGCGCTAAAAAATCCCGCTCCACTACCAGCTCGCCGATCTTGGCGTGCAGGTGGGCGATTTCCTTGGCCGACTGCCCGTCGTCTGTCCCGGTCCGGAAAACCCGTTCGGCATGTTCTAGCAGCTGCTTCTTCCAGGGTAGATCTGTGTCGGATGCACCTGGTAACGCACCGCCAGCTCGGCCACTGTCGCGTCTTCCCTCAGCGCTTCCAGGGCGATCTTCGCCTTCAGCGCGGCATCGATCCTGCGTCGGGTTCTGCTCATGTTCCGCTCCGTGTAGCATGGACGGAACCGGTTCGGTTTATAGCTTAGCGGGTGGTCCCAAATTCGGGGTCCACTTCAGAGCAACAAAACGAAAAATTCTTTGGCGCGACCGCAAGCTTGCGCTATACTTTCACCGATAATCTCACCGGCTCCGCCATTTACAGCTACTACAACCGTGGATCGAATGTCCCGGGCGAGTCGATCTATGAAAACATCGTGCTCCTTTCTATCACGCGAACCTTCTGAATACGCCCGTGTATGAGAAGTTTTACCGGCTGAACGGCATCCCGTTTCAGCTCACCCCCGACCCGCGCTTCTTTTTCGGCAGCGCCAGCCACAGCCGCGCCGTCTCCCACTTGGTTTACGGCCTCTCCCAGCAGGAAGGTTTCATTATTATTATAGGAGAGGTCGGGGCTGGCAAAACCACCCTGGTCGAACAGCTCTGGGCACAGCTCGACCGGCGCAACTACGCCATCGGACGCGTCGTCACCACCCAGGTCTCTAACGATGACCTGCTCGGCCTCGTCGCGAGCAGTTTCGGTCCGGAGGATCCAGGCCGTGACAAAGCGAGCCTTGTGCGCGGATTTGAACGCGCGCTTCGCGACCAACACGCCCAGGGCCGCCGCTGTCTGCTAGTCGTCGATGAGGTCCAGAACCTCTCCTTTGCCGCTTTGGAAGAGCTGCGGATGCTGTCGAACATAACGATCGATGGCCGCACGCCTCTGCAAACGATCCTGCTCGGACAACCCCAGTTCCGCCCAACGCTCGCCAGCCCCGAACTCGACCAGCTACGCCAGCGGGTGCTGGCCTCCTACCACCTGGGCCCGCTCACAGAACAGGAAACGCAGGCGTATGTCGAACACCGCCTCCGAATGGTGAGCTGGATGGAAGACCCGGAATGGGAGCCCGACGCTTTCTCCGCCTTGTACCGCCGCACTGGCGGCATCCCACGGCGAATCAACACGCTCTGCACGCGCGTCCTGCTCCTAGGCGCCCTCGAGGAAACACATACGATCAGCGCCGAAATGGTGGTCTCCGTGGCCGCGGAGCTGGGACAGGACCTTGCCCCGCCCGCTGCACCAGCCTCACCTAAACCGCACCTAAACGGCACCAGTCTTGAAGACGTCACCCGCCGCGTTGCGGGACTGGAACACCAGGTCGCCCGCCAGGAGCGCACCTTTCGCCGACTGCTCGATGTCCTAGGCAACCTATCTCCGAAAGCCTGATCCATGCGCAATGCAATGACGGTGGACGTCGAGGACTACTTCCAGATCCAGGCTTTCGCACACTGCATCACGCGTGAAAGCTGGGATACCCGCGAAAGCCGCGTGCAGGCGAATACCGAGGCGGTGTTGCAGTTATTCGCCGACGCGGACGTCCAGGCGACGTTCTTTACGCTCGGCTGGGTTGCCGAACGTTGCCCCCAGCTCATCCGCCGGATCGTCGCAGAGGGCCACGAACTCGCCAGCCATGGCTGGGACCATACCCGCGCCGACTCCCAGGACCCGACGACGTTCCGTGCCGACATCCGTCGCACCCGCCGCCTGCTCGAGGATGTCGGGGGCGCCGCAGTTTACGGCTATCGCGCAGCGACATTCTCGATCGGCCACCGTAATCCCTGGGCGTTCGCGGTCCTGGAAGGCGAAGGTTATCGCTACAGCTCCTCCATTAATCCGGTCCGCCATGATATCTATGGCATGCCGGATGCGCCGCGCGCGCCGTTTCAACCGGCCGGGTGCACCTTATGGGAGTTCCCGATGACCACGCTGCGGCTCGGCGCGCGCAACATCCCGTGCGCCGGCGGTGGCTACTTCCGTCTGTTCCCATACGCGCTCTACCGCGCCGGCTTGCGTCACGTGAACCGGCGCGAGGCAATGCGGGGAATCTTCTATTTCCACCCGTGGGAAATCGATCCCAGCCAGCCCCGAATCCCCGGTTGCGGTTGGAAATCCCGCATCCGCCATTACACCAACCTTGCACGAATGTCGGCACACCTCCGTCGCGTACTGAACGATTTCACCTGGGACAGGATGGACGTCGTGTTCGGGCAGTACCTAACCGGTTCGTCCGCCCCAACATCTCCCATCCATCTGCCCGCCTGATGCGCCTCACGCTACGTCCTCTCGAAGACCACAGCACTGCCGCCTGGGACGCCTTTGTCACCGCCCACAAGTACGGCACGTTCTTTCACCGCGCCGCTTGGCAGCACGTAATCCAGCGCGCCTTCGGCCACCAGCCTTACTACATATTGGCAGAGCAGGACGGGACGGTGGCCGGAGTTCTGCCGCTAGTACATATGAAAACAACCCTTTCAGCAACAACACCCTGACATCGCTTCCATTCTGCGTCTATGGCGGACCGCTCGCCGCCGATTTAGATACTCTCACCGCACTATCAGCTCACGCCGTGCAACTCATGGCACAGCTCCGCGCCAAAGCTGTCGAGTTCCGTTACCGCGATGCAATCGAAAGCGACTGGATCGAGCGACCCGGACCCTACGTCACTTTCCGCAAACCGATTACAGCTAGCGACGAGACCAACATGAAAGCCATCCCTCGCAAGCAGCGCGCGATGGTACGCAAAGGGATTTAAAATAGCCTGACTTCCGTCGTCAGCCAGCAGGCGCAAACGCTTCACCGAATCTACGCGGAAAGTGTGCATAACCTTGGTACGCCTGTGTTCGCTCGCAGCTACTTCCAGCTCCTGCTGGACGCGTTCCACGATTGCAGCGACGTAGTCACTATCCTCGATGATAGCCGTCCCATCGCGTCTGTGCTGAATTTCTACTTCCGCGATGAGGTTCTACCTTATTACAGCGGCGGCACGCGTGAGGCCGGCGAACGCGCAGGGAACGATTTCATGTACTGGGAGGTTATGCGTCGTGCAGCTTCACGCGGATATCGTTTGTTCGATTTCGGACGCAGCAAGCTCGGCACCGGCGCGTACGCATTCAAGCACAATTGGGGCTTTGAACCCGCACCCCTACGATACCGCTACCACCTGGGGCCCGACGCCGGCATCCCAGATCATAACCCACTCAGTCCGAAATACCGCCTGTTAGTCGCGGCCTGGAAGAAGCTGCCCCTGGCGGTCGCCAACGCCCTCGGCCCTCACATCGTACGCGGACTCGGATAGATGTCCCTGAAGCCAATCGACACCCTTTCCACCTCTCCCGCATTGCGGGAGAGGCCTGCCGCGGACTTGCTTCCGGGGTCGGCGTCCGCAGTGCGCCGGGTGAGGGTCACTACTGCCATGCGCGACAGCCTCGTCGCTATCGGCCTCGGGCTATTACTGCTCGGCCTGCTCTTCCATCAGGAATTCTCCGCCGCGGTGCGCGTCTGGATCCAGTCGACCGCCTATAACCATTGCTTTCTGATCATCCCGCTGGTCGCCTACCTGATCTGGGATCGCCGCGCGGTACTAGACGGAGCTGTTCCGCAGCCTTCGGTCGCGCCCGCACTGCTCGCTGTGCCGGTTGGCGCCGCTTGGCTGCTTGCGGATCGGGTCGGCATCATGGAGGGCCGCCAGTTAATGGCCATGACCCTGATCCAGATTCTCTTCCTCGTGCTGCTAGGCTGGCGCCTCTACCGAGCTCTGCTTGGCCCACTCCTCTACCTCTATTTCCTCGTCCCATTCGGAGCCTTTGTCACCCCCGCCTTGCAGGATTTCACCGCCGCTTTCACTACGCATGGCCTCAATATGCTCGGCATACCCAACTTCAACGACGGCTACACTATCGAAATCCCGCAGGGCACATTCTACATCGCCCAGGCTTGCGCCGGACTTCGCTTCCTCATCGCCGCAATAGCCTTCGGCTGTTTGTATGCTCTGCTGATGTACCGCTCCCCTTGGCGGCGCGGCCTGTTCAGCCTGGTCTCCATCATCACCCCCATTGTCGCGAACGGATTCCGCGCCCTCGGTATCGTCACGCTCGGTTATCTGCTCGGGAGCGCCAACGCAGCCGCAACTGACCATGTGCTCTACGGCTGGCTCTTCTTTTCGATCGTCATCCTTCTACTCGTGGTCTTCGGTCTGCCTTTCCGCGAGGACGACAAGCCCTCCACGCCACTACTTACCAAGTCAACCGCCCGCAACCCTCGTTCGCGCCTACCCGCACTCGCCGCCGTCCTTCTTCTCGGCACTCTCGGGCCGCTGATCGCTTTCGCCCTCGACCAAGCGGCTGCGGCGACCGTGCCGCCTGCCTCGCACCTCCCGCCCGGTGCATGCACGCGCACTGCCCCGGATACCGCGATTTCCTCCCCAGTAGCCGCGCGAATCACCGAGCAGCACCTGGATTGCGGCGCCGGTCAGGTCACCGTAATGACCGCAGTGTTCTCGCCACGAATCGATCCCGGTGCCATTCTTAGCGAGGAACGGCGCCTGACCGGCCTCGAAATGGGAGACGTGATCGCAACCGCCACACTGGCCGACCATGGGGTGGTCCTCCACCTCGTGCAAACTGAGGATCCAAAACACACCGCCGCCAGCGCCATCTGGATCGATAGTGCCCCGGCCTCACTTAGCCGCACCATGCGTCTGGCTCAGGCCTGGAGAAGCATCTCCGGAAGCCACAGCGTTCCCGTCCTGATCGCCGTGCAACCCGATCCGGACCCCTCAGCCGAAATCGGTGGTTACCAACGTGCCCGGGCGAGCATTACAGCATGGTTGGCCAGGCAGACAGACCTCGCCAGCACCCTGGCCCGTCTTACCAGAGAGCGCTCGGATTGAATAGAAGCCGAACGTTCTTCTTCGACACCTGTCCCGCTTGCGGGAGAGGTCGGCGCAAAGCACCGGGTGGGGGCGAGGGTCCACGCCAACTGCTGAGCGTATTTCCCTCCTTCGTCGTAGGCGGCGCTCAGATGCGCTACGTCGCCGTCGCCAATCGCTTCCCGACCCGTTACGTCCATAGTATTATCGCGATGGACGGCGCGACTTGTGCGCGCGACAGACTGCATCCGGCCGTGCGTGCCAGCTTCCCCGCACAGGAGGTTCATAAATCCGATACACTCGGCAATTACCGGCGCTTTCGCGCCACTGTGCGCACGACCAAGCCAGACTGTCTGGTCACTCATAACTGGGGATCGATCGAGTGGGCGATGGCAAACTGGCCCCGCCTGACCCACCACATCCATATAGAAGACGGGTTCGGCCCGGAGGAGCAGACGAACCAGATCCGCCGTCGCGTCCTCACCCGGCGCGTCGTATTATCTCGGACGACCATCATCGTCCCCTCCTGCAATCTGCGGCGCATTGCTACGACCGTTTGGGGCCTGTCGCCCCGCCGTGTGCACTACCTCCCGAATGGTATTGACCTCGCTCGCTTCACCCCGCGCCGGCAGCAGCCGGGCGGCCCGCCCGTCATCGGAACCGTCGCAGCCCTTCGCCCCGAAAAAAATCTACCCCGGCTGCTCCGCGCCTTTGCCCTCGCCCACTCCATAATCCCGGCATCCCTTATCATCGCCGGTGACGGCCCCGAGCGCGCTACACTGGAGCGCCTCGCGGACGAACTCCACGTCAGCCCCTATGTCCGCTTTCTCGGCTATGTCCCCGACCCGTCCTCGATCTATCACCAAATGGACGTATTCGCCCTGAGCTCCGATACCGAGCAAATGCCGATCTCGGTCATGGAGGCGATGGCATCCGGCTTGCCCGTGGTCTCAACCGATGTCGGTGATGTCCGCCAGATGCTCTCCCCCCCGAACCTGCCGCTGGTTTCTGCCAATAACGATCACGCGCTTGCTGCGGCGCTCATCACCGCTTTACGCGATAGCACCCTGCGCCGCACCATCGGTGCCCAGAACCGCGCGAAGGCAGAGCAGGACTATGATCAGGAGGCTATGTTCCAGGCCTACGCCGCCTTGTTCGATGGCCTAAACTGATAGCGCGCCGCTCCAAATCGCGACAAGGTGAGGAGCATTGGCTATAGCCAAGTCAAAGGGAGGGGCCGCCATGCTTCACGAAACCGCGATTTCCAGCGCGAGAGACGTAGCCGAACGCGTGCTCGCCCCGGCCGCCGGACGGAACGACAAGGAAGGCCGGTTCTCGACCGAGGCAGTCAATGCGCTCGGGCAATCCGGGCTGCTGGGTCTCACGCTGCCGGCGGAGTTCGGGGGCTCAGCTCTTGGACCACGTACCTTTTCGGCAGTCACCGCGACGCTTGCCGAGGCGGACGCCTCGGTCGCGATGGTCTATCTCATGCACGTATGTGCCACCGCGACCATTGCCGCTCGACCGCACGCCACCATCGCCGAGACATTGAAGGAGATCGCCGCCGGCCAGCACCTCTCCACGCTTGCGTTCAGTGAGGCCGGGTCGCGGAGCCACTTCTGGGCACCCCTGTCGCGTGCGCGTCGAAGCAACGGCGTCGTACGCGTGACCGCGAAAAAATCGTTTGTGACCAGTGCCGGCCACGCTCAAAGTTATGTGGTCTCGATGCTCGCTCCCGACGGGAAAGGGCCCACTGATTCGACGCTCTACCTCGTTCCCGCGAGTATGGCCGGGCTGACCGTGGCCGGCGCATGGGATGGCATGGGGCTCAGGGCCAACGCCTCGTGCCCGATGATGCTGGAAGACTGCGAACTCCTGTCTGCGCTACAGTTGACCGAGGACGGAGCCGGATTCCACGCAATGTTGAATGTGGTGCTGCCGTTGTTCAATCTCGGGACCGCTTGCGTCGGGTTGGGCCTTTGCCGCGCTGCGGTCGTGGCGACCGCAGTGCATCTCAAGACTGCGCGTTTCGAGCATCTCGGCCAGACCCTTGGTGAGAGCCTCCCGACTCTCCGCGCTCAGCTCGCGGCGATGCAGATCGAAACCGATGGCCTGGCGGTGCGCATAGATGATTTGGTCGATCATCTGGAGCGCCCGCGGGAAACGACATTGCTGCGCGTGCTTGAAACCAAAGCGGCTGCAGGTGACATCGCGATCTCCGTCACGTCAGCGGCCATGCGCGTTTGCGGCGGGGCGGCATTCTCCAAGCACTTGGCTATCGAGCGGCTGTTCAGAGATGCCCATGCGGGCGCCGTTATGGCGCCCACGGGCGACGTCCTGCGAGAGTTCATATCCAAAGCAATCCTGGGAATGCCGCTTTTCTGAGTTGGAAGTCGCAAAACAAGGAAGCTGACCGTGAACCGAACCATCTGGGTGGGAGCCGTCGCTTACGATCCAAAGGTAGTAACTATCTGGGAAGGCATGCGACGCTACTTTCATGATGATGCACATCTGCCCGTGGAGGTCGTGCTATTCCAAAGCTACGAAACGCAAGTAACGGCTCTTCTCGCGTCACCCGGTGATCCCGGACCGCACATCGACATCGCCTGGAACACGAACCTCGCCTATCTCCAGTCCGAGGAATGGAGCAGCCATGGGTGCCAACCGCTCGCCATGCGCGACACGGATGTTGGCTGGATGACAAAGATCGTCGCAGTCACGGGAGGCCCGATCGCTCAGCTCGCTGATCTCGCAGGTCGTACTTTGGCGCTCGGAAGCCGCGACAGCGGTCATGCCGCGATCCTCCCAGTCCACTTCCTCGAAAAACGAGGCTTGGTTGAGGGACAGCACTACCGCACGCTGCGCTTCGACACCGACATGGGCAAGCACGGCGATACCGGCACCAGCGAGGTCGAGGTCGTTCGTGCAGTGCTCGATGGCCGCGCTGACGCCGGTGCTATCGGCAGCCCATTCTGGAATACGGTACGCACCGAACGACTGGTGCCGGAGGGAGCGCTGACCGAAGTGTGGACCTCGCCCCCATATAATCACTGCATGTTCACCGCTCGCCCCGGTTTCGACCAGGCGCTGGCGCAGCGATTCGCCGAAGCATTGTCCACGATGAGCTATGAGAATCCGAACCATCGCCCTGTGCTCGATGCAGAAGGGCTTCGCCGCTGGCTCGCCCCTCACCTTGATGGTTACGAGTCCTTACGAGAGGCCGCGACAAACCAGGGTCTTTTCAAGCGTATCACGGAGTAGCCAAGCAAAGCCCTATGCACCTCTCCGGCTTGCGGGAGAGTCGCCGCACGCAGCGCGGCGGGTGAGGACCGTGCCGGGTGAGGGTCACGCACAATTAAAAATTCTCGCCAACCGACGCCTATGCTCGTCCTCCCGGTTGAACGCCTGGCGTACCGCCGCAAATGCCTCGTCAAGCGGGAAGATCTCCCGCGTCACAAGCAAGTCGTCATCCTCGGCCCCCACCGGATGCCAATACACCCCCTCGGCCGTGATCGTAACTTCCGGCACCAGATCGGCCCGCGCGACCGCGACACCTTCGGTCGCGAAACCACGGAGCGCAACACGCCGAATTACCCGATCCTCTTCCCCAAACTTCTGAGAATCAAGCAGCCGGCGGAACTCCTCCGCTTCCTCATCACTGGCCACGGTCGCCGCCAACCGCACCCGAAATCCATCGCTCCGAGCCTGCTCAATGCCGCGCCACGCACGAGCCCATGTGCCTCTCCCGCGATGCCGGTCGTGCCGCTCTGGTGTCGGACTATCGAGGCTGATCTGCACCGTCACACGATCCCGTGGCAAGGAAAGCAGCGCCTCAAGCCGCGATCCCTTGAATACCATCCCATTGGTCAACACGGTGGTCGGAGCCGCGGCCGCGCACGCAATCAGGATTTTGCCAATATCCGGAAGCAGGAAGGGTTCGCCACCAGTGACAAAAATCTCCCTCACACCGAGGCCAACCGCTTCGTTGGCAATCCGCTGCACGCGTGCCAACCCGAGCGCTCGGCGTGGCGCTTTCGGCGAGGAACGCACGCAGCAATAGTCGCAGTGCAGGTTGCAATCGAAGTTCGTGTACAGCCAAAGACGCGACCCAACAGGACGGTTGGCATCGGTATACCCCGGAGCTTCACCGCATCTGATCAGCCAGCGCGCGCGGCCAGCTTCATAAGTCGTTTCGACCAGAGTATTCCGCGTGAAACGGCACCAGGCTTCGAGCCCGGCGCCAATGCCGGAACTCATGACCAACGACGGCCAGCAGAGCGCCGGGGCGAGCCTCTCGCAACGCGGCAACGAGGTCCGCCAGCAGGCCGGTGGCGAACGTCCTTGCGCCTGCATCGAGCTCGATATCCGCTCTCCTCTCCATGCATCACATGATAGAACGATTTCGGGTGCTATGGAACCGGGGGGTTCCGCACGCCGGGCAGGCATTCCTAGTGCTACGACCCGAGGGCCGGCACCCGCAACGCGCCAGCTAAGGGCGCATGGATCCGCGCCCAATACCATAACAACCCGATCCACTCGTGCAAGGCGTAATAGCTTTGCAACCACGCGCGAGCCGATGGCAGAATGTCGCTCCCCGGCGCATCCAATTGCACCACAGCAGCGACAGGTACAAACCCAAAATGGCGGAACGCCATCAGCGCCCGCCGCTCGTGCCAGGCATGCGTCACCACAAACACCGAACGAATGCCCAGCGGCAGCAGGATCGCCGCGCTGTCTGCGGCGTTCTCCCACGTCGTCTCGGAGCGCCCTTCCACCCACCGCACCGGAACGCCGAAATCATGCTCCATGCTGTCCGCCATCAACTGCGCCACCGCAACCTTGTCATGGCGCAGCACCCCGCCCGAAACCAGCACCGGAAGCCCTGTGCGCCGCCATAGGCCGGCGGCCGCACGCTCCCGCTCCAGCGTCACCGGCCCAACCACCTCATCCGGCGTCTGATCCAGCACGTGGTCCGTGTCGCCGCTCAGCACCACAATCGCCTGAGGCGGCTCCCCAGCCCCCTGCAACCTCAATCCCTGCTCCAGTGAGAAGATAAGATCGTCCGCAACCAGAGGCAGTGAAAGCAGCAGCATGAAAACCAGGTACACCGCCGTTATCGCCAGCCCCGCCCGCCGCCACCATTTGGCCAGGATCAGCCCGGCGATTGCAAACAGAATCAGATTCAGCGGAGGAACCAGCACAGCCGCGATCGTCTGGTGCATTCCGCCGTTCAGCCTTCACCCAACCAGCGCAGCACATACCCAAGTCGCTCGCGCAGACCGGCCGGCTCGGCAACACCCAGTACCGCGCTGACGCGCGTACAGTCGCCCACTGAGGCACGGATATCACCCGGCCGCGGTGGCCCGTATTCAATCTCCGGCCTGCGTCCCAACAGCGCAGCGATTGTCTCCGCTAGCTCGCTGATCGATGTCGCTCTCCCAGTGCACACATTCATCACCGGCGCACCTGCGGGGCGGCGGTCCATGGCGGCAATCAGCGCGGCGACTACATCCGCGACATAAACAAAATCTCGCGTCTGTCTACCATCACCATGGATCTGAATTGGTGAACCACGACGCAGGCGCTCGCAGAAGATCGAAATCACCCCGGAATACGGCGAGTTCGGATCCTGCCGCGGTCCGAACACATTGAAGAACCGCAACCCTATTGTGGGCACGCCATGGACATGCGTCGCCACGCGCGCGTGCAGCTCGCAACCCAGCTTGTCAGCACCGTATGCCGAGAGCGGCCGTGTCGGCGCATCCTCATGGATCGGCTGCACCGGACAATCCCCATACACCGCGGCGGAGGAAGCATATACCACCGGCACGCCGCGGCCCCGCAGCGCATCGAATACGGTAATCGTCGCTGTTAAATTCGCCCGATGTGTGCCCAGCCAGTCTTGCACACCTCGTGCCACTGAAGCGACCGCCGCCAGGTGAAAGCAGCCCTCAATACCCGCAACCGCCTCCCGCATGGTTTCCCGATCCGCTGCATCTCCTACCACCAACTCAGCGTTACGCGGCACGTTCTCCCGCCGCCCGGTCGACAAATCGTCCAAGATCCGCACCGCATCGCCGCGCGCAAGCAGTGCGTCCGCCAGGTGCGAACCGATGAACCCGGCACCCCCAGTTATCAGGTACATCCCCAAAGTCCTGCCATGGTGCAGCCAGCCATCCTCTTCTCGCGCCGTCGCCGACGCATCGCAACAAAATCCTCGCTGTCGCGAGACTGAGCGGCCGAATACCAAAACAGGAATCTCCAGTGTGCCCGCGATGCCAGCGCCACACGCGCTCGACTTCCCCGCCGGCGGTTTGGCCCAACGCCTAGCCCGTTGCAGCGCGAAACGGATCCGGATCGTCAACCGCCCACGCACGCACCTGCCCGTCCCGCAGATCCTCCGAATACAACGTCACGCATCCAGCTTCCCAAGCCGACGCAACGATTAGCGCATCATAGAACTGAACCCCGTTTTTTCTGCAATCAACACAGCAAGGTCATGAATCACTTCCGTAATGGGCACGGGCGGCGCGGATAATCTCCTGATCGCACCAACCGCCTTTCGGATCTCCGGCCAGGCGCGACCAAACTTGGCGCCCTCCAGACATACCCAGGCCCGCGTATATCCGAGGCTTCGCCACTCAGTTCAACCGCCTATTTGCCACTGCCGAAATGATCACCTGAGCGTAGGCATAGGGGTACTCGTCCGTCATTGTCAGAGCCACCAGCGCACGCATCCCCGGCGGCGTCAGCTTCGCCAGGCGCACCGCAGCTCCCCCGGTCATCTCCAGCGTCGGCTGCCCCGAAGGCAAATTCACCACGCCCAAATCCGAAAAGAACACTCCGTGCCGGAACCCAGTCCCCAATGCCTTCGCGGCCGCCTCCTTGGCGGCAAACCGTTTGGCATAAGTCGCCGCCCGGACCTTCTCGATGCGCCGCTCCGCCTTCGCCCGCTCGACCGGCGTAAATATACGCTCTAGAAACCGGTCCCCATGTCGCTCTATGGCTCGCTCAATCCGGCGGACATCGACGAGGTCTGATCCCAGGCCGAGGATCATCGAAACTCCTCAGGGGCTCTCTGCCAAGGTCGCGCTCACCCCTTAGCCCGCTCGACGCTCTTGATCCGCGGCACTCCTCGCAGCCCGGCAATTACCTTCGCCAGGTGCATTAAATCCCGCACCTCGACATCAACCAGCACCTCAAGGAAATCCTGCTGCCGGTTCACGATCTTAAGGTTCGCGATCGCCCCCTCATGCTTGGCAAGCGAGTTAGTGAGATCCGCCAGTGCGGTCGGCTCGTTCTCCGCAATCACGCTGATGCGCCCCGTATGCGCGACCCCCCGCCCCGCCTCTAAATTCCAGCCGACATCGATGTAACGCTCGGGAGTCGCCGCGAACCCCTCCAGCGTCTGGCAATCCCGCGCATGGATCGTCACGCCCTTCCCGGTCGCCACGATCCCGACGATCTCATCGCCGGGAACCGGATGACAGCACCCGGCAAAATGATACGCCATCCCCGGAACCAACCCGGTGATCGGTATCCTGGCGTCAAACCGGTTGGGCTTTGCCGACGGACGCGGCGGCAGCGTCGGAACGACTCGCGGCGCCCGCGGAGTCGGACGCAGTTCAGGATAGGCCGCGTGCACCACTTCCCGCGCCCCCAGGTTCCCGCTGCCAACCGCAACATACAGTTCTTCCACGCTGCCGAACTTCAGCCCCTTCAGCGCCGGCTCCAGGGCTTTCTCCGATCCATCGACCCCAGCCTGCCGAAACGCCTTTGCTAGCTCCGCCTTTCCCCCCTCCTGATGTTCCTGCCGCTGCTGCTGATGGATGAACCGCCGGATACGCGCCCGCGCCTTGCCGGTAATGACAAACCTTTCCCACTGCGGGGAGGGAGTCCCCCCGCGAGCGGTCATGATCTCCACCTGATCGCCGTTCTGGAGTTGGTAACGCAGCGGCATCAGCCGCCCATTTACCTTCGCCCCGACGCAGGAATCGCCGATCTGGCTGTGCACCGCATAAGCGAAGTCAACCGGCGTTGCCCCACGCGGCAACTGGATCAACTGACCCTTCGGCGTGAAGCAGAAAACCTGGTCGCCATACAGTTCGAGCTTTGTGTTCTCCAGAAACTCGTCCGGAGCCGAGGAATTCTCCAGGATCTCCAGCAGATCCTGCACCCAGCGGAACTGGTGCAGCTCCTGCGCCGAAGCATCCGGCTGCTTATAGAGCCAGTGCGCCGCCACCCCCGCCTCCGCAACCTCGTGCATCTCCCGGGTCCGGATTTGCACCTCAATCTTCTGGTTGCGCGGCTCTCGCAGCGTCACACCTGTGTGCACGCTCTGATAGCCGTTTGATTTCGGAGTCGAAATATAGTCTTTGAACCGACCCGCAATCACCGGGAACGCCGAATGCACCGCCCCCAGCGCCGCGTAACAGGCCTCCTTCGTCGGCACCTCGATGCGAAACGCCATGATATCCGATAACTGCTCGAATGCCACGTTCCGCTGCTGCATCTTCTCCCAGATCGAGAACGGCGACTTCTCCCGCCCCGTCACCTCCAGAACATGCACCCCGGCGCCTTCGCAGACCCGCCGCAGTTCCTCCCGCACCTCCTCGATCACGTCCGCGCCCTGCCCGCGCAGGAAATTCAGCCGAGCCTGAATCGTCGCAAACGCCTCCGGCTCTAGGTGCGCGAAAGCCTCGGTCTGCAATTCCGACTTCACCTCCTCCATGCCGATCCGCTCGGCCAGCGGGGCGTAGATCTCCATCGTCTCCCGCGCGATCCGTTTCCGCCGATCCGCATCGCGCACAAAATGCAGCGTCCGCATGTTGTGCAGCCGGTCCGCGAGTTTCACCAGCAGCACCCGGATATCGCGGCTCACCGCCAGCACCAGCTTGCGGAAATTCTCCGCCTGCTTCGTCCGGTCCGACTGCAGCTCCAACCGCGTCAGCTTGGTCACGCCATCCACCAGCCCCGCGATTTCCTTGCCGAACCTGCTTTCGATCTCGCTCAGCTTGACCGGCGTATCCTCGATCACATCGTGCAGCAGCCCAGTGGCGATGCTTGCGGTATCGAGATGATAGTCTGCCAGAATGTCCGCGACAGCCACAGGATGCGTAATGTACGGATCCCCGTTATCCCGCTGCTGTGACCCGTGAGCCTTCATCGCGAGCACATAGGCCGCGTCGATCAGATCGGTGTCTGCCTTCGGGTCGTAGGCAAGCACTTTCTCGGTCAGCTCGAACTGGCGAATGATCGGTGGTCGAGCCAGAAGTCTCCACCCCGGCCCGGATCACCCCCTCAGGGGCATCCACGCGCGCCGGCATGTCGGCTGGCGCGCGGACAGGCCCTGGCATGCGCGGTACGACGGGGTCCGCGCTCACCCCACCCTATCGGTCCCGCCCGCCAAGCTCCGCCTCGATAGCCGCCTCGATATCGTCGGGCGACATCTCCTCGCTCTCGGCAGGCAGGCTGGCCGCCTCTTCCTCGGCTGTAACATCTTGCAGCCCGAAGATGTTCTGATCCGTCGGAATAAGGTCCAGAACCTCCTCGTCCGCCGGTTCGGGCTCCGGTACCCGCGACAAGGACCTCACCAGGTCCTGCTCGATCCGCTCCAGATCGACGGTCTCCTCCGCGATCTCCCGCAGGGCTATCACTGGGTTCTTGTCGTTATCGCGATCTATACTCAGTTCCTCGCCTCGGCTGATGTTGCGGGCACGCTGTGCCGCCAGCAGAACCAGCTCGAATCGGTTGGGAACCTTCTGGACGCAATCTTCAACGGTAACGCGCGCCATGCGCTGAAACTCCGGCCACGTTTCTCAGAATGCACCGATGTAAGCACGCTGCCTCGCAAACGCAAGAAAACGTGCGTTCACCTCCGAGACCCACCGGCTTCCGGCACCTTTACCTCACCACTAGCCGACTGGCCACCGATCACTGGCTCCCAGGCGCTCGATCAGTGCACCTACCCCGACCCCAAGCCGCGGATGCACCCAATCCGGCGCAACGTCTCTGAGCGGCCACAGTACGAACCCGCGAAGATGCGTCCGGGGATGTGGCAGGACGGGATCGGGCGCGTCCCGCACCAGCCCGCCCATTGCGACAATATCCAAATCGAGTGTCCGAGCTGCGTTCGGCGTCCCCCGTACCCGCCCCGCCATGGCCTCGACCTCCCGCAGCCTGGTCAACAACTCCTCGGGTGACATCTCGCCCAACAAGTGGGCAACCCCGTTGATGTAGTCCGGCTGATCGCTCGGCGGTTCCGGCGCCGTCTGGTACCAGGACGACAACCCTCGCAGCCTCACCCCCGGCAATCGGTCCAGGGCCGCCGCCGCCCACCGGCACGTGTCCACCGGCGAGCGTCCCTCGAACGACAAGTTGGCGCCAATCGCAATCAGGATCATGTTCGTTCACGACTGAACGCAGTGCCCGGCGTTTTCATGCCGTGCAAAAGGTGACATAAACGTTTCGCCCCACGCTCCGGACGGCCCGCTTTGCCCGGCCCGCATGGCTTACGATTGGTTAATCCCATGCATGAATCACAGGACCCGCCCATGTTGTTCCTTCCCACTGAGAGGGTGGCGCTGTTCATCGACGGTGCAAACCTCTATTCCGCGTCCCGCAACCTCGGCTTCGACGTGGACTACCGCAACCTGCTCGCATACTTCCGCAAGCAGGCTCACGTCATCCGCGCCTATTACTATTCCGCCCTCCTTGAAACCGAGGACTATTCGCCCCTCAAGCCACTGACCGACTGGCTGGCCTACAACGGTTACAGCCTCGTCACCAAGCCCGCTCGGGAATTCACCGATGCCGCCGGCCGCCGCCGCGTCAAGGGCAACATGGATATCGAGGTCGCGGTCGACATGCTCGAGCTCGCGCCGCGTATCGACCACGCGGTGTTATTCAGCGGAGATTCCGACTTCCGCCGCCTCGTCGAAGCCGTGCAGCGCAAGGGCGTCCGGGTCTCGGTCGTCTCCTCCATCCGCACCACCCCGCCCATGGTCTCCGACGACCTCCGCCGCCAGGCTGACCAGTTCCTGGAACTGGCCGACATCGCCGACAACTTCACGCGCCGCCAGACCGAGCCACGGCCCCGACCCGTCCCCATCCGTCCAACCCCAGCCGACCCCTTCCAGCCAACCGACGCGGCTTAATGCCAGCCGACCAGTCTGGGGACTCCGCACCATTGACCTCTCCCGTTCTGCGGGAGAGGTCGGCGCGCGCCCGCGCGCCGGGTGAGAGCGGCCCCGCTCCCAACTGCCGCCTCTGCCCCCGGCTGGCCGAGTACCGCACAGCTAACCAAGCCGCCCACCCGGACTGGTTCAACGCTCCGGTCCCATCCTTCGGCCCCCTCGATGCGCGCCTCGCTATCGTCGGCCTGGCGCCCGGCCTGCGCGGAGCCAACCGCACCGGCCGCCCCTTCACCGGCGATTTCGCTGGCGTCCTGCTATACGAGACACTTATCAAATTCGGGCTCGCTGCCGGACAGTACGGCGCCGCTCCTGATGACGGACTGCAGCTGCTCGATTGCCGAATCATCAATTCGGTCCGCTGTGCACCGCCGAATAATCTGCCCACGCCCGCCGAAATTGCCACCTGTAACCAGTTCCTGCGCCAGGAACTCGCTATCATGCCCCGAGTGTGCGGTTTTTTCGCCTTGGGGGTCGTCGCGCATGGTGCCGTCCTACGGGCCAAAAACCTGCCTCTCTCCAGCATCCGCTTCGCCCACGGTGCCATCAACCCCTTGCCGGATGGCACCTTCCTCGCCGACAGCTACCATGTGTCGCGTTACAACACGAGCACCGGCCGGCTCACCCAGGCCATGTTCGAGTCCGCCATCGCCGCCTTGCTCACAAATTTGCAAAGTTAATCTGCCGGCTGTTGACGCTGCCGCCTGCTGATACTACCGTCCCTAGTGCAACCTTGAAGGGAGGGTGCCTAGACAGCATGACACCACCCTGGGCGCTTGAGGTCGCCGACTAACGTGGCATCGGCGATATCTACACAAAGTCCACGCAATACTCGGTCCGTGACCGGGTGCGAAGGTTGTACTTCGCAAAGATGACCCCCGATTTACGCTAAGCGTGCGGGGGTCTTTGCGTCTCATCAGAAAATAGAATCGTCGAAGCCCAACAGATGTCATTGCGGCGGCACGACCGAATCCTGGTCGGAAACATCAGCTTTGCGCCCACCCGAATTGACGTCCCGCAGACCCACGCCTAGCGTCGCCACTCCGCGAGCATTTACTTGAGGGGCGACTACAAGATGGCGAACCAACTCAAACAACGGATTAAGGAAGGCAAGGCGGCGGTCAACGGGTGGCTTGCGATCCCCTCCGGCTTCTCCGCCGAAGTGATGGCCCAATGCGGTTGGGACAGCGTTACTGTGGATCTGCAGCATGGCGTTCAAGACTATCTCTCGATGGTGCAGTGCTTTCAGGCCATGCAGAAGCACCCCATTACCCCTCTGGTGCGCGTCCCCTGGAACGAACCGGGCATCATCGGCAAAGTCCTCGACGGCGGCGCCTGGGGCGTCATCTGTCCGATGGTCAGTAACAGGCAGGAAGCGCAACGATTGGCCGATGCCTGTCTGTATCCCCCCGCCGGCAAACGCAGCAACGGACCGATCCGCGCCGCCATGTACGGCGAAGCCAGCAATTATCAAAAGATCGCCAATGACGAACTGCTGGTCATGCCGATGATCGAGACCCAGGAAGCCATCGACAACATCGAAGCCATCCTCAGTGTCTCCGGCATCAGCGGTATTTATATCGGCCCCAGCGATCTTGCCTTTTCACTCGGCATGACCCCGGCCCTGGACCGGGAGGAGCCGAACATCCTCGGCATCTACGAAATGCTCATCAAGGAAACCCGCAAACGCGCTCTGTTTGCGGGTATTCACACCGGCACCCCGGCTTACGCGGCGCGCATGATCGACATGGGCTTCCGCTTCGTCACCATCGCCAACGACTTCAGGATTGATGGCGCGCGCCGCTCGCGAGGCTGTGAACGCCGTCCGCAAGACTGCGGGGCCGGTAGCCAACTAGTTTCTCCGGCAGATTTGCCGCGAAGGGGGCGGCCATCTGCACCTTCGTCGCTGAGGTTCCTCACCGCGCAACAAAGCCAGCAGGCTGACGACCGGGTCGCCGCCACCGGCCAGATCGCTGGCGGCGCCAACCTCGTCTGCTTCACCACCGGACGCGGCAGCGTGTTCGGCTGCAAGCCCGCGCCATCCATCAAGCTCGCCACCAACACCCCGATGTACCGCCGCATGGAAGACGACATGGACGTGAACTGCGGTACGATCCTGAACGGCGACGAAACCGTCCAGCATGCGGCCAGCGCATCTTCCAGCTCATGCTCCGCGTCGCCTCCGGCGAAAAAACCAAAAGCGAGCAGTTCGACTTCGGCGCATCCGAATTCGCCCCCTGGCAGATCGGCGCCACCATGTAATGCCGGCCCCATTTGCCGGATTTTGACGACGTTTGCGTCGTCTCCTCCGAAGCGGACCGCTGCTGCGAAACCTCGGACTCGCGCCCGCGGAGGGAGAGTGAAGAGGGCGCTTGATCACGTGCTGGGATTGTGGCGGTTTTTGTGACGGGGGTGCGGCCGAGCAGCGGAATGTACCGAACCGGGGTTTTGGGGGGTTGACAACGGTACGGTTAAACGAATCGGAGGGCTTGACAACGGTACCGTTGGGCCATTCCGGACCCTTGACATCGGTACCGATGGTGGGTTTCCGCCCCTTGACAACGGTACCGATGAGCCGCTGCAAAAATGAGATTGTGAGATTCCGGACGGCGATAGCCTAGGGTGGTGATGCGAAGGGTGGCGGTCAAGGTGTGGCGGGTTCTCGTCCATCCATGGCACCATGGCAAACCTACGCCTCGCCGCCTGGGCGCGGAAATCGCAGCTAACAGGTGCCCGTCACGTCCTCAGCGTCAGGAGCCTCGTCCAGATCGCCCGAATCATCGTCCGACTTCGCGGGGTGTTTAGTGATTTTTGCCTGCCAGAGGTCTATGTGCGACTTCAGGCTATCGCGCACAGGTTGGAAGAGCTTTTTCCTTTCTACTAGGTCAAAAGGGACGATCGGATCGCCGAGGAGCGCCATCCATCGCTCGGCGACATCGGACTCGTCCTCCTGACTATTGCGGGGATACCATTCTACTAGAGCCACAATGTCCGATTCCTTTGCCCGTACCAGCACAGGATTGTCAAAACTGAGGACTGGTTCTCTTGGACATACTCCATTGCGGAAAACCGCCCAGTCCTGATCTTCTATCTCGACGCTAGTGTCTGTAACTAGCCACTTTAAATGTCGACCGAAAGTTGGGTCGCCTTGGAAGCGAGTGAGCAGGGACCTTAGCAGGAACACCCGCCGTCCCCTGACTTCAAGTCCCTTCAGGTTGAACGGAATGAGCGAATAATTCGGGTGATTCCATTCAAACAGAGAGCGAGCCAAAAACTTCCGGTCGTTTACCGCTTCATAGGACAGGCCCTCGCAGAGCATCAGTCGCAAGCCTTGGCTGAGGAGGGGAACTGCCTCGCCAATATAGTCGTGAAGCCCCAGTCGAGATGCCTGATCCACGCCACTCATAGCGTATGCAATCAGCAGGGCAGGTACTTCACCGAGACAAGTGAGGCAGGGGTCGACTAAGCCGAACCCAGACTGCGACAGGAACCAACGATGCGGGTTCCGAAGCCTTTCATAGTCGCCCCCTCCGAAACCTTCATAGCTTCCTCTGAACCAAATGTGACTCTGCCGAGATCTCCACTCGTGCGGGCCAGTTACAAGAGCGTAGCCTAGTCTTACTGTGTCATAAGTTCCTGCGCGACGTGACGCGCTGGCAGCAAGGGCAGCGCGGAAGAGTTTGCACCAATGCATGAGCGATCGCGATCCGGACCGTAGCGATGGAGTTGGAGACATGGCGCTCAGGTCTGATTGGGGGATCCGCGGGGTCGGTAACTGCGGGGTAGGCGAGGCGTTTTGAAGGTTGGGGCTCGAGGTTCTGCTGAGGGGGGAATCGCACTCCGTTCGGAGATCAGGAATCCGTAAGCCGCGATCGCCAGCGTGGCGTGATGATGAAAGCCACGCCAGCCGCGCCCTTCATAGTGGCCGAGCCCAAGTTCCTGCTTCAATTCCTGATAGTCGCGCTCAATCCGCCAGCGCAGTTTGGCCAGATTGACCAGATTCCGCAGCGGCATATCGGCCGAGAGCGTCGACAACCAATATTTAGTTGGCTCTGTTTCTGCCTTCGGCCATTCGATCAAGCACCATTCTTCCGGTCTCGGGCTGGTGCGATAATAGTCACGGTGCGCGGGCCGCACCCGTACCGCAGCAAAACGAGACGTCAGCTTGGCGTTGCTGCCTTCGCGCCAAGTGACGCTGTGCCACTGCTGTTTCGGCAACCTCCGTGCCAATTCCTTGACAGACACCGGCTTATGCTTCGCATCGCGTCGCACCAGCTTCGGCGGGCGCCCATTTCCGCTCCAGCGTTTCGGTCGCTTCGGCGCCGTGCCCGGAGCCCAGAGGCTGGTCGAAGATGGGATACCAGCGACATAGCGCAAGCCAAGTTCGGTGATGCCATCGCGGAACTCGGTATCGACGCCATAGCCTGCATCCATCAGCACAGTCGCCGGTGGCACGCCAGCCAGCAGCGCCGATTGGATCTGCCCCAGGGCGATTTGTGGTTTGGTCTGGAACGCAATGTCATCGGGAATGCCTGCCTTGGCGCGTCGGGCCGCGTCATTGGCCCACACCTCCGGCAGATACAGCCGGTACGCGATCGGCAGGCTGGCGTGGCCGTTGGCGACTGACAGACTCACCGCGACCTGGCAGTTTTCCTGTTTGCCGAGCTGACCACAATACTGCCTCGCGACGCCAACCGAATGCGTCCCCTTCTTGGGAAATGCGGTATCGTCGATAATCCATGCACGGATCGCGCCGTGCTGTTCGATGGAGGGCAACACTTGCTGACGCACGACGTTGAGCACCGGCTCGTCCGACCAGTCGGCTTTGGCGACAAGATGATGCAGCGATTGGTGCGTCGCCTGCACCCGTGCGGGTGCTACACGGGCGGCCATCGGTTCGATGCTCTTCCGCGGGCCGGGCAACACCAAACCAGTACAGTAGGAATGGAACGGTGCCGCTCGGTCGGCGTGTCCAAGCGTCGCTGTCAGTGCCTCAACATAGGCCGCGAATCGTGATTCGCCGCCTTGTCTGTCGGATTCGAGACCCACACTCCGCCTCCGCGAGTGAGAATCTCCATCCGTACACACCGAGAATTGAATCGTACAAGGGGATTTTTATGACACAGTAAGACTAGCAGGTCGTCCACTATATCTGCCAGCAGCTCAGCGGAAAAACTGACATCCTGGATCGTCACGTTTGTTCGCTGGAGGTTGAGGGGCAGCTTGCCGTCGCGGTCATAGACGAGGAGCTGTGGCGTTCGGAGAATGTTAGAGGTAAGAAGCGGCTTAACAGAGCGCCAGGATCGGTCTGGATCGACGACGATTATGCCGTTACATATCAGATATGGAACGGAACGGCTGTATATCCAAAATATCCTGGAGTAATCTTTAGGTCTGATTGACCGCCATGGCTCGTGCGCGACGTCGCCTTCTGAGGGGACAGAGCCCTTCACAGTCAGGGTCAGGGAAGGCCCATCTTCGATTTGGATCATGCGTTTGACGGAGGGGTGCCCTGAAATGTACCGACATATACCGCTTCGATATGATATTTGCTCACCATCATACATGTTATAAAGTAAGAAAGCACGTTTGATAGCTTCGTGCCTGCTTGCAGGTATGGGAATGGTAATCGTTGTTCCCGCGGCGCACGAAACCCAGTTCAGGGCCACGGCTTCGTCATCCAAGCGCGCATGGAAAGCGATCCCTCGTTCGGGGGAACTTTCGATATGCCGCGTTTTCACCTCCAGGGTATCGCCGATCAGGAAGGCCTCTAGAGCTCCAACTCCAAAGCGGCCAGAACGCAACACCTTAGAATGCGCTGACTCATCTTCGAATTCCCTTCGCCAAGCATCACCGCGACGGAAAGAGGCGCCGGCCTTGAGAAAATAACTCTGAACAACGTCTAAATTCATGCCTATGCCACGATCCGTGACCGTAAGTGCCACCGGAATGAGGCGGAGTGGGTCCTTTTTATCTCGTTCGCATCTAACGACTATCGCTACATCCGCATCTTGATTGGTTCTTTCAACATGTAGTAAGGCTGGCTTTCGTGACAGGAGCTCTTCAGCCTCGCGAACGGCATCGACGGCATTCTGAATGAGCTCTCGCAACCCAATCTCAGGGCGGTTGCTGTACAATGGTCCAACAAGAAGTTTAAGTAGGTCTGGATTCGCCGCGTCAAATGATGTTTGAGCCGGCACGTAGTCGACAGTGCGCGCAAATCGCTCTATGTCATCTATGTTAGAGCGAACTCGCCGAAGTTCAATTCCCAGCTCGTTAAGATGCTCTTGGGTATAGCGACCGTAGACCTCTCCTAGTACAGTCCAGGACATGTCGAGCTCGGCCTGAATTCCTTGCAGCCACTCGCGCAGGCGGAGAAAACTCCTAACGTCCGGGGGCCTAGCATCAACAAGAATCGCCTCAGGATCGTCATCGGCTCGAGTAATGTTCCGGACCGAAGCATGCACCTTCCACTCACCTTGCGACACTGGGCTGGCAAGCCTGCGGACCTCAAGAGTTTCTGTGGGTGCTCGCTTGGTTTGGATCTGGCAGATGGTCAGCTACTCTAATTAGCACCATCAAACATGCAGCGTGTACCCCGTTGAAATCCCTAACGTGATACTTCTCCTTCAAGTAGGTAACAGCGCTTCGCAAGGGGATACCATGGCTACGGGCTGTTACACCGGCGATGTCGGCTAACCACCGTCCCCACTCAGAGGACTGATCAATTAGCGGGACAAACTCGCCTTCAACTCCAGGTATGCCGTATAGGGCTATTTCGTGCGCTAACCGCGCATGATGGCGCCGGATAAATTCGCCCATCAGCAACCTGTCGCGCACAGAGAGATCGGTGACTTTCCCTGGCGGTCGCCGGATCGGGTCAGCATCGCCAAAGAGAGCTGTCAATTTTCGGCCATCAAACCGCCGAGCGTCACTTAAGAAAGTTTCCCAAAGGCCATTCCACCGAATGTTGTCAAATCCCTTTACTGGCTGCCACGGAGCGTTGGGGCCTACAAGCGAGAAGAATCCGTCTTCGGTCAGATGCATCGCCGCATCATGAAAACACACCGCCAACACCAGGGTTGCCGCATCTCTCACTGAGAGCAGCTTCCGGGCTTCAGCTGTCGCGAGGTCGACAGCAGTTCTCATCCATCCTCGACGTGGGATAGGCTGTGGTCTGTATACTCGGGAAATAGCGGCATCTGGCTCTTGCCAACCCACGGCTCGAAGCGAGCAATCGCGCCGTCTACTATGGAAGCCACCTGGTGATCGCTCTTGATCAGTTCGCGTAAGAAATCGGGGATCTTCATCCGGCAGCTTGCCCAGACGTACCTTCAAGTGTGCAGAGGCCTCGATGGGTTACCCAGACATACCCGGTTGTCAAGCCAAGACGGCAACGTCTTCGTCCCAACTTGGCTCAGCGAACCGGAAGCAGCTCCGAACGAACGACCCTGACGGTCTCCTTGGGACGCTGACCAACGTGGGCACCAACGAATGGCATCGCGGCGCCAACCCCAATGGGCACCGGCCGCACCGTTGGGTGTGCGAACAGGCTTAACGTCGGCTCAGGAGAATGCCGCCACTCCACCCGAAAGCTGAAACCCGATTGCACGGCCCAAATATAATTCTCACACCCCCCGCGGATCCAGCGCATCCCTCAACCCATCCCCCACAAGATTGAACGACAACACGCACAGAAAGATAGCCAACCCCGGAAATATCGCTAACCACGGCGCCTGCTCCAAAAACTGCTGCGCCGCATTCAACATCGATCCCCAAGACGGCAGCGGCGGCTGTTCCCCCAACCCGAGAAACGACAGGCTGGCCTCCGCAATAATCGCCTGCGCGACCGACAACGTCGCCTGCACCAGCACCGGCGGAATGATGTTCGGAGCGACATGCTGCAACGCCACCCGCCACGCCGGATTCCCGATCGCCCACGCCGCCTCTACGTAGTCGTAACTCGCAGCCTCCATCGTCGCCGCACGAGAAACCCGCATGAATCGCGGCGCCGTGCTCACCCCGATCGCAATCATCGCGTTCATCAAATCCGGACCAAGAAACGCCGCCAACACAATCGCCAAAATCAGGAACGGACACGCCAGCATTGCGTCGATAATGCGGCTCAGCACCATATCCACCGCACCGCCGACAAACCCGGCAACCACCCCCATCGGAATGCCGATCGCCGCCGCAATCCCGACCGACACGACACCCGCCAGCATCGACGCCCGCGCCCCGTAAATCACCCGCGACAGCACATCGCGCCCCAGCTCGTCAGTGCCCATCCAATGCGCCCAGGACGGCGCCTTGCGTATCGCCAGCCAGCTTGTTGCCAAAGGATCATACGGTGCGATCAGCGGCGCGAATACCGCGATCAGGATAAACGCAACGGTTACCACCAGACCCATCACGGCCGCCGGCCGCTGCATGAAGCTGATAACCGCAAGCCGGGCCGGGCTCTGAACCGGTATCGTCGCCGCGCCGGCCGTCGTCACGCTCAATGGCGCTACGTCCCTCGCAAACGCGGATTGATAATCACGTACAGCACATCCGCAATCAGGTTCAGCGCCACATACAGAAACGCCGTCACCAGCACCACGCCCTGCACAACCGGATAATCCCGGTTGAACACCGCATCCACGATCATCTTCCCAAAGCCTGGAATGCTGAATACCTGCTCCGTCAGCACCGCGCCGGACAGCAACGTGCCCAACTCCAAAGCCCCCAGTGTTACCACCGGGATCAGCGCATTGCGCAGCGCATGGCGAGTAAGCACCACAATCTCCGCCAGCCCCTTTGCCCGAGCCGTCCGGATGTAATCCTGCCCGAGCGCTTCCAGCATCGCACTCCGCGTATGCCGCATCAGGATCGCCGCGATGGCATTCCCGAGCACGAACGCCGGCATGATCGTCGTCGCCAATGACTGCACCCAGTTCTGCGTCGGCGGCACATAGCCGGAGGGCGGCAACCACCCCAGATCAACCGAAACCAGCAGGATCATCATGATCCCAAGCCAAAACGTCGGAGTCGACAACCCCGCCAGCCCCACCCCATTCGCGATCCAGTCCCAGACCGTGTTGCGCTTGACAGCCGCAATCACCCCGGTCGGGACCCCAATAAGGACCGCGATAATAAACGCCATCACACTAAGCTGCAGTGTCACCGGCAGCTTCTGCTCCACGAGTTGCATCACCGGTTCACGGTTGCGCCACGAATACCCGAGATTCCCGTGCAGCACGCCGCCCAGCCAATGCACATACTGCACCGGCAGTGGCTTGTCCAACAGCAGCTCGGTCCGAATCTGTGCAATCACCTTCGGGTCCTGCTCTTCTCCAGCAATCACACGCGCCGGATCACCGGGCATCAACTGCTGCAGCCCGAACACCAGCACGCTGACCAAGAACATCGTAGGAATGATTTGCGCAAACCGCAGGCCAAGATGACTGTTCAACCTACTTCCCTATAGACAGACCCTGCAGCCGGATCAGCCCGTCCGGAATCGGACGGAAACCCTCCAGCCTCGCTGTCATCGCCGGCGTGTTCTTCAGCGTATAAAGATAGATAATCGGCAGATCCTGCCGCTCCTGCTCCCACATCGTCTTGTAGGCCGTATTACGCTGTGGGATAGCTTGCAGGATTCGGCCCTGATCCAGCGCATGATCAACAATCGGATTGGAATAGTCCCCCACGTTATTGCGCTGCCCCGTATGAAGGAACGCATAAGTGTTGCCATCAATATCGATCCGCCCCGACCACCCGATCAGATACGCCTGAAAATTACCTGCATACAACTCCTGCAAGGAGGACGCGAACTCAGTCGCCCGTATCTTCACATCAAACCCCGCCTCAGACGCCATCGCCTGAATCACCTGTGCAAGCTGCAGGATATCCGGGCTGTTCGGCACCATAAAATCCACCACCACCGGCAGCTTTATCCCCGCCTGCTTCAGCAACGCCTTTGCCTTCACCACGTCCCGCACAGGCGGCTGGATCGAAGGTATATAAAACGGCGAGCTCTTCGGCTCAGCCTGGGCAGCCGGCGTGTAAAGCCCATTGAACACCACCTTGATCGCCGCCGCCCGGTCAACCGAAAGCTCGAACGCCTGTCGCACCAGCTTGTTCTTCCCAAACGGATTGTCCGATTGCGGACCATGGTTCACGTTAATCGTAATCCCATTGTACCCCAGGCCATCCGAAATGGCCATTTTCAGCTTCTTATCGAGTTGCACTGCGGCCACATCGGTCGGAACAACATACTCCACCAGATCGACCGCACCCGCTTTCAAATTCGCCATCCGCACCTCGGGATTGGTCATCACCCGATAAACCACCTTATCGAAGTGGATCGACTTGACATCCCAATACCCATCGAACCGATCCAGTGTCAGATGATCCTGCGGCACCCGGTTCTCGAACTTGAGCGGACCCGCGCACACCGGATGCAGCCCAAAATTCTTCCCCTGCTCCGCCAGCGCGTTGGGCGCCAGAATCATCCCGGATCGATCCGCCAGTTGCGATAGAAACGGTGAAGATGGCGACTTCAGCACAACCCGGACCGTCAGCGGATCAACCACATCCACATGATCGATGCTGTTGATCTCGCTGCGCCGAAAGCTGCCCGTCGTCGTCAGGTAATGCTCAAAAGTCGTCTTCACCGCCGCGGCATCGGACTTCTCCCCATCCTGAAACAGCACGTTGGGCCGCAGATGCAAAACGAGCGTCCGAGTGTCCACCCACTCGTACCCGGTCGCCAGTTGCGGAACAACCTGCAACTTTTCATTAATGTCGAACAGCTTATCGCACAGACCCGCAAAAATAATCCGTCCGACATACGTGCTCGACAACGTCGGATCCAGCGTATCGGTGTCCTCACGCAAGGCAATCGTCAAAGTCCCCTGCGCCCACGCCGCCTGCACCGCCCCGCTCAGCCAAACCAACGCCGCGCAAGCGGCTAACACGGGACGGCGCATTCTCAATCCCCCTGCTACGAACCGGCTCGGCCGGCGAGTGCCTTCTGCGAACTCGAACGATCGAAGTGTTGCCGGCTTCCCCGAATTGCTTCAACCCTGCGCCATGCCCGCGCCCACCCTGCCCACCACCGACATTGTCCTGCTCGGGGCCGGGCACGCCCATGTCGAGGTGCTGCGCCGTTTTGCCATGCGCCCGGAGCCGCGCATTCGCCTCACACTGATCGCGCGCGAGGTCCACACGCCCTATTCCGGCATGCTCCCCGGCCTGATCCGCGGCGACTACGATTTCGATCAGGCCCATATCGACCTCGTCCCACTGACCGCCGCTGCCGCCGTACGCCTGATTGCAGGCGAGGCCCACGGTCTCGATCTCACCGCGCGCACGGTCGCTGTCTCAGGCCGCCCAGATATCCCCTTCGACCTCCTCTCTATCAATGTCGGCGGAATCCCCGCGATACCGCCACACGCCGGCGGCATCCCGATCAAACCTATCGGACGGTTCCTGAACCATCTCGACACCCTCCAGACAAATCTCCCCGAGGGCTCCCGAATCGCCATCATCGGTGGTGGCCCGGCAGGCACCGAGCTTGCCATCGCGCTCGCCCGCCGCTTTGGCTCCCGCGCCCGTTTCGTTCTGATCACAGCCGATCCGGAGCCCATCGGCCAAGCCCCCACCCGTGCCCGCTCCGTCGCCCGCGCCACCCTGGTCGATGCCGGCGTAGAGCTGGTGTGCGGTGTCGCAGCCAGCACGCTTCACAACCGCCAGCTCGCCCTCTCGGACGGCACCTACGTCGAAGCCGACGCCGCGCTCTGGGCCACCAACGTCCTTGGACCGCCTTTCCTCGCCGAGTCCGGCCTCGCCTGTGATCCCACAGGCTGCGTGCTGGTAGACGCCACTCTGCGCAGTCTCAGCCATCACTTTGTCTTTGCCGCCGGAGACTGCGCCGAGCTCGATCGGCGCTCCTTGCCGAAGGCGGGTGTTTGGGCAGTCAGCGCGGGCATGCCGCTGGCCGAGAATCTCGTTCGCGCCGTCACCGGCAAACCCCTCCGGCCCTGGAAGCCGCAGAAAGAAGCCCTTGTCATTATGGGCCTTGGAAACGGCCGCGCCCTCGCATGGCGCAACGGGATCACACTCTGGGGCGGCCTGATCTGGCGCTGGAAGGACTGGATCGACCGCCGTTGGACCCAGCGGTTCGCAGTCCGGATGACCCCCTCTCCGGAGGATGCTATGCGGTGTGGCGGCTGTGGGGCGAAAGTCGCAGCCGACGTCCTGGACGCCACGCTCGCGGACCTGCCTCTGAGCGCGCCGGACGGTCTCCTGGTCGGCCTCGAGGCGCTCGATGACGCGGCCGTGCTGAAACCGCCGGCCGGTTTCGCCGTGGTCCAGAGCGTGGACCATTTCCGCGCCTTCATTGACGACCCCCTCGTGTTCGGAGAGATCGCCGCCGCTCACGCCCTCTCTGATCTCTATGCAATGGGCGCCACGCCCTGGACGGCGCTGGCCGTCGCCGCTGTCCCCTATATCGGAGGCGCTAGAATGGGCGCCGACCTGGCCGCCATGATGCAGGGCGCCACCCGCGTGCTGACGGCTAACGGTTGCACCCTCGTGGGCGGCCACTCCGGCGAGGCCCTCGAGGCCTCCCTCGGCTTCGCCGT
Source organism: uncultured Pseudomonadota bacterium (assembly GCA_963834715.1). Classification (GTDB taxonomy): domain Bacteria; phylum Pseudomonadota; class Alphaproteobacteria; order Acetobacterales; family Acetobacteraceae; genus CAVSUZ01. Next base: position 225,980 of record CAWIDE010000014.1, on the reverse strand, counting down.
TACCGGCCTTGTCGATCCCCGGCGCATTTGGCGCAAATCCGGGCTGCAGCCAGGCGACGCCTTGATCCTTACGAAGCCGCTCGGCACCGGTGTGATCCTGGCCGGCCACATGCGCGGCCTCGCCAAGGCGCGTTGGTTGTTCGCCTCGCTCGAAAGTATGCGTCAGACCAACGCGGCCGCGGCCCACATCCTCGGACGCCATGGAATAACCGCATGCACGGATGTCTCCGGCTTCGGACTTGCCGGACACCTTCAGGAAATGCTTACCGCCTCCGGTATGGCCGCAGTCATTGATCAGACTGCGGTGCCCTTACTTCCGGGCGCGGTCGAGTTGGCTGCCCAAGGCGTCGAAAGCACCCTGTTCTCCGAGAACCGCCGCACCCTACCCCCCGGGAATGCCACCTCCCCCCTGCTTGCTGACCCACAGACCTCAGGCGGGCTTCTCGCCGGCATCCCCGCCCCCCGCGCCGAAGCGTGCGTCGCCGCTTTACGCAGTGCCGGCATCGACGCATGGATCATCGGCGCCGTCACCGGCCCCGGCACGGACCTCGTTATTCGCTAGACGTAGTTTCGGACGGGTCCGCCAGAAGCTCATCGAGGGCCACCGGACAGGTTTGTGGCACCGGCAGCGGGGCTTGGCCGTCCACCGTGTCCGGCATTCGACGCAAGGCGTCCCGATAGAGATCCGCCAGGTCGATTTTCTGCCGCATGGAGGAGACGAAAGCCCGGCGCGCGTCGGCACGGTGCCCCCGCGCCTGGGCCCGCCAGTCCGGCACGTCCCGCGATCCCGGCCAAGCCTCGGCCTTTAGGTCATGCAGTAGGGCTAAGATCAGGTGCGACTCCACAGCGTGCAATTCGCTCCGGCCCACGCTCTCGATCTCCTCCGCGATGTTCGGCCAGTCCAGTTCGGCATCGTTGACCAGCTCGCCGGCCGCCCGGCGTTCGCAGCAGCGCGGCCTGCTGCTCGCTCCACTGCAGAATGTCTTCGTCGTAGAGGTCGCTTATCCGGGCCATTCCCGGAGCACCTTCATCAACTACCCGGACCGCCGCCGTCGCAGCAACAGCCGCACGGACCCCGGATTGGCCGCATGCGGATGCGCGGCCGCTAGGACTAGCGGCCGCACTTGAGGCGAATTCAACCACATCGGCAGCTCCCAGCGAATCACTCCGCCATGCTCCCCGCTACCCCGGCCCGTGATCACCTCTACGCATCGCACACGATCGGCGTACGCCGCGCGCAGGAACCCTCCTAATGCGTGGAATGCCCGCTGCGCCGTATGCCCGTGCAGATCGAGTGTCCGCGTCGCCGGCAGCTTGCCCGTCCGGAACCGCTGCCAGGTACCGCCGTTCTCTAATCGCGCGCTCCTCCGCAAGCTCTTTTTTGGCGATCTCGGAAATTCCGGACCGCAACAAAGGCCAACCGTGTTCTTCGTTCGGCTGAAAGCAAGCGCCTGTTCTTCGTCCCGGCCTGCCTTCGCAGCATCGCCGCGCGCAAGCGGCAGGGATTTTGGCCGGGCGTGGCTGGGCTGCGAGGGAGCGTGGCTTGCTTGAGCCATGCGAGCGAGCGTCCCTGCCATGCTGTAGGCCGAAAGTCCCGCCGCGAGCACAGCGATACGCTCGCGGCAGCCTCGAAGACGAGGTTTGCCCTGCATCCGATCGATTTCCCAACGCCAATTCCGGCTCGCCGGCACCGTTCTCAATCGCTTTGCTTCGTCTGTTGCCGTGTCGGGGTCATGGTTCTCTCCGCGGTCGGGACGAACTCCGCCGCAACATCTGGTCCGAAGCGCAGGCGCCGCAATGTCCACAACGGGCTCGCACCGATCTCATGCGGCCCAACGGCGGCCCTCGCAGCCGCCTGCACCTTCGCCCCGTCGGGCAACGATTCCGTCTCGAGCGGAACTCGAGCGGATCGCGGAGGCGTATCAGGCGGACGCGGACGGCGCGGGCCAGCGGAATGGCGCGCCCGAACGCCAGATGTGGTGCATGATGACGGCGAGCTTTCGTGCCAGCGCAATGCGCGCCTTGCCGGCGCCGGACCGCCGAGCGATCGCCTGGGCCCAGTCCTTCAGGCCGGAAGCCCGCTTTACCCGTGTCATCAGCACGACCGCCGCCTCGTACATCAGCGTCCGGGCGAGCGTGTCGCCGCACTTCGATATCTTCCCGCTGCGATCAATCTCCCCTGATTGGTATTGCCTTGGCGTCAGCCCCAGATGCGCGCCTACGGATCGTGAGCGACGGAAGCGCGCGGGATCCTCGACCGTGCTGACGTAGGCGAGCACGGAAAGCACCCCTATGCCAGGCACGCTCATCAGGTGCCGGCATGCGGGACTGGACTTCACCAGCGTGCGCACCGCCTTGTCGAAGCCGGCAATTTGCTCGCGCAGTTGCCGCCAGGCGACCAGCATCGGCCGAACAATCAGCGCCACGTCGGCACGCTCGGCGAGCAGGCTCTCGACCCGCCGATCGAACCTTTGGCCGCGCTTCGCGCCCGGCAGCATGCCGAAGGTTTTCAGCACGCCGCGGATATGGTTGGACAATCGCGTCGTCATGCCGACGAGCTGGGCGCGTGCGCCCAACAGCGCGCGTGCTCGGTGCGCGTCCAACGATTTGACGTACACAGCGCGGTACCATCCGGTTCGCATGATCTGCGCCAGTCCCTCTGCGTCGTTCTGATCCGTCTTGTTGATCTGCAGCTTGAGCGCCGCCTTGGCATGCCTCGCGTCAAGACAAGTTACATCGAGTCCCCGGCCGCGCAGCTCATGCACCAGCCACGGGGTCATTGGGCCGGTTTCAATCCCCACGCGGACGTCCTCGCCGCCACGCCGGCCGATCGCGCGCTCGATCTGCTCCGGGTCGGACGCGCACTGACCCCGCCACAGCTTGCGGCCTGTGGCATCGACTATGCAGATGGAAGTCAACTTCTGCGACACGTCTAACCCGACATAGTGGGTCATCCAACAGCCCTCCGATGGTGATGCCGCCGGGCCAGAGCCCGGACGCGGCACTATCGGGAAGTCAGCCGCTGGCCGCGATTACCGGATGTCCACACCAGCAGGATGCGCCCCGATCGCAACCGGCGTCACAGGCGCCGATCGCCGCCGGCGCACCACCGCCTGTGCTGGAGCCTGCGCCCGCGGCGCCGAAGGCACAACCGGTAACTCATGGCCGGGCAACGGCGCGACAAGGCGTGCGTAGCTTGCCCAGATCGCCCGATCAGCATCACTTAGCAACTTGTCTCGAATCTCACACATCACGGCCTGAAGATGCGGTGCCTCAGCCCTCGCGCCAAGCCGCCAGAGCGCAGCTCCGCACACAACAACAGCCCGCATCCTGCGGCCGTTACCGCCAGCATCAGATACGGCCATCCATAGCCGCCCGATGCCTTGACCACCGCCCCGAACACGGAAGGGAAGATCATCACCCCGGCAAACATCACCGCCGTGCCCAGCCCCGTGGCCTCAGTGCGCCGCGCGCCTCCCAGCCTGGCATACTCCGCATAAGCCAGCCCGGTGTACCCGCCCGCCGTCGCGCCGGCCGCCAGCGCCAGCCCCACCACGGCCCCCCATGGCCAATGCGCTCCCACGCGCCCCATCCCCAGGCAAACCGCGGCAATCCCAAACCCCAGCAACCCCAATGTCCGGGCGGCCGGAACGTACCGGTCGGCCACCCACCCCCATACGGGCCGCATGCATGCCCCCGCGACCTGATAAGCCGCCAGCGCGAACCCTGCCCACACCAAATCCAGCCGCGCCACCGATGTCAGTTGAACCGTGGTGAACGCCACGAAGCACAACTGAACCCCCGAAAACACGAAGCTCGCCAACGACAGTCGTCGCAGCCTCCAATCCTCCCGGAGCAGCCGGACCTGCTGCGAGGCGATCCCACTCCACAACCCCCGCCCTGGTTCCCGCTCCGCATCCCACGTCCGCCGGGGAATCTCCATTGCGGCCAGCAGCAACGCCACCGGCACCGCCTGCACCGCCATCGCAACGCGCCAGCCCGCCGTCACGGCAATTGGCGGCACGATCAGCGCCCCCAATACGCCCCCCAGTGGCACCCCGATCTGCCGCAGTGACATAACCAGGTTGAACACCGGCCTGGGGGTTTGCGGCACCAGCAGATGGGCACTCGCGGGCGCGATCGCCCCATAGGCCAGCCCCAGCACCACGGCCCCAAGCGCTAGGGATAGCACGCTTCCCGCCGCCGCCAGGCCCAGCAACCCGAGCACAGCCACCAGCACGATCTCACTCACCCGAACCGCGCCGTAACGGTGCACAAAACCTGGCGCAAGCAGCGCTGAGGCGATCCCCACCCCATACACAATAGATACGAACATGCCACTGAACGTGCCTGAAACGCCCAGCTCCCGCGCGATATCGGGCACCGCCGCCGGAACCGAGAACAGCGCCATCGTCGCGAGTGTCTGCACCGCTAAAGTCGCCGTCAGCGGCCACACAGGCATGCCCCGCAGCGCGCTTAACGATCCGCCGCGTCGAAGCAGGCTGACCGGTATCGAGTCTTGGTTTCGCGCGCAGCCACCACACTAACCTGCGCACGAGACCGCTCCGCATGAGATCAAGCCTTACGCTCCGCAATATTGGCGGCGGTTGCCTGCACAATGAGAGAACTTTCGCCTCGCGATGCCGGTGAGCGGAATTATCGGGCGCGTATAACCCGCGCCCGATCAAGCGACCAACATCAAAATCCCGCTACAAAATCGATCACCACTTCGGCTCCCCGCCAACCCCGCCGCGGAGCAGTGGAGCAGTGAACGGTGTTATCGCGAACCCGCGAACGCGCCCTCCAGTACCCCCCGCGAAGCGCCGCAATGCAGGCCCGCCGAACGCGGAACGCGTGCCTCCTAACTACGCCCTTTCACCCCAAGCTTCTCCGCCAACGCCTCGAAGTCCTCCCCCACATCGGGCAGCGTCGGTAACTCCAGCGCCTTCAACCGGCCTTTACCTCCCGTGCTTTGCTGGAATGCAGATCCCTCCGGAAGTTGGTTACCACATCCTCCGCAGTCCCGTAGTGGCGAAACCGCTCGATTTCGGTCTTCGTACGGTCCTGCAGATCTGCAGTTCGTCCTGCTTGCCTTTCGGCACGCTGCTCTCCTTGGCTCGCAGTACCGGCTGAAACGCATGCCGCTCCAAAAAGTCCACGAGCTGCTCTTTCGCGCTAGTTCGCGACATCGCGAGTCTCCGTCATTCCTCTGATTCCCAACGAACCGCCCTATCAGCGGTGTCGCCGCTCACCTTCCTTTAGTGAAAGGGACGCCGTCGCCTGATTCCATTAAAGGCCTATACGGCCCTTAGTCTCGCCTTTGTGGTTCTCTCTATCGGCCTGAAAATACCGCCCCTGCCTTATCGCAGCGCACAAACGCTCCAGCTCTACCGGTTTGCGCAGCAGGCAATCGAAGCCAGCTTCCATCGCCAGCTTCCGGACCTCATCCCCGTCGTACCCCGAAAGCGCGATCAGGTGCAGCTCGGCAAGCTCTGGATTGCTTCGGCATGCACGGGCGAACCCATACCCGTCCATACTACCCCGCAGCTTCAGGTCACATAACACACTGGAAATCGCATGCCCCTGAAGCTCCTCGAGTGCGCTCACCGCGTCGTGCGCCGTACATAGACTGTAGCCTTCAAGCTCCAGCAATTCAGCAAGGGTCTCTAAAACGTGCGGATCATCTTCAACCAACAATAACCGCGTCCGCTGAGACCTACTCGACTCCGGTCGCGCGTCCGTGACCTCCCCTTCTTGCATGAACTCACTCTGACATGAGCCTCATCATTGACTATTCAATTTGATGTGACGCCCTATCGTCACATAAGCGTGGGGCACCCTCGGGTAACGCACTCCATTGCAAGGCTCCAGGCAACTGACCCTACTTTTCGCATCATTGATGGACGACTTTCAACACCTCGTGCCTTCAAGCTACCGTCATGTCTCCTTGTCCGCGGTCCGTCCGCAACACAGGTGCACCATAACACGAGAATCACGTGCTCTAAGGAGAGGCAGGCGTGCCCCACAACTTCAATGAGCAACTCATCAGCTTCCTTCCGAAAATGCGCATTTGGGCACTCGCACTGACACGAAACCGAGCAGCGGCCGATGATCTTACACAAGACGTCGCAACCAAGGCTCTGCTGGCCCAGGACTGTTTTATGCCCGGCACCAATTTCTCCGCCTGGGTGCATCGGATAATGATTAACCACTTCATCAGCAGTGTTCGTAATAAACGCGAGTTTACTGATATGGAGAATATGCCGGAGCAGCCGGTCTCCCCTTCCCACGAAGATCGCGCCGCTCTGCGCGAACTGTCCTGGGCGCTGAAGCGCCTTCCCCCCGACCAACGGGAAGCACTGTTCATGATCGCCCTGGATGAAGTCCCATACGAAACTGCCGCCGAAAGGACCGGCTGCGCCATCGGCACTCTGAAAAGCCGGGTCCATCGCGCTCGCCTCCAACTGCGGGCCTACATGGTGGGAGAAGGTAATAACCTTGCTCACGCCGCATTGCACCCGCATTGAAGCCAAGTAACCTCAGCGGCCGCTCCGGAACACACGCCGTTGCTTGAAATACGTAGCCGATTATTAGAAAAACCCTCGATCGCCAGTGCTTTCCGGCGCAATCACTAGCCTTACCGCAATCATCTCGTCCAGGAGATCTATCGGAAGCCCCCTTGCCCCCAACCGATCAGGCTTTTCGCCGGACACCACCATGGTATCACATCCGCTGATCGGGTCCGTCACACTAAACGCCTGAAGCCGCTACTCTTCGCTGTCGATCTTCGATAACTACGCCTGATCCTGTTCCGTCTAGCCGAGCCACAGGATCCTACGCATAAAATATATTATCTGTGCAGGAACCTGCCGCGCCGTCACATCACTCGGCATGGATCGGCTCCAACAGCGCAGCGCCGCGGATAACGGCAGCGCTGCGGCGCCGGCATTGCACGCCCCGATAAATACCGGCTAAACGAACCCCCGAACCCTCCATCAACTGTTTATGACGACGCGATGACAGCATGATCTTCCCCGCCGCGTCGCTCGGGCGGCGCACCCCCAATCTCTGGGACTTAGCGGCACTCCTGGTCGTCTTCGGTGCGCTCGTCGGGATCGGCCACGTGGCCGGCGAAACCTTCGTCAGCATCAAGGCGCCCCACGCCATCACGGTCAGTCTCGATCCAGCCAATCTCCCCAACTACGCCGTGCGCACCACGCTGCGCATGTTCGCCGCCCTGGTCGCCTCGCTGATCTTCACCTTTACCTACGGAACCGCCGCCGCCAAAAGCCGGCGCGCCGCCGTCGTCCTGGTGCCGCTGCTCGACATCCTGCAATCCGTCCCGATCCTCGGCTTCCTCACCTTCACAGTCGTCTTTTTCATGAGCCTCTTTCCCGGCCGTGTCCTCGGCCTGGAGCTCGCATCGATCTTTGCCATCTTCACCAGTCAGGCCTGGAACATGGCCTTCAGCATCTATCAATCCCTGCGCACCGTTCCACAGGACCTGGAGGAAGCCGCCCGCAGCTATCGTCTCACGGCTTGGCAGCGCTTCTGGCGGCTGGAGGTCCCTTTCGCCGTTCCCGGCCTCGTCTGGAACACCATGATGTCGATGTCCGGCGGATGGTTCTTCGTGGTTGCCTCGGAAGCCGTCACCGTCGGCGACACCACCTGGACCCTCCCTGGGATTGGCTCCTACGTCGCCATGGCCCTGCAGAAGCGCGATCTCGCCGCCGTCGGCTGGGCCATCCTCGCGATGGCCATCGTCATTCTTCTTTACGATCAGCTCCTTTTCCGCCCGCTCGTCGCGTGGTCCACGAAGTTCCGCTTTGAAACCACCGAGGGCGCTACCGCCGCCGACCCCTGGGTGCTCAAACTACTCCGCCGCACCCGTGTCCTTTCCTTGACGGGCGATGCCTTGGGCCACGGTCTGCGCGCCATCGGCGGGAGGCGCGTTACGCTCGGCCCCCTCCCCGTCCGGCCGAAATGGCCAATCCCCTCCAAGGCAATCGACGTCGTCCTGCTGGGCATTCTCCTCGCTGCCCTGTCCTTTGCCGCCCAGCGTATCGTCGGTTTCCTCTCGGGCCACATGACCTGGGCCGAGTTCGGCCACGTCCTCGTTCTCGGCGTCTTTACCCTGATCCGCGTCGCCATTCTGATCGCCCTGGCCAGCCTGATCTGGGTCCCCATCGGAGTTCTGGCTCGGCTTGCGGCCGCTCTGGGCCCGTCGCGCCCAACCCGTCGCGCAGTTCCTCGCCGCCTTCCCCGCAAACCTGCTCTATCCGCCCTTCGTCCTGTTCATCGTTCTCTTCCATCTCAACCCGGACATCTGGCTCACGCCGCTGATGATCCTGGGCACGCAGTGGTACATCCTGTTCAACGTTATCGCTGGTGCTGCCGCGTTCCCCGGCGATATGCAGGAAGCCGCCAATAGCTTCCGCCTGACCGGCTGGCTCTGGTGGCGGAAGGTCATGATCCCCGGCATTCTACCCTATTACGTCACAGGCGCACTCACCGCCTCCGGCGGCTCCTGGAACGCCGCCATCGTTGCCGAAGTCGCCTCCTGGGGCGACACAACGCTCAAAGCACATGGCATCGGAGCCTACATCGCCGACGCCACCAGCGCCGGCAACATGGCGCACGTCGTGGTCGGCGTCGCGGTGATGTCCCTATTCGTCCTCATGCTGAACCGGACGCTCTGGCGGCCTCTCTATGACTACGCCAATCGCCGCCTCACCCTGGGCTGAACGGAACCGCCATGCTCCTCGAAGTCCGCAATTGCCGCCAAGCTTACCACAAGGAAGCCAACACCGACCTGATCGTTCTCGAAGATGCCAACCTCGCCCTCAGGGAAGGTGAAATCGTCGCCCTGCTCGGCCGCTCGGGTTCCGGCAAATCCACCCTGCTCCGCATCATCGCCGGTCTGCTCAAACCCAGCGCCGGCGAAGTGCTCTGGCATGGCCGCCACATCGAAGGCCCCCCTGATGGCATTGCCATGGTCTTCCAAAGCTTCGCTCTGTTCCCCTGGCTCACCGTCCAGGAAAACGTTGAGCTGGGTCTGGAAGCCCGCGGCATGCCCCGTTCTGACCGCGAAGAGCGTGCAGAGCAGGCCATTGATTTGATCGGGCTCGGGGGATTCGAAAGCGCGTATCCAAAGGAATTGTCGGGCGGAATGCGCCAACGCGTCGGTCTCGCGCGCGCCCTCGTCGTGCACCCTGACCTGATTTTGATGGACGAACCCTTCAGTGCCCTCGATGTTCTCACCGCCGAAACCCTCCGCACCGACCTGCTCGACCTCTGGGTGGAAGGAAAGTTGCCCCTGAAATCAATGCTGATCGTTACCCACAATATCGAGGAAGCGGTGCTCATGGCGGACCGCATCCTGGTTTTCTCCTCCAATCCCGGCCGCGTTGCGCACGAAATTCGCGTGCCGTTCAAGCATCCGCGCAACCGGCTCGACCCGGCCTTCCGCACAATGGTGGACGATATCTATGCGCTGATGACCCGCCGCCCACCGCCTGGTCCAATGGCGCTGACTGCTGCCACTGCAACTATAGCCACGCCGCTGCCGCGCGTCGGCACCAACCTCATGGCCGGTCTGATGGAAACCCTCGCCGACCAACCATACAACGGTCGTGCCGATCTGCCGGCGCTGGCAAATGCCCTGCAACTGGAACTGGATGAGTTGCTGCCGCTCGGCGAGGCCCTGCAGATGCTGCGCTTCGGCGAGCTCGCCGAGGGCGATATCATCCTTAACGATTCCGGTCGCCGCTTCGTCAACACCGATACAGAGCAACGCAAGAAGATCTTCGCCGCCGCCTTGCTGGAAAACGTCCCACTTGTGAAGGCTATCCGTCAGGTGGTTGACGACCGCTGGAACCACCGCGCCTCAGCCGTACGTTTTCGCGATGAACTCGAGGACCACATGTCCCCCGAGTACGCCGAGGACTCGCTTCGCACCGCCATAAGCTGGGGCCGCTTTGCCGAATTGTTCAGCTACGATGAGGAAGCTGAAACATTCAGCTTACCAGAGGAAGAGGAGGAGTAAGAAGCAGCATACTGAACTGGAGACCGTGCCGTCACACTTACGCTCACGGCCGAACGTTGAGCGAATCCCACCAGGGGCACACTCGGCGCATCCGTTGGTGCTTACCCTCCATTACCTGATGCGGCGCTCGTGTCGCCTTAGCCCAGCATGGGCGGACCATCATGTCCCAAGGCGTCGTACCATACGTGATGGCCCCAGAGGCTGCCGACTGTTGTAAACGGATCGAAACCCCGTATGGCAGGACCGGACGCATCTGGGATGATGGACCGCGGCATTCCTACCGAAGACGTGCTGAGCGGTCCGGGCCGCCAGTTGCGAAACTCGGGCCAACCCTACGCGCGATACAGCGGAGTACAAGGTCAAGCCTCATGCTCCGCTGTATCACGCGGCGCGGCGGATGCTGAGCTCGGACCAGATGGTGCTGAGCGCGCCGATCAGATGGTCGATGTCCTCGTCGGTATGTAGCGGCGAGGGGGTGATTCGCAGACGCTCCGTGCCGCGCGGGACTGTAGGGTAGTTGATCGGCTGGACATAGATCCCGAAGCGATCGAGCAACTGATCGGTGATCTGTTTGCACAGCGTGGGGTCGCCGACCATTACGGGGATGATGTGGCTGGGATTGCGAAGATGCGGCACACCGATCTGATCGAGGCGTTGGCGGACCAGGGCCACGCGGTCGCGGTGCGTGTTACGCTCAGCCGAGCTGGTCTTGAGGTGGCGGATAGCAGCCAGAGCACCTGCGGCAACTGCGGGGGGGACGGAGCTCGTGAAGATGAACCCTGATGCGTAACTGCGGATGAAGTCGCACAGTGCTGCCGAGCCGGCGATATAACCGCCAACCACGCCGAAGGCCTTCGCCAGCGTTCCTTCGATAACGGTCAGGCGGTCGCTGAGGCCATCGCGCTCGGCTATGCCGCCACCGCGGGAGCCATAGAGGCCGACGGCATGGACCTCGTCCAGGTAGGTCAGGGCGCCGTATTCGTCGGCTACGTCGCAGATGGGTGCGATGGGGGCGATGTCGCCGTCCATCGAATAGACGGACTCGAATGCGATGAGCTTCGGACGATTGGATGCGAGCTCGGCCAGCTTGCGGCGGAGATCGTCGGGGTCGTTGTGCCGGAAGGTGAGTTTGTCGGCGCGGCTGTGCCGGATGCCCTCGATCATCGAGGCATGGTTCAGCTCGTCGGAGAGAACAACGCAGTTGGGCAGGCGGGCGGCTAGCGTGCTGAGCGAAGCCCAGTTGGACATGTAGCCGGAATTGAACAGCAGCGCCGCTTCCTTCCCGTGCAGGTCCGCCAACTCCTGCTCTAATAGTACGTGATAGTGATTGGTTCCGGCGATATTACGCGTGCCGCCGGCACCGGCGCCGCATCGGTCCAGCGCTTTGTGCATGGCAGCCAGAACCGCCGGATGCTGGCCCATGCCGAGGTAATCGTTAGAGCACCAGACCATCACCTCGGCGTGGCCGCGCTGGGTATGATGGGTGGCGCGCGGGAACTTGCCGGCGTTTCGCTCCAGATCGGCGAAGACGCGGTAGCGACCTTCACGGCGAAGGTCGGCGAGCTGGCTGCGGAAAAAGGCTTCGAAATCCATCGCGGTTGCGCTCCAGGCGGCGCAACATCTTGCGTCGATGGCGCCGGTGTCAAGGAAGGGTATGCCGATGATGCGGGGGCGGGCCGCAGAGGCTTACCGCTGCTATCGCGAAGATGGCTGGCTCAGGCGGCCGGCCATGACGGGTCCTGGCGGGGTGCCGGGCCCGATTGTCAGGCCCAATGGCCGGGGATCCAGTAGCCGCGGGTCCAGTGGCCGGGGACCCAGCCGGGCTGGCGGGGCGCGTACACGACCCGCGGTGGCGGTGGCGCATAGACAACGGGCGGGAGCACATAAACCGGGGCCGGAGCTACCACCACGGGCGGTATCCAAATGCCAACCCCCACGCGAACCCAGGCCTTTGCCGGAGTGGTGGCGAGGAATGCGGCACCGATCAGCGGCAGAGCGAGCGCAAGGGCACCCCGTCGCTTGAATGGAAGCATGGAACCCCTCCTTCAAGATCAAAGCCGAGCTTGCAAATAGGGATGGCTTGTATCCGGAGTGTTTCCTGATTGTTTCTGGCTTCTGTTTAGTTGCCTGTGCTGCGAAACTCTTTTTAGTTGAGTTGGCCACGCAATTCCTCAATCGAGGGTACGTACCCGCTGAGCAAGTTCCCCCTGAGGAATGAGTGTCAGGAATTGTTCGAAGCACCGTAATGCGGCGCCAACATGATCGAGGCGCTGGTGCATCAGCCCTGCCTCGCGCCAGAGCGTGGCGTGATCCGGCGCGATCCGCAACATATCCTCCACGGTGGTTAGGGCGCCCTGCAGATTACCGGCGTCGAGCCGTCGGGCCTTGATGTTGTTCTGCAGGCGCAGCAGCACATCCCGCGTGTTCATGGGCTGCAGGAGGCCTGGACGCAGTTCGGCATGCTCGCCCTCGACGCGCTTCAGCAGGGCTCGTAGTTGGCGTGCGTCCAGCACCTCGCCGCCGGCGAAGACATCGATGACGAGCTGCGTGCCCCTGCCTTCCAAGGCGACGAGAAAGTGCATTGGAAAGTTTACCCCGTGTGCGCCCAAACCGGCGGCCCGGGCCGCGTGCAGCCAGAGAATACCGAGTGCCACCGGAATCCCCTTCCGACGTTCGATGACCCGGATCAGGTTAGCGTTTGCCAGATCGTCGTAGGTTTCGGCATCTCCACGGTAACCATGTCTTACTGCCAGCAGCCCCGATAACGCTTCGGCTTGCGCGGACAAATCAGCCTGGGTGATCCGCGCGGCGATGGCGACCGCTTCCCGTGCAATCGCGGACAGTTCTTCCCGCGCGGCGTTCCAGTCTGCGTGCGGCGCATCAACGCGCGCGAGCTGCAGGGCCGCTTCGGCGATATCGATTTCCGAATCGGGCAGGAGCCCGATCGCATCCAGGGCGGCGCGAGGGTCCAGCGGAGCAGGGGGGGCAGACATGGGGAAGTGCTAGTTAAGGGACCGCAGGATGTAAACGCTGGTTCCCTTCGAGGCGGCCCAGAGGGTAAGTTTCGGAGACGATTCGGAGCAGATCCATGGAACTCGGCAGGGAAATAAAGCGGAAGCTGCGGGCAGCCATTGCGCCGCTGTTTTTCTTTTTGCTGGTCGGGTACTTCGGCTGGAGTGCGACACAGGGCGATCATGGGCTTGTGGCGTATACCCAACGGCAGAAACTGCTGAGACAAGCACAAGATGATCTGGCAAAGGTGCGGGCCGAACAGACTGAGTGGGAACGCCGGGTGGCTGCATTGAGGACCGATCACCTCGATGCGGACATGCTTGATGAGCGGGCGCGGACGATGCTCAACTTGTCCGAGCCGGGGGATATCGTGGTTCCGTATCCCGAGGGTGGGAAGCTGTACTAGGAGGCCCACTTGGCGCGTTCCTGCGCGCCGACCTCTCCTGCAAGCAGGAGAGGTGATGATGGGCGGCTGCCTCAACCGGCGAGAAGGGTCTGGACGCGTGATTCCCAGCTTGAGCGCAGCGCCCGTTGGCGCCCGTTCGCAGCGAGGCATGCGGCGAGGGTCCGATTGGTCAGAATCCGTATCACTGCGGCGGCAATGTCTGAAGTCGAGGTGCCATCGACGAGCAGCCCGGTTTCGCCGTGGACGACGGCTTCGGGCACACCGCCGGCACGTCCGCCGATGACGGGTAGGCCGCAGGCATTCGCTTCCAGGAAGACGAGGCCGAACCCGTCCTCTTCGCCGTTTGACAGGCGCCGGTTCGGCATCACGAATAGCTCGGCCAAGGCGAGATAACGGGGTACCTGCTCTTGCGGCACCTCGCCCGCGAAGGTGATCCGGTCCGTAAGGCCGCAGGTGGCCGCAAGCCAGCGCAGTTCCTCGCGCTGGTCGCCGTCGCCAATGATCAGGTACTGGATATCGGGAATGGCGGCGGCGATTGCCGGGAGGGCTTCTATCATCCGATCTATCCCCTTCCGGGGCACCAAGCGCGAGACCGTGATGAGCACGCGCTTGCCGGTAAGGCCCAGTTGGGTCCGCAGCGGCTCGTCCGGGGTGAGTGGGTTGAATTGCGTCAGATCCACGCCGTTCGGCAGCACCGTGACGCGTTGGGGGCTGATGTCGAAGACGCGACAGAGCTCCGCGGCGGTAGCGGCACTGACTGCAAAGATCCGATCCGCTTGGGCAAAGCAGCGACGGCGGCGGGCCTTGAAGCGGTCCAGGCTTGGCCGGACCGCGAGATCATCGCCATGGGTGTACAGGAGTGTGCGGCATCCGATGGCACGCGCCAGGCCAATGAGCCACCCGACGGTCTCGTCGTCGGCGATGCAAACGGAGCGGAAGCGGTATCGGCGGTGCAGGCGCCAGACGGTCGCCAGAAGCTGTGCCCGAACCAGCAGATCGATGCCTATGCCGCGCTGTGACAGCAAGGGACGGATGCGGGGAATCCGGGTGATCAGGTAGCTGGTTGTGGCATCGTGCTCGCGCCAGCCGGGGATCGGTTGGCCTGTTCGATAGTCCAGCGACGCGCAGAGTACCGCGATTCTGCCTGCGGCGGCACGGGCCAGCGCTGCGTACACTTCGCCTGCTCCGCCCACGAGGGGGGGGAACTAGTTGGTGACGATCAGGCAGGCGACCTCGGTCATTGATCGATTGGGATCGGCCTGGGATTGTCGGGCCATGTCAATCGTTTCCGGAGCCGCCCGGGTGGCGGGAGTCACCGGCTGGCCAGTGGCGCATTCCCGTTCGCCGCGGATTCATGGTTTCTGGTTGCGCCGTTATAACATCGACGGCGCGTATGTTCCGCTGCCGATCGCGCCGGGGGATTTCCAGGTGGCCGTCCGCGGACTGGCGGCAGCTGGGTTTGCCGGGGTGAATGTGACCATCCCGCACAAGGTCGCAGCTTTTCAGCTCTGCGACAGTGTGGACGAGGACGCGCGCATTGCCGGGGCAGCGAACACTCTGACATTCAGCAATTGCAGGATCAGCGGCAGCAATACGGACCGCTATGGATTTCTGGAGAGTCTGCGCGAAGCCGGTCTCGATCCAAGGGCCGGGCCGGCGCTGGTACTGGGCGCCGGTGGCGGGGCCCGGGCGGTGGTTTCGGCGCTGCGGGGCCTGGGCGTTGCGGTCAGTGTTGCCAACCGTTCGCCGGAAGCGGCGGAGAAGCTGGCGCGTGAGTTTGGCCCGGTTCGGGTCGTCCCGTGGGCGGCGCGTGCGGATGGCCTGGGCGGGTATGCTCTGCTGGTGAACGCTACCCCCCTTGGGATGCAGCATCAGCCGGCGCTGGAGATGCCGCTAACTGGGGCTGGTCCGGGGCTTGCGGTTGTTGATTTGGTGTATGTGCCGCTGGAAACGCCGCTGCTCGCCGAGGCGCGCGCTCGCGGATTGCGGGCCGTCGATGGACTGGGCATGCTGTTACATCAGGCTCGCCCGGGTTTCGCGGCTTGGTTCGGGGTCGATCCGCAGGTGGATGACGAGCTGCGACGCTTCGTCCTGGCCGATTTATGATAGTCATTGGGCTGACGGGTGGCATCGGCATGGGGAAGTCCACGGTCGCTGGGGTATTGCGCCGTGCGGGGCTGCCGGTGTTCGATGCGGATGCAGTGGTACACCGGCTGCAGGCACGCGGTGGGAGGGCGGTGCGCGCCATAGCCGCCGCGTTTCCCGGAGCGGTGAGGGAAGGGGCGGTGGATCGGGTGGCGCTGCGGCACGTGGCGCTGGGGGATCCCGAGGCGATGCGGCTATTGGAGCGCATTCTGCACCCGATGGTTCGCCGAGAGGAGGCCCGGTTTCTGGCGCGGGCCCGGGCGGCCGGCACCTGGGCCGCAGTGCTTGATATCCCGTTGCTGTTCGAAACCGGTGGTGAACGGGGGGTGGATATGGTGGTGGTCGCCTCCGCGCCGCGCAATGTGCAGGAATATCGGGTCCGCGCGCGACGGCGAATGACGGCGGCCGAAACCGCTGCCATGATTGCGCGACAGATGCCCGATTCGGAGAAGCGGCGCCATGCCGATGTTGTTATCCAAACAGGTCTTTCCCGCTTTCACGCCATGCGGGCTGTGCGGCGGCTGATCCGGGCACTTCGTCATGACCCGCGCTATCGTGTTCGACACCGAGACCACCGGCCTGGAGCCGCATCTCGGGCATCGCATTATCGAAGTCGCGGCGATCGAGTTAAGAAATGATCTGCCAACCGGGCGGCAGTTTCATCGCCTGATCGATCCCCGCCGCGACGTGCCCGAGGATGCCACGCGGATCCACGGCTTTACGAACACTCATCTGGCCGGCAAACCGTTGTTCGGGGAGATCGCGGGGGAGCTGTTGGGGTTCTTTGGCGCCGACGAGGTGCTGATCGCGCACAACGCGCCGTTCGACTTCGCGTTCCTCAACGCTGAACTTGAAATGCTCGGATTGCCGCCGCTCCACATCGGCCGGATGGTGGATACGCTGGAAGTGGCGAAGACGAAGTTTCCTGGATTGCCGAATAGCCTGGACGCTTTGTGCCGGCGGTTTTCGATCGATCTCTCGGCACGCACCACACATAATGCGCTGCTGGACTGCAGGCTGCTTGCCGAGGTGTATATCGAGCTGACCGGGGGACGGCAGCGCGGCCTGGTGCTGGAAGGGCCGAGGATCTCGGTTAGTGCGGTTGTGTATGAAGTGGATCCGGCGCGGATTCCGCGGCCTATAGTCCCGAGCCAGGATGAGTTGGCCGCACATGCGGCGTTGGTGGCACGGCTGAAAGATCCGCTTTGGGTGGCTGGGTAAGTTTTGCCTAACGGGCGCGGCAGGGTGTGCCGCGCCCTCACCCGGCGCGGCTTGCTCCGCGCCGACCGCTCCCATGAGCGGGAGAGGTGAATCGTGCCGGAACGGCGCCAGAACCCGAGTGGCATGGCGGTTGCGTTTGGCCGCGCATGGACATTAACAGCAATGTCGCGACATCGCGTCTGGCCGCGCAGGAGTGGGCGATCGATGTCATCGCCAACAACATCGCCAATATGAACACGCCCGGCTTCAAGGCCGAGCGGATGCAGTTCAGCGATTGGTTAGAAGGGCAGCGCGATGGTTCCAGCATCGCCTACACGGAGGATCGTGCCACATGGCACGAGCTTTCGCCGGGGCCGTTGCAGCAGACCGGCAATCCGCTCGACCTCGCGATCACGGGAGATGGCTATTTCACCGTCTCCACTCCTGCCGGACCACGGCTGACCCGGGACGGCCGATTCGAAGTTATGCCGGACGGCACCATTGCCAACAGCGCCGGTCAGGGGCTGATGGATATGAGCGGCCGGCCGATCCGCATCAGCCCAACCGATACGGAACTGACGGTCACTGGCGATGGTACTCTATCGAGCCAGAATGGGGTGCTCGCGACTATCGGCGTGGTGACGCCGAGCAACCCTATGCAATTGATTGCGGAAGGCGGGACACTGCTGCGGTCCGACAGCAACACGAGGCAGGTGGCTAAGCGTCAGCTCGTGCAAGGGGCGATCGAGGAATCCAACGTGCAGCCCGTGGCGGAGATGACGCGGCTGATCCAAGGTGAGCGGACGTTTCAGTTTCTGACCCAATACGTGCAAGCCGAAAGCGACCGCGCGAACAACGCGATCAGCAAAATCGTGCCGCAGAGCTAATAGGAGACAAAGTTTATGCGCGCGCTCGATATCGCCAGCACCGGGATGCAGGCCCAGCAGACAAATGTAGAGGTTATTTCCAACAACCTGGCGAATATGACGACCACGGGATTCAAGCGGCAGCGAGCCGAGTTTCAGGACCTGATTTATCAGAATCTGCGTCGCGTCGGATCGAACAGCTCGGATAACGGCACGGTGGTGCCATCCGGCGCACAGGTTGGGCTTGGCGTGAAGACAGCCGCGATCTACCGGATCAATGAGCAGGGGAATCTGCAGCAGACGTCGAATACGCTTGATATGGCGATCCAGGGTAATGGTTATTTTCAGGTGACGCTTCCCACGGGGGAAACTGCCTATACACGCGATGGCACGTTTGGGCTGGCAGCGGACGGCACGATCGTGACTGCTGACGGGTATATCGTGCAGCCCGGGATCCAGGTTCCGTCCAATGCAACCAATGTGACGGTCAACACCTCCGGCCAGGTACAGGCGACGATTGCCGGCCAGACCGCGCCGCAAACTGTGGGGCAGCTAACGCTGGCGACGTTTCCCAACCCGGCCGGTCTCGAACTCACAGGGGGGCAACCTGTTCATGCAGTCGGCCGCGTCTGGCAATCCGGTCACCGGCAATCCCGGTAATCCTGGGTTTGGGTCTGTTATGCAGGGGTTTATTGAGACCTCGAACGTGAATGTCGTGACGGAAGTCACCAATCTGATCACCGCCCAGCGGGCGTATGAGATGAACAGCAAGGTGATCACCGCGAGCGATGACATGCTTTCGACACTGACCAACCTGCGGTGAGATGAATGACACGATTTGTGGCTGCGATGCTCTCCCCCTCAGCCCGCCCTCTCCGCCAACGCGGGGGAGAGGGGGATCAGTTCCGTCCTCTGGGGTATTTTGTTCTGGCATTATGCAGTCTGGCGTCGGCTAGCGCGTTCGCGGCAGCGAGTGTGAAGCCGGTGACCACCTTGCACGCGCAAGTGGTCCGGCTGAGCGATTTGTTTGCCGATGCCGGGTCGGATGCGAACCGCGTGCTCGGTCCCGGCCCTGCGCCAGGCGGCCGCATTGTGGTGGAGGCGCCGCAGCTCGTGTACATTGCCCGCCGTTTTCGGGGTGGACTGGCGACCGGATGCAGGCAACGAACAGGCGGTTTTAGCGCGGCCGGGACGACCACTGAGCGAAGCCGAGGTGACGAACGCGCTGCGCGTTGCCTTGACCTCGGCCGGTGCATCGGCGGATTGCGCCGTTCAACTGATGGCGTTCACCGCGCCAATAGTGCCGAGCGATGCGCCGTTCACCACCCAGATCACCAGTGTTCAGATTGACCCAACCGACCATCAGTTTTCCGCTGTGCTGTCAGTTACTGGAGAAACGATAGATCCGATTTCTGTAGCCATTGGCGGGCGGGTGGAGAACACCATGCAGGTCGTCGTGGCGACGGGGCGGCTGCCGGGCGGAACCGTCCTGCAGCCGGAGGATCTGCGGCTGGCTTCGGTCAGGGCGGCGGAGGCTGGGCCTGATCCGGTTCGTGACATTAGGGACGCGGTGGGGCTGGAGCTGCACGAGACAGTTGCCCCCGGCGCGGTATTGCTGAAGACGGAACTCGGTGCCCCGGTGCTGGTGCGAAAGAACGCGCATGTGGTGATGCGGCTGGAAGGGCCGGGATTGGAGCTGACCGGCGAGGGGATCGCGCTCGAGCCCGGGGCTAAGGGCGACCGCATCCGCGTGCAAAATCCTTCTTCTCGTGCCGTGCTGGAGGCGGAGGTTATCGACCTCGATACTGTGCGCGTTGAGCCGGGCCGTCCGCCGCTGATTGCGGCAAACGACGGGAAGGCTGGTGGCTTGCGATGAAACGGCTGGCCGTCCTTGTTGTTTTGCCGCTTGGGTTGGGCGCCTGCACGATGGCGCAGCGGCTGAGCGAGGTCGGTGGACCGCCACGCTTGGCACCCATGGAGGATCCCACCAAACAGCCCGGCTATCACCCGCTGACAATGCCGACGCCGTCGCTTTCTCCGCCTCCACCTGAGACCGCCTCGCTGTGGGTTCCGGGGTCGCGAACGTTTTTGGATCAACGCGCCTCTAAGGTGGGGGACCTGATTACGATCGTGGTCAATATGAACGATGCGGCTAAGTGGCAAAACAACAGCACGGGCACCCGCACCAGCAACGAGCTGGCGGGCATGACCAACCTGTTTGGCCTGGAAAACCAGCTCGCCCGTATCCCCACCAATCCCAAGAGCCCGATCAACCTCAATAGCAACAACGCCAACACCGGCACCGGGCAGATTCAGCGCAACGAAACCGTGACACTGACCCTGGCCGGCGTGGTTACGCAGGTGCTGCCCAATGGCAATCTGGTCGTGGTGGCGAGGCAGCAATTCCGGGTCAATAGCGAGTTGCGCGTGCTGACGGCAGGCGGCGTTATTCGCCGTGACGACATCGCCAGCGACAATACCATTCAGCTCGCCCGGATGGCGGAGGCGCGCATATCCTATGGTGGCCGCGGGCAGCTTACTGACGTGCAGACGCCGCGCTGGGGGCAGCAGGTGATGGACGCGGTTCTGCCGTTTTAGATGCGAGCTTCGCTCCGGGGTCGGAGAGAAAAAACTCCCGCAGAGGCGAGGAGAAATTCTTAATGTTGCGCCTCCGACTTGGCGGCCGGCAGCAGCAGCGCGCGGTTCGCCATGTACGTCCCACGTGCCTCGGCTGGCGTCAACCGCGCGGATGGCGGCTGGCCCGAAGCCCGCAGCAGTTCCAGCACGGCCACATTATCGCAATCAAGCGGCATCCTTATGCCGCCCATCGAAGGATCGCCTTCGCCACCTCCCGTGGCTTGTCCAGCTCCGCCAGATGCCCCGCGCCATCAACCACCATCAGCTCAGTCGGCCCCTTGATCCCCTTGCGGAATTTCTCCGCGTAGCTTCGTGGCATCACCGCATCCTTCGCTCCCCACAGCAGCAGCGTAGGTGCCTGGATCAGCGATAGTCGCTTCTCGAGCTTCGTATTCCCCAACGGCCAGAATAACCGCCCCGCCGCCTCGTTCGCGCGTGTCTGCTCAATCGGCCACTCGATCGAATTCGCCCCCTCCGGCGGTGCCTTCAACGCCTTCCACACCTCCGCATCGCCGCACATCAATCCCGGAATCGCATCAGCCCGCTGCGCCCACGGGTCGATCGGCGGCTCCTTCTCATCGAACAGACCCCATGGCGCGATCAGCGCGATCTTCCGCACCTCCGGCGGCCAGATCGCCGCAACCTCTGCTACCAGCGATGCGCCGACCGAGCTCCCCGCTAAATCCGCACCCATTAGCCCGCACTTCTCCAGGATCTCCCGCGTCGCGAGCACCCAGTCGAGCTGCGTATCCAGCACGGAATGCCCGCGATCTCCGCCGGGAAATCCCGGGAGCGATGGCACGACCACCGTCCGGCTCTCCGCCAGTGCATCCAAAAACGGTACCCATCGGGGTAACCCGCCATAACCCGCCAGGAACCCGATCATCGGCCCGCTCCCCGCCCGCCACACCCGGGTCGCAAACCCATTCACTTCAATCGTCAGCGTCTCAGGCTCTGTCATCGAATCACCTGTTTTGTTAACCTCTCCCCCCGGAGAGGTCGGCGCGCTAGCGCGCCGGGTGAGGGCGCCCTACTCCGCCGCCAGTTTCGGCATGAACGCCGGCACCTCCGCCCGCTGCTCCGCCTGCATCGGCCGTGGCCACCACCTATCCTCCCACTCGCTAAACAAATCCCGCACCTTCGGCATCACCTGTTCCGCAAACAGCTTCGTATTATACCGGCACAGCTCCTTGCCCATGTTGCCGAACTGCAGCAGCAGCATCAGGTGCCCGACATTCAGGTTCCGCGCCACCTCCCGGATCTGCTCCGCCACCTCATCGGGCGAGCCGATAATCACATAACCCCGCTCCACGATCGCATCCATCTCGCGCGCAACCATCTGGAACCGAGTCCCCGTCGTCGATCCCAGTACATTTGGCTCCGGCGGCCTTCTGGATCTGGCTCTCAATCCCCATGCGCTGGCTCGCCTCGGAAACATACCCCGGTGGCACCGCGAAGCGCGGATCAACATGCAGGCAGCGCCCATAAAAATACTCTGCCGCCTCGCTATACAAATCGAACGCGTGCTGCCTGCTCTCTCCCACACCAACAAACTGCAGGAACCCCGCCCGATATGGATTCCGATCCTTATTCAGCCGCGCCATCTCCTTCCAGAACCCATCCATCGTCGCCTGACCAGCCTTGTAACCGTAATACGACAGATAGCAGTACACGTAATCCATCTGCGCGCACCACTGCCACGTCTCGACCGACCCGCCGCCCGGAATCCACACCGGAGGATGCGGGCGCTGCACCGGTCGCGGCCAGATATTCACATATCGTTGCTGATTATACCGCCCATTGAACGCGAACGTCTCCCGCTCAGTCCACGCCCGCATCACCAGATCGTGCGCCTCGTGATACCGGCTCCGCAGCATGCTCGGGTTCTGCCCATACGCGTAACACGTATCCATCGGGGTGCCGACCGGGAAACCCGCTATCAGCCGCCCGCCCGAAATGCAGTCGATCATCGCGAACTCTTCAGCAACCCGCGTCGGTGGGTTGTACAACGCGAGCGAATTCCCCATCACACAGATCGCTGTATCCGTCGTCCGCCGAGATAACGCCGTCGCGATCAGGTTCGGCGATGGCATCAGCCCGTACCCGTTGGAGTGATGCTCGTTCACGCAGATTGCATCAAATCCGCATTCCGCCGCATACTCCAGCTCGTCCATGAAATCGTTGTACATCAAATGCGCCCGCTTCGGGTCGAAAAGCGACGAATGAATATCGACCCACACCGACGGATGCGTTTCCCGGAAATCGTCCGGTAGTTCCGTGTACGGCATCAGGTGGAAATACATCAGCTTCATGAATCGCAACCTCCCGTTCTACTCGTCAGTAGCACCCCGCGGCAGGGACAGGTCAATCCCCCGCCAGCTTGCATCCCTCCCCCTTCATCGGCGGAAAAGCGCTCGCGCCCGAAATCCGGTCCAGCACTTCGTAAAGGTCCCACTCCGACTTGCTTTGCGCAGGCGCCTTCACCCGCACCAACATCAGATCATGCACCATCAACCCATCCGGACGTAGTACGCCGTCCGTAGCAAAGGCGTCGTTCACCGGCATCCCTCGCATCTTCGCCGCCACCGTGAGCGGGTCCTTCGTCCTCGCCGCTTGCACCGCCTTCAGATAATGCAAAACCCCCGAATAGGTCCCCGCCTGGAACATGCTCGGCATCTTGCCCTTGAGCTTATAGAACCGCTCCGACAAATGCCTGCTCGCCTCATCCCGGTCCCAGTAAAAAGCGGTCGTCACGATCAAACCTTGCGCCAAAGGAAGCCCAATCGCATGAATATCGTTGATCAGCGCCAGCAATGCCGCCAACTGCTGCTTCCCGCGCGTGATCCCAAACGACGCCGCCTGCTTCACGCAATTGACGTTGTCCGGCGGCCCGGCCGCAATCGCAATAACATCCGCGCCCGAAGTCTGTGCCGCCAGCAGATATGCACTCATATCCGGCGTGTTGAAGGGGAAGAGTGAATGCCCCACGACGCGCCCGCCCCGCGCTGCGATCAGATCGCTCGCAACCTTCTCCAATGAATGCCCGAACGCATAATCCGCCGTGATCAAGTAAAACGTCTTAGCCCCGCGATCCAGCAACGCACCCGCCGTGCCATGCGCCAGCGCCGTCGTATCGAATGTCCACTGCATCGAGTACGGCGAGCACAGCTTGCCCGTAAATTCATCGGCCCCGGTTCCGGATACAATAACCAGCTTCTTCTTCACCCGCGACACACCCTGCACCGCCAAACCGGCCGCCGAGAACGGCACGTCCGCAATTAAATCCACGTCTTCCGTGTCGTACCACCGCGCTGCAACCGCCGAGGCGACCTGCGGCTTCATCTGATGGTCGCCGGAGATCAACTCCACCGGCATCCCCAGCGCTATTCCTCCCGCATCCTCGATCGCCAGCCGAGCCGCTGCCACCGATCCCGGACCGCTCACATCCCTAGCGCCGTCCGACATATCCGTCAGCACGCCGATCTTCACCGGCGCCTCGGCCGCGCGCGCGCGCCTCAAGCCGCCCGCGACAGCCGTGGCCGCCGCGCTCGCCATCAGGGTCCTTCGGTTCATTGTGCATCCCCTCCCCAGGCGCAGTTTATCGCAACGAATGTCCCCCTGACGACCGCCCCCCGGAACCCACCAACGGAACGAACGCCACCGGCAACACCCGCTGCTTGCTTTCGACCCCCGCCGCGTCCTTCTCGATCAGCCACAACTCCTGCGTACCCCACGCCTGTCCCACCGGCACCACCATGCGCCCCGGCGCCCGCAACTGCCAAACCAGCTTGGGCGGAACCTCCGGCGCCGCAGCAGTCACCATTATCGCATCGAACGGCGACTCGTCGGGCCAGCCCGCACTGCCATCTCCCACGCGCAAACTGACGTTACTGTAGCCCTCCGCCACCAGCACCCGAGCCGCCCGTTTCGACAGCGCCTCAACCAACTCCACCGACCAGACATGCTCCGCAAGCTCCGCCAGTACCGCCGCCTGGTACCCGGACCCCGTGCCCACCTCCAGCACCTTGCTGTGCTCGTTCAGGTCGAGCAGGTCCGTCATCAGCGCCACGATGTACGGTTGCGAAATCGTCTGACCGTGCCCGATCGGGTAGGGGCGGTTGACATACGCCGCGGCCTCACCTGCCTCCGGGACAAAGGCCTCCCGCCGCACTCGCCGCATCGCATCCAACACGCGGGGCTGAAACGCCGGCCGGCCGGTCATATACGCCGTCTCCCGCGCCTCCGCCTCGATCTCCGCAATCATCTTCTCCCGCGCGTCCATGGCCGTTCCTCCCAACCCGGATTGGCGCCTCCGCAATCCACGATATACCCTGACGACCAGTCCCAGTAACGCAGGAACGTCCAGAGTGAACCTCCAGCTCCATGCCAATGATACCAACGACTACATCGCGCACGCCCGTGCCCTGGTTCCTCTCCTCGACGCTGCCGGACCGCGCATCGACGCCGCTCGCGAGCTCCCGCCCGACGTCCTCGACGCCCTCCACGAAAACCACATGTTCCGCCTGCTCTTGCCGCGCTCGGTCGGCGGCATGGAACTCGATCCTGCCACGTACATCCAGGTCATCGAGCTGATCGCCTCCGGCGACGCCAGCACCGCCTGGTGCATCAACCAGAACACCGGCTGCTCCATGAGCGCCGCCTATCTCAGCCCTGAGGTCGCCCGCCACGTTTTCGGCCACCCGCGCGATGTCCTCGCCTGGGGACAGGCGCGCGGCCGTGCCCATGCCGAGAAAGTGCCCGGCGGCTATCGTGTCACCGGCACGTGGCACTTCGCCTCCGGCAGCCGCCACTGCACCTGGCTCGGTGGCCACTGCCCAACCACCCTTCCCGACGGCACCACGGCGGACCACACCATGCTGTTTCCGCGAGACGCCGCCCACATCGACGACGTCTGGTACGTGCTCGGCCTGCGCGGCACGGGCAGCGACAGCTATTCTGTCGAAAACCTGTTCGTTCCGGAAGAATACGCCCTGATCCGCGACCGCCCGGAGTTTCGCCGCGAAACCGGCCCTCTCTACCAATTCTCCACTCTCAATATCTATGCCTCCGGCTTCGGCGCCGTCGGCCTCGGTGTCGCCCGCGGTATGCTAGATAATTTCGTCCGCCTTGCTTCGGAGAAAACCCCGCACTCCGCTAGCGCGATGTGCGACAGCAACGTCGTTCAGGCCCTGATCGGCCGCTCCGATGCGCGCCTGAAAGCCGCCCGCTGCCTGCTGATCCAGGTATTGTCCGAAATCTACGACGCAGTCACCGCCCGCGGCCACATGACCCTGGATGAGCGCATCGCCATCCGACAGGCCTCCACTTTCGCCATCGCCGAAGCGCGTGACGTGGTCAACGCCGTGTGGCACGAGGCCGGCGCCACCGCCATCTTCGACAGTCAGCCGTTCGAGCGCCGCTTCCGCGACATGAACAGCGTCTCCCAGCAACTGCAGGGCCGCTCCAACCATCTCGAAACGGCCGGCCAGCACTTGATGGGCATGGCGGTCAACACGCGGTGGGTCTAGCCCGGATCAGGGAACGACGGTTGCCTCGACCGACATAGGATACACCCGCCCTGGCTGCGTGGGCGGAGAGAACTTGAACGGCCAGGGCAATTGGTTCGGCCAGTAGATACCAACGGGTAGATGTACCCCATTAATCCCTCCCCCGCAATATCCTCCAGCTATACAATAGCCACCTGTAACGGCATCCATCTGCTTATCGTTTAAGCGCGTCGCCCCCGAGGCAGTGCCGGCTAGAAGCGGCAAAGCGAATGCTGCACACAGAAAACAGATAAGTTTCATACTCTCCCCCGAGCGTCTACATTTTCGATCTGTGCCATCAACGGTACCTGGAACGTACTTAAGATCAAAGTTAAAAAGTTGTCACGTCGTGTCCGCCGGACGAAGTACCTCGCTTTCACCATCATGACATGCTTCGTCAAAAGGATTAAGCTTTTCAGCTGTTGAGGTGCAAATATGCGTAGTACTGGAAGACTAGCGGATTTGCGGTGCCATCCTTAGCCTCCGGTGCAATGCGGAACACCAGGTATTACGGAGGGACTGCATGCGGACACGCCATCACATCCTGACTGCAGTCACGCTCGCAACCAGCTTACTGCTGTCGTCAGGGGCCGCCGCCCAGGCGCAAACAACTACCCCCCAGCGCCGTCGCCGCCGGCAGGTCAGTCCTCATCCGCCGATGACCATTCAAGTTCCTGCTCACTATCTTTCTGCGCCATGACGAATCCAAAACCTTAAGCGAGATCAATCAGCATCTGAAACAAACCGGCTACTATAAACGCTTCCCATCGCCGGGGGTCGAAGTCGTCTCCTGGTACGTCATGATGGGAATCGGACAGGTCGTCACCTTGCGCGTGCCGGCCGACAGGCTACGCGACGTGAACCGAGTGTTGGAAGAAACCGCCTGGGGCGGATACCGAACCGAGTTCTATCCGACCTATGACTATCGCGCGTTAGCCGAGCAGGCGCGGAAGGACAATCAATAGACGAGATCGCTTCTGACCACGCCGTTCGGGTCAGCCAGGTGGGAAATCGTAGAGGCTGACCGGATTTTCCACCAGAACCCGATGACGCGCTGCCTCGTCCGGAACCCAGACCGCCAGTAAATCAAACAAAACGGCATCATCTGGCTTCTTGTTCACCGGTTCAGTTGGATGCGGCCAATCGCTGCCCCACACTACCCGCTCCGGCGCTGCCCGAGCGAAATCCTGCGCAACCGCCAGCCGGTCGGCGTACTCAGGCGGCCCCGACTTGCTGTCCGCGTACGCGCCAGACAGTTTCACCCAGGTGTTGCCCTTGTCGATAAGGCGACGGATTAGCTGCTGGCTCGGGCTGCCCACATTCGGCACATGCGCCAGGTGATCGAATACCAGCCTGCTCGGCACCCGCAAAAAGATCTCCTGTGCCGCTACAATCTGGTCGGCCGGCGCATTGATCTGGCAGTTCCAGCCCATCGGCTCGACCCGCCTCGCCAACGGTTCAATCATCTCGAAGGTGGTCGCGCCGGGCGGCGCGAGATTGAAGCGGATGCCGCGCACCCCCGCATCATGCATCTTCCGCAGCTCCTGGTCTGAAACTGAAGTGTTCACCACCCCTACCATGCGAGCACGCTCGCGGCCGCCGAGCTGCGGAAGCAAAGCCAGGTAAGGATCGTTGTTCGTGCCATAGGTGGAGGGCAGGATCAGCACGCAGCGGGTCGTGCCGATGCGGCGCTGCAATGCCTTATAGTCCGCGACCGAGGCCGACGGCGGCTTCAGCTTCGCATAGGATGCAATAGGAAAACTTGGGTCGTAAATGTGGAAGTGGCAGTCGGTCGCGTTCGCCGGAGCCCGCGTCTTGGGTGGCTCCGTCCCGCTGGACCAGCGAACTTCCGTTTGCTGCTGCGCACCAGCATGCGACGGGAAAAAGCTGCTGGCGATCGTCGCAGCAAGTGCGCCGCGCAACAGGTCTCGGCGATCCGGCTTTCTGCTGTTCATAGTTCCCTCCCACATTCGGCCCAATGCGAACGAGCTCGGGCATGTAGCACCTTCCTCCAACCTAGCCCGGTCGCAACACCACCATACAACCGACTGGCAGACTGGCCAGATGCGGCCGGCAATGGCATACATTTCCCGGCCTAAGCCGCGGGAGGAACGGAACAATGACGATATCGAATCACAGGCGCCACTTCCTGCAATTGGGCGGCATCGCGCTCGCAGCAGCCAGCACGCTGGACTCGCAACGCGCCGCTGCACAAGCAAACAACCAAAGCCTCCTCCGGACTGTCCTGAACCGAGGCCGGTTGGTTGTAGGCACCGGCTCCACCAACCCGCCCTGGCACTTCGAGGATGAAAAAGGCAACCTGACCGGCATGGACATCGCCATGGCCCACATCCTGTCGAAAGGGCTGTTCGGCGACGAAAACAAGATTGATTTCGTCCAGCAGGACCCGGCAGCCCGCATCCCGAACATCGCAACCGGGAAAGTGGACATCGTCATCCAGTTCATGACGGTTACTTCCCAGCGCGCGCAACTCGTGGCGTTTTCACGCCCCTACTACGTGGAGGGAGCCGCACTGCTGACAGCACCCAACAGCAAATGGCAGACTTACAAGGACCTGCTGGCCGCGGGAAAAGCGGTCCGTGCCTCGGTGCTGCAGAATGTCGGGGCCGACGATCTGGTGCATCAGGCTTTGCCCGACGCGCAGGTTCTGCAGCTCGACACGCAGGCTAATGTCATGCAGGCAGTGCAGGCAAGGCGGGCTGATGTGGCGGTGGTGGATGCGTCCACGGTGAAATGGCTGATGAAACACAATCCCGGCGTTTACACCGACCCGGGCTACGCCTATGGCGCACAGCTCTATAGCGCCGCGATGCGCCAGGGTGATCCGGACTGGCTGCAATACGTGAACACGGTGTTCAACGTCGCAATGCACGGCAACGAGCCGGAGATCTACACCGCAGCATTCGAGGAATTCTTCGGCGAAAAGCCGCCGGTGCAAAAACCAGGGTTCCCGCCAATCTGACGTGCACTATTACCTGAATTATGGCCTGATCTGGCGCTATTTCGGCAAGCTCGGCTGGGGACTCCTTCTTAGTCTCGAGCTCGCGGCGGTCAGCATTCTGATCGGATCGTTCATCGGCCTCTTTCTGGCGCTGATCGTGAACAGCACCCCCGCACGCATCGTCCGGGTACTGATCGCCGCGTATGTGGAGTTCATCCGCAACGTCCCGCTCCTACTGCTCGTCTATCTCGTGTTCTACGGTATCCCTAGCGCCGGCGGCTTCGCCTACAGCCCCACGGCAAGTTTCATCGCCACGCTCTCGATCTATGCGGGCGCGTATCTGGTTGAGGTATTCCGGGCCGGTCTGGCGGCCATCCCCCGAGGTCTGATCGACGCCGGCCGGGCCATCGGCCTGACACCATGGCAACGCGTGCTCCACGTTCAGCTCCCCACCATGCTGCGGATCGTGTTACCATCGCTAAGCAACGCGTTTATTTCACTATTCAAAGATACCTCGATCGCCTCGGTCATCGCGGTTCCGGAGCTGACCTATGGCGCCAACTGGATTTACACCAATACGTTCCGCGCCGTGGAGGTCTATTCAGTCGTCACGCCGATGTATCTGGTGACCGGTTACGCGCTGCTGTTGGCCTTGCGGCAGCTCGAGACCCGTTTCTCCTTCCGCCGTTCGCGATGATAGTCGCCCTGAATGCACTGCCGTTCCTGTGGCGCGGGCTGCTGGTCACACTGGAAGTCTCGGTAATCGTCGTCGTCGTCGCGCTGATCAGCGGCGTAATCCTGGGCACCGCTATCACCTATGCACCGCTCTGGATCAGGCTGCCGATCCGAGCCTATAGCGATTTTCTCCGCGGCATTCCTTTACTGGTGCTTATCTTTTTCGTCTATTACGCCCTGCCGACCGCAGGCTGGAATATCAGCAATTTCTGGGCCGCTGTGGCCGCCTTGTCGGCTTTCGAGTTGGCCCACGTCCTGGAAGTGGTTCGTGGCGCGCTGCAATCCATCCATCCCGGGCAGACGGATGCCGGACGTGCCATCGGCCTGACGTTCAGCCAACGCATGATCTACGTGATCTTTCCCCAGGCACTGCGGCGTTTCCTGCCTCCCTGGATAAACACCGTGGTCGATACGGTGAAGGGAAGCGCACTCGTCTCTCTGGTTGGGATCGTCGACCTTATGCTCGCCATCCAGCAGGTCATCGGTCGAACCTTCCGCCCGATGCCTCTCTACGTCCTGGGCGCGCTAATCTATTTCTCAATCAACTATCTGCTCTCGTTAACAAGCCGCCGCCTGGAACGGCGCTTCGCCTACATACGGGAATACTAGCCTGTGCCCGACGCCATCGTCGAAATCCGCGGTCTGCGCAAATCATTCGGTTCCACCGAGGTCCTGCGCGGCATCGACCTCGACGTTCGCAAGGGCGAGGCAGTCGCCGTCATAGGGGCAAGCGGCAGCGGCAAAACCACCATGTTGCGCTGTATCAACCGCCTGGAGACATACGATACGGGCTCGATCCGCGTCGATGGCGTCGAGATCGGGTATCGGACCGATAGCGGCACGCGCCGCGCCCGCTCCGAGCACGAGCTCGCCCGTATTCGCGCCGACATCGGCATGGTTTTTCAGTTGTTCAACCTGTTCCCACACCTCACGGCAATGGAAAACGTAATGCTGGGCCTGCGCAAAGTCCGTCGCTTGCCCGCCGGCGAAGCCCGCCGCCGCGCCGAGCATTGGCTCGCGCGCGTCGGTCTCGGCGATAAAATGCACAACCTCCCAATCGAACTGTCCGGCGGACAGCAACAGCGTGTCGGGATCGCGCGTGCCGTCGCTATGGAACCAAAAATCCTGTTGCTGGATGAAATTACCTCCGCGCTGGACCCGGAACTGGTCGGCGAGGTATTAATAGTCGTGCGTCAACTGGCGCAGGACGGAATGACCATGATTCTCGTTACGCATGAAATGATGTTTGCACGCGATGTCGCCTCGCGCATCGTGTTCATGGATGCCGGGCGGATCTTAGCCGACGGAACCCCACCGCAAATACTGGACTCCCCACAGCACGATCGGCTCCGCACCTTCCTGTCACGCCTCCGGACAGCCGCATCGCAATAAATCGATCGCCCTACCCCACTAGCACCCCATGCTGCCTCAAAAACCCCAACAACGGCAGCACAGGCAACCCCAGGACCGCCCCATACTCTCCCTCCACCCGCGCAAACAGATGCACCCCCAACCCCTCCAGCCGGTACGCCCCCACACTCCCCAAAATCTGCTCCTTTTCCGCTTCCAAATACCCCTCCAAAAACCCCTCCGAAAACTCCCGTACGGTCAATGCCGGCCGCGCCACGTGCTGCCAAACCTGCGCCCCGCCGCGCAGGCACAGCACCGCCGTCACCAACACATGGGTTCGCCCCCGCAACGCCAGCAACTGCGCCCGCGCCGCCGCCATATCCACCGGCTTCTCGAACCACGTCTCACCACACACCAGGATCTGGTCCGCCGCGATCACCAGCGCATCCGGATATCGCTGCGCGATTCGCCGTCCCTTCAACTCCCCCAGCAGCAGCGCCGCATCATCCGCGCTCGATCCCTCCTTCCGCGCTGTCTCGCGCACAGCGGCCTCGTCAACCGCCGCGACCTCGGTCGCGAAACTCAGGCCCGCATTCGCCAGCAAAGCGCGCCGCGCGGCCGATGCGCTCGCCAGGATAATTCGCGGTTCGGGTCTCTGTAGCATCCTCTCTCACGTCCTTGAGCGGTCTGGCAACCGCAGCCACACCCAGGCGTCTTATCACTAACACATGCACAGGGGAGGCCCACGGACCATGGCAGAAAAGCTTGGCCCCGAAAACATTGTTCCAGTCGCCGAAGAGTCCGTGGAGATCGGCAAGCGCACGGTTGAGCGCGACCGCACCCTGATCCGCAAGACGGTCGCGTATCGTGATGAAGATATCGAAATTCCCTTGAACCAGGAAGAACTTTCGATTGAACGAATCCCCATCGGCCGCGTTGTGTCGGCAACGCCTGTGCCACGCGAAGAAAACGGAACCCTGATCGTTCCGGTTGTGGAGGAACGACTGGTGGTCGCCAAGCAAATCTTCCTCGTCGAGGAACTCCATGTCTGCCGCGTG
The DNA here is from genome assembly GCA_963834715.1 of uncultured Pseudomonadota bacterium. Classification (GTDB taxonomy): domain Bacteria; phylum Pseudomonadota; class Alphaproteobacteria; order Acetobacterales; family Acetobacteraceae; genus CAVSUZ01. The sequence goes on along the minus strand of CAWIDE010000014.1, from coordinate 194,018 downwards.
CGCAAGCAGCAGATCGCACGGGAAACTGTGCGCCTACGCCGGGAGGAAGTTCACATCGAACATCCTCCCGCCGGCGAACCACAATCCAAAGGAGAATAATGATGGCTGTCACACCACAGACCACTACATGCCCTGCTCAGGAACACCAACTCATCGCTGTATTCGCAACATTAGAGCGCGCACGTGCCGCCCGCGATCGCCTGGTCGAAGAAGGCGTTCCACTCTCCGATATTCACCAACTGGACAGAGACGAAGCGGCCGGAACTGCCGGCACCCGCGATGAGGGCATGTGGGATTCTATTCGCCGCTTGTTTGTGCCGCAGGAAGAAGCCTACGGCTACCAGGAAGGAATGAGGCGCGGGCATGCCGTCCTCGCAGTACGGGTCCGCCCCGAGGACCGTGAGCGAATCATCCGCACCCTGGAAGAATTCGAACCGATCGACTTCGATACTCAACTGGAGCAATGGCGCGCCGAAGGCTGGTCCCCTCAACGCGCCGCCACACCTTCTGGATGGCAGCCGCCGACCGGCGCCGCAACCGCAGCCGAACGCCCCGGCCGTGCGGCGGCAACCGCCACGGAGCAGACCATTCCGGTCGTCGAGGAGAATGTCCGCGTCGGCAAGCGTGTCGAGGACCGTGGCGGCGTTCGCGTTCGCAGTTACGTCCATGAGCGCCCGATCGAGCAGGACGTGTCGTTGCGCGAGGAGCATGTCGGTGTCGAACGTCAGCCGGTTGACCGCCCCATCGGTGCAGCTGACGACGCTTTCCGCGAACGCACCATCGAGGCAAAAGCCTACGGCGAGGAACCCGTTGTAGAAAAACAGGCGCGCGTCGTGGAAGAAGTCGGTATCCGCAAGGACGCCACAGAACGCATCGAACGCATTAAGGAAACCGCGCGCAAGACCGAAGTCGAGGTCGAGGACTCCCGCGCCAAAAAACCCTGACCGCCACCGCCTCTCCCGCCGGGCGGGAGAGGCCGGCGCGCAACAGCGCGCCGGCGATGGCGCTACAGCTGCTCTGCCGCCGCAGCAGCCCCGATGCACGCCTCCAACTCGCGCCGCAGCACGATCGCCTCGCCTACCGATAGCTCCACAAACATCCGCCGGGCCGTCCCATCCGGACGGTCACGCCGCAGCCGCACAAATACCGCGCCGGGAACAGCCTGCACCGAAATCTGGTTAGCTTCAGTGTCTGCGTCGATTGTCGGAACAGAATCGGACATTCACCCAAGGCCTGCTGAGTTGGCTGCTCACGCTTTCGCGAGTGTGCCACATCGGCCGGCTCCCCGACAACCCAAATCAACCACGGGATTTGCGAGGTGCAACATGGGCCTTCTCGACCAACTCTGGGGCGATGTGCGAAACAGCCTTCCCCAGGAGCACGAGGCGATTGCCAAGAGCTTACTGGGGGCGCTGGGCGATCAGTCGTCGGATCCTCATGCCGCCGGCCTCACCAACCTGATCACTCGGCTGCAGCAGGCCGGACTTGGCAACATCGTCCAGACCTGGGTCAACAATCAGCAGCCGAACCAGCCGATCACCCCCGATCAGGTCCGCCAGGGGATGGGAGAAGACCTCCTGGAACAGCTTGCGCAAAGGAGCGGTCTGCCCAAGTCTGCGCTGCTCACCGAGCTCGCCGAAGCGCTACCTAAACTGGTGGACGCACTCACCCCGAACGGCCAGATCCCCGCGCCGCCGCAACAGCTACGGGGCGCCAACCCAGCCCAGGCCCCCGGTGAGGCGGAGTCGCGCCCAGCGAGCGAACCAACCCCGGACGCCAGCAGCGCCGTCGGCAGGACCGATCCCACCGAACCAACCCAAAGCAAAGGCAGCAACCCAGGGTAGAATTAGTCACGCCACCTCCTTGAATCGAGGACGTTGGAAACTACTTTGGAGGTGTCGGGCGCCACGAGCCGGGTCCGGCAGCGGGACGGGGCGCTACGGTTTCATATAGGCACGGCCGCCTGCGCGAAACGTGCGCCCCTCCGTCCATCCCCCAACGTGGGGACCTCTTTCAAGAACGGTGTTCTGACGATAACCTTGCAGAAGCGTCCCGAGGCGCAAATCAAGGTCCGAAAGATCACCGCGCATGGCATTTGACCCAGCATCTCTTCTGGAGCGCTTAGGTTTCAGAAAACCTCGTCTGCGGAACCGGGCACAGCAGGCCATGCGAAGCGGCATGGGCCTGCCGCCCGGCAAGGGTAAGCCCACCAAAGGACAGGTCGGCGCCCATTTTGGCTACTGGATACTGGCGTTCATGGCCATCATCCTGTTCCAGAACTGGTGGATCGCTCACGAATCAATTGAAACGATCGCCTACAGCCAATTCCTGCAGCTCGTTCAGGAACACAAGGTCGAGTCCGTTCAGGTCGAGGGCCAGCGCATTTACGGCAAGCTGAAGGAACCCCTTCCCAGTGGGCGCCAACTGTTCAGCACCACCAGCGTGCCGCCGCAACTCGCGGACACTCTGCAGAAGGGCGGCGTCACGTTCACTGGTATTATAACCAACAACTTCTTCTCGGACCTGCTCGCCTGGCTGCTGCCCACTATCGGCTTCTTCGCCCTGTGGGCCTTCTTCTGGCGACGTGCCGTTGGCAACATGGGCGGCGGATTGATGTCGATCGGTCGCTCCGGCGCCAAGATCTATGTTGAAACCGATGTCAAGACCACCTTCGCCGATGTCGCCGATCTCCAGGAAGCCAAGGAGGAACTGCGCGAGATCATCGACTTCCTCCGCGATCCCCAGGGCTACGGCCGCCTCGGTGCCCACGTCCCCAAGGGCGTCCTGCTCGTCGGCCCACCCGGTACCGGCAAGACCCTTCTCGCCCGCGCCGTCGCGGGAGAAGCCTCTGTCCCCTTCTTCTCCATCTCCGGCGCCGAATTCGTTGAAATGTTCGTCGGCGTCGGCGCCGCCCGCGTGCGCGACCTCTTCGCTCAGGCCCGCGCCAAGGCCCCGGCTATCATTTTTATCGATGAACTGGATGCGCTCGGCCGAGCCCGCGGCCTCTACGCCACTGGCGCCAACGACGAAAAGGAGCAGACACTCAATCAGCTCCTGGTCGAGCTCGACGGCTTCGATCCTCGCACAGGCATCGTCCTCCTCGCCGCCACCAACCGGCCGGAGATCCTCGATGCTGCGCTGCTTCGCGCCGGCCGCTTCGACCGTCAGGTTCTGGTGGACCGCCCCGACAAAGAAGCCCGCGCCGCCATCCTGCGCCTGCATCTCCGCAAGGTCCGCGTCGACCCCAGCGTTACGCCAGAACAGATCGCCGAACTAACGCCGGGGGCCACCGGTGCGGACCTCGCTAACATCGTCAACGAGGCCGCTCTCCTCGCCACCCGCCGCGATGCCAAAGAGGTCACCATGGCCGACATCAACGAAGCCGTGGAGCGCGCCGTTGCTGGTCTCTCCCGCCGCACGCGTGTCCTCTCGCCCGAGGAACGCCGAACCGTCGCCTATCATGAGCTTGGCCACGCGCTCGTCGCGTTGTCGCTTCCAGGCACCGATCCCGTGCACAAGGTGTCCATCGTGCCCCGCGGGGTCGGCGCGCTCGGCTATACCATCCAGCGTCCCACCGAGGATCGCTATCTGATCAGCAAGGAAGACCTGGAAAACCGCATGGCCGTGCTGTGCGGCGGCCGTGCCGCCGAGCGCCTCGTCTTCGGCCGCATTTCCACCGGCGCCGCCGATGATCTGCAGAAAGTGACCGATATCGCCCGTTCCATGGTCACCCGCTACGGTATGGATGATGCCGTCGGCCCAATCAGCTACGAGCGCGAATCGCGCAGCTTCCTTGGCCCCCTCGAACCTCCGCCTCAACGCAACTATAGCGAAGCAACCGCTCAGGCAATCGACCGGGAAGTACATAACCTGGTCGAATCCGCCATGCAGGGCGCCACGGCTATCCTCAGTGAACGTCGCGGCACGCTCGAACGCGGCGCACAGATCCTACTTGAACGCGAAACTCTTAGCGATGAAGACCTGCAGGAACTCCTCCGTGAAACCCCGAAGCAGCCAGTGCCAGCCTGAACCGAGCCCGTAGATCACGAAACCGTGATGCTGCAAAGCGGCATTATATTACCGCCGAACGCAGATTAACACCGAATTAACGGCCGGCCACTGCGCCGTATTACGCAACGTTTCACGCCTGCCCGGATAGCTTCTCCGAGCAGCGCCACACCGTCAGCCGGGGAACTCCATGGCACAAGTAACCGTTCTGGGGGCTAACGCCTCTACCCATACGCTTAACTATGATCGTCTCGATGTCGCCGCGATCGCAAGGAACGTCGCAGCGGCAATCAACTCCGGCATTCAGTCTGGCGCGATTGCTCCCGCGGAAGATACCAGCGGGTCGCCGCCAACGCTGCCCGGCGGCAAAACCGGCGAGTGGGTGCAAACCCAGGACAACGGTGTCACCAGCCTTCCCGGCGGCTATACCAACGTGGTTGTCACCGGGAACAATGCCGTCATATTCGGCTCGGGCGATCCCAACGAGGCCGTACTGTCCAGCACCGGCAATCTTACCTTCCTGGCCACCGGCGGCTCCGGCACGGTTGCCGCTGGCGGGGGTAACAATAGCATCCTCATCCCCTCAACCGATAGCGGGAATTGGGGCATCTACATGGGCAATGGCGACGACACCGTGTCGGCACTCGGCGCCGGCAACGATACCATCGCTCCGGGTGGCGGCCATAACTTCGTCATGCTCGGTTCCGGCAACGATCTGGTCCAATCATCCGGCGACGACACAGTCCTGGCGGGCGCCGGCGCGTCCACCATTGTCGCCACCGGCCACAGCGATGTCGTCTATGGTGGAACGGGGCCCCTTACCTTTATCGGCACCAAGGACGCTGCAACTATCCTGGGCAGCACCGGCAGCGTTACCGTTTCTGGTGGCTCCGGGCCAGAGCTTCTCATGGGCGGTACCAATGGAAACAACTCCCTCTCCGCTGGCGACGGCATAGCCACGTTGTTCGGCGCCGGCCCGGGGGATACGCTGTTCGCCGGAGGCGCAAGCCCTCAGCTCCTGGTCGCCGGCACTGGGAACGAGACGCTGTTCGGCGGTCACGCCATCGGCAACGACACGTTGGTAGCCGGCACGGGCAACGATCAGCTCACCGGCGGTGGGGGCAGCGACACCTTCGTGTTCACCAACGGCCAGGCAGGAGGCAAGGATCTCATCATCGGCTTCACCAGCATGGATAAAGTCGATCTGGTGGGCTATGGCCCGAACGCCGTCGCCGATGCGCTCAAGACCCAGACCGTCAGCAACAACTCCGTCACCATTACGCTAACCGACCACACCAAGGTGACGTTCTCCGGTGTGACCTCGCTCACCACGAACAACTTTGTAACCCCACCCACCGCTGGGGGCGGTTCGCATTAACATTTAAGAATTAACATACACACGGGCGCCCGTACACGCGCGGACGCCCCATAAGAACCCGTCATGGCCGGCCCTTGAGCCGGCCATCCTCGTAACGACGGTGGAGCGCCGCTCTCCCGAGGGCGACGACAGTGCCCAGACCGCCGCCGGTAACTGCATTCTGGGTGCTCCCCACCTCTCGCCTACTCGATCGCCTCCACCGACCGCGCGACCTTCCGTAACATGTACCTTCTGGATTTTCCCCGTGGACGTCTTCGGAATCTCCTGAAACACAAAGCTCCCCGGCACTTTGAACCCCGCCAGGTGCTGGCGGCAGAACGCCCGCAGCTCCTCTGCCGTCACGCTCTGCCCCGGCTTCAGCTCAATAAACGCGCACGGTGTTTCGCCCCACTTCGGGTGCGGCTGAGCCACGACCGCCGCCGCCAGCACCGCCGGATGCCGGTACAGCACATCTTCTACCTCGATAGACGAAATATTCTCCCCACCCGAGATGATGACGTCCTTCGACCGATCCCTGATCTTGACGTACCCGTCCGGCTGCATCACCGCCAGATCGCCGCTGTGAAACCATCCGCCCGCAAACACCGCTTCCGTTGCCTTTGGATTGGCCAGATACCCCTTCATCGTGATGTTGCCGCGAAACATGATTTCCCCCATCGTCTCGCCATCCCACGGCACCGGCTGCATCGTGTCCGGGTCCAGCACCGTCATCGCTTCCTGCATCGGCGCCCGCACGCCCTGGCGCCCATTGCGCTCCGCCTGCTCATGCACATCCAGGCTCTTCCATTCCGGGTGCTTCGCGCACACCGCAGCCGGACCATAAGTCTCAGTCAGCCCATAGACATGCGTGAGTTCGATCCCCGCTTTCGCCGCCCCCTCGATCACCGCAGGCGGTGGCGGCGCCGCCGCAATCTGCCCATAAATCCGATGCCGAACCCCCGCCCGCATCTCTTCCGGCGCATTGATCAGCATCGTATAAACGATCGGCGCTCCGCACAGATGTGTCACGCCATACATGCGGATCGCATCCCACATCGGCCCCGCCTCAACCCGCCGCAGGCAAACATTCGTCCCTGCCCGCTCTGCCACCGTCCACGGGAAACACCACCCGTTGCAGTGGAACATTGGTAGCGTCCACAAATACACCGCCCCATGCGGCATATCCCACCCCAGGACGTTACTCACTGCGTTCAGATACGCGCCACGGAAATGCGTTACCACGCCCTTCGGATCACCCGTCGTCCCCGACGTATAGTTCAGTGAAATCGCATCCCACTCATCCAGAGGATTCTGCCACGCGAACTCCGGATCACCCGTCTCCAGAAACGCCTCATAAGACATCTCGCCCAGCGGATCGCCGTGCGCCGCTGGATCGTCGATATCGATCACCAACAGGTCTTCCCCGAAAAGCGCAAGCGCCTCGCGGATCGTCGCGGAATACTCGCGGTCCGTCAGCAGCGCCCGCGCGCCGCCATGCCGCAACAGGAAAGTAATGGTGTTGGCATCCAGCCGCGTATTCAGCGTATTCAGCACCGCCCCGAGCATCGGCACCCCGAAATGCGCTTCGTACATCGCGGGTACATTCGGCGCCATGACCGCCACCGTGTCGTTGCGTCCGATCCCCCGTCGGGCCAGCGCGCTCGCTAACCGCCGGCATCGTGCATACGTCTCCCTCCAGGTCACGCGCCAGTCGCCGTGGATCACCGCCACACGATTCGGGTAAACATAGGCAGCCCGTTCTAGGAACGTGACCGGATTGAGCGGCGAATAATTAGCCTCATTACGATCCAGACCGGTTAGATATGCCGGATTCCCGGACATCGATGCCTCCCACACTCGTGTCGTTGCGAGCAGCGTTAGCGCCTGCCCCCGGCGGTGGCCGGGGACGAAGCAATCCCGTGGAAGCGTGGCACTGGGCGGCGCCCGCCTCAAGCCCCTTTCCTCCGGTCGGGCCAAGGCGCTTCTCGCCCGCGAGAAGGAGTTTACCGGTCTCCGCGGCCCGCCTAGCACTGAGCGTCGTTCGCTCTCCCGGGTCGCTTTGAACAGCCGCGCGACGGTTGCGACCAAGTAGGAAACGTAGCGACTCTTTACCGCCCCGTACTTCCAAACCCGCCCGCGGCCCGCGCCGTCCCCTCCAACTCCGCTACTTCGTGCCAGCGGGCGCGCACGACCGGCGCCAGCACCGCCTGCGCGATCCGCATGCCCCGCTCGACGATGAACGGTTCGGTCCCGGCGTTCATGACGATCACCTGGATCTCGCCCCGATAGTCCTCGTCGATTGTGCCAGGGCTGTTGGGCAGCACGACGCCGTGCCGCAGCGCCAACCCGGAACGAGGCCTGACCTGCAGCTCATACCCCGGCGGGAGGGCGATCATCAGGCCGGTCGGGATCAGCGCCCGATCGCCTGGAGCCATAGTCACCACTTCGGGCACCGCCGCGAGCAGGTCCATGCCCGCGGCTCCGGCGGTGGCGTAAGAGGGCAAGGGCAGGTCTGCCCCGTGCGGCAGGCGCCGGACGGCGATGGAAACGGTCACGCCAGCGCCTCCGCAATCCTGGCCGCGAGCCGCCGGGCCACCTCCTCCTTCGGCAGACGCGGCCAGTCCTCAACCCCAGTCTGGGTGATGAGGTACACCGTGTTGTCCGCTCCGCCCATATTCCCCGCTTCTGCTGACACGTCATTTGCCACGATCCAGTCGCAGCCTTTCCGGGCCAGCTTGGCCTGCGCGTTGGCCATCAAATCGTCCGTCTCCGCAGCAAAACCGATCACCAGACGGGGCCGCCGTGGCCCCGGTTCCGACAAGGTTGCCAGGATGTCCGGATTCGCCACCAGCTCCAGTAGAGGTGCCGGCGCCCCTGGGACCTTCTTAATCTTGCCCCCCACCTCGTGGGCCGCGCGCCAGTCCGCCACCGCGGCGGCACAGACCGCGACATCGGCCGGCAACGCGGCGAGGCAGGCGTCCAGCATCTCCCGCGCCGTCTCCGCATGGCGCACCGTGACCCCCGCCGGGTCGGGCAATGCCACCGGACCGCTCACCAGCGTCACCCGCGCCCCCAGCGCAGCCAGTGCGCCGGCGATGGCATGGCCCTGCCGACCGCTGGAGCGGTTGGCCATGTAGCGCACGGGATCGATCGGCTCGTGCGTCGGCCCACTGGTAACGAGTGCGTGCCGCCCACTCAGCTTTCCTTTCACCGCTCCCGCTTTGGGGGAGAGGTCGGCCCCGGAAGGATGGGCCAGCATCTCCTCGATCCCGGCAAACATCTCCGGCGGTTCCGCCAACCGGCCCGGACCGTATTCGCCGCACGCCATCGGACCGTCTTCCGGCCCCACCACCCGTACGCCGCGTTCCGCAAGCAGACGCATGTTGGCCTGGGTCGCCGGATGCAGCCACATCCGCACGTTCATCGCCGGCGCAACCAGCACCGGCTTGTCGGTGGCCAGCAGCAGAGTGGTCGCGAGGTCATCCGCCAGACCCGTTGCCATGCTCGCCAGAATGTTCGCCGAGGCCGGGGCCACCACCACCAGGTCGGCACTGCGGGAGAGCTGAATGTGACCCATCTCGCTCTCGTCGGTCAGGGAAAACAGGTCGGAATAGACTTTGGACTCGCTCAGCGCCTGCAGCGACAGCGGCGTGACGAACTGCGCCGCCGCCGCGGTCAGCACACAGGTAACGCCGCACTCCGCCCGCCGCAGCAGCCGGATCAGCTCCAGGGCCTTATAGGCGGCAATCCCGCCCGAGACGATCAGCAGAACCCGCTTGCCGGCAACGCCGCTCACAACCGCCATCCGCTATGGATTGCCGCGATCCCGCCGGACAGGTTCCGATACTTCACCCGCTCGAAGCCCGCTTCGGCCATCATGCCCGCCAGCGTCTCCTGGTCCGGGAAGGTGCGAATGCTCTCGGCCAGATAGCGATAGGCCTCGTCGTCCTTCGCTACGAGCCGCCCAAGCCGGGGCAGCACCTGGAACGACCACGCGTCGTACAGCCCCGCTGCCGCAACCACTTGCAAGCGGCTGAACTCCAGGCAGAAAAACCGGCCGCCCGGCCGCAGCACGCGCCTCGCCTCCCGCAGGACCGCATTCTTGTCGGTGCAGTTACGCAGCCCAAAGGCCACAGACACGCGGTCGTACTGACGGTCCAATAGAGGCAGTTTCTCGGCATCGGCCGCCACCAAATCCAACCCGCCGATCACGGCACGCTCGACTGCACGATCCCGCGCAACCGACAGCATCGCCGGGTTGATGTCTGTCAGGACCACCGGCCCGCCGCCTTGGGAGAGCCACAGAAACCCGATATCGCCGGTCCCGCCGGCAAGATCCACCAGTGTGTGGTTCGGACGCGGATCCAGGGCTGTGATGAAGATGCGCTTCCAGATCCGGTGGATGCCAAGCGACATCAGGTCGTTCATCAGGTCGTAACGCGGGGCTACACTGTCGAATACCGCGCGGACCAACCCCTTCTTCTGACCCATCGGCACCTGCCGGTAGCCGAAATCGGTCGTCGGACCTGCCTTGCCGCTCATTGCCTGAGGTTTATACAGGTGCCGGAACCATGCCGGAACTCCCCGAAGTCGAGACGGTCATGCGGGGGCTTCGTGCCCGCCTGAAGGGCCGGACAATAGTCCGTGCCGCGACCAGTCGCCCGGATATGCGCTGGGCCTTCCCGCCGGGACTGGAAGACCGCCTCAGGCAGGCGCGCGTGACCGGGTTCCGCCGCCGGGGCAAGTATATCCTGATGCGGCTGGCCGACGGTTGGTCGGTGCTGCTGCACCTAGGCATGTCCGGACGGCTGATCATCGCACCGGCGGGGGCAAATGAAGTCCCCGAGCATGAGCACTTCGTATTGGAAACGGACGACCACTGGCGCGTAGGGTTCATCGATCCGCGCCGGTTCGGCTCGGTCGATCTCGTCCGGACTGAGAAGGAAGATACGCACCGGCTGATCGCCGGCCTGGGGCCGGAGCCGCTGGCCCCGGAGTTCACGCCAGGCACCCTCTCCCACGCCCTCACCGGCAAGCGCACCTCCATTAAGTCCGCGCTGCTCGATCAGAAGGTGGTAGCCGGGCTGGGCAACATATATGCCTGCGAGGCACTGTTCCGCTCTGCCCTCAGCCCTCGCCGGTCCGCCCACACCGTCCCTGGCGCCCGGGCGGGCCGCCTTGTGCCGGCCATAAAGGCGACACTGACCGAGGCGATCGCAGCAGGCGGCTCGAGCCTGCGCGACTACGTGCAGCCCGAGGGAGAACTCGGGTATTTCCAATGTGCCTGGAAAGTGTACGGGCGGGAGGGCGAGCGCTGCGAACACTGCCCTGGCCCACCCTGCCGCGGAATTGCTCGGATCAGCCAGTCCGGGCGGAGTGACGTTCTTCTGCCAGCGGGTGCAGCGTTAGGTGCCGGCACACACTTATTTGCGAGGCCCCGGCTTTCCCACCCTCGCGCGACCGGGTCCTGCAGAGCACCGAAAGTCGCCGCCACTGCGGACAGATCCAAGCTCGTTCAACGCGATGATTGAGGCAAAGCTGCGTTAGACAGCGCTATTCCGCCTGGATACAACCCGGCCACCACAAGGAGCGTCCGCATGGCCGAGACCTACGAAACCATCCTGGTCGAAACGCATGGCGCCGTCGGGCTGATCCGCCTGAACCGGCCGCAGGCGCTGAACGCGCTGTGCGATCTGCTTATGGGGGAACTCGGCCGGCAGTTGCTGGCGTTCGATGCCGATCCGGCGATCCGAACTATCGTGCTTACCGGAAATGAAAAGGCCTTCGCAGCTGGCGCCGACATCAAGGAAATGCGCGAGCGCACCCATCCCCGTGCGTTGATGGAGGACTTCATCGGTGCCCGCTGGGAAACGGTGCTGAAGGTCAAGAAGCCGGTGATCGCCGCGGTGGCCGGCTTCGCTCTGGGCGGCGGCTGCGAGCTGGCGATGATGTGCGACATCATTATCGCCGCTGATACCGCTAAGTTTGGCCAGCCGGAGATCAACCTCGGTGTCATGCCAGGGTCAGGAGGAACTCAGCGGCTGACGTGGGCAGTCGGCAAGTCGAAGGCCATGGAGATGATCCTGACCGCCCGGTTCATGGATGCTCAGGAGGCCGAGCGGTCCAACCTCGTCTCCCGCGTCGTGCCGGCCGATCAGCTTATCCCGGAGGCGCTCAAGGTTGCGGAAAAGATCGCGGCGCTCTCTCCGGTCGCCGTCGCCATGGCCAAGCGCGCGGTCAATCGTGCGTTTGAAACCACACTGGCGGAGGGCATACGCTACGAACGCGACGTCTTCCTCTCCCTGTTCGGAACACCCGACCAGAAGGAAGGGATGGCTGCTTTCGTCGAGAAGCGGAAACCGAACTTCGGCGCGGAATAAGGTTCCGGCTAGCAAGCGTATGGTGGTGCCGCCGAACGGCCGTCGATACACTCTCCAATCGAACTGCGCTGCCCGCCAAAGGGGACGTCCGTCCGCCCTTCTCATGGCGGCGCGCTATGCTTTGGGAATACCGGGCTTTGTCTCGGCCATGTTGTTATAAAGCATTATCCGACTTCGCTCGCGTCAATCGGCCCGCTGCGGGCCACTCCCACGTATGCAACTTCTCCGATACTTAAGGGTTCCGCCGCTGCGCGCGGCGGTTCCTACTTGTGCAGCCAAGCCTTAATAGCCGACAGCACCAGAATGACGGCGAGCAAGGGGAGCAAGAAGGGGGTCGGCACCAGCCCGAGCAGTCGGCCTCCAATGAAGGTGCCGAAGATCGACCCCGCCGCCATCACAAGCACGAATGCCCGACTTTCCCCGAGCACGGCGAAGGCGCGATCCCGGCTGTAACGCGCGAAGCCAACAAGCATCGTCGGCAAGCTCACCGCGAGCGAAAGACTCCCGGCTAATTTAATATCAGCACCGAACAGGAGAACGAGTGTCGGAATCAAAAGCTCACCGCCCGCCACGCCGAGCAGCGCGGCGATAGTGCCGATGAAGAAGCCTACGACGACGCCAGCGACGGCTTGCGTTGCACCCGCAAACAGCGCGCTACCTGTTTCCGCCGTATCGTGGCTGAGCAGAAGCCAGCAGCGATGACGACGAGCAGAACAGCGATCACGCGATAGAGCGCGTGCGATGCGAGGCGCGTTGCCCAACCGGCCCCGCACCACGCGCCGACGAGACTCCCGGCCAACAGATTGACGATGATCGACCGGTGCGCTGCGACGGCGGCAAAAGGAACCGTGGCAGCGCGGAACGGTAAGGCAGACGCGATGATCACGAGGCTCATTGCCTTGTTGAGAATTACCGCTTCCAGGGCGGCGAACCGGAAAGCACCGATCAGCAGTGGCAACCGGAACTCCGCGCCGCCAAGGCCGATCAGCCCGCCAAGCGTGCCGATCACCGCCCCGCTGGCGAAAGCGGCCGGTGCGCTCCGTGCGGGTGACGACAACGATGGTGTCGCGGGCATGAAGACCTCGGTTGCGCTATGCCCGCTTACCATATCGCTTTGACCGAGGTTAACACCATCAGCAGACGGGAGCCGTGCGACGGCGTTGCATATCTCCAAGCAGACCGTGTGGAAACACGTCTGCCGACGATATAGGGACCGCTCGTGGCCAGTCTGGAAGCTTTTACCCAGGGCTTTCGAAGTGAACAGGCAAGTCTCATCGTGATTTGCCCTACAGCTTCGCAATCCAAGGGCACCTAACTGGCAGGGCTAAAATGCCGGTAGGCGGATTTCAAACCCGCACCGCGATCATCAACTCGGTAAAGGCGACAATGTTGAGCACCCGCCTGAGATTGTAGGCGAGCGCCGTCAAGCTGAACTCGCCGCGAACCTTTTCCAGCCCACGCATCAGGAACGCACCTTGGTTCATCCATTGTTTGATCGTACCGAATGGGTGTTCCACTGTCTCGCGGCGCTGCTGGAGAACCTCCGGTCGTTTCGCTAGTCGGTGACATCGCTCGTATCGAGGCGCTTCAGGTAGTCGTCCAGCTTGGCATCGGCCAGCTTGATGAACTCGGTCAACGACGCGCGCGTGAAATTGCGATCCTTGTTGTTAACCGCCTTGATCCGCGTCCCATCCACCGCCAGCAACTCCCGACCGAACAGGTCTAACTGGCGGCATAGCAACACGAATTGGCGGAATACCGGGCGGAACGCGTTGCGGTTGTCACGGCGGAAGTCGGCGATAGTCTTGAAGTCGGGTTTCAGGTGCCGCAGCAGCCAAATCACTTCAACGTTGCGGTGAGCTTCGGCTTCCAGGCGTCGGCTGGACCGGATCCGGTTGAGATAACCGTAGATGTAGAGCTTCAGCAGATCACCGGGCGCGTAGCCAGGACGGCCAGTCTCCTTCGGTCGAACCCGACCGAACCCTGCGGCAGCGAGATCGAGCCCATCGACAAACGCCTCGATGAACCGTACTGGGTTCTCCGGGCCAACATACTCGTCCAGCGATTCCGGCAACAGTAGAGTTTGACCGCGATCGTGGCCGACGAGGTGCGTCATGCAGCGATTTTATTGCCCCGCATCCCGATTTCGGAATCCGTTGCGATTCAGTTTTCACACGGTCTGCCAAGACTTTTGCATCGGCCGCAAAGCGGAAGGGCTGGGGCTACTACCGCTGCGGCGGTTGCGCTATCATCACGTGGCGCGGAGGCCGAATATCGTCAGATCAAAAGCGGTCATCTGATCGGACGCTTGGTAGAAGAGCTTGCCCACGGCGTCATGACGCGCCTACCCTGGCCGCGACCGGAGATGTACGATCCGGCGATAGGGAGGAAACATCATCATGCTTACACGGCGTGGCTTCGCGGGCGTCGCGTCCTGCGCGATCTGCGCAGCGACTGGTCTGGTTGCAGCCGAAGTGGCGGCACAAAACGCTCCGGCGGCCACCACACCCGGAGTAACCCGAAAAATCCTCTCGCAGACAGACGGGCGGCCGACACCGGGCTATCACACGCTGATCGTAGAAGCGGTGATCGAGCCGGGAATAAAGGTAGCGCGGCATACCCATCCGGGAATTGAGTCCAGTTATGTCATGGAGGGCAACATTGAGGTTCCGGTCCAGGGTCGGCCGACCCGCGAGTTCAAGGCGGGCGACGTATTCCAAATTCCGCCTGAAACGCCCCACGCCGGAGGCAAGCCCAGCGGTACGCAAACGCGGATAATGATCACCTACGTGGCGGAGAAGGGTAAGCCCCTCGCCTCACCAGCGTGATCCGCAGCTCACCACCGCTACGGGTCAGAGGAGCGCGGCCGCGGCGATCTGGATTGCCCTCTCGGTGATGGTCGAGACGGCCTGCTCCAGGCCGATCTTAGCGACCCTTGTCGCGAGGTTTTCAGCGGAAGGCTTGAGAGAGCTGGGAGCCATCACTGGGTGCGGCACCTCGCCTTCCACCGGGGCGCGGGAAAAACGCTCGAGCGCCCGCATGACCGCCTTGCGGGATGCCGCGGAAGGGTCGTGGACGACCGTCAGGCTGCCCGTCAGGGGGTTGGCCCGCGCGGAGTGCACGCCGGGCAGGTCCGACACGCACGCCTCGGCGGCTGCGCATGCTGTGGTGTCGTCCTTCAGGGTAGCAGCTTCGAGCCGGATGCGGCCCGGCACTTCGTGCACGATGCGGAAGACCGGATCGGGCGGTGTCCATACTACTCCACCACGGAAGCTCCCGCGGGCGGCGATGCGGGCCACTCGCGTGGCCTCAATTTCCTGGTGCGAGATTTCCTCGAGCTCGGCCCGCGCGAGCAGGGCGTCGATGACATTGGCGTAGTCCAGTGCGCGCGGAGGGCCTGCGCGAAGATCCCGGAGATCCAGGTCGACCCGGTCGTCGAGCAGGCCAACCAGCTTCTTAGGATCCGTCTCCGTCCTCAGGGAACCGGCGACCACCCGCTCCTCGAGCTGATCCCGGACTATCTTCTCGGTATTCGCCGGCATTTTCCCGCTCCGTTCTAGCTATAGCTAGGATGGCGCGCAGGAAAGGCGGGTAACTTCGATTAGGCCGAGCTGTCACCTCCACGCGGCATTGGCTCGATCACTTCGTGCACCGACGGCAAGCCCGGCAACATGCAAGTGCGGCTCATGATCACTTATGTGGTGGAGAAGGGTAAGCCCCTCGCCTCACCCGCTTGATCCGCCGCTCACCATCACGGCCCGCACGGCGGCCCCCAGCCGCACCACGGCCCCCACGGTCCCCAGCCCCAGGAGTTGAGCTGCGCCGCCTGCACGTTCAGCTCCGCGGTTTGCCGTTGCACACGCAGCAACGCGTACCGCTGATATGCTGTCTGGTCACCGACATAGATGCAACCGCAATGGTTGGGATCGGAATAGACCCACTCGAACTGACCGTTGCTCACCCTGCGGATCAGCTCGGTGGGCGGCAGGCTGTTGGCCAAAGTGGCTCGCTCCGGGGTATTGATTGGCTGGCTCGTAAACCCTGCGGCCGATAACAGCTCCTCCTTGCTCGCGATCGCCTGCGCCGCGCAGCCGGTGAGCACCAGCGCAAGACCGAGCGCCGCTACTCCAGTCAGGCCTGGCCGTACAGCTCCAGCGCGTTCTGCAGGAAGAAGCGGCATCGTTTCTCCTCCTCTACCGGAAACGGTAGGGCCAGCGCCGGATCGTCGTAGTCCCAATGAGGATAATCGGTGGCAAACAGCAGGCGGTCCCAACCGATCCAGTCGATGCAGTCGAGCAGATGCTCACGCGGCTGCGGCTCCTCCATGGGCTGGGTCGTGAGCCAGACCTGGTTGCGAATGTATTCGGACGGAGCCAGGGCGAGGTGCGGCGTCTCGTGCTTCAATCGCCGCCAGAGTTTGTCGAGCCGCCAAGATAAGGACGGAACCCAGCCGAACCCGGACTTGATCAGCACCAACTTGAATGCAGGCAGGCGGGCGAACACGCCCTCGATCACTAGGCTGGTCAGAAAGGATTGGCACGACTGGGCGTGGCCCACCATGTCTTCGATGTAGAAGCTCGGCCAGCCACTGCCGCTGACGGGCCAACCGCCAAACCCGAAGGCATGCACGCCGACCGGCAAGCCCGCTGCCGCGGCAGCCTCATAGATGCGCCAGTAGCGCTTCTGCCCGGGCGGTTCGGCGATGCGGTTCAGCATCAGCACCTGCACGAATTGCTCATCGTCTGCATAGCGCTCGATTTCGGCGACCGCCTCGTCAGGATCTTCATAAGGGACAACGATGGAGCCCTTCAGCCGGGGCTCTCGTGACAGCCACTTCTCGATCAGCCATTCGTTCATGGCGCGGCACACGGCCGCGCCGAATTCGCGGTTCTGGAAAGCCTGCCCGTTCTCTCCGGTGGCGTTCAGCACCCCGAGCTGAGTGTTGTTGGCGTCGAGTAACTGCGCCCGAAGGAACTCCAGATTCGAACCGGGCTTGCCCCCGGGCGGCCAAGCGTCGCGACGGGACGCTTGCGGCTGACCCTTCGGATACGCCGGACCCATCTGATAGGCCTGGCGCAGACGCGCCCCGAACTCCCCATAGTGCTCCTGCCAGCGCCGGGGCAGGAAGGGCGCCAGCTCATCGTTGCTGTTACGCCCCGGATGGATATCGCAGTCAGCCGTGGCCATCTTCGATGTATTGGCCGCTGCAGGCGCCGGACGGGAACCGAGCTGGACGTTCATGCGATCGTCTCCTCCAAGCGCGGGTAGGTTGCGCGCGGGTTGTCGCTCATGATCCGCTGCACCAGCTCCGCGGGCAACCCCGGCGGCAGCGCAGCGTCGCCATCAAAATGCCAATGTGGGTAGTCGGTGGAGAAAAGCAGCATCTCCTCCGAACCGAAATGTTCAAGAAGCCGTTCGATCACTGCCGGATCGTCCGGTGCATCGAAGGGCTGGATCGTTAATCGCACATGGTCGCGGACGATCTCGGTCGGGGAGCGATCCACCCACGGAATCTCAAGCCGCAGCCCGCGCCAGAACTTCGTCAGCCGCCACAGGTGCGCCGGCAGCCAGGAAACGCCGGACTCGATGAGTACCGACTTTGAGCCCGGGGAATTTGGTGAACACCCCCTCGGCAACCAGCGAGGACAGAGCCGCCTGAAAGGCCGGCGCCTGCGCTGCGTAATCTTCCGTGTAGTAGCTGGGCCAGCCGACCGGCGTGACCGGGTGCCGATAGGTGCTGCCGGCATGGATGCCAACCGGCAATCCGTGTTTCTCGGCGGCCGCGTAGATTGGCCAGTACTGGCGCTTCCCGAGCGGTGCATCCAGCATGACCGGCATCAGCACCTGCACGAATTGGCGGTCGGGCGCGACACGGTCGATCTCCTCGACCGCGAGCTCCGCATTCTGGATCGGAACGACGATGGAGGCTCGCAACCGCTTCTCTCGATCCAGCCACTCGCGGGCAATCCAGTCATTGACCGCGCGAGCAAAGCCGGCGCCCATATCCTCGCTGAACAGAAGCTGTGCGCCATACAGGCAGTTGCAGATCCCCGCTGCCGTGCCGAACGCGTCGAGGGCACCGCGGCGCAGCAGCTCCACGTCGGACCCGGGCTTGCCTGATGGCGGCCGCCAGTCGGGCCGGGAGGTCAGCGGGGCGTTCAAGGGATACGCGATGGAGTTGAGATCGTGCAGGCCCCGCTGCACAACACTGTCGCGCCAGTGGTCGGCAAGGTAGGGGAGCAGGGATTTGAGGTTAGGTACGGCGGGGTGGATGTCGCAGTCGATGCCGCCGGGCGCAAGTGCGGTCATGAGCTCCGAGTGCGTTGGGTTGTGATCCGGATGTTAAAGGGTCTTCGGAACAGCGAAAGGCCCCCAAGCTTGATCTGGATCAAGCGGGCCTATCGATCCCTTATCTCAACGTCGTGGCTGGGAGGTTCGCGACCGCCTCGACTACTGGGACCCGAGCACGGTAGCGTATTGAATGAGGTATGCCGGGGCCAGGCCCCGGCATGACGTCCTATTTGTCTTTGTTCGCTTCGCGCGTTTTCTCGCGCATGTGCTTCAGCGCCTCGTCCGGGCCGCTGTGCTCGAATTTTTCCTTATCGGAAAGAACACTTCCCGCTCCGGATTGGCCCTTGCGTTCAGCCTCTGGTTTCTGCGCGGTTTGCTTCTGCTCCATGACTGCCTCCTCGATGGCAACTCATGGAACAGGTAACACCCGGGGTGGCTCGCCGTTGCGGGACAAACCCGCGATCAGATCGTCCCCGCCAATGCCTCCCATACTCGCACCGCCTGCACGGTATCCGCCACGTCGTGCACCCGCAGGATATGCGCCCCATGCGATAGCGCATGCAGCGTGCCGGCCAGCGATCCCGGCCCGCTTTGCTTCGGCGCAAGTGTCCGGGTCACCTCCCGCACGAACCGCTTGCGCGACAACCCGACCAGGATCGGACAGCCCAGGTTCAATAGCAGCGGCAGCCTCGCTAAAAGTTCCCGGTTCTGCCCCGTGTGTTTGGCAAACCCGATGCCCGGATCGACCGCAATCTGTGCGCGGGTGATCCCGGCGGCCCCGGCCGCATCCAGCCGGGCCTGAAGCTCCCGCGTCACCTCCAGCGCCACATCAGTGTAGCTGGCCAGGCTGTTCATGGTCTGCGGCGTGCCGCGCATGTGCATAATCACGACCGGGCATCCCCGGCGCGCAACCAGCCCGGCACCTTCGGGATCATAGGTCAGCCCGGACACGTCATTGACGATCGCGGCGCCCGCGTCGAGAGCAGCCGCCATGGTCGCCGCATTGCGCGTATCCACGGATATCACGGCCCTGCAGTCCCGCAGCGCGCGAATCACCGGCAGCACCCGCCTCTGTTCCTCCTCGGGAGAAATAACCGTTGATTCGTCGGGGCGAGTGCTCTCGCCGCCGATATCCAGAATGGCGGCCCCAGCGGCCGCCATCGCTCGCCCTGCCTCGATAGCCCGCCCGGGGTCGAAATAGTCCCCGCCGTCGCTGAAGCTGTCCGGCGTCACGTTGATGATCCCCATCACCGCCGCACCCCCGCCTAGTCCGGCCCAGTCCGGGGCAGGTGCCGCCAGCTTGTCCGCCACATCGCGCCACTCGTCCGGCAGTTGCGCAACAGGCACAATCCGCCCCGCCCCGTCCGGAGCGATCAGCCGCGCCAGTGCGTAGCCCATGTGTCTGCCGGCGAGCGGGAGCGCCGACCCAGTCGCGATCGCCTCACGCGCTTCCGCCCCCTGGAGCAGGCCCAGCGGCTCGATGAGCTGTGCCGGCTCAGCCTCCTGCATTCAGGTTCTGTTGGATAACGCGTGCCAGCGCGAAAAACCGATGCTCAATCTGATCCGGCACTTGGCATAGATACTGCGTGACTTGGCGGCGCTCCTGAAACATCTGCGTTTCCCACTGAAGCTGCTTGCCCAGAGACGCGATCTGCTGCTCGTCTGGCTGCGGTTGCCCTTCGAGTCCGTGCAACTTGTCGAGCTGGCTGCGAATATCATCCGCGAGCTCGATTTGCCTCGCGCCGAACCTGTCGAGCCCCGCGATCACGCTGGATCGCTCGCCGTTCAGAAGGCTGAACAGGCCGGCGGTCAGCGCAAGCAGCTTAGGGTTCCGGTCATTGCCGAGCTGCTTGGCAAACGCCTGAATTTGGGCCTCCGCATCTTCCAGGGGCAACCGCCGCTCCGCCAGCCGCTCGGCCAGGCCGGCGACCTGCGGATCCTGCGACCACGTATCATTGTATGCATCGACGGGTGGCCCGGCCCAGACTGCCGCCAGCGAAAGATCGGGAACCTTGATCGCCATGCACGGCCAGTCCGGGTCCTGGTGGCCGGGGTACGCCGCGCGTGCCGGAAGCGCGGCCAGTCCGGCCAGCGCGACCGCGCCCAGCGCATACAGAAGCTTAATCATGACGTTTTCCGTCCGATCGCCCGCACCCGTTGCGGGTCGGCGGATTTGGACTTTTCATGGCAAAAGGATACCCGTGTCCCATTCTGGTTCAAGCTCCTGGATCGCGGTGAAACCGGCAGTAGGTGCATGAGAGTACTGTTCGCGTCATGGTGCGCCTTCGCCGCTTATGTGCTTGGCGCACATGCAGCTCCGGCACCAGTCAAGGCAGCGGTTTTCGGATTCCGGCTGCTGGATACGAGCGCGTTCGGCACGCCAGCGACAAACGAGGCCGAACACGCCCGGGTGGAGATGCTGGATTTGCTGCTGCGGCAGAGGCTGCGAGCTGCTGGCTACCAGCTCCTCAGCACCGCCCCCCTGGCGATGCAGATCAAAGAGCAGGACATGCTGAATTGCACGACCTGCGCGCCCGATTTCGCCCACCAGCTCGGCGCCGATGTCTCCGTCGTCGGCTGGGTGCAAAAGGTCTCCAACTTGATCCTGAATGTGAACGTGGTCATCCGCGATGCTCAGACCGAGAAGGTGCTGCGGGCCGGCAGTGTCAGCATCCGAAGCAACACCGACGAATCCTGGACACGCGGGCTCAACTATCTGCTGACTGAGCGAATCCTGCCCGCGGGCGAGGCTATCCCGAAATGACGCGCATGCTCGCTAGCGTTACCGGCGTAGAGGAGGCGCGCATCGCCCTGGAAGGCGGCGCCGATATCATCGACCTGAAAGATCCATCCCGCGGCGCGCTGGGTGCTGTCCACCCACAAGCGACCCGCGATGTCATTGACCTCGTGGAAGGTCGCGTCCCGGTCAGCGCCGTGACCGGCGATCTGCCCATGGAGCCGGATCGCGTTCTGGCCGCGGCGACCGCGGCCTTATCCGCCGGCGCTGCGGTCATCAAAATTGGGATTTTCCCCGCGGGCGACCCGGACGCCTGCATCCGCGCGCTCTCGCCCCTTGCCAGCCGCGCGCAATTGATCGCCGTGATGTTCGCCGATCAGGCCCCCGACCTGTCGTTGCTGCCGTTGCTGGCGGAAGCCGGCTTTGCCGGCGCGATGCTCGATACCGCCAATAAGCGGAGTGGCCGGCTGCTCGACCACATGGACCTCCCGCGCCTGCGGCAGTTCACCGCCGCCTGCCGCGCCAACGCGCTGTTTTCCGGCCTGGCCGGCTCCCTCGAAGCACCCGATATCCCTCGCCTGCTTATGCTGCAGCCAGCCGTGCTCGGTTTCCGTGGGGCGCTGTGTGCGGGTGGCCGCGCCGCCCCCATCGACCTCGCCGCCGTGCGCGCGATCCGGGCATTGATTCCTCGCGAGAACGGCGGGCCGGAGCCAACCTGCCGCAGCGAACTATACCGCACCGACCAGGTTTTCCTGCGCGACTGGGTGCTGCCGGTTCTCATTGGCGCCTATGCCCGCGAGCGCACCGCCCCCCAGCGCGTGCGTTTCAACGTTCAGGCGACTGTTCTGCGGCCGGCGACCCCCACCCGCGATATGAGCGATGTCTTTTCGTATGACATCATTAGCGATGGTATCCGCATGCTGACCGAGGGGCAGCATATCGCCCTGGTGGAAACGCTGGCGGAGCGGATCGCTGCCCTGATTCTTGCGCACCCCCGTGTCGCCAAGGTCTCCGTCACCGTGGAAAAGCTTGATGTCGGTACCGGCGTGGTCGGCGTCACTATAGAGCGGCAGCGCGACGATCCCGTCGCGCCCGTGGAGCTGCTGTTCGGAGCGCCGATCCAATGATCCCGCGCCTGGTTGTTAAACTGGGCGGTAGCTACGCCGATTCACCTCTACTCCGCCGCTGGCTGCGTGCCGTTGCACAGGCACGCGGCAGTGTTGTGCTGGTCCCAGGCGGCGGTCCATTCGCCGATGCGGTCAGGCACGCGCAGCCTCGCATGGGCTTCGATGACCACGCCGCACACGAGATGGCTCTGCTGGCCATGGCGCAGTTCGGCCGCGCCCTTGTTTCGCTTGAACCTTGTCTCGCCCTCGCCGAAAGTTTCGACGCCGTGCTTCATCTCTGCGCCGACGGCCGTGTTCCGCTCTGGTCGCCCTGGCCCATGCTGCGCCACGCTCCCGGTATCGCGCCGTCTTGGGACGTCACCTCCGACAGCCTGAGCCTGTGGCTCGCTCGTGTCCTGAACGCGCCGCGCCTGTTGCTAATAAAACATTGCTTGGTTGCGCCCCATACGCCCGCCGCCCTCGCGCGCGACGGCATCCTCGACCCCGCCTTTCCGCGCTTCCTCGATGGCTACGCTGGTATCGTGCATATCGCAGGCCCGGATCATCTCACCGCCGCTGGCATCGATCCCACCAACCCGCCGGGGCACTGGCTGGCCAAATGAAGCGGCGCCCACGCAAACGCCGCCTCAGCGAATTCGAATCAGCCGAGGTCTGTACTGACCCTGGACGAACTGCGCAAATCCGTCGCGCGGCGAAACGCCGCACTCCCGACGCGTGTCTGAGCGCATCCTTTTCCTCACCGGCCACCTGGCCGAACCGCGGCTGCGCCGTGTACTTGCGGGGATCGAAAACCCGCCGTTCTCCTGGGAGGTCGCCAACGTTGGCGTGAAAGTCGCCGCGCTGATGACTGAGGCGATCGTGAGCCGCCGCCTCAAGCCGCCACTCAACGCCGACCGCGTCATCTTTCCTGGCCGTGCCGGCATGGACCCCGAGCGCCTGTCCGCAACCTTTGCCACCCGTTTCGAACGCGGCCCCGACGAAATCGCCGATCTCCCACGCTATCTCGGCCGCGGCGGCAAGCCGCCCGATATCTCTCGCTACGATATCCGCATTTTCGCCGAGAGCGTCGATGCCTATAAGCTTGATGATGAAACCTTTCTTGCCCGCGCTAGGGCCATGCGCGACCAGGGCGCCGACGTCATCGATATCGGGTGCCGCCCTGGCCATCCCTTCCCTGAGCTCGAACACCGCATCCAGCTTCTCAAGTCGCACGGCCTGCAGGTCAGCGTCGATTCCGGCGACCCGGCGGAACTCCGCCGCGGTGCGCTTGCGGGCGCCGACTTCCTTCTCAGTCTGACCGAACACACCCTGGATGTTGCCGACGGAACCAGCGCCGTCCCGGTGCTCATCCCGGGGGCCCATGGCGATCTCGACTCCCTGCTCCGGGCCGCCGACGCTGCCCACGCACGCGGCATGACGTTCCTGCTCGATCCCATCCTGGACCCCGTCCACTTCGGCTTCACTGCCTCGCTGCTGCGCTATGCCGAGCTGCGTCGCCTGTTGCCTAACGCCGAAATCCTCATGGGTACCGGCAACCTGACTGAACTCACCGACGCCGACTCCTCCGGCGTCACCGCCGTGCTGATGGGCATCTGCTCGGAACTCACCATCCGCAATGTCCTGGTCGTGCAGGTCAGTCCCCACACCCGCCGCACGGTATCGGAACACGACATTGCACGCCGCCTGATGTTTGCCGCCCGCGCCGAATCCGAGCTTCCCCGCAACTACACCCCCGCCCTGCTCCAGATCCATGACCGCGCGCCCTACACGCAAACGAAACCGGATATCGAAGCCCTCGCCGCCTCACTGCGCGATGCCAGCTTCCGCGTCGCCACCACTGAAGACGGCGTGCACGTTTTCAACAACCGCATCCACGCAATCCGCCAGGACGCCATGGAGTTCTTTCCGCTGCTCGGCCTGGAGAACGACGGCGCGCACGCGTTCTACATGGGCACCGAGCTGATGAAGGCCGAGATCGCCGCGCGCCTCGGCAAACGTTACACGCAGGATGAATCGCTGGATTGGGGATGCGCAGCGCCGCCCGCGGAGCGCGATCTCACGCGTCTGAAGGAAGCCGGCCACACGCTACGCCAACAGGGCTCGTCCAGTGATGCCGATGATTCGTGAAACCGTTATCACCACGATCTCGCCCAAGGGCCGCGTGCACATTGCGCCCATCGGCCTGATCGCGCAGGAGCAGGACTGGATTATCGCGCCATTTCATCCCTCGACCACACTCGACAATCTGCGCGCGGTGCCGGAAGCTGTCGCCAGCCACGTTACGGACGTGCGCATCATCGCCGGCTGCCTGACCGGCCGGCGCGACTGGCCGACCCTCCCCGCACAGCGCGTGCGCCCGCCGCGCCTGCAAGTCGCCCTGGCGCACGACGAAATGCAGGTAGTTGCAGTGCAGGATGATCCGCAACGCCCGCGCTTTCGCTGCCGCATCATCCATCGCGAAAACCACGCCCCGTTTGAGGGATTCAACCGCGCCCAGGCTGCGGTGGTCGAAGCCGCGATCCTGGTTAGCCGGCTCTTCATGCTGCCGCGTGACAAGGTAGAGCGTGAAATCGCCTACCTCGAGATCGCGGTTAGTAAGACTGCCGGTCCTGAGGAACAGCGGGCCTGGGAGTGGCTAATGCAGGCGATTGCCGACCATTATCGCTGATCACAAGCAAATAGCAGCCCGCAATGCCCGCTCCCTTGCTCGTTATTGATGGCGACTCCTTCGCCCACCGCGCCTTTCACGCGCTGCCGAAATCGATTCGACGCGCGGGTGGGAAGGGCGCCGGCGCCATTGTCGGGTTCATGAACCTGCTCCTGCGGCTTTGTGAGAGCGAGCGGCCCCGGGCCGTGCTCGTGGGGTGGGACACATTGGACGCCCCGACGTACCGGCACCTCGCCTTCGCGCCGTATCAGAGCGGCCGTGAATTCGACCCGGAACTGGTCGAACAGCTCTCGGTCCTACCGGAGATAGTGGCCGCCTGTGGGTTCATCGCCGCTAAAGCGCCGGGCTACGAGGCGGACGACTTCCTCGCAGCCGTCGCTTCACAAGAAGAAGCGCGCAACGGCACGGTCCTCGTTGCCAGCGGGGACCGTGATGCCTTCCAGCTTGCCTCGGCCGCCACGACGATCCTGCATCCGGTCAAAGCGGGCGAGATGGCGCGTATCGGACCGGCGGAGGTGATGGCGCGCTACGGCGTGGAGCCGGGGCAGGTGCCGGACTTCATCGCTCTGCGCGGCGATCCCTCCGACAAACTGCCGGGCGCCCCCGGCGTGGGGGCGAAGACGGCCGCTGCACTGCTGCACAAATACGGATCGCTGGAGGCGCTGCTGGCAGCCGGGCGGTTTGCAGAGCAGGCAGACGCGTTGCGGTTGTATCGGCGGATCGCGACGATGGACCGCACGGCACCGGTGCCGCGGATCGCAGACCAGAAGCCGGATTGGGCGCAGGCGGCGGCGCTGGCGCGACTCTGGGAACTCAACCGGCTGGCGGATCGCCTGGCCGCAATGGATGCTTCCAAATCATTAAGTTAACGTTGGCGTGGATGAACGACCATAGTCGGCCGTCGATAACGATAATCGGGCGGGGTTAGCGTGAACCGACGTTGCGCGATCGGGGTAATGGCTAAAGCACCGGCTGCCGGCCAGACGAAGACGCGGCTCACGCCGCCGCTTACGCCGGCACAGGCAGCGGCACTCAGTCTGGCGTTCGTCATTGATATTTCACACAACATTGCCGCTGCTGCGGCGCATGTGCCAGCAGATGGCTGGGTTGCCTATGCCCCAGCGGGAACGGGACATGCCTTCGACGGATGGCTGGCGCCCGGAACCCGTCTCATTTTGGCGGACGGGGGTATCAACCTGCCGCCGCGGATCGAGGGAATTGGCCGCTCACTGCTGCACGCGACACGGGGTTTGCTCGCGCGCGGTTATCATGCCGTCTGCCTCGTGAACGCCGACAGCCCGACGTTACCAACCGCGTCGCTGGTGTCCGCGGTCTCATGGCTGATGGAAGATCCGCGGCAGATCGTGCTGGGTCCGGCAGAGGACGGAGGCTACTATCTGATCGGCATGGCAGCACCTTATCCCGGGCTGTTTCGGGACATTGAATGGAGCACGCCCGCTGTTGCCGAGCAGACACGCGCCCGGGCGGCCGCGGCCGGGCTGCGGGTTGCGGAGCTCCCACCGTGGTACAACGTGGACTCGCCGGCCTTGCTCGACCGGCTTGTCGAGGAACTAGAGCGTCCGGGGCGGGGCTACCCGGCGCCAGCGACCGCAGCGTGCCTGAGCCGGTCCCTGGTGAAATGACGGTGTTGGCCGCACTTGGCGCCGTGATCACGGTGCTGACCTGGGTTGATTTGGCGCTGCACGTGCCGGGATCGGACGCGGTCGGCTCGCTCCCTCGCACCCAGGTGTTCATCGCCATCATGGCTGTCTCGGCGGTATTTTATCTCTCGGCCGTGCGGAAGGTAGTGCGGGGGCCGCCTCGCGGGCAGGCGGCGTTGCTACTGGTGATTGTGGTTGCTGCGGCGATGCGCCTGCCGTTGCTGCCGCCACAGCCGTTCCTCTCAAGTGATATGTACCGTTACGTATGGGATGGCCGCGTGCAGAACGCGGGTATCAACCCGTATCGCGATATCCCGGCGGCGGCGGCGCTGAGCGCGCTAAGGGATCAAGCGATCTATCCGCATGTAAACCGCCCCGATTACGCCCGGACGATTTATGCTCCGGTAGCGGAAATGATCTTCGCTGCGGTCGCGCGGATCAGCCAGTCGGTGCTGGCGATGAAGATCGCAATGGTGGCATTCGAGATAATGGGAATGGCCTGCATCCTGGGCGTGCTGTGCCTTGCCGGACTGCCCCCAGCACGGCTGCTCATTTACGCCTGGAATCCGCTGGCGGCTTGGTGCTTTGCCGAAAACGGACACGTGGATGCGATCGTTATCGGCCTTACCGGGCTGGCACTGTTGCTGGGGGTGAAGCAGATGCGGCCCGCGACCGGCATCGTGCTGGGGGCAGCAACGCTCACGAAATTCCTTCCCGCCGCAATTGCTCCGGCACTGTGGCGAAGAGCGGACTGGCGAATGCCCATGGCGTTCGCGGCCACGTTGGTGCTGCTCTACCTGCCGTATGTTGGGGTGGGCTGGAACGTGTTCGGGTTCCTGCCGGGTTACGGGAAGGAGGAGGGTGTCGATACCGGCAACGGGTTCTGGCTGTTGGCCGGTATCGAGGACCTGACCCACGTGCCGCACGCCGCGGTTGTGGCTTATATCGTGGTGGTCCTGGCGTTGCTCGCGGGGCTCGCGTTATGGGTGGCGTTCCGGCCTCGCCCGGCGGACGCGGCCGACGATATCCGGCGCGTGTGCAGCGATGCCGCGATACTCGCCGCGTGCACCGTGGCCGCGCTAAGCCCGCACTATCCTTGGTATTTCGTATGGCTTGGGGTGCCCGCCTGCGTTGCACCCCACCGCGCCGTGGTGTGGCTATCGGTCGCACCGGTGATCCTCTACCTTAATCCCTGGAGCGAGCATTTTGTCTGGCCGTGCCTGATTTACCTGCCGGCTATTGCGCTGGCCACGGCCGAACTCTGTTCGCGCCGCAGAGGAGCTGAGAATGCCGGCAGTATTCCAAGACCCGCCGCGCTATTTTGAGGCGGTTGACGAGCAGCGGGACGCGTACGCCGCGAAGCCTCCGGTCTGCGTGTATCTGGAGGTGACCAACCGCTGCAATCTGTTGTGCGAGACGTGCCCGCGGACGTTCGAGGACCTGGAGCCGCCCGCAGATATGAGCTGGGAGTTGTTCACACGGATCGTCGATCAGGTGCCGGGGCTGGCACGTGCGGTTCTGCACGGTGTGGGAGAACCGATGCTGGTGCCGAGGTTGCCCGGCATGATCCGCTATTTGAAGCAGCGCGGGGTGTATGTGCTGTTCAACACGAATGGCACGCTGCTGCGGCCGAGCAAGTTTGAGGAGTTGATCGATACCGGGCTAGATGAGCTGCGGGTGTCGTTGGACGCAGCGGATGCTGCGACCTACAAGCAAATTCGTGGGCGCGATTTCTTTGCCCGCATTGTGCGAGATGTCCGGCGATTCGTGACGTTTCAGCAGGAACGAGGTGCCGTGACACCGCGCGTCTCGCTGTGGCTCACCGGGCTTAAGCAGACGATCGGGCAATTGCCGGAGTTCGTGCGGCTCGCGGCGGCAATGGGCGTGCGCGAGGTGTATTTGCAGCGGCTGGTGTACGATGACGCTGGTTTCGGCATGGCGCGGGCGGATAATTCTTTGTTCGAGCAAACGCAGCGCGAGGAGCAGGCGGCGATTGAAGCGGCGCAGGGGCTGGGGCGGGATTTGGGGGTGCGGCTGGATGCATCGGGCGCTACCGAGCCTGGGCTGAGCCTGAACTCGTCAGCCGGGCGAAAAGCCCTGGTCGTTATGCCGCCGCCCCTGGTCGCTGATGTATTTCACGGCCCATGGCCGGGCCCTGCCCTGCTGCATCGCGCCGTTCTCCGCCCGCGGCTACGACAGCTACACGCTGGGCGACGCGACGCAGCAAGCGCTACGGGACATCTGGAATGGCCCGGGCTATCGGGAATTCCGCACCCAGCTATTGAGCGATATGCCGCCCAAGCCGTGTCAGGGCTGCGGGCTGCGCTGGAGCCTGTAGTGATGCCGGTGCGTGTTGCAGCCGTGATCCCCGCCCTGAATGAAGCCGGCGCGATTGGGCCTACGGTGCGCGGGCTGCCGCGGAGCGTGGTCGACGCGGTGATCGTCGTTGATGGCGCCAGCGCCGATGGCACGGCGGACGAGGCGAGGGAGGCAGGCGCGCAGGTCGTGGTGGAGCCCCGTCGCGGCTACGGGCGGGCGTGTTTGACTGGCGCGGAACATGCAGAGGTGCTTGGCGCGGAGGTGGTGCTGTTTCTGGACGGGGACGGCGCCGACGCCGGGGAGGAGTCTGCCGAAATCGTAGGCCCTGTGCTGCGTGGCGAGGCGGATTTTGTGCTGGCGTCCCGCACCCTGGGGAGGCGGGAGCAGGGAAGCATGGGCTGGCATCAGGTGGCGGCGGGAGCGGCCATCGGGCGCCTGGCGGGGATGATAGCAGGATTCCGTTACAGCGATATGTGCGCGTTCCGGGCTATCCGGCTGCAGCGGTTGCTCGCGCTCAGCATGCGGGAGATGACATTTGGCTGGAACCTGGAGATGCAGTTGCGCGCCGCCGCCGCGGGATTGCGGATCCGTGAGATCCCCCTGCCCTATCGGCGCCGCATCGCCGGCCGGTCCAAGGTGGCGGGGAACATGCCAGGCACGCTGAAAGCGGGAATGCGCATCGCGATGACGCTGGCTCGGGTATCTATGGAGTTGCGACGGGCATGAGCCGTGCGCCGATTACCGCGGGGCGCGACTGGGGGCAGGGATCGCTTTTCCGGCCCGAGAACCTGCTGCGCGAGGCGCGGCGCCAGAAGGGGCTGCCGGCTCAGCCGGTACCACCGGTATGCGCGTTGGATCCCGACGGCGACCTGGTCCGCTACCTGATCGCGCGGCATAGAGCGCGGCCAATGCCGGAATGGCCGTGCTATCATTCGCAACTGATTGCCTGGTCGGGTATCGGCTTCGTGCCCCATGCTGTCGGCGCGCCCTACGCGGTGCTAATTGCCGAGCAGCTCTTTGCGTCCGGCTGCCGGCTGCTGATCAGCATGACGTCGGCGGGGCAGATCAGGGATGTCGCGATGCCGCCCTATTATGTGGTGATCGACCGGGCGCTGAGGGACGAGGGCACGAGCTACCACTACCTGCCGTCGGCCGAGTATGCCGAGGCCGATCAGCGCCTGGTGGAGGGGTTGGTTCCGGCGATCGAACAGGCCTGTGCGGGACGCCTGCTGCGCGGCGGGAGCTGGACCACAGATGCGCCGTTTCGCGAGACTGGCTCAGCGGTGGAGGCCGCCGCGGCGCGTGGACTGATGGTGGTAGAGATGGAGGCGGCGGGGCTATATGCTTTTGCCAAGGCGCGTGGCCTTGCGGTGCTGTGCCTGGCACATGTCAGCAACCGGCTGGGGCAGGAAGGCGATTTCGAAAAGGGTGAAGCCGACGGCGCCCCGGCTTCGTTACAACTGATCCAGGCGGCGGCAGCGGCCTGGCGGGAGCTTGGTAATGCGAACAAATCCGTTCCTCGATAGCCTGCTCTTCCTCATCGGTTACGATCCTAACTACAAGCCGCTTGGCCTGTGGCAATACCCGCTGATCGTCTTCTTTGACGTGCTCGTGGTGGCGAACCTGGTGCTTGCGTTCATCAACCTGCGCGACGATCCTCTGCAGCGTAGGGGCCGCAGCGTATTTTTGTGGGTCGCACGGTCGCTGATCGGGGCGATGTGGTTCCAGGGGACGCTATGGAAACTGCCACTGCCGGTGTCCGGCGGTTTCACCTACTGGATGAATCAGATCGCGCAGAACGCCGCCTGGGGATCGATGCAGCACTTCTATCGCGAGGTGCTGATCCCGAATATCGCCATTATCAACATCGTGGCGTACGTTGCGGAGACCTGTTTCGCGATCTCGCTCATGCTGGGGTTGGCAGTGCGGCTCACTGGCATCGTGGGGGTGCTGTTCACCGCCAATATCTGGCTCGGGCTTTATCACAACGGCGGTGAATGGCCATGGCAATACATGTTCCTGATGCTGGTGATGGGATTTCTGGCGCTGGACGGCGCCGGGCGTGGGTTGGGACTGGACGCGCTCTTGCGGCGATGGAGCGAGCGGAACCAATATGACGGATCTTTACTGATCCGGCTTCATCGGCTGGTATCCTGAACGGAGAGAGCATGATTCCTGGCGAGGTGGTCACGGCAGCGGGCGAGATCGAGCTGAATGCGGATCTGCCGCGGATCACACTGACTGTCGCGAATACGGGCGACCGCCCCATCCAGGTTGGCAGCCATTACCACTTCGCTGAAACCAATCCTAAGCTCGCCTTTGATCGGACGGCGGCCCGCGGCATGCGGCTTGATATCCCGGCCGGGACCGCGATCCGGTTCGAGCCGGGCCAGGAGCGCGACGTCACGCTGGTGCCAATTCGCGGGGCACGGATTGTGCACGGCTTCCGCGGTGAGGTGATGGGAGCACTGTAATGGCGCGGCTGGCGCGGGCCGCTTACGCCGACATGTTCGGACCGACCACGGGCGACCGGGTGCGCCTGGCTGATACCGAGCTGTTCATCCAGGTCGAACGCGACCTGACGATTTATGGGGAGGAGGTGAAGTTCGGCGGCGGCAAGGTGATCCGCGATGGCATGGGACAATCCCAGGCCTCGCAAGCCGAAGGTGCGGTTGACACCGTTATCACCAACGCGCTGATTCTCGATCACTGGGGCGTAGTGAAGGCGGATATCGCCATCCGGGATGGAAGGATCGCCCGGATCGGCAAAGCCGGAAACCCGGACGTGCAGCCGGGAGTGGATATCATCATCGGCCCGGGCACGGAGGTGATTGCCGGCGAAGGCAAGATCGTCACCGCCGGCGGTATCGACTCCCATATTCATTTCATCTGCCCGCAGTTGGTTGAGGAGGCGCTCGCTTCCGGCATCACGACCATGATCGGCGGCGGCACCGGACCGGCGACTGGAACAGCCGCAACCACCTGCACGCCGGGGCCGTGGCATATCGCGCGGATGTTGCAGGCTGCGGAGGGATTGCCGATGAACCTGGCGTTCGCCGGAAAGGGCAACGCCTCGCGTCCCGCGGCGCTGGAAGAGATGATCCGTGCCGGCGCGTCGTGTCTGAAGCTGCATGAGGACTGGGGCACTACCCCGGCGGCGATCGACTGCTGCCTGTCGGTCGCAGACCGGTTCGATATCCAGGTGATGATCCATACGGACACGCTGAACGAATTTGGGTTCGTGGAGGAGACGATCGCGGCGTTCAAGGGACGGACCATCCACGCTTTCCACACCGAAGGTGCCGGCGGCGGCCATGCCCCGGACATCATTAAGGTGGCAGGATTGGGGAACGTGCTACCGAGTTCGACCAATCCGACGCGCCCCTACACAGTGAACACGCTGGACGAGCATCTTGATATGCTGATGGTCTGCCATCACCTCGATCCGGCAATCCCGGAGGACATTGCGTTCGCTGAGAGCCGCATCCGGCGCGAGACAATCGCGGCGGAAGATATCCTGCACGATATCGGTGCTCTTTCCATGATGTCGTCGGATAGCCAAGCCATGGGCCGGGCGGGCGAAGTTATCATCCGCACCTGGCAGACCGCTCATAAGATGAAGCTACAGCGCGGTCCCCTGGCGGGGGACGGTGATGCGGACAACGCGCGGGCGAAGCGCTATGTTGCGAAATATACCGTAAACCCGACGATTGCACATGGCATTGCGAGCGAGGCGGGCTCGGTCGAGGCGGGCAAGCTCGCGGACCTCGTGTTGTGGTCGCCGGCGTTCTTCGGGATAAAGCCGGGCCTGGTGATAAAGGGCGGCGCCATCGTCATCGCCGCCATGGGAGATCCCAATGCCTCCATCCCGACGCCCCAGCCCGTACACTACCGGCCAATGTTCGGGGCGTTTGGCGGTGCGCTGGCAGCCACGTGCGTGACGTTCGTCTCCCAGGCGGCGAGGGAAGCGGGGATAGGCGATGCACTCGGGTTGCGACGGCGGTTGGCCGTGGTTGGCAACACACGTGGCGGAATCAGCAAGGCCAGCATGATCCATAATGATGCGACACCCGTCATCGAAGTGGATGCCGAGACGTATGAAGTCCGGGCGGATGGGGTGCTGCTGACCTGCGAACCGGCCAACGTACTCCCAATGGCGCAACGGTATTTCCTGTTTTGACCCGCGCACACGCCGTCCTGCAAGCCGGAGATTGGGACGTATCGTCGGCAACTGATACGGTGCTGCTGGATTTTGACATGCGGCACCGGCGGCGAATCGCTCTGCAAACAGAAACCGGGCGCGACATCCTGCTGGATTTGCCACGGGCCGCACGGCTGCGCGAGGGCGACGGATTGCTGACGGACACCGGCGAAATCGTGCGCGTGCTCGCCAGGCCCGAGCCGCTGATGGAGATTCACGCACCTGGTTCGGCTACCATGGTGCGAATTGCCTGGCATCTCGGCAACCGGCATCTGCCGGTCCAGGTGATCGGCCCGCATCTCCGTATTCGGGCTGACCACGTCATTGCGGATATGGTAACCGTCCTCGGTGGCACGTGGTCGTCCGTAACCGCGCCGTTCGATCCGGAGGCCGGCGCGTATGCTGGGGGCCATCATCACCATGACCACAACCACTGAAGCTCTGCAGCTGCTGTTGACGTGGCTGTCTCCGGCGTTTCCCACGGGCGGGTTCGCTTACAGCCACGGGCTGGAATGGGCGGTCGAGGCAGGCGATATCGGAAACGAACCAAGCCTGCACGATTGGCTGCACGATTTGTTCTTGTACGGCCCCCCATGGTCCGACGCCATCCTGCTGCGCCATGCGCATGCAACTCATCCGGATGATTTAGCTGCACTGTGCGACTTTGGGATTGCGCTTGCCTTCGGTGGCGAGCGGCAGTTGGAGACGGTTGCACAAGGAACTGCATTCATCCGGGCGGTAGCGATCTGGGGTGGCGCGCGGGTAGCGCGGCTTACAGCCCAGGACTCGCCCTATCCCGTCGCCGTGGGCGCCGCGGCAGCCGACCAGGGCATAGTGGTGGATCTGGCGATCGCCGCCTACCTTCAGGCACTGGCCGCGAATTTGGTTTCGGCAGGGATACGGCTAATCCCACTGGGACAGACCGCCGGATTGCGGGTGCTGGCCGGACTGGCGCCGGCACTGGCAGAAGTAACAGAAACCAGCGCAACAGCGACACTGGACGACATCGGCACCGCCTGTTTCCGGGCCGACATTGCGGCGCTGCGCCACGAGACCCAGCACACAAGGCTGTTTCGCACATGACCAATCCACCTGGCCCGCTTCGAGTTCGGCATCGGCGGCCCGGTCGGCACCGGCAAAACCGCGCTGATGGACGCCCTATGTCGCGCTTTCCGCGATCGCTACGAAATTGCGGCAATCACCAATGATATCTACACTAAAGAAGACGCCGAGTTCCTCTCGCGCGCAGGCTCGTTGCCTCCGGAACGGATCCTGGGGATCGAAACCGGCGGGTGTCCTCATACCGCCATTCGTGAGGATGCGTCCATCAACCTGGCGGGTGTCGCGCAACTCTGCCGACAGTTTCCCGCACTGGATGTTCTGCTGATTGAAAGCGGCGGGGATAATCTGGCCGCCACATTCAGCCCCGAGTTGGCCGATCTCACGATTTACGTGATCGATGTGTCTGCCGGCGACAAGATCCCCCGGAAGGGCGGGCCTGGAATTACGAGAAGTGATCTGCTGGTTATCAATAAGATCGATCTCGCGCCGTTCGTCGGCGCTAGCCTGGACGTCATGGACCGCGATGCCCGCCGCATGCGCGGCGAGCGGCCATTCGTCTTCACGAATATCCGAGCAGGCGAGGGTGTCGCGGAGATAGCCCGGTTCATTGAACAGGCAGGCGGATTGAGGACCGCTCCGCCGCGACGCTCAGGCGATGCGTAATCCGGCCCAAACGGAGCAGAATGGCAGGAATATCCAGTGTGGCGGGAACCGGCCTGCCGCTGCGAAGCAGTTGCCAAGCGGACCATTCGGTCGCTGATAAATGCAGGATATGGCGGCGCCGCTCGTCATCGGGGATGGCGGTTTCGCTGCAAACCGCATTAAAGATGGCGAATTGGTCGCGGGCGACGCTATCAGGATCGCGACGGATGGCAGCCAAGGTTGAGCTCCTGTGCATTGCAATCTCAATGCACGCGATGTGCGTCTCGCGGACGGTCAAATTTGGCTCGTGCTATGGCGAATGTTGGGCAAGCGTGCACGTTTTCGTGCCTGGCCGGAGATCAACGTCCCAGCCGCTTAAGCTCATCCAGATACAACGCGAGCATGTCCTGTCCGAAACAGGCAAAGATCACATGGCCAATTCCGGAATGCTCTTTCAGCGCGGCGGCGGTGGTCTGCACCGCGATGCGGGTGGCGGCCTCAGGCGGATAGCCGTACACCCCGCAACTGATTGCCGGGAAGGCAATGCTCCGCACCCCGTGCGCAGTGGCAAGCTTCAGGCTTTCGCGGTAACAACCCGGGCTCGTTGTGGGTCCCGCCGCGCCAGCGTGGCCCAACCGTATGGATTACGTGCCGGGCGGGTAAGCGATAACCTTTGGTGATACGCGCCTGTCCCGTCGGGCAACCACCAAGCGCCCGACATTCCTCCAGTAAGTCGCGACCAGCAGCGCGATGGATCGCTCCATCCACCCCGCCGCCGCCCAACAGGGACTCGTTAGCGGCATTCACAATGGCATCCACCTCCAGGGTGGTGATGTCAGCGGTGATGGCCTCGATGCGCGCCTCTCTCACGGCATTCCACGCAGATAGATAACGGCAAATGGAACAATCGCACTGACCACCACCGCGAGAAGCCCGTACCAGGCGCCGCCCGGCCTCATCGCCAATGCGACGATGATGGCCACCAGCGCCGGAGGGATGCCGACGATCGCCGCAGCAGCAAAAATCTTGGCGCGCTCATTCAGCCCCGTCACCGTCAGCGCAAGCACTGTATCCAGTATAAACCGAACCTTGTTGGCGACCAGCGCCTGATACTCCATCAGTGCAGCGACGTCCTGCCGCAGGGCCGCCAGTCGCGGATGCAGCTCCGCCGGAAGCCACCGGACGTTTTGCTCGACATAGGGAACGATCCGGCTCATGCTCAGCAAAGTTTCCTGGATGCTCGCAACCAGGGCGCCGGCACGTCCCACCGTATCCAGCATGCCGCGATCTGCTCCGGTGGGGTGCGCCGCGCCCAGTTCCGCGGCCGTGCCTTCCAGCAGATCCGCGAGTTGGCCCACCAAGGCCTCTACCAGGGTGACGAACACATGTGAGGCGCCGCGGCCGATCGACTCGGGATTCGGTAGGCGCTCAGGGAGTGCTTCCACCACCTCGCTCTCAGCGAAGCGCACGGTCAGCAGATATTCCGGGGTAAGCGCAAATCCGATCGGAGAAGTAGTAATGCCCTCTGAGAGCAACAGCGCACCCAGATAAAGCGCCTCGCCGTCATATTGCAGGCGGGAGGACGGTTCGATCTCAGCCAATGCCGTCTCCGAGGCGACCTGCAAGCCGGTCGTATCCTCCACAAGCCGGATTTCCTCAATGGCCGGCCACAACAAGTCGATCCAGACAGCGCCACGCAGCGCTTCAAGCCCGACCGGCTGCGGCAGCCGACGCAGCTGCCGGCCTTCAATAATATAGGCGGTCAGCACCTGCGACCGCTCTGCAACCCTCAGTTCTCAGAAGCGGCGACGATCGGGATCTCCCTTGTCTCGGGTTGATCCCCCGTTCCAGGCGCGGAGCCCTCTTCCTGCTCCGCGATAATCGGGGCAGGAGTGTTGTCTTCGCCGTTATACTGGCGGCGCGGCTGGTGCTGCTGCCCATTCTGCTGCTGGTTCTGCTGTGCCGCCTGGTTCATGGCGTTCAGGATGCGAAAATAGTGCTCGGCGTGCTGGAAGTAGCCTTCGGCCATCACGCGATCGCCGGACGAGGTCGCATCACGCCCAAGCTGCAGATATTTCTCGAACAACTGCTGGGCCGTGCCGCGAATTCGCAGATCCGGCCCGTTGCTGTCGAACACGTGGTTGCGATTGAGCGGAATGCCCCCGGCACCACCACCGCCGTGGTGGCGGATCGGACCGCCTCCACCGTTCCGGTGGCCGCGGTTGCGCATGCGTTTCATGTTCATCTCTGTGTCGTCGTGCCTTTCAATAGCGGGCAGGGAGCCTGCGGTGGACGCTGCCAACCGCACACGAGCTTCCGAGCCAAGCTTCAAACCTTCGACGGTGGCGTGGTGATGCACCCGGCTGGTGCAAAGACCGGGTCTTACCCGGCCATTCCCTGCCACTCTTTCGAAACTATACCCGCTTTCCTGTTCTGCCAAATGGTTTTTTTACGGCAGGGCGTTACGGAGGACCATAGCCCG
This sequence comes from uncultured Pseudomonadota bacterium, assembly GCA_963834715.1. Lineage (GTDB taxonomy): Bacteria > Pseudomonadota > Alphaproteobacteria > Acetobacterales > Acetobacteraceae > CAVSUZ01. The sequence goes on along the minus strand of CAWIDE010000014.1, from coordinate 157,083 downwards.
CGGGATTCCAGCCAGATCCGCTGCCGAAGATGTAGTCAATCCCTGGATTTTTGCGAGTCCCGCCACTGCGGTCCCCTGCCCGGCGCCAATCTCAAGGATTGCAGCCCCTGCTGGTCGCAGCAGTCCGGGAATAGCAGGTATAAGCGTACGGTATGCCTCCAGTCCGTCCGATCCGCCGTCGAGGGCGGAACGCGGCTCGTATCGGGCGACCTCGGGCATCAGCCCGGAGATCGCCCCCGATTCGATATACGGCGGGTTACTCAGAATCAGATCGAACCGGGCGCTGATTGGCTGGGCCCAGTCGGCGCAGATGAAGGCCGATCGGCCAGCAAGGCCGAGATTGACGGCGTTGTGCCGGGCGAGCCGGGCGGCGGGCCAGGCACAGTCGATACCAATGCCGAACGCGCTAGGGAATTCGTGCAGCACCGCAAGCAGCAGACACCCCGTGCCGGTCCCGAGATCGAGGATGCGAAGCGGCGCTGCCCGGTCGGGGAAGAGCCGCAGCGCGGCCTCGATCAGCGTTTCGGACTCGGGACGAGGAATCAATGTCGCGGGAGATACCGCGAACCGCAGGCTCCAGAATTCCCGATAGCCCAGGATCAGGGCCAGCGGCTCGCGCTGAGCGCGGCGGTGCAGCAGGACGTCGTAGGCGGCGGTGGAGGCTCGGCGATCCACGGGGCGACCCGGTTCGCGGAGGAGTTCTTCCGTCCGGCAGCCGAGCGCATGTGCGAGCAGCAGGCGGGCTTCGCGGCGAGAAGAATTGATCCCGGCGGCGGCCAGCAGGGCGGCGCCGCGGTCGATGGCGTGGCTGATCGTCTCGATGATCGCTCCCACGATTCCCTCTGCGCACCCGCACCGGCGTCCAGATTGACCCAAGCCGCGGGCGCGGCAATCATAGCCGGCAAACGGGAGCAGGAGGGGCGGGATGAATGTGGTCGCGCGGCCGGCCAGCACGGCCAGCACACAAGAGCAGGAGTGGGGGGTTCGGTGCGATCTGGCAGCGCTGTATCGGCTGGTGGCGTATCATCGCTGGACTGATTTCATTTACACCCATATCAGCGCGCGCCTGCCGGGGCCGGAAGACCACTTCCTGATTAACCGGTACGGGGTGAATTTCCATCAGATGCGTGCCTCCGATCTGGTGAAAGTCGATCTGCACGGCAATGTGCTGGAGAATGGCGATGCGCAGTCGCGACGGGTGAACGCGGCCGGATTTACCATTCACTCAGCGATCCACATGGCACGGCCGGATCTTACTTGTGTCGTTCATACGCACACGGCGGCGGGTATAGCGGTATCGGCACAGAAGCAGGGTTTGCTACCGATCAGCCAGCACGCGCTGAAGTTCTATGGCCGCGTGGCTTATCACGGTTATGAGGGCATCGCACTCGATCTGGACGAGCGCGAGCGGCTGGTAGCCGATCTCGGGCCGCACAAAGTCATGATCCTGAGCAACCACGGGCTGCTGGTTGGCGGCACCTCGATCCCGGAAGCGTTTCATATGACGTATATGCTGGAGCGGGCGTGTGCCGCGCAGGTGGCGGCGATGTCGGGCGGAGCGGAGTTGCTGATCCCGCCGGAGGACGTGTGCCGCCATACTGCAGAGCAGTTCCACAAGCAGGAGAACGAGGAGCACTACGCCATGGTGTGGGATGCGGCACTGCGGCTGATCGAGCATGAGGCGCCGGATTATCGCAATTAATGACCCGTTCGATCCGTAATTCCGTCTGTCCGCATGACTGTCCCTCGGCCTGCGCGCTGGAAGTCGAGGTGCTCGATGGCAGCCGTATCGGCGCGGTACACGGTGCGGCGGACAACACTTACACTGCCGGCGTGATCTGCTCCAAGGTTGCGCATTATGCGGAGCGCATTCATCACCCGGAGCGGCTGACCAGGCCGCTGCTGCGCACCGGCCCGAAAGGCAGCGGCCAGTTCCGGCCGATCAGTTGGGATGAGGCGCTGGACCGCGTGGCAGAGCAGTTCACCACCGTTGCGGCTCGCCACGGCGCCGAGGCGATCTGGCCGTTCTACTACGCCGGCACCATGGGGCTGGTGCAGCGGGACGGCATCAACCGCCTGCGGCACGCGATGAAATACTCCCGCCAGAAGCTGACGATTTGCACGTCGATCTGCGAGGCGGGATGGTTTGCTGGCGTCGGCGGTTATCGCGGGCCGGACTCGCGGGAGATGGCGAAGTCCGACCTGATCGTGGTTTGGGGTGGCAACCCGGTTTCCACGCAGGTGAACGTGATGACCCATGTTACCCGCGCGCGGAAAGAACGCGGCGCGAAGCTGGTTGTGGTCGATCCCTATCGTACCGGCAGCGCAGCGGTTGCCAACATGCATCTGGCGGTGCGGCCGGGAACTGATGCGGCTCTGGCCTGCGCGGTGATGCACATTGCGTTCCGGGATGGTCATGCGGATCGGGACTACATGGCGCGTTATGCGGACTGCCCGGAGGCGCTGGAGCGCCACCTGCAAGCGCGCGGACCTGAATGGGCCTCGGCGATTACGGGTTTGCCGGCGGAGCAGATCGAATCTTTCGCGCGCCTCTATAACACGACCAAACGTAGCTACATCCGCATCGGGTACGGTTTTTCGCGCCAGCGCAATGGTGCTGCGAGCCTGCACGCGGTTACCTGCCTGCCGACCGTAACCGGTGCATGGCAGTACAAAGGCGGCGGCGCGCTCTGGAGCCACCGCGGCATCTATCACTGGGACAAGACGGTAATCGAGGGGCTGGACGTTCGCGACAGGTCGGTCCGGGAACTCGATATGAGCCGCATGGCCAGCGTCCTTACCGGCGACCGTCGCGATCTAGGTGATGGGCCGCAAGTTCATGCGCTGCTCATTCAGAACCAGAACCCGCTGACCGTCTGCCCGGACAGCAACCGCGTGCGCCAGGGCTTCGCCCGCGACGATCTGTTCGTCTGCGTGCATGAGCAGTTCATGACCGAAACCGCGCGCTGGGCGGACATCGTGTTGCCGGCGACGATGTTCATGGAACACGACGATCTTTATCAGGCCGGCGGACACACGCATATCCAGATCGGTCCGAAGATGATCGAACCGCCGGGCGAATGCCGCTCCAACCATGAGGTGGTTTGCGCGCTGGCGCGGCGGCTGGGGGCGAAGCATCCGGGGTTCGAGATGACGGCTTGGGAGATTATCGACCATACCCTGCGCGCTTCAGGATGGCTGGATGCGGAGACAGTGTTGCGGAATCGATGGCATGATGCGGCCGAGTTGTTCGAGGTCTCGCACTTCCTGAACGGCTTCCCGCATCCGGGCGGGCGCTTCCGCTTCGCCCCCGACTGGGCGGCGATCGGCCCGGACCATGCGCGGATGCCGCGTCTGCCGGATCATGCGGGGTTCGAGGATGTAGTCAGTGCGGCGCGGCCGTTCCGGCTGGTGACGGCGCCCGCACGCAGTTTTCTCAACACGTCCTTCACGGAGATGCCTTACTCCCGGAGGCGGGAGGGGCGCCCGACGGCGCTGGTGCATCCCGCCGATGCGGCGCGGCTGGGGCTGCTGGGTGGTGGGCGTGTCCGCCTCGGCAACGGCCGCGGCGAGGTGGTGGTTCATGTGCGTCTGTTCGATGGGCTTCAGCCCGGCGTCGTTGTGGTTGAAAGCATCTGGCCGAGTGAGTGTTACGGGGGCGGCATCGGAATCAACGCGCTGACCAGCGACGACCCGGCTCCGCCCAATGGTGGGGCGGTGTTTCATGATACGGCCGTGTGGATGAAGGCCGAGGCGGCGGTGATGCCGATGGCGGCGGAGTAGCTGACTTCAGCCGCCCCACACCTCGCGTAACAGGCGCAACCAGTTCTCGCCCATGATCTTGCGGATTTTGGCTTCGCGCCAACCGGCGTGCTGCATCGCCGCGGTCAGGTTCGGGAAATCGCCAATCCGACGGATGCCGGCAGGGTTGATAACTTCCACGAAATCCACGAGCCGGCGAGCATATCCCTTGTCGCGACATATCCACTCGAAGAACGCCTGGTCCTGATCCTGAGTGAAGTCGGTGCCGATGCCGACATTATCCTCGCCGGCGATCCCGGCCACGTAGTCGATAGCCGCGACGTAATCCTCGACCGTGGCGTCGTTGCCGCGAGCGAGAAACGGCGGGAACATCGTCACGCCGACAAAGCCGCCATGCTCGGCGATGAAGCGGATTTCCTCGTCCGACTTATTGCGAGGGTGCGGCTTCAGCGCCGCCGGCAGTACGTGGGTGTAGGCGACGGGCTTGGTCGAGGCGAGGATGACGTCACGCGAAGTGACGGGGCCGACATGCGACAGATCGCAAAGCATACCGACGCGGTTCATCTCGGCGATTACCTCGCGGCCGAAATCGCTGAGCCCGGCGTCGCGTGACTCGTAGCAGCCGGTACCGACGAGATTCTGGGTGTTGTAGGCGATTTGCGCGACGCCGATGCCGAGCTCTTTGAATAGCTGAATATAAGCGAGCTGATCCTCGAATGCGCTGATGTTCTGAAAGCCAAGGATGATTCCGGTTTTGCCGGCGTGCCTGGCACGTTCGATATCGGCACAGCTACGCACAGGCATGATCAGGTCGCCGTTGTCGCGGAACCATCGCTGCCAGCAGGCGATGTTGCGCATCGTCCCGGCGAAATTTTCCCAAACGGAGCAGGTGCAGTTGGCGGCCGTGAGGCCGCCGCGGCGCATATCCTCGAAGACCGCAGGGCTCCAGTTCGAGATGATCAGGCCGTCGATGACGAGAAGGTCTTGGTGCAGGGTGGTCATTTCGGTTTCAGGTACTGATTCCGGAGCCATCTTGCAACTGCCGGAACCAGCGGTGCAATGGGGTTGCCGCAGGCTGCCCGGTTTCCTGCGCTGGACGCCGCCGAGACCCCGGCCGTTTCAGATCTTTTAAGCTCTGGCTCAACAACTCTTAAGGCCGGCCCGAACCAACATGTGCGCGTGGGGTCAAGCAATCGGACTAAGGAGATCGTCATGAGACTCGATCAGGAGAAATTTCTCAAACTGTATCCACCGCAATACGGCCCCCTCAACGAGAATCAAGCCGCCGGTCTGCGCGCTTTGCTCGGGTCCATCGAACAGGACCGCGATGTAAGTGACATGCGTTGGGCGGCCTACATGCTGGCGACCGTGAAGCACGAATGTGCCGACAGGTGGCAGCCGATCGCTGAATTCGGCCATGGCGCGGGCCACGACTATGGCAAGCCAGTCACGGTCAAGGGTAGCGACGGGAAGACCTACACCAACGTCTACTATGGCCGCGGTTACGTCCAGCTTACATATGAGAGCAACTACGACAAAATGAGCCGTGCTCTGAACCTGGGCGATCAGTTGCTCATCCATCCCGATATGGCCTTGCAGCCGGCCATCGCCTACCGGATCATGTCCTATGGTATGCGCAACGGCTCGTTCACCGGCAAGCAACTCAGCGACTACATCGAAGGCTCCAAGTGCGATTACACCGACGCGCGCCAGATCATCAACGGATTGGATCGCGCCGAGCTTATCGGGGGTTACGCTGCGAAGCTTGAGGCCATGCTGCGAGAAAGCCTGGTGGAGAGCGGATACCACATCATTAATTCCCCGGTGGGCGTGTGTGCCCGCAAGGGACCGGGCACCCACTACCCGGTGGTACGTGTCATTCCGAATAACAGCCCGATCCAGATCGCCTGCCAGGTGTATGGGGAAGCAGTGAGTGGCACCAATATCTGGAACCGGTTGACCGATGGCACCTATGTCACCGACTTCTACTGCGACACTCCCAATTTCAACAACTTCAGCGCACCCCTTTCGGCTTGCAAGGAGCCTCCACCACCGCCGCCCCCGCCTTCACCGAAATTGGTGGATGATTACCCTTATCGCACCGCCTCACCAGACGCCGTTGACAAGTGGGGCTTCTACTGCCGGCAATGCACGTCGTTCGTTGCTTGGCGGCTCGATCAGCACGGCATCAAGATCAGCAATCGCGGACTCGGCAATGCCGACACCTGGGCCGAGGGGGCCCGCAAGATGGGCCACCGGGTCGATCATACGCCATCTGTCGGAGCGGTCGCCCAATTCGCTCCTGGGGTTTCTTTCGCTGGCCCGCTGGGGCATGTGGCTTGGGTGGCTGAGATGAACGGCGATGCGATTACCATCGAAGAATACAATTTCGGCTACAAATCACCCGATGACTCCGGCCATCTCGCGTACCATCATCCGCAACGTATCCTTCACCCCTCGCAGGTCAGCAACTTCATCCACTTTGCTTGAGGTGACGCGCCGCGTTCGGTTTCATCGCGTTGCTGTCGCGGCACTCCTGGCGGTTATGGGCCGCGGTCTCTGGCTCGCTGCTCCGGCCCTTGCCTGGAGTTCCGTCACCGGTGCGGATACGCAACGCAGGTCAAATAGCTCCAGGCGTCCCCGCCTTGCCACGCCTCGCAGGCGGGCAAGGCAGTGGCGCCGTTGCAATCAACGAAGCGTTGCAACAAGGAGACGATGCAATCAGAGCGGCGGTGGTCGCTTGCATGCACCGGAACCCGGGGGCATCTGGCCAGCGCACGTCGTGGACGCGCTCCATCAGGGTGACGATGCGCGGAATGCGCTATCTCGCTATCGTCGAGACGGACGAAAACTTCTGCGGAGGCGCGCACGGTACGCAATGGACCAAACCATGGGTATTCGATTTGCGCACTGGCTCGCTGCTGGACTGGCGCCACCTGTTACCGCCAGGCTGGGTGGTAACAACATCGAGTGAGCAGGTGTGGGAGGGAATTGAGATTGCCGCCGTGGTCTCCAGCAAGTTGCAACAGGCGTACCATAGCCGCTATAACTTTGCCTCGCGCCGCCTGCCCGCGTCAGTCCGCAACGATTGCCGAGGCACGACTGCGGCGGTGAGTGCTTTCATTCTCTGGCCAACCGCCCGCAACAACGGGGTGGCGGTACAGCCCGCAGGGCTTCCCTCGGCGGTGTCCATCTGCGCGATTGCAGTAACGATCACGGTGCCGGTGCTGCGAGAGTTCGGCGTCGATCCCGGATTGGTGGGCGACATCGGAGCGGCGCACGGGACTTACGCTCGGAAGTCCGCAATCAGGGCGACCGAGCAATCCCAAGGTAGAGTTGCGCCGAGTAAGAACTAGGGCTCGCCCGGCGCAGGATCGAACAGCTCCGTCTTTCCCGGCTTGTCCTTCCACTCATCTGCATCAGCCGGCGGTGTGCCTTTCCGGGTAATGTTCGGCCATTCCGCCGCGAACGTGCGGTTCTTCTCAAGCCAAGGACCCGCCTTGTCATCACTGTCCGGAACGATCGCTTCCACCGGGCACTCCGGCTCGCACACCCCGCAATCGATGCACTCATCAGGATGGATCACCAGCATGTTCGCGCCGACATAGAAACAATCCACCGGGCAGACTTCGACGCAATCCATGTACTTGCACTTTATGCAGGTCTCGGTGACCACATAGGTCATCTCTGCCAACCCTCTGTAACCAATCTGCCGGGGGATATGCCCAGGATCAGCCTCCTGTGCAAGGCGAGGCCCTCACCCGGCGCACTGCGCGCGCCGACCTCTCCCGCAGAGCAACATGGAGGCTACTCGGAAATTTCCTCATACAGTAGCTGCGCCTCCGCTGCTGGTCCGCGCCGCCGTGCCAGCGCTAGCACTCGTACCACCCGCACATCGCCCCTGAGCGGCAGCGTCAGCACGTCGCCCACCCGCAAGCGGGCATGCGCCTTATCGGTAACTTGCCGGTTGATCCGGATCGTTCCCTCGTTAGCCAGGCGCGCACAGTCGCTTCGGGCCCTTAGGAAACGTGCGCACCACAACCACTTATCCAACCGCTGCCAGTCCCGGTCTTCAAGCTCCGGCATCACGCCTTCAGCATTGCCAGCACCGCGAACGGCCCCTGCAGCGCGTGCCTAGGCTCCGGTTGAGCCCGGCGTACCGGGCGCCGCCGCAGAGACAGCAGCATAGCCGGCGCCGGCGGCCCATACTGCTCGGGCGGCAGGCTGGCGCCCGGCAGCACACGGAACCCGAGCCGACGTAGTACCACGGGCAGCAGCTCGGAACGGATTGAGAGGCGCGAGGACAGTCCGGCCGGCAGCGCCGCGGCCCCGCGGCGTGATGCCCACGCGAGGTCCGCCGCCACCCGTTCGGCGATGTCAAGGCGGAGCAGGACGGGGCCGGCCTCGACCCAGCCCATGGCTATGGCGAAACCGTCCGGCCAGTCTGCCGTGGCTACGGTGGCAACCAGCCCGGGGGCCGGCAGTGCAGGCATCGGAACCCCCCGGTGCAGGGCCCAAAGGCGCGCCCGCATCGCGGCAGCCTGCGGCTTCAGCAGTGCCGGGACAAACCATGCAAAGCGCCCGGGTTTCACCCCCACCGCCTTCAGGTGACCGCGCAGCTGCGGAGAGGTGTCCTCGATGGGTGCGACAACGCCGAGTCCTTCGGCCACCCGGTGCACCACCCCCCTCACCCGCCGGTCCTGGTCGGCCTTCTCCATAACCTGGAACAGCGGCCGCACCTCGGCGGCAACCACCTCATCGATGTGCCGTTGCAGCCGGGCGCGCAGCCGCTCGCGCTGTGCTCCGTCGAGGAATTCGCTGCCAAGCATCTCCACGCGGGGCCGAAGCACGCCGTGACCCGGACGCAGCCGAGCGACCTTCTGGCCGTCCCAGATCACGAAATGATCGTCCGTCAGTCCGAAAGCCTCACTAGACGCGGCCTCTGCCGCCGCAACTCGCCGCGGCATCTCCTCGCGCAACGCCCGGCGTGCCGCCCGCATCACCAGCTTCCGCTCGTCCCCGGCGGCTGCCGGGTCGGGGAAGAACGTGAAGCCGCCGACACGGCCGACCGGATGGCCTTCCACGACCACCTCGCCCCGCCGCGTCACCGCCGACAGCAGTTCCTGCCCGTCGTCGGCCTCCAGCCGCCGCATCAGCTGCGCCGCCCGCCGGTCCACGAAACGGCTCGTCAGCCGCTCGTGCAAGGCGTCCGACAGCAGATCCTCCACCTCACGGGCGCGGGCCTGCCACTGTGGCGAGTTGCGCACCCAGTCGGGACGCGCGGTGACGTAGGACCACACCCGCACGCCCGCAAGACGCTGCATAAGCGTATCAATATCCCCGTCCGCACGCGCAAGCGCGGCGATATTGCCGGCGATCCAGTCAGTCGGCAGCGCCTCATCTCGCACAGTATGACTGAACACCCGACCGCACAGCCGCGCATGGGTCTCATCAGCCAGCTTGCGGAAGTCCGGGATCTGGCACGCCTCCCACAACTTCCTGACAGCCGCCCGCCCCACAGCAAGCCGTCTCACCTCCTGCTCTCGCGCCAGGGCGTCCAGCATGATCACGTCGGAGGCATCGTTGCCGCGGACCAGCGCGGGCCCGGGCGAGGGAGCGGCCAGGCTCGCTATCAGCGCATCGACAGTGCTGAAATCCAGGTTGCTGTTGCGCCAGTGCAGGTAGTCCAGAGCCTCGAACGTATGCGCCTCGATCTGGACCACCATTTCGTCCGGCACCGGCGGACAATCGGCCGTAGTTCCGAACGTTCCATCGCGCATTCCCCTCCCCGCCCGGCCGGCAATCTGCGCGATCTCGGCCGCGGTCAGGCGGCGCACGCGGTGCCCGTCGTGCTTGGAGAGACCGGCAAAGGCCACGTGATCGACATCCATGTTAAGGCCCATGCCGATGGCGTCAGTCGCCACCAGGAAATCGACTTCCTTGTCCTGGTACAGAGCCACCTGGGCGTTACGGGTGCGCGGCGATAGCCGGCCCATCACCACCGCGCACCCCCCTCGCCGGCGGCGAATAAGCTCCGCAATCGCATAAACCTCGGCGGCACTGAAGGCCACCACCGCGCTCCGTGGGGGCAGTTTGGTAAGTTTGACCGGCCCCGCATAGGTCAGTTGCGACAACCGCGGCCGGGTTTCGATGGTGGCCTGCGGCACCAGACGCGCCAGCAGCGGCCGGACCGTTTCTGCACCGAGAAACATTGTTTCCTCGTAGCCTCGCGCATAGAGCAGCCGGTCCGTAAACACGTGCCCGCGGTCGGGGTCGGCGCAGAGCTGGATCTCATCGACCGCCACGAACGAGGTCTCGCGGTCGAGCGGCATCGCCTCCACAGTGCAGGAGAACCAGCGCGCCTCGGGTGGGACGATCTTCTCCTCGCCGGTGATCAGCGCGACATGGCGCTCCCCCTTCCATGCCACCATACGATCGTAGTTCTCACGGGCCAGCAGCCGGAGGGGAAACCCGATGATGCCCGAGGAGTGGGCCAGCATCCGTTCGATGGCCAGATGCGTCTTGCCCGTGTTGGTAGGACCGAGAACGCCGCGAACCCGCGACTCGAAACCGGACATGGAAAGGATGGTTGGGGCTGCGAGCGCGGATTGCAAGTTGTAGTTCTGGTACGCCGAAAGTGCTCCCCCCTGGGTACAAGTGCGCTACGATCCTCCTTAAGGTTTAGCAAGAAGAGGCTAGAGCCTGCGGCACGCGACTCATACCGGCCAGCCTTTCAGCTGACCGGTATTGAGGCTCGGTTTCGCGCGCGGCCGCCCCACCAACCCCGCGCGCGATACCCCTCGCATGAGGTCAACCCTCATGCTGCGCGGTAATCAGATGGTTGACCGCATGCACAGAGCCCCGGCTGGGCCCGGGGAAGCGTATCCGCCGGCCACGTAGCCCCTGGCCTTTGGCACGGCCGCCTGCAGAACAATGCCGATGATTTGGCCCTGGATCAGCACGGCAGGTTCCAGCAACTCCCGGTTCTCCTTCGCTGTCTGCTGTAGACGGTCCAGCACCGGCGTCGTTGGCGCGCCCATACTCCCGAGCATGGCCAGCGCCCGCCGCTTCTCCTCAAGCAAGGCTGTTACACGGGGGAAAATCCAGCGCGCGGAGGGCGGCATTTTCCGCCTCAAGAACCTCAGCCAATGCGGATGCGGGATCGCTCCTCATCATCTGCGGCCTTCCTGTGCCTGCAGTAATGCGTGGAAGACCGGCACCGCGAGACCAAACCCTCCACGACTCTCCATCGCTTTACCGATCGCTTCCACGAGCATCGGCTTCCAGGCTTTCTCGGCCTCGCCCCCACCGAACGGACCCTCGGCTGTATCGACCGTATCGAACATGGGCTGCAGCAATTGCCCCAGGGTCATCGCCTCGAAGTCGCGTGCAGCTTTCCACAGCTTCGCCGCCTGCGCCGGAGGCAGATCATTGGCGGGCGGCGCTTGATTATAGATCGGCAGCGACATCATCGCAGCACCAGCTCGGCCTGGAGTGCCCCGGCCGCTTTGATCGCCTGCAAGATGCTGATCAGGTCGCGCGGCCCCACCCCCAGCGCATTCAGGCTGGCCACCAGGTCGCGCAGGGTGACGCTGCCCTGCACGATGCCGAGCCTCCTATCCTGCTGGGTGTCGACCTGAACCTGCGAGCGCGGCACGACGACCGTCTGCCCGTTAGATAGCGGCGCCGGCTGACTGACCACGGGCGTTTCGGTCACGCGAACAGTCAGGTTCCCCTGGGCGATGGCAACCGTGCTGATGCGCACGTTCGATCCCATTACCACCGTACCGCTGGCTTCCTCGATGACCACGATTGCCGGCGAGTCCGGTACAATCCGCAAATCGCCGATAGTGGTCAGAGCGCTAATCGGGTCACGTCCGCCTAGGTTGACTACCACCGTGCGTGGGTCCGTAGCGCGCGCGACTGGACCGAGCGCCGAGTTGATTGCCGCCACCACCCGGCTGGCCGTGGTGAAATCGGGGTTACGCAGAGCGAGGTGCAGCACCTGCTTGTCGTCCAGGCGGAACGGCAGCTCCTTCTCCACGGTCGCCCCGTTCGCGATGTGCCCCGCTGTCGGCACCCCCCTCGTTACCGAGGAGCCGGATTGCCCGCGCGCGGCAATGGCGCCGGTCGCCAGCGCGCCCTGGGCCACGGCATAAACCTCACCATCCGCCGCCATAAGCGGCGTCACCAGCAGCGTCCCACCGGTCAGGTCTGTCGCGTCCCCCAGCGCTGAGACACTCACGTCGATCCTGCTCCCGTCGCGGGCAAAGGGGGGCAGTTCGGCCGTGACCATCACTGCGGCGATATTCTTGGTCTGCAATTGATTGGTCTGGTCCTGGGTGTTCACCCCCAGCCGCTGCAGCATGTTCACCAGCGTATCGCGGGTGAAAATGGCGTTCGAGAGCTTGTCACCCGTGTTATTGAGCCCGACCACCAGTCCATAGCCGATCAACTGGTTGTCCCGCACGCCTTCGATGTCCGCGATGTCCTTGATGCGGACCTGCGCGACGGCCGGAAAGGTCAGAAGCAGCAGCAGAAGCGCAAATATCGCTCGCACGGTTCGTCCTGGTAGCAAGAAGGTAACGTTTCTCAACCACACTAGGCGGAACCGCAATTGCCGTGCCAGCCCGGGCCCGTGCTTTCGGGCAGCGGACAGCACAACGCCGCACGGCAAAATGTGCCGCGCGGCAGGAAGGATGGACATGGATAGTATCAGATCAGTCGGCGGACCGGCGGATCCTGTGCAGACCAAGCGGAAAGGCGCGCGTAGCAGCTTTGCGCTTCCGCCTGGGCAAGCAGACGCCGGCCTGGGCACTGAGGAGGTTACTCGGGCAGACGTCGGCGGCCTGTTGCTTCTACAGGAGCACGACCTCCCGGAGCACCGGAACAGGGCAGCCCGCCGGCGCTGCCACGATCTGCTGCGCGCCCTCGGCGAGCTCCAATTGGGCATGCTTGGCGCAGGCGCTGATCCAGAGCTGGTGCTGCGACTTGGCGCGCTTGCCGGCGGTCTGCCGCAGGCGGCCGATCCCGCCCTGGCGGCGCTCGCTCGTATGATCTCGTTGCGAGCCAAAATCGAGGTCGCGCGCCGCGGCAGTGGAACATGATTGTATGAATATTGCATGCATCTCTCCGCCGCAGCCATTTGCGTCTTGGCGAGGCGGAATCGCGCAGCTATAAGCCCGCCAATCGAACGTTCCCGGACAACCTCGCCGGGATAAGCAAGGAACCGGCGCTCGATGATGATAACTCTTCCTCCCGACTATCGGCCGAGCGAGGACGAAGAGTTTATGAACCCGATGCAGGCGGAATATTTCCGCCAAAGGCTGTTGCGCTGGCGCGGAGAGCTGCTGCAGGAGGCGGACGGAACGCTGGCCAGCCTGTCGGAAGGCGGCATCCACGAAGCCGACATTACCGACCGGGCAAGCGTGGAGACCGACCGTGCGCTGGAGCTGCGTACACGCGATCGTGCCCGCAAGCTGATTGCGAAAATCGATCAGGCGCTGCACCGCATCGAGAATGGCACGTATGGCTATTGCGAAGATTCGGGCGAGCCCATCAGCCTGAGGCGCCTGGAGGCACGGCCGATTGCCACGTTATCGATCGAGGCCCAGGAGCGGCACGAGCGAATGGAGCGCGTTCACCGCGATGACTAACAACTGCTAACTCCTGCTTGTTCCCTGGAGGTTAGGCGCGCTCAATCGATCTTGTGGTCATCCATGGCAGCCAATAGGTTAGCCGGGGTTGATCACCGCGGCTCGCCAGCCGAAAGGGGGGATACGATGCGAATGGAAACCGCGTTTCTGTTCGACCTCGATGGAACGCTGGTTGATAGTGTCTATCAGCACGTGCTCGCCTGGAAGGAAGCGCTGGACCACGAAGGCATCGAGCTCGCCGTCTGGCGGATCCATCGTAAGATCGGCATGAGCGGCGGTCTGTTCACCAATCAGTTGTTGCGCGAAACCGGACTGGAGATCAGCACCGAGCGTATCGACCGATTGAGACACCAGCACGCGCAAGCGTATCAGCGCCATGCGGCCGAAGTGAGGCCGCTTCCTGGTGCGCGAGCCTTGCTTGACGCGCTCACCGCCGGGGGAGTTCCCTGGGCTATCGCGACCAGCGGGCGAATGGAGACTGCGGCGGTTAACCTGCGTGCGCTCGGCGTCGATCCGACAAAAGCACCGGTTGTCACGCGTGACCAGGTGAAATACGCCAAACCCGATCCGGATCTATTCCTCGCCGCGGCCGCGCGCCTCTCCGTACCCATCGAAACGGCGACGATTGTCGGCGATAGTATCTGGGACATGCTCGCCGCACGCCGCTGCCGCGGATTCGGCGTCGGCCTGCTCTCGGGCGGTTACGGTCAGGAAGAGCTTGAGCGCGCCGGCGCCGCTCGGGTGTTTGAGGATCCAGCCGATCTGCTCGAGCATCTGGATGAGGTGGGAGGACGGCGGTAGCGGGTATTCGCACGCGCTCCTCCCATAGTTTGCGAACAGATTTGCGCATCTCGGAGCCCGGGATGCCTCGGAAGGACACTCGGGCCATCGTGTTCCGTAACCCGTAACGCCGCCAGAACCCCCAGTTCCGGCACCTCCACTGTCGCTGGGGCGAGTGGCAGATATTCTTGGGGCCCCCGCAGCTTGAGCAGGCCGCCAGCATGAGCAAGGGACAATAGATGACAGCACGGACAAAGAGTACCTGCGTATTTCATCCCGAATGAAAAGCTTCTGCTCAAGGTTCGAGAGTTAACGCCATATGCATTCCAGCATTGTAGTGCCCGGGTTCATTGCAGATCAGCATATAGCGACCTGGTGGGACCGTCGCCGTCAGAGAGCCATGGCCGCCTGGCGGGAGGTCCGGCACCTCTCCGATGCGGGTGATTTCTTCTTCGTTAACCTGGTCAGCATTCCGATCATACGGGAGTCGGCGATTGATGTAGTCGAGGCGAACGAGAACCAACTCGTGGGTGAGCGTCCTCGATCGGTTGGTCACGTTGAACGTGACCTTTCCCGAGTGAATTGTGGAGGGATGAGCGTCAATGGACATTCCCTTCATGCTGATTCCCGCTGAAGGATCCACGAGCTCCACTCTTATCTCATTCTCCATCGCAGATGCTGCGGAGACTGCGAGTCCGGATGTCAGGCAGAATGAGAGAGCCAGTAGCGCACCCGCGCACTTAGTAATTCCTTGATTCATGTGTATCTTGCCTTACAGCCTAAGGCATAGACGAATGCGCCGGTCCTTTATTCCTGCTCCTCCCACCGGCTTAATGGCCGGCAGCGCCCACTGCCAGCCAGCGCCTCTCAAGACAATGCAATCAGATCGGCACGCAGCATTGCCGGATCGGCCGTGCCCAGCAATCGCCCAGTCTCCGACTGAGCCTCCTCCCACAGCGGCATCGCCTTAGCGAGCGCCGTCCGGCCGGCCGAGGTCAATCGCAACCGCCGGCTGCGCCGATCAGCTTCGTCAACCACCACCCTAACCAGCCCTCGCCGCTCGAGCGGCTTGAGATTGGCGGTCAGGGTAGTGCGATCCATCGCAAGCAGGGCTGCGACCTGACCCATGGTTGGCGGCTCAGGTCGGTTTAGCGACATCATGAGAGAGAACTGGCCGCTGGTAAGGCCCGCGGGTCGCAGTGCCTCATCATAGCGTCGTGCCATCGCCCTGGCCGCGCGCTGCACATGCAAACAAAGGCAGCTATCGCGGACGTGAACCGTAATCGCAAAAGGCAGCGGATCAGGCTTTGACATCCCACCTGTATGTTGATATCAACGCATCCGATGTCAATGGAGCTGGAGCCGAAGATCGCCGCCGTGCCCACGATTTCCGAAGATGCCGGCGAGTCCTGGACCATGTTGGACGCGCGGCTGCCGCCGATCGCAGTGGTGCGGTTTGCGGAACCCTGAGCCAAGGAGGACCCTATGCAACTCAATCCCTACCTGACATTCGACGGCCGGTGTGAAGACGCGTTCCGCTTCTATGAGCGGGTCCTCGGCGGCAAGATCGCTTTCATGATGAGATGGGGCGAAGGCCCGATGGCCGAACAGTCGGATCCGGCGACGCGAAACCAGATTATGCATGCGCGGCTTGTCATCGGCGACCAGATCCTGATGGGCTCGGATGGCGGAGGCCAGTGTCAGCAACCGATGGCGGGATTCTCGGTCACGATCAACGTTGACGATCCGGCGGATGCCGATCGCATCTACAACGCGCTGTCTGAGGGCGGCGAAACGCGGATGCCGATCCAGGAGACATTCTGGGCCCGGCGCTTCGGCATGCTGACTGATCGGTTCGGCACGCCATGGATGATCAATTGCGAGAAGCCGATGCAGGCTGCGTAAAGGGACGTGTCTTACCTCGTGCTTCCGAGGCCTCCATGGTCTGCCACGGAGGGCCGGAAGCACGGCTTCCTGATGCGGCCCGGAACATCAGATCGCCTTCAGCAACACCTCATGTACCGATAATTTTCGGTGCAGGATGAATAATGGGATCGCCAGCAGTGCCACCGCCGCGGCCGCATACATCGCCCCCGCCGCACTGCCATAAGCGTCCGCCGCCCAGCCGCAAACCACCGGTATCACCGCGCCCCCGACGTAATAGACGACATAAAACAGCCCCATCCCGGCCGCGCGCGTCTCCGCCCGCGCCGAAAGCGTCCCCATGGCCATGATCACGCCGCTCTGGATAGACCCGGGCAACCCGATCAGCAGCGCACAGAGAACGGGCCAGTCTAGCCCTCCGGCGCCAGCGGTCCCCGCCACGAGAAATAATGACCCGGCCAGAAATACCGGCAACATGCCCCACCGCGCCGCTAAACCGCCGCCGGCAAGTGTGGCCCCCGCATTTCCCCAGGTCGCGATGGTTGCCGTCAGCGCGGTCAGTGCGAGGCCCCACCCCCTCTCGCGCATGAGCGACGGCAGATAAGCAAGGTACCCAGCATAAGCCCCAGTATACGAGGTCCAGATCAAGCCCCCAATCAGCAGCAGCATGCATTCCCGCGCTGACGGAAACACTACATCCCGGCTGCTCGCCACCGCCGACCGATACGAGCCTACGAACAGCGCCGCGGACACCACCATCCAGGCCGCCCCCACCAGGAACGGGGCCCCCAGCCCGAACCGCCCCGCCAGCCGTGGCACTATAATCTGACTTAATCCAACCCCGACCGGATAGCTGCCGGTCGCGATACTGATCGCCAACATGAATCGCTTGGCCCTGAACCAGTCCGCGATGACCTTGCTTTGCAGCACCGACATCGCCACGGCACCCAACCCGGCCACGATCCGTCCCGCCGTCATCCCCGCCAGCCCTGCCACGCCGGCACTGATGAAGCCGCCCAACGCCATCAACACCAGGCCTGCCCCGAGCACCGGCCCGTCGCCCAGCCGCCGGCCCAGCATTCCAGCCGGCAACGCAACGAACACGCCCGGCAACATGTAGACACCGATCAACGATCCGAGCGTCGCATAATCCAGATGGAACCGAGCCATCAGCATCGGTCCCAGCGTCGCGACTTGCTGGAACTGAAAGCCAACACCCACCCGCGCCAGCACGATCGCTGCCAGCATCATCCAGGGCCGGCAGTCCATCAGACGAGCCGCTTTTCCATTTCCGCCCATGTGGGTGACAGGTATCCAGGGTGCGCATCCGCTGGCTCCATCAGCCGCATCCTGACCGTCCCGATCCCCATTGATGCAAACTAGCTCCACCATCTCGGCACGCCTATCTTATGGGATGCCCGAAATCCCAGCTTTCCTTGACAGCAACCGTCCTGCTGTGCCGGACGTCGTCGTCCCGCGCGGCATCACCCCGTTCTACCTGCCGCGCCGCCCGGTCCGCGGCCGCCTTATTCGTCTCGGCCCTCTGGCCGATGCGTTGCTCACGCGCCACGACAACCCCGCGCCCGTCCGGCGGCTGCTCGGCCAGGCCCTGGCACTTTCCGCCGCACTCGCCTCCGCGCTCAAATTCCAGGGCTCCTTTTCCGTCCAGGCCAAAGGAGACGGCCCCATCCCCCTGCTTCTCGCCGACTGCACCGACGGGGGTGGCCTGCGCGGCTATGCCCGCCTTAATGCGGACCGCCTCGCGACCACCCTCGCGGCCCAGCGATCGCCCGCTGCCGGCGATCTTCTCGGATCCGGCTACCTCGCCTTTACCGTGGACCAGGGTCCCGACCGCAACCGCCACCAGGGCATCGTCTCCACCGAAGGAGCCACCCTCGCTGACATGGCCCTGCACTACTTCGCTACTTCCGAACAGCTCCGCTGTTGGCTGCACCTCGCCTGCGAGAAAACCGCGCGGGGTTGGCGCGCCGCCGCCCTGATCCTGGAAAAAATCGCCGGCACTGGCGGCCTCGACCCAAACATGTCCCAGGAGGCTCAGGACGAGAGCTGGCGCACCGCCACGGCCCTCGCCGCCACCATCACCGACGCCGAACTGCTGGACGATACACTCCTGACACAGCATCTGCTCCATCGCCTGTTTTCGAGCGAGGGCCTGGCGATCAGCCGCGCCCGTGCCCTCTCTTATGGGTGCCGTTGCTCCCGCGCCCGCCTTGCTGACATCCTGGAAGGCTTCCCAGAGGACGATCTGGACCACATGACGGTGGACGGCGATATCGTCATGACCTGCGAGTTCTGTAACTTCGACTTCCGCTTCCCCCGCCAGGACGTCCATAGTCGCGCCGCCCGGCCGTGACCCGTCGGCCCAAAACGATACCCTTTCATCGTCTTTGGGGCGGTGGTATCGCGCAAGGAGTTGGGTGGAGTTGTTCGCGCACAACTTCATCCGCACGCTTGCTGAACGGTTCCGGAGCTCAAATGCCGCGCCCGCTCGCCCGCCGTGTTGCTCTGATGTTTCCGTTGCTGGTCGCCGCCTGCGCGTCCCAGCCGCCCCCGGCCCGTCAGTATGCGCCACTCGACTTCAGCTATCTTGCGCCCATGCGGCTGAATGTCGCCTCGGTCGAAGTCGAGCAGAACTTCGTGCCATCCGGTCTGCCGCCCGACGTCACGCAATACGACCCGATCAATCCCCTGGCCGCCCTAAAGCTGATGGCGGAGGAACGGCTGCAGGCGGTCGGCGCGACGGGTCGAGCGGTCTTCATTATTAACGACGCCTCCCTGATCGGGCAGGGAAACACGATAACGGGGACCTTTGCCGTTACGCTCGCGGTCTATAACAGCGCCGGAGAGCGCGTCGGCTATGCCCAGGCCACCTCTACCCGCCAGATGACAGGTTTCGGCGAAGATCTCCGTGGCGCGCTCTACAACCTGACCACCAGTCTGATGCAACAGATGAATGTGGAGTTCGAGTATCAGGTGCGGCGCTCACTGGCCAACTGGTTGGTGTCCGCGAGCGCAGTTCCCCCAGGTGTCCAGCAGGCGCCGCTTCCGGCCAACACCCCGCCGTCCCCAGCTCCGGCGGCTCCGCCGGCCCGGACGGCGCCGGCCACGCCGCCACCAGCCGCGACCCCGGCGCCACCGTCGCCGCCCCCGACTGCCCCGCCGGCGGCACACCCGGCGCCCGGGTTGCCGCCGCTCGGCCCGGTTACGGAGTAAGCGAGGCGGGTGTGAGCCTTGGGTCGCGGATTTGGTGCTGTATTAGATCGCGATCCGATACAACCGGGAAGGTTGGCGCGGGGGTGATCGGTACCGATTGGGGGTTTGGGGGGTTGACAACGGTACCGATGGGCGGGTCGGGGGTCTTGACAACGGTACCGATGGGGGATTCCGGGGGTTTGACAAAGGTACCGTTTGGCCGGTTCGGGGGGTTGACAACGGTACCGATGAGTTTGCCCGATTTAGATTGGTGTCGCGGAGTGAGACTTTGGTTGGGGCGAGGTTTGGGCTTGGTGTGGTGTCCATAGGGCACGGGTGGCCCGGGGTGGGCAAGAGGAAAAGGGGCCAGAGGGTGGCCTGACCTGAGGCGGCACTGGTGGGCAAGCGCCTCCCTTGTGGTTGCCCTGGGGCAGCCATAACAACGCAAACAGTGCTGACAGCGCAGCATCGGTTGAAGCCTTATTGAGTTGCGCACTTGAGTCGTTTACAAATGTTACTACCTGATCAGCAGCGCAGCTAGGGACACCTTGGCGGGAGGCATGCGAGTTTGGTGATCGGATGAACGCGGTTAGCGGCCGCTTGCTCACCCATTGCTGCTCGACAACTTCAGAAGCTAACGGCCGCGGCAGCATCACGCTGCGCAAGCTGGGTGCCGCGAGCGACCCATACGCGGTGTTTCGCCCGCATGTTGGCACGCGGCACCCTATCCGAATGACTGGCGCCATGCTCCTCGCCGCCGCGCAGGACCTGGAGGCCATGCACCGTTTCGCTACCGACGCGTCTACACCAGGCGCGAAGCAGCTGCTCGGTCGCCTTGTGCTCGTCGGCGATTGGCAGGGTGCTGGTGTCGGCGCGCAGCAAGCTAAGAGGCAACGGGATCGGGAAGTTTGATGTGGAACTGCTAGACGATACTCATCGTCACATCACCTCCGTAAGCCGCTCCTTAGTCTCTTCCTCCGCCTCGAACTGGATGAGATCGGAAGCCAGTGCGTCCCGCAGGGAAACCATCCCGATCGGCACACCATTATCGACGACGGGCATATGCCGAAAGCCGTTGTCGTGCATTCTATGCAGTGCATTCACCAAGGATCGATCCGGGCCGATGGTTATGACCTCCCGGACCATGACCGCACTGAGCTTGGTGGTCGCGGGATCGAGCCCCGCCGCGAGCACGCGGACTAAGGCGTCACGCTCTGTGAAGATCCCGACAAGTTTGCCGTCTTCGACAACCATCACGGAGCCCACGTTACGATCCGCCATCGCGCGGGCGGCTGCTCGCACCGAGGTCTCCGGAGACAGCGCGAGGATTTTTTGATTCCTGACGATATCGCGGATGGCATTCGACATAGAGCCGTCCTCCCACGCATCCCTGCGCCCCGGAGGTATAGCACTTCCCTGCAAACGACTCCACCCAAACCGGGGAAGCGGGCTGCCGGCTCTTCTTGTTACGCTGCCCGTCGCCCGTGTCGCGGGCCTCCGGGCCGGGCGCCTTGCGGCCCGGGGCGGCAGCGGCCCGGCGGCTTGGTCTCGACAGGCTCCTCGCCCACCCGCTGCTTGATCAGGCCCGCCGCGCGTTCGATCGCACGCAGCGCCGAACGCTCGGAGCCGTCGCAGAACGAGATGGCGATTCCGCCCGCGCCGGCGCGCGCGGTGCGGCCGATGCGGTGTACGTAGCTCTCCGGCTCGACCGGCAGGTCGTAGTTGATGACGTGCGAAATCTCCTTTACGTCGATCCCCCGCGAAGCGATGTCGGTCGCCACCAGGACGCGCACCTGGCCGCTGCGGAAACGGTCGAGCGCCTTTTCCCTCGCGCTCTGGCTCTTGTTGCCGTGCAGCGCCTCGGCACGCACTTCGCTGCCCGCCAGATGCTCGTGCACGCGATTGGCACCTTGCTTCGTGCGGGTGAACACGATCACGCGCTCCATCGCAGGGTCGGCGAGCAGCTGCGTCAGCAGCGCGCGCTTACCGGCAGCAGGAACGAAGTGTACGAGCTGCTTGATCTTCTCCGGCGTGCGGATCTCCGGTGTGATCTCCACGCGGACGGGATCGCGGAGGAAGTCCCGCGTGAGCTGCTCGACGGCGGGCGGCATCGTGGCCGAGAACAGCATCGACTGGCGTACGGCCGGCAGCGCGGCGGTGATGCGGCGGATATCGCGGATGAAGCCAAGGTCGAGCATGCGGTCGGCTTCGTCGAGGACGAAATGCGTCACCTCGTCCAGCCGCAAATGCTGCGTGTTCATTAAGTCGCGGATGCGCCCCGGCGTGCCGACGACGATGTCGGGGCCGCGCCGCGTGCGCTCCTCCTGCGGGCGACGTCCGACGCCGCCGAGGACGACGCAGGTCGACACCTTGAGCTGCGCGCCGAAGCGGCGGATTTCCGCTTCCGTCTGCAAGGCGAGTTCACGCGTCGGCGACAGGATCAGCGCGCGCGTCCCGAACGGGCGCGGGCGACCGGGCTTGGCGGAGAGTACCTGCAGCATCGGCAACACGAAGGCCGCGGTCTTGCCGGTACCGGTCTGCGCGATGCCGAGCATGTCGCGTCCGGCCAGCAAGGGTGGGATCGCGCCGGCCTGGATCGGCGTAGGGGTGGTGAAGTTCTGCGCGCTCAGCGCGCGCAGCAGGGGCTCGGCCAGGCCGAGCGCCGCGAAAGCCTGGGTCAAAGTCGATGGTCTCCAGCGCCCGCGGGATGATGCCCCGTGATGATGACGAGCGCCCAAAATGCCTGCCGGCCCTGCGTAACGACGGGGGCGGACCAGTTGCGAATGAGGCACCGGGATGGACGGCTCGCCAAAATCGGCGCTTCGCCTGTTACGCAATCCTGGGCTCGGCGCAAGATATGGACGTACCGGGCGTGAATCGCAATCCAAATTGACGCGACGCAGCATTGCTGCGCGTCAGGGCCGCGGTCGCATGGCCGCGCTCCTGTTCATTCAGCCGGACGTCCTCTCCGACCCCGGGGCTGCTGCGGCCGATATCGCCTTTCTCGCAGCCTGTCCGCGCCTCCTGTACAGCGAATGTCTGCTTCAGAGCAGCCACCGGAACCAGAGAGATGGCTGACATGGGCGCAGAGCGGACGTCCTGCGAACCAGCCCCTATGTCCGCGCTCCCACCCAAAGCGGTCGTCGGAGTGGTAGGCTAGTATGAGTCCGATCTTTAGACCTACCGAAAGGTGGGTGCCCGTCAGAACCGCCCGCATTTCACAGGTGGTTGCCGCCCTCGACCGACCCCCCGACCTTCTCCACGATTGAGACAGTGAAAACGGGCCGCCCGGCAAGTACCCGTCCAGTAATCACGGGCGCCCTGCACCCGGGGCGCCTCTCCTCGGTCAACCTCACCAACTCCTCCGGCCCCGTGCATGTGGGCTCGTCATTCAGCCTCAGCGTGTTAAGCCCGCCAACTGGCCCCCGGTGGCCAGCGAAGGGGCCGACGCCCGGACGCTCGCGCGCGAGCTGCGCGAAGTCATCGCAATTCCGCACTGAGCTGCGAAGCGGATCGATACGGGGGTCACGGAACGCTCAGTTATTCGGCAGCTCAGTATAAGTTGCAATGGGAGTTGTCGGTCCTCTGTTCCGGCTACACCGCCGGCAGGACGTAACCAACCCCGGCGCAGGTTGCCTCGGCAGCCTGGACCATTCCAGTCACCCTTAGCCACCGTGGCCGATCGTACCGCCGCGTGTCGTAGCTAGGATAGGTCGTCGCGTTGATGCGGAACTCGGCCCATCGGGTAGGATCGTGAAGATCCGGGTCGGGCACGTCTGTCAACGCTTCCAGCTTCGGATGCCTACGCAGCGACATCTGACCGATCAGGTCGGCGAGTTCGTCTAGACGACGCAGCCCGTCCGGAATTGAGTTCACCGGCTGATAGCTGGCGGTGAAGGGACTCCACACCTCGAAGATGAAGCTGTTTGTGTGCGTCTGATCTTCGCGCCGCGTGATCTTCAGCGACGGGCGGGCAAGGCTTTGCATCAGTCCGCCACTCTATCAATGTCGGCGTCGACGTTGATCTCTTCCTCGATTTCGTCTTCGGAGTCGAGTGTCGTCCACCTCGTCTTCGTCTTCTCCAGGTGTCGTTTCGACTGCTACTTCGTCCTCGGCGATCATTAGAGCAGGTTGCCGCTGCAAGCGCCTGATCTCGATCGGACGCGGCAACGCCAACGCACGGGTGTTCGCCGGCGGCTGTTGAATGCCACATTTCGGGCATACGGCGGGCGACCTGTTCAGATCGTAAAAACGTTCGTGGCACCCTGCGCAGGTGCACTTTCTGCCGAGTTCCGGCCTTCCCATGACAAATTAAAATCGCGCTGTCGCAGAGCAATTACAAGACGTAGCGGAAAATAAACCCCTGACTTGCATTGGCCGGACATCTCTCCGATATGAGATATACCTTCCGTGAACGCGTGATTGGCCGCCGTTTGGTGCGGACGAGGCCCTCCCGGAAATCATAGTCGTAGTGCGTTCGCCCCATTGTCGCGCGGGCAAGCGAGCGCTGGAGCCGCAACTTTCGTGCCATCAATCTCTTTTGCTTCGCTCGGCGTTGCCGAGCCCTTGTTGCGCGCCCTCGCGAGAGAGCGCTTTTCTCGAACCAACGCCGATCCAGGCCGGCGCCATCCCTCCCCTGCTCGCCGGTCGCGATCTGCTTGGCATCGCACAGACCGGAACCGGCAACACGGCCGCGTTCGCGTTACCCATGTTGCAGCGTCTGACTAGCAAACTGGCGCCGACGCACCGTTTCGCCACGCGTGCCCTGATCCTTGCGCCGACACGCGAGCTCGCCTTGCAAATCGAAGCTAACCTGCATCGGCTCGGCGGCCAGACGAAACCGCATGTCGTTGCGATCCTCGGCGGCTTCAGCCGCTCGAGGCAGGTGTAGCGGATGCGCTCAGGCGCCGATATCGCGGTCGGCACGCCGGGCCGTGTCTGCGATCTGC
Organism: uncultured Pseudomonadota bacterium; assembly: GCA_963834715.1. GTDB lineage: Bacteria > Pseudomonadota > Alphaproteobacteria > Acetobacterales > Acetobacteraceae > CAVSUZ01. The sequence goes on along the minus strand of CAWIDE010000014.1, from coordinate 132,839 downwards.
TGTCTTCGGCCGAGCTGAAACTGAACGAGGTGAGCCGGTTCGTCCTCGATGAGGCGGACCGCATGCTCGATCTCGGCTTCATTCGCGATATTCGCCGCATCGTCGCGGCTCTGCCCAACGAGCGACGGTCGGCGCTGTTTTAGCGGCGCTGTGCGCGTCAAACCTCGCGCGCTTCCACGGTCGGCATCGCGATGTGGAGGAAGCGGAGCTTGCTGCTGCCATCGCGGCGGTTCATGCGGAATTACCGAGGCTGCCACCCGTTACAGCGCACCCGCCAACCAGACGCGGCACGGCGCATGGTGAGCCGAGACAGCGCGAGCGGTGGGCGGGGTCGGTTGCACTGATCGTATCCGTGGCCCGCAAGGCTACATGGTGGGTGGGTGCTTAGCATGCTTAGCAACCCACAACCATTGCTTCACCATCACCGCCGGCGGCACTGCATTCGCTGTGGGTTCCGCCTGCAAGCGAGCCTTATTCGCCTCTAGGGTCCGCCTTTAAATTTGAAGTCTCATCTGCCGAATGCCGCGCATTCTTCCGCGAGACTTCGATCAAGAGCCTCATCTATCCCGACGAGGGCCACGTGCTCGGTTTTGGCGGGCTCGCAGCGGCACGGATGCATCATCGCTTTGAGATCGACGGTCGCACCCTTTGGACCTGGTGCGCCTGGGATAGCCTTTTCATACCCGAAATCCTTAGGACGGACGGCGAGCGTCGCTTCGCCCGATCCGGAAACCAGAGAGGTCGTACGTTTGGTCGTGACGCTAAATCGGGTAGAGTCGGTTTTTCCCGACGGGGCGCTTGTTTCCTTTGTTCAGCCCGAAGCCGAGGCCTTCGGCATATCTGCCGCCAACCTGATGGCGAACTTCTGCCATTTCATCTTCTTCTTTTCGTCGCGCTCATCCGGGGAGCGCTGGGTCGCCAAGCATCCTGGTACATTTCTCTACACCCTCGAAGATGCGTTTGCTCTGGCGAAACTGCACAACGCACGAAACTTCGGTTGGAGCTGGCCCGGCGATAGCATTCCCGCCGCCGATAACCCGTGCGCCCGTCGAGTCGTTGGTGATCCCGTGCCGGCGAGCGGGCGGTTGCGCGCAACTATCGCCTGTTGTGAGGCACGGCAGTGACTTCGTCTGCGGGCTGTGGGCGACGCCTTTCGCCGACGTGCTGACGGTATTTTTCGCCGCACGGGAATGTCCGCTTCGGAGATGTTGGCCGAGGCGATCAAACGACCGGAATGGGCGCATAGTGGAACTCAGGACAATCGCCGGATTGGATAGCCGGTATTTACCCCCCGAAAACCCGGCGCCCCCGCCTTCCACGTCCCCAGCACGCGTCCCTCCAGCGCGCGGCCGTCGAACGGCGTGTTCTGCGCCTTCCCCGGCAACGCTCCCGCCTCAACCTGCCAGATCCGTTCCGGATGAAACAAACACAGGTCCGCCGGCGCCCCTTCTCGAGCCGGCCCGCAGCCATACCCAGCAGCCGAGCCGGCGATCCGTCAGCAGCCCGAGCGCCTGCACCATTAACAAGGTGCCCGCATGCACCTGCGCCAGCACCACCCCCAATGAGGTTGCAAGCCCTGTCCCGCCCTGTGCCGCCTGCGCAAACGGCAGCCGCTTGTCATCCGCATCGCGCGGTTGATGATCCGACTGGGGACCTACAGCCTCGGGGTGGGCTTGCGCCGCATCAGGCGGCCTGATCGGCGCCGCTAGCGGCGGTCAGAGCCGAAATAGCGGGATGCCGAGTGCCTGAGCGGCCTCCATAAGGCGCTTGTCGTAGGTCGCAAGTTCGACTGCCTGGCCACGGTTGCGCAGAAATTCGACTGAGGCCAGGTGAAGGGCATCCAGGGTTCGCACGGTGCTCGGAAAGGGCTCGAGCGCACGCGCCAAAACCGGCGGTGACAACTCAATTAGCGCAATTCGCCCGATCAGCGCACGCGCCATTTCTCCATGCGAACGGGTAAGCTTCCTGGCGTTGATCCGGTTCCACACCTCGTATTCGAGCAGCCGGCTCGCGATGACTGATTGCTGCCACAGCGCGCGGCCCCCTCCGCCGGCATTCCATTCGCAGAGCGAATGGAACCTTGGCCGGCTCCGCCCTCACCAACCCCGCGCGCATACCAGTCGGCGGAAGCGCCGACTGGTATCAGGCGGAGCGAGGTCCTCAGCGAGGAGATGTGCCAACGCGACTGAACTGTGGAGGTAGATCACCGATCTTCGCGATCGCGATCGATCTCCGCGAGAATCTCGCATGGGCGCGCCACCGGGCGCCGCGGGGGTACTCCGGTCCCGCTGAGCACAGGCGGTGTTACCCAGCCTTTACGCACCGCTTCCGCCAGAAGAGCATCGGCTACAAGTGTCGCCCGACCTGCCTGCGGTGGCACGACTTCCGCTACGATGCGATCACGATCGGTTATTCAGTACCGTCTCGCCGCTGGCCGCGAGGCGTACGTACTCGCTTAGCCTGTTCTTGAGGACTTTGAGGCCGACTGCCCGCACATTGCTATGGTAACTACCAGAAGCTACTTCGTCAATTTCGGCGCTATCCCCCAAACACCCGCCGCCCCGCCTTCCACGTCCCCAGCACCCGCCCCTCCAGCGCACGCCCATCGAACGGAGTATTTTGCGCCTTGCCCGGCAGGGCTCCCGCTTCAACCCGCCAGATCCGTTCCGGGTGAAACAAGCACAGATCCGCCGCCACCCCCTTCTCAAGCCGGCCCGCAGCCACCCCCAGCAGCCGGGCGGGCCGATCCGTCAGCAGCCCGAGCGCCTGCATCATTGACAAGGTGCCGCCATGCACCTGAGCCAACAGCACCCCCACTAGCGTTGCAAGTCCTGTCCCGCCCGGTGCCGCCTGCGCAAACGGCAGCCGCTTGTCATCCGCATCCCGCGGTTGATGGTCCGATCCCACAGTATCGATCGTCCCGTCGGCCAGCGCCGCCACGACGCCCTGCCGGTCCTCCTCCCGCCGCAAAGGCGGTGACAGCTTGGCATAGGTGCGGAATTCGCCGATTGCGGTTTCGTTCAGGTCGAAATACGGGGGCGCCGTATCGCAGGTTACCTGCACGCCCTCCGCTTTGGCCCGCCGGATTAGCTCCAGCGCCTCGCCGGTCGAGACGGGGCCGAAATGCACGGCCCCACCGGTCAGCGTCGCAAGCCTGATGTCCCGCGCGACCAGGATTGCCTCCGCTGCCGCCGGTATGCCGGGCAGCCCCAGTCGCGTCGCCAGTTCCCCCTGGGTCGCGGCGCCGCCTGCTGTAAGAGAAGGCTCCTCGGGATGCTGCATGATACGCGCCCCGAACCCGGACGCATAGGATAAGGCGAGCATCATTACCCGCGCCGATCCGATAGCCCGGCCGCCATCCGTGAACGCCGCGGCTCCGGCCTCGCGGAGCAGGCCCAGCTCTGCGAGCTCCTCTCCGGCGCAGCGGCGTGTCACCGCCGCATAGGGCACAATCGTCAGGCTGCCGGTCTCTTCCCCGCGCGCCTTTAGGAGCCGTACGAGCGCCGGATCATCGATGGCCGGCTGCGCGTCCGGCAGCGCCGCGAGCGTGGTAATCCCCCCTGCAGCGGCCGCTTCCGCCGCGGAGGCAATTGTCTCCCGATACTCGTACCCCGGCTCTCCCAGCGAGGCACGCATGTCCACGAGACCGGGACACAGGATCGCCCCGTCCTCCGCGACCAGTTCCGCGCCCTCCGGCTGGCCCAACCCCGGCCCGAAATCAGCGATTACCCCATCTCGCACCAGCAGCTCGCCTGGCTGATCCAGTCCCGAGGCCGGGTCGATCAGCCGCACCCCGGTGAACAGCACGTCACGGCGCATTCCCTGGGCCCCGCGACAGGGTATCCAGCACGGCCATCCGTACGGCGACGCCCATCTCTACCTGTTCCTTGATCACCGACCGAACTGGGTCATCCGCCACGGCGCTGTCGATCTCGACGCCCCGGTTCATCGGGCCCGGATGCATCACCAGCGCATCCGGCTTCGCCCGCTTCAACTTCTCCCGATCCAGGCCGTAGAATCGGAAAAACTCCCGCATGCTCGGCACCAAGCCGCGTGACATTCGCTCCCGTTGCAGCCGCAGCGCCATGACGATGTCCGCCCCATCGAGCCCCGCCTCCATGTCGTGGAAAACCTCCACGCCGAGCCGCTCCGCCTCTGCAGGGATCAGAGTCGGCGGCCCGATGACCCGCACCCTGCTCCCCATCGTGGTCAGCAGATGGATGTTCGACCGCGCCACCCGCGAGTGTGCGATGTCTCCGCAGATGGCTACTACCAGATTCTCCAGCCGGCCCTTGCGCCGGCGGATGGTCAGCGCATCCAGCAGGCCCTGGGTCGGATGCTCGTGCGTCCCGTCGCCGGCATTGATCACCGCCGCATCCACCTTTTGGGCGAGCAGGTTTGGGGCGCCCGATTGATCGTGCCGCACTACCAGTAGATCGCAGTTCATCGCGTTCAGGGTAGCCGCCGTGTCCAGCAGCGTTTCACCCTTGTTCACCGAAGATGTAGAAACTGACATGTTGATAACGTCGGCGCCGAGGCGCTTTCCGGCCAGCTCGAAGCTGGTCCGTGTCCGCGTCGAGTTCCTCGAAGAACAGGTTGATCAGGGTCCGGCCGCGGAGCAGGTCGCGCTGGGTTTTTCCGGAGCGGTTGAGGAGAACGTAGCTTTCGGCCAGGTCGAGCAGGTGCTCGATGTCGGGCGGGTAGAGGCCTTCGATTGACAGAAGGTGCTTGTGGCGAAAGGACACACGGCGTGGTTGCCGGACCGCATCCGAATCGTCAACCCATTCCGTAATCCTTCGCCGCGCAACCCCGCCGGATACCAGCCGTTTGAACCACAAGCACCGGCATCAATCTGAGGGAATTAATCGATGCGGGAACGTGCCTTTTCCTTCATCCCACTCAACCAACGCGCGTCCAAGCCGCGGTCGCGCGGTATTACCGAAATCCGCGGACCGTACTATACCGTGCTGGGGCCGCACTATCTTGAGGATATTCTTGAGATGATGCATCCCTATGTTGACGGTTTGAAGTTCGCTGCCGGCTCATTCGCGCTGATGGAGCGCGACGTGGTGCGCAAGATTATCGATCTCGCGCACCGGTACAACGTCTATGTTTCGACTGGCGGATGGATCGAGAATGTGCTCCGCCACGGTCGCGCAGCAGTTGAGAAATACATAACTGAAGCTGCCAGCCTGGGGGTTCGATGTGATCGAGCTCTCGGTCGGCTTCGTGACTATGCCGTCCGAGGATCTGGTCCGCCTCGTGCAGCGGGTGAAGAAGGCCGGGTTGAAAGCGAAACCCGAGCTTGGAATTCAGTTTGGCGCAGGCGGTGCGACCCGAACCAGTGAGCTGGCAGCCGAGGGCACCCGCGATGCCCGCTGGGTCATCAGCAAGGCTCGCGCCTGTCTCGATGCCGGCGCCGACATAATCATGATCGAATCAGAGGGCATCACGGAGAATGTCGAAACGTGGCGAACTGACGTAGTAGCCACGATCATGGATGCTCTTGGTGCGGAGAAGACGATGTTCGAGGCCGCCGATCCCGAGGTGTTCGAGTGGTATGTCAAGAATTATGGCCCGGAGGTGAATCTGTTCATCGACCATAGTCAGATCGTGCATCTTGAGACGCTGCGTTCCGGTATCTGGGGTACAAAGAGTAGCTGGGGTCGGGTTTATACCTACAAAGAGGGCTGAACAGGCATTACCAAGCCGCCGTAAAGGACTGCCCGGGCTTGACGCGCGGTATAACCGGTCTGGCGGTGCAGGCCGCATATTACAAAAACTAATCACGGACGCGCCGCATTGTTGCCACAACTGAGCTCCCAATCGCCGCCTCTCGCGCTTGTTCCCGGAGGAATTGATCATCGGAATGCCGCGTTCAACAATTTTGGATCGCTCACGCGTTTGTCAGACACTTACCTCGGAGCAAGCAACAGAACAAACCTGCAACACAATTTCCCGCGAGACTGCGCGACCCCGCGCCGCAACATGCGTTGCCGGGGCTATGTCACAGAATTCGAAAGGCTCAGCCGGCTCGACGGACGTCAGCCGGTTGCAGGGCCTGACCGGTCTGCGCGCCATCGCCGCCTTTTGGGTTATCTCGTATCATTACAGCCTCAGCGTATTCGTCCCGCTCGGCGCCGCTCACGCTTCCCCATTTGTCGATTTCGGCTATCTCGGGGTCGATCTGTTTTTCATGCTCAGCGGCTTCGTGATCTGGCACGTACACGCACCGGATTTCTCGCAGCCCAGCCCGCGAGGTTTGGGCCGATTCATGGCATTGCGTGCGGCTCGCCTCTACCCCGTCCACCTGTTCACACTGGCACTGATGGCCGTGCTTCTCTGGGCCGCCCCGCTTTGGGGATCTCCGCCGCTTGATCCAGACAACTACACCATCCACACCCTTCTGTTGCAGCTCACCCTAGTGCAGTCCTGGGGTATTTCTGACCATGGCGGATGGAATTATCCTGCTTGGTCCGTCAGCACGGAGTGGTTCTGTTATTTGCTGTTTCCGTTTGCGGCCGTTCTAGTCACCCGGCTAACGTCCAGGGGCATACGTATTGGCTTGCTCCTACTCTACCTTGCCCTAGGCATAAGTTTCGTGACCTGTTTCGGTAAAACTATAAATCACTCGGTTGGCCTGCTCTCTCTCCTTCGCGCCACCCTGGAATTCTTTATCGGCTGCCTTCTGCGCCAGTACAGTTTGCTTGCATCACACCGCTACTGGACACCCGTTGTTCTGGCAGCCGCAGCACTGTGGGCTTCTTTGTTCTGGACCAGCCTGCCCCTTGGGCTGCTCGCAATCCCGCTTTTTGCCGCGTTAATCCTGGCCGCCGGCACGCCCACCATCATCGCGCGCCTGCTCACCTGGCTACCAATGCTCGCAATCGGAGAAGCCAGTTACACACTCTATATGATGCAGGCACCTGTCCAGAAGGGCGCACGCGTGCTCGAGCATTACTTCCGGCCTGATCAACCGGTACAGAACGCCGTCGTTGCGGTTGCATATCTCGGAACGCTGGCGCTCGGGACTTTCCTGGTACATCGATTCGTTGAAAACCCATCGCGCCGCCGCTTGCGCTATTTGATTGAAGCATACCTGCCGCGACCTCGTGCAGGCACACGGGCAACACGACGTCCGCTTCGGCCCCAGCTCAGTGCAGTTTTCTCACGTTGACGGGATGGTAAGTCATCTGGTTTACTCCAGACGTGACGCCTGAGCCGGGTCGAAATATGCTGGACAAGCAAAGCTATGTGTTTGACGAGGTCCTCAGAGATGGCGCCCCAGTTACCCTGAGAGCAGCCCGCTCGGACGATGGCTCCAAAATCTTGCAAGCCTTCAGAAAGCTTAGGCAAGAAACGGTTTATACTCGCTTTTTTGGCTACAAGTCTGACGTCAGCGATGTTGAGCTTAAACGAATTACTGATGCGGATTTCAGACGTGACGTCGCCCTTTTAGTTACGATCGGATCGGCGGAGGAAGAGGTGGTTATTGGCGGCGCTAGCTATTTCTCCACGACGACTGCACTACAGCCCCACAGTGCCGAGCTGGCTTTCACAGTGGAGGATAATTACCAGGGGCGTGGGGTCGCTAGTCTTCTGATGCGGCACATCGTCCAGGTTGCCCGGAAGAACAAGCTGAAGAGCCTTGAGGCTGACGTGCTCGCGAGCAACCTTCCGATGCTCGCAGTGTTCAGAAACAGCGGGCTGCGGATGGCGCTGCGGCACGATGGTGATGTCGTTCACGTCACATTGTCCTTGCAAGCTGAGATTGGTTAGGAGCCGCTGGCGCCCTAGTGCAGCATTCTACTCAGGCTATGTGATGGTAACTCATTGAACAAAGACCGATAAACTGCCGAGAACCTTCCGAAGTGCCAGAACCCATAGCTGGTAGCGATGTCCGTCACAGTTCTCTTGCCGAGACTTGATGCGAGAAGCGCTCTTCGCGCGAGATTCATCCTTCGTAGAGTCAGGTAGTGCTTCGGGCTCATGCCCAGATGCTCCTGACAGCACAGCCGTAAAGTACGCTCGGGAACGCCGATCGCCGCGCATATTTCAGGCACATACAGAGCATGATCCGGGTGTTGTTCGAGCACTCTCCTGAACCGACGCATAATGATCGAGTGACATTGCTGAGCCCACTTCTGGCTCTCGGCTTCCCCAGTATCCAGACAGCCCAATGTCGCCTCAATGAGAGCCTGCTCTAAACCTCGTGCCGCCGCTGGCTGAGCTATGACTTCAGGAGCGCTTTCCGCCAACGCTGCAGCGGCTGCGTGCAGGCGATGAAATCGTTCGAGCCTATCGGGCGGAGGGGTCGTGACGACCGCTTTCGGTGAAGGCACCGGGCAGCGGCACCCGACCTGCGCCGCGAGCAGCGAGAAATGATCGACCGGCATCGATACCGATCCCCAATGCGCTGCGCCGCGGCTACGCTCGTAGAACGCTTCCCCAACACTGTGGAGCATCAGCGTGTTGCCCGCCATATCCACGCCCTCAACGACCCAAGTCGGCCCAGGCCCGGTTTCGAACGTAATGAAGGCACGCCTCGGGTCTAACAACACATGCTTAATACGAGACCCCTGCTCATCGGCCCTCGTGGCCCATAGGTGATCCAATTCCACACGGACAGAACGCGCCGCGAACAGAATATTTCCTATCCGGATGGTTTCGGTCTGCGCACCGATATGCGCTGCTTCCATCTCCTCGGGATCCGAGTAGGTCGCGATTGAACTCCGAGGCATGAGTAGCCTCCCCCGCTTTTTTTTGATAATCGTATGGCAACTGGCGCCGGGGATTGACTCAAGTCAATCGTCATGGCGGCAGACACTCAGCGGCGGCGCCTGACAGCGGTCACTAATTCGTGTGGATAACCGAGTGCAGTGGTGGAGGGCAATTCTCCAAAAAATCGGCGGTAAGCTGATGCGAACCTTGCCAAGTGGGAGAAGCCAAACCGACGGGCAACTTCCGCGATATTCACGCTAGCTGCGGGTTCTTCAGACAAGGCTCGTCTAACAGCGCGGAGTTGTCGTAGCCGACGGTAGGAATTAAAGCCCACTCCTAACTGTGTCGAACAACTGTATTTAAGGAACCGTTCGGAAGCTCCTATTGCTAAACAGATGTTCCTGGCCTTCAGGTCCTGACCACTGTCCTCGAGCGACTGCTCCAGCTTCACGGCTAGGCACTGTGATCGGCGCCGGACATCCGAACCAGTATCTGGTGTGCCGGACGCAATACACTCAATCAACGCGTGAATGAACTGCTGCTCCAGCCCGTGTGCTGTGTGATTGCCAGTGAGCGGCTGGGGATTGTGAGCGATCGCGCGCGTCGCGACCGATGTCAGGTGTACCAGTTCTCGCCGTGCAATTGGCGAGACCTTCCACCGGCATACTTCATCCGGTATCGCTGGTTCCGCTCCAAGTAGCCAGGGCCGGTATCGCGCCAGTGTGGCAGCCGAAAACCAGACAGCGTTCCAACGACATGGTCCCTGAGTTCGAACGTGTAAGCGTTGGCGCGGTCCCACCGTGACTATATGATCGGCCCCTATTTCAATGCCCGCCCAGATCATGGTTTCGCTGCCGGAGGTGGGAAAGGAAAAGAGGACCTTATCGTCGGGACATTCGATGAACGCGATGTGTGGGAGACTTTCCTCGACCTGCCAGATGACCATCTGGGGCAGTCCCACCTGCGCGAGCCTTGCATAAAATTGCCCGCCCTGAGTAAGGACTATTGTCACCCGCCCGTCGATACTGAGGGCAGCTTCGAAATCGCCGACATCGCCAAATACTGTACTGCCCGCGGTCGCTGAGACATCTGGCTGAAGCCTATGCGGCGAGAGCCACGGGTTCAAGTTGCTGCCGACGAAAGGCGGCTGGCGGGATGAACCCGTGTCGCTCGATGAGCCAGATGGTGTTGTAGGTGTCGCGGAATTCGAGCAGCGCCTGGCGCAATTGCTCGATGGTTTCGAAAGTACGCACCCATAAGAGGTTTTCCTTCAAGGTGCGGATGAAACGTTCGGCGCAGCCATTGCCTTCCGGGGCACGCACGAAGGCGGGTGAGCTTTCGATGCCGAGAAAGGCGAGCTCGTTCTGGAAGGCGTCGGACAGATATTGCGATCCGTGATCATGCCGCACGGCAAGGCCGCGAGCGAGGCCTTTGCCGAAGCCGCCGAAATGCTCACGAACGCCCTGGCGGATCGGTTCGAGCGCCTCGAAGCGGGTGGCACGAGCGGCGGCATGGATCCCGACGCACTCGGCCGAGCAGTGATCGACGGCGACGAACACCGCGGCCTGCCCCTCGCTGGTGATCGTGGTCGTGAGATCAGTGCCCCACATAGTATCGAGGGCTTCCGGGATGATGGTTCCGTCGTGGTTACGCGGCCCGCGTGGTGCGCCGACACGGGCTGGGGCGAGGAGGTTATATTCACGCATCAGACGCAGCACGCGCCGCCGCGAAGTCCGGATCCCGGCGGTCCGCAGCCGCGCCCAGACCTTGCGATGCCCCTCGCCATGGAACGGGCTGGCGGCGAGGACGGCGCGGATGTGCTCCAGCAGCGCCGCATCGGCCATCGGCCCGACCGGCCCCGAACGCTGCGGCGCGGAGGCCTGTTGCGGGACCCGGTGGCGATAAACGGTGGCACGCGGCACCCGCCAAGTCCGACACACCAAGGCGAGGCCGTACCGGCTTGCCGCTCAGCGGGGAGATGGTGCGGCTCATGGCCTCGGCCTCCGCCGGACCAAAGGGCGATTAGCCTCCAACGCGGCGATCTTCTCGTGCAGCAGCTCGCGTTCGATCATGACTTCGCCGAGTTTGGCCTTGAGGCGCTGGCTCTCCAGCTCCTCGCCATCGCCGGGCCGGCTCGCCAACACGGCTTCTCCCGCCGCCAGAAAGGCATCACGCCAGCTCGTCAGGGTGGCGGCGGTCACGCCGAGCGAGCGGGATACTGTCTCGAGATCCTCACCGCGCAGCAGCCGCAGCACCGCCGCGGTCTTGCGTTGCCGCGACATCCGCCCGCCCCGGCCGGGCCCGGCAACGTCGCTCTCTTGCACTCGCCCGCCAACGTCCGGCCGCTCTGTCCTGACTTGCTTCACCGATCATCCCTCCTGCGGATGCCGTCCGCTTACAGGATGTCTCACTCAACTGTGGAGCGGGGGACTACCGAGATCGCACTGCTTCGCATCAGGTTTACCGCCGCGGGCCGAGCGTAGCATCACTTGGGGGGCAGTGACGCGAACTGCCTAGCCTATTTCGGCAAACCTCATTCCTAATTCGATGGGGATTCGTGCCTGCCGACCACAAAATTGGGCAGTAATCTCGATATTTAGCTGAATTCTGCTATAGTCCCGGGTTGCCGGATTTGGATATCCCGGTCGAAGACACCTGGCCTATCGATTTCTCAATGGCCTAAGGCGAGCACTGGGGACACGAGGCTGGCAGATGCGCTTGCGACTAGCGGTTCTGGTGCTGTTAGCACTCCTCTCCACCCACGGGACCAGCTGGGGCCAACAATCTGGCGCGGTGCCTGTTGGGACGGTTGCTGCCGCATTGCGCCCGATCACACAGTCTACTGATTTCGTCGGGCGTGTGGAGGCAAAGGAGCGGGTAGACATCCGTGCACGGGTGACTGGATTCCTGCAGGCGGTCTTGTTCAATGAGGGCGACTACGTCAAAGAAGGCCAAGTACTCTATGAAATAGAGTCTGATAGTTTCAAGGCGGCCGAGATGCATGCCCGCGGTGCTTTGCTGCAGGCTCAAGCGAGATACGCGAACGCCACAGCACAGCGGGTTCGGTCGGAGGAGTTGGTTAAATCTAGAACAGCCTCGCAATCAGAACTCGACCGGCGCGTGGCAGAGGAGAAAAGCGCTCAAGGAGATATTGTCTCGGCAGATGCGAACCTCAAGGCCGCGCAAATCAACCTCGGCTACACCCAGATTGTTGCGCCTATCAGCGGCGAGATTGGCCGTTCGAAATTCACCAAGGGAAACCTACTTGGACCCGACAGCGGCCCACTGACCGTGATCGTGAGCCGCGATCCGATGTATGTTACGTTTCCGGTCAGCCTGCGCGAATTCCTGAAAATTCAGCAAGAGGGAGGGCAGCGCAGCCAACAGCGGGGACTTGCGGTCAAAATTCGCTTTTCCGATGGGTCTCTCTACGATCAGACTGGGACCATCGACTTTGTCGATGTGACCGTGGACCGGGCAACTGATACCGTTCTTGTTCGCGCCACTATACCCAACCCGAGCGGGCAATTGATAGATGGCGAGCTAGTGCGTGTTTCGGTCTCAGCCGCCAAACCAGAGGAAAAAGTTTTAGTTCCTCAGAGCGCTTTGCTTGTGGACCAGCAAGGCACTTACGTGTTTGTCGTTGAGGACGGAAAGGCTGTCGTCAAGCGGATGAAGCTCGGTGGTGAGCAGGGGCCTTATGCGGTGGTAAACCAGGGGCTCAAGGGGGGCGAACAGGTGGTTGTCCAGGGAATGGAGACCTTGCGGCCTGGATCGGAAGTCATAGCCAGCCCTGCACCGCCGCCTCCGCTCAGCGGAACCTAGGCATGTTTTCTAAAATCTTTATCGATCGCCCGCGGCTCGCAACCGTCATTGCCATCCTGACGACCATTGCGGGTCTGTTGTCTCTGCTTGTGATTCCAATCGCGCAATACCCTGATATCGTGCCGCCGCAAGTGTCGGTGACTACCACATATCCGGGCGCCTCGGCGGCCGTGGTTGAGTTGACAGTCGCCCAGCCGATCGAAAGCCAGATCGTCGGGGTTGATAAGATGATTTATATGAAGAGTGTCAGTGGGAATGACGGCAGTTATTCGCTGAAAGTATCATTCGAGCTAGGCACCAACCCCGATATCAATACAGTCAACGTTAACAACCGGGTTCAGGTCGCACTTTCGAAGCTGCCGGAGGATGTGCGCAAACAGGGGGTCACAGTCAAGAAGCAGTCGTCGGCGCTGCTGGGGGTGATCGCACTCTACTCGCCCAAACAGACCCACGACGAACTGTTTATTTCGAATTACGCGACCATCAATCTGTTGGATGAAATTCGAAGCTCCCCCGGTGTCGGGGTTTGAGGCGGTAGAGCAGGTGATGGAGCACCATCCAGAGCTGTCGCCGACGGAAGCCACGAAGGTTGCGATGGGGCAAATCTTTGCACCCATCATCGCAATCACCCTGGTATTGCTGTCAGTGTTTGTCCCGGTGGCATTTATCCCCGGAATTTCCGGCGAGTTGTTCCGCCAGTTCGCTGTTACCGTCGCTGTTTCGATGTTCTTGTCGGCGATCAATGCGCTGACACTGTCACCGGCGCTCTGTGCCCTGTTGTTGCGTCCACACCATGGGCCTCGCCGCGGACCGATCGGGATGCTGATGCGCGCTATTGACTGGGTCAGGGATGGGTATGGCGCCATCGTCGCGCGATTGGTGCGAATCTCCATCATCGGTCTGGTTATGGTAGCAGCGTCGATGGCGGGGATCTGGGGTCTTGGGAAGATCACACCGACAGGTTTTTTGCCGGAGGATGATCAAGGCGCATTCTTCGTAATCGTCTCACTCCCCGATGGGGCATCCGTCGGCCGAACGACCGGCGTGGTTCGGCAGATCGAGGATATTCTGAAGCAAGAACATGCTATTGCTGACTACTCGGCCACGATTGGATTGAATTTCATCGACAACTACTCGCAAGCGAATGCTGCCTTTCTGATCGTATCGCTAAAGCCGTTCGACGATCGGATGGCGCCCGGTGAATCGGCCCAGGCAATGATTGCCCGGTTAAGCACGAAATTCCGTGCATTGCGCGGGGGACGTGTGGTGCCAATTATGCCACCGCCGATTATCGGCCTCGGCACCGGCGGCGGTTTCAGCTTCGTGCTGCAGGATACGGGCGGCAACAGTCCTCAGGCACTTTCGCAGGTGCTGCGAGGTCTCCTGGTAGCGGCAAATCAGAACCTGAAACTCAGCCGTGTCTTCAGTACGTTCTCGGCCAGTACCCCGTCGATCTACCTCGATATCGATCGAGACAAGGCGCAGATTCTGAAGGTCGATCCATCTGCGATATTCCAGGCGCTGCAGGCCTCCCTGGGCGGCTACTATGTGAACGACATGAATTTGTTCGGCCGTACCTGGCAGGTCCAGGTGCAGGCTGAAGCGGAAGATCGCTCCTCCGTCGACGATATCTACCGCATCCACGTCCGCAGCGCTGATGGTCAGATGATCCCGTTGCGAAGCCTCGTCGAGGTGAAGCCAGTCATCGGACCACAGGCGCTTATTCGCTACAACAACCGCCTCGCCGTTACGGTGCAAGGCAGTCCCGCGCCAGGAGTGTCCTCGGGTCAAGCCCTGGCGGCGATGAATCAGGTTGCCAAGGAAACCCTTCCGCGCGGATATCGTGGATTATGGACGGACGTCTCGTTCCAGGAGAAGCGGGCTGAAGGAAAGACCGGTATTATCCTGGCGTTTGCCCTACTGTTCGCATACCTGTTTCTCGTCGCTCTCTATGAAAGCTGGACCATCCCGGTCCCCGTCCTGCTCTCTGTCACCGTTGGCGTCGTAGGGTCGTATTTCGCGATCGTGGTGGCCGGTCTCACTCTCGACCTTTACGCACAGATCGGCATGGTCGTGCTGATTGGACTGGCGGCAAAGAACGGCATCCTGATCGTGGAATTTGCGAAGGAGCGCCGTACGCACGGCGTGCCGCTGCTGGAAGCGGCTACGGAAGGTGCGCGTCTGCGGTTCCGGCCTGTGATGATGACCTCCTTCGCATTCATCCTGGGATTGCTACCGCTTGTAGTCGCTGTGGGCCCCTCGCGTTTAGCTCGCCGCGACGTGGGCACCCCGGTGTTTGGCGGCATGCTTTCCGCGTCCATCATTGGCATCTTCGCTATCCCGGCGCTTTACGTGATCTTCCAAGGCATTCGGGAGCGGCTGAAACCTTCGGCCCGACCGGGGTCCGTGCGTGCTGATACTAGAATCCCTGTTGACCATTTGGCCGAGTAAGGAGTTCCGCGATGGAGGATAGGAGGTAATAATGAAGCGGCAGATCGCACGGTTGGTTGCGAGTTGCCTGATGCTACACCTCTCTTGGCCGAGTGTCCCGCACGCGCAAACAAGTCAAGCCCCCACCGCCCCCCAAGCCGAGCAGACACAAGCCTTCAACACGGAGCAACTGGACGCGTTGCTGGCACCGATTGCGCTGTATCCCGACGAGCTTCTCACGCAGATACTCATGGCTTCGACGTTCCCGTTAGAGGTGGTTCAGGCGGCGCGTTGGCTGGAACAACCGGGCAACAAAGGTCTTAAAGGCGATGCTCTACAGAAAGCGCTGGAGCCTCAACCTTGGGATCCGAGCGTGAAGTCTCTTGTGCCGTTCCCGGAAGTCCTGGCGTTGATGAACAGCAACCTCGATTGGACACAGCAACTGGGTTACGCGTTTGCGGAGCAGCAGGCGGCGGTCTTTGATTCGATCCAGCGGCTACGTCGCCAGGCCAAGGGGGCCGGGAGCCTGCAATCTTCGCCGCAGCAAGTCGTTCACGAGGAGGGAGACACCATCATCATACAGCCGGCGAAGCCCGATGTGGTTTATGTCCCCAATTACAATCCGACCACAGTTTATGGCACCTGGCCGTATCCTTCCTACCCGCCGGTCAACCTTCCACCGCCTCCGGGTTACTATTTCGGAACTGCGCTTGCCACAGGAATGGCCTTCGCAGCGGGAGCGGCGATTGTCGGCGGATTATCGGGTTGGGCGAGGCCTGCCTGGGGCGGCGGTTATGCCGATATCAACGTGAATCGATACAACAATATCAACGTCAACCGCAACAGGACAAGCTCGAATGTGTGGCAGCCTAATCGTCCAGGCGGCAGGCCGGCTGGATTGGCGCGGCCCCCGAGAGGGCCCGTAGGCTCGCCCGCCCGCCTGAATGGCTTGCCCGCGGGAGCGATCGGAAGGAACCAGGTTTCCGTTCCGAGGAGCGCAGTTAACTTGCCTGCTCGCCAGGGCGGCGGTGGCGCAGGCACTCGCACAGCAAGAGCGGGGACAATCGGTCAGGGCGGCGGGGCCGCCAGCCGGGCCGGCCTCGGGCAAGGAACTGCAACAAATCGACCGAATCGGGCTCAAGGTGGCAACGCAGGTAATCTCGGGAACCGGCCCAGTCAGCCGACCGCGGGGAACCGTTCCGGCAAGTCGGCGGCCGCGAACCGGTCAACCCGACCGAACGCAACTAACAGGGCGGCCGCGCAAAGATCGTCGGGCGCCTTCTCCGGCATGAGCGACGGACGTCAGGCCAGCCAATTCGCGCAGCGAGGAGCTCAGAGCCGCTCAATGGGTCAGATGCCGCGGCAAGGCGGTGGCGCCCGTGCAAGTGCCGCTCGCGGTGGCGGCGGTAGGAGGCGTGGATGACGAGGTTCAGTGCGAAAGCACTGGTTCTGCTCCTGCTGGTGTATCTCCCCCCGCTGGCTGCTGCAGCACCAGCATCGCAGCAAACATTCCCCTCGCCGGAGGACGCGGCGAGTGCCTTGTTTGCGGCTACCCAAAAGCACGACCGTGAAGCCCTGCGAGCGATTTTCGGTCCTGAAAGTGACCGCCTGTTATCATCTGGCGATAAGTACGCGGATGCCGCCCAGGAGCGCCGGTTTGCTGATGCCTATCACGAGAAACATGCTTTAATGCAGCAGAGTCAGGACCATTTTATGCTTCAGGTGGGTGCCAATGACTGGCCCCTGCCCATCCCGATCGTCGAAAGCAATGGTCGATGGCATTTCGATACTCACGCTGGAGACGAGGAGATCATCGATCGCCGCATTGGTCGGAACGAGTTCGCAGCGATCCGCACGCTGCTGGCCTGCGTTGACGCCCAGCACGAATTCTTCGCCCGTGCAAAGGAGCAGGCCGGCACCGGCTACTATGCGAATCGGATCATGAGTTCGCCCGGCAAGCGCGACGGTTTGTACTGGCCGACGACCTCGGGCCAGGCTGACAGTCCGCTCGAGCCGCTGATCCAGGCCGCCCAGGGAGAAGGCTATCCCGGTGAGCTTATCAACGGTCGCCCTTACCCTTATCAGGGATACTATTTCCGTATCCTCCACGCGCAGGGTGACCACGCGCCAGGGGGATCGAAGAGCTATTTCGCCGAAGATGTCCCCGGTGCTCACCTGAGCAACGGGTTTGCGATGATCGCATGGCCGGCGACCTATGAAGTTTCCGGGATCATGACCTTCCTGGTCGATCAGGACGGGGTTGTGTTCCAGAAGGACCTGGGGCCCGATACTGCTCGCATCTCAGCAACCACAAAGAGCTTCGATCCCGATCTCAGTTGGACGCGAGTCGTGGTTGCGGATCAATGAGCGGTAGGTTTCTCCCGCGCGCGGCGGAGGGCCTCGTCAACCGTGGTGCGCTCCACGGTCGGCTGCTTCGTGTCCAGGGACTGTGCGAATGCGCGAATGAGGTCGGAGCGCGCGACGATGCCTACGAGCCTTCCGTTCCGCATAACGGGAACGCGTTTGATGTTTCGTTTGTACATCAGCCTGGCAATCTCGCGGGCGGAGACGTCCTCTGTGATGATGACAGCGCCCGCCGCCATAACGTTCTCCACCCTGTTGTGCTGATCGAGAACGGCCTCGAGGAAGGCTGGGGCCAGCTCCTGGCCTTCCGCCAACATATCGAGCCAGCGGGCCTGCTTCGCGCCCGGTCGAGCTTCTCGTGGTTTTTCGTGCTTTGCCAATGATCTGGATCAATAACACCGAGCTTGACCGGAGGGGCATGTTCCCGAACGCCCTATACCAAGGAGGAACGCCATGTCGGCCACGACCCCAACTCTGTCGGTTGCGACGTTGTTTCAGGAGCGAGAAGCACAACGGCGAAAGGACCGCGAGGCGGAAGAGCAGCTCCAGCGGCGGCGGCAAGAGGAATTCGCTGCTTTCAGGAAACGTCTTGACGAGTTTGAGCTGACGAATGAGCGGGTCGAGGCGGCGATTAGCCGGGTTAAGCGGGCCTTCGAACGGGGTGAAAGCGAGCTGATGATCACTTCGTTTCCCAGCAGTTTCTGCTCCGATGATGGTCGCGCAATCGCCAATGCCGCAGCTCTAGATAAGACGGATCAGAAGGACGGGGTACCCGGGTGGGTTGGCACGATACCAAAGGGGTTGCGCAGGTTTACGATTATTGGAGGCGGAACCTGCAGCCAGGCGGGTTCGGATTCTCTGCTCGGATTATTAACTACACCGACGGAAAGCCGGGAGATGTGGGTGTGTTCCTGACATGGCCAAAGAACACTTCAGCGGCCTGATGGAGACGACGGTGAAAGAGGAGAAGGAAGCGCACAATCGCACTGAAGCGAGTCGACAGGGCGAGCTGAAGCGAAAGGATTATGAGCGCGAACTTGCGAAACTTCATGTCGAGTTAGTTAGGTTACAGGAATGGGTTAAGCAGGCTGGGAAGAAAGTGTGCGTCGTATTCGAAGGTCGTGACGGTGCCGGTAAAGGCGGCACCATTAAAGCGATTACCGAGCGTGTTAGTCCGCGCGTATTTCGGGTGGTAGCACTTCCCGCTCCGACAGAGAGGGAAAAGTCCCAAATGTACATTCAGCGCTACATTCCCTACCTTCCCGCGGCTGGCGAAGTGGTGATCTTCGATCGCAGCTGGTATAATCGAGCCGGTGTTGAGCGCGTAATGGGCTTCTGCACGGAAGAGCAAGCAAGGCGTTTCCTGGATATGGTTCCAGCCGTCGAAAAGGCTGTGATCGAGTCTGGCATCATTCTCGTCAAATACTGGCTCGAGGTCAGCCAGGACGAGCAGACACGGCGGCTTGAGGCACGAATCGATGACGGCCGGAAGGTTTGGAAACTCTCGCCGATGGACCTGGAATCGTACAGCCGCTGGTACGACTATTCTCAAGCCCGAGATGAGATGTTCACCGCGAGCGACACGTCGTGGGCCCCTTGGTATGTGGTTCGCTCGGATAACAAGAGACGCGCTCGGCTCAATCTAATTAGCCATTTATTGAGCAGCATTCAGTATGAAGAAGTGCCAAGAGAGAAGGTAAAGCTTCCGAAACGCAAGGACCCGCATGGATGCGCAGAGCCGGATTATCCGTTCAGATATGTACCTGAACTGAACTGGTGAACGCGAGTGTGGCGAGGAGATCTTGTGACTATGCAAGGTAATGTGGCTCAAAGTGAACCCGGTAAAAGCAGTGATGTTGCCGCCAAAGGAGTGCTGATTGAGCGCAGCATTCTTCTGCTTCCAGTAGGTGAGGCACTCCTTAAGGACACCGCGCTAGGCGTAACAGCACAGCGAGCTGTCGATGCGACCGAAACAGAATTGGTGGTGCCCGCGAGCGCCCCCGAAATGGCGTCATGAGGCAGAAGCGGGGCATAGTTTTTCTGAAGGTCAGAGGTGGATCATGAACGATTGGCCCAGCCTAAATCCTGTCGCTCGGTACTGGATCGATGCGTGGCAGCGTTCCATATTGTTTCTCGACACCTTGCGGCAACGTGGCAACATCTATCAGGAGCAGCGCGCGAAGCAGGTTCCGCACGTACTGCAATTTGAGCACGAGCTGATTGTGGACGGTCGTAAACTGCCGCGCCCCGTCAATTATGGGCTTGTTCGTATCATCCCTCCGGCAGGGATCAAACTGGATCCGGAGAAGCACCCGATCATAGTCTTTGACCCCAGAGCAGGACACGGACCTGGTATCGGCGGAATGAAGCACGATAGCCAGATTGGCGTTGCGCTCAACGGTGGCCATCCGTGTTATTTTGTCGGCTTCTCCCCACACCCCATGCCCGGGCAGACAGTGGAGGATGTCTGCGTGGCAGAAGCGCAGTTCGTGGAGGAGGTCGCAAGGCGTCACCCGGATGCTGTAGGCAAGCCGGTTCTTATCGGCAACTGCCAGGCTGGATGGCAGATAATGATGATGGCCGCGATCAAACCCGATCTTCCGGGTCCAATCATGCTCGCGGGCTCCCCCCTTTCCTACTGGGCGGGAGTTCGTGGGAAGAACCCACTCCGCTATCTTGGCGGGCTACTCGGCGGTACCTGGCTGACAGCGCTTTGCGGTGACCTTGGGAACGGCATCTTCGATGGCGCCTACCTGGTCCAGAATTTCGAGTCTCTCAATCCGGCAAACACGCTTTGGAACAAGCCCTATAACGTATATTCAAAGGTAGACACAGAAACCGAACGCTTCCTGGAGTTCGAAACCTGGTATGGGAGCCCGGTTCTGCTGAACGCGGAGGAGATGCAGTGGATCACCGACAATCTGTTTGTGGGTAACAAATTATCGAACGGGCAGATCCGTACGTCGGGTGGCGTGCGGGTGGATCTGCGTAACATTAAATCTCCAATAATTGTCTTTTGCTCGTGGGGTGACAACATCACACCGCCTCAGCAGGCACTTGATTGGATTCTTGATCTATACGACAATGAAAGGGATATCATTGGCGCGGGACAGACGATTGTCTACACCCTGCACGACAGTATCGGACATCTCGGTATTTTTGTCTCGGGAAAGGTTGCGACCAAAGAGCATGATGAACTCATCTCTTGTATGGAGCTGATCGAGGCCCTTCCGCCGGGCCTTTACGAGGCGGTCATCACCGAGGTTGATGAGAATACCCGAAACCCCGATTTGGTCCATGGGCGGTACCTGTTTCGGCTCGAAACCAGAACCTTAAACGACATCCGAGCCATGGGCGGCAACGATGCTACCGACGAGTTGCGCTTTGCCACCGCTGCCCGAATTTCCGAGATCAATCTCGGGCTCTACAAGAACTTTGTATCACCAATGGTCCGCAACGTGGTCGGTGAACAGACGGCAGAGCTCCTGCGTGCTACCCACCCCAACCGGCTCCGGTTCAGCATGCTGTCTGACCAAAACCCGATGATGCAACCGATCAAAGCACTTGCCGAGGCGGTTCGCAGCACGCGCCACCCGGTTAGCGCCGATAACCCGCTACTCGCCGTGGAGAAGGCAGCCTCGTCCTGGATTACAATGTGGTTGCAAACCTGTGGGGAGATGCGGGACACGATAATGGAGATGGTGTTCCTGAACACCTATGGTTCGCCTTGGCTGCGGTCGCTTACTGGGTTCGGCACTCAACAAGGCCCATCCCGCCACATTGAACGCGACCTGATCCGCGAAACAGCTATGGCCCAGCTTCGCCTTGAGCTGGAGCGTCAATTCGAACAAGGCCAGATCGAAGATGCAGTTATGCGCGCCCTTATGTATATCCGTCTTCCGGAACGCGCCGTTGATGAGCGTGGATTTGCCATGCTGAAATTGATTCGTGAGTCGCGCCCCGCCCACCAGCGGATTAGTCTCGCACAATTTAAGCAGATAGTGAAGCAACAATACCTACTGTTGTGTCTGAACGAACAGAAGGCACTGGATACGCTCCCGAAGCTTCTGCCTTCCGATAAATCGGAGCGTCGCTCGGCGCTGGACACAGTACGCCGGGTTTTATCGGCGACCAACTCCCTGTCTGGAGAAGGCAAGCGCCGCCTCGCTCGGATAGAGGAATTGTTCGGCACTAAAGCAAGCACACCACAACAGGAGACGGCCAATGCCTGACATCTCCCGGCCGGCGGCTCCCGTTGCTCACGAAAAATACGAGCAGTTGGTCAGGCGTGCTCAGGCAAACCCCAGGATCAAGGTAGCCGTCGTACATCCCTGCGACGATGTGTCGTTGCAAAGTGCGGTTGAAGCCAAGCGGCTGGACCTGATTGATCCAGTCTTGGTCGGTCCGGAAGAACGCATCCGCAAGGTTGCGGCGGATCACGGTTTTTATATCGGTGGCATGGAGATGGTGAGTACCGCACATAGCCATAAGTCCGCCGCTAAAGCAGTGGAGCTGGTGGCCGCTGGACGTGTGGAAGCACTCATGAAGGGTAGCCTGCACACCGATGAGTTGATGGGGGCGGTCGTATCCCGGCAATCCGGTATAAGGACTGCTCGGCGGATCAGCCATTGCTTCATTATGGATGTCCCAGGTCATCCCGAGCCGCTGATCATAACGGACGCAGCCGTTAATATCACACCAACCCTCGACGAGAAGGTTGATATTGTCCAGAACGCCATAGATTTGGCTCATGCGCTCGGCGCTGACGCGGTTCGAGTTGCCATCCTGAGCGCCATGGAGACAGTGACCGCAAAGGTGCCCTCAACCATAGAAGCGGCCGCGCTCTGCAAAATGGCGGATCGTGGTCAGATTACCGGCGCGCTGCTTGACGGTCCGCTTGCACTGGACAATGCCATCAGCCCAGAAGCGGCCGCTATCAAACACATAAATTCGCCGGTCGCAGGCCGCGCCAACGTTCTGGTAGTGCCGGATCTCGAAGCTGGGAATATGCTCGCAAAGAGCCTGTCGTTCCTCGCCAATGCGGATGCGGCCGGCATCGTCCTCGGCGCAAGAGTTCCCATTATCCTCACAAGCCGTGCTAACTCCCTGCTCACCCGCCTTGCATCCTGCGCTGTCGCTGTTCTCGTCGCGGCAGCTCGGCGCAAATCTCTCGCGGCATCAATCAGTTAAGGAAGCTGCCTCATGACAGAACAAACCATTCGGCCAGTCCTTCTGGGGCAGAAAGCTCTTGTGGTCGGTATAGCCAACGATCAATCAATTGCCTACGGTTGCGCCAAGGCGTTCCGGACCCTGGGTGCGGAGCTGGCCATCACCTGGCTGAATGAAAAGGCCCGTTCTTATGTGGAGCCTTTGGCGAACGAGCTGGAAGCAAAAATAACCGGCACACTTGACGTATCGATACCCGGGCAGCTTAAATCAATCTTCGAGCACATTCGCTCCCAGTGGGGCGAATTGGATATCCTTGTTCATTCAATTGCCTTCGCGCCAAAGGCGGATCTGCAGGGTGGGCTCTTGAACTGCTCGGCAGAGGGATTCGCGAAGGCAATGGACGTCTCCTGTCACTCCTTCATTCGTATGGCGAAACTCGCAGCTCCGCTCATGAAAGATGGCGGATCCATGTTTGCGATGAGCTACTATGGCGCGAACCGGGTCGTCACAAACTACAATGTCATGGGACCCGTGAAAGCGGCGCTGGAGGCGTGTTGCCGTTATCTTGCTTATGAACTTGGCCCGAAAGGAATCAGGGTCCACGCAATCTCTCCAGGGCCGCTCAAAACGCGCGCGGCGTCAGGAATTAAGAATTTCGAGCTGCTGTTGCACGAAGCCGCGCAGAAAGCTCCCCTCGGTGAGCTGGTGGACATCATGGATGTAGGGTTCGCCTGCGCATACCTGGCCACCTTCCTCGCGAAGCGGATCACCGGAGGTACGGTTTACATTGACGGCGGTGCAAACATAGTCGCATGATGCCGGCCATGACTGGATATATAGGCGCGATCAACGCCGGATCCTCCAGCATCAAATTCGCGCTGTACGAAGCCTCGGGCGATCCGCAGCTCATGTTCGACGGCCAGATTGATGGGATAGGGGTTGCTCCGCGATTGAAAGTGAAGGACGCGGACGGCAACCTCGTTAGTAACCGCGAATGGCCTGCCCTCCACTTGAACCATGACGCTGCGACGCGCCACATCCTGGAAACTGCGAGGGATCTGGTTTCCGGTCGGCCGATCATCGGGGTCGGTCATCGGGTAGTTCATGGGGGGACCGAGTACAGTGCCCCGATTCGGGTGGACGCCCAACTGCTGGAGAAGCTGACGAAGCTGATTCCGCTTGCGCCACTTCATGAGCCGCATAACCTGGCCCCTATGCGGGCCATCCTGGAAGCCGCGCCAAACATTCCGCAAGTCGCTTGCTTCGATACAGCTTTTCATCGCAGCCAGGCACATCTGGCGCAGTCTTTCGCAATTCCTCGCAAGTTAACCGCCGCCGGGATCCGGCGATATGGATTCCACGGCATCTCTTACGAATTCCTGATTGCAAGGCTGCAGGAACTATTTCCGGATCTGGCGGCGTCCCGGGTTATCATGGCTCATCTCGGGAACGGCGCCAGTCTGTGTGCGATCAGAGATGGGCGCAGCGTTGCGAGCACCATGGGCTTCACGGCTGTCGAAGGTCTGATGATGGGCACGCGCTGTGGCTCTCTTGATCCGGGGGTCATCCTGTATCTGATGCGCCAACAGGGAATGGACGATGCTGCAATAGAGAATCTCATTTATCGCAAGTCGGGACTGCTAGGTGTTTCGGGCATATCGCCGGACATGCGCACGCTCCGATCGTCACCTGATCCGGCGGCCCGTGAGGCGATAGATCTTTTCGTCTATCGCATCGTTTGCGAGATCGGGTCCATGGCGGCGGCTGCAGGGGGTGTAGATGCCTTGGTGTTTTCGGCGGGTATCGGAGAGAACGACCCAGCGACGCGCGCGGAGGTTGTTCAGGGTTGCGGCTGGCTCGGAGCTGTTCTCGATCCTGACCGAAATGCCCGCGGCCTGGGTCTCATCAGTGCAGAGGCCTCACGTATCTCCGTCCTAGTGATTCCCACGAACGAAGAACTGATGATCGTCCGCCATACCATTTCGGCGTTGGGGCGCGAAGGATGAGGATCGCCCCGGGAATGCAACGGCTACATCCGGAACAGCCGCCCTACCCCCGGCACCGCCTCTGTCACTCCAGCCAACCGCAGACAGTGCCAAGCCATCGCATGGTCGCTCGAGGTTACAGGCACCCCGGCGACTTCCTCCGCCGCCTCCACCACCTCCGTCAGCCGTAAACTTGTGCATGAAACGAACACGGCGTCCAGCCGCGCGCTGGAAGCTAACGCTCGTACTCCCGCCAGCACGCTCTCCGGGTCTATCCGCGCCGCTTCCCGGTCATCCCGCTTATTAAACGTAGCAAACGCTACCACATCCGCACCCCGCCGCGTGATGTATGCCCGCACATTCTCATTCACCTCGGGCGGATACGGCGTCAATACTCCGATCCGACGGGCGCCCAAGGCCTCGAACGCTGCAAAGGCAGCCGTCACCGGGGTCGTGCATTGCACCTTTGGCCGTACCGACCGTATCTGCCGGAACACCTCCTCCTCGCCCAATTCCATACTGGCCGAGGTGCAGCCGAACGCCACGACATCGACTTTCATCCCCGGCAAAATCAGTCGCGTCGCCGGCGCAATCCGGTCGCCGATTGCTCGCAGCGTCTCCGGTGTAATGGTCACATCATTCCACAATCGGCTATGGTACACTGCCACTCCCGGCACGCGCACCAATTGCCTAAATTCATGTTCCATCGTCTGATCGCTCGCCAGCACGATCAGCCCGATAACAGCCCGCCAGCCGATCCCTTCATCGAGCCGACACGGCAAAACGCCTAAATCGACCATCGTTCCCTCCCGTTGCTTTCACGCGAGAGCCGCCGCGGAAATTGCCGGCTCACGCCCCGCTATCATATCGGCAACCATCCGCGCTGTGCCGTGCGACATCGTCCAGCCGATATGCCCATGGCCCGTGTTATACCACAGATTACGATGCCGCTTCCTGCCCACGATCGGCAGGTTATCCGGGGTCATCGGCCGTAACCCGGCCCACATCTCCGCCCGCTCATAATCCGCACCGTCAGGAAACAGCTCCTGGGTGACCTCCCTCATAAATGCAAAATCGCTCGGCTTATGGCTCTTGTCCCAGCCGGCGAACTCCGCGGTCGCCGTCACCCGCACCCTGTCCCCCATCCGCGAGATCGCGACCAGATTATTCTCATCAATCACGCTCACCGTCGGCGGAGAACGATGATTCCCCACCGGGATCGTCAGCGAGTATCCCTTGATCGGATAGATAGGCAGCCCCACCCCGATCTGCCTAGCCAAGATGGGACTATCGCATCCCAACGCCATTACATACGCATCTGCTTTAACCACGCCATCACGCGTAGCGACGCCGCTGACAACGTCTCCCTCCGCGACAATGCCGGTGATCTCCACACCCGTTCTGCTATCCGCGCCGCGGGCCTTGCAAATGTCAGCCAATACCCGCGTAAACTTGTTGCAGCTTCCGCTTTCGTCTGTTGGGCAATAAATCGCCCCGGCAAGCCGCTCGGCCACTCCAGCCAGCGCGGGCTCGATCTTCACGAGGCCCCGCCGGTCCAGCACCCGGATCTCCTGGCCGTCATCGGCCAGGATCTTCATATGGTCGACCCCCGCATCCAGCGATGCCTGATCCCGATAGAAGTACAGAATCCCCCTATCATTGCGATCGTAATCAATTGCCTCTGCAGCCAGCGTTTGATGCAGTACGCGCTGTGAGTAGGCCGCGATCTGATGTTTCCTCAGCGTGTTCCTGCGAGCCTTCGCCTCGGTGCACTCCGCCAGGAACAGAAGCGACCACGACCACAAGCGCGGGTCCAGCGAAGGCCTGAATCGCAGTGCCTGATTCTTCAGTACCAGCGACCGCAGCAATATCATCGGTGCTTTTGGAGACGACCAGACAAACGCGTGTCCCGGCGCAATCATGCCGGCATTCCCCCAGCTCGTCTCTTCAGCTACACCAGGGTTGCGCTCTAGCAACACGACTTCGTGCCCGTCACGCACCAGTTGAT
Source organism: uncultured Pseudomonadota bacterium (assembly GCA_963834715.1). Lineage (GTDB taxonomy): Bacteria > Pseudomonadota > Alphaproteobacteria > Acetobacterales > Acetobacteraceae > CAVSUZ01. The sequence continues at coordinate 106,337 of CAWIDE010000014.1, read as the reverse complement.
ATGCAGTCGTTACGCCGACAACTCCTCCGCCCATGACCAGAACCCGCATGGCGAACCTCCATGCGGATTCCAGTCCTCTGTCAGGGCAGCGTCAACCCGGGCCTTATTTTTCGCCCGGCTTCTTTTGCGGTGCAGGGTGCGGAGCCGGAGCAGCCGCATGGACTACGGGATGTGGCGCGGGTGCAGGCGGATGCGGAATCGAAGCCGCATGGACCTGCGGATGCGGAACAGGTGCTGCCGCATGGACCACCGGATGCGGAACAGGCGCAGCGACGCGCACCTGCGGCTTTGGCGGGGGCATCGCAGCATGTAGCTCCGGCTTCGCCTCCGGATGCACCGCAGCAGGAGGCGCCACAGAATGCTGCGCCGGAGGTGGTACCGGATGCGCCTCAAGGTTCGCAGGCCGCGCCGTCGTTTGCACCATCGGCTTGGCCGCCTCACCCGGCTGCACCGGCTTCACTACAGCACCGGGCCCGCGCACAGCCGGAGGTCCTTCGGTCTTGCCCGGCGCTCGCAGCGCCGGAACGACAGGATGCCCCACCGTAGCAGGAGTTGCGGGCCCGGGCGTTCCCGGCTTCACAGCGGGCGCCACTCCGTGCCCGACCGCGACTGGAGTGGCCGTGCCCGGAGTCGCGGGCCGCAACTGCGGCCGACCCGCCGGATGCCCCGCCTGATACTGCGCCTTCACCACAGCCGGTCCCGGAGCCGCTGGCCGGGCCGGCGCCGCATACCCTGCCGGAGCAGGCACCGCATGTACCTGTCGCGCAACTGCCGGGGTTACCCCGAGCGTCGCCGTCGTGGGTGGCACCACTGGCCGCCCCACCACCGGGTGAAACTCTGCAAGCTGCGCCGGCGAGACGGGCCTGGCCACGCTCTGGATGGGGCGGGATGTGGCCATCGCCGCGGCCGGAACCACGACCGCCGCACGCGCATTCACAAATTTGTTGATGGTGATATTATTGATCGTAGTGTTTGAAACGTTGCTGATGTTCGTGATGTTCGTCACATGCCGGATATTGACTGCCTGCACGTAGCTCGGCGCGGCATGGAACCACGGATGATAGACCTCGTGCGGTCCCAGCGGCACCCACCCGACCGAGCCTGACAGTAGCGCCCCCGTGGCAACGCCCGCCGCGAACGCGGCACCTACTCCAAAGAACGTCACCAGCGCAGGCGCATAGACCGGGACCGGCGGCCCTGCGGCCTGCACGCTTGCCGGAATCCACGCCCAACGTCCGTCAATGTCCGCCCAGCGGCCATAATGGAACGGAGCGAAACCCCATGGATCGTTATCGACCCACGTCCAGCCCCATGGCTGCACATATGCCCAATGGCCGTCGCGGTACGGCGCCCAGCCTGCCGGCACCGACGGATACCACACCTGGCCATAGGAAGGGGCCTGCGACCACGTGCCGTATTCCGCAAGCTCCACCGCTCCCGGCATCTGCTGCACCACCTGCGGCACGGCGGGCGGCAAAGGCGCCGGCCGTTCCCGCGCCAACATCGCATTCAGGAAGTCATCGCGCACCGCCGGCACGATCTGCACCTGATAGGCCTGATCGCCCGTGATCTCCGCGGTCTGTCCAGCGGCAACATCCGCCGTCGGGTTTCCTGTCAGCCGTGCGGCGCCATCCAGCACAGTTACCAGAGTGGGCGATTCCGTGGTCCCCGCCGCGATCTCATATCGCCCCGGCGTGGCAATGTTGACCGTACCGCGTGGCGTGATGATCGCGTAGTTCTCCCCGGCAACCATGCTGCGCACGTGAAGATACGTCTCGCCCTGAGGCAGCGTGAATGAATAGCTGGTGCCTTGCAATTGCCCCGCATCCAGTTCCGTCCCACCAGCCAGAGCGATCAGCGTGTCCGCTATATCCAAGCCGGCCAGAGCGCCCGGCTGCGTCCACAGCGCATCCCCGGTCGAGACCGGATAATTCACGACCGCCGGGCTCCAGTTATCCTGGTCGGCGGTATGGAACGAGACCTGCCCCTGCATCCACGCCAGGGCGCCGACCTGCATGGTCGGGGTGACCTCCGGGCCGGTTTGCGCGGGCCCCCCATCTCCCTGTGCCCACGCGGGTGGGACCATCGGCCCCGCAATCAAGCCGCCCGCGAGCAGCACGGCCAAGAGTCGAAAACCTATCGGCTGCGGTCGCATCAGTTTCTCCCGGTACTGCGAACCCGAATCGGGTTCGGTAGTTGAAAGCTCAGTGTACTGCACCACCAAAGGTGGCAAAACCGCGACCGCTCGTGTCACCAATCCGCCGCGAACACCTCCCATATCCTGTGGCGAAGACCCACATGGAGGAGGTGCCATGACTCGCTTTTGCCCACGCCCGTTGATTGCTGCTGCTGCGATCGCGCTAGCCGCCATGCTCGGCGGCTGCGTCTATTACCCGTATGGCGGCTACGGGTACGGCTATGGCTATGGTTACCCCTACCCCTACGGTTATTCGTACGCCTACGCCCCCACATTTGGCTTCGCCGTCGGCGGCTGGGGCGGGGGCTGGCACGACCACGGTTGGCATGGCGGTGGATGGGGCTGGTACCACTAGCCGCACCGTGCAACGCTTCTTCAGACTTCCGCTGCATCATGAGGTCTGGCAGGTGCCAGGCACTGGTGATGACAGTCATCTATGACAAGCTTGTGTTCGTGCGCCGGCTGGAGAGTGATGGGGCGTTCAGCCGCGCGCAGACCGAGGCACTCAGCGAAGCGTTCCACCACGCCATGACCGAGTCCGTCGCTACCAAGACCGACATGATGGAGGTCCGCCACGAAATAGCGGAGGTGCGCACCGAGCTTCGATCCGAAATGAAGCTCCTCCGCTCCGAGCTGAAGCTCTGGACAGGAAGCATCGCAGCGGCCCTGTTCGCCTCGCTCGGCGGCCTTATGACTGTATTTAAGTTCCTCGTCCACTAACTGCTACCCCTTGTATGGGCAATTCCCCCTCAAGGCCTGACGAGCTGCGCGCGACGTGTCCGCACGGAGCCACCGTCACTCCACCGGCTGGCATGAGAGCGAATCTTCTGAAGTTCCGAGAGGGGTGGAAATCGGAAGGCGTCCGTTTAAAGTGGCTTTGTTGCGCCCCACGGCTGATCATCAAACCATGGAAACAGCACCAAGTCTTCGACCCGGCGCGTTTGCGGGAACAGCGGAAGCTTACCTTCGATATCGGCCGCCCTATCCAGCGGCGCTGCTCGACGACCTTATCATGCGGGCGCGTCTTCCTTTTCGCCCTGTCCTGCTGGACCTAGCGTGTGGGCCGGGACGTGTCTCCCTTGCACTTGCCGCCGGCGTCGACCGCGTGTTGGCGCTTGATCTTGAACCCGAAATGGTCCGGGTAGGAGCAGTGGAGGCGGCGCGGCGCGACGTCACGAATGTCACTTGGCTCGCTGGGCGTGCAGAGGAGGCGAATCTCGAGCCTGAGTCCGTCGACGTGATCACCATCGGCGAGGCCTTTCATCGTCTCGACCAGAATGCCGTCATCACCAATGCACTCAATTGGCTGAAGCCAGGCGGCTGTATCGTCACCCTTGGAACGCGCGGCCTGCTTGCGGGAGGCGAGGGCTGGATGGATGGACACAGTCGCGATGATCGCGCGGCGGCGGCTCCCGGCCGGAGCAGCGGCGGCGCGGCGGGGGCGCGGCGGCGACGCCTGAGGCCATTGCAGATACGCTTGAGCGCTCCGGCTTCGTCGACGTCCAGACACACTCGTTTTCTCAGCCTTGGGAGTGGTCGTTCGAGGACGTCCTGGGTTACCTGCGGTCGACGTCTGTCTGTTCTGAACAGGCGCTGGGGCAGGACATTGTCGAGCTTGAATCGGACCTTCGCAGCGCGCTCGAGGGGCAAGGGCCGTTTCGGGAGCGATTACAGGCCGGCTACACTATGGCTCGAAGGCCAACTGTTTGCCCTCCGAATCGGGTCGCGAGCCGGGACGCCTACGTCGGATCGAAGAAGCGGTGACGCCGCTACACCCTCATCACCGGCCCCATAGCTTCTTCCCCCTTGCCTTTTTTCGGCCCAGCATCGCCCCAGCGCCATGACAGGGACCTTGCAATGCCCGACCACCGCACCCATCCAGACGGCGAGCCCTGGACCTCGTCCGAACCGGTCTGGCGGCGGATCGTCGGGCGTGCCCGTGCGGGCCGCAGCCTTCGTCCCGGCGCCTGGCCCGATGGCGCCCGCTGTGCTGTGGCGATTTCCTTCGATGCCGATCACGAAACCATCCCGCTTCGCGATGCCGACGAAAGTCCGATGCGCAGCAGCCAGGGTCAATACGGCGCCCGGGCGGCCATGCCGCGCATCCGCGGGCTGCTAGAGCAGGAGCAGGTCCCGGCAAGTTTCTATTATCCCGCAGTATCGGCTCTGCTGCATCCGGACGAGGTCCGTGGCGTCGCTGCGGAGGGCCATGAAATCGGTATTCATTCCTGGATACACGAGGCCAATACCACCATTCCGGGCGATGCCGAGCGCGACCTGACTTTCCGTGCCGCCGACCTTCTCGCCAGGCTCTCGGGCAAGCAGCCCGTTGGCATTCGCACCGCGAGCTGGGACTTCTCCATTCACACGCTCTCGATCATTCGCGAGCTCGGTTTGCTCTATGACAGTTCGCTGATGGCCGACGACGACCCGTACGAGCTGCTTGATCAGGACGAACCGACGGGAATCGTCGAGCTTCCCCCCGAATGGATCCGCGACGACGCCGTCTATTACAACATGCTCCGCTTCTCCGCCCTGCGCCCATACACGCCACCTTCTGGGGTCGAGGAGATCTTCCGCGCCGAATTCGACGGAGCGTGGCAAGAACGTGGCCTCTTCCTGCTTACCATGCATCCGCATGTCACGGGACATCGCTCTCGCCTGCCGGTACTGCAGCGGCTGATCCGGCATATGAGATCCAGGGGCGAGTGTTGGTTCGCCACCCATGCCCAGGTAGCGCAGTGGTGCCGGGATAATGCGCTGACATAAAAGTGTTGCGCTCCGCGCCTCGCGATAGCGGCTCTGATCGAGCGAAATCAGCGCGGCAGCGTTTCATCAGCATCTCGCAACCGGGAGTTCCTGATGAACCGCCTCCTCCCCATCACCCTCGCCATCGCCTTTACGGCCGCAATGCCGGCCGCGGGGTTTGCTCAGACGCCAAAACAGCCAGGTAAGCACGACACAGCCAAGGGCGCCGCCGCCGGCGCCGTAATCGGGCACGAGATGGGAAGTGGCCACGCTGTGGCCGGCGCAGCCACCGGCGCCGCGATTGGCCATCACGAGAAGCACAAGGCTCAGCAGCAGGCGAACACCAACGGCTGAGGTCTTCCCCAGGCGGGGCGGCTACGCCCCCGCCCGGCTCAGCACATGAATGACCCGGCTTGCGATCACGTCCCGGGTCTTCCCAATGCTTACCCCTTCTGCGGCCCTCCCTGCGCCTCCTCCAATGGCACCGGCACCCACTGCATCCCATCCGACCGCTGGATGAGCATCAGCACCGATCGCCGGTTCTCCTTCCGCACCGAGTCCACGTGCTGTTGCACATCCGCTGGCGTGTTCACCTCGCTCTGCTGCACTTCCAAAATCACGTCACCCGGCTTCAGCCCTTGTTTCGCCGCCGCCCCATCCTGGGTCACGCCCGTAATCACGACCCCCTTCTGCTTATCGCCAAGCTGATACTTGTTCCGCATATCCGACGTGATCGGAGCCAGCGTCATCCCTAGCCCGCCCATCTCGGTCGCCTGCGGCGCCGCCGGTTTCCCCTGCTCTACCGCCGCAAGCTGCGTTTTGTCCTCTGGCAGCTCCCCAAGTGTTGTCTGCAGCGTGACCTCCTTGCCATCGCGCCAGACCGTCACCGGCACCTGCTTCCCTACCTCTGTGTCAGCCACGACACGTGGTAGCGTGTGCATGTCCTTCACGTCCTCGCCGTTGAACTTCAGGATCACGTCGCCATTCCGCAAATGCGCCTGGTCGGCTGGCCCACCCGGGTTAACCCCCGCCACCAGCGCCCCATGCGGCGGTTTCAGGCCCAGGCTGTCGGCGATGTCCGGCGTAACCTCCTGGATCCGCACGCCGAGCCAACCGCGCCGCGGATGCCCGTACTTCTCCAGTTGTTCGACATCGAGCTTCGCCATGTTCGCCGGAATGGCAAACCCGATCCCAATCGATCCTCCGGACGGCGAGTAGATAGCGGTGTTAATCCCGATCACCTGTCCGTCCATATTGAACAGCGGCCCTCCCGAATTGCCCCGATTGATCGGCGCATCGGTTTGGATGAAGTCGTCGTACGGCCCCTCGTGAATGTCCCGCCCGCGCGCCGAGACAATTCCCGCCGTCACCGTCCCGCCCAGCCCGAACGGGTTGCCGATCGCCAGCACCCAGTCGCCGATCCGCATCTTGCTGGAATCGCCCCATTGCAGGGAAGGCAGCGGCTTGCTCGTATTGACCTTCAGCAGCGCCAGATCGCCCGCCTCATCGCGGGCCAACACCTTTGCGTTCAACGTCGTATTGTCCTGCAGCGTGACCGAAACCTCGTCCGCCCCCTCGATCACGTGGTTATTTGTCACGACCAGGCCTGATGGATCGATGATGAACCCCGATCCGAGGCTTTGCAGCTTGCGGCCCTCCTCCTCTGGCGGCGGTGCCCCGCCCGGATGGTGCTTGTTCATGAATTCCTTGAAAAACTGCTCGAACGGCGTGCCCGGCGGAATCCCCGGCAACTCCGGCATGTCCGCGGTCTTCACTTCGGTTGTGGAGGATACGTTCACCACCGCCGGCAGCAGTTTGGCGGCCAGATCCGCAAAACTATCGGGTGCCGGACGCGCCAACGCCGGCGTTTGAAGCGGCCCCGCCATAGGCAAGGCAAGCACCGCCGTGGAAGCCAAAACCACGGCGTGCAGGGAACGGAGGGGCAAACGCATGAACTACATCTCTCCTCTGGACGAGGGCGGGGTCAAGGTGACGCCGGCGGAGCTAGTAGATAGCGCAGGAAATCATTACCGGGAGTCAAAATCAGGCGCGTTTTTCCGGACCCGAACGCCTCCCGGTAGGCCTCCAACCGCCGCCAAGCGCCAAAAAACACCGGATCCTGGCCGAACGCCGCGGCATAAAGGCGCGTCGCCCCGGCCTGGCCCTCGCCGCGAAGCTGCTCCGCCTGCGCCTTGGCATCCGCCAGGATCACCGTCCGGTCCCGCTCGGCATTTGCGCGGATCCTCTGAGCCGCTTCTGCCCCCTCCGCCCGGATTTGCGCCGCCACCCGCTGCCGCTCCGACTGCATCCGCGAAAGGATCGCCTCGGTGTTCTCCCGCGGCAGATCCGCCCGGCGAATCCGCACATCCTCCACGAACACCCCGAATGGCACCATTTCGCCATTCACCTGGTCGCGGATGGTCGCCATGATACGGTCGCGGTCAACAGAGAGCACGTCCGGCAGCGTGCGGTTCCCCAGCGTCCGTCTTATTGCTGACGAAACGATCGCGTTGAGCCGCGCCACCACGCCTTCCTCGCCTGCGCCCACCGCCTGGTAGTATTTCAGCGGATCGGTGATCCGGAACATGGTAAAACTATCGACGATCAGCCGCCGCTGGTCCCCCAGGATTACCTCCTCGCTCGGCGTCCCCAGATATAACAGCCGCCGGTCGAACCCGATCACCGACTGCACCAGCGGGAGCTTGGTATGCAGCCCCGGCTGGACGATCACCCTCACCGGCCGCCCAAACTCGGTCACCAACGCCTGCTCCGTCTGCCCCACCGTGAACAACGTGGAGAACACCACCACCACCGCCACGAACAGCGCCGCCAGCGCGGCGATCATCGCCCTGCTCATGGCGATCCCTTTGCCGCCGCCTGGCCACTCCCGGCACTCTGCGGCGGCCCCTCGTTGTTGAGCTGCAACATCGGCAGCAGCCCCTTCAACTGGTCATCCACCACCAATGTCCGGCTATGCGTCAGGACGTCCCGCATCGTGTCGAGATACATCCGTTGCAGCGTTACGTCTTTCGCGGTGCGGTATGCCGCCAGCACCGACAGGAACCGCTTCGTCTCTCCCGTGGCCTGCGCGATCGTCGCCTGCTTTTCCCCCTGCCCTGCGGCGACAACCTGCGCCGCCGCACCACGGGCCCGCGGCACGATGTCGTTCGCATAAGCCTGCGCCTCGTTGCGCATGCGCTGGGCGTCCGTGTTGGCGCGCTGCACGTCGCGGAAGCTTTCGATCACCGCGTCGGGCGGATCCACCTTCTGCAGCAGCACCTGAGTGATCTGGACGCCCGCCTTATAGTCATCGAGAATCTTCTGCGATTGTTCCATCACGTCCGCCGCGATCTGCGCCCGCATCGGACCAAGCGCCGGCTGGATCGGCCTCCGCCCCATCACCTCCCGCAGCACGCTTTCCGCCACCGCCTTTACTGTCACATCCGGATTGCGTGTGTTGAACAGATAAGCCTGGGCATTATCGATCCGCCACAGCAACACCAGATCGATGTCGATGATGTTCTCGTCCCCGGTCAGCATCAGGCTCTCTTCCGGGAGCTCGCGTGTCACCGGCTGACCGTCCTCGTTCACCCCTGTCCGAAACCCGATCTCCGTCCGGTTGATCCGCGTGACCGCCGGCGTGAATACCGTCTCGATTGGCCAGGGCAGGTGGTAATTCAGGCCCGGCAGTGTGGTGCGCGTAAATGCCCCGAACCTCAGCACCACCCCCACCTGGTCGGGCTCCACACGGTAGAACCCGCTCGCCAGCCAGATCGCCACCACCGCGATCGCCCCGAGTACGATCCCTCGCCCGCCGCCGCCCGGCTGCCCTCGAAGCACCCGGCGAATGAATGCCTGCAACCGGGCAATCAGCGCATCCAGGTCAGGGGGCTGGCGGCGCGGGCCGCCGCCGGAGCGATCACTCCACGGGCCCCCGCCGCCTCCCGACGGTGGAACACTGCCGCGTCCACCCCCACCGGGCGGCCGGCCAGCACCCTGATCGCCCCAGGGACTCCGGTGGCCAGAATCGGATGGCATTCATCACTCCTCAGGCGCGTTGAACGCCCGCCGTTGGCGGCAGGAGGATCCTGCGCCACATATGCACCCACAAGTTCGGGGGCCGCAGTTTCGGCCGCCACTCTTATCCATTGTCAGCCAAAGGTTGCAAGCACCCCATGAGTAACGGGCCACCAGCCGCCCCTTCCACCGATACCCTCCGGAACATGCTGCGCGCCATCAAGGACCCGGCCTCCAGCCACGACATCGTCACCGCCGGCCTGGTCGAAGGCATCGAGATCCGCGGCGGCCTGGTGCAGGTCGCTTTGGTTACCGACAGAGCGCACGCCGCCGCCATGGAGCCCGTATGCCGGGAGGTGGAGCGCATCCTCAGCCGCGCGCCGGGCATCCAGAACGCCACCGCCGTACTCACGGCACACAAATCCGCCCCGCCCCCGCAACCCCAACCGGGCGGTCGCGCCGGACTGCTGCTGCCCGACGTGAAGGCAATCGTCGCCGTCGCCTCGGGCAAAGGCGGGGTGGGCAAATCCACCGTCGCCGTCAACCTCGCAGTCGCCCTCGCCCGCCGGGGTCTAACCACCGGCCTGCTTGACGCCGACATTTACGGCCCCAGCCTGCCCCGCATGCTCGGTCTTGCCCGCAAGCCGGAGATTGAAGGCAATCAAATGAAACCGCTCGAAGCCTGGGGCCTGAAATGCATGTCCATCGGTTTCCTCGTGGAGGAGGAAACCCCGATGATCTGGCGTGGCCCGATGGTCATGAGCGCGCTGGAGCAGATGATGGGCCAGGTCGCCTGGGGCACGTTGGACGTGCTCATCGTCGATATGCCGCCCGGCACCGGCGACGCCCAGCTCACGATGGCGCAACGCGTTGCACTCACTGGCGCCGTCATCGTCTCCACGCCCCAGGACATCGCCCTGATCGACGCCCGCCGCGGCGTACGCATGTTCGAGCGAGTGAAAGTCCCCGTCCTTGGCCTCGTTGAAAACATGAGTTACTTCTGTTGCCCAAATTGCGGGCACCGCGTCGACATCTTCGGGCACGGGGGTGCGAGCCTGGAGGCGCAACGCCTCGGTACCGCTTTTCTCGGTGAAATCCCGCTGCTTCTCGATATCCGCACCGCGTCCGACGCTGGTACACCAGTAGTCGCCTCCGCACCGGACAGCCCCGCCGCTAAAGCTTTTGCCGAGGTAGCCGCTCGGGTATGGGACAAGCTCGGCGTCAGCCGCGCAGCAGCGCCAAAAATTATTATGAGTTAGGCGACTTCACCAAGATTGCAGAGACGCGGAGCCATTGGGAGAATGCCACAAAGGATCTCCGTGTCTCCGCGCTTCGGCAGGAAACTTCTCTATTTTGCCGATCGCTCACTGCCCTACCCAGGAACCCCGGTTCCGGCGAAACGGCCGGAATCGGCGACAATCATAGGCGTAGGCACGATATCCGCCGTTCGCGGTGCTGCAGAGCTAGGGCTCGCACCGCTGGAGGCCACCGAAGCTGGTGGCCCGTTGTGGGAGCCGGCTATAGTGGGGAGGGGCCGGTTGAGCGCGAAGAATGCCACGAGTGCAACTGTACCCGCGAATCCCAGAACTGATCCGATATATTTTCCGCTGCTCTTGACCTTACCTTTTATGGTAATCATCGTTGCCTCTTCGTGTTACCGTCCCGTTTGGGAGCATCGGTCAAGAAAGTCGCGGAGGGATACGAAACACTTCACAGGAAGCGCCGTTAGCTAACCCGCGCCGTCCCACGGGACCTGCTCCTTCCCTAAACGCCAGGACATCAGCGCGAATCGCCGGGACCGTTCTGTACAGACTTCGAAAATCCAGGACGGATGTTCGATGCGCTGCTCAAGCTCAGCTCTGAGCCTCTGGCCTGCCCCGGGTTCCGGTCCGGGGTCGGCAAGCAAACGTCCGGAACCTCAACACCGATATTGATCCGCCCGGCTATCCGTGTGACTGTCGCAGAGATTGCGCAGCGTTCATCCAACCCTATTTGGCGTGGCCGCCTATCGGGAGGGGAGCAGCACAGTGACGACCGACCCCAGAAAAGCTCGCCTGTTGCACCGACCCACGCGTGGCCGAGAGCCAGCAACGCTGACGCGGACCTTGCCGCTAGAACCTCCATGCGTCTGAAAGCGCTCCTCACGAGGTCGCGCGCGTCCCTGGCGCCAAGGCATGGGGCACGACAATCATTGGTAGTAGCAACGCTATCTGCAACCCTCGCGGGTTGTTCCCGTGGGGGACTGGACCCGCGAGGCCCGATCGGTGTGGCCGACGCAACGATCATGCTCGACGCGCTGGCGATCATGTTGGTGATTGGGGTGCCCACAATTGCCGCGATGTTCGCCTTCGCGTGGTGGTTCCGCGCGTCAAATACCAAGGCGCGCTACTGGCCCGACTGGACCCATTCCGGCCGCATCGAGCTTTTGACGTGGTCGATCCCGCTGCTGACGATCATGTTTCTCGGAGGTCTGATATGGATTGGTGCCCACGAGCTCGATCCCTACGTACCGATCGCCTCGCAAAACTCCCCCAACAAGCCCGCTCAAAAGCCGCTCGAGGTGCAGGTCGTCTCGCTGGACTGGAAATGGCTGTTCATCTATCCCGACCAACGCATCGCCAGTGTGAACGATTTGGTGGTGCCGGTGGCTACACCGGTGCACTTCTCGCTGACCTCTGCCAGCGTCATGAATTCCTTCTTCGTTCCGCAGCTCGGCACCATGATCGCCACAATGAACCGAATGGTTACCCAGCTTCATTTAGAAGCGACCCATGTCGGGGACTATTACGGTTTATCTACGCAGTTCAGCGGTGACGGATTCTCTGACATGCATTTCTACGTGCATGCAGTGCCGGAGGATGCGTTTGCACAGTGGGTGGCCAAGGTGCAGCAGGCAGGACCTGTGCTCGATCGCGCGGGCTACACCCAGCTGTTGCACTTAAGCCAAAACGTACGTCCGTTCACCTATAAGTCAGTCGCTCCGGACCTATTCCAAGCGATCGCAACCGATCAGATATCACCGGGCCCTGGTCTCGACACCGAAGGCAGCGGCCCCCCATCTCGCCGGATAGCACCACAATGAATTGGCTAGGCAAGCTCACCTGGGACGCAATCCCCTTCGGTCATCCGATCCCGCTTGCTGCGGGCGCGGTAGTGATATTCCTCTTCCTTGGGGTAATCGCCTGGATCATTATCAAGGGCCACTTGCCGTACCTTTGGCACGAGTGGGTTACCAGTGTGGACCATAAGCGGATCGGGGTGATGTACTGCCTGCTTGGCTTGCTGATGCTGCTGCGCGGATTTATCGACGCGATTATGATGCGATCGCAACAGGCATTCGCGTTCCACGCCCCGGGTTATCTTCCGCCCGAGCACTACGACCAGATCTTCTCGGCGCACGGCACGATCATGATATTTTTCGCGGCGATGCCGTTGATCATCGGCCTGATGAATTTTGTCGTGCCGCTGCAGCTTGGTGTACGCGACGTTGCGTTCCCGACCCTGAACTCGACCAGCTTGTGGCTCACCGCCACCGGTGCCTTGCTGGTTAACATCTCTCTCGTTGTTGGTGAATTCTCGCGAGTTGGCTGGCTGCCGTACCCGCCTTTAGCGGAAGTTCGCTACTCTCCTGGCGTGGGGGTGGACTACTACGATTGGGCCTTGCTGATTTCGGGCGTGGGTACGCTCATGACCGGCATCAATTTCGTGACCACGATCCTCAAGATCCGTGCGCCGGGCATGAGTTACTTGAGGATGCCAATGTTCTGCTGGACTTCCCTTGCAGCCAGCTTGCTGATTGTGGCGGCCTTCCCGATTCTTACCGCCACACTCGCGATGCTGACCCTGGACCGCTATCTCGGCTTCCATTTCTTCACTAACGACGCCGGCGGCAACATGATGATGTTCATCAACCTGATTTGGGCTTGGGGACATCCGGAGGTTTACATCCTTGTTCTGCCGTCTTTCGGCATCTTCTCGGAAGTCATCTCCACTTTTTCCGGCAAGCCGTTGTTTGGCTACCGATCCATGGTGCTCGCCACGATGGGCATCTGCATCGTCTCCTACCTCGTGTGGCTACATCACTTCTTCACGATGGGGGCAGGTGGCGATGTCAATGCGGTTTTCGGTATAACCAGCAGCATCATCGCAGTGATGACAGGCGTGAAGATTTATAACTGGCTATTCACTATGTACGGCGGTCTTATCCGCTTCACGACGCCGATGCTGTGGTCTCTAGCGTTCGTGGTGACCTTCGTGATCGGCGGCATAACTGGCGTGCTGCTAGCCGTGGTACCCGCAGATTTCGTGCTACATGAAAGTCTCTTTCTGGTCGCGCATTTCCACAACGTCATTATCTCCGGTGTTGTATTCGCAGTGTTTGCGGGCATTACCTATTGGTTCCCCAAGGCCTTTGGTTTCAGGCTGGACGAGGGCTGGGGCAAGGCGACCTTTTGGCTCACATTGGTTGCGTTCGCTCTCGTATTCGTGCCGCTCTATGCCGCGGGCCTGCTGGGCATGACCCGGCGCCTGCAGCATTTCGACTTCGCGCCGTGGTACCCGTGGGTTCTGGTAGCAGGCGTTGGAATTCTCGTCTGGATCGCGGCCGCCGTCTGTCAGGTGATGCAGCTTGTTGTCAGCATACGTCGTCGTGAGGAATTGCGGGACCCGTTAGGTGACCCATGGGACGGCCGCTCTTTGGAGTGGGCAACTGTCTCCCCGCCGCCCGCCTTTAATTTCGCCGTGCTCCCCGATGTCCGTGACGAGGAGCCCTATTGGGAGATTAAACGGCGCGCAATCGAGTCACAGCAGCTTGCGGCAGAGCCGGACTACGAGTTGATCGAAATGCCGAGAAACAGCCCAACCGGATTTATCACTGCCTTCTTCTCCACCATCACGGGGTTCGCGTTGATCTGGCATATCTGGTGGCTGGCGGGGCTGGGGATCGTTGCCGCCTATGTGGTTTTCGTCTGGTTCGCCTGGCGCGATGTTGAGGAGTACGAAATCCCTGCAGCGGAGGTAGCTGAGGCCGAACGCGAGCGGCGCAAGGTCCGCCAGGCGTGGCTCGACCAACATCCGCGGATTGTGGAGCCGGCATGAGCTCGACCGACACCCTATTCGAAGCAGTCAGACCTCGCTTCGACCCATACAGGCTCGGGCGTGTCCGCCGCCGTGGTCCCGGGGATGGTGATGGCGGACGCTATTACCCGACCGGCCATGGCGAAGGCGGTCCCGCCTCCAAGCGCATCATCGTCAGTTATGGATTCTGGATCTTCATCCTCAGCGACATCGTGATGTTCTCGGCGTTCTTCGCCGCCCACGCCGTCCTGCAAAACGCAACGGCCGGCGGTCCTTCCGGGCGCGAGCTGTTCGATCCCACGACCATCGCAATCGAAACCGGCTGTCTCCTTACATCCAGCTTCACCTGCGGCTTATCCGCGGTGGCGACCAGAGTGCGCATTCAGCTATGGACGCAGGTTTGGCTGCTGGCCACGGGCCTCCTCGGAGTTGTCTTCCTGGCACTCGAGGCACACGATTTCGCCACCATGGTGCGTGAAGGCGCAGGACCTCAACGCAGCGCTTTCCTGTCTTCGTTCTTCGCCGTTGTCGGCCTGCACGGGCTGCATGTCACCGCTGGTGAGCTGTGGCTGGGCACCATGATGGCGCAGCTGTTCTTCAAGGGTTTCCGCCCGAACATCCTTCGCCGGCTGCTGTGCTTCAATCTGTTCTGGCATGCGCTCGATATTATCTGGGTCGCACTGTTCACAATTGTTTACCTGATAGGACTAGGCCGATGAGCGACCACACTCACGACCGGAACCTGGACGATGTCGGTCCCGGAGTCATCGCTGGGCGAGAGGAGACGATTCGCGAGGGGGTTCAAGGCTATCTCATAGGCTTCGTGCTTTCAATCATACTCACAGTCGCCGCATTCTATGGGCTAGAGACCCACTTGATCTGGGGGCCGGGCATCCCCATGGCGCTTGTTATGCTTGCCGTTGCTCAGATCGGGGTGCATCTGGTCTTCTTCCTGCACATCACCACGGATCCGGATAACACCAACAACATCCTCGCGCTAGCCTTCGGCGTTCTGATCGTCGTGTTGCTCATCGGCGGCTCGGTCTGGATTATGGCGTGGCTGAACTACCGCATGATGCCGATGCCGATGCCGATGCCGATGCCGATGCATATGTAAGATCATAACAAGCCTTAACCTGACTCCCGCCGCTTCCGCGGCGGGAGCAACAAAATCCCTGTGCGGCTCTCTAGCTCAACCAATTGGCCATCTCGAATGGGCATCGATCCGCTCGCGCACATGTATAACTCACGCGTGCTTGCGTGACGTCCACACGCGCCCATCTACAACCCAGGCGCAGAGTCATGTCACTCCGCGAAAATTACAGATGGCGGTCGACAAAGTCGGCCATACACAACCGCATCCCGGCTCATGAACGGCCGCGACCCAAATCCAACCCACCCCCACTGGACGATCGCCTGCCCCGACTGCGGTACAATTCAAAGCCTCCCCCCACTGCTGCCCCGCGCCCGGCTACTCTGCCGCCGCTGTGACAAGGTGCTCGAGCGTACCGCCGGCCGCAGCATCGATGCCGCTCTCGCCCTGGCTATCGCCACCTTCGTCCTCTGGTTCCCTGCCAACCTCAGCACTCTGCTGACGCTGCATGTTATTGGTATCGACCGCTCGAGCCGCCTCGGCTCGGGGGTCATCGGTCTTTTCAACGAAGGGCTGTGGCTGGTTGGCATCGTGGTCGGCCTGCAAGGTATCATCCTGCCCTTCTTCCGTTTTGGCCTGCTGGCCTCGGCCCTCGCCGGGATCAAACTGAACCGTCAGGACCTATGGACCGGGTTCGTCTTCCGCTGGGCGCAGCGCCTCGACCTCTGGTCCATGCCCGACGTATTCCTGATCGGCGGTGTTATCGGCTACAGCCGCATCGCCGCCGTGCTCCCGGTTACTATCGGTCCCGGCGGCTGGTGCTTCATTGCCGCCGCGTTCCTCACGATGCTCACCCGCGCCACGCTGGACGACCGCTCGGTGTGGCGCATGATCAAACCCCCGGATTACACCGAACACGGGAATCACATTGCCTGCACCGAATGCGCGCTCGTGTTGGCGGAGAATATGGCTGGGCGGCGCTGTCCCCGCTGCGCCGCCTGGCTGCATTATCGCAAGCCGCACTCGATGATGCGCTGCACCGCCCTGATTATCGCCGGTTATCCGCTCTATCTCGTGGCGCTGTATTTTCCAATGAATGTCACCACGGTGCTCGGTCGCCCTAGCGATCAGACCATCATGTACGGCGTCGATCGCTTGGTTCAGGCCGGATTCCTCCCCCTCGCAGTCATTATCTTCTGCGCCTCTATCCTGATCCCGGTCGGCAAGCTGGTGGTCATGAGCTGGTTACTCTGGACCCTTCACCGCCACCGCGGGACCGGCTTGCAGCCCAAAACCCGTGCCTACCGATTCGTCGAGGAAATCGGCCGCTGGTCCAATATTGATATCTTCACCATAGTGATCTTCCTGCCTCTGATGCAAATACAGGGCCTGGTAAGTGTGCACATGGGCACTGGTGGACCCGCTTTCCTCACCGTAATCGTGCTCACCATGTTCGCCGCCAAACTGTTTGACCCGCGCCTCCTTTGGGATATCGCGGACGAACAAAGAGCACGAACCGAGCCCGAGGCACCGTTCATATCCCACGAAGGCGTGATTCCAAGGCTATTGTAGCGGCTACGCTGGACCCCCCGCACGCGCCTCCTCCGGCCAAATGAACCCGAGCCACACCATAACCAAAGAACGAGCAAGCCTAAGCCTGCTCGCCTTTCGTCTTATCTAACGCATCGGGAGCAAGAATTCATTCCGCTGCCTGAATCGCGTGATGCACCCTCGGAGACTTGGAACGCGGCATCCAGAACACTCGATACAGAACGCCCGCTAGTACACCACCTATAAGCTGCGCCGACAAGTAAATCGCGATGCCGTCGTAAATGCCCGCCGCGACATCCGGGCCGATCGTACGAGCCGGGTTCACGCTGCCACCCGTTAACGCACCAAACATCAGGATGCAGATCGTCACCGTCATGCCAATCGCGAGCGGCGCAAGCGGACCGGCGGCCTTACGCACTGCCGCATGAAGCACCGTATTGACCAGAAAGAAAGTACCAAGCGCCTCCAGCACGAACGCACCCGAATAAGTAATCCGCTGCGTATCGACCAGAGTCGCGCCAAGGTGGTTGACCGGCCCGCGGAACACGAACAGCAAGCAGTACCCCGCCGCAATCGCCCCCGCGATCTGCGCAATCCAGTATGGCACGACCCGAGGCACCGGGAATTCGCCCGCAGCCGCAAGCCCGGCCGTAACGGCAGGATTGATATGGCCGCCGCTAATATCTCCGAATGCCGCGACCATAATCATGATCGTAAGGCCGTGTGCAAAGGCGATCTCCGGCATCTTTCCCGCGCCGAGCACCGTTCCCGCTCCGGCACCAATAAAAATCAATGCGAAAGTTCCAATAAACTCAGCGGCCAAGGGCCGCGCCATACTGTCCATGACCTCACTCCTTCAAGTCGAACCTCATCCGCGGCCACACCGCTTTCCAAAGCCACGGCCGGGTGCATGGCCTCGGAAAGCGCGCCAGTGTGATCAACCCAACCCGTTGTTAGGAGCGTTGCGAAAAACCGGCGCTTCCGCTACCTGAGTCCCCTTATCCGCAGCGGCTATTTTGGCCGGATTATAGGTGAAGGTGACTCGCGGCCCCCAAGCGTACAATCCGGGATCGTTCGAATAAAAACCAGGAGGCGCGGTGTTCGGATCGATAAACGGCTCGCCGCCATTGCTGCCCGCCGCAAAGGCAGGTGCCGCGGCTGCTAACAAGGTAACGGCCGCAGCTCCCGCTAGCATTATAGCTTTCATTTCCGTGTCTCCTATTACCATCTCCAAGCTAGCACGTATCGCTCGCTTGCAGGCGGCGATATGGGCCTCAGCGCGCCCATGAAGCGAGAGGCCGACCCTCATGTTGTCATGTCGCCCAGGAATGAGCCTTAGCCTCTTGCTCTTCTTGAATGCGCACACCGCCATCACGAGCTTTATTGCGAGCCGTCGGAGGCCAGCCATGCATAAGAGTGCTAACACCAGATTACGTGTCGTCTCGGCTTCTCAGTTCGACCGTGCGACACAGCAAACGCCCGGATCGGAGCGTCTCGCCGCGATCTTTAACTCTGACGATTTTAAACCCAGCATGTGGGGCGGCCTGTTTACCATCGAGCCCGGTTTCAGCACCGCCGTCCACCATCATGGAGAGCAGGACACAATTGCCTACGTGTTGGAGGGCCAATGCCTCCTCCGCTGGGGTGAGCGCGGAGAGTGTTCGGCAACCGCGCGTGCCGGCGATTTTCTGTTCATCCCGGCTTGGCTGCCGCACATGGAGATTAACCGCTCAGCCACCCAGCTCTGCCGTTGGGTGGTTGTCCGCAGCACCCCAACTCCTATCGTCGTCAACCTGCCAGCGGACTACTGGGATCGCGGGCCGCCAAACCGCTCTCCGGCTCATTCGTCAGCGTAATAGCTATATAAGTCTCGTCGATTGCGCAGCGCGGGCGCCTCAGTCCAAGCGGTCTTTGGCATGCGCATCACGAAAAACAGGTGGGATGCGGCAAAACGGCGAACCACCCCTATATTGCGCCCCGACCAAAACCGACCGGGACGCGCCATGTCGAAAACCTCGCCCGCCATTTCAGGGCCGCATACCCTGACCGCCTTGAAGGATCCCGAGCTCCCCGCCGCGGCCCCACACCCGGCCGGTCCCTCCGACGCCGCGATGCCCCTGCCCTGGGGCACAGTCGACCTCAATCTCCTCGCGGTCTTCGACGCGCTCATGCACGAACGCAACCTGACGCGCGCTGGAAGACAGCTCAACCTGAGCCAGCCCGCCACCAGTCATGCCCTTGCCCGGTTGCGTCTGATGCTGAAGGACGAACTCTTCGTCCGGTCCCCCGAGGGCATGTTACCCACCCCGCGAGCCGAGCAGATGTCGGAATCGGTACGCGATGCACTGAACATCCTGCGGGTCGCGCTAAACCCGGATCCCGATGCATTCGTTCCGAGCACCGCAACAAACGTGTTTACCCTTGTGGTAAATAATTACGCCGGACGCGCGATTGTGCCGCTGCTGGCGCAACATGTCGCCGCGCGGGCACCGGGAGTACGCCTCGACGTCGAATCAGTCGATTGGCGTGATCCGCTCGACCAGCTCGACCACGGAAAGGACCTTGCCCTCACCGCGTTGGTGGATGGGGGCGAGCGGTTCAAGTGCGTCCACGTGGTGGAAGATGACCACGTGGCGATCCTCGGCCGCAACAATCCCGCCTGCTGCGAGCCGATGCTGACGCTCGAGCATCTCGCCCGTATCCCGCATGTGGTGGTGTCGGCCAACGGAGAGGACACGGGGTTCATCGATGACGCCCTGAGCCAGCGCGGCCTTCAGCGCAATATCGCAGTGCGTGTCCCGTTCGCCACTCTCGCGCTCATGCTGGTAGGCTCGGATCGGCTGGCCATATTGCCGCGACGTGTAGCGATCGGCTTTGCTAGCATATGCGAGCTCGAGGTCCGAGATTTGTCCTTCCCCTCACCACGCATTGGCACCGCGATGATCTGGCACCGCAGGCTGGAGAAACACCCGGCACATGTCTGGCTACGTCGCGCGGTACGCGATTGCCTCGGCTCCCGGGTGTCCGCTCCCCGGACGGCCAAGGCCTGGGCCGCTTGAAGCTGGCGGTCTGACCCGGCCATCTACACACGAACGCGGAGCGCCGTTTATCCATGGCGCGCGAACTCTCAGATCTGTGTCACCTCCGCCAGTTCGAAACTCACCCCAGGCGGGTTGTCACCAATCCGCACTGTCTTCGCGTCCGGGAACGTGTATGGCGGCACGGGGAGATTGTACGGAGCAGGAACGTTCCGGTACACTCGCCCGGCGAGGTCGTATTTCGAGCCATGGCACGGGCAAAGATACCCACCCGGCCAGTTCGGCACTGGGTCGGTCGGATTTGGCTTCGGCAGATATTGCGGCAGGCAACCTAGATGCGTGCAGATCCCGACCAGCACCGCCAGTTCGGGCTTCACCGACCGGTACCAGTTCTTTGCATACGGCGGCTGCTGCATCACCTCGGAGTTCGGGTCCGACAGCCGATCCAGCGTGGGCTTCGCCTGCAGCGTCTTGACCATCTCCGGAGTGCGGTTCACTAGCAGGATCGGGTCGCCACGCCAGCGGACCACGATCTGCTGCCCGGGCTCGACCTTGCTCACGTCGATATCGATGGGCGCGCCCGCCGCAATCACGTCCGCCGACGGGTTCATTGAATCGATCACGGTCCAGGCAATCGCCGCCACCCCTAGGCCCGTGAAGGCCCCGGTAACGAGGTTGAGAAAATCCCGCCGCGTCTCGCCCGATCTCTCATGTTGAACCGGCTGCCCCGCCACGTCGGCGGTCGTCGTGGAGGCCATGCTGTTTGAATCTCCGTTCCCCATGGCGTTGCGCCGGGACCAAACGCCATGTTCTCATGCAAATCAACCCACTCTCGGCGAGAACTGGTATGATCACCCCGGCCTACGTGCGGACCATGGCCATCTACAACACCGAAATGAACCACCGCCTCTACACCGCCGCCGCACGCATCCCCGATCCCGAACGCCGCCGCGATCGCGGCGCCTTCTGGCGCTCCATCCACGGCACCCTCGTCCACCTGCTCTGGGGCGACGAGGTCTGGATGTCGCGCTTCGACGGATGGGACCGCCCCTCGGTTTCCATCCGGCAGAGCGCCGAGATGATGGACAAGTTCGATGAACTCGCCACCAGACGCCAAGCCGCCGACGCGAGGATCGAGGATTGGGCTCGCCGCGTCACTCCCGAATGGCTGGCCGAAGATCTCGTCTGGTTCAGCGGCGCCAGCCAGAAGGAACGCCGTGCCAACAGGGCGTTCCTGGTAATCCACCTCTTCAACCACCAGACCCATCACCGCGGCCAGGCCCACGCCATGATTACCGCCTGCGGCGAAGCAACCGGGGACACCGACCTGATGATCGTCGTGGACGGTCCGCAATAGTCGTGGCTGCCTGATCAGAGGTTCAAGCTCGCTCGATCCGCCGGTCAGGCACCAGCCACATCAGCGCTACAAGCACGTACATCACACACGCCAGCCGCGTGTCCACGAACGACAGCGCAATCCCAGCCAGGTACAGGATCGGTGACAGCTTCCCCTTAAGATCCCGGCCGATCGCGTGTGCAAATGCCGAGTCCCTCCCCTGCCGCCGAATGAGCGCCGCCTGCATTCCTTGCCACGCCAACGATGGCATCAGCAGCGCTATCCCATAAATAGCCGTCGGCATGCGGGCGAAGTCATTCTCCCCCATCCATCCCGTCGCAAAGGGGATCAGCGACAACCAGAACAGCAGATGCACGTTCGCCCACAGAATCAGGCCATCAATATGCCGTACGAGCTGAAAGAAATGGTGGTGATTGTTCCAATGATCGCAACATACAAGAAGCTTAGCACATAGCTCAGAAACACCGGCGTCGCGCTCACCAGCGCTTGCAGGCTGACCCCGTGCGGCACCCGCAGGTCCAGCACCATGATCGTGATGATAATCGCGATCACCCCGTCGCTGAATGCGACCAGCCGGTCCTTTTCCATGCTCCCAGGTTCCCCCAACCGTGTCGCCGGTCCATACTCCGCCTCATGCATCCCCTCGCCGACGTCGCCGAATCCCTCAACCTCCCGCGGAAGCAACTCCGCCGCATGTTGGATGCCTGCCGCATCACCGACGGTAAGAACTTCGCCCTCAAGGATCACGACCCGGCCGATACCGCCGGCCATCTGTTTGACCACTCCCAGGCCGACGCCTTGCTCACCGCCAGCGTTCAGCGCCTGTCGGCACTCCAGGAACTACTCTACGCCCAGGACCGCTGGTCGCTCCTCTGCATTTTCCAGGCCATGGACGCCGCCGGCAAGGACGGCACCATCAAGCACGTCATGAGCGGCGTGAACCCACAAGGTGTCCAGGTCACCAGCTTTAAAGTGCCCGGCCCAGAGGACCTCGGCCACGACTTCCTATGGCGCTGCACCCGTGCCCTGCCGGAGCGTGGCCGCATCGGCATTTTCAACCGCAGCTACTACGAGGAGGTACTGGTCGTCCGCGTCCACCCCGAATTGCTCGAACGCCAGCGCCTCCCGCCCGAGCTGGCCGGCAAGAGGCTCTGGGACTACCGCCTGGAAGCCATCGCCGATTTCGAACGCTACCTCACTCGCCAGGGTACCATCGTTCTCAAATTCTTCCTCAACCTCTCGAAAGGAGAACAACGCAAGCGCTTCCTTGCCAGACTCGAGCAACCGAACAAGAACTGGAAGTTCAGCCCCGCCGACATCCGCGAACGCACCTTCTGGAACGACTATCAGACCGCGTTCGAGCAGGCCATCGCCGCCACCGCCACCCCGCACGCGCCCTGGTTCGTCGTCCCCGCCGACCACAAGTGGTTCGCCCATCTTGTCGTCGGGATCGCAATCATAGAGGCACTTGAAACGCTCGACCTCAAATACCCGGAATTATCCGCCGACGACCACACCAAACTGCAGGAAGCTCGCCAGCAACTGGAAAACGAGGCTTAAACGATGTGCGCTTCCGCTGGTGGATGGTCTAGCCGCTCCTATTCACCAAGCGCTGTGAAAAATGGCTGAGTCGCACCGCCGCGAATTCGGGCAGCCTCGGCCGTTGCGCCTGTTTCATCGCGATCGGACCGGATTGTTGGTTGGGGTTGATGGGAAACGGGTTCGACGGGGCGCCTGCCCCGCGGTCTATGGAGCGGCCGGCACCAAGCTGTGGGCGAGGTCGCGGAACAATGCTGCCTCAGGGCAGGAGGCAGCGAAAGCGACGCGCACACGGGAAGCGGTCTCGATTACCCGTGCAGCGACCTTCATCAGCCGCAGCCGAATGGTGGTGAACTCGGCGGTGGTCAGCGCGTGTGCCTTGGGGATGCCGTCGCGCACGTTGAGTAACAGCCAATAAGCTGCGGTGTGAAGGATGAGCCGCATCTGATTGGCAAGCGGTGCCCGACATGAGGTGCGGTCGGAGGCAAGTTGGCTCTTGTGAAGTTTGATCAGGTTTTCCGCCTGGCCGCGCTCACAATAAAGCGTATCATACAGCCACTCAGCGCTGCCCGTGGTGATGTTGCTGACCACGAAGCGGATGTCGAGGCCGAGAGTGGACGCCTCGATGCGGGCCGCGATACGACGCGAACGCGACCAGGATTTGGCCCGATACTGTGTTTCGGTGTAGCGCCGCAGCAGCGGGGAATCGGCTTCGGCGCGACGGACACGAACGTCGTCAGCTGCCGGCTCGACCAGGCGGTGCAGCACGTCGTTGCCGGACAGGCCGAAGACGTAGCGAAGACCCTCCGCTTCGCACCAGTCCATCACCTCTGGTCGGCCGTAATGGCTGTCACCGCGGATGGTGATGCGCGTGTTCGGCCAATGCCGTCTGATCTCGCGCAGCAGGCGCCGCAGGTGACGGCGGACTTCCTTCCCCGATGGGGTTTTGCCGGGCCGCAGCAGCACCGCCACCGGCCGCGCCGTGGCAGTGTCATAGATATGGATCGGTAGAAAGCAGCGCTCGTTGTAATGGGCATTGAACAACGACAGTCTGCTGATATCCATGCACCACGTCCACGGTGTCGTCGATATCAAGCGTGACCGCCTCTGGCGGCACTGCATAGCTGGCGCAGTAGAGGCCAATCATCGCCCGCATCATTCGGATGATCTCGCGCAGGCTGGGGGCGTTCTCCCACCGCGACATGGTCGGCTGCGAGCACAAATCGCGGCCGCTGGCGGGCAGCTTGCCGCAAGCCAGTTTGAAGGCCGGGTCGCGGCGCAGGTGATCGAGGTCGTCGGCGTCCTCGTAGCCGCAGGCGATCGCCAGAATGCGCGCACGCAGGATGTCACTCAGCTCGATGCACGATCCGGCCTGGATCGCGATGATCGGCAATCTCCGCCGCCAGTCGATTACAGATGCCCAGACGTCGTTCCGCCCGCGCCAGCAAGATGACGCCGCCATCTGACGTGATCCGTCCGCCATCGAATGCCGCGGTGACTTTCTTGCCTGCAACGGCTGGCAATGCGAACGGCTCGGTCGTATCCTCGTGCATGGCGGGTGTGGCACCGGTGAGATTGCGATTCGGATGGCGTCAGGCACCCAATTCGTAAGTCACAATCACCACCTTACGCGACACCCGCCGACGAATCCCTGCTATGCGATGAATAAGACAGGCTAGCTGCTTATCGGCCCTATTACCTTCGTCATCTATTCGGGCCAGCGAAACCGCTTCAGGTCGAAGCGGTTCCTGCCGTCGAACTCGACGCCCTCCTTTTCCAGCAGGCGCTGTTGGAGGGCGTCGCCGCCATTGCGGGAAGGGGAGTAGGACACCTCGCCCTTCGCATTGACAACGCGATGCCACGGAATATCGGTTGCCGGGTCGAGGTGCTGGAGTACGCGGCCGACAAGTCGGGCGCGCCTTGGCAATCCGGCCATCGCGGCAACTTGGCCATAGGTGGCCACCCAGCCCTCGGGAATGCGGCGGATTACGGCGCAAATCGCCGCGGCAGCTTCGTCGCCTTGGGGTGGGGCAGTGTGGAGCAGCTTGCGCTTCGGCGGCATAGGCGGCTTTCGCCGGTTCCCGTGGTTATCCGGCTGGGCAGCAAGTTGACGTGGTCGCCGGGGTCAGACCCGGAGCGTTCCCAGGACAGTGCATTATGCCCAACCTCAGCGAGGAGTGGCCATCTGCCGTCGGCCATCCCCATGATCGCTCGATTTGAGCGAACGGCTGCTTGTCGCCATTCAGGCCGCGCGAACAGATGCCGGCCAACAGGTAATGTCGTTGTGCTGGATCGATCAGTCTGATACCGTTTCTATCGTTAGCTCGACAGCCACTCCGCATGGGGAAAGCTGAAGGCGTTTATGCGTTCAGCTTCGATCTCGTATATGATGCGCACTTCGCCCGGCTGTCTGTACGTGTACGTTTCTGATCCGAGATACCTTCTTGCCAACCGGTCAAGATGCGTATTGGCGTCCCGGTCATGGACTTCAACGGCACGTCCACGAATTTCCAGATATCGATAGGGATTGTCTGGATCGGTGACGACCACTGCCACCCGGGAGTCATGTCGGATATTCTTGTCTTGGTGCCGGTCTTTTGCTGTGTTCACAAGAACTCGGTCACCATCGACATCGCACCAGACTGGTGTCACTTGAGGAGATCCATCGGACCGAAGTGTACCCAAGCTCGCGTATGCGCGCTTGTTGAATAGGTCCCGATACTCGACAGGGATAGACTTGGACATCAGTTCCTCCTCGGTGATGAAGACTTTAGTGACGGCCGCGCGATAGCAGGTTACGTTTGAGATGTTGCGAGTTCCGTTGACTGTGTGCTAAATCCAAACATCTATGCCGGACGTTTTGCGCTTGTGCATGGATAGGCACTAGATGATGGTCCAGGGTGCATATAAGCGACCTAGATTGATTAATCTACCCGTCGTGGCGGCAAGCTCGACTTGCGGCAGCAGCCGTCCGATTAACGCGGGGCGATTGAAAGACTTCATCGTGATGATCCCAGTCTTTCCGCAGTAGAGCATTTGCGTAAATGCGCGGCCGGTGCCACGCGCCAGTTCTTCGACGCGGCGAGCGCCAGGCCGCTTGCCAGGCAGAGGACGCCGGAAGCGGTGTACTCGGCAGCTTGGGCGCCGGCTGACGTCGCCGGTTCACCGAGCAGTGCTCCCAGAAGTGCAACGCCGATGACGCCACCCGTCTGTCGTGCGCTGTAAAGGATGCCGGATGCGAGCCCGCCTTGAGTAGGTTCAACCGAGTTCGAGCACCGCCAAATTCATCGCTGGCGTGGTGATGCCAGCGCCGGCACCGATGACGATGAGCGGCAATACAAGGGCAGCCGGCGTAAGCCTTTGTCCGAAGGAAGCGAGGATATAGCAGCCGACGGCTGCGACAAAGTGGCCCAGTATCAGTGCGCGGAACGGTCCATAGTTGCGCAGAACGATGGCCGCGACCCGTGTTCCGGTCCCAAACGCTAATGTCAGGGGGAGGAACAGCAAACCGGCGCCAACCGGTGAAAGACCCCTGAGACGCTGGAAGGAGAGGCTCAAGACAAAGATGAGCCCATAGATAGAGACGTTGTGCAGCAGCCCGACCAGTGCGACCGGCCCAAGCGTCCGGCGGCAGAGCAGCGGCAACGGAAGCGTAGGAGATCGGTGGCGTGCTTCGACGGCAATAAAGCCGATGACCAGGCCTACGCAGACCGCTCCGGAGGTCCAGAAAGAGACTATGCTGGAACGGGCGTGACTGAGGTCTATTAGCGCATAGGTGGCGGTCGCCAGCGTTCCCACGGCGAGCAATTGTCCCGCCGCATCAAAGGAGCGAGACCAGTTGCATGGCCCCTGCGGGATGTGGCGCCGCGTGAGCCAAAGTGCGAGTAGCCCCACCGGGACATTGACAATGAAGATGCTTCGCCAGCCGAGTGCCTGTACGAGAAGACCGCCGAGGACCGGGCCGAGGGCTACACCCAGCGCGCCGGCACTCGCCCAGGCCGCTATCGCCTTGGGCCGGCGCAATGAACCTGCATAAGCATTGTTGAGTGCCGCCAAGGAATTCGGCACAAGCAGCGCGGCTCCAGTCCCCTGAACGATGCGCGAAATCTGCAGCGCCTCGATGTTAGGGGCCATTCCACACAGCGCAGAAGCGAGCGTAAACACCACGAGCCCGCACATGAATGTGCCCTTCGCCCCAAATCGATCGCCAAGCGCACCTGCCCCTAACAGCAGACTCGCGAACACGAGTGCGTAGCCGTCCACCAGCCACTGCAACGTCATGAGGCCCGCATTAAGCTCGGCTCCGATGCGCGCCAAGGCCAAGTTCACGATCGACGTGTCGAGCACGATCATGAAGAATGCTGCACCTGTCGCGACCGCCGGTATCCATTCTGCAAAAGCATTCGCCGAGTACGGCTTCGGCACTGAGCCTTCTCGAGGCATCGCGTTCACCGTGCGCTGGCAAGATCATCTTTAATGCTCACCACTCCAGCCTGTGCACGGGCTTCATTCTTCTCGCCACCCGGTGAACCCGAGACACCGAGCGCAGCGACGATTTCGTGTCCGGACTGATCGTGAGGCCGCCAGCGAGCGCTGCAAACGTGCTCGAAGCAGCGAATCGAAAGATCGGGCTGGTGGTCATAACTGTGCATGCCTTGTGGTAGGCGTATGTGGTGGTGTGGATAGTTGAGTGGTCGCCCTTGGCCTCGAGCTTGGTGGTGCGGGAAGGGTCAACGACAACAGCGGAAACCGGATAGCAGTTGTTTGCGCAGGTTGCGATCGCTTTGGTCACCGCCTTCACCGCGAGTGAAAGCGACAATGAATAGCCACTTTCGCCAACCTGAGCGACTGCACCCGCGAGCGGCAACACCGCAAAGACTGCCGCCAAGGCGAGACAGAACTTATGCCGCATATCTGATCTCCATGCTGCCGTGAGGCCAAAGTTCCCAATATGATGAAGATCGACTTCTCCATTGGACTGCCGTAGTCAGCCAAAATGGCTTTCAGTTATCCACTCTCGCCATGAGCGACCGTCTCTCCGCACTGCGGCTGTTCACTCGAGTTGCCCGCAAGGGGAGCTTTTCCGCGGCTGCTCGCGAGCTGAACATTCCTCAATCGAACCGCATCTCGGACGATCGCGACGCTGGAGCGCGAAATCGGCGTCGCGCTTTTCGTCCGCACCACGCGCGCAGTAACGCTGACCGACGCCGGCTTAGACTTCCTGGCTCGCATCGAGGCTATTCTGACTGAGCTTGACGAGGCAGAATATGCCGCGCGCGGAACGGGGAGGCTGCCCGGCGTATTGCGCATCGGCTTGGGAACGAATTTTGCCGTCCGCCAGGTCATCCCCCGCCTTGGAGTCTTCATGGATCAGCACCCGGCGCTCCGGATCGACCTGATGATGGGAGACCAGCGTCAAGACCTCGTAACCGAAGGCGTGGACGTTGCGCTTCGGCTCGGTTCCCTTTCCGATTCGACAGCAACGGCGCGCAGGATTCGCACCCGGCCGCGGGTTCTTGCCGCGTCACGAGCCTATCTGGACCAGGCCGGTACCCCAACCGCACCAGCGGACTTACCCAGACATGCGATCATTCTCGGACCGGGAAGCCTTGGCGGCCAGTGGTCTTTTCGAACTCAACGCCGTCTTTGTCGGCGGCAGAGCCGCCAAGCCTTCGGCGCGAGCGTTCGTCGAATACTTGATCGCAGCACTTCGCGACGACAAATAGCTGATTCCCCGGCCCGACCTTTGACTGACGAGACATCACCAAGGCCCGCCTGATTGGTCTGTGCCGAGGCAGCATTCAAATCGACTCTGGCTAATCCGCATGTGGTTGCATGCTGGGACAGGAATGCAATTCTGCAAATCTCGGGCAGCATTTTCGGTGTCTGCCACCGTTGCCTTTGCAGCTTACGTCCCAGGCAGGCTCAAGAGCGCTTCAGACGAGGACCCGAGGCAGCCTACGAGTGATACCGCGCAGCATGAGGCTTGACCTCATGCGGAGCCGTATCGCGCGCGGGGTTGGTGGGGCGGCTGCGCGCGAAATAAGACTCAATACCGGTCAGCCGAAAGGCTGGCTGGTATGACTACGCTGAAGGAGATCCCCTTCAAGAAACCGGACAGTCAGTTTTCCACCCACTGCTGCTAATCACCATACGTTGGGTTATGTCTGCTTTGGAAGGCGCTCGCTGAGACCGCTCGGGTAGCAAGAATGGGCGCACAGCGGACTTCTACGCGAGCAGCCTTTTATGTCCGCCTGCGCCCAAAGTGATCCTCGGACCGGCGGCGGTATAGTAGGTTGGGTCACGTCGGGCGTGGCTGATGCGGATGCGAATTGAGGGTTCATTGCAGAGTTACCTGGCTAGCAGGTGTCGCGCCCCCAACGCAGGTATCTGGGTGGGCGATATCCTGCAGCGCGCGCTTGTAGGGACATCGGGGCAGATGAACCGGGTTATATGGCCAGTTGCGTTCCTCAAAACGAGGGGAACAGGAAAGACTCGAGATCGGAGGGTTCTATGTGGGCTAACACTAATCTTGCTTATTCTTCCTTCCAGCGCTCCACCTGGCGGCCAAAGTCCAGGTTCCGCCAGCAGTTCAGAATGGCTCCCTATTGCCAACCGGCAGTGCCGCAAAGACCTTCCGACAGGCCGCGCAAGCGGAAACCCTGAACCTCCGTGACCCTCCGTGAATCTCCGTGTGAAATCTCCTGAACTCCGCTTCCTCCACCCGCCGGCTGCCCCCTACGCCTCCCTCAACTCCTGCGTCGGCGGTTCCCCGATCACCGGCGCCCCACCCAACCCCATCATCAACCTGCTCACCTGATCAATGGCGGCCTTGATCCGCCCCTCGTTGGTTCCCTTGGCAACCACCGCCACCCCATTGCCCGATGCGCGATAGAACGGATAGCTGCCAACCTCCACGTCCGGGAACCGCGCCTGAATCTCACGCAGTCCTTCCGCCAGCACGCCCTCTCCGATCATCGCCACATGCACCGCCTGCATCTTGATCGGTGGCCCCGCTCGCAGCAGCGGCGCAATATTGTCGAACATCGCCCGCATCACCGAAGGCACGCCCGCCAACACATGCACATTGCCAATGCTAAATCCCGGTGCGGTGGAAATCGGATTATCGATCAGCGCCGCGCCGCGCGGCATCATCGCCATACGCTGCCGCGCGGCATTGAACTCGCCCGGAGAATACACCCGCTCCAGCCGCCCGAACGCCTCCGGATTCACCTCCCACGGCACCCCGAACGCCTCCGCCACGCATTCGCTGGTAATGTCGTCGTGAGTCGGCCCGATCCCCCCGGTCGTAAACACATAATCAAAGTTCTCGCGCACTTCATTCACTGTGGAAACAATCGTTTCCCGGCGGTCAGGGATGATCCGCACTTCCCGCAGATCGATGCCCAGATCCACACTCCGCTTCGCGATCCAGTTGATATTCTTATCCGGTGTCCGCCCGGATAGTATCTCATTACCAATAATAACCAGACACGCTATAGGATTGATGTTCGTCATCAGCACACATCTAAAGGAAATCACGAAGCAGCGGAACCAGCGGCTTGTCCGCCGGCGGCATCGGATAATCGGACAGCTTCTCCGGCCTGACCCAGGACAAAGTCTGCCCCTCTCTGGCCCGCGGAATCCCCTTCCACCTGCGGCATAGATAAAGCGGCATCAGCAGGTGAAAACGGTCATAGGCGTGCGAAGCGAACGCAAACGGGGCGAGACAAGCCGCCGAAACATCAATCCCGAGCTCCTCTTTCAACTCTCGTATCAGCGCCGCCTCGGGTGTTTCCCCCAACCCTAGTTTGCCGCCCGGAAACTCCCATAGCCCGGCCATGCGTTTGCCTTCCGGCCGACGCGCCAGCAGCACACGCCCATCCGTATCGATCAGTGCACATGCGGCAACCAGCACCAACGGTTTGACGCCTGCTTCCGGCTCAGGTTCCACCCCCGGAAACACGTTATCCCGCGTCGCCTCATAGCGAAGCACCTGGTGCTCACCGCCACGTGAGACGAACGCCTCACTCCCCTTCCCGGTCTCGCAGAACCCGATGCGCTTCAACACGGCCGAGGAGGCCGGATTGTCGGCGGCCACATTGGCTTCCAGCCGATCGATATCGAGATTCGCCAGCGCCCAACGCGCCAGCTTGCCGGCGGCCTCCGTCGCCACCCCATGCCCCCAGAAGCGCCGCCCGACCCAATAGCCGAGCCGGCCCGAGCGCGTCTTGGCCGAAACCCGCAGCCCCACGACGCCCACCAGCAACTCCTGGCCACCGTCCTGTCCAGTGATCGCCAGATGATATGCCGTCCCGCCGGCCAGCTCCCGTTGCGTGGAGGCAATCCAGTCGTCCGCCAGTTGCCTCGGATACGGAAACGGCACCGCGGCCAGGTTCCGCGAAACCTCCCAGTCATTCACCAATCGGTGCAGCGCCTCGGCATCCCCCGGCTCGAGCGGCCGCAAAACCAAACGTTCGGTCACCAGCGACGTAAACCCGGGCCGCGCAGGTGGCTCCAACCGCGCGGCACGCTTCCGCCGTGCCCGACTCGGACGGGCCACGTCGTTGCTGGTCGTCATGGCCTATCATCGCCTGCCGCGGCAGCAGTAGCCAGGGGCTAATCCACCTCCTCAGCGTGTTGCCAGCAAAGTTCGGTATAACCCGCGATAGTGCCGCGAGGGCAGGACCTTCCCATCAGCACTCAGCGTCACTGACTGGCCGTTGTGATATTCCGGCTTGCACAACGTCAGCGCGAGATACGGCATCGGATCGATCGGCTGGTTCCCCACCATCATCGCAAAATAAAGATGGGCGCCATACGTCACGCCCGTCAGCCCGATCTCCCCCAGTTGCTCCCCTGCCCGCACCAGCCGTTGGCCCTCCAGGAACTGCGACGCGATACTGCCGAAGTGGCTGTAAATCCCCACAAACCCGGGATGTTGCACGATCATCTGAAGCCCGCCCGGCCCGCGGTCGATCACCGCAATTACCGCACCGGACGCGACCGCCCGCACCGGAGCGCCAACCGCGGCGGGGAGGTCGATCCCATAATGGTACGTGCCCGCCTGGGGCTTGCCCGGCAGGACGCGCGGCCCAAAAGGCGAGGAAACGCAAGCCGGGCGGACTGGCTGCTGCAGCCGTTCCAGCAGCGGCATCCCGGCGATCGAACCCTGAATCGAAAGCACCCACGCCAAAGCAGCCACAATTATGGCCCGCATACCCGTTCGCTCCCTTGCTTGCAGCGTTAGTGTTCCATAATCCGCCCGCCGCAGGTCAATTCATGGGCATGTCATTCCGCACAACTATCAGTGAAGCACGCTGCATGGGCGCATGACCGCCGCCGAAACCCTGGCCCGCCTCGAGGCGCTCCCCACGGCCAACCTCCACGCCATCACGCGCAGCACGCCCCCGCTCGTCCTGTCCCCTCATCCGGACGATGAATGCCTCGGCTGCGGTGGCCTGATCGCCGCCTGCGCCTCCCGCGGCATCCCCCCAGTGATCGTTTGGATCACTGACGGCACACAATCGCACCCCTCCTCCCGCCGTTTCAAACCAGCCGTCCGCCGCCACATCCGCGAAGCCGAGGCCCGCCGCGCCGCCGCAGCGCTTGGTGTCCCACGCAGTCGCCTGCACTTCCTCCGCTTTCCCGACCAGGCGACTCCCTCTCAAGGCCCTAAATTCGCCGCCGCCGTCCGGCACATCACGAACCTCATCACCGCCCACGGATGTCGCGTGGTTCTCGCCCCCTGGTCGCACGACCCTCATCCCGACCACTCCGCCACCCACCAAATCGCCACCCGGCTCGCGCTGCCACAATGGTCCTACCTGATCTGGGGCTGGACGCTCCCCACGGATGTCATTCTCCCTGATCACGGGCTGCGCCTGAACATCAGTTGCTTCCTTCCCGCGAAGCGCCGGGCAATCGCAGCATACCGCTCGCAACACGGGTACGTCTTCACCGACGCGGCAGAGGGATGCATCCTGTCTCCCGAGTTCCTCGCGTTCTTCGACCGGCCGTGGGAGGTTTTTCTTGCCGAACGCCCGCTCCGTCACCGCAGCTACCGCCGCCCAGCGTGACGTAACCGAAGCACTGTTCGCCCAGCTCCGCGAGGGCGGGCTTGACGAACCCGGCATTACCCGTGATCCCTACGGCCCCGGCGAGCAGCGCGCACACGCAACTATCGCGACCTTTGCCGAAAACATCGGCTTGCGCATCACCCGCGACGCCGCAGCCAACCTCTATATGACCTTGCCCGGCCGGGACCGCACCGCACCCTCCGTCATTCTCGGCTCCCACCTCAATTCCGTCCCGCACGGCGGCAACTTCGACGGCGCCGCCGGCGTCGTTGCCGGCCTCGCTGCCGTTAGCGCCTTGCAGCACCTTGGCATAACACCCTCCTGCGACATCACCGTCATGGCCGTCCGCGCCGAGGAAAGTATCTGGTTTCAGGTGTCCTATATCGGCAGCCGCGCCGCGCTCGGCACCTTGCCCGACGATGCTCTCAACGCCACCCGCATCGACAGCGGCCGAACCCTCGCCGACCATATGGCTGAATGCGGCGCCAATCCGGACGCACTCGGCCGCGGCGAACGCTACCTCGATCCGGCGCGCGTCCGCGCGTATCTGGAACTGCATATCGAACAGGCGCCAAGCCTGGTGGAAGCGGGACTGCCGATCGCGATCTGCACCGCAGTTCCTGGGAATTTCCGCTACCCCGCCGCCCGGATCGAAGGCAGCCACGATCACGTCGGCCTGCCCAAGCGGTTCCGCCATGACGCGGCAATGGCCGGCGCCGATTTTGCGATGGCTCTCGACCGCCTCTGGAACGACCACGAGGCACGCGGCATTCCCATGGCCTGCACCATCGGCCGCTTCCACACCGACCCCGCCCTTCACGGATTGACCATCGTGGCTGGCCTGTTCCATTTCAGCCTGGACGTGCGGGCATATGACGAAGCAGTCCTGGCCGAGCTTGAACAAGCCATCGGCCGCATCATTCCCGAAATCGAGCAGCGCCGCGGCGTGCACTTCTATCCTGGCCCAAAAGCACGCGCCGCCGTCGGCAACATGGACCCGACCATCCGGGCACGTTTGGAACAAGCAGCCGAATCTCTAAACATTCCTCACATGGACCTCGGTAGTCCGGCCTCGCATGACGCCGCTGCCTTCGCGGCCAACGGCGTGCGCACCGGGATGATTTTCGTCCGCAACACCAACGGCAGCCATAACCCTCATGAGGCAATGGCCATCGACGATTTCCTCGCCGGCGCCTCGGTAATGACGCGGTGGCTGGCCGACACCCTCGGAGAACACAGTGCGGATGGCATTTGACCGCCGGACCGCCATCGTCAGACCCCAGAACCCGCAGGAGTCCCACATGACAACAATCGACGTCCAGGTGCATGCCTACGAACGCAACCGTCCCGGCCG
Source organism: uncultured Pseudomonadota bacterium (assembly GCA_963834715.1). Classification (GTDB taxonomy): domain Bacteria; phylum Pseudomonadota; class Alphaproteobacteria; order Acetobacterales; family Acetobacteraceae; genus CAVSUZ01. Next base: position 72,288 of record CAWIDE010000014.1, on the reverse strand, counting down.
CCCCTGGGTCGGCCACCTGCCCGGTCCCGCCGAGGTCACAGGTGATGACATGGTCGCCGCCATGGATGCCGCCGGCGTGGACGGCGCACTCCTGGTCTCACCATTCTCCCTGTACGGCTACGACGCCAGCTACGCGCTAGAGGTCTATTCCGCACATCCGACCCGATTCAAGTTGATCAAACCTGTTGATCCAACCGATCCCGCAGTCGCGGATGTCATCGCAGACTGGGCCGCCACCTCTGGCACCGTTGGGGTCCGCGTTCTGCTGAACCGCATCCCGTCCGAGGACCCGTTTGACCCTGGCCTCAATCGCGTCCTCACCGCCTCCGCCCGGCACTCGCTCCCGGTCAATCTCCTGTGCTCGGGTCGGCTGGAACAAACCGGTCTGCTTGCTGCGCACAACCCAGATACCGTGCTGGTAATCGACCATCTCGGCCTGCCTCAGCCCTTCTTCCCGCCGGTCCCCACCGAACCCTGGGCCGATCTGCCAAACGTGCTGGCCCTCGCAGCCCATCACAACATTCGGATCAAAATCAGCGGAGCATGCACGCTGTCGCACGAACCGTTCCCCTTCAACGACATCTGGGATCCGGTATGCCGGATAATCGACGCATTCGGGCTGGATCGCTGCATGTGGGGCACCGATTGGACCCGCGCTACTGCACTGGTGACTTACAAGGAAGCCGTAGATGCGTTCCGCGTGACCAGTCGGCTCTCCGATCAGCGATCGAACGAAATTAATGGGCGGAACGCTCGAACGAGTTTATCGGTGCGCTCTCAAAACCCCATAGCTCGGCCGCTGCTAACGCCGACTGGAACTGGAATAACGCAATGTTTCAGACGCGTCCGGATCGCCAAGAGCCACCGCTTTACGATACCACTCTTCGGCGGTGTTAATATCAGGCTGCAAGCCCTGAACATGATGATCGGAAAGAAACTCAGGGTCGTAAGTATCGCCGAGCCGCTTCGCAGCCTGACCATCGCCATTCTCTGCGGCAAGAGCATACAGCCGTCTGGCACCAGAAATGTCGCCGAGTGAAATCAAGTCGTCACCGCGGCGGACGAGCGTCCGCACGAACTCCGGTAAGGCAGCATTCGGGCGCTTCGCAGGCGGTTGGGGCACGGAAGGGGCTGTTTGTGGCACCTCCGCCAGCGGCCGCGCGAGCGCCAGCTTCAGCTCACGTGAGGTTCCGCTCGGCGCCGCGCGCGAGGCTTCGTCTGCGACCTGACGCGCCGGAGGTTTTTGCCCCTGGTCTGCAGGATGGCTCTGTATCGCCGCTGCAGCCCCTTGCTGTCCAGGCAATCCCGTCGCGGATGCTTGGGCGTCCCGTAACTTTGCCAGATTTCCTAGGATTGGCCCTGGCGTTGTAGTATTGGCTTTATCTGGCGTCGCAGCTATGGCGGTCGAAGGAAGTTTTGCTGCGGTTTGTGTCTGCTGCTGGACTTCCGGTGTCCAGGACGCAGAAGATGTTGGGGTCTCCGCAGTGTTTGTCGATACAGGATTCGGCGAATGATCGCTGTCACTGACCGATATATGCGGCGGGGTTGGCGTAGGCTTCGTCCTCTCTGCAGCTTTCGCTGTCACAAGAAAATCGCCCGGCGTTGAACTTGCCACGGGTGGTGCTGCGGCGGCGGATACGGATGGGCTCGGTGCCGTGGAACCGGAGCCAGATCCCTGCGCCGTGCCCGATTTCGGCGAATCGCTTGATACCAGCCCCTTAACCGGCGGCTGTTCCGCGAGCCTCGTATCCGGTTGGTTGGCCCCGACCGGCGAGATTGTCACGACTTTCGCAGGTGCTGGCTGCGCCGCCTGGGCGGCTTCATGGATCGGCCCCGGCGTACTACCATCGGCTTTGCCCGCTGTCGGAGCCGGGGTGGTCGAAGAATGCTGTGCCGGACCGAGCGGCTGCTGTTGTACTTCCGGTCTTCTGGGTATGGCAGGTGTCGGCGTCTGCTCGGAATTTGCTGTTACGGCATCGGGCAAATGATCGCTGTCGTTAGCCCATACATGTGGCCAAGTTGGCGTCACCACTTTCGTCTGTTCAGCAGCTTTCGCCGTTGCCGGCAAATCGGCCAGGGTTGAATCTGCCGCGGGCGGTGCTGCTGCAACGGACACGGATGGGCTCGGTATCCCGCTCGCTGATCCATGCCTTGAGCCGGAATCAGATTTGCGCTCCAGGCCCAAGTTCGGGGCATCGGTTGTTGCCAGCCTGGAGCTCGGTTGGTCGCGCGCGACTGGCGGGCTCGGCACAGTGTTCGCAAACGCCGGCTGCGCCGCTTGGGCCTTTTCGCGCATCATCCGCGGCGTTGTCGTCTCGGCTTTGCCCGCTGTCGTCTCGGGCGCGGCAAACGTCGGAGTCTGTGCGGAATTTACTGGTCCGGCAGCCGGCCAATCATTGCTGTCGTTAACCGATGCATCGGGCGGAGTTGATGCCGGAGCTTTCGTCCGCTCCGCAGCTGTCGCCGTTCCCGGCAGATTGCCCGCGGCCGCCAGCTCCTGAGCCGGCGTGTGCTCCGCGAGCGCGGTCTGTTGTGGGCCAGCCGCGACCGGCGGAACCGGCGTGGCCCTCGCAGGAATTGACTGTACCCCTTGGGGCGCGGCTTGGGGCGCTAAACTCTCGCCGGCCCTCGCATCTGCTGTGGCTGTGGTGTCAGGCATGCCAGTCGAAGCAGCACCAGAAAGCGGCTGATGTTCCGCGATGCCCTGGCCACCGTTGGTTGCCGTCTCAGGATGTATATCCGTCCGGTTTACACGATCTGTTGAAGGCAGGACCGAATTCACTAGATTTGAAAATGCCAGGAAATCCGTACTGTTCTGCGGGTGCTCGCTAGCTTGCTGTCTTAGAACTACCGGGAACGCACTCATCAGACTTTCCCCACGTGGCGAAGCAAGGGGCAACATCGCCAGGGCTACGGAGAACATCTCGGTTGCGTTGTCGTTCGGTGGACTCACCATACGACCTTGCGTGATCGCAGTTTCTATTTGGCTAAGCAAACTCTGGATTTTGGCATCGGCTTGGTTGGGGCTCGTCGCTGCCTCAGCCGCGCTCCCTGTCGTATCGGTTGACGGAGCGGGTTGTGCTGCAAACCCAATCATCGGCGTTGCAGTACATATTCCAAAAGAAATCAGAAAGACAACAATCAGTGGCGCGCAGAAGGTTTTAGAACCGACCTCTCTCCCCTCCGGACTCATTCCTTCCTCCCAAGCCTTTTGCTCTATGAACGGCTAAATGGTCTCGGATGCAGCCAGTATCGTTTTCCTTGCGCTGCTCCGGTCCCTATACACTAGGGCGTGAGCAGGGTGGTGTCTAAAAAACCGTGAAAACCCCTCCGAAAGGCAACATCACGCTTTTGTGATCTCGCTCGCTGCGAACAGGCGTGCGGCCCAAAGGCTAAATAATGCATCAATAGTGCCGGGACGAGATAGCGCCAGTAATGCTGCTGGCCCGAATTAATAACGGGAGTGGAGGAAGTATGTTCGGACTCAAGAGCGGACCATGGCGCTCTAAATTAAGCTTGAAAACCTTCGTGTCCGCAGCTCTGCTTTGCGGCCTGTTCGTCGGCCCCGCCATGGCGCAGCAAGCACCCCAGAGCCTGATCGTCCAGGCAAACCAGGGTACCGTCGGCGTTATTACCGGAATGGAAGGCGGCACCTATGCCAAGACCGCCGCCGATTTGATGATCCTCGACAATGGCACGCTTCGCGTCCTTCCGGTTCTGGGCAAAGGGTCTTTGCAAAATCTCTCCGACATTCTTTACCTCAAGGGCATAGATATCGGTTTTGTGCAGGCGGACGCGCTGACTTATGCCAAGCAGCACAACATGTTCCCGAACCTGACGCAGGGCATTCAATACATCTCAAAGCTGTATGATGAGGAGGTTCACGTCCTCGCACGTAAGGACATCACGCAGCTTCAGGACCTTAACAACCGCCGCGTCAACGTGGATGTTGTCGGTAGCGGATCCGCAATGACCGCAGAAATCGTGCTGAATGCCCTCGGCATCCGCGCCAAACTGGAACATCAGCCGCAGGTTATCGGCGTGCAGGAGTTGGAACAGGGCCAGATCGCCGCGATCATCCATGTCGGAGGCGCACCCATACCGTTACTGAAAGATGTACCGGGCGGATCCGGGCTGCACTTCCTTCAGATACCGATAAATCAGACGCTGCTTGCGACCTATCTACCGGGGGAACTGTCTCACGCTGATTATCCCTCACTCGTTGCGGCAGACCAGAAGATATCCACCCTCGCCGTTGCCGACGTCATGGCCGTGTACGCCTGGGCCCCGTACACCGATCGATACAAAAAAGTTGCGCGCTTCATCGATGCTTTCTTCACCCGGTTCAGTGAGCTCCAGAAGCCGCCGCATCACCCCAAATGGCGCGAGGTAAATCTCGCGGCGCAGGTGCCTGGGTGGACCCGTTTCCAGCCCGCGACTGATTGGTTGCAACAGCACACAATTGCCGGCACGGCCGGAGGCGAAACTCAGGCGCGCTTCAATCAATTCCTGGCCAGGGCAAATCCTGTCAGCTACTCCGACATGACCGAGCCAGCCAAAGAAGCGCTGTTCCGTCAGTTTTTGTTGTGGGAACAACGCCCAGCAAGCCGATAAAGCGTCTGGTCACCCGGCACGGGTCTCCGCGGTAGCGCCAATACGGCAGGGGCTTTCGAGATTATCGAACGGCCCTTTCTGGCCGAGGCCTTGCCGGGTGTGGTCAGGCGTGCACTCGATCGGCATTTAATGCACCGTTCAGCCTAAGCTGCACCAGCGACGACAACTCAACGCCACTGACTCGTACTCTGCCGTTTGGCCCGCTTCTCGGCAGTATCCGCGACGCTCCCAGCGCAGAATGCGGGCATCACGGCGAAATCCTCGCATCCGAGGCAATGTCGCCTGCCATAGCGGCTGCTCCAGCTCGGTAGCCGGGAACATCAGTCGGCAGTAGGCCTGCGCGTTGGTGCCCCTACAGTCCGCTAAAGCCTTCCGATGCCCCTTCCCACCTGGCTGCCCCTCCTGCTCGGCCTGCTTACCGCCATCGGCCCGGCCTCCATCGACATGTACCTCCCGGCCTTCCCTACCATCGAGGCCTCACTCCACGCCCCGACCGGCTCCGCCCAGTACACCCTTGCCACCTTCTTCGCCGGTCTCGCCGTCGGCCAGATCACCCAGGGCACCCTCTCCGACCGCTACGGCCGCCGCCTGCCCCTCATCATCTCCACCGCGCTCTACACGATCACCTGCGCCGCCTCCGCCCTTGCCCCCACCATTGCCATCCTCGCCGCCTTTCGCTTCCTCTCCTCCATCGCCGCCGCGGCCGCGATGGTCATCCCCCGCGCCGTCGTTCGCGACCTCGCCGACGGCCATGAGGCCGCCGTCCTCCTTTCCCGCCTTATGCTCGTCATGGGCGTTGCACCGATCCTCGCCCCCTCGCTCGGCGGCGCCATCCTCGCCCTCGCATCCTGGCGCTGGATCTTCGCTGCCATGGCCATGTTCGGTGCCCTCTGCTTCGCCCTGGTCTGCCTCGCCCTGCCCGAGACGTTGCCAAAAACCCACCGCAACCGCCTGACTCTCCGGGAACAATTCAACCGCTACCGCCACATCGTCACCGAGCGCACCTTCGCCACCCACACCGCGATGTCCGGCTGCGCGACCTTCGCCTTCTTCGCCTACCTCGCCGGCTCCTCGCCCGTCTTCATCGACGGATTTCATTGGAGCCCCCTCGCCTACGCCGGCTTCTTCGGTGCCTGTGGCCTCGGCCTGATCGCCGCCTCCCAGGTCAACGCTCGCATCGTCCGCCGCCTCGGCACCTCGCGCATCCTCACCGCAGTGGCCAGCATCGACATCCTCGCCATGGCCGCCCTCGCAATTATCGCTTTCGCCCGCATCCATCCCCCGGAGGCCGTCATCGCGCCCCTGTTCGTCTTCGTCACCGGCCAAGGCTTCCTCAACCCCAACGCCACTGTTGGCGCCCTTTCCCGCCACGCCGCCCACGCCGGCTCTGCCTCCGCCCTCATGGGTATGGGGCAGTTCCTGCTCGGCGCGGTCAGCGGCCTCCTGGTTGGCGTCTTCACCGATGGCACCCCCCGCGGCATGGCGGCGCTGATGCTGGCCGGCGCGCTGGGCATGGCAGTTTGTGATCGCTTCCGCACCCGGGCCGTGCGACACTTGCCGGCGCGATGACCCTGACCACCACGTGTTGCATCGTCGGCGGCGGCCCCGCCGGCATGATGCTCGGCTTCCTCCTCGCCCGCGCCGATATCGACGTCACCGTGCTGGAAAAACACGCCGACTTCCTGCGCGATTTTCGCGGCGACACGATCCACCCGTCCACCATGGAACTTCTGGCCGAGCTTGGCCTGCTGGATCATTTCCTGGAACGTCCGCATAGCAAGGCGGTGACCCTCAGCGCCCGGATCGGCTCCGATGAGATCACGGTCGCCGACTTCTCCCACCTGCCCACACGCTGCCGGTTCATCGCCTTCATGCCGCAGTGGGAGTTTCTCGATTTCCTCTCTCACCACGCCCGCATCTACCCCAGCTTTCACCTGCTCGTGCGCACCGAGGCGACCGGCACGATCACAGAAGCAGGCACCGTACGCGGCGTTCGCGCCCAGGGACCCGACGGCGAACTGACCATCCGCGCCAACCTGGTGGTCGCCGCAGACGGCCGGCACTCCACGCTACGCGACGAGGGCGGCTTCAAGATTTCTGATCTCGGCGCCCCGATGGACGTTCTCTGGCTGCGCCTGCCGCGGAAGCCCACCGATCGCGCGAACCCGCTCGGCACCGCCGGGGCTGGGCGGCTGTTCATCGCCATCGACCGCGGCGACTACTGGCAATGCGCCTACCTGGTGCCGAAGGGGGGCTTCGATAGCTTGAAGGCCGCCGGTCTTCAGGCCTTTCGCACCGCGATTGCCGAATTGGCGCCCGCCTTTGCCGACCGGGTCCACGAAATCGCCACGTGGAACGACGTGAAGCTTCTCACCGTCACTGTGAACCGCGTCCGCGAGTGGTTCCGCCCCGGCCTGCTGCTGATCGGAGACGCGGCGCACGCCATGTCCCCAGTCGGCGGGGTAGGCATCAATCTCGCGATCCAGGACGCTGTCGCGACCGCGAACATCCTCGCTCCATATCTGCGGAACGGGCCGCCGGGGCCCGAGCTCCTGCGCCTCGGTACAGCGCCGGCGCGAAACACCTACGCGTCTCACCCAGGGGCTGCAGCTTCTGATCCAGAACGCGGTGATCCGCCGCGTTCTTGCCGGCCGATCCCAGCCGCAGCATGCGCCCCTGCCGCTGCGACTGCTTGCGCCCGCGACGCGGCATGTGACCGCCCGGCTGATCGGGCTCGGGTTTCTGCCGGAGCATATCCGGTCCCCCGGCTGACCCGCGCAGGCTAAATCTCCACCTCCAATCCCACCTCCACCACCTGCGGCGTCGGAACCCCAAAATACGCCGCCGGCAGGTTCGCGTTCAGGTGCATCGCCGCAAACAGCTTCTTCCGCCACACCGCCATCCCCTGCGAGACCCCGCGCGGCACGACCATGACGCGGCGGAAGTAGTACGTGATCTGCTCGGGGTCGATGTCCGCCAGGCTCGGGTCTCGACAGGCAAGTTTGAGCGCCCGCACGACGTCGGGTTCCTCCATGAAACCGAAATACATCAAGACCCGGGTAATCCCGGCCCCGATAGGCACCAGCTTCACCCGTTCCGCATCATCAATATGCGGCACTTCCAGATTGATCGTGCAAATCAGCAATATCCGCTGGTGCAGCACGCGGTTGTGCCGCAAATGGTGGGTCAGTGCGAGCGGAATGCCCGTTGTTGCTGCCGTGAAGATCGCAGCAACGCCGGGCACGCGCAGCGGCGGGTTGTTCAATACCCATGCCACGAATTCGGCCTCTTGCTGGCGCAGCCTGCCGCGCTGAGCCTCCAGAAGCCGCCACCCCGTCCGCCAGGTCAGCATTAGGAACGCGACGATACCGGCCAGCAACAGCGGGAACCAACCGCCTTCGACCAGCTTGGTCGCATTCGCTGCAACGAAAACCAGCTCGATCGCCAGAATTGCCCCGTTCACCAGCAGGTCCTGCGACCGGATTGTAGCCCCACTTAAGAGCGATCAGTGCCGCCAGCATAGTGGTTACCGCCATAAGCATGGAAACGGCGATGCCATAGGCGCCTCCCAGCGCATCCGAGGAGCCGAACCCGATTACCGCGCCGATGGTGCCGACGGCCAGGGCCCAGTTCACCACCGGCATATAGATCTGCCCTTTCTCATGGCTCGCCGTGTGCAGCACGCGCATGCGCGGCAGAAAACCAAGCTGGATCGACTGCTGCGTCAGCGAATAGGCGCCGGAGATAATCGCCTGGGACGCGATGATCGTCGCCATCGTGGCAAAGATCACCATCGGGTAATGCGCCCACCCCGGTGCGAGGCGATAGAATGGATTCTCGACCGCCTTCGGGTCGCTGAGCAGCAGCGCGCCCTGCCCGAAGTAGTTCAGCGTGAGCGCCGGGAGCACCACTCCAAACCATCCCAGCCGGATAGGCGCACGGCCGAAGTGGCCCATGTCGGCATACATCGCCTCGCCGCCGGTCACCGCGAGAAACGCAGCGCCCAGCACCGCGAACGCAAACCCGGGACCTGCATGGACCAGGTAATCGACCGCGTTCCACGGACCGAGCGCGGCCAGTATGGCCGGCGATCGGCATGATTCCACCAATGCCCAGCACCGCGGTTACGATGAACCACAGAAGCATGATCGGTCCGAAGATCGAGCCGATGAAGGTCGTGCCCCGCCGCTGGATCATGAATAGCCCGATCAGAATCCCAACGGTAATCGGAACGACCGCCGGTGCGAGCTTCGGAGCATCCAGCTTTAATCCCTCGATCGCGCTCAACACCGAGATGGCCGGAGTAATTGCGCCATCACCGTAAAGCAGGGCCGCACCCACCAAGCCGACGATCAGCAGTGAGGCACGCCAGCTCCCAACCGGCGCGTCCCGGGCACCCAGCAAAGCCAGCATGGCGACGATGCCACCTTCGCCGTTGTTGTCCGCGCTAAGGATCAGAATGGCATACTTTATCGAAATAATTACTATCAGCGACCAGAATATTACCGACACGACCCCGATGACGTTGGCCGGAGTGACTCCACCCGTGGCCTCCGCTGCCTGTTTCAGGCCGTAGAGCGGGCTCGTGCCGATGTCGCCATAGACGACGCCGAGGGCCGTCAGGGTGACGAGCGGCAGGGCAGGCCGGCCATGCACCGCTGGCCTCGCGAGTACCGCCTGGGACATCCGGATCCTCCCCTCACGCCATTGACCCGGACTGTGGCGCAGATTTGCAAAATGGAATAGCGGCACGTGGGTCGGTTGCCACGCTCCCGGTCAGAGATCGATCGCTCGTCCCTCGCGCGCGCTGCGATCCGCGGCGAGGGCGACACTCAGGCTGCTGATCGCATCCGCCATGTGATCCGACAGATCAAGAGCCTCCCGAATTACCCGCAAGAAGAACTCCTGCTCACGGCGACACAGGCCCTGGTGTCCGGGGTCATCCTCAATGTCCAAAATCTCGTCGGCATGTAGGAAGCCGCCTTCCGCGTTCAGTTCCGCATGGTGGATCAACAGGCAATCGGTGCGGGTGTGAAAGTCAATATCGGAAGAAATCGTCGGGCCGTGTCCGCGCCCCGCCTCAGCGCGTGCGATCAAACTCACGGCGCCACGTGGACCGATCACGTCTTTCACAAAGAAAGCCGTCTCACTCATCATCGGTCCCCATCCGGCCTCGTACCAGCCGACCGATCCGTCGGCGAAAACCACGTGGAGGTGGCCATAATTCGGTTGTTCTGCGGCATTGGACTGCGCAAGCCGGGCCATGATGCCGTGCACCCGGGTCGGCTTGGTCCCGACAATCTGACACATCACGTCCAGGTAGTGGACTCCACAATCCACGATGGGCGAGAGCGAATGCAACAGCCGGCGATGCACCTCCCAGGCTGGGCCGGCCGACTGTTGGTTCAGGTTCATACGCATCACCAGGGGCCGCCCCAGCCCCCGTGCGCAAGCAATGAAGCGCTGCCACGCCGGGTGGTGGCGCAGAATGTATCCGACCATGACCTTGCGACCGGCCCGGCGTGCCGCATCGGCCACCTCCTGTGCCGCCGCTACGGTCTCCGCCAGCGGCTTCTCGACAAACACATGGGCACCCGCTTCGATCGCCTGCATTGCAAAACGGGCATGCGTCTCCGGCCAGGTATTGATTGAAACGACGTCAGGCCGGCAGCCGGATAACCCCTCCTCGTAGGAGGAAAACCGTGGAATGCCTGCCCATGCAGGTGGCAGATCCCTGCGCCCGGCGATACCGCGCGCGCACAATCCAGCAAGCTCAAAGCCTTCGATAGCATCATAAGCTTGGGCGTGAGAGAGGCCCATATTGCCAAGCCCGACGACGAGAACCCGCAGAGCTTTGCTCATTGTTCAGCTATGCGGCTGTAGAGAGCAGCCAAGAGCAGGATAATTGCGCCGTATAGGATCTGCTTCACCGGTTCCACCATATCAAGCAACGTTAGCAAGCTATTCAGCACCGTCAGTATCAGCGTCCCGACGATCGTCCCGCCGTAACCACCGCTACCCCCGAAAATCGAGTTGCCACCGATGATGGCGGCCGCGGCCGAGGGAAGCAGCAGCGCATCCGCCAGGCCGAGATCGGCCGCGTTCGTGCTCCCCACCAACACCAGGCCCGCGATCGCCGCCAGCAATGACGCCAGCACATAGCCGGCAAGCAATACCCGCCACACCCTCACACCGGCCAAGTGGCATGCACCTGCATTGCTGCCGACGGCAAACAGCAGCCGGCCGAAACCGGTAAAGCGCAGCCCAAGAATAAGAATGAGCGAAAGGGGCAGCCAGACCATCAGGTCCGCGGGCAAGCTGCCAGGCAGCTTGCCGCTGCCCAAAAACCGGATCGAGGCGGGCACCTCCGGGTGCACCGCAATCACCAGTTGGCTGTAAATAGTCATCGCACCCAAGCCCATGAGGGCGGTGCCAAGTGTCATGACCAGCGGCTGCACCCGCAGCAACCCCACACCGATGCCATTGAGCAGACCAACGACCAGCGCGGCGGAAAGTGCAATCAGCACCGCAGTCGGCGTTCCGAGCACCGCGTTGCTCGCCAGCAGAAAGGCGGCGGCGGTTGCGACGAGAGAAACTGACAAGTCAATCCCGCCAGTGAGAAGCACGATTGTCTGGCTCGCCCCAAGAATGCCGAGTGGCACCGCAAAAAGCACGGTGTTGGACACCCAGGTCGGGGTCACCGTTCCCGGACGCACAATCTCAACCCCGGCGCACAGGGCAAGCAGCAACAGGACCAGCGGCGGCAATGTATGTCCACGTAGCAGCGCAATCAGCCGGCCAAACAGTTCGCTCCTGGTGCGCAGCACGGCGGCATTGCCGGACGCCATTAACCCGCCTCCCGCAGCGCCGTAATAAGTCCGCCTGCCATCACCACCAGCACGATAAGCGTGCCCTGGATCACTTGCCCATAATTCGGGTTGATCGCCAGAAAGATCAGATCGGTCGGGATTAGGGTGAGCAGATAAGCGGCAATGACCGGCCCCAGAATACCGCCTCGTCCGCCACTAAGGCGCACCCCGCCAATAACCACCGCCGCCAGGCCGCTTAACGTGTAATAGGCGCCGGCCAATGGCGAACCGATCCCAGTTGTCATCGTCAGCGCGAGGCCGCCAAGGCCACAAAACAACCCGCCCGTCGCATAGGCGGCGATCCGCACCGGCGCGATGGTGATGCCGCTGCGGAATGCAGCCACCGGATCGCTGCCCACCGCCCGAATCATCAGGCCGAGCCGCGAATACTGAACAGGTGCCCAGACGACCACGAGCGCCCCGATCAGCAACAACAGAGCGTTCGGGACCCAATCGGTCGGGAAACTGCCTTGCGCGAGATTCTGAAACGCCTCCGGCGCGCCACCGCCGGGTTTTTCCAGGATCAGCAGCGCGACACCGCCCCAGATAAAGCCGGTGGCAAGCGTTACCACGACATCCGGCACCCGCGAGAGCACCACGACGACGCCATTAAGCGCGCCCACAAACGCTGCTACCACAAGGACGAGTAGCGCGATCAGCAACGACTGCTCCCAATCAGCATGCATCATCATCCGCGCAGACAGCACGTTGGCCAGCGAGATCATCGAACCAACGGACAGATCGATCCCTGCGGCAAGCACAACCACCGTCTGTGCCGCCGCGGCGAAGGCGAGCGGCAGCGCTCCCATTGCAAGCGACTGGATATCGAACGCTCCGAACCGCGGATGAATCGCCATGGTCAATAAGATCGCGAGTACCAGCACTCCGGGCATTGCCAGGCTCGCTTTGTGTCGCGAGAGCAGGTGCCGGCGTTTCATGCTGCGAACCCGTGCGCGGCGCGCAGCAGCGTCGCCTCGTCCGCGGTTTCCGCGGCCATCTCTCCAGAGAGCCGTCCCCCGAACAGTACCAGCGCGCGGGAGCATGTCAGCGCGATCTCCGGCAGTTCCGAGGTAAACAAGAGGACGGCCGCACCCCCGCCGGCGATTTCGCGCAACAACGCGTAGATCTGCCGCTTGGTGCCGATATCGATCCCCCGCGTCGGATCGAAACAAAGCAGCACCCGAAAGCCACCGGCAAGGCAGCGGCCGATGACCACCTTCTGCTGGTTTCCTCCGGAAAGACGCCGTACCTCTGAAGCGGCGCGTGTGTCGATTGCCAGCCGCTGCACAACGTCCGCTACGCGCCTACGTTCCGCGCCGAGGTGGCGTAGTCCCCAGGCTCTCAATCGCCGGGAGAAAGGAAGCGCGACGTTCTCGTGAACTGATCGTTGCGGCAGCAATGCTGCCAGGCGGTCCGCAGGCACCAGCACTATTCCCGCCTCTATCGCATCGGCCGGGTGGGAAAAATGCCGCGCCACACCGTCGAGAATGATGCTGCCGCTCTCCGGCCGGCGCTGACCGCTCAGGCACGTGAACAGCATCTCCTGACCCTGGCCTTCCAGCGCCGTGATGCCGACCACCTCGCCCGGAGCAATAGCGAAACTGACGTCGCGAAGCACTCCGGCCGAGAGCTTGCGCACCTCGAGTACCGGGGAACTCTCCGGCGAACTGCCGGGGCTGGCCCGGCCTCTGCGGTCGCAACCACCGTAGATCCGAGCATCAGAGACAGAATGCGCTCCTCGCTGCCTTGCGCGGGTGCAACGACCCCGACTGTACGCCCGTTCCGCAGGACCGTCGCCCGGTCGGCAAGTGCCGCGATCTCAGCCAGCCGGTGTGAAATGAATATTACGGCATGGCCGCGCCCGCGCCATGTCCGCACCACGTCGAACACCCGTTCGGCAAGATCGGCTGGCAGCGCCGCGGTGATCTCGTCAAGCACCAGTACCTCGGGCCGTGCTGCCAAAGCCCGTGCCAGATCGACTAGTCGCAACATCGGCAGCGGCAGAGTGCGCACCGGCGCATCGACATTCAGTTCCGTACAGCCAAGCCGTTCCAGCCAGGGCTGCACCGCCTCCCGCGCGATGCGGGAAAGGCGAAGGTTCTGTGTGATCGTGAGGTCAGGCACGAGGGCGGGGTCCTGATAAACCGAAACCACGCCGGCCGCGCGGGCCGCCGCGGGCGAATGCAAACCACGCTCTTCCCCGCGCAGGCGAATACTACCGGCGTCCGGACGGAACGCCCCGGTCAGCGCTTTGACCAACGTGCTCTTTCCAGCGCCGTTAGCCCCCATCAGCGCATGAACTTCGCCCGGCTGCACCTCAAGCGAGGCATCCTGCAAAGCGACGACGGCACCGAAGCGCTTTGCGATGCCGCGGACTTCCAGGAGAGGCCCGGCTATCAGGGTCCCTTGCAGGCCAGTAGCTGCGCGCGGGAGTAGGTCGTCCACGGTTGTATTGTCGTATCAACGCTGTAATAAGGATCGAGCTTCGGGTCGTACGCGGCTTTGAGCTTGGCGATCCCCTCGTCTGTCGTGTTCGACCATACCTCGGGCGTCAATTTTATCACATGCGGCTCTTGCTTGTGGTCCAACACGTCGAGCGCGAGCGCCAACCCTGCACCGCCAACCGATGCGGGGTTGGTTACGGCTGCGCCAACAAGGCCCCGCGACTTCCAATCAATGAGCTGACCTATAAACGCGTTATTATCAGCGCCAACCACGGGCACCAACGGCTTGTGGGCGGCCTCGTAGGCGTCCGGAACCACCGCATCGATCCCAGAGGTCCAGATGCCGTCGATCGTCTTGCCGGAAGCAAGCAGCTCTTTGATTTGCGTTGCCGCGGTGTTCAGCGCCCAACCAGTGAAAGTAGTCGCCACCACCTTGATGCCCTTATATTTGGCAAGTGCTGCCTCAAACCCTTCATGCCGGTCCGAGTCGGCCGGCACGCCATCAATGCCACGCATCTCCACCACCTCGCCGCGGCCATTCAGGTCGCTGAACAACCACTCGGCGCCAAGGCGGCCATAGGATATCTGGTCGTTCGAAAGCACATAGGCGCCCTGGGCGGAGACCGCCTGGTCCACGGCAACGACCACGATGCCGCGCCTGATCGCCTGTTCAAGAACAGGGTTGAGCGCGTCTCGGCTTGATGGATTAAGCACAATCGCATCGACGCCAGCCGAAATGAGATTGCGGAGATCTGTGATTTGCTCGGACGGCCCCCCATTGCGATTGGCAATGACCAGCCGCGACACTTCGCCCGAGGCCACGGACTGAGCCTTGATCGAGCAGATCATCTCCTCCCGCCAGCCATTACCCATGAGCGTGTTGGACACGCCGATCGCGTATTTTCGTGCCGCGGCATGGGACGGCGGTCCCACGAGCGTCAGCACAGCAAGCAAGCCAGCGGTAACCTTCCCTCCCATTTCTGCTCCGCTCCCCCCAACCTTATCGGCCTTCCGAATAGGGATCGTGCGGCCGGCTCGATCGATACACGAGACAGTTTAGCACATTCGTCCAGGACGCCAATGGCGAGCCGCCGGCGGAGATTCGGCCTTGAGCCGCCAATCGGCACCGTCAGCGTCGAACTCATCGGTTACCGGGCCAAGCAATGCCGCGGCACTCACGAAACCGCCCACATGGGCCCAAGCCCTAAGCTAATGGCCGCGAGACCCGAGTTGCTTCAGTGCCCTATTTTGGGGACGTTTTCCCAGATATTTTATGAAGGCAACGACTCGGCCGCCCTGGCGTCACTCTGCCTCCCTCAATGCCGCCTCGAGCGCGTCGAATGTCTGCAATGGCGGACAGTATGTCCGCTAGCCATTCCTTATCGCGACGCGCCATCAGAAGATCGCCACCTTCTCCCGCTCGAAAGCGGCTCGCACCTGAGGACGAAAACTATCGATCTCGCCTAGGTCGACCGGGCGGCGCAGAGCATCTTCCAGAAATTGCCGCGTCTCCTCCATGCGGATTAGCGAGAACGAGCGGCCCGGGTCAACTTCCACGGCTACATCCACATCGCTATCGGGCTGATCGTTGCCTCGCGCCACCGAACCGAAGACTGCAAGATGACGCACGCCACGGCGCCGGAGTTCAGCTTCCTCCGCCGCCAATTGCACCCGGACAGCCTCAAGAGTATTAGTCGCCACGATTTCCATTTTTGGGTTCCGCCCCGCCGTAGAATTGACTACGAGACATAAAGCTCTCGCGACCCACGAATAGAACCAGCACGGGCGTGCCAGCCTTCGATCGTAACAGTTGACCCGCACCCGCCACACACATCACTCCGCCAACGCGCGACATCCACGGTGGCCATCGACCTCATTGATCCGTAAACCATTGATCCCGCTCGGCGATCCGCCAACGGGGGTAGACTCCTTACCAGCCTGGGCTGCTAGAACCGCCTCAGCGTCGCTTACAAGAAAAAGGCATCCAGAGTTGGGGTGGCTCGTCCCAGGAACGTTGGTCAGAAGGTAGTACGCGGTCGCAGCTCGAGCGATCAAGCGGTCAACTTTAGTTTTTTCGGACTTGATAACTTCTTGGACGAAATCACGGGCTTCGCGCGTTGACGGATCTCGTACGAACTTGGCCTGGGAAACAATGAATTTGTCACGCCGCTTGGTGCGCCTCTGGTAGGCGTCCCGTCCGCCATCGCGCTGGCCGACTGGCAGGCACTGCACCTCAGGATACGAGCATACCAGGATCGCTTGGCAAAGTTGTTGGAATCGCTCATCCCCAAGCGTCTTAAGCAGATAGTTCATCCGGCCCCAACCGACCCTGCCTAACCCCAAGCCAGCTTATGCAACAATTATCATGCTGGATTGGCGTCACACAACTCCAGTTTATCTGCAGCTTATCGAGGCCGGGCTACTGTGGCAGGAGTCAGATTCGACTCACATAGCTTGCCCGCGTCGGAACCGATTCCGCAACGAAGCTCCGTTTTGTACACTTTCGCATCGCACAAACGGCGGTTTTGTACGTTTGCTGCACTGCAAAACTCCCGGTTTCGTACTCTTTCCGCAACGCACAAAACCGGATTTTGTACCTTTGTTGCGTCGCAAGAACGCGGCTTTTGTACACTGCCAAAATCACCCCCGCTCCGGCCGGCCCTCGGGAGCCGTAGCCAAGCAGAGACGCCGAAACCTATGGCCCGACGCCGTCAATCGGGCCCAGCCCTGGCCATTCGCCCGGAGCTCAGTCCCAAGCCGCTCGGAGATCATCTCCGGCTCCGGCATCGCCGACTGCAGCGCCTCCATCGGTACGAGCTCTGTGTTCACGCAACGTTCTACCACATCAACCCATTCCGGGGCTAGCTACTTTCCGGCGCAAAATACCTGGTGATTTTGGGCTAACGGCGCCTCTTTGACGTCCCGCAAGCTGCATGGGCGTACAGAATCAACGGCGACATGAAAGAATTGAAAAAGCATAAAAAACGCAACTATCGAATCAGTGCTTCTGCTAGGCGCGACGCGGCGACGAGATGCAAACCTCGCAGCTGATCGATGGCGAGTGCATCTCACCGCGGAGGCAAGCGAGGTGATTAAGACCAGGCGCCTGCAGCGCAGCTTCGGCGATGGATTGATTGCCGCAGAGGTCGAGGATCTATATGAAACCTGGATGAAGCACGTCGATGCGGCGCTGGAAGACGAAGCAATCGTCTCGACGGTCTACCACGCCCTGTCACAGCGTCACCCCAATAGTTGCCGGCGTGGCCGCCAGGGTTTTCCAGCCGAGGTAGTCGTCCGGTTGCTGATCCTGAAACACCTGCGCAACTGGAGCTATGAGGAGCTGGAGCGTGAAGTCCGCGCCAATCTGGTGTACCGCGATTTCACGCGCGTCGGTGGCGGCAAGATGCCGGATGCTAAGACGATGGGCCGCTGGGGCGTGGCGCTGGGGCCGGCGGTCGTCGCGCAGATCCACCAACGAATTATCCAAATCGCTCACGCCAAAGATGTTGTACAGGGGCGAAGAATGCGCGTTGATACCACGGTGGTTGAAAGCAATATCCACTACCCCACCGACAGCAGCCTGTTGGGTGACGGGGTCCGCGTACTGACCCGCACCATGAAGAAGATCAGTCGGCTGACGGGCGCGGTCGGCGCCAAGCTGCGCGACCGGAGCCGGAGCGCAAAGTTGCGGATGCTGGAGATTGCTCGGGCTGCACGCGGCAAAGTGCCACCGAGTCGGGACAACCTGAAGCAGGCCTACGGCAAATTGCTGGATGTGGCCGGTCGGGTGGTGGGACAGGCGAAGCGCTTCTCCACGGAGATCGGCGAGGGCGTAAAGCGGTGCAAAGGGATGGTTCAGCAAGCCATGCTGGAAGGTCAGCGCCAGGCGCTGGACGCGATGGTGCCGCGGCTGCAGCAGGTCATGCGCCAGACCAAGGCGCGTATCCTCCTGGGTGACACCCGGAGCGAAAACAAAATCGTCAGCTTGTTCGAGCCTTCGACCGAGGTGATCCGCAAAGGCAAGGCCAGCAAACCTACCGAGTTTGGCAAGCTGGTGAAACTACAGGAAGCGGAGAATCAGATCGTCATCGACTATGAGGTCTATGCTCAGCGACCCAATGATGCAGATCTGCTAATCCCTGCTATCGCCGCCCACCAGGCGAAGCTGGGACGCATACCGAGGCTAGTCGCCGCCGATGCCGGCTTTTATTCCACCGAGAACGAGATCGCAGCGCACGCCAGAGGTGTCAAACGGGTCTGCATTCCCAATCGCTCCAACAAGAGCCGTAAACGTGAGCAGAAGAAGCGCTGGTTCCGCAACGGGCAGCGATGGCGCACCGGGTGCGAGGGGCGCATCAGCGTGAGCAAGCGACGGCACGGCCTGAACCGTTGTCGATATCGCGGTGATGACGGGATGAAGCGCTGGGTCGGCCTCGGGGTAATTGCCGACAATTTGATCAATATCGGCCACGCGATCGGCAGGCAGCAGGTCTGATCGGCCTCTGACGCCATAAGACTGCAGCACCTTGCGGTGACCTGTCGAGCTGTTCCGGGCAGACCCCAACGTTCTCGTTCAAGCCGCACCGCCCTTCCACCGGGACAGCGAATTTTGCGCCGGAAAGTAGCTAGCTGCCCCGATTGACTCCCCCTCCCCTCGCCTCCACAACCGCACCTCTCAACCGCCACCTGCCCCAATGTCCCGCCGAAAGCCGCGCGGCCATGCTCTCGACGGCTGGCTCATCATCGATAAACCTCCCAGTCTCACCAGCACCGACGTGGTCAACCGCGTCCGCCGCGCCTTCGACGCCCAGAAAGCCGGGCATGGCGGCACGCTCGATCCGCTTGCCACCGGCGTCCTCCCGGTGGCGTTCGGCGGCGCCACCAAGACCGTCCCCTACGTCATGGACGGCACCAAGCTCTACCGCTTCACCGTCCGTTTCGGGGAAGCACGCGATACCGATGATGCCGACGGCAAAATCACCGCCACCACCGACGCCCGCCCCACGGACGACCAGATCGCCGCCGCCCTTGCCCAATTCCGCGGCGACATCCTGCAAGTGCCCCCCGCGTTCTCCGCCGTGAAAATCGCCGGGGAGCGCGCCTACGACATGGCCCGCGAAGGCCGTGCCCCCACCCTCGAGCCCCGTCCCGCTCGCGTGGACCGGATCGAGCTGACCGGCCGCCCCGATCCCGACCATGCCATCCTGGAGGTCGAATCCGGCAAGGGCGTCTATATGCGCAGCCTCGCCCGCGACCTCGCGATCGCCTGCGGCACCCTGGGTCATGTCGCCGCCCTCCGCCGGCTGCGTGTCGGCCCGTTCACCGAAGCGCAAGCAATACCTCTGGACAAAATCGCCGGGCCGGACCATACCCCGCCCGTTTCCCCGGACCTTCTGCTCCCGGTTGCGACCGCGCTGGCCGACATCCCGGCGCTGGCCCTCACCGCGGCAGAGGCCAGCGGCCTCAAACGGGGCCAGGCGATCAGCCTGATCACCCTGATGGGCCGCATTCCTGACGCAGCCAATCCCAGCGGCGGATTGGCTCGCGCGATGGCGGGGGGCCGCGTCATCGGGCTCTGCCGGCTGGACAACGGCCTGCTGAAGCCCGAGCGAATCCTCTAACCCGCAGGAGCAACCCAGATGTCGATCACCGCGGAGCGCAAGACAGCGCTCGTTTCCGAATACGCCCGCGCCCAGAGCGACACTGGCAGCCCGGAGGTCCAGGTCGCCATCCTCTCCGAGCGGATCAGTAACCTGACCGAGCACCTCAAGACCCACGCCAAGGACTTTCACTCCCGCCGTGGCCTGCTCATGCTTGTCGGCCGCCGCCGCCGGCTGCTGGATTACCTGAAGGCCAAAGACAACACCCGCTACGAATCTTTGATCGAACGGCTACATCTGCGGCGCTAAAAGCACGAAACCCGGCAGCGCCCCACTATATGGGGGTACGTCGGGGTTTTACCGACCCCTCGCCCCAATGGTGGGGCAAGGGCAAACCAGGGGCCAGACCGGCCCCGCACGTCGCGACACGCGGCGGACCAAAGCCCGCCGATCGGCTACCCCAGTGGGAACCGCGCGGCGTTTCCGGCCACATGGTCCGCGGCTCGGCATCGGTCCGAGACCGCTCCCATGCGACCCGAGGCGCCGTAGTCCCGCCGGAAGGAAAAGGGATCGCCCGGAACACCGTCCGCCAATGCCGCGCGCATCGAAGGACGACGCATGTTCAATTACTACCGCAAAGAACTCGAGTGGGGCGGCCGCAAGCTGGTCCTGGAAACCGGAAAAATCGCCCGCCAGGCCGATGGCGCGGTCATGGCCCGCTACGGGGATACCATCGTGCTCTGCACCGCCGTCGGCGTAAAAACCGCCAAGCCCGGCCAGGACTTTTTCCCTCTTACCGTCAACTACCAGGAAAAGGCGTTTGCCGCCGGCAAGATCCCCGGCGGTTTCTTCAAGCGTGAAGGCCGCCCTTCCGAGGACGAGGTCCTCACTTCCCGCCTGATCGACCGCCCGCTCCGTCCCCTCTTCCCGGACAACTTCAAGAACGAAGTCCAGGTCATCGCTACGGTCCTGAGCCACGACCTGGAGAATGACCCCGACATCGTCTCCATGATCGGCTGCTCTGCGGCGCTCACGCTGTCCGGCATCCCCTTCTTCGGCCCGGTCGGCGCCGCCCGAGTCGGCTACAAGGACGGCCAGTACCTCCTCAACCCGACCGCCGAGCAGATGAAGGACTCGGAGCTTGATCTCGTGGTCGCCGGCACCTCGGAAGGGGTGCTGATGGTCGAATCCGAGGCCCACGAGCTGCCCGAAGACGTCATGCTCGGCGCTGTCACCTTCGGCCATCATGCGTTCCAGCCGGTGATCGAGGCCATCATCGAACTCGCCGAGCGCGCCGCCCGCGATCCTTGGCCACTCCCGGAAAAGACCGAAGAAGAACAAGCCGTCTCCGCCCGCCTCGACGCCCTGGCCCGCCCAGCGCTGACCGAGGCGTATAAGGAGAGCGACAAGCAGGGCCGGCACCAGAAGATCGACGCTGTCAAAGCCCAGGCACTAGAGACCATCGCCGCCGAGGGCCTGGACGTTGAAAAAGCCAAGGGCCTCTTCAAAGACCTAGAAGCCGATATTGTCCGCAACGCTATTCTCGACACCGGGACCCGCATCGATGGCCGCGACACCAAGACGGTCCGCCCCATCGTCGCGGAGGTCGGCATACTCCCCCGCGCGCATGGCTCCGCGCTGTTCACCCGCGGCGAGACCCAGGCCTTCGTCGTCGCCACCCTCGGCACCGGCCAGGACGAGCAGGTGATCGACGCGCTGGCAGGGGAGTACCCGAGAGAACTTCATGCTGCACTATAACTTCCCGCCGTACTCGGTCGGGGAGGCTGGACGCATGGGGTCCCCCGGCCGGCGCGAAATCGGTCACGGCAAGCTCGCTTGGCGTGCCATCCACCCGCTGCTGCCGGAGAAGGAGAAGTTCCCTTACACCATCCGGGTCGTTTCCGAGATCACGGAAAGCAACGGTTCCTCCTCCATGGCCACGGTCTGCGGCTCCTCGCTCGCGCTGATGGATGCGGGCGTGGCGCTGGCCCGCCCGGTCGCGGGCATTGCCATGGGCCTGATCAAGGAAGACCGCGGTTTCGCGGTCCTCTCCGACATTCTGGGCGATGAAGACCACCTCGGCGACATGGACTTCAAGGTCGCCGGCACCGAACAGGGCGTCACCAGCCTGCAGATGGACATCAAGATCACCTCGATCACGCCGGAGATCATGCGCATCGCGCTCGATCAGGCGCGCGAGGGCCGGCTGCACATCCTGGGCGAGATGGCCAAAGCGCTCACCGGTGCCCGTCGTGATGTTGCCGCAACCGCGCCGCGAATCTCTATCATCAACGTGCCACGGGAGAAGATCCGGGAGGTCATCGGCACGGGCGGCAAGATCATCCGGGAGATCGTGGAACAGACCGGCTGCAAGGTCGACATCGAGGACGACGGCACGATCAAGATCGCGGCCACCGACGCGGCCCAGGCCCAGACCGCCATCGATTGGATCCGCGGCATCGTCGCCGAGCCGGAGATTGGCGTGATCTACAATGGTAAGGTGGTCAAAACCGCTGATTTCGGCGCGTTTGTGAACTTCCTCGGCTCCCGCGACGGGCTGGTGCACATCAGCGAACTGGCGCAAGGCCGGGTCGGCCGCACCACCGACGTCGTCAATGTCGGGGATAAGGTGAAGGTGAAGGTCATCGGGTTCGATGAGCGTGGGAAGGTCAAGCTCTCCATGCGGGTCGTCGATCAGCAAACCGGGGAGGACATCACGGAGAAGGTCGGTGCCAAACCCGGCCGCCGGGACCGCCAGGCCGAGATGGCGACGGCGGAACCCTTCTGACCCCCATTCACGAGCTTCGTTCACCTCTCCCGCAGCGCGGGAGAGGTCGGCGCCCGCAGGGCACCGGGTGAGGGCTCGACTTGCAGTGTCACCATGAGGAGCGTAGCGACGACCAACTTCGGTGCTAACCCACCCTTCGCGGAGGTGAGCCAGCAATGAAGGCGATCAACGCCATACGTCTGGGCGGCGTCGAAGTCCTTCCGCTGATCGAAGGCGGCAAGGGCGTGTCCGTCTCCAATGGGATTTCTTCCGGTAACTGGGCCGCCACCGGCGGCGTCGGCACGTTCAGCGCCGTTAACGCCGACAGCTACGACGAAAACGGCCGTGTGATCCCGCAGGTTTATCACGGCCGTACCCGCCGCGAGCGCCACGAGGAGCTGGTTGCCTACGCCATTCACGGCGCCCTGACCCAGGCCCGCCGCGCCTATGAGCTCGCCGGCGGCATGGGCCGTATCCACGCCAACATCCTGTGGGAAATGGGCGCCGCCGAGCGCATCATCACCGAGGTGCTGGAGCAGGCCCGCGGGATCATCAACGGCATTACCTGCGGCGCCGGGATGCCGTACCGGCTGTCGGAAATCGCCCAGCGCTTCAACGTTTACTACTACCCCATCATCTCCTCGGCCCGAGCCTTCAACGCCCTCTGGCGCCGCGCCTACCACAAAGCCTCATCCCTGCTCGGCGGCGTCGTCTACGAGGATCCCTGGCTCGCCGGCGGCCACAACGGCCTATCCAACAGCGAGGACCCCACCAAGCCTGAAAGCCCCTACCCGCGCGTGGTCGCACTGCGCCGCAGCATGCGCGAGTTCGGCCTGCACGAGACGCCGATCATCATGGCCGGCGGTGTGTGGTGGCTCGAGGAGTGGGAAGACTGGATCGACAACCCCGAGCTCGGCCCCATCGCCTTTCAGTTTGGCACCCGCCCTCTGCTCACCCAAGAAAGCCCCATCGGCGATGCCTGGAAGCAGAAGCTGCTGACCCTTCAGGAAGGCGACATTTTCCTCAATCACTTCAGCCCTACCGGCTTCTGGTCCAGCGCGGTCAACAACGGCTTCGTCCAGGAACTCCGGCACCGCAGCGAGCGCCAGGTCGCCTACACGAGCGAGGTCGTGGGCGAACACGTGGCGGAATACGGGGTGGGCCCACGTAAGCGCCCTGTTTATCTGACCCGGCCCGACCTGGTCCGGGTGCGCGAGTGGGAAGCCCAGGGTTTCACCGAGGCGATGCGCAGCCCGGACTCCACCCTGGTCTTCGTGACCCCTGAGAAAGCCCGGGAAATCCGGCGCGACCAGATCGAATGCATGGGGTGCCTGAGCGAATGCCGCTTTTCCAACTGGAGCCAGCGAGCTGAGAACCACAGCTCCGGGAAGCTTCCGGACCCGAGGAGCTACTGTATCCAGAAGACGCTTCAGGCGGTCGCGCATGAGAGCGACCGGGGTGATGCGATGGAGCGGAATCTGATGTTCAGCGGACATAACGGGTTCCGATTCGCTCGGGATCCGTTCTACTCCAATGGGTTCATTCCGACGGTGAAGCAGCTCGTCGAGCGGATTCTGACGGGGCGATAAAGTGAAACTTGGGGCAGACGGACGAAGCCCGGGTGCGCAGGGCGAAGAAAAAGCGGACGGTCGCCGGGCGGAGGCAGGGGGGCGGAGCAGGGAGAGAGGATGGTGGCGGTTGAACGGGCGGGAGAGGCGGGGTAGGACGGATCGAGAACTCTGGCGAGGGTTGGGGGTGGTCTGAGTTCCGGCAGATCGGTTCCGATGGGGGATTTTGGCGGGTTGACAACGGCACCGTTGGAGGGACTCGGGGCTCTTGACAACGGTACCGATGGCCGGTTCTGGGGCCTTGACAACGGTACCGTTGCGGGTTTGGCGGGGCTTGACAACGGTACCGATGGGACATTCGGTGCGATATCGGATTGAGTAATCAGCACTCCGATGCCGCGGACAGCTCGCTAATACCGGGCGTTCGATCCGCCCCGGCCCAATGTAGGACCTCGTCGCGCGTCATTCCGACGTTCGCCTGGCTCAGTTTGGGCGGCATTGTCACGTTGGCCGCAAACGGGCGTCATTGCCATCGAAGTGACCGTACGCAAAGCGTCATTCCCCAATTTGGATACACGTCTCCTGTTGCCAAATCCGAAAGGCGCTCGCGCGGGAGCGCCGGTAACCGGATGCTGCCATCAGGTGACGCCGTGGGCGGAAATGACCATAGATGATACCGTGCGCCGATAGGAACCGCTGTGCCTGGAACGGTGATTTGAACCGTTGCATCTGTCGCTCGCGTCGCCGGGTCGGCCGGTGCGAATTTTCAGCCCGGTTGTTTAGATACCGGCTGGTCCGATGCCGGACCTCCGGCAGGACCGCGCGTTTCGCCACTCCGTAACTCCGCAGGCCATCGGTGATCAGGCGCCGTGGTTTGTCACTGCAGCCCGCGGAGTAGGCGCTTGAAGAAGCGTTTGGCGGCAGCGGCGTTTCTACGATTTTGCACCAGAATGTCGAGCACGACGCCGTGCTGGTCGACCGCACGCCAGAGATAGTGCTGCTCTCCGTTGATCCGGAGGAACACCTCGTCGAGGTGCCAGGTATCGCCTGGTCGCGGCCGCCGCCGGCGCAGCTTATCGGCGAAACTCCGGCCGAATTTCAGGCACCAGCGCCGGACGCTCTCGTAGGAGACGATCACGCCCCGTTCGGCCAGCAGCAGCTCAACATCCCGCAAACTCAGGCTGAACACATAGTAGAGCCACACAGCGTGGGCGATGATCTCGGCGGGGAAGCGGTGCCCGCGGTGCGGGTCGGGTGACTGGCTCATCTCGCCAGCCTGGCTCAGCCAGGTCGTTCCGGCCAGTGCCCGTCAAGGTGACAATGCCCGCGGATGTCCCGGAGGAAGAGATCCCCGAAGACGTAGGTGATAATGCCCTGCTGCCGATAGTCGGCAAGCGCGGCCGCCACGCGGGCTTCATACTCCGTGTTTGCTGGCGTTCCGCGGATCAGCGCCTGGCGCAAGGGTACTCCGAGGCTTGCGGCCTGTTCTTGCAGGAGGCTGCACCGGACGCCATGCATGCTGATGCGGTCGAAATCTTCGGTCACCGTGGTGAGGAGGGCGTGGACCCGATACGCCGGCTGTTGCAGGAGCGCGTGGAGGGCCATGCAACTGTCCTTGCCTCTGCTCCACTAATTAGAGCAAGAGGTTCGTTTTTTCCGGGTCTGCTTTCATGCTCTGGAGTCGCCGCAGGACGCCCGGATCTAGCCGCGAGCATGGCCCCAAAGCAGGCGTAACCGCCGACCCGATAGCGATGGAGTATCAATCATCAACCGCGTATCATTATCGGCAGCCCGGGGTGTCTCCCCGTAAGCGGCATTGATAGCGCCACGGTGGAGCAACGGCGCTGTCGCACAACATGCCTTATGACAACATGGGCCGAGACAAAGCCGAGTATTGCCAAAGCATGGCCGCGCCGCCATGAGAAGTCGGCGGACAGACGTCCGCTTTGGAGGAGCAGCGCCGTTCGATGGAGCGGCAGCAAAGCGGACCTCAGCACGACCAGCCCTCTGTGTCCGCCTCCCACCCGAAGTGGTCATCGATTGGGACGGTTGCTGTTCAAACGCGCGTGACGCACGGCCGCAAGCGCCTTGGCCGGTCCCGGCCTCCGGCGGTGCGCGTGCGGATCAACTCGCGCTCGAACTCGGCAAGGCCGCCTAGCAATGTGAGCATGAGCCCGTGCGATGTGGTGGTCTCGGCGCATGCGTCGCCAGGGAGCGGAAACAGGCTTTGCGATCGGCGATCGCCGCGAGCGTGTTCAAGAGGTCGCGTGTCGATCGCGCGAGACGATCAAGCCGCATTTACCATCAGCACGTCGTCTGGTCCAAGCGCCTCGATCACGCGGCGAAGCTGCGCGCGGTCGGTCTTGGCCCCGCTCGCTACTTCACGGAATATACCCTTCTGCATCCGGCCTTAGTCAGTTGGCGGACCTGGGGGTCTACGCTCTGGCCGTCCGTCGATACCCGCGCATAGCCGTATTTCATGGAATGCTAGCGAGTTCTTGCTGGATTACCGCACGCAAGGGCGGTAAAGCAATCTGCAACGTGTCCCAGATGCGGCGTGCGGCAACGTAGTCATAGCCATGGCGATAGATGTTGCCCGCGCCGGCCATAGCCTTCCAAGCAATCAACGGATGGCGCGCCTTCACCTCATCCGGCAGCCGGCGCGAGGCTTCGGAGATAATCTCCAGGCAGCGCGTTACGGCATGAAAGCGAAGCAGATCGTCTTTGAAAGTTTCGTAATCGAGGCCGGCAACAAAGCTTTGTGCGAGGTCGATATGGTAGAGAATATCGGTGAGCCAGCGTCGAGCCACTGAATCAGAAGGCATAGATGGCATCAGTGGCAGCGGCCGGCCTCACGTAAGGCTTCAGTCCCTCGCGGTCTACAACATCTACCCGACCGTCGAGCAGGCTGGAAATGTATTCCTTGATGGCGACATAGTCGTAGACGGTCACTCGCGCGTTCGGATCGATTTCTATCAGGATATCGGTGTCGCTGTCGGGGCGGTCGTCGCCGCGCGCGCGGGAGCCGAACAGCGCGGCGTGTGTCACGCCGCGCGCCCGCAGCGCCGTCTGATTCGCCCGGAGCCGGCCAAGGATGTCCTCGCGATCCATACGCTTAGGATAGCACAAGTCTGGGCCTTGAGGTAGGGCAATGACCGGTCCCTCATTTCGCAGCGGATATATGCAACAAAATGGCGTTTCTTTTCAATACCCTGATCGTGCTGCGAACTTCTTGCCTTTCGCAAGCGCTCCCGACGCCTCGCTAGCGGTGGACAAACACGGGCATCCAATTCGCCGCCCGGCGCGACGATCTGGTTTCGAGAGTTCTCGCCTTCAAAATCGTGAAGCACGGGATCTGATGTGAACCTTTCACGGTCGTTTAAGCAGTTCACATTAACAACTGCTCGTGTTCCAGCAGGCATTTCGGCTACCGCAGCGATAAAGACACCGCAACGTCGGCAAAGCAGAAAATCACAGGTCTTGGTGCCGAAGCGATAGTTTTCCACGAGCGACCAGTCATCCACCCAGATTTCAAAGTTTCCATCATGATCGGCAACTATGCGCGGACTGTGGCTGCGACAAAATGAGCAGGTGCATGCTCGCAGCGCATAATCTTCCGGCGGCTTTGGAAGCCGAAGGCGAACATGAATATTACCGCAATGGCAACCGCCCAGATGATCCATGCTGGTGATCATCACCAGCGGTGGTGACGGGTGTCAACGCATGTCATGTCAAATCTAACCGGACCAATAGGGTCGCGGGCATGCAATCTGTATGACCGCGTTCATGCCCGTGTTGCTGCGTTGGGCGGGGTCACACTGGAGCTTCCTGGGTGCGAGCCCACCCAAGAGCCACCCAAGTTCGACTGATCGTCAGCTCCTGGGCCGATCTTGCACTGCAGCGCGTTTTAACCGGCTGGCGTAGGGAGAAAATGGTTTGCCGCTGCGAGCCGGTCCCCCACCTCACCTAACCTCTCCGCCGATCCACGTTCCCTTGGGGGCGGAGAGGGACTAACAATCCCCCTTTCATCGACCGCGGAGTCGGCCGCAGGCCGGTGCGGACCTAATAGGCCTACTCCCTCGCCTCGTTCGGGCACTCGCGCCCCGGCCTTCCCGAACTCAACCGCCAGGTACGGCAGCACGGACCCGACAGCCACCACCGCCAGATCCGCCAGATCGAACGCCGCCAGCCCGAGCAGGCCACGGCTCGCCGGAAGCAAGCTCGCGGCAGCCTGCAGCCCCAGCAAGCCGATCACGGTATTCCGTAACGGCCGGTTCGGCGGCATCATCCAGGTCGGGCTGTAATCCGAGCGTCCAGCCAACCCCTCAAGCAACTGCGCGCCGATCAGCGTGGAAAAGCCGATGCCTCCGCCAGTTCCCCCATACCGCGCCAGCCCGTACAGGTGCGCCCCCAAAGCGCTTGCGCCATACAAACCCCCACGCAGCGCCAGCCGGCGATAGTCCGCCCCGTCAAGGATCGGCGCCGCGGGATCTCGCGGCGGCTGCATCATCAAATCCGGTTCCGGTGGCTCGTAACCGAGCGCCACTGCCACCGCTACGTCGGTCAGCAGGTTGAGCCACAACAACTGCACCGCATTAAGCGGAGCTGGAATGCCGAGCCCGGTCGCTGCGAGCGTCAGCATGATCTCGCTGGCGTTTGTGCCCACCAGGAACTTTAGCGCCTTCCGCATGTTGGCGTAGATCGTCCGCCCCTGCCGTACCGCTACGACCATGGTCGCGAGGTCATCGCGCGCTAACAGGATGTCCGCGGTCTCGCGCGCCAGTACGGTGCCGTTCGCGGCCATGGCCACGCCGACATCGGCTGCGCGCAGGGCCGGCGCATCGTTGCTGCCGTCGCCCGTCATAGCGACCACCTGCCCGGCGTCCTGTAAAGCCTGCACCACCCGCAGCTTGTCGGTGGGCGTAATGCGCGCGAACGCGTCCGCCCGTCCGGCGGCATCCGCCAGCGCCGCCGGTTGCATGGTGGCGACCCCGTCCAGAACCCGCGGGGCGGTGGAGATTCCAGCCGCGCTGGCAATACTCCGCGCGGTGCCGGCCTGATCCCCGGTCAGCATCACCGTGCGGATACCCGCGCCATGGAAAGCCTCGAGTACCGGTCGTATGCCTGGGCGCAGCGGATCGCTGAGGCCGATCATGCCGAGCCAGACCAGGCCGGCCGTCGGATGGCCAGGGGATCGCCAGGCAAAACCCAGTACGCGCAGGCCGTCCTGGCTCATTGATTCGTTGCGCGCGCGGATCGCCGTTCGATGTGCATCGTCCAGCTCTGGCGTGCCGTCCTCTTCGGCGTAGGTATCGCACAGATCAAGAATATCGCCGGGATTGCCTTTCGCCGCGAGCAGGGGGCCCTCCGGTGTGTTGTGGGTGGTGGTCATGTACCGGCGCGTCTCGCTGCGCTCCTCCACCTGTCGCACCGGGAATTCCGAGCGCACCTCAGCAATGTCCAGTCCTGCCTGCATGGCGGCCAGGAGCAGTGCCATCTCGGTGCTGCTGCCATTCAGGACCTGCGCGTGGGCTTCCCCGTTCACCTCGCTCTCATTGCAGAGCACCGCCACCCGGAACATGGTTGCCAGCACGTGAGAGTCGCGCGGGTCGATCTCCTGTTCGCCGCGCCGGAAACCTTCATCATCGACATCGATCTGCACACCGTTGAACGCGATGCGGCTCACCGCCATCCGGTTCTGTGTCAGCGTGCCGGTCTTGTCGAAGCAGATCGCCGTCACCGAGCCCAGCGTCTCCACCGCCGTAAGATGGCGGACCAGCACGCCCTGTTGCTGCATCTGCCGAAGGCCACGCGCCAGGATCACCGTTGCCGTGGTTGGCAGCCCTTCCGGGATTGCTGCCACCGCGAGCGCGCCCGCGATCCGCAGCATGTCCCAACATGCGCGGCCGCGGAGTAAACCGAGGCCGACCACCCCGACCGAGGAAAGCAGGATCACTCCGGTCAGCCCGGTGCCGAGGCGGGCCAGTTGCCGTTGCAACGGGGTCGCCCGGCGCTCGGACGTGCCGATTGCCGCATTGATGTGGCCCAGCTC
This sequence comes from uncultured Pseudomonadota bacterium, assembly GCA_963834715.1. GTDB lineage: Bacteria > Pseudomonadota > Alphaproteobacteria > Acetobacterales > Acetobacteraceae > CAVSUZ01. Next base: position 42,374 of record CAWIDE010000014.1, on the reverse strand, counting down.
GGTCGCGGCGCCGACCGCCACTACCACCGCGACACCATGCCCGCTCGCGATCAGGGTGCCGGCGAAGATCATGTTGGTGCGATCGGCCAGCGCGGCATCCGGCTGGGCAAGGGTGTCGGCCGTCTTTGCAACCGGCAGGCTCTCCCCGGTCATAGCGGACTCGTCGACGCTCAACCCGGCACTATCCAGGACGCGCGCATCCGCCGGGACCAGCATTCCGGGCGCCAATACCAGAATATCGCCCGTTACTACCTCTTCCGGGTCGAGCTCGCGCATCCCGCCATCGCGTCTCACCAGCACCTTCCCCGCGCCCTGCTCCGCGATGCCCCGGATAATGCGGTTCGCCTTGGCTTCGGTGACGGCGCCGATGGTAGCGTTTGCCGCAACCACCGCCGCAATCAGTGCCGCATCGATCAGCGCTCCCCCAACAAACGAAACCGCCGCGGAGGCCGCCAGCAGCACCACCGGTAGCGAATTAAGCTGCCCGAGGAACAGAGAGAGCATGCTCGGCGCCTCGGCATCGCTCAGCCGGTTATCCCCGAACCGGCCGCGCCGGGCATCGGCGTCCGTGGTGCCGAGACCAAGTCGGCTGACGGACAGCGTATCGCACACCTCGGCCGGATCGAGCATCCACCACCGCGGGATGACGGGAGCGCGCTTACCCTCGGCAATCTCGATCGCTTCTGTTAGGCGCCCGAGAACGCTCACCTCGTCGGCGCCATCATAACGCACCAATATCGTCGCTGTGACCGGATTGGCTTCGGCGTCCCGAAGCCCGGCAGTCTCCATCAGCGCGCGCTGCACCCGTTGCGCGAGTAACGGATCCGCATCGATTGCGGGAAGCCGGAGCCGAATTCTGCCAGGAAGCGCATGCACAACTTCGAAAGCGCTCGCTGCCCCTTGGTCATCGTGACGCATTGGCGTATCTTATGCGCCAGTTGGATGTCTTGAGAACTGGGGTAAGAAACCCTACGATCCAGTAATCTGGTCACGGAGGTTCAGGAATGAGCGAGGCGAAACCCTCTGGCTCAGAGTTCGCGGAAATCATCAGCGACTGAGCCGCGCGGCGGAGGCGAGGCGACTACGCCGGGCGTACACGTCGCACGCAATGCCGTTTCCGATACGATGGTCGCAGTGGGCGACGTGCTTGGCGCAACCGTTCACGTTGCCGCGGATCTCGGCGAAGACGTGGTACACGGTGTTGGACGGGTGGCGCGGACTGCCGTGGATGAGACTGCCAACGTTCTCGCCGGCATATCCGGCGGGCTGCGCGGCATAGTGAACGCGGGAATGTCAGGCCGGTCGCGCGAGTCCAAGACCGGGACCTGAGCCCTCACCCAAGGTTTCAGTCATGGCCGGGTCATCTCCTCGGGTCTGACCCGAGGATCACCCGGCCATCTACGCAAGGATCGCGGAGCCCCTTTCTCGGCTGGGAAGCCCTAAGCGCCATGCCGAGTGGCCGCGGTAAGCCGTGGCCGCTCGAAGCCGAGCGCCTGAGCCGCATACCAAACCAGGGGAAGTGCGGGCCCAAAAGCCTGCCCGCGCCAGAGCTGCACAAGGGCGGCTATCAATAACGTGATCAGCACCGCGGAGCGGCCGCCCATCGTGCCTCCCGTCGTTTGCAGTATCTGGGCATCGAAGCTCAATAGCCGCTCGCTCAGCGCGTCTTCGATGGCCTTAATCGGCGGAAGGCTTTCGTCGAACTCCAGCAGTTCGTGAAGCCCAACAACCGCAGCCTGGCCCAAAATCGTTGTCAGCTCGCCACTGTACCGCACCAGCAAACTGCCTGTAGTCGGATTGGCGCGCACGCTGGTGATGTTCGCGCATTGTGACAGGCGCCGCTCCACGTCGGCGAAGAACTCATGGTGACCCCGCTTGTGTGGAATGCGCACGCGCACGCGCCCTGAGACATGATGTACGATGTGTGCGGTAGCGGGCATTGGCGCCTCCTCTAGAATCTGGATCACCGCGTTGGCAATGGCATCCACGGTGATCCCGATCAGTTCGTCCGCCACCATGCGGAGCAGTGGCTGTTCGCAGCCCATAAGTACCCACGACGCTGGTGGGTAAGGATGCTCCAGCAATCATGACAGACCGACCGCCGATTCGGTTGCGGTTTGATGACAATTTACCCCGACATCCCGTCAGCCTTGACGGCGTTCATGAGCGATCTCAGCCTGCAGATCCTCAATCGTTTCGCGCAATGTGCCGGCCGCGCGTTGGCCTTCCGCAACGGCCCGCAGCGCCGCTTTCAAGGCCGAGCGGCCCGCGGGGCGCAAGGTGCGTCCGAGAGCAGGCGCAACCGCGGGGCCGATCAGAATACCAATAGCCCCGGCGGTAAGGATGGTGAGAACCCGTCGCATATGATGTCCCTTGAGCTGGCTTGAACCGTAGCGGTTATGGAGGCGTGGCTCCAGGCGGGTCGGTTAGGGTCAGGGTCGCACCAACGCTATCACAGCAGGCCGGCAATCCCAGCGTACAGGCCGGTGGCAGCGACGATCAGAAAGACGATTGCCACCACTGTTGCGTAGGCACCGTGCAGGCGTGGCGGTCCCGTCAGGGCAGAACGGGCAAGAAAGTAGAGGAAGCCAAGCACCAGCGGCAGAAGCAACGCGTTCAACACACCGGCGGCCACCGACACGCTAACTAGGTTGATCCCCGAGGAGACAAGCGCACCACCCGCCACCAGCATCACGATCAGCGTGCCGTAGAACCACGGCGCCTGCCGCGGGTGGTGTGCCACTGAGTGCCGCACCCCCAGTACCTCGCCGATACTCCGGGCCAGGGTCAGGCAGACCACAATGGTGGCGACCAGCGCGCTCCCGGAAAGCCCGAGTACCAAGACGCCCCGGCCCACGGTCCTGCCCAGCGTCACGGTAAACGCCGTCTCGATCTGCATCACCGTATCGAGGGGGCCACTGCCGTTGAGCGTCGCTGCCGCCGCAATCAGCAGTGCCGAGGTGATCACCTGGCACAGCACGACCCCCACCAGGGTTTCCAGCCGCGCTGCCCCGACATGCTCGGGACCGAGACCTTTATCGACGTTGGCCGATTGCTGATAAAGCAGCGCCCACGGAATGATACTGGTGCCCAGATTGGCCGCGAGCAGGTATAGATAGGAGCGGTCGCCCAGCGGAAACTCGCTGGCTTGGTGCATGATGGGCGCCAGCCCGGGCGACGCTCGCCACGCCATGACTACAAAAGCAAGCTCGAACAACCCGACAAACAGCGTGATGCGTTCGACCGAGCGGTAGGAGCCGGTAATCACCATAAGACTCAGGCCGCCAACGGTCCCGGTCATCGCAACCCAAACCGGAATACCGAGTACCTGCGCGGCCCCGGCCAGGCCGCTCATTTCGCTCACCAGGGCCCCGAAGCAGCTCATCCCCACGGCAATCAGCAACAGCGCTGCCGGAACGCGGCCCAAGCGCCGCAACACCAGTTCGGCAGCGCCCCGTCGTGTGCCGAGCCCGAGCCGCAACGCCAATTCCTGCGCCACGAACATGAACGGGATCAACAAGAGGTTCGGCACCAGCAGGCGGTAGCCCCATTGTGCACCGCTCTGTGCCACGGTGATGACACTACCAGCATCGGTATCGGCGAGCATGGCAACCAGGCCAGGGCCGGCCACAAAAACGAAATGGCGCCAGGAGTACCGCCACCTGCTCGCCCCGTGGGCTTGGGCTCCGGAACGAGATGCGCTGTCAGGCCCGTGCGCCATCAGGTGCCCGGGGGAGAGCTTAACCAAACCTGGCCCGCAGCTCCGCCACCTGCGCCATGCTCAGAAACTGCGTCCGGTGGCCCTGGAGCAGCAGAAACAATCGTGCGGTCTCCTCCAGTTCCTCGATCGCGCCCGAGGCGGCGCTCAGCGATGTCCCGGCTACCACCGGCCCATGGTTGGCCAGCAGCACAGCATGGTGCTTGCCCACGAGCGGCCGGACCGCTTCCGCCAACCGCGAGTCCCCCGGCGGGAAATACGGCACCAGCGGCAGTCGCCCGACCCGCATCACGTAATAAGCCGTAATCGGTGGCAGCACGTCTTCCGGATCTACGTCGGCAAGGCACGAAACCGCCACGGAGTGGGTGGAATGCAAATGCACCACCGCCCCGGCGTCCGGCCGCCCCTCATACATCACCCGGTGCAGGAACCCCTCCTTGGTCGGCGCATCCCCCGAGACCAGCCGTCCCTGCTCATCCAGACGCGACAGGCGAGCCGGGTCCAGTTCGCCTAACGAGATATTGGTCGGCGTCATCAGCCAGCCTCCCTCCGGCGCCCGGATACTGATGTTGCCCGAACTGCCGAACGTCAGCCCACGGCGGAATATGCTCTCCCCAAGGCGGCAGATCGCCTGACGCGCATCATTTTCGTTCATGCTGGGCATCCTATCGCCGGGCTCCTGGCTTGTCAGGCCGAGGCATTGAATTTCGCATCGATTGATGATAAATGCGTGCCGCAGAATTGGAGGAGTGAAGATGCGGACGACCGTGGCCCTTGATGACGAGCTCTTGGACAGAGCCCAGGAGTTCACCGGTCTCAAGGAGAAATCGAGCCTGCTCCGCGAAGCCCTCAAAGCCCTTATCGAACGCGAAAGTGCGCGGCGGCTGGCGCGTTTAGGCGGCACCGAGCCTGACCTGCAGGCCCCACCAAGGCGTCGGCCCGGCGCGGCGTGATCCTGGTCGATACGTCCGTCTGGGTCGACCATCTTCGGGCGCATGACCCGAGGCTCGCCGCATTGCTTAACGCCGGAATGATTCTAGCGCACCCGTTCGTCATGGGCGAGCTGGCGCTCGGCAGCTTGCGCCAGCGCGCCATCGTGCTGAAAGCGCTATCCGATCTGCCTCGGGCCACGATTGCCACCGACTCCGAGGTTCTACACTTCATCAATCATCACGCGTTATTCGGGCGCGGGGCCGGGTATGTCGATATTCACCTTCTTGCTGCGGCACGATTGTCCAACGGAACGACACTGTGGACCAACGACCGGAGACTACACGAGCTCGCCGAAGAGTTGGACCTGGCGATACCCCATCACTGAATTGGACCAAATCCGGCGAGGATCAGTCCCGAAAGGCTCCGAAGAGCGAAGCAGGAATTACCGCCCCCGCCCCGCCTGTGCCGCTCGCCGCGCCACCGCCAGAACCGCGTGCCGGCAAATTGCGCCATCGGGGGCGCCAGTGCGCTTACAAGCTCGCTCGGCCTCAGCCAGACCCGCCATGGCCGCAGCTAGCGCCGGTGCGGGCCATAACGCCAGCGCACGCACGAACGCATTGACCCGCCGGAAAAACACTGGCGGACGCGCGCTCTTGGCCGCCTCGGCAGGGGACGCGCCAGCATCGACGGCAAGCCGTGCGCGATGCATCCGGTGCAAATGCCCGAGTGTCGCACGGACAACACCGACCGGAGTGGCTCCCTCCGAAACTGCGATTTCCAGCGCGCGGTCCGTCATCGCCACGTCGCCCGCAGTGGCGGCGAACAGAGCGTCTTCCAGCGACAGGCCGGCAAGGTCACCCACGCAGGCCGCGGCCGCCTCCATGTCAGCCCGGCCGCCGCGGCCCACATACAAAGCCAGCTTCTCGATTTCTGCCTTGGTGGAGGTGCGGTCAGCGCCGAGCCGCCCGGCAAGCCAGGCCAGGGCTTCGCCATCAGCGCTAATGCCTTCGGCCTGCAGCGTCGCACGGATCGTCTCCTCTAACGCGCGGCCTTCTTCGGGATAGCAGGCGATCGCCGCCGCATCGGGGGCTTTCTCGACCACGCCCCGCAGGCGGGAGCGGGATGGCAGAACGCCGGCCTCCAGCACCACCAGGGCCTCGCCTTTGCCGTTCAGCACCGCTTCCACCGCGGCGGCGGCCGCCTCCGGCGTCTCCCGCATTCGTACCACGCGGCGCCCGCCCATGAGCGACAGCGAAGCCGCCTCGTCCACCAGGTGGGCGACATCATCGCGGTCCAGCTCCGCAACCCGAAATGGATCGTCCAGCGAGCCGGCCACCTGGCGAACCAAGGTCTCCGCCCGTTCCCGTATCAGGCCCGGATCCTCGCCATGCAGCAGAACCACGCGACAGGCTCCGGGATCGCGAAGAAAGGCCGGCAGCCGCCGCGCGTCGAGTTTCACATCATCAGCTCAGCTGCTGCAGACGCGCCTGGGTGCGGAAATAGACAGCCAAGCGCAGCGCAATCTGATCGGCCATGGCCTGCGCAATACGCTGATAGGCTGCCCATGTTTCCAGGTCGGCACCGAAATACTGGTTTTGGAAGATGTTCACGTCGTCCATGACCCGAGAGTAGCCACTGGTGATAGGCGTTTGCGGCGGATTATGGCTGACCAGGGTCCAGTTGGCGTTTCCGCTCAAGCGGAGATAGGTCGCCACGTTGTCAGGCTGGACGCCAAGGCCTTGCCCGGCCACCCAGTAGCTGACGTTTAGGTTATATAGCGGGGTGCCAGCCCCGTCGGCCCCCGCAAACCGCTGTTGCAGCGCCTGCCGCAGCAACTGACCAGGCCGGTCGGGAATAATCGGGACATAGATCGCCGCCAATCCGCGCTGCGCGACCCCGGGAGTGTCGCCAGCGCTCGGCATATAAACCGGCTGAAAACCGCATCCAGCCAGTATCAGCGGGCTTGAGGCAAGCAGGGCGCGGCGCGTCAGCATTATCCGGCCATCACGAAGTTGACGATGCGATTGGGCACGTAAATGCGTTTAACGATACGCTTGCCTTGCAGCATCCGCGCAACGTTGGGTTCGGCGGCGGCAGCGGCAAGCACGGTCTCCTCAGCGCTGTCGGGCGGCACAGCGACGGTCCCCCGCAACTTTCCCGAAACCTGCACGGCAATAGTGACAGTTTCGGCGACCAGCAGAGCGGGATCCGCTTCGGGCCAGGGCATCTCGGCCACCAGCCCGCTGCCGGGATGCAGACGGGCGTGAATCTCCTCAGCTAGGTGCGGGGCCATCGGGGCCGACAGCCGAGCCAACGTCGTCACCGCCTCCCGCCGGGCCCAAACCAGCCCGTCGCCATCCGGCGACCGCTCTGCCTCAGCGATCGCATTGACCAGCTCATGCAGGCGCGCAACCGCGACGTTAAACGCAAACGTCTCGATAGCCTCGGTCACCGCCGCAATGGTGCGATGGGTGGTGCGCCGCAGGGTGCGGGCTGCATCGCTGAAGCTCTCGGGCATCGGGCCAGTTTCCAGACCCTCCAGTGCTTCGGCCAGCCGGAACACGCGCTGCGTAAAACGGAAGGCTCCGGCCACCCCGGCCTCGGTCCATTCCATGTCCCGGTCGGGGGGATTGTCCGAAAGAATAAACCAGCGCGCGGTATCCGCACCGTACCGGGCGATAATCGCTTCCGGATCAACGGTGTTGCGCCTGGATTTGCTCATCGCCTCGACGCGGCCAACGATCACCGGCTCGCCGGTCATGCGATGCACGACAGTGCCGTCTGGGTTCTTGATAACCTCGTCGGGATACAGCCATGTGCCGTTCGGGCCTTCTGCCGAACGGTAGCTTTCATGCGTCACCATGCCCTGCGTGAACAGGCCGGCGAACGGCTCTTCAATGGCCATGTACCCGGTGTCTTTCATCGCACGGGTAAAGAACCGCGAATAAAGCAGATGTAGAATAGCATGCTCGATGCCCCCGATGTACTGATCCACCGGCATCCAGTGATCCACCACGGCGCGCACCACCGGCCGATTGGAATGCGGGCTGCAGAACCGCGCGAAATACCAGGAGCTATCGACGAACGTATCAAACGTATCGGTCTCCCGCCGTGCCGGTTTACCGCAGGCGGGACACGCAACGTGTTTCCACGTCGGGTGGTAATCGAGTGGATTGCCGGGCCGGTTGAAATCTGCGTCATCGGGCAGTTTCACAGGCAACTGCTCGTCCGGAACCGGCATCACCCCACAGGCCTCGCAGTGGATCACCGGAATTGGACAGCCCCAAGCCCGCTGACGGGACACGCCCCAGTCGCGCAGCCGCCAATTCACCTCTCCCTTGCCAAGACCCTCTCGCTCCAGTTCGCTGACGACACGGCGTTTGGCCGCCTCCACCTCCAGCCCGTTCAGAAAATCGGAATGGAAGATAGTCCCGGGACCAACATACGCCTCGTTTCCGACCGTGAAGGTCGCCGGATCAGCACCCGGAGGCAGGACCACAGGGGGAACGCGAAGCCCGTACTTACGGGAAAAGTCGAGATCGCGCTGGTCATGCGCCGGACAGCCAAAGATTGCCCCGGTGCCATATTCCATCAGCACGAAATTGGCGATCCACACCGGGAAATCCTCGTCCAGGAATGGATGCTTCACTTTGAGCCCGGTGTCGTAACCGCGCTTCTCCGCGGTTTCGATCACCGCCTCGCTGGTCCCCATACGGCGGCATTCGGCGATAAACTCCGCGGCTTTGGGGTCACTTGCCGCCACTGCGGCCGCGAGGGGATGCTCCGGCGCCAGCGCCAGAAACGACATCCCGAACAACGTGTCCGGCCGGGTTGTATAGACCTCGACCTCCGTAATCGAATCCACCGGCCGGTCCAGCGCGAAACGCACCCGCGCCCCCTCGCTGCGGCCGATCCATTTTTCCTGCATCAGCCGAACCCGCTCCGGCCAGCGATCCAGCGTCCCTAGCGCCTCCAGAAGCTGCGGGGCGTATTTGGTGATGCGCAGGAACCACTGGCTCAGCAGCTTCCGTTGGACCGGCGCCCCCGACCGCCATCCCCGCCCGTCAATCACCTGCTCGTTTGCGAGCACGGTCCCATCAACCGGATCCCAGTTCACCCAGCTCTCTTTGCGCTCGACCAACCCCGCGCGGAGAAAATCCAGAAACAGCTTCTGCTGGTGTCCGTAGTAGGCGGGATCGCAGGTCGCGAACTCCCGGTCCCAGTCCAGCGACAGCCCCATGCGCTTGAGTTCACCCTGCATGATGGCGATGTTTTCCCACGTCCACTTTGCAGGATCGACCCCGCGTTCGCGCGCCGCGTTCTCAGCCGGCAACCCGAAGGCATCCCAGCCCATCGGATGTAGCACAGAGAAACCACGAGCCCGCTTGTACCGGGCCACCACGTCGCCCAGCGTATAGTTCCGGACGTGCCCCATGTGGATCTTGCCGGAGGGATAGGGGAACATCTCCAGCACGTAATACTTCGGCTTGCTATCGGCCGGCACATCGGCGACACGGAAGCATTCCCGCTCGGCCCAAGCGGCCTGCCACCGCGGCTCGGCGGCCCAAAAGTCGTACCGCGGGCTGGTTTCAATAGGCGCGTCGTTCATAGTACCGTGTGTATCGGGCGCCTTGCCGCAGTGCGCAAGCGCTGAGCTCGCAGGAAACCCTTCGGCAACAACTCCCGCCCTAAAAACCGAACGCCGGCCAGACTTACTGGCCGGCGTCCGACCGGGCCACCGGATAGCTCGCTGGCCCAAGAACCCAGGGGAGCCTGCGATGACTCACAATCGCAGTCTCTAGCCGATCATTCTGGTGAAGGTGACCGTGAAGGTCAAGATAATCAGAATTCGGTAGGGACTCATGGGCCGGGTGTTCTGCCCGGCCCGCTCCTCCGGTCACTTACCCCACTGCAGCACCATCGGGTTCAGCCGTCGTGCAATCTCCAACAAACCCGCCCGTGCGGCCGGATGCAGAGGCGCCAACGGAGCGCGCGGCGCGTCGCACCCGATAACCCCGCCTTCCTTCATCAACGCCTTGCAGGCGAGCAGCCCGCACTGGCGGTTTTCGTAGTTGATCAGCGGCAGCCATCGCTCATACGCCGCCACCGCCTGGTCGCGCCGGCCGGCAAGGTAGTGGTCCACAATCGCGCGAAACGCATCCGGGTAACCGCCGCCGGTCATCGTGCCGGTTGCCCCGGCATCCAGATCGGCTATCAGCGTGATCCCCTCCTCCCCGTCCCACGGTCCCTCCACGGCATCACCCCCCAGCCGGATCAGCTCCCGCAGCTTCGCGGCCGCCTGGGCCAATTCGATCTTGAAGTAGCAGACCTGAGGGATCTCCCGCGCCATCCGGGCCAGCAGAGCAGGGGACAGCACGCAGCCGCTCACCGGGGCGTCCTGGATCATAATGGGAATATCCAGCGCATCGGACAGCGCGCGGTAGAACGCGATGATCCCCTCATCCACCGGCCGGATGGTCGCGCCATGATACGGCGGCATGGTCATGATCATCACCGCGCCCATTTGCTGCGCGCCGCGGCTTCGCTCCACGCACACCCAGGTGCTGAAATGGCTCGTGGTCACGATCACCGGGACGCGCCCCCCCACATGCTCCAGGATGGCGCGGGCAAGCACCTCCCGCTCATCATCGGCCAGCACGAACTGCTCGGAGTAATTGGCAAGGATCGCCAGGCCGTTGGAACCCGCATCGATCATGCAATCGACCGCACGCCGCTGGCCTTCCAGATCGAGCCCGCCCTCCTCATCAAAAATGGTCGGAACGACCGGGAATACCCCTTGATAGCGGGGCTTGGCGGACTTTGTCATGGCACCTCCTCGACCACCCCCTTATAGCGCCTGCTGCCAAGTATCCGAGAGTGTGTAGCCGCGCGGCCAGGGATCGTCCGGGTCCAGGCCAAGCTGGCTGAGGGCCCGTTATCCAGGCTTGCCCGGCAACGCTCGCCACCACCGCCGGGCGCTCGGCAACCCGGGTCTCGGCCTCCAGGCGGCTTTCAAATCGCGAACCGATAACCAACTCATGGATGAAGGTCTCGCCGGTCGCAATCATCCCCTTCGCGTGCATCACTGCGAGACGGGCACAGGTGCCGGTGCCGCAGGGCGAGCGGTCCAGCCGCCCCGGCGAGACCACCACCGCGTTCCGCGCACGCAGTTCATTACCCTCCCGCACCAGCGGACCGGTGAACTCCATCCCGGTGATGCCGCGGATCTGAGGATTCTCGGGGTGCACGCTTTCAAGCTGCGCATCCGCCGCGACCTTGATCCGCTGCCCTAATTCGCAAATCGCGCGGCCCTCCGACGGAACCAGCTCGAATCCCACGGCCGCCGCATCGGCCAGCACGTAAGTCATCCCGCCATAGGCGACATCTACGGTCAGTGGCCCAAGGCCCGGCACATCGATGGGCCTTTGCAGGTGATAGACAAACCCCGGCCGATTGGTGAACCGGACCTGCCGAACCTTGCCCCCGGCGCATTCGCACCGCACACGAATCAGGCCGGCGGGCGCCTCCAGTGTCACTTCCGTCACTGGCTCCTGCACCGGCAGAATGCCAGTTTCCAGCAGCACCGTCGCGACGCAGATCGTGTTAGAGCCGGACATCGGCGGATATTCCGTTGCCTCCAGAATCACATAGCCCATCTGCGCCGCCGGATCGCAAGGAGGCAGGACGATGTTGGCGTTGTAGGACGGGGCGCCGCGCGGTTCGAACAGCAACAGCCGGCGGATGTCATCGCGGTGCTGCTCCAGGTACAGCCGCTTCTCGAACATTGTCCGTCCGGGCACGTGACCAATGCCGCCGGTGACAACCCTCCCCACCTCGCCTTCCGCATGGCACTCGACCACGTTCAGGACCCGGCTGAAGCGCATCCGTGTCAAGCTCCTCTGCGAAGAGAGCGCCCACCGCGTCATGTATGGACATCCGGTAATCGCGGCCAGCGGCTGACTTCCCGATAGTGCCGCGTCCGGGCTCTGGCCCGGCGGCATCACCATCGGAGGGCTGTTGGATGACCCACTATGTCGGGTTAGACGTGTCGCAGAAGTTGACTTCCATCTGCATAGTCGATGCCACAGGCCGCAAGCTGTGGCGGGGTCAGTGCGCGTCCGACCCGGAGCAGATCGAGCGCGCGATCGGCCGGCGTGGCGGCGAGGACGTCCGCGTGGGGATTGAAACCGGCCCAATGACCCCGTGGCTGGTGCATGAGCTGCGCGGCCGGGGACTCGATGTAACTTGTCTTGACGCGAGGCATGCCAAGGCGGCGCTCAAGCTGCAGATCAACAAGACGGATCAGAACGACGCAGAGGGACTGGCGCAGATCATGCGAACCGGATGGTACCGCGCTGTGTACGTCAAATCGTTGGACGCGCACCGAGCACGCGCGCTGTTGGGCGCACGCGCCCAGCTCGTCGGCATGACGACGCGATTGTCCAACCATATCCGCGGCGTGCTGAAAACCTTCGGCATGCTGCCGGGCGCGAAGCGCGGCCAAAGGTTCGATCGGCGGGTCGAGAGCCTGCTCGCCGAGCGTGCCGACGTGGCGCTGATTGTTCGGCCGATGCTGGTCGCCTGGCGGCAACTGCGCGAGCAAATTGCCGGCTTCGACAAGGCGGTGCGCACGCTGGTGAAGTCCAGTCCCGCATGCCGGCACCTGATGAGCGTGCCTGGCATAGGGGTGCTTTCCGTGCTCGCCTACGTCAGCACGGTCGAGGATCCCGCGCGCTTCCGTCGCTCACGATCCGTAGGCGCGCATCTGGGGCTGACGCCAAGGCAATACCAATCAGGGGAGATTGATCGCAGCGGGAAGATATCGAAGTGCGGCGACACGCTCGCCCGGACGCTGATGTACGAGGCGGCGGTCGTGCTGATGACACGGGTAAAGCGGGCTTCCGGCCTGAAGGACTGGGCCCAGGCGATCGCTCGGCGGTCCGGCGCCGGCAAGGCGCGCATTGCGCTGGCACGAAAGCTCGCCGTCATCATGCACCACATCTGGCGTTCGGGCGCGCCATTCCGCTGGCCCGCGCCGTCCGCGTCCGCCTGATACGCCTCCGCGATCCGCTCGAGTTCCGCTCGAGACGGAATCGTTGCCCGACGGGGCGAAGGTGCAGGCGGCTGCGAGGGCCGCCGTTGGGCCGCATGAGATCGGTGCGAGCCTGTTGTGGACATTGCGGCGCCTGCGCTTCGGACCAGATGTTGCGGCGGAGTTCGTCCCGACCGCGGAGAGAACCATGACCCCGACACGGCAACAGACGAAGCAAAGCGATTGAGAACGGTGCCGGCGAGCCGGAATTGGCGTTGGGAAATCGATCGGATGCAGGGCAAACCTCGTCTTCGAGGCTGCCGCGAGCGTATCGCTGTGCTCGCGGCGGGACTTTCGGCCTACAGCATGGCAGGGACGCTCGCTCGCATGGCTCAAGCAAGCCACGCTCCCTCGCAGCCCAGCCACGCCCGGCCAAAATCCCTGCCGCTTGCGCGCGGCGATGCTGCGAAGGCAGGCCGGGACGAAGAACAGGCGCTTGCTTTCAGCCGAACGAAGAACACGGTTGGCCTTTGTTGCGGTCCGGAATTTCCGAGATCGCCAAAAAAGAGCTTGCGGAGGAGCGCGCGATTAGAGAACGGCGGCCTCAGGGCAAGTGCAAATCAACAGAACGGCTCGCCGCGATGGCTTACGCGGATGGGGTTCCACGCATTGCGACGCGACCCCCTGACGAGTGAATGCGAGCCTTATTCGCTTCCGCAAATGCTTCAAAAGTGCTTTACAAGCTAACTCCGATGACGTCGGACCCCTTCATTGTTCGCGAAGCAGATCCATGCGACGCAGCGATGTTGGTCGAACTGCGTCTCCAACTCGACGTCGAAACTCAGTTCATGATGCTTGAACCCGATGAACGCTCGGTCAGCGTTGCTGAGACAGAGGCCGAGCTGGCGCGGATCGAAGCGTGCCCGAACAGTGTCATTCTGGTCGCGCAGGCTGACGACCCGCCCGAGTTCGCCGGCTATATCAGTGCAGAAGGCGGCGCTTACCGACGGAACCGGCACGTGGCTTACTTGGTCCTCGGGGTGCGTGAAGGATATGAAGGACACGGGATCGGGACGGCGTTGATCCGCGCTCTCCAGAGATGGGCCAGCGGAGCGGCAATCCATCGGCTGGAACTGACAGTCATGGCGCACAATGCGCGCGCTATCGGTCTTTACCGGCGGATGGGTTTTTGTAGCGAGGGCATCCGGCGTCACTCAATGCTTGTCTCCGGCCAGTTCGTGGACGAATTGATGATGGCCAAGCTGCTGCCGCTCGAGTAACCCCTGTCGCGCGATTTGACCGCTGGCCCGCAGCACGGAAAAAAGTCCAAACGTTTAGTGGACCCCTCAAGTGGACCCCGACCCCTCTATCCCCGAGCTCCTCGCCGCCCGGCCGCATCTCGCCATCCACGCCATGGACGGGTTGTTGCTGGAGGGAGTGCCCCTGAATGCCGTCGCCGACGCGCTTGGCACCCCCACCTGGGTCTATGCCGCCCCGACTATTCGCCGCCGCCTGGAGACCTTGTGCGCGGCCCTCACCGAAACGGGGCTCGAGGTCCACGTCCATTACGCAGTTAAAGCCAACGACCACCTCGCCATCCTGAGTCTGCTCGGCCAGCGCGGCGCCGGAGCCGACGTGGTGAGCGGGGGAGAGCTGCGGCGCGCCCTGACTGCCAGCATCCCAGCGAGCCGGATCGTGTTCTCCGGCGTGGGCAAAACGCCGGATGAACTGCGCCTCGCGCTTGCTGAGGACATCGCACAGATCAACGTCGAAAGCAGCGAGGAGCTGGACGCTCTCTCCGCGATCGCCGACGGGATGGGGCGCACCGCGCGAATTGCGCTGCGCATCAATCCGGATGTGGATGCCGCGACTCATCCCAAGATCACCACCGGGCGGGCCCAGGATAAGTTCGGTATTCCGTATGCCGATGCCGCCGGGCTCTATTCCCGCGCTGCCGGGCTGCCGGGGATCCGGCCAATCGGGCTCGCCGCGCATATCGGCAGCCAGGTCCTGTCGCTTGCGCCTTATCGCGCCGCCTTTGATCGCCTCGCGAGCCTGGTTCGTGACCTGCGCACGGCCGGACGGTCGGTCGAGACCGTGGATTGCGGCGGCGGCCTGGGCATTCCCTACCGGAACCAGATTGGGGTTACGCCCACTGCCCTTGCCGGCGCGTTGCGGGCCGCGTTCCATGACTTCGACGTTCGTCTGATCCTGGAGCCCGGGAGGTGGATCGTTGGGCCGGCCGGGGTGCTGTTGGCCTCAGTCGTGCTGGTTAAGCAGGAGCGCTTCATCGTGCTGGACGCAGGCATGAACGACCTGGTCCGCCCGGCCATGTATGACGCTTGGCACGGTATTGTCCCGGTCTCCGCAGCCGACGCTGCCCGGCCCGTGGTTCCTGCCGACGTTGTCGGCCCGGTGTGCGAGACCGGCGACACGTTCGCGCGAAACCGGCTGCTGCCACCGTTGGCACCGGGCGCGCGCGTCGCAATTCTCGATGCCGGAGCTTATGGATCGGTCATGAGCTCTACATATAACGCTCGCCCCTTTGCGGCGGCGGCTATGGTAGAAAGCGGCGGGTGGTCCTTGATCCGACCCCGTCAGACCATCGCCGAGCTGTGGCGGGACGAGCGCATTCCGGAGGCCTTCGCTTGAACGACCAGGGCCACGACCTCGGCCAACTCCACCGGCACCTTGCCGGCCGGCGTGAAATCACCCGCCTGACGCTGCTGTTCGAGCGTCTCTGGCCCGCTGTCTGGCCTGCGACCGGCGTCGCCGGCCTGTTCGTTGTGCTGGCGCTGCTGGGCCTGCCGCGGCTGCTCTCGCCGCTGGTTCACCTAGCTTATCTGGCCGCCTTTGCGGTGGCTTTTGTGGTCTTGCTGTTCAACGGCCTGCGCCGGCTGGTGCTACCGGCAGATCATGAAGCCGACCGCCGGCTGGAAGCGATCTCGGGCATCGCGCATCGGCCCCTGGCGGTGCTTTCGGATCGCCCGAGCAACCCGGACGAGACGGGCCACGCGCTTTGGCAGGCCCATGTCAGCCGCGCCATTGCGCAGGTGCGCCGGCTACGCCTCGGTTTGCCGCATCCTGGCTTGGCTCGGCGAGACCGCCGGGCGCTGCGGGCCGGATTGTTGGTCGCGTTGATCGCGTCGCTTGTGGTTGCCGGCGGGGACGCACCGGCCCGGCTGGGCGATGCGGTCCGCCTGACGCTGCCGCGCGGGACTCCGGTTCCCTCCACGCTTGTGCAGGCGTGGATCACACCGCCCGATTATACCCATCAGGCGCCGATCTTTCTGAGAAAGGGCCTGACCGCGGTGTCGGTGCCCTCGGCCTCGCACCTGACAGCCAGCGTCACTGGCGGCAGTGGCAGCCCACGGCTGACGTTGGATGGACAGGCGGCGCAGTTTCGGACCCTCGATCAGGGTAGCTTCCAGGCGGATCTGACGCTTTCCACGGGAGGGCATCTTGCGATCAGCCGCGGCGGGGAGGAGTTGGCCGGCTGGGATATAACCGTGGTCAATAACCGTCCGCCGGTTGTCGCCTGGGCCGAGCCGCCCGGCCCTGCTCCTATCGACCCGGAGCAGGTGCGGCTGCCGTGGAAGACGAGCGATGATTATGGCGTGACCTCGTTGCAGGTAGAGATGCACCTGCAGGCCCGGGCGTCTGCTCCCCCGGTCAGCCTGGATATTCCGCTACCCAATGAGGAAGCAAAGTCTGCTCATGGGGTCGAGGAACGCGACCTGACTGCCAATCCCTGGGCGGGACTAACTGTCACTGCGCAGCTTATTGCGCGCGATGGCGCCGGGTTGGAGGGCCGCAGCACCGTTGCGACCTTTACCCTGCCGGAGCGCGTGTTTCACAACCCTGTCGCCAAGGCGCTGATCGAGATCCGCAAGGGCCTGAGCCTGCGGCCCGACGACCGGGATACCGCGCTCGCCGGGCTCGACCAGCTTCTGGTGCATCCCAAGGCGTTTGGCGACGATTACGCGGCCTACCTGAACCTGAGCGGCATTTATTACCTGCTGGAGCACGACCAGTCGGCTGATGCGGTTCCGCGTGCCCAGAACCGGATGTGGCAACTCGCTTTGCACATGGAGCACCGGTCGCTGGACCGCACCGCTCGGCGGCTGGAGGAGGCGCGGCAGGCCGCCAAGGACGCGCTGGCCAGGGCGCAGCAGGATCCGAGCAAGGCCAACCGTCAGGCGCTGGAGCAGAAGCTGCGCGAGCTGGAGCAGGCGATCCAGCAGCGGATGCAGGCGCTGATGGAACAGCTCGCACGCGAGGGCAAGCTGGGGATGATACCGCCGAATTCCATGCACCTGAGCAGCCGTGACATGCAGCGTATGGCGGAGGAGGCGCGCCGGGCCGCTCAGCAGGGCGATATGAAAACCGCCCAGCAGCGGATGGCCGAGCTGGAGCAGATGCTGGATGCGCTGCGTAACGGACATCCCATGACCGCGCAGGAGATGCAGAACCAGCAACAGATGCAGAAGGGCAGGCGGCAGCTCGGGGTTATTCAGGACCTGATCGGCCGCCAGAGCCAGTTGCTGGATCATGCCCAGCAGCGTTCCCAGCCCGCGGACAACAACGCGGATAACAACACGGATGCGCAGCAGCAGCCGGCGCCTTCGCCACCGTCGCCAGCGGATGCCGCGACCCAGCGGCAGGCGGATAAGCGGGTTCAGCAGGCGCTGCGGGATGCTCTGGGCGAGGTGATGCAGCAGTTCGGGGATCTGACTGGGAAGATTCCGCCGAGCCTCGGCAAGGCGGACCAAGACATGCAGCAGGCCGGTCAGGCTCTGGCGCAAGGCAAGGACGAGGCTGCCGGAAAGTCCGAAGAGCAGGCGATTGCCGATCTGTCGAAGGGCGGCCAGCAAATGAGCCAGCAGATGGCCCAGCAGTTCGGCAACGGTCAGCAGGGTCAGCAGGGCCAGCAGCAGGGCCCGGGGTTGGCGTTGTCGGAGCAGCCGGGGGATGGACCGGGCAATGGTCCGTTGCCGGGCCATGCCGGGCAGCGCGATCCGTTGGGACGGCCGTATGAGGAGGGCCACAATGGGGCTGATGAGACGGATCAGGTGACGATCCCGGATAAGGCGCAACAGCAGCGGGCACAGGAGATCGAGCAGGTGTTGCGGGAGCGTGGGGGGCAGCGGACGCGGCCGCAGGAGGAGCTGGATTATATCGACCGGTTGCTGAAGCAGTTTTAGGGGGGCGGTGGATCTGAGTACCGCCCCCGCCGCGCGCGTCAGGTTATCTCATGCGGGTGGCGCAAATCCTTCCGCACACCAGCGCGGCACCCAATGGCCGAATAGATCAAGCTCGCGGTCGCCGGTCGCAGCAAATCTCGGGTTGGCTCGTTGCCCCAGGACTGCTGTCACTGCAAACTAGGGGAAATGTCGTTTCCGGGAGAGCAAGTGTGGCAATCCCCCTTTGCGCTCCCTTCGAAGCTATGGCGCGGGCACGCGCCGGAAGAAGCGATAAGACAGGCCCCGTGTAGGCGACTAGTTATCTCCCCGCGCAAGAACCAAGACGGGGAGACCCATGAAAGCTGCAATCCACGCCCTGCGTAGGCATGATACGTCGTACGAGTCGAAAGCCGTTCTACTGCTGTCGCTCGGCTTCGGCCTGGTCGGGCTCGACCGCTGGATGGTGGCGCCGCTGTTTCCGTTCATGATGAAGGACCTGCATCTCAACTACGAGCCGTTCGGCTCCATCGTCAGTATTCTCGGTGTCGCCTGGGGCATTGCCTCGATATTCATGGGCGGCTTGTCGGACCAGGTCGGCCGCCGGAAGATTCTGCTGCCGGCCATTGTGCTGTTCTCGCTGCTTTCCTGCCTGACGGGGTTGGCCACCGGTTTTCTCAGCCTGATCGTGGTTCGGGCGGTCATGGGCGTGATGGAGGGTTCGTATATCCCTGCCAGCGTTGCTGCCACCGGCGAGGCATCCGCGCCGCAACGGCGGGGGCTCAATCAGGGATTTATGCTCAGCCTCTTCGCCCTGCTCGGGCTCGGCTTCGGCCCGATCATTGGCACGCAATTGCTGGCAGTGGTTCCGTCCTGGCGCTGGGTGTTTTTCATTGTCGCGATCCCGGGGTTCATCCTGGCCGCGTTGATGGCGCGCGTGATCCGCGAGCCCTCGCACGTGGCGGCCACGTCGCGCGAGGCGGCGCAACATCACTGGATCGAGGTCTTCCGCTACCGCAACGTGCCGCTGGCCATGCTGGCGATCCTGTGCGCGATGAGCGGCGTGTTCGTGCTGGGCGCGATGCTGCCGAGTTACCTGCTGGACTATCTGCATCTCAGTCGCACTCAGATGGGTTTTGTTACCTCAGCAATCGGGTTTGACGGCTTTCTTGGTGAGTTCGGAGTATCGGGGCTTTCGGACCTGTTCGGCCGGCGGGTGATGGCGATCCTGTCGTTCATCGGCGCTGCCGTGCTGCTCGCGGTATTCAGCCGCATCGGCGCCAACCCGGTGCTGCTGTTCGGGTTGCTGTTCGTGATTGCGTTCTTCTGTCTGGGTCTGTTGTCGCTGATGACCGGCCCGGTTGCGACTGAATCGGTTTCTGCCGCGCTGATCGCCTCGTCGGTCGGCTTGGTTTCCGGTACGGGCGAGATCTTCGGCGGTGGGATCGCGCCGGCGATCGCGGGGGCCATCGCCGAGCACTCTGGCATCCAGTACGTGCTGTATCTCGCCCTAGGCGGCCTGATCTGCGGCGTGATCGTCGCCTCGTTCCTGCAGGAAACCGCACCGCGGAAAGTGGGGGCGGCGCTCGAGGAGAAGCTGGGCAGGATAGGTTTGCGGAACGGGGTGTCTGAGTGGGAGACCGCAGAGAAGATTCACCACGGAGACACGAAGGTACAGGAGGAAGTACGAATGCAAGAAGAACCGATTATGGATGTGGCCCATCTGGGGCACGTCGAACTGTTGACGCCCAAGCCGGAGGAGAGCCTGCATTTTTTTGTCGGTGTTCTCGGCATGACCGAGAGCGGACGGCAGGGTGAGTCCGTCTATCTCCGCGGCTGGGATGATTATGAACGCTACTCGCTGAAACTTACGGGATCGCGTACATCAGGGCTTGGCCACGCCGCGTTCCGGGCGCGCAGCCCCCAGGCGCTGGAACGCCGTGTCGCCGCGCTGAAGGGCTCCGGCTACGAGGTCGGATGGCACGAGAACGAGTTGGGTCATGGCCCTACGTTTCAGTTTCGCGATCCGGACGGGCACCTGATTGAGCTTTACTATGAGACGGAGTGGTACGAGGCGCCCCCGGCGCTGCGACCCTCGCTGAAGAACCAAGCGCAGCGATTTCCGGCGCGCGGGGTGAATGTGCGGCGGATCGACCACTTCAACTGCCTCGCCGCGGATATTCGCGCGAACCGCGAGTTTTTCCAGCGTTATCTCGGGTTCCGGCTGACGGAGCAGATAGTGCTGGACGACGGGACTGAGGCGGGTATGTGGCTAACCTGCACGAATAAGAGTTACGATTTTGCCTATACGCGTGAAGCGCACGGAGTGAAGGGTCGGTTTCACCATATCACGTTCGCACTCGACAGCCGCGAGGAGATCCTGCGCGCGGCCGACATTTTCCTAGAGAATGGGATTTTCATCGAAACTGGACCACACAAGCACGCGGTTCAGCAGACGTTCTTTCTTTATGTGTATGAGCCTGGGGGCCAACCGCGTGGAGGTCGCCAATGCTGGCGCGCGTCTTGTACTGGCGCCGGACTGGAAGCCGATCACGTGGACCGAGGCCGAGCGCAAGAAGGGTCAGGCGTGGGGGCTGAAGACCATCGAGAGTTTCCACACACACGGGACGCCACCACTGCCTCCCGGTTTTGGGGATGACACGCCCGCGGTCGCGGGGCAGGACGATTTGGGAGAGAAGGGGATCGCATCATGAGTGGAACAGGGAGAACTGCGCTGGTGGTGAGTGCCCATTCGGCGGATTTCGTTTGGCGGGCCGGTGGCGCGATCGCGCTGCACGCGGAGAAGGGGTTTGCGGTGACGGTGATCTGCCTGTCGTATGGCGAGCGTGGCGAAAGCGCGAAACTGTGGCGGCAGGAGGGGATAACGCTCGCGCGCGTGAAGGCCGAGCGGCAGAAAGAGGCCGAAGCCGCGGCGAAGCATCTCGGTGTCGCCGACATCCAGTTCTGGGATCTTGGCGATTATCCGATCACGCTGAACCAGGAATCACTGTGTCGGTTAGTGGATGTTTATCGGGCGATCCAGCCGGCATTCGTGCTGTCGCACTCCACAAAGGACATTTACAACCATGACCATCCGGCGGTGACGGACTTTGCCCAGCACGCTCGCATTATCGCCCAGGCGCATGGGCACAACCCGGGGCAGAAAGTACTGGGTGCGCCTCCGGTGTTTTTGTTCGAACCGCACCAGCCGGAGCAGTGCGATTGGAAGCCCCAACGTGTTGCTCGACATTACTGCGGTCTGGGCGAAGAAGCGCGCGGCGATCGAATGCATGGCCGGGCAAGAGCATCTTTGGGAGTATTACACCCGCGTCGCCCTGCAGCGCGGTGCACAAGCCGCGCGCAACTCTGATAAGAAGATAACGTACGGCGAGGGTTATGAGGCGGTGTTCCCGCATGTGGTGGAGAGCCTGGCATGAACGTCGTTATTACCGATCCGCCCCGGGTTGACCGCGCCCTGGCGCAGGCGTTCGCGCCGTATGGCGTGGCAACCGTTCACGAGGCGCAGGGCCGAACCGATCCCGCCTGCCGATAACTGGATGATCGATGTTGCGGTGGAGCATTGCCGGGAGGGGGATGTGCTGGTTGTTGCCGGTTCCAGGAGTGTTGATCTGTGGTTCCGGTACTGCGCGCGGCCATAGGCACTTATCCGCACACACGTGCGCTGAAATCGGGTGAAGTGAAGTCGGATTTTCTGCGGCTTGATTTTGCCGACGTATTGCCGATCAACCGCGCTTTTGCCCCGATGGTGCGGGAGAGTAAGTTCGATGTTTGCGAGATGGCGATCACCACGTTTCTACAGGCCAAGGCGTACGGGAAACCGCTGGTGCTGCTTCCGGTGGTGATGGCGGCACGGTTCCAGGAGGGCGCGCTGCTTTGCCGCGCGGACAGCGAAGTGCGGGGACCCGCGGATCTCGTCGGCCGCCGGGTGGGTGTGCGGGCGTACAGCCAGACCACCGGGATGTGGCTGCGAGGTGTCCTTGCCGAGGTTTACGGGCTGCGACCGGAACAGGTGCATTGGGTTACATTCGAAGATGCACACGTGCCGGAGTACCGCGACCCGCCTTGGGTCGAACACGCGGCGCCCGGTAAGGAGATGTTGCCGATGCTCCGGGCGGGTGAACTGGATGCCGTTATCGTCGGCAACGATGTGCCGGACGATCCCGGCTTGCGCACCGTTGTCCCGGACCCTCGGGCGGCGGCGGATAATTTCCGGCAAAGGCACGAATTTATGCCGGTCAACCATCTGGTTGTGGTTACGCGGCAGCTCGCTGAGACGCGAGCCGATCTCGTGACAGACTTATCCGGATGTTTCGTGAATCCGCATCGCTCGGGGGCACCGGGCTCGGCCGTGGACCTCTGAAGCCTGCCATCGCGCTCGCGCTTCGCTATGCGACGGAGCAAGGACTGCTGCCTCGGCGGCTTGGTGCCGAGGAGGTTTTCGATCTAGCGCACAGGAGTGAGTATGAGTGAAGCAGCGGCTCTCTCGGGTTGCGTAGGCTTACCCGGGATCAATCAGCCGCAGCACCACCGGGTGGTACTGTTCGCCAAACCCCGCCTGCTCTGCCTCGCGCAGCCGCTGCATCGTCAGCTCCGCGCCCGGCACCGGAATTCCGGCTGCCTCAGCCATTTCGAGCGCATACGCCAAGTCCTTTATGGCGTACCACACGGAGAAGGCCCGCTCCGGGAAGACCCCTGGCACCATGGATTTCATCCCGTGGCTGCGCAGCGCGAAACTATCGCCTGAGCCTTTCGCAATCGTCGCCAGCAGCAAGTCCGGCGTCACTCCGTTGCGCCGCCCCAGAGCGATCGCCTCAGCCAGCGCGGCAACGTTCTGGAACACCAGCATGTTGTTCAGGATTTTCACCACCTGTCCGCATCCCACCGGCCCGCAATGGGTTACATCCGTTCCCATCGTCTGTAGCACCGGGTTTATATGTGCGAACATGGCCGCATCTGCGCCTACCATAATGGAAAGCTCGCCCCGGGCTGCCGCTTCGCGAGTGCGGGCGACCGGAGCATCGGCGAACCCCACGCCTTTCGCCTGCAGCCGAGCACCGATGTCCCGCGTCAGACCAACCGGCGAAGTGCTTGTATCTACCACGCATTGTCCTGGGGTGAGGCCGGGCTCCAGCTCGCTGAGCACGGCTTCCACGGCTTTTCCGTCCGGGAGAGACAGCAGCACAAGATCGCACTGGCGCGCTATGTCGGCCACGGAGGCCCCCACGACCCCAAGGGCCGTCAGCCGCTGCAATGGCTCTGCCCATAAGTCACAGCCCAGCACACGCTTACCAGCCCGGCGCGCCAAATGCCCACACATTGCCTCGCCCATCACCCCGAGGCCGATGAACCCGATGGTCCGAATTGGACGCAGTTGCGTCTCCATCTGGCAAGATCCGTGCTGACAGGGCTGGAGAAGTTAGAAGCTCAGCGCCGTCACTGTTCCGTCTGCGTCTGGTAATAATATTTCGAGATATCCGGATCGTTCGCGTTCTGCGTGGTAGCGATGACATTGTCCAACTGCTTGAACTTTGGCACCTCCGCGGCGTGCCCGGTCAGAATATCATTCGCGTATTCCACGCCCAGCCGTCCCTCTTCCGCCGGCTGCTGGATAACCAGCGTGGTGATCGTTCCCTCTTTCAGCAGTTTTACTTCATCTGGCTCGGCATCATAACCCGCCACATCCACCTTGCCCTTCTTGCCCGTCGCCACCACCGCCTTACCAACCCCCTCGGCGGAATACAGGTTCGTGCCGAAAATCCCCTTCATCTGCGGGTATTTCAGCAGCAGCAACTGCGCCTGGGTAAACGCCGTGGTCGGGCTGTCGTTGTCGTATTCGACCGCCACCACGCGCATGTTGGGATACCTCTTCATCTCGTCCAGGAAGCCTTTCTGCCGGGCGTCCGTCGTCGTAATCCCCGGCTTCACGTTGATCACCGCGACATCGCCCTGCGCGCCCGCGAAAGTCGCGATCGCATCCGCCGCCGCGGCGCCCCCCTGCTCGTTATTCGAGGTAATGCGGCTCGCCAGGATCGAGGCATCGGTGATCGTCGTATCCACTGTGATCACCGGAATCTTGGCATTCACGTACTGCTTCATCGGGTTGATCAGCGCCGTGTCGTTGGTCGGCGCAATCAGCAGCGCGTCCGGATGCTTGGCAAACAGCGCCTGCAGCACCGGGATCTGCAGCTCCGGCGAGAAAGAACTCCCACCTTGCCAGATCAGGTTGAGCCCGAGCTTCTTCGCCTCCTCGGCCGCCCCACGCTGCATGGTGATGTAGAACGGGTCGGTGGTCAGGCCGGGCACCAGAGCCACCGTCTTTTGCCCGGCCGCATGCGCAGTCCCCGCCGCCAACAGAGCCGCGCCAAACAAAGCCTTCCGTACCATCGTTTCCTCCCTTTAGAGTACGTTCAACAGCCGGTCCCGTACCTGATCCACGGCGACCGCGAAGATCAGGATCGCACCGACCGCGACCTGTTGCCAGAAGGGCTGCACCCCGATCAGGATCAGCCCGGTCACCATCACGGTAATCACGAAACTCCCGATCACCGTACCCAAGACGGTGCCCCGGCCGCCGAACAGGCTGGCGCCGCCGATCACCACCGCGGTAATCGCATCGAGCTCGTCGTTCGCGCCTGCCTGCACCGAAGCCGAGGAGAAGCGCGCCATCACCAGGATGCCTGCCACCGCGGAGAGGAGCCCCGCCAGCATGTAGATTTTCACGAGATGGCGGCTGACATCGATGCCGGCCCGCGATGCGCCGACCGGGTTCGACCCCACGGCATAAGTCCGCAATCCGAACTGCGTCGTGCCCAGCAGAAACGCACAGATCAGGCAGAATACGGCAGTCACGAGTACCGTCACCGGCACCCACCCGCCGATCGCATACGACCCGGCTGTGCCGATGACGTCGGGAATAGTCTCGATATTGCTGCCATTATTCAGCAGATAAATCCCGCCCGTGCACATCGACAGCGTGCCGAGCGTCACCACGAATGGTGTCAGCCGCAACCGGGTGATCAGGAACCCGTTCAGGAACCCGATCGCCGTCCCCGTCACCAGTGCCGCCAGGATCCCCGCGATGGTCTCGATCCCCGGCCCCGCATGGACCCCGATCAGCGTCCGCATGACGATCGCGCCGACCATCCCGGCAAACCCCAGGATCGCGCCCACCGACAGATCAATACCGGCGGTGATGATCACGAAGGTCTCGCCCAGCCCGAGCATCAGATACTCGACCGCGTACTGCGAGGTCGCGAGCCAGCTCGCCCGGGTGAAGAAATCCGAGGACATCAGGCCGAAAATCGCCAGCAGCACGCCCAGTATCACGAGCGTCCAGAGCTCTCCGTGGCGGGAGAGGAACTCCATAACGGCGTGCCGCCACGTGCCCTCGGCGGGGGGGAGCAGGACGGCGGTTTCGTCCCGGGTGAGGCTCATGCAAGTGTGGCCCCGGTAATGCTGGCGATAATATCCTCGATGGTCATGGAGCGGGCGTCGCGGTCCACCGCCTTGCGGCCCCGGAACAGTACCACGATGCGGTCGCAGAGTGCTTTCACCTGGGGCATGTTGTGGCTGACCAGGATTACCGGAATGCCGTGCGCCCGGACCGCGGCGATCAGCTCGCCCACCTTCGCCTGCTGCTCCACCCCCAGCGCGGCCGTCGGCTCGTCCATCAGCAGCAGCCGCGAGCCCCAGATCAGGCCGCGGGCCACAGCGACCGCCTGGCGTTGGCCGCCGGAGAGCGAGCGGCATGGGGTGCGGATCGATCCTACCCGGATGCCGGTTCGGCGTAGTCCGTCCGTGGCCTTCTGTCGCATCGCCTGTTTGTTCAAAACGCCCAGGCGGCCCAGCAGTCCCGGGCGCAGGATTTCCCGGCCGATAAATATGTTCGCCCAGATATCGAGGTCGAGGGCAAGGGCCAGGTCCTGATAGACGGCTTCGATCCCGGCCATGCGGGCATCGAGCGCCGAGGCGAAATGCACTTCCTGGCCGTCAATCCGCAGTGAGCCGGAACTGGGCCGGATGGCGCCGGCAATGATGTTCACCAGGGTCGATTTACCGGCGCCGTTATCGCCGACCAGGCCGACCACTTCGCCGGCATGCACGTCGAAGCTGACATCGCTCAGCGCCCGGATGTGACCGTAGGACTTGGAGATACCTACTACTTGTAGCAGCGGGGCATCGGGATGGGGGCTGACCGCCTCCCGGCTTGCCGCCGCCTCTGACGCCTGCATTCCGCTTTCTCGCACCTCGGTCCCCTCGTAGTGCAGCCATAAAGGGTGGCGGCGGGAATCCAAGGCACTGGCCGCCGTCCGTCACGCGCGTTTGAACAGCAACCGGACCAGACGATGAGCGCCTCGGGTGGGCGGCGGACAGAGTAGCCTCACCCGGAGAGCGTCCGGTGCCTGTGCGGTGGCGAACCCGCCCGGCCGATGCTTATTCGCATCGGCTTGAGCGCGGCTTTGGCCGGTTCTGGACAAGTGGCATGTGATGCCGCACAGCATGAGGCTTGACCTCATGCCAGCGGTATCGCGCGCGGGGTTGGTGGGGCGGCCGCGCGCGAAATCAAGACTCAATACCGGTCAGCCGAAAGGCTGGCCGGTATGAGCCCCGCAATAATTCACGCGACATGCGACCCTGGCGAAAGGGCCCGCAAGAGCAAAACGAGAGGAGGCGCACTGAGAAAGTTGATCTTCGTCGGCACAGCGATTGCGCTGATTGCAGCATCGGCGGTGCACTCGCAACCAACGACCAAAAAGGACCAAATTCTTGGCACCTGGAAAGCCGAGACTCTCAAGGTCACGAGTGGTGGCGAGGTTACTCATCCGCTGGGTAAGCATCCAGGCGGGTTCGTGACGATTACGCCCGAGCGGATGTGGCTTATTTATGTGGACTCTGGGCGTGAGAAACCTGCTTCGCCGACGCTGACCGATGCGGAAGCAGTGGCGATGTTTAAATCGCAGGTGGCCTGGACGGGTAAATATACGGTTGGAGCGCAGACATCAGACGGCATCAAGATCACAGCGCACGTGGATGCGGCGTCCAGCCAAGCAATCGTGGGCAACAACCGTGTCTACTTCGTGCGCGTGGACGGGGACAAGATCACGTTCAAGTCGCCGGGCGTGATCGTTCCGATGACAGGGAAATTAAGCGTTGTCGAGTTCGAGATGACGAGGTCCCAATAGGCCATCATCTCATGGGGCACTCGTCCAGCGTTGACGGGGCGCAGAGCAGATCCAGCTCCCCAGCGGACCTTTATGAAGCGGTCTTCTGCCAAGTAGGACTAGCAGAACTCATATGTGGACGACCCCCGCGTGCAAGGCTTTCGAAGCGGTTCTGGCGGAATGGTCAGGTGCAGTCATATGTCCGGCCCTTCGGTGCGGTGCATATGACCGCTGGCCCTGATGGAGTTCGCTGATCGGGTCCCAATCAAGACTACGCGCTACGTTGCGCTTTGAATTACCTGGGTCTTCCCGATCTGCGGCTCGACCGCTCGCCATCACGTCTCCTTCACCCTCGCATGCGGTGCAGGCCTGCGGCTGTTATGCCGCGTGCCCGAGAACCTGCTTCGCGCGGTAGCCATCTCCGCGCATCATCACCGCCCAAACGATGCGGGCGGTCTTGTTGGCCAGTGCGACCGCGGCGAGCTTGGTCGGCTTGCGCGCCAACAGGGCGCGGACCCATTCGCCGTCTCGTGTCGGTCGATTGCGCGCGTGGCGCAGAACGGCGACGGCGCCGGCGATGAGCAGGCTGCGGATGTATTTGTCGCCGCGCTTGCTGGTGCGTCCCAACCGTTCCTTGCCACCGCTGGAGTTCTGCCGGGGCGTCATCCCAAGCCACGCAGCGAATTCTCGCCCTGATCGGAACAGCGATGGATCAGTGACCGTCGCGGCAATCGCACTCGCACCCATGATGCCGACGCCGGGCACCGTCGCTAGCAACTGGCTGCATTTGCTTTGCCGGTGCCACCTGGTCAGTCGTACCTCGATCTCCCGCACCCTGGTCATCGTGTCATTCAGCTGGTCCACGATCAGCTGCAGGATCGATCTCGCCAGCTCAGGAAGCCGCTCCTGTTCATGAGCAACTGTCTTCGTCAGCATCTCGACTTTCCTGAGACCCTGCGGCGCGGTGATACCGAACTCGGCCATGTGGGCGCGCAGTGCATTGACCAGCATGGTGCGTTGCCGGACCAGCAGGCTGCGGGCGCGATGCAGCATCAATACTGATTGTTGATCTGCATCCTTTATCGGTACGAAGCGCATCGACGGACGCGCAACCGCTTCACAGATCGCTTCAGCATCGGCCGCGTCGTTCTTGTTGCGTTTGACGTAGGCCTTGACGTAGGTCGGCGGCATAAGCTTCACCGTATGCCCGAGCCCGCTCAGCTCGCGTGACCAATGGTGTGCCGTCGCACAGGCTTCCTCCATGCCGATCAGACAGTGCGGCAGTGATTGGAAGAAGGCGAGCACTTCGCTGCGTCGCAGTTTACGACGAACGATGGCCTGACCGTTCGCGTCCACACCGTGCACCTGGAACCAGTGCTTGGCGAGATCCAGACCGATCGTGGTAACCTGCATGGCGGACGGCTCCTCTCATTGTGGCGTTCACAGACGACCACGTTGTGGCACATCGATGCCGGGAGCGGGGGCCGTCCACCCCATCAAGACTTTCGGGCTTCCCGAGACGTATAACCGTAATGGAGGCGCACCGACCGTGCTGCCGCGCCGCAGGGGGGCCGGGCGGCGCTGCGACAAGTGTCACCCTGGCTTCCAGCGTAATCAGTCGGATTCGACGTTCGTTTGCTCCAATGGTAGATTGACCTCGCCGCTTATAGTAGGCGCTGCGAAGGGCCATGAGGAACTTTTCTCTCCCGATCCTATCTCACGCCACTTTACCCGGGCAAGCCCGTAGCGGCAGGTACAGACCGGCTTCGCTTCCTTCCGATCGCAACGGCCCTCTTCGCTGCCGCCAACTTCGTGGCTGACACGTTCACAACCACGGATATCGCATTCTGCACTCTTCCTGGACTCAAATGGTCGTCGCAACACCTTTAAAGAGGAGTTGCGATGACGAGGCGCAGGCGGCGTTCGGATCGGTCTGGTCGGGCGCCATTGTTCTCACCAGGTCGTCCGACGGTGGCAGGACGCGAAGTGCAGCGACAGTTCTGGGCGGCGGTCGCGACAGGCATGGCGAGTGAAGACGCTGCAGTACAAGGTGGTATGTCGCAGGCTGTAGGAACAAGATTGTTCCGAGAGGCAGGCGGCATGCCACCAGCGATGTTTCGGCCATCGGCGAAGTCGCCGTCCGGCCGGTATCTCTCATTTGCGGAGCGGGAGGAGATTGCACTTCTTCGAGTGCAAGGCTGCTCCATGCGGGAGATTGCACGCCGGCTCGGACGAGCAGCTTCAACGATCTCCCGGGAGTTGCGGCGCAATGCTGCCACCCGGAGCGGCGGACTGGAGTATCGCGCGATGACGGCGCAATGGCATGCCGAGCGATCTGCTCGCCGCCCAAAGCAGGCGAAGCTTGCGCTCAACGCGGCATTGCGAACCTATGTGCAGGAACGATTGGCAGGCGTCGTCGTCGCTCCGAGTGGGGCTCCTGTTCCCGGCCCGGCTGTGCGCTGGAAAGGCCGCCGGTATGGACCGCGGAAGCATCGGCGGTGGGCAAACGCCTGGAGTCCGGAGCAGATTGCTCGCCGCCTACCGGTCGACTTTCCGGACGATGAAAGCATGCGCATCAGCCACGAAGCCATCTATCAAGCGCTGTTCATTCAAGGTCGCGGTGCGTTGCGCCGCGAGCTGACGGCCTGTTTGCGCACCGGGCGGGCGTTGCGGATGCCGCGGGCGCGCACGCGCGAGCGAGGCAAGGGCTTCATCTCTCCCGAAATCATGATCAGCCAGCGTTTGGCGGAAGCCGCTGATCGCGCCGTGCCGGGCCACTGGGAAGGAGACCTCATCCTGGGCCTTGGCAGTTCCGCAATTGGCACCTTGGTGGAGCGTATGACGCGCTTCACCCTGCTGCTCCACCTGCCGCGCATGACGGGCCATGGGTACGGGGCTCGGGTAAAGAATGGCCCCGCACTTGCCGGACATGGTGCGGAGGCGGTGCGCGATGCTATTACTCGAACGATCATCAGTTTGCCTGAGCAACTGCGTCGGTCGCTGGCTTGGGATCAAGGAGCTGAGATGGCTCAGCACGCACGCCTGAAAATCGACGCTGGTATCCAGGTTTATTTCTGCGATCCTCATAGCCCATGGCAGCGCGGCAGCAACGAGAACACCAACGGACTGCTGCGCCAGTATTTTCCAAAAGGCACCGATCTCAGCATGCATAGCGCCGACGAGATTGCGGCCGTGGCGGCTGCCCTCAACACAAGGCCCCGAAAGACGCTGGCTTGGAAAACGCCGGCAGAGGCGTTTGACCAATTGCTCATATCGGCCGTGTCAAGCGAAGTCCGGAACTGATCCCCCGTGTTGCCTCAGGACGGGAAGTTACCGTGGCTTCGGATGTCGCTGTCCGGATCTAAGATTCAAATTGCATTCCTTGGTGAGATCAAGAGGACCATTCCTTGGAGCCGACCTGCCTTCGGCAGAGCGCCGGGCGCAGGTCTTGTCCAGGATGCCGCTTGCGGCACCGGCGCGCAGCGCCGGCTTGTCCTGGACGAGACCGAGCACGGCGCTATGCTTCTCCAGGTTGGGCCACCAGCACCGTCGAAACCTGCGACGCCTAATCGCACAGTTCCGGTGATACCGGGAATCGAAATGAAATAGTCGAGGATCCGCTGTTTATCCGAACGCGCCGCACCTCGATATCTTTCCTTGATTTGCCTCCAAGAGCTCGGCCCGCACTCGACCGTAGCTGGTATCTGTCACAGTGAGGCAACGCGCAGTCGGTTTCCGATGTCGCTGAGAGACCAATAAAGATCTGTTGCGACGATCAGTTGAATCCACCCTTTACACCGTAGTCGTTCTGATGGCAGCCCGCTTCTGCTCCGCGCGAGGCATTATCCTCGTCGCGCTAGGGTGCGTGGCGCTGACATTTCTGAGCTATTATCTGACCCCACCAGGCGGGCCGGAGTACCAGGGGATCTTCAACACGGGAATCGGCCTCGCAGCAATAGGCCTGATCACGCTTTTGGCTGTGCAGCAGAAAACGGCGGAAGCATCGCTGAGCGAACATGCGAGCGAGATTCGCAAACTCAATAGAGAGCTCGCCAAGCAGGCCAGCCTGCTCAATCTCACATACGACGCCATCCTCGTCCGCGATATGAACGCGGTAATCACTTACTGGAACCGGGGGGCGGAGGAGTTGTACGGATGGTCGCCACACCAAGCGATCGGGAAGCGCTCTCACGAACTCTTTCGGGCCGTTCTTCCGGCGCCGCTTGTTGACATCGAAGCCGAGTTGCTGCGGACGGGACGTTGGGAAGGCGAGCTCAAGCACACGAAATCCGACGGACGCCGAGTAGTGGTGTTGAGCCGATGGTCCTTGCGGCGCGACGAGGGAGGGCGGCCCGCTGCGATCCTAGAGACGAACAACGACATCACCGACCGCAAGCACCGGGAGCAGGAAATTGAGCGCCTCAACCAGGGACTCGCACGGCGGTCCGCAGAGCTCGCGGGCGCTAACAAGGAACTGGAGGCGTTTGCCTATTCCGTCTCCCACGACCTTCGCGCGCCGCTGCGCCATGTGGTCGGGTACTCGGAGCTGCTACAGAAACAGGCGTCTTCCTCGCTCGACGAGAAGAGTTGTCGGTACATGCAAACGATTTTCTAAGTTGTCAAAACGAATGGGTAACCTGATCGACGATCTGCTGGCGTTTTCCAGGATCGGGCGGGCCGAGACCAAAACGACGCTGGTGAGCCTGGACCAGCTCGTCAAAGAGGTCGTCGCGGAGGTCGGGCAGGACACGGGGGGACGAGACATTGTGTGGAAGATCGATCCCCTTCCAGTCTGTTACGGCGACCGTTCCATGCTGAGGTTGGTGATCGTCAACCTTCTCGCCAATGCGGTCAAATTCACAAGCATGCGCGACCAGGCCGAAATCGAGATTGGCTGTGTGGATGGGGAAAATGAAGTAGAGGTGTTCGTCAGGGATAATGGCGCCGGCTTCGACATGAAGTATGTAGATAAACTGTTCGGCGTGTTTCAACGTCTGCATCTCCCGGAACAGTTTGAAGGCACTGGTGAGGTGGACCCCACCTATGGGACCAATTTGGCCCGCTGCTTAGCTACAGCCCCCGTCCGGCTCCCATCCTTCCTTCTTTCAAGCTAAGCATAAACCTCTTCCTGCTGTTGTGGCGGCTGTGGATATGTGGGTAACCCGCCAGCGTTGTCCAAGCGAAGCTGCATATCCACAGCCGATCTCGCAAGCCCCGCTCGCCACACCGCCATCGGCATGCGATGTCCCAGCACCTGATGCGGGCGCAGCTCGTTGTAGAACTCCATCCACGCGCCGATCCCCACCCGCGCTTCGCGCGCGTCCGCGTAGTCCTTCAAGTAAACCTCCTCGTGCTTGAGCGAGCGCCACAGCCGCTCGATGAACACGTTGTCCATCCATCGACCGCGGCCATCCATCGATACCGCAATCCCGGCTCCAAGCAGCGTGCCGACAAAGGCCTCGCAGGTGAATTGGCTGCCCTGGTCCGTATTGAACACCTCCGGCCGGCCGTGTCGCCGCAGGGCGTCCTTCAGCGCGTCCACGCAAAACCCCGCATCCATCGTGTTCGACAGCCGCCACGACAGCGCCGCGCGACTCCACCAATCCATCACCGTCACCAGATACAGGAACCCACGCCGCATCGGAATGTAGGTGATGTCCGCGCACCATACCTGGTTCACTCGCTCGATCCGCACGTCCCGCAGCAGATACGGGTAGATTTTGTGTCCAGGCCCTGGCTTGCTGGTGCGCGGCTTCGGCCCCAGCGCCGCGATCCCCATCACCCGCATCAGCCGCTGCACCCGCTTGCGGTTTACCTTCTCCCCGCCCGTGCTCAGCGTCGCCGCGATCCGCCGCGAGCCATAGAACGGCCACGCGACGAACACCGCGTCAATCCGGCGCATCAGCGCCAGCTCGTCCGCGTCATGCTCCGGCTTCGCGCGATAAACGCCTGAGCGCGCCAGTCCAAGCAACGCGCATTGCCGCCGCACCGAGAGCTGCCCGTGGCCGCGATCGAGCATCGCTCTCCGGCCCGCCGCGCTCATCTGCCGGACCTTCGCGCTAAAAAATCCCGCTCCAGTACCAGTTCGCCGATCTTGGCGTGCAGTAGCGCGATTTCCTTCGCCGGTTGCTCATCGCCTGTCCCGGTCCGGAAAACCCGTTCGGCATGTTCTAGCAGCTGCTTCTTCCAGGCGTAGATCTGTGTCGGATGCACCTGGTAACGCACCGCCAGCTCGGCCACTGTCGCGTCTTCCCGCAGCGCTTCCAGGGCGATCTTCGCCTTCAGCGCGGCATCGATCCTGCGTCGGGTTCTGCTCATGTTCCGCTCCGTGTAGCATGGACGGAACCGGTTCGGTTTATAGCTTAGCGGGTGGTCCCAAATTCGGGGTCCACTTCATGGAATAGGACTCGCGACCGTTCGGCGGATCATCCACCGCCATGGAGGGAAGGTGCGAGCCGAGGGAGGTGTCGATCAAGGCGCGACGTTCTATTTCTCACTGCCTAAAGTACAAGATGCCGCGGAGGAGCGCGAACATGCTATGAGCGAACTGGGACGCATTTTGCTCGTCGAGGACGACCCGAGAGACGTGGAACTCACTCTGACGGCGCTGGGCGACTATAACCTCGCGAACGAGGTCGTGGTTACCCGCGACGGAGAAAAAGCTCTGGATTACCTCTATTGTCGGGGCGAGTTCAGCACTCGCTCTAACCACAACCCCGCGGTCATGCTGCTGGACCTGAAACTACCGAAGGTCGATGGATTGGAAGTCCTACAGCAGATCAGGTCCGACGAGCGCCTGAAGCTGATACCGGTGGTGGTGCTGACGTCGTCCCACGAGCAAACAGACGTAATGAGAAGCTACAAACTCGGAGTAAACGCATATGTTGTTAAGCCGGTCGATTTTCATGAATTCGTCAATGCCGTCAAGGAACTCGGCGTCTTCTGGGCGGTCATCAATCAGCCGCCGCCGGGCGGCATGACGAAGGCACCGTGATGTCTCCGCTCCGCATTCTGTTGCTGGAGGATAGCGACAGGGACGCGGAGCTCATTCAGGAGCTCCTTGAAGCGAATCATTTTGTCTGTGAAGTAACCCGCGTCCAGACGCACGCCGAGTTCCTGACCGCTCTTGAAAAAGGTAGAATTGACCTGATCCTTGCTGATTACAAACTTCCTTCGTTCGACGGCGTTTCCGCATTGCAGCTTACGCAGAGCGCCCGCCCTGATCTGCCTTTCATCTTCGTCTCGGGCTCGCTCGGCGAGGAGATAGCGATCGAAGCGGTCAAGCTCGGGGCCACGGATTATGTTCTGAAGGCGCGGTTATCACGGCTTGTGCCATCGGTGCAGCGCGCGCTGCGCGAAGCCCGGGACCGAGCCGAACGCAAGAAGGTCGAGGAGGCGCTGCGCCGGAGCGAGATGTATCTGGCACAGGCGGAGCGATTGAGCCGCACGGGGAGTTTCGGCTGGAACGCTTCGACAGGGGAAATCTACTGGTCCGAGGGGACTTATCGAATATTTGAATGCGAGCCTACGATAAAGCCCACCGTCCAGTTGGTGATCGACCGCACTCATCCGGACGACCGGATGCACCTGCGTCAACTCATTGACCGTGCCGCGATTGAGGGGGGCGATTTTATTGCCGACCGTCGCCTGTTGACGCCCGACGGTTCTGTCAAATACGTTCGAGTCGTGGCTCATCGCTTGGCCGGCGAAGATCCGCAGGATCTGGTCTTCGTAGGAGCGATTACGGATCTTACTGAGCGCAAACGCGCCGAAGAAGAGCGCGAGAGATTGCGCCAGCTCGAGGCAGATCTCGCGCACATGAACCGCGTCAGCATGATGGGAGAACTGACCGCCTCGCTGGCCCACGAAATCAAGCAGCCGATCGCCGCCGCTATCATAGACTCCCAGGCCTGCATGCGATGGCTCCGTCGTGATCCACCCGATTTGATGGAAGCATGCGGTGCCGCCTCGCGAATGGCCGCAACCGTGACGCGCGCCGCCGGCATCATCGACCGGGTTCGCTCACTTTACGGGCGAGCCACGCCAGAACGGGAAGTGATCGACCTGAACGAAATCCTTCGGGAGATGACGGTGTTGCTGGGGGATACGGCGGATCGGTACTCCATTTCAATCTGCACGGAACTCGACCTGGGGCTTCCGCGGACGACAGCGGATCGCGTACAGCTGCAGCAGGTTTTGATGAACCTCATGCTCAACGGCATCGAGGCGATGCGAGAGACGGGTGGTGAACTGACCGTCGCATCAAAAAGGACCGAGCATGGTGAGCTCTTGATTTCGGTGAGTGATTCGGGCATCGGGGCATTGTCACCTTGACGGGCACTGGCCGGAACGACCTGGCTGAGCCAGGCTGGCGAGATGAGCCAGTCACCCGACCCGCACCGCGGGCACCGCTTCCCCGCCGAGATCATCGCCCACGCTGTGTGGCTCTACTATGTGTTCAGCCTGAGTTTGCGGGATGTTGAGCTGCTGCTGGCCGAACGAGCGTGATCGTCTCCTACGAGAGCGTCCGGCGCTGGTGCCTGAAATTCGGCCGGAGTTTCGCCGATAAGCTGCGCCGGCGGCGGCCGCGACCAGGCGATACCTGGCACCTCGACGAGGTGTTCCTCCGGATCAACGGAGAGCAGCACTATCTCTGGCGTGCGGTCGACCAGCACGGCGTCGTGCTCGACATTCTGGTGCAGAATTGTAGAAACGCCGCTGCCGCCAAACGCTTCTTCAAGCGCCTACTCCGCGGGCTGCAGTACAAACCACGGCGCCTGATCACCGATGGCCTGCGGAGTTACGGAGTGGCGAAACGCGCGGTCCTGCCGGAGGTCCGGCATCGGACCAGCCGGTATCTAAACAACCGGGCTGAAAATTCGCACCGGCCGACCCGGCGACGCGAGCGACAGATGCAACGGTTCAAATCACCGTTCCAGGCACAGCGGTTCCTATCGGCGCACGGAATCATCTATGGTCATTTCCGCCCACGGCGTCACCTGATGGCAGCATCCGGTTACCGGCGCTCCCGCGCGAGCGCCTTTCGGATTTGGCAACAGGAGACGTGTATCCAAATCGGGGAATGACGCTTTGCGTACGGTCACTTCGATGGCAATGACGCCCGTTTGCGGCCAACGTGACAATGCCCGTGGTCGAGATGGAACCGCCGCTTCAGCTTTTCGATCTGATTGGCAAGCGTAATCGGATCGGCGGTATCGCCCTCAAACACCTCGATGGCGATCGGACAGCCATCGGGAGCGCAGAGTAGGCCGTATATGATTTGCAGCGTGCCCTTCTTGCCGTCGCGGCTGTAGCCACGCTGGGCGAGCGGGCAGCAGCGGCCTTCCATGTAGCTT
Source organism: uncultured Pseudomonadota bacterium (assembly GCA_963834715.1). Classification (GTDB taxonomy): domain Bacteria; phylum Pseudomonadota; class Alphaproteobacteria; order Acetobacterales; family Acetobacteraceae; genus CAVSUZ01. The sequence continues at coordinate 5,973 of CAWIDE010000014.1, read as the reverse complement.
GACGAGACATCATATAACACCAGTGTGCCATCGCTGAGATGGCGCTTGGCTAAGGCTGTCTCGATGGCAGGCTGGCGTTCCAGCAGCCAGTCCAGTGCGGCATAGAGTTCGTCCTCGTCGACCTCACCGAGGCCAAGCATTTCGCCAAGGCTCGATGCAGCCGTGGCGGAGGAAAGTGCACGAGCGGTGGCGAGCTTGGATGCCGGCTCGATAATGCGCCCGATCATCAGCGCGAGGGCAAGATCACGGTATCGCTCGCGATCGCCGAGCATCCGATCAAGCCCTATCTTGCGGGCAGTCCCGAGCGCTGCTGCAACGTGCCCGTGCGGCAGACTGCGGGTGATGGTGAACGCATCCCGCTCGGCCGGAATGACAACGCCGCCTTTGAGAACACCGCGCAGGCCTTCAACGTGCTCGGCGGGCCAATCGGAGAGGTTGCAGATCGTGCGCTTACGGACCTTGCCATCCTGGCGGTAACTCTCGCGCAGCAGAATGGCGGGAGGCGAGTTCCGATTCGGAACAGCTTCGATATACATGGCAACGCATTGGCACAACACCGCCGCGAGTACAAGTCCAAATTTCCGGATTACATGGCTACGTTTGGGACCAGTCTCGTGCTTCTGTCCCTACTGTTCCTGCCACTTCACACTCTCCGAAAGAAGGAAGTTCGGCCTAGCGCGCGGCTGCACAGCGACAAACAAGATGGATACGTATTGCCTCGGGGTCGACTGGGTAATCACGCCACCCGCGTCATGGCCCCCAAATCCGGCAGCAGCGTGCGCGGGCGCAACAGCAGATCCGTCACGCACCCATGCTCCATCATGTTGGCATGAACGAGACACCGCGCATCGCGCGGCATTTCAATCTGCTTGTCATGCGCATAGGCCATCAGCATGTCACAGTGGCGATAGAGCGCTTCTGCAAACACCAACGGATCGTAGTGCTGCACCAGTAGTGTCCAGACGCTAAACTCCAGGAATACAAGGGGTCGCCCCTCCAGTAGGCGAGAGGCGCCAGCCAGCACGTTCGGCTCGAAGCCATCTACGTCGATTTTGAGCAGATCCGGCGGTCCAGCGGCAATATCATTCAGCCGCAGCACTCGCACCCGCACCGGGCCGCCAACCGCAGACCACGGCCCATTGTCGGCCATGCCGATCTCACCATCCTGCTCGCCAACAGCCGCCTCGACAAGGCAGCGGAGGCCGGTAGCGGCTCGAATGCGACGACCTGGCAGTCTGGCCGAGGTCATAGCCATAACCAGAGCCGTCAGCCCAATATGAGCGCCTACGTCGAAGATCGTCGCCCCATATGGCAGATGGCGTCGCACGATATCAACAAGCGGGTGTCCGGTCTGGTCGCCGCTTACGGCTTGGAGGTATGCGTCATGAGTCCCAGTGAACGAGAGAGTGCAACCGTTGAGCGATGACATTGGTGTGCCGCGCGGCGGAATAATAACCGGTCGCGGCGTTGCAAGGTGGGGTAGTGCGGGTCATGTTCGGCGCGTTTCGCCTCTCACCAGGTAGCAACAACGCCGACTGCTTTTCACCAATCGCCCGAAACTGAGACGGAACCCCCCACCACCCGGATCCAGAACGCCGCCAGCTCCCAAATTGTGGGGCGCGCGCGATCAGGAGTTTTGTCCAGAGCTTATTTGCATGTCGTAGCGGATTTGTTCGCCCGACATACCGAATCGGTGGCTGCACGTTCTTGGCCTGCTTGATTCCTGCCCCTTATCTAATCAATTCAGGATCATGACAACAACCCCGCTTGGGGCACGGATACCCGATCCCGCACAGAAAAGAGCCGCTGCTCCGGTGCATGGATCGGGAACCAGAGGAGACCGTCAGGCCGACCGCGATCCACTCAGCGCACGGCAAGCTCCCATATGTAATATAATAAAGAGCGTTTTTGCCTTAGCGGCGCGGCGCAAAGGGCCGCCCGTGTGGCGCCGCTGTCAGGGCCGCGCCGGTGAGGCAAAAACGGATTGGACTAAACCGCTGGCACCACCGCCGGACTATGGGCATTGAACCCCTGGTGGGGCTGGAGCCGACCGCGATCTGTCCTTCGCCGAAGGAGACGCCGGGGTGGGTTTGCGGGGTGGGGACGGCGAGCAGCCCTGACGAACGTCACGAATGAGGCATTGCGAGGAAGCGAACCCGAGGTAGTGGCGGGTTTGGGATGCGGTGGTTCCTGCTGGCTTTGTAGCAGCGCGGTTGTGGGGCGGCCGGGTGAGCAGGCGAGCGGCCATCATGAGGTATTTTCCGGGACTGGTAGACGGAGTGAGGTTCTCGGGAGGACCTCGACGACGAGCATGCTGCCGAGGTGGCAGTGGGGGCAAACCCGCAAGGATATGCCAGTCAGCGCCTCATGTCGGTCGCGATAGTCTTCAGGTGGGGCCAGCTTGTCTTGCTCGGCGTGCGCCATCCCGAGGAGTTCACGGCAGAGTGTCAGCTTCCGGGCACGGTGGCAGTTTCCCAGAAAACCGAAGTAGCGGATGCGTTGAAACCCGCTCGGCAACACATGGATCAGGAAGCGGCGGATGAACTCATCCACATCCAGTGTCATACTCTTGTGCTGATTGCCGTGCCGGTAGTCCCTCCAACGGAACCGGACCTTGCCCTCGTCGACGGACAGCAGGCGGTGGTTGGAGATAGCGACACGATGGGTGTACCCGCCGATATAGTCGAGGACTTGCTTCGGTCCGGCGAACGGCCGCTTGGCGTAGACCACCCACTCGGTGTCGCGGGTCGCCGCGAGATGGCGGCGAAATGCCGCGGCCTCATGCAGATGGCGCAGCGTGGAGACGAAGTTCAGCTTGCCGGCAGCGAACGTCTTCTCCAGGTAGTGCAGGAACAAACCGCGGAACAACCGGGACAGAACCCTGACCGGGAGAAAAAAGCCGGGGCGGCAAGCGATCCAGCGGCTGCCGTCCGCGACGATCCCGCCACCTGGCACAAGGCAGTGCAGGTGCGGATGATGGAGGAGGTTCTGACCCCAGGTGTGCAACACTGCCAGGAAGCCGATCTCCGCCCCCAGATGCGCCGGGTCGGTGGCGATGGTGCGCAGCGTCTCCGCCGCCGCCCGAAACAGGATATCGTAGACGACAACGTTGTTCTGGAACGCGATGGTGGCGATCTCTTCCGGCACGGTGAAGACCACGTGGAAGTATGGCGTGTCGAGCAGTTCGGCCTGGCGGTCCTCGAGCCACTGAGCGCGCGCGAGCCCCTGGCATTTGGGGCAGTTCCGGTTGCGGCAGGAGTTGTAAGCGATGCGCTGATGGCCACAGCCGTCGCACCGCTCGACATGGCCACCAAGCGCGGCGGTGCGGCAGCTTTCGATCGCCGCCATGGCTTGGCGTTGCGCGGTGGAGAGTGACGCGCCGTGCTGTCGACGATAGGCGTTGCCATACCGGCGGAACACGTCCGCCAGTTCCGGCCCGTGGCCGGGCATGGCCGCGATCGTTCAGCCAGTTGCCGGAGCGGAACCCGATGTGGCGCGAGATACCATCTCCATCGCGTCAAATGGGCTGACCGTAGCGCAGACCTTGCTTGTGGCGAGGCGCAGGTAGCGCGACGTGGTGCTTAGGTTTCGATGGCCGAGAAGCAACTGGATCGTGCGCAAATCAGTGCCTGCTTCCAGCAGGTGGACAGCGAAGGCATGGCGCAACGAGTGAGGTGTAACCGGCTTGGTGATGCCCGCGTCATGCCGCGCCTTCCTGCACGCATGTTCCACGGCGAACGTGGAGATCGGCTCCCCATCCACGTAACCTGTAAACAGCCACTCCTTAGGGCGAGCTGCGCGCCAGTAGTTGCGAAGGATATCCAGCAGCCTGGGCGACAGCATGACGTAACGGTCCTTGCGTCCCTTACCGGCCTCCACGCGAATGACCATGCGCTGACTGTCGATCGCGGCCGGCTTCAGACGAACTGCTTCCGAGACCCGCAACCCAGCCGCATAGCAGGCTGTCAAGATGACACGATGCTTCAGCATGTCGACCGCATCGAGGAAACGACGGACCTCCTCGGGGCTAAGTACGGTCGGAAGTCGTTGCGGCGTGCGGCAAGTGGGGATGGTCTTCTCGAGGTTCCAATCGCGCTTGAGGGTAATCTTGTAGAGAAAGCGAAGGGCGGATACCGCGACGACGACCGAGCCGGCGGCAAGTCGTCGGTCCCGGACCAAATAGATCTGATAGGCACGGATGTCGGCAGGGCCCAGCAGTTCCGGCGACTTGCCGAAGTACCGCACAAACAGCGAGACTTGGTGGAGGTAAGTGTGTTGCGTATCGGGCGCGAGGTTGCGAACCTGCATGTCCTCGATCATGCGTTGACGAAGCGGGGTCATGGACAGCTCCTCTGCGAGATGAAGGCACCACGTGGCGCCGCGCCATGGTCTCGCAGACGGACCCTCAGACCAGGGAAGGGCGACGTAACGTCGCCCCTCGGCAATGACTCTCAATCAGAAACTATATAGATCACGCGAAAAACTACCGCGAAGCGGTTTAGTCCAACGACTTTTACATTCTCTCCCGACGATTCCCCTCCGAGAACCGAGCTGCGGGTACATCCGGCCGTGTGGCGGAATCGCGGCAGGCTTGAAGAGGCCGGCGCAGAGCCTGCTCGCTTGAGACCGTCGAATGGACCGGTTGCTTCAAAACGGCTCGGTCCGCATCGGCTAATATCACGAAGATCAAGGCGCGTCCGACGATTGACCAGTACGTTGCCCTGCTGCGAGAAAATCGCCTGGGCAAAGCACCGGGATTCCGCGCCAGGGATTCAGGTACTAGCAGGTCCTCGTCGCCCGAGATTATCGCCGCCGCGCCGGCGGCCAGGGCCAGCTCGAGATAGCGATTGTCCTTCTTGTCCCGGCAGTCCCGCACCTCGTCCGCAGGTTCAACCCAAACAGCGGCGGCACTCAGCAACTCAAGGATCTCCCGGCGCCGGTCATCAGTCAGCACGCGCGCGAACTTTGGCCTGGCCAGGACCTGCACGATCTCCCCGTACACTGGTTTCGACAAAGCTATCGCACCCGTAGTCCGCGCCACCGCGAGAGCGCGGCGGGGTACACCGCTCGGGTTCAGAGCGGCTGAAACAACGGCGCTCGCGTCGAACACATAGACGGTCAGCTGCGGCGTTCCGTATTGTAGGTTGCCAGTTCGGCTTCGATCTGGTCCGCCGTCAGACCAGCCTCCCGTGCCTCCGCGGCTGTTCGCTCAAGGAGCGCGATCACCGGATCGTCGGCCCCCGGGCGGACCAGCCGGTCGATAAGGCGGCCGACGGCTTCTCGGCGCCGTTCGTCCGATAGGGCGGCCGCAGTCGCTTCCTCAACAGGGATCTCAATCATCAACAACCGGGTCATGACAGCACTCACATCGTGAACTTCAGTTTAGCAAACGCCGGCGTAAGCATCACGGCTCCATCCAATACCAACACTGTCCCTGGGCGCTTTCTCAGACCGTCACGCTCCAACGAAGGAGCCCGGTCCACCAGGATCCGCATCCTCGTCGCTTCAATGATATCGGCCTTCATCTCGCCTATGGAAAGGCTCCTGCGTCGCGATTGCATGCCAGGAAGCCACGGCAGGCCGGTGCAGGCGCTTGTGGGCCATGCCGGAAGGACGGCGTGCTATTACGTACGCATGGCGACGACAGAGCCCCATGCCAAGACCGTCACCCCTGCGGAGCGCGCTTATATCCGTAGCGAACTAGACCGCTACTTCACGACGCTTCCGACCGTCGCCGAAAGGCTGATGCTGAGGGCCTGGAGAACCGGACCACGCGCCGGCCAGCCAAAACTGGGGCCTGCCGCTCAGAGCCTGCTCGACCGCGGTTCGTGTCGCTTGATCCGCAGAGCAGGTCGCCGCGCTTGTTCTTCACTGCGGCTGGCTTGACCGCGCTGCGGGCGATGATGCGCGACGGCCGGCTCGTCGATCCCGCGAAGTTCGCCCACATCCGGGTGGAACTTGGGATCGACCAGG
>CAWIDE010000013.1:0-195854 GCA_963834715.1 uncultured Pseudomonadota bacterium | reverse complement strand
TGGTGGGTGCGACAGGGATTGAACCTGTGACCCCCGCCGTGTGAAGACGGTGCTCTCCCGCTGAGCTACGCACCCAACTGCCCCCACTGATAGGCGGGCCGGGGCGCCGGGGTCAAGATGTTGGCTTGCCGGGTTAGTGGGCGTGGTGCAAGCAGGGGCAATGCGGTACTGCCTGGTACTGGCGCTGATTCTCCTGACCCCGGCGGTAAGCACCGCGAGCGGCGGTGACTCGGTGCTGCTCCAGTATGAGGCCTATGCGCGCGGGTTTCTGGTCATGCGGGTGGAGGCAGCGTTACGGCTAACTCCGTCGGGGTATGGTGTGAGCGTGGCCTACCACACGGTCAGACTGGCCAGTCTGTTCTACAGCGGCCATGAGACTGATTCGGTCTCGGGCATATGGGGTCGGGCGGGGCCCCAACCGCGACAATACCTGGCCGTCGGCACTTGGCGCGGAAATCACCGCGAGACGGAGGTAGTGTATCACGGGACAATGCCGGTCCTGGTCGCTGCAGTTCCGCCCATAGCCTCGGAGCGCCAACCGGTTCCGGCATACCTGCTCCCCGGCACAATCGACACACTCAGCGCCATGATGCAGCTCTTACGCCGAGTGGAGGCAACGGGCGTCTGCAATACCGCACTGCGGACCTATGACGGGCGCCGCCTCACCAGCATCGTGGCGACAACGGCGGGCATGGCCACATTGGGAAAGACCAGCCGGTCGGTGTTCGCCGGGCCTGCACTGCGGTGCGACTTTACCGGACAGATGCTCGCGGGGTTCCTGCTGAGCCACCCGGCGGACGAAGCGGCGCGGCCGTATCGCGGCGCGGCATGGCTGGCGCGGATCGTGCCGGGCGAGCCGCCATTGCCTGTGCGGCTCTCGTTTCAGACAAAGTGGGTTGGCGAGGTGACGATGAATCTGACAGGGGTTCAGGTCCAGCCGGCCTCGGCAGCTCAGGCCACCGCGTTCGGGGTGCATTGAGCCTGTAGCGAATTTCACCTTACGAACGGGATTGTTGCGGCATCGCCGAGCGTATTGGGGCTTAGCTCGTAACCTGGATATGGGACCCGAATGGCGCGATTGGTGCGGAGACGTGGACTGATACCCCCCTGGCGGGACCGGCAGGGGCGGTTCTCGGCCCTGAAAGCCGCGGCGCTCGCCGGGTGCGTGGCGCCAGGGGCAGTGGTGGCGTTTTGGCTGGCAACCGGGGCACTGGGCGCACGGCCGATCCATACCGCCCAGCTCTGGATCGGCTTATGGACGGTGCGATTCATCCTGCTCGCGCTGACCATCAGTCCGGCTTCCGTGGTGCTGAACTGGCCGCGGATCGTGACCGTGCGCCGCTTGGTGGGAGTGACGGCGGCGGCCTATGCGCTCGCGCATCTCGGGCTGAATCTCGCAGTGGAGAATTTCCGGATCCTGCACGTGGCATCGGAAATTGCGCTGCGGCACTATCTGACGATTGGCTTCGTGGCGCTGCTCGGGTTGTTGGCACTGGCCGCGACCTCCATAGACGGGGCGATGCGGCGGATGGGGCCGAACTGGAAGCGGCTGCACCGCCTGGCCTATCCGATCGGGGCGTTGGCGCTGCTGCACTTTTTCATCCAGACCAAGGCGAATGTCGGCGAGCCGGTGATTTTCTCCGGGCTGTTCGTGTGGCTGATGCTGTGGCGGGCGCTGCCACGGGAGTGGCAGCGCTCGGGGCTCGTCTTTGTGCCGCTGGCGGTAGCCAGCGCGCTAGCTGCTGCGGGGATTGAATATGCTTGGTATGACGTCGCGACCCATGTCAACGCGGCGCGGGTGCTGGCTGCCAACGAGAGTCTGCGATTCGGGCTGCGGCCCGCGCACTGGGTGCTGATCTGCACTCTGGCGATCGGGGCGGTCGGGTCCGCGCGTGGGATCATGCGAGGCCGCGGGCGAAGGGTAGCAGTGCTCCGGCCGGCGTAGGCTGTGGCTGGCACCCGAACCGCTTCGCTCCGGCCACGCGGAGCGGCACGCCGAGCGCGGCCGTCAACAGCGGTCAGCCCACTGGCTCATGCAGGAGTGGCCGCAGCGAGTGCCATGCCGAGCGAGGCTGGAGCAACCGGAGACGGCGTTGCTGCCGCGATGCAGAGTGCCGGGAAGGCACGTCGTTCGCGATCCCCGGCTTTAGAGCGTGAGCGCTCCAGGCGGCTTGACCCCGGAAAAGTCGTCAGCCAGAAGGTAACGCTTGTCACGTCACTGGCGGCAAGAACCGGGGCACCGCCACCGTCGATGGGAGTCGAGTTGCCGGCCACGGTATATTCGGAAACAAATGTGTAGGGACCACCGTCCTCTTGGCCGTTGTAACTTCCTTGCGGCGGTATCGCCGAGAGCGTGGTGAGAGCAACCAATGTTCGAGGGCGGAAAGGAAATTGTCCAAGACCCGTTGTCGCCGCCCCCGGAGAGCGCACTGACTGAGGAAACCGCATGCGACCTGCGAAACAAGGCCGCTCACTCCCGTCTCTCGCCGACGGCTGCCTCGACGACCTGACGCGCCACAGACTTCGGGAACTGGCCGAGGAGTGGGATGGGATGGCCAGATTACTTGATCCGCCCGCTCCCGCATCGATGCCTGAAAGCACGATCCACGGAGCAGGGGATAAGCGTGTGGACGTTTCAGGTAGAAAGATTGACGTCGCCTAGTGCCACCAGAAGTCCGTCCTGATTAATAAAAAACGATACGCGCATAGCCCGCAGCTTCGGAGCCCTCATCCGGGAAAGGGTGCCATGCTCGGTCGCCTCAATGAAATCACCGCAGCCGGTGTCTACAACGGCATTCTCGACTTGATCGAGGACTTCCCGAATCCCGCACTCCCTTCCCAAAGTCCCAAAATGTCTCGGTGTCGTGAAGCGTTGCAGTCCCGATTGCAGCGACCAGCCCGCGGCGACTCTCTGTTCACGGCCTTCAGCGGGTGAGGTCTTCAGCTCGTTTCGTTGCTCTTGATCCGGGTATCCTCCAGGTTGTCCGCAGCCGACTTGGCAGCCATTTTCCGAATGAAGCCCCTCCAACCTCCGGACCCGACCCCGCAGCTTCACGGCGCTGTCAGGGCACCGCCCAATGCGCCGATACCACCACCAATCAGAGCGCCGGTTGCCGGTTTCCCACCGGTAATTGCCGCTAATCCAGCTCCAGCACCGGCCCCGAGTGCACCGCCGCTGAGCGCACGTGTGCCAGGGCTGTATCCGCACGCAGTCAAGGTAAGCGAAGCGAGGGGAAATAGAATTGCTTTTGTCACGTAACACCTCCGCAAGAAATAAATAGACTGGTTCTTTGGCACCGCAATGAAGTCGCGGAGCCGGATCGGATTAAAATTCAGTAATCACTATTGCCAGGTCCGGAATTCGCGTTGGAGAGGAGTCGCGGTGCCAGGTGGAGCAAATTTCCTGGCTGAGGCGCGCCATTTTTCGCCCCCGGCACCTCCGGAAAGTAGCATCGACCAAATAATAACGATTCGTTGACGAGGGCGGCTGCGTAGTGTTAAGGGCTTTGCCGTAGAGCGGCGGCTCCAAATTTCTGAGAGCGGTCTCGCAAAAGCAACAAGGAGGCATTTTGGACAGAGTTACGCCAGCCGGAATCCGCATCTCAGTCGGCGAGCTCACGCGGGTTCCGGCGGAGCGACTGGCGCGGATATTGCTCGAGCACGCGGCAGCAGATCCGGCGCTGCTGAGCCGATTGAAGGTCCTCCTTGAGGAACAGCAACTCCGCGGCGACTGGACATCAATCTCGTGGCCGACACAAATCGTCGGCGAAAGCCCGGTAATGCGCCACCTGATGTCCCTGGTCGAGCGCTTCGCACGTACCGACGAGCCGGTGCTGATTTCCGGGGAAAGCGGAACCGGCAAGGAGCTGATCGCCCAGGCAATCCATGCCAAATCGCGCCGCCACAACGGTCCCTTTGTAGCAGTCAACTGCGCGGGGGTCCCGCCAACCCTCATCGCCTCCGAGCTGTTCGGTTACGAGCGCGGCGCGTTTACCGGGGCTGCCAGTCGCACCAAAGGCTACATCGAGCATGCCAGTGGCGGCACGCTGTTCCTTGATGAAATCGGCGACATGCCCTTCGACCTACAGGGCCACCTGCTACGCTTTCTTCAGGAAGGCCAGATCGTCCGCGTCGGCGGCCGTGAAGCCATCAAAGTGGATGTCCGGGTGGTCTCAGCAACCAATGTCCGCCTGCGCCACGCCATGGCGGAGGTCCGCTTCCGCGAGGACCTCTTTTACCGGCTGAACGTGCTCTCGCTCGATGTCCCGCCCTTGCGCGACCGGGCCGAGGACATCGCCATCCTCGCCCGCCACTTCCTCCATCAAGCTGCCCAGCAATACGGCCGCGAGGTCTCCGATTTTGAACCTGCCGCACTGGAGGCTTTGCAGCGCCATTCCTGGCCGGGCAACGTCCGCCAGCTGGCCTCGGTTATTCGCCGCGCCGTCGCTATTGGTGATGGCCGGGAGCTTCGCCTGGCCGATTTCGTCGGACTGGCCGAGGATGTCCCGGTCCGCAAGCCGCCGCCCTCGCTCGCCGGATGGCCTCTTCCCAGTTCCCCGGCGGAGCGCGAAGCTTTGCTCCGCGCCCTCGCCAATAGTAAGGAAAACATTACGCTGACCGCCCAAGACCTTGGGGTCTCTCGCGTTACCCTCTACCGTATGCTCCGCCGCCACGCGATCAATCTCGCCCGCGGCCTCAAACCTGCTCCGATTATGAACTGATTCTCCTGCCTGCCGACATGCCACGATTGTTCTACCCACAGTTCCCGCCAGCCAGTAGCTCGCGGGGCGGGGTTCGCTCTCCACCTACAAGCGAGCCGCCAGACACGAAGGGGCGCGCCGGGGCGGCGGCGTGCCAAGGCAGGGAGAAAACAGTTTCCAGCGCTACACCGCGGCGCCCGAAAAGATGCTGCTCTGGAATGCCTGGGTTCGGCATTCGTTTCGGTCGCGGGTGGCTAAGCGTACTATTTTTCACAAATCGTGCGTCGACCCCTACTTGGGTCGGCTTTCGGTGCTGTTTTGGAACAGGTTTCTGAAAGCCTGAGCAGCCCGGAAATGCGAGGCACGCGACCAAAGCCGCCGTCGAACATAGTAAGTGGCCAAAAAGCGGGATTGACAAAAGCGGCGTCCCTCCCTTGGGGAATGTTAGCGTATAATTGTGCACGCCCGACGTGCGGCGGAGTAGCCGTCCGGCTGATTAGTGCCCCCGGACCATCGGCGAATTGGCCGGTTGGCAACGCAACTCGCGAGCAATTTTTGACTGAATCTGGGTTGGTGACCACGCCACTGGTGCCTATATTTTTTGGGGCCGGTTCACAGTCGGAGCTGTAACGGGATGAAGGTGACCATTATTGCGGAACATGGCACTCATCTGCTGATTGCCTGTGGCGACCGCTTCGCGCTCATTGAACGGCGGAACGGACGACTCTACAGTTGCCACGAGGGAGAGCGTGAAGGCATTCCGGTTGCGGAGCTCAATGCTGTCTCGAATATCCTGGATGAGCGCGACTGGACGGATCAAGCCACTGCACAAGCGGCATTCAATGAGATCATTGAGCGCGGAACGGAATTGGCCGAGGGCATGCGTTAAGAAACTGATGTTGCCCCGGAGGGCTTTTATTGAGGCACTGCGATTAGTTCCCACGCAAGGGGCTAAATGGCGATCTCAACTCGCCGGCTAATAACCCCTGGGTTGGCGCGGGTCTGTCTTTGCGCCTTGCGCACCAAGCGGTTCGCGGCAACCCACGTCCATCAAAGCGTTCGCCACAGTCTACGCCCGCTCCCGCGATAGCATCACGTCGTGGCGGGCTGCCGAAGCTGTCGCTGCATCCTCGGATCTCGACCTGCGTCGCAGGCTCGGCATTCGCATGCCCGCAGCCTCAGCGATCGCATATGGCGGATTTCGCACGGCGCCTGATCGGCCTCGCTGCGGCCGCCGCCAACGGCAGGCGCGCCGGGGCGCAAGGCGCTGGATCCGGAAAAACTGGAGGCGGCGTTCGCATTGGTGTACGCCGGTTTGCCGCCGACCAAGGCCGCGTTCCAGGTCCGGATCGGGCGCGGTCGATGCCCTACGAAGCCCTTGCCCAGCGCACCGCCTAAGCAGGAATTTACGGGTAGGCTCGCCTGGATCAGCCCCCTACCGTAAATTCCCGCACGAATGCTGCCGCAGGGCCGTGTGGAGAGAAGACGGGCTACTGAGGGGTCGCGGCCCGCGTCCGCGAAGGGACAGAGCGGAGAGCAATGCCGAGATCGCGAATACCGCAACCTGAACCGCCGCGAGATCACGCTGCATGCCAAATTTAACATTGACAAATATAACAACGTTGCTCAATCCAACCGGCGCCCTAGCCGGGTGCGCATGCCGGCCGGGCTATGTCGGGCCCCTACGGTGGCGTGCATCCGGCGCGATGCTGGATCTGGTAAGGATGCAACCGCATGACGGGACATTGGAGATGATACCACGCTTAACATTTACCCGAGGGTTTGTTGTCGCTTTCTCGCTGTTTCTGCTGTCAGGCTGCGTCTATGCTCCCCCGCCCGTTGGGCCGGCGCCCGCACCGATTGTCGAGCGCGTTCCGGCGCCTCCGCCAGGTTATTACGTCTGGCGGCCCGGCCATTGGCGCTGGAACGGGTTTCGGTACGTTTGGGTGCCTGGCCACTACGTCGTCCGTCCGACTTAGGCCACTACGTGTAGCGGCTCGCAATCATCGGCAAGCCGGACGCGGCGATCGCCTCGCCGTTCGATCCGCGCTCCCACCCCGTGCCGAGGGTCATGGTCTAACGCTGACTGTCATGATTGCGAAATCTCCGGCGCGCCGGGATCACGATGGGTTTTAGCGGGGGCACAAGGCCGAGTAGCCGCACGCGAACAGAGTCGGACATGACCTAGCAAAAGCCCGCCCGTTAGATGCCGGGAGAGGACGGGTCTGCAGACCAGCCCGAGCACGTGATAATCCGGTCCACCGAACTCTGAGACTCACAGCGCGGGGCACAGCGCTGCGGCAGCCTGTTGGCGGCAATCGCGAGGTCATCAGGGAGTTGGCTGCCACTCGCCGGGACCGCCTGGTAACGTTCTGGCAATCTATACCGTTCCAGAACCAAATCCCTCAACGGTACCGTTGTCAACCCCCGCCAAACCCCCAACGGTACCGTTGTCAAGTCCCCCGAACCCGCCAACGGTACCGTTGTCAAGCTCCCCGAATCCGCCAACGGTACCGTTGTCAAGCCCCCTAAAACTGGCATCGGTACCGATCTCTACCACCCCCATCGCTCCCGTTCGTTCGCCATACGTTCTACACCGCCGCCCTGCCACGTTCAAGCCCCGGCCCCACTCATACCTCCGGTCCACCCCTACGGCCCCCGGCGCTCGCGGGCGATGACGCCGTTGATCACGGCGCGGTCAAACACGCCATAGGGGCTATCGGCGCCACGAAGCAAGTGGCGGAAAACCGCGAACGGCTCCTGACCGAGTTGTAGCTCCGCCCCCCGGGTCGTTGGCAGCGAGCCGCTGATGCGCCTCGCGGGCGAGGGCCCGAGGGTTGCCGCCGCGCGTCAGGCTGCCCTCGGTGGGCGCCGCTACCCGGTACCAGGGCAACCCTTTCCTGCGCTCCGGCGACCTCTGGGACATCGCCGAAGGCTGCCTCTACCTGCTGGCTGAGTCCCGGAAAGTCGCCACCGGATAGCGGCGAGCAGCTCTGGGGCAATCCCCTATTGGCTCTACGCCCCGCCTGTTACCGGATGGGCTCCACGCCGGTTCGGCGGGTTTTAACGCGCATAGCGCCAGGTGGGTTGGCCGCTGCCGGGAAGCTGGAAAGTGCGGCCGGAGACACGCACGGCGAGGATAGCTCCGGGGGCCGGATTGAAGGGAGCGGTATCGATATCAAAGCCATGATGGCCGTCGCCGATACCGGCGTCGCGCAGGTCGTCCCGGAAAGTGTCGGCGCGGACAGTGTGAATTGTCGTGCCATTGAGGAGCAAGTCTAGCGAAACGGGACGGGACTCACCCTCTTCCCAGCACCATCCGACGAGGTGACCATCGAAAATGCCGTCTATGTTGCCCCTGAAAGACCGGGCGGCGATGCGGGCGTAAGCACGGTCTTCCGGGTGAATCAGGGCGATGAACTGGTTGAGCATATCGTCCGAGAGCGGGAGCTGTGCGCACTCCATCAACGCGCGCACGGTCGCTTCCGGGTGGACAATGGTCTTTTCGTAGCTGACTACGAGCGTGGGGCAATCGGCGCACTTCAGGAACTCCACGAGGGTGGTCATGGTTTCCGCGGTCTCAAAAAAGGCGCGGGCGGGGTCCAGGGGTTCGGCAATGGCGTGACGATGGGCGATGGCGGCGAGGCCGCGCATAACTATGACCAGGTGCGGATTGCGGAACAGGCCGAGGTCCACGGGTGCCAGGTAGCCATGGAGGTTGGGGATCTTGAACGCCCAGACGTTCGCGTCTTCGTTCCGGCGGCGGATTGCCTCGACCAAGCCTGGGCGGTCCTGAGCTATCAGAACATGCAGAAGCTCGCGGTCTTCCAGGGTAACGTGATAGGCGTTCGCGCGGTCCAGGATGCCGGTGCTCGCCAGCAGTGCGGCCGCCATACTGGTGCCGGAGCGGCCGACGCCGGTGACGATGATGGTGCGGGCCTCTGGGGTGGGGACGGCGAGAGGACGGAGCAGAATGATCCCGGGATTACCGGGAGGCTCGGACGTTTCCATTCATACGATTGTAACCGAGTAGTTTCCCCCGGCCCAGTCTCCCGTGCGCCGGCGCCAGGTGAAGGTGACCCGGGCGCCCGGGGCGAGGGTATCGGTCGGGAGCTCGCAGATTTCGGCGTCGAGACCGGTGCTCTGAGTCGGGGTCTCGATTGAGTTGGCCCAGTCGTCGGTGGTCCAGAGGATGACGGCGGGTTCCGGGAGGTCGACCCGCAGAACGCGGCCGGCAGGGATGGTTTCGCTGCGCCAGTCGGGCCTCCAGGGGAGGATGCGGGGTTTCTGCTGGTGGCGGACGTAGCGGCTGAGGGCGTGCGGCGGCATGTCGAATACGGCGTTGTCGGCCAGGGAGCGGAGCAGCTTCAGATGCTCGGAATGGGCCCACACGAGAGGCATGGCGGAGCCGCTGGGCCTCCCCGGAAACAGCTCGCGCTCCGGAATAGCGTCCTGGTCCCACACCTGCTCCGGAATGAGGCCTCCGTCCGAGGCGCAGGCTTCCATGGTGGCGAGAAGGCGCTCGGCTTCGTGCCGGCGGCCGGCGGCGAGCTCGTAATGGGCGCGCTCGCCGGTGAGCAGCGGCCAGGGTCGGCCGATGCCGGTGCCGTCGTAGGCGGAGCCGTCGGCGTGTTCCCCATAACCGTCGTCATTATAGCGGCGCCAAACGGGGCCGGGCGGCAGATCGGCCTTGAGCAGGGCGTCGATGACTTTGATGGTGTTGAGGATACGAGGATCATCGGGGGCGCGGAGGCCGAAACGGACCAGGGCCAGGGCGTCGGTGCTGACCAGCATGTCGGTCCTGATGCGGGCGTCGCCGCCGGGGCGGTTGCGGACCTCGACGGTATCGCAGCGGGCGGCGCGAGCCTCCTGGGCGAGATTTGGCGTCACGCGGACGTAGTGGCCTTCGACGCCGACTTCGCGGGAGAGCGGGGTGTCGGTGTGGTAGAGCCAGCTTTCGATGAGGTCGTTCCAGGCGTCGGCGGTATCGCGGAGGACGTCGGGAATGATACCGTCCTCGACGTTCTCGGCGATGTGGGCGGCGGCGGCGAGAGCGGCGATCTGCACGGCCAGGGTGAAAGGTGTGTAGCCGGGGTTTTCCTCCCAGCGGTCCTGGTCGGTTGAGGGGCCGCGGCGGATGACAAACCCGGCGGCCTTGCGGACCATGGGCCAGTAGTTGCCAAGATCGATCTCGGCCAGGGCGCCGGTGCGCCAGGCGAGATCAACGAGCAGGATGGGAAAGGCGCATTCGTCGAGCTGGAGGCCGCGCCAGTACGGGATGCCGTCGAGCCAGCAGTTCTGCGGCCAGCTTCCATCGGCTTCCTGGATGGCGCGGAGGTAGCGCAGGATGCGGCGGGCCTCGTGCGTGGCGCCACAAGCGAGGAAGCCTCCCGCGGTTTCGCAGAGATCACGCGGCCAGACGAGATGATAGCCGCCGATGTCGTCGTCGCCCTTGGAAAAGCCCCACGGAATGGAAAGGCTGGCAATGAGACCGCCAGGGAAGGTGGGGCTTTCGTGGGTGCGCGGTGCTGATGCGATAGGTGTTGTGGCCATTATGGCGGCGGTCGAGCGAGCGCAGGCGGGCCTGCCAGGCGCGCCAGACCTGGGCGTATTCTCCCTGGGCCTCGGCGAAGGGATGGAGCAGGGTGGCCGCGGGCGCGGAAGGCGGCCTCGGTTGCCGAGCTGCCGAAACCGAGGGCGAGGCGGGTAGGGCTGCCGGGCTCGATGGTGAGCTGGGCGGTGAGGGCGATGTTGCCGTCCTCTGCCCGGTCGTATTCGGTAAGCTGGCCGGTGCCGTGCAGGAGCTGCCAGCCGTCGGAGGAGCCAGCGTAGCCGACGGATCGGGCGAGGAAGGGCTTGTCAGAGGCGAGGGCGAGATAGGTACCGCTGCCGCTGGCGAACAGCATGGGCTGGCCTTTGTAGTCGCCGAGCCAGGCGGTGTTGTGGGAACCGGCGTTGACCAGGTGAGGGGCGAGCAGGGCGAAGACGTTCAGGGGCTCGCCGTTAGGTTCCAGGTGAATTTCCTGGAGAAGAGTGTCGGCACGGGGGTCGGTGACGATGTGCTTGGTGACGCGGTAGCGGTTTTCGGCCTGGGTGTTGGTGAGGGTGAAGGCGGGGACGCCGTCCTCCAGCCTCTCGACGACGGAGGTGCAGTCGCGTTTTTCTTCGGAGAAGAAGCCGGTGGCATCGGTGAAGAGCAGGCCGAAGTCCCGGGTGCAGGCCTGGTCCACGCGGGGGTAGTAGATTTCGTTGATGATGCCGTGGCTGATGGTGAACCAGACGCGGCTGACTGGGGAGAGGGCGGTTCCGACCCCGGTTTTGGCGCTGGAGGTCCAGCGAGGGGGGATTCCGGGATGTCCGGGGGCTTCGGGCATGGGGGATCTTGGATGATTGGGTGGTGGTATCTGGGGGGAATGTATCGCTGGGGGTGGTCCCTGGGTAGGGATGGTTTTGGATGGGTGCCGGGAGCGTCGGGTGTTCCGCATGTGCTACGATCATGGGACGGGGCGTTGGCGGTCTCAGGTGGGTGCGGTGATGGTGAAGGGGTCACTTGGCCGGTTTTCGGGGAGGCGAAGGGGTCACTTCGCAGGTTTTGAGACGGGTGAAAGGGTCACCTGGGCGATTTTTGGGTGGATGAAAGGGTCACTTGGGGGTTTTTGGGGGAGGCGAAGTGTACGCTTCGGCGGGGTGGAGCCTCTACGAGAAGGCAATTCGGGTTGACATGGGTTCGCGTGATGAGATCAATTCTCGGATTCTGAGATGGTGAGAGGCCGCCGGGCCGCGGGCCTAACTTGCTGGAATAGCGCGAAGTGGAAGGAACCCGCTGTCAAGCGGATCTTCGCTGGTGTGCCAGTCATGGCGATGAGGAAGAAGGCCAATGGTGTGCAAACTGAACGCCTCGGATTTCCGGGCCCGGAGGATGGTACTGGAGCCGACGACTTCGCGATCAGCGATGGGAATGAGACGCCTCCGACTGATCTCATTACAGCCGAGGCTTGGCACGGGATCATGGATATCGCGGGCGACGTCGCGATCCGGACGACATCCCATCAGGGCAGCCGCGTCGCTTTGCTTCATGAGCTGTGCGGCACGTGGCTGGAGGCATGTCTGAGAAAGGCATGATCGCCGACCCCATGCTTGATTGCTCCGACGATTTCGCAGCTTCACTATACTCTTTGTTGCACGGCTTCTACAAGCAAGCGATTGCCGCACTGCGGAGCGCTTTAGAGACGGTGGCATTTGCATGTGCCTGCCAGCTCACAGGCGATATGAAGCGCTGGAGGATTGGAAAAGGGATGAGGAGCTTCGTTTCGCGGAAACCAGGCACCGGCTGCGAGCCACTCCTGAATTTAGAACTTTGGAAGACAAGGCGAAGATATCTGCTGGCCAAACAATGTTGGCGGACAAAAGCGGGCCATATCAGGGCGGATGGGCCACTTCGCTCTATGCTCGTCTATCGAATTACATTCATGCTCGTGATGATGTTTCGAATGCCATCTTATGGAATAGCAATGGACCAATCTACAGCGCACGTGGGATGAGGGCGAGTTATCAGAGCTATCTGGAAACCTACATGATGCTGTTGCTTATGGCCAGGGTTGCGGTTCCCGCACTCGCGATGCCAGCTAAAGCGGAGGTCCTCTTCACCTATGACAGTCGGAAGAGATATCTCAGGAAAGAGGACCGGAGCACATGTGCGTTTTTCAAGCGCGAGATTTTCCTGTGACGTCTTTGGAGGACTGGCGAGCGTCTATGTTGACGATCCAATTTTCGGAGCTACGGCCGGATGAAGATGTGCCGCATACCGGGCGATTACCGCGATGATTCTTCACGCCATGATTGATAAGATCGGTGTTGCTCAGCCAGGCAGAGTGGGTGAGTGTGTGTAGCGGCCCGAAACAATCCGCGGGGGAGGCCCATGACTAAGCAGAGGGTTGGTCCGTACAACCTTGTCGATGAGGTAAATAGCTTAGCTGATACTATAAATAAAATTCTAAACGAAAAAAGGAAAGATCGGTACTTTGAAGGAATCGCTCTCCTACATAGCTTTTATTGAAGACTTGTTAAAATGGCTGCTATTTACCCAAATTGTGTGGCACAAATCCTCTGACCTGGCTGTGATGCCAGAAGGGGAAGTAGAGTGCATCAGATCGTATTGCAATGGGTTAACGCCATACAACCTCCTTCACATCGGTCTCAGTATCGGGCTGATCAACTATCAGACTTTTCGGAAGCTCAACGAAATTCGGGCTGAACGCAATAAGCTTGTACATGAGTATTGGCTTTATAATCACAGGGGTAAGCTGCACATCTTCCGCAAAAAGCTGGAAAAACTGGCCGGAGTGTGCAACTTGCCGGTCGGCATGCTTAACCGCTTAATCGAAGAGACAAGCATGGACCTTACCCCCGAATTCTTGGATATCAAGACTGGCAAAAATTTCATAGTCCTGTGACGCGCACGACCCAGCCGGAGATCGATTTCGACATGACGCTGGAGCGTCAGCCAGTCAACGGAGCGACGGTGTCGAGTTTGGCAAGGTCGGGTAAGATTCCTGCCTTTTCATATTATTGGTACGGGCCATGGAACGCCGGAATGCGGGCATTGGAAGGCCCGAACTTAGTGGCGATCCCGCCAAGAATGGTCACCGCGGGTAACGACGCTTACTTAGCTTGGCGACGCTGCTACGGGCATCAAGCAAGAAGACTAGGCCGTTTTCATCGCGTATTTTTCGCCGCTCGAGGATCGTATCGTAAAGTGCCTGAAAACCGGCCAGTCCGGCACTCGCCAGCGCTGCAATAGATGGTTCGCTGTGGACTAGAGCCGTGCCCAAAAAGGGCAGGTAGGTCTTGACATTCTTCAGGTTAGCAAGTGCCCGTTTAATCACTTTGAGCTGGGAGTGCCTTAGAGAGGCCCTCAGATTGGATAGCTGAGGTCTGACATCAGATTCGACCATATGCTGTATTTCCTGCTTTATATCCGGAGTCCATGGATTGGATTGAATCTTACTTGCAAACATCGCCATTGACGCCCGGAAGGCTTCGAGTTCGGCACGCAGTTGATACCGGATTTCCAGCACATCTTCAATCGAGGCAATGTGGAGGTTGGGAACGAACTCCTTAAGCACCTGCTCGGTAAAGAACTCTGTCTTGGCCTCCGTCTGATTTAGTGGAACGGCTAGTCGCTCATTATTGATGAAGTGGGATAGGACGTCCGCTATGAGGTGGACCCCACCTATGGGACCAATTTGGCCCGCTGCTTAGCTACAGCCCCCGTCCGGCTCCCATCCTTCCTTCTTTCAAGCTAACCTGTCTTATTCATCGCATAGCAGGGATTCGTCGGCGGGTGTCGCGTAAGGTGGTGATTGTGACTTACGAATTGGGTGCCTGACGCCATCCGAATCGCAATCTCACCGGTGCCACACCCGCCATGCACGAGGATACGACCGAGCCGTTCGCATTGCCAGCCGTTGCAGGCAAGAAAGTCACCGCGGCATTCGATGGCGGACGGATCACGTCAGATGGCGGCGTCATCTTGCTGGCGCGGGCGGAACGACGTCTGGGCATCTGTAATCGACTGGCGGCGGAGATTGCCGATCATCGCGATCCAGGCCGGATCGTGCATCAGCTGAGTGACATCCTGCGTGCGCGCATTCTGGCGATCGCCTGCGGCTACGAGGACGCCGACGACCTCGATCACCTGCGCCGCGACCCGGCCTTCAAACTGGCTTGCGGCAAGCTGCCCGCCAGCGGCCGCGATTTGTGCTCGCAGCCGACCATGTCGCGGTGGGAGAACGCCCCCAGCCTGCGCGAGATCATCCGAATGATGCGGGCGATGATTGGCCTCTACTGCGCCAGCTATGCAGTGCCGCCAGAGGCGGTCACGCTTGATATCGACGACACCGTGGACGTGGTGCATGGATATCAGCAGCTGTCGTTGTTCAATGCCCATTACAACGAGCGCTGCTTTCTACCGATCCATATCTATGACACTGCCACGGCGCGGCCGGTGGCGGTGCTGCTGCGGCCCGGCAAAACCCCATCGGGGAAGGAAGTCCGCCGTCACCTGCGGCGCCTGCTGCGCGAGATCAGACGGCATTGGCCGAACACGCGCATCACCATCCGCGGTGACAGCCATTACGGCCGACCAGAGGTGATGGACTGGTGCGAAGCGGAGGGTATTCGCTACGTCTTCGGCCTGTCCGGCAACGACGTGCTGCACCGCCTGGTCGAGCCGGCAGCTGACGACGTTCGTGTCCGTCGCGCCGAAGCCGATTCCCCGCTGCTGCGGCGCTACACCGAAACACAGTATCGGGCCAAATCCTGGTCGCGTTCGCGTCGTATCGCGGCCCGCATCGAGGCGTCCACTCTCGGCCTCGACATCCGCTTCGTGGTCAGCAACATCACCACGGGCAGCGCTGAGTGGCTGTATGATACGCTTTATTGTGAGCGCGGCCAGGCGGAAAACCTGATCAAACTTCACAAGAGCCAACTTGCCTCCGACCGCACCTCATGTCGGGCACCGCTTGCCAATCAGATGCGGCTCATCCTTCACACCGCAGCTTATTGGCTGTTACTCAACGTGCGCGACGGCATCCCCAAGGCACACGCGCTGACCACCGCCGAGTTCACCACCATTCGGCTGCGGCTGATGAAGGTCGCTGCACGGGTAATCGAGACCGCTTCCCGTGTGCGCGTCGCTTTCGCTGCCTCCTGCCCTGAGGCAGCATTGTTCCGCGACCTCGCCCACAGCTTGGTGCCGGCCGCTCCATAGACCGCGGGGCAGGCGCCCCGTCGAACCCGTTTCCCATCAACCCCAACCAACAATCCGGTCCGATCGCGATGAAACAGGCGCAACGGCCGAGGCTGCCCGAATTCGCGGCGGTGCGACTCAGCCATTTTTCACAGCGCTTGGTGAATAGGAGCGGCTAAGCATAAACCTCTTCCTGCTGTTGTGGCGGCTGTGGATATGTGGGTAACCCGCCAGCGTTGTCCAAGCGAAGCTGCATATCCACAGCCGATCTCGCAAGCCCCGCTCGCCACACCGCCATCGGCATGCGATGTCCCAGCACCTGATGCGGGCGCAGCTCGTTGTAGAACTCCATCCACGCGCCGATCCCCACCCGCGCTTCGCGCGCGTCCGCGTAGTCCTTCAAGTAAACCTCCTCGTGCTTGAGCGAGCGCCACAGCCGCTCGATGAACACGTTGTCCATCCATCGACCGCGGCCATCCATCGATACCGCAATCCCGGCTCCAAGCAGCGTGCCGACAAAGGCCTCGCAGGTGAATTGGCTGCCCTGGTCCGTATTGAACACCTCCGGCCGGCCGTGTCGCCGCAGGGCGTCCTTCAGCGCGTCCACGCAAAACCCCGCATCCATCGTGTTCGACAGCCGCCACGACAGCGCCGCGCGACTCCACCAATCCATCACCGTCACCAGATACAGGAACCCACGCCGCATCGGAATGTAGGTGATGTCCGCGCACCATACCTGGTTCACTCGCTCGATCCGCACGTCCCGCAGCAGATACGGGTAGATTTTGTGTCCAGGCCCTGGCTTGCTGGTGCGCGGCTTCGGCCCCAGCGCCGCGATCCCCATCACCCGCATCAGCCGCTGCACCCGCTTGCGGTTTACCTTCTCCCCGCCCGTGCTCAGCGTCGCCGCGATCCGCCGCGAGCCATAGAACGGCCAAGCGACGAACACCGCGTCATGCTCCGGCTTCGCGCGATAAACGCCTGAGCGCGCCAGTCCAAGCAACGCGCATTGCCGCCGCACCGAGAGCTGCCCGTGGCCGCGATCGAGCATCGCTCTCCGGCCCGCCGCGCTCATCTGCCGGACCTCCGCGCTAAAAAATCCCGCTCCAGTACCAGTTCGCCGATCTTGGCGTGCAGTAGCGCGATTTCCTTCGCCGGTTGCTCATCGCCTGTCCCGGTCCGGAAAACCCGTTCGGCATGTTCTAGCAGCTGCTTCTTCCAGGCGTAGATCTGTGTCGGATGCACCTGGTAACGCACCGCCAGCTCGGCCACTGTCGCGTCTTCCCGCAGCGCTTCCAGGGCGATCTTCGCCTTCAGCGCGGCATCGATCCTGCGTCGGGTTCTGCTCATGTTCCGCTCCGTGTAGCACGGACGGAGCCGGTTCGGTTTATAGCTTGGCGGGTGGTCCCAAATTCGGGGTCCACTTCATTTGGAAGGATGTCGGCCAACGCATCGGTGAAGGCTTGCCACTGTTCATCGGATTTGGCGCTGAGTTTGTCAGGGCTATAGACGAATCCCACGTCTTGAACAGCGCCTAGAACGGACCGCGCTGTGGATGTGCTGCGGCCGGCGCGGAGGAGGATGCCCTCGCGAACCAAAGGCAACATGGCCGCCTCGATCTCGCGCGAAGTGCTCGAATACCTCCTGACAAACCTAACGGGAACCGTTGCCTCCTCAGCCCCAGGTCCAACTTTAAAAGGCGCAAGCACTTGCAGGATCTGCATACCCTCGCTTGGAACAACAATCTGGTCGCAGTACAGCGCCGCTAGTTTTAGAATATAGAGCTCTTCCTCGTCGAGAAACAGAGAGCTTAAGACCAATTTCATTCTTGAGCCCTTTTTAGCCAGCAAGATAGGCCGTGCGTCCGGCTTGTCCATTCAGGCCAACACCCGACACGATGTCCGCCGTGTGGAGCTGCTGGCGCGCCTTGTCGAGAAAGAGGGCGGTTTCCGGCTTCACAGGTCAATGCCTTCGGCGCGGATTTCGTGCATTAGCAGCGTTCGCTCGCGGTAGGAACCGGCGCGGTAAGGCATCGCGTGAATAAGCTCGCCGGTTTCATCGAGAATGGCGGTGCTAAGGTCGGCTAGCCGGTTCATCTCGACCATGCGGTCGCCCATGTCGCGCAGGAACACCGCGACGTCATAATCGGAGTCCGCACGGGCATCACCGCGCGCCCGCGAGCCGAACAGCACTATACGTTCGATGCGATTGCGGTATATCTCATCAAGGACAGCGCGGAAGCGCGTCAGAATGGGTCGCTTTTGCGGATTTGCCATGGCTTGCGATCGTATCATGAGATGGGCAGCGGGTCAGCCAGTGCCGATTGGATCGCCCCCGGCACCGGCCTACATTACGCGCCACGCGCCGTCCTCGGGAGGCTGCGAGAATGAGCTGGGATCAAGTGGTAAACTGACTGATCGTTTTCTGGAGTGGCAACCGGAGCTCTAGCCATTTGGGGGTTGGGGCGCCAAGCACATCCCCGGAGCCAAGCTCCACGCCAAGGTCGATTTTGAGCTGGGCCCCGACAGCTCCCGTAGCCGCTGGACCTCCTTCCGGAGCTGCGGGAATGGCCGGCAGGGCCATCCTGCCGTTTCTGGAGACGATCTGGATGGGCAGCGCGCCGGTTTGCGGCTGGAGTCTCGCCACTTGAATGCGCCAAAGTAGAGATGTATCTACATCCGCGAGAGTGGAGACGCGAGGGTGACGATCACGACCATTTCCAGCCGGGAATTCAACCAGGACACCAGTCGCGCCAAGAAGGCCGCGGCTCGGGGGCCGGTGTTCATCACCGATCGCGGCAGGCCAGCGCACGTCCTGCTCAGCATAGAGGAGTACCGGCGGCTGGCCGGGAGCGGCAGTGACAACCTTATCGACCAATTGGGCTTGCCGCCCGGCATCGAAGACGTGGAGCTTGAGATTCCACGAAGACCGGACCTCGCCCGGCCAGCCGACCTGAAGTAATGTTTCTGCTCGATACGAACGTAATTTCCGAGCTGCGGAAGGTGCGGGCAAAGAAGGCCGATCGCAATGTGACCGCATGGGCTGGTGCGGTTGCGGACGGGGTCCTTTATTTGTCGGCGATTGTCATCGAGGAACTCGAAATCGGCACGTTGCTCGCCGAGCGAAGCGATCCGGCTACGGGCGCGATTTTGCGCCGATGGCTGGGCCGCCATGTGCTGCCTGGCTTCGCCGATCGTATTCTGCCGGTCGATACGGCGGTGGCACGTCGAAGTGCAGCCCTGCATGTGCCGGATCCCCGACCAATCCGCGACGGACTGATCGCGGCGACGGCGCTTGCGCACGGCATGACGTTAGTCACCCGGAACGTGGTTGATTTCGCTACAATGGGAGTGGCGCTTCTCAACCCTTGGGACAATCGCTCCGGGTGACTGCCGCCTTCACCCGCTCCGGCCGGAACGGCGTCTGCCGGAACCGCACCCTAATCGCATCGAACACCGCGTTGGTAATCACCGCCAGACGTGGCTGACGGGAGCGAGTGCGGTTCCCACTCCAGTTTTGGCGTTGAAAGGCCCGGCGAGGGATTCCGTGCCTCGTACTACCCGGACCCGGAGGTGTCGCGGGCGATGCTATGAGCAGGCCACTTCCAGGCGCACAGCGGGCCGGGTAATCTGGCCCCATAATAAGACGTCACGAAGGGAGGACACTATGATCCGGATCACGCGTCGGGTTGCGCTCGGCGCAATTTGCTGCAGCGCCGTTGACCTGCCCCGCGATCCTGCGCGCGCAAAGCACATCGAAGCCGGTGCGCATTGGCCTGCTCAGCGACATGACCGGTCCCTACCGCGACGACGGCGGGCCCGGCGACATAGTAACCGCGAAGATGGCGGTCGAGGATTTCGGCGGTTCCGTGCTCGGCCGTTCGATCGAAATCCTGCAAGCCGACGACCAGGACAAGCCGAACATCGCGGCGGCGAAAGCGCGTGAGTGGATCGACGACAACGGCGTCGATGCGCTGGCCGATGGCGCGGCCAGCTCTTCCGGCTTGGCGATTCAGCAGATCAGCCGCGAGAAGAAACGCATTTACATGGCAGCCGATCCGGCGGCGACTGATTTCATCGGCAAGCAATGCTCGCCGTACGGGTTCCAGTTCGTGTACGACACCTATGCGCTGGCCAAGGGTACGGGTGGTGAGCTGACCAAGGCCGGCGGAGACACCTGGTTCTTCATCACCGTGGACTACGCCTTTGGCTATTCGCTGGAAGAGAACACTACCACCTTCGTGAAGGAAGCCGGTGGCAAGGTCCTGGGCAGCGTGCGCGTGCCGCTCGGCACTGCTGATTTCTCGTCCTATCTGCTGCGGGCGAGGGCGTCCCGCGCGAAGGTGATCGGGCTCGCCAATGCCGGCACGGATCTGCAGAACTGCATCAAGCAGGCAGCCGAGTTCGGGATTGCCAAGGGCGGCCAGCGCCTGGCGACGCTGCTGATGGCGATCGCCGACGTCAAGGCGCTGAGTCAGGACGTCTGTCAGGGGTTGGTGCTGACCAATTCGTTCTACTGGGACCTGAGCCATAAGACCCGCGACTGGACCAAGCGCTTCAGTCAGTCGATCGACGAGCCACCGACCATGCAGCGCGCCGGCTGCTACGCTGCTGTGCTGCATTATCTGAAGGCCGTGAAGGCGGCTGGCACGCTGGACGCCGACGCGGTGGCCGCGAAGATGCACGAAATGCCGGTGAACGATTTCTACAACACCGATGTGCGTATCGACCCGAATGGCTGCGTCCGGCACACGATGTATGTTTGGGAGGTGAAGCCGTCCTCTGAGGCCAGGTACAGATGGGACTACTACAAGCCGATCGCCACTATAAGCGGTGCGAACGCCTTTCCACCTCCGGCGGTGTTCGGCTGCCCGCTTATGCATGGCTGACCGATCCCTCTTTTCCCTCCTGCAGGGGCGCCGCCTTTCATTGTCTCGACTATCGAGGTGCAGTCGCGCTTTCCTTCGGAGAAAAAGCCGCTAGGGTCGGTGAAGAGCAGGCCGAAGTCGCGGCTTTGACCACTGCTGCCTGCTGCACCTATCATCCCGGCCTCTGAACAGCCATTCCGTTCTTAAGTCGCCCGGCTTTTGCACCCTTACAGGCGGCGATTGGTGACGCAATTGGAGCGTGGCGCGACCAGGTAGCTTACTGGGCGAAGCGGGCAGCGGATACCAGAGCCGAGCAGGCAAGTAGGCAACCCCCCGATTGCCTTTCTGGCCGACGCTATCCGATGGGTGCGCCTGGCAGGACTGCACGCCAGCCGCTCGGACAGACAGCAACATAGGGATAATATTGCCGGTAGGCGTCGCACCAATACCAGTAGCCTTGAACGAGGGGCGGCGGTGCCGGATAGACCACGGCCGCATCGGGATACTCATAGAAGTCTGGCCCGACGATCCACCACCAGCCAAACCGACCGCCATGCGCGCCGTGCCACCAATGACCCTCGTGCCATCGTGCCGTGTCGATGTGGTGTGTGCCTGTCGGGGGAACCCAGTGAACGTTCGGGCCGGTGGGAGCGTTCCGGGAATTTACAGTCGGTCCCGGCACATTGGTCCGGAACCCGTCGGAATCATGGGTAACGAAGTGAACGTTCTCAATATGGGTTGTGTCCCGCCAGGGCCCATTCGATACGGCCCAGGCCGGGAATCCCAGTAGCAAACTGCATCCCAGAGTCGCAAGAAACTTTTTTGCAATGCATCATTCATCTCCATCATCGCAACTGACCGGTCCTGATCGGACGACTAACTGAATTTAAGCGGGATGCAACTGCATTTCTGTGACGTAGATCACAGTACTCGCATTTTGTTTCATCGGTCCGAAGACAGGCGGGTTAAGTGGCGGTACTGACGAACCCGCCGTCGCGGGGCTAGGTTTCTCGGCCTCTGCAGACGCCAACACGAGCAGGTCCTTGGCTGGTATGCGGTTTGGTGGTCTGCTTCGCACCGCAGGAGGATGTCTGCCGTATGGAGCTGCTGCCGCACCTTATCTAGAAAGAGGGCGGCTTCCGGCCTCACAGGTCAATGCCTTCGGCGCGGATTTCGTGCATCAGCGGCGTTCGTTCGCGATAGGAACCGGCGCGGTGGGGCATCGCGTGAATAAGCTCCCCGGTTTCATCGAGAACCGCCGTGCTAAGGTCGGCTAGCAGGTTCACGGCCATGCGGTCGCCATGTCGCGCAGGAACATCGCAACGTCATAGTCGGAGTCCTCGCGGGCATCACCGCGCGCGCGAACCGAACAGTACCACGCGCTTAAGGCGATTGCCGTATATTTCATCGAGCATGGCGCGGAAGTGCGTTAGGGCCGGGTCGGTTTGCGAATTTACCACGGCCTGCGATTGTATTATGAAATCGGCAACGGGTTAGCCAGTGCCGATTGGATCGCCTTCGGCACCAGCCCTACATTACGCGCCATGAGCCGCCTTCGGGAAGCTGCGAGCATGACCTGGGATCAAGTGGCAAACTGGCTGACCGTTCCTGGCGTTGCGACCGCCACTCTCGCCTTTGGGGGATCTCGAGCGCCAAGCGTATTCACCGAGCCAACATCTACTCGCCTAGACTGCCTGGGCCTCGCTGACAAGGATAACATCCTTGATCGGACTGGGGCACCCGAAGTGGTGGATGCCGACCTTCGGGGCTGTAAGAAAATCCCGGAATCGGCGATGTTGAAACGACGGCAGATCATTTCGCATCAGGCCAGAGCTGTCCGGCTAATGCCGCGGAGGGAATTGAGGCGGTCGAATGATCGGCCGTGGTTCCTCGGCCGCCCGCAAGGCACGCTCCTGCCGGCCATGCTCGGCCTCGGCTGCATCCGGCTCCAACTCACTCTTCAACGCCGCCACACGCTTGGCCACCGCAGCCTCGATCCGGCCCAGCCGCTCACGTTTGGCAAACGAACCGCGCCCCGCGCGGGCACGCACCTTCGTCCCGTCGATGGCCACCTCCTCCACTGTCAGCAAACCCTCGGCGATCAGCCCGGTTAGCCTTCGAGTGAGCAACTCATCGAGCTGGGCGCCACTCTCACGGCGAAACGTCGCCAGCATGTCGTGATTGACCGGCACCCCGCCGCAGATCCAGCGATAGGCCGCATGGTGCTCGCACAGACGGGCAATCGCCCGTGCCGCGCCGACACCCGCAACGGTCGCATACATCCACAGCGCCAGCAGGACCGCCCGGTCCGACGCCGGGCGGCCTGCCTGCTCATCGCGAGCTTTGATCCGAGCATAGAGCCCATCGAGCTGGGCGCTGCTGACGCAACTCCACACTACGCGAGCGCGCGATGCTCGGGCGGCAACTGGCTGTCCAGGTCCACCATGTCCCGGCGCAGCTGAGACCGTTCCGGACGCAACACGCGGACGCCTTGGCTCATGCGAATCACTCCCCCGTTCCGCGCAATAGAATCAGAAAGCGCGAAGCTGCGGTACCCAAAAATGCATGCAGGAAAAAAACAATGTCGAGCACGAGTGGATTACAGCCCCCTGCGTCGGCATGACGAGGAAGGCGGTTTCGTGGGCATCCGGGATCGGTAGGGAGCTTGAGCAGGTTAGCACCCATTTGGCGTGGCCGGAGCCGCGCCCACCCTCACCCGGCGCGCTGTCGCGCGCCGACCTCTCCCAGAGGGAGAGGTGAGTTTGGTGCGCTGTTTCCAGTCACCTTGAACTCGCTTTAACTTTGCAGCAGCGCGGCGGCGATGCGTTCTCTCGTGAGAGGCAGATCGCGGATGCGGGTGCCGAGGGCGTGGGCGACGGCGTTGCCGATGGCGGCCGCGGTAGGACCGATGGTGCATTCGCCCATACCGAGCGAGGGATGGTCGCGGGCGTCGATCAGTTCGCAAGTGATTTCGGGAATTTCGGAAAAGCGCAGGATCGGGTAAGTTTGCCAGTCAAGGGAAGTGACACCGTTGTCGCCAAGTTTCACCTGTTCCTTCAGCGTAAAACTTGCGGCCTGGATGATACCGCCCTCGAGCTGGTTGATTGCACCGTGGGGGTTGATAATCAGGCCCGCGTCGGCGGCGGCCCAGATGCGGCGGAGCCGGACCTCCTGGTCCACGTCCAGTGCGACAACGACCGCCGCATAGGCCGAGCAATTCTTGTATTGTGCGAAGCCAATGCCGAGGCCGGTTCCGGTAGCCGCGGCGCCGCGGGCGGACCAGTTTGCCATCTTGGCGGCATGCTCGATAACGCGACGGGCACGTGGTTCGGACATGATGGAAAGGCGATAGGCGACCGGGTCTCCGCCGGCACGTTCGGCGAGCTCGTCCATCATGCTTTCAAGCGCAAACACGTTGGCCATGGCTCCGAGGCTGCGCAGGGCGGAGGTTCGCAGGGGCGGATCGAGGGCGAGGTGATGGATGATCCGCTTGGCCGGGATATCGTAGAGCGGGAAGGCGTTGCGGGTACCGCCACCACCGGCGGCTTCGGGTGGTTCAAAGGGCCGGGCTGGAGGTGGTGGCTCGGGCAGGGCCTCGTGGGCCAGCATATTGCCGCCCATGGCGGGGCGTTGAACGTGGGACGCGGCCCAGATCTCGGCCGTCCAGTCTTTTGGGTGGGGGTTCGCGTCGAGGACGGCGCGAATAGTGACGATCTGGGCGGGGCCATAGCGCTCGAAGGCGAACTCCTCCTCTCGCCGCCATTGGACGCGGATGCAGTGGTCCGGGATCTCCTGGGCAATCAGGGCGGCGTCCAGCGCGACGTCGTCGGCTCCGTTGTGACCGTAGCAGCCGGCGCCGGGGACGTGGCGGGCAGTGATGGAGCCTTCGGGGCGGCCGAGGACTTTGGCAAGCGCGGTGCGGAGGGGATAGATGGCCTGGGTGTGGCTCCAGATGGTGAGGTGGCCGTTGCGATTTTCGGCGAGGGCGCAGGACGGAGCCAAGGCGGCGTGGGCGATGTAGGGGCGGGAGTAGGTAGCTTCGACGATTTCACCCTGCGCGGCGGGGAGCGGGGCGCCTGGTACACGGTCGTCGTTTGGTTTGCCGATCAGCCAAGCGGCTTCCTGTGCTTTGGGTGAGGTGGGCTGAGTGTTTTCCCAGCGCGCATGGTTGGGCGCAGCGACGGTGGCGCGCTGGGCTACGGTTTCGTCAGGGCTGAGCAGGGCGAGGAAGTTGCCGAGGCGGAGGATGCGGAGGTCCCCGCGGGAAGCGCGGCGGATAGCGGCTTCGTCCAGGGCGGTGAGACGGGCGTCGCGGGAAGGCTGACGCAGAATGCGGGCGTGCAGCATGTCCGGCCGGACCATGTCCTGGATGAAGGCGCCGCCGGTGATCTTGCCCGGGAGGTCGATGCGACGGGTGGGCGTGCCGACCAGCCTGTAGCGGGCGACCGGCTTGCGGGGGGCTGAGCCGTCGGCGTGACTCGACAGGTCGGCCTGGGGCGCGAAGGTCCAGTAGTCGTGGCCAGTGGCGTTGTCGCCGAGGAAGAAGGCGCCGTCAACAACAGTAATGTCATCGGGGGCGCAGTTGAGGCGCTGGGCGACGCGGTCGAGGATGCGGCCGCGGACCTCGGCGCTGATCAGCCTGACAGAAGCGCCGGAGACCTCGATGGAGAGGCTGCTGCTGGTGGAGCCTTCGTCTGGGGCGCGCTCCGTATCGCCGGAGATAACCCGGATACAGTTGAAATCGATATCCAGCTCCTCGGCGGCGATCTGAGCCAGTGCGGTCAGCACGCCCTGGCCGATTTCGACCTTACCGACAGCGAGGCGGACGGATCGGTCCTGCGGGTCGAGGTAGATCCAGCGGTCGGGGCGGGGATTGTTAATGACGGATTGGGGGAGCGGGGTGGTGGTCATGCGGGCAAGTCTCCCCGTGCAGCACGTTGGATTGCGCAGATGATGCGGTTATGCGCACCGCAGCGGCAGAGATGGCGGTCCAGGGCCGCGGCGATATCGCCGCGGGTGGGGTTGGGATTGCGATCGAACAGGGCCTTGGCACTAATCAGAATGCCGGAGAGGCAATAGCCGCACTGGCCGGCCTGTTCTGCGATGAAGGCCTCGGTGAGGGGGTGGCCGGCGAGGGCTTCGACGGTGGTAATATGGCGACCGGCGACGGTGCCGACCTCGCGGACGCAGGAGAAGATGGGTTCAGTGTCGAGCAGGACCATGCAGGTGCCGCATTGTTCGAGCCCGCAGCCGAAGCGAGCCCCTTTAAGGTTGAGGATGTTGCGGAGGACATCGAGGAGCGGCGTGGTCGGGTCCACGTCGAGGGTGAGTGCGGTGCCGTTGACGGTAAGCGTTAGCGGCATGGCTCACGTGGTCCAGGGGAGGGACCAGAGGTCCGGGTTGGTAAGTTTGGTGGCGAGGGTGTCGGAGATGGCCTCGAGCAGGCGTTCGCCCTTTGGAGCGGAGGCGGCTTCGGGGTGGCCGACCGCGCCGGAGGCGGAACGGGCGGCGATGGTGCGCCAGAGATAGAGGCCAGGTTCGGGATTGGGCGACGGGTTGGCGCGGGCGAGGTCGATGCGATCGCTGGCGACCAGTTCCGGCCGGAGGGCCATCATCATGGAGGTTTCGGCCTCGCAGGCGTGCCGCAGCCCGGTCTGGGCTTCCAGGATCTCGGCGATCTGGGGCGCCGCGGCGAACCAGTAGGTAAACTGGACGATCGGGAGGCCGAGCTTGGGGGTCAGCTCGTCGGTGATGGTGCGGAGCGCGTTTTCGTTGCCGCCATGTGCGTTGAGCAGCACGATGCGGCGGAAACCGTGGCGGGCAATGGAGCGGCAGACACCCTCGATGAGCAGGCTGAAGGCCGGGAAATCGAGGCTGATGGTGCCGCCGAAGCTCATGTGGTGCTCGGAAAGCCCGGTCCAGATGACGGGGAGAACGAGGGCGTCCTCACCGCGGGCCTGGATTTTCTGGGCGGTGCGGAGGACGATGGTTTCGGCCAAGCGGGAGTCCACCTCGACGGGCAGATGCGGTCCGTGTTGCTCAAGTGCGGCAACGGGAATGATGACCATGGCGCCGGTGCGTTGGCGGAGCTGATCCGCGCGAAGGTTACGCCATTCGACTTCCATGCGGAGCCCCCTCCGGGTGGTTGTGGGGCTATGGGGGCATGAAACGGGCCGCGCGGGAAGCCCGTGACTTATCGCCCGGCGGTTACGACGGACGCGGAGCCAGCAAGCCAGGCGGAGAAGGCACGGCTAAAGCGGGCGGCGCCCTCCGGGTTGAGGTGCGAGAAGGCGTCGCCAAAGTAGCGATCAGGCCAGTGCGGCATCGCAGGGCCGATCAGGTGCAGGTTTGGGTAATGCGCGGCATAGCGCTGAAGGTACGCTGTGAAGGCCGCGCGGACGTCCGGGCGGACGGAGTCCCACGTTGCCTGGTTCATCGGGGTGGCGACGAAATCAGCTTCGATACCGCGTGCGGTGAGCAGTGCAAGCATGCGGTCGAAATACCAGTCGAGGACGGGAAGGGGGCGAAACGCATCGAGGTGGCCGTCGACGGCGACAATGCTGGCGCCGGACGCAGTACCAAAGAAATATTGGCCGCGGCTGCGTGTCGCTCGGTCGAGTGCGGCTTGGTTTTCCGAGGCGCGCAGGAAGATGCCGCCGTGCAGCAGGCTAGCGAAGTACAGCGGCGGGAAGCGGAGGGCGTAAAGCGCTGCGCGGAGCCGGGGCGGCAGGCCGTCGTCCAGCGACATGGCATACACTGAGCCATCGTGCAGGCGCTGCGAGATGATCCGGAGTTGCTCGAGGTCTGTGAAGGTCAGGAAGCCGTATCCGATGCTGCGCTGCCAGAAGAGGTCGGGGAGGGCGAAATGCCCGGCGCTGAAGGAGATGACGACGCGGCGGGGCGGATTGGGACAGGCGAGGGCGCGGCGGAGTGCGACGTAGGCTTCGATGGGTTCGCCGCCGCCGAGAGCGAGATTGGTTGTTCGGACTGGCAGGAGGGCAGGCTCGACATCGGCTGCGGCTCGGGAGTCGCCGACGACGACCACGTCGCCGAGGTCGCAATGCGCGAGGAAGCGCTCTTTGGCGAGCCAGGCGGCGTATTCGGGATCGAGAAAGGTGATCGGCGCAAGGGCGACCCAGAGCCAGATTGCGGCGAAGGTGGTGGCGGCGAAGGTAGCACTGAGGGCGAGATAGGTGCGTGGTGCCACCGCGGCCTCAGAACCGGAAATAAAGGAATTCGCTGGAGCCGCCGAGGGAAAGCAGGCCGAGGCAGGCTGCCACACCAAGGACAGCCGCCCAAGGGACGCTGGGCTGCCAAGCAAGCTGGCTTGGAGCCAAGCTTATGGTGCCGAGTACCGGCTCGTAACGGCGCATGATCTGCTGCGTGTTGGGGGCGAGCCAGACGATAGCGTAAAGCGCGGCGAGCCGGGCTATCTCCATAGTCTGTCGCAGATCAGGCTGGATGAAGCGGATTCCGTGCGCACCGAGCATGCCGGCAAACACCGTGCCGGCGCTGGTGAGAGATGGGGCACGGAAGACCACGGAGCCAGCGAGCACGCAGCAATAGGTGAGTACGCCGGCCCACAGGTGCGGCTGGGCCCGCGTGCCGAAGCGCAGACGCCAGGCATGATTGACTATGAGGAAGATCGCGTGCATCAGCCCGAACGCGAGGAACGTAACGCCACTGCCGTGCCAGATGCCGGCCAGTGTTATGGTAATGGCGGTAGGCAGGGCCACGAGATTGGCGAAGCCAGCCCAGGATGCACGAGCCTGCCGATCTACGGCTCGGCGGCGCGCGATGCAGCGACGTGTCAGCGATAGCGCCAGAGGGTTGTAGAGATAGATGGTAAGATAGCGCGTGAGCGTGATGTGCCAGCGCTGCCAGTAATCGATGATGCTGCAAGCCTTATATGGCGAGTTGAAATTGGCCGGGAACTGTATATTGAGCATACGAGCCGCTCCGATCGCCATGTCGGAGTATCCGGAGAAATCGAAATAGAGTTGGAGTGAGTAGCTGAGTGCGGTCTGCCAGGTGGTGAACAGTGTCAGGCTGCCGGGATGCGCAAAGCCTGAGGCGACGGTCGATGCGAGCGGATCGGCGAGCAGGGTTTTCTTAAGCAGGCCGATGATAAAGATGGCGAGACCGGTGGCGATGTTAATGGCTGAGGGGCGGAATACCGGGGCGGCGGTGAACTGGGGCATCATCTCCCGATGGCTGAGGATCGGACCAGCGATCAGGTGCGGGAAAAACGAAACAAACAGGGCATGCCCGGTGAGCGTGGGGAGCTCGGCCTCACCGGCGCGGGCATCGATGAGCAAGCCGATCTGGGTAAAAGTAAAGAAGCTGATTCCGAGCGGCAGGGGGGGAGTATCGATGACGATGCCACAGGTGCCAAGCCAGGCGGCCGCGTATTTGAAATAGACTAATAAGAAGAGGTTGCAGCCGATACCGGCGGCCAGTGCTGTGGTTTGTATGCGGCCGCTATTGCTGGCAATAATTCGCCAGAACGCGTGATTGATCGCGATCGAGATAACCAGGATTGGCAGCAATCGCGGATCCCACCAGGCGTAGAAGATCAGTGAGGCGGCAACGAGCCACAGCCGACCGGTGTGCGGCGATAAGCGGGACGACGCAAAGAACCCAAGGATTGTGGCGGGCAGGAAGAGGAGAACGAAGGCGAAAGAGTTGAACAGCACGGCCGGTCAGGGCGACGGCGGATCGGGATGTCGCCTCAGGCCGCGGCGGCGGCGCATTTCGACTGAATGAGCCTGGCGAGGTCGCCGACCCGCTGGAGGGAGCCGATCTCCGCCGCTGCGAAGGTGATGCCGAAGCGACACTCGGCTTCTACGATCACGGCAATATGGGCCATGGAGTCCCAGCCCGGGACGTCCTGGGCGGTGGTGTTTTCAGTAAGCGTTACGCCGGGATCGTCCAGCACGGACCGCACGATATCGGTGAGCTCCGCCATCACCGGGTCAGGCGTGGGGTGAAGCTGGGGTTGGGACAAAGCCTCTTTCCTTTATAGCGGCCTAATCGTGCAGACCTTGATAGATCTGGGGTTCTCTGAACAAGCGGAAAGCGTGGTCGGAGTTGCTGGCGTCGCACACGCAGAAAAACATGATCTGGTTAAGAAAAGGCAAAGGGGTTCATGTCCATTCGATCTACACGGGAGGGGAGCCTTGGCGGGGGCAAGGCCGGCTGTCTGCAGGGTCGCCCGCGAATGCTATGCGACAGCTCAGAATCCGTGTTCGATTTCGTTCCAAATTTTTCCGAATGTCCAAAACGCGGTGGTCTGAAAGACTTCATAGCAGAAGATGATAGTTCATAGTTTTCTCATGCTCGCGACACCGCACCACCCGTCGCAGACGTATCAAGGGGTTCACAAAACCAACGAGGAGGTCCATATGCGTTACTTCGTCGCCGCGTTCGGTCTGCTATTGGCTCTGGCCTTCGGTCAGGTTGCCTCTGCTGCTGGGAACACCGGCTGGGACAACAGTTCGAACGGTAACGGCTATTATCACGTCGGCAACGGCTGAGAGCGTCCGCCGCAACCCACCTATCCCCCTGAACCTATGATGCCGCGATTCGCGGCATCAGCTTTTCTCCACCTTCCGAAACTGCGCTTTGCTCCTCACCACCTTCCTGATCCCGGGTTCGGCCGATCCGCGCCGCCCCTGCACTATGATACGGTGCCAGCGGGTGCCGATTGCTATCGGTCAGCCGGATTCCCGCTCACCGACAAGTCTATGCGTTGCTACGGTTCCCGCTCTGATCAGGCGTGCCCGGCGGCTTCCGACAGGAGCAGGGGATCGATCTTCAGGATTGCCATCGCGCGACGCCATTTCGTATCGTGCTCGTCCCCAAACACAAGCTGAGTGTCGGCCGGGAGGGACAGCCAGGCGTTCTGGGTGATCTCTGCCTCCAACTGGCCCGGGCCCCAACCGGCATAGCCGAGGGCAAGGATGCCATGTCGCGGTCCGCCGCCGGAGGCAATGGCCTTGAGCACGTCGAGACTGGCGGTGAGGGCGAGGTCGTCGGTGACCTTCAGGCTGCCCTCCCCGGTCCAGTCAGCGGTGTGCAGAACAAAACCGCGGGCATTGTCCACCGGACCGCCAGCACAGAGGCGAATTCGTCGGGCGGGAGGCACCGGCTCCACGTCGAGCTGGCGGAGCAGATCATCGAACGTCGGTTTGGCCAGGGGGCGGTTGATGACAAGGCCCATGGCTCCGTCGGGGGTATGGGCACAGACGTAGATGACGCTCTGGGCAAAGCGGGGGTCGGCCATGGCAGGCATGGCTATCAGCATCTGCCCGGTGAGGAACGCGCTGGGATCAACGGTAGCAGACATGAAAACGAACATGGGCGTGATCCTGGAGGGGTGCAAGCCATTGGTGCGGGTTCCGTCGGCTGGCAAGAAGCGGCCGTGTTGGCTATGCGTGGTGGATTGGAACCGAGAGGAGGACAGCCATGACGATCAAGGTAGGTGACAAGATCCCGAGCATGAAATTGATGACGGCCACGCCAGAGGGACCCAAGGAAATTTCGACCGATGAGATTTTCAAGGGCAAAAACGTTGTGCTGTTCGCGGTTCCAGGCGCTTTTACACCGACTTGCACATTCAAGCATCTGCCGGGCTTCGTTGAGCTTACGGATGAGTTCAAGGCGAAGGGTGTCGATACCGTTGCGTGCATCGCGGTGAATGACGCGTTCGTTATGGGAGCGTGGGCCAAATCCCAGGGCGCGGAGGGGAAAGTGTTGATGCTGGCGGATGGTTCGGGGCATTTTACCAAGTCGCTGGGCCTGGAACTGGATCTGACGGCACGGGGTATGGGGGTGCGTAGCCAGCGTTACGCGCTGGTGGCACAGGATGGAAAGGTAACCCATATCGCCGTGGAAGCGCCCGGTGGGTTCGAGGTGAGCAAGGCTGAGTCCATCCTGGCGCATCTGTAGAGGTGGCGAGCCCGTGCTCGCCTGTTGCTTGTCCAGGCCGAGGTTCGATCGTATGTGTCGCGCGATGCGAATCCCTTTGATTCTGTTCGTTTGTATAGTGGCCGGGCCGGCGCTTGCTGCGACCAAGACCGCCCCTGCCACGGCCCCGACGCCGAAGGAGCTCGGCCGCTTCAACCGCTGGATCGCGGCGCAGTATTCGCAGGGCGGTCACACGGTATGTTACGCCTTCACACGGGCCGGATCGGAGGACCCGGCGACCGGCAACGGACCGGTACTCAGCGTAACGGATCGGCCGGGTGGTCGCGACGAGGTGGCGATCAGCAATGGCCCGGTGTTTCCGAAGGATTTCACCTTGCCAGTGCAGGTTGGGTCCGCGAATTTGGATTTTTATACGTCGGGGCATGATGCATTCGCACGTGATGGTAAGGCGGTGATCGCGGCAATGCTGCCCGCCTCTACGGCAGTGGCGCATATGCCCGGATCAAAGGGCGGAACGGCGATGCCGTTCAGCCTGGATGGCTTCACCGCGGCGCACGACGCGATGGGGAAGGCCTGCCCGGCGCACTGATGTCCGTGACCGTTGCCGAACTGACGGAAATCGAGCGGGCGCGGATTCTGGCCAAATCTGCTCTGTTCGATCCTCCGCCGCCGCAGTTACCGGACGGAAGGCGGGATCTGGTTGGATTGTCGCGCGCGGACCTGGCGGCGGAAATCGTGGCAATCGGGGAGGCGCCATTCCGCGCCAAGCAGTTATGGCACTGGATCTACAACCGGGGTGAGACGGATTTCGCGCGCATGACCAACATCGCGCGGACCTTGCAGGCGAGGCTCACGGAGCGGTTTGTAATCGGGCGGCCGGAAACGGCTGTGATGCACACCAGCGAGGACGAGACCCGGAAATTCCTGTTCCGCTTCAGGGACGGACAACAAGTGGAGACGGTGTACATCCCCGACCCGGAGGAGGACCGCGGGGCAGTGTGCCTGTCTTCTCAGGTGGGTTGCACGTTGTCATGCCGATTCTGCCATACGGGGACGCAACGGCTGACCCGGAACCTAGCGTCGGCCGAAATTGTCGGGCAGTTCATGGGTGTGCGCGACGCGTATGGGGAGTGGCCCAGCCCCCAGGGGGAGACGCCTCGGTTGCTATCGACCATCGTGCTGATGGGGATGGGCGAGCCGTTGTACAATTACAACAACGTCGCGAAAGCCATGGTGATTGTCATGGACAACGAGGGCATCGGGCTGTCGCGACGGCGGATAACGCTGTCCACGTCGGGGGTGGTCCCGATGATGGACCGGGTGGGAGTTGAACTCGGGATTAATCTCGCGGTTTCCTTGCACGCGGTGCGGAACGAGCTGCGGGATGAACTTGTGCCCGTCAACCGGAAATATCCCATCGAAGAACTGATCGCCGCATGCCGAAGGTATCCCGGTGCTTCGAACGCCCGGCGGATTACGTTTGAATACGTGATGTTGAAGGGGATCAACGACGGTGCGGCAGATGCCCGAGAGCTGGTTCGGCTTATCTCGGGGATTCCGGCGAAAGTGAACCTGATTCCGTTCAACCCGTGGCCGGGCAGCACATACGAGACGAGCACGCCGGCGGCTATCAACCGGTTTGCCCGCGTTGTGATGGACGCAGGGTTTGCCTCACCAGTTCGGAGTCCGCGGGGGCGCGACATCTCTGCGGCGTGCGGGCAGTTACGGACGTTCTCTCAGGCGGGATAGCTTGACAATTAGGTGCGTGTGCCGAACATTATCGTATCGGACGGGTCGGCTCGGGGCGGGCGCATACCGGTGCGCGCAAAAAGGGGGATCACGATTCACGGGAATATAGAGAGGCTTCGGCGATTATTTGCGACGCCGGCGCTTTCGGCAGGTGCCGCCGTACCGATCGGGGTTGCCGCTTATCTGCAACTGACGGTCCATGATCCGCGACATGTCCTTCTGGTGGGACTGGCGCTTTGGGGGGCTTTATCGCTGCCGATCGGGGCGCTGGTGGGGCACGCGGCCTTGAGTGAGGATCGGTAACGGGTTCGAACCGCTCCCGGTCAGCATGTGCAACCGAATGTTGCCGCGATGGTTAGAAAACGACGATCGCGAGACGGAGTATCCACGTGCCTGACCAGACTGCGACCGCGGCGGAGCGAGGGCGAGGGCGCGAGGCTGAGCAGCCGCAGCATATCCCCGCCCGGGGGTGGAGGGATGTGCTTCTGCGGGCGTACCAGGCCAGTAGCCAAAAGAATCTCTCACTCGTGGCCGGAGGGGTGACCTACTACGTCCTGCTGTCGCTGTTTCCCGGGCTTGCTGCACTGGTTTCCTTCTATGGGCTGGTCGCGGATCCGAAGACCGTGGAGACCGAAATTAACTCGATGTCCGGGATACTGCCGGGATCATCGCGAGACCTGATCAGCAGCGAGCTACATTCACTGGTGAGTTCCTCGGGAAGCGCGTTGAGCATCGGCGTGGTAATCGGCATTCTCATCGCCCTGTATAGCGCCTCGCGCGGGATGACAGGGCTGATATCCGCGCTGGATATCGCGTACGGCGAGGAGGAACGGCGAAGCTATTTGTGGTTTAATGTTCTCGCGATCGTTCTGACGATAGGTCTGATTTTCGGGGGAATGATTGCCATTGCGCTGGTGGCGGGGCTACCCGCAGTGTTGAGTGGTGCCAGCGTCGGCAGCACCACCAAGTGGGTGGCGTATGTTGTCGAATGGCCGGTGCTAATCGTGTTCATGATGGGAGCATTGGCCATGCTTTATCGCTATGCGCCGGATCGCCGGGAGCCAAGATGGGAGTGGGTCTCACCGGGCGCGATTTTCGCCACCGTGCTTTGGGTGATCGGGTCGATATTATTCGCAGTCTATGTGTCGCATTTCAGCGATTACAATAAGACGTATGGATCATTGGGGGCGATTATCGCGCTGCTGACCTGGCTGTGGTTGTCAGCATACGTGGTGTTGTTAGGGGCGGAGATAAACGCGCAAGCGGAGCGGCAGACGCGGCGGGATTCCACGCGGCCTCCAGAGAAGCCGATGGGAGAACGGGGGGCGTTTGCGGCGGATACGCTGGGACCGCCTCAGGATTAGATGAACTTGCTTGGCTATGCTCGCGGCCTCTGAAACCGCCACAGCCGCGTTCGAACTGCTTCGATATCGGAACGTCCGGTTCGACGGGCCGCGGCGATGACGAGGACCGCGCCATTTTGATATTTGCTAAATCTACGACCCGGCGCAGCCCGTTATTCACCTAGCCGGAGGCCGCCATGTGAGGGAAGCGCTTTCCTCAGCGCGGCGAAACAGTTCAATTTGGGAAAATGGATAGTCAGGAGTCGCCGGTCAGCACCCGAACCGTTGCGCTGATCGTGGCGAGCGCGATGTTCATGGAGCAGCTCGATGGGACGGTGCTGGCGACCGCCCTGCCGAGCATGGCCGCTAGTTTTCATACGCCTGCGTTGCGGATGAACATTGCGTTAACCTCGTATCTGCTGACGCTTGCCATGTTCATCCCCGCGAGCGGCAAATTGGCCGATCGGTTTGGCTCGCGCACCGTGTTCCGGACGGCAATCGGGCTGTTCACCCTGGGCTCGATCCTGTGCGGGCTGTCGCAGAACCTGGCGTTTCTGGTTGGCGCGCGGATGCTGCAGGGCACGGGCGGGGCGCTGATGTCGCCGGTCGGGCGGTTGGTGCTGCTGCGGGCGTGTTCGAAATCCGAGCTGGTTTCGGCTATGGCGTGGCTGATGATCCCGGCGACGATCGGGCCCGATTCTTGGTCCGCCACTGGGCGGATTTATCGTGACCTATTTCAGTTGGCGCTGGATTTTTTTCATCAACGTGCCGATCGGGATCACCGGCATTTTCCTGGTGACCGCGTTCATCACCGAGATGCGAGAGACGGAGCGGACGCCATTCGATGTGGTAGGATTGGGGCTGTCGGGCTCCGCGCTGGCGTGCCTGATGTTCGGGATCGAGATGGCGAGCCGCGGTGCGGGGTCGCGAGCGGTGACCGGGGCGCTGGTGCTGGGCGGGGCAGCGGCGGCCGCGGTCTATGTCTGGCACGCGCGGCGGTGCGAGCATCCGATCCTGGATTTCTCGCTGATGCGAATTCCCACCTTCCAGATGTCGGTGATTTCCGGGGCGTTTTCCCGGATCGGAGCGGGTGCGACGCCGTTCCTGCTGCCGATGATGCTGCAGATCGGGTTTGGGGAGTCGGCTGCGAAAAGCGGGTTGATCACGTTTGCCAGCTCCGCAGGGTCGCTGTTGATGCGGGCGCTTGCACCGCGGATCCTGCGGCGGATCGGGTTTCGCAACGTGATGGTGTGGATGGGGCTGGCAGGCGCGGTGCTGCTGGGCGCGTTTGCCGGGATCCGTCCGGGCTGGCCGTTAATTGCGCTGTACGCGTTGCTGCTGAGCCAGGGGTTGTTTCAGTCGCTGATGTTCATGGCGTACAACACGATCGCCTATGCCGATGTGCCCCGGCCGCAGATGAGCGCGGCAACCAGCTTCTATACCACTTTCCAGCAGGTGGCGCTTTCTACGGGGATCGCAGTATCGGCCGCCGCATTGGCCGGGGCGATGGCGATGGAGGGACACGCGCGGCCGCTGACCGAAGACTTTTCTGTGGCCTTTCTGGTGATCACAGCGTTTTCGCTGGTGGCGCCCGCATTGTCGGCACGCATGGACGCCGCGGCGGGGGCAGAGTTGAGCGGACAGCGGGTCGTTGTGCCGAAGGTCCGGGCGGCGGTTGCCGGACATTAGCATCCGTAAGGGGAGGGATGGTGAGCGCGGTACTGTCCAGGAAGCTTCGAGGGCGGCAGTTTTTCGCTAATCCGGGGCCGACGAATATTCCTGACTCCGTGTTGCGGGCGATCGACCGGCCGACGGTCGATTTCCACGATCCGGATTTTATGGGGGTTTATGACGAGGTCTACGCGGCTCTGAAGCGGGTGCTGGGCACGCGCCACGAGCTGTTCATGTATACCGGCTCTGGTCACTCCGCGTGGGAGGCGACGCTTACTAACCTGTTCTCGCCTGGGGATACAATTCTTATCCTGGAGTCCGGTTACTTCTCTGAGGCGTGGCAACAGATGGCGGCGGCGCACGGGATAGAGGTGCGCACGGTGGCTGCTGACTGGAGGCATGGGGTGGAGATCAGCGCGGTAAAGGGCGCGTTGACGGAAGATACCAAGCACGCCATTCGCGCCGTTTGTGTTGTGCACAATGAAACGGCGACGGGATTGATGATTCCGCTTGAGGAGGTCCGTGCGGCTATTGATGCAGCCGGACACTCGGCGTTGTTGTTGGTTGACACGATCTCCTCGCTGGCAAGCCTGGATTTTCGCATGGACGAGTGGAGGATCGATGGCGCAGTGGGCGGCAGCCAAAAGGGACTGATGTGCCCGACTGGCATGGCGTTCACTGCGGTTTCCGATAAGGCGATGCAGGCGCACCGGCAGGCGAAGTTGGCGCGGTTTTACTTCGATTGGTCAATCATGCTGAACCGGCCGACAAGAAGCTTCGTCGGGACGGTGCCGGTGAATGCGATTTATGGAATGCACGAAGCGCTTCATCTGCTGGAGGACGAGGGGATCGAAAACGTCATTGCGCGGCATCACTATCTGGCGGAGGGTGTCCGGCGCGCGGTGAAGGTATGGGCCGGGAATAACGGGCCGCAGCTATTCTGCACCAGTCCGGGGCGGTATTCAGATTCGATTACGGCGGTGCTGATGCCGCAAGGGTTCGATGCGGAGGAAGTGCGCCGGACGGCGCGGCACCGGTTCAATGTATCACTGGGCGGCGGACTGGGAAGTCTGAACGGACGAGTGTTCCGCATCGGGCATATGGGTGATCTGAACGAGCCGATGGTGCTGGGTGCGCTGACCGCGGTTGAGATGAGTCTGAGGATTAACGGGGTACCGCATGGGCGCGGCGGGGTGGATGCGGCGATGGAGTTTTTTGCGTCCTGACCGCGGCCTCATGCTCCAAGTTTGCGTGGTTCGACTTCTGCTTCAAGCGCCGCGGCGCGCTGATCGAACTCACGGGCCAGTCTCGACAGTGTCTCGATGAGTTCCGGATCCTTTGTCACCGGGCAGATTTTGCGGCAACGCTGTGCCTGGAGCCGAAGATAGGAAGCCTCCGACAGTTCGAGCGTTGCCTTATTTGGGGTGCTGAAGGGTGCAGAGACTTGCTGCAGCGGCAAGTTATTGAGGTGAGACGCTATGAACGATAGCATCGGCACGGCTGAGCAACAGGCGACCTTGCGTAAGCG
Organism: uncultured Pseudomonadota bacterium; assembly: GCA_963834715.1. GTDB lineage: Bacteria > Pseudomonadota > Alphaproteobacteria > Acetobacterales > Acetobacteraceae > CAVSUZ01. The sequence goes on along the minus strand of CAWIDE010000013.1, from coordinate 158,317 downwards.
TGTCGCGAGATTGCGCAATGATGTGCCAGGTTTCAGAGACAATCTCACGAATTCGGCCGTTCAACTGTAAGTGCTCAGCCGCCAGTCGCTGTCGCTCGTTGGCAATGGCGCGTTCCACGTGGTGCAGCCCCCTCATGCCGTCTTGGAAGCAGTCCACCGGGGTCGGCGCGAACCGCAATTCCCGGATTGACTTCGCTATAGCTTAAGCTCTGATGGAAGTATTACAAGGTAAGACCGACGTTTCCGCCGGAGGGCGTTCCAATTCAAAGCCAAAACAAGATGGCGAGACTGGGGGTTGTTGAGGGAGAGAGAACCATGGCCATTCGAGCCGACGAAGCCGCCTATCTCCGCGAGGAAGCACAGGAATTCCGCAATATCGCCGAAAGACGCCGGAATCACGTCTCATGGAAACTACACGAGATGGCGGACGATTTCGAGGTTCACGCGAACGAGATTGACCAAGAATTGTCCGGAAGTGTTGCTCAGATACGGTTGGTGCGCGAGAGATTGCAAACGTGGCGGTGGGATATTGTGAGGGGACTGCACCAGACTATTGTCGAGGCGGTCTCGGTGACCGGAGCGCAGATGGGGAATATCCAGGTCTTTGAAGCGGCCACAGGGGTTGCTTCGCATAGCCGCGAGCGTTGGTTTTGCGTGGGACTTCCTCGACTTTTTTGCCGTCCTGCGGGATGATTATTCGGCTTGCGGCGCTGCGTTGAAACGTTCTGAAACGGGTGATTGTCGAGGATGTGAATGATCGTGTGCGGCTGTAAAGGCTAAGAGAGTAGCTTTACGCAGATGTCAGGGGATGAGGCGGAGTGGCTCGTGAGTGACCAGCCTTAATCGTGATTTGCCGCAGTCGCGCAGTAGTAGGAGCCGTTGAGCGAACGCATTCAGCTTTTGGTATCTGCGTTCAGTTAGCGTGCATCCTTTGACTTCTACGGAGAGGTCAGGACTTGCTCAGCTTCACGATAGTAATGGCAAAGAAAAGGATGCTGAGCGCAAGCAAGACGATGAGCATGGCCCAGTTGCGGGCCCTGCGCCGGCGTTCGAACTCGTCTGGCATGTTCAGATCAGCCGGTCGATCGCCAGCGCCCCGAACAGCAGGAACAGATAATAGATGGAGTAGCGGAAGGCCGCGCGGGCGGGGGCGTCCTTAGTCAAGCTGAATCCGGCGTCATCGGTTTTATCGCGCAGCACGCGCCAGGCATGCAGGAGAAACACCGCGCCGAAAGCGGTAGCGGCGGCAAGATACAACGGTCCGCTGAAGCCGATCAGGTATGGAACCAAGCTGAGCGGCACCAAAATAACGGTGTAGAGCATGATCTGCCGGCGTGTGTGGCGCGGACCGGCGACGACTGGCAGCATGGGAACACCGGCACGCGCATAGTCTTCGTTGGCGAACAGGGCAAGCGACCAGAAGTGCGGGGGCGTCCAGACGAAGACGATGGCAAACAGGATGAGCGGGACGAGTCCGACGGAACCAGTAACCGCGGCCCAACCAATGGCGGCGGGGAAAGCTCCGGCGGCACCGCCGATGACGATGTTCTGTGGAGTGCGGCGCTTGAGCCAGATGGTATAGACGAAGACATAGAATACGATTGAGAGCGCGAGGGTTGTGGCGGCGGTAATATTCGTCGCCAGGTACATGATGATGACTGAGGCGGCGGCGAGGACGACCCCGAAACCCAGTGCGTCCTCGGGGGGCATGCGGCCGGCTGGGATCGGACGGTTACGGGTGCGGCGCATCACCGCGTCGATATCCCTGTCGTACCACATATTGATGGCGCCGCAGGCGCCGGCGCCGACCGCGATGCAGAGCACCGCGGTGAAGCGCAGGATCGGATGGAGATGGCCGGGCGCGATCAACATACCGATGAGCCCGGTGAACACCACGAGGGTCATCACACCCGGTTTGAGCAGCGCTATCCAGTCCGCGACGTCAGTTTCGCGGGGTAGTGCCTCCGGCTGGATGGATGCGCTCGTCTCAGGCATCAGCGAATGCGCGGCAGAACTTCATAGGTGTGGAAGGGCGGCGGCGAGGGTTGGGCCCATTCCAGCGTGGTTGCACCTTCGCCCCAGTAGTTGGCGGCGACATGCTCTTTCGAAGTGAAGGTGCGATAAACTACGTACAGGAACACCAGGTAGCCGAGACCCGAGATGTACGCGCCGATGGAGGAAACGAAATTCCAGCCGGCGAAGGCCTCCGGATAATCGGGGTAGCGGCGGGGCATGCCGGCGGCGCCGAGGAAGTGCTGGGGGAAGAAGGTCAGGTTCACACCGATGAACATCAGCCAGAAGTGCACCTTGCCCCAGAATTCCGGGTACGGGTGGCCGGACATCTTGCCGATCCAGAAATAGAATCCGCAGAAGATGCCGAAGACGGCGCCGAGCGACAGCACGTAGTGGAAGTGCGCGACCACGTAATACGTGTTGTGCAGAATCTGATCGAGGCCGGCATTCGCCAGCACCACGCCGGTAACACCGCCCACGGTGAAGACGAAAATGAAGCCGATGGCCCAAAGCATCGGCGTAGGGAACTCGATGGAGCCGCCCCACATGGTTGCGATCCAGGAGAAGATCTTAATGCCGGTGGGCACGGCGATGACCATGGTCGCAGCCATGAAGTAGGCGCGGGTATCGACGTCGATACCGGAGATGAACATGTGGTGGGCCCAGACGACGAAGCCGATCACGCCGATCGCCACCATGGCGTAGGCCATGCCGAGATAGCCGAAGATCGGCTTCTTGCTGAACGTGGAGACCACGTGGCTGACGATGCCAAAGGCCGGCAGGATCATGATGTAAACTTCGGGATGACCGAAGAACCAGAACAGGTGCTGGAACAGCACCGGGTCGCCACCGCCGGCGGGGTCGAAGAAGGCAGTGCCGAAGTTGCGGTCGCAGATCACCATGGTGATGGCGCCGGCCAGCACCGGGATGGCGAGCAAGAGCAGGAAGGCGGTGACGAGCATGGCCCAGATGAACAGGGGCATTTTGTGCAGCGTCATGCCCGGGGCGCGCATGTTGAATATGGTCGTGATAAAGTTGATGGCGCCGAGCAGCGAACTTATGCCCGCCAGGTGCAGGGCGAACAGGGTGAAGTCCATGCCCGGCCCGGGCTCGTAGGTTTGCAGTGAGAGTGGCGGATAGAGGGTCCAGCCGGTGCCGGACTCGTGCAGGAACAGCCCGGTCAGGATCATGCAGTAGGCGGGCGGCAGCAGCCAGAAGCTGATGTTGTTGAGGCGGGGAAACGCCATGTCCGGCGCGCCGATCATCAGCGGGATGAACCAGTTGCCGAAGCCGCCGATCAGCGCCGGCATCACGGCAAAGAAGATCATCAGCAGGCCATGGGCGGTGATGATCGTGTTCCACTCCTGCCCGTTGGTAATGATCGTGTTGTGCGGCACCATGAGCTGGGCGCGCATGATCTCCGACAGGATGGTGGCAGTGGTGGCACCGATACCCGCGAAGATCAGATATAGCGTGCCGATGTCCTTATGGTTGGTGCTGCACAGCCAGCGGGTGACAAATCCCGGCTTATGGTCGTGATGCTCGTGCGCGTGGTCGTGAGTGGTGACGGACATTTCAGTGTGTCTCCTGATTGGCCGACGCGAGCTTTACGGGACTAGTGGCGGCGTTTTGTTGGACCGGTGCGGCATCGGCTGCGAATTGCTTCTGCGCCTGGGTCACCCAGCCCTGGAATTGCTTTTCCGGCAAACCGACGACGTTAATGGGCATGCGGCTATGGTTGGTTCCGCAGATCTGATTGCATTCCCCATAGTACCAGCCGGCTTTGTCGATGCGTACCCAGGTTTCGATGGTGCGGCCGGGGATAGCATAGCGCTGCACCCCGAGTGCCGGGACGAAGAAGCTGTGGATGACGTCGCCGCTGGTGATGAGGAGGCGGATATTTTTGTTTACCGGCAGGACGAGCGGGTTATCGGCAATGAGAAGGCGGGGCTGTCCTGGCTTCAACTTATCGCCGGGAACGATGTAGCTGGAGAAGTCGAGGCCCTTCAGGTCGGGGTAGGTGTATTCCCAGTACCACTGGTGGCCGGTGACCTTGATGGTCAGGTCGGGATTGTCGGTCCGATCCTCATAATAGACCAGCCGGAAGGATGGGATGGCGATTACCACCAGGATCAGGATGGGGATGACGGTCCACAGCACCTCGATCAGGGTGTTATGCGTGGCGTGGCCGGGGATGGGGTTACGCTCGGCGTTGAAGCGGAAGATGACGTAGGCGAGCAGGGCGCCGACGAAGGCGCTGATGAAAATGATAATGGCGAGCACGAGATGGTTGAGGGTGACCATCTCGGATTTGACCGGGCTGTAAGGCGCCTGCAGGCCCACTTCCCAATCATGCGGCTGACCGAGCACGGGGAGATTCGGCGGGATCTGAGCGTGCGCGAGGGTGATGAGCTGTGTGACAGTGACCCCGGCCAGCGAACATACGGCGGCAAGACGCCCGAAAAGCTTCATCGGCCGATTCATCTCCGATTTTGGTTCCCGCGAGCCCGGGTTGCGTGAGACGCTGCTAAGCGCGTAGCGGAGGGATGGCGGGAGATCAAGCAGGTAAGAGAATTTGTAATTCGTTCCCCTCACCCGGCGCACTAACGCGCGCCGACCTCTCCCGCAGAGCGGGAGAGGTGAGGAAAGGTGCTGAAGGATACCCTCGTCAATTCGGCAGATGAGCCAGACTGAAAATGCCGATCGGCGGGAGCGGGGACACGGTGACGCGGCGCAGGTCCTCAGGATCGAAGAGTTCGGTGATCCGGAAGTCTGGATGCCAGCCGAGCTTGCGGGAGGCGGGTGCCATGGCTCGCTCGATCCACCAGCGCGGGCCGCCGGCGGCGGCGTAATGGCCGACCACCAGGATGTGCCCGCCTGGGCGCACGACCCGCTTCATTTCGGCCATCAGCCTGTTCGGGTGAGGCACGACGGACGCGACGAACATAGCCACGACGATATCGAAGGCATTATCCGGGAAATCGGTGGCTTCGGCGTCCATTTCGCGCAGAGCCTCGACATTGGTAAGGCCGAGATCGGTCACGCGCTGTCGGGCGCGAGCGAGCATATCGGCAGAGAGATCGATGCCGGTTATGCGCTTCTCCGACCGATACAGGGGCAGAGCGAGGCCCGTGCCGACCCCGACTTCCAGAACGTGGTGGCCTGGCAGGGCATTGACAGTCTCGATCCCGCGTCGTCGGGCGGCGGCCGAAACGGCGCCGAACACCTGGTCGTAGAGACGGGCCCAGCGGCGATAGGCCTGTCTGACCGCATCGGCATCGAGCGCGGCGCGGTTGCTGGGGTTGGGGTGCGGAGACTGCGCGAACTCGACCATAGCGCCACCTTCCCGTGCCGTTTCCCGCGGGCGCGCCGTCGGGTCAAGCTGGCCCCAACGCGCCTGCTGGAAGCAGCGCGGTCCGCCAGCCTCGGCTTGGCGGATCCGGTGGGTGGTTACTCCACCCTGGTCAGATTGATTGCGGCAGAACGGCCGTTCTGTTGCTGCTCGATCTCAAAGCCGACTTTCTGCCCCTCGTTGAGGGTGCGAAAGCCGGCTTTCTGGACCGCGCTAATGTGAACGAAGACGTCTTTCCCCCCGGCTTCGGGTGCGATGAACCCGTACCCCTTGGCCGGATTGAACCATTTGACGGTGCCCTTCGGCATCGACGTGCCTTTCTGCCTTGGGCCTGCGACCGCAAGACGGCCGGAACGCTTGGCCCGTTCTTCCCCGTGGCGGAAGCGCTACCCTTCTAGGGGGAGGGTTTGTCCGCCGGGTTGAAACGATACTGGCGAGCTTGGCAAACCGCAATCCTGAATTCACGTTGCCGCGAATAAGTGCGGAGGGGATAAATGAGCGAACAGGGGACGATTGAGCGGCTGCTGCGGGCCGGGGTGCTGAACGGGGAGAGCCCGCTGTGGGACGGCCGCATCGGACGGCTGTGGTGGGTGGATGTGCGCGGCGCTGCGCTGCATCAATTTGATCCTGTCACCGGGCAGGATGCGGTCTGGGAGATGCCGTGCTGGGTCGGCGCCTGCTACCTGACGAATGCGGGCGTCGCGGTGACACTGCGGGGCGGGCTGTATTTGTTCGACGCGACTGACGGGAGCCTGGAATTCGCTGCGGGTCCGCCGTTCAACGCGCGGCAGTTCACCTTCAACGACGGGCGGTGCGACAGAGCGGGGCGGCTGTTTGCCGGGACGATGACGGTGCCGCTGGCGCCCCAGAACTCGGGGCTTCCTGAACGCCAGCCGCTGTTCCGCTATGAGGGCCAGGGTCGGTGGACGCCAGTGACCGACCCGGTACGGACATCCAACGCGCAGGCGTGGAGCCCCGATGGGCGGGTGATGTATCACGCGGATACGCGGCAGAAGACGGTCTGGGCGTATGACTACGACCAGTCGAGCGGGGCGGTTGCCAACAAGCGGGTGTTCGTGACGGTGGATATTCCAGGGGCCTCGGGCCCGGATGGAGCCTGCATCGATCGGGACGGATTCTTCTGGGTGGCGGCGTTCGGCGGGAGCTGCGTGCTGCGGTTCGATCCGGCGGGCAAGCTGGAACGGCGGATCGAGATGCCATGCCGGTATCCGACCATGCCGGCGTTCGGCGGGCCGGGGTTGGAGACGCTGTACGTCACGTCGGCCAATCATCCGCTGCGGGATGCGGAGCGGAAGGCGAAGCCGGAGGAGGGGAACCTGTTTCGGATGGAAGCGCCCGTCGGTGGATTGGCCGAGGCGGTTTTCCGAGGGCGGTAGCCGGGGGTTTGGTGGGGTCGGGAGTGCCTAAAGCGGCGATTCCGCGCGGCCCTGGGCGTCACCAACGCCTGGCGGTTTTTTGTAACAACATGTGACAAGGGCGTTGACAGCCGGGTCGGCTGCCCTTCCGGGCTGGCGTCCACGGCCTGATATCTGCAAAATGTCCACTACGCGAAGGACAGGTTTAGGGACGTGAAGCGGCCGAGCGGGCGGTTGGCCTTGGCAAGGATGATTATCGCGCTGGTGATTGCCGGCGCGGCGTTGTTGCCGGGCCGGGATCTGGTCCATGCGCAGACGGCGGTAACGCAATCCGCGGTGCCAGTGACCATCACGCGGGCCACCGTGAAGGACGTGCCGATAGAAGAGCGCGGCCTGGGAACGGTGCAGGGGTTCAACTCCGTGCTGATCCGCACGCGCGTGGATGGGACACTGATGCAGGTGCCGGTGGCAGAGGGTCAGGAGGTGAAGCCTGGGGAGCTGATCGCGGTGATCGATCCGCGGCCGTACAAGGCGGCCCTGGACCAGGCGATGGCGAAGAAACAGCAGGATGAGGCGCAACAGGCCAATGCCCGGCGTGATCTTGCGCGCACGAATTCGCTGATCAAGCAGGATTTTGCGTCGCGGCAGCAGATGGACACGCAGCAGGCGCAGGTGGATCAGCTTACTGCACAGATTGCTGGCGACCAGGCGGCGATCGAGGCTGCGCAGCTTAATCTAAGTTTCTGTTATATTATCTCGCCTATTCCCGGCCGGGTGGGGCTTCGGCAGATGGATCCCGGCAACATTGTGCATGCGAGCGATAGCGGCGGCATTCTTTCGATCACGCAGGACCGACCGATTGCGGTGCTATTTACGCTGCCCGAGCAGGTTTTGCCGGAGATTATGCGGGCCGTGCATGCCGGGGAAAAACTGCCGGTATATGCCTGGTCAGGAGACGAAAAGACCCAGCTTGATGCAGGCACGTTGCTGACGCCGGACAATGCGATTGATCCGAGCACCGGTACTATCAAGTTGAAGGCGATATTTGCCAATCCGCAGGATGCGTTGTGGCCGGGGCAATTCGTTGAGGCGCGGCTGCTGTTGAGAACGGAGCGCAATGTGCTGACGCTACCGAACGAGGCGGTTCAGCACGGACCGGACGGGTTGTACGTTTATGTGGTCAAGCCGGATTCTACGGTTGCACGCGAGGCGGTCGAGGCGGAAAGCCAAGGCGATGTTTCGATTATAAGGAAAGGGTTGCAGGCGGGGCAGGAAGTGGTTCTGCGCGGCCAGTCGCGGTTGGACAACGGGATGCGGGTCGTGGCGGAGGGGCCGCGGGCATGAGCATCTCCACGCCGTTCATCGAGCGGCCGGTTGCGACCTCGCTGTTGATGGCGGCGCTGGTGCTGGCTGGGCTCGCAGCGTTTCCGCTGCTGCCGATCGCGCCGCTCCCTCGGGTGGATTTTCCCACTATCATGGTGCAGGGCAAGCTGCCGGGAGCAAGCCCGGAGACCATGGCGAGCACGGTGGCGCAGCCACTGGAGACGCAGATCGCGTCCATTCCGGGCGTATCGCAACTGACATCGGTCAGTGTCATGGGCGTGACGCAGGTCTCGGTGCAGTTTGACCTGGACCGCAACATCGATGCGGCGGCGAGCGATGTACAGGCGGCGATCAATGCGGCGGCGGGGAGTTTGCCGAAGGACCTACCGAGTCCGCCCACGTATTGGAAGGCCAATCCCTCGGACGCGCCGATCTTGATCCTGGCGGTGAACTCCAGGGCGCTGCCGCTCTATAAGGTGGACGATTACGCGGAGACCGTGCTATCGCAACAAATTTCGCAGATCAGCGGCGTGTCGCAGGTGCTGGTCGGCGGCCAGCAGAAGCCGGCGATTCGGGTGGATGTCGATCCGGCGAAACTGGCGTCCATGGGGCTGACGCTGGAAGACGTGCGGAACATGTTGCTGAATGCGACAGTCGATGCACCCAAGGGTAGCATCGATGGTTCGCAGCGGTCCTATACGGTATTCGCTAACGATCAGATCACGACGGCGGGGCCGCTCAACGACGTGATCCTGGCTTACCGCAACGGGGCGCCAGTGCGGGTGCGGGATATCGGTTACGCCGAGAACGGGCCCGAGAACCAGGAGCTGGCGGCCTGGCAGAATGGCGTGCGGGGACTAGTGCTGCTGGTATTCAAGCAGCCAGGCGCGAACGTGATCAGCACGGTCGAGAAGATCAAGGCAATGCTGCCGCATCTGGAGGCCGCGCTGCCGCCCTCGGTGCACGTGACCACGATCATGGACCGGACACTGACGATCCGCGCGTCGGTCAGTGATGTCGAGTTCACGCTGATGCTGGCAGCGTGCCTGGTGGTGATGGTGATTTTCTTATTCCTGCGGAACCTGTGGGCCACGATCATTCCCGCTGTCACCGTTCCCGTCGCGCTCATCTGCACGTTCGGCGTGATGTACCTGCTGGGTTTTAGCGTAGATAATTTGTCGCTGATGGCGCTGACGATTTCAATCGGGTTCGTGATCGATGATGCCATCGTGATGCTGGAAAACATTTTCCGGCATGTCGAGGAGGGAATCAGGCCGATGGAGGCGGCAGTGAAGGGCGCCGGCGAAATCGGGTTCACAATCGTATCGATCAGCTTGTCGCTGGTAGCGGTATTCATCCCGCTTCTGCTGATGAGCGGGATTGTTGGGCGTCTGTTCCGAGAGTTTGCCATTACCGTAACCTCGGCGGTGCTGGTTTCTGCGTTCGTTTCACTGACGCTTACGCCGATGATGGCCTCCCGGTTTTTGCATCACGAGCCGGAGCAGCACGGGGTCTTGTACCGGATCATGGAGGCGTTCTTCACCGGGCTGGCGCGGTTTTACCGGCGAACGTTGGAGGTGGCACTGCGGCACCAGTTTCTGATGCTTCTGGTGTTCCTGGCTACGATGGCTGTTACTGTTCTGTTGTATGTGGAGATTCCGAAGGGGTTTTTCCCGGCGCAGGACACCGGAGTGGTGATCGGCGTAACCGAGGCAGCGCAGGACGTTTCTTACAAGGAGATGATGCGGATCCAGCAGCAACTCGCGGCGATTGTCGCGGCGGATCCCGATACGGCAGGATACTCTTCTTCGATTGGTGGGGGGATCGCGGGCCAGAGCGTCAATAACGGACGGATCTTCATCGCGCTCAAGCCGTGGGATCAGCGGCTCGGCGGCTCGGCGCAGGATTATATCAACCGGTTGCGGCCAAAACTGGTAAAGGTGGTCGGCGGGAAGATGTTCATGCAGGCGGCACAAGATGTGCGGGTAGGTGCGCGGCTGTCCAAGACCGATAACCAGTACACGCTGCAGGACCCGAACCTGGACGAGCTGTATAAGTGGGCGCCGCAGGTGCTGGAGCGGCTGAAGGGACTACCGGAGCTTCGGGACGTGACAACCGACCAGCAGATGGCGGGCACGACCGCGACGTTAACGATCAACCGCGATTTGGCAGCGCGCTTTGGTATCCAGCCGCAGCAGATCGACGACGTGTTGTATGATGCGTTCGGCCAGCGGCAGGTGACGCAGTACTTTACTCAGATCGGGACATATCATGTGATACTGGAAGTGCTGCCGCAAGAGCAGGGGGATACGGCGACGCTGGACAAGCTTTATGTAAGGGCGGTGAACGGGGCGGTTGTACCGCTTTCGACTTTCGTAAGCTGGACGACAAGACCTGTGCAGCCATTGTCAATTGCACACCAGAGTCAATTTCCGGCAGTGACGATTTCGTTCAACCTCGCGCCCGGAGTGGCGCTAGGGCAGGCGGTGAATGCCGTGAACGCGGCGATGGCGAAGATGGGATTGCCGGCGACGGTGGAGGGGAGCTTCCAGGGGACGGCACAGGCGTTCCAGGCATCGCTCGCGGGGCAGCCATATCTAATCGCGGCGGCGGTGATCAGCGTGTATATCATTCTGGGCATCTTGTACGAGAGCTATATTCTGCCACTAACAATTCTGTCCACGCTGCCAAGTGCTGGTCTGGGTGCGTTGCTTACGCTGATCGTGGCGAGGACCGAGCTTACGGTGATCGCGCTGATTGGCATTATACTGCTGATTGGCATTGTGAAAAAGAACGGGATTATGATGGTTGACTTTGCCATCAATGCCGAGCGGAGGGAAGGGCTGGAGCCGCTGGAAGCTATCCGTAAGGCGTGCCTGTTGCGGTTTCGGCCGATCCTGATGACGACGATGGCGGCCATGCTGTCGGGTCTACCGATCATGCTAGGAACCGGCGCCGGTTCGGAGCTGCGTCGGCCTCTTGGGTATGCGATGGTGGGCGGGCTCGCGGTGTCACAGGTACTGACGCTGTATTCGACGCCGGTGATCTATTTGTATCTCGGCCGGCTGCAGCGCAGGCTGTCGCCGCGGCCGGCACGGATCCCGGTGCTCGCGCAGAAGCTTGGGGCGGCAGCGGAGTAGGAGTGGGCTTCTCCGCCCCCTTCATCCTTCGGCCCGTCGCTACCACCCTGCTTGCCATCGGGATACTGATCTCGGGCGTGGTTGCTTACCGATTCCTGCCGGTGGCGGCGCTGCCGAGCGTGGATATTCCGACTATCGTGGTATTCGCTCAGCGGCCCGGCGCCGATCCGGAGACGATGGCCAATTCGGTGGCGGCGCCGTTGGAGCGGCGGCTGGGGGAAATTTCCGGGGTGACAGAGCTGACGTCCATCAGCTCGGTGGGCGCAAGCTCGGTTCTTGTGCAGTTCGATATTGACCGCGACATCAACGGTGCGGCGCATGACGTGCAGGCGGCGATCAATGCCGCCATTACGGATCTGCCGAGTGATCTGCCGATCCGGCCGTTTTATCGCAAATTCAATCCCGCTTCCGCGCCGGTCATGACGCTGGCGTTGTCATCGAGCACGCTTTCAACCGCGCAGATTTACGATGCCGCGGACTCGATCCTGGGGCAGCGGCTGTCGCAGGTGGATGGGATTGCGAACGTGAATATCAGCGGTTCCGAAAAGCCCGCAGTGCGGGTACAGCTCGATCCGGTCAAGCTGACGGCCGCGGGACTATCGTCACAGGACGTGGTCAACGCCATAAAGGCGGCGAACGTGCTGGAGCCGGCCGGTGGGTTCGAGGGACGGCACCGCGCTGCAATGATCGGCGTGAACGGCCAGATGTCGCAAGCTGATCAATACAAGCGCATCGTGCTGAAGGCTGGGAACGGGGCGGTGCTGACACTCGCGGATGTGGCGACGGTGGTGAACAGCGTCGCCAATACGCGGCTGGCGGCGTGGGACGGCCGGCAGCCGGCGATCCTGCTGACGCTAACGAAGGAAGCCGGAGCGAACGTAATCCAGACAGTGGATCGCGTGCGGGAACTGTTGCCGCAGTTGATGTCCTGGATGCCGCCGGACATCAAGGTGACGGTGATCCAGGACCGGACCACGACGATCCGCGCGAGCGTGGACGAGGTGCAATACACGCTGGCGATTACTATCGTGCTGGTGCTGATGGTGGTGGCGGTGTTTATGCGCCGCGTGATACCGACTGTGGCGGCGGCGGTGACGGTGCCGCTTTCAATCTGCGGCACGTTGGCGGGGATGTGGTTTCTCGGCTACTCGCTGGATAATTTCTCGCTAATCGCGCTGACGGTTTCAGTCGGGTTCGTGGTGGATGATGCGATCGTGATGATCGAAAATATCGTCCGACATATGGAGCATGGTGTGCCGCCGATGAGGGCGGCGCTGATCGGATCGCGGCAGATCGGGTTCACGGTGGTGTCAATAACGTTGTCGCTGGTAGTGGTGTTTATTCCGTTGATCTTCATGGAAGGCATCCTGGGGCGCCTGTTCCATGAATTTGCGATGACGTTGACCATGGCGATACTGGTGTCGGCGGTGGTTTCGCTGACCCTCACGCCGATGATTTGCGGGCATTGGATGCGGGGAGCAGGGGCGGAGCAGGAGAGGGGGCTGTGGGGGAGGATAGATCGCGCGATCGAGCGGTTGCTGGCAGGTAATCAGATGATTTATGCGCGGACACTGGCGTGGTCGCTGCGGCATCGCGGGCTCATGCTGCTGATTATGTTGCTGACCGTGGTGATGACGGTCCGCATGTATGGCACGGTACCGAAAGGCTTCATGCCGATCGAGGATACCGGGATTTTAATGGGGTCAACTATCGCCTCTCCGGACGTTTCGTTTAAGGCGATGCAGGCGCGGCAACGCGCCGTGGTGAATGTGATCCTGTCCGATCCGGCGGTGGCTTCGGTTGGCTCCCAGGTGGGGGTAACCAGCGGATGGTCGTCGCTGAATCGTGGGGAGCTCATGGTAAGTTTGAAGCCCCTGGCGGAACGGCATGTTTCGTCCGAACAGGTGATTGCACGGCTGCGCACGAAACTGATGCGGCTGGGGGGTGTGCAGACGTTCTTGTACTCGGCGCAGGATCTGCGGGGTGGCGCACGAACGGGTGGATCTCAGTTCGAGTTCGTTGTGATCAGCCAGGACCTGCGGGAGATGCGGCATTGGGCGCAGCTTCTGGAGGATAAGTTGAAGACGATGCCGGGGATTACGGATGTGACCTCGGACCAGGACCGCGCAGGGCCGCAGGAGAATGTGGTGATCGACCGCGCGGCAGCGGCGCGGCTGGGGGTAAAGACCACGGATATAGACAACGCACTGAACAACGCGTTCGCGCAGCGGCAGGTCTCGGATATTTATACCGCACGAAACCAGTACAAGGTGGTAGTGGAGACTGCAACTTCGCTGCAGACCAGTCCGGTGATGCTGGAAGAGGTGTATGTCGCATCCTCCAGCGGTAAGGTGATCCCGCTTTTGGCTGTGACGCGTTTTCGCAGAGGGGATGCGCCGCTGGCGGTGCGACATCAGGGGCAATTTCCAGCGGCGACGCTGAGCTTCAACCTGGAGGGCAATACCGCGCTGGGGAGGGCCGAGGCGAAGGTACAAAAGGGTCGCGGATGCGCTGCACATGCCGCCCGAGGTGCATACCGAGTTTGCCGGCAATGCCAAGTGGCTGAAGGCCACGGTTGCCTCGGAGCCGGTGCTCGTGGTGGCAGCGTTGGTTTCGATTTATATTGTTTTGGGTGTGCTGTATGAAAGCCTGCTGCACCCGCTGACGATCCTCTCCACGTTGCCGTCGGCGGGGGTCGGTGCGCTGCTGGCGCTGATGCTGACAGGTTACGAGCTGGACATCATGGGTATGATCGCGATCGTCCTGCTGATGGGGATCGTAAAGAAGAACGGCATTATGGTCGTTGATTTTGCGCTGGAGGCGGAGCGACAGCGTGGACTGACACCGGAGCAGGCGATCCACGAGGCTTGCCTGGTACGGTTCCGCCCCATTCTGATGACTACGCTCGCAGCGCTATTGGGGGCGCTGCCGCTGGCGGTGGCGTGGGGCACAGGGGCGGAGTTCCGGCGTCCACTGGGGATCGCGATCGTCGGCGGGCTGGTCGCGTCACAGGCGCTGACGCTTTATACTACGCCGGCGGTGTATCTGGTGTTGGAGCGGCTGGCGGGGAAACGGCGGCCGATTGTGGTGCCAGCGGAGTGAGGGTAATACCGGGTAGAACAGCGATCGCGTCTGCATTGGAGAATCCCACATGTTCCGTCTCATCCCGTTGTCGGTCCTTGTGATGGCTGGCCTGCTGAGTGTTGCTGTTTGGCAAGAGGCGGGAGCTGCTCCCGTCACGACTGCTGTGCAGCAGCGCATGACCGCCATGGGCAACGACCTGGTACAAAATGTTTACTACACTTACCATGGTCGTAAGTACAAATATCATTACAAAGGTGGCTACTACAACCACCGCGCCTACCGCGACGGCCGCTGGCGCTATTATTAGAGCATGTTGAGCTTAACTGAACACGCCCCAGCCCTTTTTCGCGAGCAGATTCACGCGGTTCTGAAACGCACTGCGTTTCCGGTCAAGAGCGTACTGCTCTAGGAACGCAGCAGCGTGTAAACCGACTCCCTTATGGGTCACGAAACCGCCCGGCGCTCCCGAAGAAACCTTGTAGCGCTTTCCTCGCCAGCGGCCATGAGGCGGCCGATATTAGTGGGGCTGCGATCGAGCTTGCTTTCAAAGTCCAGCATCGCCTGCAGCTCCGGCGGCATTTCGACGCAGGGAATATGATACGGTTTGTCGGCATCCGTAGGAAAGGATTTTGGGATACGGACTGGCGCTTTGATGCCGAGTTGTGCCAGGGCTTCGGGGCGAAACGCGTTTCGCAGGAGCATATCATTTAGCATTTCCAGGTGGCGCAACTGCTGGAACATTGATATATTTCCCTCGATCTGGTTCCGCCGATCAACAATGTCATCGGGCCGCTCCGGCACTTGCTGGCAGGTTGTCGAATTTATTTTGATCAGCCAGATTTCCTCTGGAATGTTCTCAATCCCGACGCTTTCCGGCCGGACCAACTCTTGAAGTGGTGGATTATCGGAAAACAGGCCATCCCAATAAGCGCCCCATCGATCTGCACCGCAGGGAAGATGTTGGGAACTGCGCAGGAAGCCAGTATATGCTCTGCACGAACCGGTTGATGACGAGAGATAAACTTGGTCAGCTTGCCAGTAGTGACATTTGCTGCACCGATCACCAGAATCGGATGTTTTTCTATGTGGCCCCCAGGAGGCGATCTCATGGAAATCGATGTGCGCCTCCAACAGGGCCTGAAAATTCCTGAATGTTGTTCGGTGGCCCATGGTCGTCACAAGCGTCATGGTTCGTATCAGTGGCGAGGAAGGGCTGAGCTGCAAGGTTGGAAACAGGCCCATGTTGACCAGGCGGATTGAGTTGACGACAAAGTAATTAAACGTCTGTTCGAGCCAGTTCTGCGCGGTGTTGCTGTTCCAGAAATGCACGAGCCGTGCCCATACGGGATTCTCTTCCTTCTCAAGCGCGAACCACAGCAAAGCAGCGCAGACGGCTCCGCCCGAGGTTCCGCTGATGCTGACTATTTCGAGTTCCCTGTCGAGCCTGGCGTCGCAGAATGCTTTCAGGGCACCAGCGGTGAATGCCGTCTGACTGCCTCCGCCCTGGCAGGCTATGGCAATCTTCGTCCTGGCCTTCACGGCTTGCTCTGATGTCGGTCCGTCAAAACGAACTGCATGGTTCGGGGGGCCTTATGAAGCTCTTTCAGGGCTGTGCGCCGGCAGGGAGGGTGACACCGTCTCAGGCCTTGCGTGGGAATTCCTCCCAATACTCTGCTACCAGGAATTCACCGCCGAACTCACTGTACGGGTGCGCTTGCAGGCGCTCGATGTCGATATCGATGCCCAGGCCAGGTGCGGTTGGCAGTTCCGCCCAGCCGCGTTCAACCTTGATTTGCCGGGTGGCGATATCGCTGCAGGGCTGGCGGAAATTTACGAAGTATTCGGCGAGCAGGAAATTGGGAATGGTCGCGCAGACGTGGACAGTAGCGGCGAGACCCGCCAGCACGCTGTTATAGTTATGGGGCGCCATAACGACCGCCTGGGGCTGGGCCATCGCGGCGATGTCCAGCATGGCGCTGATACCGCCGATGGCGCAGATATCCGGATTGAGGATGTCGGCGGCGCGGTGTTGCAGCGCCTGGAAGAAGGATTCCTTTGAATAGAGAGCTTCGCCCGTGACGATGGGGATCGGCACTGCGCGTCGGACTTCGGCGAGCAGTTCGATGTTATCCGGCGGGCAGGGTTCTTCGTACCAGCGGATGCCGAACTCCCGCAGACGTTGGCCAATGCGTATTGCATGCGACGGGGCGAAGCGCCGGTGGGCTTCGATCAGCAGCTCAAAATCCGGGCCGACCTCTTCCCGCATGCGGCGGACGAAGTCAATTGCGGTGTCCTCCACGGCGGGATCAACGAAGCTGCGCCACGGGCCCGGAAACGGATCAAACTTGGCGGCGGTAAAGCCTTCCTGTTTCAACTGCAACACCCGTTCGACGTTTTCCTCGACCGTGGCGGCGTTGCACCAACCATTAGCATAGACGCGCACGTGGGAGCGTGACCGTCCGCCGATCAGGTTATAAACCGGCTGACCGCAGCGCTTGCCGAGGATGTCCCACAAGGCAATCTCAATGGCGCTCCATGCGGCCAGCAGTTCCATCGACGAACGCCTGAGCGCAAAATCGTTGAGCACGACAAGCGCGGTATGACGAATATTGAAGCTGCTGCGTCCGATCAGATGTTCCGCCATCGAGCGCAGGCATTCCTCGATGACCTTTTCCTTGCCGCGCGTCACATAGGATTCGCCCCAGCCGTACAACCCGTCCGCGGTTTCCACGCGGCAAAACAGCAGGTTCTTGCCGGTGATGGGGTGGAAGAGAAATGGCTGGATGCGTGCGATTTTCATGGGCGTCATCTCCAACGGTGGTATTGGACGCCGCTGCGGCTGCATTTACAACCCGACGCAAGATGGTGCGCGCCGGAAGCCTGCAAGCGAATTTCCATCACGGCTCTGTGCCAGCGGTTCCGCTGCGCGGGGTCGCGGTGCTGCTGCTGTCGGTGGTGTTACTCTCCAGCGCCTGGCCGCTGACCAAGCTTGCGATCGGGCACGGGGCGGCGCCGCTGTGGTTCGCGGAAGGCCGAGCCGTGCTGTCGGGACTGACCGCCGCTGCGCTGCTGGCGGCCATGGGACGGATGGTACTGCCGGTGCGGCGGGATCTTCCGGCAATGGTCAGTGTGGGGCTGTTCCAGCTCGCGGCGTTCTTCGCGTTTGCGCACCTGGCAGTGGCCTGGGTGCCCGCAGGCCGCACGGCGGTGCTGGCCAACACGACCACGATTTTTGTCGTGCCATTATCAGTGCTGGTGTTGGGCGAAACCATCACGCCACGAAGATGGCTCGCGACCATCGTGGGTCTGGCGGGTATCGCCGTGCTGGTCGGCCCCTGGGCAATCAACTGGGCGTCGCCGCGCGCACTGATCGGTAACGGGTTTCTGCTGTGCGCCGCGCTGTCCTGGGCCGTGGCGCTAATCACCGTGCGGCGAACGCCGCCCAAGCATTCCATGTTCGAGTTGCTGCCATGGTGCTTCCTGCTGGGTTCGCTGGCGTTGCTGCCGGCCGTTCTCGCAGAGGAGCCGCATGCGGTATTGGGGCAAGGAACGGCGGCCTGGGGACCCTTGCTCTATATTGGCTTGCTGGCAGGTCCACTTGGGACCTGGGGCGTGATGGAGGCGGCCATGCTGCTGCCGGCGGTGGTCTCATCTGTTGGCTATCTTGCAACGCCTGCCGTCGGCATCCTGCTCTCCGCGTGGATTCTCGGCGAGCCGATCACACCGGACCTGGTGGGCGGTACGGTGCTGATTCTGGCAGGTGTCGGGGTGGCGGCGTGGCCCGGACGGGCGCGGTGATCCTGCACGCGGCCCAGGCGGGGGAGGGAGTGCCCGTGGTGCTGCTGCACGGGCTGTTCGGGTCGGCGCGCAATCTCGGCGCAGTGCAGCGCGCCCTGTCATCACGCTACCGGGTGATTGCGATGGACCTGCGCAACCATGGTGCCAGCCCGCACGCACCGGGGATGGATTACGCTACACAGGCGGCGGATGTACGGGAGACGATGCAGGCGCTCGGGGTGCGGGCGGCGGCGGTGGTGGGACATTCGATGGGTGGCAAGACCGCCATGCGGCTGGCGCTGGATACGCCGGGCGTAGTGTCGGCGCTGGCCGTGGCTGATATCGCCCCGGTGTCCTATCCGCCGCATTTTCGGGACTACGCGGAGGCGATGCGGCAGGTGCCGGACGGTGCTTCACGGGTAGCTGCGGATACCGCCCTGGCCGGGGTCATCGAAGACCCGGGCGTGCGAGGATTTCTGCTGCAGAACTTACGGCCCGGAAAGACGCCGGTCTGGCGGATCGGGCTGGATCATATTGCCGAGGCGCTACCCGACATCGAAGGGTGGGAGGCACCGGAGGGATCGCGGTACGGCGGTCCGGTTCTGATCGTGGCGGGCGATCGGTCGGATTACGTCCGGGCGGAGCACCGAGTGGCGATCCGGGCACTGTTCCCGCGGGCCCGGTTCGTGAAGGTGCGAAACGCGGGGCACTGGCTGCACGCCGATAACCTCCCTGGGTTTGTTTCCGTTCTCGATGCGTTCCTCAGCCGGACGGTGGAAGAGAGTTGATGCGCGGGCCGGAGGCACGTTATGTTATAGCATAATGGGCAGGAACGAGGGCGGCCATGAGGCGACTATCGGTTTGGCTGCTGCTGATTGGCGCGGTGATCATCGGGGCGCCGGCGGCGCATACGGAACAGCCGATCCAGGCAGTAGGGATCGAAAATGAATACGCTGATGTAATCGCGCAGATCGGCGGCCAGTACGTGCAGATAACCGCGATCGAGAGCGATCCCGACGTCGATCCGCACAGCTTCGAGGCAAGCCCGAAAGTGGCCGCGGAACTGGCGCGCGCGGAACTGATTGTGGAGAACGGCCTGGGTTATGATTCCTGGGCGGACAAGATGATTGCCGCCAGCCGCAACAGCAACCGCCGAGTCATCAACGTTCAGCATCTTTTGCGGCTACCCGACAGCACTCCCAACCCGCATCTTTGGTATGATCCGAAGACCGTGCCGGTGGTGGCCCGCGCGATTGCCGATGATCTTGCGGCACTGCAGCCGGCGGAGGCGGAATATTTCCAAAGCAATCTCCGGGCCTTCGATGCGTCGCTGCAGCCGTGGTTCAAGGCCGTGGCGGCATTCGAGGCGGCGCATCCGCACACGCCGGTGGCGGTGACCGAACCGGTCGCCGACTACATGGTGCAAGCGGCAGGCTGCGCCATTCTCACGCCATTCAGTCTGGAGGCAGCGGTCATGAACGGCAACGATCCCTCACCGCAGGACGTAGCAAAACAGCAGGATCTGCTAGCATCCCATAAGGTCATGGCGTTTTTATACAACCGGCAGGTGACGGACTCGCTGACGCAGTCGTTCCTTGAGCGTGCGAAGAAGGCTGGGGTGCCGGTGGTAGCAGTGTACGAAACGATGCCTACACCCGGTTTCACCTATCAATCGTGGATGCTGGCGGAAACGCAGGCGTTGCAGAAGGCGGTGGCGGACGGAAAGTCCACCGAGGCGCTCGGCGCGGCATCACCGTGATGGATGAAACCACCCTGCTGGAGCCTGCCCACGCCCAACGCGTCGTATCCGGCGGGCGCGAAGTGCTTGCGGCGCGAGGGCTGACCGTTGCCCTCTCTGGCCGAACGATCTTGCAAGATGTGAGTTTCAGCCTGGCGGCCGGGGACTTCTGCGGCCTGATCGGAGCGAACGGATCGGGCAAGACTACTCTGCTGCGAACCCTCCTGGGCTTCGTCAAACCCGTGCGGGGAAACGTGGAGTTTGCCGGGAACAGCAACCGGGCCATCGGCTATGTACCGCAACGGATGGTGCTCGACCCGTTCATTCCAGTGCGCGCCCGCGACCTGGTTGCGTTGGGAATGGATGGTCGCCGGCTGGGGCTTCCGCTGCCATCACAGGCGCGGCGTCAGCGTGTGGAGGAGATGCTGGAGCTGGTAGGCGGGACGGGTTTCGCGGATCAGCGCGTCGGGCGCCTATCCGGAGGCGAGCAGCAGCGCGTGCTGATAGCCCATGCCTTGATCCGCCGGCCTCGATTACTGCTGTTGGATGAGCCGCTGGCGAGTTTGGATATAAAGAGCGTGGCCGGGATCGTCGTGCTCTTGCGCCGAATCGTGACGGACGAGCGGATTGCGGTACTGCTATCGGCGCATGAGATGAATCCGTTACTGTCGGCGATTGATCGTGTGGTGTATCTGGCGAACGGACGAGCGGCGAGCGGGGGCATGGAAGACGTGATCCGCACGGATGTGCTCAGCGCGTTATACGGCCACCACATCGACGTGATCCGGGTGCACGGGCGAATTCTGGTAGTCGCCGGAGATGAAACTGGTGATCCGGTGCATGTGCGCTACGTCCCCTGATGTCGCTGTTGTTTGAGCCGGGTTTGTTTACCAGCACACCGGTGCAGACCGCGATGGTGATCGGAGGGGCGGCGGCGACTGTCTCGGCGGTCGTCGGAGTGTTTACCGTGATCCGAGGGCAGGCGTTTGCCGGCCATGCGCTGGCGGACGTCAGCAGCGCAGGCGGGGCGGCGTCCTTTCTTCTGGGGATCAGCCCTTTGTTAGGTTTTTTTGTTATGGGCGCCATTGGTGCGGCCGGCGTGGAGCTGGCCCGTGCGAGCCAGCCGCGCGAGCGAGACCTTGTGACCGGAATTGTCTTGGGGGCGGGGCTCGGGCTTACCGCGCTGCTGTTGCACCTGGACGTGACGACGCACAGCACGACGGGCGCGGCCATCACTGTGATGTTCGGATCGATGTTCGCGGTACCGGCCGCAATGATGGCGCCCGCGGTCGCGGTTGCCGTGATCGCGTTGTGCGCGGTCGCGGCGCTGTATCGGCCGCTACTGCTGAGCTCGCTGGAGCCGGAGCTGGCGGCGGTGCGCGGCGCGCCGGTGTTGCTCGTGGGTCTGGTGCACCTCGTGGTTCTGGCGCTCGCGGTAGCTTTGTCTGCGCTGACGATTGGGGCGATCCTGTCCACTGCGCTGCTGATTGGACCGCCGGCGGCGGCGCTCCGAATTGTCCCGCGGCCCGGGTTTGCAGTGCTGGCGGCGGTGCTTATCGGGCTCAGCGCCGCATGGGGTGGGATCGTGATCGCTTACGATAGTTATGACTGGACTGGTGGACGAAGCTGGCCGGTGAGTTTCTGTATCGTGGCGCTGATCTTCCTGATTTACCTGGCATCCCTCCGCGTCGGTCAGCGCTGAGCGATGTTCGCGGACTTCATGGTGAACACCTGGGTGGCCGGGACACTGGTCGCAGTGGTTGCCGGGATGGTGGGGATGTTTGTCGTCATGCGCGGCGCATCGTTCGCGGCGCATGCACTGCCGCTGGGGACCTTTCCGGGCGCAGCGGCGGCTAACGTGCTGGGGCTCAACCCTGTAGCCTGTCTGCTGGCGTTTGCGTTACTTGGGGTGGCGGGCATCAGCCAGTTGGCGCGCCACGAGCGCCACGAGGTGGCAACGGCTCTGACGCTGACGGTACTGCTGGCTCTGGGCGCCTTATTCCTGAGCATGAGTACTGGTTATGCGCAGGCGGTAGAGCCGCTGCTATTTGGGCAAATCCTCGGCGTCACCCGCGGCGAGTTGTTGGCGCTGCTGGCCGCGAGTGTAGCGGCGCTGGGGTTACTTGCGCTGCTGTTTCGGCCGCTGTTGTTGGATTTTATATCGGATCAATTGGCCGCAGCGCGCGGCGTGTCCAACTGGGCGATGGAGATGCTGTTCTTGCTGATGCTGGCGCTCGCTACATCGGTGGCGTTGCCGGTAGTTGGTGTGTTGTTGGTGTTCAGCCTGATGGTGGGGCCGGCCTCGGCCGCCCGTGCGCTGACCAATCAGCTGATACGCGCCATGGTGCTATCCGCGGTGCTGGCGGTGGTCGTGGTGTGGGTGTCAGTTGCGCTGGCGTTCCTGTCGGATTGGCCGATCGGGTTTTTCGTGGGCGCTTTTGGGGCGGTGGCCTACGTGGCAGGGCGGGTATGGCTCCGCGGGGGATTGGCGACAGGCTGATCGGGCAGCTAAAGACGGGGCATGGTCCCGAACATCAAACGCGTGTTCACCGTCAATGCTCTGCCGCATCCGGTGTTCGTTGAAATTCTGGATGGCCGGCCGGATATCGTGCTGGACCAACTGACCAACAAAAGCCCGGATGAAGTAGCGTCCGAGGTTCTGGCGCGAGGACACGTGTATCAGATCGGTGCTACGCGCGATGAGCTGACGAGCAGGTTCCGTGGGACAGCTGAGCTGCTGGAGCAGGCGCCGAATCTGTTGGCGATTTCTTCCAATGGTGCAGGTTACGACACGGTGGATGTGGCGGCGTGCACCGGGGCCGGCGTGGCGGTGGTGAATCAGACCGGCGGCAACAGAGAAGGCGTCGCCGAACACGTGCTGGCGATGATGCTGGCGCTATCCAAGCGGATCGGAGAGACGGATCGGTATATATGCGCCGGGCGCCAGGTGTCTCGCGGGTGGCGTTCATGGGGCACGACGTACTGGGCCGGACCATTGGGGTTATCGGGCTGGGCAATATCGGTTCGCGCGTGGCGGAGCTGTGTGGTGGCCTGTTTCGGATGCGGGTGCTTGTGTACGATCCGTATCTATCGGGCGCGGACATTCGCGCGCGTGGAGCCGAAAAGGTGGAACTGGATACGCTGCTGCACGAGTCAGATTTTGTCTCGGTGAATTGCCCGCGTACGAAAGAGACGCTGGGCATGATTGGCGCGCGAGAATATGCCTTGATGAAGCAAGGCGCGTATTTCATCACCACTGCGCGCGGCGGCATTCATGACGAAGCGGCGCTGGCGGAGGCGTTGGCAGGGGGTAAGCTGGCGGGTGCCGGGCTGGATGTATGGGAGAAAGAGCCACCCGATCCAGATCATCCGCTGCTGCGGTTCGATAATGTGCTGGCCAGTCCGCATACTGCGGGAGTGACGCATGAATCGCGGCAGAACATGGGGCGGTATGCCGCGGAGCAGGTGATTGCGATTCTGGACGGGAAGCGGCCGCCAAGGCTGGTGAACCCGGAGGTATGGCCACGCTACCGGGAGCGTTTCGAGCGTATTCTGGGCAGGATGGTTGAGGAGTAGCGATGCGCCCTTTTATCTTCCGGGGAGAGTCACGCGGTCACGCCCTGCAACTCCCTTAGCCAAACTCCGCGTTCCGCCACGTCGCGCAGCAGTCGCGACGGCGCCCATCGGTCGCCAAGCTGCTGATGCCAGGCTGAGACCTGCTGATAAATCGCCGGTGTCCCGATCCCGTCTGCCCAGAACATCAACCCGCCCCGGTAACGCGGAAAACCAAACCCGTGCAGCCACATTACGTCGATATCGCTCGCGCGACAGGCTTGGCCTTCTTCCAAAATGCGGCAGGCCTCGTTCACGGATGCAAACAGCAGGCGGTGTAAAATCTCCTGGTCTCCGAACGCGCGGTGCTCTTTCGCCATGTCCCAAACGATCCGCGTCACCTCGGGATCGGGACGCGGTGTGCGGTCGCCCTTTTGGTAGCGGTACCATCCCGCGCCGGTCTTCTGGCCATAACGTCCAAGCGCCACAAGCCGGTCCGCGATCGGCAGGGTGCGGTAGTTCGGATCAGCGGTGGCACGGCGGCGCCGTGCCGCGGCTCCGATATCCAGCCCGGCCAGATCCGCCACCGCAAACGGCCCCATCGGATACCCAAACTCTACCATCACCCGGTCCACCTGCTCCGGGAGGCAGCCTTGCTCCAGCAGGATCACCGATTCCGTGATGAGTGGCGTACGCGAGCGGTTGGCAACGAAACCATCTGTATTGCCAGCCAGCACCGCTACCTTGCCAATCCTGCGCCCCATGTGCATCGCCGTTACCAGCGTCTCGGGTGAGGAACCTTTCCCGCGGACCACCTCCAGCAGTTTCATCGCGTTCGCCGGGCTGAAGAAGTATGCGCCGGCGACGTCCGCCGGCCGGCGGGTTTCCGCGGCCAATTCGTCGATAACGGGCGCCGAGGTGTTCGACAGCAGCAACGCCCCTTTCTTCATAACCGCGTCGAGCTTGCGGAACACGGCGCGTTTTACGTCTATCTCCTCGTAAACCGCCTCGATCGCCACGTCGCATTCGGCTATATCCTGATAGTCGTGGACCGGTGCGATCCGTGCCAGCCGCCACTCCATCTCTTCCCGGGCCAGACTTCCGCGCCTGACTGACAGGGCATAGTTCGCCCGAACCCGCTCCATGCCGCGTGCCAACGCTTCGGGTGTCGCATCGATAACCCGCACAAAATAGCCGTGATTTGCGAACGCCATGGCGATACCGCTGCCCATGGTGCCGGCACCGATTACCGCCACCGAGCGGAGCTCTCTCGGTCGCACGCTGTCCGGCACATTCGGCAGTTTCGTCACTTCGCGCTCGGCGAAAAAGGCGTAGCGCAGGGCGCGCGCTTCTGCCGAGTTCTCCAGTTCATTGAACAACTCGCGTTCACGCTTGAGTCCCTTGTCGAACGGCAACGTGCAGGCTGCCTCAACCGCTGCAATGCAGTGATAAGGCGCGGTCTGATTCCGCGACCTGCGGGCGATCGCCTGGCGTGTCGCCTCGAACAGCTCAGGCTCTGCGACCGCCATGTCCCAGTCCCGCACGCGCCGCAACGGCCGCTGCTCCGCTATACTGCGAGCGAACGCAACCGCTTCTGCCCGCAGTTCCGCGCCATCCGGCAATACCGCATCCAGTATGCCCAATCGCGCGGCCTCCGGCGCCCCCACATGGCGCCCAGTCGTGATCATTTCTAGCGCAACCTTGCAGCCCACAACACGGGGCAGACGCTGCGTCCCGCCACCGCCGGGCAGAATCCCCAGCAGGACTTCCGGCAAACCGACCTTTGCGGTCGGCACAGCGATCCGGTAATGACACGCCAGTGCGATTTCGAAACCGCCGCCCAGAGCATGGCCATGAATTGCTACCACGACCGGCTTCTCGCTGGCATCCAGAATGTCGTACACACGCTGCCCGAGCGGCAAGCTTACACGTGGCTTACCAAACTGCCTGATGTCCGCGCCGGCGATGAAACTGCGTCCTGCACCGATCAACACCATGGCGCGGATCACGGGATCGCTGTTAGCCTCTTTTATAGCAGCGATAATCCCCTCTGGTACGCCGGGCCCCAGGGCGTTCACCGGTGGGTAATCCACCGTGATCACGCCTACATCCTCCTCGCGCTCCAGCCGTACCGGCTTCGGCTCGCTCATGATGTCGCTCCTGAGTTCAGGCGCGACGATTAAGCAGATTTTGCTAAATTGTGAAGCTGGAGCCACGGAAGGCGAGGTCGCTCGCCTTCCACGGCCAACCACCAAACTACTGCTGGTTGTAATTCATGTTACCGGAATGAGCCGAGTTGCTCATTCCATTCTGGCCCATCGGGCCGCTCCAGCTTTGGTTGCCCGGCTGATTCTGTCCGAACTGCTGGCCCCGATGCATACCGTTGCGACCCTGTGGTACTGCCGTCACGGCCGCCATCGAATTCGGCGTGATCAGCATCGCGACCGGATTGCCGTTGGGATCGCGCGCATGTACGACGAACGAGCCCGGAACGATATGGATATCCGTAAACCCGCCCTGCTTCAGATCCTGGTAAATCTGCTGCCGGAGCTGCGCGCTGGTCACGTTCTGGCCTTGAAAGTTCTGACCGTTATTACCTTGAGATTGCGGTTGGCTGAACCCAGGATTATAGCTCTGGTTCAGCTTTCCGTTGTTGCCCTGCGCGAATGCCGGCAGAGCGAACCCTACCGCGGCGACCGCCGCGGCAACCATCAGTATCCGCATAGCACCTCCTTACGCTACGCCAGGATCGGCGTAATAACCAAACGAACGAGGGGCATACGGCGATTGGTCAAACTTTGGCGCTTGCTGGTTCCAGCGATTTGACCCACCCCCGCCGGTCGTCCGCCTGCACGACACCGCCACGCAACGCACCCGGCGCCGTGCTGCCCCAAAGCACCTCGAACCCCTCGGGCAACGCCCGGCTGTTCGGGACCGAGAGCCACAATCGCAGCAGCAACCTGCTTCGCCCGGACGCAATGTCGTCCTCGTATGCCGTGCGGCCGTGATAAACCACGTGATTGTTCAGCAACTGGATGTCGCCTGGCTCGAATGCCGAATACAGGCATATTTCCTCGGCGATTTCGGCCAACAGATCCAACGCCTCGTCCTGCTTTTCGGTGAGCCGCGGCACCGACGAAAATTCCTGAGCCTGCTCTACATAGGTTCGTGAATACTGGCTGGTGATGCGGCCGTCCTGCATCCCGAATACCGGCAGGGCAAACGCCTTCTGTTCATGCGCGCCATCTTCATCAGCCGGGCGCGCCCGCCAGTAATCGTGGAACAGCTCCTCCAGAAGGTCGGGCCGTCGCCGCAACATCTCGTTATGGATCATCGGAATACTGGCCAGCTTGGAAACGCCGCCGGCGATTTCGTTTTTTATGCAAAACAGCGCGATCACATCGCATCGGTCCGTATGGAACCGCAGCGGTCCCGTAGAGCGCGCCCGAGCCCGCGACGAAACCACTTTGCCGGGCTCGGTTGCCATGTAGCTCGGGCGTCCATCATGCGTCTCATCGCGAACCTCACCCATGATCTCGCCGCTCCGGTTCTGGAACAGCGGTGCGCCGAGGTACTGTCCGATGCCCCAGAAGATCTGCCGCAACTGTTCCTCGGTGTACCGCTCGGGGGGCAGTCCGCGCAGCCGCACGGCGCCACGACCATCCTCAAGTTCCGCGCTCACCTCGGCGAGCAATTCGGCCGTACGATCCAGCGGAAAATCGGCACGGCCAAATCCGCATCTCGCGAACCGGGCCCGCTCGATGGCCCGCAGCGCGGTTTCGACCTCTGCCACCTGGCCGTCGCCCAGGGTGCGGATCCAGTCCCCGGTTGTCTCCAACTCCGAGCCCCGCCATACCGCGCGCCCCTCAATCAGTTGCCGTTCCATTGTCGCCTCCCCTTCTTCGCACCAGCGTAGCGAAAGGTTATACCCGTTCCAATGAAACCCCCGAGTGACCATCGTTCTGGCGGCGGCCCCGGCCGCCCGCAGGACCGAGGCCCGCCCCACGGCCCGCCGCCCGGGCCTCGCCCGTATCCGCGCGGTCCCGGTCCGCGCCACGAACATCACCCTGGCCCGCGGCTGCCCGAGGCCCCGCGTGGCACCGTCTGGCTGTATGGCCTGCACGCCGTCGCTGCCGCGCTTGCCAACCCCTCGCGCCGCCTCCGCCGCCTGCTGCTGACAGACGAGGCGGAAGCCGAGCTTGCCCAGCGCCTGCCGCCTCCGTGGGCGCTGCCGCCGGAACGCACGGATCGCGGCCGCATGGACCATCTGCTCGGCCGCGACACCGCCCATCAGGGCGCGGCGTTGCTTGCTGACCCGCTGCCCCAACCCAGCCTTGCGCACCTGCTGGAACGCCCCGGCCCGATCATCGTGCTCGACCACGTCACTGACCCTCGGAACGTGGGTGCCATCCTGCGCTCGGCCGCCGCATTCGGAGCCGCCGGCGTGATCACCCAGGACCGCAACGCGCCGGAGGAGACTGGCTCGCTCGCGAAGGCCGCTTCGGGCGCGCTTGAAATCATTCCGCTGCTGCGCGCGGTCAACATCGCCCGCACGCTGATTGCGCTGAAAGCCGCGAATATTTGGACGCTTGGTTTGGATGTTGGGACCGGTGCTGCTCTCTCCGGCCCGGCGTTTGCGGGCCGGCGGGTCGCTGTCGTTCTGGGGGCTGAAGGTACGGGGCTACGTCGCCTGACGCGCGAGACCTGCGACGAGGCCGTGATGCTCGCAACCAAGGGTGCAATGCAAAGCCTCAATGTTTCCGCGGCGGCTGCGGTGGCGCTTTACGAGCTTACACGGCCGGCGTGATGCTTGGTGCCTCATGCAAAGCCCATCAGGCCACTGACGGCTGCTGCGAACCCGAAATAGGGGCGAGCGGGACATCCCACCCGGTTTTGTCGCATTAGCCGCCAGCTTGTGTTGCTCCCGCAGATCAAGGGGGAAGATCCGCGGGAAGAGCGCTCATTGGGCCGGACTCGTCCGGTTCATTTCCCAAATGCCCTCGATGTGCGAAGCTGGCGCCCCTCATCAAAGCACGAACCATTTGCATGACCTTTGATCCTGACCGCTTCGCCGCGACATTGCTCGACATGCGCGCAGCCCGCATCCCGATCGGTGCACAGCCGGACCGGCCCGCCAGCAAGGCCGAGGGCGTCGCCGCGCAGCTTGCCCTGGCGCGCCGTCTGAGCGCCGATTCGCCCGCCGGGTTCAAGATCGGGGCGACTGGGCGCCGCATGCAGCAGTACCCTGGGCGTCTCCGAACCGGTCGCCGGGTTCATGGAGGGCCGCAACCTGCATCGCTCCGGCGCTTCACTGGACCTCGCTGGATTCACCAAACCCGCAGTCGAATGCGAACTGGCCGTGCGGCTCGCCCGCGACCTGCCGGCCGCGCCCTGCACAGCGGCGCAAGCCGAGGCGGCGGTCGCCGACCTAATGGCTGGCATAGAGATTGTGGAAAACCGCTATCAGGACGACCTCGCTTCCGTCGGAACGCCAACGCTGATTGCTGATCAGATGTATCATGCCGCGGCCGTAATCGGCGTACCTGCGGCCAGTTGGCGCGGACTGGACA
This sequence comes from uncultured Pseudomonadota bacterium, assembly GCA_963834715.1. Taxonomy (GTDB): domain Bacteria; phylum Pseudomonadota; class Alphaproteobacteria; order Acetobacterales; family Acetobacteraceae; genus CAVSUZ01. The sequence goes on along the minus strand of CAWIDE010000013.1, from coordinate 129,392 downwards.
TGCCAAATCTCACCGGCCGGTTTCTGATCGATGGCATTGAGCGTGACCGGGGTGTCGCGGGCGAACTGTTGGGGCATCCGATGAATTGTCTGGCTTGGCTGGCCGGCTCACAGGTGGCGCGGGCATTCGGCGGCCTGCGGGCAGGGCAGGTGATCTTGCTTGGCAGCGTTACTCCGCCGGTATGGCTGGGCGCTTCCGCAAGAGTTGAAGTCGTTTTCGACGGTCTGACCCCTGTGGCCCTAACTCTTTGCTAACCGTCCCTCGGCCACACCTGTTGGTAGTCAGTTCGCTGGGCCAGGACGGCCTTCCGAGATGAGGTTTTCGTCATGCCCCCTGAATGGAACACATTGTCTGACGACCTGCAGTTGCGCGTTGCGCAGGCGGCGCTTGCCCGCGCCGCCGTAACGCTCGCAAGCCAGGCAGAGCTTCTCGCGGACGAGATTGAAAACGGCTCCATCGCCGATCGCGGCGGTGCCGAGGCGCTGCGCCTGTTTGCCAATCTCATCCGCCTGTCCCGGGAAGATCCTTTGGCACCTCAGGGGACTGCATAGGAAAAAGCGCACGTCCATTGCCATAGTGGTACCAGGACCATGGTTTCGCATGTGTCCCCTTCACCGGCATTCCAGTGGAACGCCGCGCGTGCTCGAACGGTTTGCACGATTGGCAAAACCGCTGATACTACGGTCGCCTTCCAGCAAAGGGCACCGCATGCCGAATGCCGAATGGGAAATACCAGCTAATCTGCAGCCCGACCCTGACGACTACGCCTATGACCTGGAACAGGTGTTGAAGGCGGTCGTGGGTTTGAAATCGTATATTCCAGCGGACGCGTTCACCGCCGGCACACTGGGCACGGAACGTGCCGGCAGCGGCGTAGTCATTCGTGATTCGGGATTGATTGCCACCATCGGCTACCTGATCACTGAAGCCGAAACGATATGGATCACCACCGCCGACGGGCGCGCAGTGGCCGGTCACGCATTAGCCTACGACCAGGAGACCGGCTTCGGCTTGGTGCAGGCGCTCGGACGTCTCGGGTTGCCGTCAGTAGAGCTCGGCGACTCAGACGGTTTGAAAATTGGCGATCAGGTGGTGTTCGCCGCTGCCGGCGGGCGCCATCACGCCGTGGAAACGCGCGTCGTTGGTCGACAGGAATTTGCCGGGTACTGGGAATACGTGCTGGACGAGGCGATCTTCACCGCGCCAGCGCATCCGTTTTGGGGTGGCTGCGGACTGATCGGCAATGACGGCAAGCTGCTCGGGGTAGGGTCGTTAATCCTGCAGCAAGGCGATGGCAAAGGCCGCCGTCTGGACATGAATATGGGAGTGCCCATCGGCCTGCTCGGCCCAATTATCGACGATCTCGTTGCGTACGGCCGGGTTAATCGCCCAGCCCGACCCTGGCTTGGGATTTACGCGACTGAATCCGATGATGAGCTGATCGTGGGCGGCCTTGCCGACGACGGCCCCGCTGCAAAAGCTGGCGTGCAGACAGGTGATCGCATCCTGTCGGTCAATGATGACGATGTCGGCGAGCTCGCCGGCTTATGGCGCAGGATCTGGGCCTCTGGCAGCGCCGGAGCCGAGGTGAGGCTCAGAATCCTGCGGGACCGTGGGCCGGTCACTCTCTCCGTTCGCTCCGCTGATCGTGCAAAATTTCTGAAATCGCCGAGGCTGCACTGAATGACGCTGCGGCACGCTATTGTTCCTGTCACCGCGTTCCAGCAGAACAGCGCGATCATATGGGAGGAAGAGACGCGTCGTGGCCTCATCGTTGATCCCGGTGGCGAAGCTCCCCGGCTCCAGGCCACGGCAGGTCGGCTGGGCCTTACCATCGAGCGCATCCTGCTAACCCACGGGCATATCGATCACGCCGGCGGTGCAACCGAACTTGCCGAGCTGCTGTCCGTGCCGATCGAGGGCCCTGAGGAACAAGACAATTTCCTTCTCGAATCGCTGTCCGATCAGGGGTATGCGTTCGGGTACGGCGATATCCGCAATGTCTCGCCATCACGGTGGCTGCGGGAAGGCGATTACGTGATGTTAGGGGCACACCGGTTCGACGTGCTTCACTGTCCGGGTCACACGCCAGGGCATATCGTGTTCGTTGATCACACCGCCCGTTTGGCCATTGTCGGTGATGTGTTGTTTCAGGGATCGATCGGCCGGACCGATTTTCCGTACGGCAATTACAACCAACTCATTCGTGCCATTTTCGATAAGCTGTTGCCGCTCGGCGATGACATGAGGTTCCTGTGCGGTCATGGTCCCGGCTCCATTATCGGCGTCGAGCGGGATAGCAATCCGTTTCTGCGCTTTGGCCGCCCATGAGCCCTCCTTCGCTAAAGCTTCGGAGGGCATGCTCGGCTAGTTAGGGAGAACGCCAAATGAATGCTGACGCCAAGAAGACGGTTCTACGGATGATCCCTTACGGGATCTATGTCCTCACCACCGATGATGGCGCCGGCAACGTCACGGCCGCCACCGTCAACTGGGTGACGCAGACCGCATTCAACCCACCGCTCATGGTCGTAGGTGTCAAGGCGGATTCCGCCAGTTATGCGGCAGTCAGGCAACTCCGTAAATTCGCACTCAACATGCTCGGCAAAGATGGCAAGGGGGCGGCCTTCGCTTTCTTCAAACCGGCCAAGGTGGAGGAGGGAAAGATTTCCGGCTTTTCGTTCCACAGCGGGGGTAACGGCGCGCCGCTGCTGGACACAGCCGTGGGAGCGGTCGAATGCTCGGTTCACAGTATTGTTGAGCATGGGGACCACCACGTGGTGATCCGCCGAGGTGACCGAGGCGCATCTCCCCAAGCCCGTGGCAGGCCGGCCGGACCATGCCATCCTGGGTATGTGGGATCTGGGCGATAATGTGTTCTACGGCGGCTGAGACAGAGCCGGAAGTTTTTAGGCGGGCAGTTTCCAGGGCGAAGACCAGGCCGCGACCTGCGAACGGCTTGTCAGGCACGGGAGCATAATTGCCATGCCCCAGCATATCGGTGTCGTCGCCTGCTCGGCCGAAGGAGCGGCCTTGTGTTACCGCACAATCTGCGTGGAGGGTGCGCAGTTTCTCGGCAAGCACGCCCACCCGGAGGTGTCGATGCACACCCACTCGCTGGCGGACTATGCCCGGTGCCTGGATGCTGCCGACTGGCAGGGTGTGGGCGAACTGATGCTATCCTCCGCCGACAAGCTCGCGAGAATCGGCGCCGCCTTCCTGATCTGTCCGGACAACACCTGCCATCAGGCGCTTCCTTACGTTCTGCCGCGGTCACCGCTGCCCTGGTTGCACATCGCCGAGGTCGTGGCTGCGGAAGCCGCCGGACGCGGATTACGGCGGCTCGGTCTGACCGGGACGCGCTGGCTCATCCAGGGCGAGGTTTATCCGGAAAGGCTTGCGGCGCAGGGGCTGGAATACGTGCGTCCGTCTGTCTCCGAGCGCGAAGAGATCAACCGCATCATTATGGACGAACTGGTGTGCAGCGTTTTCCGGCCCGAGGCGATAGCTTACCTGCAGAGCGTGATCACGCGGATGCGGGAAGAGGGCTGTGACGCTGTGATCCTCGGGTGCACTGAGCTCCCACTGATCCTCTCCGATGCGAACTCCCCCCTTCCGACACTCAACTCCACGCGCCTGCTGGCGCGCGCTGCCCTACGTCGAGCGGTGAGCAGGTAAGGGGCATTATTTCGCGGCGCGGCAGGCACGCAAACGCGAGACTAGGTCTCCGCCGCCGCTTCCCGCATCAACCAGCCCCGAAACCGCGCGAGATAGCGCGAATGGCCCCGCGCACCAGGGGTTGTCACAACGTAATAGGCGAATTGCGCCGGGCAGGGTGCCTCCAGGGCTATCGCCAGCCGGCCGGCTGCGACATCTTCCTCCACGTAGATGTCGCGCACCAGGGCAAGTCCCTGCCCCGCGCACGCGGCACGGATTAACGGCGTGCTTTCGGAAAACCGCGTTCCTCGGGCGATCCGAGGATCGCGGCCGCCGAGGCCGAAAGCTCGGAACCACAATCGCCAATCCGCTCCGGCCACATCGTGCAGCAGCGGATACTGCAAGCAATCGGCAGGCTTGCGGATCGGCGGGCCGCCGCGCAACAGCCCCGGGCTTCCAACCGGAACAAGGCGTGGATGAAACAGGTGCTGTGCCTCCAGACCCGGCCAACTCCCGAGCCCGTGGCGGATCGCGATATCGGCGCAACCGGGGCCTGTTCCCAACGGCACCAGATCGGTTGTGGTCACGACCCGTACGTCCACTTCCGGATGCTCCGCGGTGAAGCGTCCCAGCCGCGGAACCAGCCAGGTTGCGGCGAATGATCCGGTGGTGGTGACGGTGAGAACCTGGTGCTCGGGTGCCGGGCGTCCTTGAATGTTCCCCAGCGCATCCTCGATGCGCCCGAACGCATCAGCGACATCCGAGAGCAGGCGCACACCAATGGGCGTGAGGCGGATCTCACGGTTATGGCGCTCAAACAGTGTCACGCCGAGCCGCGCCTCGAGCGCCTTAACCTGCTGACTCACCGCGCCGGGGGTCACGCCAAGCATGCGCGCGGCGGCCGTTATGCTGCCGGCGCGCCCCGCCTCGACGAAAGCGCGCAGGCCCAGGAGCGGCAGAGGTCCCGGCATGCCGCCAATTTAGCCACGCTAAACCGACCCGCAAGATATCTCGTTTGTCCAGGCCGCCCCGGATCGCGAGGTTCAGACAGCGGGCGCACGGAGCGGATGGCGGAATGGACTGACCTCTTGGTCCGGTAGCGCCCGAGGCGAGGAGAAGTAGATGGATATCGAGATCAGGCGGGCCAACGCGGCCGACGCCGCCCTGCTGGCTTTGCTCGGGCGGATCACCTTCGCCGAGACTTTCGGATACCTGTTCCGTGATCATCCCGGCGATCTGGCGTCCTACCTGGACGCGACGTTCGGGGTTACGAAGATCGAGCGTAGCCTGGACAAGTCGCAGAACGCCTATTGGCTCGCATTTCATCGCCGCTTGCCGGTCGGCTACGCCAAGCTGAAGCACGGGTCGGAGATCCCCGGCCAATCCACCGCTACCCAATTGCAAAAAATCTATGTGCTGCGGGAATTCATCGGCCAAAGGCTTGGCGCCGCGCTGCTCGGCCGCGTGCTGCCCGAAGCCGCGGTACGCGCACCTGTGCTGTGACTGGACGTTTTGCGGGAGAATACCCATGCGTTGCGGTTCTACGAAACGCACGGCTTCTGCGTCATCGGCGAGGATACCCATACAATCGGCGCGCAGACCTTCGCCTTCGATCTCATGGCGAGGGATCTACAATGAGCGAGGCAGTTTATCGGCGGGCCTCGTCGCAGAGCGAGCTGGCGAGGTTCTGGCCAGCGATCCTGGCCTGCTTCGTCACCGCGGTGTTCGGATGGGGATTCGGATTCAGCGGAACGTCGGTATACCTGGCAGAGCTCCACCGGCTGCGCGGCTGGTCCAGTGCCCTGATCGCGTCTGCGCTCACCGTTTATTACCTGATCGGAGCGGTATGCCTGGCGCGGGTGCATGTGGCTTTGCGCCGCCTGGGGCCAGTCGGGCTGCTGGCGGGCGCTACGGTCATGCTGGGATTTGGAGCAATGCTGTTCAGCCGCAGCCAGCAACCATGGGAAATGTTTGCCGCCGCCGTGCTGATGGCCCTCGGCTGGGCAGGTTGCACGACGAGCGCGATCCCGAGCGTTTTGGCCCTCTATTTTCAAGAGCAACGCGGTATGGCTATCACCCTGGCCCTGAATGGTGCCAGTGCGGCCGGGTTTACAGTAGCGCCGGTCCTGGTTGAGGCGAGCCAGCGCCTCGGCGTCGGCAATGCTGTCCCCCTCGTGGCGCTGGTGATGCTGGCGGTTGTGCTGCCGTTGCTCGCGGTGGGATTGCGCGGCGCGCGGACCGCAGGCCGTGTCGCGGGTGGCCATGCGGAATTCACCGCCTGGGAGATCGCGCGGACCTGGCAATTCTGGTCGGTCGCGCTCCCATTCGCCCTCGTCCTTGCCGCCCAGGTTAGCTTGATCGTGCACCTGGTTTCCTTTCTGCTTCCTCGGTTGGGAGCTTCGGGCGCTGCGACCGCTCTGGCTCTGACCTCGGTCGCGGCAGTGAGCGGCCGGCTCGGTTTAGCTATGAGCATTGACCGGTTGCACCAACGGCGGACCGCGGCGGCGAGCTTCTTCAACCAGGCGGCTGGGGTCGCGCTGATGATTGCGTTTCCCAGGGAGCCGGCGGCACTGTATACGGGATGCGTGATCTTCGGCCTGTCTGTTGGTAACGTAATCACCATTCCGGCGCTGATCGTGCAGCAGGAATTTCCGGCCATTGCCTTTGGCCTGGTGATAGGACTGAGCACGGCTGCCGGCCAGTTCACGTTCGCTCTGGCACCGGCGCTCCTGGGGGTGGTACGCGACATCTCGGGCGGTTACACTGCTGTGCTGGCGCTATGCGCGGCGCTTCAGCTCAGCGGTACGGTTTTGGTGCTGCTTTCGCCACGATCATCAGGTATGAATGCTGCGCGCGGTTGAGCGCAGGGTCGGTGCCACTCTTTTGCGGGTTCCAATGTTTCATCGCGGTTTTGGATGCATTGTCGTTCTTGCTGCGGCCCTAGCGGCGGCGACATCTGCCCGCGCAGATTCCGCCTCTGATCAGGCGGCGATCAGGGAACGGCTGCAGCATTGGACGGCCGCTTTCAACATCCGAGATGCGACCGGGACCTGCGCAGTTTTTGCGCCGGACCTTGTCTATTCGGTCCCACAAGTGATCCATGGCACGTGGGAGTCCATGTGCGCGAACCTGACTAAGCTCTTCAGCACTCCGGGCCTGCAATTGCACTATGATAATCCCGAAATTCACGAGATCATCATATCGGGCGACGTTGCAATTGTCCGGCTGACTTGGACACTCACGACGCAGAGGGGTGCCGGAAGGGACGTCACTACGGAAGAGGGGATGGACATCTTTCGCCGACAGCCGGACGGCCGGTGGTCGATTGCGCGCTTTATTGCTTTCGGAACACAGCCTAACAAGAACTTACAATAGGCATCTGCCGGTCGGGGCCGATGTCGCCGGGGGAAACAATGGGACGCGATCTAAGCAGACGCAGTTTGGTCGCCGGTCTTGGGGCTGCGAGCGCCGCGGCCATCTCGCCCCCGGGCGATGCTGCGGACGAGACGTCCACTGCTCCTGACTACCGGACGGCCGCCGATTTGCTCCAAGCGCTTGCGGCGCGGCAAGTCTCCGCGCGCGAACTGTGCGATGCCGCCATCGCCCGCATCGAGGTGCTCGATCCGAAAATCAACGCGGTCGTGGTGCGCGACTTCGATCGTGCCCGCGCCGCCGCCGATGCGGCCGATGCCGCCCGGGCCCGCGGGGAGCGTCGGCCCTTGCTCGGTCTGCCTATGACAGTTAAGGAAGCATTCAGCGTCGCCGGGCTGCCGACAACCTGGGGTATCGAGAAATACCGCGAGTGGCGGCCCAATTTCAGTTCGCTCGTTGTGCAGCGCCTCAAGGAAGCCGGCGCGATCATCCTTGGTAAGACCAATGTGCCCGTCGGGCTGGCGGACTGGCAAAGCTACAATCCGATCTACGGCACCACGAACAATCCATGGGATCTGAGCCGCACACCGGGCGGATCATCGGGCGGTGCCGCGGCAGCGCTTGCGGCCGGGTTCGTGCCGCTGGAACTCGGCTCGGACATTGGCGGCTCGCTGCGGTGCCCGGCCCATTTCTGCGGCGTGTTCGCTCACAAACCAAGCATCGAGCTGATCCCATGGCGCGGCTCCGGTCCGCCCGAGACGCCGCCCGTTCCGGTTGCCAACGACCTCGCGGTCATCGGCCCGATGGCGCGCAGCGCCGCCGATCTTGCGCTGGAATTGCAGGTTTTGGCGGGACCTGACGAATTGTGGAACGGCATCGGTTACAAGCTCGCGCTACCGCCGCCACGGAAAGATCGGTTCGCCGATTTTCGCGTGCTGGTCATCGATGCGCATCCGCTGTGCCCGACCGCAGACAGCGTGCGTTCGGCGCTCGACAGCCTGGCCGACCGGCTGGCGAAGGCCGGCTGCACGGTTTTCCACAGCAACAGCCAATTGCCGGACCTAGCACGCACGACACGAAACTATGTCGAATTGCTGGGAGCATTCTTCGCCGCCGATCAGTCACCTGAAGTGCGTCTACGCGAGGAGACCGCCGCTTCCGCACTATCGCCCGACAACCTCAGCATCGGCGCAGCGTGGCTGCGCGGCACCTCAATGAGCCATGTAGCATGGGTGCACACGAGCCGGATCCGTGCCGGACTGCGAGCTCGCTGGCAGGCGCTGTTCCGCGAAATCGATGTGATCCTGGCCCGCCGATCCCGACGCCTGCTTTCCCGCACGATCACTCCCCGATGGCGACACGGCAGATCACCATCGACGGCCACAAGGTGGCATACGATGATCAGGTCGCCTGGGCCGCCGTCGCGACGATTGTCGGTCTGCCCGCCACGGTCGCCCCGATCGCGCACAGCGACAGCGGGCTGCCGATAGGCGTGCAGATCATCGGCGGCTACCTCGACGACCATACGACGATCGCCTTTGCCGGTCTGATTGAGCGTAAATTTGGCGGTTTCATCCCGCCGCCGAAGTTTTAACCACACCCCAACGCCACGCGAGCTTCCCCAGCGTGCCGTTGGCGTTCATTCACGAGCGTGGATAGAGGCAATGCCGAATTCACCACGCGTTTGGCGAGCAGAGTGAGCCTGTCGTAGTCACGCCCGTCGCTTCTCGATTTCCGCTCCTGTTTCTTGAGGCCGTCCAGCTTGAGGTAAGTACCCGTACCAGGTAAGATTACAGTCTAGAAACGCCAATTCCGGAGGAGACTGAGACTAGCCAATGAAGGGTTCGCTCAAGCCAGTCGATCCGGCCGCCGTTCCCCATCTGAGCGGTGTTTTCGCACCAGTCGACGACGAGATCGACGCAGCAGACCTGCCCGTGGTCGGGAAGATCCCTGGGGATCTGCGCGGGGTGTATCTGCGTAATGGCCCGAACCCGAAGTTTTCGCCGCTTGGAAGCTATACCTATCCGCTTGATGGCGATGGGATGATCCACGGTGTCTGGCTTGCGGACGGACGCGCCCGGTACAGTAACCGTTATGTGCTGACCAAAGGGTTGCAGGCGGAGATGCGCGCCGGCCGCGCCCTGTGGGGCGGGCTGCTGACGCCCACCATCCCGCCGGCCTCGCTGGTTGGGCCGGACCAGGACCCTGGAGGCGACAAGCTGCTGCCGGGGATCAATATCATCCGTCACGCGCACCGTTACCTTGCGTTGGGTGAGGGCACCGCACCTTACGAAATGGCGGAGGGGCTGCTCACAGTCGGCCGGTATGATTTCGCGGACGGGCTGCCGCTTGGGATGTGCGCGCATCCGAAGATCGATCCGGCGACTGGAGAGATGGTGCTCTTCCGCTATGGGCTGGACGAGCCCTATCTCTATTGGGCTGTGATCGGAGGCGATGGGCGCGTGGCACGCGCGCCCGAAGTGATCGCGGAGATCGATCGGGGATATATGATCCACGATTTCGTGATCACGGAGCATTTCCTGGTGCTCATTATCAACCCAGCCAGCTTTGATCTTTCCCGCGCCGCGCAGGGTGGAAGCCCGCTCGCCTGGGAGGCTGATCGCGGCACACGCATCGCCGTCATCCCGCGAACTGGGCAAGGTGGGAGGATTTGCTGGATTGAGACCGAGGCATTTTGGTGCTGGCATTACGCTAATGCCTGGGAAGAGGGCGGCGCGATTGTCACCGTCTTCCCGTGGTGGAGTCATCTCAGTTTCGGTGTGCCAGGTGCGCCACCAGCGACGGGTCATGTTGCACGTGGTCGCATCGATCCGGCGGATGGCAGTTTCCGCCTTGAGGTCCTGGACGAGCGCCTGACCGAGTTTCCGCGGGTGGATGATCGAAGGGTAGGCCGCTCGAGGCGATATGTGATGGTTTCGCACCGGACCTCACCCACTCTGCGAAGTCGGGGCCTTTGACGAACTCGTCCGCTTCGATCTCGCGAGCGGGGCGGCCGCGCTGCACCGCTTTCCAGGCCAGGCGATCGGTGAGGCGGTATTCGCCCCGAAGGCGGGACGGAGCGAGGAGAATGCTGGTTACATTCTGACCTTTGCGACTGATGTCGCGACTATGGAATCGACTTTCGTCATTGTTGATGCCGAGGATTTCTCCGGCGAACCGGTCGCAACGATCAAGCTGCCGCGGCGAGTACCGCTTGGACTTCATGGCAACTGGCATCCGGCGGAAGTGTGAGCGCGATGCTGCGGCTGGTTATCGCATTTCTGCCCTGGATTATACTGGGGGTCTGGGGAACCGGTGGTTCCTCCTGGTTTTGGCGCTGGCGCTCGCCGTTGCCGCGATGACAACGGTGCGGCAAATGCTCGGGCGATCTCTGAAACTTCTTGATACCGTCACCTTCGTCTTTTTTGTTGTTGTAGTAATTGGACTGATTGGATTTGGGTGGACGTTTCTTGCGATGCATATGACGCTGCTCGTCAACATGACATTGATGGCGGTTGCCTGGGGATCGCTGCTCGCCGGCATGCCATTCACCATCCAATATGCGCGCGAGCAGGTGGCGCGGGAGTTCTGGGATACGCCGCTGTTCCTTCGCATCAATCAGTACATCACCGCGATATGGGGGCTGGATTTCTTCCTCTGCGCGCTCGTTTCGCTCTATCGCGAAGCTACACACGATACGAGCCTTGGCTCGCAATACGCCTGGGTCGTCTTCTCGGTTGGTGCGGTGCTTTTTACCTCTGGTTCCCGGACTGGTACGGCGGGCGCGTCATGCAGCATCTCCCGGAGAAATAGCGGACGCAGATCAACGGTGGAAGCCACCTCCACCGTGGAAGCCGCCTTCGAAACCCCCGCCAAAGGGGCGTTGGAAGCCTTCGCGAAAACCCTCATGGAAGTGGTGGTGGAACTCATGCCCTTGGGCGAAGACGAAGATCCCTCCTCCAAAGAAGCCCGGCCAACCCCAATCGTACCAAGGATAGCCGTACCAGGGATAGCCGTAACCGGCGTAAGCATAATAGCCGTACGGGCCGGGCGGCGGGCTCTGCACGGTATTGCCGAGGGAGTACATGCACTGCGCGTATGCGACGTTGTAACGAGTCTGCAGATCGTATTCGCTGGCCGCCGCATTGTTGGCGCCGACCGCGGTACCACCGACAAGGCCCGTCGCAGCACCAATCGCCGCACCCGCACCGGGGTTCCCGGCCGCGGCGCCGATCGCGGAGCCCGCTGCCGCTCCCAGCAGCGTGCCGATGGCAGCGCTGCCGACCGCCGCCTGAGTGCCCGCCTGTCCTGGCTGGGTATAGCCGATGGTGGCGGCCGCGTAGTTGCGGCACTGCTGGTCCTGCCGCTGGAAAACGGCGAGGCTCGTTCCCGGCTTGGGAAGCGCCATCACAGTGGGACCGCGCGGTTGCGGCACCGCACATGCCGCAACAGCACACAAGCTACCGAGGGCGGCTATCACTACCGGGCCGCGACACATCGTGCGCATTACTCCGTTTCTCCCGTTCTCCCACCAGCAGGGACGCTATGGGAGTACGGGTTGTTCCAAGACGCTCCCAAATACCAAATGGGCTCGCGCCACCGCCGCTACGAGATCCTTTAAGTGGCTTCCTGTGTGGCGTGTTCTGCTTATGCGGCGCAGCAACTTGCTTGCGGTATCCTAGTGCTCATTCCGGCCTTCGATCGCGCACCGGACACCACCTCTCCTGAACATTCCCGGCGTGATGCCATGCGCAGCCCGAAATGCCCGGGAGAGATGGCTTTGGTCTGCAAAACCTGCCGCGATAGCGGCATCGGCAAGCGGAAGCCCCTGTTCGATCAAGAGTCCGGCGTGACGCAATTTTCGATCCCGGATATACGTTGAGGGCGTCAGGCCAAGTGCGTTTTTGAAATCCCGTATGACCTGGAACCGGGTGACGCGCGCGGCGCCAGCAAGCGATTGAAGATTGACCCGCGAACCGAGTTCGCGCTCGATAAGTTCTTGATACACCGCAAGTCTCTGTTGCGCCCCGGACCGTTGGATCTCCTCGGTTCGCCTGACCCAAGCGCCATATCGGATAATAAGCCACCGCAAAGCGAGGAGCAGTGATAGCTCGGCCTGCATGGCGTCCGGGGATGTCGAGGCTTCATGCGCTGCAGCCAATGCCGTGGCGAGATAGCTGTCCTCGATGAGCGCGCGCGGGAAGATCGGAGCACGATCCTGGCCCAGCTCGCGGGCGATCGCCGTCATCATCGGCACTGAAGGATAGAAGGTGCGGTAGGCCCAACCTTCGTCTGCGCCTCGTTCCCCGTTGTGCCACTCCTCCGGGTTCACGATGGCAACGCTGCCTGCCCGTGCGAGCACGTTGCCGCGCCCGATGCGGATGCGTTCGCAGCCAGCGGTAATCAGGGCGATCACGTATGTCGGATGCGTGTGCAGGTCGTAACGATGCTGCGTGAAACGGGCTTGGAGCAGCCCGAGATCCGGAAAACAGGGATGCCGCCAATATCTGCTGATCTCGTTCGTTTGCAAGGCTTCCATCCTTGTCGCGGTCAATCTCGTTCAAGACGCCTCATGTGTGCCGACCTTTTACTGATGCGTATTGGAAGGAGAGCATCATGTCACGTAATGACCCCGTAGCCGCCCTGACGCCAGATGTTATCGCCTGGCGGCACCACATCCATGCCAATCCCGAACTAGCATTCCAGGAACATGAAACCGCACGCTTCGTTGCCGAGAAACTGCGCTCTTTCAGCTTCGACGAGGTCCATGAGCGGATCGGTGGGACCGGGGTTGTCGGTGTCCTGCGCGGCGGAACCGGCACGCGCGCCATTGGTCTTCGCGCCGAGCTGGACGCGCTTCCGGTCACGGAGAAGACCGGCTTGTCCTATACCTCCAGGAACGAAGGCGTTATGCATGCCTGTGGCCATGATGGCCACACCGCCATGCTGCTTGGCGCGGCGAAACTGCTTAGCGACTCCCGCGCTTTCGACGGCACCATCCATTTCATGTTCCAGCCTGCCGAGGAAAACGAACGTGGCAGCCTGCGCATGATCGAAGACGGCCTCTTCAAACGCTTCCCGGTCGAGGCGGTGTATGCCGTCCACAATTGGCCGGGGCTCAAGCTGGGGACGATCGCCGCTTGTGTCGGACCGCAGATGGCTGCGGTCGATAACTTCGAACTGACCTTCGAGGGTGCTGGCGCGCACGCCGCGATGCCACACCGCGGCGACGACCCGATCCTCGCTGCGGGCGCTTTCGTTCAGGCCGTCCAGCGCATCGTCAGCCGCTCGGTCGATCCACACGACGCACTTGTTGTCAGCGTCACGCAGATCCATGGTGGCAACGTCGGTAACATCGTGCCCGGTAAGGTCTGGCTGCAAGGCACCTGCCGTTTTTTTGACCCCGGCTATTCTGACCACTGCGAGAAGCTGATAGGCGAGATCGCCCACGGGATTGCTGCCGCGCATGCGGTCAAGGCCATGCTTAACTACAAGAGGGGCTATCCGCCGGTCATCAATACTGCCGATGCGACCGCCTGCGCCATCGAAGCCGCTGCTTCCGTTGTGGGGCGGGAGGACGTCTTGACCGAGTTCAGCCCGAGCCTCGGCTGCGAGGATTTCGCGTTCATGCTTCGCGAGGCCGGCGGTTGCTACGCATGGATAGGCGCTGGCAGCGTTGGCACAGGGGAGGGCCTCCATGGTGATCGTTACCTGTTCCATGACGAGATCGTGCCGATTGTCCTCCGCTACTATACCACTCTGGTCCGGCACACGCTTTTAGGCTGAACTTCCGGGTTATCCGACGCGCGCGTCGGTAATCATCGCTACGATATCGTCCATCGTATGGCGGGACGGATATCCGATACCCACCCGGCGCCCGAGCCGCATCACCTGAATCCGGTCTGCCACCGCGAACACCTGCGGCAGGCTATGGCTGATCAGCACCACCGGCACGCCGCGCGCCCTCACGGTGCGGATCAGCTCCAGCACCATGTTCGACTCCTGCACGCCCAATGCCGCTGTCGGCTCATCCATGATCACGATCCGCCGGCCCCAGGAGACCGCGCGCGCGATCGCTACCCCTTGCCGCTGTCCACCCGACAGCGTCTCCACCGCCTGGCTCATGGAGCGGATACCGATCCTGAGCGAGCTCAGGTGCGCTGCCGCCTGCCGCTGCATCGAGCGCTTGTTCAGTTTGCGGAACAGTCGGCCAGGAGGCCGGGCGCCCTCTCCTCCCGCCCCAGGAACAGGTTGCTGGTGATGTCCAGCCCCGGCGCCAGCGCAAGGTCCTGTTAGACCGTCTCGATCCCGAGAGCGCGCGCATGAAGCGGGTTGTGAATATGCACGGACTCGCCATCCAGCTTCAGTTCGCCGGCATCCGGCCTTATCACCCCCGATAGGATCTTGATCAGCGTCGATTTCCCGGCACCGTTGTCGCCGACGATGGCCAGGATCTCGCCAGGGTACAGCTCGAAATCGGCGCCATCCAGTGCAGTCACGGGGCCGTAGCGCTTGACAAGCCCGCGCGCCCTATAGACCGGCTCAGCGTCGTAGTCAGGTCCGGTGACGGAGCGTATCGTTTCTGCGGCTACCGTCATCGCGTGCGTCCTCTCTGCAGCCGGTCCAGCATCACCGCCGCAATCACCAGCAGGCCGATCGCGATGTCCTGATACAGCGCATCGACGCCAACGATGGTCAGTCCGTTCTGCAGCATGCCCACGATAAACGCCCCGAGCACCGGCCCCACGATGCTGCCGCGGCCGCCGAACAAACCGATGCCGCCAATCACCGCCGCTGTTATGCTCTCCAGGTTGGCGGTTTGGCCGGCATCCGGGTTGGCGACTGTCGTCCGGCCCAGCAGCAGCAACGCGGCGACCGCGTAAATCACCCCTGCTGTCACGTAGGCTGAAATCAGCACCCGGTTTACTCGGATTCCACTCAGGCCCGAACTTCCTAGCCTCGAGACACGCAAGTTACTGAAGCATCTATACATTCTGTCTCGCGACCTGTGGATTACTGGCTACAGTTGACGCCGAGGAGATTGAATGCCTTCTGCTGCAGCGGTGTTGGCCTTGTGACGACGGTAAGGCGATAGTCCGGTGTGATCGCGGTGGTGATGGTGTTGCGCACTACGGTTGCCAGATCGCCGAGCAATGAACGGAAGCTATGCACCGGCAGGCCGTCCGTGGTGAGCCCTGTGGTCTGCTTGGCGATGGCAGCCGGGGAACGTTGCGCTTCCGACACTACGCTGTCTCGCAAGGCTTCGGCCGCTTCCCTATCGGCGTCATCGAACAGCATTGGCGCCAGGCAGGTCCGCATATGCCATTCGAGGTAGTAGGCTAACATGCACAGGAAGACGTGGGCCCGCACGCGGTCTGCCAGCCAATGATGGACAGGCCTGATCTGCAGATCGACGGTTTTGATGCAGCGAAAGGCCCGCTCCACAAGCGCAAGCGACTTGTAGCTTCGCACGGTCGTGGTGTCATCGAGCGCGCTTTCCGGCAGGCTGGTGCGCACGACATAGACGCCATCGGTTGCTGCTTCAGCGACGATCTCGGCGGTCTTGCGGGCGAAGCTGAAGACGGTATCGGTGATCTCGATGACAAAATGCTTGCCTACCTTGTGCTTGTTGATCACCGCGCCAACCGCGAGTGCGATCCGCGCAGCGCCCCGGAGGGGATTGCGCTTGCGAGCGACCGCGATCTGGATACGGGAGAGGTCACGTTCGGTGGCGGCCAGCAGATCCTCCCGCTTGCGGGCGCGCTCGACGGCGAGATCGGGATTACGGCAAACGATCAGGCGCTCACCCGGAAATTCGGGCGCCGTGATACTGGCCAAGTCGCGCTGATCGAACAGCGAGAGTTGCAAAGCGCCGGTTTCCATCAACGCCTTGATCGCCGGCGCGCGCAGTGCCGTGATCCAGTCGAAGCCTGCCGATTTAACGTCATTGGTGATGCGTGCTTGGGTGATCATGCCACGGTCACCGACCATGACCACGTGGTCGAGATGGAACCGCCGCTTCAGCTTTTCGATCTGATTGGCAAGCGTAATCGGATCGGCGGTATCGCCCTCAAACACCTCGATGGCGATCGGACAGCCATCGGGAGCGCAGAGTAGGCCGTATATGATTTGCAGCGTGCCCTTCTTGCCGTCGCGGCTGTAGCCACGCTGGGCGAGCGGGCAGCAGCGGCCTTCCATGTAGCTTGACGAGACATCATATAACACCAGTGTGCCATCGCTGAGATGGCGCTTGGCTAAGGCTGTCTCGATGGCAGGCTGGCGTTCCAGCAGCCAGTCCAGTGCGGCATAGAGTTCGTCCTCGTCGACCTCACCGAGGCCAAGCATTTCGCCAAGGCTCGATGCAGCCGTGGCGGAGGAAAGTGCACGAGCGGTGGCGAGCTTGGATGCCGGCTCGATAATGCGCCCGATCATCAGCGCGAGGGCAAGATCACGGTATCGCTCGCGATCGCCGAGCATCCGATCAAGCCCTATCTTGCGGGCAGTCCCGAGCGCTGCTGCAACGTGCCCGTGCGGCAGACTGCGGGTGATGGTGAACGCATCCCGCTCGGCCGGAATGACAACGCCGCCTTTGAGAACACCGCGCAGGCCTTCAACGTGCTCGGCGGGCCAATCGGAGAGGTTGCAGATCGTGCGCTTACGGACCTTGCCATCCTGGCGGTAACTCTCGCGCAGCAGAATGGCGGGAGGCGAGTTCCGATTCGGAACAGCTTCGATATACATGGCAACGCATTGGCACAACACCGCCGCGAGTACAAGTCCAAATTTCCGGATTACATGGCTACGTTTGGGACCAGTCTCGTGCTTCTGTCCCTACTGTTCCTGCCACTTCACACTCTCCGAAAGAAGGAAGTTCGGGCAGGCGGGCCGCGGGGAGATTGTCGCCCGCGGCGTACATGTGCCGGCCCCAGGCCGTCTCCGGCAGAGCGTACCAGGTGACCAGCATGACCCCGAGCATCACGAGGATGCCCACTGGCACGGGGGTGTGGCCGATCATGACGCTGCCGCCGAGAAACAGCAGACCCGGCGGGAGATTGACGACCGACGCTTCCCCCGAGATCAGCAGCGCGAGCGCAAGGGCGACATTGAAAAATCCCAGCGTTACGATGAACGGCGGTAGCTCGATGATCGCCACCAGCAGTCCTTCCGCGATCCCGAACGCCACGCTGACCGCGAAACCCGCGAGGATCGACAGGATCACCGGAACTCCGGCAACCGCGAACTTGGCCATAACCACGCTCGCCAGCACCATGACCAGGCCGTTCGCGAGATCGATCCCCGCAACCAGTATGATCAACGTCTGCCCGATCGCGAGCGTCGCGATCTCCATCGCCTGCTCTGCAATCAGCAAAAAGTTGCGGGTCGTGGCAAAGCGCGGCGCCAGCGCGCCAAAAATCACAACCTCAACGATCAACGCCAGGATAGGTCCGAGCAGACCAGCGGCGCGCAGTCGCTCCATCGCGACCACGCTCGCGTGGCCAATGCCGCCGCCCGGCCTGTCTCCGACGGTGACGCCCAAGAGCTAGCCCCAGCATCCTTTGAGCGCCTCAGAGGGCGGAATGCTCGATACGCCCTGCTGCGGGTGCAGTGTTACCAGGGGTTCGCCTGTGTCCACGCGGGAAGAGATTTTCTTGCCTTGGGACGCGTCGATGGCTTCCTGGATAGCGACCTGCGCCATCTTAGCGGGGAATTGCATTATGTCAGCGCCGAACTGGCCCTCTGCAACGCCATGGATACCGCGGCATGATCCATCCATCGTCACGATCGCAACCTTATCCGCCTGGCCTGCGCCCTTCAGCGCCGTGTAAGCGCCAAACGCTGCCGGCTCGTTGATGGTCCACACCAGGTTGATGTCAGGGTACGCGACCAGCGCGTTCTGCATTGCGTTCAACGCCTTGGTCTGGTCACCGTTGGTGATCAGATCCACCGCTGCCTGCGACTTCTGCATCCCCCTGCCCTGGAGGAAGCCGCCCATGCGATCCGTGTTCACCGACGAAGCGGGCGTGCCCTCCAGCAGAGCCACCACCGGCTTCTTGCTCCCCATCGCCGCCTTGGCCCACTTGCCATCCTGAATGCCCCCTTTGAGGTTATCGGTCGCCACGAAACTATCGGCCGCGCTGGCCGGTTCGACGGCGGTGTCCACCGCAGTTACCGTGATACCGGCCTTTTTGGCCCGCTCGAGCGCGGTTGCCAGAGACGAAGATACGTTGGGCACGATGATGATCGCATTGGTGGGTGGTCAGGTCCTCGATATCCGAAATCTGTGTGGTCACGTCGCCATCATACTTCCCAGCCTCGAAGATCAGATGCACGCCGGTCTTCTGCGCCTCGGCCTCGGCGGCCTTGTGCATTGCCGCGAAGTACGGGTTGCTGAGCGTTTTCACGATGAACCCGACCGTGATCGGGCCGGCGGCATGCCCAGCGGCCAGGGGGAGCCATGCTCAACCCCAGCGCCGTGCCGGCGCCAAGCAGCGCCGTACGCAGAGGCCGGCTATGCGTGGACCTCGGGTGCTTGGGCATCGTCTCCTCCGTATCGTTCAAAGCTTCCGTTCCGGAGGAGTGCGACGAAGCCGGGTTCGGGTCGATCAGGCAGGAACCTGCGAGACCCTGGGCGAGCCGCCTCCTCCGGTATCCGCACCCTTGCGGCTACTAGCTCCCGCGTTTCTGCCACGCTCCGATGCGCTTGAGGCCTGGGTTTGTTGCCGACCAACCCTGATTGGGCTGCCGGCATCCGCGCGACGTGGACACCAGGCGAGAAGCCGGCGCAGGAACGATTAGAGGGGTTCGTTGCCGACCGGATCGGCCAATATGCGGCCGGACGGGATCGACCTGACGCCGACGCAACATCGCGGCTTTCACCGCATCTTCGTTGGGGCGAGATCTCGGCAGCGACGATATGGCACGCGGCCTCAGCAGTCCCTGGAATAGGGCCGCGGAAGTTTAACGCCGAGGTCCTTTGGCGGGAGTTTAGCCATCACCTGCTGGGCATCATCCGGATCTCCCAGAGTGGCCGGTGAGCGAGGTATTCGCGTCGATGCCGTGGCGCCGCGACGAACGAGCCTTGCGTAACTGGGAGAAAGGTCAGACTGGGATTCCGATTGTTGACGCCGGCATGCGTCAACTTTGGGAAACGGGCTGGATGCATAACCGGGTCCGAATGATCACCGCCTCATTTCTGATCAAGCACCTGCTGATCCACTGGCGTGAGGGTGAAGAATGGTTCTGGGACACACTGGTTGATGCTGATCTTGCCAACAACAGTGCGAGCTGGCAGTGGCGGGTTGCGGAGCCGAAGCCGCACCGTACTTCCGCGTATTCAACCCGGTATTGCAAGCCAGGAAGTTCGATCCGGACGCACTTACATACGCCGGTTCGTGCCGGAGCTAAGGAAGGTGGCTGCTCCCGCGATTCATGCGCCCTGGGAAGCTCCTGAGAGTTTGCTGCGGGAAGCAGGCGTCGGGCTCGGCAAGACCTATCCCAAACCGATGATAGATATGTCCGATGGACGTGCGCGGGCACTTGCAGCCTTTGCGAGGCTCAGTGGTACGCCGAGGGCGGCAGCTTCTTGACCACACCCGCAGATTCGCCAAGACTTCGCGTGCCGGAGGCCGGGCGCCATCAGTGGCCGCCGCTCTGGCCACCATCAACGTGCAAGAGTTCATCTGTTACGGAACCGGCGGGACTCGGGCGCGCGCCGTGGTGTGGATCGTTGGAATCGGTATGATGGCTCCAAGCCAGAGCCTGACCGGCGGCTTCCGAGAGGAGGAGGCAATGGCAAAAATGCGGGCGTTGCAAGTGGCGCGGGCCGGCGGACCGCTTGAACTCGTTGAGCGCGATGTCCCCGAGCCCGGGGAGGGCGAGGCCCGCGTCCGCATCGAGGCCTGCGGCGTGTGCCACAGCGACAGTTTCACCGTCGAAGGGCAATTCCCCGGCCTCACCTTCCCACGCATCCCCGGGCACGAAATTGCAGGCGTGATCGACGCACTCGGCCCTGGCGTGGTCGGCTGGCGCACCGGGCAGCGAGCCGGTGTCGGCTGGTTCGGCGGACACTGCGGCCACTGCGAACCGTGCCGCCGTGGCTGGCTGATCGACTGCCGCAACCTGCGCATACCCGGCATCTCATACGACGGCGGCTACGCCGAGGCGATGGTGGCCCCCGCCGACGCGCTCGCCGCGATCCCCGATGAACTTGGTGCCGCCCAAGCTGCGCCGCTGTTCTGCGCTGGAGTCACCACCTTCAACGCGCTCCGCCACAGCGGGGCGATGCCGGGCGACGTGGTCGCGATTGTCGGTATCGGCGGCCTCGGCCACCTCGGCGCACAGTTCGCGAACAAACTTGGCTTCCGCACCGTCGCGATCGCGCGCGGCGCCGACAAGGAGGAGCTCTCCCGCAAGCTCGGCGCGCACGACTTCATCGACAGTGCGACCGAGGATGTGGCAGCGGCACTCAACCGCCTGGGCGGGGCGCGCGCGGTGCTGGCGACTGTCACCAGCGCCGAGGCGATGACGGCGGCCATAAACGGGCTTGCGGTGCGGGGCCGACTCATCGTGGTGGGCGTGGACGCCAAGCCAATCCAGGTCTCGCCACTACAACTGCTCGGCGCAAGCCGCAGCGTCGTGGGTCACGCCTCTGGCGCGTCAATCGATTCGCAGGACACCCTGGCATTCAGCACATTGTCTAATGTCCGTCCGATGATCGAGACGATGCCGCTCGCCCGCGGGGCGGAGGCCTATTCGCGGATGATGCGGGGCGAGGCGCGCTTTCGAATGGTGCTGACGATGACGTAGCTGCCGCGCCAGCCCCGCATTGTTCCCCGCGGAGCGTGTTAACTCAGCCGCACCCGCACATAACTCCCCGGCGCATCCTCAATCGCTTTCAGCTTGCCCTCGCCCGGTATCCTCGCGGGCACCTGTTCATCAGCGAGCTCCGTCACCCAGTGATGCCAGTCCGGCCACCAGGAACCCGCTATCTCAGTCGCCCCCGCCAGCCAGTCGTCCGGATCAGGTGGCAGCTCCGTGTTGACCCAGTGGCTGTACTTGCCGCTCTCGGGCGGATTAACCACGCCAGCGATATGCCCCGAAGCTGCGAGCACGAACCGCTTCGGCCCAGACAGCAACTGCGTTCCTCGATACGTGCTCTTCCATGGTGCTATGTGATCTTCACGCGTGGAAAGAAAATACGCCGGCGTCTTTATCTTCCGCACATCGATCGGCACGCCTGCCAGGGTGACCCCGCCGGGATCCTTCAGCAGGTTCTCCTGATACATTCTGCGGAGATAAAAGCTGTGCATGCGCGCCGGCATGCGCGTGGAATTGGCGTTCCAGTAGAGCAGGTCGAAGGGGAACGGCTCGTTGCCGAGTAGATAGTTGTTAACGACGAAGGACCAGATTAAGTCATTAGCCCGTAGCATATTGAAGGTGTTGGCCATCTCCGATCCTTCGAGATAGCCGCGCCGGTTCATCTTCTCCTCCAACGAGCGCAACTGCTCCTCGTCAATGAACACGCCGAGCTCACCGGCTTCCTCGAAGTCCAGCATTGTCACGAAAAACGTCGCCGACTTAATCCGATCATCCTTCTTGGCCGCCATGTAGGCCAGTGTCGAACCCAGCAGCGTGCCCCCCAGGCAGTATCCGATCGCGTTAACCTCCTTCTCTCCCGTCGCCTTCTCGATCGCGTCCAGGGCGGCGAGGTATCCTTCGGTCATGTAATCGTCGAAGCCCTTCTCCGCGAGCCGGCTATCCGGATTGACCCAGGAGATCATGAACACCGTATGCCCCTGGTTCACCGCCCAGCGCACGAGGCTGTTCTTCGGCCGGAGATCCAGAATGTAATACTTGTTGATCCACGGCGGCCCAATCAGTAACGGCCGTTTCAGCACCTGCTCTGTCGTCGGAGCATATTGTATCAATTGCATCAAATCATTCTGGTAAACCACCTTCCCGGGGGAAACGGCGATGTTCTCCCCGAGATTGAAGGCGTCTGTGTCGGTCATTTTGATCCGGAGCTGACCCTTGCCGCGCTCCAGATCGTTCAGCAGGTTGTTCAGCCCTTTCAGCAGATTCTCCCCGCCCGTCTCTGCGGTCTTGCGCAGCACTTCGGGATTCGTTAGCAGAAAATTGGATGGGCTCATCGCATCGATGAACTGCCTCGTGTAGAAATCCACCTTCTGCGCGGTCTTGGAATCCAGCCCGTCCACCTTGTTCACCACGTCCTGAATGTATCGGGCGGACAGCAGATACGATTGCTTAATGAAATCGAAAATCTCGTTTTCCCGCCAGGCATCGTCTTTAAAGCGCCGGTCGCTCGCCGGCGCCTCGATCACGGGTTGACTGTCCATGCCCATGAAGCGCCGGGCGGTGCTCTGCCATAACGTCATGTAGTCCTGCCAGAATCCCATTTGCGCTTGCAGCATCCGGGCCGGGTTGGCCATCATCCGGGCCGTCATCTCCAGGAACGCGGTGCCGATATTCAGGGGGTCCGCGGACGGTTCCCGTTGCGCCTGCCGCCTCAGCCACTCCGAGACGATTCGCTGCGATCGCTCCGCGATGTCGGCCATCGACCGGCCGACCTCGGCCGGGTCGGGCAGCTTGAACCCGGCGCTCTCCGGCTTTTCCGTAATAGACATCAGGACGAGTCCTTTCCGAGCATGGTGCCGTTGGGTTACACCCTGGCCCGTCCGAGGGAACAGGGAGTGCGAACTTCGCGTATGAAAGTCAAAATGGGGGCGGAACCTAGTCGGCAGCAAGGGCGCCAGCAAGCCTTGCAAGCCGGGGTCCTCCTCTGCGCCGGGCTGCTGGGGGGCTGCTCGCTTAGCCCCAAAAACGCGTTTCATCAGTATGAAGGCGGAGTGGTCGCCCAGGCCCATGCAACGCCGCCGGGGCAGAACCAGCCCTACCCCAATCTGGCCTCTGTTCCGCCAGCGCCGCCGCCTCCGAACATGGCGCAGTTGAATGCCACGACAAACGGGTTGGTCGCCGACCGTGCCCATGCGCAGTATCTGGCCGAGAGTGCGCCACTGCCAGATCCGTCTTCGCCGCTGGCCTCGCCGGATCTGTTCGGGGTCGGCACCGCGCCGGCTCCGCCTCCAGCAGGGGCTGCCAGCGCCAACTTGCCTGCCGCTACCGCATCTCCCGCGGCGGCAGCTCCGCCACCCGCGGCTATGGCATCTCCGGCGCCACCGCCTGCCAAGGCGCCGGTCGCACCAGTGCAGACCGCGCAGCTCGCTGCGCCGTCTAAAACGGCCCAGAACACCGAGTTACCATCAACTATCCCGCCAGCGCCGGCCGAGCCGGCTGCCGGGACGGTGCCCGCCGTCTCGGCGGCACCTCCGGCTCCACCACAGGGCGTCGCGGCGGCGACTGCCACCGCGCGGATGCCCGAGGAAGAGGCAGGCAACCCGGCTGACTCCGTGAACCTGGCATTCACCCCCGGATCGACCAACCTGTCGCAGCCGGACCAACTGGCGCTCAAAGAACTCGCGGCGCGGCGAGGCAATAAAATCATTGAGGCGCTCGGGCGGGGGGAGGCAACCTCGGCCCTGCCGGCGGCCCAGGAAACGGCGATTACGCTTGGCTTCTCCCGCGCTCAGGCGATTGCCAAGGCGTTGCAGGCGGACGGCGTGCCGGAGGGTGCCATCCAGGTCATGTCGCTCGCCGGTGGTCGCGGCGGTGCAGCAAAGCTGGTAGAGTAAACGATCCGACTCCGGAAAACCGCTCCGATGCCCGAGGAATTTCACCGCATTCGTCGCCTGCCTCCGTACGTGTTCGCGGAGGTGAACACGGCCAAGGCGCGGGCCCGCTCGGCTGGGGAGGACATCATCGACCTCGGCATGGGCAACCCGGACAGTCCGACGCCTGCGCATATCGTGGCCAAGCTGGTCGAGGCGGTGCAGGACCCGCGGACGCACCGTTACTCCGTCAGTAAGGGGATTCCCGGGCTGCGACGGGCGCTGGCCGCGTATTACCGGCGGCGGTTCGATGTGGCGCTCGATCCGGAGACCGAGGTGATTGTCACGCTTGGCTCCAAGGAGGGGCTGGCGAACCTGGCCTCGGCCGTCACCTCGCCGGGTGATACCATTCTGGTGCCTAACCCGTCCTATCCGATCCACCAGTTCGGGTTCATCATTGCCGGAGCTTCGGTCCGGTCGGTGCCGGCGGCGCCGGATGAGGAAATGCTGCGGGCGCTGGATCGGGCGGTGCGGCATTCGGTGCCGAAGCCGACGGCGCTGATCGTGAATTTTCCTTCAAATCCAACAGCGTACTTGGCGGAATTGGAGTTTTACCGTGAGATCGTGGCGTTTGCCCGCCGGCACGAGATCTGGGTGATGTCTGACCTCGCCTATGCGGAGATCTACTTCAACGACCGGCCGCCGCCGTCGATTCTGCAGGTTCCTGGAGCGAAGGACGTGGCTGTCGAGTTCACCTCACTTTCCAAGACCTATTCCATGCCGGGCTGGCGCATGGGGTTCGCGGCCGGGAATCCGCGGCTGATCGCGGCGCTGGCGCGCATGAAGTCGTACCTGGACTACGGCGCTTTCACGCCGATTCAGGTGGCGGCCACGGCGGCGCTGAACGGGCCGCAGGACTGCGTGGCGGCGATGCGTGCTTTGTACAAGGAGCGGCGCGATGTGCTGATCCGCGGCCTGGCCGCCGCCGGCTGGCAGGTGCCCTCGCCGGACGGCTCGATGTTCGCCTGGGCGCCGATTCCGCCTCAGTACGCAGCGCTTGGCTCGCTGGAGTTCTCTAAGCTGCTGCTGGAGCGCGCCAAGGTGGCGGTCGCGCCGGGGATCGGCTTTGGCGAGCATGGTGATGGGCATGTGCGTATCGCGCTGGTGGAGAACACGCATCGGCTGCGCCAGGCCGTCCGCAATATTCGTGCTTTTCTGGCCGCCGGCTCGAACCGGGCGGCGCCGGTAGAGGCGGTGCCGGCATGAGCAAGCCACTATCCGTCGGCCTGGCAGGTCTGGGGACAGTCGGGGCTGGTGTGCTGAAGCTGCTGCGGGATAATGCTGATGTGGTGTCGGCGCGGGCGGGGCGACCGATTGCGGTGACCGCGGTTTCGGCGCGGGACCGGGCGAGGGATCGCGGCGTCTCGGTAACCGGGCTGCGATGGTATGAGGATGCCGTGGCGCTGGCTTCCGACCCGGGGGTGGACGTGGTCGTGGAGCTGATCGGCGGGGCCGACGGTGTGGCCCGAACGCTGGTGGAGTCCGCGATTGCTGCTCGTAAGCCGGTGGTGACGGCGAACAAGGCCATGCTGGCGGTGCACGGGGCGGAGCTCGCTGCCGCGGCGGAGGCGGCCGGGGTCCCGTTAGGGTTCGAGGCTGCGGTGGCGGGCGGGATTCCGGTGATCAAGGCTGTGCGCGAGGGGCTGGCGGGCAACCGGATCACCCGGATCGCCGGAATTCTGAACGGCACCTGCAATTATATCCTGACGCGGATGACGACCGAGGGGCGGGAATTTGCCGAGGTGCTGAGCGATGCCCAGCGCCTGGGCTACGCCGAGGCCGATCCGTCGTTCGACATCGACGGGGTCGATGCGGCGCATAAGCTGGCGATCCTGGCGGCGCTGGCGTTCGGGCGCCCGGTGGCGTTCCAGGCGGTGTACGTGGAGGGGATCCGGCGGGTCTCGGCGCTGGACGTGGGCTTCGCTCGGGAGCTGGGCTACCGGATCAAGCTGTTGGGCCTGGCGCGGGCCACCGAGGCCGGGATCGAGGCGCGGGTGCACCCCTGCATGGTGCCGGAGAGCGCGCCGCTGGCGCGGGTCGATGGAGTTTATAACGCAGTGGTGGCCGAGGGCGACTTCGTCGGCCGGCTGATGCTGGAGGGGAGGGGGGCCGGGGCTGGTCCGACCGCCTCGGCCGTGGTGGCGGACCTGGTGGACATCGCGCGCGGGCGGATGACCCCGGTGTGGGGCGCCGCCTCCGGGGCGTTGTCGGACGCGCCCTCGGTGCCGATGACGGCGCATGCCGGGTGTTATTACCTACGGCTGATGGTGGTGGACCGACCGGGTGTGATCGCGGACGTGACCGCGGTGTTACGGGATCATGGGGTGTCGCTGGAGAGCATGTTGCAGCGGGGGCGGGCACCGGGCGAGGCGGTGCCCGTGGTGATGGTGACGCACGAGACGGCGGAAGGCGAGATGCGGGCGGCGGTGGGGCAGATCGCGCGATTGGACGCGGTGCTGGAGGAGCCGGCGGTGGTAAGGATTGAGGGGGCTAGCAGTGGGTGTGATCGAGGTGGATAGCGAGCTGCTGGAGCAGACGCGGGAGGCGGGAGTTGATGTGGAGCGGGTGGTAGAGCAGGCGCTGGAGAGGGCGTTGGCGATTCAGCAGCGCGAGGTGCTGGTCGACGAAATACGCCGGGACCGGGAAGCCCTGGCCGAATACATTGCCGAACATGGGAACCCGGCGGTTGAGCTCAGCCAGATGTTCGGGCATCCCTGTGCAACATGAGGTCTTCCCGAACCCGGCGACGAATACGCGGCGGGCGTATCCCTACATCGTCGTTCTGCAGGCCGACTTGGCTGGCGAGGGACCGGTGCGCATCGTCGCACCTATGGCTCGCCGGCAGGATATGCCTCGTGCGGTTGGGCGCGGCTGCACCCTGTGGTGAAGGTCAGTGGCGAGGAGTTCCTGATCGCACTGGAACTGATGGTATCGGTTCCGCTGACCGCGTTGCGCAACGCGGTAGGTTCAATCGCGGCCTATCGTGACGAGATTACCCGGGCGCTGGATTGGCTGTTCACCGGGGTGTAGGCTGAGCGGTTGTTGAACCCGGGGGTGGGGTGGGGTAGAACGTAAAGCGAACGTCGCCCCTGGGTGCGGGTGCTGAGGGCAATCGGTACCGATGGCGGGTTTTGGGGGGTTGACAACGGTACCGTTGGAGGATTTGGGGGTCTTGACAACGGTACCGATGGCCGGTTTCGGGTGTCTTGACAACGGTACCGTTGAGGGTTTTGGGGGACTTGACAACGGTACCGATGGCGGATTTGGTTCGGCATCGATTCGATGGTTGGGGGGGCGGCGAGGCGTCCTTTAGGGTTGTGGGGTGGCAGCGCTCGACAACCCGATTCTCAATAGTCCGTTTTCGTCGCCAGACAGGCACTGGGCGCTGGACGAGTTCGGGGTGCCTACGGGCGCGATCGTCGAAGGGCGGCGGCCAAGCGAGTATGTGGTTCCGGTTCCTCCACCGAGGCACGTCAGCCGGCAGGGTGAACTGGAGCTGGATGCGGAATGCGGGGAACGGCGCTGCAATGATTATGTGAATGAGCTGCGAGCCAAGGTGGGAACCTGGCGTACGCTGAGTGAGGGAGCGCAGGCACGAAGTGTCACGCCGATGACGGCGGCATTGCTGCGCCACTGGCGCGACCCGGCACGGGAGCGGCGGCTGTTCTTCTGCCAGATCGAAGCGGTTGAAACGATGATCTGGCTGACCGAGGTGGCGCCTCGGTCCGAGGTGCAGCGACTGCGGGATTGGAGCAAGGACGCCAATCCGGAACTGCTGCGGGTCGCTTTGAAGCTGGCGACGGGTGCCGGCAAGAGCACCGTGATGGGCATGCTGATTGCCTGGCAGAGGTTGAACAGGGCGCGGATGTCCGGGTCTTCGCGGTTCACGGATGCGTTCCTTGTGGTTACACCAGGAATCCGGCCAATATCTATGTGGCGTTGGATCTGGTGCCGCCGGCAATGCGGGATGATCTTCAGCGAGCACGGATGGTGATTACGAATTACCATGCGTTCCGCAAGCGGGAGACGATGGAAGCGCCGAAGTTGACCGAGGAGGTGCTGGGCGGGCGCGAGGGGCCGGTGGTTACGCTGGAAAGCGATGGGCAGATGATCCGGCGAGTGTGTCAACCGCTGCTCGGGCGGGCTGGGCGGATCATGGTGCTTAATGACGAGGCGCACCATTGCTACCGGGAGCGGGAGAGCGCTCGGGCGGAGCGGCTGAGCGCGGAGGAGCGCGGCGAGGTCAAGCGCGGGAAGGAGATGGCGCGGCTGTGGATTTCGGGACTCGAGGCCTTGCAGCGGGTAGTGAAGGCTCCGGTGCAGGTGTGCGATTTGTCGGCGACGCTCGGGGTATCGCGAGGGCGAGCTGTTTCCGCGGGTGGTTTCGGATTTCAGTTTGATCGATGCGATCGAAAGCGGGATCGTGAAGGTGCCGCGGGTGCCGGTGCTGGACGCACCGGGTGCGGATGAGCCGCTTTACCGGCATATTTACAAGCATATCCGGGATGAGCTGCCGAAGGCGGGGCGGGCGAAGCAGGGGCGGGCGCTGATACCCTCGGCGTTGCCGTCGCAGCTTACGGGGGCGTTGATGGCGCTGTATGGGCATTATGCGAAGGTGTTCGCGCGGTGGGAGATGCAGGGCCGGAAGACGCCTCCGGTGTTTATTGTGGTGTGCAACAATACCGCGACGTCGCAGTTGGTGTTTCAGTATATTTCTCGTACCGGAATGAGGATGGGGCGTTTAGTGGCGGGTGCGCTGCCGTTGTTTTCGAATGTGACTGATGACGCCGAGCCGGCGCAGCGGACGTTTGTGGCTCGGCCGCGGACGATTTTGATTGACAGCGAAGAGTTAGAGTCGGGCGAGGCGCTTTCGCCTGAGTTCAAGCAGATGGCGGGGCGGGAGATCGAGGCGTTCAAGAGCGAGTTGCGGTTGCGGGGTCGCGCGGCGGAGGCGGAGGCGCTGAGTGATGCCGATCTGCTGCGGGAGGTGATGAACACGGTCGGGCAGCAAGGGCGGTTGGGAGAGCAGGTGCGGTGCGTGGTTTCGGTTTCGATGCTGACGGAGGGGTGGGATGCGAGGACGGTGACGCATGTTGTGGGGGTTCGAGCGTTTGGGACTCAGTTGCTGTGCGAGCAGGTGGTTGGGAGGGCGTTGCGGAGGGTTTGGTACGAGGCGGATGAGAATGGATTCTATGCGCCGGAGTATGCGGACGTGCTCGGCATTCCGTTCAACTTCATTCCGGCGGGAAGTGTCGCGGATTTTACGCCGCCGAAGCAGGTGACGTGGGTGCGGGCGCTGAAGGAGCGGGAGGCGGTGGCGATCGATTTCCCTCGGGTGCTGGGGTATCGCGTGGTGCTGCCGCCGGGACGGTTGGAGGCGCGGTTTTCGGATGACAGCAGGATGGTGGTGACGCCGGAAGATGCGCCTCCGTCCGCGGTGAATGCGGCGATTGTGGGGGAGAACGTTGAGGTGTCCCTGGATGAGCTGCGGGGGAAGCGGGACGCGACGGTGGCTTTTCGTCTGGCGGGATACACGCTGCGGCAGTGGTTCCGGGATGCGGAGGGAGCGCTAAAGCCGTAGCTGTTTCCAGCGTTGTTGGGGATTACGCGGCGGTGGATGACGGAGTGTCTGGGATGCGAGGGCGGGACGTTTCCGGCGTATTTGTGCTGGGAGTTGCTGGGGAGGGTCGCGGCGCGGAAGATTTACGAGGCGTGCGTGGAGGGGGCTGACGGGGAGCGGGAGCTGCGGCCGGTGTTGGATGCGTATAATGAGACGGGGAGTTCTCGGCATGTGCGGTTTGCGACGACGAAGACGAACTTTTGGATAACGCGGGCGGATAAGTGCCAGGTGGATCGGATTGTGCTGGATTCGGACTGGGAGGCGGGGGCGGCGCAGGATTTGGAGGCGGCTTCGGAGGTCGTTGCGTATGTACGGAATGAGCGGCTGGGGTTTGAGATACCGTATGTGGTGAGGAATGAGGAGCGGTTTTATCGTCCGGATTTTATTGCGGTGTTGAGAGATGGGTTGCGGGTGGTGTTGGAGGTGAAGGGGCAGAAAAGGCCGGAGGATGCGGCGAAGTTTGCGGCGGCTCGGGGGTTTTGGGTGCCGGCGGTGAATGGGGTGGGGCGGTTTGGGCAGTGGGCGTTTGCGGTGGTGGATGGGAAGTATGGGGTGATGGGGGCGGTACGGGGGGTGTGTGGCGGTTGAAGGTGGTTCACACGGAGTGCACGGAGGATGTCACGGAGAGGGGGTTACATGGCGAAGCGCTTGATGCCGTCTTTGAGGCGGACGGTGTTGAAATTCATGAGCAGGCCGAGGCGGCAACCACTGAGGCGGAGATAGGTGAGGATTTGGGATTCGTGGACTTTGGTGAGGGTGTCGATGGATTTGATTTCGAGAATGAGGGTTTTGTCGATGATGAGATCGGTTTTGAAGGCGGTATCGAGGCGGATGTCGCGGTAGATGAGGGGGATGGAGGTTTGGCGTTCGAAGGCGATTCCGGCGTGGGTGAGTTCGCAGGCGAGGCAGGCTTCATAGGCGGATTCGAGCAGGCCGGGGCCGAGTTGGCGGTGGACTTCTATGGCTGAGCCGATGACGCGTTCGGTTAGGGCGCTGTGGTGTAGCATTGGGTTTCTCCGTGGTTCTCCGTGACATTCTCTGTGGTTCTCCGTGTGAAATCTTTAGGAAGGGTGAATCGGGGTGTTGAGGGGTAGTGGTTCACACGGAGGGCACGGAGGATGTCACGTAGGGCACGGAGGGGTTGTTTAGGCTCTGCGGGGCGTGGGGTTTAGGGGGTGAGATGGCTAGAGTGGTGCGGCGGCGGGCGGATGGGAATGGTGGGGCGACAGCGATTGAGGATTTGCAGCATCCGGCGGATGTAACGCGGCTGAATATTCCGACGGCGGAGATGCAGAGCTACGTGGCGGCGGAAGAGGCTGCGCCGAAGCCGATGCTGTATCCTCGGAACCCTGATCTTGATCCGCAGCTTGTGTGGCGGGGGAAGGAAGATCTGGATCGCGCGCCGCTGCAGGTGGACACGCTTCCGGTGTATATTCAGGAGAAAATACTGCCGGAGGCGCTGATCCGGGATTTGCGGCGGGTTTCGAAGGGGTGCGAGGCGCAGGCGGATTTGTTCGGCGGTTTCGACCGGATTGCCGATCCGGAGGTGAAGACGGAGTTTTATCAGCACGCGGAGAACTGGTCGAACCGGATGATTTTGGGGGATTTGCTGCTGGTTATGAACTCGCTGGCGGAGAAGGAGAGACTGCGCGGGCAGGTGCAGATGATTTACCTCGATCCGCCATATGGGATTCGGTTTTCGAGCAACTGGCAGCCGAGCACGCGGACGTGGGAGGTGGAGGAGGGGAAGGCGGAGGGGCTGTCTCGGGAGCCGGAGCAGATCAAGGCGTTTCGGGATACGTGGAAGGATGGGATTCACTCGTATCTTTCGTATCTGCGGGACCGGCTGGTGGTGGCGCGGGAGCTGCTGACGGAGAGCGGGTCGATTTTCGTGCAGATTGGGGATGAGAATGTGCACCGGGTGCGGGCGGTTATGGATGAGGTGTTTGGGATCTCGAATTTTGTAAGCTTGCTTGATCACTGTCCGCGAAACAGGTGGCACCACTGGTAAGTTTCTTCCGGGAACAGCCGATTTTGGGTATGCTCGAAATCTGGAGACGGCCAAGTACCGCTAACTTCTGACGCCAAAGCCAGGCAACGGAGGTGACACGTCAGCTTATGACTTGATTGAGCTCGACGATGGGACGCGGCGACGCATGACAGATGCCGAACGATCAGCGGACCAAGGCGAGCTTCCAGGCAAGAGGTTTCAATTAACCATATTAACATCCCCCCGAATTCGTGAGGCTAGAACAGGATATTATCTGATTGACTTTGAAGGTGAGCGATACCGTCCGACGGCGGGCGAATGGAAGACACACGCTGAAGGCGTCGCCAGACTGATCAACGCCAGACGGATTGACCGCGCCGGCGCGACGCTCCGCTACGTAAGATATTTGGCCGACTTTCCAGCTAACGTGGTGACGAACACATGGAGCGATCTTGGGGGCGCTATGGCCCCCATCTATGTCGTTCAGACGAATATCGAAATGATAAAACGGTGTCTGCTCATGTCCACCGATCCCGGCGACCTTGTGCTTGATCCGACCTGCGGTTCCGGGACGACGGCGTATGTGGCGGAGCAGTGGGGGCGGCGGTGGATTACCATTGACACGTCGCGTGTGGCGCTCGCGCTGGCGCGGACGCGGTTGACGGCGGCGCGGCATCCGGCGCATTTGCTGCGTGATAGCGCGGAGGGTGCGGCGAAGGAGGCGGAGGTGACTGGGCGGCCTCGGGCAGAGGGGCCGTTTGGCGAGGATATCCGGCAGGGGTTTGTGCTGGAGCGGGTGCCGCATGTCACGCTGAAGTCGATCGCGAATAATGCGGAGATCGATGTCATTCATGAGAAATGGCAGCCGGCGATCGAGCAGGCGCTGCAGGCGGTGAATGGGGCGTGCGGGAAGGGGTGGCGGGAGTGGGAGGTGCCGCGGGTTGGTGCGAGCGCGGGTGCGGATGCGGGTGTTGGCGGCAAAGGCGTGGATGCCGACCTTCGTCGGCATGACGAGGTACGCAAGTTCTGGGAACTAAAAAGGGAGCGGCAGAAGGAGATCGATGCGTCGATTGCGCGGCATGCGGAGACGGAGTTCCTGCACGACAAGCCTTATCCGAAGCGGAATACGGTGCGGGTGACGGGGCCGTTTACGGTGGAGAGTTTGTCGCCGCACCGGGTGTTGCCGGCGACCGAGGATGCGGCGCTGCTCGCGGGGATGGAGAATGAGGACGCGGCATTGCCGGAGCGGCGGCAGTTGCAGATAAGAGAAAACGAGACGAATTTTGCTCAGGTGGTGCTGGAGAATTTGAAGCAGGCGGGAGTGCAGAATACGCGCAAGGGCGAGCGGCTGATGTTTTTGACGCTGAAGCCATGGGCGGGCGGTGGGTTGATCTCGGCGGAGGGGGAATACGAGGAGGCACCCTCACCCGGCGCCTCCGGCGCCGACCTCTCCCGCAATGCGGGAGAGGTGAAAAGGAAGCGGGCGGCGATTGTGATCGGGCCGGAATATGGGACGGTCGATAAGCAACTGGTGCTGGATGCGGCGCGGGAAGCGCGGGATCTGTTCGATGTGCTGGTGGTATGCGGGTTTGCGTTCGATCCGCACGTGGGCGAGGGCACGATGAGCCTGGGTCGGTTGACCGTGCTGAAAGCGCGGATGAACCAGGAGCTGCACGCGGCGACGGTTTATAAGGCGGGCGGGGGCAAACTGTTCGTGGTGTTCGGCGAGCCGGATATTGTGGTGAAGCGGGACGACGGTATGTTCCGGGTCGAGATCAAGGGGGTGGACATTTTCGATCTGACCACGGGCGAGGTGCGGTCATCCGGGCGGGTGGAGGATGATATCGCGTGCTGGTTTATCGATACGGATTATGACGGCGATAGTTTCTTTGTGCGGCATGCGTATTTCCTGGGCGCGAAGGACCCGTTCGAGCGGCTGAAGACGTCGCTGCGGGCGACAATTGATGAGGACGCGTGGGCGACGCTGCAGCGGACGGAGAGCAGGGGTTTGGGAAGCCGAAGTCGGGACGGATCGCGGTGAAGGTGATCAATCATTATGGGGATGAGGCGATGAAGGTGTTCACGGTGGGCTAGGAATAGCGGCGCAGCGCGATCCGCTGACGGGCCGGCACAGCGGCTGGAGGCAAGCGGACCGGCCACCAGTCGGCTACAACTAGAAATAATCGGGCGTGTTGGTGAGATGACAGAGCCGGGTTTGCAAACTCTGCGTGCGCTGAAGGCGAAGGGGATTGCGATTGCGTCGATGATTTTGAGACAGCGATTCGAGTCCAAAACTCATGTTTGGTATGGTAAAAAGGTTATCACTCGCTTGTGCAGAGCATGGCATTTGCTCAGGAGGCGAGCGCGATTATTCAGGCGTTTCTGGGTTTAGCCGGACACTGGATGTACAGGTTGTGGCGAAGGGGACGGAACGGCAGTTGCAGCGTTTACCTATGATCTGCTTTCAGTCAGTGCTCAGGCGGCGTCCCACCGGGACAAAGGAGATCCGGGGACGACGTTGTTGCGGCTGGGAGTACGTGCTGCGTGTCAGCCTTGAGCTGACACACCAAGTGCCAGGCAGCGTCCCGGTGGCACATCGCGGAAACTGGATGATGCGGAAATTGCTGCGGAGCGAGAGTGCGTAAGCCGGTGCTGCGGGTAGTTGGATTGATGAGCGGCACATCGCTGGACGGCGTGGATGCGGCGTGGATCGAGACGGACGGGGAGCGCATCGCGGCGTTCGGTCCGAGTATAACGGTGCCGTACGACGATGAGCTGCGGGAGATATTGCGGCAGCTTCTGGATCGGGCGCCGGATCTCGAACCGGCTGATCCCCTGCTTAAAGAGGCCGAGCAGGGGGTGACGGAGTATCATGCGCGGGCGGTGGCTTCGATAGGGGGCCCGGCGCAACTGATCGGGTTTCACGGTCAGACGATACTGCATGATCCGGCACGCGGCCGGACTTGGCAAATTGGCGATCCGGTCCTGCTGGCGCGCCTGACGCGCGTGGCCGTGGCACATGATTTCCGAAGCGCGGATGTGGCGGCGGGTGGACAGGGCGCGCCGCTGGCGCCGGTTTATCATGCGGCTCTGGCACGGGAGCTGGAGAAGCCGATAGCGGTGCTGAATATCGGCGGGGTGGCGAACGTAACCTGGATCGGGGAAGACCGGCTTGTAGCATTCGACACCGGGCCGGGAAACGGGCCCCTGGATGACTGGGTGGAGCAGCACATCGGAGGACGGTTTGACTGGAATGGTCTGCTGGCGCGGGACGGTGTGGTGGATGATCCGCTGCTCGGGCGGCTGATGGCCCACCCGTATTTCGCGCGGCCGGCGCCGAAGTCATTGGACCGGCTGGAGTTTTCGCAAGCCATTGCGGAGAGCGGGCTCAACTCGCTGTCGGCAGCAGATGGCGCGGCGACACTTGTGGCGTTCACGGCAGCTTCGGTCGCCGCGGCGCGGCTGCCGGCGGCACCGCGACAGTGGCTGGTGTGCGGCGGAGGGCGGCGTAATCCGGTCATGATGGAGGCGCTGCGGCAGCGGCTCGGGGTGGAAGTGGCTCCGGTAGAGGAGGTGGACTGGAACGGGGATGCGTTAGAGGCACAATGCTTCGGATTCCTGGCGGCGCGGGTGACCGCAGGTCTGCCGCTGAGCTTTCCAGAGACGACGGGCGTCCCGCGGCCGATGCCCGGAGGCAGGATCGTGCAACCCCCAGGGGTTGACGGAGTTCCCGTCATCCGCAAGCGGAAATAAACCAGTTCAGTCCCGGCGGCCGCCCGAGGCTGACCCGTCGCGGTCGGGTCGGGTGCATGATTGACGAGCGACCGGACTCAGGCGAAGGATCGGGCCGCTATGATCCTTGTCATCGACAATTACGACAGCTTCACCTTCAATCTGGTGCATTTCCTGGGTGATGTGGGCGGGCGCTGCGAGGTGTGGCGCAACGATAAGATCAGTGTGGGCGAGGTGCTGGAGCAGGGGCCGGAGGCGGTGGTGCTGTCGCCTGGGCCGTGCACGCCGAACGAGGCGGGGATCTGCCTTGATTTGATCCGGGCCGCGGCGGGCAGGCTGCCAATCCTGGGCGTATGCCTGGGGCACCAGGCGATCGGGCAGGCATTCGGGGGGCAGGTGGTGCGGGCTCCGGCGCCGATGCATGGAAAGGTGAGCCGGATATTTCATGGTGGGACGGACATTCTGGAGGGGGTAGCTTCACCGTTCTCGGCAACACGGTATCACAGCCTGATTGTGGATCGGGGGACGTTGCCGGAGGTGCTGGTTCCGACCGCCTGGACCGAGGACGGCATTCTGATGGCGATGCGGCACCGGGTGTTGCCGGTCTTTGGGGTGCAGTTCCATCCGGAGAGTATTGCCAGCGAGGCGGGGCACGAGATTTTGCGGAACTTCCTGGCGATTGCGCGGGGGACTAATGCTCCTGCGCGGGCTGCATCCTCACCCGGCGCTTCGCGCCCACCTCTCCCGCAAGCGGGAGAGGTAGAGCCCTTTAGTGTCCAATAACCTCAAGCCTGTACTCGCGAGGCTGGCCTCAGGGGCCGGTCTGAATGAGCAAGAGGCGGAGGAAGCGTTCGACATTATTATGTCGGGGGAAGCGACGCCGGCGCAGATCGGGGGCCTGCTCATGGCCATGCGGGTGCGTGGGGAGAGCGTGGCGGAGATCACCGGAGCGGCACGGGCGATGCGGGCAAGGATGGCGGCCATTCCGACGCCCGAGGGGGCGATCGATGTGTGCGGCACCGGAGGCGATGGGGCAGGGACACTGAATGTCTCGACCGCAGTAACGTTCGTCATCGCGGGATGCGGAGTGCCGGTGGCGAAGCATGGGAACCGGGCGCTTTCGTCGCGAACGGGCGGGGCGGACGTGCTGGCGGCGCTGGGGGTCGAGGTGGAGGTTCCGCTGGACCGGCTGCCGGCGGTGCTGGCAGCGGCGGGGTGCGCGTTTTTGTTTGCGCCGCGCCATCATCCTTCGATGCGTCATGCGGCGGGGCCGCGGATGGAGCTGGGGACTCGGACGATTTTTAACCTGTTGGGGCCGCTCTCGAACCCCGGGCGCGTGGAGCGGCAACTGGCGGGGGTGTTTGCTGCAGAATGGACGCGGCCGATAGCGGAAACGCTGGGGCGACTGGGTAGCGACGTCGCCTGGATTGTGCACGGACAGGGGCTGGACGAGCTGACCGTCGCAGGAGAGAGCCAGGTGGCAGAACTGCGGGACGGGGTGGTGCGGAGCTTTACGGTGGCGCCGGAAGATGCGGGACTGATGCGGTCTCCTGTGGAGGCGATCCGGGGCGGGGACGCAGCGCAGAACGCGGCGGCATTACTGGCGGTGTTGGATGACATGCGGGGGCCGTATCGCGACACCGTGGTTTTGAACGCGGCGGCGGCCTTGATTGTCGCGGGCAAGGCGGACGATTTGCGGGAGGGCGCAGATCAGGCGAGCTGGGCGCTGACCTCGGGTGCAGCGCTGGAGGCACTGGAGCGTTTGCGCCGGGAGACGAAGCCGCGCCTGGAAGCGGGGCAATAGGGACACGGATTCATGGCCGACGATATGATGCGGGCCGGCTCCGAGTACCGATGTGCTGGGCCGGATATGTGAGGAGAAGCGGTTGGAGGTGGCGGAGCGTAAGGCCGCGACGAGCCCGGAGGTGCTGCGAGGGAAAATTGCGGCGCAGGAGCCGCCGCGGGGGTTCGGGCAGGTATTGAAGCATGCGGTGGGGAAGGGGCGGTTTGCCTTGATTGCGGAAATCAAAAAGGCGTCGCCGTCGGGCGGGATGATCCGGCCGGATTCCGATCCGGCGGTGCTGGCGAAGGCGTATGCGGAAGGCGGGGCGAAGTGTCTCTCCGTCTTGACTGACGCGCCACATTTTCAGGGGAGTGAAGATGACCTGGTGGCGGCGCGGAAGGCGGTGAAGCTTCCGGTGCTGAGGAAGGACTTCATTCTGGACGCGTGGCAGGTGCATGAAAGCCGCGCGATCGGGGCAGACTGCATTCTGCTAATCATGGCCGCACTGTCGGACGATCAGGCGCGGGAGCTCGAGGATACGGCGCGGGCGCTCGATCTGGACGTGCTGGTCGAGGTGCATAATGAGCGCGAACTGGAGCGTGCGCTGGGGCTGCAGACGCAGTTGATTGGTGTCAACAACCGGAATCTGAAGACGTTGGAGACGGATCTGAGGGTGACGGAGCGGCTGGCGCCCATGGTGCCGCCGGACCGGTTCCTGATTTCGGAGAGCGGGATCCGTAGTCCTGGTGATCTTCAGCGGCTGAAGGCGGTCGGATCGCTGTGCTTTTTGGTGGGAGAGTTCTTGATGCGGCAGCCGGATGTGACGGCAGCCGTGCGGGCGTTGTTGGGCGGCGATCCGGGGTGAGCGGTGAGCTGACGCACTTCGACGCGGCGGGGAACGCCGCGATGGTCGATGTTTCTGATAAGGCGGTGACGGAGCGGACGGCGACCGCCCGGGCGCGGGTGGTGATGCGGCCTGAGACGCTGGCGATGATTACGGGGGGGACGGCGAAGAAGGGAGATGTGTTCGGAGTGGCGCGCATTGCTGGGATCATGGCGGCGAAGCGGACGGCCGAGCTGATTCCGCTGTGTCATCCGTTGCCCGTCTCGGCGGTTCGGGTGGATTTGCGGGAGGGTGCGGCGGGGCCGGCCGTGGAGATCGAGGCGACGGTGCGGACTACGGGCCAGACAGGCGTGGAGATGGAGGCGCTGACGGCGGTGACCGTGGCGGCGCTCACGGTCTATGACATGTGCAAGGCAGTGGATCGAGGGATGCGGATCGAGGCGGTGCGGTTGGTGTACAAAGCGGGAGGAAAATCGGGGGAGTTCAGTGGTCAGTAGGTAGCTTCACACCCACGCGTCAGCCGTTTCGCAATGGTATCACCTGACGGTGACTTCGGCCGGCGCCCGGGTCAGCACCTCCGGCCCACTCTCGCTGAGCAGCACCGTATTGGAAATGAAGAAATCGCCTCGGCCGGTATCCATCAACCAGGAGAGCACATGGAAGCTCATTCCGGTGCGGACCACGAGGTCGCTGTCATGCCGCAGGCCAGTGACCTTATTGCCGCCGCTCCAGCTTGGCGGGACCCCGATCCCGATTGCGTAACCACAATGATGGCGGCGATAATGGGACAAGCCCGCGCGATCGACGACGCCCTGCCAGGCTGCATAGACCTCGCGGGCGAGGGCGCCATTCGTGAGGGCGCCGAGCACCGCGTCGAACGCCGCTTGCGACACGGCCGCGATCTCGTGCATCTGTTGCGGAGCGTGGCCGACATGGATCAGCCGTCCGAGTGGCGCATGATAGCGCGCTACGCAGCCCGAGAGCTCGAGGAAGAGGGCGTCCCCCTCGCCGAGCCGGAAGTCGGTCCAGGTGGTGTGCTCCTCGCCGAGACGGGCCGTGGAACGGATGAACGGGCCAAAGCCGGGATATGTTCCGCCTGCCTCGATCATGGCCCGCTCAGATTCCGCGGCAACGTGCCGTTCGCTAACGCCGGCGTGGACGGCCGCGACAGCGGCGGCGGCACCGGCATCCGAAACACGCGCCGCCTGGCGCAAACAGGCCTGCTCTGCCGGACTCTTCACTAAGCGGAGATCATCGATCAGGCCAGAGGCATCGAGCCAGTCCGACGCGGGCGCCTGCCGCTCGAGGGCGAGCGCCAGACCGTGGGGTAAGCCCGAGGACCAGGATTCCATACCGACCCGCTGAGCGCGCCAGCCGGTCTCATTGAGAGCCCGCGCGAAAGCCTCGGCTGCGGTCTCCTGGTCTCCGTGGCCGAAAAAGCGGGCATTTGTCACTTGATGGGTGATTGTTACCTTCTCCATCGCCCGGGTGACCAGGGCCAGCTCGCCTTCGATGGGGATGATGAGGATATGCGGCGCGAAATAGCCCCAGTGGTCGAGGCCGGTCAGATAGAAGATGTTCTCGGGCGTCGAGAGTAGAAGAAGATCGAGGCCGCGCTCCGCCATGTTCTGCCGAACAGCAGCGAGCCGCGCGTCTAGTTCCGCTCGCGTGAAATAGGGTGCTGAGCCACTGGGTCCGCTGATGCCGCTCATCCGCATCCTGCCGAAGCTGCCGTTTACATGAAACCGTGATAGGACTGGGGCTCTGGATAGCACGCAAGCCACCGGCGCGGCAGGCGGGCGTTGTTGTGCGCAACCAGATTATCGCACTTCCCAAGCTCCGGCGGGTCTGCTGTGATCACCGTTTGCGTGCAAACGCCGGAGGCTCGGGATCTTCCGCGGACGCCGCCGCATGGTCATCCGCCAAGGCAGAAATCAATGGGGAGGCATGAATATGGACAAATTGCGGATTTCGCGACGCGGGTTGCTCGCGGCGGCTGCGCTGATCGCGGGGTCGGGCAACGCCTTTGCCGAAACCACACTCGAGAGGGCGAGGCGCCAGGGCTACATCCGCGTCGGCTTCGCCAACGAGGCCCCTTATGGCTACGCCACACCGGACGGTAAGCTGACCGGCGAGTCACCTGAGGTGGTGAAGGCGGTGCTGAAGAAGATCGGCATACCACAGGTGGATGGCGTGCTCACCGAGTTCGGCTCGTTGATTCCGGGCCTGCTTGCCCATCGCTTTGACATTATCGCCGCCGGCATGTTCATCACACCGGCGCGCTGCCGGGAGGTGCAGTTCTCCGATCCGACCTATGCCATCGGCCAGGCGTTCCTGGTCAAGAAGGACGATCCCGAGCACATCAAGGACTACGGCTCGATCAAGGCAAACCCCAAGCTGAAGCTTGCAGTGATGTCGGGTGCGGTCGAAATGGCCTATGCGAAGGAGGCCGGCATTCCGTTCTCGCAGCTCGTCATTCTCCCCGACCAGTCGAGCCTGGTTAAGGCGGTGCAGAGCGGCCGGGCCGACGCCGCGGCGCTCACCGCCGTCTCGATCGAGAACATGGCATCAAAGAACGAGGGCGTGGAATCGACGTCGCAGTTCGGGTACTGTCGCGGGCAAATCGGTGGTGGGCTATGGGGGGATCGCTTTTCGCAAGGGGGACAAGGACCTGTACGAGGCATTCAATGCCGAGCTCAAGAAGTTCATTGGCAGTCCCGAGCACATCGAGCTGGTCACGCCTTTCGGCTTCGGGAAAGGCTTCCTGCCAGGGAACAAAACCGCCGCGGAAATCTGTGCAGGGAAATAGTTTGTGCCGGAGCGCGCCATGCCTGCATTGACGGGCGGGGCGATCATGCAAACCAGGCGCCGGCGGCCACTGCCGGTTCGCTCGCTGGCGGTTGGCGCCATTCTGGTGTGTGCGGGCGGACTGGTTGTCGTCAGCTTCACAAATATCCGCCATTCGCTACCTGACCTGCTCGGCAGCTTCCTTCCCGGTCTGCTTGAGGGCACTGTGGTTACGCTAGAGATCACTTTCGGCGGCTGCATACTTGCTGTGGTCGCCGCGGTAATCGCAGCTCTGCTCAAGCTTTATGGACCCTGGCCGCTGCGCTGGCTCGCCATCGTCTACATCGAGATCTTCCGCGGTACCTCGGCGCTCGTTCAGCTTTTCTGGATGTTTTTCGTGCTGCCGCAATTCGGCGTCTCGCTGACGCCGCTGACAGTGGCGATCCTTACCCTGGGACTGAACGTCGGAGCTTATGGGGCGGAGGTGGTGCGCGGAGCGGTACTGGCGGTGCCGCGGGGCCAGTGGGAGGCGACCGTCGCGCTGAATATGTCCCGGCTTCAGGCTCTCCGCCGGATCGTATTGCCGCAGGCTTTTGTGGCCATGATTCCTCCCTGGGGCAACCTGTTTATCGAACTCCTGAAGACGACCGCCCTGGTATCGTTGATTACTATATCGGATCTCGCCTTCAAGGCCGAGGAGATGAACTCGACCACATATCGGACGATCGAGATTTTCTCGATAGTGCTGGTGTTCTATCTGGCGATCGCGACGCTGATCACCATCGGCATGCGGCAGCTCGAGCGCTTCGCCGCGCGCGGCCTGGCGCGCGGAAGGACACAGTGATGTTCTGGGATTGGGGCTTCGTTGGGCAGATCCTGCCGAGCCTGGCGCAGGCTTCGGTGATCACGGTGGTGGCGACCGTGCTCGGCTTCGCTATCGCCGCGATCCTCGGCCTTGCCTTTGCGTTGGGGCGGATGTTCGGGCCTAATTGGCTTAGTGTTCCACTCACGGGCTTCATCGAGGCTGTCCGCTCAACGCCGCTCTTGATCCAGATCTTCTTTATCTATTTCGTCGGGCCCGAGATCGGGATCACCATCGGTGCGATGACCGCAGGCATCCTGGCGCTGGGCATCCACTACGCTACTTATTGTTCCGAAGTGTACCGGGCGGGGCTTGCTAATATCCCGCGCGGCCAGTGGGAGGCCTGCCGCGCCCTCAATCTGCCAACCTACGAGACGTTTCGCGACATCATTATCCCGCAGGCGATCCCGCCGGTCGTTCCGGCCCTTGGCAACTATCTCGTCGCGCTGTTCAAGGACACGCCGCTGCTCTCGGCTATCGGTGTACTCGAGCTGATGCAGACCGCGAAAATCATTGGTTCCGAGGAGTTCCGCTACACCGAACCGATCACGCTTGTAGGGGCGATCTTCCTGTTGTTCAGTCTGATCGCCGCAGGCCTGATCAAGCTGGTCGAGCGCTGGCTGAACCGGCGGACGCTGCGGCCGGTGTAATGGCAGCGGGTCTTGTTTTCGACCCCTCTCCCAGCCCCTCCCGCAAGGGGAGGGGAGCGTGTCTATCGAGGATAACCTCATGTCCCAAGTATCCGGTCCGATGGTGCACTTCGACAATGTGACAAAGCGCTATGGCGATCACATCGTGCTCGATAAGCTTGAGCTTGAGATCGGGCCCGGTGAGAAGGTGGCAATAATCGGCCCCTCAGGGTCGGGTAAGACGACCGTGCTGCGGATGCTGATGACGCTGGAGCGAATCGATGACGGCGTGATCTGGGTGGACGGTGAGCCACTCACTAGCATGCGTCGGAACGGCAAGCTTATACCCGCTAACGAGCGCCATCTACGCCGGATGCGCGG
Source organism: uncultured Pseudomonadota bacterium (assembly GCA_963834715.1). Taxonomy (GTDB): domain Bacteria; phylum Pseudomonadota; class Alphaproteobacteria; order Acetobacterales; family Acetobacteraceae; genus CAVSUZ01. The sequence goes on along the minus strand of CAWIDE010000013.1, from coordinate 86,990 downwards.
TAAGATCGGCATGGTCTTCCAGCATTTTAACCTGTTCCCTCATATGACCGCGCTCAAGAACTGCATGGAGGCGCCGTGCGCTGTTCTCGGGCTGTTGAAGGCGGAGGCCGAGGAGCGAGCCAGGCAGCTCTTGAGGATGGTCGGTCTGGGCGACAAGCTGAACCATTATCCGGCCCAGCTCTCGGGAGGGCAGCAGCAGCGCGTCGCCATCGCCCGCGCATTGGCTATGCGGCCGAAGGTCATGCTGTTCGATGAGGTTACCTCGGCGCTCGACCCGGAGCTCGTCGGCGAGGTGCTTAATGTCATCCGCACGCTCGGCTCCGAACTGGATTTGACTATGCTGATGGTCACCCATCAGATGGGCTTCGCTAAGGAATTCGCGGACCGTGTGTGCTTCTTCTATCAGGGGCGGATTGGGGAGCAGGGTCCGGCGGAAAAAATATTCGGCGCGCCCGAGAACGAACGGACGCGGCAGTTCCTGAGGGCGGTGCTCGAGGCAACCTGATGTCGCAGCCGGAGCTGCGTATGGTCTGGCCGGGTGAGGGAGCTGCGATCGGTGAGGCTGAGCACCCTCTGCTACCAAGCGCCCTTGATCTCGACCCCTCCCGCAAGGCCGCAAGGAGAGGGTGGCGACGCGCTAGAGCACTTTCGGTTCAGGTTGAACCGAAAGTGCTCTCGCTCTTTGTCTGAGAGCGTGATTCACGCTTCATTGGCGATTCCGCCTGAAGCGATCACGCTCTAAGCGTCAGACTTTTGGGCCGGTGGTATCGGCAGACGGTGGCGGACGCTTTCGTAGAGCAGCATTGTGTGGCCGTTTTGGATGAAAGTTTCGGCTTCGCGCATGCCGATGCTGCCGAGGACGGTGCGGGAGGCGTAGTTATCTTCTCGGGCGATCGCAACGATGCGGCGCAGCCCCGCCTGCTCGTGGCCGAATTGCAGGGCTGCGCCGGCGGCTTCGCGGGCGAGGCCGCGGCCACGAGTTTCGGGCCAGAGCGCGAAGCGAAGGGCGGTGGCGCGGCCATCCGGACGCTCGTTGAAGCCGGTGATGCCGAGAAAGGCGCTGCTGTCGGCATCGCGAATGGTCCAGATGCTGTAGCCTCGCGCGGCCCAGGAGGCGATATCGTCTGCGAGCTCCTTGGATGTTTGGGCCGGCGTGCGGACGCCGCCAAGCATGATGGCGAACACACGAGGGTCGGATTTGATGGCCTGCAGGTCCGGAAAGTCAGACCAAGTAGCCGGGGTGAGGACCAGCCGGGCGGTTCGGATGGTCCAGGCGGGGCTCATACCGGCAAGGGATCATAGCCGGCTGGGGAAGGGAAGCCGGCGGGGCGGTGGTTTCCGCTTGACGGCGCGATGTGGCTATATAGATTGTTGGCTAGATAGCCAGAATGGATCTGCGCGATGGATGTCTCGACTGCTGAAGCGAAAAACCGGCTGAGCGAACTGCTGGGTGAGGTTGCCCGCGGCGGTGAGGTGGTGATCACAAAACGGGGTGTGCCTGTGGCCAAACTGGTCCCCGTCGTTCCGGCTTTTGACCGCGATAGGGCATGCCGGGCGGCGGAGGGTTTGCGCGAGGCGAGCCGCGGCGTGACGCTGGGGGGGATCAAGATCAAGGATCTGATCAGCGAAGGGCGGTCTTGAGCTTTGTACTGGATAACTCGGTGGCACTTGCGTGGTGCTTTGAAGATGAGCAGACGCCTGCCGTAATGGCATTATTGGACCGCGTGACCGAGACTGGGGCTTATGCGCCGTGGCTTTGGCCGCTGGAGGCGCTTAACGGATTGTTAGTGGCTGAGCGGCGAGGGCGGTTGGATGGGGCGAGGCGCGCACGGTTGGCTGGGTTTCTCCGCGAGCTGCCGGTGCGGTTGGATAGTCCGAGTGCGGAAACCACATGGGAAACGGTGGCGGAGCTTGGCGCGACGTTCCGGCTTTCGATGTATGACGCGTGCTATTTGGAACTGGCGCGGCGCCGTCAGTTGCCGCTGGCGACGCTCGACGCGGCGCTTCGGGTGGCGGCTGGGAAGCTCAGCGTCGAGCTGGTGGGTAGCTGAGGTTTATTCGCCGAGAATGAGGTGTTGAACGGCGTCGTGCAGCGCGCGCCGGGGCGCATCGCGGGCATACACCATGTGCCCCGACGGGAGGCAGAGCAGCGTGATGCGGTTGGGGGGACCGATGTCGGGGATGCTGCCGAGGATCATTTTCGTTTGAAAGTAAGGCGTGGCGGTATCGTACAGGCCGTGGGCGATAAGCACGCGCAGATGGGGATCAACCGCCAGATCGATGCGAAGCGCGGTGATGGCTTCGGGCGCTTGGCGGTTCTTCTGCCAGTCCCATTGTCTGCCGACGGCACCATTCTGTAGCTGATAGTGCCCATCGGGATGCCAGCGGAGCTGGTCGTAGATTTGCAGCATGGCCTCGGTGAACGGGGCCGTCAGGTGTGAGGTAATGGGTTCGGGTTCGGGAAACCAGGGATTGGCATCGACGGCGCGGGGATCGCTGAGGGTTGCGTCATAGAAGCTGCCGAACTGGCCGGGCTGGTGTTCTCGGAGGAAGGTCGCGATATCGATGCCGCCGCGCATGCGGCGCACGAGTGCGGGATCGAGGCCGGTGAGGGCAGAGACTTTGCTGGTAATGCGGTCGAGGGCGGCAGGGTCGTGTGCGACTTTCAGTTGGTCCTGAAAATATTCGCCGGTGGCATAGGCTTCGACATTGGCGAGCGAGGCCTCGGAGACGTTGCCTTGGGCGGCGCGATTGACGGCGGCGTAGGTCGGCAGCAGGGCGACCCAGCGCAGAGGGTTGAATACCGCGGAGCCGCCTGTGTCCAGCGCCGGGGAGATCAGGATGAGGCCGTCGATGCCGATGCCGAGCTCGGATTGCAGCACGCGCGTGATGCGCGGAGCGCGGAAGCCGCCATAGCTTTCACCGGCGATGAACTTGGGTGAAAGCAGACGATGATTTGTTTGCAGCCAATCGCGGATGACCTGTGCGATGGCGTTGCTATCTCCGCTGACCGATAGCAGGCGCTTGCGGACGGATTCATCCTTGGTGTCGAAGCGGCTGTAACCGGTTTCCACGGGGTCGATGAAGACGAGGTCGGCGAAGTCGAGCCAAGTGTCGGCGTTGGGTCGGGGCGATGGCGGGCTGGAGGGAACATCGTCCATTGGAATGCGCCAGGGGCCGAAGCCACCAAGCTGGACGAAGGCGGAGGCGAAGCCGGGGCCGCCATTGAAGGCGAAGACGACGGGGCGCAGGACAGGGGCGCCATCGAGAGTGTAGGCGATGGTGGCGATATCGGCTTCGGGGGTGCCGTCATCGGCAGTGACGGTGATAGCACCAGCGGTGGCGGCGAAATGGAGAGTGCGGCCAGGGAGATCGATGGTGTGGTGGGTGACGGAGGGGGCCGGAAGGGTGGGACGGGGTTGCGTGGGCGATATGGCGGGGGCGTGCTGGGCGATTGCAGGGGCGGCGGCGAGCAGCAGGACAGCGGCGAGGAGTGCAGTAAGTTTTAGAGGCATTTGCATATAATGGCACTTTCCCTTCGATTTGTCCTGATAGTTGTGGGCAGTGCGGCCTATCTGGCGCTTGCCGTTCTTGGCCGGGGCGGGTTTGCAGTGTTCTTTTCTCATCCGCCGCTGGTCGCATTGGCGGTGGTGTTCTTCTTGCAGGTCGGCATGGCGGTTTTTGCCGGCGGCAACATCAGCGCGGGCGTGCGTGAGGATCGCGGCAATCGCTAGGTTCTTGCGGTGTTTGGAGTGATCGGGCTGCTCGACGCGTTTCTGCCGGCGTCGTCGGACCGCAGGGAGGTCTGGACCTTCGGCGGCGCTACTGTTCGCTGGAGTGGCGTGGTGCTGTTCGCGGTGGGAGGTGCGTTGCGACTCTGGCCGGTGTTCGTGTTAGGCGACCGGTTCAGCGGGCTGGTGGCGATTCAGCCTGAGCATCGGCTGGTGACGGGCGGTGTGTATTGTTTGATTCGTCATCCGAGTTACCTGGGGCTGCTGCTAAATTCGTTCGGGTGGGGTTTGGCGTTTCGGTCGGGAGTGGGTGTGGTGCTTGCGGCGTTGCTGGTTCCGCCGCTGCTGGCACGGTCCACGCCGAGGAAAAGCTGCTGCGGTTACAGTTTGGGCCGGAGTACGAGGCGTACTGTGCCCGAACGTGGCGGCTGGTTCCTTGGGTTTATTAGAATGCGTGGTAGGTTATTGCTGGTCCTTAAAGACGTGGACGGTGAGATCGAGTCGTTGAGAAAGAGAGGTTTGGTGGAGCTATGCTCGGCGGCCGCGACGATGAGGCTTTGTAGGCCTCGCGGTCGGCTTCGGCGACGCAGGCGAGAGGCTCGGCAAGGGAGGTTGAGGTCGGTCGCGAGCGTGATGATGAGCAGGCGCCGTCCGCCGCGGGAGAGGGTCGGGGCAGGCACAAAGGGCCGCCAAGGAATTTAACGGCGCTTGCGGAACGGGAGGGCGATCGCCTAGCTACTTTCCGGCGCAAAATTCGCTGTCCCGGTGGAAGGGCGGTGCGGCTTGAACGAGAACGTTGGGGTCTGCCCGGAACAGCTCGACAGGTCACCGCAAGGTGCTGCAGTCTTATGGCGTCAGAGGCCGATCAGACCTGCTGCCTGCCGATCGCGTGGCCGATATTGATCAAATTGTCGGCAATTACCCCGAGGCCGACCCAGCGCTTCATCCCGTCATCACCGCGATATCGACAACGGTTCAGGCCGTGCCGTCGCTTGCTCACGCTGATGCGCCCCTCGCACCCGGTGCGCCATCGCTGCCCGTTGCGGAACCAGCGCTTCTTCTGCTCACGTTTACGGCTCTTGTTGGAGCGATTGGGAATGCAGACCCGTTTGACACCTCTGGCGTGCGCTGCGATCTCGTTCTCGGTGGAATAAAAGCCGGCATCGGCGGCGACTAGCCTCGGTATGCGTCCCAGCTTCGCCTGGTGGGCGGCGATAGCAGGGATTAGCAGATCTGCATCATTGGGTCGCTGAGCATAGACCTCATAGTCGATGACGATCTGATTCTCCGCTTCCTGTAGTTTCACCAGCTTGCCAAACTCGGTAGGTTTGCTGGCCTTGCCTTTGCGGATCACCTCGGTCGAAGGCTCGAACAAGCTGACGATTTTGTTTTCGCTCCGGGTGTCACCCAGGAGGATACGCGCCTTGGTCTGGCGCATGACCTGCTGCAGCCGCGGCACCATCGCGTCCAGCGCCTGGCGCTGACCTTCCAGCATGGCTTGCTGAACCATCCCTTTGCACCGCTTTACGCCCTCGCCGATCTCCGTGGAGAAGCGCTTCGCCTGTCCCACCACCCGACCGGCCACATCCAGCAATTTGCCGTAGGCCTGCTTCAGGTTGTCCCGACTCGGTGGCACTTTGCCGCGTGCCGCCCGAGCAATCTCCAGCATCCGCAACTTTGCGCTCCGGCTCCGGTCGCGCAGCTTGGCGCCGACCGCGCCCGTCAGCCGACTGATCTTCTTCATGGTGCGGGTCAGTACGCGGACCCCGTCACCCAACAGGCTGCTGTCGGTGGGGTAGTGGATATTGCTTTCAACCACCGTGGTATCAACGCGCATTCTTCGCCCCTGCACAACATCTTTGGCGTGAGCGATTTGGATAATTCGTTGGTGGATCTGCGCGACGACCGCCGGCCCCAGCGCCACGCCCCAGCGGCCCATCGTCTTAGCATCCGGCATCTTGCCGCCACCGACGCGCGTGAAATCGCGGTACACCAGATTGGCGCGGACTTCACGCTCCAGCTCCTCATAGCTCCAGTTGCGCAGGTGTTTCAGGATCAGCAACCGGACGACTACCTCGGCTGGAAAACCCTGGCGGCCACGCCGGCAACTATTGGGGTGACGCTGTGACAGGGCGTGGTAGACCGTCGAGACGATTGCTTCGTCTTCCAGCGCCGCATCGACGTGCTTCATCCAGGTTTCATATAGATCCTCGACCTCTGCGGCAATCAATCCATCGCCGAAGCTGCGCTGCAGGCGCCTGGTCTTAATCACCTCGCTTGCCTCCGCGGTGAGATGCACTCGCCATCGATCAGCTGCGAGGTTTGCATCTCGTCGCCGCGTCGCGCCTAGCAGAAGCACTGATTCGATAGTTGCGTTTTTTATGCTTTTTCGATTCTTTCATGTCGCGTTGATTCTGTACGCCCATGCAGCTTGCGGGACGTCAAAGAGGCGCCGTTAGCCCAAAATCACCAGGTATTTTGCGCCGGAAAGTAGCTAGAGTATGATCGGATCAAGTTGATCCGATCATGCTCTGGAAGGCTTTGTTTGGGCGCGTGATTCACGTCTCCGGCGGTTCCGCCTCCGACGATCACGCGCTAGTCTATGGTGGGTATTGCGAATGATTCGCAACAAGGAGTTTGGCCCGGATGGGCAATGACTACAGTCAGATTACGCGGCGCTGTGAGCGCGCGGTTGTGACGGCGTATCGGGACCTGCGGAGTTGGGGAACGAATGACATGTCGGCGTTCCATGCGTGCACGACGCTATATCGGCTCCACCACCCGGAAGCGTCCCTGGCGGAAGCGCGCCGACTGGTGGCGGAATGGATCGATCATCACGTGGTACGTGGGGACCGGTCGCCGACCCGCGGATGTAACTGTGGTTAGTGACCAGTAATCGGGCAGGGCGGGTGGTTACGCCCGCCCCAGGGCGCATTACTCTGCGGCTACGAGGTAAGGCTGCTGCTCCTGCGGGGCGTATTTCTCGATCCAGGCACGGGCGATAGTGACGGCTTCGTCGGCCGTCAGCCAGGACCACTCCGCACCACGGGCGCGGATGGCGACCCACTGAGTTTCGCCATGGACGACATGCTCCTGAACCGAGTAGGGACCGACAGCCTGAGACATACGAAACTCCATAAGCGGGGGCTGGCCGAGGCATCGCGCGATACGACGAGTCGGGGCAAAACCGGGCCTTCCGCTATCCCGCCGTATTTCAGCCATAATTGGCCGCGCTCACGGATTCGTCAACTCTTTTTCGAGACCTTGGCTAGTCGGAACGGCGAAAGAAGGCATCTGCGGCATTTCGGTAACACTGCTTGCGGGCGATCTCCGCCTCGGCGCGAGCGACCTCCTCACGGAGTTCGCCGATATAGGCTGTGAGTTCGTCGACTCCCCAGGTGTCGAGAACCGGGTGTTCGAGGCGGGGGCGCTTACGGGGTAGGTCGTCTTCGTCGTGGATCATCGGCTTTACCATGATAGCACGGCCGTTATGTTGACCCATTCAGTATTGGGTCAACGGGCGGTGCACGGCGAATGGAAGCTTGGCCGGCTCTGCCGCGCCAATCTCCCGCGGGCAGGCTTGACCGCATTACAGCGGCGGTCAATATCGAGTTTCCCGGCGTGGGCGGAAAAGGCGCAGCAGTTATAGCGCGACGAGGATCAGGCCTCGCGGGTCAAGAGGACAATTGCATGGCTCTGCCGCTCATGCCCAAGGCCACCGCGGTGTGGCTGATTGAGAAGACCGCACTGACGTTCGAGCAGATTGCCGAATTCTGTGGCATGCACCCCCTGGAGGTGCAGGCGATCGCAGACGGCGAGGTAGCACAGGGAATCGTGGGCTACGATCCGGTGCTGAACGGGCAACTAACGTGGGAGGAGATTCGCCGGTGCGAGGCGGATTCCAGTGCGCGGTTGCAGATCCTGCCAAGCACGCTCCCAATTCCGAAGCGGCTACGCGGGGCGCGCTATACGCCTGTATCCAAGCGGAACGACCGGCCGGATGCGATTGCGTTCCTATTGAGGAACTTTCCGCAACTCAGTGAGCAGCAGGTCGCCAAACTGCTCGGCACCACGAAAGAGACGATTCAGAAGGTGCGCGACCGCACGCATTGGAACAGCGCAAACATCAAGCCGCGCGACCCAGTGACCATCGGGTTGTGCAGCCAGACGGACCTGAACGCGGCGGTGGCGGCGGCGAACGAACGGCTTGAGCGGGAGGGACTGGCAATTCCGTCTCCCGCTGCTGCCGACGAGGCGGTTTGAGGCGGCGGCCCGCGGCTTTTGTGTCGCAGGCCTGGATCGCCACGCCGCCGCAAGCGGCGGCTCGCGATGACAGTGGCTAGGCGGTGTGGGCCATGGCGGGCTGGGTCCGGAGGCGTTCGATTTCCTCTTTGATCCGCAGCTTTTCAAGCTTGAGCCTGATCAGAACGTCGGCGTCGGGGCGCGGGCGCCCGTCTTCGTCGGCGATCCGCATCTCCAGGTCGGCGTGGCGTTCCTTCAGGGACTCAAGACGGGTCTGCAGGCTCAATTGAGGCCTCCTTTGCTGCGGCGTTTCCACACGCGAGGGCCGGGCGCATCCCGGCCCACGCCAAGAGGGTGGCTCCGTTGCGAGGGTAGTTGGCAAGAGGAATCCCCGCAATGATGCAACGCAAAGTTGAATTGTCCGTTCCCTATGGGTTGTAGTGCGATGCCTTGATATGATGCAGCGATGCTGACCGATCGCGATAGTCTGCTAAGGCAGTTGCATGAACTCCGCAGCGAGCATCGCGATCTGGACACGGTGATTGCGCGGCTGTCGGAGGGACCGGCCATTGACCAGCTTCAGTTGCAGCGACTGAAAAAGCGGAAGCTGCTGTTGAAGGATGAAATCGCCCGGCTGGAGAGCCGGCTCATTCCGGATGACATTGCGTAGAAGCGGCCGTGATCGGAGGGTCGGGGGTCCCTATCCTTAGAGACGAGATGGCGGCGCTGGTCGGGATTATTATGGGCAGCCGGTCTGACTGGCCGACGCTGGAGCAGGCGGCTGAGACGCTTGGCAAGTTTGGAATCGGCTACGAGGTGCGTGTGGTGTCGGCGCATCGCACGCCGGACCGGCTGCGCGAGTACGCGGCGACGGCACGGACGCGGGGGCTCAAGGTGATCATTGCCGGGGCGGGAGGCGCGGCGCATTTGCCGGGGATGTGTGCGGCCTGGACGTCACTGCCCGTGCTTGGAGTGCCGATCAAGTCATCGCTGCGGGGTTTGGATTCCCTGCTGTCGATTGTGCAGATGCCGGCTGGGGTGCCCGTAGGGACACTGGCAGTCGGGCGGCCCGGGGCGGTGAATGCCGCCCTTCTGGCGACAGCCATTCTGGCAACCAGTGATCTGGCGCTGGCCGAGCGGCTGGATGCCTGGCGGGCGGCGCAGACCGGGGCGGTTCCGGTGGAGCCGGCATGAGTTTTCCTTTGCCGCCGAACAGCGTCATCGGTCTGGTTGGTGGCGGGCAGCTTGGCCGCATGTCGGCGATGGCAGCCGCCCGGCTGGGATATCGCTGTCATATCCTCACGCGCGAGGAGGGGAGCCCGGCCGGGCAGGTGGCGGCAAGAGAGACGGTGAGTGATTACAGTGACCCGGTCTCGCTGCAGCGGTTCGCCGAGGCGGTCGATGTGATCAGCTTCGAGTTCGAGAATGTGAGCGCGGAGGGGCTGGAGCTGCTGGCTTCCATAAAGCCGGTGCGGCCGTCGCCGGAGGTGCTGCGGATCAGCCAGGACCGAGTGGTGGAGAAGGCGTTTCTCAACCGAAGCGGGGTGGCGACGACGGCGTGGGCGGCGGTGAACTCCTTGGAGGAGTTAACCCGGGGGGTGGCACGAGTAGGGCTTCCGGCGGTGTTGAAAACCACGCGCTATGGCTACGATGGGAAAGGGCAAGTGCGGCTTCGGGATGGTGATGATCTGGCGGCAGCCTTCGAGGCGCTATCGCCCAAGCCGCTGATCCTGGAGAAGTTCGTGGATTTCGCCTGTGAGCTCAGTGTCGTAGCGGCGCGTGGGGCAGACGGGGCTGTATCGTGCTTCGATGTCACAGAGAACCGACACCGGGCCGGGATCCTGGACGTCTCGATCGCGCCGGCGCGCGTTTTGCCCGAGGTTGCGGAAGAAGCGCAGGACATCGCGCGGCGGGTCGCGGAGGCGCTGGATGTCGTTGGGATCCTCGCGGTGGAGATGTTTCTCGACAGCGATGGGCGGGTTCTGGCGAACGAGATCGCGCCGCGGCCTCACAACTCTGGGCATTGGACGATCGAGGCGTGCCCGGCGAGCCAGTTCGAGATGCACATACGGGCAGTTGCGGAGCTACCACTGCCACTGGCGATCCGGCACTCGGATGCGGTGATGAAGAACCTGGTCGGGCCGGACGAGGCTGCGCTGTGGCCCCGCATACTGGCAACGCCGAGACTTATTCCGCACCTGTACGGGAAAGCGGAGGCGCGGCCAGGGCGGAAGATGGGGCATGTGACCCGGCTATTCCCGAAAGGCGGGATGCCGGGGGAGTTCGGGGTGCAGGCGGCATTGGGCTTTTTGGCGCATCCGTAGCGGGCGAGCTTGTTTTAAGGCCGATGCAGGTGGAGTGAAGTGAGACAGAGGGCCGCAAAGGGCATTTTTAAACTCCTACATTCACAATTCTGAGAATTCGGGCCTTTCCAACTGCGATACGGACCTGTAGGAAATGCAGACCTCGTGGCACGGGCATTGCTCGGGTGCCGGGGTTAAAGCAAGCAAAGTCAGGGGGCTGGGGATGATCACACGTCGGGCAGCGGGGCGGGTCTTTGCCTCGGTCGTGGCGCTTTGCGCGATCGGCGGCGTTAGGGCCGCGCGCGCGGAGCAGGTGGTTAAGGTCGGGGTGAATCTATCGTTCACGGGGGCGGATGCGGAAAGCGCGCAACGGATTCTGCATGGCGCGCAACTCGCGTTTGCCAATGCGAACGCGGCCAACGAGGTGCCGGGCTATATTTTCCAGGTAGTGACGTATGACGACGGCACAGCCACTGCCGGGCAGTATGATCCGGCGCAAGCCGCCACCAATGCCCGCAAAATGGTAGCCGACCGGCAGACGATTGCGGCGATTGGGCCACAAATGAGTGGAGCGGGCAAGGCGATGGCGCCTATCCTGAGCGAGGGGGATGTGGCGACGATTACGCCTTCCTCCACCAACCCCGATATCACCAGCCCGAAGTTTGCCGCGCAGTATCGCCCGGCCGGCAAGCCGATCTACTTCCGCACCGTGACGACGGATGCCTATCAGGGTCCGAACATGGCCAACTACGTGGCCGAGACGCTGGGCGTGAAGTCGGTTTACGTGCTGGATGACAGCGGAGCCTACGGGGTGGGGATAGCGGATACGTTCCAGGCGGAGGCCGAGAAGAAGGGGATCAAGGTATTGGGGCGGGACCGGCTCGATCCGAAGGCCGCCGATTACACAGCGATTCTAACCAAAATAAAATCATTGCATCCAGATGCGTTGTATTACGGCGGGGTCGGACAGGCCGGGGTGAAACTGGCCAAGCAGGCGTATGATGTGATTCCCAACGTGATCAAGGCCGGGGGCGACGGCATGCAAACCCCGGAGTTGCTGACCGGGGCTGGTTTCCCGGCGGCTGACGGGTGGTATGCGACCAATGCGTCGCCGCACATGACCGAGGATACCAAGGCGGCACAGTTCGTGGAGGCTTACCGGTCGAAGTTCGGACTAGCGCCGGATGACTATGCGATCTGCGCCTATGATGCGGGGCTAGTGATCGTCGATGGAGTGAAGCGACTGGTTGCGGCGCATAAGCCGGTTAACCACGATACGGTGCGCGATGCGATTGAGACCGCCAAGGTGCCGACCATACAGGGCGTGGTATCGTTTGATGCAAACGGGGACATCCTGGACCGGACGGTGAGCGTATTCCAGGTGAAGAAGGATTCGACCAAGCCGCTGGACGACATATCCGCTCAGTTCAAGTACATGGGGATGGCGCCGCAGAGTTGATGGGCGGGCGGGTCCGCCGGGGGTGCGCCTATGGGTGAGGACAGGGGCAGCCGAAGGCGTGGATGCCGACCTTTGTCGGCATGACGATGGGCTTGCCTCTTCCCAAACGCGATACAGCCTGTATAGGAGCGCGCGTCTCGTGGCACGCGGGTTGCTGGCCGCCAGACGACAAACCAACGAAGGAAGGATTGGGGTTCAAGGGATGATTAATCGTCGAGCAGCCGGGCTAATGTTCACCTCGGCATTGGCCGTTTGGGCGGCCGGGGGCCTGGGCGTTGCGCATGCGCAGAAGGTGGTGAAGGTCGGTGTGGACCTGTCGCTGACCGGGGCGGACGCGGAGGGGGCAACGCGTATTCTGGATGGGGCGAAGCTGGCGTTCGATGACGCGAACGCGTCGAACGCGGTGCCCGGCTACCAATTCCAGGTGGCGGTGTTTGATGACGGCACGGCGACGGCCGGCCAGTATGACCCGGCGCAAGCGGCGACCAACGCGCGCAAGATGGCATCGGACCGGCAGATCGTCGCGGCGATCGGGCCGCAGATGAGTGGGGCGGGCAAGGCGATGGCGCCGATCCTGAGTGAGGCCGATCTGGCGACAATCACGCCATCCTCGACCAACCCAGATATCACCGATCCGAAATTTGCCCAGGAGTACCGGCCGGCGGGCAAACCGATTTACTTCCGCACGGTGACGACGGACGCCTTTCAGGGTCCGAACATGGCCAACTACATGGCCGAGAAGCTGGGCGTGAAGACGGTTTATGTGCTGGACGACAGCGGCGCTTACGGCGTCGGGCTGGCGGACGCGTTCCAGAAGGAGGCGGAGGCGAAGGGGATCAAGGTGCTGGGCCGGGACCGGCTGGATCCCAAGGCCTCCGACTACACGGCGGCGCTGACCAAGATCAAGGCGCTCAATCCGCAGGCCATTTACTTCGGCGGAGTGATGGGCGCCGGGTCGAAACTGGCGAAGCAGGCCTATGATATCCTCCCGAACGTGATCAAGGCGGGCGGCGACGGGGTGTATGCGCCGGAGATGCTGACGTCGGTAGGGTTCCCGGCGGCCCAGGGGTGGTATGCCACCAACGCCTCGCCGCATACGACTGCGCAGGCGCAGGCTGAGCAGTTCGTGCAGCACTACAAGGCGAAGTTCAACCTGGCGCCGGATGATTATGCGGTGACGGCGTATGACGGGGCGCTGGTGATCATCAATTCAGTGAAGCGGCTTGCGGCGGCCCACAAACCGATTACCAAGGCGTCGATGCAGGCAGCGATTGAGACCGCCAAGGTGCCGACCCTGCAGGGTGTGGTTTCGTTTGATCAGAACGGCGACATCAAGGATCGCACAGTGAGCGTGTTCCAAATCGAGAAGGACACCTCCAAGCCGCTGGACGATATCTCGGCCCAGTACAAGTATATCGGTACGGCGCCGCAGAGCTGAGCCGCGATGACGTTCTCTGATCTGCTGCTGCAGCAAACGATCAATGGCCTGAGCCTGGGGGGCATGTATGCCCTCCTGGCTTTGGGCTTCACCCTGATTTACGGCATTCTGGAGCTGATCAATTTCGCCCACTTCAACGTATTCATGGTGGGGTCGTTTGTTGCGCTGTGGACGCTGCAATCGTTTGGGCTCTCCGGTCAGGACGTCATCCTGACCGGATTGCCGCTGATTGGCGTGCTGCTGGCGGCATTCATCGTGACGATGGCATTTTCCGGGTTCCTTGGAGTATTGATCGAGAGGTTTACGCTGCGGCCGCTCAGGAACGTGACTGGTCCTGCGGCTATGATTACGACGATCGGCGTCTCTTACATTCTGTTTAATATCATACTGCTGACGGTGGGGGCGGATTCAAAGAACTTTGCCAATCCGCTGCCGCCAATCAAATGGCAAATTCGTGGCGCCGTGCTGGACCTGCGAGAGGTGCTGATCTACATTGTTTCGGTCGCACTGATGCTGGGGCTTTGGCTGTTCGTGCAAAAGTCGCGCCTAGGCAAGGCAATGCGGGCGACGGCGCAGGATCCTGAAGCGGCGCGGATGATGGGCGTTGAGGTCGATAAGGTAATCATGACCGCGTTTTTCATCGGCTCGGCGCTGGCCGGTGCGAGCGGGTTGGTCTTCGGGCTGTATTACAACTTCACAAGTTTTATAATCGGGTTCACCGCGGGGCTGCGGGCGTTCACCGCGGCGGTTCTGGGTGGGATCGGCAACGTGCCTGGGGCGATGCTGGGCGGGGTAATTATCGGGCTGGTCGAGGCGTATAGCGGGCAGTTCATCGCCACGGCGTGGGCTGACGTGATTATTTTCTCGATCCTGGTTCTGGTTCTGGTGTTCAAGCCGGCGGGTCTGTTGGGCCGCCTGGCGCCGAGCAAATCCTGAGGCGGGGGCGCGCTGATGGCATCATCCAGCCTGACGCTGACTGAGCGGCTGAGCCGACCGTTTGCGGGCATTCCGGCGCCGCGACGGCGGCAGATAGTAATGCTGTTGGTGTTGCTCGCGGCGTTCACTTTTCCACTGTATCATAACAACGACGCCGACATCGACGCGATGGCGAATGCGGCGTCGTACGCTATCCTTGCGCTTGGTTTGAACATCGTGGTGGGTTTTGCCGGCCTGCTCGACCTTGGGTATGCGGCGTTCTTCGCGATCGGGGCGTATACGTATGGTATTCTGAGTTCATTCCAGTTGCAACCAGAGTGGAGCTCGTTCTGGGTACCGTTCCAGTATCTGGGCCTGGTGGCGCAGATGCCGGGCGAGAGCAGCGGTTTTGTGGTGCATTTCACGCTGTCGTTCTGGCTGGCGCTGCCGCTCGCAGCGGCAATCGCGGCGGGATGCGGCATGCTGTTCGGCGTGCCCACGTTGCGGCTGCGGGGTGACTATCTGGCGATCGTAACGCTGGGGTTTGGCGAGATCGTGCCGATTGTGGTGCGCAATTGGTCGAGCCTGACCAATGGCGCAGCGGGTCTGAATGGCGTCGCGGCGCCGCGTCTTTTTGGATATAGTTTCGGTGTGAATGCGACGCCTTATTATTACGTGGCGATGGCGATGGTGGCGTTGCTGGTGTTCGTGAGTTACCGGTTGCGGGATTCGCGGATCGGGCGTGCCTGGATGGCGATCCGCGAGGATGAGATTGCGGCCGGCGCAATGGGGGTAAATCGTACCAGGTACAAGTTGCTGGCGTTCGGCATGGGTGCGGCGTTCGCTGGGGCAACGGGCGTGTTGTATGTGGCGAAGCTGCAGACCGCGACGCCGGAGATGTTCGGCTTTCCGGTTTCCGTAATGATTCTGGTGATGATCGTGTTCGGCGGGGTCGGCAGCATCCTGGGCGCGGTGGTCGGGGCGTTCTTCCTGCAGCTTCTGCAGTCGTGGTGGCTGGAGGATCTGACCGGGTGGATCAACTCCTTCGGGCATCTGGTTGGGAGTCAGTGGCTGCAGCACGTTGATCTGGTGCCGTCGATCGAGCTGATTTTTGGCATCATCCTGGTGTTGATGATGCTGTTCCGGCGGCAGGGCTTGATTCCAGCGGTGCGGCCGGCCGAGGCGCTGACTTTCGAGCAGCAGCACGCGGAGGTGCGACGCGGCGGCTTTGCTGATCTGAAGCTTTCCGGCCTCGGCGGCGAGGTGAAGACAGGTGCGCTGGCGTTGGAAGCGCGCGGCGTGACGGTGAAGTTCGGCGGGCTGACCGCGCTGGACAAGGTGGATATCGATGTGCCCTCGGGCGGGGTGGTAGCGGTTATCGGGCCGAACGGGTCGGGTAAATCGACACTGTTCAATGTGATGACCGGGCTTATTCCGGCGAATTCCGGCAGCATCAAGTTTCACGGCGAGGAGATTCTCGGGCTGAAGGACTTCGAGATTCTGGAGAAGGGGATCGCGCGTACGTTCCAGAATATCCGGCTGTTTCCGAACCTGACAGTGATGCAGAACGTGCTGGTGGGTCAGCACGCGCGGCTTCACACGGGGCCGTTTGGGGCGATTATCCGCCCGCCGAGCACGCACCGGGAAGAACGGGCGGCCACCGAGTGGGTGATGGAAGTTCTGTCGATCTTCGGCAACCGGTTGGCGCCGCGAGTTAAGCAGCCGGTGAGCGGACTGTCGTATGCAAACCGGCGGCGGACGGAGATTGCGCGTGCGCTGGCCTCGCGGCCGCGTCTGCTGCTTCTGGATGAGCCGACCGCGGGCATGAATCCGGCGGAGACGCTGGAGCTGGCGGAGCAGATCAGGGGATTGAAGAATCTCGGCCTGACGGTGCTGCTGATCGAGCACAAGCTGGATGTGGTGACGACGCTGGCGGATACGGTTTATGTGCTCGACCACGGCGAGGTGATCGCGAAAGGCAAACCGGACGAGGTGCGGCGCGATGAAAACGTGCTGCGCGCTTATCTCGGCCGCAACGTTCAGGCCGCGTTGGCCGGAGTGGGAGCGCCCGCGCATGTTGCTTGAGTTCAAGGAGGTCGATACCTATTACGGCGATCTGCACGTTTTGAAGAAGGTGAACTACTCGATCGAGAAGGGCGAGATTGTCGCGCTGCTCGGGGGGAACGCGTCCGGCAAATCAACCACCATGAAGACCATTATGGGGGTGGTGCGGCCGCGGCGGGGGTCGGTGATTTTCGACGGCGAGCCGATCGAACGGCTGCCGACGGCGGACCGGGTCAAGCGGGGGATAGCGCCGGTTCTGGAGGCGCGCCGGCTGTTTCCGCGCATGACGGTGTATGAGAATCTTGAGATGGGCGCGTATCTGCGGCCGAAGGGGCCGGAAGTCGAGGAAGACCTCGAACGTGTTTATGCGCTGTTTCCTCAGGTAAAGGAGCGGCGCAACCAGATTGCGGGTACGTTGTCGGGTGGCGAGCAGCAGATGGTGGCGATGGGACGTGCGCTGATGGCACGGCCGCGACTGTTGTGCATGGACGAGCCGTCGATGGGGCTGTCGCCATTATACGTGGAGCAGACGTTCGAGATTATTCAGGAGATCAATAAGCAGGGGACGACGATTTTCATGGTGGAGCAGAACGCCAATATGGCGTTGCAGGTTGCCAACCGCGGGTATGTGCTGCAGACCGGGCAGGTAGTGTTGTCCGGCTCGGCGGCGGAGTTGCGGCAGAATCCGCTGATCCGGGAGGCGTATCTCGGCGAAATGCAGGTGGCGGCGGCCGCTTAATCAGTCGTCAGTGGTCAGAGATTAGTTTTGTAGGGTTCCCCAGGACGTGACGCGCTCGATGCGGACGGCGATGAGCGGATTGGTTTCCAGCTTCATTGCGGTGTATTGCGGATAGCGGGCGCGGAGCAGGGCGAGGGCGGTGCTGAATTCGGGGCCGTGGCGCAGGAGGGTGGCGCAGCCGCGCAGCAGGACCCAGCCGAGGCGGGACCAGTCTTCTTCGTAATGATCGACGATGATAGCAACTGCCGAGTTTTCGCTGATGTTACGGACGCGCTTAAGCGGCCGGTCGCGGCGTTTGGGCTTTTCGTCGATGGCGATGTAGAGGTTGTCTTCGGCGACGGCATAACAGACGGGAATAACGTGCGGGATGCCGTTGCGGTCGGCGGTAGCAAGATGCGCCACGCGCTGCCCGGCCAGGAAGTTGTGCTGCTCTGCATTCATGGCTCACAATCCGGGGGTTTACCCAAAGGGTAGGAACGTCCGCAGGATTTGCTGCGGTTCTCGGACGCGAGATTGCTTGATCGCTGCGCTCCTAACAAGGAAACGACAGGATGGTGCGAGACATCCCCCACCTCACCTAGTCTCTCCGCCCCCAAGGGCGGAGAGACTAAAAGCACTCGTTTCATCAACTGCGGGTCGGCCGCAAGCCGGTAAGGGACTCGCAATGATACTATGGCCGCAGAGGAGAGAAACCGATGGAAATCAATCTGACTGGACGCAGCGCGTTGATCACCGGGGGCGAGCAAGGGCCTGGGGTATGCGATGGCGCAGCGGTTCGCAGCGTCGGGTGCTGATGTGGCGATACTGGCGCGTCGCGGGGGGGTACTGGAGGAGGCGAAGGCGGCGATTGAGGGGAGTGCTCGAGGTCGGGTCGTTGCGGTGCCCTGCGATGTGTCGAGGGCGGAGGACTGCCAGCGTGCGTATGCGACGGTGACTGGCGCATTGGGAAAGGTCGATATTCTGGTGAACAATGCCGGGACGTCCCGCGCGATGCCGTTTGAACAGATCACGGACGAGATCTGGCGGGAAGATCTGGAATTGAAGTTGTTCGCGGCGATTCGCATGGCGCGGCTGGTTCTGCCGCAGATGAAAGGACGGCGCTGGGGACGGATCATCAATGTGCTGAACATCGGGGCGAAGGCCCCGCGGGGCGGCGGTGCGCCGACTGCGGTATCCCGGGCGGCGGGGATGGCGCTAACCAAAGTGCTGGCGAATGAGGGGGCGCCGCATAACGTCTTGGTGAACGCATTATTGGTTGGACAAATCGTCTCCGACCAGTGGGTGAGGCGGCATCAGGCGCAGGGGGCGAACGTGCCCTTCGAAGAATTCATCGGCAAGCTGGGGGCGAATATTCCCCTGGGTCGGCTGGGGAGTCCAGAGGAATTCGCGGCGATGGCGTGCCTGCTGGCCTCGGATCGAGGTGGGTTCACGACCGGGACGGCGATCAACATGGACGGGGGAGCGTGTCCAGTGGTGTAGGTCGCAGCTTCGAATGGATGCCAAAGCGTTTCTTTCGTGACTTTAAGAAACGTGCCGCCAAGTTTTGGATATTGCATAAAAGGTAATCCAGACCGTAGGTTGTGTCACCGAGTCGTGACAGCCGGTTCGGGCGCTGGGGAGTGTTCGGATGTCCATGCGATTTACGGAGATCGGTCAACAACTGCGCGCCTACCGGCTGGAATCGGGGTTGCGCGCCGAAGAGATTGCGGCGCGTCTCGGAGTCTCGCGCGCCGCGCTGTATCGCTATGAAAAAGGAGATGTCATCAAGCTCGATACAGTAAAGCGGCTGGCCGAATTATTGAGTATTTCGCCGTTATCGCTGCTGGGGATCGGGGTTGAATACTACAACCGGCCCGTGGGCTATTTTGAGCGTCTGCGGCAGATGGAGGAGACAGCCGACCAGGTTTTGGAACTATTCGGCCCGCTTTGTTATTTGACCACGTCGGATTCCTATGATGCCGCCTTGCGCGCGGCCTTTGATGAGGCGGTGCAGATGCAGAGCGACAGCATCAGCGCATCGACGCAGGCTGAGCAGGTGCTGGGATTGCTGGCAGCAAGGAAAAAGATGTACGGGTACGGCGCCCGAGCATCATCTGCATGGTGTCCCTGCCGGCGATTCGCCGACTGCTTGACAATGGGATTGCGCCCGGCCTAGCGGCATCAGAGAGGGTGAAGCGAATGTGCCGGCAAGTGGCTGAGGCCGAGGTGGCGAGTATGGCCTCGTTGATGGAAGCCGAGCCGATGGGATTGCAGTTCGGTCTACTGGCCGGGGCGGAGCCGACATCGTTGTTTCAGATTGTGCGATCTCGGGATCGGGTGACGCTTGCGGTTAATCCGTTCCGGCCGGATGCGCTGCCCAGTGTGCAGACCGGAGTGGCGATGATCACGGGGGCCGATGAGGCGGTAACCGCGCATCAACGAGTAGCCGAAGCAGCATGGCGGGAGGCGCTGAAGGGGGGGAGCGGCGCGTCGCGGCTGCGTCAGTTGCTCGGGACGATGGCGGCGTAGCTCCTCGGCTTCGCCCGGCGCGGCCCTCACCCGCCGCGCTGATGCGCGGCGACCTCTCCCGCAAGCGGGAGAGGTGTAGTAAGCGGGCCGAATGTCGTGGCAATCGGGGTTGCCTTCCCATCCGGATGTGGAAGTGGAGAGCGTCAAGCGGGTCTGGTCGGGGCGGTTTCCGCTCGACCGGGTGCGGTTTCGGCACCGCCGGTTTGATGGGGCGCTGACGAGGCTGAAAACGTGGGAGTTGTGGCGGCGCGGCAAGGCAGCGGCGCTCTTGCCGTACGATCCGGTCCGGGATGCAGTGCTGCTGATCGAGCAATTCCGGCTACCCGCATTGGCGGCGGGCCTCGACCCGGTGGTGGTGGAAATTCCCGCAGGTCTGTGCAATTCGGGGGAGAGTGTGGAGGAGACGGTCCGGCGCGAGGTGAAGGAGGAAATCGGACTAGAGGCGGATCGGCTGCATGCGGTTGGGCAGTTCATTTTGACCGCCGGCGGAGCGGACGAGGTGTGCACGATCTTTGCTGGGCGGGTGCGGGCGCCGGAAGCCGGGGCGGATGGGGCGGTTGGGTACGCCGGGGCGCAGGCCGAGGACCAGGACATTCGCGTGCGGCTCTGCGATGCATCGGCGGCCATTGCGGCGGCGATCGAAGGGCGGTTTCCCAACTCGGTTACGGCTATTGCGCTACTGTGGCTCAACGCAGCCCGTGAGAAGTTGAGGCGGGAGTGGATGGCGTGACTGAACGGTTGTTTTTGGCTGACCCGCAACTTGCAACGGCGAGTGCGATCGTTGTGGCTGAGGGCGATGGGCGGGTCGAGCTGGACCGCACAGTGTTTTATGCGCGTTCGGGCGGGCAGCCGGGCGATGTGGGTGTGCTGCGGTGGGATGGCGGCGAAATGGCAGTGGCGGACACTGTGAAGGGTGAAGGTGACGCGATCCTGCACGTACCGGGCGCCGGAAGCGTGCTGCCGCCGGTGGGGGCACAGGTGGAGATGGCGATCGACTGGGAGCGGCGCCACCGGTTGATGCGATCCCATACGGCGATGCACCTGCTCTGTGCGGTGCTACCGGGCGCGGCGGTGACGGGCGGATCGGTAGGCGTCGATCGATCGCGGCTGGATTTCGACCTGCCGAACCCGCCGACGAAGGAGGCGATCGAGGCGGCGCTGAACGAGCTGATCGCGGCCGATCATCCAGTGAGGGCCGAGTGGGTGGACGAATTGGTGCTGGATACCGATCCGGCGTTAGTGAGAACGCTGTCGGTGAAGCCTCCGCGCGGCGCGGGGCGACTGCGGCTGGTGCGTATCGGTGCGGGCGAGCCGCCGGTTGATCTACAGCCGTGCGGCGGCACGCATGTGGCGCGGACGGGGGAAATCGGGCGTGTGCGGGTCGCGAAGATGGAGAGCAAGGGACGGCAGAACCGGCGCGTAGTGATCGAACTGGCTTAGGGGGCGTGGGATGGGGCCGCTGGTAACCTCGGAATGGCTGGCGCGCGAGCTGGGAGCAACGGACCTGATTGTGTTCGACGCGACCTATTACCTGCCGAACGAAGGCAAGGACGGCCGGACGGAGTTCCGCAAGACGCACATTCCGGGCGCCCGGTTTTTCAACATCGATGAGATCGCTGACCCAGATACGGGTCTGCCGCACATGGTCCCAACACCGGGGCGGTTTGCCAAACTGATCGCGGGGCTTGGGGTTTCGAACCACTCGCGTGCGGTTTTTTATGATCAGAAGGGCTTGTCATCGGCAGCCCGCGGCTGGTGGTTGATGGGCCTGTTCGGGCATGACCAAGTGACGGTACTGGACGGCGGACTACCGAAATGGCAGCGCGAGGGAAGGCCAGTGGAGAGGGGAGAGCCGCCGGCGGCGAGCCCCGGCCGGTTCCGGCCTGATTATCGCGCAACTCGGGTGCGGGGGATCGGCGATATACTACGTAATGTAAGTGACGGGCAGGAGCTCGTGCTGGACGCTCGGGCGGCGGGACGCTTTACCGGCGAGATGCCGGAGCCTCGGGCAGGGATGCGCAGCGGACATATTCCGGGTGCACGGAACTTGCCCTATGGCGATTTGCTAAATCCGGATGGGACACTGCTGACAGCCTCTGAGCTGCGCGCCAAGCTGAATCAGGCCGGTGTAGATGGCAGCAAGCCTGTAGTAACGAGCTGCGGCAGCGGGGTTTCGGCCTGCGTGCTGAGCTTAGGGATGGTGCTGGCCGGGCTGCCCGAAGGCGCGGTGTATGATGGGTCGTGGTCGGAATGGGGCGGGCGGCCCGAGACACCAGTTGCGACCGGGACCGAGCCCGCGCGCCAATGAGGCCAGGTTGGCCCGCCTCCCTTAGGTATGCGAAACTATCTCTCCCCTTCCAGCAGGAAGCTGATTTTGCCGTTCACACGGTAGCTGGTGATCCGATCATTCTCGACTATGCATTCGGCATTTTTGATCCAGAAGGACCGGATGCCACGCAGGGTTTTCGACGCTTCTTTGACTGCCTCGCGGCAGGCATCGTCGAACCCATTTGGTGATTGGGCGATGACTTCGATGCTTCGAACGATCGACATGGCCGTTACCTCCTCACGATTGGAATCGTATCCGGTCATCGGGCCGGATGTTTCATTACAACGGCGTGCAGCGGCCGATGGTTCTTCTTGCGCGGGTGCGATTTTTTGCTGACGGCGGTTGTTGCCAGGCCGGCACAGAGTGCCACAGAGTTAAGACAAAGGGCCGCAGAGGGATTTCATAGCAAGAATGAGCAAGACCGGACAAGGACTCCGTACACGGCTTTCGCATGTCGGCCGGGCGGGCAAGCGGGTGCATGGATTTGTCAATCCGCCGCTGCTGCGGGGATCGACGGTTCTGTATCCGACGATGGCGGAGCGGCACGCGCTGGCGGCGCGGCGTGGCGAGCAGGTGCTAGCGTATGGCCTCGGGGGGAGTGAGACGCACTGGGCGCTGGAGGACGCGATCGCCGAAATCGAGGGTGGGACGCGGTGCCAGATCGTAGGATCGGGCCTCGCGGCGGTGACGGTGCCGCTGCTGGCGTTCCTGACCGCCGGCGAGCACTGCCTGATTCCGGACAGCGTGTACGGGCCGACGCGGCATTTCGCGGAAAGGACGCTCCCGAGGTTCGGGATCGAGACGACGTTCTATGACCCGGAGGTCGACGCGGACGGGATCGGCGGATTGTTCCGGTCCAACACGACGGTGCTATACGTCGAAAGTCCGGGCAGCCATACGTTTGAAATGCAGGATGTTCCGGCGCTGGCGCGGGTGGCTCATGCACGTGGGGCCAAGGTCCTGATGGACAACACGTGGGGGATTCATTTCTTCCAGCCGTTCGCCCACGGCGTGGATGTCTCCATCCAAGCTTTGACAAAATACCCAGGCGGCCATTCCGATCTGCTCATCGGCGGCATCACGGTAAACTCGGCGGAGGATTGGGAGCGCGTGCGGGGGACGGCGAGCTCGCTGGGGCAGTATGCGAGCCCGGACGATTGCTGGTTGTGCCTGCGTGGGGTGCGGACGCTAGGGGTGCGGCTTGCTGCACAGATGGAGGCGGGGATCGCGGTGGCGGAATGGCTGCGCGATCGGCCGGAGGTGAAGGAAGTGCTGCATCCGGCGTTGCCGGGGGCGCGAGGGCACGAGATCTGGAAGCGGGATTTCACAGGGGCGTGCAGTCTGTTCGGGGTGGTTTTTCAGCGGGAATTCAGCGTGGAGGCGACCTGGGCGTTTGCGGAGGCACTGGAGCTGTTCGGGATCGGGGCTTCGTGGGGCGGGTATGAGAGCCTGGTGCTGCCGACGGAGGTGAGGAGAACGGCCGGAACGGGGGATTTCGGTGGGCCGCTGGTACGGCTGCATATTGGGCTTGAGGATGTCGGGGATCTGATTGCGGATCTGGAGCGGGAGCTGGGGGTAATGCGGGAAGGGGTTGAGCAC
Organism: uncultured Pseudomonadota bacterium; assembly: GCA_963834715.1. GTDB lineage: Bacteria > Pseudomonadota > Alphaproteobacteria > Acetobacterales > Acetobacteraceae > CAVSUZ01. Next base: position 63,663 of record CAWIDE010000013.1, on the reverse strand, counting down.
ACACCGAATCGTTAGGCGGCATGAAGACCACGCGCTATTTCGCGGAACAGGTGCTAAGGAAGCGGCCTTACATCTCGGTGGAGCAGTGTGCCTCTGTGCTGGACGCTCCACTCCGGCGGGTCATCCAATCCGATGGACGTATTCGTAGTGGACGTGCGAGACGGCGTCTCACGTGTTCTGCGGGTGATCACGCTGGACGACGGCGAGACAATCCACAATGCTTTCTTCGATCGAGGCTACCGTGAGGACCCGCTATGAAGCTGCACTACTATCCGGAGACCGATAGTCTCTACATCGAACTTAAGCCTGGGCCGGGGGTGGAGGCGCGGGAAGTGGCCGAGGGGTTGAATGTCGATCTGAGCTCGACGGGTGACGTGGTAGGGTTTGATATTGACCATGCTTCGCAGCGGCTGGACTTGAGCACGATTGAGACGATCGCGCTACCGCTCAAGAGCACCCGGGTAGCGGCAGCTTGAATTGACGCGCGTGGTTTATTCGTAGGTTGGTGGGGCGGGGAAGCGGTTGAGATAGGCGTGGGCGCGGGGCAGCGGGTCGTGTAGGAACTGTTTGGGTTCTCGCAGCCATAGCCTGTCGTAGGCCCGTGACTTTGGTTCTGAGATCAGGACGCCGGAAGATAACTCCTTCAGGGTTGCGCTCCAGCCGGGCCACCACCGCCGAGCCTTTTGAAACATATGGGCAAGGAAGTGGTTACGTTCGGAATAGCCGTGGTAGTCGAACACCCAGGCTGCCGTGGCGATGAAGATGTGATTGCCCGTGAACCCGGGGTCGGGTTTGAGCCAAAGGACTCGGAACCCGCGGTGCCCATACCGTTCCAGAAAAGCGTAAGCCAGAATGTGGCAAGCGCCACAGGCGAAGAACACCCGGTCCGGTAGACCCCACCTGAGTTGGGGATCACGCTTCTTGCTGGCTTCGATTCGATACATGATTCTCGATGACGCCTGCTTCAGGGGTTGACTGGCGACTTCGGGCGCGCCAATAGTTTGCCATATGGCGAAACATTGAGCGCGGGATATGGAACCCCATAGGACGCTGAGTGCATGGCAAACAGGCAAATGAGCGGCAGAACTTTGACCGGGAAGTGCTTTTGCGGAGCCGTCCATTATGCCGTCCGCGACGAATTTATCTATGCTGCGTATTGTCATTGCTCGAATTGCCGGCGAACCACCGGCTCAGCCTTCAAGCCGTTTGCCGGCATCGAGCGCGACAAGCTGCTCGTCACCAAAGGGATGGACGAGCTCATGATCTTTGGCGACGATAGTGGAAATGATACACACTGCAAGATCTGCGGTTCGCTGGTCTATTCGGTCGTCCGTAATGGCGAATTCGTTCACGTTGCAATGGGAACCCTCATGGACGATCCGACCATCCGCCCAGACGCGCATATTTTCGTCGGCTCCAAGGCGGCATGGTTCACGATCACTGACGACTTGCCCCAATATCAAGAGCATGTGGTGACTGGTTCGGCTGAAGCGACCTGCTAGCAGTTCTCCTATATTCAGGTGACTAAAGGATGCGGCGCCCTGGAGTTGACTGGCCAAAAGAGGCGATGCTGAATTGAACGAGAGAACGATGGGAGAAACCATGCGAGCACTCGTTCTGGCAGCGGTCCTCGCTTTGTCTTCGGCCGCGGCTGCCGCCCGGATGACGATCAGCGTCCCCGACTTCTCCAGCGGCCGCATCGTGCCGATTGCAAACGTGCTTAACCTGTTCGGCTGTACAGGCCAGAATCAGTCTCCGGCGATTTCATGGTCCGGCGAGCCGAGGGGTACGCAAAGCTTTGCCGTGAGCGTCTTCGATCCGGACGCACCGACGGGCAGCGGCTGGTGGCATTGGACGGTATTCGATATTCCGGCGAATGTGCACAGTTTGCCGGCGGGCGCGGGTGACCAGGGCGCCACAACCCTGCCGGCCGGTGCCGTTCAAGGCCGCACCGACTTTGGTTTTTCGCATTACGGCGGGCCGTGCCCGCCGACCGGTGATCGGGCGCACCGGTATATCGTGACAGTGTACGCCGAGAAGCTTGCGAAGTTGCCGGACCTCGACGCCAGTTCGTCGGGCGCGCTTGTGGGCTTCGTGCTGCACTTCAATACGCTGGCGGAGGCCGGCTCGATGGGGCGGTATGGGAGGGCGAAGTAGCGCTCGCGCGAACGAGCCGAACGAGATTGCTTCTCGCAATCACGGTGGTGGGACTTATTGTTGGTCGTAGTCGATGACCACACGGGGGGTGGTCGGGCGGGACTGGCAGGTGAGGACGAAGCCGGCCTCGAGTTCCCAGTGTTCCAGCGAGTAGTTCAGTTCCATCTCGACGCGGCCTTCCAGGAGTTTGGCGCGGCAGGTGGTGCACATGCCGCCCTTGCAGGAGAAAGGCAGATCGAGACCAGCGCGCAGGGCGGCCTCGAGGACGACTTCGCCCTCGGCTACCGGCACTTCGGTGCGGGTTCCGTTCACGATGACCGAGGCGATTGCCTGACGCCTGGCGTCGGGGCGGAGCGGGCGCGGCGGCTGCGGGCGGCCGCTGAGGGCGGAGTTGAACCGCTCGATGTGGAGCTGGCTTGAAGAGAGGCCGATGCCGGCGAGCGCGCTCTGGGCGGCCTCAATCATGCCAAAGGGGCCGCAGACATAAGCGTGGTTGATCGCGACGCCGCCGAGCATGCGGGGGAGCAGGGCGTTCAGTTTTTCGCGGTCGAGGTGGCCGTTCAGGATGTCGATATCCTGACGCTCGCGGGAGAGAATGTGGGTGATGGCAAGGCGGGAGAGATAGCGGTCCTTCAGGTCCTCGAGTGTGTCGCGGAACATGATCTCGGCGGTCGCGCGGCTGCCGTAGAACAGCAAGAACCGGCCTTCCGGTTCGCGGGAGAGGACGGTTTTCGTTACTGAGAGCACGGGCGTGATGCCGGACCCGGCGGCGATCGCGAGGTGCAGGCGAGGGCCGGGCGGGTACGGGGGAATGCCAAAGCGGCCGGTCGGGCTCATGACCTCGATAGTGAGGCCGGGCTTGAGCCTGTCATGCGCCCAGACGGAGAACACGCCGCCTTCCTGGCGTTTGATGGCGATGCGCAGCTCGCCGTCGTCCTCGCCGGAGCAGATGGAGTAGGAGCGGCGAGCCTCGATGCCGTCCAGGGTGGTACGGAGCGTGAGGTACTGGCCGGCGCGGAAGGCATAGAGCGGCTGCAGGTCGGTGGGGATGTCGAAGGTGAGGGAGATAGCGTCGGGAGTTTCGGGGCGTACATCGGCCACGCGGAGCCAGTGGAAACGGGGGGCCCTCACCACCCTCACCCGGCGCTTCGCGCCGACCTCTCGCGCAAGCGGGAGAGGCGTACTACCGTTTCTAATGACATTTGAAGTGATCGAAGGGTTCGCGGCAAGCACGGCAGCGCCAGAGCGCTTTGCAGGGAGTTGAGCCGAACTCGGCGATGCGCTCGGTGTCACTGGAGCCGCAGCGGGGACAGGCGACGGGCTCGCGCGGAGTGGGCGGTGCGATGCCGTAGTCCTGGAGTTTCCGGTGTGCCTCCTTGGTCAGCCAATCGGTGGTCCAGGCAGGGGAGAGGACAGGTACCGGATCCGGGCCGCGGGAAAGCCGGCCCGTGCAAGGGCAGCCTGGACGTCCTGGGCGATGACGTTCATCGCGGGGCAGCCCGAGTAGGTGGGAGTGATGGCGACCTCGACCGTGCCGTCCTCGGAAAGGGTGACGTCGCGAAGGATGCCGAGATCGGCGATGGTGAGGACCGGGATTTCGGGATCGGGGACGCCGGCGGCGGCTTCGCGGGCGCGACCGAGGTCGGACGCGGTTACTACCATGTCGCGCCCGGATAAGTTCGCTGCAGGTGCTGCATTTCTGCGAGCAGATGGCCGAGATGCTCGGTGTGGCGGCCGCTTCGGCCGCGGTGCTGCATCCAGGTGCCGGTCGGTTTGGTTAGGGTGGCGGTGTCGAGGACGCGGTCGATTGTGGCGGTCCATGCAGTGTGGAGAAGGGCCGGGTCGGCAGCGATCCGTTCCGTGATCAGCGCTTGCTCGGTGGGGTCGGTTTCGAACATCTCGCCCGTGTACGGCCAGAGGGCATCGACGGCGTCCTGGGCGCGGCGGTGGCTTTCGTCCGTGCCGTCGCCCAGGCGGATCAGCCATTCGGACGCGTGGCGGAGATGGTAGGCGCACTCCTTTTCCGACCGGGCGGCAATGGCGGCGAGGGTTTCGTCAGCAGAGCGGGTCATGGCCCGCCAATAGGGGTGGGTAAAGGCGGCGTAGAAGCACTGGCGGGCGATGGTGAAGGCGAAGTCACCGTTGGGCAGCTCAGCCAGGAGCAGGTTTCGGGTACCTGAGGGGCGTCGCGGAGGTAGGCGTAGTGGTCCTCGGTGCGGGCGGGGTCTTCGTGTTCGGCGGCGTAGGCATAGAGCGCGCGGGCCTGGCCGATCAGGTCCAGGGCGAAGTTGGCGAGGGCGAGTTCTTCCTCGAGCATCGGAGCATGGCCGGTCCATTCCGACAGGCGATGGCCAAGGATCAGGGCGTCGTCGGCGCGGCGCAGGGCATAGAGAACGCGCGGTTTTTCGACGACGGCGATCGAGGTTGTGGCCATGACTACATGTGGCCGACTTCGTCGGGCACTTCGTAGAAGGTGGGGTGACGGTAGATCTTGCTGGCGGCCGGCTCGAACAGCATGGGCTTGTCGGCGGGGTCGCTGGCGACGATGGCGGCAGAGGGGACCACCCAGATGGAGAGCCCCTCGCCACGCCGAGTGTAAGTGTCGCGAGCGGCCTGCAGCGCCATCTCGGCGTCGGCGGCGTGCAGCGAGCCGACATGGCGGTGAGCAAGGCCGTTGCGGCTGCGGATGAAGACTTCCCAGAGGGGAAGGGGGGTAGTCACGGCTCAGGCCGCTTTCGAGCGGCGCTGCTTGGCGGCGTAAGCCAGAGCGGCTTCGCGGACCCAGGCGCCGTCTTCATGCGCCTTGTGTTGGGCAACGAGGCGTTCGCGGTTGCAGGGGCCATTGCCGGAGAGGACCTGGCGGAATTCCTCCCAGTCGATCCCGCCGAACTCCCAGTGGCCAGTCACCTCGTTGAAGCGCAACGCCGCGTCGGGGATGCTCAGGCCGAGGTACTGGGCCTGGGGAATGGTGGCGTCGACGAATTTCTGGCGGAGGTCGTCGTTTGAGAACCGCTTGATCTTCCAGGCCATGGACTGGTCGCTGTGACGGCTTTCCCGGTCGGGCGGACCGAACATCATCAGGCAGGGCCACCACCAACGATTGAGCGCATCCTGGGCCATCGCTTTCTGTTCGGGGCTGCCACCGCAGAGTGTGAGCATGATCTCGTAGCCCTGGCGCTGGTGGAAGCTTTCCTCCTTGCAGATGCGGATCATGGCGCGAGCGTAGGGGCCGTAGGAGCAGCGGCAGATGGGGATCTGGTTCATGATGGCGGCGCCGTCGACCAACCAGCCGATCGCGCCGATATCCGCCCATGTGAGCGTGGGGTAGTTGAAGATGCTGCTGTATTTGGCTTTGCCGATGAGGAGCTGGTCCACCAATTCCTCGCGGGTGACGCCTAGGGTTTCGGCGGCGGCGTACAGATAGAGGCCGTGGCCGCCCTCGTCCTGCACCTTGGCGAGCAGCGCCGCCTTGCGGCGAAGCGAGGGGGCGCGGGTGATCCAGTTGCCTTCCGGCAACATACCGACGATTTCGCTATGGGCGTGCTGGCTGATCTGGCGGATCAGGGTGCGGCGGTAAGCTTCGGGCATCCAGTCGTTGGGTTCGATCTTCTGTTCGGCGTCGATGCGGTCCTGGAAGCGGGCGAGCGCAGTTGCGTCTTCGGCGAGCGGCTCGCGGCTGGGGGTGAGGCCCTGGGTGTACATGGGCAGCAAATCCTGGCACCTGAACACGGCATATATATGTTCGCGAGAGGCCCAAACCGACTATGTTGCGGTCAAGGATCGTGACGAAGCGATTGCCAGGCTGAAGGAGCACGAGACCAAGCTGAAAAACTCGGGGTGAAGCACCTTTATCTGTTTGGCTCGATCGCGGAACGAGGCTCGTCTGATTTCCGATATTGATCCTTTTTTGACCATCCTTTGGCCTCGATCGGATCGTACGAGTTGATGGATGCGAAAGATGTGGCCGAGCCGCCGGCTACCTGATGAGATGAAGCTCAGCCACCCTGAGATTCTGTGGCCGCAGGTGGCGGGCATCGGGAATGTGCTGCAGCACGAGTACGGGCAGTGGCATACGATGTGCCTTGGCACGTTGTGCGCAACGATCTGTCGCCATTGTACAACGCTTGCCGAGAAGAGCCGCAAACGGGGGAGCAGGGTTCCGCAGGTGGGGACCCATAGCTCGAGGCCGGTCACCGCCGTAATACGTGGTGTCGCCGACCCACTGAGGGGGGCTTGCATCGTCCCGGAGTGTTCGCATGTGGCGGCGAGATGACCAACGGACCGATTGAACTCACGGGCGTGGGAGGTTTATTACCAACGGCCCGCGGAACGAGCGGGTAGAGAATTGTGCGGGGGGACGCACACAATCAATATTGGAGTTCGGTTTTTGATGAGTTTCGGACAGTTGTTGGCAGATGCATCCACTCTCACCAAACAGCACTCGGAGCTGCGGCAGCGCATCCTGACGCGGCTGTCTCACGACGTGGGCAAACCGCCGGCGATGGCCAGCGAGCGGGACTGGTTCGTCGCGACCGCGCTGGCAGCGCGCGACGTGCTGGTCGAGCAGTGGTTCGCCTCGGACGAGCAGGCGCAACGAAGCGGGGCGAAGCGGGTCTACTATATGTCTATGGAGTTCCTGACCGGCCGGCTGCTGGCGGATGCTCTCGCGAACCTGGGCCTGACGGAGGCGGTGCGGGTGGTCCTGGCGGAGTTCGGGATCGATGCGGATCACCTGCAGGAGCAGGAGCCGGACCCCGGGTTGGGGAACGGGGGCCTAGGGCGGCTGGCGGCTTGCTTCATGGAGAGTATGGCCACGCTGGGCGTGCCGGCCTGCGGATATGGCATCCGGTACGAGCATGGGCTGTTCCGTCAGGCGATTGTGAACGGCGCGCAGGTGGAATTGCCTGACGACTGGCTGGCCTTAGGCAATCCTTGGGAATTTGCGCGAGCGGAGATTTCATATCCGGTTTCGTTTGGCGGCGTAGTGGATGCGGAAGAGCGGGAGTGGCGGCCGGACGAGACGCTCGTCGCGATGGCCTATGACATGCCAGTGATCGGCGGAGGCGCGCGGCACATCAATACGCTGCGGCTGTGGTCGGCACGATCGGTCTCGCCATTGCATCTCTCAGATTTCAACCGCGGGGACCATCTCGGTGCACTGAGAGACCGGGCGCGGGCCGAGGCGATCACGCGTGTTCTATATCCGAACGATGAGTTGGCGGCCGGGCAGGAACTCCGGCTTCGGCAGGAGTATTTCTTCGTGTCCGCCTCGCTTCAGGACCTGCTCGAGCGTCATATCGAGCTGTTCGGGGATTTGCGCAGCCTGCCGGAGAAGACGGCCATTCAGTTGAATGATACGCACCCGGCAATCGCAGTCGCCGAGATGATGCGGCTGCTGGTGGATGAACATGATTTCGAGTGGAGCGAGGCATGGGGATTAACCGTCGCGACATTGAGTTATACCAACCACACGTTGATGCCAGAGGCGCTTGAGAGCTGGCCGGTGCCGCTGATGGAGCGGCTGTTGCCGCGGCATATGCAAATCATCTACCAGATCAACGCGCAGCATCTGGAGCAGGTGCGGGCAAGCGGCGAAACGGATTGGGCACGGCTGGCGGCGGTTTCGCTGATCGACGAAGGCAATGGCCGACGGGTGCGTATGGGGCATCTTGCGTTTGTGGGTTCGCATGCCACCAACGGTGTCTCTGCGCTGCATACGCAGCTACTACGGAAGACGGTGCTGCGCGATCTGGATAGTGTGCTGCCGGGGCGGATCAGGAATAAGACCAACGGCATTACCTTCCGTCGTTGGCTGCATCGTGCCAACCCGGGGCTGACGCGGCTGTTGATCGATACGGTGGGTGCGCAGGCAGTGGAGGACCCGGAGCGGCTAGAGGATCTCGCGCCGGTTGCGGACGATCGCGGTTTTCAGGCGGCGTTCGCGGCGCAGCGCCAAGCGAACAAAGAAGTGCTGGCGCGGATCATGGCGGACCGGGCCGGGGTTGCAGTCGATCCGGCTGCGATGTTCGACGTGCATGTTAAGCGGATTCACGAATACAAACGGCAATTGCTGAACCTGCTGCACACTGCGGCGTTGTATGAGCGCATCCGGGCGGAGCCGGATCGTGACTGGCTGCCGCGGGTGAAGATTCTGGCGGGGAAGGCGGCCGCTGGCTATTATGTTGCCAAGCAAATTATCCGGCTGGCGCATGATCTGGCGGCGGTGATCAACCGTGATCCACTGGTTGCCGGGCGGCTGCGGTTGGTGTTTCTGCCGAATTACGACGTGAGCCTGGCGGAGCGGATCATCCCGGCAGCGGATCTGTCGGAGCAAATCTCTACGGCCGGGATGGAGGCTTCCGGTACCGGAAATATGAAACTGGCGCTGAACGGCGCGCTCACTATAGGAACGCTGGATGGGGCGAATATAGAAATCTGCGAACGCGTGGGGGCGGAAAATATCTTTATCTTCGGGTTGACCGCGGAGCAGGTGGTGGCACGCCGGGCGCGCGAATTGACCGCCTATGAGGCGGTCGCGGCCTCGCCTGTGCTGGAGAGCACGCTACGGGCGATCAGCTCCGGCGCCTATTGGCCTGAGGAGCCGGACCGCTATCGCGGGCTGATTGAGTCGCTGATCGGCCACGATGTGTTCATGGTGGCGGCGGATTTCGACAGCTACTGCGCAACGCAGGACCGGCTGGAGGACCTATGGCGGCAGCCGGAGCTGTGGTGGCGCACGGCGGTGCTCAACACGGCCGGGGTCGGGTGGTTTTCGTCTGACCGCACGATCCGGGAATATGCTGAGGACATCTGGAGGGTGCCGGTCTGGACGATGGAGGACGTGTCGGCCTGAGTGGGAGGGCTTTGACCGGCCGCGTGGATCGGGCGGTCAAAGTGGTTCACACGGAAGGCCGCCGAGAACATCACAGAGAGCCACTGAGGAGATCTCGGTGGTTCTTCGTGCGAACCACCGTGGCCTTTCGTGTGAATCCGTCACCAACCGGCAAAGGCAGAGAGCCTCCACCCATGCGGTGACCGAGCGGGGACCTCGCCGCTCGAAACCGTGAACACCAGATTATCGATCTCGACCGTGCACGGACGTGGGTCATCCGGCATGATGCCCCTATCGGTCGGCCAGAACGAACGGTGCTGTCGCACCCGCGCATATTTGTTGGCGGTGCGCAAACAGCGAGGCTGGTCTCACCACCGCAAAGGGAGGCGCGAGATGGCAGCCATTTCACTTAAGGGGCGCAATGTGGTGATCGGCGGGGGTGCCAAGAACCTCGGCGGGCTGATCAGCCGGACGCTCGCCGCGGACGGCGCCAATATCGTGGTCCATTACAACAGCGACCGAACCCGAGCGGATGCCGAGGCTACCATTGCGGCGGTAAATAAGGCCGGCGCCGACGCGTTCGCGATCCCAGGGAGACCTCACGAGGGTCTCAGAGGTTGTCCGCCTGTTCGATACCGCGGCCGAGCGGTTCGGGAGTATCGACATCGCCATCAACACGGTCGGGAAGGTGCTGAAGAAGCCCTTCATTGAAACGACCGAAGCCGACTATGACGAGATGTTCGCGGTCAACGCCAAAACCGCCTACTTCTTCATTCAGGAGGCCGGGAGGCGGCTCAACGACTATGGCAAGGTAGTTACAATCGTGACTTCACTGCTCGCCGCATTCACCGGATTCTACTCGACATATGCCGGGTCCAAGGCTCCGGTCGAGCACTTCACGCGCGCCGCCACCAAGGAGTTCGGGTCGCGCGGCATCTCGGTGAACAACGTCGCTCCCGGACCTATGGACACACCGTTCTTCTATCCGGCCGAGAGCGGCGATGCGGTCGCGTTCCACAGGTCGCAGAGCATGAACGGTCAGTTAACCAAGATCGAAGACATCGTCCCGATTGTGAAGTTCCTGGTGGCTGATGGCTGGTGGATCACCGGTCAGACCATCTTTGCGAACGGCGGCTACACGACGCGGTGAAGGCTCGCAGCCAGTCCAGTCGGGAGAGTCAACGCCGCTGCAGGCTGCACGACCACAGGCCGTTTCCAGCCCCGCGCGATCTGTCCTAGGCTATCTCCGAAAGCGTGTTCGCGGTTCCGGCGTTTCCGCTTCCAGCGACCGCGCGTTGAGGGAGGTTCGGCCGATGCAGGACAGTGTTGCAGTCCAACTCTATTCGCTGCGTAGCCTTGGCGGGCTGGAGCGCCAACTGGAAGCGGCGGCGGACGCGGGCTACCACTACGTCGAGCTGATAGGCGGACAGGTGGAAGACCGGGCGGCCACGCGGGTCGCGTTGAAGGATGCGGGGCTGTCGGCATGCTCGGCGCATGTCGGGCTAGATACGTTGCGTGAGCGGCCGGAGGAGATCATCTCGGCTTGCCGGGAACTTGGGTTCAGCGAACTCTACGTACCTTCGGTTCCGCGCGAGGAACGTGACAACCCCGCGCCGTACTGGAGGGCGATTGGGCAAGAACTCGGGCAAATGGCTGAACGTCTCGCCAGCGAGGGCATCAACCTGGGCTACCACAATCACGACTGGGAGCTGCGGGCGAGCGATGGGGTGCGAAATGGGCTCGATCTACTGTTTGCCGCGGCGGGGGGATCGCCCCTGGCGTGGGAGGTGGACGTTGCGTGGCTCAAGCGGGGCGGGGCCGATCCGCTGGAACTGATCCGACGGTATGCCGGCCGGATCAACGCGGCGCATGTGAAGGACCTGGCGCCAGCCGGGAAGAACCTGGAAGAGGACGGCTGGGCCGACGTCGGATCGGGCACGGTGGATTGGCGGGCGCTATGGCCAGCGTGCCGGGAGGCCGGCGCGCGCTGGATGGTGGTCGAGCATGACAAGCCGGCGAACCCCGGCGCCAGCATAGGCCGCAGTCTGCGGTTCATTCGCACGCTGGAGGCATCGGCATGAAGACGATCAAGGGACCGGCGATATTTCTGGCGCAGTTTGCCGGCGACGCGGCGCCGTTCAACAGCCTGGGCGCGATCGCCCGTTGGGCAGCGGGCTTGGGCTATGCTGGGGTGCAGATCCCCACCTGGGACCGGCGGCTGTTCGACCTGGAGCGTGCGGCCGAGAGCGATGCGTATTGCGACGAAGTCCGCGGTACGCTGCGGGATGCGGGAGTGCAGATAACGGAACTTTCGACGCACCTGCAGGGGCAATTGGTCGCCGTGCACCCTGCGTATGATGCGGCGTTCGACGGGTTTGCGCCGGAGGGTGTACGCGGCAATCCCGGAGCGCGACAGTCCTGGGCGGTAGATCAGTTGCTAAAGGCGGCGCGAGCGTCCAAGCGCCTCGGGTTGACTGCACATGCAACTTTTTCCGGCGCCTTGGCCTGGCCGTATGTCTATCCGTGGCCGCAGCGTCCGCCCGGACTGATCGAAACCGCGTTCGACGAGCTGGCGAGTTGGTGGCGCCCGATCCTGGACGCGTTCGAGGATGCTGGGGTAGACCTGTGCTACGAAGTGCATCCCGGGGAGGATTTGCACGACGGCGCAACTTTCGAGATGTTCCTGGCGCGCCTCAACAGCCACCCACGCTGCAATCTGCTCTATGACCCGAGCCATTTCGTTCTGCAGCAATTGGATTATCTGGCTTATATCGATGCGTATCATCAACGCATTCGCGCCTTCCATGTCAAAGACGCGGAGTTCCGGCCGAGCGCGCGTGGCGGCGTTTATGGCGGGTATCAGCCGTGGGTCGATCGCGCGGGGCGGTTCCGGTCGCTCGGGGACGGTCAAGTGGATTTCGGAGCGATTTTCTCCAAGCTCGCGCAGTACGACTTTGCTGGCTGGGCGGTCTTGGAATGGGAATGCTGCATCAAGAGCGCAGAGCAGGGGGCGCGGGAGGGAGCGCCTTTTATTAAGAAGCATATTATTAGTGTGACGGAGAAGGCCTTCGATGATTTCGCCGGCGCCGGGACCGATGATGCGGCGAACCGGCGGATGCTGGGTCTGACGCGATGACCGCGCGGCGGCTGCGGCTTGGAATGGTCGGCGGAGGGCAGGGCGCGTTTATCGGCGCCGTGCACCGGATTGCCGCGCGAATGGATGATCAGTACGAGCTGATCGCGGGTGCGCTTTCATCCGATCCGGCGCGTGCGCGTGCGAGCGCGGTGGAACTGCATATCACGCCGGAGCGCAGCTATGCCGATTTCCGGGAGATGGCGCGGGCGGAGGCAGCCCGGGCAGACGGGATTGACGTAGTCGCGATCGTCACGCCCAATCATATGCATTATGCCCCGGCGCGGGCGTTCCTTGACGCGGGGATTCACGTTATCTGCGACAAGCCGCTGTGCCGCACGCTGGAGGAAGCAGAAGATCTGGCGCGGGTGGTCCCCGCTTCCGGCAAGGTGTTCGTGCTGACACACAACTACACAGGTTATCCGATGGTGCGGCAGGCGCGCGAGATGGTTGCATCAGGTGCGCTGGGCGCGATCCGCACCGTGCAGGTGGAGTATCCGCAGGAGTGGCTGACGACGGCGCTGGAAGCGACGGGTCAGAAGCAGGCGGCATGGCGGACCGATCCGGAACGCAGCGGTGCGGGCGGATGCCTGGGCGATATTGGAACGCACGCATTCAATCTGGTGGAGTTCGTCACGGGATTGCGCTGCGAGTCGTTGGTTGCGGAATTGACGATCTTCGTGCCGGGCCGGCGGCTCGATGATAACGTGCAGATGCTGCTACATTTCGAGGGTGGTGCGCGTGGCTCTCTGTGGTGCAGCCAGGTGGCGCCAGGCCATGAAAACGGGCTGCGGCTGCGGGTTTATGGTGAGTCAGGCGGGCTGGAATGGGTGCAGGAACAGCCCAACCAGTTACGTTACGCCGCGTTTGCGAAGCCGGCGTGCGTGATTACACGGGGCGGTGCCGGCGCGAGGGAGACGGCTGCGCATGCCACGCGTATTCCGGCCGGGCATCCGGAAGGTTATCTGGAGGCGTTTGCGCAAATTTATCGCGATGCGGCGGAGTTGATCCGCGCGTGCGATGAGAAACGGGGGCCTGATCCAGCGTGCGCGTTGGTTCCAGGGATCGGTGATGGTGTGCGTGGGATGCGGTTTATCGATGCGGCGATCCGGTCGGGTCGGGCGGGGCAGAGGGTAGCGATTTGAATCAACTCAGTTTTTCCGCAAATTAATGGATTGACAACAGCGAGCCCAGGGAACCGATTGAAATCGCGGTCTGCCGACCACAACTCGCGGACCCCGTGCCGTCGGCACACGGCAGCAACGTGCCCATCGTGGACCTGCGCGCCCCAGCCACACGACTAGCAGTAAGCAGCGCTCGCAAGGGCGGCCAATAATCGGCGGGCTCGGTCAGAGCGGGTTCAGCTTGACCGGAAACGGTCGCCACAACGAGGTGTGAAGCGCGTGTCGCAATGTGCCGCAGGCCTGGGTCGCCACGCCGCCGCTTTGCGGCGGCTCGCGATGACGACGAAATGCCGCATCCTCACGATGCGCATAGACGAGGATGTTTGTATCGACCGCAATCAAGCACCACGATCCTATAGATCACGTCTCGCAGCTTGTCCCGCGATGCATTACGGAGATCGGCCTGGAGCCCTTGCCCTTTGAAGCTGGCCCGGCGCAGCCTGAATCGAGCATCTGGCGTTGCCTGGGCAATCACGCGGCGAAGGCCTCGTTCCACCAAAGTCCTGAACGTCACGCCCTGACGCGCGGCGACCTTGCGAATTTCGCGCAGCAGCGGATCGGAAATCTCTGCAGTGGTCTTTCCGTATGGGAGCATCGATATGGGCACCCGTATTGACCGCCCGAAGCCGGTCCCGACAGCGCCTTCGCCGCCGCTCGGCGGCCACCCCCAAAAGCACAAGGTGTGCCGTCAGGACAGATATCGCCTGGTGAGGTGCGCCTCGAAGTCCTTCGGGTCGAGCGGCTTTCCGGTTGCCGCGCGCAGAAGCTCGTTGAAGTCGAGCAGGTTTCCCCGGGCATGCACATTCTGCCGCAACCAGCCGACGAGTGGCCCGAAATCGCCTTGCTCCAGCGCGTCGTCCAGGCCGGGGAGTGCGCAGCGTGCCGCTGTCATTAGCTGGGCCGCGGCCATAGCTCCTAATGTATAACACGGGAAATAACCAAACGCGCCGTCGTACCAGTGGATATCCTGGAGACAGCCGCGCGCGTCCTCCGGCGGCAGAAGGCCGAGAAGGCGGCGGAATTCCTCGTTCCAAGCATCCGGAAGGTCGGCTATCGCCAGTTGTCCCTCGATCAGCGCCTGCTCGAGCCGGAAGCGCAGGATCACGTGCGCGGGATAAGTCATTTCATCGGCATCGACACGAATGAAGCCGCGTTCGACCCGCCGCCAGCGCCGCGCCAGATTGCCCGGTTCATAGGCAATTCCATTGCCGCCGAACGTTCGGTGGAGCTCCGGTCCCAGCCACCGCAGGAACGCATCCGAGCGGGCGGCCTGCATTTCGATGATCAAGGACTGGCTTTCATGGGCGGCCATACCAGCGTCCGCGCCGACGGGCTGGCGCGCCCAGGCCTCGGGCAGGCCGCGTTCGTAGAGCGCGTGGCCGGTTTCATGGATGACCGCAAGCACCGCCTGAGTAAAATCATTTTCGGTGTAGCGGCTGGTGATGCGTACGTCGGTTGGGCTGCCGCCCGTGAAAGGATGCGCGGACCGATCCAGCCGTGCATGGGTGAAGTTCAGGCCGATCCGTTCGGCGAGACGACGACACAGCTCCTCCTGGGCCTCGATCGGGAATGGCCCGGTTGGGCGTGCCGGTTCGGGCAGGTGCGCCTGACGCGCCTCGGCTTCCGGCAGCGCGCGTTGCAGGAACGCTTCGTAGTCGGCGAACACCGGGGCGATTTCCTTCGCGCGGATGCCGCGCTGATGGCCATCCATCAGGGCGTCGTAGGGTTTGAGCCCGAGGGCCTCGCCCAGCGCATGCGCGGCGTGGCGTTCCAGCCCGACGACGGTTTCCAGGTAGGGGCGCACCATATCGAAATCGGCTTGTTCGCGCGCCTTGCGCCAGACCTGCTCGCAGGCGGAACAGGCACGGGCGCGGGCTTCGACGAGGTCGATGGCGAGGGCAGTTGCACGCGTGGATGCGTGGCGCATCAGGGCGAGATTGACCGCTGCCCAACGGCCATCGGGCGGATCCGTTTCGGCTTCCATCAGGTCATCATTCAGGTCGGGCGCTATCAGCAACTCGTGGGCGAGGCCGGCGAGGACGGCGAGCTGATCTCCGCGGGCGGTGGCACCGCCCGGGGGCATCATCGCCGCGGCGTCCCAGTTGAGCATGGCGGAAGCTTCGCCGATGGTCGCGATGCGCGCGAACCGGGTTTTCAGTCGTTCAAGAGCGTTCATTGTGCAGAATGGTGCGGGCCCAGTTTATGAAAACCAAAATCAAACCGCCGGCCAGGGCGAACCAGGTCAGGGCGTATTGAAGATGGTTATTGGGCGGGCGCGGCAGGTGCTGAGCCGGGACGGGATATTGGCCGAGCTCGTCCGGCCCTATCGCCACCAGGACGAATGGCGCTACCTGGCCCAGTCCCACCGCCCTGGCGATTTCGGCCGGGTCCGGGGCGTAAAAGCGGCGGTTCTTCAGGTCGGGCGACGGGGTGAACACGCCCGGCCTCAGGGGCATCTGCACGTAGCCATCGACACGCGTCTCGCCTTTCGGCCAGGGCAGGTCGGCTGGGACTGGGTCCGGAACCCAGCCGCGGTCCACCAGGACCGGCGGTTTGCCAGGACGTTCGAGTGGGACGATCAGGTCGGCTCCCAACCGCTGGCCTTGGGGGGTGTCGCCTAGGATTGCGCCGTAGAGGGCCGCGAGGTCTGGGCGGAAGCGGCCGGTGGCGACGACCTTCTCATAGGGACCGGGCTGGCCGGAGAGGGGGACCGGAGAGTTTGCCTCTGCCGTGGAGATCTGCGCGAGGATGCGTTCCTTCCAGTGCAGGCGCTGGATCTGCCAGCAACCCAGGCTGATGAGGATCAAGAAGGCGACGGCGGTGCAGATGCCGGGGAGAAGCAGGTGGCGGAGAGGGGGCCGGACCTGGAGCGGAAGGGGGCGGAGGTCAGAAGGGTGCGGAGGGAGTTGGCGGAGATCTTCGCGGAGGGTCACGGAGGTTGTGTAGCGTGGCAGGACGAAGCGTCAACGGCTACCGGCAATAGCTGAAGCCGGCCGTTGCGAGTTCTGCCAAGGTTCCGACCGCACCGGGAATGAGGATAACGTCGGGCACGAGGCGGTTGGTGAATTCGGCGCACATCTGCTCGGGCGAGAGCTTGTCGGGGTTCACACCGTGGGCGATCAGGGTACTCGCAGGTGCCCCAGATGGCGTTATGGCACGCCATGAACACCGCACCGCGGCGCTGCAAAGCCTGGACGCTGTTGGCACGTGCCGAGAATGCTCCTTCGGGATTCTGGTAATCGGCGGGGTTCAGGAAGGCGGCAGGCGGTGCGGGATAGAAGGTGTTGCGGGTGACGCCCCCAGCGAGTTTGCCGAGATTGTATTTTTCCCACAGCGCGTCGTCGAAGAGCGCGAGGAGCGCGGAGTCGCGCGTGGTGGAGACCAGGAGGAAATCGGGGTGGCGGAAGGAGAAGACCTCATTGTTCAGGGCATTTCGCATGGCGCTGAGCCAGCGGTTATGCAGTTCGGTATTGTCCCAGCTCTGCTTCGGGGCGCCGGCATAGTGCAGGACGGCATCGAGAGCTTGGGCGTCCCAGAGGCTGGGGTCGTCCAGGATCATTGGGACGGTTTTGAAGTCCCGGCGACGCGGTACGGCGGCGAGCCGTTTGGTGAGCTCATCGAGGGTAGTCGCTCCGGATGGCAAGAGGGATGCGGCAGTGGCGGTATCGCTGCTCCGGACGGCTCCGGCGGCCGCGAGCGCGAGGCCGAGACTGGCGAGTCTGCGGCGGCTTGAGCGGAGCATGCCGATCGTTCTCCTGTTTTTGCGCTGCCAGGTACGTGCCTTGGGCGGGCAAGGGCGGTCAAGGAGCACCTACTGGTCGCCAGCCGGAACCCGGTTAAGATCGGGCCTCATGAGCCGAGACGAAGTCATAGCCACTCTCCGGGCAGACGAGCGGGAGCTATGCGCTGCTGGGGTTGTCAGCCTTTCGTTGTTCGGATCCGTTGCACGCGGAGAGGCGCAAGCAGGGTCGGATATCGATGTGGTGGTGCGGCTGAGAGAAGACATTCCTCGGACTGGCTTTGCCTATTTCGGTCGCCTAGCGGCTGTGTCCAGTATGCTGCAGCAAATTCTTGGCCGTCCAGTTGACGTGATCCCGGAGCCTATTCGTAAGGAGGAGCTCAGGCGGACAATTGAGATCGAGGCGGCTCTTGCCTTCTGACAGGCCGCTTCGGCGATTCCGGGATATCATCGAAGAAGCTTAAGAACCCAGTGATGGCTGCCATCGCGCGTATGACGAGCGATGACAAGGGCTGATCCGACGTGCTCGGCCTGCTTACCCCCCGCGATCTGTATGCCGCCGGTGAATGCTGGCGGGGGTGGCGTCGGCGACGGGCACGGCTAAGCTATCCCCTCACAAACCCCGAGGAAGCTGCTGAATGTCAGGTCCGGCCCGGTTTGCCACGCCCGCTAAGCTCAACGCGCTGAAATGGCGTTGCATTGGTCCAAGCAGGGGTGGGCGGGTAATCGCCGTTGCGGGAGATCCGAAGGAGCGGGCGACGTTTTACTTCGGAGCATGTGCGGGCGGTGTGTGGAAGACCACTGACGGCGGGGTTTATTGGAGCTGCGTGACGGACGGGTTTTTTGGGTCGGCGGCAATCGGATCGATCGCGGTCGCGCCATCCGATCCCAACGTGATTTATGTGGGCACTGGAGAGACGACGATCCGGCTGGATGTCTCCTACGGGGACGGGATATATAAATCGACCGATGCCGGGCGGAGCTGGATGCATATCGGCTTGCGGGACAGCAAGTTTATCGGACGCATGTGTATTCATCCGAATAACCCCGACCTGGTTTATGTAGCGGTGCTGGGCGACGTGTTCGGACCGCATGAGGAGCGTGGGGTCTATCGCACCCAGGATGGCGGCAGGACGTGGCAGAGGGTGCTGCAGCGGAATGCAGATACGGGTGCGCTCGACATCTCGATGGATCCGAATAATCCGCGCATCCTGTTCGCGACGTTATGGCAGGTTCGGCGGAATTTTTGGAACATCTCCAGCGGCGGTGCGGGCTGTGGTTTATTTCGATCGGTAGATGGGAGCGAGACGTGGGAGGAGATCTCTCGTAATCCCGGACTGTCGACGGGGCCGATTGGGAAGATCGGGGTTGCGGTGTCGCCGGCTCGAGCTGGCCGGGTGTGGGCGCTGTTTGAGTCTGATCCCAATTCCACGGGTTTATATCGGTCGGACGATTATGGTCTGACGTGGACGCAGACATCGTCGCACCGCGATCTGATGCACCGGCCCTGGTACTACACGCATGTTTTTGCCGATCCGCGCCACAGCGAGACGGTGTACGTGGCGAACCTGTCGCTCTGGAAATCGACCGATGGGGGAACGAGCTTCACGGAAATACAGACGCCGCACGGCGACAACCACGATCTATGGATTGATCCGGCTGATCCGAACCGGATGGTCGAGGGAAATGACGGTGGGGCTTGTGTGTCGTTCAACGGGGGTTATACGTGGTCCTCAATTTATAATCAGCCGACGGCGCAGATCTATCGGATCGACATCGATAATCAGTACCCGTACCCGGGTGTACGGGACACAACAGGATAATACATCGATTTCCGTTCCAAGCGCGGCAGCATGGGGGGCTATCACGCTGGGGGACTGCACATATCCCGGAACGGGGGAGAGCGGCTTTATCACGGTCGATCCGAGGGATCCGAACATTGTGTATTGCGGGGCTATCGGCTCCAGCCCTGGGGGAGCAGGGCCGCTGCAGCGTTATGATCATCGGTCGGGCCAGATACAGTTGGTGAATGTGTGGCCGGAGGAGTCCACGGGGATCGCGCCCAAGGACATGCGATACCGGTTTGCCTGGACCTACCCGATTGCGTTTTCGCCGCATGATCCGGGGATATTCTATGCCGGCGGCAACCATGTATTCCGGACGCGCGATGAGGGGATGAGTTGGGAGGAGATCTCACCTGATCTCAGTTTGAACGATGTGTCGCGACAGGGGGCTTCGGGAGGCGATATCACCCGCGAGTCGGCTGGCGCCGAGGTTCATGCGACGTGCGCCTCAGTGGTCGAGTCGCCGCATCGGCGGGGAGAAATATGGGCGTCGACTGACGATGGGCTGGTGCATGTGACGCGGGATGATGGGAAGAGTTGGAAGAATGTGACGCCTCCGGGAATGCCGGAGCTGGCGTATGTCGGGTGCGTGGAGATCTCGCCGCACGATGCGGACACGGTATATGTCGCGGCGGCGCATTATAAGTTGGCGGACTACCGGCCGTATCTGTTCCGCACCACTGATGGCGGGCGGAGCTGGCAGTCGATTGTGGGTGATTTTCCGACGAATGAAATTAGCCGGGTACTGCGTGCTGACCCGGAACGCAAGGGGTTGTTGTTTGTCGGCACCGAAACCGGCGTATTCTATACATTCAATGACGGTGCGAGCTGGTTGCGTATGGGAGGTGGACTGCCGGTGGTGCCGGTGTAT
Source organism: uncultured Pseudomonadota bacterium (assembly GCA_963834715.1). Taxonomy (GTDB): domain Bacteria; phylum Pseudomonadota; class Alphaproteobacteria; order Acetobacterales; family Acetobacteraceae; genus CAVSUZ01. Next base: position 43,903 of record CAWIDE010000013.1, on the reverse strand, counting down.
GATCTGAAGATCAAGAACAGTGATCTCGTGGCGGGGACTCACGGGCGATCATTCTGGATTCTGGATGACATTACGCCGCTGCGCGGGCTTGCCGAGCATGACGATGGGACATGCCTGTTCGCGCCGCGGACGACGATACGGACGCGATTGCATTTTGGGGCGGTGCGCAGCCTGCGGCCGAGCGGGGTGGCGATGGCGGTTGCACCTGGTGTCGGCGGTGGAATCCGGACTTACAAGAAAACGGATGGAACGACCGGGCGGGAGCATCTGGATGTCGGTGAGAATCCACCAAACGGCGCAATCCTATATTATTGGCTGGAGGAGGGAGCGAGCGGGCCGGTTAAGGTGACGTTCCGCGACAGCTCGGGCGCCGAGATTGTCAGTTTCAGGAGTGATGACGAGGATTTATCTGCGGCCAGGCGGCCTCCGGTGCAGGCGGGGCTCAACCGCTATGTCTGGGACCTGAAGTATCCCGGCCCGGGCAAGCCGGATCCAAGCTTGGCGCCACCGCGCAACAAGCCACTGGCGGTGGATGCGGATCCGCCCGCTGGTCCGACGGTCGTGCCTGGCGAGTACGTGGTTGAGCTGTCGGTGGGAGCGGAGAGGCTTTCGGCCACGTTCTCGGTGGAGAAGGATCCACGTCTGGCTACAACACGGGAGGATTATCAGCGGCAGTTCAAGCTGTGGTGCAGGCTGTCGGGTTCGCTCAAGCGGGTGAACGAGACGGTCGATGGGATCCGGCGGCTGAAGCGGCAGCTCAGGCTGGTGGGCGGGGAGCTTGCGTCGGAAGCGAAAGCTGCGAGCGAGGCTTTGTCGGCGATCGAGGGTGTGTTGGTGGATCTGCATCGGCAGTCGGACCGCGATGTGCTGCGCAACCCGGCGGGGCTGAATGACACGCTGATTGATCTGATCAGTGTTGTTTCAGTCTCTGATAGTCGGCCGACAGCGCAGGCCGAGGCGGTATCTGCCGAGATCATGGCGCGGGCGGATGAGGAGATTGCAAAGGTCGAGCGGGTGATGGTGGGGGAGATCGCGGAGCTCAACCGGCTGGCTGTGGAGCGGGGTGTGGGGGTGGTGGATACCCTCACCCGGCGCCCTGCGGGCGCCGACAACTCCCGCAATGTGGGAGAGGTAAGCTCATCACCCGCGGACATGACAGGCGACGAAGTGGCCGGGTGAAATCTCGCGTAATTCGGGGGCTATCTCTGCGCAGCGCGGCTCCGCCAGGGGACAGCGGGTGCGGAAGGGGCAGCCGGAAGGGGGATTAAGCGGGTTCGGCACATCGCCTTGCAGCGTGATCCGCTTGCGCCTCACCTTGGGGTCGGGAATGGGAACGGCGGAGAGCAGCGCCTCCGTATAAGGATGCCGGGGATTGGCGTAGAGCTCGCGGGCCGGCGCGATTTCCACCACCCGGCCGAGATACATCACCGCGACCCGGTTGCTGATGTGCTCGACCACCGAGAGGTCGTGGGCGATGAACAGGTAAGTAAGGCCGAACTTCTCCTGCAGGTCTTCGAGCAGGTTGATGACCTGGGCCTGGATGGAGACGTCGAGAGCGGAGACCGGCTCATCGCAGACGATCAGCTTGGGATCGACGGCGAGGGCACGGGCAATACCGATGCGTTGGCGTTGCCCGCCGGAGAATTCGTGCGGGAAGCGGTTCAGGTGATCGCTGCGAAGCCCCACAGTCTCCAGTACTTCCACCACCCGGTCTTGCTGTTCTCGGCGGGTTTTGGCGAGGTGGTGGATAGTAAGGGCCTCGCCGACGATGGCGCCGACGTTGTGGCGGGGGTTCAGCGAAGCAAAGGGGTCCTGGAAGATGATCTGCATGTCGCGGCGGAGGCGCTGCAACTCGGGTCCCTCGATGCGGGTCACGTCGCGGCCTTCAAACCAGATCTCGCCGGACGTTGGTTCGATCAGGCGCAAGATGCAGCGGCCGGTGGTGGACTTGCCGCAGCCGGACTCGCCCACGAGGCCGAGAGTTTCGCCACGTTGGATATCGAAACTCACGCCATCGACGGCGTGCACGCGTGCGATCTCGCGCCCGAGAATGCCGCCGGTGACGGGGAAGTGCTTTTTGAGCTCGCGGACGGAGAGGAGGGGGCCCTCACCCCGCGCGCTGACGCGCGCCGACCTCTCCCGCAAGCGGGAGAGGTGTGTCGTGCCTTGCGAGGATGGTTTCACAGGATGCACGCCACTTTGTGGTCGGCCCCGACTTTGCGAAGCGCAGGTTCGGCGGCGACGCATGCGTCCGTGGCGTAGGGGCAGCGCGCGGCGAAGCGGCACCCTGGGGGCGGATTGAGCAGGTTTGGGACGGTTCCGGGGATCTGGGCGAGGCGGGCGCGGTGGTCGGCAGCAGAGTCCACGCGGGGAATGGCGCGGATCAGGCCCTGGGTGTAGGGATGGCGCGGATTGGCGAAGAGCTCCTCGACAGGGGCATCTTCGACGACCTTTCCGGCATACATGACCACCACGCGCTGGGCGCTTTCGGCGACCACACCCATGGCGTGGGTTATCAGCATGATGGCCATGCCGAGGCGGGCTTTCAGGTCATTGAGCAGATCGAGGATCTGGGCCTGGATAGTGACGTCGAGCGCGGTCGTGGGTTCGTCAGCGATGAGCAGTTGCGGGTTACAGACTAGAGCCATGGCAATGACAACGCGCTGGCGCATGCCGCCGGAGAACTGGTGCGGATAGTCCTGGACGCGTCCGGTGGCGTTGGGGATCTGGACGAGGCGCATCATCTCTATCGCTCGCGCAATCGCGGCTTTGCGCGAGATGTTTTCATGGGCGCGCAGCGCTTCGATGATCTGGTCGCCGACAGGATAGACGGGATTTAGCGCGGTCATCGGCTCCTGAAAGACCATGGCGATTTCGCGGGCGCGGATTTTGTCCATCTCCGCGGGGCTGAGCGGGATGAGGTTGCGACCGCGCCAGATAATCTCGCCGCCGGCGAAGCGACCGGGCGGCATGTCGATGAGTTTGAGGACACTTCGGGCGGTAACGGTTTTGCCGCAGCCGGACTCGCCAACGACGGCGAGGGTTTCGCCGCGGCGGACTTCGAGGCTGACGCCGTCCACGGCGCGGACCATGCCATCGTCGGTGGCGAACCAGGTTCGAAGGTCCCGGATTTGGAGGAGGGGCTCGGGCATTAGCGGGGGAGAGGAGGGGAGGGAGGGCGCGGAGAAGGTTCAGCACGGAGGCCCGGAGACACGGAGGGGTCTTTCAGGGTGGCTCTGCGGTTATGTGTTTTGGTGGTGGAGTTCATCGTGAAACTAGTTTAAATTACGCGGCGGGGATCGAGCGCGTCGCGCAGGCCGTCGCCGATGTAGTTAATAGAGAGCACGGTGAGGAAGATGGCGAAACCCGGGAAGAGCGCCCAATGGGGGGCGACGTCGAGGTAGTTCTGTGCGTCGTACAGGATGGCGCCCCAGGTGGGGGTGTTGGGCGGGAACCCGAGGCCGAGGAAGGACAGGGTAGCCTCGGCAATGATTGCGTTGGCAACCTGAATGGTGGCGGCGACAATCACCGGACCGATGGCATTGGGCAAAAGGTGGCGGATCATGAGACGGGCGCGCGAGGCGCCGAGGGCGCGGGCGGCTTCTATGAACTCTTTCTCGCGGAGTGAGAGGAACTGGGCGCGCACCAGCCGTGCGACGGGCATCCATTGCAGGCCGCCGATGACAACGACGATCAGCACGAAAATGCCTCCGACATCGCCGAGGGCGGCGCGCAGCGGATTGCGGAACAGATACATCAGCAATAACAGCAGCGGGAGCTGCGGGAGCGAAAGGAACAGGTCGGTGAGCCACATGAGCACGGCGTCAAGGCGGCCGCTGGCCATGCCGGATATGGCGCCGATGGTGACGCCGACCCCGACCGCGACGGACATGGCGGCGAGGCCAACAGCGAGGGAGATGCGGCCCCCGTAGATCATGCGGGAGAAGAGATCCTGGCCGAGGTCATCGGTACCGAACGGATGGGCGAGGGAGGGGCTGGCAAGACGGGCGGTAAAGTCGATTTCGTCGATAGCGGTGGGCCAGAATAGTGAGCCCAGGATGATGGTGAGAACGATCAAGCCGAGGATGACGATGCTCGCCATTGCCAGCTTGTGCTTGCGAAAGCGCCGCCAGGATTGCAGCCGAAGGGTGACGCGCGGCTCGGTGACTGCGGGCGCGCGGTTGAGCGGTGCGGGCTGTTCAGCGGTAAGAGATGCGTGGGTCGAGCCAGGCATAGAGGATGTCCGCAATCATATTAAACAGGACGACAAGTACGGCGAAGACGAAGGTGATGGCCATGACGACTGGCGTGTCGTCGGCGAGGATGGATGAGATGAGCAGCGACCCGATACCCGGAATGCGGAAGATCTGCTCGGTGATGATGGCGCCGCCGAAGACGATAGGAAGTTGGACGGCAACGAGTGTAACCACCGGGATGAGGGCGTTGCGGACGACGTGGCGGTTGATGACCTTGCGTTCGCCGATGCCCTTTGAGCGCGCGGTGGTTACGTAATCGAGCCTGGCGACGTCGAGCACGGAGGATCGGACATAGCGGACCAGGGCGGCTCCCTGGAACAGGCCAAGGACGCAGACGGGCATGATCGATTGACGGACTTCCTGCCAAAGCCAGGCAGGCCCGGTGGAGGTGAGATTGGAGCGGAAGACGAATGGCAGCCAGTGCAACTTGATGCTGAAGATCAGGATCAGAAGCAGGCCAGTGAAGAAGGTTGGGAGGGCGAAGCCGAAGAAGGCGAGGGTGCTGGCAACCTGATCGAACAGCGAATAGGGCCGGGTCCCTGCAAGCACGCCGACGGGAACGGCGACGAGGATGGCGAGGATCTCCGCCGAGCCGAGGATGGCGAGGGTGACGGGGAGGCGCTGAAAGATCAGGCTGGCGACATTCATGCGGCTTTGGAACGAAAAGCCCCAGTCGCCGCGGAGCATGGCGGCCAGCCAATGGAAGTAGCGGATATAAACGGGTTGATCGAGACCGAAGGCGGCGCGGAGATGGGCAATGACGGCGGCTGGCACGTTTGGATTCGTAATCAACTGGCCGAACGGGTCACCTGGGGCCAGGGCTAGGATGGTGTAGATGATGATGCTGATGCCGAGCAGGCTTGGGATCGCGATAAGCAGGCGGCGAAAGATGTAGGCACGTGACATTTATAGGCTCCTGAGCGTGGCACCGGGGCTTGCGCCCCGGCGTGCCACGCGCGGCTTCAGGCGCGGACCTGCATGTACCAATCGGGCAGATCCCAGGTGTCGTTGTCCCAGCCGCTCAGCGGGGCGCGAAGGTCATTAACACCGGCGCCGACGCGTTTGCGGAAGACGAGAGGGATGACCACTATGTTGTCTATTACCATGTCATTAAGCTTGATGAACATGGTGGCGCGCTTGACCGGGTCGAGCTCCTGGGTGGTTTCGTTCCAGATCTTGTCGTATTCCGGGTTGCGCCAGCGAGTGATGTTTCGGCCCTGCCACTTGTTTTCCTTTTGGGAGACCTCGGTAGAGAGGAATGCGCGCATCCACCACCCCGGGTCCGGTTCGGGGGGATTAGTAGTGTACATCTGGAGGTCCGCGTAGAATTTGGGATAGGTGTCGTCGTTGCCGGTGTCGGAGGAGAAGAACACCGAGGACAGGACAGCTTTCAGGCGGACTTCGATCCCGGCTTTGTGGCAGGCCTGCTTGATGATTTGCTGCGTTTCTTGGCGCGGCTGGTTGATTGAGGTCTGAAACAGCCAGCTTAGCCTGACCCCGTTCTTCTGGCGGATACCGTCCGGCCCCTTCTTCCAGCCGTTGCTTTCCAGCAGATCGATAGCCTTCTGGATGTTATACTCCCATTTCGTGTCGTGCGAGACGAAGCGGGCTGGGCCGTTGATGAAGTTCGAAGTTGTGGTGCCGGTTTCGCCATAAATGAATTGCTGCACGCCCTTGCGGTCAATCAGCAGGGACAATGCTTTGCGGACGATAGGATCGGAGAGGGTTGGGTTTTTGGTTTTGATGCTGGAGCGCTGGCCGTCGATTTGCTTGTTGGGATCCGTGAAGTTGACCTGGATGTGCTCGATATCGGAGCCCTCGGTCATCATCAGGCGGCCCTTGCCGGCAGCCACCATTCTCCGGAGCAGCTCATCTTCAACCTGGAGGTTCCAGGCGTAATCGTATTCGCCGGTCTCCAGCACAGCGCGGGCCGCAGAGGTGGCATCACCGCCGCCCTTCATATCGACGGCGTCGAAGAACGGTCGGTTAGGCTGGTGATAATCGGTGTTGATGACTTCCTGGACGATGTCGCCAGGAATGAAGTTTTTGAACCTGTAGGGGCCGGTCCCGACTGGCTTGAGGTTCCAGGGTGCGCTACGCGACTTCGCTCCGGTATAAGGTGCGAACAGATGTTGCGGAATGATGCAGTTGTTGGCGGTGAAAGCATCGGCCCAGAACGGGCGGGGATCGGGGAAGAGGATGCGGATGGTGTAGGGGTCGATCTTTTCGACTTTGATATTTTGATAGCTGCCCGCGGTGACGGCTGCGGTTTGTGGATCGGACGCATATTGCCAGGTGAATACGCAGTCATCGGCGGTGAAGGGATGGCCATCGTGCCACTTGACGCCCTGTTTCAGCGTCCAAACGACCGACTTCCCGTCAGCGGCCAGGCCGCCGTTCTGGCGGTTGGGGATTTCAGCTGCGAGGACTGGTTTGAGGTTGCCGTCATTGTCCCACGCCCCGAGGGGTTCGTAGAACAGGCGGGAGCCGTCCTGGTCTTTGGTACCGACGGCGAAGTTGGGGTTGAGCAGGGTAGGGGCTTCCCACCACAGGAGCTTGAGGGTGCCGCCACCCCCGCGCTTCTTGGGCGCGTAATCGAAGGCGGGCGTTTCGGCCATGGCGACACTGCCGATGGCGAGAAGCTGGTTGGCCATCGGGGCGGTGAGGCCGAGCACGGCCATACGCCGGATAAAGCCACGCCGCGAAAGGCGCCCGTCCTTTACGCGGCCGATCATATTTTGCAGTCTGTCGCTATTCAATTGGAGCCTCCCTGTGGAGGCTCCAGTCTACCCCTTCAGGACCGGCATTCCTAGGCACGCGCTTCCATGAACCAGTCGGGTAGATCCCAAGTGTCGTTGTCCCAGCCGCTGAGCGGCGCGTGCAGGCCATTGATGGTGCCGCTGACGCTTTTGCGGAATATTACAGGGATTACGACGTTGTTTTTGATTACGAGATCGTTCAGTTGGATGAACAGGGCTGCGCGTTTGATGGGATCGAGCTCATTCTGCGTTTGCGCGTAAATCCTGTCGTAGTCGGGATTGCGCCAGCGGGTGATGTTACGGCCCTGCCACCTGTTGGCCTTGGCGGCGACCTCGGAGGACAGGAAATTTCGCATGAAGAACGCGGGGTCGGGATTGGTCGGATTCACGGTGTACATCTGTAGATCGGCGTAGAATTTCGGGTAGGTATCGTCGTTGCCGGTATCGGAGGAGAAGAATACCGATGCGAGCACCGCCTTGAGACGGATGTCGATGCCGGCTTTACGGCAAGCCTGCTTGACGATCTGCTGGGTTTCCTGGCGCGGCTGGTTAATCGAGGTTTGGAACAGGTAGCTGAGCTTCTTGCCATCCTTCTCGCGGATGCCGCCGGATCCCGGTTTCCACCCCGCCTTGTCCAGAATGTGGATGGCTTTCTGGATGTTGTATTCCCATTTCGTATCTTTGGATACGTATTGGGGTGGGCCGTTGAGATAGTTGGCCGTGGTCTCGCCGGTGCGGCCGTAGATGTATTGCTGCACCCCGGCGCGATCGACGAGCAGGGAAAGGGCTTGGCGGACGGCGGGATCGGACAGGGTGGGGTGGGTTGTTTTGATGCTGGAGCGTTCGCCGTCCACGACCTTGTCGGGATCGGTGAAGTTGATCTCGATATGTTCGAGGTTGGCACCCTTGGTAAATCTGACGCGGCCCTTGCCTTGGGCCTCCATTTTCTTCAGCAACTGGTCTTCGACCTGAAGGTTCCAGGCGTAGTCGTATTCGCCGGTTTCCAGCACGGCGCGTGCGGCGGAGGTGGCGTCGCCGCCCCCTTTCATCTGGATCGCATCGAAGTACGGGCGATTGGGCTGATGGTAGTCGGTGTTGATGACGCCTTCGACCAGATCGCCGGGGGTGAAAGTTTTGAACTTGTACGGGCCAGTGCCGACGGGCTTGAGGTTCCAGGGGGCCTCGCGGGATTTCGCACCGGTGTATTGCTCGAATAAATGTTTAGGAATAAGACAGCCATTAGCGGCCACAAAGGGATCTGCCCAGAAGGGGGTGGGGCGGTTGAAGGTGATCTTGACGGTGTATTGGTCGATCTTTTGCGCTTGGTTGTAATTGTATGAGCCGGCTGTGGTAGCTGCGGTTTGCGGATCGCTGGCGTACTGCCAATTGAATACCACGTCATCGGCGGTGAAAGGCTGACCGTCGTGCCATTTCACGCCCTGTTTCAGTTTCCAGATGACCCAGGTGCCATCGGAGGCTAGGCTGCCATTGTTTCGGCTGGGGATTTCGGCGGCGAGGACGGGATAAAGATTGGCCTGGTCATCCCAGGCGGCAAGCGGTTCATAGAACAGCCGTGAGCCATCCTGATCCTTCGTGCCGACGGCGAAATGCGGATTGAGGAGCGTGGCGGCTTGCCACCACAGCAGCCTCAACGTACTACCGCCTCCCGCTTTAGCGGGCTTATAGTCGGAGCCGGGTTGCGCCATGGCAACGCCGCCGATGGCCAGCAGTTGGCTTGCCAGGGGCGCGGTAAGACCGAGAACGGCCATGCGACGGAAAAACCCGCGACGGGAAAGCCGGCCTTCCCGAACGCGGTCTATCATGCGGTGCAGTGTAGCAGCGTCCATTGATTCTTTCCCGTGGTTTGTGACGCAGGCGGACGGGAGACTACAGCGGGCAATGCGGAGGGGTCAATGCTCGCCTGCGAAAGGCGAGGGATTGGTGAGGTTGCGAACGACACCCTCACCGCGCGCCAGCAGCCGGCCCATTGGAGCCGAATCACCGATGCGCAGGCTGAGCCGTCCGCGGTCGCGCTTGGCGGGTGGGAAGGTCCGACAGATCTGGGCGATGCCCTTCGCGCGTGTGGTGTATTGGTCATTCTCCAGCGACGGGTCGCATCCAGCATGCGCGTGGTTGGCTCAATGGTACGGCGCGACAGGGTGAGATTGTTGCCAAGGGAACTGCCGAACCCGCCAGGTCGAGGAAGTCGCGCTGCATATCCGGTTGCGGGGTGGAATACGCAAACGGGGGCCAGACCCTTACCCGCCGCGCTGACGCGCGGCGATCTCTCACGTAGGCTGGAGAGGTCGATTTCCCGCCAGTGCATTTTGAGTAATGCGATCAGCGCGCGCGACGAGCAGTAAGCATGATCAGGGATCGCGCGAGAGCCCGTGTGCTTGCAAGGCGTGGAGATAATTCGGCCACCTGGTTTCGTACTCCGTGCCCAGTTCGTGCAGCAGATCCCAAGAATAAATCCCGGTGTCATGCAGGTCATCGAAGATCAGCCGGATGGCGTAGTTTCCGACAGGTTCTATACCGATAATGCCGACGTGCCGGCGGCCGGCGACGACCTTCTTCTGATCGGGAGCGTGGCCCTGCACCTCGGCGCTCGGGCTTTCGACACGCAGATACTCGGCCGACAGATCGAACGCACGGCCGTCGTCGAATGTGACGTGCAGCACGTGGGCGACTTTGTCGTAACGGAGTTCGGTGACCGCCGGCATTAATCCTCCAGCGGACGAGCTTCCTCGGGGAGCATGATCGGAATGCCGTCACGGATGGGGTAGGCGAGGCCGGCCGCGCGGCTGATCAGCTCCCCGCGCTCCCGGTCATACTCAAGTGGGGTCTTGGTGAGCGGACAGACCAGAATTTCCAGAAGGCGGGGGTCGATGGGGACGGGCGGGTCGCTCATTTTTTTCGCGGGTCAGCTCGGGGGATGGGCTGTCATGTCTTCGGCGGCGCCGATTTGCAACAGGGCGAGCAGAGTTCGGGCGCGATCGGAGTCGGTGGGGGAATCGAGGAGGGCTTGTTTTTCGGCGGGCCGGAATGGGCAGCTCAAGGCCAGGGTCGTTACCAGCTTGTCGTCAGCTATCTTACCGATAGCCTCCCAGTCGGCTTTTAACCCGTGCTGGTGAAAATAACCCCGGAGCGCGGTGATCAGAACCTGCCGGTTGAGGCCGAGCGGCCGAGGGGTGAGGTTAAGGTCAGGGTAGAACGTGCTGTAGTCAGGCCGGACACGGCGGTATCCGCGGTTCATGTCGATTTCCTCGGCCACCTGGAACCGGATCACGCCGGTGAGGGTGATCAGGAAGCGTCCGTCTTCGGTTTCCGCGAAGGCGGAGAGGCGGCCCAGGCAGCCGATGCGGTAAAGGGCCGGGCCGGTCGGGGTAGCCGGTAAGGCGGGGTCTGGCTGGACCATGCCGAACATGCGCCCCGCGGCCAGCGCGTCCTCGGTCATTGCCAGGTAGCGTGGCTCGAAAATGTTCAGCGGGAGTTGGGCGCGCGGCAGGAGCAACGCGCCTTCGAGGGGGAAGACAGGAATTTCGGCAGGCAGATCGTCCGGGTTGGGGTGGAAGGCTGCCATCAGGAAAAAAGCAGGGCGGAGAGCTTTCGCCGCGCCGAGGTGGAAGCGGGGTCCTCGAACCCCCAGGCCTCGAAGAATTTCAGCAATTGGAGCCGAGCGGCGTCGTCGTTCCAGGTGCGGTCGCGTCGGATGATCTCCAGCAACTGATCGGCGGCCTGCTCCCTCTGGCCCACGGCATTGAGCGCGGTGGCCAGGTCATAGCGAGCCTGGAAGTCGATAGGATCGGCAGAGACCCGCGCCTGCAGCTTGGAAAGCTCCGAGCGGGGCTTGCGCCCTTCTTGGGCCAGGGCGAGGGCGCTTCTTGCGCCCGCGACTTCCGCGTGCTCGGCGAGCTTGGCAGGGACGCGCGCAAGGACCTGACTTGCCTCGCTTTCGCGTCCACGGGCGAGCAACGCGCGGATAAGGCCGCCCCAGGCGTCCGGGTTTTCGGGTTCGTGCTGGAGGATGTCGCTGAACAGCTCGGCGGCTTCGTCGTGGCGGCCTTCGGCCAGGGCGGTTTTGGCCTCGGCCACGAGGTCGGCGGCAGGCATGGACCCGCCAGCGAGCTTGAGCAGGGATTCGATGAACCGCTTGACCTCGGATTCGGGAAGGGCGCCCTGGAATAGGTCGGCGATCTGGCCCTGCCAGAAGGCGGCGACGGTGGGCACGGATTGCAGGGGAAGTCCGAGCTGGGCGAGCTGCTGGACCAGCGAGCGGTTCTTGTCGATGTCGATCTTGACCAGCTTCACGCGGCCGCCGGCGGAACGGACGACCTTTTCCAGAGTGGGTGTGAGCTGCTTGCAGGGCCCGCACCAGGTGGCCCAGAAATCGACCAGGACCGGCACCTCGCGAGAAGCGTCGATGACGTCCTGCATGAAGGTCTTCTGGTCGCCTTCGATGATCATGGCGTTTCCTGCGCCGGAGGCGGTGTTTTTCTGGCCAAGGAGGACGTCCATAGGTGATGCGATTCCTGAGCTGGTGTCTTGCGGCCAGTAGATGTTACGGGCGGCGGCGGCTGACAAGCCGCCACGGGCGGGGGCGGCTATGCGCGCTGTTGCCAAAGACCGGGATGGGGGGGTAGGTAGCGCGGGTGAAGCGGGCGTAGCTCAGGGGTAGAGCACAACCTTGCCAAGGTTGGGGTCGAGGGTTCGAATCCCTTCGCCCGCTCCGGGAAAATCTAGGGGTTCAGCGCCACCCACGAGGCCGCTTCCAACGTCAGGGTAGCGCCGGGGTAGCAAGAAGGCGCGACGCGGGCTAGACTAGATTGCCTCGATGTGCGGTCGTTGCGCTTCCTTCCTGCTGCCGAAGCCCTCCCCAGATATTCGGCACAGTGAACTCGCTGCCGAACCTCACCACCGCCTACCTGACTGCGGGCGAGACGCGTCCTCCTTACTCCCCCGGCAGCGCCAGCCCGGCCTTTCGATAAAATCCAATCAGCATCCTGAGCTCGCTGATATCCAGCCGCTTCATCGCCTGCACCAGCGCCTCGGTCTCAGCGCGCCTGGAGTTCGACGATGAAATTGGGGCTGGTGACGTCGATCTGGCCCAAGAACTGCTGGCCTTGCTCGATATTCAAGCGGGCGTTGTTGCCGATCTCGAAGGCGGCACTGGCGACCACCCCATCGGGTGTCATGTCGGCACCATTATGGATGAAATACATGCCGCCAACGATCAGATTGGCAACGATGGCCATGCCGGTACTATCACTGATGCCGCCGCCGCCGCCATCGATATCGATAGTGCCGAGGTTATGGAAGATCCCCGTGCTGTAACAGCCGATAAAGCTGTTTTGCCCGACACTCTGCATGTGCTCGACGTTGAGGATGCTGAAATGCAGGTATTGGTTTCCTGCGTTGCTATCATTCTCAATGGTCGCGCCCGGACGGGTGAAAGTCAGGTCGGCGACCGCCGACGACCCCTCGGTAATGCTATAGGATGTGCCGCTCAGGGTTTCGGTTGTCGAGGTGCCGGAATCAAAGTTGAGTTGCGTAGCCATCGTGATGGCCCTCCCTGGGCCTATTAGTGAGCCGGAGTGGCACAGATGGAGAACCATTTCCAGAGAAAAACGGACAGATGCCGGAAGAGTGACCGTGCAATCAATTGGCGATCCGAGCCGCACGCTGACGGCGCTCTGCCCGGCCAGGATCTTCCGGGTCCGTTGGCAACCCTCTGGCCGCGGCTGGCCCCAACCGCTCCGACAGGCCACGGCTGGCCTATGTGCTGGTTTTCGGGCTCCCGATGCAGAAGGCTGCCCAGCCGCGTAATCACTACTGGCTCGCCAACAAGAATGAGCCACGCTACGAGCGGCGGCGGCGCTGGATGCGGCATGGCGGTTATCTGGTGCACGCCTTTCGCCGCATCAGTCAGATCCGACAAGTCGGATGGCGGGAGACATCGATGCGAGTATTCGTGAATTTGACGCGCCGGCGGCGGCACTGAACTGCCGGCGGCAGATAACGCCCGATAAGCTGTCGGGGTTGCGGCACGGTCAGCCGACTATCCTGAGGTAGGCCGGCTCAAGACTGTGATTTAAGCAGAACAGTTGGAGAGCGTTGCCGCAATACCGGACGAGGGGAAGACTGGGCTTTGCTTTAAGTGCCCGCGGCCGAATGGTTGCGAGGTCCGCCATCGTCAGCAGCAATTGACGCTCGGGTAAGGTCATTCCGTCGTCTCCCCAGGCAGCGCGAGCCCAGCCTTTCGATAAAATCCAATTAGCAGCCTCAGCTCAGTTATATCTAACCGCTTCAGCGCTTCTACCATCGCCTCCGTCTCCGCACGCTGCTGGTTTACATCCAGCGATCCAGCTAAGTTCATCGTCTGCTCCGGCTTACCCCAGGCGCGGTCCAGGATCGAATTACAGGCTCCTAATCTTACAGCGTGGTTCGGAGAGGCCAGTAACTCCCTGAGTGTTTCTACAGCCGGCAGAGATAACGCCCGGCATGCATCAAGCACCTCGGCTGGCACAGCTGGACGATGATGACCGCCATTGTAGCCGGTTGGGTTGGCTTTATTGCCTGGACCGAATGAAGTTCGCGTTGCATGTTTGGGCATGTTACGCCGACCTTAACGCCGTGCTTTAGTCGGCCTCCAATTGCTCCATCACGCTATCCATTCGATTGCCCTCCGCGCGTGACGATGACTTCCACGTCAGGCCGCATAAAGGTCGGCAATCGCCTGCGGGATCGCTCGCGATCGACATCGGCGAGGCGGGGCGGCAGATCGTGTTCGGCGCCACCCTGCTCGCCTTCCTGCTGCTCGATCGCTACATGGCAAGCGCGCGAAACCGGCCGTACCGATCGAGGATCATGCGTCTCGGCGCTGCCTTACCCGCGCGCCGTTGAGAGCGGCTCAGACCGGAAAGCAGCGCCGTATGTCACCAACCTGCAAGCGCACCAGCGCGATCTGGTTCGGCTTTGCACTCGCGCTGATGCCGCAGCCGGGCGGAACGGTCGATGACGCGATCGGCGATTTCTACGCCGGCACGGTCGGCGGAGTCCCGGTGCCGCTGCTGCTCGTCATCGCCGGCATGGCGATCTTGGTTTTGCTGTTGCGGCACCGGCTCGGCCGCCAGATCCTCGCGGTTGGCAGCAACGCCGCCGCAGCGCGTTCCGTGCCAGGCGGGAAGCCTCAAGCGACACAACTGCCCCGAACTCGGCCCTCACAGATGGCTGCCAGCAGCTTCTCAAATCCCGGCCGCGTTGTCCCGCCGCCGGATTTGCCAAGGTCATCATCGACAACCTGAACGTCGTCCCAGCCGAGCTGCCGCGCTCGCTCAACCAGACCGTATTGCCGTCGCTGGCTCTCGAGGGCGATCTCGGTTGGTTCGAGCTTTGCGAAGAATGGCTCGATTTGCCCCCGCCTCAGCTCGCGCCGCAGCACGGTACGCTCCTGCGCGTCCAGACCGTGGACGGTGAAGAAGTGCTTGGACGTGTCGATCGCGATGCGCTTAATTTCCATCCGGGCGGTCCCCTTGTTGGTTGGTTCAGCGACCCCATCATGGCATGTTCGATGCCGCTGGGGGCCGTCCACCCCAACAATTTTGGACGCCGATCACCCCCAAAAGCGGGTCAAAATTGCACGCCGATCCACACGCTGCGGGCGAGGATTAGCCTCGAGGACCTCGGCCGGCGTCCCGAGTGGTCATTCTGCTGTCTCCCCCGGCAGCGCCAGCCCAGCCTTTCGATAAAATCCAATCAGCACCCTTAGCTCTCTGATATCCAGCCGCTTCATCGCCTCCACCATCGCCTCCGTCTCGGCACGCTGCGCGTTTATATCGAGACCGCCGGCCAGTTTCATGGTCTGCTCCGGCCGGCCCCAGGCTCTGTCGAGTAATGCGATGCAGGCCGCGATGCTGGCGCGGGCGTCCGTCGAGTGCATCCATCGCGTGAGAACCTCGATGGCTGGCAGCGATTGCGCACGGGCCGCCTCGAGGACCTCGGCGGGAATGACTGGCCGGTGGCCGCCGCCGTTATAGCCCGATGGGTTGGGGGCGAAGCCTGGTTTCCACGATGTGCGGGTCGCGTGCTGGGGCATTGGAGCGTGCCTAGTGGCTGTGTAGCTTAGATAGGCACTTGGCCGGGGACCAACCGCTCTTTCAAAAGCTCCCGGCTTTAGCCGTGGCCAAGTGAGGGCAGTAAGGCCAAGGGGCGGTTTCCGGGCCGGATTGGACGCGCCTGGGTTCCGTTTGATCTCGGCTGGATTCGACCCGCTTCTCACTCATGGCGAATTCGCGTCTAGGTCAGATCAGGAGATTTTTCGAATGGACCTCGTGGAGGCGCAGATCGCCAAAGGGGCTGGAAGCCGATTAACACCCGTGCCGAGACGGTCACCACCTCCCCCATGTTCAAGGCCGCCTTCGCCCGGCGCCGCTGCCTTGTCCCGGCTGGGGCGTTCTATGAATGGCGGAAAACCTCGACGGGTAAGCAGCCCTAGGCCATAGCGCGAGCGGACGGACATATCATGGCGCTTGGCGGCTTGTGGGAAGGCTGGCGCAACCCCGAGGGAGAAATATTAAGGGACCTGTGTCATTATCACGGTGCCAGCCAACCCCAATGTTGCGGAGCTGCACGACCGCATGCCGCTGATCGTGGAGCAACGGGACTGGCCCGCTTGGCTCGGGGAGGTAGAGGCCGATCTGGCCGGCCTGCTCAGCCCATCGCCAGCCGGAACCCTCCGCGTCTGGCCAGTCGCACGGGCAGTCAACTCGTCCAACAGCAGCGCAGAGTTGCTCGATCCGATTTAGTCACCGCAGCTGTGGTCACACCAGGCTTGTTCTCCCTCCGTTCTCTATGCTTCGATTTCCCAATGCCGATGCAGAGGCACCCTCGCAGCCGCCCGGTGATCGCGCCTGATCCTCGCCTGTTCGGTCAGGCGCCTCCGGCGTTGGTGGCTTGAGGTGCAGTGCTCTTGCAGGACGATCCACCTGCCCCTGCGGATGCTGGCAGCAACGGAGCCGC
The DNA here is from genome assembly GCA_963834715.1 of uncultured Pseudomonadota bacterium. Classification (GTDB taxonomy): domain Bacteria; phylum Pseudomonadota; class Alphaproteobacteria; order Acetobacterales; family Acetobacteraceae; genus CAVSUZ01. The sequence goes on along the minus strand of CAWIDE010000013.1, from coordinate 27,870 downwards.
CCAAGCCCTTACCGATGTGCTGGTGCAGCTCCGGTTCCAGAAGTGCGGCCAGCGTCCGATCAGGGTGGCGTTGGAAAAAGATGCGGCGGCGACCCTGCCCCCGGACATTTCCGAAGCCGCGGATCTCAATTCGCCTGCAGAGGCCGCAGAGCGGCTGTGGCGGGAGTTGGCTCAGGCGCGCCAATGCGAACGGCCGAGGACCTCGGCCGCCACGGCCACTTGGCACGCTGGCTCCTGCGAGATGCACCTCCTCGGCCCCGCGGGACCGGGACCTCAGACGGGCCGGGCAGTAGTACCTGTTTACTCTCCAGCCCAGTACGGAACATATCGGGCATTGCGGTTACCTTGGTTTGGATCAGCTGGAATGATTTTGTTTTCCTTTCTTGCGTCTGCGATTACATTCGAGACGGTTTGATAATCGTTCTGGTCAAGCGAGAAACGCTGGCGAAGGGAAGCGTTACTCATATAATCGTGCCTCATCCAGCGCACGACGCAGTGACAAAAGCATGACCAGATTTTATCTGCCTTCGGAAGGTCGTTGAATTTCTTCGGGCCAAAGATAACCACGCGCATAGTGTTCTTGGAAGCCAGGAATAATGGAGCTGGCAAAAACATCTCTTCGGTCTCGATTATGGATTTATCAATACCTCCGCCGCGCTCTTCGCAAAATCCGAGTTCGCGCATCACTTTTGCTAGCTTCTCGTTACGGGAACGCCTTTCATCAATCATTCTATCTCGCTCGATGAGCGAGTCACCTGGATTGATAACCTCTATGCGATCTTGGTAGATTTCCACTACGGGTCCAATCCCGCTTATCGTGAAGTCCTGGTGTATAAGTGCGTTGGCTGTGATTTCACGGACGGCAGTCCTAGAATATGCCGAAACGGTCCTTCGGACTCCGTCAGTGTATCTCTCCTCCTTTGGCAATCGATCCATGATATATCGTATCACACTCTGAAAACTGATGGCATACCCCTTGCGCTCTTCTATCTCATCGTCCGATCGACTCTTATCCAGGCCGGCATACCTAATTACGCGTACCGATTTATTCGCCATTGTGGGGAATTCTGCCACGTCCTTCGCGAATAAAATTGCCCCGAGATTCGTTATGTCGTAACCTCCTTCCAGTCCTTTCGTATAAAATCGAGCATACACATTTTCCGCAGCACTTCTTTAGTGGCAGGCTTCTTCTCGTTTAGCAGTCGATAATAGGCATCAATATCAAGCTTATCTAGGACATCGTCATCCTTCTGATGATGCAGGGCGATAGCGCTCTCAAACTTATGGCGCCCAGTAACGAGCCAGAGCGAACGCTCATGTTCAGGAAAATCACGGAGAGGCTTTATATTCTCTCCGACCCGGATGTATTCGGTCCCAGAAAACCGAACCGGTCGGTCATAAGCCGGGTCGATGGTTAGTATCGAAAACAGCTTCCCTTCGTCTTCGAACGTTAGGAATTCCAGAGCCAAACGCGGTTCGAGCACCTGTGACAGCCAGTTTGCTAGATTCACATTCCCCTTCTTTATCTCGCTTAGTCGAACTTTGGTGCCAACCCGCTTTTTGGATTCGTTTTGTATCCCCCATACGATGAAGGCGCGATCTCGCCCGGCCAGCATAGATGCGTTCGCGGCGGCCGAGATGCACCTGCCGATCTCTTCCGGGTCGGAGTTGTTGTGCTTGAATTCCAACCATTCCCTCTCTGCACCCTCTTCCAAAAGACGACGGAGGAGGGATTTAGGGTTCTGGGTAACCATAGGACCTCTCTGCCCGTTCTATCCCCCCTTATATCAGGCTCCGCTCACGAAGGTGCGATTTTCCTGGATGCAGCAGTCTCTGTTTTCAATGTTATCAACGGCTTAGCTCGGGGAGCGGGAGGAGGGGATTCATCCCGGTTATGTCCCGCCTGTCCTGAGAACGGACACTTGCCCCGGGGCGAAGGGCGTGAGGCGATTGTCGGGACGTGCAAAATGGCGCTCTCGCGATCCCACGCAACAATCCAACCGAGGCGGGGCCCACGAGGCATTGAAGCGGCATTGCGAGCGCACCGTCAATGTCGTCTTTGTGCGACGGCCCAGCATGACTCTCGGCCGGTGTGAGCGGAAATAATCTCAGGACCGGTCTATCAGTCCCTCACCGAGGCCAAGCATTTCGCCAAGGCTCGATGCAGCGGTGGTGGGGGAAAGTGCACGAGCGGTGGCGAGCTTGGATGCCGGCTCGATAATGCGCCCGATCACCAGCGCGAGGGCAAGATCGCGGCATCGATCGCGATTGCCGAGCATCCGATCAAGCCCTATCTTGCGGGCCGTCCCGAGCGCCGCTGCAACGTGCCCGTGCGGCAGACTGCGGGTGATGGTGAACGCATCCCGCTCGGCCGGAATCGCTTACGGACCTTGCCATCCTGGCGGTAACTCTCGCGCAGCAGAATGGCGGGAGGCGAGTTCCGATTCGGAACAGCTTCGATATACATGCCAGCGCTTTGGCACAACACCGCCGCGAGTACAAGTCCAAATTTCCGGATTACATGCCTACATTTGGGACCGGTCTCCTGCCCCTGTTCCTACTGTTCCTGCCACTTCACACTCTCCGAAAGAAGGAAGTTCGGCTTAGAGCCCGTATCGGCTGCGGTGCCACTCCAGGTTTCGAGTATGCCCCGCAGTAAGAACCGGTAGCTTTTGTCCTGAGACAATGCCGAGAGGTGCGGTGGCTTGCGGGCTGATGCTCGATGCAAGCAGCACTCCGCCCTCATTGGAGAAGCTCACAAACCGGCATCGAATGCAGCATCCCAAGTTTGTTCACGCCTGGTCGAGACCGGACACGGTATTGCCCGAGACATGGGCGATATCTGTGAAGTTGGATGCCAGCGCCAGCCGCAGTTTCGCCCAGCGCAGGCGCTGCGTGCGATCAAGCGGTGGAGTGGCTCGAAGAATGCTGGCATGCGTTGGGCAATGCCCCAAATCATCCGTGATCGGATCGGCGTTCACGCAAACTTCCCGACGCCCCGCAGTGTCCTGCAGCCGGCAAATCGGCAGCACCCCGCCCCGCGCAACCACCGGATCGTCTGTCCACTTCGGCTCGCGGTTTCGGCGGGCGGCTCGGCCTGCGATCTCCGAGGGCTCGGTCATATCCCGAAGGACTGACACGCTCTTGCTGTCCTTGCCTTCCAGTTCCTGCTGGGGGAACGCCGACTGATCAAGTACGAGGTGGCCACCTCCATTCCGGAGCAGCCAACTTGAGTAGGGCACGAATTGGATCACCGCCTCGGCGTCTTTCACAGCTCCGGGCGCGCCTTCCGGCGACTTGCCCTCGCAAGGGCAGGGATCGCCTGACGCAGCGGTCATTCGTAGAAATGTGCGACCGCGCCATAGAAACGATGCCGCGCAGCCTCCTCGTCGAACGCGATCGCATCGCCATCCTCAATTCGGCTCCCGATCCTGAACACCCAGGTCAAGTAGTGATCGGATGCCAGAATAGCGCTCAGCCGATCGAGCTGACGGAACCATGTGAACACGAGTTCGCCCTCTTGCGAGACGCTGACTTGAGGCAACTCGAGCCCCTGCGGCAGTTCGGACAGCAGTTGTCGGGTGCACTCGAGGGTTTCGGCCGAAACGGGCGTCGCACCGTCGTCTTCCGAGACCACCCGGACAGAGCGAGTGATCCGATCCCAGAGCGCGGCAACCAGGGCAGCCCGCGAGGGCTCGACCGCCACGCTGATCCAAGCCCAATCCGGGGCTGGAACGGCGGTTCCGGATGCCACGAAGACGGTGCTCGCCTCCCAAATTGGCTGAGTTGGATGACCCACGCGACTTGTGCGCTGCACTGGAAGCACTTCGGGCCTGTCGTGCTCCAAGAGGTCGCGCCCATAAGCCACCATCCATGGCACGGCCGAGGACAGCGGCAATGGGCGAATCAGTTCCGCGATCACAGGGCCTCCATTCCTATGCGGCTGAGCATTTCCGGCCGAAGCAGCGAGCGCACAAGGCGGCGACTGCGCTCGTGCAAATCATTCACAACAGAGTGGATCAGGGGCGGCCCGCTCTGGTCGCGCTTGGCAATGAGATCCCCGGGATCGATGGGCTGCGCCAAGCGCGCTTCAAAGGTCTGGTCAAGCCGCAGCCGCCAACCGGCAGGCGGTTCATCGCTCAGATCGAAACTCAATAAATCAACGATCGCCACCCTTCGCCCTTCCAGATCGAGCGGCTGGTTGGTGGAATGCGCCGCGAACCAAGGTTGGTCCGAAGCGTCCCATGCGGCGTCGGCTAGCCTGGACGGCTTTTGCGCGAACAGCTCTTTCGCGGTCACAGCGTCGCGCGCTCCCTCCCAAACGAACACGTTGATCATTTGGTGACCGATCATGGCGACCTGGAAGGGGGGAAGGCCGTTCGAAGCTCCCGCTTCCCGTAAGGTTTGGATGACGGCACGGATCCATCCGGCCGCCTTTGGCCAGAGTTCATCCCATCGCGTGTAGAGGAGGAAGTTCACGGCGAGCAGCGGCCCTTGAAGGAATAGCCGGGTCTCCAGGGTGCCATCCTTCTTGAAAGCGGCCATCTGCACTGGCGCGCCGGGTGGGACAGAAGGCGGCGCTGGCCCGAACACGATGTTGGCCATCAGGGTCTCGTCCAGGCGTGGAAGATCGTGCGCCAGCCGGGGATGCAGGGCACGAAGGGCCGCCGCCTCCGGTGCGAAAACTGGGCGATTGAGGTGCAAGAGCACCACGGCCTCGAGCACCGCGTTCCGTGGATTGACCGGCCTGAACGTCACCATCGCCTCCCTGGCGCGGGACGACGATAGCGGGGCACATTCACGAGGTCACCCTTCGCCCGGATTGCCACCGACGCCGTCTTGCAGTGGAGAGAGGAGAGTCATTCTGCCGCCGCCCGCTTGCCATGGTTGGCCGTCGGTTTGTCTTTCGCCCCCGGGTTCGGATTGTACGTGCCTGGGAAAGGGTCGCCGCATACCATCACCCCATGCCCATCGCCAGGATCGCCGCTCTCGTAGGAGAGTCGTAGAATTGCCACTGAATCGCCGTGAGGATCGCGTCGGGTACATCCGCCAGATCACGCTTATTTTCGCTCGGGATGAGAATACGCTTCGCGCCCGCCTCCACAGCGGCCTGCATACGCTCCGGCAGGGATGCCACCTTGATGAGCATGCCTTGGACGCTCATCTCTCCAAGTACAACCGTGCGGTCGAGCACCGGCTTGCCCAGGACGGCGGAGACCATAGATAAGAAAAACGCGACCGCCGTCTCGGAACCTTCCCTGGCCTGGTTCAGATTGATTGCCTGAACCGTAAAGTCGTACGCTTTCAAATCGTAATCGATGCCCAGGTTCTTGAGATTTGCCTTGAGATAAGCCTCGGCTGCCTTGACCGCCTCCTTCATCTTGCTCGACAGGTTTCCGAGTGTGATGATCCTTCCCGAACCACGGTTCATCTGGGTTTGCAGGAGGAACATCGCAAGCCGACGGTCGGCGGCGTCAGAGCCGATAGTGTAAATGCCGCCCGGCGGCAGACCGCCCTCGGCGATTATGGTGCCACCGCCCATCTCTGGAACACGAATGAATGTCTCTTTTCCGCCGCTTATTTTCGCTCGGGATGAGAATACGCTTCGCGCCCGCCTCCACAGCGGCCTGCATACGCTCCGGCAGGGATGCCACCTTGATGAGCATGCCTTGGACGCTCATCTCTCCAAGTACAACCGTGCGGTCGAGCACCGGCTTGCCCAGGACGGCGGAGACCATAGATAAGAAAAACGCGACCGCCGTCTCGGAACCTTCCCTGGCCTGGTTCAGATTGATTGCCTGAACCGTAAAGTTGTACGCTTTCAAATCGTAATCGATGCCCAGGTTCTTGAGATTTGCCTTGAGATAAGCCTCGGCTGCCTTGACCGCCTCCTTCATCTTGCTCGACAGGTTTCCGAGTGTGATGATCCTTCCCGAACCACGGTTCATCTGGGTTTGCAGGAGGAACATCGCAAGCCGACGGTCGGCGGCGTCAGAGCCGATAGTGTAAATGCCGCCCGGCGGCAGACCGCCCTCGGCGATTATGGTGCCACCGCCCATCTCTGGAACACGAATGAATGTCTCTTTTCCGCCGTCTTGGTCGATGTACGAAAATGTCGTGTCCCAGTATTCGAGCCCGCCCATCTTCTTGAGCTGCTCCTTCACGCGCCGCCGCATCTCCATCGCGTAGGCGAGGTACTCTTCAACCTCATCCTTCGAGACTTCTCCATCGGGATGAAGCAGCTTAATGAGGCCAGACACTGTTTTCCGAACGGCCTTTTGGTCACGGCCGCCAAGGTGCTGACCGAAGCGGTAATAGCGCTCGGCGTAGTCCCCGTAGCTGCGCTTTCGAACGGCTATGGCAGCGGACGCTCCGGAGGGCCGGTGACAGTCGAGAGGTGCGGCTCCCTGGTCCTGAGCGTTGACGACCTTACGCGGCCGATCCGGCAAGCGCTGCGCAAGCTGGGTATGACAGGAATCCCGGAGGGGCGCCGGATCGAGCTTCCCTGGCAGGCTATGCAATGGACGCGTTGCGGTGAGTCGGAACCCTGGGCGGTTGTCGAGTTCCGCCTTGAGATGGGGGCGTGTGGTGGCACAGCTTGGTTGCGTTATGATGTGGACCATCTGAGCCGCCCAACAGGCCCACAGCATTACCCAGTCTCAATGGCTACGACGTCCTGCCACTTCGGAGGCTTACGCTGGTGGTGGATATGCCCTACCACTGGCCGGTGGGTCCGTAAGTTGTATCTGCCGAATGGTGGTATGCGGTTCCTGAGCCGCGGACCTGGTGCATATCGGTTCGCATATGCGTCCCAGCGCGGAACTGAGATGGACCGGATGCATAGCCGTGCCCGGCGGCTCTATCGCAAGCTGGGCGGGACATACGACAGCATCTACACGCCTTTGCCAGACAGACCCAAGGGCATGCGCCGGCGGACGTACCGGCAACTCGTGGTGGAGTTGGGGGAGACAAACGCCCGGCTTGACCAAGCGTTTATTAAGGTGGCCAAGCACTGGTTGACGGCGCCGCTACTCCCTCCGTAATTCGAGCGCCACCCCGAGCATGGCGCCGACTATGCACGCGAACGGACACGCGCGCGTGTGCAGGCACGCAGACCCCGGTGGTGCAGAGCGCAGTCGAAGATGTCCGGTGGAACATTGCCTGCGCCAGACGGGGGCTCGCCGTGGACGACCATGTGGCTAAGCTGCGTGACGACCTGCTCCCGCTGGGCGAGCGATTTCACCGCATGGCCGAGGCCGGGATTGAAGCGCTGCGACGCCAGCGGCGAGAACCAAACGTCGAAGCCGAGCGGGCCATTCCTGTCTCTTTGTGTGTCGTTCGCCCCACCTCCGGCTAGCTCGGTTGGGAACTGCTCACGGCTTCCGCGCGCCATACCCCGGGCTGATTGGACCGGGTGGCACGCGTTTGACGGCGCAGCCGTAACACTCCTCTTGGCGGTCGGGGTGCCACGCAATGCGGTTGCGGCATGTGTGCCGACCCGCTAGTCTACGTGCGGGCGCTCGCCAAAGGGGGTTTTCCAAGTAGGCTGCGCAATGGGAGGAAAAGGTCGCTCATAAATGAGAAAGTCTATCCACGCAAACTTTTTGCAACGGTTTCTTGTTGCGACGGCTGTCGTTGCATCCCTCTCCACTCCTTGGGTCGGCCGCGCCGCGCCCGTGAGTTCTGACGATCTGCTGAGGGCACAGGCTGACGTCGGCGAATGGCTGATGTACGGGCGCAACTACCGCAACTGGCGCTATAGCCCGCTCGATGAGATCACGGCCGCCAATGTCGCTTCCTTGCGTCCGGTGTGGGCCATGTCCACGGGCGGGAAGCTCGGCGGCCTGGAGGCGACGCCGCTGTTCCGTGACGGCACGCTTTATTTCACGGCAGACTATGCCCGTGTGTTCGCCGTGGACGCGCGCAGCGGCACGATCCTATGGCACTATGAGCCGGAATATGGCCAGGGTTTCGAGGCGGTGCTGTGCTGCGGCCCGATAAGCCGCGGCGTGGCGCTGAAGGATGACCTTGTCTATGTCGCCCGCCTGGATGCCGTGCTGGTTGCACTGAACCGCGCGGACGGCAAGGTCGTATGGCAGCAGAAGATCGACGAATGGAAACGCGGCGTGACGACCAACTCCGCGCCGCTGATCGTCGGTAACCACGTCATCATCGGCGTCTCCGGCGGCGAATACGGCGTGCGCGGCTACCTCAAGTCGTTCGATGCGAGGACAGGCGCACTGCAATGGACGACCTACACGGTGCCCGCTCCCGGCGCGCCCGGCAGCGAGACGTGGCCGAAGGATGATAGTTGGAAAACCGGCGGCGGCCCAACCTGGCTAACCGGGAGCTACGACGCAGACACCAACACGGTCTATTGGGGTGTTGGCAATCCTGCTTCCTGGGTCGCAGGGCAGCACCCCGGCGACAATCTCTGGACCGATAGTATGTTGGCGATCGACCCTGAAACCGGCAAGATTAAATGGGGCTTTCAGTACACGCCGAACGACGCATGGGACTACGACGGGATGGCGACCCCCGTACCTGGTCGATACGAGAATCCATGGCAAGCCGGTGAAAGCCGCCGCGGTCTCTAACCGCAACGGGTTCTTTTATGTGATCGATCGGACGAACGGTAAGTTTGTCTATGCGCTGCCGGAGGTGGAGGGCATCAACTGGACCTCAGGACTCGACACACAGACCGGCCGCCCGCACGAGAACGAGGAGATGAAGCCAACCTTTGGCGGCAAGCCGGTCAAACCGATCATTCCCGGGCTTGAAGGCGGTACGAACTGGTTCCCGCCTGCCTACGACCCCGAGAACGGCATCTTGTTCGTGGGGGTGAACCAATGGGGTATGGGCCTCATCCCCTGGGAGAAGAAGAAGCTCATCTACAAGCCAGGCGACCAGTACATGGGCGTAGATTATCAAATGTATCGCATGGGTGACACGATCGGACGCATTATGGCGATCGACGTGGCCAACGGTAAGCCCTTGTGGAAGGTCACAAGTCCGCTTCCGGTGTTCGCGGGAATGCTGGTAACCAAAGGCGGTCTCCTGTTCACCGGCGACCAGCGCGGTCGATTGTTGGCATTCGATGAAAAGACCGGGAAGGAGCTGTGGTCCTTCCAAACCGGTTCGGGCATCAATGCATCGCCGATCACTTATCAGCTCGACGGTAAGCAGTACATCGCCGTGCTTTCCGGCCTCGGCGGCGACCCAAGCTTCTACTACTCGGCACCGAAAGGTGGAATGCTATGGGTGTTCGCCATCGACGGTAAGTTGGAAGAAGGGATGCGCTACAATCAGGAAGTGATCAAGGACGCGCTGCCGCCCTACCAGCAGTGACACTCTTCGAGCAAAACGCAGTTCATGGGCAGTGTTTACGTGCCGATGGCGGGTGGTTGATCGTGGCGCTGCTCCTGGTGGGGCTAGGGTGCGCTATTAGTGCCGGCAGGGCCGAGACCACGGTGAGGGACCCATATTTAGGCCAGCCGGCCGCCATAGACGAAGGAAAGGACATCTACCGGGAGAAGTGCATTATCTGCCATGGCAGGCATGGCGGGCGAGGTCCCAATTTGTTTGCAACGAAGCTGGACGACGCGGAGTTTCTTGCCACCGTGGCAAACGGACGCACGGGCACCCTTATGCCGTCCTTTGCCTTGCAACTGACACAGGACGACATCTGGAAAGTGCGGGCATTCCTGAAGGCCAACCCGGACGGGCTCTGACCCACCGTTAGCGGGCGATAGACGAGCGTTTGACGATACTCGCGCAAGAGCGATGCGCCGTCCTCTGGACGCGTATTGAAGGCGCTGACAGCGCCCGGCGCGGCTCTATGCACCGCACACGGCCTCAAACATCGACAGGCTGTGAGGGCGCAACGCTCAAGGAACTGGCAAAGAGCTACAACGTCGGCGTGGCGACGATTTCGAGACATCCGCCCCAGCATTTTCCGGAAACCGTCTGGGCTCATGGGGGCGCCGCGCTCGTTGATAAACACGTGGCTGGCGTGCGGATGATCCCGGCGAAGAGCACGGAGCGCCCGTAGCTCGTCGCCCTTCATGGGGTGGTTTGACTCCATCCCGTTCTTCTTCCGGTTGACGTGCAGCCATCCGTTGAAATCGACCTGCGTCCACTGGAGGTCGCAGAGTTCCGACACACGAAGGCCATGCCGGTACGCCAACAGGATCGCCGTGGCATCGCGCTGGCCCCAGCGGTTGCGCTTGGCCGCGGCGACCAGCCGATCGACCTCCTCGGGGGTGAGGTATTCCCGCGCGCGCACGTCGGCGTGCCGTATGCCCTTCCGCGAGGCAATCTTGCGGCCACCCTTCTCAACTGTCCGATTTTCGACCTCCGGCACGGTTCGCAAGACAACCACCGAACCCATCCATTTGCTGCTCGCTGGCGTGGCCTACGCAGCCAGGCGAGACGTGCCGCGCTCGCATTATAACCACGCCGACGCTCTCCTCTACGTGCCGCGCGGGAATCCGAATGACAGTCCGGATCTGCTGGTGATGTGCCTGTCGCTGCCATTCGTCTTGCCGACTGTGGGCCCGCTTGCTCCGCCGGCTTACGTCCTCGTTCCTTGCCTGATACGGCCCCGCAGCCGCGGCAGCGTGAAACTTGCCTCCAGCGATCCGTTGGCGCCGGCTCTGATCGATCCGAATTACCTTGCCGAGCCTGCGGATCTCGACGTTCTCGTGCAAGGCGTCATACTGGCCCGCGAAATAGGCGCCGCGGCCGCCCTTGCCGATTGGCGCGCGCAGGAGATCTACCCAGGCTCCAACCCGCTAAGCGCCACCGATCTGCGCCAATTCGTTCGTCGCGCCACGAATTCGTTCCACCACCCTGTCGCGACTTGCCGTATCGGGTCGGTGGTGGACGAGACCTTGCGTGTTAAAGGCGTGGTGGGATTGCGCGTCATTGACGCTTCGGTGATTCCCGAGATCCCGCAAGCGATGGTCAACGCCGCCACAATTGCCGTCGCCGAGCGGGCAAGTGATCTCGTGCTTGCAGGATAGGACCCCGCGAATTGGCGTGGTGTTTGGAGCGTTACCGTGATCCGAAAACTATTGGCGATTACCGCGGTCTTAACTTGCGTTGGCATGGCAGCCTCACCCGCACAAACAGTCGTTCCGAGCAGCGTCTACACGGAGCCGGAGCGCCTCAGACCGATCGATGGCGCACGCCGTCTTAATCTCTACTGCATCAGATCAGGTCAGCCGACCGTTATGCTGGAGGTCAGCTCCGGCAACAGCATGACGGCGTGGCGACATGTGCAAGCAGAGGTCGCGAGCTTCACCCGGGTCTGTGCCTAGCACGATCGGCCGGACTAGGCCACGGCTTTGCAAGTTTATCAAAGAAATATCAAAATCAAACTGCACTGCGGCTGGCGACGATCTTCCTCACTACAGAACCCGGCTTGCGTCGGGCGTCGTGGCTCGGAGCATGATGGTTGCCGGACGTAGCCAAGGGATGGCCTGCCGCGCTCCGCGGAGGCATTCGCGTCTCTGCCGGCGCTCGGCAGGAATCATCTGTCGGCGGCGACGTCGGTTCGCGGCTCAGTGGGCTCGGTTGTTTCGACAGCTTCACGCCCGCTCCGTTTCGATAGAGCGAAGCATGATGATCTGCTCGATAGACGACGGCGCATGGCCGATGTGCTCGCGAAACGCCGCCAGGCGATCAGCCCGGAAGCGCCATCATGCGGGGGCGGCTAAAACGTTTCGGTTATCAGCTTCCGCATGGGCAACACACAGGAAAACGTTAGTTAGCGCAGCTAAGCGCAATACCGTAACGCTGCAATACCAACGTTCGGATCGTGGGACGGATAAGGGGACGGCCGGCAGCCTCATCTCCGCGTCACATCGCGCTGAAAGCCGCGGAATGCTGGCGTTTTGCTGGTTCGGCAATACCCGGCGCAAAGTGTCCCACTGGGCAGGTTTTTGTTGGCGGGCGAGATGGTGAGAGGCCGGCGCCAGAAAATCGGTTCCGCCTCCGCTACTCCACGCCGAACCGGGCCTGATATGGGCATTGTCCCGGTGCCGGCGAAAAATGAGCAGGGTTCACACCCCAACCGCGAGAGTCGCTGCGACCGGGAAGCTGCGGAAGCGGCGCAACCCTTCGCTGACCTCACGGCTGCTGAGCAACGCGACACGCAACGCGAGTAATAGGCCCCAGCGACGATCCGTCTCGATTCCCTGAAATCGAGTTACTTTTGAGTGGTGTCCCGTCGATCTTGCTACGTGTGGCTTTTTGCCCCACCAACAAGTGCGTGCGCATCAGGAGAATAAGGTTGACTTCGGGGAGCGGGACCGATTACCGATTGTCGCGCGAGATACCCAAGCAGCAAACTGGGCTTTTGTTGGTGAGAACCAAATGAGCTGCCGGGGCCCCTCGCGCTACGTTATTCACAAGGAGGAAAGTTACAATGGAAATGATGATTGAGCTGACCGAGTTGGAGCTTTATCATGTCGCAGGCGGAAGCGCAACCGTTTCTTTTTCGCTTACGCAATCGGCTAGTGGACCAACCAGTGCGACAGCGACTGGCAGCCTTACGCAGGCCGCCGCTACAGTTGGCGGGTTGGCTCCTTCAAATGTTGCTACTCAGTCTGGGACGTTTAGCGTAAGCTCCAGCTGATTATCTTCAACTTCCCATAACCTAACCTCTAGAGGTAGCGGCGAGATCATTTGCGCCGCTACCTCACATCCAGTTAACAACGTAACTGCCATGTCCGATATATAGAGACTGGCCAAGATTGCTAGTCGTGCCGCTCACCACGACTGGATTTCCGATCTCCCCATCAGGTGCCGCGACCGAACTGCGGCGACATGCTGGATGTGGTTGCGGTCCACCGGCTTGGTATCAGCTCGTCCCTAGTATGGGCGCGGACCACGACGGCCCCGCCTCGTGCCGGCTGACGCCGAGAACCTCGATGAACTGCGGTGGGTGAGACGCGGCCGAAGCGGCTGTCGCTGGCGCTGGTGGGATAAGGGCCGGGGCGGATCCTCCGCCCCGGCCCCCTGTCCGGACTGTTTGCGAGACGTTTGCCGGACCACAGGCCCTGTTCAATGCCAGGGAAGCCTGCTTAAGCAGCATAGCCTATGTCCGGCCGGTCAGCCAACTGCGCCCTCTCCCGCCTGAGCTTTCCTGGCCGCTCCTGCGCGTGCTCCTGGTCGCCGTGCCATCCCAAAAGGCTGCGCCCCTCGGTAAGACCACGGTTGCCCATCGCAGTGGGCGCCGAGCTGGGCAGGCGGCGGAACGGACGTATCGGCTCGCAGTGGGTCCCGGAACTGCGCGATTGATTCGCTGGCCGGTAACCGATATGGGCAATATCCGGCTAGTTCGAACCCACTTTGAAGAGCAGCAGAGAATGCAACGATTGGACCGGAAGTATGGTCCTCAAGACGAGGTCGGCACGGAACGTCACTATGTATTCGTGACGCCCTATTACAAGGAGAGGCAGGAGTGTCTTGAGCGCTGCATTGCCTCGGTAAAACGCCAGACCATACGCGCTGAGCATATTCTAGTTTCGGATGGGTTCCCGCAAAACTGGATTGATCAGGCGAACGTGCGGCATCTACGTCTGGATCGGGCGCACCAAGACTACGGTAATACGCCTCGGGGCCTGGGTAGCTTAATGGCAATTGCTGGAGGATATGACGGCATAGGGTTGCTCGATGCAGATTGCTGGCTTGAACCTGATCACCTCGAAAGGTGTCTTGAGTGCGCCGAGCGGGTGGGATTGGAGAGATGCGGCTTCGTTGCCGCATCGCGGACGCTCCGACGGCCGGATGAAGCGGTAATAGACGTTCACGACGAACCTTCAGCCACGCACGTTGATACAAGCTGCTTTCTACTGTTGCCCCCTTCATTCGATACGCTACCCGTCTGGATCCTAATGCCTCGAGAAGTCAGCGCCGTCTGCGACCGGGTATTTTATCTCGCGCTGCGGTCGCGGAATCTAATCCCAGGGTTCAGCACGAAGAAAACCGTCAACTTCACTTACACACTCGCGCCGCTTTATCGGTCATTAGGAGAAGCGCCTCCGGAGCCGATCAAGTAAATCGGCGCCTCGGGGTCGATCTGAGAGCACTATATTGGCCCAAAGCCGAGTTGAGAGCACCTGCTGCGCAAGGACGTATCAAGGTCAGTCCCGCAACGATGGAAACCTTCTACGTACTGGCCGATACCAATGGTTGGAGCCCAGGTGAAGCGTTTGAGCATGCAGTTGCGGCGCTGAGGGCCGCATGTAAACCTGATTAGGCGGATAATCCTCAAACCCGATTATCCGCAGACGCCTGGCGAAATGAAAATGCAGGAGCGACTGATGGCGACAATACCGTGCAATATCGTTCAGGAGTATGTAGTGCCTCCTGGTGTAACTGCTATCAGCATCGAGGCAGAAAGCGGCGGCTCGGGCAGGCACAATAGCACCAGAATCACATTGCAGGTCCGGCCTGGCGATACCGTCCGCCTCCGCTTAACCTGCTTGGAAGCTGAGCGTGATCGGGAGCTTCCCGGCCACTAAGGGCTCGCCGGGAAACAACCGCGTCATGGTGGTTGTTGGTTAGGTGATATGGTGTAGTTCCAATCACCATGAAATTCATCACGTGCGATGTTAATCGCTTTCATCTCCTGCTCGCTGACCTTCACGCCTTTGAGGTAAAGGTTGCCATCAATCTCGCAGCAGACTTGGAGGCCGGTCTCCGTCGTCGTGGCGCCGATGAGCTGCACGATCACCTGCTGGCTGACCAGCGGCTTTCCACGCCAGTTCTGGGTGATGAAGGCGAACAGCCGGTGCTCAATCTTGTTCCACTTGCTGGCACCTGGTGGCAGGTGGGTCACGGTTATTCTCAGGCCGCTCTCGCTGGCGAAACGCTGCAGTTCGCGCTTCCATAGCTTCACGCGCGGGCCGTTGCTGCCACCACAGTCAGCGGTGATCACCAAACGGCTGGCGTTGGGGTAGCGCGCCTGGCCGAGCTTCTGCCACCAGCGCCGGATGCTCTCGACGGCAAAGGCCCCGGTATCGGCGTCAATGCCAACGCTGACCCAGCCGTGATTGGCGGCAATGTCATAGACCCCATAGGGGGCGACTTTGCCAAGCTCAGGCAGCTCAAAGTCATGCACGCGAACTTTTTCGGGATCTCCCTGATGGCGCAGCTCACGGCCGCAGTTCTTAAAATCACTCACCAGCTCTTTCTTCTTCGTGTCCACTGAGATCGCGGGTTCCCCGGCCACAATCGCCGCTTTTACCGTCGCATTGATGTGGGCGAATTGCGCATCCCGATCGGGATGGTTCGCGCCTTCGCGCGTCTTGCGGTTCGCCTGACAGCTGTATTTCATCTCGCGCAGCAGGTTCGCCACCACGCGTTGGCTGGCCTGGAACCCCCGCGCTGCCAGTGCCTTGACCAGGTGGCGCAGGCTCCGGCTGACCCAACGCAGCGGCGAACAGGGATCGCCACGGATGGCGTCCTCGATCAGCGCCTCCAACGCTGCCGGCAAGCCCGGCTGATGCGCCACCGCGCTCTTGCGTCCGCCGCCAGGACGGCGCACCCGCTCGCCGATGTCGTTGTGCCCGGATCGAAGCTCCGCGATGCCGCGATTGATCGTGCTGCGGGCCAGACCCGTTGCCGCCGCCGTCGTCGTCACCCCGCCATAGCCCTGCGCCATCGCCTCGTTCGCCGCAAACAGCCGCCGTCCCCGTTCGTCGAGAAATCTCTCCGCCTGCTGCCAGCGCGCGCGGATATCATCAATATCGATCACCCAGGCAGACTGACTTCCTGCGCCGCGTCGCGCCTAGCCACATTTACGATTTTATTCCTGCGTTGTTCTCGCCATCCCGATTTGTTTGTTTCTCGGCGGGTCCTTAGTTAGGGACGAGAACTCCTGCCTTCCGCACGCAGCCAAGCGGCGCGGCATCTGACCCGGCGCTTTGGCGAGTGCTCCGGCCCGACACCCGGTACGGACAGACCGGCCCCTCTCGCGCGGTTCGCGGCATCTGTCGCTCGGAGGTCCTAAACCAGGATCGTTAGATCATGCTGAAGCCGCATTGGACCGGATGAGGTTTGTAGATAAGTGAAACTCAGATCCTTCAACAATTATCGGAGGTAAACTGGGTGGTTCAGTTGGCGCGGTCGGTGCCGGTCGGAACCAGTCGGGGTTGGTCGGCCATGGTCTGTGCGCCACGGGGATTTTTAATGCGCGAACGAGGAAGTCGGGCAGGCATCCGCCTGCTCCCCGCCTGTTCCTCTCCTGATCTTTTTATGTAAAAACCGCAGAATTCTCAGGCCGCTCTCGCTGGCGAAACGCTGCAGTTCGCGCTTCCATAGCTTCACGCGCGGGCCGTTGCTGCCACCACAGTCAGCGGTGATCACCAAACGGCTGGCGTTGGGGTAGCGCGCCTGGCCGAGCTTCTGCCACCAGCGCCGGATGCTCTCGACGGCAAAGGCCCCGGTATCGGCGTCAATGCCAACGCTGACCCAGCCGTGATTGGCGGCAATGTCATAGACCCCATAGGAGGCGACTTTGCCAAGCTCAGGCAGCTCAAAGTCATGCACGCGAACTTTTTCGGGATCTCCCTGATGGCGCAGCTCACGGCCGCAGTTCTTAAAATCACCCACCAGCTCTTTCTTCTTCGTGTCCACTGAGATCGCGGGTTCCCCGGCCACAATCGCCGCTTTTACCGTCGCATTGATGTGGGCGAATTGCGCATCCCGATCGGGATGGTTCGCGCCTTCGCGCGTCTTGCGGTTCGCCTGACAGCTGTATTTCATCTCGCGCAGCAGGTTCGCCACCACGCGTTGGCTGGCCTGGAACCCCCGCGCTGCCAGTGCCTTGACCAGGTGGCGCAGGCTCCGGCTGACCCAACGCAGCGGCGAACAGGGATCGCCACGGATGGCGTCCTCGATCAGCGCCTCCAACGCTGCCGGCAAGCCCGGCTGATGCGCCACCGCGCTCTTGCGTCCGCCGCCAGGACGGCGCACCCGCTCGCCGATGTCGTTGTGCCCGGATCGAAGCTCCGCGATGCCGCGATTGATCGTGCTGCGGGCCAGACCCGTTGCCGCCGCCGTCGTCGTCACCCCGCCATAGCCCTGCGCCATCGCCTCGTTCGCCGCAAACAGCCGCCGTCCCCGTTCGTCGAGAAATCTCTCCGCCTGCTGCCAGCGCGCGCGGATATCATCAATATCGATCACCCAGGCAGACTGACTTCCTGCGCCGCGTCGCGCCTAGCCACATTTACGATTCTATTCCTGCGTTGTTCTCGCCATCCCGATTTGTTTGTTTCTCGGCGGGTCCTTAGTTAGGGACGAGAACTCCTGCCTTCCGCACGCAGCCAAGCGGCGCGGCATCTGACCCGGCGCTTTGGCGAGTGCTCCGGCCCGACACCCGGTACGGACAGACCGGCCCCTCTCGCGCGGTTCGCGGCATCTGTCGCTCGGAGGTCCTAAACCAGGATCGTTAGATCATGCTGAAGCCGCATTGGACCGGATGAGGTTTGTAGATAAGTGAAACTCAGATCCTTCAACAGAATTCAAAATTTTAGCGGACCAGAACCTAATTTCCCTTGAACCGTGTGCCCCTTCAGAGATACCGTCAATCGATTTTTTGGAAGCTCTCAGCGCCCTGGGGAGGACTTGCAGCTTAAATAAACGGTCCAGCTATCGTCTATTGAGACGCGCATCAAAGTTTGGCGCCTTTGGCTCCTGTGGCCACTCTGAATAGAGCGAGAACACGGTCCCACCTGAAGGCAGCGCTGGGTCGAGTGAGGCCCATCTAATCAACGCAACAAAACCACCCTATCGGGTCCTATTCGATACAAATAACGGGAGGGCAACAATGCAACGCATCCACTTCGACCTCCGCCACATCGCATCGACGGACCGGCTGGAGATCCGCGTCCAGGCTAATAAGCGGTACCCGTTGCATCCGCACGACGAGAAAACCATGGCTGCCGCCGCGGCAGAGGACGCGGCGTTCCAGGGGCTGCCCCCGCAGGCCCGCGTTCGCTTCAGCCATTTCACCGATATCGCGGCCGAGCACCTTACCGGTGATACGCCCGTTCATGTCCACCTCGTCGAGCCCGAGCAGGAAGGGGTCCACCTGCCCAAGGTCGTGGCGATGACGATCCTCATTCCCGAGCCCCATCTGCGAAAGTTCTGGGAACGGCAGCTGGCCCTCTACGCGCAGCCGTTGCACCAGATCCGCAGCCTCCTCCGCCCTACCGTTCGACGCGAGCCGCGGGTGTTCAGCGGCAAGCTCGCATATCTGGGCCTCACCTCCCTCCCCGCCGTGGATCCGGAGGTGTTGGCAAGCCTTATCGCCAGCCAGTACCTGATTACGCCGATGGACACCGCCGCGAGCCTGGTGGCGCACCACCCGAACCTCGCCAATATTCAGCCGGCTACGCAGGCGAACATCCTTAACAATCACATACTGCCGGACCCGGACATCGATCCGGACCAGTACAACGCCATGCAGCTGCTCGCCAATGCGATCACCGCGGCGGGCTCCAAGTGGTCGCCGGTGATCCCCTGCACCGACCAGCACGGCAATCAGCTGACGGCGGGCTACGCCCTGACGGACCCCGATGGCTCGGGCATCAAGGCCGGGCAGCAACTCTACACCTACGGGCTGTCGGACGATGTTACCGCCCAGTTGGCACCGCCTTGCGCCGGGGCCAATCGGTCCGCCAGCGACGACCCGACCCTCGTCAACCAGACCTGGTCGCCAATCAGGGGCACCAGCGCGCTGATACGCAGTGGGGCGACAGGAGCGGAGCGCGCTCGCATCGCCGCCGAACTTACGTACAAGTGGACGGTAAACGAGCTGACCGACCACCACGGTGTTTCAGTGGACGCCGGCTCGATCCAGATCGATTCATCCAATAATTTCTCGATCAACGCCGGGAACAGCTATCTGCGGACGCTCTACGTCGGTTACCAGCTGATGGACAGCCAGGGCAATCCAATCGGCAACAAGACAAAGCTCGAACTCGATCTCTGCGACCAACTCGATCATGGGGATCCCGGTCCCCACCGACCCAACAGCGCTGCAGTTCAACCTCGGAGACGCATCGTCTGTGGTGCTCTGCTTCGGCAGCCTGGGCGTCACCGTTTGGGATGCCGACGTCAGCGCGTCCGGCGCGCTGCTCACCGGCCTCTGGCAATACGGGATCCCGATAGTCTTCCTGCTCGCCGGCAAGGCAATCACCAGCACCGAGACCTTCAACAAGATCGTTAAAGATAAACAATTGGTCGCCGCCGTGCTCGGGATCGCGTTCCCCATCGTTGGCGGCGGTGTAGCCACAGCCGCGGCGCTTGCCAACACCAAGGACGTTCTGTTCGGCTTTGCTGACGCGGTGCTCGGCATTGTCGTGCAGAAGGGCTTGGAAAAGCTTGGCGAGTGGCTGCTGGCGCAGGTGGCGGCCGGGCAGATCTCCGCTGGTTTC
The DNA here is from genome assembly GCA_963834715.1 of uncultured Pseudomonadota bacterium. GTDB lineage: Bacteria > Pseudomonadota > Alphaproteobacteria > Acetobacterales > Acetobacteraceae > CAVSUZ01. The sequence goes on along the minus strand of CAWIDE010000013.1, from coordinate 8,419 downwards.
GGCCCGGTGGGATGGGTCATGCGCGCCGCCGCGACTCTGCTGGACTTCGAGGAGATGGCCGTGACCACCGCCGAGGTGCTTTCCTCCCCGGCCTGCGTCTACGTCGGCGTCAGCCGCGCCATCGACGTCTCGCTGACCCTGCTGCCTGACCCGCGCCATGGTGAGGCGGGCAAGCCCGACACGGCGGTATGGCCGGCGATCGCCCAACGCTATGCCGTGACGCTGCAGTACAAGGCGGGCACCTATTTCTTTCTGGACGGCGATATGCCGACGACGACCAACAACACGCCGCTGCAGCTGCTGTTCTCCTCGGTGCCGGCCGGCGGCCAGTTTCGCATCATAGCCGGCATCTACAGCGCCACCGGCTGGCTTGCCGGTTCCTGGCAGAGCGACTGGACGGATGCCGTTCCCAACCAGGACTCAACTCTCGCTCTGGGCTCGTTCTCGATCACTGAGAGCCTGGTCCCGCTGTCGCCGGACACCCAGTACATATTCAAAGAGCGCATCGTCACGCAGGGCCAGACCTTCGCCTGGCAGGCCGGCGACCCGCCAACGGCAACGTTGACGTCGCTGAACTGCAGCGCCCCCAATTCGCTCTGCGAGCTGGTCGGGATTACGTTGAACAACAGCGCTTATCAGATCGGCTATGCTTGGCGTGCCTCCGGCCAGGACCTTCCGCCGGATTCCCCCTCAGCGCCGCCGTCACATGATCAGCTCTACGTGATGCAAAACCTGTCCGTGCTGACCCACCCCGGCGCGGACCTGAAGACGTCGGACATCGGCCTGACCAACCGTCCCGGCATGGCCTACGCCCCCTCCACCAACCCAACGAACCAGGTCGATCAGACCAACTTCATCCTCGACCCCCGCGGCAGCCTCATGAACCTTCGCCAGGTGGTGCTCGACGACAAGATCGGCACCTTCGGGCTGGGCGCCACCGACCTCCCCAGCTGGGGCCAATTCCCGCTGGCCAACCTCGACGCGCTGGCGATCCACCCAAGCAACGTGGTGCTCGCCTGCTCCTTCAAGGACAGCAAGCTCATGCTGTTGCCGCTGCCTGCGGCGCCGAGCAAGGACACCGACGCGCCCATCGCTCTGCCGGTCTCCGGCAGAGGGATCCGGCAGGGGCTGGTCCGCGGGCCGAAGGCGATGACCGTTGCACCCGATGGCCGCATCCTCGTGCTGGAAAGCAGCAACTTGCGCGTGCAGGCCTTCGACACGAAGGGTAATCCGGTACCCAGCTTCACGCCGGACAACCCGTTGTTCCAGCTGCCGACGGCGGACATAGCGGCCGCGCTGGACCAAGGAAAGATGCCCGACGCGCTTGCCGCCGCGCTCATCGCCAACAACATCGGCTTCCTCTTCACGCTCCCCATCGACTTCGTGACAGAACTGAACGACGGCACTTTCAGTCCGGACGACGACCCGCTGATCGCCGCCCTCTCGCAAAACGGGGTCAATCTTGCCTACGACCCAGACCACATGGCGGACCCGACGGTCAGCGCCTCCATCACGGTTGTCGCAAGGGGCCAGAGCTGGACCATCCGGGACCCGCGCGGCTTCGCCTGGCAGGTCCTGCTGCAGGACGACAACCTCAATGTCAGCAGCCGCGTGGGCAAGGTGCGCGTCCAGGTGATTACAGCCGGCGCGCAATGGCTTGTGGTCGACCAGGCAAGCATGCAGGCCTGGAAGCTCGTGCCGTCCACGGCCGATGCCACGCAGACCCTGGTCCATCGGTGTTTGTCGTTCTTTCCGCTGCAGAGTGCCCGGGTCGGCGCAACCACCTTCCTTGACATGGCGGTCGAAGCGCAGGGCAACACGTATGTGCTGTCCTACCGCGGAGATGGCTCTCAACCGTCCGACTACATTCTGGACGTCTATGCGCCTGACGGGAGCTTTTGTCTGCGCAGTCCGGACCCTTCGAAAACCAGCACGCCGCAGAACGTGGTCGCCGGCAAGATCGCGGTGGACATCTGGCGCGATCTCTACGGGCTCACCTACGAGACATTGACCTCTCCGTTCAGTACGCCGCAGCCCGGTGTTGGGCACTGGGTCCCCACGCCGCCCCTGTTCTCATTGCCGCTCTCCGCACAAGCCGACCTGAACCAGCAGAACATCGGCGCCATTACGCGCGACTTCCAGGCCAACAATATTACCCTTTCAAATAAAGCGTTCATCGTTGTTGTCAACAAGGAGGGTGCCTGGCAGGTGAAGGACCAGGCGACGATTTATGACATCTACCGGTCCGGCGACGGACTGCAGACCTATGCCATCCCGGCCTGACGGGGGAGGAAACACGCTATGCAGGCCATCACGCTTTGGATCGGCAATGCTGGAATCGTCTATTTCGCCCAGTCGCTGCTCGCCAACGAGCTTGTCAGCGCGCTCGCCCCGCCGAACCGAACGTTGTCCGTGCAGGACTTCAGCCACACTGTCACCGGGGGATCCTACAACTACAGCTCAATCAGCATCGACGTGTCCAATGATACGCTGCAGAACTTTAAACCTGTTTACCAGTCGGTCACACAGCTCAGGTACCTGGAACCCCAGCCGGGGCGGTCGCGGTGTGGTCATGAGATTCCCGATCTACTTGCCCTCTCCTTCAACCCTCGTCGGAAATCGTTCGGGCCTTCGGACGCCGACTGCTGATTTTCTGCAACGTGGTCAGGGCGCCTTGCGGCGTGCTCAATCCCGGGGGACACGATGCAGGTCTCCTGGGGTAAGCCCCGCAGCCTTCCTCGCACACCCGCCGGATTTACAGTCCTGGTCCGTGATGAATATGGACTTGCCGGCTCGTCCGACCAGTGCTGCCTCGTGTCCGGTTGCTGTTCGTCGGGTCGCGATTCACTCCACGCTTCCTTCAGACAGTTCCTCGCGGTTCTGCCCTTGCGCTTCGCTCGTGCTTCACCTCCATCAGGTTGCACAGGGGATACCGTTCAGAGCATCTAACAGCGGACGAAGCCTTTCCACATCTGGTCGCGCCCGCCCGATCGCGTGACGATAAACAGGCTGACGTACTTGCGCTGCGCTGGCCGTACGAACGGGACCAGCAGCTTCGTAGAAGCGAAGGCACGCATCTTCCCAGTCGAGCCGGCAATGTCTGATGATCCGCTTGGCTTGGTTTTCAAAATCGGAGACCAGATCCTCGGTACTGGACTTCCAACATGACGTCGGCGGGAAGTACCTTGCGCCAATGCCGCATGAGACGGGCATATGCCCTGTAGTATCGTCCCAGCTCACCCAGATCATACGAGAAGGACACCTCCTTAAAGTGGATAGAAAAACACGAAAGGCAGGTGTCGATTGGATTTCGTATCATATGAATTATTCTGGCATTAGGCAGTGTCATATTTATTAGACCGATATACCGGAAATTATCGAGCATCTTGTCGGTAATTCTCTCGATTCCTAAATTCGGAGTTGCGAGCTGCTCAAGTAGACGAATATAATCCTCGGCAATACCGACCAGCTCCGCCTCCGTCCATCCCGGAACGGCTTCAGGAAACGACGCCCAGAGGGGGCCCAGAGCCCTCTCAAAGGCGGCGGTCTCCCCAGCAGAAAATACTTTACTGTGACTTGAGAGAATCCGCTCCAGGAGAGTGGACCCTGAGCGCGGCATGCCAACTATGAACACAGGCAGAGCTGAACTTACTGTTGTGCGGCCTTTCGCTATGAATGAGCGTGTAAACACATTCTCACAGGATTCAATTTTTTTCAATTGCTTGCTTTCGTTATAGACGATCATCTTGCGCTTGAGAGAGTTGCCAGCCAGAAAATGATCGAAGGACTCACGGTGGCGCCCAACGCTCGATAATGCAAAACCAAGAGCGAAATGAGCATCAATTAGCTCACGCTCAGGAAGCGTTCCGAACTTACCCGTAAACGAGAGTATGGCTGCAAAATGAGGATCCTCCGGTGTCATTCTCTTGACGCGACAAAGGTTAATATAATAACTTGGTTTATCAGGATTAATGGCTATCGCTTGTTCGAAACACCGTTGCGCTTCAGAAATTTGTCCGAGTTCCTGCATCAGTATCCCGAGCCCAGCGTGGGCCTCGGAAGAATCCGGTTTAATTGCACAAATTTTTCTATAATGATGCACTGCCAACTCAGAACGGTCAGCACGGTGGAGCGCGTCCGCCAGACTCAAATGCAACTCCACATTATGGGGTTGGGATTTAAGTGCAAGCTCAAAATACCTGATAGCCTCATTGAGGCGCCCCAGAGCTGACATCACATGAGCAAGGTTGATCTGAGCCTCAGTGAAATCCCGTTCTAAAACCAGCGAGGCCTGGAGCGGTTCAAGCGCTTCTTCCCAACGTCCTAGTCTATAAAGAGAAGCACCTAAGTTGTTGAGTGCGTGCCGATGTTCTGGTTCAATGACCAAGACCTTTCGATATGCCTTGACAGCCTCGTCATCGCGCCCAAGAGCTGTCAGTGCGCTCCCCAAATTGTTGAGCGCACTGGTGTACCTAGGCCGGATCGACAGCGCCCTCTGATAGGACTGGATTGCCTGCTCGAACCGCTTGGATTCCTGAAGAACCCGCCCGAGATTGTTGTGGGCCTCAGCTGAAACGGGATCTCGAACCAGAGATTGGCTTATTAGCCTTGCAGCATCATTCAGCTCTCCCTGTTGCGCGCGGAGGACTCCCAGCAATCGAAGTGCGTCCGGCTGTGACTGGTCCAGCTTTAGAACAGTCTGGTACAGCTCAGCAGCGTCTTGCAACAGGCCGGCATTATGCAAAGCGATAGCACGCGAAATGATCTGGAACAGAGAGAATAACCGCTGATGATTGTCAGCCATGTAGCGCCCGCGGTTGTTTAGACACCGAGTTGAAGGCCACGCGGCCAGGGCCGCGGGTTGAAGCTGTTTCTGCCGGAACGCTGAGGGTGCGATGAAGCCGTGGGGTTCGATCAGCCAGATGGCGTTGTAGGTCTCGCGGAAGATGAGCAGCGTCTGCCGAAGCTGCTCGATCGTCTCGAAGGTCTGCACTCACAGCAGGTTCTCCTTGAGGATGAAGCGCTCGTCGCAGCCGTTTCCCTCGGGTGCGGGCACGAAGGCGGGCGAGCTTTTGATGCCGAGGAATTCGAGCTCGTTCTGAGAGGCGTCGGCCATGTATTGCGATGGTCATGCCGCACGGCGAGGCCGCGGGCGGTGCCTCTGGCGAAACCTCCGAAATACGCGCACACTCCCCGGCGGATCGCTTCCAATGCCTCGAATTGGGTGACGTGCCGCGCAGCGTGGATGCCGACGCATTCGGCGGAGCACTGGTCGACCGCGATGAACACCGCCACCTGGCCCTCGCCGGTGATCGTCGTGGTCAGGTGGGTTCCCCACATCGTATCCACGGTATCGGCAATGACGGTGCCGTCATGGCTGCACGGGTCGCGCGGCGATCCAACCTGTGATGGCGCGAGCAGATCGTTCTCCCATCGGACCGACCGGACTAAGGCGTCGCGGAAGGCGCCGCTCGTCGCCTCGACCTCCGCCGGTCCAAAGGGCGGCAACTCGTTCTTGACCAGCATTTTTCCGAGCCGCGCCTTCAGCCGCTCGCTTTCCAGCGTCTCGCCGGTGCTGGGACGTGTAGTCAAAGCGGCTTCGCCGGCGGCGAGAAACGCGTCACGCCATTGGTCAGTGTCGCCGCGGTGACGCCGAGCGATCGCGACACGGTCTCAGGTCTTCGCCGGGCAGCAGCCGCAGCACCGCCGCGGTCTTGCGCTGTCGTGACATCCGCCCAACGCGGCCGGGCGCCGCTGCGCCAGACTCTTGCGGTCGCTCCGCGGCGCCTGCCCGCTCCGTCGTGCGTTCTCCCATCCGTAATCCCTCCTGCGGATACCGTCCGCATACGGGATGTCTCACTCAACTGTGGAGCGGAGTGGCCACCTGCTTTGCCTACCCTCCGAGGGCTACCATCCGGTGGCCAGAGCATAACGCCTTGCTACCCGGATGAGGATCGCCCAGCCCGAAGCTCCCGCCTAGGTGAGCGCTGCAAGTCGGCTCCATCCACTTACGTTACGAAAAGCTTTGCAACCCCTCATTGTAAAACAAACTCCAACACTCGACCAGGTCAAAGACCAAGAAGATCAACCTATGCCTGGCGCAACTAAAGATTGGGCTTGATTCCCCCGACATTATCAGGTGTTCTTGTCCCGACCGGGGCGAAGTAGGGCGAGGGGACGACACCTGCGGGATCCCAGTCCATAAAAGGCAAGTCCTGTAGGGTAATCTTGCGACAGGCCCCGCGCAATCTTCTACAAAGTGGGCCTAGGGCCGGATCGTAAGGCCAACGCTGCCCGAAATAGCCAATTTGACCCATACAGCCGAATCGATCTTTGCGAGAGAGAAGTCGTTCACCACAGCTCGGGGGGGCATCAATTGAGGCGCATCCACTTCGATCTCCGACATATTGAATCGACAGACCGGCTTGAGGTCCGGGTCCAGGGCAGTCGGTATAGTTTGCAGGCTCACCGTGAGGAGACCTTGGCTGAGGCCAGGACAGTCGAGCCGGCGCTCAGGGCATTACCTCCGCAAGCTCAAGCCGGATTCGGCCATTTCTCCGATATCTCGCTCGACCACATAACGGGGAATACACCAGTTCATCTTCAGGTGGTTGAACCCGAGCAAGAAGGGGTTCACCTCCCCAAGGTTGTGGCTATGACGATTCTGATACCGGAGCCCTATCTTCGTCGGTTCTGGGAGCGGCAATTGACCCGTTACAGTCGGCCGTTAAACGAGATCCGGAGCCTCATTCGTCATACCGTGGTACGCCGGCCTCGGGTGTACAGCGCTAAGCTAAAGCACCTGGGCCTCACCTCCACCAGCGCCGATCATGACCAGGCCGTGGCGACCCTAATCAACAGCCAGTACCTGGTCCTTAATTTGGACACAGCCAGCACTCTGGTGTCGTACCACCCAAATCTTGCGAATGTACAGCCTAGCACGCAAGCGAACATTCTCAATAACCATATACTGCCGGATCCGGACATTGATCCGAACCAGTGGAATGCGATGCAAGACCTCGCCAGCGCCATCACGGCGGCGGGCTCGGACTGGTCCTCCGTAAAACGTTGCACCGACTACAAGGGCAATGGGCTGTCGGCCGGCTACGATTTGGTGGACCACCCCGAGGACCCCAAGAACCCGGGCATCAAGGCCGGACAACCGCTCTACACTTACGGGCTCTCGAACAACGTAGCGGATCAGCTGGGTCCGGCGTGCGCCGGGGCCAATCGGTCTGCCAGCGATGACACGAGCCTCGCCAACCAGACCTGGTCGCCGATCACGGGCACCACCGCCCTGGTGCGGGATCGGACATCGGCTCCCGAGCGAGTTTTGGCCGCCGCCTACAATTGGACGGTGAACGAGCAGACCGACCACCACGGCGTGTGGGTGGATAGCGGTTCGATTAAGATTGATTCATCCAACCAATTCTCAATCGACGTCCTTAATACCTATCTCAGGACGCTCTGGGCTGGCTATCAGTTGCTTGATGATATGGGGCACCCGATCGGGGATAAAACGGACCTCTTGTCGATCTCGGCGACGAACACGATCTTGGGGATCCCGGTCTCCACCGACCCGACGACGTTACAGTTCAATCTCGGCGGCGCATCCTCCGTCCAGCTCTATTTTGGCAGCCTCGGCATCACCGACTGGGACGGACAGTTCAGCCCAAAGGGCGCGCTGCTTACCGGCGCTTGGCAATATGGCATACCGCTCATTTTTGTGCTCGCCAGTAAGGCCATCACCAGTACGGAGCTCTTCAACAAGATCGTCAAGGATCGCGAACTGACACTGGCCGCGCTGGCGATCCTCGTTCCGCTGGTCGGAGCTGGCGAGGCTACGGAGGCCGCTCTCACCAATACGAAGGACACTCTCATCGCCTTTGCCGACACCGTAATCACCTTTGTCGTGCAAAAGGGGATGGAGAAGCTTGGCGAGTGGCTCCTGGCGCAGGTGAGCGCCGGCGCGATCAGCAAAGCATTCGGCCCTATTGGGTGGTTGTTTACCGCTGCCGCGGCGCTGATGGATTTCGAAGAAATGGCCGTGACGACGGGCGAGGTGCTTTCCTCTCCTGCCTGCATTACGGCTACGGTCAGCCGCGCGATCGACGTCTCGCTCACGCTTCTACCCGACCCGCACCATGGTGAGGCCGGGAAACCCGAAACGGCGGTTTGGCCGGCGGTCGCGCAGAAATATATCGTAACGCTGCAATGCAAGGACGGCACCAACAAGCTGCTGACAGGCGACATGCCGACCACGACCAGCAACACGCCGCTGCCGCTTGTTTTCTCCTCGGTGCCGGCCGGTGGTCAGTTCCGGATCATCGCGGGCGTTTACAGCGCCAGCGGCTGGCTGGCCGGCTCCTGGCAAAGCGACTGGCTAGATGCCGTTCCCAATCAGGAATCGAAGGCAATT